>JBKAGY010000001.1:0-3579637 GCA_046290585.1 Henriciella sp. | reverse complement strand
TCCGCCACGCAGTCTGGCCATTTTCAGCGAATTTCTATCCTTCCAAATTAGTCCCGACTATTCCGGGACTTGTGGGCCCTTTCAGGGATATCCTGATGCCTGGTCTCCGCTTCATGGAGACGGCTCCCGCGTATTTGGCCTCAAGTCTCTGCCGGGATTCAATTTGGTCAGTTATCAGGGTCTTTTCCCTGATAAGAGCCATTTTACAGGGAAATTTCAGAAAATAGCCTGTTTTTGATGAGTTTAGCGTGCCGTGATCCCCCGTAGACACTGGGGATCATGACGAAATTCCCTACTCGAAAAAACAGGGAAGCGAATTTTGGGAACAGGGAATTCAAAAGTGGAAACAGGGAAGCATAGCAGACGGATCAGGGAAGCTGATTTTGCTCCAGAAAGATGGACTCCTGCGCGCGCCAGTCTGCCGGAATCGTGATCTTGGAAAGCTGATATGCGGAGATATCTGCCCGCTGGGATCCGGACGCTATCGCACGCAGAATGCCTGGAGACAGCAAACTCAATCCAAGATTGTGGGTGATATATTCAGGGCTCACATTTTTTGATGCAGCGATGTCGGAGATCCCCTCTCCCAGCTTTATCTGATCCATCCAGTTCATCGCTTTCAGGATTCGCCTGATCAGTACTTTATCAGGTTTGCGCATCGCTCCGATTTCGAGAACCAGTTTGTTCTCAATGCCTCGACGTCTTCGAACAAAATCCGCTTCAATTCGTTTGGGTTCGATCCCCTCCATCAGATCGATGCTGATCTTAGATTCATGCAAGGTCACCCGGGCGACGAGAAGAATGGAATCCCGGCTCGCTTCCTCATGGCGTTGCAGGTGAAGCTGAAGCTCCCGGTTCGCGCCCATCGCTTCGCGAACCGCGTGTTCAAATTCAGACGCGGCGAGACGCCCCTGGCCGTCTTTTGAAACGTAGTAGCGATATCGACGTCCGTTCTTGTTCGCATGGCTCGGCGTCAGCGGCGCCCCATTTTCATCAAACACCTTGCCCGCCAGTGGTGATGGGTTGGCAGCGTTCTTCCGACTCTTTCTGTCGATTGAATTCTGCCGGAGCTGGGTCTGAACTCTCTCCCATAGACCCTCCGATATGACCGCGTCATGCAGTCCGCTATAGAGCGCGTCTTTGTGCCGGATCTTGCCGATATAGATCGGGTTGGACAGGAGATGATAAAGCCGCCCCCGCGAAAAGAGCTTTCCTTCTTTCACCCGACCAGATTGGAGCGTCCGGGTCTTCGTTCGAAAGCCTCGCGTGTCTGCGAGGTCCTTTAGTGCCCGGACGCTGCCAACTTCGAGATACACCTCGAACAGGGTTCCGACAATCCGTGCCTCTTCCTTGTTGATAACCAGGCCCTGGTCGTTCTTGTCATAGCCAAGCGGCACCAGGCCGCCCATCCAGAGCCCCTTCTTCTTCGAGGCTGCGATCTTATCCCGGATGCGTTCGGCGGTGACCTCGCGCTCGAACTGAGCGAAAGATAAAAGTACGTTCAGCGTGAGCCGCCCCATGCTGGTCGACGTATTGAACTGCTGAGTGACGGATACGAAGCTGGCGCCAGCGTCATCAAGTCGATCAACCAGTTTGGCGAAGTCTGCAAGCGACCGTGTGAGGCGATCAATCTTGTAGACCACGACCATATCAACCCTTCCTTGATCGATCTCGGTCAGCAATCTTTGTAGCGCTGGCCTTTCCATATTGCCGCCGGAAGCGCCGCCGTCGTCGAAACGCACAGGAAGCGCTTTCCAGCCTTCATGTTTTTGCGATCGAATATAAGCCTCACACGCCTCACGCTGCGCGTCGAGGGAATTGAAGTTCTGATCGAGGCCTTCATCGGACGATTTTCGCGTATAGATCGCGCAACGCACACGCTTCATCCCTTCACTCCGAAGAAGCGAGGGCCCGACCACCTGGCACCAGTGATCTCCCGGGCAATCGCGCTGAGTGAATTCCAGGTCCGGTCGTTCCAGTGGAAAACCCCATCAATGACATCCACGACGTGTTCGGTTCCGTGCCATTCGCGGATCAGGCGCGTGCCGTCCTGAACAGCGGAACGAGCAGTGATGACCTTCTCGAGTTCGCGCCTGATCCTGCCCCGGTTTTCTCCGCTTCTCTGCCATTGCGCCTCGCAAATCAGGATGCGTTCCAATGTCAACCGGCGCATTTTCGGTGGCGGCTTCGATCCGAAACAATCGTTCCAATGCGATTTCAGATCTGGCGTTGACAGAGCGCTGATATCTTCTGGCGCCATTATGAATTAGAATGATCGAGATGGAATCGCGCCGCCGATTTCTGGGTTTTCGGAACTCGCGCCAGTCGAAAACCGCGCGCGCGGAGCCGTGTGAACGCAGCGCGAACAGTGTGCGGTTTCCAGCTCAGCAGTGTACTCAACTGATCGATGGTCTTTCCGCGTCCGTTAAGCGCCTTTACGAGCGCGGCTTCCTTGGTTCCAGGTTTTGGGGCGTTGAGGGCTTCAGTCATATTATGGTCTCCTTGGTTGTGAGGCAGATCTCTTGCCCCACTGAGACAAGCCCGAATTCTCCCGGGCACAATGACAGCAATGCTCCGATTTCGCCCGCAGTCCAGTCGCGATCCGAAAAAGCTGCATGACAATCAAGTCAGGTCGAGCGACACCGGCTCCATGGATGAACTGGACCCAGCCCGCGTTCTTTTTGTGGAAGCGATCGCAATGCTCGAAGACGCGATTGAAAAGCTGATGCCGGCACAAGCACCCCGCTCGACTGAGGCGGAGATCAGGACCGGCGTGCGAACGCTCCGGCAATCCAGCGTCTCGCTCATCGATGTCGCTGATCGGATTGAGGCTTCCGTGCTGCGAAGCAACGGCACCTAGTTCCTAAAACCAGACATAAGATGCGCGCCGGTCAACGCACGCATTAACTCGACAGATGACTTACGCGCGATCCATCCCTCACACTTGCGGCCATTTCGCCGGAGCGCCATTTAGCACGAGCCCTGTATCGTGGAGGGCAGCATTACACATGGAGTATCCATGTCTCACCAGGAGGTTAAAGTCATCGGGCGGGATCTTCTTTAATCTGACAGGATACTCTTGCACGCGCTCTAGATCGGACCCATTCAGTCGCAGCGGTTCTGTATCGCTGAACCGGCCGACATCTTCACGCAGGTGCCAATCGGCTAAGTGCCGCTCACCACGTTTGCGTAAGTCGTGCAGCCAGCGCATTCGATTATTTTCTGCTTGCCGGTGCATCATCGACATGGAGCGCCTGAGAACATTCCACCAAAGTTTAGAATGTGTCACTTCACCGAATGGATCACCTGCATTACTGACCAGGACGATGCCATATGTTTTCCAAACCGGTTCAGCGCCCAGGTTATCGTAGATACCAGCGTCTGCGAGCCTCATTCGATTAATGTATGGTTTTTCATGCCGATCTGAGTTTGTGTATGCGCGAACCTCTACGCCTTTGAGGGAGATATCGACGGGACAGAAGAACGGCGGGAACGCGGACGACGCCGTGACGATCGCAGACAACTCAAGAGTTGGTTTTAGGATTTCGCCTACGCGATAGTTCGCGGCATACGGCTTGGCGAATCGCCAAAGTGTATTCAGTTCGAAATCTGTCGCGAGGATGACAAAGCGCGGTGTCTTTCCCGGCTCTGGGTCCGGAAAGTCCTGCAGCGTCGCATCCCCGAAGAGGTATTTTTTGTAGGCGTTTTGAAGCCCTGAAGCGCCCGTCCGAAACGGCACACTGAGGCCTGCCACGATGTTCACGACATCTATGCTCTTCGAAGTAAAAAACTCTGTTAGAGGCGCGGTGACAACCTCATCAAAGTTGGTCGCAACATCGTCTTGCCAGTTCAGTTTGTCCCAATTGATCGCGAGATAGGCCGCACTAATTGAGCCTCCTGACACGCTGGAGATGCGATCGATCTTGGGCAGCATTCCGACTTCGTTCAGTCTGATGAATGCACCGACCTGGTAGACCCCTGATTTATATCCCCCACCAGAGCAACTGAGCCCCACACCATTTGGCTTAAACAGATCGACCCGAGTGCCATCCGGCGCGCTAGGATGGTTTAGAGCAGATGGCATTTGAGACTCTGAAAGGGGCATCGCATTCTCCTAGCTTAGGAATGGATTATTCCGAAGCGTTACGTTTGAAACGGGCGCGTTCGTTAGGCAATTTTGGCTGGCTCATAGCGTGAGAACCGTATCATGGACGCGATCGCCAATTCCAATTCGAGCAAACAGTTCACTATCACTGATGATTGCCATTATGTGCGGCTCACAGGTTGCTTCGAACAAATCTGCCAATGCCGAGAAGAGTTTTTCGTCATCTGCGCTCGGACGCGCAGGAACATTTTTAGGGTGCGAATGCCACTCGCCGACATATCGCAGCTGACCCGCTGTGCCATCCCCGATTTCTTTTAGCCGGGTCTCTAATCCGGTATAGCCGCGCTCGAAATAGTGCGGGCGTTTCACACTGTCTGAAGGTGCTTCGATTGCAGCGCAAATTCGCATCAGTCTTTTTTCAAAATCGACCATGCCTAAGAGAATGCCGCCAGTTTCATTAGGAAGCTCTTGCGCGCGCTCGACGCCAAGTTTCTCGATGAGGTCATCGCTCCAGCCTATATTCCAGTCTTCAAACTTCTCACCTCGGAAGGTTGAGCACGGCAATTCCACGACCGATATCGCGCCGTCTTCTTGCATGCGCCAGATCTTTGCTTGGGCGGAAGCTGAACTTCCTATTTGACGAAGCGCTTTACATCCGATGCCGCCCAGGATTGAAACCTGATCTGGACCAATCTGCGCTGTGATATCCGAGCAGCCATTTCCGTATCTTATGCCTTGCGCATCCCTATTGGATAGGTGCGCGTGAAGGCGCTCATCAGTAATAAGTGCTGTATAGTAACTTGCCTCCAGATCTATCAAAGACAGGCTCTTGTCTTCGTCCTCGCAGAGCATGACCAGATCCGTTGCGCCTGGATTGAAAAAGAGAGAGACGCATCGTGGCACATCACTCATCATAGAAAGCGCTCGCGCAACGGTAACAGAAGCCGACATATCTACGAGCAGATCGCTTTCAGACATTGCTTTGAGCAACTCTTTCGACAATCCATCGCTGTCCTCAAGATCTTCAACAAAGGGTTTACCCACACGTTCGCCTGGCAGGGACTCATTCAAGAAGAGTTGCAAGTGCAGAGCTTTGGGATCGCCGATCGCCCAATCTCCGAGGACATGCCGGACAGTATTGTGCGGTAGGAAAACGTCCTTATCGACCACACTCCAGTGTCCGAACCCGCCGCGAAGACAGAGTTCGACAATTTTGCCTCCAAGGGCACCTGCGCCGATTGCAAAACACTTTGTTTCAAAGCCTTCGTCCCATCCGGACAGGGCCGGCACCGCCTCAGCTTCCAATTCCTGGATAACGATCATCGGGACGACGCTGAGAGGCGGTAGTTTATCGGGGTCAGCGCGCTGTCCGATCAATGCCGCAGTAAACCCGCCTGCGGAGTCGTAGGCGCCCATCTCCTTGCCGATTTCGGCTACCGTTTGGTCCAGGGTGAATGCCCATTGATCTTGGCTGTCAATCTTTCCGTTCGGCGTCGATGATTTAGGGAAAGTGACAAGAACAACAGGGATCGCTTCGGCGAGCCCCTTTTCATTGTTCGTGGATGTCACGAAATCCGTAACTGACTGAACCAAATCGCCGCCATGATCCGAGACAAGTGACGCTAACTTCTTCAAGGTTCGCGGCGCCGACCGCACAGCGCGCCCGCACACGATCCCGGTCGTGATCGGGATCAGTACAAATTTGTATGCGCCGGTTTTGCCGACAAATCTCTCATCATCAGCTCGATAGAACCGAACTGTCAGGTTATTCTTCAAGGTCTTCTGGCCGTAAGCCAGATATCGCGTATCTGGGTCTATTGGCCCCGCAGGAATGATCGCCTGCGAAGATGTGCCAGTTAAGACAGGTTCCGGCCCTTGGTCGGCTTGGTGAAGCTTTCGCTCCGCGGCAAGTTCAAGCCATTCTTTGATACGCGCCAAAAACATGAATGGCGTGAATCTGGCTTTTTGATCCTCTTGCGGCGTGTCCCATAAGCATAGAGAAACGAATTCGCTGCCATCATGGATGGTGATGTGAAGCTCATCATCTGGAAAGTCTTCCCGAAGAGGTACGACCAAAGGCATTCCGTTACCTTCGCCAGGACAGATAAGCATGATAGGTTCGGTAGGCGCGATTTTGACAGGACGCCTCGGTGCAACTTCAACGTCGATCTCAATTATCAAAATATCGTCGCCGAATTTTCGGCGACATTCTTTCAGACGCAGATAGCTGGAGTTCTTCGCTTCGAGATATTTGACGATCTCAATCGCGCGGCGCCCCGTCAGATCCTGTTTGGCGATCGGTTCTCCAGGAATATCAATTAGCAACGACCTGCCCTTGGCGCCCGTGTTGACGTAGCAATCGTTGCAGCTCCCGCAAGCTTTTTGCGTGTCTTGGGACCGCTTCGTGTGATTTGGATTTCCAAAGGCTCAGGCGCGAAGATTTTAGGATGCTCCATCGTCACGATGAATTGTCCACCCACGTTGCGGGCGACTTGCTTGTAATATTCTGCGGCCTGATTGTGCGGAGGCTGAATTGAATCGCCAGCCCGAATATAGTCGCTGGTAGACACGAAGATGCACTCTGGATTTGACTGCTCTTCATATAACCAGCGCAGCGCATCGGACGGAACTGTGATACGTTTCCCTTTCTCGTCAGATAGCGAGAGGTAGGAGCAGTGATGCGGAATGTTATTAATGTCTGCGAGCAGGCGCTCATCGTTTCGCCGCGCCCGGGTGATTCGAACGATTTGCTCAAGCGTCTCATACTCGCAATCTGCCGACAGAATAAGATAACTCGGTTCGCCCTCAACCTGGAACTTGGCCTGCATAAATAAGGCAGAGGCGTTGCGCTGAACCGTTGAGCCATCTTCGCACTTCTCGGCAAATGGTGAGTGGACGAAAAACTCAATACCGTCGCGCCCCAATGAAAACTCAGGAGCGAGTTGTCCGGCATCAGTCATCAAGTGAGCGCGATCGCCAGGGCGGATGTTTCGATCTCTCAGCCACTGGTCGAGCGCATGCGGAGCGGAAAAAATGCGAATGCCCGATCCTTCAATCAACCTGTGACGCGCCTCAGCGCGCAGCACCCTACCCTCATCGGTTATGCCTTCTTCCAGAATGGCGGCCGCAGGGACCCACATAGTCTCGAAGCCGATCCGATCGTTGGATTGGTATTTTTTAGCGTGCCTCAAGAAGAAAAGCTCTGAGGCACGCCGATAGTGATCTCTATCGAAGTGCGAAAACGCGAGCACACTGACGAATCTACAACTGCCGACTCGATCGCGAATTTCGTGTTCCAGATCAATGCGCTTATCGGCATCCTCTTCGGGGGCGAACATGTTCGCGTAGTCGTAGATGATCTTTCGTCCATTCGCGAGTTGAATGAAGCACGTATCGGCATTGCCGCTCGGGAAAAACACGACTTGATGGGTCATGATCGGGCCTTGTATTCGTTTCTAAATCGCCTTTGCGATTCAGTTTGACCTGACATATGTACATGATTCGTTCTATTCGCGCACTGCTCTCCAGTCACTTTCCGATTTTTTGTTGGGCTATCGGGTTATGACGATATTCTACTGGCTCATCTGGCAGCAGCACGCGCGTAAAATCCGATGATTACCAAGTATGGCTGACGATATACGGGCATCGCCCTTGGTTTTGCGCCGGTCAATCATGAAGGCTTCAAGCGAGCCGGTATCAAAGTCATCGAATTTTCAGAACCAGACGAATAGCCGAAATACGTATCACGCGTCTGCCAGATGGCCGCACATCTGATTTGATCTGACGCTAACAAACCTCCAAGAAAAATACCCGAAAACTACGCGCCGTGATCTCTTGAACTTAGAGTCCCAGCGACTGTTCTCCACCTTGATTTGAGATTATCTCTGATTCGTGCGATCTATTATTCGCAATAGATGAGGTTGGGGGACATCATGGAGATCCGTTACGTATGCCAACCCAGCACTTGGCTCGTGAGACGTGCCGGTAACTCAGCCGAATCGTCAGGCAGCAAGCAACTACTCCTCGGCCAGAGACTGCATGTAGACGTTGCTACAGCGAGCAATGGTTGGATCGCTGCTCAAACGGTTCCCAAAGAAGATGGGTCATTTCGAGAAGGTTTTGTCAGAGAAGACAGGATCTGCGAGCGACAACAACTGAAAGTGTTTTACACTGACGTCGGTCAAGGCGACGCCGTGTTGATCGAAGCAGAAGGCGTAATCGTTATCATTGATGGCGGCCCTAGTAGAGGATTTGCCGACCAACTCCACCGACGCCTCTCAGCGCTGCGGCGTGCCGATCAAGCCGTAGGAGTACTACCGAGAGATAGTTTGCATATCGATGCGGTCATTATATCTCACTTCGACAAAGATCACTATGTCGGCTTGACCCGCGTTCTCAACAATTCCGATTATTCATTTGGCACCATCTATCATAATGGCCTGCCGAGGTACGGGGATGGAGCGGGCAAAGATCTGGACCTCGGAGATTTTTCCGCCTCTCCTCATGGCGGAAAAGCGATCAGTACAGATTTACGCGGACTGGAAACTGCTCAATCCATGATTGACGACAATGTATTGCTGACGCCGTCCGGTAATCTGAATATGTTTGGGAAGTTCTTACAAGCCGCCTTAGACGCGAAAGCTCAGGGCCGCTTGGATGGGTTTGAACTCCTAGTGAGTAGAGATCCCAGCGATCCAAATGAACATCTCTCTAATCTTGGCAATGAACTGAAATTTGAAGTCCTTGGCCCAATCACCACGACCATGAACGGTCGCATCCGCCTACAAGCGTTTCCAGACCCCCACAGCGGATCATCAACACCATCGGAATCTCATACGATCAACGGCAACAGTATCGTTTTACGAATGACCTATGGTCAAAATACGTTTTTGTTTGGGGGTGATCTAAACCAGCCTTCTCAACGTTACTTACACGATCGATATGGAAGTTTCGCGAGGTTTTCAGCTGAGGTGAACAAAGCCTGCCATCACGGCTCATCTGACTTCGACGTTGAGTATCTCAAAGCCATTCGTCCGCTGACAACTGTGTTTTCTTCAGGCGACAACGGCAACTATGATCACCCCATGCCGGATGCGATGGGCGCGGCAGCGCGTCATAGCGACGGAGATTACCCATTGATTTTTTCAACCGAGCTCGCCCGAGAAACAGGATCGCGCGGAATTCATTTCGGTCACATCAATGCAAGATCTAACGGTGACGTAACCGTCATGGCTCAAAAGCGAGAAAGCCCATCGAGCAAAAAGGCCTGGCACTCTTTTCCGCTCCCCTATCAAGGGCCATTCCATCACTAGGCGGTATTGTCAGGGGAAAGTCGTATCTGGAAAATTTCACCGAAACCCGGGTCCAAGAACATGGTTGTTCAGGTGGCAGATCTTCTCGGCGCTGTAGGTACAAAGGAATTCTTCTTTCAAAAATTTGAAACAAGTTTGAGAAATAACGACCTACTCTCTTTCTTCTGACAACACCCTAATGTCTGCTTATGCTCGCCATGAAGACGAGCCCGTCAAAAGGGGACTGTTTGACGGGCTCTACAAACCTTACCGCCGGCTGGGTGGGGGACGCATGCGGGGGTTTGTAATCTTTGCTCGCTTGGTTTCGTCACCAAACTCAACCAGATTCTCTTCTCAGGGAGCGTCTGCTTTCGCATTTCAAATCTGAAAACACTAACCAGAGCACTGATCGAGAACGATTGGAATTTCGTTAGACGTGCGACCGGTGGACTCCATATTCACCGCATGATCCAAAAGTTCGAGAAAATTGTTGCCGGCGACATCCTCAAGCACTGCATCGACCCGAATGTTAAGGCCTCGCCGTGGCCACGGGTTTTGCGGAGTGAAGCGCCAGGTACGCTCACCGACACCAACTTCTACCTCGCCCTCAACGATCTCGGCAGGAAAGGCAAGCACCTTCAAATGCTTGGTCAAGAGATGACGATCAAACGGCCGCTCAAAAGTGACTTCCAGTGGCTCCCTCGTCGCTGCGCAGGGAGTATTCACCTTCCATAGTTTCGTGTCGGCCATCGTGCGAAGCGGATCCGACACCAGAAACGTTTTAGAAAACCCGGGTAAGACCGACGCCCCATCGGCCGACGGCCAACCTTCTTCGACAGACAGAGTGTAACGTTCGCCAGCAAGCAAAGCCGGACCGAGTTTACGATTGGTGGCAACTCCTCTCTTTATCCGGCCGGGATCGACCAACACGGTTAAGCGGGTACGTGTCTCGTTCCACAATTCTTGTTTGAACCTCATAAAAACGGCATCGTCGACTGTGCCAGAGTCGTCGCGCAGATAAATAAACTCGTGCGCAACTTGCGGCTTCATTGGCACGGAGAAATGGAGATAAAACCTAAGAATATTTTCTGGGAGCATATCACCGCTCGGGTAAAACTCTGTGACTTCGGCCTTCGCTAGAAATTCTCTCTGAGGCAAGCGAAATGGTACGAGTTTTTCCACGTCTCCGGCTAGCTGTGTTCGCGCGACATAGCCTTGACCGGCTTCAAACCCAAAAGCAGGCGTGAATGAGAGCACATCCCTGAACTGAGTGTACTGCCCAGCGAGCGGTGTTCTGTCCACGCAACAATCATCGACGGTGCCGACGAAAATTTGCAATGAGCCTGAAGGATCCTCTCTTCCTGATCTGGTGTCCGACAATCGAAGCGTGACAGATTCTGACACTTGATCTGGCAAAGTCAGGTCCTGGTGGACTGCTTCAGAAAAACTGGCCCATAGTTTGAGAGAGGATCGGCTCTGATATGGAGTTGAACCATGGGCAAGAGAGCCAAGCCTGAAGAGATCATTGCAAAGCTGCGCGAGGTGGAGGTTCGCCTCAGCCAGGGCGAGACCATCGCGCAGGCTGTGCGTTCGATCAGTGTGACCGAGCAGACGTTTTACCGGTGGCGCAAAGAGTATGGCGGCCTTCGCGTCGGCCAGGCCAAGCGGATGAAGGAGGTCGAGAAGGAGAATGCCCGGCTTCGGCGCGCTGTCTCCGACCTCACACTAGATAATCAAATCCTGCAGGAAGTTGTCCGGGGAAAGTACTAAGCCCTTCACGTAAACGCATTGCGGTCGACCATGTGGTGGAAGTGCTCGGCGTTTCCGTACGCCGAGCTTGCCGTGTGGTTGGCCAGCATCGCTCGACACAGAGACGCGAGAAAACACCTCGGCATGATGAAGGCGCACTGACAGCTGCCATCATATCCCTAGCGGAACGGTTTGGGCGATATGGCTATCGCCGGATCACAGCCTTGCTTCGTGAAGCTGGCTGGTCTGTCAGCGCGGGTCGTGTCTATCGCATCTGGCGACGTGAAGGGCTCAAAGTCCCGCAGAAACAACCCAAGCGTGGCAGGCTCTGGCTGAACGATGGATCATGCGTTCGGCTGAGACCCGCTCACAAAGGCCATGTCTGGTCGTATGACTTCGTCCAGGACCGCACGCATGATGGTAAGGTCTTCCGCATGCTCTGCGTCATTGATGAGTTCACCAGAGAGTGCCTGGCGATCCGTGTCGAACGCCGACTGAACTCTCGGTATGTCCTCGACACGCTCGGCGAGCTGTTACTTGAACACGGTCCACCCGAGCATATCCGGTCCGACAATGGGCCAGAGTTTATCGCCACCGCTTTACGTGAATGGCTGCAGGCATTGGATGTCAGGACGCTCTACATAGAGCCAGGATCACCTTGGGAAAACGGATACTGCGAGAGCTTCAACTCAAAACTTCGGGACGAGTTGCTAGCGCGTGAAATCTTCTATGACCTACGCGAGGCGCAGGTGCTGATCGAAAACTGGAGACTGTTCTACAACACCGCCAGACCACACTCCTCGCTTGGCTATAAACCACCCGCACCAAGAACCATCTTGCCCGCGACCTTCATGCCGCCTTATAGGTTGGAGGCGGCATGAACGCCGCTACAAACCAACCGTCGATCCTAACATTACGGTTGGGCCAGTCAGATCAGGCAGGCCACCCGACACTGACCGTGATAGAACGGATAGCGAAGGCCTTCAAAATTTCAATATCGGAGTTGTTCAGCTAAGCATTGGAATTTTCGCCGCCAATCGCCATTATTCGATAATTCCCCAATATGGGAACTTGCAACAGCGTGGCACGTTTTAGACTGTCAGTAACCTCTCATCGAATGCTTTCACTCAGCTCAAAGTACCTTATTTTCTTTCTCCGGACTTCCAAGCGATCGTCTCGACTAGATAGCAGCGCAAGGAATTCTTGAAAATTCAGGCTTTGGCCGTACAGCGGCTGTTTTCCCCACAAGTAGGTTCCAGCATCATCTTTCGTTTCGAAGAAGAGATGTCGTTCGTCATCTGAAAACCAAAACTCATATATATCATGCCCAGCGTTGATTGTGAAAACTTTTCGACCTGTACTCGTGTCAAAAACTTCGACTCTATCAGGCGGAGGATTATCGTCGCGGGCTCCTGCCCGTCGAATGTGGGCAGCATAGTTTCCAAATCGGCTAAGCACTAAATCCTCACCACCGGGTATTGCGACGCGATTGATGTGTTCTATCTCATTTTCTTTTATCGTGAATTTGTGAATCACTCCATTTGATAGAACAACCAACTCACTATCATCGACTGTCAACTTAACGTCGAAGGGGTTCAAGTTGACACCCATGTCAAGGAAGATTGGACGTTGATCCGAGAAATCAAAAATTATTGCGGAGCCGCCTTCCTCCGCGAATGCTACCCACCTTCTTGAATTATTAAACGCCGTGGCTGCTTTGATGCTGATGTCTGAATTCAGCAAGATAGATTCGATTGCAGCGTGGTCAGCTTGATACTGCTCAACCACTAATTCGCCTCCCATCTCGCTGTTCGGTGCGATGGAAAGAGCTCTATCGCCAGTATCGGATATTTCAAAAAAGAGGATACTACCGGCGGCGGAAAAATCCGTAGTTCTCAAGCCGTCTTCGTTAGGAGCGAAATTTGTAACTGAGATTGACGAACCAGTAGTGTCGATTGTCGGCGCGGACCAAATGCGTTCACCTTTAGCAACAACGGTGCGATTTGCGCCAAATCGGTTTTCTGAAGCAAGCAACTCCCAACGTTCAGAAGTGCCGCCTATTTCTATCCTGGAGAGTTCATTACTTAATTGGAGCGGAAGTTCGTGAACCTGACCAATAGTATATGCGCCTTCACTTCTGCTTAGCTCGCAAACATTTGGTAGTAACGCTAGGCGGTTTTCGCCGTCTGAGTGGTATTCTTTTTGCCCGCATCCTCGATGTGTTAAGGCCAATCCATCAAAGATCGGACGTGCGCTTTTTACGACCGAATTATTGTTGAGATCCAAGATTACAAAATCTCGCCCGTACCCAATTGCCAGCTTCTTTCCGGTAGCACTCAAGCTAATTGCCATGGGACAAGTTGGATACGTCTCGCAGTTTTGAAACTGGACTTTCTTTTGGGACTCAACGTTACGGTTTTCGTCGAACACAAATATTTCGAACTCTTCGCTTTCTCGTTCAAGAACGAATATTCGATGCTTCAAGCTGAGCCAACAACGCCAATCGCATGAACCTTCTAATACACCACTGAACTCCAAAACCCCGTTATCGAGTTCAAAAATCTGAAGTTGCGAGCCTCCGATCGCTACCGTTCCGTCATAAAAATCTAGAACACCCCCGGACCTGGTATTTTCCGGTAGGGCGATCTTTTTTTTGGTATTGTCTTTGCTCAAGCTTATGGAGAGCAGCTCATCGTCGAAATCTCGATTTGTTGCGACCAACAATTGATTGGTCTTCGGATCGACGAACAAACTCGGTGTCGTCGCTTGGATCGAAGTGAGGCTTGTTTGGGAACCAGATTCGAGATGAAGCTTTTTGATCAGGCCTTCGGTACCCGTTTGCGCAATATAATAGAGCGTATTGGTATCATGATAAATGTGATCAATAATGATCTCGCTTTGCACATCGTTTATAGTTCTGATGAATTCACCGTCGTTTGAGCGCACGTTCCCGTTTATCAAGAATTTGTCGCCGGAAGATCGCAATGCAGTTCCCCGGTCAGGCGTCCCTTTCTCCACCGTTTCAATCCACTCTCCTGTCTCGGAACTCCAATGCTCCAGCCCCCTATCACCGCTAGATATGGTAAACAGTTTTTGATCATCCAAACTAAACCATACCTCTGTAAAGTTCTGGTGGTTCAACATTTTTTCGCGGTTGGCATCTGCCACATTTCGGCTTGAAATCGCAGCGTTGAGTTCTGCTCTCAAAACGCTGCGATCCACCAATGTGGTGTTCTCAATCCCCAACAATTGCAAAAGAAGCATGACAATCGGTTTTCGATTTCTGGGATCGAAAACTGTCGGAGAAAAATCAACCATCCAGTAGTCGATGGTATCAACTCGTTCAAATTGATCGTGAGGCTCAATCTCTTTTCGTTTCAGCGCTGCGACTTCCATTAACGTTCTAGATATCAATGAAGTAACGTCGTTTCGTGTAAGTTCCCCATTCAGTTTGACGTCTTGTGTCAATGTTCCTTCCTGCTTGGGCACCTGGCTGCCACCGGTAAGCTGAACAACGTCGGTGGTGACATTTGTCAATACGTCATCAATTGAATACCCCGGGGCCGCAATGTTGTTCAGTAATGCAAGCGTAAAGGGGGAATGATTAGATTCTATTTCATAAGAATCGTCTGCCCACATATTCGGATGAGTTGCGAACGCGATGTATTTGTCCGTTTGCTCCTCTATCGGTGCTGCGCTCAAAACCGCTCCCGACATGCCAGTTAGCAATGCTTGGCGTGTCAACGGCCTCCCATTGATGCTCGCCGAGATCAGATCACTAACCGGCTCAGTGCGACAAGCATCAAAAAAGAAAATAGACTGATCTGAATATCGACGTGCTTCGGCTAACACCGCTTCGATCTGGTGAAGCCCCACGATAACGCCGTCGCCACCAACGCTCGCGTCCGTCGACATCATATAGTTACGTTTCTCAGTATCTTGAGAGGGGAGCACCCGGATACCATGCCCCGCATAAAAGATCAGTGAAATATCCGCCCGCTCATGGCTTAACTCATCTATATAACTATCAATGCAGCCTTTTAGATTGAGGGCATCCAGATCGGTTCCTTGGTAAACGGTGAAACCAATCCCTCTCAAGACGCGAGTCATCGCGACGGCATCATTGACAGGGTTCTTCAGCGGGGCGTTGGAGTAATCGCCATTACCCACGACGAGAGCCACCCGACGCTGATACGTTTCACCTGCATCGCTGCCGATGCTGTCGATATCAACCAGCATCTCCTCAACATAAGCCGGGTCAGGCAATAAAACCTCACAAGACCCAGGCTCAGGAGCATCAAACACCGACTCCATAAACGGACGGTCTTGGGCAAAAGAATATGAAGAACAAAAACAAACGATCGGAACGGCGCAGAGGGTACGCGCGCACCAAATAATGCGTTGCAACATGACCAAATTTATCACTCCCAACGGGTATTTATTTGCCAGGATACCGCTTTCAACATCCTTCGCCCCAAACGAACTCCCATAGGTTCCATTTTTTCGATCGGGCTTTTTTTAATCAAATGGCCGAATGCTATTAGCTAAGATCTACGATATCTCTTGAGAAGATTGGTAGGCTATTGCATTCCAACGTCTCCCCAGAAAAGTGCTGAAGCATCGCCACTTACTCGAGTTTCTGAGGCCCTTTCTTTTTTTAACCCAAGAAATCTTTTCGAGAAGACTAAGACTTCATCCTCCTCAAAGCCTGGCGCAGCGAAGCCGAGCTCTCCACATGCAATGAAATTTTCGCTTAGACCATATGACCAAAAAGGGTGTTGAAATTCGTCTTGATGGAGCAACTGACCAGATTCAACGTCGAAAAAAGAGAGCATTGTCGGATATCCATGGCTTACCATTAGCACATTTGCCCCATAGGCTAATTCAACCTCTTCCATATTTTGAAGTATCGGACTTGTGATACGGCTTGTTTCACCATTTTTGATACTAATTAAGTCAACAAAGTCCCTTCTTACATTTATTCCAAAATGAACTAGATCGTCGAATTCAAAATGATTATCGAGCACATTCGAGACGTCAGCATCAGGCAACTCGACGTCATCCGCGCTCCCAGAAACGGACATGATAACGCTCAAGTCTGCCGCATTCTCTCCGGCCAAGAGAATTTCGTTTTCATTCGTGAAGGCAACCGCCTCGACCCAACCAGGCGCTTGATAGACTGCCGGAGTTTCGATGGAATCTACGGACCAAAGGTCAACGCCCTGAAATGGTCCTGAATTCGAAACGATAAGTTTCCCGTCACTAGAAATGGAAATTGTGTCAGCGAACCTCAGTAGATCGACTTCATCATCAAAATTGGACGGATAAAGCTCAAACTTCGAAGTGATAATCCATTCTTCGGTATCAACTATCGTGATGTTTCCGAGCCTTGGAACAAATACCAACGAGCCCCCTCCATGAGCAAACTTAACATCAGCAAGGGTTTGGTATGTCTCGTTCCGAGGCTCATCCTCGAATGTTAGTCGCGCGATCAATTCATGGTCGTTTAAGTCCCAAACCTGAAGCTCACTCGCATCTTCAGCGCCAATAGCGATATGCGAACCATCGGGTGAGCAAGCGATCGCTCCCACTTCTTTTTTTAGTCTAATTGGAAGTGGAAGAATATATCGCAGGTCTCGTTCAACTAAGTGGCCACTCTTGTAAGCAACCAGAAGCTTATCACGGCCATGTATTGCAATCTTAGAAATCTCTCGATCTTCGAATTTGTAGCTTGCAATTTTTTGAAGGCTGCTTGCCTCAAAAACTCGCAATTGATTCCCCATACTCGACATAAAAACGTTGGCTGAAGGCGAGATGAGGTTTGGCTTTGTTGAGTAGCCATCGAATTCGCGCACTTGATGAACCTCACCTGTGAACGCGTCTAAACCGACAAATCGCCGATTGGTATCGTCGTGAGCAATTAGTCGACTTTGTTTCTCCCACCACAAATCCTGAATTTTAAATGGCAGGTCCACACTAGAGACAACCTCGGGAACGTCCTGCAAACTCCATGAAACTAATGACGAGCTATCGATTATCAGCCCTTCAGCAGAATGATTTTCAGAGACAACTAGGCGCATACCGTCACCGCTGAATGCGAAAGAACGATGTTTAAGATTTTTGCTTAATGTCGTGCGATAGAGTCGCTCTTTTTGACTCGAGTAAAACAACACAGCTGTTCCAAAACTTGGAGCAAGAACAAATCCGGCACCCTTCGGCTGCGCTACAATTACTCTTACCGGCTCCCAGTCGGAAACCGCTCCGCGCGCATCAAATTCGCTTTCAATTTTAAGCTCCAAAGAGTCGGTAGATATGGAGTACACCATCTCACGATGATCGATGAATAAAAGGCGCTGATTGAAACGATCGAAGTCGGCACTCGCAATCGGGTGGGTATGTAATACCTCCTTTAACACTCGACCGGTCCTTCGCTCGAATACACTAACTTGTCCTGCTTCACCAAGCGTGTAAATGTATGCACCGTTTTCAGAATAAAATATTGCAACAGGGCTATATTCAAGAATAGAAATCAGGTCTATTTTTTTTAGCGAGAGCTTTTTTCTTTCGATATCAGTGCGTAATCCGCTACCCTTGTTCTTCAATCGCGATACGAGTGATTCAAGTAGATTTAGACGATCGGTAGCCAGGCTCAATTGAAACCGCTCTATTAGATTCGAAACTTCTTGAAGTTCGCTTTTGACAAAATTGATAGCTTCCGCTTCCGTCAAAGTTCCATTGAGTTTGACTTCATCGACTAACGAGGAGGATGTCCAAGGTGTTTGGTTCCATCCTGTGAGCTCGCCCACGTCATTGGATACATATGACATAACGCGCTCTAGCGAATAACCTGGAGAAGCGATGTGGTTGAGCAGCGATTGTGTAAATGGAGAGTGGTTGGCGTCTGCCTCATAGGCGTCGTCAGCAACTCTGTTAGGAGCCGTCGCATACGCGATGTATAATCCGGCCTGATCTGATGTCGCCCCCTCATCAACTTCGATGACTGCCGCTCCCTCAAGGCTCAGGGCCACCTGGCGGCTGATGGCAACACCATCAATCGTTTCTGGGGCATCTTCACCAAGTGGATCGTTACGACAGGCATCATAAAAAAAAACTGCTTGTCCAGACCGGCTGCGCATCTCAGCCAGAACCGTATCGACCTGTTTGAAACCAACCCCTTTTCCTTGAGAATCGATCCGAGCGTCGGTTGCAAGCATATAATTACGCTTCTCCGTATCGGCTTCTGAGATCAGTTGCACGCCATGCCCGGCGTAAAAGAACAGAGACAGATCCGCCGGCTGTCGCTCAAGTTCGATGGCGTAGTCATCGATACATGCTTCAAGACCGACCGCGTCTAAATCAATCCCACGGAAGACCGTGAAGCCAATCGCACGAAGCACTCGGGTCATCGCGGTCGCATCATTACCAGGGTTCTTAAGCGGATCGATTGAGCGATAATTGCTGTTCCCAACGACCAAGGCCACCCTGCGTTCGTACATTTCTCCTACTTGGCTGCCAATGCTCTCCACATCGATCAGCATTTCTTCAACATAAGCAGGGTCAGGCGCTAACTTCTCACATGTGCCCGCTAACGGAATATGAAAAACCGACTCCTCGAACGTACGATCCTGAGCAAAAGAATAGGAAGAAAAAAAACATACGATACAAAAAAGCAAATAGAACGATCCCAATCGGGACCTTTTCTTGTCAACCCGCATCACCCTCATCTCCAACTGTCTCTAATATTTTCCGACAGAGACTGGTCGAATAATATGGATGGTCGGTTTTCAGGGTGTTCCTACAGATTTGCGCCATACCGGGTTGATTTGTAGGCGATTTTGCCTCCTCGATTAACGTTCTATGCCTCCAACAAGCACGAAGCTCCATGGTTGATCGATCCCACTTTCTCCAGTCGCTTTTCACTTTTATTTTCTGATATTCGACACCTAGATCAGGATCTGGTCGCACGCCTGTTGCTCGTTCAATCAACCGAGGTTCGCCGTCCCAACCATGCGACCCCCAAGCGATACGCCGAGCTGGGTCGATAACCATAACTGTGTGACCGTCGCCTCGAACGGGATCGCGATAAACGAGGACATCACCGATTCGAAGATCCGATGTGGCTACGTCATCCGACATACAACTGACAAAATTATCAGACATAAGATAGTCAGGTCTCGCCATGTCTCCAGTGTACAAATAACCATCGACGCTCGGATCGTAGGGCACAGAGCAAACGGCTTCGTCTGGAATGGATGATGAATATCTATTGTAAGGCAACCCGGCTCGGGTGAACGCAAACCAAATCGCGCGAGAACAGTCTATACCTTGCTCGAGATTGGCTATTTCTGACCCTTCACACCAACCATGCTGTTTATAGGGGACACCGTCAGAACTAAGGAGTCCTTCATCTCTATTTGCCAATCCATCTGCGACTTTGAGCAATCGATATAACGCCGAAGCGGGACCAGCATCGGGAAGATAGGGAGATACATCGAATTTGCTGATAGTGTACTCACGTGACAACGGCGCATCCGATGGTTCTTCGCTATCGAATTCTGAGTTAGCCACTGTTTTGAGCGCGAGAACTGAATAAGTGCCCGGCTCTTTATCCTCCAATAATCCAACCCGTGCAGAAATATCGAACTGGCGCGATGGGTCCTTTAGCAAATGCCAAGGAACATTGCGCCCCAGAGGAAGCCCCAATACAAAAACGTGATCGGTAACACCAATCGCCTCCGGGGGGGCCTGGAACACCCCAATTGTCGCCTCTTGGCCAGGGGCAAGCGTGACCGAAGAATTTTGTCCGGAACTTGTTCGAGGAATTGGAGATTTTGAGCCATCCGCAGAAAGTACACTGCCGGCAATTTGGACAGGAACCGTCGCCCCGTTCGAGAGTTTTACTTTCAACTTATACGCTTGGCAAACCGGTATTTCTTGAAGCGTATTAGCGCCTGCCTGTTCCCAAGGTTTGGGTTCGTACTCAACCTTACAGATTCCTCGATTAGGCGCAGAAAACGGTTCAGCCTCAACCCGCAGCGAATGATTCACAATCATCGCGCTATCCGACGTATCCCAACCTGCCAAAAGAACCTTTTGCGCGAGGTGATCTCTCAAACGGAAAGATATTCGCTTCGCGATCTCACTGTCATTAATTGTCAGTTTGTTTCTAACTATTCCATTTTGATCGACGATTTCCACCCAATCATCGTTCAGCTGACGAAGAGTTAGATCTCCTAATCCTTCGATGAGTTTGATTGATTTTTTCTCACCGTCTGGAAATGCAAGATTTAGTTGATCCTCATCCAAACTTTCCAACACATTGGTACTGACCAATCGGCCTGGGGGCGCGACAGACACATACATTTTGATCGAGTCTGGCGACGATTGCACAATTCGAGCATAGTCACCTACGCTTACACTCGAGGCCGTATCGTCTTCATAGGGCACTAAACGCAGCGCATCCCCTCTCACATATTCCAATGCTACGAACTTGGGAAACCCGACGTCTGCTGCATCGACTTCCGTCGCATCTGCCGACCCAGGTAAAATTTCGTAAATCGCTCCTGCTCCTGCTCCAGGAACCGGAAACCCTTGGACCGTTATGTCATTTGCTTCTACTGCCTCAACGACCCATTCAAATGTAGGCTGAAACGCCGTACCATCGTTAAATACATACTTCCTTGCGTTCCCCGAAAGAGTTGGGTTTTGGTAGTAGGTTGATCTCATTCTGCTTACGATTTGAGAAAACAGTTGATCGTAAGTGACCCTTAGCCCTCGTTGCTCTCTAAGAGTGTGAAGAATCGCTGAAGTAAAAACGCCACTGCCATCAACCTCAAGCGCCTCTTGATGGTCGCTAGCTGCCGATAGAAACACTGCATTTGGAAAGTCTTCGGGTTGATAATCTGCAAAGCCGAGACCTCCATCTGACCTATCCGTAGAAGATTCGCCACCTCGCGTATCAAACTCCAAAGTGCTGACAAATCTCGATGCGGCAAAAGCACGGGTCCCGGTGCCTGAGTGGCAACTATCCAAAATGACCGTCAGGTTTGGCGAGCGGTCATACACCCGCGAAAGTAACGCATTAAATTCGTCGTCTCTGAGCTGTGGCACGCGCGTTTCGTTTGGACGTGGAGCGACACTGTCGTGCAAAACCAATGTTTCGTCGAATAGATCTGGTTCATCATTGTTATCGTCTGGCAAACGCGATCCGTGCCCGGCATAAAAGATTAAAACTTGGTCAGCTGGGACACCTTCTTCATCGCTGGCGGCGCTCGCCAGCTCTGCAAACGCTTTCTTCACACCGTCATAAGTCGCCTCTGAGTTGACGACAGTGCAAATGTTCGATTTTGGGAAACCAGCAGATTTCTCGAGATACCGAGACATGCGGCGAACATCGTTTACTGCGCCATTCAAGTCTCGTACGAATTCATAGTCATCAATACCAATAAGCAACGCGATTCTCATTTGACCGTCGTCTGAATGCTGCAAACCACCGAACTCGCAAACTTGATCTGCCCACGCTTGAAGGTTTCCAAAAATCATAGCTACGAAGGCAAATACCATCCGCTTGAACACTCGCGTCCCCTTGCTCTCTACTTGTTAACCTTATCAACAGAATGCGCGAATTAAGAAAAATATCAATAGGCCCGAGCGAGTTGTAGAGACTAATGGGAAGGCCTTGTCAGCGGAAAGTGAGCCTTAACCGCCCTGCTCTACGCTTGGTACATGTCCAATTCACCGTTCCGCTATTCCAAGACATCGCCTGAGATCATCCAGCTCGCGGTTATGATGTATGTCCGAGTTCCGCTCTCCTTGAGAAATGTCGAAGACCTACTTCACGAACGAGGCGTTGATCTTTGCCACGAGAGCGTGCGGCTTTGGGGCGATCGCTTTGGTCCAATCTTCGCCGGAAAGATCCGAACGAAACGCGCATCATACATGCGCCAGCATACTCAGTGGCAATGGCACTTGGATGAGGTTTTCGTGAAGATCAATGGTGTCCAGCACTACCTCTGGCGAGCTGTCGACCATGAAGGTGAAGTGCTGGAAAGTTACGTTACCAAGACCCGCGACAAGCAGGCAGCACTTACCTTTTTGAAGAAAGCGATGAAACGATACGGCGCGCCAAGAATGGTCATCACCGACCGACTCCGATCTTATGGCGCCGCCATGAAAGAGATCGGGAATGAAGACCGCCAGGAGGTCGGTCGCCATCTCAACAATCGGGCAGAGAACAGCCACCTGCCCTTCAGGCGAAGAGAGCGGGCGATGTCCCGATTTCGAAGGATGAGTAATCTACAGAAATTCGTTTCGACCCATGCCTCGTTCCACAATCACTTCAACTTAGACCGCCATCTCAACCACCGTTCCATGTTTAAATCGATGAGAAACGCCGCCCTCTCCGAGTGGCGCCAGCTTCTGGCTGGATAAGAGCCCCTACGCCGTAAGATGCTGGAGACCGGTTCGCGTTAGACTGGCAGCACCGCCACCCAATTCTTAGACCATTGGTATCACTGAGATATTTTCCATCGAAAGTGTCTAACCCAACAGGTTAGACACTTTTGTGTTCTGGACCTGTACTCAAGGGTTCCATTCTCAGTCCGATTGGCGAGCATTAGGAGACAAATGGGTTTCCCTGATTTAGGAGACAAAAATGCGCCTGGCTCGCTGTTCCACCGCCAAAAGCGTATCAAAAGACTTAGCGCCAATATGTAAAATGAAGCACAACCTTAGATAGAATTTATCTCATCGGTGTTATTTGATGGCGATGAGCTTCGCCCCTGAGCACCTTGAGTATTCTGCCGAGGCATTTGATGCACGCGCGCGAGAATTCGCGTTTTGGACAGGCGTGATAGGTCTTGTATTGAGCGCCACTGTTTACCTATCGATATTCTTGAGTGGGCAGCTCATTCTGCACTATAAAATCACTTCGCCGTTATATGCCGGATTGCTGGGATTGATCGTCGGCTCCGCGTATTTCGATTACCGCGTCAACGCCGTCACAAATTTCTCGGTAGCATCGATATTCCTTGTGTTCTGGCTATCCTCCTACGCCGAAGCATTCCAAGCTCACCTCACGTTTGTAAGCACGCCACTCATTCTATTTGTCCCGGTTTTGCTGATGATGGTACTGCACCATAGGTTGGTCTTTGCCATCGCACCGATACAATTCGGCTTAGTGCTTCATTACTCTTATCTGCACGGAGCCCCGTTCTATGCACCGGATTGGACGCGATCCGATCATTTCTACTCCAGCCTGTCGCTTGCGACCCTCTCAACGCTGTGCTTATTTGCGGTTGCCGTGGTCTCGCGAAAGCGAAACCAAACGGATGGCAAACTTCAAGCTTTGGTGGCTGATCAATCGCACCTCGCAACCACCGATTATCTAACGGCGCTCCCAAACCGAAGAGCGTTTACGGCGCGGCTCAATGAAATGCTCGCTGAGATGAAACGCAGCTCGCGTACTCTGGATGTAGGCATAATAGATTTGGATGGGTTCAAAAGCGTCAACGACGTTTATGGACATGCTGCGGGCGATGCACTCCTTCTCGAAGCGTCAAACAGACTCACAAAGGCACTACCACATGACTGTTTTGTCGCCCGGCTTGGGGGCGACGAGTTTGGCGTCTGTCTATTGGGAGATGGCCGGGATTTAGAGGGCATCGGGTATGACGTGTGTGCTGAGCTCAGCCGCCCCTTCCAATTGCAAGATGCTACAGTCCGTATCGGTGGCTCGGTGGGGTTCGCATCGACACGATCAGCAGATTCGAACATTAGCCAACTCTTGGAACGCGCTGATTATGCGCTTTATAAATCAAAGTCAGAAAGCAAAGGCCGTACAACGACATTCTCAGAAGACGACGAGTATCGCATTGAGCGGGTTCGCGTCATTAAGCGCCACTTGTTAAGCGATCAATTGTTCGACGAACTGGATGTCGTATTCCAACCAATCGTGTTCCCGACGACCGGAGCGGTAAAAGCTATGGAAACACTGGTGCGCTGGAACAATTCGGTTTTGGGGAATGTGCCGCCTTCGGAATTCATACCTATTGCGGAACAGATTGGTCGAATTTCGGATATTAGCCACTTTGTCCTGCGCCGTGGACTGGAGGTCGCCGCCAAATGGCCAGATCATATCTTCATCTCACTCAATATGTCAGCGGCGGATATTTCAAATCAAAGCTCTATTGATAAGTTGCTAGAGATATTGAACGCATCGCCCGTTTCTAACAGCAGGGTTGTTCTCGAAATCACTGAAACTTCGATGATCAACGATTATAAACGCGGGAGCGAGTGCTTGCAGGCTTTGCGCGAGACAGGCGTTCACATCGCCCTGGACGATTTTGGGACGGGTTACTCGTCTCTGAGTTACTTGAGACGCTTGAACATCAAGAAACTAAAAATCGATCGCTCGTTCATTGCGGATATCGAAAATGACATCGCGGCATGCAATCTACTTACAGGCATTATCGAGTTGTGTGCTGGCATAGACATTGACTGTGTTGTGGAGGGCATCGAACATGCAGGACAACTCGAAATAATTTCGTCCCACAAAAATGCACTGGCGCAGGGTTTCTATTTTTCGAAGCCGTTGCGCGAACCAGATGCAATCGCTTATGTCACCAAAACGAGCGAAAAAAAGCTGCGCCTGGTCGCTTCTTAGCTGCTGCTCCGTCTCGGTTTTTTGGGAACGTAAAATTGCCGCTTCGCATCGATGAGGAGTCGCTTTAGCTCCGTCGGCATGGTTACCACTGACTTTGGCCTGAACTACCAACGCATGCCGCAAGCCTCAATTGTCCGTTTTCAAACGGTTGAGACACTCTGATGCTTTTGGATCAGGAGAGATTGGCTCATCTGGTTTGGTTTAATCAGTAGATCTTGCGTGATGCAAGCGGCGTAGTTTCATGGTCCTCCGTTTGGTTTTGGCGCGTTGCTGCAGGATTTCGTCGCCGCGGCCGAAGTAGACATCTGCGGGCGTGAGATTGTTCAGGCTCTCGTGGTAGCGGCGATGATTGTAGTGATCGACAAAGGCGTCGATCTCACGGGTCAGGTCACCGGGTAGGAAGTAGTTTTCCAGGAGGATGCGGTTTTTGAGCGTCTGGTGCCAGCGCTCGATCTTGCCCTGGGTCTGTGGATGATAAGGCGCCCCACGCGTGTGGGTGAAGCCTTCTTCGGCAAGCCAGTCGGCAAATTGCTCAGCGACGTAGGACGGCCCATTGTCCGAGAGGATACGAGGCCGGTGTCTGACTGTAATCTGATCGAGCCCAGAGGCTTGCAAGGCGAGGTTCAGCGTTTCCTGCGCATCGATGGAGGCCATGTTGGTGCAAAGCTTCCAGCTGACGATATAGCGCGAGAAATCATCCAGCACCGTGGAGAGGTAATACCAGCCCCAGCCAATCACTTTCAGATAGGTGAAGTCGGTCTGCCACATCTCATTTGGGCGCGTGGTCTTATCCTTGAACTCGTCCGCCGCCTTAATGACAATGAAGGCGGGGCTCGGGATCAGGTCTCTGGCCTTCAGGATGCGATAGACACTGGCTTCTGAGATGAAGTAGCGCTTCTCATCGGTGAAGGTCACAGCCAGTTCGCGCGGACTGAGATCGGTGCGGTCTAAGGCCATTTTGACGACCGCATCGCGAACATCATCAGGGATCCGGTTCCAGGTCACTTTGGGGCCACTGCGCCGGTCTTCCAGAGCATCGACACCGCCTTGTTGCCAGGCATCATACCAGCGATAGAAAGTCGGGCGTGACACACCGATCTGTTCCAGCGTGCGTTTGATCGGCTGATGCGATTGCTCGACCAGATGGATGATCTCCAGCTTCTCAGATGCAGGGTATCTCATATGTCGTCGTCCCCATCCGCAATCACGCTTTTTTTGAGCACGCGGTTTTCCAGAGTGAGATCCGCAACCACCTCTTTGAGATCCCGCATCTCACGGCGCATCTCCACGACTTCATCGCTGCGGGCTTCGCGTTGAGTGTCGCCCGCCAGGCGCTTCTTCCCAGCCTCCATGAAGTCCTTCGACCAGCTATAATACTGGCTCTGGGCAATCCCCTCACGGCGACATAACTCCGCAATCGAATGTTCACCGCGCATGCCTTCCAGGACAATACGGATCTTCTCTTCTGCTGAATATTTACGCCTGGTGCGGCGCTTCACCGATTTTATGTGCTGTTCGGCACTTTCGGATTTTTTGCTCATCTTCACTCCTTGAGTCAGTTACGATGAGCCAAAAATCCTCCTGAAGCAAAACCACCAAAGTGTCTCACGGTCGCTGAACCGCTACACCCGATGAATTTTTAAAGTAATCCTAGCGAGCTCTGGGATGGTTGGCTTTCCGCGATAGTGCCCAAACACATATAGCTTACCATTGGTGATCTGGCAGGCTAGGATGACTGAGTAAGAGATACCTTCAAGACCCGAAGCCGCGTCTATGCTCAAGAACCGCGCATCGTACTCCTTCGGAAGATCGTCATATCTACAAATATCACTCAGATCGATGACACCAGCGCCCTCCAGGACAGGGCTTTGCTGAAACTGCGCTTCAAAGGCGCGGCGCCCCATCTTTCTTTTCTGCGTCTTAAGGTATTCAGCAGGATAGCGGCTCTCGTGAAGAAGGTCGCCCACCTTGCGAATGTGTGCCTCTCCGCCGATCGGGATGGTCTCTTCTTTTGTCGCGATCGCAGGAAGGCTTAAGACCTCCCAATGCTCCGCCTTCTGTAAATGCTCGACTGGATCGAACACTGACAACCGCTGCATGACAAGAAGCATCGGGGTCTTTGCCGGCTGGTTTGTGCGTGTAGAGAAAACCTCATCGATCCAGCGATTTACTGTCTCGCAGGCGGCTTCATTGTCGGCATCAGATGCATCGAGCAAATCATCCATGATCAAGACGTGCCCGCCATGACCTGTCACGTCACCGTCCACCGACATCGCGATCCTGCCGCCCCCTTCACTGGTCGTAATCCTGGATTCAGTATCTTTCGCGAGTGACTTAAATGTCGGAAACAGAGTCTGTACAAAAGCGTCCGACATAAGCTTGCGCGACTTGTTTGATAGGAATTGTCAGCGGAAAATGAGTCTTAACCGCCCTGCTCTACGCTCGGTTCATGAACCAGACCCCATTTCGCTATTTCAAGACGTCACGCGAGTTCATCCAGCTCGCGGTGATGATGTACGTTCGATTTCCACTTTCATTGCGCAATGTCGAAGACCTTCTGCATGAGCGTGGGATCGATGTCTGCCATGAGAGTGTCCGGCTCTGGGGGGATTGCTTTGGTCCGATCTTCGCGGGCAAGATCAGAACGAAGCGCGCCTCATTCATGCGACAGCATACTCAGTGGAAATGGCACTTGGATGAGGTCTTTGTGAAGATCAATGGCGTCCAGCATTATCTATGGAAAGCCGTCGATCATGAGGGCGAAGTGCTGGAAAGTTACGTCACCAAAACCCGTGATAAGCAGGCTGCGCTTACCTTCTTGAAGAAAGCCATGAAGCGATATGGGGCACCTATGCTGGTGATTACAGATCGCCTTCGACTTCTGGTGCCACCATGAACGAAATTGGAATCCAGGAGCGCCAGAAGGTCGCTCACTATCTCCACAATCAGGAAAAGACCAGTCAGTTACCTCTCCGGTGAAGAGGGCGCGCGTTGTTGCGTTTTCGAAGAATTAGAAACGCCCCCTGTCTGAATGGCGCTCGCTTCTGGCTGGAGAGCCCCTACTCCGCACGATGCTGGAGACGGGTTCGCATTAAATTGCAAACACCCTTTTCGCGATGATCAAGGCGTCGGCTTTGCATTTTCTTCAGTGCGCGCGACAAAGTCGGCAAAAGCTCGTTCCGCGTCATCGTATGTGCTCATTGTCGTCTCGGGATGCATCTCAATTCCTGCAATGGGTACAGGTAGACTTCCGGAGAAGGCTTCAGTCGCGGCCTCTACCATTCTGGCATGGCGAAGCTGCCCTGCGCCCGCAACCCACAACTGGCCGGTTTGGCGACAGTCTTCGCTGGCAAGCCAAGCCGCGGGCGCTGCTGCAGCTTGAGGAGAAAAGCGTTCGGCAATCTCGCCTGTGACCGTGTCATGCGTCATCCGCGTCTCGGCATATGGTGCGAGCGTGTTGACACGCAACGGACTCTTGCGATTTTCAGCGGCAAGTGCCGAAGCAAATGCAATCACCGCCCCTTTGGAGGCGCTGTACGCCGCACCACCCCGCATGCCATACATGCCTGCGGATGAGGCGATAAAAACCAGACGGCCTGCTGGCGCCGTTTTGAGCACTGGCAAAAACGTCCGCACCAATCGCACCTGGGCATTGAAATTCGTCTCGATGACATGATCAAATTTCTCGGCGGCCACCTTTCCAAAAAAGTCCGGCGCCCCAGCAACCCCCGCATTCAGGATAACCGCATCCAGTCGACCGAAGTTCGACAACGCAGCATCTAGCAGGCCTTGCGGCGCTTCGAGCGCAGTCACATCGCTCCTCTCAGCCACGGCGGCGCCGCCCAGAGCGCGAATTTCATCAACCACGTTCTTGGCGCTATCGCTCTCACCCTCACGGCGCCGATTGTTGACAATAACGGCGTCACCCTGTTGCGCACACGCGATCGCAAATGCCCGCCCAAGTCCCTTGCCCGCGCCTGTCACAATAACCACCCGGCGAGGGCTCGAATTCGCACCCTCACGGTCAAGCGCCATGCGCCCACCCTGTGATTTGTTCGGCCTTCATCCAACAGGCGTGAAAGCCGCTCGGCACCTGGCGCGGCAACATGATACGCGCAATTGGCCCTTTGCCGATGTCGAGCGCATCGAAGACCTGTATCTGCTGAACTTTGGTAGCGTTGTTCCAGACGAAACTCACCACATACCCATGGTCTTCGCTCTTCGGGTTATCCGCTGGCGCGAACCACGGCTCGCTATACCAAGCATCTTCTGGCCCGTCAGACCATGCACCAACGCTCTCACCGGTATCGGTGTTCATCTTGCGGATCCCCGTCCAATGCAATGTCATAGGATCATGATCTACAAGATAGCCCCACTTCGTGTACCGTCCGGTTCGAGAACTGTCATAGGTCGGAAACTCAACGTTCAGATCTGCGTTGAGACATTGTTCGCAAGCCTCACCGGTTTTGATGTTCATGCGATATTCCCACAGCCGCGCATCCATTTCGAGGTGAGCTATGCGTTTCGCGGTGCGGTGCTCATCAATTTCGCCCTGCTCGTCCAGCGTCGGCATGTAGCGACAGGCGACCATCACGATCTCATCACCTTCCTCCCAACTGTTCACCACGTGATAAAGAAAGCACGGCGTGAATTCGAACCACCGCAACTCGCTGGCGGCACCAAATCTCGGGATCACGCCAAATCGCGCCGGCATTGAGGCATTGAAACGGATCTTGTGTCGGCCAGCCTTGAGCGCCTGTTCATCGTGATAGACTGGCAAGTCGTGCAGAATGGAATAATGCTCAGTGATCGCCATGTCATGCGGCAGGCGGTCACCCGGTAGCTCAATTGGGACATGATGCACCAATTCTCCAGCTTTGTTGACCACGCTGTAAGTCATGAATGGATGGTGATCGAAATAGTCGAAAAACATGAGGTCGCCCGTCACCTCATCGACTTTGCCGTGCGCAGACATCCCTTTGCCTGGACCCGTCGCGTAGTCGGCCGATGATTCCGTCTCGAGGGTCAGAGGGTTTAGGATGTAGGGTCGCCCTGACAGGTACCAGCTGGAAACCGCTTTGCCCGCATGACCGATAATGTCGGTATTAGAGACGTCAGCCAGAATCTTGTCGGCGCGACCTTTCAGAGTCTGGTGGATGCCCCAGTGTATTTCCTCACCATGCACTTCGTTTTCTTGCCAAGCCTCCGTTCGCACCCAACGATTGCGGTACGTGACTTTACCATCTCGAAACTCGACCGCGTGAATCATGCCATCGCCGTCAAAAGCGTGATACGCCCCTTGGGGTTCGAACCGTGGATTGGGTCCATTTCTCAAGTAAACGCCATTCAAGTCGTCCGGAACTTTGCCCTCAACCGGAAGCGAACTCCAGGTGTCTTCTGTTGCCACGGGAGCAAAAGGTCCGGTGAGCATCGGCCCGTGCGCGTGCCCAAATGGAGCTTCAATTTCTAGATGGTCGTCGCGATTAAGATCCGACATTGCGCATCCTCCACCAATCATCTTGCCATTTAACCAGGGTTGGTATGTTTACGCAAGTTAATTAACTTGAGGCATTCTACTGCGTGAATACGGGTAAACCCCTAAGCCAGTGAAGCGGCGTGCAAGCCACTACCCGCTTCATATTCCGTGACGCTTTCTTCTCATATCTAAGGTGTCGCCTTAGCTGCTTCATATTCGGCGCGAAATTGTTCAATGATGGCCGCTGCAGGACGGATTTCGCGGACTTCCCCAACACCGTGACCCGCCGACCAGATATCTCGCCAGGCTTTAATCTGGTCTTGCGAGTTGGAGAAATTCACACCACTTCCTTTTTCAAGATTGTCGGGGTCGAGGCCCATTTTCAATAGACTTGCGCGTAGATAGTTCGCCTTTGCGCCGGTGAGTAAGTCACTCGGGACGAGGTCTTCGTATCGCGCCTCAACCAGCATCCGCCGATACTCATCATTCGCACGGCTTTCTTCTGCCGCGATGAACGAAGTTCCAACATAGCTTAGATCGGCACCCAAGACTTCTGCAGCGCGCACGGCGCGACCGTTGCCGATACTGCCTGCTGCGACCACTAGGCCATCAAAGAAGTCCCGGACCGCTGACACAAAAGCAAATGCGGACATATGCCCAGTATGCCCACCAGCGCCCGAGCAGACTAACGCAACGCCATCTGCGCCCCGCTCAATCGCCTTACGTGCGTAGGTGAGAGAATTCACATCTGCGATCACGATGCCGCCATAGCTATGAACAGTGTCGATAACAGGCTCAGGTCCGCCGAGGGCAGTGATGACGATTTTCGGTTTGTGGCTTGCGATCAGCGCCAGCTCATCTGCGAGGCGATCATAACTCAGGTGGGATAACAGGTTGACCGCGTACGGCGCGGCATTGGGGTTGTCCCGCGCGCGCCGTCCAAGTCCATCCAACCACTCATCCAGTACTTCAATTGACCGCGCATTCGGAAACGGAAATGAGCCGATAACTCCCGCATCGCATGTTGCCGCCACGAGTTCAGGTCCCGAAACTAAGAACATCGGTGCCGCAATCATTGGCAAAATTATGCGATCGCTGATTTTCTGAACAACATTTGTTGGCATTCTTGTCTCTTTTCCTGGTTTCATGCGGCCACTATTTCTGACTTGCATTTCCATACTAACGAAGGAATATTGACGCACAAGCTCTGGCTATGCGGCCCAAAATAAGCCGCTCCAGAAATGCGAGTGACCAAGCGACGTAAAGGGCGGCTTCATGCATCCAATTCGAGCCAACGAAGAAAGAATCCGAGAGTATCGCGCGAGTGGTAGCTGGCACGATGAAACCTTATCTACCGCGTTTGAACAGGCCTTGGCGGCGCGGCCAGATGAAATCGCGCTGATTGACCCGCCGAACAAATCAGCGCTGGTCGGCAGTGCCCCGCTAAAGCTCACGTTTCGACAATTGGACGAGGCTGCGCGCAAGCTCAGCGCAATGCTGCACGGCCTGGGTCTGCGCCAGCATGACCGCATCGTGGTTCAGATGCCCAACACTGTTGAAATTGTCTACACTTACCTTGCCGCAGCGCGCCTGGGGCTGATTATCAGCCCGGTCGCGATGCAATATCGCTCCAGCGAACTCTCTCATATTGTGGAAACGATTGAGCCGCGCGCGTACCTCGCATGCGCATCATTCAATGGCGCCGATTATGCGGCCGATGTGGCAGACGTGTTCAACGATGAGTGCGTCCAGATCCGATTCGGACAGAAGACGGCTGATGATAAAACGGATCATATTGAATGGTTTGACGAGGCCAATCCCGAGCCGATGGAGACATGGCCCTCGATCTCGGCCGATCACATTTTCACAGTTTGCTGGACATCCGGCACGACCGGGCGCTCTAAAGGTGTACCGCGAACGCACAATCACTGGAACGCGATCGCCCTCACCAATACCGAAGCGATCGATATCGCCGCGGGTGAGGCGCTGCTGAATCCGTTTCCCTTAATCAACATGGCTGCCATTGGTGGTTTTTTGTATGTTTGGTTGAAACGGCAGGCGCGACTGGTGCTGCATCACCCATTCGAGCCGGGTATCTTCCTGAGTCAGCTTCAAGATGAACGCGTCTCGTATACGATCGCGCCGCCGGCTGTTTTAAATATGCTCTTGGCACAGAGGGACACACTGCTCACGAAATTCGATCTCTCAAACCTGCGCATCATCGGGTCTGGCAGCGCTCCGCTCGCGCCAGAAATGATCGAGGGGTACAAGGCCCTCCTCAACATCGACATCATCAACTTCTTCGGATCAAACGAAGGCATGGCAATAATAGGTGCCCCCGATGACGTCGCCTCGTCGACTGATCGTGCACGATATTTCCCTCGCTTCGGCGCTTCCGGATTCACCTGGACAAATCAAGGCGGCAATCAGTTTAAATCGAAACTCATCAGCCTCGAGACTGGCACAGAAATCACAGAGCCCGGCATTACAGGCGAGCTGCACATAAGCGGCCCAACGGTGTTTGACGGTTATTATCGCAGTCCCGAAGACAATGCGTTGGCATTTGCGAAAGACGGCCATTTCAGAACCGGCGACCTGTTCCAAATCGCGGGTCCCGAAAACCGGTTTTATCAGTTTGTGGGGCGTTGCAAGGACTTGATTGTCCGAGGCGGGATGAACATCTCGCCAGAAGAGCTGGACATCGTCATCGCAAGCCATCCGGATATAATCGAAGCAGCGGTTTGCGCCTATCCTGACGACGTCATGGGTGAAAAAGTCTGTGCTGTGGTCGTGCTAGGCCCAGACAAATCCCTCTCCGTCGCGGACCTTAGCGCGTTCTTGGAGCAATGTGGGATCGCAAAATTCAAATGGCCTGAGCGCTTGGTCAAAGTCGACGCTCTTCCGCGCAATCCACTAAACAAGGTGCCGCGCGCCGAACTTTCGCAATTTCTCTAACCTCGCGAGGCGCGACGAAGCTAAGACCGAAACGGAGCGATCTCGTCGTGCGACGCCCAAGTGGCATGCGTTCCGCTAGAGATCCGTTGCGGCAGGATAATCCGAGCCACAGGCCCAGCCTCCAAGTCTTTCGCGTCAACTATGATGCACTCTGAGCGATCTTCTTTCATATCGGTGATAAACGACACGAGGTAACCATCATCTTCGCTTTCAGCCCCGATCCGCGGCGCAAACGGCGCTTCGCTGCCATATCGCTGCTCGCCAAATTCCAGTGTAGCAGAATCCCCCGTCTCAAGATCATGTTTTGTGACACCTCCAAATAGGAAGCGGCCTGGGATGAAGGTCTTGGAATAGACATAGCGGTTTTTGATACCGGCGAATTGCTGGTTCATTGTGCCGAACTCGACAATGGAATCGTGCAATCGTTCCTCACGCGTTTCGCCGGTGCGCATGTTAAACCGCCAGCGGTGAAGTTTTGGTCGAAACGATAATCCATCGATGTTTGCAAGCAGTTTTCCAAACCTCTTGTCACCATCTTTCCATTCGAGTGGTTCCGGATCTGGGTCCTCCTGGAAATAGCCATCGACGACGACTTCGTCACCCTCTTCATAAGCATTGACCCAGTGCAAGACATATGTCGGCGCCGCCTCGAACCACTTAATTTCATTGGCACTCCCCATGCGCGGAATGATGCCAAAGCGAGTCGGAAGTGAATCGTGAAATTGCACCGAATGAATGCCTCGCTTTAGAAGCTCAGCTTCCCAGAAGAGCGGCAAATCAATGTGAATCGCGTAATTCTCGGTAAATGTCATATCGTGCGGCATGCGTGCGCCCGGAAGCTCGATCGGCACAAAGTGCTTTAGCTTCTTGTCAGGACCGACAACGCCATAATTGTAATATGGAGGCTCTTTGAAATAGTTGAAAAACAGCATCTCCCCAGTCCGCGGGTCGATTTTCGGATGAGCGGACACACCATGATCCGGAACCCACGCCGCGGTTCCTTTCGGCTCAAGCGTGTACGGGTCCAACAGATAGCCTTCGCCACACATATAGAATGTAGAGACGATCTCGCCCGCGTGCACCACCACGTCCGTCGACGAGGCATCCTTCATTCGTCCGCGCGCGCCCCATCCATCATCTCGAATCGATTTCGCCGGGTTGGTCGCAACCCCGGCCCAAAGTGATTGCCCCGCAGCCTGTTCAGCCTCGAACCCTTCCGTTCGAACAAATCGATTTCGATAGGTTGCTTTGCCGTCCTTGAACGAAATTGCGTGCAACATACCATCGCCGTCAAACGGATGATAAACCCCAATGGCTTCGTGCAATGGATTTTCGGTGTTTCGGATATAGATGCCGCTTAAATCCTTCGGAATTTCGCCAATGACCGTCATGTCTTCAGCGTCATATTCTTTCGTCGAAGGGGTCCACGCGCCGGTTAGGTATGGGTGGTCCGTGGGCTGAATTGTGGATTTATACTCATTGACTAATCGCGCCGACATCTTTGATCCTCTTCGTGCCCATTCGTGCGAAACTCACAGCGAACGGCCTGATTTGATCCTGCATTTCAGGGTCTAGAGGTATTGGAATACCATGTTGGTTTTGCTATGCAAGTTATTGTCGCAACTTAATCGGACAAGATCATATGGGTCATGCTTACATCTACGACGCGGTCCGAACTCCGCGAGGCAAAGGCCGTGCGAGCAAAGATGGAAAACCCGGCGGAAGCTTGTCGAATTTGCATCCTCACGAACTGGTCGCACAACTCGTTCTCGCGGTTTCCGAACGCAATGGCCCAGACGCCATCGCGAAAACAGAGCGCTTGCTACTTGGGTGCGTGGGACAAATTCATTCGCAAGGGGGACACATTGCATTGGTCTCCAAGCTGGCGAGTGCGTTAGACAATGATGTTGCCGCAAAAACCATCAATAACTACTGCGTATCTGGTCTGACGGCCGTCAGTGAATCAGCGCACTACGCGTCTGCTGGCGCCTCTGGTCTTAGCTTGGCTGGCGGCGTTGAGATGCTCTCGCAAGTGCCATTTTTGGCCGATGGCGCCGAATTCACAAAGGGCGGTCCTGTCAGTGAATCCCTTGGTTATATTCCACCAATCCTAGGCGCCGAACTCGTGGCGAGCCTGGAAGGATATACGAAAGAGGATCTCGACGATATTACACTGCGATCACACCACAAGGCCCATTCTGCCTGGGAAAACGGTCGCTATGATACAGGCGTGATCACGGTCAAAAATCGCGATGGCGAACCGGCATTAGAGCGCGACGAGTGGATCAACCCCGAACTGACGCGTGACCAACTCGCCAGCATGCCCCCTGCATTCGCATCCTTGGGGCATGGCACATATGATGAGCGTATGCTGACGCACTTTCCACATCTTGCGGAAGTGAATTACGTCCATTCGGTCTCGAACACGCCTGGGCTTTCTGACGGTGCGGCGCTCGTTTTGACAGGCTCTGCAGCCGCGGGAGAGGCAGCGGGTCTAAAACCGAAGGCAAGAATTCGGGCATCGGTGGATTGCGGTGGCGACCCGATTCTTCAGTTTGGAGCTGGATTTCAGGCCATGGAAACCGCACTCGCGCGAACTGGTTTGACTTTGGATCAGTTAGATCTGATTGAGTTCATGGAGGCTTTCGCATCCGTTCCGCTTCGATTTGAACGAGAATATGCACCTGACCTCGCCAAGGTAAACGTCAATGGTGGGCATCTCGCGATGGGGCATCCGATGGGGGCTACGGGAGCTATACTGACAACCACGTTGCTGCACGAACTTGAACGCCGCGATGAACATTTAGGCATGGTCGTCGCGTCAGCGGCGAATGGCATTGGATCTGCACTAATTATTGAACGATGTTAGACCAATGCTTACGAGTCTCAGATAAAGGTTGACGTCTCGCGCGCCCACCGGAGAAGACTTCATGGAGCCGGAGCTCGACACTATAAGAGAGATGCCGGTTCGATACTGATAAGAAATTGAAGCCAATATGAAACAACAATCCGCCAAAGAGCAAAAATTTATTCGGACGTGCTCAATCTGGAGGGCTCTGGAAGTGATTGGTGACACGCCGACACTATTGATTCTGGAAGCTATCTGGTTCGGCGAACGTCGCTTCGATGGGATCTGTCGGCGGTCGGGCCAGCTCAAAGCACTGACCTCAAATCGGTTAAAGTCCCTCGAAACCAATGGGCTTCTCACGACCCGCTTGTACTCCGAACGCCCGCCGCGCAAAGAGTACATTCTCACCACAAAAGGCCGAGACCTCTACTGGGTATCGCTGATGCTATTGCGTTGGGAACAAGCCTGGTCAGCCAAAAAAACCAAGCTAGAGGTCCGATTGGTTCACACGACGTGTGGCAAGCGTTTCAAGCCTGTTCCGAAATGTGGCAATTGCGGCAATGAGTTCTCCGCCCGCGACGTTGCCTGGGAAGAAGGTCCAGGCGTCGGTATGATGGCGGCCGTATATAAACGTCGCCGCCGGCACCGCCACCAGACGCATAATCCGGAATCCCTGTCATTGTTTACCGACGCCGCTGAAGTCATGGGTGACCGGTGGGCCAGCCTTATCATTCGCTCTGTATTTACCGGACTTCGCCGGTTCGACGAGATTCTTAATGATACCGGCATGGCGTCAAATATTTTGACTGAACGCCTGCAATGGCTGGTCGAGAAAGGGGTACTCACCGCCGTGCTGTACCAGACGAACCCGGCGCGACATGAATACTGGCTGACGCGAAAAGGCATCGACTACTACCCGGTTCTGGTCATGCTTCAACGATGGGGGGACGAGTATTACGCATCACCTGAAGGACCTCCATTGATCCTCGAACACAAAACCTGTGGTCATGCATTGAACGCATTCGTGGGGTGCTCAGAATGCGGTGAGCCGGTTCATCCGACCGATGCAACCGTAGAATTAGTAGAGCGGCGCAGATAAAATCGCACATCGCGCGACCGATCCATCCATGGTCGCAAATACGACTTGCATTATAATACTCTCGTTCTTACTATCTCGCGCCATAGGCGATCAAAAAACCCTGTAGTCCGCCGCCTACGGTTCTTGCACTCGAGAGGAAACGCGAACGATGTCGAATGCTGTTTACATTCTTGGAGGAGTTCAAACCGACTTTTCCAGCAATTGGACCCGAAACAATAAGAGCCTGTTCGATTTGTTTTCTGACACAGTCTTGAAAGCATTGGAGGCGACTGATCTCGACGCCAAAGACGTGGACGTTGGACACGTTGGAAATTTCGTCGCCGAGTTGTTTACCGGCCAGGGGATGCTTGGCGGATTCTTTGGGCATGTTCACCCTGATTTCTCGGGCATGCCCGCCTCGCGCCACGAGGGAGCCTGTGCGTCGGGCTCTCTGGCAACCATGGCCGCGATGGCTGACATTGAAAGTGGCCGCTACGGTCTAGCCTGCGTGGCCGGCATCGAGTTGATGCGCAATGTTGACGGCGACCTCGCAGCAGATCATCTCGGCGCCGCAGCCTGGCGCGGGAGAGAGGGTGTAGGCGCAAAATATCTTTGGCCGCGCATGTTTTCGGACCTCGCCGATGTCTATGATGAGCGCTACGGCCTCAAATACGAACACCTGATGGGGATCTCGAAAATCAATTTCGAGAACGGAAAGCGCAATCCGAACTCGCAGGCTCGAAATTGGCAATTCACGGAGAAAAGCTTCACCGAGAATGATGAAGCTAATCCGGTCATTGAAGGCTGGATGCGCCGTCAGGATTGCGGACAAGTAACCGACGGAGCAGCGGTCATCTTCCTAGCCTCCGAAGAGCGCGCCAGACAGTACGCTGAAGATCGCGATATTCCGTTCGAAACCATTCCGCGCATCAAGGGTTGGGGACACACGACCGCACCGATGCTGATGGAAACCAAGCTCGCAGAAAGTCAGGATGGGGAATATGTTTTCCCTTGGGTACGCAAGGCGATCACCGACGCCTATACGCGCGCGGGCATTGTCGGACCTGAAGAACTGGACGCTATCGAAACGCATGATTGTTTCTCCGTCACCGAATACATGGCGATTGAACACTTCGGCATCACAGCCCCCGGAGAAGCCTGGAAGGCTGTTGAAGATGGGCGCATCGCCTTTGACGGATCAATACCAATAAACCCGTCTGGTGGTTTGATCGGACTCGGGCACCCCGTCGGCGCGACCGGCGTACGCATGCTGTTAGATGCCGCCAAACAGACAACGGGCCGGGCTGGTGACTATCAGGTGGAAGGTGCGAAGACCGTCGCGACGTACAATGTTGGCGGGTCTGGCACCACGAACTGCTCCTTCGTCGTGGGTGTGTAAGGCTTAAGGGTTGGGATCCGTCTCCCAGAAAAGTCTAATACGCCCGACGGATTGGAAAGACGGGATAGGCGATCGTTCGCGATTTTCTAAAAGGCCTCGCTGCCGCGGCTCACTCGGCTGACACAAACTCTGCCGTTCGAGGAAATGGCTGCAACATCAAAGTCGGCTGGGACTCGATGGCATCTTCATCAGGACGTGCCAGAATTGCATCCGGCGCCTGCCCGTCTTCGACCCACGTTTCGAGTGCTGAGAGAAAGTCGATCTTACCTGGGCCATCGCCAATCATTTCCCAGCAATGCCCTAAGCCAGGGGCGAGATACAGGCGCGCAAAATCCTGCACCGACCGATCGTTGGGAGCGCCATCCAAAACGTTTTGATAGTAGCTCACCGATTGATCCGGAAGCACGAGTGGGTCTGACAAAGCGTGCCACATTATTAGTTTGCCCCCGGCTGCGTTGAACGCGCTCAAATCAGGGTCTAGCGCATTGTATAATTCACCCATCGCCTGCAGGCGTTGAGGATCGATATCGAAATCAAAGTCAGTCGCGCGATAATTCGGATCATCTTGTTCAAAACCCAGATCTCGCCCGTACCCGGTGGCTAGAAACATTCCGGGCGCCATCGCTTCCCCATTTCCGGTGTACCAGACCCTCCAGTACCGTTCTCCGCCGGGTGGCATCCCGGGAAACAAGCGCTCACCTTGACTGTTATGCGGCCCGCGATACCACGCAGTCACAACTCGTTTCTCCGCGGCGGTCAGGCAGTCGTTTCGCGACTCGTTATCAGCACAGGTCGTGATTAACGATACATCTACGGTGCAATTTCGCGGCGACATGATTAGGCCGTCGAGTTGTCCGTCCAGGTGATCACATTGTTCCTCTACCGCTCGCTCCAGAAAGGCGAGCTTAGAACCGAACTCATGGTCGATAATTGGGCGCCCATCTTCGCCGGAATTCGATTGAGCGATCCACGTTCCCATCAGGCCGCCGGCACGAGAAAGATCGATAACGCTACATCCCGCAACAATGCCATCAAACAACTCAGGATAACGCTGAGCGGCGATCATCGCCATCCGGCCGCCATTCGAACAGCCCGAAAAATAGCTGATTTTCGGAGCATCACCGTATAGGGTTCCAACCAAACGATGGCCTGCCTCAAACGTGAGCGGAACAGCTTTATGCGCATAAAGCTCTTCGGCAGCGCGATTGTCGAACGCCCATTCTGATTCGCCTACGTGCAATGATTGATGCCCACCATCTGTCGTGATCGCAGCATATCCGCGCCGAAGTGCAAAATTGATCGCGTTGGAATAACCGGGTTTGTCCGCCACCACCGTGCCGCAGAATCCACCGCAGCCCGATTGCAGATACTTCCCATTCCAGGAGTTCAGAGGCAAGCGCGCCTCAAATCCAATGGATGGCGCAATCGTCCCGGCCACCTGACAATATGCTGGTAGATCCGAATTCTCGGCGACTGGCCTGGAGACTTGTATGGTGATCTCTGAACCAGTAAGTTGCGAAGCCATTGAGGAGCATCGCTCGACTAAGGATATATCGGCGTCTACTTCCGAAGATACGGTTGAGTTCAAAGACGGAGCCGCGCAGCCGGCCAACATCAGTGAATGTACTGCCAAAATGGCAACTGCTTGCGTCAGCTGATTCAAGTCGCTCTCTCCCGGCAAATGGCCCTATTTGTAAGCTTAGCCTAAAACTCTGCGAGTCAGTTAGTCAATGCAAGTTAGTCGAACATTCTCGTTCATGCATCCACACAGACATTGCGATCCCCGCGCTGCCTCATACGGCCAGCTCAAGTCAAATTTGGCCTTAGAGAACCGTCTTCGAAGACACCAGTCAGTATGGTTATGAAACCCCGTTTGGACGTGATATGAGTTGACATTGCGACGCCAGCAAGCCTGAGCACGGAAATGATGATACAGATTATCCTACTAAATTTTTCTATCGCTACCGTGGCATTCTGTGTGTTGTGGGTTTTGGGCACGTGGCTGCGAAACGTGAGCATAGTCGATATCGCATGGGGGCCGGCTTGCGCGTTACCCGCGGTCACGACCTGGTACCTTCATCCGGTCACCGATCCCCGCGCGACCATCATAACACTCCTCGTAATATGTTGGGCTATTCGCCTGTGCGCACATCTTGCAATCCGCAATATTGGTCATGGCGAGGACTATCGCTATGCGCGCATGCGCGAAAAAGTCGGAGCGTCATTTACATTCTCCAGCATATATCGTGTGTTTGCCTTGCAGCTCGTCATGTCCTTCTTGATCTCACTCCCGGTTCAGGTGGGGCAATTTGGATCGTCGGCGGCATTTGGAACGGGAAGTGGGCAGATCGGCGTATTAGCGTATTTCGGCATCGCCGTTTTCGGGATGGGGATAGTGTTCGAAACTGTCGGCGATGCACAGCTTCAGGCCTTCAAAGCCAATCCGGAGAACCAGGGCAAGCTCATGGATCGCGGTCTGTGGTCGTGGACGCGGCATCCGAACTATTTCGGCGACTTTGCTGTGTGGGTCGGACTGTCTTTGATTGCGCTCGAAAGCGCCTATGGAGTGTTCACACTGTTCAGTCCCGCAATCATGTTTTACGTGCTCTACCGCTTTGCAGGCAAAGCCGTTCTCGAACGGTCTATGGTGCGCAGATATCCGGACTATGAATCCTATAAGCAGCGTGTCAGCGGGTTTTTTCCTCGCCCTCCGCGAGCAATCTCCCGAAAGCCCGACAATTGAATTGCGCGCCCAATGCCAGTTACACCTTTTCGTTGGCCTGAGCGAACCGGTGCGGCCGCCAGTTCGCCTCGTCTTCGCGATAATCTGACGAAAACCAACGAGGAAATCCGTGCACGGTTTGACCACCATCCACACGGATCTCGGCACCCGTGATGTACTCAGATTTCGGGCTGCACAGGAACGCCACCAGTTCTGCAACGTCGCGAGGCTGCCCTAGGCGACCAGCAGGCGTTTCCGCGAGTGCGGTGCCTTTAGTATCTGGATCATCCAGCAGCGATTTGGTCATCGACGTTTCTATGATTCCGGGCAGCACCGTATTCACGCGAATATTGTGGGCGCCGAGCTCCGAAGATAAACTTCTCGCCAACATCGCAATGCCAGCCTTGGATACCGCGTACGCACCCAGGAGGTCGCAAACATGTGTCGCCGCTGTCGACGCGTTGAACACAATAGATCCGCCGCACCCACGTTTGATCATGTCCTGGGCCGCAGCCTGAGCGATCAAGAAACCGCCAGTGAGGTTGATATTCATATGTCGCTGCCATTGACTGAGCGTGATGTCAGCCAATGCACCATATTGACCGTACCCAGCATTGACGAACGCGGCCTGGACGCCGCCGTCGGTTTCGACGCTCGCGAATAGATTTGCTACGGAATCTGGATCGGTTTGGTCACTGGCCACAGCTTTCACCACAAGATCTTCGCGGCGAAGTTGGTCGGCGACGCCTAATAACGCATCTTCGCGTCGATCGCTGAGCAAGACCCTATACCCGTTCTGACCCAATACACGAGCAGTCTCAGCGCCAATATCTCCTGCCGCCCCTGTCACCAGAGCCCATCCTGTCTTCATGTCTCTCAATTCCTCTCTAACGTGCTGATTCTGTGTCCCTTGGTCGGGCTCCATCGTGCCTTTCATTATCAAACTAATCTTGTTCAATTTGACGGCGCCGTCGAGTCAAACACCTCGATGTGCCTGGATGACTAGTAAGCGCGATCGATGAGGGAGCGCACAGCCCCTTTTTTTGGACCGATAGACTGATTGCACCTCGCCGACGAATTGGTGAACTTTACGGCACATGACGCAAGGAGGCCTCTTGGATCACAAACACAGTTCTGTTATGCAATTCACCTTCTGGCTGGCGCACGCGCACGAAATCGCCCGCCTGATGGTCGCGACATCTATTTTATCAACGAACAGAACGAGGCGAGTTTGAGCATCCAACCCATAGATCTGGCCCAACCTTTTTTTTCAGAAATCGCCAAGCGCGCGACAGAATTTGAATCGCAAGGCCACGTCTCTCAAGACCTGGTCGATCGTATCGCCCAAACGGGATTGTATCGAATTTGCAATCCGGCTGAATATGGTGGCCTCAGCGCGCCGCCAAGAGATTATGCGGAGGTGGTTGAGTATATCGCGCGCGCTGATGCGTCCTGCGCCTGGGTACTGTTTATCGGGAATACATCGGCGTTTAGCATCGCCGATCTCAGCGGGGATCTCGGTAAAGAAATAGCTGACGACCGCAACGCCTTCATCGCCGGTGTATTCGCTCCAATGGGGCGTGCGAGCCGGGTAACTCAGAATGGCGTTTCCGGGTATCAGCTGAGTGGGCGTTGGCAGTGGGGCTCAGGAAGTCCGAACTGCCACTATTTGACCGCTGGTGCATTCATTGTTGGTAAGGACGGTGCGCTCGAAACGTTGCCAAATGGGGCGCCACGGCATTGTAGCTTTCTAATCAGCCGAGACGAGCTGGAACTTCTGGATACTTGGCATGTTAGCGGTCTGAAGGGGACCGGCTCGACTGACTTTCAAGTCGAAAACCTGTTCCTCGCCGAAGACCGCCTGATTATCACTGAGGCCCGGCGCAGCGACAAGCCGATCTTCCGGTTTCCATACTTTGGTTTCCTGGCCATCGGTATCGCCGCCGTCGCATTGGGAATCGCGAAAGCGAGCCTCGATCATGTCATCGAACTCGCAGTCACAAAAAAGCCTCAGAGTAGCGCCAAATCTCTCGCTCAAAGGCCCGCTGTGCAAACAAAGATTGCGCGCGCCCACGCACGTTTGCGAGCGGCACGCCTGTTCATGTATGACGCCATCGATAATTGCTGGGGCGACGCGCAGAATGAAGGCGAGCCATCGATCGAGAACCGTGTGGATTTGAGATTATCCCTCACTCACGCGGTTCAATCCTGCGCTGAAATTGTAACAGACCTTTACACCCTCGCAGGTGGCAGCTCGGTCTACGAAAAAAGTCCGCTTCAACGCCATTTCCGCGACATCCACGTCGCCACACAACATATGATGGTTAATGAAGCGACACTGGAGCTAACCGGCCGACTGTTGTTGAAGCAGGAAACGAATATTGGTCAACTGTAGCCCCCGGATCTGGTGGAAAACCTTGTGGCACAGACAAATTCGTCACACTTTCAAACAATCGCATGAGCGCATCCGCAAGTTACTTGCATAAAGAAACTCGTGTGTTACCCATTCCTCTAGCCATTGCAATTTTGGGAGGAAATCAATGCTCAAATCCGTTCATCTGCTAGGTGTGTCTGCAACCGCACTACTGGTGGCGACAGTCCCCGCTCTAGCGCAATCCGAATCATCTGGCGACGATGAGCAAGGCGTTCGCAAGCTGAGCACCGTAACGGTCACCGCTCAAATTCGCGAGGAGTCGCTCCAGGACGTTCCAATCTCGATTTCCGCCGTCAGCGGCGACTTGATTGAAGACCGTTCCATCGATGATCTCGCGAGCCTTTCACAATCCCTTCCAAACGTGTTCATCAACGAAAACCAGATTGACTCGAACATCGGCGTTCGCGGCGTCACCACAGGAAACAATAAAGGGTTTGAACAATCAGTTGGTATGTATTTCGACGGCATATCATATGGCCGCAGCCAGCTCATCCGCACCCCGCTTGTCGACCTGGAACGCATCGAAGTCTTGCGCGGCCCCCAACCAACCCTGTTCGGCAAAAACGCCATCGCTGGTGCCGTAAATGTAGTCTCGGCTAAACCGACAAAAGAATTCGAAGCAAAGCTCTCAACCTCATACGAATTTGAGCACGAGGAGACGCAAGTCCTGGGCGTCGTTTCTGGTCCCCTCACGGATGCATTGAGTGGGCGCCTTACAGCATCCTATCGAGATATGGGCGGCTGGATCGAAAACACGCAGCTGAACAGGTTGGAACCCCAGAAAGAAGAATCCTATATTCGGGGCCAGCTTGCCTGGGATGATGGCGGCCCCCTGACAGTGAACTTCAAGGCCGAATACGCAGACTTTGATTCACTCGGTTACGCGATGGAAAACCTCAACCCGCAAGATGGTTACACCACAGTCTTCGCCGGACCGATCGCCGTAGATGTTACCGTGGATGACCGCCGTGCGAGCGAGGAAGTCTCCAGCACCAATGAACTAAAAAATGCGGTTCTCACCGCTGAGTATGATCTTGGCGGATTCGCCCTGACCTCAACCACGGGTTACGTTGAGTATGACACTGTCGAAATTCTCGACTTGGATTATACCAATCTCGATATCCTGGATGGCACCAATCAAACCGAAAGCTATGAGCAGCTGTCTCAGGAGTTCAGAATAGCTTCTCCAGGCGGCGAACGGTTTGACTACATTGCCGGCATCTATTTTCAATCCAGCGATGTGGATGTGACCGATGAAGTATTTCTCGGAAGTTTTTTAAATCTTGCCGGTCCGCCGGTCTCATTGCTTGTCGATTCCAGATGGGATCGGACATATACACAAAGCTCCGATCTGTACTCAGTGTTCGCGCAAGGCGATTTCGAACTCACTGACCGCCTCACTTTCACCGCTGGTGCGCGTTACTCCAGCGAAGAGAAATCGGGCGCGCGCGAACTGGTAATTCACGGCGCTCCAGGCGGCGCCGTGCCGCAAGCGACATTGGAAGCATTGTGGGCTGCAGTATTGAATGTTGGACCGCACCAAATCTCTGGATCGATCGACGAAGATTCATTCGACCCTCTCCTTCGCTTGCAGTATCAGGCAACGGATAACATCTCTTTTCACACATCCTTTACACAAGGATCGAAAGCGGGTGGCTTTGACATTCGAAGCAACTCAATTCCCGGAACGCCGGGCATCAACAATCCAGGAACGTTCGAATTCGATGGTGAGAAAGCCACGAACATCGAGATCGGAACAAAGATGGCTTGGGATCGCGCACAGATCAATGTGACCGCATTCCAAACCGAATACGAAGACCTGCAGACGAACATCTTTGACGGCGTTCTTGGCTTCCTAGTCCAAAATGCTTCCGAGGCAGAAGTCTCCGGCATTGAAGCCGACGCCCGTTTCTTGATAACCAATAATCTGGAGTTTTACGCCTCTGGTGCCTACAACAACTATGAGTACACGGACTTCCCGCAAAGCCAGTGCGCGTACCAAGAGCCCGCGACGTCCGTCGTAAACGGAGTAAGCTTTTGTGATCGGAGCGGACAAACCGCGCCTTATGCACCAGAGGTCACAACCAATTTTGGGATCAATTATGATCGCGCCCTCACCGACACGCTCAATTTTGACCTCAACCTGAATGTCGATACGGCTTCAAGCTACTTCCTAACCAGCAATCTCGATCGGAACCTCGAAGAGAATGGTTTCACAAAGCTGGGCGCTCAGATCGGAATTGGCAGCGATGATGGCATGTGGAGGCTATCATTAATCGGCGACAACATCACCGATGAACGCATTCGCGTCATCGGTGGCACGCTGCCACTTTCACGTACATTCGTTCAGCTGGCCTCTGGCGGTGCGCTTGATGGCGTGGGTTATGATGCCATCTTTGCCCGCCCGATGAATGTCACGCTAAAGTTGGATCTCAACTTTTAAGACCAAACCGAACCAAAACCGCCCTCACTATTTTATGAGGGCGGGAATGGGGATTGTCAGCGGAAAGTGAGCCTTAGCGGCCCCGCTCTCCGCTTGGCTCATGAACCAGACCCCATTTCGCGACTTCAAAACGTCGCCCGGAGTCATCCCGCTTGCGGTGATGATGTGTGTCCGGTTTCCACTTTCACTGCGCAATGTTGAAGACCTCCTCCGGTCTTGCGGCCGGCGATCCGTCGGCGTGAAATCAAAATTGTCAATCCAGACGGAGTGACGTTGCCAGAGGGCGAAGTGGGTGAGATCTGCGTCAGATCGGACTCCAACATGCGGGGATACAACAAATTACAACAGGCAAATGAGGAAACGCTCGTCGATGGCTGGGTGCGGACGGGTGACGCGGGATATCTCGATCCGGACGGCTATCTGTTCCTCAAGGACAGGATCAAGGACATGGTTGTGAGCGGCGGGGAGAATATCTACCCTGTCGAGGTAGAGAACGCCCTGGCGAAACACCAGGCCATCGCAGATATTGCCGTTATCGGCGTTCCGGATGACAAACGCGGCGAGGCTTTGCTGGCATTCGTTGTTTTGAAAAAAAGCGCATCTCTGACGCTTGACGAAATGATAGAGTTTTCGCGGGACAAACTCGCAGGATACAAAATCCCTCGCCAACTCGAAATTGTTCAGGAACTCCCAAGAAACCCGAGCGGAAAGATCTTAAAGAAAACGCTCCGCGCGCCGTATTGGAAAGACCGCGAGCGCGCCATTTCTTGATGTCGAAGACTTGAGGCGTCTGTCCTGCTAATCCCGATATTCGGAGTCGCGCATTACGTTGGTTTGCCGTCAACATTATCAATCTTCATTTGCCGCACAAATGGACATCATGGTCTGATGGAAGCCAGAGGCCAGGCTGAGCAAGTGAGGTCGGTCGATGTCCGGAGGATCGCCTGATGAAACTAAAAACCGTCGCTGCAACATTCGCCCTTGCGGTCAGCTGCACCGCTCCAACCGCATTTCCTGAGCAACCGAAAAACGTCATCATCATTCTGACCGATAATCAGAGCCCTGGCTTACTCGCAGCTTACGGAAACCCCGACATTCGGACCCCTCATATTGACGCCTTAGCCCGCTCTGGCGTTACCTTTATGTCGGCGCACGCGAGCAGCGGTGTGTGCTCACCAAGCCGAGCAACCTTATTGACCGGCCTTCTTCCGTCGCAAACCGGCGTCCACAATGCCCTGCCATCGCAGCCGGGCCTGGAAAACTGGTCTGCCATAGCCGAGTTTCAAAACTTGCCCGGGCAACTCAGTTTTGAGGGCTACACCACTGCCCTTATTGGGAAATACCATCTGGGGCGACATGATCAGGCGCAACTTGGATTTGACACCTGGGTCACGTTCCCTTCAGGACACACAGAGCGGTTTTTCGACGTCGAGATTATTGAAAACGGTCAAACATATGTGACCGAACAACACCTCACAGATTTTTGGACCGACAAAGCCGTCGAGTTTATCGAATCTGCTGCCGCAGAAGAGGCGCCTTTCTTCCTATTGCTTTCATATAATGGTCCGTATGGCCTGCCGCCCGTGGTCAATGCGGATTACGAAAACAGGTACACTGACTATTACCAAGCGAACCCGCCTCGGCTCCCGCAACGTCCGGTTGGAACAAATCTCAAAAACTGGGCACAGGAAGGCGACCCCGCAACCTATAGTGAGCGCCATGGAATTACGCCCTGGTCCGCCATTGAAGCCCTCAACAACCAAAGGGCTATGACCAATTTGGCGGCCGAAACCAGCATGATTGATGACGGCGTTGGTGACGTCATGGCAGCGCTCGAGCGGAGCGGCGAATTAGACAACACCCTTGTCATTTACACGTCTGATCAAGGCGCTTCGATTGGCCAAAGAGGGCTATGGGGGAACAGTTCCTGGTCTTGGCCGTTCGCGGCTTATGAGGCCAATTCACTGGTCCCGCTGATCGTCTCAGACAATGGCAATTTGATCCGCGAAAACAAAACGGCGGACGCGATTGTTAATCAATATGATGTTTACCCGACCATATTGGACATTCTGGGCCAAGATGCTGAGGTGCCGCGCTCGCCTGGCAAGAGTTTCTTCTCGATGCTGACAGGATCTGGAGACGCCCCTGAAAGCGCATCGGCGATATTCGACTATATGACCGTTCGCAGCATCCGGACCGATCGATTCAGATTTATCAAACGACTTCTCACCGGCGAGGTCGAACTCTACGATCGACACCAAGATGCCGAAGAACTCAACAATGTTGCATCTAATCCCGATTACGCTGATATCCGCGCGGCGCTTGAGAATGATATGGAAGAGTTTTTCACTGAATATGCCGACCCAAAATACGACCTTTGGCGCGGCGGCGCCGCTAAAGCTCGAATGTTGGACGGTGGACGTCTCGATCAGTACCGCTCCCTGTTTCCCGGTTGGGACAAAACTGAACTAGCCCACAGCGAAGCGTATAATTATCAGGCTGGAATTGTCAGCGGAAAGTGAGCTTTAACCGCTCTGCTCTACGCTCGGTTCATGAGCCAGATCCCATTTCGCTATTTCAAAACATCACGTGAGATCATCCAGCTTGCGGTAATGATGTATGTCCGCTTCCCGCTCTCGCTTCGCAACGTTGAAGACCTCCTTCATGAGTGCGGCATAGATATCTGCCATAGAACCGTACGACTCTGGGTGACCCCAGCTGCTGGCCGGATAAGTACCGCCATGCCGTTCGTTGCTAGAGACCGGTTCGCGTTAGACTGGCAGCACCATCACTCGCCCTACGCCTATCGACACGTTATTTCTTTTTTTGCACCTGTTCCTTATATTGTCACACTGGACGCTAGTTTTGGGAGCGCGATTTGACGAAATCATCGCAACAAAAGAATCCTTTTCCGACGATCGAGCCGGACACGAATGATGGGCGCAGATTACGCAGCGGCCGAAGCCGGAGACGCATCATTGAAGCGATGTTCGAGCTGCTCCAGGAAGGCAATATGACGCCGAGCGCTGTAGCGGTCGCCGAGCGCGCCGATGTCGGCATGCGGACGGTGTTTCGCCATTTCGAAGACATGGACAGCATCTACGACGAAATGGCGCAGGAAGTCAGCAATGCAGCTATGCCTATGCTTGTTGCGCCTTTTGAAGCCACCACTTGGCGCGAACGCTTGCTCGAATGCGTCGATAAACGCGCAGAATTGTATGAGACGGTCTTTCCGATGAAGATGTGCGTCACCGTGCGGCGGTTCAAGTCAGATTTTCTGGGCAAGCAACATGAGAGCGACGTCGCCTATTTCCGGTCGGCGCTTAAGAGCATTCTACCCAAGGAAATCACGTCCAATCGAGAATTGTTCGGCGCGATGGAAGTGGCGCTGGATTTCTCCACCTGGCGGCAGCTGAGACAAGATCAAAAGCGCTCAGTCGAAAGTGCAAAAAAGTCAATCAGACTTATCTTGGAATCGCTTGTCGCCGGCATCGATGCGGATTGAGGCCACACATTTCGACGACCCCGACGAGGATCTCAGGAACTACCCAACACGCAATCCACCTGCCTCGCATTTCAGATTAGCTCATCACGTTCCGCATAGGCCCGTAGCCTTTCGATGTCAGGGATTTCGATCTTGCGATACGCTCGAACGATGAGCGACTTTTCTTCTAACACGGTGAGGTGCCGGTTGACCGCTTGCCTGCCAAACCCGCAGAGACTGGCGAGATCGGCCTGGCTGCACGTCAAGCAGTAGTTCCCCGTGCGCAATTTTGAGGGCAGCATTTGCACGATCAGTTTTGCGATTTTCTCGTCGTCTGAGCTCAGATGAAACGTCCAGACCCAGCGCAATATGCCCTGCACCATTCGCCCAGTATCCAAGAAAGCATTGTGATAGATTTGCGGCCAAACTTCCGCAATTTCCAAAAGTGCCGCCTTTGGAAACGCGATATATTCGGTGCCTGCGGACGCCCAGTGATCTTTATCTACTTTCAAAGACGAGAACACGAGTATCCAACCAAACCACCGCCCTTCTCCGGTTCGCACCAATTGCAACTCCCGGCCATCCTTCGACTCGCCGCGGAGGAAGCCATAGCCCGTGCGCACATAGCGGGCAAAGGATGTGGACTCTCCAGATCGAATAACCACTGATGGAGAATCATAGCGCTCGAAAATCGCGGTATCTGCGAGTTTTTCCACCAGTGTTTCAGGCATGCTCTCAAAGACTGGCGAACTTGCGATCGCACGGCGCGCTTCTGAGACAAGGGTCCTTTGATCCACGTTGCTCTCTATAATTTTGAGATTGTCGCCTCGGCGACAGTCTCTTTTCCGAAACCATGATTGAAACCCAGAATAACTAATGGCGTGCAATATGCCAGTATTTTCTTGGGAGGAAGAATATGAAACGAGTAAGTGCAAGAGCGTTATCCCTCAGCGTCGCGGCGCTGGCGCTGACGACACATTTTGGGGTGCACGCTCAAACTGCAGACAATGATGAGGCTGCGGAAGCGGATACCCGTCGCCTCGGATCCATCACCGTGACCGCGCAAAAGCGCGAAGAGAACGTACAAGACGTTCCGATTTCGATCACCGCGTTGACGGGTGAAGATCTCGAAGTGCGCGGCATCACCGACATGTCGGACATCGCTCAATCTGTTCCGAATTTCGACTTGCCGACCTCGAACACCGCTCGCAACGTTTCGGTGCGCATTCGCGGCATTGGTTCAAGCGGCACCAATCCAGGCATCGAATCCAGCGTCGGTTTGTTTCTAGACGGTATTTATCAGCCCACCGGCGCCATGGCGTTTGGCGAGCTCGGTGACATTCAATCGGTGGAAATTCTGCGCGGTCCGCAAGGCACGCTATACGGACGCAACACACCTGTTGGTGCATTGAATGTCACGACACGCAAGCCATCTTATGAGACCGAGTCCATGCTCCGCCTCGGTGTGGGCGACTATGATCAAAAATGGATCAATGGCTTCGTGGGCGGCACCCTCGCAGAAGACAAACTGGCGGGTCGTATCACAGCGTATTACCGCGACCGGAGCGGCTTTGAAGATAATACTCTCACTGGAAATGACATAAACGATAGCTCTGAAAAAGGTATTCGCGGTCGTCTGCTTTTCGAACCGAGTGATAATTTGGAATTCAACTTCATCGCCCACTATAGCGAAATCGATAAGGCCTGCTGCGTTGCTGAACAGATTGATCCAACCGGCCCATTCGGAATTGCCACGCCTGGCTTCCTTGCGGCCCAGGCAGCGGCTGGATTTCCATTTAACAATGCCAGCGATAGCGATCACGTCGTCAATGCAGACGATGCCCCGAACGACCAAACTGAGTCCAAGGGGGTGTCAGCTCAAATTGACTGGGATCTGTCGAACGGTCTGACACTTACGTCGATCACTGGATATCAGGAATGGCTCAATGACGTGTTCATCGCGTCTGACTCCTTGGCAAATCCCGTGCTGGATATCGATCAGATTCAAGAAAACAAAGTTACCAGCCAGGAGTTTCGCATCACCTCGCCTGTCGGTGAGAAATTTGAGTATCTGGGCGGCTTATTCCTGTACAACCAGAAAACCACGTTCGATCAGTTTGCGGTCGCTCAGGTCGGTGCAAACCGCGTGTTCGCAGTCCCCAACCCCGCGCTGCCCTGTCTGCCGCCTGTCGGTTGCGGATTTAATGTCGGCGACACCCTGACCTCTAATTTCGAACAGGAAACCAACTCTGTCGCGATCTATGGGAACGCCACTTTCCATCTCACCGACCGTTGGGACATTACCGGCGGCCTGCGTTGGAGCGAGGATGAAAAGGATGTCGAGGTTAATCACTTCAACGCTCCGACCAATTCTTTCGCGGCAAACTTCCTCGTCTTTCCACCAGTGAACCCGCCGGACCAAACCCGCAAAGAGGACAGCGTGACTTGGTCAGCGAATACACGTTACAATGTCACGGATGACGTGATGTTATTCGCGACAGCCTCCACAGGCTTCAAGTCTGGGGGCTTCAATTCACGGCGTCTGCCCGCGGGATCCGCACTGGAATTCGAGAACGAAGACTCAATCACTTATGAAGGCGGCATCAAGTCTACGTTTGCTGACGGACGTGTCCTGATTAACGCGACAGCTTATCACACGACGATCGAGGATTTTCAGGAGGCAACCCTCGCCGCAACCGGATCTGGCTTCATTGTCGGCAATGCCGGTGAACAGGAAGTCAAAGGGGTCGAAGCCGATTTTGCGTTCCTGCCAACTGACGCTCTGACAATCAATGGATCGCTGGCGTACCTAGATTCTCAGTACACTGACTTCCCCGATGCGCAATGCGGCCTGGGTGAGACACCAACAGATTTTGGCCCAACACCAAGTCCAAATGACGATACCTGTAGCCGAAATGGTCAAACGCCATCTTTCGCTCCTGAGTGGCAATACTCGATCGGCGCGCAGTGGCTGCACCCTGTGACGGAGACTCTCAATCTGAAGCTTCGTGCAGACTATAATTGGCGCGACGATCAGAACCTCATCCGCGTGACCCAAGACTCGCCTGGTGATCAAGATGCCTACGGTCTTCTCGACCTAAGAGCGGGAATTCAAAGCCGGTCTGGAAAATGGGAGCTTGAAGTGTTCGGCAAGAACGTCACTGACGAGACCTATTTCATTCAAGCGGCACGACAGCCCCTGGGCGCCTTGATTTCTGCCGGTGGCTTTGCTGGCGCTGGCGGGGTGGTCGGCTGGTACGGCGCGCCTGCAACCTATGGCGTTCAGCTGACGATACGTCCTGGAAACTAACTCCGTGTGGCCTGTTTGGTCACCCTTCCTAACTGCCGGAGTTGCACGCGTTGGAACTCCGGCATTTTTCTCCAGAGCATATCGTGACGTCTCATAGTTTAGCACTTCAACGCCCTTGGCAGTCCATCCAGGCCGAGCTCGGCATCCAGCCACCGGTTTTCGACCAAGGATTGTTCGGCGCGCAACTTGAGCGCCGAGCCGCTGAAATTCCTGACGCCGTCGCACTCAAATATCTAGAGAGAGATTTTACCTTCTCGGCCTTCGATGCGGAAGCCAGTCGTCTGGCCAACGCCTTGGATGACCTGGTCGAACCCGGTGATGTGGTCGGTCTGCATATGCCCAACATTCCGCAGTATTGTTTCGCGCTCGCCGCTGTGTGCAAGCTCGGAGCGACCGTGACTGGTGTGTCTCCCCTCCTCACCAGCACAGAGATCATCCACCAGATTTCCGACGCCCGCATCAAGGTCTTGATTTCGCTTACCGACCTGGCGCCAAGCTTGACCGGCATTCAGAAATTTCCCGAATGCCTGACGGATATCGTTTTCACGGGTTCACTCGACAGCATCGATGACGCCATCACCGAAGCACCCGAGATCGTTGGGGTAAAAGTCCAGACCTATCGCGATCTCGTCTGCGATCACAGCCCGGTGTTTCACCAGCGAATAGTAGACCCCGCGCAGACATTCGTCATTCAATACACTGGCGGCACAACCGGCCCACCAAAAGGCGCTGAAATCAGCCATTATGGCATCAATGCCGGCATTCAGATGTTCAACGCGTCTGCTCCGCCACCGGTTCCGGGCAAGGAAGTTTTCGGGTCCGCCTTCCCCCTTTTCCATATCGCAGGCCTGACCTTGATCCTGACCTGCGTGCATTCTGGCGCAACGTGTTTCCTGTTCCCGAATGCCCGCGACACCGACGCGATTTGCGCGGCGTTTAGGAAAACACCCCCGACCCGCCTGTTCGCGGTCCCCGCGCTTTATGAAATGCTGCTCGCGAATCCCGCGTTCCGGGAACTAGACTTCGAGCCTCTGCTTTTGGCAATCTCGGGCGCTGCCCCGCTCTCAAGCGCGACTTTCAAGGCGTTGGATTCAGTCCTGGGCGCAGGAAAAATCTCAGAGGCGTATGGGATGACCGAGACTGGGGGCACAACGTCCAACAATCCGCCCACACGTGCCAAGCCGGGATCTGTCGGCATGCCCATGCCGGGCTCATCGGTGTTGATCATGGACGCCGAAACTGGCGAAGGCCCCTTGGCAAGCGGCGAGGTTGGTGAGCTGTGGGTGAGCGGGCCGCATATAATGAAAGGATATCTCAGACGCCCTGATGCGACCGCGGACGCTTTGAAATCCTTTGCTGGCGAAACCTGGATGCGCACGGGCGATGTCGGATATATGGACGACGAGGGGTACATCTACATCAGCGATCGCGCCAAGGACATGCTAATCGTTGGCGGCTACAAAGTGTTCTCCGTCGAAGTTGAAGACAAGCTCTCCAAACTGCCCGAAATAAGATCTTGCGCCGTCGTAGGCGCACCGGATCCACGACGTCCCGGCAATGACATTGTGAACGTGTTTGTCGAGGCGAGCGAACAGGGCGAGGCGATTGGCGGCGACGCTTTGATGGCGAGAATCCTGACCTTCTGCCAAGAAAACATGGCCGCATACAAGATCCCAAAAGCGATTCACTTCGTCAGCACCATTCCGCTGACGCCTGTGGGAAAGATCGATAAGAAACAGCTGAGGAGCAAGCTATGATGCGAGCCAAAAAGCCCTCTGCGATTAGTCGCAGTAAACTGATTATTGCGGCGAGCGCCATGATGATATCAACGCTCGCAGGGTGCTCCCTGTCGGAGCAGGAAGCGCCCCAAAATCCGATATCAGCGCCGAAGGCTCAGTCGGCAACCGCAAACACAATTGCACCGAACAAACCGATCGCCTGGCAACAAGGTCCGGAAACCGCGACGCAGCCGCCGTCGGAGCGTCCGCCAAACATTGTTTTTATCCTGATTGATGATCTTGGCATCAATGATCTTTCGACATTCGGGGGCGGCGTTGCAGGGGGACGCGCGCCGACGCCGAATATTGACCGATTGGCCGCGCAAGGCGCAATCTTCACCCAAGCCTATGCCGGTCAGGGCACATGCGCGCCGTCACGTGCAATGTTGATGACGGGCCGATATCCAACGCGCACAGGATTCGAGTATACACCCACGCGCCCCAGATTCAGTCCTATGGTCGCAAAGCTCGGCAATGAAATGGACAACAATCTGCCGGAATATTTGTATGATGCTGAGGCTGCGAACACGCGCCCGGATTACAACGCACAGGGACTTCCGGCGAGCGAGGTCACAATCGCAGAAGTCTTGAAAGAGGTAGATTACCATACGGTCCATATCGGAAAATGGCACCTCGGGTCCGTCGGTGAATTTCATCCCACCGCGCAAGGCTTTGACGAAAGTCTGCTCATGGAAAACCTGCTCTTCCTGCCGGAAGACGACCCAAATGTCGTCAACGCAAAACTCGACTTCGATCCGATCGACAAGACGCTCTGGGCGATCTCCAAATTCGCCACGTCTTATAATGGCGGTGAGCTGTTTGAACCCGGCGGCTATTTGACCGATTACTGGACCGATGAAAGCCTGAAAGTCATCGAAGCGAACAAGAATCGTCCATTCTTCCTCTACCTCGCTCATTGGGGCGTGCACACGCCGCTACAGGCGACAAAGGCTGATTTTGAAGCGGTTGGCGATATCGAGCCGCATCGGCTGCGCGTCTATGCGGCCATGCTTCGTGCGATTGATCGCAGCGTCGGCCGTGTGATGGACAAACTCGAACAAGAAGGTCTCGCAGACAACACGATCATTATCCTCTCCAGCGACAATGGCGGCGCCGGCTATCTGGGTCTTCCCGAGGTCAACACCCCCTATCGCGGCTGGAAGATTACGCTGTTTGAAGGCGGGATTCGGGTGCCTGTCTTTATCAAATGGCCCCAGCGCATCGCGCCAGGAACCACGATCGACACACCGGTGGCGCACATAGACTTGATGCCGACCATGGCCGCCGGTGCGGGTGCGCCTCTGCCAGAAGATGTCATAATCGATGGGCACAATCTGATGCCGTTGGCGGAAGGGACGGGAGAGATCGTCCGGGAAAACGATGCCATTTTCTGGAATGCCGGGCATTATAAAGTCGTTCGCGCCGGTGATTGGAAACTGCAGGTCAATGATCGGATCGACTATGACTGGCTCTTCAACCTCGCCGAAGATCCGACTGAACAAGTCAATCTCGCAGAGGCACGCCCGGACAAGCTGGCAGAGCTGAAGGCAATCCTTGACGCTCACCACGCCAACCGGGTGCCGCCGCTCTACGTTGCCGCCTCAGAGAGCCCGATCATGATCGACAAGACCTTGGCCGAGCGGTTCGAGGACGGCGACGAATATATTTATTGGCCAAATTAAACCTCTGACGGGAGTTTTATCATGCTCAAGTTCAAGATTGGCTGGGCCGCCATTCTCGCCCTCTTCTTTCTCGGGTTCTCTGCCTGGTATGGCGGGAATGGAAAGCCAATCACGCCTGAAGAAGGCGAACGGCTCATCCAGGAGCTTCGAGCCTTTCATGGCAGTTCCGGATCCGCGCGGCGCGGCTTCGTCGACAATCTCGCGGAGATGATCCCGCGCGATGACGGCAAGGAATTCTATGCGGTAAACCTGGAAAACCTAAAGGAGGGCGAGGCGGCGCGCATCTCTGGCGAGACATATGGCAGTATCGTCATGCCCGAGCTCTTTAAACGCGGAGGCCACCCTGTGTTTGATAGCGAGCGCGTCGGCCTGATGTTGGGTGAGTATGGCAACGAGGTGGATCGCGTCATCGTCGTGCGTTACCGGTCGCTGCGGGACCTGATCGACATGAGCATGGCCCCAGCGATGAAAGAAGGGCGCGTCTACAAGTATGGCGCCTTGGACCATACGGAAGTGTTCATCACCCGCCCGACAATCACATTCGTACATGTCCGGATCACACTGGCATTGCTGCTCTTGCTGATCGGATGGCTGGGCTGGCGCGGCTTGGATTGGGTTTCCGGGCGGACGCAAAAATCACCGGACTGATCGGTGAGCAACGATCTCGATCAGACGCCCATCTGTTCTAATAGTATCTTCATCCAGGGCAGGTCTTTCGACCAATCTTGCAGCACCGTTTCGATATTCAACTGACCGGCCAATCCGGCCGCACGGTGCACGCCAGCGGCCTGCCACTCTTCTGAACTCGACATTTTCATCATAGCCGCGCGCTCCAGATAAACTGCAATAGCGATTTCATCCCATAAGTCTTCCACCTGCCCAAGCGCCAGGAATGTAGCATCGGCGGCAAAGAAAAATCTGCCGCCGAATTTTGGCAATATGCCTGCCACTAACTCGCTATAAAGGCCGTACGCCTCTCGCCCAGAGAGACTTGTTTCGCGGCCGTCCTGATACTCCGCTTTGTCTTTAAACTTGAGGAGATTGACCATGAAGATCGGCCCGGCTGGCCCTTGTTCCATCATCTCGCGGATGCGATCCGGATCAGATGGCATCACCTCGTTGATTACTTTCATGGGCTTATTCCTATCTTCCAAAGAGCTACAAATTTACGGTCGATCCAAGTGGCCTCTTAAGACTCCAAACCCGTCAGGTGCTTGAGCACGGCGTCGCTGTAGGCGTCCGGAATGTCTTCCAACAAAAAGTGGCTGCCGCCTTCCAAAATCACCGGCTCGTAGGCCGCTGCTCCAGGGATGAAGGGATGTACCGACTTATACCCTTCTGGCGCGACAATATCCTTATCGGAATAGACGCACAGGAACGGTTTCTCGAACGATTTCATCTTCTCCAGCGCCCGCCAATTGTCCTCAAGCATCGGGTTGTCGTTCTGTGTCGGTAGCATCAGCGCGAACTTGCGGTTGGCGACCACATAGGATGGATCTGGGCACGGCGCAGCAAAACCGGCTTTGACAGAGTCCGTCATGTCGGACAGCGTGATCGCCGAGACTTGCTCCCAATGCGGCCACTCTTCGGTTTGCCGCACCATTTCCTGGAATGGCCGCAGGACTTCGGTTCCGGGCCGGATCATTTCCTTGATTTCCTTCCCGGGTTCCCAGGTCGGGAATCCGGTATTGGAATAGATCACACTGGCGACGTGTTCTTGATTGTTCGCAACGACGCGTAGACCGACAATCCCGCCCCAATCGTGCAGAATGAAATGCGCATTTGTGAGACCAAGCCCATCGATCACCCCAGCCGCGAGCCAAGCCTCGTGCCGCGCGATCGAATAGTCATCCAGGGAGGCCGGCTTGTCTGACCGGCCCATACCAATCATGTCTACAGCGATGGCGCGGTACCCTGCTTCTGCCAAAACAGGAATGAGCGAGCGCCACATACAGGACCATGTCGGATTGCCATGAACCATCACCACCGGCTGTCCGTCACGCGGCCCTTCATCGACATAGTGCATGCGCAAGGAACCACCTTCGCCGTCTGGGACATCAATATAGTTTGGCTCAAACGGATATCCGTCGAGATTCTCGAAGCGATCGTCCGGGGTTCTCAGCACTTCCATTTCTATCTTGCTCCCACGAATTTCCTTGTACACCACTCTCTCTAATGGCATACAACATGCCATTACAAGGCGAAAACGCGGGAGTCGCAAAGAATGACGCAGATATTGAAAACGCTTTTCCCGAAGGAAATCACCAATCGGTATCCGGGTCAGAAAATTGCGCTCTTCGTGTTCATACCACTGACACTGATGCTCATCTTCCGCAGCTGTGTACATCTCATCGCCCCGGATGGTGGCGCTCAGAGTATCGCGACCATTCCCCTGGACAGTTTTTCAGACGCCGCCGCCGCCAATGTCATCGCCATATTCGGCCAATGGGGTTTATCCCAGCTCTTGCTCGCTGGATTGTTCCTACTCGTGTTGGTTCGCTACAGGTCGCTGATTCCACTTTTTTATCTTGTCTTCGTTTTGGAATGGAGCGGTCGCATGGCCGTGGCACACTTCAAACCCACGGTGACGCTCGAGACCTCACCTGGCGCGGCCTCCAGCCTGCCCTTCCTCGCAATCGCGCTTGTGATGCTCGTCCTCAGCCTCATCCCAGCGAAACAAAAGAACGAAAAGACAGCATGAGTCAGCTGACGTCATCGCTCGAAGACTTGATGAAGGCGGCGACTCCAGAAAGCGGACGACAGCTCGCGGGAGGGCGCGGCTTGTTTATGGAAATCGTGGACACCCAGACCCAGCAAGTCTGGGGCGCCACATCCGCTATCCAACCGCAAGACTGGGCACAGCTCTCCCCCGAGCCGCCGTTTGTCAAAGCCTCGATGGGTATCGTCACCCCGGATGCAACGGCGTTTCGGCACGCGCCTCACTCATCCGGTGTCCCTGTGGAAGAAAAAACAATCTGCGGGCACCAATTCCTACAAATCGCGATCGGCGGACGGCCAACGCTTCCCGCTCAGCCAGGTGAGCCCATGGAGATCATGGTCACGAAGGCGCACACGATTGGCTTTAAAAGCGGGCGAACTGTGAGCATTATGACACTTGGCGACGAGTGCTTTATTGAACTCATCGGCACCGCGGAGGGTGATCAGAACCTAGTCTTGCCTCACGGCGGCGCGTTATCGCAGATCACTCTTGACCAGCCTTGGATTGTCGAACTGCCATCACCCACACGCTGCTTCATCTGGAACTGGGGCAAGAACCCTCGGAGCTTTCAGGGCCCAGTTCAACTTCCCAACCTTTAGGAACATTATGACCAAACAATACACGCTCTACGGTATGGCGGCGTCGCTCTACACCGGCAAAGTGCGCGCTTACATGCGCCGCAATCACGTTCCATTCCGCGAAGAAAAGGCAGGCAGTGCGCGCTTCAACTCGCTGGTCGCAGAAACCTTTGGCCGCTGGATCATTCCGGTCATTGAAACGCCAGATGGCGAGTATGTTCAAGATGGCACTGACATTCTCGACCATTTTGAAAACCAAGGGTTCTCACAAACGTCTATCTATCCCGAAGATCCCAAGCTGCGTGTGATTGCGCATCTTTTCGAGCTGTTCGGCGGCGAAGGCATCTTACGCGCGGCCATGCATTATCGCTGGAATTTCGACGAGACCAATTTGAACTTCCTGCGCATGGCATTTGAGGATGTTCTGCCTGATGGCCTGACGGCCGAAGAGCGCGAACCAATCTTCTTGCACGCCAGCGGTCGTATGCGGAAGGCCGCCGTCGCGTTTGGGGTCATGCCTGAAACCTATGAGACAATTGAATCGACCTATGCGGAGCTCTTGAGACTTTTCAACGCCCACCTCGAAAGCTGGCCGTACTTGTTTGGCGGTGCGCCCACGCTCGGTGATTATGGTCTATTCAGCCCGCTTTACGCGCACCTCGCACGAGATCCGAAACCCTTGCACCTGATGCAGACAACCGCGCCGCGCGTGTTCCGCTGGACAGAGCGTATGAACATGCCGGAAACCTTCCAGGATGAAGTGGTCTCAAAAGCCGGCCCGGACCTCTATGCCTTCGATGCTGTGCCGGAAACGCTCAAAGCGCTGATGGCGTTCATTGCCGAAGACTATCTGCCGGAGATCACGGCCCATATCGATTTTGCGAATGATTGGCTGAAAGGACAAGACGCGCCGGCGATGAAACCGGCTGCACTTGGCCGCGGGATCGGTATGGCGACATTTGACTGGCGCGGGCACTCCATTTCTACGGCTGTGATGCCGTATCGGTTCTACCTCTTGCAGCGGCTCACAGACGCCTTTGAGGCGCTCAATGAATCGGACAAGACTGCCATTGAAAGCCTGTTTAAAGAAACGGGGCTAACCCCTATTCTCCGCTTAAAAGCGAGTCGGCGCGTGATCCGAGAAAACCATTTGGAAGGTTGGGCCTAACTGGTCAGTTCAGACGCCGCCAAAGTGCCCTCGCCCCGATCACCACGCCAGTGATTGCGGCTAGCACTAGGAGCAGGCCAAGGACAATCCAGCCCCAATAATATTGCAAAAGCTTGCCGACGACATTTCGTCCAATCGCGCGCTCGACTTGATAACCTTCAGGCAGCTCGAGAATGCCGACCTGGTTCGCATAGACGCGGTAAGCCTGCATAAGCTCCGCCAACAGCTCCGGGCGCTCGGGCGCAAGATCGGTCGTCTCGCCCGGGTCATCGACAATATCAAACACGCGCCAGATGCCATCACCATGCGGTGCGATATTTCTGACGAGTTTGTATTGCCCTTTGTAGAGCGCAGCCTGGCCTGACGTTTCGAAACCGATGGTATCGCTGTCTGCGTAAACACGCTCGGCTTCACCCGACAGAACCGGCTGGAGCGATCGCCCGGTCATTGGATTAGCATTCGGGTGATCGTGATCGGCGCCCACCAAATCGAGCAAAGTCGGCGCAATGTCGGTCATCACTGACAGACTGTCGACCGCTTTGCCTGGTTCAATCCCGGGTCCTGCCATCAACATCGGCACACGTAATCCGCCCTCCGCGGCGTGGAACTTGAACAAGTGCGACGGACCAGCATTGGCGCTCGCACCGCCTGCCCCGAGAGCGACATAGCTTCCTCTCTCGCCAAGCGTGTCATAATCGCGCGAATAGCCCTGAAGCTTGAACCACCATTGCGCGCTCCCTCCCCATGGATCGCCTGCTTCCGGCCCATTGTCGGAAGTTACAACGAAGATTGTGTTCTCATACTCTCCGATGGATTCGATATAATCGATCAGACCTCCAAGCTCAGCATCCATCGCTTCCAGTGCGCCGGCATTCACCGCCATGCTCTTGGCTGCGAGCTTTTGCTCTTGCGCGCTGAGATCCTGCCATCGCGGGATGGTTTCTGGCTGTGGCGCGAGGGGGGCGCCTTCGCGAACTAGCCCTAAGTCCTGCGCACGCTGCCAGCGCTGCTCACGGATCGCGTTCCAGCCCGCTTCATAGGTCTCGATATATTTCTCAGTGAATTCGCGCGGCGCTTGCACCGGAATATGGACAGCCAGAAAGGCGACATAAGCGAAGAAAGGTTCGGCTAACTCTGCATCCTGCTCGAGATAGGCCTGCATTTGGTCAGCAATGAACGTGGAGGAGTAAAAATCCTCTGGAAGAATCGCCTTTTCGCGACCCTCAAACCAGGGTGCGTCACGATAGTACGGCATGTAGGGTTTGTTTTCCCAATGATCCGCCCCCGACGCATCAAGAATGAAGGATCGGTCAAACCCATGGTCGATTGGCAGCTCGCCATCGCCATGCCCGAGATGCCACTTGCCGGTCATATAAGTGCGGTAGCCAGCGCGCTTTAGCTTGGTGGCAATCGTCTCCACGCCTGGTTCGAGCGCCATCGTATAGCCGGGCTGGCCACGATGTTCCGGAGGTAGCACTTCGCGAATGGTGCCGAGCCCAGCGAGATGATTGTCCATGCCCGTGAGCAGCATCGCCCGTGATGGCGCGCAGAAAGGCGTCGCGCGGTGCTGTCGGAAGAGCGTTCCGCGCGCCGCGAGTTCATCAATGTTCGGCGTATGCGCCTCGCCGCCAAACGCGCCGAAATCCATCAAGGCAGCATCGTCCACGAGCACCATAACAATGTTAGGCTTCGTTTCGGCGTATGCGGTCAAGCCTGCAAGCGCGAAACAGACCGCGAGGCACCACCGCATCATGAGGTCGGCTCGCCGCCCGTCTCACCCGCAAGAACTTGCATCATCTTTACGGCTGTCTCGGTCGCGCTGTTTTGATTTTGCCCCGTGACGATGCGACCATCAATAACGACATTCGTGGCGAACAAATCTCTGAATTTTGACTCCGCCTCGAAGACAACACCTGCGGCCCGCAAATCCCGCTCTGGGTGCATCGGCGTGTGCGTGATCCCAAGCTCGGTGATCTGTTTGTCGGTGACGGCAGAAATACGCCGACCTTCAACGATCAGCTTTCCATCATCACCATAGGCCTGCAAAAGCCCTAAAGGACCATGGCAAACCCCACCAATCACGGCCTCATTCGAATAAGCCACGGCGACTTTCTCGCCGAGCTCAGCGGACTGGCCGAAATCATAAGCCGCCCCCCATCCGCCAGCCAGAAAGACAATGTCGTACTCAGACGTATCCACCTGATCGATCTGATAAGACCGCGACACTTTTGACTGAAACATGGGGTCTTTCAGGTAGCGTTTATCGGCAGCTGAAGCCACCGGCCATTTAAGTGACTGGGGCTCGATCGGGATCTGCCCACCCTGAATACTCGCCACATCGACCTCCATCCCGGAGTCGAGAAACGCGTAATAAGGAGCGGTCATCTCAGAAGCAAAAACGCCGGTCGCCTTGCCTGTATCGCCAAGCGTGCCCTGGCTGGTTGTCACAATCAAGGCACGTTTCCCAGATAGGTCCATTTCCGGCACTTCGTAGTGAGGGTGCAAGCCCAATCCGGTGAGCAAATGCGGCAGGCCCAACCGACCAATCACCAGCACGAGCACCAGACCTATCGCGCCGTATTTCAAGATTTTCATCAGCATAATTCGCTCCTCCGCGATCATCCATTTCCGATCGAGACGAGAAGACCTCGGCTCGGTGATATCTGATTGTCGAGCATCGCTTTCCAGACATTGGCGGCCTCGGATGCGCCGGTGATCATCTCGACAGACATTTCACTCGAAACTTTCTTGGCGATCTCCGCGCCGGCTTCGCTTCCCTTGTCCCATAGAACGCCAGGACCCCATTCCTGATCGCGCTTGGCGATTTGCCCAGGTGCGAAAAAGAAAGTTGGCTTTGCGCCCGGCAGGTCTTTCGTCCGCCCTCTGGCCTCCCAATGGGTCGCGCCGACCATGCAGCTTTCCACCATATTCTCGCCAAGCAAAGTGTGCAGCGTTTCGGTCAGCTTCGCATTGCCGGACATATCGACATATGCCGTTGGAACGGACGTATCGATGTCCCGCTCGTTTCCATAAACGAGCACTTTATCACAACAGTTCAGCGCCTCAACGAAAGCAAGATTACCGGCAGACGTCATGCCGATAACTCGCTTTTCCCCGTCTTGTTTGAGCAGCTCAGCAAGTCCAAACCCAGTCTTGGAGGATACGGACCCGATGACCACCTGCTCCGCACCGAAATAGTTATTGTCTACGAGATAATCGTAAAGCACGAACGAGGTGACGAAGAGCGGAAATAAAAGGCAGCGCTCTGCTTCCATCGCTTGCAAGAAATCAGGATCGGCTTTGGTGCGCCGATATTGATTGTACAGGGCTGGCAGCTCCACGCGGTGCGGGGTCACATCCATGAAAGCATGCGGCTGCACATTTCCGGCAGTGAGGATAACTTCGCTCGCCATCGGAAAGAACCCATAGAGCCGTTCACCGACAACGATTTCGTCCGTATTGGATTCGACAACCTCGCCAATCCCCCAAACCGGAACTTTGCCCCACGGATTGTCTGCTGGGTAATAGTTCCAATAGCCGATCATGTCGCCGCTAACCGCGTAACTGACATTGTTGGATGTCAGGCCGAACTTGTCGATCCGCACACGGATCTCACCATCCCCGAGCGCGCGGGCGGCCACTTCAACGGTTTTCGTTTCGCGGTAATTTTCTCGATTGACCCAAAGTTCTGTGACCGTCGACATCGCGTGCTCCAATTCGATTTTTCTACCTCAATGATCGCCGCGAAGGTCGATCAAAAGCTTTCCGTGATTTCTACCATCGAAGAGCATCTCATACGCATCCGGGAAGGTCTCGAGCCCCTCCAAAATATGCTCGCGAAACTTCAAGCTGCCGTCGGCATGCCCCCGCGCCAGCACTTCCAGGGCCTCCGGCACGCGATGCATGTAATCGCGCATCGTAAAGCCCTGCATTTTCAGACTATGCGTGACCACCCGCATACAGCCCGCTGGGCCGCGCGCCGCGGCGAAATCTGCATATTGCGAGATACTGCCGCAGACGACGATCCGTCCGCGATAATTCATCCGCTCTAGCACAGCATCGAGCGTATCGCCGCCAACATTGTCGAAATACAAATCAATGCCGTCGGGGGCGGCCGCATCGAAGGCCGCGCCGATATCCCCTGCCTTATAGTCAATGGCGGCATCGAGCCCGAGCGCGTCTGTCAGATAGGCACATTTGATGGGCCCACCGGCGACTCCGATAACGCGCGCCCCAGCCTGCTTTGCGAGTTGTGCCGCAATGCTGCCGACCGCCCCCGACGCAGCTGAGACGACAACTGTGTCGCCTTCTTGCGGCTGGCCAATATCCATCATGCCGAAATAGGCAGTGTAGCCGGTCATACCCAGCCCGGATAGAAAAAGCTGCGGCGGTGCAAGGCGGGTGTCGATTTTCCGCACGGCCTTTTCCGAGAAAACGCCTTCTGTTTGCAGACCAAGAAACCCGGTGACCCAATCCCCGATTTGGAAACGCTCTGATCGAGTATCGACCACTTCCCCGACACCAAAAGCACGCATCACCTCGCTCGGTTTCACGGGCGGCATATAGCTCGGCTTATCCGTGATCCAGCCGGACATGCCGGGATCAACAGACACCCAATCAATGCGAACTTTGATTTGGTTTTCGTCGAGAGCTGGGAGCGTTTCGCTGGAGAACGACCAAAAGCCCCGGGCCGCCTGCCCAGCTGGATAGTCAATGAGACGAACCTGTTTGACCATTTCAGCGACTCCACAACCGATCAAGCATACCAATTGTTTTGGCATCTGGCTTGCCATTACTGAAAAAACTAGATTATGACAAGACGTGATTTGAGCGATTGGAAGGAATTCTCGCCATGTTGAAACTGCACTTCGCACCAAACTCTCGCGCGGGCCGAATTGTCTGGCTGCTGGAAGAGTTAGACCTGCCTTACGAGCTCAATCGTATGGACTTTCACCCCAAAGACTTGAAGTCAGATGCTCACCGCGCACGCCACCCATTGGGCCGCGTGCCGGTTCTCGAGGATGGCGACGTTTCGATCTTCGAGTCGGGGGCGATCGTAGAATACGTGCTTGAACGCCACAAGAATGGTGGCTTGAAGCCGCCTGTCGATGCGCCCAGTTTTCCGGACTATTTGCAATGGTTTCACTATTGCGAGGGCATGGTGATGCCGCCGATCAATATCATCGTCGTCAACACGCTGCTTCTACCCCCAGATCGGCAGGATCAGAACGCGCTGGCGCAAGCCAAGCGCCTACTCGCAAAAGCATTGGCGCCAGTCGACGCGGCGCTCGAAGGCAAGAACTATCTGATTGGTGACTTCTCAGCCGCGGACATCATGCTCGGTCATGCCTGCTTCATGAGCAACCGCGTCGGCGCGGTGAGCGATGAAATGCCGAACCTCAAAGCATATATAGAACGGGTTGAGCAGCGCCCCGCCTTCCAAAAAGCGATCACCCTGTAATCATCGACTCGCAAAAATTGGACACGCCCCACATGAGCCCAAAAAAATTCTTCATCCATGGCGTTCCAGACTGCCCGAAGATCTGGACCCCTCTGATCCAAGAGCTCGGCCTGCCGGACACGGACTATTTCGCGCCCGCATTGCCAGGCTTTGAGACCGCGCCTCCAAACGGCTTTAAGCGCACAAAAGATAACTATGTCGACTTTCTCGTTCAGCAAATTGAGGACGTCGTCAGAACTTCAGGCCCGGTCGACCTGGTTGGGCATGATTGGGGCGCACTCCTGACCCTGCGCATTGCCGGTTTGCGCCCCGACCTGGTGCGAACATGGGCGGTAGCAAACGCCGTTTATGCCCCCAAGCGCACTGGACATAGCGCGGCGAAAACGTGGGCGACGCCGGTGCTAGGTGAGTTGTCTATGCTGGTGACGACGCCGAAGCGGCTCAAAGCGACGCTCGTCAAAGCCGACATGCCGCTGGAAATGGTCGAAACCTCGGTCGACCTCTGGAAACGCGGCCATATCAAGAAGAGCATTATCGGTCTCTACCGATCAGCAAACGGCCTGAACTGGATCAATAGCCCGTGGGTGGACACGCTGCGGTCCTTACCAAAACGCGGTCTCTTGATGTGGGGCGTGAATGATCCGTTTGGCTCAGTCGATGGCGGCCAATCATGGGCAGATACCTATGGCTTCCCCTTCGTCCGAATAGAAGATGCCGGCCACTGGGTCATCGCGGAAAAACCCGGAGCCATCGCGGCCTCCCTTGTCGAGCACTGGCAGGCGGCTGAGTGAAGTTATGATGCTGGAGACGGGTTTGTATGAGCCGGACAGCTCCCGTCACGGCCTTTGAGACATTTAATGTGTCTTGCAAAATGGCCGGACATAAACGCAATGGCCCCAGATCGTTGGAGGGTCGATCTGGGGCCAGGACGTCTTATGGGTGAATTAGACTAAAAGTCGTAGCGGAGTTCTACACCATAAGTTTGGGGACGGGCCTGGAAGGCCAGATCAAAAGGGGCGCCTGCATATTCGCTAGGGTTGAAGTCGGCATAGTATTCTTCATCGAGAAGATTTCGACCCCACACAGCAAGTGTCCAGTTTTCACCCTCAATCGCGGCACGAAGAGAGAGCAGATTGATGGGATCGCGGACGTCCATATTGTCGATTTGCCAGAATTTATCGCCCTGATACTCATAGTCGGCGCGAAACAAGAGATTGAGACCATTCTCGAGTGGCTGAACATACTGGCCGCCAATATTGAATGTCAGATCGGTGGTTTTCGGACTGCTCGCTCCGACTACACGTCCGATATCTACACCCGAACTGGTCAAGAAGGTTTCGAGATCTGTATTGCCGATTGATTTGATCTCTGAGTCAGTGACACCGAGGCCAGCGTACACCGTCAGATCATCAGTTGCTTGAAACTGCACGTCCGCGTCGAACCCGGCAATGTCGACTTCATCTAAGTTCGCGATGATCTGCGAAACGGTGCTGACATCAACAAAGAAAAACTGGAACCCATCGCTTTGCGACATGAACGCCGCAGCATTGAACACCCCTCGCCCGTCTGCGAACTCTGATTTGAGGCCGACTTCATAATTCGTAAGTGTCTCATCATCAAACCGAGTGAGAACGACCCCCGGCGCATTGAAGCCGCCTGAGCGAAACCCTGTACTATAAGTTGCGTAGGCCATCACATCGGGGGTTAAGTCGTAGCTGAGCGTAACTTTTGGCTGGAACGAGTCGAATGTCTCACTGCGGTCGGAGCCAGCTGTGCCCGGATTGGTCTGATTGCGCTCGTCTTCATCATAACGTGCACCCAATTGCAGGGTTGCGCGATCGTTCAAGTCAAACTCTACCTGTCCAAACAAAGCCCAGGCGGTGTTCTCATTCGCTTCGTCTCTCGAGATGATGATCACGCCATCATCGAATTGGCTGAGTTGACCATTGAGGTCCAGGAAGCCGCGGGTCAGCAAATCTCTCTTGGTGTCGAGATAATAAGCGCCACCGAGCCAACGGAAAGCGCGGTCATCCGGCGATACGAACCTCAATTCATGGCTCGTGAGTTCGACGTCGAGATTTTGACCCTGACCCAATTCCCCAAATGGACCAAACGTGCCCTGCGTCGCGTTGGAAAAATCTAGATCCGCACGGTATTCTTCCGCAAGGTCTGTGTAGCCAAGTATATAGGTCGCCGTCGCGCCACCAAGATCCCACTCCGCCTTAGCCGTGAGCTCGGTGGTCTCGGCATCCGTCACACCCGCCAAATTGGCGGTTGGATCGAAAATCTGGTTCGCATCATTGCCGCTTCTGAATGTTGGATTGAGCACACTGTTGACGATTGTGTCATAACTCGATCCGGCCTCGACCTCATTGTACGCGGCTCTCAGGTCCAGAGAAAATCGGTCATTCGGCACATAAGCCAGCTTGCCTCGCACCGACAAATCTTGGTCAACAAAGTCAACTTCCTGCCCAAGGAAGGCGTTCTCGATCAGGCCGTCGGTTTGATAATAACTCCCAGACAGACGATACAGGAGTTTATCCTCGACGATCGGACCGCTGACGCCGCCTTGGATCCGGTAGCCGCCGCCATTCGCGGCTTCCGCGCTGACAAAGCCTTCCACTTCATTGCTGGGCTGCGCCGTCACGATATTGATCGCGCCGCCGATTGCATTGCGTCCGTAAAGCGAGCCTTGCGGGCCTTTCAAGACCTCGATCTGCTCGACATCGAAGAGCGGCATTTTGAATTGTTTCTGATTATTCTGTGGCACCCCATCAACGATAATCGCGACCGGGGAGTCCGCATTGTTGATCTGTGTCACGCCGCGCACCACAACGAAACTGTTGAGATAAGTAAATGAGTCATCAAAAGTGACGTTCGGGGTGAGCGCGATAAAGTCCTCGGTTGAGCGAATGCCTGCATCCTGGATTGTTTCTGCCGTGAAGGCTGTAACAGCATTCGGAACCTCTTGAAGCGATTGCTCACGAAACTGCGCTGTGACCGTTACCGTGCCAAGCCGTTTATCCTCATCTACCGCTGCATCATCACCGGTCTGCGCGAGCGCCGTTTGAGAGACGGACAGAGCGAACCCGGCAGCGCAAGCTGATTTGAGAAGTGTTGATTTGATGTGTGTTCCCATAATTGGGTCCTCCTGATCAATTTTCCGGCCCTGTGCCACTCTTTGGCATGGGTAGGGATTCAATGGGTGTGTAGTCTTCATCGAGGCCAAAGCAGCGCGGATGAATAAATTTAAGGGCCGCCTCAGTGCGCAGAAGCTTCGGCGCAGCTGCTGCGATTACTTTCACGCGCTGGCCATAGCGGAGCGCTTCGGTGGGAATAGGTTCAGCCGTTTCGCGGTCAATCACGGTGATGAGATCCGGGACAATCGCAAGAACCGTCTCGCCTTCTTTCGCGGCGAGATTCTCATTCTGAAAGTTCAGATCCAGCGTCCGACTGGGATTTTCGATAGAGTTGATCTTGCAGTGGCCAATCGAGAAGCCGCCTGTCGTTTCTCGCCGCAAGTCGACAATTTTGCCATCGAAGAGTTCGCGCCCATGACCGTAAATTTTCGACGCTGATAGGTATTGCACAAGCGCACCAGCGGCGTCTCCAGTCCTGCGTCCCGCCTCAATCGCCCGGCCAATATTCACCGCCTCAGTAAGCGTGTCATGGATCGTGGCTCGCTTCACATCCGCGCCGGTCATCGGATACCCCGCAACGATACAACTGAGCCCCATATGGACGGCCAGAGTTCGAACAAAACTCTCGGCAGTAGAAGCGTCGGCCGTCTCAACAATGGTCGAATTCAAATGCTCATCTACGATCACGAACGGTGTTGCAGACAAGCCTTCAAAATTCATCACCACCATTTGGATTTCTGGAAAGGCGCGCCCCATCCCGTCAGCGTTTAGCAATGGAAGACCAAGCCGCGCGGCAGCAACAATGGGCAGCGTCGAATTCACGCCGCCAATCTCTGCCGGCATCAGCGCATCAATCGGCTGCCCAATTCGTTGGGTCAGGCGCTGGATCGCTAGATCAATATCTTCACCAGAGGCCGCCTTTTCGTTCAGTACCGTCGGCGCGCCCAGCATTGCGATGAACGCAACGGTGGCATCATCCGCGAGTTCAGAAGGATGTATAATCTGAGGGTGCCCGTATTCGCGGATCGCGGCCTGGGCCATCAAGCGACCGATATAGGGATCGCCGCCGCCACCTGTACCTAAAAATGCGGCGCCCCGCGCAAAATCATGCAGATCGGCTTCTGTGAGGGTAAGGCGTTCTGGGTTAGCAGGGTTGTTCGCTGGAGTATTCCTGGAAAACGGAAGCTTTAGTCCCATCACACCGCTCCCTTCGAATGAGACAAGTCACCTGCGACTTTGACCCGCAAGCGGACAGCCCCGCCTGGAATACAGGCCAGCGGCACTTCATCCATATCCATAATCTCAACACTGTCTGGTATCGCGCCGGCAGCGATTGCTTCTCGCTTAGCTTCACTCGTCGCGCGCTCGATTGCGGTTTCGCGCCCGATCTCATCATAGGCGAAAACCTTATCGACCTCACCGCCAACCTGAGCGATTGAGGCGCCAATCGCGTTCGCCACTCCGGCTTGCTCCTGGACAAGGGTCTCTGAAACGCCCTTCAAATCGCGATTGATCAGGATTGCGCCACCGCCGACAAGAATAAGTGGCGTGCCATCGCCACTGGTTTTCATTCGGTCGATGCCGTCTTCAACCAAGCGATGTATCTCGTTGACGCTGGCATCAACGAGGGCGCGGTCCAGTGATTTAACCCGGCCGGGGTCGCCAATTTCAGCATAGCCCGCGGCCACGGCGATATCGGTCGTGGTTATCGTATCGCCGCCAAAAACCATCGCTTTTTGCGCCAGCTCAAATCCCACTGAATCGGGTCCGATCGAAACACGGCCATCGGCGTTTTGACGAACAATACTGCCGCCGCCGAGACCGAGGGCGGTCACATCTGGCATTCTGAAATTTGTCCGTACCCCGCCAATATCAACCTGAATGGAGGATTCTCTGGGGAACCCCGCTCTCAACACGCCAATATCGGTCGTGGTGCCGCCAATATCAGCGACCATGGCGTCTTCTAATCCGGCTAAGAATGCGGCGCCACGCATGGAATTGGTTGGCCCCGAAGCAAAGGTGAGCACCGGGTAGGCTTTGACGGTTCCCGCATTCATGAGCGTGCCATCATTTTGCGACACGAAAAATGGAGCGGTGATGCCAAGCTTAGCCAGTGCTTTTTCAAAACCGGTCACAGTTTCTGTTGCCAGCGTCGTCAGGCTGGCATTCATCAACCCGGCATTTTCGCGTTCCAGAAGCCCAATTCTGCCGATCTTTGAAGACAGGGTAACCGCCGCATCTGGATGTTCCTGTTTGATGATTTCGTGGGCGCGGATTTCCATATCATCATTGATCGGAGCAAACAGTGCCGACAGTGCAATTGCGTTGATACCTTCGTTTCGATAGGTCCGCGCCGCGGCGGCAATCGCGGCTTCATCCAATTCGGAATTGACCCGACCATCATAATGATACCCGCCACGCACTGAAACGGCGTGATTGCCGAGTGCTGTGCATATGTCGTCCGGCCAATCCGAATAAGGGGGCAAGGCTTGTGCAGCGGGCTTAGCAATTCGAATAGCGCCGACTCTATCTAGTCGCTTACGTTGGACAAAAGCGTTTGTGAAATGCGTCGTGCCGATACTCACAGCGGTCACCGCAGGTGCCTCAATTCCGGCTTCTGCGAGAATCAACGACAAGGCAGCAATTATTCCGTCTTCGACCCGTTCAGTCGTTGGCGATTTAACTTTAGCGACCACCTGGTTGCCGTTCATGAGCACTGCGTCAGTGTTCGTTCCGCCAACATCTACCCCTATTCGCACGCGCTCAGCTCCCTAACTTCGATACAAGCTAGGCTTGGCAAGAGTGCGAGCGCTTCGGAACACCCACCCGGGTAGGTGGCAGAACATAACCGGGTAGGCCGCTCCGATTTTGTGTCGAAATCGCGCTCTTGCGACTTTTAAATCACATCCGAACGTAAGCAGGCGCTGATCGCTTCCGCTCGACTTGAGACCGATAGTTTTTGGAAAACATTCTTCAGATGGAATTTGACCGTGTTTTGCGAGATCGACAATGCGTTCGCAATTTCTCGGTTGGTGCGCCCAGACAAGACTTGCCGCATAACATCCGCCTCTCGATGGCTGAGAATGGAACGCGCGTCAGAACGATGGGGATCTTGGGTATTTATGTCCGAGATGAGCTCTGCGAGGAATCTATCTCGTAGTCTCTTGACGCCCGTCTCATTGGACTCCGCCGAGACATTTTTGATCAAAACCGCCGCTGCGTCGCCCTCTTCAATGATCGTACGCTTGAACCCTTCAAACCGCGCAAATGACAGAACCGTTTCAAATGCGGCGGCAGCGTCGGCAATCGCCCCCTGGTTGTGTCTTGCGATTCCCTCAAGCAGCTTGAGTTTGATGAAGCCTCGAATGAGGTTCTTTTGCTTATGAATGTCAGCCCAGCCGCCGAAATGCTCGGCCGCATCCCTTAACCGTCCTAAGCGCAGCAAGTTGCGACCTTCCGCAAGGAGTCGCGAATAATCACTAAGATCGAAATCACGCAGCGAAATGGGGCTTTCTAGCAATCCCAAATCCATCTCCCCCACCCGCTCATTATATCGCAATTGCAGGTCCATCGCGGTCGCTACGACAAATCGTTCGAGACGGGGCAATTGCCTTATCTTGGCCACCCGTTGTGCGCGAGTAACCGTATCCTCAACGCGCTGCCAGTCGCCCCGCGAAGCAGCAATCGCTAGATCCGTTTCATAGGCAACGAAATAGACTTCAATCCAAGCATCGCATTGCTCTATGGTCGGAAACGCTTCCACTAGATAAGCCTGCGCCAGAATGAGGTCATTTTCTTCATAAGCAATCGCAGCCGCATAAGCGGCGCCGAGAGCATACAATTCGGCGCCTTTGCCATAATGCTCCTGTATCAGCTCCATGCCCTGCATTAATGTGGATTTAGCGTCGCGGAGACGGCCGGTGACATACAGCGCAAAACACTGGTGCAAATACAGAAACACTTCACCATACAGCGCGTTCAGGGCTCTATAATGGCGAATAGAAGCATCCCCCTCCCTGAGTGCGCTTTGGAACTGATTGGTGCGATTATGCAGGCCACAGAGCAAGTTGAGACGCGTTGATTGCAAGAAGTGATCGTCACGGCGAGACGTCAGCTCCAACTCCTCTAACTGTTGGATCGCCTCGGTGGTTTTCTGACCCAGATCAAAATATACCGTGATCAAGCCATCGAAAATTATCAACTCACTTCGAAAGACCGGATCATCCTGATCCAACGGTTTGTGGAGGCTTGCGAGCCGTGCATACGATCTCCAAGCATCGGCCCATTGGCCATTTTTGAGCTTTAGGTAAATATCCGCCATCCAAACGCGCGGATACAAATGCAGCTGGGTCGAGGCAATAACCTGCAGCGCTCGAATGACTGCCGACATGTCTCCGGTGACGGCTTGTCGCCACCCGCCAATCGCCTCCAGCGTTGTCGCGACCAAATCAGCGTCCCGGCTCCGCAAAGCATATTCGAGCGCGTCGCTTTCATAGCTATTGTCCAGCGACCATTTCGACGCGCGCCTATGAATCTCAGTGAAATCGTAACGCGTGTCTCTGCGCGCACGCTCAGTCAGAAACTCGGCGAATAATCGATGATACCGAAACCAGCTGCGGTCTTCGCTGAGGCAGGTGACAAACAGCTCATGACGTTCGAGTTTCTCCAAGAGAGCCCAGGATGAACTGGTTTCACACACAGCGTCTGCCAGATCGCCGTTGACGCGGTCAAAGCTCGCGGTTTGGAGCAACAGATCTTTTTCTTCGTCCGATAATAGCGAGAAGACGCGCTCCATAAAATAATCTGACAGAACCGCGCTTCGCCCTGAAGCTTGCGTCAAAGCGTCTTCTAGAGGCACCCCGTCGCGCAGCAAAGTACGTGTAGCGAATAAGGCAATTGGCCACCCCTCCGTGCGTTTCAATAGAGTTTCGGTGAGAGAGTCTGCCGAAGTTCCGCCGACAAAATCTCTGAAATAGCTTTCAGTTTCGGATTTTGTGAATCGCAAGTCGCGTTGGGAAATTTCCAAGCATCGCCCTCGGCTACGCAAATCCGCCAAGCCCAGCTCGCGCGGTGTCGACCGAGTTGAAATCACAAGTGTCGTTGACGTCAGCGTTTCCAATAGTCTGCGAATGAACCGGCAATTCTCCTCGTTCGCCGCCAAGTGAAAATCGTCTAAAAAAATGAAACGCGGTAGCGTCTTGCGCGAGAGTTTCTTCATCATCGCACCAAAAACGACACCATGCTCCAGGTTCGAGAGCACGTTCGGATGGTGCGGCAATTCATAATCTATATTGCAGCCTGCAATCTTCAGAGACGCCATGAGATTGCAAAGAAACGTGAAGGGATCAGAATCCTCTTCATCGAGTGAGACCCAAGCCGAGATTTCAGATTGCACCTGCGGGGACGTAAACCATTGCGCAAGCACGGAGGTCTTTCCGTAACCAGCGGCGGCCTGAACCAAAACCAGTTGTCGATCATTTTGATCCAACCGGCCGAGGATCGTGTCGCGCTCCAATAGTCTGTGCAACACAATGTTCGGCCGAAGTTTTTCCGGTTTGATCCAGCTTGGCTGCTCCATAGCCGCACCCTACCCATGCATGGGTAGTTTGCAAGCTACCTAGCTTTTTTAAGCTAATTTCGATCAAGGCGGAAGCGCTTGGATCCACGCTCCCAATAACTGAGAATTAGGTCTCTGGCACGCCGATAAATCCTGAAGACTCGTGCGCTTTAGAGAACGGAATCTAAGGACCCGACGACAGGTTTGCTCGCGCCCCGGCACCTTTACCAGCGATCGGACTGAAAGTCAGAAAGGTGCGTCGTACGAATCACAGACCCATCGGGCGCCAATTGTTCGACGAGCGCGCCGTCTGGCGAATAGAGGTGAAAAATGACGAGTGCACCTTCTGGTCCGGCTTTTTCCATGTGAACGTGGCCGGGCGCACCGTGCGAATAGTCCCCGGCGCGGCGGATCTTTCGGCCGACTTCTTTGCCGTCTTTGTAGTCAATGACCTCAAGCTCGCCTTGCAGAATCGTCGATTGCGTACTCGAACCGCTCGTCTCCTGTGAAGCGGTTCCACTTAAGGTCTTCAGTATTGAACAAATCCATCTTTTTGGCCTTTCTTGTTTACTGGCTGATGGCGCGCCCTGTTTTGGCATAAGCGGCACGTTGCAAGTCGCGTTCTTTGCCTGGATGCATTCGCTCCTGATCTGCCAACATGCTCCCCAACAACCAATCTGGGAAGGCTTTTGCAAGTTTGGTAGAACCTAGCACTTTGATATTGCCCTTGGATATCTCGTCCCGGAGCGAAACAAAGCCACGCCATGCATAAGTCAGTGAGCGAACCTTTGCGATCACGCGCAAGTCCTCATCGAAACCGGGATGTTTAAGGCAGGCTTGAACGCGCTTGTTTTCCGACACGATCCAGAAGTATCTTTTATTCGCCGGTTGATCCGCAAATTCGAAAGCAATTGTCGTGCGTCTCAGTGGCATAATTTCAGTATTCATCCGCATATGCATACTCCAAATGAGATGTTCTGGATCGAGATCATCGATCGCGAGGTCGCGCCCCCAGCGATGCCCCCAACGCCCAAGATCGAGCACGATTTCGCCAAGCTCATCCCCAGCCGGCGTCAAATAATAGAGTGGTTTCTCGTCCTTTGCGCCCGGCCGCCTCTCGACCACGCCAGCGCTCTCGAGGCTTTTCAATCTCACGCTCAAGGTTGATGCCGAAATCCTCGGCAAAGCCCGCTCCAACTCTGAGAAGCGATGAAATCCATCTGCTAGAACCAATACAACGAGAATGGTCCAGCGCTCTCCCAGGATCTCTGTAGCCAGCGATACTGGGCAATATTGTCCATACTTGCTTTTCATCATCGCAGTGTGGCCGGGCGCGTGTGAAAATCAACTTCGAAAATCGTAGTAGATTTGTTTTGGCGAACCTGAGAGGTTTAACCAGACCTGAGTGAGGAGGCTGGCAATGACGCAATCCCTGACCGATCCCGTGGAGCTCTTGCTGCCAGTCATCGCAGCCCAGCGCGCGCAAGCTGACAAGAACAGGCAGCTTTCTGAAGACGTCCACTCCGCCATCCGCGAGAGTGGGCTGCTCGGAATGCCCATCGCAGAGACGCATGGCGGGCTAGGCACGCCACTGCCCGAAATTTTGAAAATCTTTAAAGCCATCGCCTATGAAGATGCGGCGGTCAGTTGGGTGATGTGGAATGCCGGGCTGATTGGATTTTACGCCCGCTTTATGCCGCAAGCCCTCAAAGAGGAGTTATTTGCGGGTCGCAACAAGCTTATTTGCCAATCCACAATTCCGGCAGGAGAACTTCACCAGGACGGCGGCGAGGCTGTGGTGCGTGGTCGCTGGCCGCTCATGTCCGGAAGCCCTGGTGCAGATTGGGCGGTCTTGAGCTGCAGATTGTTCAATAACGGTCAGCCGGTCCTGGATGAGGCTGGGACGCCGGAGGTTGTGATGGCGGCGGTCCCTCGAGATGATTTCAAGATCATCGATACCTGGCACACGAGCGGCCTACGCGGGACGGGTAGTCATGACATAGAACTGGAAAACGTCGCCGTACCAGCGCATCGCGTTTTCTCTTTCGCTAATGAGGTTGTTATCACAGGAGCGTCCGATCGAGTTCCAATCTTTGCGTGCGTGTCTGCGATCTTTGCAGCCCAGCTCCTCGGTCTCGGAAACGCTGTTTATGACCACGCTTTAGAGCGCGGAAAATCTCAAATCACACCCGGACCGATGCCTGATCCGCGCGATCGACCCGATTATCAAATCGCCATTGCTAAGCACGGCGAAGCATTGGATGTGGCGGGCGAGCGTCTGACGGCAAAAGCGGAATCTGTTTGGGAACAAGCGACCCAGGGAAGTCCGCCTGATCCAGAGATGACAACGGCGCTATACGCGGCTGGGTTTCAAGTCATTGATACTGTAAAGAGTGCAGTCGAAGCGCTGCATGATCTTAGCGGCTCATCAGCCCTTTATGAAACCTCACCCATTGAAAAACGAATGCGCGATCTACGCGCCATGCTCAGGCACATAGTCGCGCAACCGATGATGCAAGCGGACGTCGGGCGCGCAAAACTGGGACTTCAGCCTGATTGGCCGCTCTTCTTTTTGTAAAAGTTTCCGATACATCCGCGTGTGGTGAAAGAGCATTGCAAAACGACTGTATTTGCCCGCCTGCTATTATTACGGAGCTCAACAATGCGCTGAACGGAGAGCCGGCGTTTACCAGATGAGAAAACGGACGTCGAAAAAACCTAAGCGCGTCAACGATAAAGGCCGTATTTTGTAGTCCTCATGCAAGGCAAAAAACCGTCATTATACCCTCACCTCTGCCAACATTTTCCGGGCGACGCGTTCAGCGACCATGACACAGCCAAGATAGGTGTTGCCGGATGGGATGGTCGGCATGATCGACGCGTCGGCGACCCGCAAGCCGTCAATCCCTAAGACTCGGCAGTCAGAATCGAGCACCGCGCCCATTGGGCATGTACTGGTCATGTGGCCATAGCTGATCGTGAACTGTTCTCTGGCGCGTTGCGGGGCATCAGGCGCGCTCAGATCAATCGGATCGATTTGCGCGCAACCGAGTGCCTTTGCGGCGTCCGACTGCTCCCATTCTGCGATCCGTTTGAACGCGTGCTGCAAACGATCATTGGCGTCATCCGGAAGCGGCGGCGCGGTGACGACGGGACCATGTTCCGGATTGTCGCCAAGCCGCACGCTACCTCTACCGGACGACTGCAACAAGAACACCGCCATGACAAATTCAGTGTCTCCGTCGCGCGGCGGCGGCGCAATCGGAAAGGCGTGATAATCGATGTCCACACCATTGGAGGCGCCAATCAAAAGCGACTGAGCCGGTCCTGCCGTTCCGCCCCGCACTCCGGCATGGAGGTAGCGTATACCGGGGCCGATATGATCGCTCATCGTCTCACCAACCGGCAGATCCGCGTGGAGCGCGATCCCATGTTCAGCGAGATGAGCGGCAGGTCCAATGCCCGACCGCATCAACAAATGCGGGGTCCACAAGGCACCGGCCGTGACCACGACCTCGTCAGCCTCGAGGGCTTCGCCTGTCGATAGCTGAACCCCAACGGCGCGACCACTCTCGATGACCAGGGACGTAACTTCGGCACCAGTTCGGAGAGAGAAATTTTCGCGAGCGCGCACGGCACTCGTGAGATACGCTCGGCTGGTGCTAACGCGTTTTGCGCGAGCATCAATCGTCACAGGAAACACGCCCAGGCCGGGCAGTTGCGAACGGTCATTGATGTCATCCACGGTTTTGGTACCCAGCGCCCGCATCCCGTCATAGAAAGCAAGTTGGGCGCGGCCCATTTCCTCGCGCCGCCAACGGCGAACGGTGAGCGGTCCGCGATCCCCGTGAATATCGGACGCCCCGAAATCTTGATCTGTTTCAGCCGCGATGAACGTGTCGATCACGTCTTGCCAGCCCCAACCTTCATGCCCGGCGGCGGCCCAACCATCATAATCCTCTGGTAAACCGCGCAGGGTAGCGAGCCCATTGACCGCAGACGTGCCGCCGAGCAATCGCCCCTGGATCATCGGGATCACACCCTCGCCATTCAACATAGGCGTCATTGCAACCGGTTGGAGGCCGAGCCAAGCTTCCGGCGCGCGGGTCGGGTCAAGAATGCCGTCACTATAAGTGTCGTCATCCGGGCCAATTTCTAACAGCGTAACCGAGAGCGACGGATCCTCACTCAGTCGCGCGGCAAGAACCGATCCTGATGTCCCGCCGCCAACAATGATAATTCGCCTCGAGGTCTTTGGCATGCTCTGGCTCCATTGCCCTAGATTAGGTTGATCAACCTATTTTTAGGTTATACAACCTATGTCGTCAAGAACACGAGTATTAATACGCGATAGATCGGCACGCCATGGGGTCACGAACAAACACGCCAAAGCGAATCCTGGAGGCCAGCCGCAAGCTGTTTAATGAGAAGGGTTATGTGGCGACCTCTTTGAGCGAGATCGCGGCCAGCATTGGAATTTCGCAAGGCAATCTAACCTACCACTTTCCGTCCAAAAGCAATTTGGCGCTTGCGATCGTTCAGGAGCTCAGGACGCAAATGAATGACCGCCGCGATGCTGCACAGCCCGGCCCGGTGGCTGACGATTATGTCGATCACTTACTCTTTGCTATGAGCCTAGTCTGGGACAACCGTTTCTTGCTCCGGGATCGAATTCATTTCGCTGATAAGATCGGTTCTATCGAGTCCCAATCGATAGCCGACTATGAAGAATTACATGGATTGATGATGCGCATACAAGCCCAAGGCATGTTCCGCGCAAACACGGTTGATGATCTCTCTTTGCTGACACGATCTATTTGGGTGATGAGCCGCTATTGGATGGATCATGTGAGCGAGTTTGAAGGCCGAAAAGACATTACATGGGCAGATCAGGTCCGCGGGATCGAACACCACTTTGCCCTGCTTCTTCCCTGTTTAAGGCGATCAGCACAAAAAGAATTCCGTGTCGCCCTCGATCGTGCGATCGCCAGACAGAATGCGTCTCAACCGAACAAAGAAATGACCAGCGAGGCGACTGTCTAGATTGCCCGAAGATCCGAACGCCCCTGTCCCAAAAGCTCGGTCGATCAGAACCATAATATTCCGGTTCGGCAATGCCCGGCTTCGGATCGCCTGTTTCCAAGCGAAGTGAATCACATACCCACCAAACGCTCAACCGCCCAGTATGTACCAGACACGCCGACCAAATAGGCCGCGGCAAGTTTGACTTTGTTTACGCCCAGTTTTGACAGATGGCTCAAGCTCCATCCAATGGCAAATATCGCAATTACAAAGCAGATTTGACCAATCTCAACCCCAAGATTGAATAAAAGCAGCGCCCAAACTTCTAAACTTGTGGGCAGGCCGATATCTGCCAGCGCACCGGCAAATCCGAACCCGTGGATAAGGCCAAAGCCAAAGGCGACGCCCCAAGGGTATTGGCTGGTCAAAGACTGCCCCCCGCGATGTACCGTGACATATTCGGCAGCCAAGAGAATGAGGCTTAAGGCGATCGTGATTTCCACCGGTGTGCCGGGGAGGCTTATCCCCGCCATTGTTGACAGAGCCAGAGTGATGGAGTGCGCGATGGTGAAAGCAGTGATGGTGAGAAGCAGCTGACGCAGACGCACCAATAAGCAGAGCCCTAAAACAAACAGCAAATGGTCATAGCCGAAGATGATATGGTCTATACCGATGCGAAAATACGCCCAGAGCGGTGCGGAAGTGGCGGGAGCATCGAGTGAGAGAAGGTTTGCACTTGGTCTCAGCACCGATGAAACCGCCCTTCCATCTAGAAAGTTCACCTTTACGAAAACGTCTGTCAGCGTACGCTCGAGTCCCTCGATCCGAATGTCCCCTTGGCTCAGGTCACACCGAATCTGCCAGGTCTCGATGACCGCGCCATTGCTAAATCGCGTGCCGAAATTCTGGCGTTCGCAACCGTCCGGAAAAGTTGGCGTCAGTCTGAGACGGCGACCGTCCTTGAGGGGTTGTTTCCAAACGACTTGAAAGGATTCAGGCGCCCGTTCACTCGCCTCTAAATAGGCGGGATTCACCTCGTGGGCGCTCACGCTCGATAAGGACAGAACGGTAAGCCAGACCAAAATGATCGCGCGCATGAAAAGGGTCACTGAGGAGTCTCGATTTCGACATCATACTGCGCGATGATTTCATCGATGGCGGCCCGTGAGAGTTCGCGACTTCTCTCCTGTTGCCATCGATCCATCACACGGTCTCTGATAGTATCTAGCTCGGGCAGTGAACTGTCTCGGACCTCAAGGATCTGAACCAAATGCAGACCCAAAGCTGACTCGAATGGCCCTTGCCATACATCAGTTTCACCTGGCGCGGTTGCCAAACTTGCCGCGAACTCTGCACCGAAGAGACGAGCGATCTCGCGAACGGGCAGATTTGTGTAAGTCCGCTGCAACATAAAAGGGTCACCAAAGGTGGGCCAAGTGTTTGGCGCTTGCGACAGGTTTTGCAGCGTCGTGTCGACCCGTTCTGGATCCGCCTCTGCGAAGAAAACGTGGCGAAATGAGATGCGCTGGGGGTCTTCGAAATCTTGCTGGTTCTCGGCGAACCAGCTCTCCAATTCTCCGGGTGCGGGGGTGGTTACCTCCTCCATATCCGAGATCATGAAGGTCATTTTCTGCGCTAAGCGGCGCTCGATGACTGTGTCGCCCTCTGCCAATCCTAAGCGGCGCGCTTCCCGGACCAGCGCTTTTTGCTCGACATAGTCGCTGATCATCGCCCTCATATCCTGTTGGCTCGGCAATGTGCCGGCTTCGGCCGCGTAAAGGGCTGCTAAGCGATCTTGTTCAGACGCTGATACACGGATCGTTGCCTCTTCATGCGCGCGCACTTGAGATAACCAATGATTGATCGCAAAAACGAGCGCTGCGAGTACGACGAAATGAACCAGCGGTTCACGAATAAGGCGTCTCATCTATTGGCTGCGTGCGTACCAGATGGGAGACGTATAGGCTCGTTCTTGCAGCGTTTTCGAACGATCGGGGCGCGCGGGAACGTCGGCGGCAAGCGCCTCCCACGTTGTCCAACGACACGTCGGATTCTCCAATACTCGCACATAATAGGCGGCATTCTGATCGGCTGAAAATTCCGGATCGGACCAAAGCGCTTTTAGCTCCGCGGCACCTTCTCCAATTGTCTCACAGGTTTGCAAATCAACGCTGGCGCCATTGTCCGAGCAGCGATGTGTTTCCGGGTCGGGTTCGCCTTGGTGGCAGGCAACATCGAAAACGGCCTCGCCTGAACTGGTGACTTTGACGACCTGCGCGCGCTGGAGGGCGGCAGCATTTGCGTCGCGTTGCGCCCAAATAAGAAAACGAGGGGCGCGACCATCGCCGGCGAGGTCTCCGCCCATGCTAGTACCGTTCGCATAGGCCTGTTCCACCAGGTCCGGCGCATCAACTGAAAGGGTCTCAAAGTCTAGGCTCGCGAAGAACCGAACTTTCATGCGTGGACCTGTGGTCGCGAACGTTTCCTTCCGGCGAAAGGCATCAAAAATGGCTTCACGCGTGTTTTCTTCTGCCCACACGCCTGTTAGCCCTGAAGCGGACCAGCGCGAGAACCACTCGTTGGCATTCATGACAGTGCCGATTTCGGGTTGGTCATCCCAGCTCGTACCTGCTTTCAAAGAAAAAGCGTCGGTTGGATCGGCATCTGGAGCGATCGGGACAGAGCCGCGATTGATGGGCCGGCCATCGATGATGCCAACTTTTGACCAATAATCGTCTTCGGCATACGCCCCGCCGACGACGTGGCTGTCTGACGCGGCCACTAAGCCGAACTTGAATGGGTTGAACCCTTCACTCTCCAACAGATCGAGACCACGGCCATAGGCTTCACGCACATAACCGCCGGAAGTCGCTGAGACTTGATAAGAACCAAGCAACCGGTCGTAGAGTTCAAAATCCGCCCATTCGTCATTGGGGGAAAGCTCCGGGTGCGTTTCAGAGGTACCTTTCACTTGGGTGACTTCCACCAAGGGCTCATTCCGCATCCGCTGTTCCGCATATTCCGCGCTCAGGGCACCGCCATCATATGTTTCTAGTTTAAACATCTGGCCGTCGGAGACATTTGAGTTGTGCGGGATCGCAATCGCTTCGAAACCTAATTCTCGCTGCTCATCCATCCAATCCCAAAGATCTTCTGGATTGGTCGAGTCAAGCGTTGAGAAAGCGCGCCCAGGGGCGGCCCCTTTGAAGAAGACATTGCGATGCAGATTTCCGCCGCCAAATGTTCCTTCTTCGTCGTTTACGGTCACCGATGTGTACTCATAGGCTGAAAATGTGGTAAAAACGCCAGGTTCATTATGGCGCTCAGCGGCGTCTATATTCTCTAACCAGACCGAATTGATCAAAGGCTGGTCAATCATCTCTTCAATCGCCTCGCCAGATCGGACAGACGCCCCGACACCTTGAAAAGCTGCGGTGATTTTGTCTGGATCAGTTGAGAACATATCCTTCGCGCGCGGCAATTCGCTGAGGGCGGATCCGGGCGTGTTCATCGATGGTAAGATGCCCAAATATTCCGCGTGATCCGTGACGGCATAGAAATCCAATGGACCCCCGGAAATGGTCATATCGAACCCGGATGGGTGTTGGACCGTCTCCCCCTTAGCAAAGCGATAGGCATCGTCCGCGGTGCGTCTGACATTGAAAATATAAGCATCAAAACTGTTGCGCGTGTGAATATGCAGATCGCCAAAATAGGCGTTACGAGTCTCTGCAAAATTGTCGGTGCGTTCAATTTCTTCCGCGGGTCCGTCTGAGACATTGGACTCAGTTGAATTCGATGGAGCGTCATCGGTCGCTGCGCCGCATCCAGCCAGCGCCAAGGCGAGGACGAATGTCGAAATGGTCTCTTTTAAATGCATTTAGATCTCCCGTGCTGAGTCCAATCAGCAAATATTTTGACTCTTTGATAGCAGGGAGGCTTGGCTAAGAATGTCAAAAATGCGACATTTTGGGATGACCGATTTCGCTCAATATCGCGCCAAGCCGTTCTTAGACTTCTTAACGAGTGAGCAGATCGCCACGCTCAGAACCATCGGCCATGTGCGACACTATTCAAATGGTCGCTTCATACAAAGTCGTGGAGATGCAGACTCAGGACTTTCAATTGTTCAATCAGGCGCGGCGCAGGCAGGCATTTATTCATCCGATGGGGGCTTCATCCTGACATCGTTTCTTGGGCCGGGTCAGACCTTTGGCGAGTTTACCGTGTTCACGGACCTGCCGCGCACTCACGATCTTGCCGCGATCGGATCCACTCAACTCCTGCACATTCCAGCGAAGCGCTTTTTGAGTCTGTGCGATGAGGATCCGTCTTATTTGCTGGCGATTACGCGAGCGACCCTTTTGCGCTCATTTATTGCCTTAGAGATGCTTCACGCTCTGCGAATTCTGCCGCTTCTGCCTCGCGTGGCGAAATACTTGCTGATCTTATCACCCGATCCACCGGCCGAACCCGAATTGCGGTTTCGGCAATCAGATTTGGCGGCCACGCTGGGTGTATCGCGAGCGTCGATGAATCGCGCTCTATCGGATCTCGAAGATTTAGGTCTAATCAGCCGAGGATACGCCACCATTCGGATCATCTGCATGACTAGATTGAGCGACTGGCTCGAAGCAAGGACCGGCGACGGCAAGCAGATTAATTTCGCACCTGAATAAACGAAGACCGCATGTGCGCATGGCTCGACTGTCCGCAATCAAAGGACACTAGAAAGCAGTGGCTCTCCATCTATGAAGTTCTCAATGTTTGATTGCGCCAATTGCGCTTGCGTGAAGAGCGTTTCGAACGTCGCGCCCCCTTGATGTGGGGTCAAAATGACATTTGGAACGCCGGCCCAACGAGCGCTATTGGTCGGCTCAGGCTCAAACACATCGAGGCCCGCGCCACCAAGCCGGTTCGACTTTAGCGCCTCAATCAGTGCGATTTCATCTACCACACTGCCCCGCGAAACGTTCACAAGAACGCCATCGGGACCAAGCGTGTTGAGGATTTTTTCGTTGATAAGATGGCGCGTCGTTTCATCCGGTCTGCAACAGACGACTAGGCCTCGACATTGATCCGCCAAGTCTTCGAGAGAGTCGATATATGGGATCTCGATATCCGGTTTGGGACGAGGCCCCCACCATTTAAGATCGACGCCAAAAGGCTTCAGTCTTGCGAGGACTTCTTTGCCGATCGACCCAAGCCCCACAATGCCAACCGGCATTTCGCGGATCGAGTGTCGCAGCGGCGGCGCGGCGGCCACCCACTGGTCCGTCATGATATAGTCTTGAGTTTGCGGAATGCGCAGGAGCAGCGATGTCATCATCGCGACGGCAAGATCGGCCACATCACCCGAATTCATTCCTGGGGCATTGGTGACTGCAATTCCGCGCGAGCGACATTCGTCGAGATCGATATTGCTGAACCCCGCGGAGACCGATGCGACCATCTTGAGATTCGGGAACCGAGACAGCATCGCCTTGTCGAGCTTCTCGATGCTGGCCGATAGCAGAATATCCACCTCCGCCCCGTGGTTCGTGATGGTGGCCTCGACCTCTCCTTTGGTGTCCAACCAGTTCCATCTTTTGGGACGGTTTGGAAACAGTGTGTGCATTTCGGAATGCATGGCGAGCACGGTAGCGGCGTGGGTCATAAACGCAGTCTCATCTGGAGATAATTAAGAGGACTGCGCACTCGCCTCGGTTCCTGGTCTGGAGCGCGCAGTTTGGATCGGCGGATCGAATTAGATGCTCAGATCGAGCGCATTGTAATCGTGCAGCGAGGCTTTCGCTTCTTCATTCCACTCATAGGATAAGCCCTGCTCGATAAAGGGTTGATACTCGTAGGGCTTTTCATTCGGGAAACGCTTCCTCCGAGCATCAATGCCAAAGCCAATCACCTCAGAGCGTTTGGCGATGAGGTCTGCGTCGAAAACTTGGACGGCGCTGTGCGTCCCGGCACCGGTCACGCCGAGGACGGAACTGCGGCGATGGAAACCCATATTTACAGTTATGCGGGGCTCAAAACCGGTATTGGCAAAAGAGCCATGCACCAATTGGCGATTACACATGACAACATCGCCTGCATCACAGACCAGCGGCACAGTGTCGGCAATCCGTTCGCTGCCTGATTCCTCAACCAGTTTCTTGATGTCGACTTTGCCAAGCTTGTGGCTGCCCGGCAAAACCCAGACGCCATTTACCGCCGTACTTCCATAGACTTGCGCCATAAAATTGAAGCCGTGAATGCCATCATCAAAGTCTTCGCTATCCCAATGCGTCGTTCCGTCCTGATGCCACGAGACAGCCGCACCAATCCCGGGTTCTTTGATAAACAGGCTCTCATTGAAAGGCGCGAAATCTTTGCCATTGATATCTTCCGCCACTTTCAACAATTGCGGATGACCATAGACGCGCAAACACGTTTCGGAGAATTGCAAGGAACCCAAAAGGATGAAAGGCGCAGCGTCTGGTGCATCATCGGCGGCTTTAGGTTCGAGGAGTTTCACCTGATGACGTCCATTCGCGAGCGCCGAACCGCCTAGCGGATCGCCCAATGGCTTTGACCAGACGAGTGTTGTCGTTTTGCAATCCGCACCAAGAGCGGGAGCGCCATCGGCGGTTAGCGCCTCGCCCGGACCGGCTGGGAAGCGCTTTTTCATTTCTGCCAGGTCTTGCTTGATATCATCCAGCTCTTCCTCATGCAGAACGCCGGTAAATACGTAGAACCCATATCTCTTGTAAGCGTCGACGATATGGCGCTCGAGATTGCCATCCGTGTCAAATTCGATGGGGCCGCGATTATCCAAAGCCATCGCGCGCTTGTGCCCAGAGATCAGATAGTCCCGCATCGCGTCAGAATCATCACCATAATGCGCTGCGCAGGCGTCGATGGAATCCATATAATGAGGGTCAGACATGAGGAATCCTTTTCGCTTTAACAGTGTTTAAATTTAAACGGTGTTTAATTCTTGTGTCAATCCAAAAATCGACTTAAGGGTTCTCTATGACTGTCGAGACGCTTGCCTCACGCGAAACCACACGCTCAAAGAATATGGCGAAGCGACGGGAGAATATCCTACGCGAAGCCCGTATTCTCATTGCAGATGAGGGCTTTGAAGCTTTGAAAATTCGAGACCTCGCCGCGCGCGCCGGTCTAACCGTGCCCACGATTTACAATCTGGTGGGCGGCAAGAATGAAATCCTCACCGTCATCATTGATGAAATGGTCACGCAATTGCGCGTGATCCAAGATCAAGCCGGAACAGGTCCGGTTGAGGATTCGTTTGCAAAACTGATCAATGATTTGGCGGACCATTTCGCGACCAATGAAGCGTTCTTCCGCGCCGCTTTTATCGCCGGAGATCGCAGTGGATTGTTCGAGCAAAGCTCAGATCAGGGCATCTTCGCGCACTTCGTTCAGCAACCGATCGACGCATGTGCGCGCGCCGTCGAAGCGGGACTTTTGCGAGGGAAGATTGCGCCGGAAGTGCTGGGGCCGCAAATCTATGGTTGTTATCGCCTGGCGCGACAGGACTGGGCGAATGGATATTTCGATTTAAGCGGGTTCAGAAATCAGGCCCTCATCGGCGTATTCCTATGCCTTGCCTCCGACGCGAAGCCAGCCTTTCGCGATCGGCTCGTCATCAAGATATCGAACCTTTCGGGCGATTAGCTAAGCCATTTCAATATTCCAGAAAACGGGATGCTTCTTTAGAGGCGAGATCCGGAAAACAATACCGGTGGGTGGCTAAAACAACATCCTGAAGACCCTTTGGCTCACCACAAAAGTAATCAATGCTTCGAGACCAATACTCGGCGGTTCTAATTTAGGCACCTCAATTAAACCGAATATAAACAACCCAGGGTTATATTTCTCCTAAATACAATTTGGGGTGTAGCGTGCAAATACCGTTTGATTCAGCTCTGATAGACGAAACAAGACAGGCCGACTTTCAGCGTAAACAGAAACTGCTATCTCGTATGGCGCTTTCATTTTGCGCTATTCTCATTGTGTTCACGGCGGTTATTTTCATGGTGCTGCCTGGCATTCGCCCGGGCAAGATCATCTCAATATTTGCGGTTTTAGGTTTCGCGGCAATTAGCCGGTTCAGTCTGCGCCCCAATTTATTTGTGCCAAGCGCTGTCGCGATGGTCGTGCTCACCCTCGCAGCGAGTTTTGCGGGCAGCGTCGTCAATGGCGGCCTGGAAGGCTATGTTGCGCCGATCATGATCACGTCGCCAATCGCCGCGGCTTTGTTTTTAGGGACTCGCGCGACGATTATTTCCGCCGTGTCCGTTGTGCTGGCCTATGCCGCGATGCTGGCCATGCAGCCCCATGGCTTAATACGGCCAGAGCCATACCCAGACGATATTACCTCTATCGCGGCGTTGGCATTGCTCGCCACTGCCACGGCATTTTGCGCCGCCGGCCTTGCCTATTTTGCAAGCGACTCAAAAGAAAAGATCACCTCTCTTGCTGACGCCCAGACAAAGCTGATCGAAGCGTCTGAAAAACTCCGCCATGCCGCTCTTCACGATACGCTTACTGGCATCGCCAATCGCCAAAACCTGCAACAGCACATCGATGATGCGCTTCGCTGTTCCCATCCGACAGATGACCAGATTTGTGTCATCCATATCGACCTCGATCATTTCAAAGAGGTCAATGATGCACACGGGCATCCGATTGGAGATGGCGTCTTACGTAAAGCTGCAGAGCGGATGCAGAATGCGTGTGGGCCAGATGATTTGGTCGCCCGGATCGGCGGCGATGAATTCGTGATCGTCACGACGAAGTCCTCCAGCGTCCCCGCTCAGCATATTCAGGACCTGTGCGAGACGATTATCCAGCAAATCAAACGCCCGATCTTTGTGAATGGCATCGAGTGTCACGTCGGCGCGAGTGTCGGTTATATTATTTCCGATCGAGCCTGTAGCTCAACAGAGTCCCTCATTACCAACGCCGATGTCGCACTCTATGAATCGAAACGCGCAGGACGCGGGATCGCGCGCCAATTTACCGGCGCCATGCGCGAAGACGTGCACTCGCAACGCACATTGATAAATGATCTGAAACTCGCATTTGAAGAAGACCGGATCACGTGCGTGTTGCAGCCTCAAATCTCTCTTTCCACCGGAGCCTTGCTCGGCATGGAGGCGCTCGGACGGATCAGACGCTCTGACGGCGATGGCCTGATGGTTCCGGTAGAGTTTCTAGACACGATGGAAAGCGTTGGCTTGATCCATGATTTTGACGAGCGGGTTATGTGTAAAGCCCTCGACGCCCTGATCGAATTGCGCGCTCAGGGATTTGAAATTCCAAGTGTGTCCATCAATGCATCAGCAAAATCGCTTCGATCAAAACACTATGTCGAAATCATTGAGCGGGAACTTGCGGCCCGATCGTTGTCTCATGATTGCCTTGTGGTCGAGGTTTTGGAGTCAATTCTAATCGAAAACCGAAACGACCTCGCAGCTAAGACAATTGAGAAGCTGAGCAATGTCGGCATCAAAACGGTGATCGATGATTTTGGGTCCGGACATACATCAATGTGGGCATTGCTGGAGCTGCAACTCGATGGCGTCAAAATCGACCGATCGCTCATCGCCAACATTGAATGTCATCGCGCGCGGACGGTTGTCGAAGCGATATTAAAGCTCTCCCAAGGTCTCGAATTGCCGGCCATTGTTGAAGGCATAGAAACCCCTCAGCAATACGCCACCATGCAATCGCTCGGCTGCGATGCTGCGCAAGGGTATTGGATCTGCAAGCCCGCGGAGCTGCCCGAATTTGGCGATTGGTTGAGAGAATTTGGGAGATCGGAAGTCGAGCGGCTGCAAGAATCTATTCGCCAAGCGGGTTTGAAGTAACGCCCGCCAAACCTGCGGATGACGCATCTATTCGGCGATTTCAGCAGCTCAGACCGACCTGTTCTGCTTTTTCACGCCGGGACATTTTCGACACAGACCTGTTCAGTCTCTGCCGGCGCGAGCGGCAAGCGAAGGAGTTTGCAAAAGCCGCCGTCTCCCCGCGGGTCAAAATGCTGACAGGTTTTGCAAACGCCAAACGGCTTAAAACCATTGGATCGCAGCGAGGTGTTCAGCACGACCTGCAGCGAGCGCTCTAATTGACCCAGCTCTTTCGCCGAAAGGTCTGTGAAAGCGCGGCTCAATGCGCTCGAATTTGTAAGTACTTTACGGCCCTTAGGCGTCAGATCGTAGGAAAGAGATCTGCGATCGGTCTCAGACCGCAATTCCGAAATCAGTCTCTTTTCACGCAATGTCTTGAGTGTTTGAGATATCGTCCCGCGTGTTGAGCCCATGTACTCCGCGACGTGAGAGGGTTGCCTGGAGAATCTGTTCGCGCGTGCGAGATATTCCAGCGCCATCCTTTGTGCCGGGTTCAAACCCTGCCCCCGCCCCGCGTCCGCATCGAGTCGCGCGAGACGTGAAATCAACTGTCTTGCCAAATCTGTGTCGGTCATTCGTCACCTCTCCAATCGCCTATGTAGGACACAATGCGCATGCCAGAAAGTAGCGAGTCGAAATTAATACATTGACATAGTATCGACTCGAAACTACCTGATCCTTCGTCAACTTTTGGTAAGGATCATACCCATGCGAATTCTCACTTGTTCAGCAATTGCCCTATCCTTGATGGCTGGATCAGCGTCAGCCCATAACGGTCACAGCAACGGACCCGATCAGCAAACTGGAATAGAGTCTCCCATCGACCAGGCGAAAGTCGAAGCCCTCGATATCGTCTTCACGCACGCACATACGAATGGAAACATCGTTACGTTCCATATGACGACCAATGGCGTCGCAGGCTCTGAAACACCGGAGCCGGTTGGCGAACTCGGAGGCGCCCCTGCTTACGCCTATGTCTGGCCCACATCGCTGGACCCTTCGACGGTGGGGTTCGATCAAGGCGCTGGCATCCTCGCATTAGCGGCAGCCATACATCCAGATTTTGATGATACGCCATTGTTTGATGAAAACCGAGATGGAGACGCCAGCAATGATGGCCAAACCTGGCATAGTCACTGGGTCGTCTTGAGCCCAACAGAGGCGTGTGGCCCGGGTGCGCTGGCCGTCAAAGATATCCCCGAAGGCAGCCAGCCGAACCTTCCGGCGACCTGGCCGGGCCTGCCGATCTTACTAGACAGCCCTGGCTTTACCCCGCTTTTCGATGGGCCTCAGGTCAAAATAAACGTCGCCTTTCCCCACGGTCTGGATGTCAGCGACATGTCTTATGACGGTGTGACCGCCGCCTTGCGCGTAAATGCCAACATCCACTCGCCGCTCTTTTGCGTGACCGATGTGTTCGATATTGCGTCTGGCGATCTCAGTCTTCCCGGCCAATTGAACTAGGCACGGTCCAGAGCGGAGCAACAGTATGAACCTTCTACGCGCTAAACCACTTGAGACTGTCGGCTGGCTCAATTCACCTGATCCTGTATCGCTACAAAGCCTACTAGGAAAAGTGGTGCTCATCGAGGCTTTCCAGATGTTGTGCCCAGGCTGTGTGTCCAATGCATTGCCTCAGGCGATGAGAGTGCGGCAACTGTTCAACCCAGAGGAAGTCGCCGTTATCGGCCTCCACACCGTATTCGAGCATCACAGCGCGCAAGGAACGAAAGCGGCTTTAGAAGCTTTTTTGCACGAATATCGGATTTCGTTTCCTGTTGGGATTGATGCGCCGTCTGATCAAGGCCCGCTGCCGAAGACAATGACAGCTTATCAAATGCGGGGAACTCCGACATCGATCCTCATCGATCGAAATGGCTTTGTTCGAAAACACAAATTTGGCGCGCAGGAGGACATGGTTTTAGGCGCAGAGATAATGTCTCTACTCCGTCAACCGAACTCGGCGATGATCAATAAACCGTCTTCAGACCCTACGGATTCCGGATGCACGGATGAGGGGTGTTTGGTCGATCGATAGAGTCTAAAAGCCTCAGCGCCGCAGGGAATTTACTCTGCGGCGCTATTGTCTCGACTTTGGCGTCGTAAGCCTAGAACCTGAACGTGACCCCGGCCCAACCTTCGTGTTCGGTGAAGTTTTCGCCTCTGGTCGTGTCATAGCGGATGTGGCCGTAAATCCTGTCAGAGAAATAGACTTTCGCATCGGCGCCGGCGGCAACCCGATTTTTATCCAAGTCTGAGGAGGTTGGTTCAAACACCGCGCCATCAACCGCCAGCGAGGCCCAGCCCGAAATCGCTCTGTCGCCAGAGACATTCTCGACCAGCACGCGGAAGCCCGTGTCGACGACCGTGTTGCCGAATAGGGTCGCCGCATAATGCGCCTCGGCCCCTGCCCCAAGCACGGTTTGTTGCGCGGTTTCTGTCTCATAGGTCAGATTCAAGATCCCGGTCCCGGTCTCTTTGAACCGGTTGAACGTGCCCGTGGACAGATCGGCTGTGACCAGCGGACCGAAGCCTAAGCCTTGCCTCTCTCCATCAGACCAGAGCAGATCATAATAGGCTTCGGTCTTGAAGCTTGAGGCTTTGCCTTCGGTTTCTGACAGCGCAACCGCCGGTCCGTTTTGGACAACAAAGACGCGTTGGATGTCGTAATCCTGCCAAGCATGGGTCGCTGCACCAGCAACAAAGAGTGCGCCAAATTCGGCATTCACAAAGCCGCCCAGATGCACGCTGTCGACTTTGCCGTGCGACACCGAACTGTCGAGATCGGCCTCTGAAAAGCCCGTCGACAAGCCGAACAAGATCGGCGCGCCTTTATGGGTGAACAAGTGTTGGGCGCCGAAACTGAAGCCGGTGGTACCGCCTTCCTAGCCCGACTGGGTGTCAGAATTACCGACATCGTATTGGCCGCCAAGCGCCGCGGTCCAGAAGCTCCAATCACCGTCTTGCATGCGCTCTCCGCGGCGTTGGAGGAGACTGTCAGCGAACAGATCATCAGCAAACATGCCAGCCATCAAGGCTGAGGGCACAATCTCTTTTGGAGACAGCAGAGGCTGTTCAGGCGTGACCGGGTCCACCGGATCGACCGGTTCTTCGCCGCCTGGCTCAGGCATCGGATCTGGGTCTGGTGTTGGGTCTGGGTCTGGCATCGGATCGGGATCCGGCATTGGATCGGGATTTGGGTCTGGGTTTGGATCTGGACCAGGCGGCGGAGGAGGAGGTGGTGGAGGAGGTGGAGGTGGAGGTGGAGGTGGAGGCGATGCAGCGACGAAGTTCAGCACCACTTCCGTCGGATCATATGTCGGGGCGAAATCGAGATCTGGGATCAAGTCTCTAATCCGGTCGAACGCCCCCGAAACCGAATTTCCTGAAATGATCGAGAAGGGCTGACTCGTCGACGGGGACATCCCGTTTAGCACGCTCACGCGCAATTCGCCTCCCAATGTGACGTCCCCGGTGACAATCAATTGGTCATGGTCACCGCCCTCAAACTCGATCGGCAGGATACCATCTGACCCTTGCGCAAAATTGCCATTGATCGTGAATTCGCCAGGCGACGAACCGATATTCAGGGTGCCATTATTGGTGAGATTGCCGGTAAAGACAGAACCATTGCGCGCATTGAGGACGGCCTTCATGGCGATCATGCCGGTGGCCGCTTCGAGCGTGGTATTCTCAGCCAGAATGGTCGTGCCCATGTTGAAATTGGCATTGCTCCAGCCCGTGTGGGTGCCAGCCAAAGTGAAATTATCGCCATTGAAATTGATGATCTCAAATTCTTGGATCGAGTCATTCGTGCCGCCAGAACCAGTCAGCGTTTTGGCCGTCATGCTGGTAACGTTGACGATATCAGTGCCATCGCCGCCAAACACTGTTGCGTTCTGTCTCGTTCGATCGATACGCCCACCAAAATTGAACGTATCATTGCCCGTGCCCATCAAGACGTCAGACTCCATCACACCATTGAGTGTCAGTGTGTCATCGGTCGCAAACGTTCCACCAAAGCCATCACCGGTGCCCTCAAATTCAATCGCTGTTCCGCCCGAGCCATAGACAGAACCGCCAGTTTCCACCGTAACCGTGCTGCCTGCTTGGCTTTTGGTGACAATTCCAATGCCGTCTGATGAATACGAAGCGACGCGTCCTTCTACCGTGATCGACGTTGTCCCGTTATAGTATGTATAGGTATCGATGGCGACACGGTCTGCTCCACCTCTAACCGTAACATCACTAACCGAAATCGTAATGTCGCCGCCATTGGCTTGGGTGTAGATCCCAATTCCATTTTCAACATCGATCGCCCCGTCGACATTGACGCCAATGTCCCCGCCAGAACTATAAGCCCGAATCCCATAAGCGTCGGTATGGATCTCGCCGATCGCAGTCTTTCCTGTCGTGCCGCCGATTGAGATATTGCCGCCGCCACTGTCTGCGCGAATGCCGCCATTACTGACATTTGCACTTCCGATCTGCGGTATGGCGACGTTCTCGATCGTGATTTGACCGCTGCCACTGTCGGCCCAGATGGCCGCGGGCAAGTTACCGACGACGCTTGTAATATCTCGAATTGTGATACTGCCACCACGAGATCGCGCCCTTATTCCATAACCGTTCCCTTGAACGCTCGCTAGATTTTGTACCGTAATATCACCCTCTACTGTCGATAAGTAGAGACCGTCCCCCGCGCCCGAAATAGATCCGGTGATCCGCGCAGAATCCATTGGGTCGACAAAACCTTCAACCACGATTTTTGCACCGTCGCCGGAATTCGCGAGATTCGCGCCATCACCATTTTGGCCCGTAATTTCTCCGAACTCGCCAAGGGTCAGCGTGGTCGTGCCGCTCCCGGCATTGCGGCCGTAAACCCCATTCGCGTTTGCATCGATTTTATTGTTTACCCCAATGGTCATATTCGAGGCCGTCATACCGCCGAGCGCGGCATCAATGCCGTGGCTTCCGCGGGTCACAATTTGACCGTCCACGAGCACGTCGATCGCGCCGCCATCCGTGCGGGCGTAGAGTCCCGTCCCGTCGCTATAAATATTGCCAATCCCCGTGCCCATAGACGGATCTCCCGCCCCAATATTGAGATTGCCTGTGCCGCTATGCGCGGAGATCCCATTCGCGCTATAAGTGTCTGGAATACTGGCATCACTGCTGATCGCGATTTTCTCAACCGCGACGTTCTGGATCGAGATATCATTGCCACCGCCGGCGTAAATGTAACCGCCGAGTGTGCTGTCATAAGTTCCGGTATAGTCTCTTGTATCCGCATCGATCGCCCAGCTACCGGCACTTGTGACGCTGTTAATGTTCTCGATCGCAATTGTTCCGCCATCCGCGCGGGCATAGATGCCCTGTCCTCTGTTGCCCGATACCCTGGTTAAGTTCTGCACCGTAATGGCGCCATCATCCGAGGTCACCGATACGGCTTTTGTATCGCCATAAATCACTCCGGCGTTCGCACCTTCGACCAGCACGGCGGCGCTATCATAATGAGAGTTTATGAGGACGCCTTCGGCGCCTTTCCCCGAGATGATGGCATTCGCGCCCAATCGCACGGAGGCAAGGCCACCAGCTTGATGGTCTAGATGCACACCTTGATATACGCCTCCGACGCGGTCATTGACATTTATTGATGTCGTATCGGTTGCGTCGGTCGAATGGTTCCAACCAACAATCCCATCACGGCCAGCCTCGACCACCCCATTGGAGGTAATCTTGAGGCTGCCATCTACCGTCCGTCCGTAGATTCCGTAGCCTTCTTTAGCGCCGAGGCTCGCCGATGTGCCAGCAGAGATCACGCCATTGCTGGTTATCTCCACATCACCGTCGCCTTCATGATCGACTTTAATGCCGGTCTTACTCGCATTGATTGCATCGCCAGCAGTGGCAGTCACCTTACCGGTGCCAGAATGATCGAGGTCGATGCCGTTATCAGCGGCGGTAATACTGGCATTCGCGGTCGCAATGACATTGCCGGTGCCCTTATGGTCGACTTTAATGCCATAAGTACCAGCATCGATGGCGCCATTTGTATCCACAGTGACTGTACCGGCATTTGATGCCGTGAGGACCGAGATCGCATCATTGCCAGCGTAAATTTTGCCTGCTGTACGAATGTTTACATTGCCCCCTGCAGAAGCAGCTAAAATTCCTGTGCCGGTGGTAAAAATGTCGCCGATCGCACTGTTCGGGTTGGTGGCATCGGCGCCGATATTGATGCTGCCTGTGCCACTAAACGCGCGGATGCCATTGGCGCTGCGGATATTTTCCGTGGTGGCGTCACTATCGTGATCAAACTCAGGAATAGCGACATTCTGGATCGAGATATCATTGCCGCCGCCAGTGAAAATTGGCAGCATCGTGATCGGGTCATAGTTACCCGAATGCAGCCGCGTATCGGCATCAATCGCCCAGCTGCCGGTGCTCGTGACGCTGTCTATGTTCTGGATCGTGATCGTGCCGCCGGTTGAGCGGGCATAGATGCCCTGCTCGGTGCCGCCGGCGACATCGGTCAGGTTCTGAATCACGATCGGGCTATTATTATTGACGACACTCACGCCCTTTTCGGCACCAGAGACGCTGCCATAGATCTTGCCGGTCATCTGATCGACAGAACCCTGGATGGTCGAGCCAGCTCCGGCTACGGTGGAGGTCAAGTTGATGCCGTGAGCTATAAATGATGTATTTGCGGCGTCTCTTGCTTCGATGACACCGTTTTTGCCAAGCGTGATTGTCGCTGCGGCGGCATTATTATGGTTCAGCACAAGCGCGCTCGAAGCACCCGTCAGCTTGCTATCGATCAGCAATTCAGACTTGCCGGCGCCGGAATTGGTTAGGATCGATGCTGAGTGATTCGTCGAGGTGATGTTGCCATAGGCGTTGAACTTGAGATCGCCGTCGGCGGAATGAACGATCTCTACGGCTTCTCGTTGCGCCCCATTCGTCGCCACCGACGAGTTGATCGTTAGATTTGTTTCCCCTGTCCCTGAATTCTTAATGTAGACCGCCTCATAGTTTGAACGAATATCCCCGTGAGAGGTGACCGTTACGCTGGTGACATCATCCCCAGCCGAAACGTCCAAGCCTCGATCAAGGGTCCCAGATGTGAGCTGGCCCGTTTTAATATCGATCAGACCGGCAGCGTTGCTATTGGCGTCTATCGTTCCATACGTGACGCCATATTGAGTGTCGATTGTGAGATCGCCTGCTCCGCCGGTGATGTTCGCTAAAATCGCATCATTCCGGTCTTGGTTGACTGTTGGGTCGTCATACGCCGAAACCAGGGTCCCGCGGCTTTTAATGTCAATGCTGCCTCCCGATGAGGTGACCTCAATCAATCTATTGAGGTAATCGTTCGAGCGAACCGTTGCATGCTCGGTGATTTCGAGCGTTTGTGTGTTCGCTCCCGACATTTTGATCGCATTCGCGGGGCCTGGATCAATTGGTCCACCGGCACTGGCCCTCAAAACTTGCGTCTGCGTCATGCCATCACCGATGATCAGGGTCGCGGTGTTCACGTTCGAGGTGATCGGATCGATATCGCCCGGGTTCGTCAGATCCTGCACGCAGGTGACGGTTTCGCCATCGTCGAACCGATTGTCATTATCATTCGGCGTGCCGCTGATGAGCTCATCCGTACACCCTGTCGGCAAAGCCTGCGCCTCGGCGCGTGTCCCGTAAAGCCCGCCAGGCGCGACCAAAGCAATGATCCCGGCTGAGGCGGCGAGCATCAATTTGCTGCGCAGAGGCGCGTTTGACAAATCAGTGTGCCCCGCCGGGCGACTCTTAAATGACTTCTCCATGGGATCCCTCGTTCCAGGCAATTTCTTGTCTGAGGCGAATAGAGAAGAAGCCGACCGAGATGTCTTTCTCGCAGTGTCTCAATCTCAGCGAGCCCGGAGCGAGTGGGTCATTTCCGGAAAACTGATACGCGCAAGCAACAGCGACATCAGCGCCGCACGCAAGCAATCTATTGGCGCGCACGAGCCGCCCGAGGCAAAATGTTCGCTTTCAAACATATTGTCAGTTTTCATGGTAAATTGGACTAGATTCTGTCATGCAACACGTAGTAATTTTCAAATACGCTATGCGATTTATCGTTTACGAACATAAATAGTCTGCTTATGAACCTTCTGGAGCAGATAGGTCGGGAACTTTGTACGACATCCTGATAATCGGAGGAGGCATTAACGGCGCCGGGATCGCGCGCGACGCGGCTGGCCGCGGCTTGAAGACGCTCCTTTGCGAAAAAGACGACCTTGCCTCCCACACATCATCAGCCAGCACAAAGCTCATTCATGGCGGCTTACGCTATCTGGAACATTATGATTTCGCGCTGGTGCGCAAAGCGCTGATGGAGCGTGAAGTGCTCCTGCGCGCTGCGCCGCACATTATTTGGCCGCTACGCTTTGTTCTCCCTCAACATAAAGATATGCGGCCATCTTGGCTGATCCGAATGGGCCTGTTTCTTTATGACCATTTAGGCGGCCGCAAAATTCTACCCGCGACAAAAACCAGAACCCGATCGAACAGCGATGTGTTCGCGCCGCTAAAATCGGAATTCTCCAAAGGGTTCGAATACTCAGATTGCTGGGTCGAGGATGCGCGGCTTGTCGTCCTGAACGCGATGGATGCCTCCACCAAGAACGCCACCATCATGACCCGCACCGAGTGCGTGTCGATTTCGCCGCACGGCGCAGGCTGGAGAGCAACACTGCGCATTGAAGGCAGCTCGACAATGGAAGTCGAGGCCAAGACGATCATCAATGCCGCGGGCCCCTGGGTCGACCATGTCGCGGGGATTGCGGCCACAACGAACAGCAATGCGCCTCAAGTCAGGTTGGTCAAAGGCAGCCACATTATTGTTCCAAAACTGTTTGATGATGAGCGGTGTTTCATTTTCCAGGCTGGCGACGGCCGGATCGTTTTTGCGATCCCCTATGAAGATGGCCGCTACACTTTGATCGGCACCACAGATCTGCCCTTTGAAGGTGACTTGAACCAGGTCTCCGCGTCGCCGGAGGAGATCGATTACCTCTGCGCGCTATCCAACGAATATTTCGAACAGCAAATTTCTCCCGCAGATGTCGTCTCAACCTATTCAGGGGTGCGCCCGCTGTTTGAAGATCATGCCGACGAAGCTTCCTCGGTGACCCGCGATTATGTGCTCAAGCTCCACGATCAAGACGGCGCCAAAATCCTGTCCGTAATTGGCGGCAAGATCACCACGTATCGCAAGCTCGCGGAAGATGCGCTTAAACTGCTCCAACCCGAATTCCCGCACATGGGCAGCCCTTGGACCGAAGGTGCGCCGTTGCCTGGCGGCAATATACGAGATGCTGATTTCGGAGCCTTCGAAGCGGCGATCGTCGCTCAATATGATTGGCTCGATCGCGATCTCGCGCACCGGCTCGCGCGAACCTACGGGACCAAAATTCACGACATCCTAAACGGGACCAAAAGCATAACCGAGCTTGGCCACCACTATGGCGCGGGGCTCTATCAGAAGGAGGTAGACTATTTAATCGAGCACGAATTCGCTCGATCCTATGAGGACATCATCATCCGACGAACCAAACTTGGTCTGCATATGAATTCCAATGAAATCAATCTTCTACGAGAGCTTTTCGAAAATCGGCTCGTAGCATAACTCCCGATACCCGCACCGGCGTCGGCCATCAAGTCAGCGTAGGGTCTGCACCACAGAGCGCACTGAACGACGGGCCCGTCATCCTTCACAAGGCGGAGTGACTCTGTGCCGGCATCCGTCCAAATGAGACAAACATAAGAGGAAACGCAGGTATGGACGGATTGCAGGTAGGAATATTCTTTTTGATCACGGCTGTGATCGGGTTTCTGACCTATCTCAGCTGTCGCAATGCGCCGTCAGGCGATCGCGGCTCTGACCATGATTACTTCCTCGCAAATGGCGGTTTGAGCTGGTATTTTGTGGCCGGGTCGATCACGCTAACCAACCTTTCAACCGACCAATTGGTTGGCATGAATGGCAATCAGATGTTGCTGCTCGCTTGGTGGGAACTCGCCGCTGTTGCCGGCCTGCTCATCCTCGCCTTTGTGTTCATCCCGATTTATTATCGCAACAATTGCACGACCACGACGGAACTGCTTCAGCGCAAATATGACAATAAGCATATTCGCGCCGTGATCTCAGTCCTGTTCTTGCTGGGCAATCTGTTCATCTTCTTGCCCGCTATTCTTTATGGCGGCTCGCTCTTCTTGAAGTCGACTACGGGCGCAGACTTCTCAAGCGTTCTTGGCGAGCGGCTATTTGTGGGCAGCCCGGTTGAAGTCGACTCGACCATTTTTGTGATGGCTGTGACCTTCGCGATTGTCGGCGCGCTTTACGCTATTCTCGGCGGTCTGCGCGCGGTTGCTGTCTCCGATACGTATAGCGGCGTGTTGATCCTCTCACTCGCAGTGCTGGTCGTGATCCTCGCTCTCAACGCGATCAATTGGGACTTCTCTGATATCCCGGCTGAGCGCCTCAACATGTTCCAAGGCAACACGCTTGAAGATGGCAGCGAAACGCCCATCCCATGGCACACATTGCTGACAGGTATGATCTTCATTCAGATTTTCTATTGGAGCACTAACCAAACCATCACACAGCGCGCCATGGCTTCGCCGAGCGTCGAAGAAGCTCGCAAAGGCATCCTCGCCGCCGCGGGTATTCGCTTGCTCATCGTGCCTGTAATTGCGGTTGTTCCAGGTGTTGTCGCCTACAAGCTTTATGGCGACGTGGGTGACGCAGCTTATGGTATGATTGTCGGCGACATCCTCCCGCCAATCCTGTCAGGTGCGTTCGCCGCCGCCATCGCCGCAGCCGTGCTGACAACGTTCAACTCCATCCTCAACGCCTCAGCCGCGCTCTATGTCTGTGACTTCCACGAGTCCTATATCGATGAAGCGCGCGATGTGCCGAAGCTTAGCATGTATGTCTCCATCGCGATGACGGTTTTGGCGATTGTTCTGGTGCCGGTATTTGCGTCGCAAGAAAGCATCATCAACACAGTGCAGCAGCTTTATGGCCTACTCTCAATGCCGATCTTGTCGGCCTTTATCGTTGGCCTCGCCGTCCGCAATGTCAGCGCTTGGGCGGCAATCATAGGCGTTGTCACGGGTGTCCTGGTCTATGCCGTGTTCAGCTTCAAGCTCTATGGCCTGGTTGGCATTTCACCGACCGAAGGCCTCGGCGCGACGTTCGCGAGCGTGCACTATATCCACTATATGTTTGTGACTTTGGTCGCCAGCATTGGCACGGCGTTGATCGCCAATTCTCTTATCTTTGGCCGCACCGCAGAACTGACGATTGGCAAGCCGGCAGCGGCTTAAAGCTCGTCAGCGACGTGGAGCTCCATATCAGACTGCCGGATGGCGTCCATAAACGCCTCCGGCGGCATCTGATCGGTGAACAAGTGATCGATGTCATCATATTGGCCCAGCCGGACCATAGCCCGTCGACCGAACTTGGCTGAATCGGCAACAAGATAGACTGTACGAGAGTTTTGTATGATTGCCTGCGCGGATCGGATCTCTTGGTAGTCAAAATCCAGAAGCGATCCATCTTCGTCGATACCGCTGATCCCAATCACGCCAATGTCGAGACGAAACTGTTTGAGAAACTCGGTCGTCGCTTCGCCAACAATGCCGCCATCAGATTGGCGCACGAAACCGCCAGCGATCATTACATCAGAGCCGTCCGTCTCGCGCATCATATTCGCGATATTGATATTGTTCGTCACGATACGCAGATCGGTCCGTCCGACCAATTCTGCCGCCAGGGCTTCCGTCGTCGTTCCGATGTTCAAGAAAAGAGACGCACCTTGCGGAATGCGACTCGCGACGAGGCGGGCGATCTTGCGTTTCGCTTCCATGCCTTCATGAACGCGGTCTTGATAAGGTTGATTATAAGCGTTTCCGATCCGGCCAGCGCCGCCATGAAAGCGCTCAATCAGCTCAAGCTCACATAACAGATTGATATCGCGCCGGATGGTTTGGGCCGTCACGCCAAACTGACGGACCAATTGCTCGGTCGCGACATAGCCATGAGACCGGATGAGTTCCAAAATCTCTTTTTGACGGCCCGCTAGATTTGAAAGGTCAGCTTCGCTCATCTTCGGTTTCTTTCATTGATCCGGCTGCTCTTTCAGCTTGCGCAAACGCTGTGCCAATCGGGCGATAACACCCTACGCCGCCTCGAAGTGATAAATCAAACAGGTTTCCGGGTGCAATAGCGGTACCTGGAGGCCAACATGGGCAAGCGCGTCTCCTGGCAATACGGCGCCGTCATTACCAAGGTCTAGAGCACTCAGGATTGATGGATGCGAGACCGAACGCACCGGGTTCGGCCATACAATCCGCGTGCGGTAGTTTCGGTTGAGATCGAGACCAGGAACATAGATCCGACCCGGTACAGTTTCGCGATGGCCGGTCATGTTGCACCAAGAGAATAATGCTTCTGACTGATCCTGTGATACGACCCCAACCGCATTAATGTGACCCGGTGTGTCGAGCCGGTGAAAGTCGCCAGAGTGGATCAGTCTGCGATGGCGTTTATGCAGCGCGATACCTTGCTTTAGGGTCTCTAAGTTCAGCGCATCTTCTTCGAGTAAGTTTAGCTCCATGCCCATATGCCCGAAGATCGCGGTCGCCACCCGCATCTCCATCGTCAGCCGACGACCAGTAATATGGCAGGTCTCTGGCCCGACATGAGCGCCCATAATCTCTAGTGGAAAGAAATGCGAGGCCCCTCGCTGGATGTTTTGCCGATCCAGCGCATCATTTGTATCGGACGTCCAGATGCGGTCCGTGCGTCGCAGCACGCCATAATCTGCCCGTGCTCCGCCTGATGAACAGCTTTCAATCTCTAGATCAGGGTGCGCCGCTCGCACGCGCTCAATCAATGCATATAGTGCCCGGGTCTGCCGATTGGTGGCCGGACGACCACGACTGCCCGGATGGTGAACATCACGGTTCATGTCCCACTTCACATAGCCAATATCGTGCTCGCTGAGCAATTTGTGCATGTGATCGAATAAATAATCGCTGACTTCAGGACGCGTCAGGTCGAGCACAAATTGGCTGCGAAACGGCACCTGTTCCACACCATCCGCATGCAAGATCCAATCGGGATGATTGCGGTACAGTTCGCTGTCTGGATTGACCATCTCCGGTTCAAACCAAAGACCAAACTCGAGGCCCAGCCCGGTCACATGATCGATCAATGGGCCGAGGCCGTCCGGATATACATCTTCGGAGGGCCACCAGTCCCCAAGACCCGCTTTGTCATTGCGCCGCGATCCGAACCAGCCATCGTCGAGAATATAGCGCTCGGCACCAATTTCGGCAGCCTTTTCAGCAAGCTTGTAAAGCGTCTCATGATCATGGTCGAAATAGACCGCTTCCCATGTATTATAGTGGATCGGGCGCGGCTTGTTCGTGATACGGCCATCCATGACTGAGTGCTTGAGGTGGTGGTGAAATTTGCGCGAAAGCGCGCTGTATCCGCGGCTGGTGAATCCAGCATAGAGACGCGGCGTGCGATAGATCTCCCCCGGCGCCAAGGACATCTCACCCGGGAAGAAATACTCCCCCATTTGTACAAATCCCCGGCCATCGCTAAGGCGATCTACACGAACGCGATTATTACCGCTCCAACCGAGATGAAAGGCAAAGCATGGACCTGCCTGCTCGTGCGCTTCCGGCGTCCCGACGACGAGACCTGGAAAGTTATCGTGACTAGTCCGGCCGTTCTTATTTTCGCGCACATAACTGCCAATGAATGGCGCGACTTCTTCTAAGTGGAATTCTCCCGACCAGCGCCCTGTAAATCCAAACAACCGAGTGGCGCGGGGATCCAGCGGCAAAGTCGCGGAGGCACACCAATCGATCGCCAAATCGCTGTCGCCAAGATTTTCAATTTGGGTTCGACAGGTCATCAAATTGCTCTCGGGATTGAACCCAATAAAATGCGTTGCTCGCACTTTGGTCGTGTCATCCTCGCAGATGATTTCGACCCGATGACCCGCCGGACGCCTGACCTCTTTAACTCGAAACAGACTAGCCCAGGCCGTGCCGCCGCGATGAGCTGAAAACCCTGATAGTCCGGCAATTCCCGATCCAGTCTCATTTAATAGCGAACTACCAATTTCGGCATCGGCACCGCCCGGCGCGTGTTGGCGCGTGGTCATTAACCGGAGCGTATCCGCATCAGTATTAGCGAGCTTCGGTCCCCAATAAAGAATGCTCGGGCGCGCCCCAATTGCGCAACTTAGAACAAGGCTCGTGTTTCCGGCGGTTAGCGTAACATAGTCAGATAATTCGCTCATAGCTTCCGCACCTCAGAGACCGATAAATCGTACTCGAGTCATTTTGCAGAAAACGCAAATGTTGGAAATAGTAAATTTTTCAATCGTTTTCGAATTCTTTAAAACCCAAACCAATCAAACTTTGAGCATTCAGAACACACGGATTGTGATTCCTTTGAAACCCCCGCACAAATCAATTTGCGCATATATATCAATACATTTTACCCAAATTTGCAGCGGGCCTTGCAAAAATACCTGGATAGAGTCTGGATGTTTTTTGCGTGATCGAATACGAAAGCAGAATAGACAAAAGCGCCAAATGTTACAGGCGCTAAGGCTGGAACCGACGCGATGAACGACAATTGGACAACTCTTTCGCGCGCCATATCCGGACGTGATGTGCACCGGCGCCATCATCAGAAAACGGACGGCCGCGACTTGTTTCTTTATGGGTTCGATCGGCACAGCGCTGGTCGCGTTCCCGGCGCGGATTTAGAATCCATTCAAGGATCCGAATTGCGCCGCCACCCTTTGCGCGGCGAGTGGTCAATCTATGCGGCAGGGCGGCAAAACCGCACGTTCAAACCGAGCGCAGCAAGCAACCCATTGGCGCCGAGCCAACCCGGAAAGCCATTGACAGAGATCCCGTTCGAAGATTTTGAACTCGCCGTCTTTTCGAACCGCTTTCCAAGCCTGTTCCCAGATGCCGAGGAACCTAGCGATCCAACTCTGGAACTTCACTCTGCGCGCGGCGCATGTGAGGTGATTGTCTATTCGCCTGATTCAGACGGCTCACTCGCAACCCTAACACAGGACAGACGCCGCTTGCTCGTCGAGGCCTGGATTGATCGCTATCAAGCGATGTTCGACGCTGGCTGCGCGTTTGTTCTTCCGTTCGAAAATCGGGGCGACGAAGTTGGCGTGACGCTGCACCATCCGCACGGCCAAATCTATGGCTTCCCAATCGTACCAGCACCGCAGCAAAATGCGGCGAACGCGTTTGAGCAGGGCTATGATTTAGCTGCAGATATCAAATCTTGGGGCAATACTTACAGGATCCATGAAGCTGGCGGCCTCGTCTCATACGCGCCGCGATATGCGCGCTTTCCTTATGAGGTTTGGATATCTGCTTTGGAACCTGTGTCGGGACCATGGGCGTTCGACGAAACGGCCGCAGATGGTTTCGCGCATCTGCTCGGCGACACTGTCAGGCGTTACGATGCCTTCTTCGGTCGCGAAACGCCATGCATGCTCAGCCTCCACGCAGCGCCTTATGGACGTGACGGAAAGTTTCAGTTCTCCGCGCAGTTCTATCCGCTGCTGAGAGCACCGGACCGGGTCAAATATCTGGCCTCCGTCGAACAATCGACGGGCGTGTTTACTGTCGATGTGATGCCGCGCGACGCCGCCGACAAATTACGAGGTGCCCTGTGACGATAACAGATCGCTTTTGTAAATCGTTCGCACGAAAGCCCGTCGCCACGGCAAAGGTTTATGGCCGCGTCAATCTGATCGGTGAACATACCGATTATAATGGCGGTGCTGTGCTTCCCGCTGCCATTACACGCAGCATCCATGTTGGCGTCGCCCCCAATGACAGCCATTTGGTAGCGATTAAATCGGCGCGGTTTGAGCATAAGCACGAACGTCTTTTGGGCGATCCGAAACGCGGAGATTGGACCGACTATGCTATGGGCGCGGTCTCAAAAGCGGAAGCGCTCGGGTGGATCTCAGGCGGCATCGACTTGTTCATTGAGAGCGATGTTCCAGATGGCGCTGGCGTATCCTCGTCAGCTGCGCTCATTACCGCCATTTTGCGCGCGTCAGCCGAGATGGCCAGCGTTCAAATCGATCCCGTTGAGGTCGCAAAACACGCCCGCGCTGTAGAGAACGATTATATCGGAATGCCCTGCGGGATCATGGATCAAATGGCGGTTGGCCTGTCCGATCCAGGCTCGGCCCTGGCGCTCGACTGCCACACACTCAATTATGATGTGATCGATATTCCTGACACGTGGAGCTTTGTTACGCTGCACTCCGGCGTTAGGCGAGAACTCGCAGACGGCCGTTACAAAGCGCGGTTCGAAGAATGTGCGCAAGCGGCTGAACGTCTGGGCGCCGAAGAGCTATGTTTGCTCGACCAATCGCAACGATCCGGGCTCGCCTCCTTGCCTGAAAACCTGCGCAAAAGAGCGCAACACGTCACCAGCGAGCACAACCGGGTCTTGGCGGCGACAGCTGCGATGAAAGCCGCCGATATCAATATGTTTGCGCGCCTTATGTCGGAGAGTCATTATTCTTATTCCCAAGACTTCGAAGCCTCTACACCGGCCATCGATGCCTTGATCGACGACGCGGTAATAAGCGGCGCAAAGGGCGCGCGGCTGACTGGTGGAGGTTTTGGCGGCTGTATCGTCGTTCTGCTCGAGCGCAGCCAAGAAGCTCGTTGGTTGGAACTGTTTCTGGCGCGCCATCCGGAGTCTTGGCGCGTTTAAACCCGGGATGGGCACGAGTCAGGCGGGCAATGCCTCAGAACTGCAGAACCGATCAATATAGGCTTGGTGCGTCGGCAAGCCGTCAGACGTTTTTTGAACATTCTCGATAATATGAGCGAGGAAGTTTCGTATCTCACTGTCACTCATCATATCCGCAACAGGATGATAGCTTTCCGGCATAATGCCCTGCCCCAGCATGACTTGAGTCCAGGAATTTTCGGCAAACAGCTCATCATTCGCGCGGAACACGCGACCCGTTTCTCGGAACAGATCATAGCGATGCTGCAGGCTATCTGGCACGTCCATGGTCCGGACATGGTTCCAGAACGGCGTATCGTTTCGGCGGGTCAGATTGTAATGCAGGATGATGAAATCTCGAATATGCTCGAGCTCATAGAAGGTTTGAGCATTGAACTCATCGACATCCGCCTGGCTGACGCCCTGAGTGGGGAACATCCGCATCAAACGCCATACAGACCGCTGGATGAGGTGAATACTGGTCGATTCCAGCGGCTCGATGAACCCGCTTGAGAGACCAATGGCGACGCAATTGCGATGCCAGTGGCGGCGGCGGGTTCCTGTCAAAAACCGGATCAATCTCGGCTCGCTTAAGCAGGTGCCTTCAACGGCCTCGAGCAATTCGGTTCGCGCCGTTTCTTCATCCATGAACCGGCTCGAGAAGACCGTTCCATTGCCGGTTCTATGCTGCAGCGGAATTTGCCATCGCCACCCAGCATCATGTGCGATCGAGCGCGTATAAGGGCGTGGCGGTCCGACAGATTCTGTTTGCACCGCAATGGCTCGATCACAAGGCAGATAATGTGACCAGTCATCATAACCGACGCCAAGGGCCCCTTCGATGAGGAGCGCGCGAAAACCTGTACAATCGACGAATAGGTCGCCGTCTAAAACCGTACCATCATCCAGTTGCAGGCTTGCCAGATCGCCATCCTCGTGACGCTGAACATCGACAATTCGGCCCTCTTTGCGGACCACGCCATGTTGCTCAGCCATCTCTCGCAAGAAAGCCGCATAGGCCGATGAATCCATGTGATAGGCATAGTTGAGACCAAGCTTTGGCAGATGCGCAAACCGTTCTTTTTCCGCCGCGATGAGTTCGAGACAATAGTCACCGAACTCGCGGGCAATTCCCATTTTCACGCCGCGGCGCCAAAAGTGCTGGAAGCCAGCGGTCCAATGATCTTGTCCCGTAATCCCGAAGGAGTGGATGTAGCGATGACCGACATCGGTCCAGTTCTCAAACGCGATTCCGAGCTTGAACGTGCCGCGGACACGGCGCATCATCTCGGCCTCGTCGATGCCTAGCAGTTGATTATAAGTCAGCAAGGTTGGGATCGTGGCCTCGCCAACACCGACGGTGCCAATAGCATCGGACTCGACCAGTGTGACGTCGGCAACTTTGGACAATACTTTGCCCATTGCCGCGGCGGTCATCCACCCCGCCGTGCCGCCACCCGCGATCACCACTTTGGTCTTTTTGGTCTGCGTCTCACTCATGGGTCATCTCATCTGTCTAAGCGCTGCCGGAGGAAGGTCCGCACCCGTTTGGTCATAGTCTCATCAATCGGATTTAGAATGCCGCGAACATGCTGCGGCACGTGGTCAAACCGCTCTGAGGTGTCCCCGAACACGTAATGATCAAAGTGCTCGCGCCAGACCTGTTTCTCTTCCGGCGGAAGATCGCGGAGCGTCATCATCGCATGCATCAGCACGTCTTGCGGTGTACCGAGATGCAATGGCACGGTCCGCCACCAATAATTGACGAGCACATTAACCGCGCTCAAGGCTTCGACGTGATGCCACCACATGGAGGGAATAAATAACGCGTCGCCGGGCTCCAATTCGGCAATCAAGGCGGTTTCCATGGCCTGCCGAAACCGCGGGAACTGTTCCAGATCCGGGTCGTGAAAGTCTACCAAACTTATCGGTCGGCCCGCGGGCGTGAGCTCAAATGGCCCAATATAAAGGTTCTCAATTTGGCTGGGCGGAAACAGCGTGAACCGGCGGCGGCCAGCGGCGACGCAGGCGATATTGAGTGGCAAATCATTGTGTGCAGCAATCCGCGTGCGGGTCCCAATCCAAATGCTCGCGACCGGATTGAATTCCCCAAAATCGATCGCGTTCGCCTCGTCAAAGCCTGGGACGCATTCGTCCAATCCCATCGAGGCCATGTAGATGACCGGACCTTCGGGGTCTTGCCCATGCGCGTGGACGCGATCTAATAGCGTACCGAAATTAGCGTTGCCGCGATCGGTGTTGAGGCCGGTATAGTCGTCATTGTAAAACAGGCGACCTTTCAAGCTGGCCGGACCTGCGGAGACCGGCACCACGGCGCCAGTATCATATTGTTTGAGATATCTGATCGCCGCATCTCCCGATTGACGGGCGGCTTCAACCATTGGCCAGTCTGAAACAAAGCCACGTAGGATAAGCGGCACTTTGGACTCGCTGATCTCTTTCACGGCCGCCGCCGATCTGGGGATCACACGCTCAGCAACAGGACGCGCCATGGAAACAAGATCAGGAGACATGGCTGTCAGTGGCATAGTTTAAGCCGCTCCTGCAATCTTGGGGTCACATAATTGGGTGAGTAATTCACGATTGCTCGGCAGCCCGGCCAGTAATTGTTGCGTCCGCGCAGCAATTTCTGCCCGGCGACGTTGGGCGCGCTCAGCAAGATCTTTGCGCCGTTCATAGGGCCGCGATGGCGCTTCAAAGCCCATCCCATACAGGACGAAGGCGTAGCTTGCAGCCGGAAAGATCTCCGTGGATTGGGGAAAGTCCTCTCGCGATGGCGGCATATGTTGCCAAATCTCCATCAGCTCGACCAAGCGCGCGGGCCATGAAGCTCGATCTCGGTGCGCGCTCCAATAAGGCTCAGACCGACGGCTTAAGACATAGTGCAGCTTCAGGAAATCCACGATCCGGTGCCAGCGATAGGCGAATTTTTCGTTGAATCGTTTTGCGCAAGCTGGAAGCAGCGCCGTGCTTGGCGGCAGCGTGTCACTCAACATCGCAGCCGACAGCTCGATCATGACAATCGCAGACGCTTCTAGCGGTTCGACAAATCCTTGCGCCATGCCGATCGCGACCGTGTTCCCTACCCAAGGGGTTTCTCTAAACCCTGACTTAAATGAAAGCAGGCGCGCCGAACTGACATCGCCTTGGAAATCCGGAGCCGTTCGCTTCAGATATGACGAGAATTCCGATCGCGCTTCCTCTTCGCTCGTATGCGCTGAGCTGAAGACATAGCCAATCCCCCGCCGATTTTGCAGCGCGATATCCCAAACCCAACCCGCAGTAAGCGCCGTCGCATTGGTCTGAGAGGCAATGGACGCTGCTGGATTGGTATGCGGCACATGCAATGCCAACGCGCGGTCATTGAACAGAATATGAGATACATCCGTGATGGGTGCGGCTAGTGACTCGCCGATGAGAAGCGCGCGCCCGCCAGTGCAATCAACATAGAGATCGGCGGCAATGTTTTGGCCGCTATCGGTATGTACGCGCGCGATGTCACTGCGCTCTGAAATATCGACTTTGGCGACATGCGCGGAGATCAGCTCCACGCCCAATTTTTCGGTACAATGCCGCCGCAGCAATGAAGCAAGCGCCGGCGCATCTAAATGGTAAGCATAGTTCGCGACAGCGGCATAAGGCGGGGTTTGAACCTGTTTCGGGGCGCGGTCGTTGCGACACAATGTGGACTGAGACCCAACCGTGTCTGCAAACGATGTCCCACCCGCAGATCGCCACAGGCTGGCAAGATCTAAATCGTCTTCGCCGGGTGGCGCATCGAACGGGTGATAATAATGATCGGCCTCTGATCCATCGACCCAGCCATCGAAGCGCGAGCCTTGTTTGAAGCTTGCTTGGCAGGCGCGGAGAAAGTCGCCTTCCTTAATCCCGATCCTTTGCAACGTGTCGCGTAGGCTCGGCCATGTCCCTTCGCCGACGCCGATTATCGGCACATCAGGCGATTCAATGAGGGTGATTTTCAGTCCGTCTGGCGCATGTGATCTATGATCTGCCGCAAGAATACCTGCGGTGATCCAACCGGCAGTCCCCCCGCCAATGATCGCGACATGCTTCAGCGTGGACATTTAACTCTACGACCTCCCGACAGGCGCCTTCCCAAATGAAATAGCGATGTCAGCGTTCAGTATTGTTTAAAAAAATGCATCCGGCCAGAGCATGCAACTCTGGCCGGTGCAGTCCGCTATTTAGAATGTATAACGGGCGCCAATATTGTAACGCGATCCTGTCTGGGTCGCGAAATTGACGTAGCCGGATGTCCGACCAACCGTGCGGCTGGTTTCGTCCAAGATATTGATACCTTCGACGAAGACCGTGATTTTGTCGGTCACGTCGTAACTCGCGTTGAAATCGAGTTGACCGAAGTCTTCACGATAGAGCGGGTTGTTCGGCGTACCGCTGACACCAACGGTCGAGGTCAGGAACTTATCGCGCCAATTGTACGCGATCCGTGCCTGGATGCCGTTCTTGTCGTAGAAACCGATCAAGTTGTAGCTGTCGCTCAATCCGGTAATCGCAAATTGCGGATCGCCGCTTGATGGCACCAGCAGATTGTCAAACTCCACATCGCCATCGACGATTGTGTAGTTGGCAATCACACCAAACCCGGTCTCTCCGAAGAAATGCTGGATCGCAAATTCGAACCCGTCGACGGTTGCGTCGCGCTCGTTCACTGGCGTTGCGATATTGAAGCTCACAACTGGATCTTCACCTGCCACGCCAAAGATGTTGCCGGTAAAGTTACCAGCTGAATCTGTTCCAGTAATCTCGAACGTGGACGGATCTGAGTTCTCGAAGATCCACTGGCGGATCGCAGCGCCATCTTCCGTTCCCAGAGCCGCTACAGCGGCTTGATAACGTGCCCCACCAATCGGCGTGTAAACGTCAAATGGGGTTTGAGTGACAACGCCTTGGGCGATGAAGTTTTCAACGTCTTTTCGGAAATAGCCGATCGAGACGTAAGAGCCGCCATCTTCATAATACCACTCTGCTGACAGGTCGAAGTTTTCCGACGTGAACGGGCGTAGATTGGTGTTGCCGTTAATTCCATTGCCGCCATCGACGCGGAACAGTTGGTCCACTGAGAGCCCGCCCGCAATATCCTGATAACCAGGACGCGTGAGCGTTTTACTGAAGGATGCCCGCAAGATGACATCGTCACGTGGATTAAGCTGGAAGTCGATCGCTGGCAGCCAGTAATCATACTCACCAGTAAACTCTTGCGTCACGACATTGGCTTCGTCCGTCAGGCCAAGCAAGCTGAGCTCGTTCGCAGCAACCCATTGAGTGCCAGTCGGAACCGTGACTTGCGATGGGGACGTAACGTCGGTTTGCTCATAGCGAAGCCCTGCATCAAGCGATGCCGGCATAGCCCCGATTTCAAAGTCAGTATTCACCTGGAAGAAGGCCGCCAGGCTTTCCTCTTCAATCTTGCGATCGATGAGGAAATCGTCGGAGCGGCAAATTCCGTCGCCGCCACAAACAGATCCAAATGTCGGCGTATCGATAACCGCCGCGAGGCGATCAAAGTCAACTGCAAGGAAGTCTTGCTGCGTGACACCTGCGCCATCGAACTCGTCAAAGTTTCCAGCCAGATCGATCCGGCGGAAAATATCATCCGGCAGATCATCCGCCGTCGCAACACCGCCCCAAGTATCGTTCTGCGCATTCGCAAAGGCCGAACGAATTTTGTTGGTGGTTGAAGAAACACCAAAGTCAACGCTGCTGACAATCGACGCATCGAAGTCATAGCTCGCATTCAGCTGATACTGATCAATCTCTGTCTTGATCAAGCTGTTTGAGAATACGTTCCCTGTTGCGATCATCCGCGCTGGATCAATGTCCGTGAACGGAGACTGGAAGCCAAGCGAAAGTGAAGGCAACGCTGTTGTGAAATCAATACCTTGAGATCGCAGCTGGAAGTCAGCTGTCGAGATAACCGAGCTTGTTCCATAAGGGCTGTCTTGACCAGAATCAGCTGATGAAGAGTGCGCATCAAACACAACGCTCAACCGCTCGGTGGGTTCCCATGCGAGATTCAAACCGATCGACTCATTTTCGCCAACGGTTCCGAATTTCGCGCCGCCCATAGAGAGGTCGGAGCCGCCATCACCGAAGTCTTCAAAATAGGAGAGTGGGCTGGCGATCGGACCATCTGTCCATGCGCTGGTTGTGTTACCGTGGTTGAACCAGACAGACAGGTCTGATTTTTCCGTCGCAACTTTGTTCTCAGAATAGAAATAGTCGAGCGTCGCGGTCAGCGTATCGACCGGGCTATACTGAAGCGCGACCTGAGCATTAAGCCGCTCGCGATTGGTGTTGGTCAGGCTGTAATTAGCGTTCTGAGGCACTGAATAGACATCATCCGGCCCCGGACGATTGGTGACCTGTGTGTCGGCTGGTGGTTGCGGTAGCGTCCCCCAATTGTTTTCCGACCCGAGATAAGCGCCGCGCCAGCCACTGGTTGTGCCGAACTGTGCGACACCAGACTCGCGCTCTTGGTAGCTTGCCGCGACCGCAATACCGAATTTGTCGTCTGCGAACGTGTTCGAGAAGATCCCAGAAATTTCTGGTGTGATCGAGTCATCGCCCAAGGACGTGACGGAGTTATCGATCACACCTTTGACGCCGACTGAATATTTCAGACCAGGCGCATCAAGCGGCCGCGCGGTTTTGATGTTTAGCGTTGACCCGATGCCGCCAGTTGGAAGATCGGCTCGGCCGGTTTTGTAGACTTCAACGCCTGCGATGCCCTCTGAAGCGAGATTACCGAAATCAAAGCTTCTTGAAGACGGCGCGCCGGACTCCAAAAACGCAGATGGCATTTGGCGGTCATTTAGAAGAACCAAGTTAAAGTCTGGACCGAAGCCCCGAACTGTCACTCGACTACCTTCACCATTTGCACGGTCAATCGAAACACCAGAAATCCGCTGCAGAGACTCTGCGAGGTTGGTGTCTGGGAATTTACCCATGTCTTCGGCGGTAATCGCATCTACGACACCTTGCGCGTCGCGCTTGATATCGGATGACGCCTGAAGGCTTTTGCGAATACCGGTCACTACGACAACATCTTGTCGTGCTTCTTCTTCGACTTGCCCATCGCTATCGGCGTCTGATTGCGCAATGGCGGGTTGCGCCAACGCAAACGCAGAGACGCCGCCTAATAGCAGCACCCCTAAATTAAAGGCTCTTTTCTGTTCACTCGACCTCATTTAAACCTCCCAAGGTTGTGATTTCATTAGAAATATTTCGGAATTATTCATCGGCTTGCGCCTCCGGACCGAGCAATTCTCCGGTCCAATTCGCGTCTGCTAAACAGGCCATCCCGGTCTCGTCATCACCGTCGCATTGTTCCACGCGCACCCAATCAGCGAGCAACTCGTTCGGATATGACGCCGGATCAAACCCGGCGCCATTTGAATTCTCCGAGAGCGCTCCCCCCACCGCGAAATTGAGCATGACATAGAACGGGTGATCGAATGGCGCGTACGGTCGCCCATCCGCTTCCGGCGAGGCAGTGTACCAGTCATCATGCTCAATCCGCATGAAGACTTCATCATCGACCGACCATTGGATCGCCGTCTGGCCCCACTCGACTGCATAAACCCGCCACTCTTCAGATGGACCAGGGACGCGTTCACCGCTTATCTTCTGGTACAGGAATTCATTGTCCGGATAGGTTTTTCCAAAGTGCAATGCCGCAGACGATCGTCGCTCAACACCGCCGGGACACTCCTCGCAATCGGTGCCGAGATTGACCGCTTCCATAATGTCAATTTCGCCAGAGAGCGGCCAGCCGCCTAATTCATCCGTATTTGACATCATCCAGAAGGCCGGCCATGTGCCCTGCCCGGCAGGCAGTTTTAGGCGCGCTGATATCCGGCCATATTTAAACGCCGCCAATCCGCGTGTCCGAACTTTGCCGGACGTATATGGCTGTGTCGCTGTCCCGCCCGGCGCACCCGGCATACCTTCAGGATACAAGGGCCCTGTAAATTCTTCTTCCTGCGCAATCAGATGCAGGTAACCGTCGCTGACCCGAACATTTTCGGTACGGTCGGTATAGCATTGACGCTCATTGTTTCCGCCGCCCCAGCATGAGACTTCGGGCGCCCATTTGCTGCGATCAAGTTCCTCGCCATCGAAGTCGTCCAGGAACACGGTCCGCCAGGCGAAGGATTCGGCCGCTGCCACACCCGCGCCGTTTGCGCTCACATCCACTGTTTCAACAGTGTTCGAAGCACTCGCATCTGGTGTGTTGCCGTTCGCTGGCGAACAAGCCGATAGAATTCCGGAAAAAATACAAACACTCGCAATAAGCGTCCAATTTCGAACGTGCGTCATTCTCTTATTTTCCTCCCACCATGAGAAGACAATAAGCGTCAGGCCCGCTCAACAATTTTGCGGTGAATGGGGCTTATTCTGCGATAGAATGGACGATGACAGCGCTGGCAATTGCACTCATTTCGGAGGGTTTTCTTACGATTGTCGCGCAATAATTTCTTTAATTACAGGGCGGTAACTCCTGCTGGCACGAACTAATGCCCCATTATCCATGAACAGCTCCGCTTCGCCCTTCGCCAGCCGTTTTATCTCCGAAATCCGCTCCATCGAGACGATGCTAGAGCGGTGGATTCGTCTAAATCGTGTGTCGGGAAGCTCATCAACCAGAGACGAAAGTGTGCGTCTAATCGCAATCTCACCACTCGTTTTATGCACCAATGAGTAGTCCCCGGCCGCTTCGATCCAGACAATTTCCTTCAATGGCAGGAAGTAAACCGATGCCGCATCTTTAATCGTCACGAACTCATCTGCGTCGGATCCACCTTGGGTCTGTTCGGTTCCAGCCGCACCTTGCTGGCTTTCTTCGATAAGACGCGTCAGGCGAACAGCCTTTTCTACGGCTTTCTCAATTCGGCTCTTGGTCAGAGGCTTGAGAACATAATCAACCGCATCAACACCAAATGCATCCACTGCGTACTCAGCGTGGGCGGTCACGAAAATAATCAGTGGCTTTGGCTCCACTGTGATCTGGATTGCAGCATCGACGCCGGTAATTTGCGGCATCTCAACATCAAAAAAGGCGATGTCAATTCCACCAGAATTTATAACCGATAGTGCGTCTTCTGCCGTCAGGCATTTCGCAACCAGCTTGATGTCATTTGTCTCCGAAAGCATATCTGCAAGCAAGTTCAGAGCGGGTTGCTCATCATCACAGATTACAGCTTTTAGCATTCAGTTCTGACCCTTCTTTGCCTTCTGCGGTGCTGCCGCGCACATTGTTCGTGTCTGTCATCAACTACACAAAACTGATGGCGACTGCTAGGAGCCTGCGTCATGGATTCAAAACCTATGGCAATTGAGACACAACGCAGCCCGCTCATCTCGCAGTATTGGGCGTTTCAGCTGGGCGGCTGGGCGGCGCTGACAATCTTCAACACGCTTAGTCTCAATATCTGGTACACGCCGGGTCAGTTCGCGCCGCTCGTACACAGCGTCCTACAATCGATTGCGGGGATGTTCTTAAGCCACCCCATCCGGCTCGTCGCTCGATCAGTCTGGCAACGCAATTTTGCGCCGCGCTTGATCATCGTGGGATCCGCCGTCCTCGCGGCGGCCGCGGCATGGACGGCGTGGCGCATTACGACCTTTACCTTCTTAACCGGCGAAACGATCTATTTCTCCGATTGGGGCGGGTGGATCAATGTATCGGTGATCGTGTTCGTCGCTTGGGCCGTCTCATACCACGCGTTTAGATATTACCGCCAATCGATCGAGCAAAGACGGATAGCAGCGGAAGCCCAAGCCCTAACATTAGCCGCTCAAGCAAAAGCACAATCGGAAAGCATGAAACGTTTGGAAGCGGAGTCCCTATTCCGCGAGTCGCAGCTTAGAATGCTCAAATATCAACTCAATCCGCATTTCTTTTTGAACGCTCTAAACTCCGTCTCTGCCCTCGTTCAGCGCAACAAAAAAGACGATGCAATGGAGATGCTCGCACGCATTGGCGACTTCCTCAGATTGTCGCTCAATGACGACGTTCAGATGCTGCACTCCTTGGAAGAAGAGCTCGATGCGATCGACTCATATCTCGGGATTGAGAAGATCCGATTTGGCGACCGGTTGATCACCGAGTTTGAGGTCGAACCAGACTTGTTAAATCTTCAGCTTCCCATTCTTCTGCTCCAGCCCCTCTTCGAGAACTCGATCAAACACGCTGTTGGCAAACGGATGGATCCGACGGTGCTGACTTTTCAAGCCATCAAACGGACCGGAGGCGTCGAACTCACGCTTTCCGACAATGGACCAGGCTTATCCGATCTGGAGAGCTCAAATGGTTCAGACAGTCCGCATTTAGGACTAACAAATGTCGAGCAACGTCTGAAAGCGGCATTCGGAGACAAAGCACATTTGGAATTGAGAAACTCAGACCAAGGCGGTGTTAAAGTTCAAATCACTTTAAAAGACGCGTGACCCCCGACCGAACCGGCAACCCCTATTTGCTCGCAGCGACCCCAAAAACCCGCATAAAGTTCCCGCCCCAGATTTTTTCGATTTCTTCCGGAGAATAGCCGCGCCGGAGAAGTTCTTCGGTCACGCTTTGCGCACTATCAGCTTCTGCAAACCCAGCAATTCCGCCGCCATGATTGAAGTCTGTGCCAATGCCGACATGGTCTATGCCGATACGGTCAACGACATAATCAATGTGATCCACCATACGCGCCACATCCTCACGCCCGACAAGCGCGCGCATATTGGTTAGGAAGCTCAGTTTCTCTTCGTCATTCTTAAGTTCCCAATAGAGCTCATATGGGTAGGAGTATGTCTCGGGAAGGCCCGCGTCGACACGGACCTGGCGAATAGATTCGAGCATGTCGGGATCGGATAAATCGACGAGATAAGCGCTGAACGCCGCGATATGGATCACACCGCCGGTTTCACCAATTCGGTCAATCTCTTCATCTGAGAGATTGCGCGTGACATTCGACAATTGCTTCACATTAGAATGGCTAGCGATAATCGGCGTATCGGTCAGTTCGATGGCTTGCAGCGTTGCCGCCTTTGACATTTGCGACACGTCGACAATCCCGCCGAGCCTATCAATGCGTTGAACCGCCTGGCGACCAAGTTCGGACAAGCCGCCATGCTCTTCGGTCACTTCATATTCGCCCGTCTCGCCATTGAAGAGCGGGCGCGAGGAATCAGAAAAATCATTATGCCCCATATGAGTCAGTCCGAAGACACGAACGCCTTGGTCATAGAGCTCATCGATCCGCGACACGTTACGCTCCAGACCCAGCGCGTTTTGAAAGCCCAGAATGACGGCAACCTGCCCATTATCCTGAGCCGATTGAACCTGATCTGGCGATTCAGCAAATGCGACCCGCTCAGAATTTGCGCCAACGAGCGCTCGAATGGCAACAAGCTTGGCGTCGATCTCAGCAGCCCCGGCTGCGCGACCTTCTGCCGTCCGCGGTTTTGGTCCCGTCGCGAGCGCCATGATGACGACGTCGACCCCTCCTGCTTCCAGCTTGTCGATGGCCACTTTCGACGTTCCATCTGCTCCGAGATAAAGCGGCGAAGTTTCCGGTAAGACGATATCAGAATGGGCATCCAGGACCAGCACGCTGGCATGCAGGTCGGTCGGGCTGGGCGGCTGAGATGTGGTGCACGCGGCAGCTCCGAGCAGGAGTGCCGCCGCGGCCGCTGTTTGAAAGCCAAGGTTTTTGAAACGGGAAAATTTGATCATCTTGGGCTCTCTGAATGCTGCAAGCCTGCACCATCACCATATGGAACCGCTTACGCAAGCTTAGAATCGGGAATGATCGTTGTTAGATCCTGAACTTATTGGGATGCGGCCAAACCTCTTCCGCGGGGCGATCAAACTGCAGAAGCTCGACTAAGATGCCTCGATCTAGGATGAACGCGACCTGCACGCCCTCAGCTGGCTGGGTTGGCGGCAGCACAATTTCCTTACCCGCGATGGCGGCTCGCAGATCGTCTACTTCAAATGCGATATGCGGTTTGGTTTGTATGATTTCAGGCAGTGGGTTGTCATGATCAAAATTATGCCACTCGACGCCATAAGGCGTGTCGAAATATCCGCTGCCATGCATTTTTAATTGCGGGCTGTAATCCCGATCGGGGAGTTTTCGAGCCGTCGGAACACCCACATGGTGAAACTTTAATGTCTGCATACTGGTCTCGCCAAAATCTCCAGAATAAAAATGACGGCCCCCTTTCGAGGGCCGTCATCTGTGCATATGCGAGGGGCTCTAGAAAGTCTTCGCAACATTTAGGAAGGCGCGCCGACCGATAAGGTCGTAGCCTGACTGCGTTACAATGTTGAGTCGCGAGGGACCCTCACCCTGATCGATAATTGGAGGTTCCTCATCGAACAGGTTTCGCACGCCGACTGTCACTGACCACGAACCTGTGGAGTACCCGAGGGACAGGTCGTGTGTCCAATAGCTGTCTGTGAAGTCGACATCCCGGCAAGCGACAGACGCTCCCAGAATTCCGCAAGCTGATCGGGTTGTGCTTTGATCAGCCGGATCAGTGAACGCATCGCTATCATCTTGCTGCGTTTCACCAATGTATCGTGTGCGCCAGCGGCCCGTCCAGTTGCCGTAATCCAATAGCGCGGTTCCAACGGCTTGCCATTCTGGGCTGCCGATTTCGCCAATATTATCATCACCTGGATCGTCGGCAGAAATCTGCTCAAGCTGTTCAATATAATGCGTCGCTGAGAGATTGTAGCTGAACCGCGCGCCGTCGAGGATCGAGTCGATGTCCATGCCGAACCGAGCGTTCAGATCCACCCCTTCGGACGTCACTTGTCCGATATTGATGAATGGCACATCGACACGGTTGATTGTCGCCTGCGCCGGGTTGCCAGGGTTTCGTGTGATGAAGTCACAGAATGGGCTGCCAAGGGCCGGTTCGTCATTATAGCAGCGCGTCAGAATGGTTGTCGCGCTGGTTGGCAGGATGCGGTCCTCGATATCGATTTTGAAATATGTCGCCGAGAAATCGAAGTCGAAATCATCGGTCCAAGGCTGACGCACCACAAAGCCAGTTGTGAACGTCTCAGACGTCTCCGGTGCAAGGTTTGGATTACCCCCTGCATTGGTCGGGATACCGGTCGTAGCGAGAAGTCCCAAGGCAGTTGGATCAACGCCATCGGCTACACAATTGTCGAGAACGATCTGCGACCGCGTATCTTCGGTTGGGTCATAGACCCCGCCATTGTTCGCAACCGTTGGCACACGGCACGGGTCATTCCCCCCGCCAATGGTTCCAACAGTCCCTGCTAGGAACAAAGCGCGCAAATCAGGCGATCTAAATGTGGTTCCGACCGTACCGCGAAGCCTGAACCAGTCGGTTGGCGCAATGTCGCCACGGACCGAATAAGTGAACTCATTGCCTGAAAGCTCGGTATTAGAGTACCGGCCCGCAAGGTTGATATTGACCTTTTCGTGCAGTGGAATTTCCGTTTCGGCAAACAATTCCCAGAGGCTATTTCGCCCGATTGTATTGCCTTCAATGTCTGGAACTTCGGACGCCCCTAGGCCGTTCACTCGCACAACATCATTGATCGTATTGATCCGCTCTTCACGGAACTCGGCCCCAAGGACCAAGCCGACGGTTCCTGCTGGCATTTCGAAGACATCACCGGTCACCACACCGGAAATGATCCCGGTCTCGATTTCAGTTGTGTTGATGGAATCTCCGAACAAGAAGTCTTCTTCTTCCTGTGTGGCAAAACGTTTATTGCCGCCTTCGGTTGTGAACAGTGTTGGCGAGAACCAATCGACAACGACGCAATTCGACGGGGTCAGGAAGCCAAACGTCAAAGCGGTCCGCTCCAAACCACAAACCGGATCGCCATTTGCGTTTAATCTCAACGTGTCGAGAGACTCTCGCGCAGCAAACTCGTTCAAGACAGGCTGCGACGCGACGCCATAACTGCGCTCATAACTGCCATAGAAGTCGTAAACCCAGTTGCGCTCTTTGAACCCCGGCAGCGCGAGGTCACCTTCTAATCCAGAGACAATTCGGAAATTCGACACGTCAGCCGTCCGGCGCTGAGACAGCCCTAAAGTCGAGACCACTGGCAAAGCGTCAGCTGAGAACGGGTTAAGCGGATTGTCAAAGAGTTGCAGAGATCCATCCGCATTCACAAGCAAATTGCCATTCGCGTCTTCCTGCGGGATAAGGGCTGGAACGCCAGGGAAAATTTGCTCATTGGTTAGGCGACTGATGCCACTCCGATTGGAGTATGCCCCTTCGAAATAGAGCGTGTCGCGGCTGAACAGATCAACTGAGTATTCGCCATTCGCATACAGGCTATAGCGCTCAACGCCTTCGAGCAGTTGCGTGTTTCGTTCTTCGTCCTGCAAATTGAAAGTATCAGTGAAGGCAAAATTCTGCGGCAGTGCGCCGCCGGTCGAGAAGCCTGGCACGCCAATATCTGTCGTACCTGGTGTGCTGAACACGAACCCAGTCCCGGCGACGAGGACCGCATTGTCCGGCCGGTTATCAAGACAGACGGAGCGAACTTCGCCATCAGTGCCAACTTCGATATCCCGCAAACAATCATTGAAGTTTGAGCGATTGCCGGCGAGCACAGCCGTGCGATTGTAAAACTCACCGCCGACCATGAAGTGGCCTTTGTCGCCCTTTGCGCCGCCGATGAAGCTGAGTTGCAATTCTTCACCGCCTTCTTCGGACGGCAAAGTAGTGTTTCCAGCAATCTCAAAACCTTCAAATTCGTCACGCAGGATCACGTTTACAACACCGGCGACAGCATCAGAGCCGTAAATCGACGATGCGCCATCGGTTAAAATGTCGACCCGCTCAACGAGCGCGCTTGGGATCAGGTTGATGTCTGGCGCAACTGGCGCACCGCGCACACCCGCGCGTCCAAGACGCCGTCCGTTCAACAAGACGAGCGTTGATGACGCGCCCAAGCCGCGGAGCGCGATATTGTTTGAGCCAACCCCGCCCTCGGAGATGCCTTCAACCGCGGCCGTAGGGGATCCTGCGTTTGTCGAGGCATCAAACTGTACTCCTGTGATTGCAGGAGACTGCGCGACCAAGTCACCTACATCTATAATACCAATGGCACGCCCCTCGTCGGCATCGACCACTTGTAGAGGTGAGATGGATGAGAATTCATCGCGGCGCAGCCTGGATCCGGTGACGACAACACGTTCCTGTACGGCCACATCTTCTGCTTCGGCGCTTTCAACGCGATCAACGTCATCGCTTTGTTGTGCGAGCGCCGGGGCGCAACTCATCGCCGTGAGTATCGTGCTCGCGAGCGCGAGTCTTTTCAACATAGGTCTTTTCAAGGTCTTTCTCCTCCAGTCTTGAAAAAATTCGGTGAGACATTGGGAGAAGAGGTGCGCCAATTGCTGACGTTGCAGCAAAGTAAACGACCTCAAATAAACCTAATAAAGATGTTCAACGGCAGGGTTTGCGGCGTTTACTTGCAATCAACACCCGACAGAGTGCGGTGGATTCCGAATTTACGCGACAGGTCAGACTTGGAGGTCAAGGCATCCGGGAGTCTGCGCCGGGAAAGCGAGAATTGTCAGCTCGCCGACCGATCAAAGATGCGCGGTATTCATCAAAGTGCGCGTCGAGTTTGTAATAGAGGATACCAATCTCGCGATTATCAGTGGCGGTCTGGAGGAGCGCGGGAACCACCTCATAATTTCCGCACATCGCCCAAAATGATGCAACGAGATAAACTGATGCTCCGCCTTTTTGTGTGCGAGGCTCCAAAACGTCGGCCAAGTGACAATACATATCGCGCAGGTTCTCACGTGGATTGTCTTTCACAAATTCGGGCGCCCCTCCGTCATAATTCTGACCAACGTATTCTATGAGCGGCTGTAGGACTTCGGTCGCGCGTTGCGGCTGCTCCGACTTCTGCAAGGCTAAGACGAGGCTCAGTCGATTGAAGGCATTGTGCGGATCAATTTCGAGCGCCCAGTCGCAATATTGCACGGACTCAGAAAACCGATCTGCCGCATTTAGGTGCCAACACCGGTCGGAGTTGGACGCCTGCGCCATCGGATCCATGGAGACCGCTACACTCGACACTTGCAGTGCGCCCGCAACGTCTCCTTCAACGGCCATAAGCGTCGCCTTCCAAGAATGAATGAGCGCATCTCCTGGCGCCAATTGCGAGGCGCGCATGAACGCGGCCTTGGCTTTCTCGATATCCCAATCCCGGTGAAGATAGACGACACCTCTGACGAGTTGTGCACGCGGATGGATCCCTGAATTGCGCTCGATGGCATCTGCAATATCAATTATCTCTGCGAAGGTTTCGTCCCGTGGATATCCACGGCTATCAACAAGCATGCTGAGCGCAATGGCTTTACCGGCTAAGGCGTCGGGTGATTGCGGCGAGATCACCAGCGCTTTATCGAACCAATCGATACTTTCAACGAGAGACGTAAAGTTCGCGAAGCGCAAGGCGCGTTGGCCGTTGAGTATGTTTCGATAGTACGCGGTATTATACTCAAGTACTGGATCTGGCCTCGCCACTGGGCTCGCGCCAGAGTGAATCGTGGTTGCCGCCCATTCAGACACAGCTTCAGCCGTCTCAGCATAAGCATCTGGTGACAAGTGCTCTAGCGCGATGGATGTGCGCGCGAGTTCGACCGCTCGAGTGGGCGCAGACAAAACGGCATCGACGCTATAACTCTGATCCGACCTGCGCAGATTCAATAAAAGCAAATAGTCATGGTAATTGCGGTCATCATCGGCGCCCTGCGAAATGTCTTCCCAAAGGCTCTCGCCATTGATGACGAGGAAGCTTTCGGGATCATAACGGATCAATTGCTCCACAATCCCGACCCGTAGCGCGTACTGAATCGCGTCTTCATCTTCAGAGCTGGTTGGAAAATCCACTGCCACCGGTGAGACATAGATCGAGACCGGGTCGGTATCGGGCGCTCTAGGATAGACCAGTGCGAGCAACAAGACCGCTGCCAAAGCCAAAGCAGCAAAGGCCATCCATCCAGGATGCACTCGGCGCGGCTCAGCTTCGATAACCGGCTCAATATCGGCGATGAAACGATAGCCCCGTTTTGGCAAGGTCTCGATAAAGCGCGCATTGCGGGCCTGATCGCCAAGCACGGATCGGAGCTGATTCACGCACGCATTGAGGCTTTGCTCAAACTCTACATTAACGCCGTCATCCCAAATTTCAGTCTGTAAGGTCTGCCTGGAAACAATGCCTGGGGCCGCTTCCAATAGGTGTTTGAGCAGCTTCGCCGGCTGGTGGCGCAATAAGATATCGACACCATTTTTCTGAAGCGTGAGCGTGTCGCAGTTAAACGAGAATTCGTCGAAACTATAAGTCGTCATTTTTTTCTACGCGATAAGCCGTTTTAGGCGGGTCCCCCAATCGCGCGAGCTCCTCCCCTAACCCAATGAGAGTGCGAGCAATCAAGTTTCATGAAGTTAGTCGGGAACTCGATCCAAAAATCAAGCCACCTTTCCCCATTTGAGATTTTTTTGAGGTTTTGACAGCGCCCCAAAAGACCATATTTGAGCACGTACGCGGCGGCAGACACAAGCAAGAATGCGAGCGCCCGCGCATGAATAAATCGATCCCTGGATTGACCTATGCCGTTTCAAATCCTTGGTAATTGTCCGCGGCAACCGCATCGCAAAGCTGGCGATAAACATCTACGCCGCCGACATAGGCCATAAAGGTGCGTGGTTTCCCCGGCACATTGGCGCCGATATACCAAGAATTGGCCTGCGGAAACAAAGTCAGATTCGCCGATTGCTCATTATGGATTGCCCATTCTGTTTCGGCAGTCTCAGTCGGCTCGATGGTCGTATGCTCGTTCTCACGCATCCAGGCGATACAATCGCTGATCCAATCGACATGTTGTTCGATCGACACGATCATATTGCTAAGAACCGATGGGCTGGATGGCCCTGTGATCGTGAATAGGTTCGGGAACCCCGCGACGCAAAGCCCCAGATAAGTGTGCGGGCCGTCCGCCCATTTGTCGCGCAGAGCCATGCCCTCTTTGCCGCGAATATCGACCCGCTCCAATGCGCCGGTCATGGCATCAAACCCAGTCGCAAAGACGATGGCATCATAAGCGTCATCGCTTTGGCTGGTGCGGACACCCGTGGATGTGATCTCTTCAATCGGCGTTTTGTGCAGATCGACCAGGCGCACATTGTCTCGATTGTAGGTCTCGTAATAGTTGGTATCTAGACACGGTCGCTTGGTTCCAAATGGATAGGATTTTGGCGCCAAGGTTTCAGCGAGTTCGGGATCCTTCACCCGCTCACGGATCTTATCACGTACAAATTCGGCAATCATGTCGTTCGAGGATGCGTCGGTGATCACGTCCGAATAGGACGACGACAGGGCCGTGAGAATGCCGCTCTCCCAAGCCGACTCCAGCCGATCCTTTCGCTCATTATCGGTCTCTGACGCTGCTGGCATGAGGTTGCGCGGCGGGTGCGGGATCCCAGAAAGATGATTGCGCTGAGCTTCACGATAAGCCCGATAGGTCGTCTTCATTTGCTTGATCTCATCTTCTTCAAGCAACCGATTAAAGGCCGGCATCGAATAGGCGGGCGTGCGCTGATAGACGGTCAGCTGATCGGCTTCCTCCGCGATCAGTGGGATCGATTGGATCGCCGAAGAGCCGGTGCCGATCACAGCGACTTTCTTGCCAGTGAAATCGACCCCGTCATGCGGCCACATACCGGTGATGTAGGTGTCGCCAGCAAATGTATCCGCGCCTGGAATGTCAGGAGTCTTAATCGCCGACAGGCAGCCTGTTGCCATGATCAAATATTGAGCGGAAATCACTTCGCCCTTATCGGTATAGACATTCCAACGCGCATGATCCTCATCATACAAAGCGCGCGTGACGGTCGTTTCGAATGAGATATCGCGGCGCAAGTCGAACCGATCAGCGACGTGCTGGGCATATTTCAAGATTTCCGGCTGCGGCGAGTATTTCTCCGTCCACGTCCATTCCTGCTCCAGCTCTTCATCGAAAGAGAAGGAGTAAGCCATGCTCTCAATGTCGACGCGCGCGCCGGGATAGCGGTTCCAATACCAGGTCCCGCCGACATCATCGCCCTTCTCGATGACTCGCGCTTTCAAGCCTTGCTGTCTCAGCTTGTGAAGCTGGTACATGCCTGCGAAGCCGGCTCCCACAATCACAACATCGAGCGCGCTGCTTTTGGCCAAATGTCGATCGATTTGCTGGCCGACATATTCAAGCGCCGTCGCGGCGGCGGGCAGCATGCCGGGCATGGCGAAGAAATTGTGCATCTGCCGGTCAAACCGTTTCATCGTCACTGGCACGCCTGCGGCTTGGAGGGCTTCGCCATAGGCCTCCGCCTCATCACGGAGCACATCATATTCCGCAGTCACGACCAAAGCTGGCGGCAAACCGGAAAGATCGTCCGCACGCGCCGGTGAGGCTTCAGGTTCAGATCGCCGCGTCTTATCGGGCACATAGTGATCCCAGAACCATTCCATTAGCGGCGTATTCAGCAGCAGCTGATTGTCCGGGTCAGCGTAGCTTTTTGTGTCCATCGCTCCATCAGTGACGGGATAGACGAGCAGCTGCAGTGAAATGTCTGGCCCATTCTCAGCCTTCGCCTTCTGCGCCACGACGGCTGCAAGATTACCGCCCGCACTATCGCCGCCAACAATGATTGGTACAGGCTGGCCCGCAATTGAGCCGATATTCTCATCCACCCATTTCAGCGCGTCCCAAGCATCATGGACAGCGGCAGGATAAGGATGCTCCGGCGCTTTCCGATAGTCGACAAGGATGACCGCCGCCCCTGTACGCGCCGCCATTTGACGACCGAGCGTATCGTACTGGTCGATATCTCCCAGGACCCAACCGCCGCCATGATAATAGACAATCGCTGCGCATGGGGTCTCGTTGGGAATTAGGATACGCGCCCGAAAAGACGCGCCATCAGCACCCGTGATCATCTCATCGCGAACGGAGACCATGTCCGGTCCCGGCGGATAGCTGTTCGAAATCCCCGCGCCCGCGAGCCGCGCTTCCTCGGGCGACATCTCATGAAATCCCGGCCCGCCCATTGCCGCGAGCTGCGCAAGCAAGGCTGTGCTAGCAAAATCCAATTTCATTTTGAGACCTCCGCATTCCATCCTTCGATGATTATTTTGATTATCATCCTCGATTTCTGCGCGGACACAATAGAAGGCCGCTATTCCCCTCGCGTGACCTCAGGCTCGATCCTCAGGGCTTCAGACACGTTCGGACGATCGAAATGGCCCGCGGATGAGCCATCTTTTTAGCTCGATCATCTAACGCGCCCCTTTTTCACGCAAGTGCGCCAGAATTCGTTGAACGATCGGGCGCTTGTTGTTTGCGGCGCTGAAGATACTGATCTGCATATGCTCTGGCGCTTCGACAGAGACGCATCTCAACGCATCCGATCGCGGATTTGAGGCGACAACGCTTTCCGGCAACCAGGCCATTCCAAGACCATTAATCGCAGCGGTACAAAGGCTCTCTGCGAGCGTTCCACGATAGACCGACTTTAGGCGTTTTCGAAACGGTGCTTGCTTCACGGTATGGTCCACCACCCGAGACATAAAAGAGGTCCCCGAATACTCTAGATAGGGAATTGTTGGACCCGTTTTCTCCAGCAAATCGTCGCGAAAATCCTCTCGTCTGATGTAGGGCAGTATGCGATCAGAGCCGATATCTAAGCGAGGAAACTGCGCAAGATCAATATCAAACGAAAATGCCGGATGCCGATAGCAAATAAAGAAGTCGCTCGCGCCGCTAAATAAGCTCTCAAGGTATTCTTCGACGGTGCGCGTCTCAGCGACAATCGTGGCTTCGACACTTCCAATTGTATTCTTCAACTCAGCCAGAAGCGAAGGGACATGAAACAGCGCGAGTGTGTGGAGACAAGCAATCGTCACACCCGTTTCTGCTAGGCGGGAAAAACCCATCGTCTCCGTGCGAGCCTCATTCGCCAATCGGATGATGTCCTGCGCATGCGAGATGAAGTTTCGGCCGGCTGAGGTGAGGGTCACCGGATGTTGAGAGCGGTCCAATAATTCAGTTCCCGCCCAGATCTCAAGCGCTTTGATACGACGGCTGAACGCCGATTGCGTGATATTTCTCGCTTCAGCTGCGCGAGCGAAGTGTCCCTTTTCAACAACACTCACGAGGTCCTCTAGCCATTTGAGCTCCAAAAAATCACCTCATTATCAATGCATTGCAATTTACGCATCAACATTTTCGAATTTAGAATTTGATGTCAAGCCAGTAATCCCCGTCACTGCACAAGTGGAAACAGGTGTAACATGGAGGCTGAATTGAACCCCTTAAAGTCTAAATTACTGAGTGCCGCGAGCGGAGCGATATTGACCGCATTTGCCGTAAACGGCGTCGCCTTGGCGCAGGAAACACAAAGCGATCCAGTCATCACGACGAGTGCAGATGCTGAAACTGAGCAAACGCTCGAGCAGGACAAAATTGTTGTCACTGGCACGCGCATTCAGCGAACCAACGCGCAATCTGCTATCCCGCTGCAAACCTTTGGCGCAGCCGACCTGGAAGAGATTGGTACGACTGATCTTGCGGAAGCGCTGGTGCAGATTCCCGGCGTGTCAGAATCCGTCTCCCCGACAAACTCAAACTTCTTTATTCAAACCAGCGGTCTCTCGACCATCAATCTTCGTCGTCTTGGCGATGATCGCACATTGGTTTTGATCAACGGGAAACGCGCCGTTTCGAACTCAGGAAATGCAGACCGCGTATCACTCTCTACTTTGCCAATTGGTTTCGTCGAACGAACGGAAGTCACCACAGGCGGCGCGTCAGCGATCTATGGCTCTGACGCCATCGCTGGTGTTGCAAACTTTCTCTTGGAAGATGACTTCAACGGTTTCGAAGTCGACGGACGATACAGCGCTCCTGAAGCAAGCGGCGGCGATGAAATTAGAATCAACGGACGGGTCGGCCAACACTTCGCCGATGAAAAAGGCTATTTCCTCTTCGCAATTAGCTATCGCGATGAGGACATGATCCGCGCGGATGACTCGCGCCCCGAATCTATTCTCGCTGTTGAGTTTGACGATCCAATCCCGTCGACAGGCAGCGATGGCTGGACAGGCGAAATCAACCTTCCCGGCTGTGGTGGCGTCGATACAGAACGCCATTGTTTTGTCCCCTCATTCAGCAGCTCAACACCTGGCGGCACATTCGAAGGCGACGCATGGTTCGTAAACGGCCAATGGTTCAATGACCAGTCGCTACGCCCCTCAAATCGCCCGGCTGGATCGGACTTTTTCACCGACTTTGATGGTTACAACTTCCGCCCCGGTCGCGCGCTGAATGGCTCTCGCGAACTCTTCAATGCCGCGTTAACTTCGAGCTATGAATTCTCTCCGGAACTGGAAGGCAGCGTCACGGTCATGTACTCCGAGATCGACTCTGTGACAGCCAATGGATTCGAGACGCTGAATGGGTCTGACTCATTTGGCCTGTTTAATGAATCGACCATCGGCAACATAGCGTCGGATCATCCTTTCATTCCGCCGGAAGTGGAAGAAACCCGCTCTGGCTCAGTCTCGTTCAATCGCCGTTTGGTCGAACTTGGGGAGCAGCAGCGTCAAAACAATCGTCGTACTCTGCGAACGATTGCCGACCTAAAAGGGCAGTTCAACGACAATCTGGATTGGGAGCTTTTCGCGACTTACGGCAAATTCGAGCAGCACCAGTACAATCCGAATGAGTATAATCACGTGAACGCCCAGCGTGCGCTTGATATTGAAAGCGATGGCAATGGCGGCTTCCAATGTGCTGACGCCGACGCGCGCGCAGATGGGTGTGTGCCGATCAATATCTTTGGCGAGAATACGATCACCAGAGAAGCGGCCGACTATATTCGATATAATGGATACGCGACCCAAGAGCGAATTCAGTATACGGCAGGCGGTTTCGTCTCTGGCGATCTATTCACAATCCCAGCAGGCGACGTGAAGTTCGCGGCAGGTGCTGAATTCCGGCGCGAAGAGCAAGATACGGTCGGCGATCCTGATGGTGATCAAATTGGCGGCTTGGATGGCGATCCAACCACGGATGATATTAACGTGACCTCGCTTGCGGTCTTCCCAAGTGTCGTCTCAGACTATGAAGTTGTGGAAGGGTTCGCTGAGATTGATATTCCGATCATCGCTGATCAACTCAACCTTCAAGGCGCAGCGCGTGTTGGTGATTACAACACGATTGGAACGATTTTCTCTTATAATGTGGGCGCCGTCTGGTCTCCTTTTGAGGACATTCGCTTCCGAACCCAATACTCACGTTCGCAACGTGCACCGAGCTTAACCGAGCTCTTCTCGCCACCACGGCAAGACTCTGACAGTCTCGCTGATCCGTGCGAAGGTTTGCAACCAGATGGAACCGGGATTGATCAACCCGATGGAGACGGCGGAGAGAATGCTGACCTCTCGATCGTATCAGCCAACTGTCTTTCAGAAGCTGGGATCCAAGCCTATTTCGCAGACCCAGAACTGTTTGATCCGGTTGATGGTTTCGATGCACCAGGATCAGTCAACGGCCCCAATTCCGGCAATCCAAACGTGAAGGAAGAGACGGCCGACACATTCACTATTGGTGCAGTCTATCAACCGAGCTTCATTCCGAATTTAACGGTGATCGCGGACTATTATCAAATCGAAATTGAGGATGCGATTACCTCCATTTCAACCCAAAACACGGTCGACCTTTGCTACTCATCGGCGGACTTCCCGAATAATCGATTCTGCGATGTGATCACACGAAACCCTGTCACAGGTGAAGTCACCGAAGTGATCAATTTCCAAGAAAACTTAAATGAGGAAAAAGTTGCCGGTATCGATGTCAGCGCACTCTATGATTTCGAGATCCCAAGTGTGCCTGGCGATTTCAATGCCGACTTCCGCTATACTCACTATCTCGATCAAGAGGTGACGTTCACCGGGATTGGCGACACTCAACTGACGACCTCTCCACTAGGCGAGATTGGCGATGGCGACGACGAGTGGCGTTTGCGCTTGCGTTATTCACTAGACGGCTTCGTCGCGAGCTATACGGCCACTTATATAGGCGGCGGCGTCGATGACTTGCTAAATGACCCAAGTCCAGATGATGACCGCTTCTTCGAAGTCGATGGTCAGGACTTCCACCGGGTCTTCATGTCCTACACTTGGGGCGAAAATGATCAGTACCGGATCTATGGCGGTGTGAACAATATCTTTGACGACCTAGGTCCAGTTATTCCGACTGGCTTGGATAATGGTAGTTCACTCAACATCATCTCTCCTTTGAACGATGTTGTTGGACGAGAATTCTTCGTCGGAACACGGATCCGCTTCTAAAGCGGGTCTTGTGCAGCTCGGCGAGCCTGTCATTTTCTGCGACAGGCTCGCCGCCTCCCTTACCTTCTAACCCTAAAACCGGACCGGTTGCCGATGTCTCGTATCCTCATTTTGCTCACACTATCTGTTCTAAGCTTGGGTCAGTTTTCACTCGCTGACGACGACCCCAAAGGAATGAGCCCGCGAGAATTCCTCAGCATCCACCAAGTTAAAGACCCCTTACTTTCACCGGATGGGCGGCATCTAATCTATCAACGCTCCAGCACACTTTGGTCCGACAATGATAAAGTGGATCGCTATCGATTGATCAATCTGGAAACAGGCGAACACTTGCCCGTTCCAGAGCCAAAACGCGATACGATATCTGTAAGCGATATCTCCTGGCGGCCTGATGGCGCCGGGTATATTTACCTGCGCCGCCCGCCTGGCCAAAAAGAGCGGCAAGCCTATTATTTCGACATCGACAATCACACATCCAAACAGCTCACTGATCACGAAGAGGATGTCCGATACGTCTTCTGGGCACGCGACGGCGCGGGTTTTTATTTTGGGGCAACCGAAATTGAAGCCCCTGAGCCAGGCACGAAAGCGGTCAAAGATGAGTGGGAAATCGAGGCGTTTGATGAACCTTTGGACCGTGAGCTTTGGTATTTTGATTTGGATAGCACGAAGAGCGAACCCGTGGTCTCCGGCGACTTCACGGTTCGCGCAGCCTCATTGTCACGGGATGGAAATTATCTGGTCTACAGCCGCGCGCCCGATCAGAGGCTTAACTCTGGTTATCTGAGAGAAGTCTACATCCGTAATCTACAGACGGGCGACGAAAGCGCGTGGACCCAAAATGACTATTCTGAAGGACAGGTTCGCCTCTCTCCAGACAATAGTACAATCGCCTATATCGCAACCGTAAATGCCCACGGAGAGCCTTATTACGAGGACAAAGTCTTCATCCAAAAACGCGGTGAAGCGCCGCGCCGACTGTTCGGTGACTTGGCTTTTGAAGCCTTGGCGCACGAGTGGGATCAGTCTGGCAAGGGGCTCTATATTCTCGGCAATACAGGCCTCCGTACCGCGCTTTATCGATACGACATAGAAGCACGAACGCTAACCGCCCTCACCAGCGGCGACCAAGTCGTGACCGACTGGCGGTACGATCCGATCCAAAACGCCCATACCGCCAAAATCATCGACGCAAAATCTCCAGGAGAATTGTATATTCGCCGCGACGGAGAGCGACGGTTTGAGCCACTGACGAAAGAATATGAAGACTGGGAAGAAAAGTATCTCTTGCCGCGCCAAGAAGCGGTCACTTGGGACGCGCGCGACGGAACGAAAATAGAAGGCCTACTCGTTTATCCCATCGGCTATAAAAGAGGTCGGCGATATCCGCTCGTCACCACCACTCATGGCGGCCCGCGCAGTTCATCACAGTTTGGGTCTTGGAACACAACCCGATATGTTTCTGTGCTTGCAGCGCAGGGGTATATGGTGCTTCTGCCCAATCACCGCGGCGGTACTGGCTATGGCGACGCGTTCATGCGCGATATGTTTGGTGGCTATTTCCGCAATGCCCATCTCGACGTGATGGACGGCATTGACGCTTTGATCGAGCGTGGCCTTGCGGACCCGGACCGCCTCATCAAAATGGGCTGGAGCGCGGGCGGGCACATGGTCAATCGATTGATTACCGAGACCGACCGATTTGCCGCGGCATCGTCCGGAGCAGGCGCGGCCGACTGGGTTTCCATGCATGGCGAAAGCGACGTCCGCCGCGGTCGGGACTTCGTATTCGGTGGCGCGCCCTGGGACGAAGATGCGCCACGCGATCAATATCTGGCAGATTCACCGTTAAAAGATGCTTGGAAAGTCACCACGCCAACGCTGTTCTTTGTGGGAGAGCGCGATGTTCGGGTTCCGCCGACGCAATCGATTTTGATGTTCCGCGGGGTTCAGGCGACCGGGACAGAAACCAAACTGTATCAGGCCCCTGGAGAACCTCACGGCTATCAAAAACCCGCGCACCAATTGTTCAAGATCAATGCCGAACTCGCATGGTATGCGCGTTTCGTGCTGGGGGAAGAGTATGAGTTCGATCTTCCGAAAAAAGCCTTCGAAGATGAGCATGAAGATGACGGTTGGACCTTGGGCGATGCCGACGACCACTAACGCATAAGCAAACGAGCACGCACAAAATGACATCACCCCTGATAACCAATGATGCCATCGTGTTTGGCCTACTCGCGGCAACGCTTGGCGCCCTCTTCTACGCGCGAAGCCTCGGCGGGATGTGGAACAAATTTTTCACCTTCGTTCCAATCATCTTACTCTGTTATTTGATCCCATCGCTGATGAATAGCTTCGGTTTAATTTCTTCGAAGGACAGTCAGCTTTGGCCCATCGCTAAGGATTACTTCCTCCCGGCTTCTCTGATTCTCTTGACGATGAGCATCGACCTGAAGGCCATTCTTGGGCTTGGACCAAAAGCGCTCATTATGTTCTTCACCGCCACGATTGGAATAGTGATCGGCGGTCCGGTCGCCGTACTTATCGTCGCGAGCTTCAGTCCCGAAACTGTCGGCGGTGAAGGCATCGAGGCGGTGTGGAGAGGCCTAGCGACCGTCGCTGGCAGCTGGATTGGCGGCGGCGCGAACCAAACCGCCATGCTCGAAATCTATGGCTACAATCCCGAGAAATATGCCGCCATGGTTGCCGTGGATATCGTGGTTGCCAACATCTGGATGGCATTTCTGCTTTATGGCGCGGGCAACCCAGACCCGATTGATCGTTGGCTCAAAGCCGACACGTCCGCCATTGCGACGCTGCGGGACAAGATGATCAATTACAGCGCGCAAATGGAGCGCACAGCGACGACAGAAGACTTTATGAAACTTCTTGCGATTGCGTTTGGCGGCGTCGGCCTATCGCACCTTGTCGCGGGTTTGTGCTCGAGTGCGGCGCTCGCCATTCCATCACTCTCGGGCTCAATTCTGAGCAACCAGTTCTTTTGGGTCGTCGTCACCGCGACCACTTTGGGACTCGGCATCAGCTTCACGCGCCTCCGCAAATTAGAAGGCGCGGGCGCGTCTAAGATTGGCACTGTTTTTATCTTTTTGCTGGTCGCGATTATCGGCACCAAGATGGACGTTTTCCAGATTGCTGAGAAGCCACTCCTGTTCCTTGTTGGAATCATCTGGATGCTGTTTCACACCATCCTTCTCTTCGCGGTGGCAAAACTGATCCGCGCCCCATTTTTCTTCATCGCGGTTGGGAGCAAGGCAAATGTCGGTGGCGCGGCATCGGCGCCCGTCTTGGCGGCAGCCTTCCACCCATCGCTGGCGCCGGTCGGCGTGCTGCTTGCGGTGCTGGGATACGCGCTTGGCACTTATGGCGCGATATTGTGCGCGTACTTAATGCAGATGGCGGCGCCAGCATGACCCCGACCCGGCGCATCCTTGGGATAAGCGACTCTAAGTCGGTCTTCGTGTCCGGCTCCGAACAACCGGAATTTCTCCAGCTGATCCGAGACCTCACAAACAAAGCCAAGGCGTCAAACCCAAGTATTTGCTATATCGGTGCGGCGAAAGGCGACCGGCCCGAACGCACATCTGCGTTTTTCAACCTTGCTGAACGTGTCGGGTTTCATCCCACCAGCTTAGATATGTATGCGATGGAAACCGGTGACCCTCGCGCCTATTTTCCCAACACAGACGCGATTTTCATCGATGGCGGCGTGACCCGCAATTTGATCGCGCTTTTGAAAGAGTGGGATGTAGTTGATGCCCTCGTCCAAACCTATCAACACGGCACTCTGATCGCGGGAGCGAGTGCCGGGATAAGCATGTTGTTCGATTGGTGCATCAGCGATTCGATTAAATCGAGCATTCAACCGGTGAGAGGCATCGGCCTTTTAAAAGGTAGTATCTGTGCACATTATGATGCGCTAGAGGCTCGCCGAAACGCTTTGGCTGAGCTCGTTCAATCCGAACCAAGCGCCTTGCCTGCTATCGGCATTGACGATGGGGTCGCGGCCCTCTTCGAAAATGAAACCCTCATGACCACTTACACGATAAAACCCGAGGCGAAGCTTCACTTGTTCGAGCAGGCCCACTCCAAACATACAACCTGCTCCAGTCAAACGCTTGCGCCACGCAGCTTGCAAAGCCTCACCCACGAGCCTCGCTAAGTCGAGACGAAGCCGCCTCCCACGCGGCTCCATCTGCATCCCTCTATTTGACTCTTTCCCAAAAAGAACAAATAAGGAACAAATGGTTCCGGATGAGATCAAATCGCTCGCATCGCTCACGAGATTGAATGGGCATGGGCCGCCTGCCGTGCGGAACAAGCAGCCCGATTTGCGATCTCGCCGCATGCATGAGCTGACAGGGCCGGGCTCAGACTTCTTCGCGATTGTCTCTGCCGCTCAACATGCGCGCGATGTGATCTGGATCGCGCTTCGGCGGGATCTTGAGACCCTCTGCCCCTCTGGTCTGCAGGCTTATCTCGACCCCGATAGAGTGACCCTGGTTGAGGCGGTCTCGCGCGGCGAAGCCTTATGGGCCGCGGATCAGGCTTTGCGGGCGGAAGGCGGGTTTTGCGTCATTCTGGATAGCGCCGACGCTCTGTCGCTTAAGGAGAGCCGGCGCCTACAGCTGGCCGCAGAACAAGGCGGCGGTTTAGGGCTGATCCTGTTGCGCGGGCCAGCCGATAGCTCGGCCGCACAGACGCGCTGGGATTGTCGGCCAGTGCTCGCCGATCAACCAAGCTGGGCCTGGGACTGCGTGAAAGGAAAGAATGGCGAGGCCGGGACTTGGCATATCGCACATGACGGGGAGCAAAATGCCACGGATACTCTCCATATGGCTCTCGCAGCTGCCCCTTGATCGGCTTATCCGGGCGGGTGATCCAAGACTAAGCGGCGCTTTCGCCATAACCGCTGAGACGCGCAATGCGTGGCGGATCACACATCCGAATGAAGCGGCACGCCAAGCCGGCTTGCTCGCGGGCCAAGCGCTCGCAGATGCCCGCGCCATCTGCCCTGATCTTTTGACCGAACCGGCCCATCCTGTGCGAGAAGGCTTGCTTTTGAGAGCACTATGGCGGTGGGCGGACACACTATCGCCGCGGGTTGCGCTGGACGCGCCAGACGGGCTGATGCTCGACATTACAGGCTGCGCGCACCTGTTTGGCGGCGAGGTAGAGATGGGACACCACGCCCTCACCCGCTTGCACGATTTACAAATCCAGGCGCGCATTGGCATCGCGGATACGAAAGGCGCAGCGAGCGCCTTGGCGCGGTTTGGAACCGATCCGGTCTCAGTTGCCTCGCCGGGTCAAACCGCAGCAGCTATTGCTGACTTACCGATCGCAGCACTGGACCTACCAGAAGCGACATCAACCGGTCTCGCCCGCGCCGGACTAACGACAATTGGGCAGCTGCAAGCGCAGAAAACGAGTGAACTGGCGCGCCGATTTGGTCTCTCCTTGACGCAAGCCCTTGGCGCCACCGCTGGCACGAGCCCTGACCCGGTCACGCCAAAAGCCGCGGACCCCATCTATGCGGCTCGCATGACCCTGCCTGAACCGATTGGGTTCCTAGACGATCTGGAGCGTGTTCTGGAACGTCTGTCGGCGCGGATTTGCGATCGGCTGCAAACGGATCAAGCAGGCGCGCGGCAATTTCATCTCACCGTGCGATGTGTCGATACCGGGGATCATCATCTGACGATTGGGTTCGCGCGCCCCTGCTCTGATCCCGAACCAATCTTGCGGCAATTTTCTCACCCGCTTTCTAAGCTCGAAATTGAATATGGCGCCGACTGGTTTCGACTATCCGCCAGTCAGGTTGAGCCGGTTCGCTTCCGGCAATTATCGATGGGGGAAGATGCCAAACAAGCCGACCATCGCTTACAGCTGATCGAGACTCTCGGGAACAGAATAGGCTTCGATCATATCCGGGTGTTTAAAGCCTGTGATGCGCATGCGCCTGAGCACGAGTTTACTCAAGTTGAGGCCATACAAGAACCACCCGCTTGGCAAGCCGCGCCAAGACAGCGCCCGCTCCGACTATTTCGCCCGCCAGAACATGTTCAAGTCGAAACGCCAGGCCGGCCGCCCCTCACCTTCAAATGGCGACGGATGACCTTCCAGGCCCATACCGCATTCGGGCCAGAACGGATTACCCCGCCTTGGCATCGCGATCAGGATTTGCGCACCCGCGATTATTGGAAAGTTCAGACCCAGCAAGGCCGCAGACTCTGGCTGCTCAACTATCCCGGCGATGACACAGAAACCTGGTATGTGGCGGGAGAGTTTCCATGACTTATGTGGAGCTCTTTTCGATCAGCAATTTCACTTTCCTCACTGGCGCCTCACATGCCCAGGAACTGGTTGTCCGCGCGCGCCAGCTTGGGCTTGGCGGCGTTTCAATTACAGACCGGAATACATTTGCCGGAATCGTCCGCGGGCACAGCGCCGCCAAAGAGCTTGGCTTACGCTATATGGTTGGCACAAGGCTGGCGCTTGTGGATGGGACAGAGCTGCTGGTCTATCCTCGCAACCGCGCGGCGTTTGGCCAATTGTGCCGCTTGCTCACACTGGGCAAACGGCGAACCGTCAAAGGCGCGTGTGAGCTTTGTCTCGAGGATGTTCTGTCTCACTGCGGCGATTGCATCTTGGTCGCGTTTGATGGGCCAAAACTCGACGCCACACTGAAGGCTCTGCACAACGCTTTCGATGATCATGTTTTTGTCGGTCTTGCGCCTGAATATGATGGCCAAGACCAGATGCGGTTCAAGCGGCGCCAAACCCTCGCAGAGAAGGCCGGTTTGGAACTCGTAGCCCTCGGCAATGTCATCATGCATGCCGCATCCCGTCTCCCGCTTGCAGATGTTCTGTCCTGTATTCGCGAAGGCACGAGCATCGATAGGCTCGGTCGGCTTGCCCTACCCAATGCCGAGCGGAGACTAAAGTCTGAGCTTGAAATGCGCCGCTTGTTCAGGGCCTATCCAGACGCCATCGCAAATACCAGCCGCATCGCCGCCGCCTGCCCGTTTTCGCTTGATGAACTACGCTATGAGTATCCGGATGAGATCACTGATGGGCTCGCCCCGGATGATCGTTTGCGCAAGCTAACCGAACAAGGCTTGCAGCGGCGCTATCCAGATGCCGTGCCTTTGAAAATCCAAGCCATGGTCGAAAAGGAGCTCAAGCTCATCTCAGAGCTGAATTATGCGCGCTATTTTTTGACCGTGCATGATGTTGTCAGCTTTGCCCGATCGAAAGGGATCTTGTGCCAAGGGCGCGGCTCAGCGGCCAATTCTGTTGTCTGCTATGCACTCGGCATAACCGAAGCCTCCCCCGACATGATCACAATGGTGTTCGAGCGGTTCATCTCTGAGGCACGCAATGAACCGCCCGACATTGATGTCGACTTCGAACATGAGCGTCGTGAGGAAGTCATCCAACACATCTATCAGAAATATGGGCGCGAGCGGGCCGGTCTATGCTCGACTGTTGTCCACTTTCGCTCGCGGCGGGCCATCCGCGAAGTTGGCAAAGCCATGGGCCTATCAGTTGATGTCGTCTCAGCGCTCGCCAGTCAGGTCTGGGGCGTCTCAAGCTCTGACCTTGAAGACGAGCGGGCAAAAGCCGCCGGGCTGGACGTCACGGACCGGCGACTGCGCCAAACCCTCGACCTTGCGAAACAGATTATCGGCTTTCCTCGTCATCTCTCGCAACATGTCGGCGGCTTTGTCATCACCAAAGGCCGCCTGGATGAGCTTTGCCCGATTGAGAATGCCGCAATGGCCGACCGCACGGTGATCGAATGGGACAAGGACGATATTGAAGCGCTTGGCATGCTCAAGATTGATGTTCTCGCCCTCGGCATGCTGACCTGTATCCGCAAATGTTTTGATCTTCTCACGGCCTGGAAAGGGCAGACTTACACGCTTGCAACCCTGCCACAGGAAGATCCTGTCGTTTACGACATGCTCTGCGAGGCCGATACAATCGGCGTCTTTCAAGTCGAGTCGCGGGCGCAGATGAATTTCCTGCCGCGCATGCGTCCGCGAACCTATCAAGACTTAATCGCGGAAGTCGCCATCATCCGCCCCGGCCCCATCCAAGGCAATATGGTCCACCCCTATTTGCGGCGTCGTCGCGGTGAAGAAGAGATCATCTATCCCTCAGAAGATCTGCGCAAAGTCTTGGAACGGACCTATGGCGTACCGTTGTTTCAAGAACAGGCCATGCAGATCGCAGTTGTCGCCGCAGGGTTCAGTCCCACCGAGGCGGATGCGCTGCGCCGCGCGCTGAACGGGTTCCGTCGCCAAGGCGCGGTCGAAGATTTCAAAGAGCGCTTCATCGCGGGCTGTCTGGAGCGCGGTTATGAAAAAGACTTCGCTGAGAATTGTTTCAAACAGCTCGAAGGCTTCTCAAGTTATGGTTTTCCAGAGAGCCATGCCGCGAGTTTTGCGCTGCTGGTCTATGCCTCTTCATGGATCAAGTGCCATCATCCGGAAGTGTTTTGCTGCGGGCTTCTGAACGCGCAGCCAATGGGCTTTTATGCGCCGGCCCAAATTGTACGCGATGCGACCCAACATGGCGTCACGGTCTTACCGGTCTGCGTAGAGAACAGCTTTTGGGACAATGTCCTCGAGCCCTTGCCGAATGGCGGATTGGCGGTGCGCTTAGGGTTTCGCCAGATCAAAGGCTTTGCTGAAGAGGATGGCCATTGGATCGCCGCCGCACGAGGAAATGGATACGGTTCTGTTGACGCTATTTGGCGGCGAGCTGGCTTAGGCAAAGGTGCGCTTAAAAAGCTCGCTGGCGCCGATGCGTTTGCTACATACGGCCTTGGCCGAAGGGACGCCCTATGGGAAGTCACAGGCCTTGGCGGGGATCGGCCATTGCCTTTGTTTGAGCAAACCGGCGAAGGTCTTCCAAGCGAGGTGGCCCAGCTCCCGCCGCTCAGCCTCTCTGAATCCGTGTTCGAAGATTATGTCGCGACGCGTCTGACGCTTCGCAATCACCCAGTCGGCTTATTGCGACCACAGATGCCAGCCTTCGCGCAAGCAGATCGGCACCGAACGACAGCGGATGGCGCGTGGCTCTCGGTCGCTGGCCTGGTCATCACGCGGCAACGGCCAGGAACGGCGAGCGGTGTAATTTTCATGACCCTTGAGGATGAAACATCTGTTTCGAATGTCGTGGTTTGGCCAAAGACCTTTGCCAAATTCCGCAAAGAAGTGATGGCCGGGCGCCTTTTGCATGTGCGGGGAAAACTGCAACGCGAAGGCCCGGTGACGCATATTATCGCGAGCCATATTACAGACTATTCTTACTTGCTCGACGGGCTCGGCTATCCCGAGTTCTCTGGTGGCCGCATCGATCCTTCAAGCGACAGTGCCGATGAAGCCAAGCGCCCCGTCCACGATCATCGCAGCGGCCCACGCGGCAAACAAGAAACAGAGACCGATGAGATCACTCGCGAACTGCAACAAGCGCATCGCGCGCGTCTCATCTCCGGCGCAAGACACCCGCGCGAACAAGCCAAGAAGCTATTCTACAGCAGGGACTTCCACTAGCAGGGCCCTGCCCATAATTCTCGCCGTACATGTCTTCACGCATGCCGAGAAACAGGCTGACGCAACAAATCAGGAGAATAAATGTGAACGGCAATGCGGCCGCAATCGTTCCAGCCTGCAACGCCTCCAGCGCCGATGTGCCGCCGCCATAGAGCAAAGCAGACGCCGTTAAACCTAACATACAGGCCCAAAACACGCGCTGCGCCACCGGCGCATCGGTCTTGCCACCAGACGTGATCGTATCCACCACCAAGGCACCTGAATCGGCTGAGGTCACGATGAACACGACCAAGAGACCAATTGCGATCATCGAGGTGATCCCGCCCCATGGTAAAGCTGCGAGCATTTGGAACAGAACCGTCGACGAGCTGACAATCCCGCCAGATAGATCGCCAATACCATTCTCATATTGGAAGACCGCGGTCTCACCAAAAGCCGTGAACCAGACAACACAAATCGCAAATGGCGCGATTAGGACGACCGCAAAGAACTCGCGCACGGTGCGGCCGCGAGAGATCCGAGCGATAAACATGCCGACAAATGGCGACCACGAGATCCACCAAGCCCAATAGAAAATGGTCCAGTCGTGGAACCAGGCCGTGTCTTCCCGACCGATCCAATTGGTCAGCGCCGGCGTGTCGGCAAAATAGGCCAGAAGGTTCTCCCACATCCCGGTAAAGATCAGAGTGGTCGGGCCGGCGACCAAGACGAAGACCAAGAGGCCAAATGCAACAATCATATTGATATTGCTGAGCAGTTTTACACCGCCATCCATCCCGCGCACAACCGATATGACCGCCAGCGCCGTCATCGCGGCGATCAGGCCGATTTGCACCCAAATGTTCGGCTCAAAATCAAACATATATCCCAGGCCACTGGCCGCTTGTGTGCCGCCTAGGCCAATCGTGGTCGCCAATCCAAAGATCGTCGACACCACCGCAAACAGATCAATGATATGGCCAGGCCACCCCCAAATTCGATCCCCGAGCAGCGGATAGAATGCCGAACGGATAGAGAGTGGCAGGCCCTTATTATGCGCGAAAAAACCGAGCGACAGGCCGACCACAGCATAGATCGCCCATGGCGCCAGCCCCCAATGGAACAGCGTGGCGCTGAAGGCCAGCCGATCAGCGTCTGGCGTTCCGGGTTCGGCGCCCAAAGGCATACCGAACCAATCTGTATGATAGGCGAGCGGTTCTGCTGCGCCCCAAAACATAAAGCCAATCCCAACCCCTGCCGCGAACAGCATCGCGATCCAAGAATGCATCTTATATTCAGGGGATGCCTTGGCGCCTCCCAATCGAATCCGTCCGAGTGGGGAAATCGCGAGCGCCAGGCAAAAAAGAAAAATCACCACGGGCGTTGCCGCAAATAGCCAATCAAAAGATTGAACCGTGTGGGCCCGCGCCGCGCTCAAAAATGCACCAGAGGCTTCCGGGAAGACCAAGGTCATGCCGCCAAAAAGCAAAACAAGGCTCGCGGCGAGAAAGAATACGGGATTGTGTACATCCAGGCCGAGCAGCTCGACATTGTCCTGCCCGATCTCATACTCAGTCTCATATTCGCTGTTCGAGATTCTGACTTCATCCGTATCGAGCATGGACCACCGCTAAATTGGCTAAGCCTTGCTCTTGCACCAATTATGTCGATGCTCAAAGCATTAGACGCACCCTCACCCGGTATGCGCCTTTCGCTCGCGACGGAAACTGAGGTATAATTACCACATTCGGGTGCCTTATGCCGAACCAGAGTGCCGAATCGCAGCTCAATTTGTTTCCACCGTCGAACTATTTGGTATGGAAGCCCACCATCGATCGATCGTGATTCTTGTGAGCCCTGCGTAATTCGACGTGGGCCTGCGCGGTCAGAGCAACCCCGAGGGATAAAAAATGTATCGACTTATGAGTGGCGTCTCATTGATCGCCATGTCTGGTCTTTTTGGCTTCAGCGCCGCCGCGCAAGACGCCGAAGATGGCGAAGCGCGCCGCCTCCAACAGGTCACGGTGACCGCCACAAAACGTTCCGAAAGCGCGCAGAGCATTCCTGTCGCCGTCAACGCCATCGGAGAGCAAGAGCTCGAAGCGCTTGGGGTCAAGAATTTCAACGACTATCTCATTCAGCTGCCAGGTGTGACGGCAGGCGGCTCCGGCCCTGGCCAGAACACGATTTACATTCGCGGTTTGGCGTCGACCACGCCAAACCTGACGACTGCAGGCGTGGCTGGCTTAGCGCCAAACGTGGCCTTCTATCTCGACGAACAGCCACTCGGCCAGCCGGGGCGTAACCTTGATGTCTATGCCGCAGATCTGGAGCGCGTCGAAGTGCTGTCCGGGCCTCAGGGCACTCTGTTTGGCGCAAGCTCGCAAGCCGGTACGGTTCGTCTGATTACAAACAAGCCCGATTTCACAGACTTTGATGCGGCCCTAAAGGCGTCCACCTCTTTCGCTGATGGCGGTGAGATGAGCAATAGTGTCGAAGCCATGCTGAATATTCCCGTGTCAGATCGTTTCGCGGTCCGCGGCGTAGTCTATTCAGACAATCAAGGCGGATACATCGACAATGTTGGCGGCATTCGTAGCGTTCAAGAATCCGCCCGTTTCCGGCCCGCTGGCACAGTCCGCTCAAATGGCGTGCCTGTCTCTGCAGGCCGCGCTGGCTTCCAAGCTGGCGCAGATCTGTCGGCGGTGAACTTCATCCCGGCCAACAATGCGAGCCTCGCCGAAAACGATTTCAACGATACCAGCTATGCGGGCTTCCGCCTCAGCGGTCAGTATGACTTTAATGACGATTGGAGCTTGCTCGTCACCCACGCGCAGCAACAGATCGATAGCGAAGGCGTCTTCTTCGCCGATCCTGAGCTCGATGATTATGACATCCAGCGTTTCTCTGATGATGAGATTGAAGACAGTTTCCACAATACAAGTTGGACCCTCGAAGGCCGTCTCGGCATGCTGGAGGCGCTCTATACTGGCGCCTATACAGAGCGAACCACCGATCAGACCGTCGACTATTCCGACTATCTCTTCGTGGGTCAGTACCTGCCTTATTATATCTGTGACGGCTCGGTGACCTATCCCGGCGCGGCGGCGCCAACCGGGACCTGTCAGGCCCCGAACCTGTTTGTGAACTCATCGACGGAAACCACGGTTCAAACCCACGAACTCCGCTTCAACACGCCGCGTGAAAACCGCTTCCGCGCGACGTTTGGGGCGTTCTATTCGGATCTCGAACTGACTGAGCTGAATGATTTCACCTATCCTGGGTCTGAGTTTGCGGTTGGGTTTAACGGAGAACTCGGCTTTGCTCCGAACTTCCCCCTGACGAACACGTCTGTCACCGGCGAAGTTGGCAATGCCGCACCGGGCTATTTCAGCGATCCTGGCCCCTTCCCGGCTGGCGTGATTTTCCGAAATGACGTCTTGCGTACGGATGAGCAGCTCGGTGTATTTGGCGAAGCGACGTTTGACATCTCGGATCAGTTTGCCGTCACCTTCGGCGCGCGCTGGTACGATATTGAGGTTGATCTGGAAGGCTCTGCCAACTCTTCCTTCTTCAACTTGGGGCAAACCGATGATGCCCAGGCTTTCGGAACCAATATCTCAGCTCAGTTCGCGCCGAACAATACCGTTGGCGCGCCGGATAAAGCGTCCACGGATGGCGTCATCTACAAGCTGACCGGAACCTGGACGCCGAATAGCGATATGCTGTTTTACGCAACATACTCCGAAGGCTTCCGACCAGGCCTGTTGAACCGGCCTGGTGGCGCCGCTGGCCCGAACGGATTCACTGTGCCGTTCGCGGTGGATACGGATGAAGTTCAAAACTATGAGCTCGGCTGGAAAACAGAATTGTTCGACAATTCGTTACGCTTCAATGGCTCGGCTTTCTTCGTTGAAGTCGAAGGCCTGCAGACGACGATTTTTGATCCATCAATTGTGAACCTGTTCTTCTCAGACAATGCAGCGAATGCGGAAATTTCCGGCATTGAGGGCGACTTCACCTGGGCGCCCTTCGAGGTCGATGGCCTGACAATTGCGGGCGCCTTCTCTTTGCTCGACACTGAAGTCACGGACGTCCTGACACCGACAAATGACGTGCTAGAAGGCAGCGATCTCGCCTTCGCACCGGCTTGGCAGGGCAATGTCCGCGTCCGCTACGAGTGGGATCTGGAGCGCGAAATCGCTGGCTCAAACCTGACCGCACACATCATGCCGCAACTGGTCTTCTCCGATGACTCGGTCAGCGACATTATCGAGATCAACAAAACCGATGTTGACGGTTACGTGACCCTCGGAACCACGCTGGGCGTCACAGCAAATGACTGGTCTGCTGAATTGTTCGCAACGAACCTGACCAATGAATATGCCGAGCTGAGCAACAATTTTGTGTTCGATCGCGAGCGGGTTACCCCGCTTCGTCCGCGGACGATTGGGGTTCGCGTTGGTTATGATTTCTAAGCGTAACGCCTAATCCTTTTGAAGGCAGCGTCTTGATCCGTCAGGACGCTGCCTCTTTATGAGCAAGATGAGCGCCGACCCGTCCTCCCCTACGCACGCAGACCGTCTCCAACAGGCGCAAGCGGCGATGCGTGCTGGTCAGTTCGGAGACGCGGCTGAGATCGCCGCACAAATTCTTGAATCCGAGCCCGACCATATGGATGGCCTCTATATGGCGGCCGTCGCAGCGCGCTATCTCGGTCAGAGCGCTGCTGCGCGCGACTATCTGCAGACATTGAAACAGGTCGCGCCCGATTATGGCCGTGCCTTCCAAGAAGAGGCTCATCTTCTCAAAGGCATCGGCCTCAATGATCAGGCACTGACGGCTTTTCAGAGCGCCACGCGATGCAATCCGGCCCTGACGGCGAGCTGGCAGGCACAGGTGGACTTGTTCCGGCTTTCCGGTCGCGCTGCAGAAGCCGACCAAGCACTGGCCCAACTCACTCGAATAACGGCTTTGCCGCGGGAACTGCTCGCGGTGACCAATCACCTTTATGAAGGGCGCATTTTGCGGGCTGAGGAAATTGCCCGCGCGTTTCTCCAGAAGCACCCTCAGCATATTGAAGGCATGCGTCTGCTCGCGGATATCGGTTCACGCCTGGGCGTCCACGAAGATGCTGATTTCCTGCTCGAAACCGCGATCGCACTTGATCCAGATAATATCCAATTGCGCATCGATCACATTCAAGTCTTGCGCAAACGCCAAAAATTTGGCGCTGCCTTGGAGGAAGCCGAAGCGCTCCTGAAGCGAGATCCTGACAACCCGGTCTTTCTCTCCCTATTCGCGATCGAGAGCATGCAAGCTGGACAATACGAAACCGCCTTAGACGCTTTTGATTGTGTACTTAAGACGCTCCCGGAAGATCCAGCGACGCTAACCTCCCGCGGTCATGCCCTGAAGACTTATGGCCGGGCGCAAGACGCGATTGCCTCTTATCGCGCGGCGATCGAAGCAGCGCCGCATTATGGCGATGCCTGGTATGCGCTCGCAAACCTCAAGACGTTTCGGTTTGAACCCGCGGAAATCGCGCAAATGGAAACGCTGCAGCGCCAGCCCGAGCTCAGCTTCATGTCGCGCGTCCACCTGGCCTTTGCACTCGGCAAGGCTTTTGAGGATGCCGAAAATTATGCCCGCGCTTTTGACAATTATGAGCTTGGCAACGCCCTGAAGCGGAAACAATCACGCTATTCCACCGAGCAGATGCAGGCGGAGTTTGCGGCGCAGAAAACACATGTGACCGAAAATGTGATTGGCGCACAGAGTAACAAAGGATGCTCGGCGCCCGATCCGATTTTCATTGTTGGACTCCCCCGTGCTGGCTCGACGCTAATCGAGCAAATCCTCGCCTCGCACAGCCAGGTCGACGGCACATTGGAGCTGCCAAACATCTTGTCGCTGGCGCATCGGCTTCGTGGTCGCAACCTGCTAAGCGATCGCGAACGATATCCGCGCATCTTGGGTGAATTGTCAGCCGCCGAACTCGAAAAGCTCGGCGAGGACTATATCGAGAATACGCGAATCCACCGCCAAGGCGCGCCGTTCTTTACCGACAAAATGCCGAATAATTTCAGGCATATCGGCTTGATCCACCTGATCCTACCGAACGCTAAAATCATCGACGCCCGGCGCGCGCCTATGGATTGTTGTTGGTCGGGTTACAAACAGCTCTTCGCCGAAGGGCAAGAGTTCACATACGGGCTAGAAGAGATCGGACACTATTATCGCGGCTATGTCGATCTGATGGATCATTGGACCGAAATCTTACCCGAGAACCGGATCTTGAAAGTACAACATGAAGAAGTGCTGGCTGATCTTGAGGGACAAGTTCAACGCATTTTGAACTATTGCGGATTGCCCTTTGAACACGCCTGCGTAGAATTTCATAAAACAGATCGCGCCGTACGCACGGCAAGCTCTGAACAAGTTCGACAACCCATTAGTCGCGCGGGGCAAAATCAATGGCGACCATTCGAAACCTATCTGACGCCACTGAAGAAGGCGTTGGGCGAGACGCTGAGTGCGGATCACTGGAACAGCCAATGAGTAAGCGGTCGGAAGACGCGCTTATCGCGCTGAGACAGATTCAGCGCCGCACCGAGCAGGCATCGAAGCGTCTGGCCTCGATGGCGAGTTTGACGCCATCGCAATTGCTGGTCATGCAAATCTTGCAGGAGCGCGGCGAAGTTTCAGCCGGGGAGCTGTCAAAACTGACGCAGCTTAAACACGCGACGATCACGAGCCTGGTCGATAAGCTGGCCGCGCGGAACATGGTGACGCGCCGCCGCTCCGATCAAGACCGGCGACGAGTTTGGGTTACGCTCCTGCCAGGAGGCGTTAAAGCGATCACATCCGCGCCAGACCTGCTGCAAGACACTTTTGAGGCCCGATTCCAGACTCTTCCAGATTGGCACCAAGCGATGATCGTCTCATCCCTCGAACATGTCGCCACGCTGTTAGATGCCGAAGAGCTCGAAGCGGCGCCAATTCTGGATGTTGGCGCTCTGGACGAACGTCCCACCTAGTCCACACTTATGGAAAAATTTGGCTAGGCTTTCCCGAACAAAGATTGGACGATCGCATAATCGTCCATCGTATCAAGTTCAGCCCAGGTCAGCCCTTCGATTGAGAAAGTCGAAACTTCCGTCTCGGTTTTCGCGAGCGCGTCAATCGCGCTTAGAAACCAAGCCTGAACCCCATCGCCCGTGCGCATCATCTGGTGAAGCTTGTCCGAGAACAATTTCGGACCGTTTTGCATAAACCGCAAAAAGCCAATCGACTCACCATGAGTTTCCGTCGGGCCGAGTGTTTTTCCGATCGCAGTTAAGCTCGTGCCCTCCAGCGTGACTTTCATATCGTCTGAATCATAGTCCGGTTTTTTATCGATCGTCACTTGGATGTCATTGGCCGGGCTTTGCAGCACCTGCTCCGCCAATGCGAACTCAAACAGTGTATCGCCATTTATCAGCAAGAAATCTTGATCCATATGCGCGCGCGCCATCCAACAGCTGGCAAGATTATCGGCAACTTGATAAAACGGATTGTACAGCGTCTGCACGGCCATTGGCCCGGAACGACCGGCGACTTCTTCTTCGACCCGCGCTGCCATAAAACCAGTAATCACAATCGCTTCATCGACGCCCGCCCGCTCGAGTGTATCGAGTTGCAAGCTCAGAACCGTCGTGTCGCCGATCGCCAAGAGGCATTTTGGAAGCGTTTCAGTGAGCGGTAGGAGGCGGGACCCTCTGCCCGCGGCCAAAATGATGGCTTTCATGATGCTGTTTCGACCATCTGTTCTGACTCCCAGTCCTCTACTCGAAATCCAGCCATAGCAGCGATACGCGTCAGTCCGCGACAAGGATTTACAGCCACAGGCTGATCAGCCCATTCTAAAAATGGTGTATCCGATACATGATCGCTATAGGCCGCAATTGGACGCGCAAAAGATGCGCTCTGATCCGCCGCCAGAACCGCTTCGAGTTTGGCGGGGCCATAGCAGTTTTCTCCGTCCAGTCTTCCCGTCAGGGTTCCGTCCGCAGACCATTCGAGCTCTGTGCAGATCACATAGTCTATTCCGAGCTTTTTCGCGATGGGACGGGCCACCAATTCAGCCGCAGCGGTGGCCATAACCAAACGATCACCAGCTCGACGATGCTGCTCAAGCACGGACAAAGTGCGCTGCCGAAGGCCCGAACGAACTTCTTCCTCGGCAAAGGTCTCAGCAATCGCTTCAAGTTTTTGGCGAGGCGCCCAGCTGATGGTTTTCAGTCCGTGCTCTTTGACAGAACACCGCGATACCAAGCCGAGCTTATAGAGGATTGCGTGAAACCCAAGCAGGGGCAAACGAAGATAAAAAGACGGCCGCGCCTTATTCACCTGAAAGACATAACGCGACCAGGTTCCGGTGCGCGTCAGGGTTCGGTCCATATCGAAAATAGCAGTTCCAGGCATGATCTTAGGTATCCATAAATGAACGAACGGCGTCACGAGTGGCAAATGCCTGAATCAGCCTGATAATATGGAACGGAACGCAGATAAGTGTCCATACAGCGATAAGAATAAAGCCCCAGACTGGTAGACCGACTAGCGTTAAAATCATAAAAATCAAAAGATTAGGATTACGGCGCGCTGTGATTTCGCGCATAAAAGCATCTATCGGACGCCAAACATGGATATGGAATCCGAAGGCCCGCATGAAGATCCCTTCGGTCACGCGACCGACGACATACCCCACAAGAATGATGACCAATGATGGCAGCAGCCATGGGTGCGCCGCCCCGGTCGCGAGCAGTCCAACATACATCGCGCCATACCAAAATGGTGGATGGATGAGATCGATCCCATGATCGTAAATATTGCCCCACGCTGAGTAAGTCATGGTGGTCCGCGCCAGCTTGCCATCGACTGTGTCGAGGAAGGTCATCCCCCACCCTGCAAGAATGGCCGGGATCCACGCGCCAATCCAAAAATAGTAAAAGGCTAAACAGACCAGCGCCAAACTCACCGTGGTAACCATGTTCGGGGTCAGCCGCAGGTTCGCGCACAAGCGCGTCACGTGTAGCGCCGGCTCAGGCCAGACGTATTTGGTGACCAGATCCGTGACGCCCTTATAGGAGCCCTTGAACAAGCGCCGCTCAATTTGGGCCGGGGTGTGAGAGAATAGAGACAACGCATATGGCGCTTCGCGTTTACGCAAGGCTTTGTCATAATCACCAACAAAATCATCCATATAGCCAGGCTCAAGCCCAGCTTTTTTAAGCTCATCCCAATCTGGGTTGATTGAATTGACCAGCGCAGCATGGGTCTCCGCGCCGATAGCGTCAGAATGAACGATCGCGATACGTTCTTGGTCGGGCGTGTCTTTCACGATCAAAACGGCACCCGGGCGCGCAAGCAAGCTTTTGGCGAGGGCGGGCGATACGATCCAATCGCTCCCAACGCAAAACGCGCCATCCGCTGCAACGCTATCGGCGCCAAGCTTTTTCCATGTTCGAGATTGCCATTCCTCAAGTTTCAAGCCCCAAAGCTTGACAGGAACTTCGCCAACCAGTCGAACTCTTGGCAACGCAACGTGTTGCGATCCATCCATTATCAGCCCCTACAACCCGACAAAACGCCTATCTCTCACTCATAGACACCATCACAGAGATTATGATGACGGAATACAATCCAACTTTCTTTAAATTCAATGGTCCTGCAACAGTTATTGCGAAATATGCGCACTGGTCAGTCCTGGTTCGCCCCAAACAGTGCACATTGGGAGCATTGGTCCTCGTCGCCAACGGGCCAGAGACTCAGTTTTCTGATCTGCCTTCAGAAGCGTTTCAGGAGCAAGAGCAGGTCATCCGCGATATTGAACAGGTTTTATCGACCCAATTTGGCTACGATAAGATCAACTATCTGATGCTGATGATGGTCGATCCGAACGTGCATTATCATGTCCTGCCGCGATATAGCAGCTCGAAAACCTATGAAACGTGGTCGCTGGAAGACGGCGGTTGGCCGGGTCAGCCGGACTTATCTGGCGGCTCAGACGACCCCGAGCTTGTGTCATCGCTCGTCGCTTCGTTGAAAACGGCTTGGCCAGCGGCGTCCCGTGCGAATTGAGCGCGGCTAAGCGCGATGGTGGTGGCGATTACGAGCCCAATGCCGGTCCCGATGACCATCGCCCATCCGGGACCGGATGTGCCCATGGTCCGCGCGAGAATGACGAATAAGGCCAGCGTTAGAGAGACCGAAATCGCTTGCGCCAGGGTCGCATATCCAGGATTTCCAAGCGCATAGAGACCTGAATAGATCGGCGCCGCTGCCCCCATAAGAGCTGCCGAAATCACCAGCATCGTTGCGATGGGCACAACGCCAACATAGCTCTGTTCAAGCGCGACAGTGAACAAGGATGGGCCGACAAAGCGTATCAAAAGCGCCAGGACCACGCCTGCCAGAAGCAAAGATAGGCTGGTTCTGACAATGATGCTGATCGCCCGTGCGATCTGGCCAGACATCATCAGCCGAACAAGCTCGGGATATAAAACTTGATTGAGCAACCGCGCGCCCTTGCCCAAAACGTCAGACACATCGCGCGCGATCTTGAACAAAGCCGCAAATCCCGGCCCTAGCAAAACGCCAGAGAGGAGCGTCGGCATTTGTTTGTCGAACAAGACGATCGTCGAATCGATGTTCGACATCCAAACATAGTGCCAGATCCCTTTTTCGGGCGCTTTCAGCGTCGGCCGCTTGTCGAACAATCCTTTGAGTTGGTCGCGGCGCGATATCTCGAGATAGGCAAGCACAGGCATCACAACGTTCGTTGCCGCACTGGCCGCCATCCACACTAAGATGAACCAGGCGAGGCCGCCACCGAATATCAGGCCCAGCGTTGCCCCTACCAACCGCACGATCGGGACGGTTTGCTCATACAGGCTGATCAGGTCGAAGCGATCATATAATCGAAGCAGGCCGAGTGGGCTCGATCTAAAATTAGTCGCCGTCAAGAGACAGTAGGCAAAAGCGTACCAGAAGACATCATCAGGAAGCCGTAAAAAGGAATAGACAAAAAACAGCACGGTCACGCTGAGTCCCGCAGCAAAAATCGCTGCCGTCAGATCCAGGCCGATTGTGAACCTCAAAAGCTTATGGAAGCGTGGCAGGTCGCCAGCTTCGGAAGGTTTCGCGCCGAATTGGATCAAAACCTGCCAAGATTTGAATGTCGCAACCCCCGTCATCAGCGCCACGAATGCGTGCAGCAGCAATAACCCGCCCAGTTCTTCGATTGTTAGCGCCCGCGCGGCAATCGCGAGCACGAGTAAGCCAACCAGTGCGGCGGAGGTCTTCCCGCCAAACAACAAGCCCATATTCTTCAATATTCGCCCGACCACACCGTCAGATTGAGGAGTTGCGGTCTCACTCATGCTGGTCGCTCACTCAGAACGCGTTCGACCAAAGCCAGATCGGCGAGTGTATCGACATCAACGGCGGCATCCGCATAGGGCAAGATCACCGGCCTCACGCGCACTCCCAGTCGGTTGGATAGGATTCGGAACACATCCTCGACCGGTGGTCGGCCGATCAACAGACGCAGCGCGGTGAAAACGCCAAAGCGCCAAGCAATTTTCCAGGGCTTCTTTCGGTCCTTTTCTGCCGCCTGCCAGAAGGCAACCACTTTTGCGGCATCAGGCGCTTTTAGGCAGAACAGATTGCAACTTGAATAGGCTCCATCGCCAAGCTTCAGGTAGGTTCGGGCAACATCCGGATAGGCCTTCTCAATGTCTTCTCGCCGCGCCAGCGCCACAGTCATGCCAGCATCTAGCGGATTGGTTTTGTTGACAAAATCATTGATGATTTCCGGGGTCAGCAAGGCATGATCGCAGGTGGTGATCAGTGCGGGATATGGATTTTTGGTTTGCGCAAGCGCCTTGGAAACGCTGGCGGCTGGACCATTCTCTCCCGAAACTACACCCATATTCGGCCAGGCTTCAGCGCCCTGCAATGCCGCGTAATTTTCCAATCCAATTACGGTGACCGGACCGGCACAGACACTCCGATCAACCGCATCTAAAACGCGGCCAATCATCGACCTACCCGCAACGGGAATATGCGCTTTAGACGAAACCTGATGCGCCTCTGCCAGCGCATCGCCGCTAGCGCGCGCGCCCGCGAGGACAAACACCGACCAAGGCTGGGTCTGCTGCGGAGCCAGCTGATCAGAGGGATTTGTCATAGATCCGGTAGGTCTTGTAACGGTCGCAGTCATAGATATCAGCCAGACCCAAAAGGTCTTTATTGGTTTCTAATACCCACGAAAATTCGACTTCGCGAACGCCTTTCGCATGTTGCGCATTCAAACACGCTTCCCACGCCCCAACCGTTGCGGTCATGCCTCTTCTCGTCTTGTGAAATTTCTTGCGGGTTCCCGCCAGCGGTATGCGCGCAGATTTCACCCCCGCGATCTTGATCCGATAGAGCAGCGTCGCCCAGCCAAAGGGAAATAACCGGCCATCCAAGCCGAGTGTCGCCTCATTCAGATTGGGAATCATCAGCGTAAAACTGGCGGGCTCACCATCGACAAAGGCAATCCAAAGCGATTCAGACTGCAGCACCGGCTTCATCGAGTCGGCGAGAAATTTTGCTTCATCATCGCTGATCGGCAGGAAGCCCCAATTGTCCGCCCAGGCGTCGTTGAAAATACCAACGATCAAGGCAATGTCTTCGTAAAGCCGCGACATGTCTAACGCCCGCACGGTAATCTGGGGATCTTGGTCAAACCGTTTCTTGATGCGCGACACAAATGGCGGCGTTGAAAACGCTTCGCCCATGCGATGACGCAAAGCGTACATGTCCATCGCCTTTTGATAACCGGCTTTCTCAACCAAGCGGGGAAGATCCCGCCGGCCATACGGCATCATGACACTTGGCGGGGTGTCGAATCCGTCGACCAAAAGTCCGCACTCGTCATTAACCGAGAAATTACAGGGGCCCGCGATCCGCGACATCCCCTTCTGGGCGAGGTCATTCTCAGCGGCCTGCAGCAAGGCCGACACCGTTTCTTCGTCGGTCGCATTCAGTGTATCCAAAAAGCCGAAATGTCCGGTTTGGTCATTGTGGTTTTCGAGATGTTTCGGGTTTACGAATGACGCGATCCGTCCAACGATTTGCTGATCTCGACGCGCAAGAAACAGGCTCGGATTTAGGCTCTGCAAGGCTTGGTTCTTTTTAGGATCAAAGTGTTCCAGCCGTTCGATCCTCAACGGCGCACGCCACTGCGCCTCACCGCGATATGCCTGATAAGGCAACTCGACGAAGCTTTTGATATCGCTCGGATTTTCTGCGCGAGTCACGATTACCGTCATAGCGGATAGTTGTACTCGCGCGATTTATGGGAGCAAGCGCTATTTCACGAGCGCGATAGTGATTGCCGCACCTTCGGCCGGGACTTCGAATTCGGCCTCTTCAAATTTCGGCACGGCCCATCTCAGTTTCGGATTGGTCGACAACCCAAACGGCTCTTTCGGCATGCGATTCCACTTTTGATCAAGGTCGCGATTGGCATTCTTATCGTGGTACGCGGCGACGGCATATCGCCCCGGCGCCTGCGTTTCAAAACAAACCGTTTGCGGGCCATCTTCAGCTGCAACTCTAATCCGATGAATTCTCGACTCTTTTTTCAAAAAGTCGCGCTTGCTTGGGCGATAAAGCTCAACGGCGAGAATACCTTTGGCTGACACACCCTGCACCGTGACCTGAACCTGACCGGTTCCCGGCGCGCACACGGCTGCAGCTTCGTAATCCCGAATATCGAGCTCGGCTTGCGCCAATGCCCCCGGCGCGAAGCCGATCATGGCTAGTATGAGTAAGCGAACAAACATTCCGCTTCTTCTCCACAACTCGTGTCAAAAAATAGGCGAAATAAGCACCACCGCAATCAAGTTTTTGTGTTCACCACATGAAAATGCACGGCAGATGAACAGGTGTACACATTCGAAAAGTGAGTTAATCATCCTTATGCAGCGTATTCAGCGATACATTTTCAGAGAATGCATTGGTGTTTTTGGCGGGCTGGTGCTGCTGATCGTGAGCATCTTATTGCTGGAGCGCTTACTGAGGATTGCTGACTTAGTTTCGCGTTCTCCCGGCAATTTCAATGAAGCGGTCTTTATGATCGCCAACCTGATCCCGCATTATGCGGGGATCGCGATTCCTGCAGCCTTTTTCCTTGCCGTTTTAATCACCGTGAGCCGGATTAGCCGGAGCGGCGAGCTCGTGGCCATTTGGGGCATGGGAAAGTCGCTCTTCATGATCTCCCGACCGTTCATGGTCATGGCCGTCTTGCTGGCAAGTGCCCTCCTCATCACCTCTGCCATTCTGCAACCGGTCTCCCGTTATCAGTATCGCAGCTTGGTCAGCTCCATCGCCGAATCCAGCATTGAAACCGTGTTCATAGAAGGCAAGTTCGTGGAGGCCGAGAATTGGACAGTCTGGACTGAAAATGTCGAGCGGAACAGCGGCGCATTAGACAGTTCATTCATACTCGAACGCCTACCGACAGGCGGACAGCGCATCATCGTCTCGGAAACCGGATCCCTAGTTAGAGGCGCCGGGACGATCTCTCAGATTAAGCTCGACAATGGTATGGGCGCAGAGATCAAACCGGATCAATCGCTTGGCTCGAGAGTTGATTTTGACTCACTGAAATGGCGCCCGCCGGATGCCTTGTCGCAATTCCGGCCGCGTGGAAAAGACGTGCGCGAACTGATGCTCTGGGAGTTATGGGCGCCGGCAACAGCAAATCCTTCATCCTTGAATGCCGACATCGAACCAATCGACGCGTGGGCTTCCATCCACGATCAGTTGGCGCGCTTTGTCTTGATTCTAATTTTGCCATTAATCGCGGTGCCGTTTGGATTGAGCTATGGCCGCAACCCGCCGTCGAACGCGATTTTGATTGGCCTGGTCACGCTAATCGCGATCCAGCAATTGTTAGAGCTCGGCAAATCGATGGCACTCGATGGAGATGTGCCACACTGGGCTGGAAGTTGGGGCGTCATGGCTGTGGTCAGCGCATTCTCAATCGCGCTGTTCTTGCGCAGCGCCACGACAATGGCTCAGCCGCCGCTCTCTAGTCTGCCTTCTATCCGCCTGCCGCGCTTGTCTAAAGCAGGGGATGAAACGGAGCCCTCGTCCACATGAAGCTGGTTAGGCGCTACTTCGAGCGGCTGTTCTTGGGGCGCTGGTTCGTCACAACCTTTGCGTTGCTGGCGCTGCTAAGCGTCGTCGACTCGATCGGTGCCGCAGACATATTGCCAGAAGATGCGGGCACGCAGGACGCGATAATATACTCGCTTCTTCGCCTGCCCTCTCTCTACAATCGGATCTTTATGTTCGGCCTGTTTGTGAGCCTTTTAATCACATTCATTTCGCTGATCCGGCGCCAGGAATTGGTAGGCTTTGTCTCGATGAGCGTTTCGCCATTGATGCAAGTAAGAGCCTTGGTGCGACCGGTCTTACTGGTCACAATTGCGTCTTTGGTTTTCATCGACCAGGCCTTACCGCGGACGGTTTCTGTGCTGGAAAACTGGCTCGGTGTTGGCGCCTTTATGGAGGAAGATGCAGGCAAGCCGCGCGCGCTGTGGATTGCTGATGATCGCTCATTCGTCGAGATTGGTGGTTTACGCGGTAACGTCTTGTCTGATGTCGTTGTCTACCATCGCGATGGCGCCAAAGAGGTTGAGGCGATCACTTATGCCGACCAAATTCAATATACCGATCAGGGATGGCAGTTCAGCAATCAACGAACCATCTCGCTGTCCGGCGACGAAACGCCAACCCCGACCATGTGGCAAACCGGGCAGACGCCGACCACGTTGCAGAAGCTCGGGACCTCACCGCGCAATCTATCGCTCGCCGATCAATACAAGTTGTCTCAGCTCAGAGGCTCGGGCGTGCGACCGTCGACGGCCTATCAGGTTTGGTTCTTTGATCGTTTGACCATGCCGATTGTCGCTTTTGGCTTTATTCTCATCGCGGTTCCCCTGATGCAGACCCTGGGGCGGCGACAGACGGGTGATCAGCGTTTGATGATGGGCATCGCGATTGGGTTCGCCTATTTCATCTTTGATGGCGTGCTGAAGACGGTTGCCGAAGGCGGCGGGGTTTCTGTACCAATGGCGGTCGGGCTTCCAATCCTTTTGCTGCTCGGCTTAGGCATCCATCTGAATCTAGAAACTGAGCGGGTCAAATGACGCCAACGCCGATATTTGTCATCAACCCTAAGAGCCACAAAGTTGATTTAAACGGCTCAACCCTTTCGCGGGTGGCGGTCGAGTATGGCGATATTCCGATTGTCTATTTCGATGGATCCACGCCGCTCGGCGATTTGATCCTGCCGCTTTTGTTGGAAGGTCGAGACACGATCTATGTCGAAGGTGGCGATGGTACCGTCTTGGCCGCTTTAACCGCGTGTTTTGAGCACTACGCCGCTGGACACAAGCTGCCGCAAATCGCCATCCTGCCCGGCGGCAGCACCAATCTTGCCTATAAGAAACTTGGCCTTCATGTCGCCGAAGTCGATGCGCTAAAGCGCAGCCTTAGCCGTGTGCAAAACGAGGAAAAAGCGCACACGGTTGAGACCCATAATGCACTTCTGGTGGAGACGTCAGAAACCACAACGCCGCTTGTCGGCTTCCTGCTGTCGACCGGGTCGCTGGCGCGTTTGATGCTCTACACCCAGCAAAACCTCCATGGAAAGACCCGCGGCAGCGTCTCCATCGCGCGGGCAATTCTTCAACTCGGCCTGTTTCCGCAATCGACAAAGTACCAAGACGGACTGCCCGTGGTCCGGCCGTCACAATTCACAGAGATTTCCGCATGCGGCTCGACACAATCAACCGAGCAAGCCTTCTCCCTCTTCTCGACCTTTCATGAATTAAGCCTAGGCCTCAGCCCATTCTGGGCGCGCGGCGATCATTCGATTGGTCACACCCAAGCCGCGTGGCCGATTAAACGGCTCAGGTCCGGGATCGCGAAAGCCGTTCTCAGCAAATCGAGTGAGGGTTTGGCGCGGCATGGCCTCACAAGCTCCGGCTGCGAAGCCATCAGCTTTCAATGTGACGGACCAGTTGTGTTCGACGGCGAAGAGCTTTCAATGCCCGCTGATCAGACTTTTAAGGTGAGTGTTTCCCCGCCTTTGGAATTCCTGCGATGAGACCAGCTCCAGACATCTCCAATATCAGAGCGATCATCGAGCAAGAGCAGCGCCCGATCGGCGATCGCGCGGAAGCTCTGGTGGCCGAAATCCGGCGCAAACATAAAGGCGCCGAAAAAGCATTGCTTTTTTACGGCTCTAGCCTCCGCGCGGGCGAGGCTTCTGGGAAAATGCTCGATTTCTATGTCTTGGTCGATCGCTATCGCGACGTGCATGGCTTTGGCTTGAAACAATTCGGATCATTCTTGGCACCGCCTAGTGTACATTATTGCGAAGCCGAAGGCCCGAATGGTGAGCGTCTGCGCAGCAAATATTCGATTGTCAGCTTGTCAGCCTTTCGGCGGCGAGCGCGCGGTGCAGCGCTCGAGTCCATGTTATGGGCCCGCTTTGCGCAGCCGACGCTATTGATCTGCTCCGATCCAGACCTTCGCGACGATCTTCTTGATACGCTGGCGCATGCGACGCAGCATTTCTTGGCAGAGACAGCACCTCTGCTCTCTGGTGAGGTCAAGCAAACCGCGATTTGGGAACGCGGCCTGAAAGAAAGTTATCAAACAGAGCTTCGTCCAGAAGACGCCACTGGCCGATCCCAACAAATCGTGGCCAAGCATGCTGAGCGATATGCCGAGCTGGCAGTAGCTGCCTTCCCGAATGATTCATCGGCCGCAACGATCACCATGCCGGACGCAGGAATGTTCAGCAGAAATCTCTGCCGTATGAAATGGTTCACACGCCGGGTTGTGGGAAAGCCGATGGGGGCGTTTCGCGTCTTAAAGGCGTTTTTTACGTTCGATGCCGGGCTCGATTATATCTTGGAGAAGATCAAATCACATAGCGGCGCGGAAATCGAAGTCAGCGATCACGCTCGCAAATACCCGCTATTGCACGCGCCGGTTTTGGCCTGGCGTCTCTTTCGAAAGGGCGCATTTCGTTAGACGGACCGCCTAGGTCAGGTTTGAGAACGCCTTCAGCACATGATCGATTTCGTCGGCGGAATGCGCTGCGCTGACGCTAAGACGAAGCAAGCTTGTTCCCCCAGGTGTTGCCGGCGGGACCGCCAAATTGACATAGACGCCCTGCTCAAACAGTTCGTTCCATTCCCGCACCGCGGTCACCTCATCCGGGCGCCGGACCGCTATGACAGGAGAGGCAGGCGCGCAAAGATCAAATCCCATCTCCGCCAATCCACCATGCAGCTTGTTAGACATCGCCCAGAGCGACTCCCGCAGCTCGGGTTGTTTTTGAAGCTCATCTAAAGCCGCCCGCGCCGCCGAAATATTCGCAGGAGCGCCAGAGGCAGTGAACATATAGGCCCGGCTGGTCAGGCGAATACTCTCAAATTCTGGATGCTTTGAAACACAGAACCCGCCAATCGAGGCGAGGCTTTTCGAGAATGTGCCTGAGATGAAATCAACATCCTCAAATACGCCTTTGGCCTCAGCAATCCCACGACCTTTCTCACCAAAACAGCCCACCGAATGGGCTTCATCGACAAAGATCATCGCGTCATGCGCGTGCGCGACTTCGACCAATTCATCTAGCGGCGCGACATCGCCAAACATCGAGTACATACCCTCGACGACGACGAGCCTCGCGCCTGTCTCCGGTAGGCGCTGCAGGCGCTTGTTCAGGTTTTCTGGATCATTGTGCCGAAAGCGATGCGTGGCGGCATCGGTCAACCGACACGCATCATAGATGCAGGCGTGGCTGTCAGCATCTATGAGGATATGATCATCGCCGCTCGCAAGCGCGCTGATCGCGCCTAAATTGGTCTGATAGCCAGTGGTAAACACAATTGCGCTTGCAGCGCCGAAATAGGCTTTCAGCTCTTGTTCGAGCGCCGCGTGATCACCATAGGTGCCATTGGCTTGCCGGCTGCCCGTGGTCGCAGATCCAAGGGTCTCGATCGCGTCAATCATGGACCGGCGAACATTCTCATTAAAGGTCAAACCAAGATAATTATTGGTCCCGACCAGCGTAATTTCACGCCCTTCAAACAAAGCTTTTGTTGGGGTGAGGATTTTCTCAAACGGCACACCAATTGGGCTTGTGCCCAGCAGCTTGGCCATTTCATGCCGCTCTTTAATCGCCGTAAATTTGTCGAATAACGGCTTGGTCTTTTTGGCTTTAGTTAGCACCGATCAAGTCATCCACTACTTTAACAAGCTCGCCGACCGTATGGGTCGTCGAAATCAACTCCATTGAGATGCTGATATCATAAGCATCTTCAACTTCCATAATCAAATCAAAGACATCGACAGAATCGATCTCAAGGTCCGCAACAATTTTCGTATCCAGGGTAACGTCCGTTCCTTCTGGTACATACTCTGCCAGAACGGAACAGATTGTTGCAAATATCTTTTTCTGATCTGCCACTCTAACTCTCCAGCCCCGCATCTGCTTTCTCGTCCTGTTCCTGAAAGCACGCCGCGAAAATTTCCTCTAAAGTCATGGCATCTTGCAACGCCGTCTCATAGGTCCAATCTGCAGCGAGAAGCTCTTGAACCTTGCCATAAGAGATCGGCATGGGTCGCCTGATGAGTTTCGCCAATCCATCGCTAAGCCTTCCCACAGTGCGCAACAGACCTGGCCAAATGGGCAGTCTCCGAATTCGGCGCTTTTGCACCTCGCTAACAGCCTCAGTGGCCAGGCGCCAATTGGTTGATCGTATAGAGCATGGCTTAATCAAACCGCCCTGTGGTTCTGGCGCGGTCGCTATCGAAATAAGCGCTTTGACGAGATCCTCGACCGCAATGACCGCAAACTGTCGCGCTCCGCTTCGAGGTTCAGCCGGCGCTGGCAACCATCCTAACCGGATCAAATCGAACATCGGCTGAAGCATCGGATCACCTGGACCGATCACAGCCGGCGGACGCACAATAGTGATTTTCATGCGCGCTTGAAATGGAGCGAGCGCCGCCTCACCTGCGGCCTTCGACGCCGCATAGTCCGATAGAGCCGGTGCCCGCGCCGCTTGAGACGAGACATAGATAAAATGCTGAACCCCAGCAGCGGCCGCCTGCGACGCCAGATCGAAGGTGCCGACCGCGTTTGCCCTGTGAAACCCAGCCGCGCTGACCGATTTCGTCGCTCCGGCCAAATGGAGACAGGTTTGGGCTTCGCTCAAAAAATCTCGAAGTGCCTCCGGTTCAGACAACGATCCGGAAACCAACCGCGTAGAACTCGGCATGTCCAATACGCGGTTCGGCGTCATCCGAACCAGGGCACTCGTCGGGTAATTTAGATCGTCTAATCGGCGAAGAAGGTGCGCCCCGATGAACCCGGTAGCCCCAGTTATGGCGATCCTGCCATTTCGAGCGCCATCACGATTTGCGGGCGTTTGCATTAGGTTAGCGCTGGTTCAGCCTGCTCTAATTCAAAATCACCAGAGACAAATTTTTGCCTCGTGCGCATGCGGCTTAGTTTGCCTGAAGAGGTCATGATTAGGCTGCGCGTTGGAACAAATATCACCTGAATTGGCGCGCCAACGGTTTGACGAACATTCTCAGAAATCGCCGACATCAACTCTTCGCGTTGCTTTGGCTCGCGTGCTTTACATTCTGCCAGCAGGAAAATCTCGCCATTGCCGTCTTCATCGGCCATTTTGAACGCGGCTGATTTTGGAATGTGCTTTCCGCCCGCTTTTTCGGCGGTCCATTCGATATCTTGCGGCCAGATGTTGCGGCCATTCCACAGAATGAGATCTTTGTGGCGGCCCGTGATGACCAAATTTCCATTCAGCCAATAGCCGAGATCTCCGGTGTCGAGCCAACCGTCCGCATCGGTGAGGGGGCGGATACCCAATTTGCCATCGAGAATGCCAGGCGAGACGCTGTCGCCTCGGAACAGAATGCGGCCGACAACCCGGTCGGCGACTTCATTGCCTTCATCATCGCAAATCTTCATGTCGTGATCGGGGATGGCTTGGCCGCACGCAATCAAGGCCCGCCGATTACGCTCTTCCGTCGTGTCTTCGGCTGGAACAGCCTTTTGCTGAGACCGCATGATATCTGAATTGATCACATCAACGTCCACGCCCTTATTTAAAGGACTGAACGAGACAGCGACCGTCGCTTCGGCAAGGCCATAGCTCGGGACAAAGGCTTTCGGTGAGAAGCCATATTCGGCAAACACATCAGCGAACCTGTTGAGCGCATCTTCGCGCACCATATCGCCGCCAATGCCAGCGACGCGCCAGCTGGAAAGATCGAGATCGCCACCGCGCCAACGCTTCGCGCTGATTTCATAGCCAAAGCTTGGACTATAAGAATGCGTGGCCTTGTTTTCACTGATGAGTTTGAGCCAAGTGGATGGTCTGCGAGCGAAAGATTGCGGGTCGATATAGTCAACGGAGAGCTGCGCCATCATCGGTGCGATAAACTGCCCGATCAAACCCATATCATGATAGAGCGGGAGCCAAGATGAAATCCGATCACCAGCTCTGGCATCGAGGCCAATCTGGATCGCGCGGCAATTGGTCGTGACACTCTTCTGACTGCCAACGATGCCCTTTGGAGAACTCGTACTGCCGGACGAGAATTGGATGTAGCACATCTCGTCAGCGCCAAATGGCCGCAAATCCGATTTGGTTTGCGGCATATCTGATCCGTCGAGGCTGCCGACCTTGATGTGGGTATGATCGAGCGCCTCGCGGGCCACGTTTAGAATGGTTTCTGGCGCCAAGAGGCAATGCAGATTAGCGGTCTCGCCGATACGCTTGATTTGGTCCTTATAGAAAGCATTGCTGCCAAGCGTGACAGGAACGGAAATCGGGACCGGTAGAACGCCCGCATACTGACAGGCGAAGAACATGATTGCGAAATCTGGGCTGGTCTCTGCGATCAAGCCGATAAGGTCGCCGGGCTCTGTCTCAGTTGCAATCCGATGGCCCATTTCAATTGCTTGAGCCCGCAGGTCCGCATAGGTCAGCACGGTTTCCAGCTCGCCCCGAACGGAATAGAAATTGAGCCCCGTGACGCCCTTGGCAGCATAATCAAGCGCCTCGGTCAGCGTCTCGAAACCACCACAATTATAGTCAATCGTATTACGGTTGGGGGTTTGTACTCTCATCTTCAGCCCTTGTCGTAAGCCCCCGTTCGGAAGAACGTCTGCACTGGTTAGATGTACACTTGTTCATACTCATGTCACATTTTTTGCGCGGGGAACAACATTTTCCTCAGTGTCGTGAACAATTGTGAACAGTGTTTCGATAGATTTCGATTGGGGGTCTTGGATTTTTTGTGGCAAACACCCGTCTCAACCAACATCCTTGAGATGAAACACCGTTTGGTACTGCGATCATGACGACCACCAATATTAGCGAAAAACCGGCAACCCTGACCAAACCTCGCCGGGCCTTCATCAAAAAGAACGGCAAAAAGCTCATTCGTTGGGTCGCGGGTTTTCAGTCTCGCCAGTCAAAAGTGCCGGATACGCCGGTCATTCCAAACGAGTATTTCGAACATTTGAGCGCGATCCAAGCCGAATGGCCGACCATCCTCAAAGAAGCAAAGGATGTTCTCGCCTATCGGGAGATCATTCCCGGGTTTCAGGATATTTCACCCGATCAATACCGGCTTGCAAAAGGCCAGAATTGGCGCACCTTTATTCTGTTTGGATTTGGCAAACGGCTCGAGACGAATACGAAACTGACGCCTCGAACCGCTGAGCTGTTAGAAGCGATCCCAAATCTGCAAACCGCGATGTTTTCAATCCTCGCGCCCGGCTATCATATTCCGGCGCATAAGGGCGTGACTAAGGGCATTCTTCGGGCCCACATTGGACTAATCGTGCCAGACGAAGCAGACAAATGCCGGATCCGCATCCACGATGACATCGTCGCCTGGCGACCTGGCGAATTGTTCGTGTTTGACGACACGTACGAACACGAAGTTTGGAACGAAACCGATCAAGAGCGCGTGATCTTACTATTCGATTTCAATCGCCCGATGAAGCCTGCCGGCCGCTTCCTCAACTGGCTTTTGCTGAACGCGATGAAGATGACCGCCTTCTATAAAGACCCTAAGAAGAACCTCGCTGAATCCGAAGAGCGCCTTGAACGCGCCATCGCAAAAAACGCGGAAATGCTGGAGCGGCTGTAAAGCGCCGTTCCAGCATAGCCTGATAAAGCGAGTTAGTCCTCGTGACGGAGGCTGAGCAGGCATATCGCGAGCAGCAACGTTGCCAGCACGCCTGAACCTCCGGCGACGGGAGACGGCAGGAAACCATTTAGGCCGAACATCATAACCAGCGCATTGGCGACAATCGCGACCACACCAACCAGCGCTGTTAGTCCGCCGAGCATTTTGCCGCCCTCTTTCATCTTCGCCATGCCAAACACTAAAGCGGCGAGACCCAGCAAGATCTTCGCGGCATTATAGCCGAAGAATGAGAAGGCAACGACAGAGAAGGCAACGCCGCCCAGCTCCGGATTTGCTTCCGCCGCAAGGCGAAACGGGCCAAATTGTGTGAGCCCTACGCCGACCTGCACAACATTCAGAACCGCGCTGAAGGCAATGGCTGAAAAGCCCAGAGTATAGCGTTTCGCCATCACCAGTGCAGAGCCCGCAAAGGCCGCCATCATCACAAATAACAGACCTTCAAATCTCCAAAGGAACTGACGATCGACCTCAGGCGCACCCAAGTAGAGCGCCGTGTAGATGGGTTGCGTAATCGTGGCCAAGAGCAGCAATAGAGCGATCGTCTTGACGGTGCGACTTTGAGTGAGTTCCATGATTTTATCCTTCAATGAACATCCCTAACCAGCCCCAAATTGGAACCGCCGCGGACGCTAGTCCCGAAACCCGCGAAAGCCAGACTGTTCTGCTCGACTTCACGAAATGGTGATCACGCACCCTACTCGCTCAAGGTCAAATCCACGCGCGAACAATTATTGCAAGCGGGGGGCGGCGAGTTCCAATTGTGCTAGAGGTTCGACAATGTCTTATGAAGCAAATGATGGTGATTTGGTGCTCTGTGTGGACGCCTCTCCGAACCATGTCACAGGCGAACCTGTGCCACTGGTGAAAGGGGAAACTTATAAGATATGGGGCGTGTTTCCTTTCCTGTGCCCCTGCGGGCGTGGTGACGCTTTGCTCGATGTCGGGGTCGGATGGGCTTGGTGTCAAACACGCTTCCGCCTCTTGCCTAAGCCTCGCAAAGCTAAAGAAACGCGCAAAGCTGAAGCTCCAAAAGAAGCCGAGACGGTTTAGACGCCTCTACGGTCGGCGACGGTAAAATCGCGCCTAAAACCTTAATTTTTCCGATGCAACTCGATTAAAACTCTCACACCGCAACCAATAATATCTAAGCGATTGCTACTTACCAATCAGCTGGCAGTTTAGGTGCGGGTGTATGAACTGGCGTAATTTTGGATCTATTTTTTTGCCCAACGCTATGGGCAATGCGGGCGGCTTGTTCGGGCTTTGCCTATTGCCGCTCATTGCTGTTATTGGGTCCGCTCAAGATGTTCACCAACATGCGACAAACCAAGATACGATCGCCCACGCCGTGGATGTTGCAACTGTTTCTGCGGCGCGCTTGGCGCTGAAGAGCAATGTCGACGACACGGCGCTGGAGGCGAAAGCAAAAGAGATTTTTGAAGCGCGGACGGGCGATCTAACCCAGCTCGATCTGAATACGTTTGAACTCGAGCGCAAAGGGGATCTCGTTCGCGTCAGCGTTAGCGGACAAGCGCCGACATCTATGATGCGCGCGGTCGGCAAATCCAGTTTCAATTACAATGCTGGCGCAACGGCGCATTTCGGTGAACCTCTGGCCGCTGAACTCGCGCTGGTACTTGATACGTCCTACTCAATGCAAGGATCGCGCTTAACTGCCTTGCAAGAGGCAGCGTCGGGCATGATTGATACACTGCTCAGCGCCAATCCAGACACCGTTAAAATGTCGATTGTGCCGTTTGCGACATACGTAAATGTCGGCACCGACAAACGCGGCCAGCCTTGGCTAGACATCGAACCGGCACGGTCGGGGAGTTTTGAAAGATGTTCGATCAAGTCCAATTGGCACCAGGCGAATTGCACACGCGAGAGCTATGCTTGTTTGAAAGATGGTGTGGAGAAGACGTGTTTGCGTTGGAATTGCCTTCCAGGTGACCTCAAGCACGCCCCCAAACAGTGCGAAACTTCCACTTGGACCGAAGAGTGGCATGGCTGTGTGAAATCACGCAAAAGCCCACACAATATGAGCGATTCAGATTATGCTGACGAGCCAATCATCGGCATACCGACAAACGGGACCGCGGCTTGCCCAACCCCCATCCGCGCGCTGACAAACAATCAAGACGCCTTAAAAAAGACCATCAACACATTGCGCGCCGATCAAAACACTTACCTGGCCACTGGATTAATCTGGGGGCTGCGAACCTTATCCAGTACAGGTCCGTATAAAGAAGCGGAACCGTATATGGGTTACCTTTCAAGACGAGGCCGCAAAGCCCTCGTCTTGATGTCAGATGGCGCGAACACGCGATCTCCGGCAGCAGATGGCCTCCATTCAGGACAAAACCGCAAAAAGGCGGACAAGATCACCAAAGAAGTTTGCGATGAAATCAAATCTCAAGGGATAGAGCTCTACACAATTGCCTTTGAGTTGGATGATCGAGACACCAAGGCCCTGTTATTGGATTGCGCGACCCGGCCGAAATACTTCTTCGACGCCGATAATGCACAATCTTTAAATTCTGCGTTTGAGACCATTAGCGACAATTTCAGCAATGTCGCGCTGGTCAATTGAGAACCGCAGAAACCATGAACCAATTTGAACAGTCACAAGCTACGATAAATTACGCGCCACCCGCAGATGAGAGCGGCGCTTTAACCAACCTCGTAGATCAGGTTGTGGGCGTGCCATCGGCGATGCCTGAAGCAGAACAGCAGAAACGACGCCTACTCTTTTTAATCTGCCTCGTTGCAACCCCGCTCCTACCGCTCATTACAACGTTTCCCAGCGAGGCCGGGATTGCACCAATTGGTTGGGGTGGTGGTCTGGTACTGATCTGCATTTCCGCCCTGTTCTTAGCGGCGATCCGCACGGCCGGTTCAGTCGGCTTGATCGGGCTGATTTATGGCTGCTTCTTGGTCACGCTATTAGGGTACAGCTCATTGCTGCAGGGGGTCACCGACAACGCTGCGCTGATGACGCTCGCTCTGATCCCGATGATAATGGGGTTCTCTTCAGGCGCGAAAGCGAGCGCGATCGGAACGCTCTTGGTGCTGATGACCTATTATGGCGTGATTGTATCTGGTCAGATGCAGCATGGCGAGATTTCGCAATCCAGCGTCACTCTTATCGCCTATTCGAGCGCCGTGACCATGATAAGCGGGCTCCTGGTCTTTTACTTTGCGCGCCTGACTCAAAATGAGAGCACGGAACTTAACCGAGACAATGCGCGCATTCGCACCATGGCCCTGACCGATCCCCTCACCGGCCTCTGGAACCGCCGTGCATTTCAAATCGATATGGATCGCTTGATCATGCAGCATGGGAATGGCGTCAATCCTGCGCTTTTGATTCTGGATCTTGATCGTTTCAAACAGATCAATGACACCCACGGTCACGATGTCGGCGACAAAGTCCTGACCGTTTTTGCCCAGCGCCTAAAAGCGGTGGTCGGCCCTGATAGCGACGTCTACCGTCTCGGTGGGGACGAGTTTGCGATTGTGCAGACGACCCAAACAAAACTCACTCAGCTCGACACCCTAGGTGCGAAGATTGCAGACCTGAACCGTGACCCTATTGAGGCGCGCCGGGTCAATATCGAGTTTGATGTCTCAATCGGTATCGCTCTATCAGATGGCAGTATGAAATCGATCCAAAGCCTTTACCAACAGGCAGATATGGCGGCCTTTGTTGCCAAGGAAAAAGCTGGTTCCCAGTATATCTTCTTCGACAAAATGCTCGACGGCCAGGCCAACCGAAAGTTCGAAGTTGAGCGGGCTTTGAAAACCGCAATCGAACACCGCGCAATTAATGTTGCCTTCCAACCTCAGGTCGATTTACGCACCGGCGCCGTTGTCGCTTATGAGGCGCTCGCGAGATGGAAAGATGCCTCGCTCGGCTCTGTTTCCCCCGCTGAGTTCGTGGAGATTGCTGAGGAAACCTCGCTTGTGCTGGTGCTCGATCGTCTGATTATTGCAAAAGCATTGCGCAGCGCCGGGACCTGGTTGGGTGCCCATCAGCGCGTTTCGGTGAACGCCTCAGCGCGATCGTTGAACTCGCATGAGTTCGCCGATTTTGTGATCCGGCAAGCCAAACGCGCTGGCCTTGAAGCGCATCAAGTCGAAGTCGAGATTACCGAAACCTCGCTGATCCAAAATTGGGATCGATCAAAATCCACGGTCGAAGCGTTACGGGCTGCAGGTCTCAGGATTGTCCTCGACGATTTCGGGGTTGGCTACTCTTCGCTGTCTTATTTGGTCGAGTTCCCGGTTCAAAAAATTAAGTTCGACCGCTCTTTCCTGTTAAAAGCGACCGATGAAGCGAGTGTGTTGGTCATGCAGTCCATCGCTGAGCTCGCAAACAAAATGAGCGTCGACCTTGTGGCCGAGGGCATAGAAACCATGGATCAGATGACATTGTTGAAGAGCATTAATTGCAACGTTGGTCAGGGCTATCTGTTCAGCCGCCCTATCCTCTCGAGCAAAATGCAAGACTATTCCCGCAAAGTTCTGAACGCGGCATAGAGCGATCTGAGCGCCGGGTTGCGCGATGCCTTGTCATCGGAAACAATATCGAATGCGCGATGACCTAAGACAGCTGCCAAAAGTCCAAACTCTGTTGGAGTCGGCATCAGCCGAAGACTTGATCGCGGTCTATGGCCGAAACAGCGTTGCCGGTGCTGTGCGTGAGAAAATCGATCTTGCCCGCGCGACCATCTTAGCGGACGCGCCGATGCCAGACGCCATTCGGTCAGAAACCCTGTTTTGGAAAGACATCTCCGCCTCGCTGAACCAATCACGGCAAGGCTCACTAAACCGCGTGATCAATTCCACGGGTGTGATCATTCACACCAATCTCGGGCGCGCGCCTCTGGCACCGGAAGCAATTGCCGCAACCCAAGCCGTCGCTGCATCTTACTCAACCCTTGAGTTCGACATCGGCACAGGAAAACGGGGTTCTCGTCACCAGCATGCTCAGCAGCTGATTTGCGAGCTAACCGGCGCGGAAGCGGCAATCGTCGTGAACAATTGCGCTGGCGCGATCCTGACGGTCTTAAGCGCGCTGGCAAACCAGAAACAAGTGATCGCCTCCAGGGGCGAGCTTGTCGAAATTGGTGGCTCGTTCCGTATGCCGGATGTGATTGCGCAAAGCGGCGCCCAGCTCCGAGAAATCGGAACTACAAATAAGACCCATCTCGCCGATTATGAGACCGCCATCAGCGACGAGACCGCCCTGCTCCTCAAGAGCCATACCAGCAATTATGCCGTGGTCGGGTTCGCCTCTTCCCCCGACCGAAAAGACTTGGCCAAGCTTGCCAGCGCAAATGCCTTACCTTTGGTCGAGGATCTTGGCAGCGGCGTCTTGGTCGATCTGGCGCCGTATGGTCTTCCCGATGAGCCGAGGGTGAAAGACGTCTTGGACGCCGGGGTCGATGTGGTGACCTTCTCGGGTGACAAATTGCTTGGCGGGCCTCAAGCCGGGATCATCGCGGGCCGCAAAGACCTCATTGACCGGGTCAAAGCGCATCCGATGGCGCGGGCGGTGCGGATCGACAAACTCTCTCTTGCCGCCTTGATCGCGACCTTGGACCTCTATCGAGAGCCAAATAATCCAATTGAGCGCGTGCCGGTGCTCCGCAAACTCGCCGAACCCATCGACCTCGTCTATGCGCGAGCAAAACAACTCGCGGACGGGTTGGCGGCGCAGTCTGGTTGGCAGACCGTAATTCTATCATCGAAAGCGCGCGCCGGCGGGGGCTCGCTGCCTCAACAAGACTTGTCGAGCTTCGCGGTTGCGCTAGAGGCACCGCCGTTTTCACCCGATGAACTCGCCGAACGATTGCGTAGCGGCCCCGTGCCGATCATCGGCCGCATAACCAAGGATCAGTTTTTGCTCGATGCGCGCACGATCTCTGATACTGAGACCGCTGAAATTATCCAAGCCGCCGGGAGCGCCGTTTCGGGCTAATGGACAAAACGATTGCGATCATCGGCCATGTCGATCACGGCAAGACTTCGCTCGTTAAAGCCCTCACTGGCACGGAGACGGATCGCTTAGCGGAGGAGCAAAAGCGCGGGCTCAGCATCATTCTCGGTTTCGCCAATACCAAAACCGAGGGCGGCTATCTTCATTTCATCGACGCGCCGGGTCACAGCGATTTCATCCAAACGGCGGCGGCTGGCTTAAGCGGTGCGGACGCTATTCTCTTGGTCGTGTCTGCTGTCGAGGGGGTCGCGCCACAGACCGTGGAACACTTAAGACTCGCGCGCCTATTTGGCATCCAAGACACGGTTGTGGCGCTGACAAAATCAGACCTCATGGACGAGAAATTGTCGTCCCCGGCCATAGATGGGGTCTCTCAATTATTGAACGCATTTGGCTTTCCTGCGGCGCCTGTCATCCCCTGCTCCAGTGCCACAGGCGACGGAATTGAGCCGCTCAAGACCGCCTTACAAAAGCTAACTCAAACAGATCGCTCTCGGCCCGAACCAGACTGCGCCTTTCTTCCAATCGATCGCGTTTTTACCGCCGATGGCGCCGGCACAATTGTCACGGGCACCTTGCTCGGTGGCGATCTGCAGATAGACCAACCTATCACGCTGCAACCCGCAGGGCACTTGGCTGCCGTGCGAGGTCTACAAATTGACGGGCGCTCCGTGGACCGCGGCACAGCCGGAAATCGCGTCGCGGTCAATTTGCGGAACATAAGCGCAAAAAACGTGAAGCCAGGCGACACACTTTGCGGATCGGATCTTTTCCTAGCGAGTGAACGGTTTGATGTGGCGCTCGACCAGCCCTCGCGCGACAGTCGTCCGCTACGCCATATGGAAGAGGTCACCGCCCTGTTCGGAACGCGCCATTGCTCGGCGCGGGTTCGGCTGTTTGCCCCGACCGAACACAATTCTGTCGCGCAGCTCGAGTTCAAATCGCCTCAAATCGCTTTCGGGGGTCAGCGTTTCATCTTGCGGCGGCCAGCGACTGCCGAAACCGTCGCTGGCGGCAGGATTTTGGATCCGCAAGCCCGACTGGTGACGCGCCAAAAAGCACTCCACATTCAAGTCTTAGAGGCGGCGCAACAAGGCGACCTGCTCTCGCATGCGGAGCTCATGGCAGAGCGCGATCGCGGCTGCGTCGACCTATCGACCCTGTCACGACTGGCTCGCTGTTCAGTAGACGCTTGTCAGACGGCGTTGGCCGCAGACTTCATCTTCCAAGACGAGACGACAGCTTTTTCGCGCGCCCATATTGAAGCTATGTCGCCAAAGCTTGTTGAGGTGGTCGCTGCGTTTCACGCCGAACGCCCGATGCGGCCACATATGCCTCAAACTGAGCTTGAGAAAGAGTTTCGCCAAGCTCCCAAATCGCTATTGGATTTGGCTCTGCAAACCTTGATCGCTCAAACCCGCATTGAGAGACGCGCAGATGGGGTCGCTCTCCCTTCTCATGCGCCAATGACAGTTATTTCCGATGAGCATCTCTCGACATATGTCGCAACACAGACGCGGCTTTTGAAAATGGGACTGACCCCAACACCGCTATTTGACGATGCTCACATGACCGGCGACCAAGAGGATATGATCGAGCTGATGCTTTGGTCCCATGACGCTGTACGGCTCTATAATCACGCTTTGAAACAGTCTTTACTGCTCCATTCCGAAAGCATCCGTCAGGCCATCCGCACCCTGGAGGATAGTTTTCCAGATGCGCGACCGTTTACAACCAGCGAAGCAAGGCAGGTACTCAAGACCAATCGAAAGACGGTGGTACCACTTTTAGAGCATTTCGATGACATCGGCTTCACCAAACGCGATGGCAATTTGCGCACATTCCAACCTCGCACGGACCAGGAATAGGCTTGCAGTCTAAGGCGCGAAGATTAAGTCTGCTTCCATGCGGAGGCGACTGTAGTCTGGTGGCTTCCCTGGTCTTCAAAACCAGCGACGCGTCGTTATCGGCGTGTGGTGGGTTCGATTCCCATCCGCCTCCGCCAATTGCGTGACGCTGCGCCACGCGTGGACAAAGCCCGGAATCTCCGCATAGTTTTCTGCAAACGCGGAAGGCAAAGTCATGACGGAAGCTCCAGGGTTCGAACTGAAAGACCTGAACGGCGACACCCGGGCGTTTCCATCCTCGCGGCCGACCCTGCTCTGTTTTGTCAAAGAAGACTGCGAGACCTGCAATCTCGCCGCGCCTCAGATCGAGGCGATGAACAAAGCTTTTTCCGCAGACGCAAATGTCTGGATGATTTGTCAAACGCGCGACGGCGCTCTGATCCTCAAAGACCGTCACGGCCTAACCCTGCCGATTTTGGATGATACCGCGCTAAAGACCTCATTCGCTTATAATTTCGATATCGTCCCGGCGGTCTATTGGTGCCCCGACGGGACCGAAGTTGACACGCTGTTTGAAGGCTTCGTGAAATCTGAATGGCAGGCCCTCAACACAGACATCGGGTCCGCGCTTAAATGCGCGCCCGCGCAAATCGATTGGGAAGCGTTGCCAGATTGGCGCCCCGGATGCGGCTCCAAACATCTCGATCCAGACATCCATGACCGGCTCAAAGCCGAGGCTGAAAACAGCCCGATCCGAGCCCGGAAGATCGAAGTCGCCAGCGCCGATGATGTGGCCGAGTTCATGTTCGACCAAGGCTTCTCGGATGGCTTACCGCTGGTTCCACCGACGCCCGAACGGGTCATTCGTATGCTCGCTGGAACCCGCCGAGATCCGCAAGAGGTGATCGCGCAAATGCCGCCAAACATGGGTGAGGCTACGATAGAGAAGATCGCGATCAATGCCGTGATGGCCGGGTGCAAACCGGAATATCTGCCCGTCATCATCGCGGCGATCGAAGCGATATGCACGGATGAGTTCAACATCCATGGCGTGATGGCCACGACGATGGGTGCTTCGCCAGTGCTCGTCGTGAACGGTCCGATCCGGGAAAAGATTGGCATGAATAGCGGCCTCGGTGCGCTCGGCAGTGGCAACCGCGCCAATGCCACGATCGGCCGCGCGGTGCGTCTCGCCATTCGAAATATTGGTGGCGCCAAGCCCGGCGGCACCGACCGCTCGACGCTCGGCAATCCGATGAAAATCACCATGTGTTTCGCGGAATGGGAAGAACGCTCCCCTTGGGCGCCACTACATGTTGAGCGCGGTTTTAGAGCTGAAGATTCTGTGGTCACCGCGTTTGCGATGACCTCCGGGCCGGTTCACATCGTGGATCAAGAATCTCGCGCGCCAGATGAGGTCGCAGGCTCCCTCGCGCTCGGCCTGGAGTCTTTGTTCCTACCAAAATACCATATGATGCCGGTCGACACGTTGTTGGTCGTATGCCCAGAGCATATCGACACGCTGATGCGAGACGGCCCCTATGAGAAAACCCGCCTGCGTGACCGGATCCAAGACGTCACCACCAAACCGCTTCGCGACATGGTCGCCGATGATATCTCGGGCGCCGGAATGACCCGGGACGCTGCCGCCAAACTCAGCGACGAACAGCTCGACCGTTTGGTTCCGAAATTTGCCAGTCCGGACTATATCCATATGGTGGTTGCCGGATCCGATGCGGGCAAATTCTCGAGCGCGTTCCATGGCTGGGTGACCGGTGCGACGGGCTCGCAATCGGTGTCGCGCAAAATTGAAGACGTTTAGAAGAAGGAGGAAGAATGACCGTAATTCTCGATCCCACAGATGAAGCTGTTCCCGTCAGCCGGCAAATCACGCCGCGCTCCGGGCAGGTTTCTGGTGTGGTCGGTTTAATGGATATTCGCAAACCACGAGGCGATATTCTGCTCGATGAGCTTGAGCGCCTGATGAGCGAACGAATGCCGGGCATTGAAGTCCGGCGTTATGCCAAGCCGACCTTCACCAAACCCTGTCCAGACGACCTACGGGCACAGATGAAAGCGGAATGCGATTTCGTAGTTGAAGGATTGGCGGACTGAGGGTCTTGTACGACGTGCAGTATGCACGACACAGTCTGGTTTGAAATCCAGGGCCTCCCAGCCGTTACCATTGCTTCAAGCGAGTTTCATAATGCAGCCGTCACCCAGCGCGAAGCGCTCGGCATGGACGGGGCGCGGTTCGTCCTCGTTGATCATCCGATCCAGGATGCGAATGATGAGGAAATGCGCGCCAAAGCCGCCGCGGTTTATGATCAAGTTGTGAGCGCGCTCACCGACTGATCTCATCTGCAAATCCATCTGATCAGCCCGGTCGGAAGATCGGGCTGATTGCGTTTTTCGCCTCAATCTGCAACCCGAAAGATCAACAAAGGACCGATAGATTTTGAACGCCTCTCGCCCACTTCCGATCACGCGCGACCTGGTTTTGCTCGGCGGCGGGCATGCGCACGCGCTGGTCTTGCGCAAATGGGCGATGTCGCCATTGCCGGGCGCCCAGATCACGCTGGTCAATCCGCAGGTCAAAGCGCCTTATACAGGCATGCTCCCAGGGTTTGTTGCCGGGCATTATGAGCGAGAAGAACTCGATATCGATTTGGTCAAACTAGCCCGGCAGGCGAATGCGCGCCTCGTCGTGGATCATGCGGTCGGCCTCGATTTGGAGACGAAGCGCGTTCAGCTCAGCGCATCTCCCGATCTCGCTTATGATGTGCTCTCGATAGATATCGGGATCACCTCTCGGCTTATAGATTTGCCAGGCGCGGACCGGTATCTCATCCCGGCAAAACCGCTTGGGGCTTTTTCGCGCGCGTGGTCTGATTTGGTGGCACGCGCGACGTCCACCGGTGTCACACCAGAAATTGCCGTCCTTGGCGGCGGCGTCGCTGGCGTGGAACTTGCGCTGGCGATGGCCTTTCGACTAGAAACAGAACTTGGCGGACGCGGCCGAGTGCGGCTGATTGAGGCCAAGTCGGAGATTCTAGCAGAGCTCGGCAGCCGTGCGCGCCGGGTTCTAATCGAGGCTTTAGCCCGGGCCCATGTCGAGACCGTGCTAAATACGACCGTCACTGAAATTTCCGAGAACGGCGTGCATACGGGTTCTCAGATTCCCGCGATCAAAGCCAATTTTGTCGTCAGCGCCGCAGGCGCTCGCCCGCATGCGTGGCTCGAAGAGACGGCCTTAAACTTGAGTGACGGATACATTTCCGTCGATGACCACCTGCAAGCTATCGGCACGGAAAGCATTTATGCCACCGGGGATTGCGCGCACCTCTCACACGCCCCGCGCCCCAAAGCTGGCGTCTTTGCGGTGCGCCAAGCGCCCGTTTTGTTTGATAATTTACGAGCTGAACTCTCCGGAGGAACGCGGCGCACCTATTCGCCTCAAAAAGACTATCTCAAGCTCATCTCTATAGGTCGCCAAGCTGCAGTCACCGATAAATGGGGCATCGGCGTCTCCGGCGATTGGGTCTGGCGACTCAAAGATCGCATCGATCGAAAATTCATGGATCAATTCCGAACCGTTATGGAAATGCCCGCTCCATCACCGCCATTAAAGGCCGCTTTTGGGGTTTCGGAATATCTACAAGAAAACGAAAATCCCTGCGCCGGATGCGGGGCCAAAGTCGCGCAAGGTGCGCTATCAACCGGCTTGGGTGCCGCGCCGGACCGTATGGAAGACGCCGCCATCCTTCAGCGTGAAGATCATGTGCAAGTCTTCAGCACCGATCATCTTCGCGCCTTCTCTCCTGATCCCTACATCCAAGCCAAAATCGCCGCCACCCACGCTTTGGGGGATATCTGGGCCATGGGCGCCTCGCCGGAAACAGCCCTCAGCCACGTGATCCTTCCGCCACTCGCGCGCTATAAACAAGCAAACATGCTGCGGGAAATCATGGCTGGCGCGCGAGAGGTCATCGAGTCCAGTGGCGCGAAGATCGCCGGCGGACATACTAGCAGCGGAGCTGAACTGACGATCGGGTTTTCGCTGTCTGGCATCGCGCGCTCAAATGTCATTCAGCAAAACGGCGCCAAACCGGGAGACGTGATCGTCCTGACCAAGCCTATCGGCACCGGCGTCCTACTCGCAGCAGAAATGCGCCAAGTGGCGGACGGCGATCACTATCAGGCCGCGATCGAGAGCATGCTACGTAGCCAAGCGACCGCGTCTGAAATTCTGGCAAGCGCCGCGACAGCGATGACAGACGTCACCGGGTTTGGTTTGGCGGGTCACTTGCTCAACATTCTCATCGCTTCAGACGTCGCAGCGACTCTTGATGGATCGCAGATTCCGATTTTGGACGGCGCGCTTGCAGCGGCGAAGGCAGGTATCCGGTCTACGCTTTGGCCATCGAATATGGCGCAGGCCAGTTACCTGCAAATGCCGGACGGTCCGCTTAAGGACATCTTATTCGATCCACAAACCTGCGGCGGCTTGCTCGCGACGATATCCAAAGCGGAGTCGGATCGCGTCCTCGCCGATTTTGCCGCAAAAAATGAACCAATCTGGCAATTGGGAGACGTCACGGCAGGCCCGCCGCTCATCACCGTTCTTGATCAGCCCGAGGCTTAGGCTCAGCTAAGTTTACGTGCGTTGGTATTTGATGAACTGGGTCTTTTTGGCAATCCGGTCATAGAGCAATCGCGCAGTATGATTGTCGTCCGCCGTGTTCCAATAAACGCCCGGGCAGCCAGCCTCGTCAGCGGCGGCATACACCGCTTCAATCAATGCCCGACCCACGCCTTTTCCGCGCGCTGTCGGGGCTGCGAAGAGATCTTGCAGATAGCAAACATTCTCAACCCGCCAACAATGACGATGAAACATATAATGAACCAGGCCGACCGCCTGATCGCCATCCCAGGCGAGAAGCGCCTTTGGCTCATATTCCCCTGCACTTAGCAGGCGTTGAAACGTGGATTGATAGACCGCTTCTTCGACAGAAGATTCGTAGAACACGAGATAGCCTGTCCAGAGCTGTCTCCAAACGGCTTCGTCCTGCGCAGTCAGAGGTTTGATTTCAATCGTCATTTTACGCCTTACGGGAAGAGAGCTTGCAGCCCGGAAAGCCCGAGTGTCTCGTCCCACCCCATCATCAAGTTCAAGTTTTGGATCGCTTGGCCAGAAGAGCCTTTGACCAAATTGTCGATCACGGCGATCACGACGACGCGGCCTTTTACCCGGTCGGGATAGACCGCGATGCGGCAATTATTCGTCCCGCGCACGTGTCGCGTATCCGGCGTCGGCGAGCCAAGCGGCAGAACCGAAACAAAGGGCGCTGCCGCATATTTGGCCTCAAGCTCGGCTTGAATTTGCTCGACATCGCCGCGCACATGGCAGGTGACGAGCTCGCCACGCGTCATTGGAATAAGGTGGGGCGTGAAGGTTACGCCAATATCACTGCGACCGGCTTCCAGGTTCAATTCTTGTTCAATTTCAGGAGCATGTCGGTGCGTGCCAACGCCATAAGCGTGCACACCTTCTGCGGCTTCGGAGAACAGATTGCCTTCTTTCAAACCGCGCCCGGCGCCGGACACCCCCGATTTGGCGTCAATGATGACGCTGTCTGGATCGATCAGAGTGATGATCGGAAGGAGCGCCATAAGGCTCGCGGTCGGATAGCAGCCTGGGCACGCCACCAGGGTTTCGCCTTCGAGCTCGGCGCCGCGCCACTCAGACAATCCATATTTCACTGTCGCCGTTCGCGCCGCATTCAAGTGCGAACGCCCATAAGTCTGCGCGTAAAGCGTAGCATCGCGGAGGCGATAATCGGCTGAAAGATCAACGACTTTCACGTGATCCGGCAGGGTCTCAATCAAATCTTGGCTGGTGCCGTGCGGCAAACACCCGAAGGCGACATCAATCTCGTCCCAGTTCACATCATCAGCTTTTACGACCGGAAGATCGGTGGGACCCGCCAGATGCGGGAAAATGCCAGACAATTGCCGCCCTGCTAGGCTGTGTCCGGTCGCCGCCACAGCTTCAACCCGCGGGTGTCCCGCCAGCAGGCGCACGGTTTCAGCACCCGTATAGCCCGAAGCGCCTAAAACGGCGGCTTTAAGTGGTGCATCAGTTTTCATCGCCAAACCTTTCTTCCAAATACGAAAAAGGCGCCCCGCTGGAGCGCCTTTATCACGTGTCTGATTAAACCGTAACGCTTAGCGCTTAGAGAATTGGAAGCTACGACGGGCTTTCGCACGGCCGTACTTCTTACGCTCAACAACGCGTGGGTCACGGGTCAGGAAGCCGAATGGTTTCAGGGTGCGGCGCAGTTCTGGCTCAAAATTGACCAGCGCGCGAGCAATACCGTGACGAACCGCACCAGCTTGACCAGAAAGGCCAGACCCTTTGACGGTTGCAACAACATCATACTGAGTGCGGCGATCAGATTCGATCAGCGGCTGCTCAAGTACCATTCGCAGAACCGGGCGAGCGAAATACTCGTCTTGGTCTTTGCCATTGATGGTGATTTTACCAGAACCTGGCTTCAGCCAAACGCGGGCTGTCGCCGACTTACGACGACCTGTGCCATAAGAACGGCCATGCTCGTCAATCTTTGGTTCCGCAGTGATCGGCTCCAGCTCTACAGCGGCGCCTTCACCTTCGGTGACGTTTTTCAGGTCTTCGAGGGATTGTGCAGTCTCAGCCATGCTTAGGCGACCTTCGTGTTTTTGGTGTTCATAGAGGCGAAATCCACCGCTTCTGGGCCTTGCGCCTCATGTGGGTGCTCAGCGCCAGCATAGACCCGCAGTTTCTTAAACTGCTTACGAGCCATTGCGCTTTCTTTCGGCAGCATACGTTTCACAGCGAGTTCAATCGCCCGCTCAGGGAAACGGCCGTCGAGAATTTTGCCAGCAGTCGTCTCTTTAATACCGCCCGGATGACCGGTGTGACGGTAATAGATTTTGTCGCTCAGTTTATTGCCAGTGAATTTGGCTTTCTCAGCATTGACGACGACAACAAAGTCACCCGTGTCAATGTGAGGCGTGAAGTCAGCGCGGTGCTTGCCACGCAGACGTTTTGCAACGTAGGAAGCAAGACGACCCACGACGACATCGGTCGCGTCGATGACGATCCATTTGTTCTCAACGTCGGCAGGTGCGTTATATGTTTTCATTGCTCCGGCGGAGCCTCTCATTCGGAGTTATTGGATAATGTTCAAGCGCCCGCATCTACGCGCCGCGAAACGCCTTGTCAACGCGCCTTCGGCGATGATCCTGCTTTTCCTTGCAGCCGCCTGCACCCCAGCGGACACGCCTGTGGAAAACGATGAGCCTGCGCCGCCTGTAGATACTGCGGAAATGCCTGAAACAGAAGGGCTGACACTGCCCGCCGTTTGGCAGACAAATGACCTGGGGAGCCCGATTAGGAGTATTGGCGTCGCCGGCGAGCTTGGATCGACGGTCGCGGTCGCCTTTGTAGATGGCGGACTGCAATTCCTCGATCTCGAGGGTGAACGGGTCACAGATAAAGCCGATATCGGAGTGTCACAGGTCGCGGATGGCCGATTCCTACGCCTACAAGACACGCCTGTGACCGTATTTCCTGGCATCACCCAAGATGGGGACTTGTCTTTATACATCCATGGCGGGGATTTGCTTGAGCCCCTGCCCTATTCACTTGATGCCGGAACGGATGATCTGATTGAGGGCTTATGTAGCGGGGCGCCAACTTTTGAGCGCGATGGGGTCATGCGAATCGGCTTTTGGACCCAAGGGGACCGGCGAGAGTTAAAGCTCGGTCGATTGGTCGAGATTGGCGACAATCTTGTTTTGCTCGTAGACGAACCCGCGCGGGCTGACCGAGACATCACGGCCTGCGTCCTGACAGACTCTGAGGACGTCGCCTATTCTGGGCAAGTTTTAGCGGCGCTGGATCTAAACAATCGCAGCAAGAATTACCGGTTCATCTTGGACGACCTGGGCGGGTACACATTGGTCACGCCTTCCGGCGAGGTGCTCGAGTTTGACGTGTTGGAGGGCATCACCGTTCGCCCACCTGCCATTCCGACAGACATGGCGGGAACTGGCGACGCGCGCGGCGGCGGTTATCCGGGCGGTGTTTTGGTCATCTCTGGCCAAGCCAGCACCGGCGCTCACACCGTGACCTACATTGATCCAAGCAAAGTTACACTGGAACCGTTTGGCTATTCGGCACCGTCTGCGAACGAGTAACCCAAACAATCCAAATCGCGGCAAGCAAGACCAAGACGCCTAGTCCTTGATGAACCAAGGCGATCGGCAACGGGGCCGCGTTTATGAGCGTGATGATTCCCCAGATCGCTTGAGCAGAGACCAGAAGAGCGATTAGGCCAAACCCTTTAAACAAAGAGGTTCCGCGAGCCTGGAACGCCGCAAACAGCGACAGCGCCCACAGCAAATAGGCGCCTGCCCGGTGATTGAACTGGGTGGCCGCGCGCCCTTCAAACAGGCTCCGCACGCCGAGTTCGGCATCCACATAATGAGATGGCACGAGCTCTCCTGCCATAAGCGGCCAATCAGTATAGGATCGCCCAGCATCCAAGCCAGCAACTAAGGCGCCAGTCATCATTTGAACGCTGGTGAGACCCAGGACGCCAATCGCTAGCCATCGAAGTTTTCTGCCAGCGGGTTTTGGTTCCTGCTCGCTAAGGTCAAACCAGAACCAGGTCGTGATCGCGATAATCAAGAGCGCCAGTCCGAAATGTGTCATCAAACGGTAGGGCGCGACATCTAGCCGGTCGGTCTCGCCCACACCGCTGGCGACCATCCACCAGCCAATAAAGCCTTGCAGACCGCCAAGGGCGATCAACACACCCAGTCGCGCCGCCCACTTTTTGGATAGCCAGCGCATGGCGGCGAACCAAATGAAGCCGCCAATCGCAACCAATCCGATTAAGCGACCAAACAGGCGATGCCCCCATTCCCACCAATAGATGAACTGGAATTCCGACAGGGTCATATTGTAGTTCTGCTGCTGGAACTCAGCGGTCGCTTTGTACTTCTCGAACTCACTGAGCCAGGCCGCTTCGCTCAGTGGCGGCAGCGCGCCTTTGATCGGTGCCCATTCCGTGATCGACAGCCCTGAATCAGTGAGACGAGTCGCACCGCCAATCAGGATCATGGCATAGACCATGAGACCGATGACAATCAGCCAGCGTTGAATCCAGCGTGCGGCGATGGGAGAAGTTGCGTCAGGCATAATGCGCTCTATTTGAAGCTCTAAGCTCGAACAGCAAGCGGCCACACGGTCGCAGCAACAAGGAATTTACAGTTGATGCCCCAGTCGCAACGCAGACTCATCGCCAGCATCGCGGTTTTGCTCTTTTTGGCGTTCTGGATTTGGGGCGCCGCCACGATTGGCACGATGTTGGCCACCGCGCCGAAATGGCTAAGCTTGATCTTTTTCATTGTTGCCGGGATCGGTTGGGTCTTACCGCTGAAACCGGTCTTCAATTGGATGAATTCGGTTCCTGAAGACTAAGTCGCAACTTTCTCGCGATCACGACGCCGTTGATTTTTCCCGGGACGCTTGCGTGATCGGGCCTTTGCCTTTGATGGCTGATCATTGCCGGAGCGCTGCTGGCCGCCCCGTCCTTGATTGCGTCCCGACCGTCGCGCCGGGCCTTTTGGCTTGCGCACACGAACATTGGGATCTGGGGTTGGCAGAATGAGATCTTCGCAGCCTTCTGGCGGCGGTAGCACTTCCACCTCTACGCGAGTGATTTTCTCGACCTCGCGCAAATAGTAGAGCTCATCCTCAGCGACCAAAGAAATCGAAACGCCCTCACGACCGGCACGAGCGGTGCGGCCGATCCGGTGTACATATTGTTCGGGCACGTTCGGCATCTCGAAATTGATCACATGCGAAATGTCGTCAATGTCGATGCCGCGCGCAGCAATATCGGTGGCGATCAGAATACGGCAATCGCCATTCTTAAACGCGGCCAGCGCCTTGAGACGCTGCGGCTGCGATTTGTTGCCATGGATCGCCATCGCCGGATATTTCTTAGCCAATAGCTTGCGAACGACTTTGTCCGCGCCATGTTTTGTGCGGGTAAAAACCAGCGCGCGATCGATCGAAGGATCATCGAGCAGTTTGCCGAGCAGCTGCAGCTTATTGCTATTGGAGACGTGGATCACGCCTTGGGTCACGCGCTCTGCGGTTGTGCTTTCCGGCGCAACCGACACCCGAACAGGATCGCGCAAATACTTTTCTGCGAGATCTGAGATCAGTTTCGGCATCGTCGCGGAGAACAGAAGCGTTTGGCGCTCATTCGGCACTTGCGCGATGATTTTCCGGAGATCGTGAATGAACCCCATATCGAGCATCTGATCAGCTTCATCGAGAATCAGGACTTCAACATCACTCAGGTGCACCGCGCCTTGATTCATCAGGTCCAACAAGCGCCCAGGCGTCGCAACCAAGACATGGCAGCCCTTTTCAAGAGCGCGGATCTGTTTGTTGATTTTGACCCCGCCAAACACGGTCTGGGTCACACAGTCCATGAACTTGGAATAGGTTTGGAAGCTTTCAGCGATTTGGGCGGCAAGCTCACGCGTGGGCGCCAGGACCAGGACCTTGGTGCGCTTTGGCACGCGGTTCTGATTGCCCTCTTTGAGATGATTGAGAGTTGGCAGCGCAAATGCCGCCGTTTTGCCCGTGCCGGTTTGTGCGATTCCAAGTAGGTCACGCTTTTCCAGCAAATGAGGAATGGACTGTAATTGGATGGGCGTCGGCGTTTCATAGCCTTCGGCCGTCACGGCTTTAAGAACCTGACGATGCAGGTTCAATTCTGAAAATGTAGTCACGCAAAGTCTTTCGTCTGGTGCGATCGAGAACGGCCTGCGTGAACAAGGGCGTTTATGAAAATCGTGTCTAAAGGCGCCAGCTCATCCCGCACACTTACGGGGGGAATCACGCTGCCAGGGCCATGCGCGTCTAATCGCGCAATAACGCGCGCCACTTGGCCGTGATTGTCTTAAAGGTCAATGAACGTCGTGCAGTCTTGTGCGAGATTACTCGTCATCCTGGACTTTGCGGGCTTCTTTTTTGAGGCGTGCAAACATTTCGGAGACATCTTCGTCTTCTTTCTCGGCCGGCTCATCTTCGCCTGAGAGCGCCTCAAGGGTGAGTTCGTCGTCTTCATCGATGACGAGTTCCGCTTCAACAGGCGCGTCGCCCGCCTCTTCTTCAACCGGGGTCTCTGGCTCTTCAGCGAGATCACGCGCAACGGTGTCAGCCGGGGCGCCGCCAAACCGCCCAATGATCGTCTCGGAGCCGATAAGTGTCTGTCCTGGAATGGGCAGAACGTTCATATTGGCGGGCACATAAAGATCATACCAGCCGCCCAAACGTAGCGTCCCAATTCCGCGTCCTAAGCGCACGGCATCGCCGGCCTCTTTGTCGATTTCCAAACGCGGCCCAAGTCCTCCGGTCGCATAGCGCATACCAACAGACCGCGCACCACTTTCCAGCGCCACAAACGCGACGGTCAGCCCCGGGCGATCCGGTTTCATCGCTGCGAAGGCCGCCGGATCGCCGGTCTCGCGAATGACATGATCAATCGCGCCATCCATGGGCGCGTAGATGCCATTTGTTTTCGTCGGCCCAACAGAGACGCGGACCCGCGTCCAGCCGCCGCCTGCGAGCCGCAGCTCATCTGGCGGAGTTGCTCCATCGACGGAGACAATCATCCCGTCCGTCGGCGCAACAACAATATCTTCAGCATCAGGAACCGTGCGTTCCGCTGTCCGCGTCGCCAAAAGGATAACAATCGCGGCAACGAAGCCGAGCCAGAACAACGGCCCCCAAATGATTCCGAGCAAGATCCCAACAAGCCAGGCGGCAAGCGCGCCGACATAGCCCTCTAAGTCGAAGCCGCTGCGCAACCAGGGAAAACTTTCGCGACTTAAATCACTATCGGACATGGAACCGGGGTCTCCTATTCTGCCGCCACTGCAAGCGCATCGCGCTTCGCCTGACGCGCCCACATATCGGCATATTCGCCCTTCGCTGCCAAGAGGTCTTCATGCGTCCCGCGTTCGGTTACCTCTCCTGCCTTCAGAACGACAATCTCATCAGCGTTTTGGACGGTTGATAATCTGTGCGCGACCATCAGCGTGGTTCGGCCTTTTGACGCTTCATCCAGAGCATCCTGAACGGCAGCTTCGGTGGCGCTGTCGAGCGCTGAGGTCGCCTCATCTAAGACTAGGATTGCTGGGTCGGCCAGGATCACACGGGCAATGCCGACACGCTGTTTCTCACCGCCAGAGAGTTTCAGGCCACGCTCACCAACTTTCGTGTCCCAACCGTCTGGCAAGCTCTCAATAAAGTCGAGCAATTGCGCGCGGCGTGCCGCATCCCGCAACTGGTCCATACTCGCATCAGGCTTGGCATAGCTGATATTGGATTTGATCGTTTCATTGAACAGGACAACATCTTGGGGCACCAAGCCTAAGGCCTGGCGCAGGCTTTCTTGGGTCAGGTCCCGCACATCTTGGCCATCGACCAAAACCCGCCCGCTCAACACATCATAGAAGCGGAATAAGAGCTTTAAGAGCGTCGATTTGCCAGCGCCGGAGGTGCCGACGAACGCGATCTTTTTACCGGCTGGCAGGTCGAAACTGATATCCTTCACCCCGACCGCGCGCGCGTCATGCGTAAACCCAACCCCTTCAAAGGTTACGCAGCCTTGCGGCTTTGTGAGCGTGACGGCATCTGGCTTGTCAGCAACTTCCGGCTTCATGCCGAGCAGGCCATAGAGCTTTTCCAAATCAACCGCGCCTTGCTTAATTTCCCGCCAAGCCCAGCCGAGGATGTTGAGGGGGGCGTAGAGCGATACAAATAGCATTTGCACTGCGATGATGCCGCCAATCTCCATAACGCCTTGAGTCACGTTCCAAGCCGAGAGAATGAGCGCGGCGGCCATGCCGGACATCATTACGAATGCTTGGGTCGCGTTCAGCACATACATGCTGCGAGCGGTTTCCACATAATGCGTATTATAGTTCTGCATCGCGTCGTTGAAGCGACGGGTTTCTCTGCGCTCCGCCGCGAATGACTTTACGGTTTCGAAATTGGTGAGAATGTCGACGGAAATGCCTCGAAAGCGGGTGTCGGCGATATTCATGCGGCGACGTTGGCGGACGCGCCACTCGGTTATCATGATGGTTGCTACGGCATAGATAAAGACGGTGAAAACCGCGATTAATCCAAGCCTTGGATCATAAGCAACAGCAAGCGCAATCGCCGCCAGGATCAATCGAACGAAAGTCGGACCGATATTGAAAGCGAGGAACCGAATGAGGTAATCAATCGCGCCCGCCCCTCGCTCGATCACGCGATTCAGCGCTCCAGTGCGGCGAGTTTGGTGGAAACCGAGCGATAGGCTTTGCGCATGACCGAAAGCATCCACGCAAGCAATCCGCTGGGCATCTTGGCTCACGGGCGAAAACAACCAATCCCGCAATTGCGGCATCGCGCGGGCCAAGAACTGTATGCTGAGCGCCAATCCGATCCACATGGCGGCGGGCCCAAAGCCTGCGACGATACCAGCGTCATCTGGAACCAGTTTATCGACCGCAATCCCGACCATGATTGGCGCAGCGACTTCCAATACAGCGGACGCCAAGGTCAGGATAATGGCCAGCACCATAACGGGTCGCCATTTCTTTAATTCAGGGCGCGCCAAAAGTTTAAGGATCCGGCCAATCGAGATCCCAATGCCGCCATCGGCGCTTTCGATTTTATCTTGGTCCGCAGTTTGAGAGTGAGCAGTCATAGCCCGCCATATGGGGCGGGTCGGACAATCTGCATAGAGCGGAAATTAATTCAGGCTGAATTTCAAATCCAAAAACGCCGCAGATTCTCTCGAACCTGCAGCGCCGGGGAGGAAACGCTAGAACCGACCACTGATTGTGATCTTAGCGTTCAGGGGTGCACCCACCGTTGCTTGGTGTGTGCTATGCGAAGTCGGGAAATAGACCTCATCCGTGAGGTTCTCGACATTCAGTTGGATCCGCAAATCATCAGAGATATTGTAGAACGCTGCTGCATCGACGCGCGTAAAGCTCGGCAATCTGGTTGTCGAACCGTCGCTGATCAGAGCCTCGTCTTGATAAGTCGCGCCGATACCGAAGCCGAGCTTGTCATTGATTTCGAAATTGTTCCAAACGGAGAAGGACTGCTCCGGCAATTCGCGGGGTTCCGCGCCTGAGGAGGTTTCGCCGCTGAGATTGCTATAGCCGGCCGAGATGAACCAATAATCGGTCAGCTGGCCTTGCAATTGAATTTCGAAGCCATCGACTTTGAGGCCGCGAGCGGTTTCGAAGCCATCATCGGTTTGATTGCGCTGGGTGCGGGTCTGCTCATTTTCGAAATAAGCCGCGGTCAGGCTGAGGGTATCGAGGAAGTCCCATTTCAGGCCGATTTCAGCTTGTTCAAAAATGTCCGGATCAAGTTGTTCGGTGCTATCACTCAGCGACGCATATTGCCCACCAGAACGCGGCAAGAAAGACTCGCTATAGCTGGCATAGAGCGAGATATTTTCTTGCGGCTTTACGATCAAACCGAGACGCGGAGAGATTTCCTCATCAGTGCGGCTGCGGGAGATCGGCGCTGTCGGATCTTCTGTATCAGTGACATCGATCTCAAAACTATCGAAGCGCGCGCCGAGCAGGATTTCGACATATTGGTTCACTTCGATTTGATCTTGGACATAGAATGACATGACCTGAACGTCAGCTTCATTGCGGTCGTTGATGTCTGAGAAACTCATTGTGACGGGGTCACCCGCAGCATTGACGCCAGCGCCATTGCGGAAGTTCAGTGGACGCGTCGCGAGGAAGGTCTCGCGGTCATTTCCAGTCGAAGAGAAAACCGGGTTGAACCGGTCATTGTCATTGCTGGTATCGAGGTATTCGACCCCGCCAATGATCGTGTGGCCAATGCTCCCTGTGTCGAACTCGCTGACAAGGTTACCGGCCAATGTGAAGCGTTGGCGCTGCGTCGTATCCACATAGCCGTCGAGCTGAACAATGTTCGTGGCTTCGGTGTATCCAGACGCGTAGAAGTTCTGATACAGCTTATCATAATCGCCATAAGCGACAGTGACATTGCCTTTTAGATTGTCATTGAATGTGTGCTGCAAATTGGCGCGAAGAATGTGCGCTTCAAACTCAGCTGTGTTGAGATCCGCATCGCCAAACGTGATGTCTTTCAGGGCTTCGACGGGCTCGCCATCGTCTCCGGTCGGGATACCACGATCGATGAAGCGCTCATGATTGGCGTATTCATAGGACAGATCGAGCGTTGTTTCGGGCGACAATGCGATACGCGCGGTCGGGTTGATGCCGTAATTATCGCCATCATAGAAATCGCGATGGTTGTCGAGGCTCTCATAAAACGCGTTGATCCGGATCGCCGCATTATCAGACACGTCAAAATTTGAATCCAAAGCAAGATCGAACCCGCCGAACGAGTCGACGCCCGCTTGATAGCTGTTGAAACGCTCGCCAAGCGCCCCCTTCTTGGTGACGCGGTTTAGAACGCCGCCCGTGCCGCCACGACCGAACAGAAGCGCATTTGGGCCACGCAGAACCTCAACTTGCTCGAGATTATAGAGCGAGCGGTAATATTGGACATCGTCACGGACGCCATCGACAAAAAAGTCCGCTGTCGACCGAACCCCACGGAAAACGATCGCATCGCGATGGCCTTCGCCTTGCGTGTTGTTCACGCCAGGAATGTAATCAATCACATCGCCAATGCTGTTAAAGCCGCGCTCCAGGATCTGATCCGCAGTTACAATTGACAGGCTTTGCGGCACATCAATGATCGGCGTCGGCGCTTTGAGCGCATTGACCTGATCGGCATAGAGATATTGTCCGACAACAACCACCGCATCTTGCACGAGTGCTTCGCTATCATAAGCGTCTTGCGCGAGGGATGCCGGGCTTGCAGCCAGCGCGGAAATGGCAACAGCTGAGAGGAGCTGCGCTTGAAAACGATACATGGAGTCCCATTCCTCAATACTAATTGATCTCCGCATAGACTCATCGAGATTGCAAATCAATCGCAACTAGACACGAAAATGACAATCAGTCGCAGTTTTATCACAGTCGGGACTTAGATCACTGACGCTTCATGCCCCACCCCGGATCACGACAGCGCTTTTTCCTAGTGTTTGGAGATAACTTCCTTTAAGGGTCCAAGGGTTTGAATCGAAAGTAAGATGTATGGGCAAGTTAAAGTCAGTTTGTGTTTATTGCGGCTCCTCGAATGATGTGAAGCCAGACTATTTGCGGCTCGCGCAGGACCTGGGTCGCACGCTCGCTCATCAGAACATTCGACTGGTCTATGGTGGAGGCGGCGTTGGCCTCATGGGAGCTTGCGCCCGCGCCACCCATTCTGAAGGTGGGGATGTGCTAGGCATTATGCCGCGCTTCCTGCTGCAGAAAGAGCGAATCTTCGAGGAAGTGCCGCATGAAATCGTTGATGATATGCACACGCGCAAGCAACGCATGTTCGACGAGAGCGATGCGTTTATCGTGCTCCCAGGCGGGATCGGTACTCTCGAAGAAGCCGTCGAAATGCTCAGCTGGGCGCGTCTTGGATTGCACGCCAAACCGATGGCTTTTTTAGACGAAGACGGCTTCTGGGCGCCCTTCTTCGAGCTGATGGATCACATCATTGATGGCAAGTTCACACCGGAAGAGTTCCGCGCCGCTTTGGTCCACGAACAAACGCCAGAAGCCGCAATCCAGGCGCTCAGCGACCGGGTCGTCAAACTTGGCGACTAGTTAAGTATTGAGGCGACGAGCCTTCAGAGACTCCGGAAGTTTCCTATGCTAACCAGAACCATCAGGTTTTGGGAGAGCTGGTGTGAAACTGAGAAAATTCATTGAGCGCGCGGTGCTTGGCGGCACTGTTACAATTCTTGCGGCATGTTCCGCGCCACAGGAGGGTCCGGACACTGAGCCCTCAGAATCCTCGGATACGGCGACCTACCATGTCTTTGTCCAAGGCACCAATATCGGTGCGGTTGAAGCCACGCCGACCGAAACCGGCTACAATGTCTTTTATGAGTACCGGAATAATGGTCGCGGGCCGACGATCAACGAAACCATCACGCTGAGCGCAGACGGTCTCCCAATTGGTTGGACCGCCAAGGGCAACACAACGTTCGGCAATGCCGTTGACGAGTCGTTCACACTTGAAAACGGAATTGCGAGCTGGACGGACTCAACTGGTACGGAACAAGCAACGGTTTCGGAACCCACGCTCTATGTTGCGCAGAATGGCAGCCCGTTCGGACTAGCGGTGACCGCAAAAGCGCTACTTGCAGATCCAGACAATCAGATGCCCGCCCTTCCTGGCGGCACTCTGCGTCTCGATATGCTCGAAACCATCGACGTCACAAATGTGGATGGAGCGGTAAGCCAAGCCACGACTTATGCGCTTTCGGGCACAAGCTACAATCCAACCTATTTCTTGATGCAAGACAGTCAGTTTTTTGGCTATGTTTCGCCAAGGATGTCGATCCTGGCAGAAGGATTTGACGGCGAAGACGAACGCTTACGCGGTCTTGCCGCTGAATATGGCGCGCGGCGCTATGAAGAAATCCAGGCACGCACAGTTCGTAGCTATGATCAGCCAATCCGAGTTCAGAATGTTCGCCTGTTCGATCCGGCGACTGAAAGCATTGGCGATCTCGTCTCCGTTACCGTCCAGGATGGAATGATATCGGCAATTGAAGCTGCGGATGCTTCGTCGCCGGGCGAGATCAGCATTGAAGGTGCAGGCGGCACCCTCGTGCCTGGCCTGTTCGAAATGCACGCCCATCTCGGCCAACAAAGCGCCCTGTTGAACATCGCAGCTGGCGTAACCACGGTGCGTGATACAGGAAACGACAATGAGGTTCTATCCGACCTAATTGAGAAGCTTGAAAGTGGTCGACTCGCGGGTCCTGAAGTCTTTCGCAGCGGCTTCATCGAAGGACGAAGCCCATTCAACTCAAACAATGGGATCTTGGTTGAGACCGAGGCACAAGCAGTCGCGGCCGTAGACACTTATGCGGATCAGGGCGTGTTTCATCAGATCAAGATCTACAATTCAATGAACCCCGATTGGGTCCCGGCTATGGTCGAGCGAGCGCGAGTAAGAGGGCTGCGCGTCACCGGTCACGTCCCTGCCTTCTCCAATGCAAATCAAATGATCGACGCTGGTTATGATGAGATGACCCATATCAATCAGGTCATGCTCGGTTGGGTCTTAGAGCAAGGCGAAGATACGCGCACCCTGCTCCGGCTAACGGCGCTTAAACGATTGCCTGCCTTGGATCTAACGGCTGATAACGTAAAAGCCACTCTGGACGCGATGATTGAAAACCAGGTTGCAATCGATCCAACCTTGGCCATCCATGAAGCCCTGCTCTTGTCGCGCAATGGCGTAATCAGCGCCGGATCAGTCGACATCATTGATCACCTTCCGGTCAATGCTCAACGGCAAGCGAAAACCGCTTGGGCAGCCATCGAGTCCGACGAAGACGATCGGGCCTATGCCGAAGCTTTCGAGCAAATCAAGCGCACGCTCGCCTTGATGCGCGAACGCGGGATTTTTATGGTGCCAGGGACTGACCTTGGCGGCTCATTCGCCTATCACCGCGAGCTGGAACTATACCAAAGCATCGGTATGGAACCCGGAGAGATCCTCGCCTGGGCCAGTCAAGGCATGGCCGATTATCTTGGCGCTGGCGACCGGTTAGGTTCAATTTCGCCTGGCAAAGAAGCCGATTTCTTTCTCATTGCCGGGGACCCCACAGAAGACTTCAAAGCGATCAAAGCGATCTCAATGGTCGTCGCGGATGGAGACATCTATTTTCCCAGCGAGATTTACCCAGAATTCGGCATCAAGCCCTTCGTTGAAGCGCCGCCCCTGACCGAACCTAATTAAGCCCATTATCTCTGGCGACCCCTGCAGGATTCGAACCTGCGACCGTCCGATTAGAAGTCGGGTGCTCTATCCAACTGAGCTAAGGGGCCTTCAGAGGGCTTGCCTTAATCTGAATGTCTGAAAATTTAAAGCCGTGATTTGTGGTGCAAGCTGCATCCAATCGCGGCTTTTGGCGCATCTTATCAATACCAAGCGACGGAGTTCGCTCTGGTTATCGTTAAACCTTCGTCATGTCGGCGAGAAAAAATCCGGCCGATAAAAATTCGTTTATTAAGTGAATCGGCGAAGACTGCGGGAGTACTAGGGAGGAAGGGATGCGTTCAAACAAGATGAGGCTGTTCGCGCAGAGCGCAGCGCTAGCTCTCGTTTTAGGGCTTTCTGCATGCGGGGGCGGCGGTGGCGATAGCGGCTCTATCCCAGGCGGCGTTGGAACGTCGCCACCACCTCCGCCCCCTCCTCCTCCACCCCCGCCTCCTCCGCCGCCGCCATCGAGCTCAGCCTTTTCTACAGAAGCCTCGACAGCTTTGTTTCTATCCCAAGCAACGTTTGGCCCGACCCAATCAGAGATCACGCAACTCACAGGCACCGCGCCATCAGACTGGATCTTGGCCGAATTCAACAAGCCTGCCAGCTTGAACTTAAACTATGTCCTGACCGAAATCGCAGAAGATGGCGCGCGCGATGATCAGGGGCAGCTATCCTTCGAGAAAAGGCAAACCCCAACCTTCTCTTTCTGGATCAATGCGATTGAAGGCGATGACCAATTGCGGCAGCGGATGGCGTTCGCGCTCTCCCAAATCCTGGTCATTTCTCACGCGGAGGGGAACTTCCTGTTCGAAGTGCCCAATACGGTCGCGCATTATCAGGACATCTTGGTTAGCAACGCCTTTGGCAACTATCGCGATCTACTTGAAGACGTGACTTATTCGCCCGCCATGGGCGAGTATTTGACCTATTTGCAGAATGTGAAAGGCGATCCCGCCACAGGCCGAATGCCGGATGAGAATTATGCACGCGAAGTCATGCAGCTCTTCTCGATCGGCCTCGTCAATCTCAACATGGATGGCAGTCCGATTACGCAAGGTGGCGCAACAATCGAAACCTATTCGAACGCTGATGTGACCGGCCTCGCTCGGGTTTTCACCGGCTTGAGCCTCTCTGGCGGAGAGTTCTTTTTCGACTTCAGAACGATTCCAGAAAACGCCTTGCACACCCCGATGGAGGCGTATCCGGAGTGGCATTCTGAGCTCGAAAAGACCTTCCTCGGCACTACCATTCCCGCAGGAACCGGGCCTGAAGAAAGTATTGATATCGCCCTCGACACGCTCGTCGATCACCCCAACACGCCGCCATTTTTGGCCCGGCAATTGATCCAAAGATTTGTCACCAGCGATCCTGAACCCGATTATATCGGCCGGGTCGCGACAGCTTTTGCAGATGGCCAATATGCGCTTCCAAATGGGTCTGTCGTTGGGGATGGCCGCCGCGGCGATCTATCCGCAACGATTGCGGCGGTCTTGTTCGATCAGGATGCGCGAGACGCGTCTAATCGCGATGAGACCCAGTTTGGCAAGGTCCGAGAGCCAGTTCTACGCTTCATCCAATGGGCGCGGGCGTTCGACGCGGGTACGATCACCCCCGAACACACATTCCCCCTCTGGAATACAAGTTTTGGCGGCGGCCTTTCACAAGCGCCGTATAAGTCTCCCTCTGTGTTCAATTTCTATCGGCCTGGCTATGTGGCGCCTGGCACGGAAACCGGCGCCGCGGGCCTGACCATGCCCGAGCTTCAATTGGTGAACGCGAATTCGATTTCCAATTATGCGAACTTCATGACTTATTTTGTGTTCGCTTTTGCAGCCAATGGGTCTGATGAGGCTTCGACGACGAGTTTCATTCCTGACTATTCAGATGAATTGGCGCTCGCCACCGATCCGGCCGCGTTGGTTGATCATCTCGATCTGTTGCTCGCCTTTGGATCAACATCGGAAGAAACGAAATCAACCATCATCACCTTCTTGAACGATATTCCGCTCGAGGACCCGAACGATCCCGATTATGACGGGCCGTTTTTGCGCGTCGGACTATCGATTCTGATGATGATGACATCACCAGATTACGTCGTGCAGCGCTAGGAGGACCTGATATGAAAACCACTCGTAGAACTTTTCTGACCGGCGCCAGCGCGCTCAGCGCAGCCACACTCGCAGGTCTTGGCAGCTCCCTCTCCGCCTTCCAAGCCAGCGCGGCCGAAACCTCAGGGTATAAAGCCATTGTCTGTCTGTTTTTCTTAGGCGGGCTGGATGGTCACGATACAGTCCTCCCATATGATCAAGCCGCCTATGACCGGTACGCAGAGATTCGAGCACCCTTGCTTGGCCTGTATAATAATATGCAAGGGGGCTCGACCCGGGCGCGGGATCGATTGCTGCCGCTCAACCCAAGCAATGCCGCAGATTTTGGTGGACGCCAGTTTGCGCTGCCAGAGGAGTTGAGCGGCATTAAAGGCCTGTTCGATGATGGCAACGCCGCGATTGTGGGCAATGTCGGCCCGCTCATTCAACCGATCAATAAAACCCAGTTCGAGAATGACAGCGCGCCGCAACCCAAGCGCCTGTTTTCTCACAATGATCAACAATCGACTTGGATGTCGAGTGAACCTGAAGGCGCGCAATTTGGCTGGGGCGGGCGTTTCGCAGACGCTGTGTTAGCGGCAGGAGCCAATCCCGGGGCACAAGACTTTTCAACAATTACCAGCCTTGGCAATGAGCTCTTTTTGACCGGTTCAGAAGCTAGCCCCTATCAAATCGGACTGGATGGCGCGCCTGAAATCGATGCTCTGAATTTCTTTGCGGGCGCGGAGAATCAAGCTGATCCCAATTCGATTTATCAAAAGCTCAGAGACCATTTTGAGGCGATGGACTTTAACAGTTCGAACCTGATTGATCGGGATATCGCGACCGCCATGCGGACCGCGCTCACGACCAATGAGACCTTCAACCAAGCGTTTGAATCCATTCAACCTTTTGCGACGGCATTTCCACAAAACTTCCTCGGGCAACAGCTGCAAGCGGTCGCTAACACGATCGCAATTCGCGACGCACTCTTGGTCAATCGCCAGGTATTTTTCGTCGCGATTGGCGGCTTTGATACCCACTCCAATCAAGCCAACGACCTGCCCGCCCTTCAACAAGAAATCGATGGCGGCGTCGTCGCCTTCTATCAAGCGATGCAGGAGATTGGCCTCGGCAATGATGTGACGCTGTTCACCGCGTCAGACTTTGGACGAACCCTCGCGATCAATGGCGACGGAACCGATCACGGTTGGGGTAGCCACCATTTCGTTATTGGAGATGCGGTCCAAGGCGGCCAGATCTATGGCGATATCCCGCCTTTTGATTTCGGTCATGACCAAGACGCGGGCAGCGGAAGATTGATCCCAACCACTTCGGTCGAGCAATTCGCCGAACCGCTTGGGCGCTGGTTTGGATTGACAGATTCCGAGATTGCGGCGGCGTTGCCGAACCTATCGAACTTCAGCGCGGGGCCGACATTCGTTTAGTGGGGCTCGTTTAGTGAGTCCAAGGCTGCTTGCGATTGGCAGCGAAATTCTCTGAATAAGATTTCACCAAGCGCTTCACTTCGCGCGGCTCTTCGACCGCGAAGATCAGGCCCTCGCGCTTTGCATAGGCGATGGCCTGTTCGCGGCTATCAAAGTGAAGACGGACTTGGCCCGTCATATCATCGATACTGGTCCAGCCCATGACTGGATCGCTCGATCTTTTGGCTCCGGAGACGTACTCTAATACCCAATCTTTCGTTTTGCCGCGGCCAGATTGCATAGCAGTCTTCGCAGGCTTGTAGATACGGGCATCCATGTAGACCATCTCCTAGAGAAGAAACTGGTCGGAGCGATAGGATTCGAACCTACGACCCTCTGGTCCCAAACCAGATGCGCTACCAGGCTGCGCCACGCTCCGGCCTCCCGGTATACTGTCGGTTTTTCGGGTTTCAACCCTATTTTTGCTGTCTTCGCAGTGTTCTGAATGTCGCATCTGCGCGCGCGGCCAATCGCTCGCCATTTATCAAGAAATCCGCAGAAACATGAACCAAATCATGCGCGTGGCTTTGGACGGTCGGATGCGCTTCCAACCAATTGTGCAGCCGAACTGTCTCTAAAAAGTGCAAGGTCAGTTTTAGCGTGACTGACATTTTCTGCGTTTCGGCCCAAACCGCCATGGCAAGCGAACGATCTGCGAAGGCGCTGGCCATGCCGCCATGCAGGAAACCCATGCTGTTACAGTGGCGATCTAAGACAAAAAGCCCGCTGCGCGCGTCGCCTTTCGCGCTCGCCTCATAAACCGGTCCATTATGGTTGGAGAATTTTCCGCGAGACCGGGAGAGCGCAAAGCCTTCCGGCACAACGAGATGCGCGGGAAGGTCTTCTTCTCTCATAAAAAGCTATTCCGCAGGCGTTTCTGCGCTGGCATTCCCGAACAATGGGTGCTGCACCGTATCGCCTGGCGAGATTCCAAGCTCTGCTGCGAGGCCGCCATTCAGCTCGAGCACCGCCCGCACCGGCACGCCCGGTGAGATGGTCCGCAAAGAACCAGGCACCGTGTTGCGAGCGATCATCTCAATATAACCATCTTCGGCAATGAACAACATATCCAATGAAATCAGTGTATTCTTCATATACATTGACGGCTCACGCGGCGGGTTGAAATCGAACAGCATGCCTTTGTCAGCATCCATGCTCCCGCGTTCCATAAGGCCAAACGAGATCTCATCACTATCATTTGCGACTTCGACGGAAAACTCGTGCACGCTGTCGCCTGAGAGGATGGAAAGCGGGGTTACTTCCATTGGATCGGCTAAGGCCGGGCCAGAACACAAAGCGAGGGTCGCGAAAGCGGAGAAAAGAATACGTTTCATGCCGGTATGTCTAACTGCGGCTCAGATTGTCGGCAAGCAGGTCGGGCAGAGATCGCTATTTTTTTACCGCGATGACGCTTTCGCCCTTATTGCCGCTGCCGGCGACGATATCGAGCGACATTCCGGTTTCCAAACTGTCGAGGCCCGCCCGGCGCATAACTGAGATATGGATAAAGATATCAGCGGCGTCCCCCGGCCGGTTTACAAAGCCAAAGCCTTGCGCAGCATTGAACCATTTCACGATCACACGCTCATAAACTACGGCCTCGCCCTTATCGCGCATAATCGACGCTTTTGGACGGTCCATTTCGATAATATTGAGGACCTGCCAGCCGCGCTCGCGCTCAACGATATCGCACACAATCCGCGCACCTTCATCGGCTGAGCTTTCGCCATAAGCGCGCAAACACGAGACATGCAGCATGACATCTTGATTCAGCATCACGCCTTCAACGGATTCTGGCACGATAAATCCATAGCCCTTCACCGTGTCGAACCATTTGATTCGGCCGATCAGGCGTACGCCTGGTTCAGGACCCATATCTGGAACTTGTTCAGCCGCGTTACTCAAATCACACCCCCGTGTTAACCATATCGATAGACCGGGACGAGGAATCTGTCACGCAGCTTTGCTCATAGCGACAGCAAAAACTGACATGACGGTGATAAAAGTGGCACTCCCTAGGGGAATCGAACCCCTCTTTCCAGGTTGAAAACCTGGCGTCCTAACCGATAGACGAAGGGAGCGCGCGGTTGAGGGGCCGATATAGACAAGCCGGAAAAGCCTTGCAACCTTCTTTGGCGGCCTGAATGAATTTTTTGCAGCGGATTCTGAATTGAACCCCGTCAGGCTTGCAAATCCCCCGCCCCTCGCACACAAAGATTGAATGGAAATAGACCTTTCAGGAAGCGATTTACGCCAAGCAGCGCCCCAAGACTGGCGCGAGGTTGCCGATATCACCGCCGAAGCCTTCGCCAACGACCCAGTTAACAATTATGTATTTGGCAAACAGAACTCGATCCGGTCCATGTACCGGGTCATGGCGCGAGAGATGTATGTCCCATCTGGGCTTTGCCATATTCACGCAGCCGGCGGCGCGACGATGTGGATGCCGCCAGGGGTCGAAGCCGCGCCCAGTCAGTTCGGACTTGCAAAATTTGCGCTCGGACAGCTGCGCCATGGCACATTCGGCGCGATCAAACGCGGATTAGCGATCTCAGAGCTGATGCAAGAATGGCATCCCAAGGATCCGCACTTCTACCTCTTCGCGATTGGCACGACTCAAAAAGCGCGCGGAAAAGGCGTCGGAAAAGGACTGCTCCGCCCCGTCCTCACCGCCTGCGATGCCGCCGGAATGCCCGTCTATTTGGAAAATTCCAATCCAGACAATACTGGCTTTTACGCCTCCCACGGGTTCGAACGGATGGGCCTGTTCCAAGTCGGCGATGAAGACAGCCCAATTATGGAACCGATGTGGCGAGAGCCGAAGGCGAGCTAGCCCCGGCTCAGCGAATAATTCGGGGCCTCGCGGGTCATTTGGACGTCGTGGACGTGGCTTTCATGCAGGCCTGCGCCGGTGATCTGAACAAATTGAGCGCGCTTGTGCAGCTCTTCCATAGTCGGGGCGCCGACATAGCCCATCGCGGCGCGTAAGCCGCCGACCATTTGGTGCACGATGGGTCCGATTGGGCCTTTGAACGGGACTTGGCCTTCGATGCCTTCAGGAACCAATTTGTCGCTCGCTGCATCCTTTTGGAAATAACGGTCCGCAGATCCGCGGGCCATCGCGCCGAGGCTGCCCATGCCGCGATAGGCTTTGTAGGAGCGGCCTTGATAGAGGAAGACCTCGCCCGGCGCTTCTTCGGTTCCGGCAAACATGGATCCCATCATTGCCGTCGATGCGCCCGCCGCCAATGCTTTGGCAAAATCGCCCGAAAATTTGATACCGCCATCCGCGATAATCGGTGTGCCCGTCGCCTGAGCCGCGTTTGCACAATCTTCAATCGCAGTGAGCTGCGGCACGCCGACCCCTGCTACGATCCGTGTCGTACAAATCGAACCTGGACCGATCCCGACTTTGACCGCGTCAGCGCCCGCATCGATCAAGGCTTTCGTGGCGTCGGCCGTTGCGACATTTCCCGCAATGATCTGAACCGCGTTGGAAATTTTCTTGGCTCGCGTCACGGCCTCGCCAACGGCTTTGGAGTGACCATGCGCGGTGTCGATGATTACGGCATCGGCGCCCGCTGCGATCAGAGCTTCGGTTCGTTCGAAGCCAGCATCCCCGACCGTAGACGCCGCCGCGACTCTCAATCGTCCGCCATCATCTTTCGCCGCGTTCGGGTTTACGGCGGCTTTGTCCATGTCTTTGACGGTGAGCAGTCCGATGCAATTGCCGCCATCATCTACGATAACGAGCCGCTCGATCCGATGCTTGTGCAGCAATGTGCGCGCTTCATCGATCGGCACGTCCATAGTCACCGTGACCACATCGCGGGTCATCAAGCTTCCGACGCGTTCGTTCAGATCGGGCGCAAATCTCATATCGCGATTGGTCACGATACCAACGAGTTTGCCTTTCTCAACCACTGGAATACCAGAAAAACCGGTTTGCTCCTTCAACGCCTTCAGTTCCGCGATGCTCGCCGAGGGTTCGATCGTGACCGGGTTCATCACGACGCCGCTTTCAAACTTTTTGACCTGGGTCACCTGCGCCGCTTGCTCCTCAATTGAGAAGTTGCGGTGAACCACGCCAATGCCGCCAGCTTGCGCCATAGCGATGGCCAGGCGAGCCTCGGTAACCGTGTCCATGGCGGCTGAAATCAGCGGAATATTGAGACTGATCGATTGAGTGAGACGGGTTGAGACATCGACCTCGGACGGTGTGACCTCACTCGCGCCGGGCTGCAAAAGCACGTCGTCAAAGGTGATCGCTTGTCGGATATTCATGTGGGGAGCTCCCTTTTTGGCTCCCTAATTGAGTCACTTTCGAAGGGCAAGCCCTATTTGTGTGACGATTTCGTCGATCGTCTCACCGTGCCTTCTTTAAAGCTTTGTAACTCTTGTACTGAGGGATTTGCATCCCGCGGCAAGGCGTGTAGCCCAGCAATGAACCCACTGCGTTGATTTTGATTCTAATCGAAAGCGATGCAGCATGTTCGCACTTCCCCGTTTACTCGTCTTTACTTTGGCCTGTTGGGCTGGATGTTGGGCGAACCTGGCAGAGGCGCAGTTCGCTCTGAGAGAAGAGGTGATGGTCACCTTAGATGCCGAAATGAAGACCCTTGTCGACACGCGCAAAGTCGCCAATGTGTCATACGGTCTTTGGCAAAATGGAGACCTAAAAGCCGAAGGCTATTATGGCTCGGTTAGTTCGGAAAATTGCGAGACTGTCTCCGATACAACGATCTATCGAATCTATTCTATGACGAAGCCGATCACAGCGATCGGCATGCTCATTCTCATGGAACGTGGCGCATTTGAGCTGGATGACCCGATCACAAAAATACTCCCCGAGTTTGCAGAGACTGAAGTGCTTGCAGATTATGACGAGGACGGAAATCTATACACCTATCGCCCGCCGGCTCCGCCAACGATGCGCCAATTGCTAAGCCATACGGCGGGTTTCGCTTATGGCAATCAAGCAAACTCCGTGATCGACCGTCGCCTGATCGAGATGGAGATCATGAGGTCGCGAACCTCTTCGGATTTGATCTCTAAAGTCGCCAGCCTGCCTTATGCCCGCGCCCCAGGCGCAGAATGGCAATATTCAATTGCCTCAGATCTCCAAGGCGCGATCATCGAGCGAGTCGCTGGCGAATCTCTAGATGCGTTTTTAACCCGCGAGATTTTCGACCCTCTGGGCATGCGCGACACTGGATTTTATGTCGCCCATGACCAGCTCGACCGCATCAGTGGCGTAACCGAGTATGCGCCAGGCAATTTGACCTATATCGATTATGAAGCTGCAGACTTCGCATCCCAAGCACAATACTTCTTTGAAGGCGGCAAAGGTCTCTACTCAACCCAGGCCGATTATTCGCGATTTCTAACCTTCTTGATCAAGGATGGACAGGTTGGCGGGCGCCAACTTTTACAGCCGGAGACACTGAAAAAATTTCGCACAAACAAGATTCAATATCGTGGAAAGGCGAGTACGGTCAGTCGATCGGGACAATCTGCTGGACTAGGTTTTGGCTTTGGCGTGGGAACGATTGAAAATTCCGCTGTCTCGAAACTGGCCGCTCCAAAGAGCAGCTATTATTGGCGAGGCGCACTAGGCACTTGGTTCTGGGTCGACCCCGAGAATGACCTATTCTTTATTGGAATGGTTCAATCGCGGAGTGGATTCGAGGATGATCTACTGCAGGAAAGCATGCGGATTATCTATGGCCCGCCAGCGGTTTCAGACGCTCATGATCCGGCTTAGTGGCGACACCTACTTAGGCGTCTGACGGATCGGGTTGTCCCGGCACTTCATCAGCTTGCTCAGCCGGGCGGCCAGGAATGGCGTAACCGCCTTTTAGCCAACGCGATAAATCAACATCGGCGCACCGTTTGGAGCAGAACGGTTTGAACTCGGCAGCGACCATTCGGGTTTCGCAGACGGGGCACTTCTTCTTGCTCATCTTTTCCTCATCCTGCTTTCCAAATTCGGGCTTTCGCTGACCGATAATCGCGCCCCGAAATGTTTCTCAATTGCTGCATCGGCATCGGTTCGGCGCTCTAAATAGGCCTGCCAGACGGCGCCGCCAAGGCTCAATTCGTATAACTGCATCGGATTTACTGCTGCCACACGATCCGCCTCGCGCAACAGCGCCAAGAGATCGGTCTCAGCTGGCGCGGCTTCAATCTGATCCGCCAGAGGCATGAAGCGCCAAGGCACGGACACTTCCATGAGTCCGAGCGGGGATGGCTTCAGCGTTTTTGCGGGCTCCAACCCAAGTGCCTTAAACGCCGCTTGCGTCTTAGATTGCAGTTGGTCCCGCGCGCCTGCATTGAGCGGCCCAACACAATCAAGCACCACATTGCCGCCCAGGCCGCGCAAACTGATTTGCCGCGCCATTTCTTGCGCCGCCTCTGAATTGATGGATAGCGCTCTGGCGCCAGCGCTGCCGCGAGCCGCCCGACCCGCCGTATCAATATCGACTGCGGTCAAGGCGCGCGTCCGCTCAATGTGAAGGCGACCGCCCTTTGGCAGAGAAAGCGATGGCGAAAGTGCGTCATCAATGGTCGCGGCAACGAAGTCTGCCTCTTCGATCGGTTCACCGTCTGGCCCAGTCGGCAGCTGATCCCGCCATAGCTCAAACGCAGATTGATCCGTGATCGCGCCCTCGAACCGCGTGACCCGCGCCAGTTTATCGCGGCGCGCCTCGCTGCTGATCTGCACCCGACACAAGGCCCCTTCTGTGAGCCCATCGCGCGATTTGAGGCGTAAGAACGCTTCCTCGCCCGAGGTGAGTTCCACGAACGCGCCTTGGACATCATCCGCAAACTTCCGAAGTCGCGCATTGGACACAGCCCCAAATCGGGCGCGACCTCCCTGCCCTAGCCAGCGCTCTATGAAGATGTGGCATGGCCGGCCGTCCGCATCTGTCGCAACAGCACGAAACTCGCCCGGCGCGTTATGGGTGTAGAGGCATGGGTGGTTTGCCGAGCTCATTCAGGCTGGCAGGCCCGCAGCCCGAGCACTGGGAGTTTGGTCAACCAGCCTTCTTGATCGGTCAGACTGATCAAGCCATCGGCAATGCGCTGCCCGCCATTCATCGCTTCGCCTGGCGTGAATGACAGGGTCGCTTCTCTGCCATCCTCGGACAGGTAACGCGTTTCGGTATTGAACTGGCCAAAGATTTCACCGCCTGCGCCGATCTGCACCAGCGAAATCGGGACCTCTGATTGCGCGAACACGGCCTCACCAGATAGCGCTTTGGAAAAGAAGATGAACTTGCTGGTGTCTGTTTGGCTCCAAAGGAATAAGCCGCACTCGCCTTCCAGTAATTCTTGAGGCCCGAGGCCGGAGGACGGAACACTATCGATGGCTGGCTTCAGGGCCAGCATCCGGGCGCGTTCTTCAAGTGGATCAGCGTCAGGGGTTGAACGACAGCCCGAGACCAAAACCAATAGTGCGGTCGATGCCAGAATAAGAGACTTCATGCTTATGGTCCTGTTGTGCCTGACTGGCGATAGATAAACTGCCCGTTTTCCCGCTGAAATCCAACTTGCGTCAGCGCAATAATGATCTGGGTGTCTTGTGTGACGATCCGCGTCTCAAAATCGTTCTGTCCTGAGAACGCCGCGCGAGCGTCGATCTCCACTCGGTCGCCTGCGTCCGAATCTCCTGCCATCGCGATGACGAATGCCCCCGCATCGCAGCTGACGGGTCCAGAGATTTGACCAAATTGCCGGCCATATTGTGAGGCGAGCGTCGACAGCGTGTTGGTTGAAAGCGTCCCACTCGCTGACTCGCAGCCGGTTTGGGTCAGCCGAAACGTCCCATCCTCAATGCGCAGATTGCCGCCCATCGCGCGCACGGGAGGCGATAGACCTTCGAGCGCGCCGATCTCTTGCTGCATTCGGATCTCAGCGCCGATCAGCGCGGTGCGTGAGAGGGTTAGGATACCGGTCCCGCGGCCGCCTGCGCCGCCCCATTGGACATCATAGGAAGGCTTTAACGTCAGCAATGACATCGGCCTCAGCTTGAGACTGACATCGCCAATCGGTTGGGTCCCAACATAGAGGCCGCTGATCCTGCCCTTTGTGAGCGTTCCATCGATCTTGGCCCAGCCGATCCCAGCATCCTTGATTCCCGACTGGCTAACAACGAATCCCAATGGCGTGTAAGCGATGAGCGCGCCGGCCAGGATGACGAGAAAAATCAAGAGCAATGCCAATTGCCGCATCACAAACCTCCCGCGGCGAGATCGACATTTACCCGCACCAGACCGCCGCCAGCCTGCTCCATCGTGAAGCGTGTGACCTGACCATTATGTTTCGCCTGGATATCTTCTAGCCACAGAAAGACCAGTCGCGGATCGACGCCTTCAAAGACCAAGCGAACATTGGTTGCGCTATCGCCTTGGAGGCGGGTAATACCCAGCCCAATATCGCTCGCCGAGCCAGTCACGGCCGCTTTAAAGTCTTCAATGCTTGCGGAAGTTGGACGCGCATTTGTCGGAGCCGCGGCCCCGAGCGCCCGCTGGCGCATATAGTTCTCCTGAATGCGCGACAGCGTGCGATCCGACTCTTCCAGATTGGCCCGCGCTTCCGCACGTGCGCTCATCGTCGGCACGAACACAAACTGCCACAGCACGACCAGCGCCGTCAGTGCTGCTGCGATCGAGATCAACAAGCGCTCGCGATCGTCCAAGCCTTTCCACCATGACGTCATGAGGCATTCTCCAACGTCAAATCGCCGACGACTTTTGAGCCACTTTGTCTGGAATCGCCAGACCTCGCCTGCAAGCCCGTGGCGTTGACCACCGCGGTCAACCGGTCGACATCGGCGAAGCTCTCAAACGCGATCGTTGCCGTCATTTGTCGGCGCAACCGGTCATATCGGATCGATCTCAATTCGGTGCCTTCGACTTGCGCGAGCGCGTCATAGAGTACCGCAGTTGCATCGAGCACTGACGGGAAAACTTGCACCCCGTCACTGCGATCGCTGCCTGAAATCGCCAAGACCTGTTGAACGTCGCCATTGGTTTCCGGCCAACCGACGCGCGCAAACTCTTCGGACAGCGCATCCAGTTCAGCAGAGCGATTGTTCATCGCATTGGTTTCCAAAATCGCGCTGCCAAACCAGCTAAGCGCAACCACTGCCGCCAGGGCTCCTGCGACCTTCCAGCGACCAAACCCGTCAAAATCGACCGAACGGCGGGCTTTAAAGGCGCCCTGTTTCAGATCAATGCCTTGGTTTCCGCCATCAGCCCAAATCGCCAGTTGCAACAAGAGAGCTTCCAAACTGTCAGCCCCTGGCGCACTGCTCGAACGACCCACCGCAGCAGCGATATGCTCGCCATGTACAGCCGTCTCGGGATGCGCCTCTAAAAGGCTGATCATCACATCCCGCCCAAGCGATGCATCTGCCGCAAATGTGCGCGGACCAAGGCGCCCTAAGACGAGGCCGGGCGCTTCGAACAAGATATCTTTATTTGGAAGCACGCTATGGGCAGCCACAAGCGCCGCTTCACCATACCCGATATCGCTAAGATGCTTACAAATATCGGTCAGGCGATCGATAGAGGCGACATTGATTTGTCGGGGGAGGCTCGGATCGTCTTTGTTCGGTGCCGCAAGCGCCACATGGCTCGCTTCAATTGCGTCCGCGATGTCATCCTCGATCGCAAAAGGCGCGGCCTTGCGGGCTTCGTTTTCGTTCCGCGCCGGGATAACTGCGGAGACGCCAAGCACATCGAGACCGTTTAGAAAGACCGTGAGGTTCTTTCCGTTCGCTTCAACCCCTTGACCGATCGGCACCAGTTTCCAAGCACTGCCTTTCTGACGCGCTGCCAGCAATGACCCATCGGGTTGCAGGAGGGCGTAGACGCGGCTCATTAGCCGATCCGCTCGCGTCGCAGCGTTCGTACAGGTTGCCCTGGCACAGCTTCAAAAAGATACCGCATCGTCATATCATGTCCGCGATAAGATACATTTGCAGAAACTTCCACCAAGCTTGTGACGAGACCGAGGCGATCGACTTGAATGCGGTTAGGATCAATGCGCTGTACAATCGGGTCTTCGAGTAAAGATTCTATGTCCGCCCAGCCGCCAATTGGACGACTATCGATCAGTGATCTTGCATCATCCACGCTGAGCGCATCTCCGAACGCGAGCTGCATCAACGGCGCCTGAGCCTCGCTCAGCGTGTTGATATTGATCGCAACAGTTCCGCGCTGATCTGACGGCGGCAAAGCGCACAGCAAAGGTCGGACGGCTGTGTAAACTTCGGGAGTGTAGCCGCGAACCGCCCGTAACTCGTCCACCGTGGTGAATGGCTGGCTTGAGGTCCGGTAAGACGGCACCTCACTGGCATAAAAAGAATCCTCGGCGCCGCCGCTGCGCGGCACGGAATCGGTATCCATCCAATCCATCACCGCGGATGCCAAAGCCACCGCATCGGACGCAAATGCGTCTTCAAACGTCGCCTCAAGCAGCGATTGGAAGTCGGCCGAAGGATTAAACGCCCCTGCTTCTTCTGTCGTGTTTGCGGCGTTCGCAAGCGTGTTCACGTCGAAACAATTGGAGGCATCGCGCACGGTGACTGTGAAGGCGCCGCCATCAACCGGGATAATCTGCGGCTCGTTAAAGCCTGGCAGATCCGCGCTGAGGCGGCTTTGGATGGGTTCTAAGAGGCTTGTCATCCGCGCCTTTGCGACTTCTTCTGCGGAGACGGCGTACAACCCGAGCTGTGCTTGCGCATCGAGCGCGCGGGCGCGCTGGGTCGATTGGGTGACCGCACTCGCAACCGCCAATGCTGCCACCGCCATCGCCGCGATGATCATCAGGACCGTCAGCAGCGCCGCACCACGCTGGGAAGATGGGGTGTTTGCGGTCATCCCCGTCCTCCTGTCAGCGCCGCAATCGATAGCGATGTATTATCCTCAAACGCGATCGTGATCTCAATCAGGTCTGGCAGCAAGTTACGGTTCTGAAGCAAATCACCTTGCCAAAAATCAGAGCGCTGATCGCCGCGCACAAAGCCGAGATCCACGGCTTCGATATTCTCCAATAAAACACGCTCAGACACTGGCGTTCCGCGAGTCGCATCGGGCCGGAGCGTGACGGATCGAATGAGCGCGCGATCGCGGATTGAGTATTGGACGGCCTGAAGCGAGCTTCGCGGTTCGATCAGTCCTGGATTAATCCAGCCGCCGCGAACAAACCGCAAAAAGGGTGCTTCGCCGCGCGGCGCCTCACCGAACAAGTTGCCAACTTCAGAGAATCCATCAGCCGGCTGGATGGCGCGCGCGGTCATCGCAGCAATATCCTGCCGGATCAGGCGCTGAGCGATATCAAGCTGGCGCGCTTCGGCTTCTTGCGACCGGATCTTTTTCCCGGCGCCTGTCGCGCCCATCAAAAGCGTTGCACCGGCTGACGAGACCAAAGCGAGGATGAAAAGCGCCACCAGTGTATCAGCTAAGGAAAAACCGGCTTGAGGGTACCGAGAGCGGATCATGTTTCGTCTCCGCCTGGTGTCTGATCATTGCTCGTGCTGAGCGGCGATAGCGGAATAGACGTGTATTTTAAGCTCACCAATCGCGCCAAGACCTGCTCGTCCCCTTCGCGCCGGACCAAGACTTCCAAATTCTGCAACTCGCCGGGCTGAGCCAGCGATGCGGTTCGCGACCAGACATAAGTCCGGCCCATTTGCACCTCTTGGCCAGATTGCAGCCCCGCATCGATGGTCTCGTCCGTTGCCATCGATCGGGCCATGACATTCTCGGCGACCGTGCGCGCCAAGACCCGCCCTTCGAGGCTGGCGGCATTGCGGGTCGCATCGGTGGTGATTTGCAAAAGCGGCACAGCTGCGAGCGCCAAAATGCCCATCGCGGCGACGGTCTCGACGAGACTAAATCCAGCTTCCGTCCTACGGTCAGCGTTCAACAAGGCGAACCCCTCCCGTCTCATCCAGGCTGATATCGAAACGCACACCGCGCCCGCGCAACTGAAAGTCGGCGAGCTGAACCACACCCGAGGGATCAAAAACAAGCTCTGGCCAAGTCTCAGGCCGAGGTGGCAATTCTGTCTGCAGCACAATATCCAAGCTAGAAGGCAGACGTTCAGGCCGCCCTTGGCGTCGCCAATCGTCTCGGCGCCATTGCATCAGCATATAGCCATCATCTGTGAGCTTTAACCCAACCGGCTGCCCTGAAAGAATAGCTTGGTCTTGCGCCTCTCCGAGCACGCGCGCGAAGGCTTGCGCGCCCGCTTGTTCAGCTGTGGGGCGTTGCGGCAGGCTGAGCGTGACAATGCCCGCAGTCAGGCCGATGATGAACACCACCATCAGCACTTCGACAATCGTCATGCCGCGCTCACTGGCGCGATAAGGATCAGATCGTCGCAACATGGTCTTCCGCGTGCCTAGTCCCAATTTCCGATGTCAGCGTCGAGCTCTTCTCCACCCTCTTCGCCATCAGCGCCCAATGAGTAGAGGTCATAAGGCCGACCCGATTTATCACCAGGCCGCTCGTAGATGTACTCACGCCCCCATGGATCGAGCGGTATAGAGCCTTTTTGGAGATAGCCGCCGGTCCGATAAGACGCGCCATCAGGCAGATTGTCTGGGCGCTCTACCAAGGCATCCAGGCCTTGCTGCTGGGTCGGATAATCATAGGCATCTAGCGCATATTGCTCGAGTGCTTGCGATAGCGCGCTAATATTCACGCGTGCCGTTTTGACTTGCGCATCAGAACGGGCGCCGAGCACGTTGAACAAGACGACGCTCGACAATAGCCCGATGATGAATACGACGACCATGATCTCGGTAAGCGTAAAGCCACGCTGAGCCTGACGTTTCTTCTGCGATTTCGTCATCTATCTCTCCTCAGGCGCCAATCGCCATTGTGTTAAGCTGCAAGATGGGAAGCATAATGGCGAGGACGATCACCGCCACAACCCCTGCTAAGAGCACGATCAGAAGCGGCTCCAATAGGCCCAATGCGACGGTCGCGCTGCTATCGAGCTCATCTTCCATATAGTCTGCGGCGCGGCCCATCATGGCGGGCAGATCCCCGCCCCGCTCGCCACTAGCGACCATGTGAACAAGCATAGGCGGGAACACCTCCGTGGCGCGCATCGCCCGGTGAAGCTGTTGGCCTTCTTCGACCTGTCGCCGGACCTTGTTTGCCGCTTGTCGGAAGACTTCATTGCCAACCGATCCCCGCGCCGCGACGAGCGCGTCTGGCACGGTTGCGCCGCTTCCAGAGAGGGTCGCAAAAGTCCGCGCGAACTGAGCCGCATTCGCCGATTTGATCACCTTTCCTAGCATCGGCAAGCGCAGGACAAATTGGTCCCATCCCAGCTTGATCCGCGGCGTGCGGAACACACCACGCAGTAGCCAAAGGCCGAGGCCGATCGCCGGCAAGATCACCAATCCCCAACCGCGCATAAATTCTGAAGCTGCGATCACCGCATTGGTTAGAGCCGGCAATTCCTGCCCGACTGTCTCAAACTGCTCAACCACAGCTGGAACCACAAAGATCAGAAGCAAGATCACGACGATCAAGGCGACAATTGCCAGGACCGCCGGATAAATGAGCGCAGATAGCAGTTTGCTGCGTAGCTTTCTCGATTTTTCCAAATGCGTGGCCAGTCGTTCCAACACATCGCCCAAGCGGCCCGAAGTCTGTCCAGCTGAGACGACGGCACGATAATAAGGCGGAAAGGATTTCGAGGATTGGCCCAGCGAGTCAGCGAAGGAGTAGCCTTCCTGAACATTGCCGCGCACGCCCATCAGGACCCGCCGCGCGCCCGGGTTTTCGGCCTCGCTAGCGATCGCGCCCAAGGCTTCTTCAACGGTCGAGCCTGCTTTGATCAGCATGGCGAGCTGCCGCGTCACCAGAACCAGATCTTTGCCAGACATCGACCCGCGCGCGCGGGTCGCACTCGCCGACTTCTGGCGAGCCTCTTTGACTTCAAGCGGCGATAATTGTTTGAGGCGAAGCTCTTTTCGGGCGGACCTTGCAGAATCCGCGGTGATCACGCCCGTGGCGCGTTTGCCATCTGTACCGATTGCCACATAGTCGAACACAGCCATGGCTTAGCGTTCCTCCTCGCGGCGGCAGACCCGCAAGACCTCCTCCACGCTCGTGAGGCCCGTTTTCACATAGCGCGCTGCATTCCGGAACAGGGAGTCATGATTGGCAAAGGCCATATCTTGGATTTGATCTTCTGAACCATCGGCCCGGATCAGATCGCGTAACCCGCCATCAATGGTGATCAGTTCGTAGACACCCAATCGGCCATTATAGCCGCTATTGCCGCAGGCCATGCAGCCGCCAGGACGCCAAAGCTGCGGCGCTTCGCTGGCGCTTAGTCCAAACATTGCGAGCTCGTCCGGCGTCGATTGATGCGGCTCGCGGCAATGCTCGCAAAGTTTTCGCACCAAGCGCTGGGCGATCACCGCTTTTAGCGTCGCAGCGAGCACATACGGCTCAATCCCCATATCGCGGAGGCGCTGGATCGCCCCAGCAGCACTATTGGTGTGGACTGTCGACAGAACTGGCCGCCCGGTGGAAGCGAATTCAAATGCGACTTTAGCGGTTTCGAGGTCTCGGATCTCACCGACCATCACGACATCAGGGTCGTGCCGCAGGATCGCCCGCAGGGTTGCTGCAAAGGTCAGCCCGACTTTGTGATGCATCTGGGTTTGGCTGATGCCATCAAGGCCATACTCGATCGGGTCTTCGAGCGTCATCACATTCCGCTCGCCATTATTGAGCACAGACAAGGCTGAATAGAGCGTCGTTGTTTTACCCGAACCCGTTGGCCCCGTGACCAGCGTAATCCCATTCGGTTGCGCGAGAATTTCGCGGAACCGGTTGAGCGTCACTGCGTCCATGCCAAGCTCGTCGAGCCCCAGCAGTGCATTGCGCGTGTCGAGCAGTCGCATCGTCACCCGCTCGCCATATCGGCTCGGCAGTGTTGAGACACGGACATCAATGCTGCGGCCACCAATAGAGAGCGAGATCCGGCCATCTTGCGGCACGCGTTTCTCAGCAATATCAAGCCGCGCCATGACTTTGATCCGGCTCGTAAGAGGGGCAGCAAGGCGCCGAGATGGGGTCAGGACTTCCTGCAACACGCCATCAATTCTGTACCGCACCGATAATGTCTCTTCGTGCGGTTCGATATGAACATCGGACGCTTTGCGGTTCACAGCTTCGTAAATCAATCCATTGATCAAGCGGATCACTGGGGCGTCATCATCTCCATCGAGCAAGTCTGCGGTCTCGGGAATGCCGTCGACCAGGCTTGCCAAGCCGCCTTGGCTGTCGAGCGCTGCTTCAGCTTCGTCGCCGCTGACGCCCTCGCGTGCGTAGTGCTCGGTCAGCGCCCGCTCAAACTCTTGCGGCGCCATGGCTTGCAGTGTCAGGGGACGCCGCAGAACACGGCGTGCTTCGATCAAGGAAAACGGGTCTGCGCCGTGGCGAACCGCAACGCGCACTTGATCCTCCATCCCCTCCAAGACAACTAAGCCTTTGTCGCGGGCGAATGCATAAGAGAGGTCAGGATTAGCGCTGCTCATACTCGACTCTAACACAGTTTCGAACGAAATGCGGAGCGATTACTCCTCCGGCGGGGTGGTCCCTAAGACTTCAGAGAAGAAGGCATCAAGCTCGGAAATCCGTTCGCCATCCACCTCATCATTCAACAACTCTTCCGCCTGAATGTAGCGATAAGATCTGCGCGTGACTCGGCGTGAGTCTTCGCGGTCACGAATGATGGTCGGCCGGATGAAGACCATGAGATTTGTCCGCCGATTGTCTGTATTCTCAGACTTAAATAGGTTTCCAACCACCGGGATATCGCCCGCAATCGGCACTTTATTGCTGATCACGTCTTGGCGCTGCTCGATCAGCCCACCCAGAACGATGATTTCACCATCGTCCGCCAGCACGGTTGTTTCGATCGTGCGCAGATTGGTCACGAAGTCATTTGCGCCCGCCGTCAGCGTTGGCGAAATGCTCGAGACCTCCTGGAAGATATCCAGATGGATCGTATCGTCGGCAGTGATGCGAGGCGTGACATTGAGCTTGATCCCGACATCCTGTCGGGTCACGGTCCGGAACGGATTGCTATTGTCCGAGCCGAGCGTTTCACCCGTGGCAACCGGGATTTGTTGCCCCACTAAGAGTTCTGAGCGGCCATTGTCGAGCGTCATATTGAACGGTTTGGACAAGACCCGAGACTGCTCGTCTTCCTCAAGTGCCGTCACGATTGCACCGAACAAAGTGTCGCCGCTTTGTCCCCCGGCGCCGAAGCCGACGCCTTGTTGCCCAATCAGAGAATCAATCGCGCCGCTAACAAACGGATTGGTGCCGCCGAGCACGTCTGAATTGATCGTCGCGCCGGCAAGTTGCAGCAAACTAGGCGCATCATTTGAGAAATTGGTGCTGAGGAATGGAACGGAAGAATCGCCCGTCCCTGAGAGCAAAAATTGCACGCCAAGATCTCTCGCCGCAGAGTCGGAAATCTCAACAATGATCGCCTCTAGGAAGACTTGTGCGCGGCGCCGATCGAGCGCTTCGACAACCCGCTCCATCGCCAAAATTGTATCTGGAGACGCACTAATCACGAGAGAATTGGTCGGTTGGTGATGGGCGATCGTTGATCCTGGTGTCGTTGCATCGCCTGGCGCGGATTGCTCGGCCATCGTGTCGCCTAAGCGCTCAAGGATGGGTACGATGTCTTCGGCGTTCGCATTTTTAAGCTCGATCACCCGCAAACTGTCGCGGACTGGATCTGAATTATCCAGCTCTTTAACAACACTGAGGGCGCGTGCGACGGTGGCTTCATCGCCTTTCAGTACGATCGAATTCGAACTTGTCGAGGCCGAGACCTCAAACTGATTGTTTGGATTATCATCGCGATCGCTGAGCAGATCGGTCAGAATGCCTTCAACTTCGCGTGCCGGAACATTTCTGAGCGAGACGGTCTCGACTTTGGTGCGATCATTCTCATCGAGGCCAGCCACGATTTCGCGCAAACGCGGCATGTTCGACGCATAATCCACCAGAACAAGCGTGTTCGAGCGGGCATTGGCAACCACTTGGCCTTGTGCATCTACGAGCGGCTTGACCATCTGCGCCGCTTCGATGGCGCTGAAATTGTCGAGCTTGAACACCTGGGTGATAAACGCGTTCGGGCCGACACCGCGAACACCCGCATCCCCGATCGCCATTTGCTCTGGGACAATTCGGTACACCCCTTTGCCCGCCGGAACAGCCGCGAAACCGTGCACCCGCAGGGTCGATAGGAAGACTTGGAACACTTCTTCCGTTGTCATCGAGGCCTGAGACATCACTGTAACTTTGGTGCGCCGGACATCGGGATGCAGAATGAATGTGTTCCCCGTAATGATCGAGACATCGTCGATCAGGGCAGTGATATCAACATCATTCAAGCTGAGCACATGACGCGCAGCCTGCGGCGAGTTCATCTCGGCGACAGCGCCAACATGAACGCCGAGCGCCAATGCGGATGCGGCTAGTATCTTTTTCATGCGTAGCACCTACTCACCTATCTCCAAACGAATGGTTCGATCAATTCCGTCGCGATTAACGCGCAAAATAGCCGCATCAGCCTGACCAAATCGTTCTAACAATTCATCTAAATCAGCTTCCGCCACTGACGTGCCATTAATTTGCAGCAAGATATCGCCAGGCTCAAACCCTGCCAGACGCATGGTTTCCGCGTTTCCGCGGGCTGTGAGCTGATAGCCTCTCACACCATCGTCTTGCTCGACAAAGGTGGCGTTCATAGCCGTAAACAAGACATCGGGGCCAGCGATCTGGCCAGTAATTGGCGGCGCGCTAACTTGCGCTTGCGACGGGGCGTTCGAGCTTGATCTGGGCACCGCCAGAACAGCATCAGACTCGTCACCGATCACGGAAAGACCGGCGCTGCGGCCGCCGCGCATCAGCGTCTCAGTCGCGCCGTCTCGGTTAATGATCACACGGTCAGAGAGGATGCGTTCAAGTGTGACCCCTGGGATAATCTCATCCCCCACGCGGAAATTTTCTGCTTCGCCGCGCGGCGTCCGAATGATCGCATTCCCCGCAATATCGCCTTCGCTCGACATGCGAAGTCCGATCAGTTGGATATTCAAACTGGTTTCAGGAACTGCAGCGATCATTTCATCAACAGCATCCGTTTCAAACGGGTTCGAGCTCAAAATTATCGTTCGATCAACGGAAAGCGATAAAGCCCCTGAACTACCAGAGATCGGCGATGCCAACGGCCGATCTGTAAACGTTGCGACAGATCCCGTCGGAAACGCTACCAGCCAAACGAGCCGCGCGGCGATGATAGCGAGCAATACAGCCAGTCCAATCTCGAACACCCAGCGAATGGGACGCTCGAAATTGCTGATCTTTTCCAAGGCCGTGTCCACGGCACTCGCCATCGCACTCATCCTATCTCGTGGTCTGTTAAGACCTTATCGGCAAACCTAAAGCTTATCTATGCCAAGTCTGCAAAGCATAAACCCTCACAACACGATAACGATCGCGCGTGAGGGTAGTATTATTTTTTTGTCGTAAAGCTTTGTGATTGCATTAAAATTTGGCAGTCAAACTCGCTGACAGACTGGTCCCGCGCTCATATGTGTTGAATTCCGTCCGTCCGAGCTCGCCGCCATTGAGCTGGAATTCCTCATTTTTCTCTCCAAGAAGGTTCCGAGCGCTGAGGCCAAGCGTCATGTCTCGATCGCCAATCGTGATATCGCGGCGATACACAAAATCCAATTGCATCCCCGGATCCTCAATCACATCGGCAATCTGAGACGTTCCGTCTGGGCGCCCCCGCTGTAGGATGCGATCATCCACCCAATTGAGCAGCAATGTGGCTTGTTCGACATCGCCTTCCCAACCGAATTGCACGTTCAGGATATTCTCGGGCGTCCCCTGCAATTGCGCGCCGTCGAGCCCAAACAGGTTGCCAGGCACAGGAATTGGGCTGAACGGTCCAACCACTAGATCGCTCTCGGACGCCGTAATCTCAGTCGATGTGTAGGTGTAGTTTAGAGAGAACAACCAGTCGCGCGCGTTGAACCATTCCTGGTCAATCGGCATCTCGAAACGCGTCCGATACTCAAACTCGGCGCCGTACAATTCAGCCTGCGGCGCATTGATAAACGAAGTCTGCAGCGCGCCGCCGGGATTGATGAAAGAGAATTCTTCAATCGGATTGATGATCTCTTTGTAGAACGCAGCCAAGTTCACGAACTGGTTGCGGCCCATATAGTATTCGAGGCGCGCATCGTAATTGGTGAATTCTGTGTCCTGAAGCTGCTCGTTTCCTTGATAGATCCGATCGGAATCTGGGTCGTTAAAGATTGATGGCGATAGCTCTCTAAATTGCGGACGAGAAATCGTTTCCGAATAGCCAAACCGCAATTGCAGATCGTCGGCGAAATTCCAGGTGATGGTCGCCGCCGGAAGGAGATAATTGTTCTCTAGGTTCGCGGTCGAGCCAATATCGCCGAAGCGGCTGGTGGTGACGATGCTCTGCTCCGCGTCTTCATAGCGGACACCGACCGTCGCATTGATAAATTCCGTGATATCAATTTGAGCTTGTGCAAAGGCCGCCCTGATATCGAGCTCGCCAACATAGAAATCGACATCCCGGTCCCGGAAATCCAACACAAAGCGGGCTGGGTCGATATTGTCGGCTGAGAATAGGAAATCTGGCCGTAGCGCCGCGGTCTCATCATCAAGCGCGTTGCCGCCTTGGAATTCAAAGTTGAGGATCTTGGAGTCGCGGTCGGTGGTCGAATAATCAACCCCGCCCGTAAGCTGCAACTCACGAATGTCGCCCAAGCGGATGAGGTATCCGCCATCTAAACCAAAGCTCAGATTCTCGTCTTCAAGCTCGGAGAATGAGAACACGGCATTGTTCCCGGTAGCGCTGTAACGAATGACACCGTCTGGCTCGACAAAGCGCGTTAGCGTGCGCTCATAAGGCGCCTCTCGGGTGGACACCGAATAGGACCCGCGCCAGTTCAGATCGAAATCACCGAACTCATGCTCGCCAGCGAGCTGCGTAAAGACCAGCTCACGTTCGAACCAACCCGAGGACTCTTCAAACACTGGCAGCGATTCCGACTGCAAATCGCCTTCATTGATCTGAGCTTCTTTGGACGTGGTATGGACATAGAATAGCGTCGCCTGGACTTCATTTGTGTCCCAACCGACCGCCACGGAGCCGAGTCCGTTGAAGGTGGCATCATAAGTGGTTTCCGTGGTGCGGATATCCGACCGGAGGTTCGGGCTACTCAAACGGGCGGTTTGGCGGACAGATTCTTCGGTCGTCCATCCGGTATCAAATCCAACCACGCCAACGATGCCAACATCGAACTCACCAACCCCAATCGCACGGCCAAAATCAATCGAGCCACTAAAATCGGGATCGAAATCGCCGCGTTCGATCACCGTCAAAGGTGCATTCACAAAACTCTCGCCGACCGCCTCAACAAAGGCATCATCTTGATCGTCGAGATCGATCCCTTGCGCTACAACGCTGGCGACCGGGCCTGGCAAGTCCCGCAGACCATCATCAAAGCCAGACCAATCTGTGTCGCTGCCATCCACGAACAGGCCGTCATTCGGGGTCGACTCAGTATTGTAACCGAGCCCGATTTTGACATTCAGGAAGTTCTCGCTCGGAATACGAACTGTCTTTAGGTCAATGACGCCGCCGCCGAATTCGCCAGGATAGTTTGCGGAAAAAGTCTTTTGGACCGCCGCGCCGCCGAGGATGTTGGATGGGAAGAGATCCAGTGGCACCGTCCGGCGCAGAGGTTCGGGGCTGGGGAGTGGAGACCCGTTCAACAGCGCAGAAGAATAGCGATCCCCAAGCCCACGAACGAAGGCGAACTTATCTGAGACCACGCTCAGACCGCTCACGCGCGCCAGTGCCAACGCCGCATTTGCGTCGCCTTGGCGGATCAGGTCTTCCTCAGACAAGAAGGATGCGACTTGCGAGGTCTCTCGCTGAGGCTCGGGAATAAAGGCGCCGCGCACGACAACTGTTTGCAAGGTGCGCTCGTCCGCCTCTTCAGCCGGCTCGGTGTCTTCTTGCGCAAAAGCTGGTGCGACCGCCAGAGCAGCGGTCGAAAGCAGCGTTGAATAGAGTGATAAGCGTTTCATTCGATTTGACCTAAGTTCCTGAGCGGCGGGATTTGGTGTTGAGAATTCGGACTAAGCGCGCCGCAAAAAAATTGAACCGGGACAGCCTTTCAACGCTGCCCCGGTTGATTGATCGATTTAGCAAGGGTCGGAGGCTTCAAGCCCGCAGGACCAGCCTTGCCACCATGTGTCATTGGCGTCCTCGACCGCCCCGATATAATCGGTCGCTTCGAAGAATGGGTCAGCGGTCGAAGCGTCAAACGCCGCGACGCCTGCCTCTGTCGCGCCATTGATGAAGGTCGATGTTAGAGAATTCGTCGTCTCGACATTGTTGGCGTCTGCAGCCAGCGCCAGCGGCGCCACTGTGATACCATTTGCATCGGAATTGGCGGCGGTCAGCGCCGAGCAATCGAACAGGACAGAATTGAAGCTCGGGTCTTCAGCTACTTCGAAGGTCGCGTTGTCATTGCCGGCATCCTGCCAGCGGAAACATTCAGCCTCATCGACGATGACCCCATTCATGTATTGACCAACCGTTCCCTCATTCAGGCGCAGAGCATTCCCCCGCTCAAACCCGATCGCAGTGAAGTTAGAAATCTTATAGTTGGCGCGTTCACCAAGCGGCGCGCTTGGGCCTGTGGTTGAAGAGGCCTCAAACAGATTGTCACCACTTGCCGGACGCTGAACGATGATCGCGTACTGGATGTTGCCCTGGTAGCCGGTATCGGTGTCGACGGAGTCGTCATCATTGCCGGTCAGCACCAAGTAACGGACATTGACCGTGCCGCCAAAGAACTCAACGCCATCATCGGAATTGTTGTGAACTTGCACAAACTCAACTGTCGTTGCATCGCCGACACCGCCAAATGAGATGCCGTTTAGCTCGTCACCAGAGGCGAGCGGATTGCCCGCATGCTTGACTTGGACGTAGCGCAACGTGCCGCTATTATCGTCAGGCGTTGCGCCGCCGAACAGGGCGACGGGCTCGACGCCTTCGATCCGGTTTTCGCACCCGACAGACTGTGCCGCAACGGTGGTGTTACAATCATTGATCGGTGCCTGGCCGAGCAGAACCACCCCACCCCACTCACCGATCGCGTTTGCCGGATCAATCTGAGAATTGGTGAGATCGTCCTCTGAAGTGAATATAACAGGATTCGTCGCGGTGCCGTTGGCAAAGATCTGCGAGCCTCGATTGACGACCAGATAATCGTCACCGCTATCGCCGAAAATGGTCACGCCCGATTCGATGGTCAGTGTGCCAGGCGCACCGCCCGCGGCAGCGTCATCACCGCCTGTATCAATCCCAATATCAACGCGTCCGACCAGCTCATAAAGATTGCCGCGGGTTAGACGAAGATCATTGGTGACCACGCCGCTGACTTGGCAGACATTTTGCCCGCTAATATCAACACCTGAATCGGTGGTTCCAGTCGGGCAAGACGGATCCGCGAACAAAGCGAAGGTCCAGCCAGCCGCCCAATTGTTCGTTTCAGTATCATCCGGTGCGAAGGCGCCGATATAAGTCGTGTCTTCAAAGAACGAGTCCACAGAAGAGGCAGCAAACGCCGTGACGCCGGTTTCATTCGCGCCCGGCAATAGACCTGCCAAAGAGTTCGGAGATTGGACATTGTTCGCGTCCGCAGCCAAAGCCAGGGGTGCAACCGTGGCGCCGTTCGCATCTGAGTTCGCAGCCGTGAGTGCTGAACAGTCGAACAGAACAGAATTGAAGCTTGGATCTTCAGCCCGTTCGAAGGTGGCGTTGTCATTGCCGGCATCCTGCCAGCGGAAACACTCGGCCTCGTCGACGACAATTCCGTTCATATACTGTCCAACCGTGCCTTCATTCAGGCGCAGCGCGTTGCCGCGCTCAAACCCGATCGCGGTGAAGTTGGAGATATTATAGTTCGAGCGTTCTGAAAGCGGCACGCCCGGTCCAGTCGTGGAAGACGCCTCAAACAGATTATCGCCACTGACCGCGCGCTGACGGATCACCGCGAACTGAATGTTGCCCTGATAGCCTGTATCGGTATCGATCGAGTCATCATCATTGCCGGTTAGAACGAGATACTTCACATCGACCGTGCCGCCGAAGAATTCCACGCCATCATCGGAATTGTTGTGGACTTGCACAAACTCGACCGTCGTCGCGTCACCGACACCGCCGAATGAGATGCCGTTCAACTCGTCACCAGACGCCAGCGGGTTGCCCGCGAAGCGGACCTGTAGATAACGAAGCGATCCGCTGCTATCGTCGGAGGTGGCGCCGCCGAACAGAGCAACCGGTTCGACACCCTCAATTCGGTTCTCACAGCCGACAGACTGAGCCGCGACAGTGGTGTTACAATCATTGATCGGTGCGCGCCCTAAGAGGACCAGACCGCCCCACTCGCCAATCGCATCACCGCCATCATCATTTGAGGGATCAGAATCATTCTGACGATCTAAGTCTTCATCGCTTGTCATCACGATCGGAGCGGAGGCCGTTCCGTTGGCGATCAATTGAGAGCCCCGGTTCACGACGAGATAGTCTTCGCCGCTATTGCCAAAAATCGTCACGCCGGGCTCGATGGTCAGGACGGCTGGGTCGCCGCCCGTTCCGGCGCCGCCGACATCCTGGCCGACATCCACACGCCCATCGAGGCGGAACGCTGTTCCGTCTACGAATGGGAGCGTTAGGTCTGAGAGAATCGTCCCAGAGACAACGCACGTCGTGAGACCACCGGTTGGATTTGCGTCTTGGGTGAAGCCAGATGGGCATGAAGCCCCACTGCCCCCTCCGCCAGACGGCGGCGGTGTCGGCGCTGGAGGCGGCGTCGTCGGCGTTGTTGTGCCAGGAGATGCGATACCACCGCCTCCCGAACATGCCGCCATTAAGCCAAGAGCGAGTGCGCTTACAGTCAAACGAAGTCTCATTGTGCTTCCCCGAAAACGGTTAGGATTGGAAACCGAATCGAGACGCTGCCCCGCCCGGTTCAGGACCGGGCATTATTCAAACTCCGTGACGCTTTTCTTGCGCTATTGTAACACTTAAATGACGATGTTCGTCGCATTTCTGTAGCAATGTTTACGGGCGAATCAGGCGCATTTGTCCGTATACTAATCTTGTTTGCGAACCACTTTTGAGACCATGCTCGCTGTATCCTAAAGTGGACACGCGGAAACGCATTGCAAGCCTAAATCCGTGCACTGACTATATCGCAATCAAAGTTTCGACGCCGCACCAGCCCGCCCAACCGCCAATTGCCAAAAATGGTCCAAAAGGAATTGCCAGCCGTTCGCCTGCAGAATGTGTTTTTTTTGACACGATGAGCGCCGCAAGGATCCCCAAACTCGACGCGATGAGAAGGAGAATCGGTAAACCAGCGACACCAATCCAGGCCCCGCAAGCGGCGAGCAGTTTCGCATCGCCGAGGCCAATTCCCTCATAGCCACGGGACGCTCTCCAATAAGCCGCCAATCCGGCGATCATCGCATATCCGACCACAGCACCCGCGAGCGACAAAAACCAGTCGCCTTGCGATGCCGAATACCCAATCCCCAGCGCCATGAGCGGCAAGGTCAGGACATCGAGCAATAGTCCAGAACGTAAGTCGATATAACTCAAGGTCAGAAGTCCCGACGCAAGAACGGCACTCGCGATCAATTGCAAGAGCGTATCGTGCAGACGCACGCCGAGCAGAGCGAATAGACCGGCATAGCAAACGGCCAGCATAATCAGGATCATCAATGCCGGTTTCGCGGGCATTCCTACATTTGGAAATGGATCAGGATCGATCTCATTCATCCGCCGCGAAACCCTTTCGCCACGACGAACAATTCAGGAGACCCCGCCCGGCTGGCTGGCGGCTTGATGTGTTTGACTGATTTAAACAGGTCTTTCAGCCGCGCCATCGTCTCGGGTGTCGCGCCGCCTTGAAAGACCTTCGAGCAAAACGCGCCGCCGCGCACGAGATTCTCTTCCGCGAAAGCCAGTGCCATATCGGCCAAAGCGGCCGTGCGTAGACTGTCTGTTTGTTTATGGCCCGTGGTGTTGGCCGCCATATCGGATAAGACAAGATCCGGCGCGCCGGTGAGGCCGCTCATCATCGCCGCAATGTCATCCGGATTGTTCACATCGCCCTGGATAATATGAACGCCCGGCACGGGTTCGACTTCAAGTAAATCGATGCCGACAATCTCTTTGACGCCGCGCCGAACACAAACCTGCAGCCACCCGCCAGGAGCGCAACCCAGGTCGACCACGCGCATACCTGGTCGCAACAGTTTCACCTGGTCATCAAGTTCTAAAAGTTTGTAAGCGGCCCGCGCGCGATAGCCTTCAGATTGAGCTTTCTGGACATATGGATCCGAAAGCTGGCGTTCGATCCATTTTTTCGAACTCTCAGACTTGGCGCGATAGGCAATGACTTTGCGTTCACCGGTGCGGCGGCCAGAGCTTTTCTTGTTTCCGGTTGGCCCCTTCCAGCGGCGCTTTCCATCATCGGTCATGACGTCGTTCCTTGCGCTGGAGAATTGGGGCGTGAATTCGGCTTGCGGCGGGGTCGCCGTTTGCGCCGTTTGGGGCCGTGCATCATCGACAGAAGCAAGCCTTCCCGCAGGCCGCGATCTGCGATCCGCATCCGGCCATTCGGCGCCAAAGACCATGTCCCTTCGACAATCGCGCACCCTGCGAGCATAAGCCCAGCGCGATCGGTCCCGATGGTTGGGAATTTGTGTATATTGTCCGGGCCCGCATCACGCAGTCTCTGCACGGTCCCCATCATTTCAGACTGGCTGATCCATGCACCATCGACTTTATCACGGCGATATTTGGTCAAACCAAGCGTCACGCCTGTCAGACATGTCACGGTGCCCGACGTGCCGATCACATGTGCCCGACCGTCTTCGAAGCTCTTGCGAATCTCTGGTGTGCGTTTCCACTTTTCAATCTGTGTCATGACATGGGCGAGCATTTGCGAATAGGCTTCTTCCGCGGGCAAATGCGCGAAGGCTTCGGTCAGAGTCACGACACCGACAGGCAGACTGCGCCAGGCCAAGATGGGCGGGCGTTGCAACAAGCCCTTCAACCCGCCGTCATGCGCCGGGACGGCATCGACAAAAGACAGCTCGGTTGAGCCGCCGCCAATATCGATGACCAGAACGCGGTCAGTGTCCGGCTCGATCAAATTGTGACAGCCAATCAGGGCCAAGCGCGCCTCTTCTTCGGCCCCAATAATTTTGAACGTCAAACCGGTCTCTTCGCGAACCCGGGCAATGAAATCGGCCCCATTCTCGGCGCGGCGGCAGGCTTCGGTGGCGATGCAGCGCACTTGCCCGACTTTCTTGGCTTTCACTTTCTTTGAAATTTTACGCAAGGCATCCATCGCGCGCTCAATGGACGCATCGGAAAGACGCCCCGTCGCCGCTAGCCCTTCGCCGAGGCGCGCCACTTGTGAGTGAGAATCGAGCACAGAAAAACTATCGCCGCGGCGAGCGGCGATCAGCAGCCTGCAATTGTTCGTCCCCATGTCCACCGCTGCGTAGAGCGGTGGCTTGCGACCTTTGCGCGATCCGGTCCTTTTGCGTGAAGGTCGGGCATCGCGCACATTCTCTATAGTCATGTGCTGACCAAATCTTGTAAGTTGTGGAGAGCTGTAGCACACAAAGAGCTCTGGAGTCATGGACCGAACGTCATGAAACGCTTTATGCGCTTGTTCGGGGCCAAAAAACCCGAGACGACACAAACGGTTATAGAAAAACCGGCGCCGCCAGAGCTGCCGAACGCTATTCCTATGCGACAGGCGAAATATCAAATCGGCCAGGTTCTGAAGCACAAATTGTTCGATTTTCGCGGCGTAGTTTTCGACGTGGATCCCGTATTTGCGAACACTGACGAGTGGTACGAGTCGATTCCGGAAGAGGTTCGTCCGTCAAAAGATCAACCGTACTATCACCTATTCGCAGAGAATGAGCGCACCCATTATGTGGCCTATGTCTCTGAGCAGAATCTCGTGCCCGATCAGGACGAAAGCCGGGTCAGCCATCCTGACATCGCCAAGATGTTTGAACTGACGGATCACGGCTATGTCTTAAAAGCGGCTCAGCGCAATTAAGCAGGTTTAACCGCCTCAGGCACAGCCGTCGCAAACGCTGGAATCTCTGCGCACGCCGCATTCACGTCAAGCAATCTTGGAAATGCGGAGAGATCGATCTTAAACCGTTCCGCATTATAGATTTGCGGGATAAGACAAATCTCTGCCAGGCCAGGCGCATCACCAAACAGAAATGTCTGATCGGTAGGAGCCAGTGCTTCCAGCGCTTCGAAACCGCGAGTTACCCAGGTGCCATACCATTCTCCGACCGCTTCCGGTGGGGCCGCAAATTCTTCGCGAAGGTATTTGAGAACACTCGAATTGTTCAAAGGGTGAATGTCGCACGCCACGAGATCAGCAAAAGCGCGAACTTTGAGACGCAGCACGGGATTGGCCGGCAGTAATGGCGGCGAAGGCTTGGTCTCTTCGAGCCATTCAATCAAAGCCATGGATTGCCCAAACACTTGCCCGTCAATTTCCACCGACGGCACCCGCATTTGCGGATTGATCGCGCGGTATTGATCGCTGTTTTGCTCGAGATGATCGGGATGGAGGCTCACCTCCTCGCTCTGATAAGCGACCTTTTTCAAATTGAGTGCAATCCGCATGCGATAGCACGCCGATGAGCGCCAATAGTCGTACAATTTGATCATCCAAGCACCTCCGCGATCACGATTATTTTTCCATATGCCTAAAGACAGGCTGGGATACACTTGTTATATTAGTTGCATGAACAACCATTTTGCGAAACCCGCTCATGCACGCAGCGATTGGACCATAGATCAAGGCTGGTCGTCTTATACCGATCAAGAGCATCAAACATGGGATATTCTGTATCGCCGTTTGATGGATGTATTGCCAAATCGCGCCGCGCCAGAATTTCTAAATGGGCTCGAAGCGCTCGATCTCCATCGCGGCGGCATTCCTGATTTTGAGAAAATGTCCGATGAGTTGGAAGCCCTTACGGGATGGCGCGTGGTGGCGGTCCCCGGATTGGTTCCCGATGAGGTGTTTTTCGAGCATCTGGCCAATCGCCGTTTCCCGGCGGGCAACTTTATCCGCAAACCCGATCAGCTCGATTATATCCAAGAGCCAGACGTCTTCCACGATGTTTTCGGGCATGTGCCGATGCTGACCGATCCAGTCTTCGCTGACTATATGGTGGCCTATGGCGAAGGCGGCTTGCGGAGTTTGCGCCACGCTTCGCTCAAGAACCTCGCGGCTTTGTATTGGTACACTGTTGAGTTCGGCCTCATTCAAACCGATCAAGGTCTCCGCATTTACGGGGCTGGGATTGTGTCCTCACCAGCGGAGAGCGTTTTCAGTTTGGAAGACCCGTCACCAAACCGAATTGGGTTCGATCTCCAGCGCTTGATGCGCACTGATTATCGGATCGACGACTTTCAGCAGACCTATTTTGTCATCGATAGCTATGAACAATTGTTCCGGGCGACGGTCGATACTGATTTTGCGCCGCTCTATGCCGACATGCAAGGCCAGTTCGATCTCAAGCCAGCCGACACACTGCCGACCGACACGATGCTCCATACAGGTACGCAGGCTTATGCCAATAAAGGCGGCCGGTTCGCGGCTTAGTTGTCTCTTCTAAGGTAGAAGCAAACACGCATCGCCATAGGAGTAGAAGCGGTAATCATTGGCGATGGCATGCGCATAAGCCGCTTGCATTCGCTCAGTTCCCATCAAAGCACAGATGAGCATGAACAGGCTCGATCCCGGCAGGTGGAAGTTCGTCACCAAAGCGTCGGTGGCTCGGAAATCATAGCCGGGTTGAATAAAGATATCTGTTGGCCCTGTCGCCGCCGAGATGATCTTATCTGGTGACGTGCAACTTTCGAGCGTCCGCAGCGACGTCGTCCCCACCGCAACGCATCGACCACCCTCGGTTCGGGCGGCGTTGAGCTTGGTCGCGACATCGGGTGTGATCTGCCGCCACTCTTCGTGCAAGACACCGCTCTCAATCTGTTCGTCCTTGAGCGGCGCAAACGTGCCTAAGCCGACATGTAAACGGACCTGTTCCCGGGCAATCCCCGCCGCATCAATCTCACGCAATAAACGTGGTGTGAAATGTAGCCCCGCTGTCGGCGCGGCTACAGATTTGGCCTCCTCACCGGCAAAGCTGGTTTGATACGTTTCTCGGTCGGTTTCATCTGCGGGACGTTTGCGCGCGATATAAGGCGGCAGCGGCATATTACCGATCGCCTCAATCGTGCGATCGAGTTCCTCTCCCGACTTTGAGAAGCGCAAGCACAATTCACCATCTCCGCGCTTTTCGATGATTTGCGCTGTCAGCGCATCACTGACCCGGATCGTGTCACCTGCCTTGAGTCGTTTACCGGGGCGGGCCAGCGCGATCCAATCCGACTCTGTCTCGCGGGCGACCAGATTGACATCGACCTGGACGTCTGACCCGAGCTCATCTCTTGCGGGGCGGACGCCTTTTAGCGCCGCCGGAATAACCCGCGTATCGTTGAACACCATGACATCGCCCGCATTCAGGAAACGCGGCAGATCGCGCACATGCGCGTCCTCAAGTCTGCCATCACCATGCACAACCAATAGGCGCGCGGCGTCCTGCGGTTCGACAGGACGCAGCGCAATATTGCGCTCGGGCAGATCGAATTCGAACGCCGATAAATCGGTCGAGGTTTTGTTCGCCAGAACTGGCCCCTATTCTACAACCGCCGGCACAGGCGGCAGATCGCAGATTTGCGTGCGGCGCGAATCCGCCTCGATCAATCGCTCTTGCCACTCGACCGTGTCGGTGCGCTGGACATAAGCTTTTGGACGCTCGTCTTCTGGCAAGTCTGCGGCAAGTTTGACCGAGATCACAACATCCGGATTGGCGATCGGAAACCCGTTGGGGCTCGGCCCCAATTTGATCGATTGAATGACGTCCAAGCCGGTCAAGGCGCGACCTTTGGCCGTGTATTTATAGTCCAAATGTTGGCCTTCATCGCTGATCAGGAAGAATTGCGCATTGCCCGAATTCGCATCATCGGTCCGGGCGGTGGAGAGAACTCCCGGACAATGCGGGATCCAGCTTTCCACCAAGCCGTCTTTCGACATTTCAGCTAGGAATCCGGGCTGGGTCGCAATCGGAAACCCGCGATAGAGCCCCGCATCAGCCGAGTCATCTGGCCCAATCGTATGCAGCGGCACCTCCGCCGGATTCCGCCGAAAGGTGAATTCAGCCTGCATCGGTTCGAGCATCGCCTCGGCCCCATGTGTGGCTTCGATATCGCCGCCTTGGGCCATGAACCCTCGGATCACACGGTGAAACGGCGTCTCATCGTACAAGCCAGCGCGAACATAGGTTTTGAACCGTTCATAATGGGTCGGCGCAACGACTGGCAGAAGTTCAATCGCAATCTGCCCTTTACTGGTCTCCATGATGACCAGGTTCTCAGGATCAACCGCACGCCACGCATCTGGCGAAGCCTCTACGTCTGCCAGCGTATAGGTAATCGCTGTTTCGTTTTCAGTTTGTGCCCCCGCACACGCCACAAATCCCAATACCGCCAAACCGCTCAGCAGGGTTCTTAGTGTCATTTCCGATACTTCTCCAGCAATCGTTCTTTTACGCCAGGCGTGACAAAGGGGGTGATGTTCCCACCAAACCGCGCAATCTCTTTGACGAGTCGCGAGGCCACGGCCTGATGTTGTACATCGGCCATTAGGAACACAGTTTCAATCTCGCGATTCAGTTGCTCATTCATCGCGGTCATTTGGAACTCGTACTCAAAGTCCGACACAGCCCGCAAACCGCGGACAATGACATTGACCTCTTCCTGCTCAGCAAAATGCATCAGCAAGGTATCGAACGGCTTTACTTCAATAATTGCGCGGCCAGGCCCTTCGAGTTTCTTACACTCTTCGAGCATCATTTCGATACGTTCTTCGAGCAAGAAAAGCGGGCGTTTGGCTTCACTGACGGCGACCCCGATAATCAATCGATCGACCAGTTTCATGCCTCGACCGATAATATCGAGATGTCCCATCGTCACCGGATCAAAAGTTCCGGGATACAGCCCAACGCGCTCCATTTGGTTCCTCCGCACGCCTGACGTGCCAATCGAAGTAAGTTCAGGCGTTTCTAGGACTCTTCTGTATCGTCTTCACCATTGTCTGCAAGTCGTGCCACAGAGACAACTTTCTCGTTTTCTTTGGTGCGTAAGACCCACACGCCTGATGTGGCGCGGCCCGCAATGCGGATTTGATCGACTGGCGTACGGATCAACTGCCCTGCATCGGTTACCAACATGACCTCATCATCCTCATCAATAGTGAAGGACGACGCGATCTCTTTGATATGGCCAGTTTTCTTGTTGCTGCCCCAAATATTGTGCGCAACGAGACCTTTGCCGCCGCGGCCTGTGACTCGATAATCATAAGCCGAGGACCGCTTGCCCATACCATCATCTGAGATGGTCAGGATGAACTGTTCGGCCGCCCCGAGCGCTGCGATGCGTTCGGCAGACAAAGCTGCTTCCTCGTCGCCATCATCACCATCATCATCCGCGATCACATCTGTGAGCTCTTCCTCTTCGCCATTTGCCGCGCGCCGCATGGCGGTTGCATGTTTGAGATAGGCGCGAGATTCAGCGCTGGTGACATCGATATGGCGCAAGATGCCCATGGCGATGACATGATCGCCATCGGCTAAGCGAATGCCGCGTACCCCCGTGGAGTTACGGCCCGCAAAGACGCGAACATCCGTCACGCGGAAGCGGATACACTGCCCCAGCGCTGTCGTCAGCATAACGTCTTGATCTTCTGAACAAATACGGACGCGGACAATGCCATCGCCGTCGTCCAGTTTCATCGCGATCTTGCCGTTTCGATTGACCCGAATGAAGTCGGATAGCTTGTTCCGGCGCACGGTGCCCGAGCGGGTCGCGAACATCACATCCAGCTGATTGCGGCTTTCCTCGTCATCTGGGAGCGGCATCACGCTTTCAATCCGCTCATCCTTGGAAAGCGGGAAGATATTGACCAGCGCTTTGCCTCGAGATTGTGGGCTGCCCACCGGCAGTCGCCAAACCTTCTCTTTATAGACCATGCCTTCAGAGCTGAAGAACAGGATCTCGGTATGGGTGTTCGCCATGAACACCCGTGTGACGAAATCCTCATCCTTCATCGAAATACCGGAGCGACCTTTGCCGCCGCGATGCTGGGTCCGATAGGTCGAGAGCGGCGTCCGCTTGACGTATCCACCATGGGTGACCGTGACGACCATATCTTCGCGTTCGATCAGGTCTTCATCATCCATATCGGCGCCGCCGAAGGTGAATTCAGACCGGCGCGGAACCGCGAACTTTTCTTTGACCTCACCCAGCTCACCGCGAATGATATCGAGCACGCGTGGGCGTGAGCGTAGAATGTCGAGATAATCGGCAATCTTATCCGCAAGTCCCTTGGCTTCGTTGCCAATTTCGTCACGTCCCAGTCCCGTCAGGCGAGACAGTTGCAGGGCCAGAATGGCGCGCGCCTGCTCATCGGACAGGAAGATCGCGTCCTCGCCTTCCCAGCGCGTCCGGCGGTCCGCCACGAGATCGAGCAGTGGCCCCATATCCATGATCGGCCAGGCTTTTTCGAGCAAGCGCTCACGCGCGGTGTTCGGATCGGGCGCATGACGGATAATCGCGATAATCTCGTCAATATTTGCGACAGCCAGCGCCAGGCCAACCAAAACGTGGGCCCGGTCGCGAGCTTTGTTCAGTTCGAACTTGGTCCGCCGAGCAACAACCTCTTCGCGGAATCGGATAAAGGCCTGCAAGATCTGACGTAGGTTCAGCTGCTCAGGACGCCCGCCATTGAGAGCGAGAATGTTTGCCGGGAAGCTTGTGCGCAGCTGCGAGTACCGATGCAGCTGGTTCAGCACCACTTCGGCGCTGGCGTCTTTTTTGACCTCGATCACGACGCGAATACCGTGGCGATCTGACTCATCGCGAAGATCGGCAATGCCTTCGATCCGCTTGTCCCGAACCATGCCGGCGATCTTCTCGACCAAAGACGCTTTATTCACCTGATACGGAATCTCGGTTACAATAATCGCCTGGCGGCCATTGCGCATCTCTTCAATTTCTGAACGCGCCTGCATGATCACGGACCCGCGACCTTCTAAAAGCGCCTTGCGCGAGCCCGTATAGCCGAGGATCAGGCCGCCCGTTGGGAAGTCTGGACCTGGGACAATCTCGAGCAATTCTTCATCGTCGATCGCCGGATTATCGATCATGGCGAGCGTCGCATCGACCACTTCGCCGAGATTGTGTGGCGGGATGTTTGTCGCCATACCAACCGCGATGCCGCCCGCCCCGTTGACCAGAAGGTTCGGATATTGCGCTGGCAAGACCATGGGCTCCTGTTGGGAGCCATCATAATTGTCCTGGAAATCGACCGTATCTTTATCGATATCGGCGAGCAGATATTGCGCCGCCTTTTCCATGCGCGATTCGGTGTAACGCATCGCCGCGGGTGGATCATTGTCGATCGAGCCGAAATTACCCTGACCATCGACGAGCGGCAGGCTCATCGAGAAAGGCTGGGCCATCCGCACCAAAGCGTCATAAATCGCGCTATCGCCGTGCGGGTGGAAGTTACCCATCACCGCCCCGACAATATTCGCTGACTTCTTGTATGGCTTGTCCGGCGTGTTGCCATTGACCTGCATCGCATACAGAATCCGCCGATGCACCGGCTTCAAACCATCGCGCACATCAGGCAGCGCACGGCTGACAATCACGCTCATCGCATAGTCGAGATAGGAGCGTTTCAGCTCCGTTTCGATGCTAACCGGATCAATCCCGTCTTCGGACGGGTTTGGGTCCATTTCTGGATCTTCTGGCGGTGTCGTTTCGTCGCTCACAGGGCTTTGCCTCTTATTGCCAGTCCGGGCGCCGAATCGCCCGTCTTTATTAGGGAAAAGACTAGCAGGATGTGGGCATGGTTACAAATCCTGAGCACACGTTCTAGAGTGGCTTTGTTTTGCCCAGAGGGAGCCAAAAAATGCCTTTAAATTCAATGACTCGCCGAGGCGCCTTAGCCGCTGGTTCTGCAGGCTTTGTATTTGCCTGCTCCGCACGGCCAGATCCGGTCACAGAGACCGGCCCAATAAGCGGCGAATGGCGCCTCGGACCGTCCCTTCCTTTTGCGGCTCAGGAAATTTATCCGGCGCTCCACAAAGGCAATATTCACCTGGCTGGTGGGTTCATTTCAGATGGAGAGACGATATCCGGCCCCACCGATCGGCACGTTGTTTTGGACCTCCAGCAGGGCACTTGGCGTGAAGCGGCGCCGCTCCCCATCGCGCGACATCATCCCAACCTGATCAGCTTCAAAAACCAACTGCTTGCAATTGGCGGTTTTGAAAGCCCCTCGGAACAAGCAGTGTGGGTGATGCAGCCAGGAGTCTGGGCGTTTGATGGCGAGGCCTGGTCCGATGCGCCCTCCCTGCCCCAACCAAATGGGGAAAGTGTCCTCGGGGCCTTAGAAGACACGCTTCACACGTGCGGCGGTCGAAACCCAAGTGGCTCATCGAATGCGAGCTGGAACGACCATGGCGATATCGATAATCACTTTGCACTCACGGGACTGGAAGCATCTTGGGAGCGCGCTGCGCCGCTTCCAACCGCCCGCAATAGCGCAGCTGCTGCCGTCATTGGCAACCAGTGGCACGTCGTAGGCGGTCGGACCGTGTCTGGCGGCAATACGCCGGTGCATGAAGTCTATGATGCGAACGAAGATCGCTGGCGCACGGCAGCGCCCATGCCGCAAGGCCAAGGTGGGCTCGCGGCGGCATCTGTCGGTGGCAAGCTGTATGCGTTTGGCGGCGAGTATTTCAACAATGGCGGCGGGGTGTATGCTGAATCTTGGGAATACGATCCGGCCACCGACAATTGGAACGCGCTCCCTGACATGCCGCACCCGCGTCACGGGCTCGGTGCCGTTAGTGTCGGTGACGAGATCTATGTGATCGGCGGCGCGCTTGAGGTGGGTGGAAACAAGACCTCAAACCTGGTCGAGGTGTTCACACCCACAGCTTAGAGAAGCAGGCGCCGCGCCCATCATCAAAACGGAATTTCGTCGTCAAAGTCCTGGCTAAAATCTTGAGCCGGGCCTTCCATTTGGCGTGGGCCGCCGCCCTGGCCTTGATTGCCATAAGCGACTGAGTCTTGGGCATAACCGCCACCGCCGCCTGCATTATTGCGGCTATCAAGCATGGTCAGGGTCGCGCCAAAGCCGCGCAGAACCACTTCAGTGGAATAGCGGTCTTGGCCGTTCTGGTCTTGCCATTTGCGCGTCTCCAGCTGGCCTTCAATGTACAGCTTAGAGCCCTTTTTCACATAGCTTTGGACAACCCGGATCAGACCTTCGCTGAACACTGAGATCCGATGCCACTCGGTTTTCTCGCGGCGTTCACCGGTATTCTTGTCTTTCCAATTTTCTGAAGTCGCGAGCGAGAAAGAGCAGACTTGTCCGCCATTCTGAAACTGTCGCACTTCTGGATCCTGGCCGACATTGCCGACGAGAATGACTTTGTTCACTGATCCTGCCATCTTCCGTTCTCCGTTCTTGGCTTCCGATACTCATCCAGCGCGTAAAAGCTCGAATCGCTCCTGTCGCGCTACCTTTCACATATATCCACAACGGATATCGGGGTCAAGAATTTGTTCTGTATTTGTTCTTGACGGTTTATGTCAGCAGGCCGCAAGCCGCTACTGGCCAGATATTGAGGCTTTGTGATTGGGTTTACGCGGTCACACGAATGTTCTTAATACGTTCTTGTCGCCAAAATGGACTCACGACACACATCACACCTTGAACAATAACAATAGATCAGGTTGCTATTCGCATGCCCTCCCTAGAAAGCCCCTTCATTCGCGTGCGCGGTGCCAAAGAGCACAATCTCAAAAGCGTCGATGTCGATATTCCGCGTAACCAACTCGTGGTCGTCACGGGCCTTTCGGGATCCGGCAAATCATCGCTAGCGTTCGACACGATTTATGCTGAAGGCCAGCGCCGCTATGTCGAAAGCCTATCGGCCTATGCGCGCCAATTTTTGGAGCTGATGCAAAAGCCAGACGTTGAGAGCATTGAAGGCCTCTCGCCTGCCATCTCGATTGAGCAGAAGACGACGAGCCGGAATCCGCGCTCAACTGTCGGCACGGTGACAGAGATCTATGACTATATGCGTCTGCTTTGGGCGCGCGTTGGGATTCCCTATTCACCGGCAACTGGACTGCCAATTGAGAGCCAAACGATCAGCCAGATGGTCGATCGCACGATGGCGCTGCCAGAGGGCACCCGGCTGTATCTCCTGGCGCCAATGATCAGAGGCCGCAAAGGCGAGTACCGAAAAGAATTCGCCGAACTGCTCAAAAACGGCTTCCAGCGGGTCAAAGTCGATGGCGAGTTTTACGATCTCGAAACGCCGCCAACGCTCGATAAGAAATACAAGCACGATATTGATGTGGTCGTGGACCGGATCGTCGTCCGCGAAGGTATGGAACAACGCCTGGCCGAGAGTTTCGAAACCGCCCTACCCTTGGCCGATGGCATCGCGATCGCTGAATATGCCGATATCGAGGAAGGCGAGACAGCGCCCAAGCGGATCACCTATAGCGCCAATTTCGCCTGCCCTGAATCGGGCTTTACGATCCCCGAAATCGAGCCGCGCCTCTTCTCGTTCAACAATCCATTCGGCGCCTGCCCGTCTTGTGACGGGCTTGGGCAGCAATTGAAGATTGATCCGAGCCTGGTCGTTCCGGACCGTGATCTAGACCTGATGAATGGCGCCATCGCGCCCTGGGCCAAACAGGCGTCGCCCTATCAAACGCAAACCCTACAAGCCCTTGCAGATCATTACGGCTTTGACCTGAAAACGCCGTGGAACAAGCTCTCAGAAAAAGTCCAGGAAGTTGTCCTCCACGGCACGGGCGATGAAGAGGTTGAGTTTGTCTATGATGATGGTCTGCGCCGCTATGAAGTGACCAAAACGTTTGAAGGCGTGATCCCCAATCTCGATCGCCGGTTCCGGGAAACAGAAAGCCAATGGGCACGGGACGAGATCGCCAAGTTCCAATCGGCCGCTGCCTGTCCAAAATGCCTGGGCAAGCGCTTGCGCCCCGAAGCGCTCGCCGTCCGGATTGCGGAGCTTGATATCTCTGATGCTGCCAGTTTTTCGATCAAAGAAGCTGGGGAGTGGTTCGCCACGGTCAATGATACCTTGTCCCCGCAATCGCAAGAGATTGCCGGCCGGATCCTGAAAGAGATCAATGACCGGCTGATCTTCTTAAACTCCGTCGGGCTGGATTATCTCTCCATGTCGCGCTCATCTGGCACGCTGTCAGGCGGCGAGAGCCAGCGCATTCGCCTCGCCAGCCAAATCGGATCAGGACTCACCGGCGTGCTCTATGTGCTCGATGAACCAAGTATCGGCTTGCATCAGCGCGACAACGAAAGGCTCCTCGAAACCCTGAAACGTCTGCGCGATCTCGGCAATTCGGTGATCGTTGTCGAGCATGATGAAGACGCGATCCTGACCGCGGATCATGTCATCGATATGGGCCCGCGCGCGGGTGTCCATGGCGGTAAAATCGTCAGCCAAGGCACCGCCGCTGAAGTGATCGCGGATAAGAATTCTCTGACCGGCGCTTACCTGTCCGGGCGCGAGGAAATCGCCATTCCGCCGCGCCGCCGCATCAACAAAAAGGCGCGCACGCTGACGATTAAGGGCGCCACCGGCAACAATCTTCAAAACGTGGATGCGACGGTACCGCTCGGCACGTTTACTGCCATCACGGGCGTCTCTGGCGGCGGCAAATCCACGCTAATCATCGAAACCCTGTACAAAGCGCTGGCGCGTAAGCTGAACAATGCCAGCAAAGCCCCTGCGCCCGATGAGTCGATTGAGGGCTTGCATCACTTGGACAAAGTGATCGACATTGACCAAAGCCCAATTGGTCGGACGCCGCGCTCAAACCCGGCGACCTATACAGGCGCCTTCGGCCCGATCCGTGATTGGTTCGCGGGCCTGCCTGAATCTAAACAGCGCGGCTACAAGCCAGGCCGGTTCTCATTCAATGTGAAAGGCGGCCGCTGTGAGGCTTGTCAGGGCGATGGTGTCATCAAAATTGAAATGCACTTCTTGCCGGACGTTTATGTCACCTGCGACACCTGCCAAGGCAAACGCTATAATCGCGAAACCCTAGAAGTGCTGTATAAGGGCAAATCGATCGCTGATGTGCTCGATATGACGGTTGAGGAAGCCGACAAATTCTTCGCCGCGGTGCCAGCGATCAAATCAAAGATGGAAACCCTCAATCGAGTCGGACTGTCTTATATCAAGGTCGGCCAACAAGCGACGACTCTATCCGGCGGTGAGGCGCAGCGCGTAAAGCTCGCCAAAGAGCTCTCGAAACGGGCGACGGGCAAGACGCTCTACATTCTCGACGAACCGACAACGGGCCTTCATTTCGAGGACGTTCGCAAACTACTCGAAGTGCTCCATGAATTGGTGGATACGGGCAATTCCGTGCTGGTGATTGAGCATAATCTCGACGTTATCAAAACGGCAGATCACATTATTGATCTCGGCCCTGAAGGCGGCGATGGCGGCGGCAAAATCGTCGCAGTCGGGACACCGGAAGACGTTGCAAAGGTAAAAGCGAGCTGGACGGGGAAATTCCTGTCAGAAACGTTCAAACGCCAAGACGAGCGCCGCGCGAGTTCGAACCAAACCAAAGCGCCCGCGAAGGCCAAAACAACGCCTAAACCGAAAAAACCGGCTAAGGCGAAGGCGACCGCAAAGAAAGCGCCAGCTAGGACGAAGAAGGCGACGGCCTAATTGGTCCCGAACCGGCCGCGCTGAAGGTCTTCAGAGAGTTGAATATCCACCGGCGCGCCCGCCAGACGGTGGCGGTAGACTTGCGTGTTTTCTAACACGCGCTGGACATAGTTGCGGGTTTCGCTGAACGGAATGAACTCCACCCAATCGACAGGGTCGACTTCTCCGGCGCGCGGATCGCCATATTCACCGATCCAGCGCTGTGGACGAGACGCCCCGGCATTATAGGCCGCCGCGGTCATGATATAACTGCCATTGAACTGGCCCAGCAGCGTGTCGAGATGCGCACCGCCAAGGGTCATGTTGTAGCCTGGATCATCCGTGAGCCAGCTGGTTCGGAAGGGCAGTCCCTGTCGGCGAGCCTCCATCCGCGCGGTTCGCGGTACGAATTGCATCAATCCGCGGGCATTTGCATGGCTGATCGCAGCGGGGTTCATCTCGCTCTCTTGGCGCGACAAAGCCAGCATCAGCGAGCGCTCGACCTGCGGTTCACGCAGCAAATCATATTCAACCAATGGATAGGCTGCGTCAGGTGCAACGACGCCTTTGGCCAGGCCTGCTTTCGCGCCGCGTACGCCGATATCGGCATAGTGATATTCGCGGCCGAGCTCAGCCAGAAGATCGAAGTCCTGTGGTCGGGCGAGCTGATCATCAAGGTGATAAGCAAATTTCCGGAACGAGGCGTCCCATCCATTTTCTGCAAACAGGCGCATGGCCTTGACCAGAGCGCGATCGTTGAAATTTGTTCGGTCAGCATCGGTCACAGCATTATCTGACGCCAGATAAATCGTGCTTTCCATGACTTTTTCAGCCGCCAGCTGACCGTAATAAGAGAACCGGTAATTCGAGGCTTTGGTGTAAGCCTGACTAGCGTCCTCCGCATTGCCGAGCGCCTCATGCGCGCGCCCTTTCCAATAATAGGCGCGTGATAGGCTAATTGGCGTCGAAACGCCTTTCTCCAAGGTCTCGAAATGCTCAAGCGCGGCGCTGGCATCACCGAGATGTCTTAAGGCAACCCAGCCGGCGAGCCATTCCGCTTCGGCGAAATCGCGACCGCTGGTCATCCCATGCGGGGCGGACAGTTCATAAGCGAGCTTCCAATCGCCGTCTTTAAGCGCCACGCGTGCTTGCGGGTGGCGGGCTTTCCAAAGTCGGCTGCGGCCTGCTGCTGGAACGCTTTCACCATCAATTTGGCGCAATAAGGGTGTGACACGGTCGGTCATCCGGGCCCGGCGTCGCCATTCGGCGCGATCAAACATCAAACCTGGATGATTTTGCAGTTCGGCAGAAACCGAATCGACGGCCGAATCAACGCCTCTCGCGCGTCGAATAAGTTTCGAGCGCGCATCGACCAGCGTTTTCCAATCCGGCGTTAAGAGGGGTTTCAAGCGCGCAGCGGCACTTGTTTGACGCGTCCATAGTAGAAAATCCGCGCGTTTCCGGTGATCCGCTTGCGTGAGCTTGTTTTTGTATTTTGAGTAAGTCTTCTGGCTGACCTCTTTGGTCATCGTTCGGCCATGCCAGGCCTTGCGCACTTGTTCTAGGGCTTCCTCATCGCGACCGAGCGCTTCGAGCGCCCGCGCATAGGTAATCAAACCAGCGCCTGTTTTTGCGCCGCCATGCGTTTCGAACCATGCGACCCGAGCGCGGGCGTCGAGTGTTGAGAGCTCGATGACTTCTTCCGTACGGTCGCGAATCGCCGCGGTTTCCGGCCAACCGCCCAGGCGGGTCAAAGCGCGGTCCATTTCATCGAAAGACATCCGCCAATCGCGGCGCGCCCGATACCAGGTCAGAATATCGCGCGCCGTGGGATCGTTGATTTGCGACTCAGCTTGGCGAACTTCGAACCAATCGCTGCGATCAACGGCCTGCAAGCCGTCCCGCAACAGCGCGGCATCCCGGGTGGAAATCACATCAGAGGCCGCAACCAGTTGCGGCTTTAAGCTAGGCGCAGTCGGGGATTGCGCCGCGGCGGCAAACCCGAAAAACGAACAGGCAATGAGTAGGCATTTAACGCGATAATGCATGAGCTTTGACAGTATCCTCAGATTCCTTGCCGTTGATACATTCTGATTCAGGTTTATAGGCCGTATATGACCAAACTCTGGCAAATTGAGGCCGGGTTCAACTGAAAGAGTGTATCTGACAAATGTTTCATGGTTCCATTCCAGCGCTGGTAACTCCATTCAAGAATGGGGCCATCGATCGCGACGCGTTCGCAAATCTGATTGAGCGCCAGATTGAGGGCGGCTCGACAGCCCTGGTACCGTGTGGAACCACGGGCGAATCCGCGACGCTATCGCATGCCGAGCACAAAGACGTGGTCGAACAGTGCATTCAAGTCGCTGGTGGGCGTGTGCCCGTGATTGCAGGCGCAGGTTCTAACTCAACCCGCGAAGCGATCGAGCTGATCGAGCACGCTAAAACCGTTGGCGCCGACGCCGCTTTGGTGATTTGCCCCTATTACAATAAGCCCGATCAAGCGGGCCTTGAAGCCCACTTTCGGGCGATCAATGATGCGGTCTCGCTACCCATCGTTCTGTACAATGTGCCGGCGCGGACCGCCTGCGATCTCTTACCAGAGACCGTCGCCAAGCTCGCCAGCCTGCCCAACGTCATCGGGATCAAAGATGCCAGTAATGATCTAGGGCGCGTGTCCATGCAGGCAGCTCTCACCGCTGGCGAACAGTTTACGCAGCTGTCTGGGGAAGACCCTTCAAGCCTAGGTCACCGCGCGATGGGCGGAACCGGGTGCATCTCCGTGACCGCGAATATTGCGCCCGACCTTTGTGCCCAAATGCATGCAGCCTTTGATGCGGGCGATTTGGAGACCGCGCGTCGTCTCGACCAACGCCTCATCCATCTCCACAAGGCGATGTTCTTGTCGCCATCACCGGGACCTGCGAAATACGTCCTCGCCAAAATGGGGCTGTGTTCAGATGAGGTGCGCCTCCCAATCGTCGCCCCGAATGCCGAAACCAAGGCTCAGATCGACGAGGCGATGACGCGCGCTGGATTGAACTAGAATGGCGAAGAAATCTCAAACCAAGGGCCGCTCTGACGGCCTCGTCGCGGAGAATCGCCGCGCGCGCTTCGACTATGCGGTGGAAGATACGCTCGAAGCTGGCCTCATGTTGACCGGCAGCGAGGTGAAATCTCTGCGCAATGGCAAAGCCAATATCGCTGAGAGTTATGCCTCCATGGAAGAAGGCGAGCTGTGGCTGATCAATGCGGATATTCCGACTTATGAGGGCGCCAATCGTTTCAATCATGCCCCGCGGCGCAAGCGAAAACTGCTGGTGTCGAAACGGGAACGGACGCGGCTCGCGCAATCGGTCGAGCGGTCAGGGCGCACGATCGTGCCGCTGAAGCTCTATTTCAATGATCGCGGCATCGCAAAACTGCTGATTGGCGTGGCAACCGGTAAGAAATCTCACGACAAACGCGAGACATCCGCAAAGCGCGATTGGCAACGCCAAAAAGCGCGGCTGATGAAAGAGAGCTAAACCTCTCGATTCAGCACTTTCGCGAACAATTTTGCATCCACGTTTCCGCCGGTTAGCACGACCCCAATGGTCGCCCCCTTCAGCGCGTCGGGCAGCCGAAACAGAGCCGATGCCAAAGCGACGGCGCCACCAGGCTCAACAACAAGGCGCAACTGCCGAAACGCGAGACGCATCGCCTCAAACGCATGCTGATCAGTCACCACCGATCCGCCAGACAAATATTTCGAGCCGATGGGCCACGTCAGCTCCCCTGGTTGCGGGGTGAGGATAGCGTCGCAAATTGACCGCGTTCCCGGCGCATTGGCTTGGATCGCTCCCGCCTCTAAGGACCGCGTCCAATCATCGTGACCTTCGGGTTCAGCTGCCCAGATTTTGGTGTCTGGGCTGGCTTTGCTGAGCGCCAAACATATGCCGGAAATCAGACCACCGCCACCGGTGCAACAAATCAGATGATCCAGCTTTTTGCCTTGGGCTTTGACCTGCGCCGCAAATTCAAGCCCAAGCGTCCCCTGCCCCGCAATGATCATTGGATCATCGAAGCTGGGCACCACAATCGCACCGCGCTCAGCGGCGATTTTAGCGGCGATCTCTTCGCGATTTTCAGTGTCACGGTCATAGAGGCGCACTTCGGCACCGTCCGCCTCTACACCCTCAATTTTCACACTTGGGGCGTCTGCAGGCATAACGATCAAGGCGGGCATGCCCAGCGAACGCGCCGCCCGCGCGATCCCTTGGGCGTGATTGCCGGATGAGAAGGCAACGACGCCATTGGCTTTGTGTTTATCAGGAATTCTGAGCAATCGGTTGGTTGCGCCGCGAAGCTTAAAACTCCCCGTTTGCTGCAAACACTCTGCCTTGATCAGCAGCGATGCTCCAGCGATTTCATCCAAACGATCCGAGCGTAGCACGGGTGTTGATTCGACATGATCGCGAATACGCTTGCTGGCCGAAGCCACATCTGAATAGGTTGGCAGCTTAACTTTCATCGCTCCGCGCTAGACCGAAGCCAGAACAGCGTCAACTTAGGTTCGCGAAATCAGATCTCGCGCCGCTTCGCCAATTTCGGGATGATCCACCGCATGCGCGAGCACCGCTTGGAAGTATCCAAGCTTCGAGCCGCAATCATACGGCGCGCCTTCAAATTCGTAAGCGAAGAATTGCTGAGTTTCCATCAAACGCGCCATTGAGTCGGTCAGCTGAATTTCGCCACCTGCGCCCGCGCCTTGATCTGATAGTAGGCCAAAAATCTCTGGTTGCAGGATGTAGCGACCGGTAATGGCAAGGTTAGACGGCGCTTCTTCGCGCGGCGGCTTCTCAACCATCGCGCTCATTTCGATCAGTCGGCCATTTCGTTCACCCTTGGGCGCGATGACGCCATAGGAAGAGACGCGCTCCTCAGGCACCGGATCAACCGCGATGATGTTTCCGCCGGTTTGGTTATAGGCATCCACCATCTGCGCGAGGCAGGATTTTTCGGCTTTAACGATGACGTCCGGCAACAAGATCGCAAACGGCTCATCGCCGACAATGTCTCTGGCGCACCAAATCGCATGCCCTAGTCCGAGCGCTTCTTGTTGACGCGTAAAGCTTGCGCCACCGGCGGGCAGACGGGTTTTCTCAACCTCTGCAAGAATGTCGGCTTTGCTGGCTTTGCCGCGAAGATTGGATTCAAGTTCGAATGAGAGGTCGAAATAGTCTTCGATCGCCCCTTTGCCGCGTCCGGTCACAAAAACGATGTGTTCGATCCCGGCTTCGATCGCTTCATCGACGACATATTGCAGCGCGGGTCGGTCGACCACGGGCAAAAGCTCTTTCGGAATGGCTTTGGTGGCTGGTAATACGCGCGTCCCAAATCCTGCAACGGGCAGAACCGCTTTTCGAATCGTCATTGTTTTCTCCGCAGATATTCGCTCGTCATAGCGAAATTCGTGCCATTCGCCAGGCGCGACTTATGCGAGGCCAGGAACGCCGGTTGTGCCAAACCATCCGCCCATAAAAGCAAATGCAACAATCAAAGAGATCAGCAGCACAGACATCCGCTTGTTCAACGGCTGATAGTGCGCATGCAACTGATCTTGGAGTTGCCGCGCGGGTGAAGGCACGGGATCGACGGTTTCGCGTCCATCCAATGATTTAATACGCGCGTCCTTCGCAGCATATTTCAGCGCCGCTGCTTTCATCTTAGCGTCGCCAGTTTCATGCAGGTCGCTCTTACGTTTCGCAGCCATGCTGTCCTCCATCGAGGCAGCGAACATACCCAGTAACGGCTAATGCGATCTTAAAGCCCTGCAAAAACCTCAACGACCGATTTAGAGCGAGCCCCACATATGACCGCCATCGACCACAATCGTTGCGCCGGTCATGAAACTTCCAGCATCTGACGCCAGCAGCAAGAGAGGGCCAGAAAGCTCTTCATGCTCCCCAAATCGGCGCATCGGAATGCGTTTGCGCATCTTCTCGCCTTCGTCCGAATTTAGGAACGTGTCATTGATCTCGGTCTCAAAATATCCAGGAGCGATGGCGTTCACGCGGACTCCATAGCGCGCCATTTCGATCGCCATGGCACGGGTCATGTGCTCGCACGCGGCTTTGGAGGCGCAATAGGCGGCCATCGTATAGCCGACCCGCTTGCCGGCGACCGAGGCGATGTTGATCATGCTGCCGGGCTTACCAGCTTTGGTCAGCGCGCCAGCGAAAGTCCGAGCGACTAACCAAACACCCTTCGTATTGGTGTCCATGACAAGATCGAAATCATCTTCATCCATGGTCGTGAACCAATCTTCGCGGCTGAGGCCTGAATTGTTCACGATGATATCGGCTGGGCCGCCAAATCTCTCGATCGTTGCTTCGAGGCCCGCTTGAATTGTGTCGGCTTTGGTAACGTCCATCGCCACCGCCAATGCTTCGCCACCAGAGGCTTCGATCTCAGAGGCCAAGGCCTGCAATCGGTCTACTCGCCGCGCTGCAAGCACAACTTTCGCGCCAGCCGCAGACAAGACTTTCGCAAACTGGCGGCCTAAGCCAGATGAGGCACCAGTGACCAGAGCCACGCGCCCCGACAAATCAAATCGATCGGACATTTATTCCTCCAAAACTATCTGCGCGCGTCTTAGACGGTGCGTTTGGCTTTGTCTTTAGCATTGGTGGCTTCGATCGCTTCGCGCGCCGCTTGCCATTCCCCATCACCCCATTCGCCGAGACGCGAGAAATTGCCGCCGGTGGCGTTATACATCGCCCCATCAATCGCGATGGTTTGGCCATTCACGTATTCTGCCCCAGGTCCCATCAAGAAGACGGCGAGATTGACGAGCTCGTGCATCTTTCCAATCCGGCCCATTGGGTTCGCGGCATCTCGGTTCATGTCTTCCGTCGTCTCGGCTTGCGGCGCGAGCCGTTTTGTCATGCCCTCTGTCGGGAAGGGTCCTGGCGCGATCGCGTTAAAGCGCAGACCGTATCGCCCCCACTCGACCGCCAATGACTGCGTCATCGTGTTTACGGCAGACTTCGACATGGCCGACGGCACAACGAACGGACCCCCGTTCCAAATCCAGGTAGTGAGGATCGAGATGACATTGCCGCGCTTGCCTTCATCGATCCAGCGTTTGCCAATATTGTGGGTCATGTAAAACGTGCCGCGAAAGACGATGTTCGCGATCGCGTCAAACCCGCGAATGGAGAGATCCTCGGTTCGCGAAATGAAATTCCCCGCCGCATTATTGACGAGCCCCGTCAGCGCCCCGTGATTGGTCCAAATCTCATCAGTCATATCATTGATGGCTTCGGCGACGCGGATATCGCACCCATGCGCAACGACTTTGCCGCCATGGGCGCTCATCAGCGCCTCTGCGGTTTCCTCACAGACCCCGCCGCGGCGACCGCAAATATGAACTTCTGCCCCCAGTTTGAGAAAGCCCTCAGCCATCTCTTTGCCGAGACCGGTTCCCCCGCCCGTCACAAGGATGCGCTCGCCCTGCATGAGGCCGTCGCGATACATAAGCTGGCTGATATCCATAATCGTCTCTCCCGAGTTTCTGTCTATTCATAGACCTAATTCGAAACTCGGCCGAGGAAAGCGGTGCCGAAGGGGGAGGTTTACTTCCGAAAGGGCAGCGACACCAAGCGCCAGAGCAGCCAAATCGGCAAGACGATGGTCGCGCCAGCCAATGCGGGTTTCCAAAAGTTCCTTGCCGCCCATCCGGCCAAGCTTCCTACGGACTGAAGGAAACTTTGCAGCGCGCCCATGACGTTCACATCCGGTGAGCTGGGGTCAAACTCGCTCGCCATGACCAGGAACCCAACTAGAATGCAAAGCAAGGCGAGTTTTACCCAGCCCCACGGACTGATCCCAAGCAAGCGCAACAAGACATGCCGCTTAACTTTGGGGAGTTTGCCAGTGCGCGCGGCGGTGTCTCCAATCGTTTCGAGCGCTGGGTCAGTCATGACTTAAGCGACGTTTTTGACGATTTCGACTTGGTGCGGATATGGAATTGAAATGCCCTGTTTGTCGAAAGCCTCTTTGATTTGCTTGGTCAGATCGAACTTCACATCCCAATAATCTGATGCCTGAACCCAGTTTCGCGTGGCGATATCGACCGAGCTATCGCCTAGATTGACGACTTTCGCGAACGGCTCTGGATCACGCATGATCCGATCATCCGCATCAACGATAGACCGAATAATGCCGATGGCTTTATCGATATCGTCGCCATAATCGATCCCGAACGTGACATCGACGCGGCGCGTGGAATAGCCGCTATAGTTCTTGATCACGCCATCAATCGCTTGGCTGTTCGGCACCATGATTTGAATATTGTCCGGTGTCGCCAAAACGGTTTGGAACAGATTGATGTCTTTGACCGTGCCAGCGGCGCCTGCCGCTTCAACATAGTCACCCAGCTTATAAGGCCGGAAAATCATAATCATTACGCCAGACGCGATATTCCCAAGCGCGCCCTGCAGAGACAATCCAATCGCGAGGGTCAACGCGCCCAAGACGGCAACAAAGCTTGTGGCGGGCACGCCAAACACCTGCAAAACAGCAATAAACACCGCTGCGGTAACCGCCCAACGCACCATGGACCCGAAAAAGTTGCCGAGCGTGTCGTCGATACTTTCTTGTTTCATCGAGATGCCGCGGACCAGTCGCCCGAGCCATCCTGCGACGCGCAATCCGATAATCAGGACGATCAGCGCGCCAACCGCTTGTGCGGCAAACCCTAAGATCGCATCCCCATAATCGGCCCAAAGCTGCGCCATATCGATATTGTTCATGCGCCTACTCCTTTTGGTGTCTCTCTGTATTTAGCCGCCATCGCCCAAGGTCAGAGCGACGGCGATCCGGTATCAATCGCTTCGATGAAATAGGGATTACGGCTTCGCGCGACATGGCGAAAACCATCATGTCCCCGTCTGGAAAACACGGATGATAAGCCTCATCAAGCACGTTAAGTCCGCCCGTAAAGGCGCCCAATGCCGGCATGATCAATCGCTCGCCATCCGTAACGAAACAGCGGCGCCTTAAAGCCCGCACGCGGCTGACAATCTTCGCGCACGGGTGCAAGTGCCCCGCGATTTCGCCGCTCTCACCCGTCGGTTCGTGGCGAAAGACCACATCGCCCATGCGCAGCACTTTCGCGGGGCGCCCACCAAGATGTTCTGGCGGATCTGGATCGTGATTGCCTTCGACCCAGACCCAGTCCGTTTCAGTCGTCAAACGCCGTAGGCGCGCACAATCTCCATCGACCATGCGGGTTTCAGCCTTGCGATCGTGAAAACTGTCGCCCAGAGAAATGACCCTATCGGGCGCAAACCTCTCAACAAGCTCTTCGACGATCGCCAGTGTCGCGCTGGTATCATAAGGCGGCAGCATCTGGCCGCTGGCGGCAAAACTTGAGCCCTTCTCCAAGTGAAGATCCGAGACAATCAGTGTCTTGGTTTCAGGCCACCATAATGCGCCCTCTGGCAGGGGCGTGAACAAGTGTCCTCGCACATGCAAATGCGTTTCTGAAGGGATCTGTCGAGCGGCGACGGGCATGAGGGCAAACTGGCTTGCGCCGCGGCCTGGGTCAATCATTTAGCGCGCCTGTATCGCGCGAATTCGATCAAAATCTTTTGGTCGCCCGAGCCGCTCAAAAATCTCGATGAGATCTGCATCTGACGGAACATAAAAGGCGTTTCCAGAATGGATGACTTTAAGACGGCTCGTTGGCCGCACGGGCTCCCAACCATGGCGCGTCAAAATCTCATAGTTCGCAAGAATTTCAACGGGTACTCCCCCAAGGCTCGGCCGGAGGACATAGCCCGATCGATAGCGTTTTGTTCCGCCATCTTTGTCATTATCCCATCCGTGCCGTGACATCAGTTTGGCCGCATCTTGCTGCGACACGAGAACATCAATATCGCCGACCTGTCCTGGATCATAGCCTTTGATATAAACCGCCGCGCTTCCAAGGATCCACCACGGGTCCTCCGTCTGTGACAGGCGCCGCGCGAGAACTGCCAGCGTTTCAGTGAGGGAATCGGTGTGCACGCAGCGTTTATGGCTAAGGACGCGAGAAAAAGCCAGAATTGACGGGCTATTGGCGGCCCACTGGCGTGATCCTGGCGTCGCCCTGGCGTGGCGTTTTTCGCTTTTCGAGAGACATTAAGCCCACTATCAATTGAGATGCCGAAAGGGGCAATACATGCAGATGAAACCGAACGCTGAGAAGATCAAACGCTGGCGCGAAGAACGTCTTTGGTCACAAGAGCACTTAGCCGATCTCGCCGGAATTGGGCTACGTACGGTTCAACGGATTGAGAACGGAGACAGCGCCTCGCATGACTCTGTCATGGCCTTAGCCGCCGCATTTAACGTCGATGTCTCGGCCCTGACCTTTGATGCAGAAGCTGAAGCTGCGAAAGCAGCGCAGCGCGAAACCGCTCAGAAAACGGCCGGGCTCCGTTTGTCTTTCTGGATCCATCTCGCGGGTTGGGTGATCGGCATGACCACATTTGCCGCCATCAGTATTAGTGAAGGCGCGGCTGTGATGCTGGTACCGGCTTTGTGGTGGACGGTTGGCCTCGTCAGTCACGGGGTCGTTGTCGCCCTCGTCGAGTATGTACATCGCCACGAACAGCATTTCCCAAAAGCCTGATCGCTCGCGGGCGCGGCGCCTACATGTGAAGCTCGCGCCCTTCTGAGGCGAGCACAGCCTCGTGCATCATTTCCGAAAGCGTTGGATGCGGGAAGATCGTGTGCATCAAGTCTTGTTCCGTCAGCTCGCCTTCGCGGGCAATGACATAGCCTTGGATCAGTTCTGTCACTTCCGCGCCGATCATATGCGCGCCGAGCAATTCACCAGTCTCTGCATCAAAAATGGTTTTGACCAGGCCTTCCGGCTCGCCAAGCGCAATCGCTTTGCCGTTGCCAATGAATGGGAATTTCCCGACATTTAGTTTTTTGCCGGTTTTTTTAGCTTCGTCTTCGGTGAGGCCAACGCTGGCGACTTGCGGATGGCTATAGGTGCAGCCCGGTACATTCCAATTGTCGAACGGATGCGCGTCGTCAATTTTGCCAGCAATCTTCTCAACACAGATCACGCCTTCATGGCTGGCTTTGTGCGCGAGCCAAGGGCCACCTGTGAGATCACCGATCGCATACAGGCCTTTGACGCCGGTGCGGCCAAAGCCGTCAACTTTGACATGCGTGCGATCGAGTTTAACGCCGAGCTTTTCGAGCCCGAGATTTTCGGAGTTAGCGACAATGCCAATCGCCAAGATCACCCGATCCACTTCAATCTTCTCGGTCTTGCCGCCCGACTCGACTTCCGCTGTCACGGTGTCTTTGCCCTTTTTGAGGCTTTTGACCTGCGCCGAGGTTTTGAGTTTTAGCCCTTGCTTGGTGAAAGACTTGTGCGCGAAGGCCGAAATCTCTGCATCTTCAGCGGGGAGGATGCGGTCCACGGCTTCGACGACAGTCACATCAGAGCCAAGCTCATTATAGAAGCTGGCAAACTCAATCCCGATCGCGCCTGAGCCGATGACCAAAAGGCGCTTTGGCAGCGCGTCTGGCACCATAGCTTCGCGATAGGTCCAGATCAGTTTGCCATCAGGTTCTAGGCCCGCTTGTGGAATGGCCCGCGCCCGCGCGCCGGTGGCCAGCAGGACGTGATTGGCTTGATAGCTCGTGTCTTTGCCCTTGGCGTCTTTGACGATGACTTTTGGTGCCGCAGCGCCTTTTTCCAGACGCGCTTCGCCTTCGATCACTGTGATTTTATTCTTCTTCATCAGGTGCTTTACGCCGCCTGAGAGCTGCGCCGCCACACCCCGAGACCGCTTCACAACACCGTCGAGGTCAAAGTCAGCTTTGTCGACTTTGAGGCCATACGCTGCCGCAGACTTCGCGAGATGCAGTACTTCAGCAGAGCGCAGCAAGGCTTTGGTCGGGATACAGCCCCAATTGAGGCAAATGCCGCCCAAATTCTCACGTTCAACAATTGCGGTTTTCATCCCGAGTTGGCTCGCGCGAATGGCAGAGACGTAGCCGCCCGGGCCCGAACCAATTACGATCAGGTCAAAATCAGCCATCTCGGCCTCCTTCTCTTAGAGCAACATGCTCTCTGGAGTTTCTACATATTGCTTGAAGGCTTGCAGCCAGCGCGCACCTTCAGCGCCGCCAATGACACGGTGGTCACAAGTCAGCGTCACACCCATCATCGTTGCGACAGTGAGCTCACCATTCGCGCCAACAACAGGTTGTTTCTGCCCCGCCCCAACGGACATGATCATGCCTTCTGGTGGATTGATGATCGAAGCGAACGATTTGATGCCAAACATGCCAAGGTTCGAGATAGAGAAAGTCCCGCCCATATATTCTTGCGGCTTCAATTTGCGCTCGCGGGCGCGCGTCGCCAGGTCTTTCATCTCTGCAGAGATTTCGGCGAGGCCCTTTTTCTCTGCGTCGCGGATCACCGGCGTGATCAAACCACCATCAATGGCAACAGCGACAGAAATATGTGCGCCGTGATGATAGGCAATACCATTATCGCTATAGCTGGCATTACAGTCTGGTTCCGCCATCAGCGCCATGGCTGAGGCTTTGATCAGCATGTCATTGACTGAGACTTTGACGCCCTCAGGCGCGGCCTCATTGATGCCTTTGCGGGCGGCCAGCAATTTGTCCAACGCGATATCGACATTGAGCGGGAAGTGCGGGACCTGCATGAAGCTTTGCGTCAAGCGACGCGCCACGGTTTTCCGCATACCGTCGAGTGGTTCGAGGCGATAGCTATCTGGCGCGTAGACGCGGTCGTCCAGGATTTGCGGCAAGATCAAGCCGTCAGGAGAGGCTACTGCGCCGCTGCTCGCTGGCGCAGAGGCCGCGCCCGGCTGCGCATTCTCAACATCCTTCTTGACGATGCGCCCATGCGGTCCAGAGCCCTTGCCTTTTAAGGCGGCCAGGTCGACACCTTTCAGCGCCGCAACGCGCCGGGCGAGTGGACTGGCTTTAATGCGATCATCTCCGGCGCCGAGTGATGGCATTTGCACGGGCGTCGACGCGACTTGCTTCGGTGCGTTCTCAGCGCCGTTGTCCTGACGCATGTCAGGACCTCCTGCCTCGGTTGCCGGTTTAGAAGCTTCGTTGGACGAGGCTCCGGCATCCGCCGGAGCAGCGGAGACGGAGCTTGCGTCTTCCCCCTCTTCGGCCAGCACAGCGATAATCGCGTTCACTTTGACGCCTTCCGTGCCTTCATCGACTAGGATTTGCGCCACGGTGCCTTCATCGACCGCTTCGACCTCCATGGTCGCTTTGTCGGTTTCAATTTCAGCAATCACATCGCCAGCTTCAACTTTGTCGCCAGCTTTAACATTCCATTTCGCGAGTGTGCCCTCTTCCATAGTCGGGCTCAGCGCAGGCATCGTGATGTTGATGGACATGGTTACATCCCCTCACAAACAGCTTGTGCCGCGGCGACGATGTCAGCCGCATCTGGCAAACTCATCGCTTCCAAATTACCAGCATAGGGCAACGGCACATCTTTTTGGGTTACACGCATCGGTGGCGCGTCGAGATAGTCGAAGGCTAGCTCTGTGACGCCAGCTGCAATCTCGCCGCCAACGCCCATATGTTTCCAGCCTTCTTCGGCGGTGACCAGGCGATTGGTCTTTTTCACGCTTTCAACAATCGTATCGATGTCCAGCGGACGGATCGAGCGAAGGTCGATCACTTCAGCGGAAATGCCTTGCTCGGCGAGCCTATCGGCGGCTTCCATGGCAAACCCGGTACAGCGCGAATAGCCGACCAGGGTGACATCGGTGCCTTCGCGAATGACCGCCGCTTTGCCGATGGGTAGCGTGTAGTCTTCTAAATCGGGCACATCGAATTCGAGGCCATAGAGCAATTCGTGTTCGAGGAAGACGACGGGGTTTGGATCGCGGATCGCTGACTTAAGCAGCGCTTTCGCAGAGCCCGCATCCCAGGGCGCGACGACTTTCAGGCCAGGCACATGGCCATACCAAGCCGCATAGTCTTGAGAGTGCTGCGCGCCAACACGAGAAGCCGCCGCGTTCGGGCCGCGGAACACGATCGGACAGCCCATCTGACCACCAGACATGTAAAGCGTTTTCGCCGCCGAGTTGATGATATGGTCAATCGCCTGCATGGCGAAATTGAAGGTCATGAATTCGACAATCGGGCGCAAACCACCAAATGCGGCGCCGACACCAAGTCCGGCAAATCCGTGCTCGGTGATCGGTGTGTCGACCACGCGGCGATCGCCGAACTCTTGGAGCAATTCGCGGGTCACTTTGTAAGCGCCTTGATATTCCGCAACTTCTTCACCCATGACGAAGACGGTCTCGTCCCGGCGCATTTCCTCGGCCATCGCATCGCGCAGGGCGTCGCGCAGAACGGTCTTGGTGTAAGTGGTGCCTTCTGGAACATCTGGATTGACCAGGACTTCAGCCATTGGCGCGTCAGAAGCGGCTTGCGCTTCGAGAACTTCAGGCTCTGCAACCGGCGTCACTTTCGCCACGTCTTCTTCGGTAGACGCTGAGGCGGAGACGCTGCCAGCATCTTCCCCATCTTCAGAAAGCACAGCGATGACCGCGTTCACTTTCACACCTTCAGTCCCCTCAGGGATCAGGATTTTGGCGAGCGTGCCTTCATCGACCGCTTCGACTTCCATTGTCGCTTTATCGGTTTCGATTTCAGCGATCACGTCACCAGCTTCGACTTTATCGCCTTCGCCCTTGAGCCATTTGGCGAGCGTGCCTTCTTCCATGGTCGGCGACAGGGCGGGCATCAGAATATCTACAGCCATATCTACGCCTCCACCGGTAGAAGCACATCGGTCCAAAGCTCAGACGGATCTGGCTCCGGGCTTTCAATCGAGAAGTCAGCCGCATCTTTGACGATGGCGCGGATCTCTTTGTCGATCGCTTTGAGATCATCTTCTGTCGCAATGCCTTGCTCGATGATCTGCCCTTTCAGGCCGTCAATCGGGTCATTGTGACTTCGGATATCATCCACCTCTTCTCGCTTCCGATATTTCGCCGGGTCCGACATGGAGTGACCGCGATAGCGATAGGTCTTCATTTCGAGGATGTATGGGCCTTTGCCAGAACGCGCGTATTTCACCGCCTTCTCACCAGCTTTCTTGACCGCATAGACATCCATGCCGTCAACTTCCTCGCCTTCAATCTCGAACGAGATTCCGCGCTTGAAGAGCTCTGTTTCTGAAGCATGTCGCTCAACGCTGGTGCCCATCGCGTACATATTGTTCTCAATCACATAGACGACCGGCAAGTCCCACAGCGAGGCCATGTTGAAGGCCTCATAGACTTGCCCCTGATTGGCGGCACCATCGCCGAAATAAGCGAGGCTGACATTGTCTTTGCCGAGATACTTGTTTGAAAATGCCAGCCCGGTCCCGAGCGGCACTTGCGCGCCAACAATGCCGTGTCCGCCAAAGAAGTTCTTCTCGCGGCTAAACATATGCATCGAGCCGCCCTTGCCGCGCGAATAACCGCCTTCGCGTCCAGTGAGCTCCGCCATCACACCGCGCGGATCCATGTCGCAAGCGAGCATATGGCCATGATCACGATACCCGGTGATCACTTGATCGCCTTCTTTCAGGCACGCCTGCATTCCGGTAACGACCGCTTCTTGACCGATATAGAGGTGACAAAAGCCAGCAATCTTGCCCATGCCATAGAGTTGGCCAGCGCGCTCTTCAAAGCGCCGGATCAGCAGCATGTCCTTATAGAACTTGAGCGCCTCATCCTTTTTGAGTTTGGGCGAGCTTCGTCGCTTGGGGGTCGCAGCTTTGGCCATAGTGGCTCCCTCGGTGTGATATTTTCGCGCTAACTACACAGATGCATGACGCAAGGTCGAGTCGCATCAGTTATGCATTTCCGCATGCTTTACCGCGCGGTCAACTAACACAAGTTCACCTGGGTACACAAAGCCGAGATCACGGCGTGCGAGGTACTCGACCAAGTCCGGGTCAATCTGGCCTGGCGTGAGGCGAGCTATGTCTTTTTGCAGCGCAGCATTTCCGGCTTCGAGCGCGGCCAGCACCTGCTTTTTCTCGGCCAGTTCGGTTTGCTTATCTGTCCATTGCCCAAGCCCCTGCTCACCCGCAAAAGCGTGATAAGCAAAATAGGCAACCGTGAGAGACATGGCGCTCGCAGCCCATTTTGAGGTCATGAGTGAGTGATCCTTCTACCGTGAGAAAGATCACTGATTGTGGTTAAAGCCTTCTTAAGACTCCGCCAGAGCGCGGTGATTCTCTAAGCGTTGATCAAAGCCGATCCAGCGTAAAGCGCCGTGGCGCCAAGCTCTTCTTCGATCCGGATCAATTGGTTATACTTCGCCAACCGATCAGAGCGCGCGAGCGAGCCTGTTTTGATTTGTCCGCAATTCACCGCGACCGCGAGATCCGCAATGGTTGCGTCTTCAGTTTCGCCAGAGCGGTGCGACATCACAGATGTATAGGCATGGCGATGCGCCAGCTCCACCGCGTCCAGTGTTTCAGACAGCGTACCGATTTGATTGACCTTGACGAGAATTGAGTTCGCCGCGCCGCGCTGCAGCCCCATGGCGAGGCGTTCAGGATTGGTCACAAACAGGTCATCACCGACAAGCTGGCAGCGATCGCCAACCATCTCTGTCAGAATGCCCCAGCCATCCCAGTCATCCTCGGCCATGCCATCTTCAATCGACAGGATTGGATAGGCATCAACCAGGTCTGAGAGGTATTTCGCCATGCCCTCGCCATCGAGAGACTTGCCCTCACCGGCCAGAACATATTTGCCGTCTTTGTAAAACTCGGTCGACGCTGCATCGAGTGCCAGCGCGACGTCTTCACCCGGCTGATAACCCGCCGCTTCTATCGACTTCATGATGAAATCGAGAGCATCCGTGGTGGATGACAGGTTCGGCGCGAAGCCGCCTTCATCGCCAACGCCGGTATTATGGCCAGCATCGCTGAGCGTCTTTTTCAATGTGTGGAAGATTTCAGAGCCGATCCGAACGCCGTCGGCGATGCTTTCTGCATTTACCGGCATAATCATAAATTCTTGAATATCGATTGGATTGTCCGCGTGCTCACCACCATTGATGATGTTCATCATTGGGGTTGGCAGGACGCGCGCATTGGTGCCCCCGATATAGCGATAGAGCGGCAAGCTACAGCTTTCAGCCGCCGCTTTTGCAACCGCCATAGAAACTCCGAGAATAGCGTTTGCGCCGAGGCGCTTCTTATTCTCAGTCCCGTCCAGCTCCATCATCAAGCCATCGATGAGGCGCTGCTCAGTGGCATCCATACCAGTGAGCTCGTTTGCAATCTCGCCATTTACCGAGTCGACGGCATTCATCACGCCTTTGCCTTTATAGGCTTCGCCGCCATCACGAAGCTCGTGCGCTTCATGGACGCCGGTAGATGCGCCTGACGGCACTGCGGCGCGACCAAAAGAGCCATCTTCTAAAGTCACATCAACTTCAACGGTTGGGTTACCGCGGCTATCGATGATTTGGCGGGCGTGAATGTCGACGATTTCGCTCATAGCGGGTCCCTTTTCGGTGCAAGTCACTCAGTTGCGCGAGGCTCTAGTGTGCTATGCGACAAAGCGCAAGGGCGGGCCCGATTGTCAGCCATGCGCAAAAGAAAACCCCCGCTTTTCAGCGAGGGTTCTTCAAAACCAATCAACCAGCAGATTTAGTCTTCTGTCGGCTCAAGAATTTGGCGGCCGCGATACATACCGGTTTTTAGGTCGATATGGTGTGGGCGGCGAAGTTCACCAGAATCCTGGTCTTCAATGAATGTATTGCCTTTAAGGCGGTCATGCGAACGGCGCATACCGCGGCGAGATTTAGTAATCTTACTCTTAGGGACAGCCATCTGCGTGCTCCAAAACGGGTTCTGAGGAGAAGCCTCGGGAAAATCAAACCGCGCGTATACAGCCAAGACTGAAGCGCGACAAGAGGGAAGTTGCTGTGACCTACTGAATAGCGCAGGTCCGAACTGGGTTGCTACGCTCTACCATATCGCCGGGTAGTTTCGCAACATAACCGCTCCACTCGCTCCTAGCCTGATAATAGTCCGTCGAAATATACTGAGCACCGCTTTCCAGAGCCGCTTCTAACCGAGAATAATCCCCTGCTCGGGCTTCTTTCGTATCCGCATCAGCACGGGTGCGTACGAGGAACCCTTCAGTGACGCGTCTGCGGATAAGGTCGCCCTGTTCTTTCGGGTTGTTCAGCGTGAAATAGGCTGCATCTGGTGCCTCGGCACTTGGCGAGTTGATAAACATTGCGTGGCCATCCAGTGAGGCCTCGCCCCGGCGGTACACGTCCACCACAGCTGGCGATTCGTCTAAGGCAAACAAAACTTTGCCGCGCGCGGCCTCCAAATCTGGCCAACCATTAGTCACGACCGCTTCGCGCAATGTCGCTGCATCGCCGCGAACTTGATCGGGCGTGATCATTTGGTTTGTATCGAATATGGTTCGGATCTCTGCATCCAGCGCGTCAAAGGCAGCGCCATCAAACGGCAATGGATCGACGGAACCAGGAAGCTGAATCGGAGCCTGCTTTGCGTTCACCAGAATCAAAATTGGCGCGTGGTCTGGATGGGCTGCGGACCAATCGCGGATGTCGACCAGACACTTTATGAGATGATTACAAGACGACCGCGCATCTACATCTTGGACATGTAGGACTTTAAAACCAGGCGCATACATATCGGTGGCGTCGAAAGAAAGGCCGCTCAGCTTGGGCGCCAACGGGTCCGCGTAGCGCCCGCCTTCGGGATCGTAAAAGACATCGAGCTCAAGTTGGCGCATCCCGCGGTCGAGTTGCTCCGGTATTGGGAGATGCCAATAATCCAATGCCGCAGCCTGTTGAGGCGCTTGCAACTGGATGAGGGCCAGCTCAGCCGGCGGGATGGCGAGCTTATAGGAATTGTGAGACCCAATGGTTTGCAGATCATTCATTTGTGGGATGCACGGCCCCGCCGCGTTTGAAGTCGCGCAGGCGCCGGCGCTGATGACCAGACCTAGCGCTCCTAACCGAAACAATTGACGTCGCATGGCAAGCGCTCCTTCTTCTCCTCTCATCAACCTTAACGATGAGGAAGAGACGAGGACAAGCGTTTAAACCAAACGGCTTTGGGTTACGGCCGCGCCAATAAAGCTCGCAAACAGAGGATGCGGCTCCATCGGGCGAGATTTCAGCTCGGGATGGTACTGAACCGCGATGAACCAAGGATGGTTTTCCAGCTCAATAATCTCGGGCAACACGCCATCTGGGGACATCCCGGAAAAGACAACGCCATGCTTTTCAAGTTCGCTGACATAGGCGTTGTTCACTTCATATCGGTGACGGTGACGCTCCGAGATTTCCAGTGTTCCGTAGATTTCAGCGACGCGTGAGCCTTCTTTGAGCCGCGCCGGATAGGCCCCGAGCCGCATCGTGCCGCCCATATCCGTATTCTCGTCGCGTGTGACCAACTCGTTGCCTTTGGTCCATTCCGACATCAGGCCGACAATTGGTTGTTCTGTTGGCCCGAACTCCGTGGTTGAGGCTTGGTCAATGCCCGCCAGGTTTCGCGCAGCCTCGACGACGGAAAGCTGCATGCCATAGCAAATCCCGAAACATGGCACTTCGCGTTCGCGCGCAAACCGGGCCGCCCGCATTTTGCCGCGCGCCCCGCGTTCACCAAAGCCGCCCGGCAAAATGATCCCATGCACGCCTTCGAGAATATCAATCGGCGCGGTTTCGTCGTCGAATTCTTCGCTGTTGATCAGCTTAATCTCGACACCAACATTGTTTGAGAGGCCGCCATGCTGAAGCGCTTCCATCACGGATTTATACGCATCCGGCACATCGGTGTATTTGCCGACCAGCCCAATACAAACATTGCCGTCAGGATTGTGAACGGTCTGAGCGATCCCGTCCCAACGGGTTAAATCTGGGGTTGGCGCGTCAGCGATGCGGAAATGCTGCAGCACTTCTTCATCCAGACCTTCCTCATGATACGCCGCTGGCACATCATATATATGCCCAACGTCGCGCGCTTCGATGACGCTACTCGGGCGCACATTACAGAAGCTCGCAATCTTCGCCTTCTCATTTTCCGGGATCGGGCGATCACAGCGGCAGAGCAGGATTTGCGGCTGAATGCCGATTGAGCGCAGCTCTTTGACAGAGTGCTGGGTCGGTTTGGTCTTCATCTCGCCAGCCGCCGGGATGTAGGGCAACAGGGTCAGGTGGATGAAGCAGGCACGCTCGGGCCCAAGCTCTTGGCCGAGCTGGCGGATCGCTTCGAAGAAAGGCAGACCCTCAATGTCGCCAACCGTACCGCCAATCTCGCAGAGGACGAAATCGACCCCCTCGCCAGCATCAGACAGGACGAAGTCTTTGATCTCATTGGTGACATGCGGGATGACTTGAATGGTCGCCCCGAGATAATCGCCGCGGCGCTCTTTCTCGATAATGGTCGAATAGATGCGGCCCGTGGTGATATTGTCTGACTGGCGCGCCGAAACGCCGGTAAAGCGCTCATAATGGCCGAGATCGAGATCGGTCTCTGCGCCGTCATCAGTCACGAAGACCTCGCCATGCTGGCGCGGGCTCATCGTTCCAGGATCGACATTGAGATAAGGGTCGAGCTTACGCAAGCGGACCTTATAGCCGCGAGCTTGCAACAATGCCCCAAGTGCTGCGGAAGCGATTCCTTTGCCTAAAGAAGACACCACGCCGCCAGTAATGAAAATATAGCGAGTCATGGGAATGCAGATTGCCTGATTCGCGACCCACCCCGATAGGGGTCAGTCATGATTTATGTGATTTATTGCGGGTCTGCCTCGGAGGCGATCGGATCGTCCTCTTCCGGCGCTGGCGTATCCAAAGGCGATGTCTCACTTGGCGAGATCGCGAGCGGGTCGTTCAAAAGATCTTCGTCACTGTTCAGAATGTCATCCAAACCATCAAGGCCCAACTCGTCCGAACCATCGGTCGTCGGCAGATTGCCCTCAAGCTCGCGCTGAACGTCCGTGCGTCCATCTGCGTTTTCGTGGGTCGCAATCGTGGTTAGCGTCAAACTGGAGATAAAAAAGATCGCGCCAAAGATAATTGTTGTGCGCACCAAAGCTCCGGTAACGCCCGTTCCCGACATCAGACCGCCGCCTGCGCCGCCACCGCCACCACCACCGATGCCGAGCGCGCCGCCTTCAGAGCGCTGCATCAGCACAACGATCACCAAAACGATGGAGACAAGAATGTGTGCAACAAGAATTACATTGGTCATGTCAGGTTCCTGAATCTCAAGCCGCGGGGCTTACGCTTTTATGCGCGCTCCGCCAACCCCTCTCGGTCAGTCCAATCACGGCAACTAGGCCACAGCTGCGGCATAGATGGCCATCAAATCCTCGGCCTTCAAGCTTGCGCCGCCAATCAAGCCGCCATTCACGTTTTCAATCGCAAGAATTTCCGCCGCATTCGCAGGTTTCATGGAGCCGCCATAGAGAATGCGAAGGCTTGCACCACGTTCCTGGTAAAGCTCGACCAACAACTCACGGATGGTCAGATGCACTTCAGCAATCTCTTCAGGACTAGGCACAAGACCGGTTCCGATCGCCCAGAGCGGCTCATACGCCACCACCAAGGAATCATTCGACCCGAGCGTTGGTAGGGACTTTCTCAAGATCCGGACGACTGTATCTTTAGTTTCGCCGCGCTGTTTCTGCGCGTAACTCTCGCCAACGCAGACGATTGGCGTGATCCCAGCGCGAAGACAGGCATGGGCTTGCTCTTGGACATAGGCGCTACGTTCGCCGTGCTCGGACCGGCGCTCAGAATGCCCAACGATCACATAGGACGCGCCAGCATCTTTGAGTTGCTCTGCTGAAAGATCTCCCGTGAACGCGCCAAACGCCTCGGGATGACAGCTCTGCGCGCCGACCGCCAACCGATCGCCCGCGCGGTCTTTCATCGGAACGACCAGTGTTGCGGGCGGGCAAATCAGGCAATCCGCCTCATCCGAATAGGCCTGTAGGCCTGTGACAATTTTTTCGACTTCCGAAAGCGAAGATTTCAGGCCATTCATTTTCCAATTGCCTGCGATCAGTGTGCGTACCATACCAGTCACCATCTTGAACAAGTTTGTGCGCTCGCCTAGCAAGCTGTGCTGAAACAAACAAGCGATCCCGAAGGGAAAGGTCTGACTCATGTTGACCCCGTTGCGTAATATGCTCCGCTCGCCAGCCGCTGGCGGTATTTTTGTTCTCGTGATTATCGCGATGGCAGCGTGGGGCGTGACAGACATATTTGCAGGCGGAAGCGGCAATAATCTGATCAGCGCGGGTGATCGCACAATTAGCGACCGCAAGCTTGATACGACGCTTGAGCGTGTCTTGCGTAGTCAAACCGATGAACGCGGTCGAGCACTGACCAAAGAAGAGGCAATGGAACGCGGCATCCTGGATCAGGTGTTTTCTGATCTATCACGCCGCACGCTGCTTACCTCTTATGCCGACGAGCAAGGAATCTCGGCGACGACAGACGCAATCGTCAATACGATTCGAACGGACCCGGTCTTCCAAGACACAACCGGCGTGTTCGACACGCTCCGTTATTCGCAATTGTTAGATGCGAACGGATTCCGCGAAGCGGACTATGAATCCAATATCGAAAACGATTTGACGATCAGCCGCTTGGAACGGGTGCCATTAGAAGGACTACGGGTCCCAAATGCGCTGGCGCGCCTGCAAGCTGCCTATTCTGGTGAACTTCGCTCCGCATCTTGGTTCGTCCTTCAACAATCTGAACTCCCAGATGTTGGCGAACCTACAGAAGAAGAGCTCCAAGAACTTTACGACAGCCGCCGCGAGCTTTTGCGCGAGCCGGAACGCCGCGGCGTGAGCCTGCTGCGTTTAAGCCCTGATGATTTCGTCGCCCAAGCCGAAGTGAGCGAAGACGATATTGTTGGCTTTTATGAAGCTTACAAAGCGGATCGCTATACCGGGCCGGATAGTCGCTCCTTCACAGAGTTTACATTTGCTGATGAAGCAACCGCGCGTGCTGCCCTCGGACGCATCGCTGGTGGCGCTGCCGCAACAGCGATCGATACGGCGCTTTCAACTGAGCTGAAGAGCGGACGCAGAGATGCGATTTCGAACGACCGGCTTGCTGATCAAGTCTTCTCGCCGGGTGCTCTGACTGGATCTATCCATGGGCCTCAGCCCGTTGGTGAGCAATTTGTCGTCATCCGTCTGGAAGATATCACACCAGGCGCAGCGACACCGCTAGAAGATGTCCGCGAGCAGATTCAAGAAGAACTCGCGCGCGAATATGCGTCAGGTCTGTTTTATGATGCTCTGCCCCAGTTTGACGATCTTCTTGGCACCGGCGCTGACTTAGAAACCATCGCGATGGGCTTAGGCGCGCCAGTCCTGTCTTTCGCGCCTGTCGACACCAATGGGATGACCAAGGATGGACGGCGCTATTTGCCGCTTGTGACCGCCCCTGGGCTTTTGCAAATGATCTACGCGCAAGCCGAAGGCCGCAACACAGAACGGTTCGGCGAAGATGAAATTACTTGGATCGCCCGCGTCGATAGTATCGTTCCGGAGCGGTTACCTGAATTTGAAGAAGTCCGCGAGACGCTGACTGAGGCCTGGCAACAGCAAAAGAGAAGCGAGCAGCTGCAGACCGTCGCTGGCGAAATCGAAAGCGCGATTGCTGACGGCTCTGCAACATTGGAAACGGAAGCTGCGAAATACAATGCGGACGTCAGCTCACTCCCCCGCCCAATTACCCGGACGAATACCGATATCCAGCTGCCGCGGCAGATTATTGACGGTGTTTTCGGCGTGAATGAAGAAGGTGAGACCTTCTCATTGCAAGCGGGTGCAAGCCAGACCTTCATTTTGCAGGTCACGCAAATCGATCGTCCAGAAAGTGAGACTTTGGACATTCTCGCCCAAGCCTCTGCGCTCGAGATTGAGAACGGCATCGCCGAAGATCTGTTCCGAGCGTACTTGATGAGCATCGCTGATGACGTTGAGCTCACCACCAATGGCAACGCGTTTGAAGCCTACAAAAGAAGCCTTGTGACACAGCAATGAGCCGCGATAAATTACTGGTCCGCAGGCGACCAGGCGACCTAGAAACGCCGGTTTCAGCCATGCTGAAGCTGGGCGCTGATACGCCAGGATCTTTTTTGTTTGAATCCATTCTCGGCGGAGAACGGCTCGGGCGTTATTCTTTTATTGGCCTCCACCCGCAACGCTGGATGCGAGTGCTCAACGGTGTCGGAGAGGCGAGTTCAACGATCGACTTCGCCGAACCGGAACAAATTGAAGGCACAGCAGTCGATGCGCTCCGCCAATTTGCCGAGTTTGGTCTCGCGGATGCTGGCGATGAGACCGACCTGCCGCCAATGGCGAGCGGCGTCTTTGGCTATATCGGATACGATTTTATCCAACATGTTGAACCGGTTGAAATCACCAAGCCGGACACGCTAAACGTCCCAGAAGCGCTGCTGATGATCCCCGGCGCGGTGCTGATTTTCGATCATCTATATCAAGAACTGATCATGGTTGGTCGCTACAAGGCGGGCGAGCAGGCAGCCGCAGAAGCCTTGCTTGACCAAGTCGAAAGCGATCTCGAGCGCTTGCCGCCATTGTCTCCCCGCGACGGCGATCAAGATCCGCTCGAGTTCACCTCGAATACGAGCCAAGATCAGTATTTCGGAATGGTCGAGACCGCGCGCGACTACATCAAAGCCGGCGACATTTTCCAAGTCGTGCCGAGCCAGCGTTTCAGCGCGAATTTCGATCGCAAATCGATCAGTTTCTATCGCGCGCTGCGGCGGCTCAATCCGTCGGCCTTCATGTTCCATATGAACCTTGGCGATGTACGCTTGGTCGGCTCTAGCCCTGAAATCTTGGTGCGGGTTCGCGATGGCCGCGTCGCGATCCGCCCGATTGCCGGCACAAGGCCACGTTCTGGCGACCCGGTCATTGATGCAGAGCGCAAGGCCGACCTGCTCGCCGACCAAAAAGAAATCGCAGAGCATTTGATGCTGCTCGATCTCGGGCGCAACGATGTGGGTCGTGTTGCCGCCTATGGCAGTGTCGAAGTCACTGAGCGTTTCATTGTCGAACGCTATAGCCACGTCATGCACATTGTCTCGCATGTCGAAGGCGATCTTCGCGAAGGTCTAACGGCTGTTGATGCCTTACTCGCTGGACTCCCCGCCGGAACCGTCTCAGGCGCTCCGAAGATCCGCGCCATGCAGATTATAGACGAGCTTGAGCAAAACGCGCGCGGTATCTATGGCGGCGCGATTGGCTATTTCGGTTGGAATGGCGACCTCGACACGTGTATCGCGCTGCGGACGGCTGTCCTGAAAGATGGCCAATTGCACATTCAAGCTGGCGGCGGGGTCGTGCTCGACTCCAATCCGCAATACGAGTTTGATGAAACCGTCCACAAAGCCAATGCGCTCAAGAAAGCTGCTGCCTTGTCGGCCAGATACGAGTTCGACCAATGAGCAAAGATAAACGTATCCTCGTCGTCGATAATTATGACAGCTTCACGTGGAACCTGGTCCATTATCTCGAAGAAATCGGGGCAACGACGCAGGTCGTCCGCAATGATGAGATCAGTGTCGCTGAAGCGCTCGCGCTCAAGCCAGATGGCATCGTGCTTTCACCTGGCCCCTGCACGCCGAATGAAGCCGGAATTTGCGTCGAATTGGTCAAATCCGCGCCAGAAGACTTGCCGATCCTCGGCGTCTGCTTAGGACATCAGAGCATTGGCGCGGCTGAAGGTAGCGACATCGTCACGGCGCAGGAAATTCGGCACGGGAAAATCAATCAGATCCGACACGAAGGCGGCCCGCTTTTTGAAGGCCTGCCAGAGACCTATAACGTCGTGCGCTATCACTCGCTCGCCATCCAACCCGACCAGCTTCCAGATACGCTAATTGCTGATGCGTTCACCGAGGACGGCGAGATCATGGCTGTCCGGCACAAGGCGCGCCCTGTCTTTGGCGTTCAGTTTCACCCCGAAAGCATATTAACCGAGCACGGCCACGCACTGCTTAAAAACTTCCTCAAGACCGTCTAGGCTTTCGCCACCGCAAGCTAGAAAGAGACAACATGGCTTCTCTATCTTCGATCCTAAAACTGCTCGCCAATGGGCAAACGCTGTCCTCAGAAGAATTGGAATCGGCCTTCTCTTCGATCCTAACCGGCGACATCCCGCCTGAACAAATTGGCGCCTTTCTGATGGGGCTTGCCGTGCGCGGTGAGACCGGTGCAGAGCTTTTGGCAGGCGCAAAGACCTTGCGCGCAAATGCGCGAGCGATCGCGCTTGAGGGCCCGATGCTCGACACGTGCGGAACCGGCGGCCTTGGCTGGACGAGCCTCAACACTTCGACCGCGAGCGCGATTGTAATCGCAGCGGCGGGCGGCAAAGTCGCCAAGCATGGCAACCGCTCCGTTCCGCCTAAGACCGGCAGCGCAGACGTGCTCGAAGCCTTAGGCGTCGAGCTCGACTTGACCGAAGACCGCTTCCGCGACTGCATCGACAGTGCCGGTGTCGGCTTCTTGTTCGCCCGCAGCCATCACAGCGCCATGCGCCATGTCGCGCCGGTTCGCGCCAGTCTCGGCATTCGGACAATTTTCAATCTTCTTGGTCCACTTTCAAACCCCGCATCGGCCACCCACCAAGTTCTGGGGGTCAATCAAGCGCGCTGGTTGCGGCCGATGGCAGAGGCGCTGCGGGACCTCGGCGTAACCCGCGCCTGGGTCGTGCACGGGACAGACATTGATGACACCGTGATTGATGAGCTCTCAATCGCTGGCGAAACCCAAATCATCGAGGTCAAAGATGGCGCTCTGACCGAGCTAACCGTTGTTCCAGAGGATGCGGGCCTCAATCGCAATCGCCTCAGCGCATTGCAAGGTGGCACGCCGGATGAAAACGCGGCCGCGATTACCGAACTATTGGATGGGCGGCCCGGCCCGTTCCGAGATGCCGTATTGCTGAACGCCGCGGCTGGACTGTTCGTGCTTGGACAAGCGACCGATTTACGCGACGGGGCTGAGAAAGCGGCGGCAGCGATTGATACAGGCCTTGCCGCCGAAACGCTGACGCGCCTGGTCGCGGCCTCTAAGGGACAATAGGGATGAGCACTGCTCTCGATCGAATTGTTGCCTATAAGGCCGATGAAGTGGCCGCGATTAAACGCGAGCGCTCTGAGCAAGACTTTCTACGCGACGCAAGATCTCAATCTGAGCCGCGAGGGTTCGCCGCACGCCTGTCCCACATCGCCGACCAGGGCGACAATGCGCTGATCTGCGAAATGAAGCGTAAAAGCCCCAGCGCGGGTGAGATTTTACCGGGCGCCGACCCGCGCGACATTGCAGCTCAATATGAGCGTGGCGGCGCGGCGTGTCTTTCCGTGCTCACTGATGGCCCTAGCTTTGGCGGAAGTCTGGAAGATTTTGTCGCCATTCGAAACGCTGTCTCGCTGCCCATGCTGCGCAAGGATTTCATGGTCGACACAATCCAAGTCGCAGAAGCGCGTGCGCATGGCGCAGACGCCGTTTTGGTCATTCTTTCCTGCACCGAGGATGCCCTCGCCAAAGACCTGGTCGATGCCGCGCTCGCTTTGGGCATGGACGCTCTCATTGAGACTCATGACGCTAGCGAAATTGAACGTGCGCTTGCACTGCCATCGGCCTTGATCGGGATCAATAATCGCGACTTAAAGATCATGAAAACCGATCTCGCGACTAGCGAGAAACTTTCCCACCTCATCCCTGAGGACGCGGAATTTGTTTCGGAAAGTGGGATTAGTGAGGTCGGCGACATCACGCGGCTCCGCAAAACCGGCGCACGCCGGTTCCTGATCGGCGAAAGTCTGATGAAACGAGACGATCGCGGAGCCCATGTTTGGGCTTTACGCTCCGCGCGATGAGCTTTCAGAAACGCAAGTTTACGAAGAATGATATTGCGCCACTTTTTGAGTGGTTCCAGTCCGAGCGAGACGTCTTGCAATGGGCCGGCGCGGCGCTGTCTTGGCCGCTGCAGCGCCGAGAATTTATTGACCTGATCAAGCTCCATCGCGGCCACACCCCTGCCCGCGAAGTCTGGGCCGTCACGCTCGATGGCGAAATGGCCGCCCACTTTCAGATCTCTTACAATCGGCGCCTCAACACAGCAGGCCTTGGTCGAATCGCGATGGCGCCGGAATTGCGCGGCATGTCTTTAGCCACAGATCTGATGGACTTGATTTTGGACCAGGCCTTTTCGAGCGCCTGGGTGCATCGCGTCGATCTCTTGGTCTATGCCCACAATCAAGCTGCCATCCGCACTTATGAACGGGCGGGCTTCATCTCCGAAGGGACGCGCCGGGAGACCACCCCAATCGGGAACGAGATCTGGGACACGCATATGATGAGTCTCCTGAGACGCGAATTTGACAAAAGAACAGAACGAGAATAAACAGAACGAGAACAGATTCGTTATTCCGGAGAAATTTCGTGCTCACAACCAAGCAAAAAGAGCTTCTTCTTTTCATTCATGAGCGGATTAAGGCCGACGGTGTTTCGCCTTCCTTCGACGAAATGAAAGAAGCGCTCAATCTCGCCTCGAAATCCGGTATTCACCGTCTCATCGTCGCGCTCGAAGAACGCGGCTTTATCCGGCGCCTGGCCAATCGGGCCCGCGCGCTGGAAGTGCTCAAAATGCCAGACTCGGCGACCCCAGCCGCCCCGCCACGTGGACGTCAGACCTTCCGCCCCAGCGTGGTTGGATCGCAAGCGCCGCAAATGGGCCAGAACACAATTCCTGTCCTCGGCCGCATCGCAGCGGGTGTTCCGATCACAGCCATTCAGAATGAAGTGGACCGGGTCACCCCGCCCGAAGAATATGCCGATAGCGACGCCCATTACGCGCTCGAAGTCAAAGGCGACTCGATGATCGATGCTGGCATCCTCGACGGCGACATCGTCATCCTAAAGCGCACGGAAAGCGCCAATTCCGGCGACATTGTTGTCGCGCTGATCGATGATGAGGAAGCAACTTTGAAACGCCTCCGTAAAAAAGGCGACTCAGTTGCGCTGGAAGCGGCTAATCCGGCTTATGAAACCCGGATTTTTGGCCCTGACCGCGTCCAAGTCCAAGGTCGCCTCGTCGCGCTTATTCGCCGATACGAATAAGCCTCACGGCTTTTCGCTTTCACCGCAAATCCGCCAAGCCCGGCTCCCGCAGTCGGGCTTTCGCTGTTTTTCAAACCGCCCGCCATGTCGAACAAGGGTAATCCCATTCTCGCGTTCAATATCTGGCCATTTGATTGTCACGGACGCGTCATTCGCTGAGATGGGTCTCATTTCAATAACGTCTGAAGGCGTTCGCAACCGAATGTTGTAGCCCGCAAACGCAATCTCGCACTTAGGAGCCTCCTCGCAGTCGCGGTCGACCACTAGATCAGAGAACCGCAAAGGCCCTAGGCCCTGACCATCGCGCCAGGCGATCCGCTCGATCTGCCCGCTCGCATGCTCCAGAAAAACATCTCCAGACGGCGCAAAGTGGATTTTATCGATGCCGGCCTGGCTCCAAACCCCGAGGGCGATAATGCCGCTCAAGATGGCTGCGAACCATGCAGTTCTGGCGGAGGATGTGAGGCAAAACGCCAATACCCCGCCGGCAAGCGCCGCGAAACTAAGTGGCGGCAAACGCGGTACGGAATAGATCGCCTCCAAATCCCAAGCGGAAAAGAAATGCGCAATCTCTAAGACCAGGCTCAGAGAAATCCCGAACAGGCCCAGCGCGATATGATCCAATCCGAATGGCGTTAGCAGAAGCGCGGCGGCTGCCATGGGCGCAGCGATCAAGGTGACAATCGGCATCGCAAATAGGTTGGCGAGCAAGCCGAGCGGTGCGGCGCGTTCAAAATGATAAAGGGCAAAAGGCAAAGTTGCGAAGCTTGAGACCGTCGAGGTCACGACCAAGGATTTGATCCAAAACATGATCCGCCCAGACCGGGCTCCTAGTGCCGCCTTCCTGCGCTTATTCCAGCGCTCATAGGTCGCCACCAGCGCGCCCGTTGCCGCAAAAGACATTTGAAAACCGGGGGTTAAAGCGCTCCATGGCGCAACAGAGAGAATAATCACCATGGCAATCGCCAACGATCGCAAACTCAACGCGCTTCGATCAATCAGCACCGCCCCGAACAAGATCGCAGCCATGACAAATGCCCGCTGCGTGGACACACTCGCGCCTGATAAGACCAGATAAGTCGCACATGCCAAGAGCGCGGCAATCGCGCCAATTTTTTTGACATTCAGGCGCAACGCGACCGGCTCGACCAACGCCAGACCGCGCCAGGCGAGCAAAAATACAAGCCCACCAACAATCCCCATGTGAAGCCCAGAGATGGCCAGCAAATGCGCCAATCCGGCGCCGCGCAATGCCTCTTGATCCGCTTGGGACATGAAGCTTCGATCGCCAGAGGTCAGCGCCGCCGCGAAGCCGCCTGATCGCGCCCCCGCCGCTTCAGAGACATGTTGCGCCAATTGGCGGCGCGCTTTCGAAATCTCGAGCATGACCGCTCTCGCCGCATTCTTCGGACCGCCGACTGCTCCGCCGCGACACCGGCCTTGGACATATCCCACGGCGCCCAGCCCGCTATACCAGGCCTGACGATCGAAGGCATAATCGCCTCGAATGATCGGGGCCGGGGGCGGACGCAGCACCACCCAGCAGCGCACGAACCGCCCCGGCTCGGTCTCAAGCCGTGTGATATGGGTGACGCGAACCACGGGCGGTGTTTGATCCTCTTCAACCCCATCAATCGCATGGACCCGTATTCGCAGCCGGGTCCCGCGGGCTGCGGGCAATGCCGCCTGCACCCACCCTTCCAGCAATACCGGCCCGATTTCCGTCGGCACCGCGACATGCTGCGAGCGGTGCGTCGCCAAACTGCCAGACAGGGCTCCGCATGCGCCGCCCACGAGCGCCCACAGCAGGTACACAGTCCAAGACGGCGCAGAACGCCTGATTGCGACAATAATCGCCACAACCGATGCGCTCGCGAGACAAAACAGCCCCCAAAATGAAGGCTCAAATTCGACCAAAAAGTAGAATATGGCCCCGAACATCATTCCGATCGCGAAGACAATGGGCGCCTGAATCTGGACGGTGGTCAGCGGAAATCGCTGCATCTTTCCTCCCCGCCCCTTGCGAAACTCTAGCAGAGCGTGTTGAAGCGGGGAAGATTGTCCCAAAAGCCTGATTTAACGTCCGAATTCTTCCATGACTGTAGTCACTCGTTTTGCTCCCTCGCCCACAGGCATGCTGCATATTGGCGGCGCGCGCACGGCTCTGTTCAACTATTTGCTGGCCAAACGTCATGGCGGCAAATTTCTGCTGCGGATTGAAGACACCGATAAGAAACGCTCCACTGAGGAAGCCACGCAAGCCATTCTAGACGGCATGGATTGGCTCGGCCTCACCCCGGACGATGCACCCGTCTATCAAAGCCAAAATGCGGAACGCCACGTTGCCTGCGCAATTGAGATGGTCGCCTCAGGCAAAGCCTTCCGCTGCTATGCGACGCCAGAAGAACTGCAAGCCCGGCGCGACGAGGGCGAACAGAAACGGGCCGCGGCAAAGGCCGAAGGGCTTTCTGACGAGGAACGCGCCGCGTTGCGCGCCGACGCCGATGCGCTTTTGGCGCCCTACCGGTCCCCTTGGCGTGATGGCGGCGATCCGCCCTCGGCGGACGCGCCTCATACGATCCGGCTGCGCGCGCCCGATGATGAAGAGATAACCGTCAGCGATCACGTACAGGGCAATGTCACCCTAAAAACGCGTGAAATCGACGATCTCATTTTGCTACGCGCGGACGGTACGCCGACTTATATGCTCGCTGTCGTGGTTGATGATCATGATATGGGCGTCACGCATGTTGTTCGTGGCGACGACCATTTCCGCAACACGTTTCGCCAATTGCCGATCTATTGGGCGATGGGATGGGACGTTCCCGAATTTGCCCATGTCCCCATGATTCATGGCTCAGACGGTGCAAAACTCTCGAAACGTCATGGCGCGCTGTCGACTCTTGCTTATCGCGATATGGGATATCTGCCGGAAGCGATGAATTCCTATTTGGTCCGCCTGGGCTGGAGCCATGGCGATCAAGAAATCTTCACCCTTGACGACGCGAGCAGCGTCTTTGACCTCAGCGACATCAACAGAGCGCCTGGCCGCCTGGACCTAGAAAAGCTCGGGGACGTCAATGCTCACTTTATTCGCACGGTCGATCAGACCCGCCTTTTGGCGCTTCTCACACCTGAAATTGAGCAGCTCACAGAGCTGACGCCAATTTTAACTGAGCGTCTGCAGCAAGCCCTCGCAACCCTGAAAGAACGGGGGCAAACGCTCCCTCAATTGGCCGAATCTTGCCGGTTTTTGTGGGATAGCAATGCGGACAATCTCAACAAGAAAGCACGGAAAGCGCTACGTGAGGACGGCCTCAAACATCTGTCAGATCTCCGTGAAGCACTAGACCAATCTGATTCTTGGACTATTGAAGCATTACAGCAAGTTCTAGACTCGTTTTGTGCACTGCACACACTATCTATGGGACAGGTTGGGCCGCCCCTCCGGGCAGCACTAACCGGAGGGCTGCCAGCGCCAGACCTCGCGCCAGTCATGCATTGGCTCGGCCGTGACGAGGTCTTGGCGAGAATTGGGAAACATTTGCCTGCTTAAACGCGGGTGTACAGACAGGATTGCAAGAGGGCTAAGATGATCAACAAGACCAAACAGACAGGTACAGCTACCCTTAACGTCAAGGGAAAGACCGTTGAGCTACCGATTATGGGCGGCACCCACGGACCCGATGTCGTAGATGTAAAACGCCTGTACGCCGAAGCAGGCGTTTTTACGTTGGACCCGGGATTTACCTCAACCGGATCTTGCGAAAGCCAAATCACCTTTATTGACGGCGAGCAAGGCATTCTCTTGCACCGAGGCTACCCAATTGATCAACTGGCTGAGCAATCTGGCTTCCTAGAAGTTGCTTACCTGCTGCTGAACGGTGAGTTGCCGACGCAAAACGAATTCCGCGAGTTTGCTGGCCTTGTGACCCAGCACACGCTGCTCCACACGCAAATGGATCGCTTCTTTGATGGCTTCCGCCGTGACAGCCACCCAATGGCGATGCTGACCGGCACCGTCGGGGCGATGTCAGCCTTCTATCCTGGCGCGATGGACAGCTCCGATCCTGAAGAGCGCAACCTCGCTTATATCCGCCTGATCGCGAAAATGCCGACGCTTGCGGCACGCATTTACAAATACACCCAAGGCCAAAAGTTCGTAGACCCAATTAATGAGCTCTCCTATGGCGAGAACTTCCTGCGCATGTGTTTCTCAGTGCCAGCCGAGAAGTACAAAACAAGCGCTACGCTCGCTCGGGCGATGGATAAGATCTTCATCCTCCACGCAGATCACGAACAGAATGCATCGACCTCAACCGTTCGCCTCGCTGGATCGTCTGGCGCGCACCCATATGCGGCGATTGCGGCGGGTGTTGCTTCGCTTTGGGGACCGAGCCATGGCGGCGCCAATGAAGCCTGCTTGAATATGCTCCGGGAAATCGGCACGGTCGACCGCATTCCAGAATTCATCGAGAAGTCGAAAGACAAGTCTGACAGCTTCCGCCTGATGGGCTTTGGCCACCGGGTCTACAAAAACTACGATCCGCGCGCGACGGTGATGCAGAAAACTGCGCATGACGTGCTCGACGAGCTTGGCATCGACACACCGATCCTGCGCGTTGCGAAAGAACTTGAGCGTTTGGCCCTAGAAGACGACTATTTCCGCGAGAAAAAGCTCTATCCAAACGTCGATTTCTATTCGGGCGTTATTCTCGACGCGATGGGCTTCCCAACAGAGATGTTCACCGTCCTCTTCGCCCTGGCCCGGACGGTTGGCTGGGTATCACAGCTCAACGAGTTCATCGAAGATCCAAGCCAGCGCATTGGTCGCCCGCGTCAGATCTATACCGGCGCCGCCAAACGCGACTTTGTTCCGATCAGCGATCGCTAATCACTTCCAAAATGGCATTTGCGGCAATCTCTGACGCCGCTTCATCGCGCTCTCCCATTCGGGAGAGCGCTTTGTTTTGCGCGCCTATTTGCTTTTGCAGAGCGTCTGAATCTGCGAGCAGTGACAAAGCTGTCTCCGCCAAGCGATCTGGCTTGAACGCGGTTTGAACGAATTCGGGTGCGACTTCTGTATCGTCGGCCGCGATGTTTAGCAGCGTGATATGATCAGGCTTGTACAAGAGATATCGCGCCAGCGCCCAGGTGATCCAACCGGTTTTGTAGCCGACCAGAAAGGGCGTACCTTGTACGGCAAGTTCTGAGGTCACCGTACCGGAACACGCGAGCGCAAAATCAGCGGCGGCCATCATGTCGGCAGGAGAGGTGGTGTCGTTTGCGATGACAGACCATTTTTGAAGGCCCGGAAACGCGTCTAAGAATTGCTGCTCAACCGATGGCGCGGGCGCAAAGACGATTTTGAGGTCGGGGTTTTGCGACTTCATCAGCCATGCCGCTTCAACCAGGACCGGGGCAACGCGTTTGATCTCGCTGGGCCGGCTGCCTGGTAAAACCAAGACAATTTGATCCCCGTCTGACGCGCCGATCGATACCCGGAATCGAGTGCCATCGCCGCGTTCGGTGCGGCTGAGCGCCGGGTTCCCCATAACCGTCACCGACAGGCCATGCGGTTCATAATAAGGCGCTTCCATATGGTGGATACAGATCAGGTGATCGACCGTTTTGGCGAGCGTCTTAGCTCGTCCGGCGCGGGTCGCCCAGACCTGTGGGCCGACAAGCTTGATTAGCTTGATCTTTGGATCACGGGCCCGAACGCGTTGCGCGACCCGAAGCATAAATCCCCATGAATCAACAAGAACGACCACATCTGGCGCCGCCTCGATAATCGCATCCGCGGCGGCATCGGCGAGTTTGACGACCGTGCCATAGGCTTTGAGCCCTTCAAATAGGCCAAGGATCGAGAGCGGGGCGATATCAATCGCAGAGTCGAGGCCGATCTTGGCAAGCTCGCGCCCGCCAATCCCAAACAATTTAATCTGTGGATCCCGCCTTTTTAGCGCTTCAGCCGTTTCGCGGGCCAATAAGTCGCCAGACGGCTCTGCCGCAACGAGGAAGACGCGCGGCGCAGTCATCAGGGCCAATCCTTTGGAAAGCCGTACAAGAATAGGCCTAAGGCTTCGGCGCGTGCCTTCACCTGATCAGAGTTGATGATCAAAGCGCCCCCGGCCTCAAACCCGATCCCAGCCAATCCGGCCTCGGCGGCGAGCTCGACGGTCATCATACCGATGGTTGGCAAATCAATCCGGCGTTCTTGTTGAGGCTTGGGTCGCTTGACCAGAACGCCTTTTCTTGAAGCCGCTGAGCCTCGGATTTGGGTTGGCAGTTCTGCGCACCGGCGAAGCATTTCGTCTGTGCCTTCTTGCGCCTCAACGCAAAGCACCAAGCCGCCCGCAACGATGGCGCCTTGTCCAATGTCGAGCTGTCCCATTGTGCCCGCGACTTTCGCGGCTTTCTTTAAATCCGCTAGCTCTTCTTCATCGGGAGTTGCCCCAGCGAGCAATCCTGCCTCCGCGGTCAGTGAGCCCGCAGCTTCATCTGCACCAATGACCTCAAAGCCTTCACTTTCGAAGGTCTTGATCAAGAAGCTGAGCAGCGCATCGTCGCCCTCTCGGGCCGCTGAAATGGCCTTTGGAAGCAGAGAAATCCCTTTTAAATCGGGTTTTAGCGCTTGAAAGTCCGGGCGTTTGACAATCCCGGCAAAACACACTTGCTGACAGCCAGCTTGCTTTAGCGATTTAACCGTTTTGCCAATCTCTGCCACGCCGGTGACGATACCCGGATAAGTCGCGAGGGCCGGTTCTTCAAACCCCTTCATACGGATCACATATACGCCCTGCCCGCGTTCTGTGGCCGCTTTCGCAACTTGAACCGGCAAGTCTCCGAGGCCCGCAATGATTCCGAGTGGCGCCAATCTGGCCTCCTATCGCGGCAGGCAGAGCGCGCGATTCTTGCTGTTGCGTATGAAGTTTACAATTTGCATTACTTCGTCGGTCTCGGCGAACGTAGCAGATGTATCCTCTAACCGTTCAGAGAAAGTCCCCTCTTTCGCGTAAAGCATCCGATACGCGGATCGCAGGCTACGGATTGTCTCCCGCGAAAAACCGCGCCGCTTCAAGCCGACCACATTCAAACCTGCGAGATGGGCATGGTTTCCGACCACAGATCCAAAGGGGATGACATCAGCGACGAGAATCGAGCCGCCGCCAACAAAGGCATGATCGCCAATCCGGCACCATTGGTGCACCGCAACGGCGCCGCCAAACCAGACTTGCTCGCCTATGGTGACATGCCCGCCAATATGGGTGTTGTTCGCGATGACGCATTTATCACCCAAGACACAATCATGCGCGGCATGCGTATGGGCCATGAACAGGCAATCTGATCCGACTTTGGTCAGACCGCCATGCTCGGGAGACCCCGTGTGCAGCGTTGTGTGTTCGCGCAGCACAGTTCGGTCGCCGACTTCCAACCGCGATTCATTGCTTTCTTTATAGCCCAGCACTTGCGGCGGGCCGCCAATCACGGCGCCTGGGTAAATCTCAACATCAGCCCCAAGCGTCGAATGCCCGAACACCATCGCCTTGGGGTGCAAAGCCGCATTGTCGCCGAGCTTCACATTCGGCCCGACATAAGCCAGAGCGCCAATCGAAACATTTGTGCCGAGCTCGGCCCCCGGCTCAACAATCGCTGTTGGATGAATGCTGACCGTCATTTCGGTTTCTTTTTCGGCGCGATTTGCTTCTGGATCCAAGCGATTTCGCGCAAATACTGCTTCAACGGTTTGGCAGGCACGCCGCCCCAGGTTTCGCCTGCTGGAATGTCTCGAAAAATTCCAGCCGAGGCTGCCAGTCTTGCCCCTGCGCCAATATGAACGTGATCCGCGATGCCCACGCGTCCTCCCATCACCACGCCATCATCAACACGTGTTGTTCCAGAAATCCCCGTAAAGCTCGCCATCGCAACGTTACGGCCGACAATCACATTGTGGGCAATCTGAACCAGATTGTCGATCTTGGTGCGTTCGCCAATTATCGTGTCTGACAAAGCCCCGCGATCGATACAGGTATTTGCGCCGACTGTGACATGATCTTGGATGATGACCCGGCCCCATTGCGGGACATCTTCAGCGCCGTTTGGACCAGCGGTGACACCGAACCCCGCTTCCCCCACTGACACACCCGAATACAATCGAACATGATTGCCAATGAGCGCGCACCGCACACAGACATTAGCACCGATCACAGAATGTTCGCCAATTTGTACACCTGGCCCGATCGCAGCTCCCGGACCGATCGCGGTGCCAGCGCCAATCGCGGCTCCCGCACCGATGAAAGCGGTTGGCGCTATTTGTGCGGTTTCATGGATCGCTGGGGCTTTGCCCGCTGCTTGCCAGTCTTTGATTTTGTAGAGCGCCTCGCCGGCCAGTTTATGACTGAACCGGGGGGCGTTTGTGATCACGGGCACAACGCTTGCCGGCAAACCAGACGCTGCGTCTTTTTTAACGAAACAGGCGGCGGCGCGGGCGCTCACATTCGCGGCTTGTTTGGCGTCGCCTTCGAAGAAGCAGAGATCGCCTTCAACAGCGCTATCTGATGCCGCAATCCCAGTGATTTGCGGGTCGCGATCATCATCAAACTCGAGCTCTAGAATGCCCAAAAGGGCCCGCAGCGACTGCGGACCCTGATAGTCAAAAAATCGCTGATCTATAGGCATCAGCTCCTCGACGGATTTACTGTTGTGGTTGTTGCGTCGGCAAGCTTTGGCGAACCACTTGTACAGTTGGCGTGCTCGCATTCAGTTTCGTGATGGCCGACTGAGTCACGTCCGTCGCGTCGTCGACATATACCACTTGAGATTTGTCGAGAATAACATTCGCATTGGTCTCAGCAATTACCTGCTGAAGTACTGGGATCAAGGCGTTGTTGAAATCGACCAGCGCCTTGCGTTCTGTAAGCGAAAGCTCTTGAGCTGCGATCTGGCGCTTACGCTCGAAATCATTCGCTTTGCGAGAATAGGCTTCGATTTCAGCCATCAAGGCTGCATCCGCACGCACCGCCTCTTGGGTTTTGCCTTCAGACTTCGTACGCAGGCTGGTTCCGTCTGCAGCGAGGGTATCTGCCAATGGCTTCAGCTCGCCCTGCATTGTGGTTTCGATTGCTTGGATCTTCGTCCGGATGTCTTGACCAGCTTGGCTTTGACCGAAAATTTGGACGCGATCGATGACGACGACTTTTGTCCCCTGAGCGATGGCGGCTGGGCTCATCGCGAATGCCGCTGAGACGGCGAGCGCCAAAGTGGCGAGAATAGATTTTACGCGGATCATTGTACTCTCTCCTGTAGAGATATCTGCTAAAAACGAGTGGAAGTACTGAAGCGGAATGTCTCCGTTCTGTCGTACTCTTCCTTGCGAAGGATATGTGAAAAGTCGAACTGGATTGGTCCGAACGGTGAGTCCCAGCCAACCGAGAGACCTGCTGAGGCGCGAAGGCCCAGGCCATCTTTGATTTGGCTCACAGCCGGTGTTCCCGGCAAAATGTTATTGAACCGAATATTGGTGAAGGCACCGACGCCAAGTTGGCCAAAAATTGGGTCTCGGATATCGGCATTATCGAGAATACCCAATCCGCCAGCCTCAACGAACAGTTTGGTTCGAATGCCATACTCTTCTGGGAGATAGTTTGGCATCGTTAACTCGCCGGTGGCTTGGTAATAGGCTTTACCCCCGAGCGCGCGACCTGGCTTCACGTCAGTGACTTCGCCATTCGCGTCCGCAATCGTCACAACTTCACGCGGGCCAATGCCTGCTACATCAAACCCGCGGAATGATGAGCCGCCGCGGAAGAAACGATTATTGATCAGAATACGATCATCGTCGCCATACGGCTCGATATATCCGCCCGAAAGGCGCACGCTGGCGCGAACGCCGCGGAAAATACCGCGATAGGTCGCGCCGGTGATTTCGCTTCGGAGATATTGCACGTCGCCGCCTAAGCCGGCGATATCTTGGCTGACGGAGAAATCGAACCCGCCGGTCGGCGCGATTGGATCATTTCGGCGATCCCAATTGAAAGAATAGCCAATCAATGAGGTAATATCCGACCGCTCATTGTCACAGATAATGTTCTGGTTCACGACCAGCGAAGAACATTGATCAACAAGCATCTGACCGTCCATGACATCAGAGGCCTCTACCACCCGGAAGGCGTCATCGAATGCGTTCTCTGGTGTATCTGCGCCTGCCGTTTGAACAAAAGATCGAACGATGACGCCATTCTCGTCGATGATGACGTTCTGGTCGCGGATATTGATTTCGTCCGACTGTAACCTGTACCGAACTTGCAGTCCCGTATTGTCGGTCACCGGAAATCCGAAATTGATCCCCGCGCCAATGGTTTCGGACTCAAAGCTCGAGACGTCCAAAAAGTCTGAGCGGGTCGAGAATAGCTCAAGTCCGGCAGACAGGTTGCGGTCGAGGAAGCGCGGTTCTTGGAACCTGAAATCAACGAATTGCTGGCGATCAGACGCGGACACGCGCGCCACGAAGGTTTGGCCGCGGCCCCGCAAGTTTCGCTGTGTCACACTCAAATCGAGCAAGAATGAATCAACCGAAGAGAAGCCGGCAGCGAAGGAAAGTTCGCCCGTCGCAGTCTCTTCCACATCGAGGTCGACAACCGTCCGGTCGGCGCTCGATCCGGCGCGTTCGGTGATCTCGACATTCTCAAAATAACCAAGCGCCCGCACGCGGTTTCTTGAGCGGTCGAGCAAGACGCGGTTAAACGCATCGCCCTCGGCAATCCGCAATTCGCGTCGAATAACGCGGTCTAGAGTTTGGGTATTCCCGTTAATATTGATCCGTTCGATATAAACACGCGGGCCTTCATCGATCGCAAAAGTAACGTTCACTTTCCGAGTTTCAGGATCGGCTTCCAGACGCGGCGTGATGTCCACAAACGCGTATCCAGCGATCCCGGCCGCGAATGTCAGCGTATCAATCGTGTTTTCGATCTGGTCTCCGCGGAATAGGTCACCATCTTTGAATGGAACAGCACGTTTGAGCCCTTCGCTGCTCAGCTTGTCGAGCGCTGTTTCGACCTCAACCTCGCCGAACGTGTACTGCTCGCCCTCTTCGATCGTGTAGGTGATGTAAAAGTCTTCACGATCCGGCGTAAGATCGGCGACCGCACTGATCACACGAAAATCATAATAGCCTTTGTTTTGATAGAATTCGCGCAGGAGTTCCCGGTCAAATTCTAGCCGGCCTGGATCATAATTGTCATTGGAGCTGAAGAATCGCCACCAGCGCGATTGCTTGGTGACCACTTCGCTGCGCAAACGGCGATCGGAAAACGCATCATTACCGATGAAATTGATAGAGCGAACGCCCGTCACAGGGCCTTCAGTCATTACAAAGACCAGATCGACTCGGTTCTGGTCGAGCGGCTTATACTGAGGCTCGACTGTCGCGGAGAACCGACCAGATTGGCGGTACAGCTCCAGAATACGCTGAACGTCTGCCTGCACACGCGCGGCGGTAAAGATACCCCGTGGCGCAGCCTGAATTTCTTCCCGCAGCTTATCATCGTCCAGCGCGCTATTGCCCTCGAAGAGGACGCGATTGATGATGGGGTTCTCAACCACGCGCACAATCAGGTCTGGACCGGCTTTGTCGAAACTCGCATCGGCAAAAAGCCCGGTCGCAAAAAGCGTCTTTAGAGACAAATCAATTCGTGTTGGGTCGAAAGCATCACCCGGCTCGACCAGCAAATAGGACTGAATCGTCCGATCTTCGATCCGTTGATTGCCTTCAATTCTAATTTGCCGAATGGTTTCACTGACTTGCGCATTCGATTCCGTAACCGGGATGTCGGTTAACGCGATCGCGCTGGTCGCCATCAGAACTGCAGCTAATACTTTACGCATCGATCCCTCGATCCTCCATGGCAAGCGACTTACTCGCTTGCTGACCCGTTGAATAGGCCGGTTTCCAGAACGTCACCCCAGGTGATGAAAACAAACATGGTCAATAGCAGACCAAGCCCTGCCATCAATGCCACTTCCTGCACCTTTTCGGGCATTACTTTTCCCGTCATGGCTTCATAAGCATTGAAAACAAGATGTCCCCCATCCAATACAGGCAATGGTAGCAGGTTGAAAAAGCCAATGCCTATTGAGATTAAGGCGCAAAGCTGTAGGGCGGACCACCCCAAAACGCTTAACCGTGTCGCCAAAGGCACAGTTTCTGCGCCCATTGTTCGGTTGACGATTCTGCGCCCCGCATCGCCGATGGCAACGGGGCCACTCATTAGAGCCAATGGCTCTTTGCCGGTGATAATCCTACCAAGCATATAAACGGTGTGCCCAACCGTATCCTTGGTTTCCACAACGCCCATACCGATTGCCTCAAGCGGGCCGTACTTTCGATACTGAACCGACTCGCGCAATGGCGCAGGCACGACCCCAATTGTGCCTTGCGGAACGAGCTGTCCTAGCTGGTTAGCGCGGACCTCGCGGCGCGGGGTGACGGTTAGAGTTAAGAGCTCATCGCCGCGCTGCACCTCAAACGGTAAGGCGCGCCCAGACGACATTGAGGTGATCACGATCATATCGGCGATCTGCCGGATTTCCGATCCATCAACGCTTTTGATCACGTCACCGGCCTGCATACCGGCTTCTGCGGCGGGATAGCCCTCATTCACTTGGTACGCATAAACATCATATTGTTCAGTACCGCGGAACGCGAAGAAAATTGTAAATAGGAACACTGCCAGCAAGAAGTTCGCGGCTGGGCCCGCGAGTGCGACGATTGATCGAGCGCCGACACTCAATTGATTGTACGGTTTGCCGATTGGGCCTTCTTCGACCTTGCCGACATCACCCGGTAACTGGCTTTCGCCGACAAATTTCACAAAACCACCCAAAGGGATCCAGTTGACCCGCCAGCGTGTTCGCTTGGAGTCTTTGCGTTCATAGATCGAGGCGCCGAACCCGATCGAGAAAGACTCAACCGCTGCGCCAAAATAGCGGCCGGCAAGATAGTGTCCTAGCTCGTGAATGATCACGACGGCCCCAAGCAGGAATGCCAGGCAAATCAGAAATATCGGGCCTTGCGCCAGAATTCCCGTCACGCTCTCCGCTCCCGCTTTTGGTCCTTCACTTCATCAAGAAGGATACCGGTTAACTGCTCAGCTTCGGCTTGGATTGCTAGGACGGCTTCCAAATTATCGCAATCCTCACAAGCCATTGGACCGGCAAAAAATCGCTCCAACGCCATTTCTACGACCCAGCTTATGTCGAGGAATCGACATTGACCCGCAAGAAATGCAGCTACGGCGCGTTCATTAGCGCAATTTAATACTGTCGGGGCGCCCTTTCCTACTCTGAGAGCCTTACGGCAAAGGTCTATCGACGGAAAGCGCTCGGAATCGGGCGCTTCGAAATCAAGCCGGCTGAGGGCGATCAAATCTAATGGCTCGACCGGTGTTTCTTGTCGGCGCTCGGGCCAAGTTAAAGCATGGGCAATCGGCGTCCGCATGTCCGGCTCACCCATTTGGGCTAAAACCGAACCATCCCGATAGGCCACGGCAGAATGGATGATCGATTGCGGGTGGATCACCACATCAATCATGTTTTCCGGCACGTCGAACAGGTAGGCCGCCTCAATCAGCTCGAGACCTTTATTGAACAGTGTCGCGCTATCGATTGAAATTTTGCGCCCCATATTCCATCGCGGATGTGCTAGCGCACGCTCCGGTGTCACCGTTTCGAGATCTTCGCGAGCGAGCGTCCGAAAGGGTCCACCCGATCCGGTTAGGATGAGGCGCGAAATATCTTCACGGCGCTCCATCACCTGGAACATGGCATTATGTTCAGAGTCGGTCGGCACAATCGCCACTCGATTTTTCGCCGCCAGGCGATTGAGGAGCGGCCCCGCGCAGACCATGCTCTCTTTATTGGCGAGCGCCACCGAATTTCCAGCTTCTATCGCGGCAATGGTTGACGGGAGCCCATCGATACCAACAATCGCGGCGAGTACGCGATCGACGGGGCGCGCTGCCGCCTCTTTGATCGCGTCCGGCCCTGCCGCGGCGGAGATATCAAGGTCGCGCACCCCATCTTGGAGCGCCGGCAAAAATGGTTCATGGGCGATCACGACGTGCTTTGGTTTAAACTGGCGCGCTTGCTCGACCAATAGGTCGACATTCTTCCCCGCGACTAGCGTATCGATTGAAAAGACAGGTGCTTGCGCTGTGGCATTGGCGTGTTCGATCACCGACAAGGCAGACGTTCCTATCGACCCTGTCGACCCAAGGATGGAAAGTGACCGCGGATCGCTCATAGGGCCAGCCCTAATACGCGCGGCAGGGACGGCGCAAACGAAAAAACCAGAAGCGCGACAACGCAAACCATCCCGAGACCGTCGACCCGGTCCAAGACGCCTCCATGTCCTGGCACAAGACCACTCGAGTCTTTGACACCGTGGTGTCGTTTGGTCGAACTCTCGAACAGATCACCGAACTGGGCGAGGATCGATATTGCGCCTCCCATAATGATCCAAGCCATCAGGTCGCCACCTGTGATCCGCGCCGCAAGCACACCGCAAAGCGCACTAAACAAAACGCCGCCAATAGCGCCACTCCAGGTTTTTGAAGGCGAGTCCGGATGCAATCGCGGGCCGCCCAGACTGCGCCCAAAAAAGAAAGCGGCTGAGTCTGAGCCCCAAACGATGCCCATCAAAATCAGCGCCGTCGCCGCGCCGTCCCAATCGCCTTCTCGCAGGAAATATAGCGCCAAGGGCATGCCGGCAACATACAGAAACCCAAACGCCTCTCGGCCGCGTTTTTGCCTCAACGGATGCGTGAAAGTGGCGATAATTGCGCATCCGACAAACGCCCAAAGCGTCCAGACCGGGGCTCCCAGGACGGCCGGCAAAAATGGGAGAATCGCCAACGTGCCGAAGCTCTTCATTGACGGCGAGGCCGACATCCTGACCCACTCATACGCCATAATGGCCGCGAACACGCCACATGCGAGGGCCAACAAAGGACCGCCCTTCCACACCACGAATAGAGCAAAAGGAATGAGCACCGCAGCGGAGATGAGCCTCAGGCCGAGATCACCCGCCTGTCCATCATACCGTTTTCCGCGGACCACGCTATGCGGCTCCGGACGCTAAACCACCAAAGCGGCGCTCGCGATTGCGGTAAATTTCTACGGCCTCAAGCAAGTGCTGTTTGCCGAAATCAGGCCACAGGACATCCATAAATACCAATTCGGCATAGGCAGCCTGCCAAATCAAAAAGTTGCTGAGCCGATACTCACCACTTGTGCGGATCAGAAGGTCTGGATCTGGCAGGTCTTGCGTATCCAAAAAGCCTGCAAACGCGGTTTCGTCGATATCACCCGCAGACAGAGTGCCAGACTCAACAGCGTCAGCCATCGCTTTCGCGGCCCGCAGCACTTCTTCTCGCCCGCCATAATTGAACGCGATACAAAGATTGAAGGCGTGATTATCGGCAGTTTGACGCTCCGCGCGCTGAACCAATTCCAGGATATCTTCTGGCAAGCCTTCACGCGTTCCGAGGATGCGGACTTTCACGCCTTCCTCTGTCAGGCGTTTCAAATCTCGTTTCACATAGGCTTTCAACAGTCCAAAAAGCGCATTCACCTCTGAGACGGGGCGGCGCCAGTTTTCGGTTGAGAAGGAAAACACGGTTAGCGTTTTAAGGCCGATCTCCTGAGCCGCCTCGACGGTGCGACGCAGAGCTTCGACGCCTCGTTCATGCCCAACCGCGCGCGGTAAGCCTCGCGCATTCGCCCACCGCCCATTGCCATCCATGATGATGGCGATGTGGTCGGGGAAACCGTCTTTGGCTGGACCACCATTTCCGGTTTGGGCAGCAGACGGTGCGGAGGTCAAACTTGCATAATCTCCGCTTCTTTGCCCTTCAGCGCTTCATCCACTTTGCCAACAAAGCTGTCAGTGAGCTTTTGAACTTCATCAGAGAGAGAGCGTAGTTCGTCTTCGCTAATCTCGCCGTCTTTTTCCATTTTCTTGAGCGCATCCATACCATCCCGGCGGACATTACGAACGGCCACGCGCGCCGCCTCAGCATATTTGCCTGCCACTTTGGTGAGCTCGACGCGGCGCTCCTCATTCAATGGCGGGATAGGAATGCGCAGCGTTTGGCCGTCGACGACAGGGTTCAAGCCCAGCCCAGATTCGCGAATGGCTTTGTCGGTCGCGCCAACCAATCCTTTATCCCAAACATTCACGGCGATCATCCGCGCGTCCATAATCGATACCGAACCGACTTGGTTGAGCGGCATGTTCGATCCGTACGCAGCCACCTGAACGCTATCGAGCAAGTTGACCGATGCGCGGCCGGTGCGCAGTCCCTGAAGTTCCGTCTGAAGCGAGCTAATCGCACCGTCCATCCGGCGTTCGAGGTCTTTTTTATCGTAACTCATTTTCTTTCCTCAAGATCAGGAGATGACTGTGCTTGGGCCTTGGCCGGTTAGCACATCTTGCAGCGCTCCTTTATTGTGCAAGGAGAAAACCACAATTGGTATGTTCGTGTCACGCATAAGGCTCACGGCGGATGCGTCCATCACTTTTAAATTGCGCGCCAGTACGTCTTGATAGGTCAAATGATCATAGCGGGTCGCATCTGGATCGGTTTTCGGATCAGCTGAATAGACGCCGTCGACTTGTGTGCCCTTCATCATCGCATCACAATGCATTTCCGCCGCGCGCAAGGCTGCGCCCGTATCTGTCGTGAAATATGGATTGCCCGTACCGGCGGCAAAAATCACGACCCGGCCTTTTTCCATATGACGGATGGCTCGCCGGCGAATGAAGGGTTCGCAAATCTCATCCATCCGAATGCCGGATTGAACCCGGGTCTGAACGCCAATTGATTCCAAGGCGCTTTGCATGCCGAGCGCATTCATAATCGTCGCCAGCATGCCCATGGAGTCGGCTTGCGAGCGCTCCATGCCGGAAGCCGCCCCCTTCATACCGCGGAAGATGTTACCGCCGCCAATCACCAAGCAAATCTCGACCCCAAGCTCGCGCGCCGCGGCGATTTCTTGAGCAAATCCCAGGCAGGTTGGCATATGGATGCCATAGTCGGTTGGCCCCATCAGGGCCTCTCCTGAAATCTTCAGAAGAACGCGCTTATATTTCAGGCCGTTATCGGACTCGGCTTCACCTGGCATTCTGCGTCTCCCGTTGCTCAAAAGCCCATAAAAGATTCCCGGCCACCTGTCATCGGTAGCCGGGATCTAAAAGCACTTATTTTTGAAAGCGGTTAAGCCTTCGTCATCGAAGCCACTTCTTCAGCGAAGTTGTCTTCGGCTTTCTCGATGCCCTCGCCGAGCTTGAACATCACAAAGCCTGCCAGCTCTGCGCCGCTATCCGCGATGAACTGGCCAACCGTTTGGTCAGGGTTCATGACGAATTGCTGTTCGACGAGAACAACTTCTTTATAGTATTTCTTGATCCGGCCTTCGATCATCTTCTCGATGACATTGGCTGGCTTGCCGCTTTGTTCAGCTTGCTCGGTTAGAACTTGCTTCTCACGTGCAACCAGATCTTGGTCGAGATCAGCGACGGTCGCAGACGCCGGAGACGTCGCCGCGACGTGCATCGCAACTTTCTTGCCCGCGTCAGCCAAGTCGCCAGATCCGTTGAGGCCAACCAGAACGCCGATTTTGCCCATACCTGGAGCTTCGGCACTGTGGATATAAGCCGCAACTGAGTCAGCTTTGATCTGCGCCGCACGGCGCAAAGTCATGTTCTCGCCGATTGTGCCGACAAGACGCTTAATCATGTCTTCAACGGTGCCGTCACCATCAGGCGCAGGCGCAGAAGCCAACGCTTCCGTCGTGCCCGCAGTTGTCAGCGCCAATTTAGCGATATCTGACAGCGCGCCTTGGAACGTCTCGTTGCGCGCAACGAAGTCTGTCTCCGCATTCAGCTCAACGACAGATCCGATTTTACCGTCGTCAGAGACCACAGCTGAAACCAGACCGTCCGCAGCCGTGCGGCCAGACTTTTTAGCGGCCTTAGAGAGACCTTTTGCACGCAGCCAATCAACAGCGGCTTCGACATCGCCATCGTTCTCGACCAGCGCTTTTTTCGCGTCCATCATGCCTGCGCCAGTCTTGTCGCGCAGATCCTTAACGAGGGCAGCAGTAATCTGAGCCATCCTAGTCGTCCTTCTGTTCAAACCCAGTGGGGATTAAGCTTCAGTCTTATCTTCTTCGACTTTAGCGGTTTCTTCGGTTGTAGCTTCAGCTTCGGTTTCAGCCGCATCTGCAGCTGCTACGTCGGCTTCAACCAAGGCTTCAATGTCCTCAGCTTCGCCCAAATCAATGCCGAGCCCTGCAGACGATTCGGCGAGGCCGTCTAGAACAGCATCGGCGATCAGGTTGCAGTAAAGCGAGATCGCGCGAGCCGCATCATCATTGCCTGGGAAGGCAAAATCAGCATCGTCTGGATCGCAATTGGTATCAACAACGGCAACAACTGGAATGCCCAGCTTACGCGCTTCTTTAATCGCGATCGCTTCTTTGTTCGTATCGATCACGAAGATCAGATCAGGCAGACCACCCATATTGGCGATACCGCCAAGGGCTTTGTCGAGCTTTTCACGGTCACGCTCAAGGTTCAAAAGCTCTTTCTTGGTGAGACCAGATTGCTCTTTACCAGAAAGAACTTCTTCGAGCTCACGCAGACGCTTAATGGAATTAGAGACCGTCGACCAGTTGGTCAGCGTGCCGCCGAGCCAGCGATGGTTCATGTAATACTGAGCGCAACGCTGAGCCGCTTCCGCGATTGGCTGAGATGCCTGACGCTTGGTACCAACGAAGAGAACACGGCCACCTTTAGAAACAGTGTCACGGACCTTTACCAGCGCTTGGTGCAAAAGCGGCACAGACTTAGACAGATCCATAATGTGAATGCCAGAACGCGCGCCATAGATGAAGGGCTTCATCTTGGGGTTCCAGCGGTGAGTTTGGTGACCAAAGTGAACGCCAGCTTCGAGCAGTTCACGCATAGTGAAATCAGGCAATGCCATCTTAATTTTCCTTATCCGGTTGACCGGCATGATCCCTATTGAGCCTCACTGGAGACACAACACCGGAAGGACCACGCATCGGGGGTTCGTGCGCGCGTCTATACATCATATATACTGCAAAGCAACAGGCGAGATCAGGTCTGGCGGGATTAGGCCGCTTCGTGATCCACACGCGCGACGCCCGGAGCCGTTTTCAACGCGCGCAGCGCTTCAATCCCGGTTGGGTAAGTATCAGGCAGTCTAAGCGTCACCACCCGGCCATCATCGATCGGCATCCGGACGAATATTTCGCCCCTATCCTGTCCCGACGCGCCTTTCAAACGCGCTGCAATCGCCGCCAGGCCGCTAAGGTCTGCGCCCTTTTCGAGCTTCACTGACAATGCAGGGGCTTTCTTTGCAATGCGAGCCTGTTCAATCGGCTGAACCCGGCGCGCCGAGAGGCGGATTTCTTCATCGCGCCGGCGCACTTCAGTCAGGATGACTACGGCCGAGCCCGGCTCTAATTGCTCGCGCATATCTGAGAGCAATTCTGGCATCACCATCAGTTCAACTTCACCCGTGGGATCCGACAGCGTCAAAAACGCAAACTTTCCGCCGTTTCGCGCGGGTTTCTCAACCCGGCGCCGGACGACTCCAATCAGCTCCATGGGGCGGCCATCCACGGCGCTGTCAGCGATATTCATCGCATAGGTGATCCGGCCGTCCTCGAGACTGTCGATAATATCATCGAGCGGGTGACCCGAGAAATAAAAGCCAATCGCTGCAAACTCTTGATCGAGTTTCTCTTGCATATTCCAGGCAGCAGCTTTCGGCAGATCGGCCCGCATGGCCGGTTCCGCGTCGCCAAATAGACCGCCCTGCCCGCCCGCGCGATCCTCAGCCGAAGCCGCGCAAGTCGCCGCCAGCATCGGCGCCGATTTCAACACCCGCGCGCGATTGGGCTCAAGCTCATCAAACCCGCCTGCTTTTGCGAGCTGTTCGAAACATTTCTTATTGATGTCTTTCGGATCGACCCGCTCGGCGAGGTCGTGAAGGCATTGATATGCCCCGTTGGACCGGCGTTCTTCGACCAAATGTTTCATGGCTTCCGGCCCAACGCCCTTGAGCGCCCCGAGCGCATAGATGATCGATCCGCCATCGACATCAAAATCAGCCGTCGAGACATTCACATTCGGCGCAATCACCGGGATCTTCAGCCGACGCGCTTCTTGGAAAAACGCAGCAAGCTTATCAGTATTGTGTAGATCCAAACTCATCGAAGCCGCCAAGAACGCGACCGGGAAATGGCGTTTCAAATAGGCCGTGTGATAGCCAATCAGAGCGTAAGCGGCGGCGTGTGATTTGTTAAAGCCGTAGCCCGCAAACTTCTCCATCGTATCGAAGATGTCATTGGCCAGCGGCGCTTCGATCTGTTTGAGCTCTTTCGCGCCTTTCAAGAACCGCTCCCGCTGCGCGACCATTTCTTCGAGCTTTTTCTTACCCATAGCGCGGCGCAGCAAATCCGCTTCGCCAAGCGAATAGCCCGCAATCTCCTGCGCCATCCGCATCACCTGTTCCTGATAGACCGGCACACCATAAGTGGCTTGCAAGATCGGTTCGAGATCAGGGTGCTGATACTTGATCGTGTTGGGGTCTTCCTTACCCGCGACATAGACCGGGATATTGTCCATCGGGCCGGGCCGGTAGAGTGAGATGATCGCAATCACGTCTTCTAGATTGCCGGGACGGACTTTGCGCAGCGTGTCGCGCATGCCCTGCCCTTCGAGCTGGAACACGCCCAGCGTTTCACCAGACGCCATCAGCTTATACGTCTCGGCATCATCCAGACTATGCCATTCAGGACCGACATCTTTGCCATCGCGGCGAATGAATTTCAGCGCGCGATCAATCACGGTCAGCGTTTTCAGACCGAGAAAGTCAAACTTCACGAGCCCAGCGGACTCGGCCCATTTCATGTTGAATTGCGTCGCAGGCAGATCGGCGCGCGGATCATTGTAAAGCGGGACGAGCTCAGTCAGCGGGCGATCGCCGATGACCACACCAGCCGCGTGCGTGCCCGCATTCCGATACATGCCTTCAAGCGCAAGCGCGGTATCGAGCAATTCGCCGACCCGCGGATCGCGGCTAACTTCCTCGTCAAACTTCGGCTCATCATCAATCGCTTCAGAGAGCTTTGGCGGTTTGGCGGGGTTGAACGGGATCAGCTTGGCGAGCCGGTCTACTTGGCCATACGGCATCTGCATCACCCGCCCGACATCGCGCACCACCGCTTTGGCTTGCAGAGTTCCAAACGTGATGATCATGGCGACCGATTCAGACCCGTATTTGTCGCGCACATAGCGGATCACCTCGCCGCGGCGCTCCTGACAGAAATCGATATCGAAGTCGGGCATCGAGACCCGTTCTGGGTTCAAAAAGCGCTCGAACAGAAGATCAAAACGAAGCGGGTCGAGGTCGGTAATGGTCAGCACCCAGGCGACCAGTGAGCCCGCGCCTGATCCCCGGCCTGGCCCGACCGGGATATCCTGCTCCTTCGCCCATTTGATAAAGTCGGCAACGATCAAGAAATAGCCCGGGAAGCCCATGCGCTCGATAATGCCGAGCTCATAATCGAGCCGCTCAAAATAGACCTCGCGAGTCGCATAAAGTTTCGGCGCCGCCGCAAGCCGGGATTCCAGGCCCTCTTTGGCTTGCAGTTTCAACTCATCAATCTCGGACCGCGAGCCATCGCCAAAATTCGGCAAGATCGGTTTGTGCTTGGTCGAACGTATCCCGCAGCGCCGTGCGATTTCAGCTGTGGTCTCAATCGCTTCCGGGAGATCCGCAAACAGGTCCCGCATTTCTGCTTCGGTTTTGAGATATTGCTGGGCCTGCACTTGTGGCCTATCTTCCTGACCAAGATAAGCGCCATTGGCGATACACATCATCGCATCATGCGCTTCAGCATCATCAGGTTTCATGAAACGCGCATCATGGGTCGCGACAATTGGCAAATCGAGCTCATAGGCTAGCGCCAGCAGGCCCGGCTCAGTTTGCGCCTCCTCGGGTGATCCATGCCGCGTGATCTCGACATAACAGCGGCCGGGAAAATTCGCCGCGAGCGTTTCGAGCGCGGTCTTCGCCTCCGCCTTTTTGCCTTTCAAAAGGTAGCGCGCGACATCGCCTTCCGCACCACCCGTCAGCACGATTAGTCCGTCGGTCTTCTCCTCCAAATACTTCTGGTGGATCCGCGGCACGCCGTCTTCCGCATCAAGATAAGCGTAGGAAGACAGCGCCATAAGTCGCCCATAGCCCTGCTCATTCTGGGCATAGAGCGTAAGACGCGTGATGGTTTCTTGATGTGCGCCGTCGGTTACATCGAAACAGACCGCCATGATTGGTTGGATGCCAGCCCCGGATAGGCTTTCCGAGAGCTCTAGCGCCCCGAACAGATTGTTCCGATCCGTCACCGCAACTGCGGGCATGCCTTGTTCTTTGCACCAGCCCGTCAACCCCTTGGTCGTGATCATACTCTCAAGCAGCGAGAAAGACGTCCGCACAGCAAGGTGTATGAATGGCGATTGACCCACGGGGCGCTCCTGATCCAGACCAATGGACGAGAATTGCTTTGGCCCGATTCCCGAACATGGCCAGAAATCGCAACACCTAAACGCCCATTTAGAATGGATTTCTACCAGACAAGCGCAAAGAACAAAAGTGGAACTTTAGGTGCCGCTCACAAAATCTGTGAGTTTCCCATCCTTCAGGGTCAGAACGCGATCCATATGTCGGGTCAGCGCCATATTGTGGGTCGCAACGAGCACCGCCGCCCCTTCGCTTCGCGCCATGCGGATCAGGCTTTCAAACACCCGCTCTGTCGTAGCGGGATCCAGGTTCCCAGTCGGTTCGTCGGCGATGACGAGGCGCGGGTCATTGACCAGTGCCCGGGCAATCGCAACGCGCTGCTGTTCGCCGCCCGACATCTGTCCCGGCTGGTGTTTTAGGCGTTCTGCGAGCCCCATCTCACCAAGCAAGGCGTCGGCTTTCTCGCGCGCTTTGCGGCGCGACAGACCGCCCACCATAAGCGGCATCGCCACATTATCACGGGCGTTAAATTCAGGCAGCAAGTGATGGAACTGATAGACGAAGCCAAGCTTTTCCCGCCGCAAACGCGTGCGTCCGGCATCATTCAGCGATAGGCAATTCTCGCCCTCAAGATAGACCTCGCCGCCTTCCGGTTTTTCGAGCAATCCTGCCGTATGAAGCAGCGTCGATTTACCAGAACCAGAAGGCCCGATCAGCCCAACCAATTCCCCTGGATTTAGCGTCAACTTCGCGCCTTCCAAGACGCGCAAAACTCCGGCTTCGGATTTGTATTGGCGAACAATATCGCGAAGTTCGAGCACCGCTGTCATCACTCAAACCTCAATGCATCAACCGGGTCGAGACGCGCCGCGGCCCAAGCTGGCCAAATCGTCACCAACATAGACATTGCCATCGCCCATAGCGTGACAAAGCTTACCTCGGCCCAGTTCAGCGCAGCTGGCAAACCGTCCAGTCCGTAAACCGTGGGTGGGAACAGGTCTCGCTGCAAGAGGAACCCAATGCCATCAATCACATAATTGATGTTCATGACCATGATCACGCCGAGCACCGCGCCAATCAGCGCCCCCGTCAGGCCCAGCAAGGCGCCGATCATCAAGAATACCCGCATAATCGACCCCCGTGTCGTTCCGACCGTACGTAAGATCGCGATATCGCTGGTCTTATTCTTCACCAGCATGACCACGCCGGTGATGATGTTCAGTGAGGTGATCACGATCAGAATCAGCATGATGATCATCATCATCGACCGCTCTGTGTTCAGCGCGTTGAAATAAGCCTCGCGCTGAACTTTCCAGCTCTGGGTTGGGAAGCGGTAATCGATCGCACGTTGGACTGCTGCTTCAGCCGGCTCCGTGTTCATCGCGTCTGGGATACGCAGGTCGAGTTTATCGTAAACACCTTTGCGGCCGAAAAACAGCTGCGCCTGTTCAACGGGCATCAAAATGTAGAGCTGGTCGAGCTCTACGCTGCCTGTCTGAAAGAATTGGCCAACTGTGTAGGTTTTGCGCCGAGGGGTAACCCCGAAGGGGCCCTGAATGCCATCAGGCGCAATCAAAGTGAGCTTATCCCCCGGGTACAACCCAAGATCTGCCGCCAAGAACCGGCCGACCATGATCACATCGCCGCCATTCTTACCTTCGCCGAACCCAAACGCGCGGGCCGCTTCGGCACCGCCTTCCAAGAAGGGCAAATTATCAAGATCTTCTACCCGTACACCGCGCACAATCGCACCGTTTTGGCGGCGATCGGTGGTTGCGAGAACTTGCTGTTCGATGATTGGCATCGCTTGATCGACCTCAGGCAGAGCTTCGATCTGGATCACTAACTCATCGACGGACGCCTCTGGCTCATCTTGGGTATAGACAAAGACATGCCCCTGCCCGCCCAACATCGCATCGAGCAAAGTCGCGCGGAAACCGCTCATCACCGACATGATCACGATCAGCGCCATAACCGCGAGCAGAATGCCAATGAAAGACACGATCGAAACCACCGAGACCCCGCCATTGGCCCGGGTCGCCCGCAAATACCGCCAGGCGAGCGTGCGTTCGACTTGTCCAAAAGGGGTAGCGCGGCTCATGCTGTGAGATCTATTGAGCAATTATGGATAAATCGTGATGCCCACGGAAGTGACCGCCTAGCGCCCTCATCCTGAGCGAAGTCGAAGGATGTACTCGCCAGACGCACCGCCCCTCGTCCTTCGACTTCGCTCAGGATGAGGGGCTGCTTATGTCCGCGCAACTTGATCATCCGCAGATCTTATTGACCGCAGATTCCCGAGAGAGATCCTCTTTCTCACCGGTGGCGCGGCGTTTCAGCTCCACCGTTCCGCTTTTCACACCACGTGGACCGACCGTGATTTGCCAAGGCAGGCCGATCAGTTCCATCCGGGCGAATTTTGGTCCGGCACGATCCGAGGTTTCATCATAGAGCGGATCTTTGCCAGCGGCTTTGAGCTTGGCATAAGCCTCGTCGGCGACTGACGCCACATCCGCATCGTCCGGCTTCATTGAGATGATGCCAGCCCCAAATGGCGCGACTTCATCCGGCCAGATTATCCCGTTCTCATCATGGCTCGCTTCGATAATCGCCCCGACGCAGCGCGACACGCCGATGCCGTACGACCCGCCATGAATGGTCACAAGGCCTCCGTCTTTGGTCTGCACTTCAGCTTTGAGTGGATCAGAGTACTTTGTTCCAAAATAGAAGATGTGTCCGACCTCGATACCGCGTGCTTTAACCTGGCGATCTTCAGGAATGGCCGCGAACGCCGCTTCATCATGCTTTTCATCGGTCGCCGCATAGAATTGCGTGCGCTTCTTCATTTCTGCGTCAAGCGCGCCGAGATCTTCAAAATCGAAATCTGCGCCCGGTGCCGGCACATCCAGCACAGACTTGTCGCAATAGACTTCGCTTTCGCCGCTATCTGCGAGGATCAGAAACTCGTGACTTAAATCGCCGCCGATCGGGCCGGGATCAGCCTGCATCGGGATCGCCGTGATGCCCATGCGCGCAAACGTGTTCAGGTAAGCGGCAAACATTTTCTGATAGGAAATCCGCGCGGCTTCTTCCGACAGGTCGAAACTGTAAGCGTCTTTCATCAAAAACTCGCGCCCGCGCATGATGCCAAAACGAGGGCGGATCTCATCTCGGAACTTCCATTGCTGGTGATAGAGGTTCAAGGGCAAGGCTTTGTAGCTTTTGACAAATGAGCGGAAAATATCCGTGATCATTTCTTCATTGGTCGGACCGTAGAGCATGTCGCGCTCATGACGGTCAGTGATGCGCAACATTTCTGCACCATAATCATCGTAGCGGCCGGACTCGCGCCAGAGATCGGCTTGCTGCAAGGTCGGCATCAGCATCTCGATCGCGCCTGCGCGATCCATTTCTTCACGCACAATTTGCTCAATTTTTTTGAGCACGCGGAAGCCGAGCGGCAGCCAGGAATAGATCCCGGCGCCATTTTGCCGAACCATGCCGGTCCGTAACATGAGTTTATGGCTCGCGATCGTCGCGTCCGAAGGAACGTCTTTTGAGACAGGAATAAAATATCGAGACAGGCGCATTTTCGTAACTTTTCATGCGATTTGAACTGGGTGGCCCCTGTTATGCTGACCGAGACGACTTGGCTAGAGCCAAACGGCTGCGCTTGACCTCTCTGCGAATGCAGGCAGGAGTAAGATCATGATTTTACTCGATGCTGCGTTTCGATTTGCGGCGATCACCATCCTGCTGCTGGTCGCCGTGATTGCTCTGCGAGATGCGCGTCATCTCTTGCAAGGACGTTTAGCCGCCGCAATGTGCATTTGCCTGACGGGCATGCTGCTAAATACGCTACCCGATTGGTATGAGGCGCCTTTCGCACTTTGGGCTGTTGCGTGGGTATTGCACGTCCCTAACATCATTCTTTTGTGGTTATTCGCCTTGTCTTTGTTCCAGGACGACTTCCAGATGCGTCGTCTGCATTGGGGGGCGTTGGGGGCCACCTTCTTTTTCCTGCCAGGGATACAGGCCTCGATTATGCTCGAGAACCAAGCTGGCACCCTGATTTTCGTCGCCGCCAATCGATTGCTCGGTTTTGCCGTCTTGGCTCACCTATTTTGGACCGCCTGGTCTGGGCGAAAAGACGATTTAATCGAAGCCCGCCGACGCACTCGATTATGGTTCGTGCTCGGCCTAGGGATTACTGCGTTGGTCATCGTCACCGGCGAGGCGCTGCATTATGGCATCACCTTCGACAATGATGACCCCACTTGGTTCACTACCGCGCGCTCCATCCTTGCAATGCCGATGATTGTGATCGGTGCGCTTTGGTTTCTGAAACTGATGCCCGAGACTTTACTGTTCGAGCGCACAACGCCGGCTCCAATTGCGCAAGCCAAAGTCGATCCCAAAGACAGCGCCACTCACACGCGTCTCGTCATAGCGATGGAGGAGCAATTCCTCTACCGAGAGCAAGGCCTGGGGATAGGTGACCTGTCAGCCAAACTGGGCGTACCCGAGCACCAACTTCGTGCGCTGATCAATAAAGGGCTCGGCTATCGCAATTTTGCGTCATTCCTAAACCAGTATCGCCTAGCCGAAGCGAAAGCGGCTCTGGCCGACCCAGAACAAGCTCGTACGCCTATCCTCACCATTGCCATGGATGTCGGATATGCCTCACTTGCGACTTTCAATCGGGCCTTCAAATCTGAAGAAGGCATCACGCCCAGCGCATTTCGCGCCGATGCCCTCGAAGCGGCTGTGCAATCTTAAAAAACTGTCCTCATTTTTGAAATTGTAGCCGCATTTTCGCGGCTGCGGAGCTTTTGTTTTCGGAACATGGTGATCTGACCTCATCGACAGACGAGGAGACACAAATGGACCTGCTACCCTTTTTCACCGACTATCTGGGACCCCGCATTCTCGGCGGAATCCAGTTCGAATCGACCCGCTATGCGATGGGAACCCTGGTGACGTTCTTTGTACTCTGGATCGTCCTTCACCGTTTCATTGAGACGAGGAAAATCCGCAAACCCACACCGCGATCCAAACAAATTCAGATGGAACTCAAACACTCGTTCAAGACCGTTTGTGTCTTCGTCGCGATGGACATTTTCATCTTTGAAGCCGCTGATCTCGGCATCTTCCAGAAGTATGATGATTTTGCGGAATATGGCATGCTCTGGTTCTGGGTTTCGATGCCGCTCCTGATCGTCTTGCATGACGCTTATTTCTATTGGACGCACCGGCTGATGCACACCGCCAAGCTCTATAAGCGCACGCATATGCAGCATCACCGCTCGCACAATCCAACACCGTTCACGGCCTATAATTTCGCCGCGGCCGAAGCTGTGATCGAATATATGTATGTGCCGATCGCCTTGATGCTGATCCCCACACACAATCTCGCATTATATGTCGTGCTCTCGATCATGATCTTCAAAAACGCTCTGGCGCATAGCGGTTATGAAGTCTTCCCGCGCAGCTGGGCTCGGATGCCGGTACTCGGCTGGCTTACGACCGTCACCCATCACGACATGCATCATGAGCGCGGCACTGGGAATTTCGGCTTCTACTTCACTTGGTGGGACCGCTGGATGGGCACTGAGCATCCGAATTACCTGCAACGCCTCGACGAGCAGGAAGCCCGCGCTCAACACATCAAAGCTGCTCGCCGTGCGGCTAAGAAACGGCCCGAGATGGTGCCGGCCGAATAGGCAAAACCGTCTCTCGACAAACCTGTACGGCCGGAGCTCTCTCTCGCTCCGGCCGCTTTTGTTGGGGATCGACTTTCAGACGGCGCGCGCCTAGGACTGAGGAAAAGCGAAACCGTCGATTGAACCCGTGTTGATTAAACCCCGAATTTTCTTGACCTTTTTGCTTGCGGTTCTGATCGTGAGCCTCGGCAGCTGTTCGGCGCCACAACCGCAAGAGCACGCGACCGTCGCCGTCGCCACCAATTTCAAAACAACGCTGGAAAAGCTTGAGGCCGACTTCGAAACGCGCAGCGGCTATATGCTCGATGTGGTCTCCGGCTCGACGGGAAAGCTCTACGCCCAAATCAACAATGGCGCGCCGTATGATCTGTTTCTGTCCGCAGACCAAGCACGTCCGGAACGCCTCGTGGAAGATGGGCGGGCCGTGCAGAACTCTCGGTTCACCTATGCGATTGGGGGACTGGCTCTGTGGAGCCCAACCCGGCCTGACATCACACCTGATACGCTTGCCGATAATGACATCACCCGCCTTGCGCTCGCCAATCCGGATCTCGCGCCCTATGGCCTCGCGACCGTCCAATTGCTGGAGCGCCTTGATCTGCTTGAGCCCTGGCAGGCTAAGTTCGTTCTCGGCGAGAATGTCGGACAGGCCTTTGCCTTTGTCAGCACAGGTAATGCGGAGATTGGCTTCGTCTCTGCCGCTCAAGTCCTTGCTCTGCCGGAGGATGCGCGCGGCAGCTATTGGCTCGTCCCGCGGCAATTGCATGAACCGATTGCTCAGGACGCCGTCCTCTTGAAGACCGGCGAAGACAATCAAGTGGCGCGGGCCTTTCTAACCTTTCTCAAAACGCCTGAAGCGCGCGACATCATCCATGAAAGCGGATATCGGGTGCCATGAGCCTGCCAGACCTCACGTCGCTTTGGCTGACCGCCCGGCTCGCTTTCGTGACCACGCTGGTTCTGCTCCTTATTGGGACGCCGATCGCCTGGTGGCTGGCGCAGACGCGGTCGCGGATAAAGCCGGTCATCGAGGCGCTGATTGCCCTGCCCCTTGTGCTCCCGCCGACTGTGCTTGGCTTCTATCTTCTCATCGCGATGAGCCCAGAAGCGCCCTTTGGTGGGTTCTGGATGCAGGCGACTGGCGACACGCTCAGCTTTTCTTTTACTGGTCTGGTGATCGGCTCAGTCATCTATTCCTTCCCTTTCATGATCCAGCCTCTGCAGACAGCATTTGAAGGCCCGGTGCAGCAAGCCATGCGCACGGCGGCGAGCCTGCGAGCGTCTCACCTCGACGCGTTCTTTTCAGTTGCCGTTCCGATGTCGATCAGAGGTTTTGTGACCGCCTCCGTCCTGTCATTCGCGCACACTCTAGGTGAGTTTGGCGTGGTCTTGATGGTGGGCGGCAATATTCCCGACCGGACCCGCGTCGCCTCGATTGAGATTTATGAGAACGTGGAAACGCTGAACTATGCTGACGCGCACGCGCTGTCCTTGATCCTCTTGATCGTGTCTTTCGCGACTTTGTTCTGCGTCTTCTTGTTCAATCGCCGGGGAGGCGCGCATGTCCGCCTCTAATTTGCGGCTCCGCTTCTCCGCAACGCAAGGCACTTTCAGCCTGAGCGTGGACGAAACCCTGCCGCTGGAAGGTGTGACCGCCGTGTTCGGGCCAAGCGGCAGCGGCAAGACCACGCTCCTCAACGCCATTGCTGGTTTTCTCCGCCCTGATGAGGGCGAGATCTTGTGCGCTGGAACGGATTGGTTCCAAGCCGCCCCAAAAAAGTGGGTACCGCCTCACCAACGCGGCGTCGGCATGGTCTTCCAAGATGCGCACCTGTTTCCGCATCTCTCTGTGCGCGGGAATTTGGACTATGCGCATAAGCGTGCGGATGCAGCGTCCGCTGGATATGATTATGAGCACGTCATCGCGGCGATGGCGCTTATGCCACTTATAGACCGCGATACTGAAACCCTGTCAGGGGGCGAAAAACAACGCGTTGCAATCGCCCGAACACTGCTGACTCGGCCACGCCTTCTCCTACTAGATGAACCCCTCTCTGGCCTCGATAGCGCTCGAAAAGCAGAGCTGCTCCCCTTCCTCGAAACCCTAAAGACCGAGTTCGCGCTTCCCACGCTTTATGTCAGTCACGACGTGGATGAAGTCAGCCGCATCGCCGAACGCGTTCTCATGTTGGAAGACGGCGCCGTGGTCGCGCGCGGCCGCACGGATGAAGTGCTCAGCCGCTTTGGTCTCGAAGCTGGACGCAATCCCTATGAACAGACCAGCCTCCTCTCGGGCACCATCAATCTAGACAAGACTGAGGATGACTTGCTGGCTGTCAGCATCGGCAGAGACGCGATTTGGCTCGCCTCTGACATAGACATCGCCAATGGCGCGCAGGTGCGGCTCAAAATCCCCGCCCGCGATGTCTCTATTGCGCTTGAACGCCCGACCGGGATCAGCATCCAGAACATGCTCGCCGCGCAGGTCGTGTCAATTGAGCCGACCAAACGCCCAGCCTTCCAGACCGTCACGCTCGACATTGGCGGCCAGACTCTGGCAGCGACGGTCACGCGCAAAGCAGTTTCCGACCTCAATCTCGCGCCCGGACTAGCGGTCTACGCCTTGATCAAGAGCGCCACGTTCCACGCTTAGGCTTTCTTCGCGTCCTCATGTTGGATCTCTAAGATCTCCCGCCCGAGGAAGAAGGAAATGGCCGTGCGGATCAGCACAAGTAAGCCGACAAAGATTAGGTCGGTCAGCTCACGCGTGATGACTGTGTGGACAATGTCCGACGCGATCATGAATTCGAGCCCGGTCAGGATATAAGTCCCGAGAATCGTGCGCGCCGAATTGAGGTTGCCGAGATTGCCGCGCAGGCCAATGCCATGCCTGAGCCCACCCAGCAGGCGGATCAGGGCGACAAAGAACCCAAACAGAATCAAGGCGACCCCAATCAGATCGATACAGATGGCGAGGCCTTCGAGCGCATGCATGACCGGCGCGTCGAGGCCAAAAGGCAAATGCTCAAGCGATGTGCCGCCTGTCATGCCGTCCATCATATGGCTGCTCTCTTCGGCGCTCATCAGAGCAGCTCCGCGTCTGTAATCACTTCGATCAAAGACGGCCCATCATGCGCGATCGCTTTAGCCAGCGCCGCGTCCAGCTCATCTCGGGTTTTGACCAGTTCGCCCATGCCGCCGCAGGAGCGGGCAAAGCCGGCAAAGCTCGGATTGACCAGACTGGTTTGCCAGACTTCGAACTCAGCAGCTTTTTGCTCTTTGGAGATTTTACCAAGCTCAGAATTGTTCATCAGGACGTGCGTGATGTTCATCCCGTATTTGACCGCAGTGGTGAACTCCATCGCATATTGGCCAAAGCCGCCATCTCCGGAGACAGAGATGACTTTGCGCCCTTTATAGGGGCCTTCTTCTTGCGTCGCCGCCCAAGAGCCCATGGCGGCTGGGAAAGAGAACCCAATCGAGCCGAGATAGCCGGACATGAGCACGCGCTGGTCTCCGGTCGGTTCGAAATAGCGTCCGAACGAATATGTATTGTTGCCCACATCAACTGGCAAGATCGCATCTTTTGGCGCCGCTTTGGTGAGCGCTTCGAACAGAGCGGCGGCCGAAACGCCTTTGCCGCGATCTTCGCTTTGCCGGCTGGCCTTTTCCGCGCGCCACAGCCGCCAGCGTTCCGCGATCTCGTCCCGCACATCTGTGGCAGCGCTCCCGCCGCGGCCCATTTCGGCTTTTAGCAAGTCTGCTGTCACCGCGACATCGCCCATGACCGGCACGGTCACCGGATGGCGCTTCGCCAGCCGCATCGGGTCGGTATCGACTTGGATCGTCGGTGCGCCCTCGTAGATGCCCGTATGGTCTGAGAAACTCGCCCCGAAGACCAAGAGCAAATCCGCTTCATTCATGAACCAGCTGGCAATCGGCGTGCCCGACCGCCCCATAACGCCTGCCGCGAGCGGGTGGGCATCGCCAATCTGGCCTTTGGCTTTGAACGTCGTCGCGATTGGCGCGTTTAGTTCTTCGGCCAGAGCGATGACGCTCTCCATACCGTTCAACGCGCCATAGCCGACAATGATCATTGGACGCTTGGCGCCTTTGAGCAGCTTCGCTGCGTCTTCCAAGGCAGACGGCGGCGGTCCAACGCATTGGTTCGCCATCCGGCCTTCGGGACCATACGCTTTAGCGTCTTCAGCCGCTGGACGCGGTTGGACATTATCTGGGAAAACCAAATGCCCGACCCCGCGCTTCAAGATCGAGGTCTTGATCGCTTGTGTCATCAACAGCGCGTGGTCTGATGTCAGGTGCACAGTCTCAGAGAATTCCGCCACCGCTTCAAACGCGGCTTCGAGATCAATGTCCTGGAAGGCGTGCACACCGACGACTTGGTCTTGCACTTGGCCAGTGAGCGCCAGCGCAGGCGCGCCATCGACTTTCGCGTCCCACAGCCCGGTGAGGAGATTGGTTGCGCCTGGTCCGGCAATGGTCAGCGCCGCCGCTGGGTGACCTGTCAGTTTGCCATAACCTGAAATCGCGAACGCCGCCGCGCCTTCATGCCGGATGCCATAATAACGGAGCTTGCCCTCGGCTTCTTGCGTTCGGAGCGCATCGGCGAGGCCGAGATTGGAATGGCCGACCATACCGAACACGCTGGTGACGTTCCAATTGGTCATCGTCTCAGCCATGACATCGGCGATGGTTCGCTCGCGCGGCGGCAGCGCCGGCACGCCGACATAAATGCCATCATCGCGCACATCGACATCGAACATGTCTTGACCCGTATCTTCGTGTCCGCCCGGCGGCTTACCGGTCAGCGGATCAAAGTCCCAGCCATGCCACGGGCAGCGCAGCCAGCACTGATCATCAATGCCTTTTTCAATCGAGCCTTCGCCGAGCGGTCCGCCTTGGTGAGGACATTTATTGTCCATGGCCGCGTATTGGCCTTTGAAATGAACCAGAGCGACAGACTGCGTTCCAGCCGTCGCGGATTTGACCCGGCCTTCGGTAACTTCATCCGTCTCGGCCACTTTGTGCCAGATCAGTGTCGTTTTGTTTTCAGACATTATCTGTACCCCTCACTTGCTTTTTCGCTGCCCTATCGAAAATATCCATTCGAGGCATATAAAATGACTATCACATTTTTTTGGGTAGTCGTGATTGGCGTGTCATGGGCTCACTCGATAGAGGCCAGACAAAGCTCGAGAGGGGAGTAACTCATGACAAAAACAGCCGTAGCCAAGTGGGATGACTTGAAAGACCGCCAGCCCGAATACGCCATTGTCGGCGAAGTCGACTTGGTCGTTGTGCGGTTCGATGATGAAGTCTCTGTTTTTTACGGCCGCTGCCTACACCGCGGCGCGTTGATGTCGGATGGCCATGTCGATGGCAATGACAACCTAATCTGCGGCGTCCACAATTGGGATTACCGCCTCGATAGCGGCGTCTCTGAATATGAGAATTCAGAAGCCCTGCCCAAGTTCAAAGCTTGGGTTGAAGACGGTCAGGTTTTTGTCGACGCCGATGAGATCAACGCGTGGGGCTATGCCAATCCGCAGCCTTATCAGCGCGACGCCTATCTCGGCCTCTATCAAGACCCGAGCCATGGCCCGCATCCAGAGCCGACCAATGGCATGATCCAGCAATATGCGCGCGATGGCCTGTCTAAAGTCGGACATCACGGCATCACCGACTCCATGGGCGTGCCGCGCGATCAACTGCCCGAATGGGACGATATTCAAATCATCACTGCGCAACTTCATAAAATGCCGCTGCTCGATGATGAGCCGGTCAACACAAAAACCGTGATCGGGCCGAATGCGCAAAAGCCCCTGCACTTGGATATCCCGCTTTTCGTCTCCGACATGAGTTTCGGGGCTTTGTCAGAACCGGCCAAAGTCTCTCTCGCGCTCGGCGCCGAGATGGCAGGCACCGGCATTTGTTCTGGCGAAGGCGGCATGCTGCCGGAAGAACAAGAAGCCTGTTCGCGCTATTTCTATGAATTGGCGTCTGGCCGGTTTGGCTTCTCCTGGGACAAGCTTGAGAAAGTTCAGGCCTTCCATTTCAAAGGCGGCCAAGGCGCCAAAACCGGAACCGGCGGACACCTTCCGGGCAACAAGGTCAAAGGCAAGATCGCCCTGGTTCGGGGCCTGAAAGAAGGCGAAGCCGCCATCTCCCCGCCGCGCTTTCCAGATTGGACCGAAGTCAGCCAAGTCAAAGACTTTGCCGATGAAGTGCGTGACCGGACCGGCGGCATACCGATTGGCTATAAACTCTCAGCTCAGCACATTGAGAAAGACATTGAAGCCGCACTTGAAGTTGGCGTCGACTATATCATTCTCGATGGCCGCGGCGGCGGCACAGGTGCAGCGCCGATCATCTTCCGCGACAATATCTCAGTGCCGACCATTCCCGCCCTCGCACGGGCCCGCAAATTCTTGGACGAAAGTGGCCGAGGTGATATCTCATTGGTGATCACGGGCGGTCTTCGCAAGCCTGGTGATTTCGTCAAAGCCATGGCCCTCGGCGCCGATGCGATCGCGGTTTCAAACGCGGCCATGCAAGCGATCGGCTGTATCGCGATGCGGGCCTGTCATACGAATAATTGCCCCGTGGGCATTGCCACTCAGAAACCGCATTTGGTGTCGCGCATTGTGGTCGAGAATTCAGCCGCCCGGCTCAAGAATTTCTTCGATGCCTCAGTCGGCTTGATGAAAGTCATGGCGCGGGCCTGCGGGCATGAAAACCTTTCAGACTTTAACGCCAATGATTTGACCACGTTCAGCCGCGATATGGCGGACCTGTCTGGCGTTGCCTATGCCGGAGTTGGGCGATGAGTGAAGCAACTGCAGAAGCGATTGTTCTAGGCTTCGGGCTTTATCTTGCGCTCGGCCTGCTAGTCGGAATGGCCTATATGTTCGGAGGCGCGGAGCGGATTGATCCCGCCGCAAAAGGCAAAGGCATGCCGGTGCGTGTTCGATTGATGATCCTGCCAGGCGTGATTGGGCTTTGGCCGCTTATGCTCACAAAACTCTTTGTGCAAAAGGAGCCGCCAGTCTCATGAAACGTGCACACAGACGCGCCCACATTGCGATATGGGCCATCCTCGGCCCGGTCATGCTTTGGATCGTGGTCCTGGCGATTCTGGGCCGCCCGGGCGAGCCAACAAATGAAACGCTGCCTGAGGCCTTGATTGAGGAGGCCCGCTAATGTCGCATGATTATAAAAATGTCCAATGGACGTCCTTTAAGAAGCGGTTTGACCTGTGGCTTATGGCAGGCATCGCTCTCTATTTGATCGGCTTCATTGTGATCAGCTATGTGAGCCAACCGGAGGGTGAGAGCCTAATGCCGCCGCAAGTCTTGCTGCGCGCGACAGGCACCCTCGCCTTTCTGCTGCTGACCTTCATTCTCTGTATCGGGCCGCTCGCCCGGATGACCGATCGGTTCAAGCCATTCCTCTACAACCGGCGCCATCTTGGCGTGACAACCTTTTTGATCGCCCTCATCCATGCTGGCTTGGTTGTGCTTTGGTATCACGGCTTCTCTGAGACCAATCCGCTAGTATCGCTGTTCATTTCAAACCCGCGCTATGACAGTTTGAATGGCTTCCCGTTCGAAGTGCTCGGCGTTGCTGCTTTTCTGATCATGTTCTTGATGGCCGCAACCAGCCACGATTTCTGGAACGCCAATCTTGGCCCTGGCGTGTGGAAGACGCTGCACATGGGCGTTTATCTCGCTTATGGACTGCTGGTTGCGCATATCGCGCTTGGGGCGATTCAATTCAACAAGAGCCCGATTTATGTCGCCTTACTCGCTACCTCCGCGGTGACCGTGACAGCGCTTCACGTCCTTTCTGGGCTCGCGGTCTTCCGCCCCGCCCATCGCACCGCGAATGAGGGCTGGCTGAAAGTTGCTGCCGTGGATGAGATGGAGGATGCTCGAGCCAAGATCATTCGCCCGGTGAAAGGCGAAGCGATTGCCGTGTTCAGAGATGGCAACAAGATTTCAGCCGTCTCAAATGTCTGCCGTCACCAAGGTGGACCACTCGGCGAAGGCAAAATTGTCGATGGCTGCATCACTTGCCCCTGGCATGGCTTTCAATATCGCATGGAAGATGGCCAAAGCCCGCCGCCCTTCACGGAGAAAATCGCCACTTATGCAACACGGATCTTGGACGGCGTGGTCTACGTCAATCCAGAGCCAAATGCCCCCGGCACCGCGCAAAGCCCAAGCACGATTGGAGCGAGCTCATGAGCAAAGATGATTTCTTCATTGGCTGGGCCGACACCCCGAAAGTTGACCGGCGTTTCTTCGTTGGCGCGGGCCTCGGTCTCTTAGCCGGCACCGCTGCGACGGCCGCCGGCATTGCCGCGCTGCAAAAGCCGGTCGGTCCAGGCACTTGGAATATGGGCGACGTGCGCGAATGGCGCGGAATTGCGACGGCAGAGCCCTATGGCATGCTCCGCACGCTTGATTTGGACGGGACGCCGCGCACGGCTCTGCTCGGCTGCCAAGGCAAATGCGGCGTCAGCGCTAAGATTGGGGCTTTGGCGGGCAAACCGGTTATCGTCAAAGGCTCGCTCATTCAGCGCGGCCAACATGCGATGATCGCGGTCATCGATGGCTTGGATTGGATCCGTGAGGACACAGGCGGCGAGATTGGCGATTTGGCCTTCCCAACGCCCGAGCCGATTTCTGATGTGTCGCTGAGCGGGGAAATCCTCGACAGCAAATGCTGGTTCGGCGCGATGCGGCCTTCAACGGGGAAGGTCCACAAGTCCTGCGCTAGCCTTTGCATTCGCGGTGGCATTCCGCCGGCCTTCTATGTCAAAGATCGCAAAGATCAAGCCGCGTTGATGATCATGACTTCAGGCGGCTATGGGCACAATAAGGATTTGCTCGAATATGTCGCCGACCCGGTTTCGATTACCGGGCAGCTGCAACGTTTTGGCGATCTCTTCCTGCTCGATGCGCCCGTCAGCGCCATCGCCCGGCTCTAATTGGTCGAGCCGAACGAGGCGGCACCGGTCTTGTCGAAATAACTCCGCCAGAACGCTTTCAGTTCACTGATCGGCAGATCATATTCGAGACGAGGAACAATCCGCGCAACAACTTCGACGCCGTCTAAGCCAGGCAATTGGCTGGCGATCGATGTCTCGGAATAGGCCGCAAGATCGGCGCCGCTGCGATAGAATGAGAACGCATCGGAATGCTGCATCAAGTCAGAAACGATGACCAATCGGCGGTTTTCTCGATTTGTTTGAAAGTCGGCTCGATCCCCAACTGAATAAAGCGCCTCAAACAGAGGGGAGCTCGGTTGGCTGGTCGTCTTCAGCGTGTCGTCTACCAGCGATGAGAGCGGCTGATAGAAATGCTCCCGCCAAGTGTCATCGATCATACGCGGGTTCTGCAAAATGGGGTTTGCGTCTTCCACGCTGCCTGGGGAGCAATGCGTATACAGCGTCTTCGGATCGAAGGGCTGCGCACTGTTTGGCAAGATAACCGTCAAACGCCCAAATCTCGGCAGTGCGCGCGCCTCGGCATCAATCAATTCTCCAACCCAAGCGAGATCATTCTCGGAAAATGGATCGGATTGGTCGATCAGTAAGATTGTGTGCGATGGATCGCGGCGATCCATTCGGCATTCTGTTTCTGGGTCCAGGGCTGGTGCAGCATTGAAAGCTGCGACCGAAAACAGGCCGATCACGGTGAGCAGCATGACGCCAATCGCGCCACGCCAGAACCAAGGACCTCTTTCTCTAGCTCGGGGCATCGGTTACCTCCGCCTCTTCCTTTCAGGCCGAGCGAATATCGCTCTGCTGTTCGCGCGCCATACGGGCGTCACGGGCTTTTGCGACTTCCGTTTTGACTTGTTTCTGGATCGACGAGAGCCCTTTCTGGACACTCTGAATATGCGTCTCGAGCCATTCCCGCGTCAGGTTCAGCGCGGTGAGGTTTTGCTCAATCGTCTTGATCGCGGCATTCGCCTGCTCACGTTCTTTGGTGAGATCGAACCCAGGCAAATTGGGCGTTACAATCTCATCGAAATAAGCTGGGATCTCTGCCTGTTCGCCAAGTTTATCGCGGAATTTATTGCGCGCGCGGCGATGCGCTTGTCGATAAGCAATTTTGAGCGAGCGTTCTTGATCGCCGGCTTTTGCCGCAATGCCGACCGCGCGGTCACGATGCGCATCAAGCTCGTTCAGCGACTTCTCAATCTCGCGTTTCGCCGCCGTATGGCGCTTATGCTGCGTCTCAAACCAGAACCGGCAGCGGGTGAAATAATCCGACAGATCATCGCGCACACCATTGCGAACCGCTTGGCGCTTTTCATAAGCCAAACGTTCCTTCCGCCAGACGCGACCATAGCCAGGATAGCGGTCGGAAATCCGGTCATAGCCTTCATAGACCGCAACCCCAAAAATCGTCAGTCCGATTAGCAAGAGCGCAATCGCGACCAATGAATCTAGGCCAAAGATGTTCGGGAACATGCTTCCGATCACGGTGCCTGGTGCAATGTCAAACATTGAGAACCCGGCCAATGAACCTGCGTCTTGCGCCGCATGCAGACTGATCTCAACCGCATCACGGAAATGCGCGATGAAGAAGTTGAGCATAATCCCAAAGAAGATCAGCAAGCCGGCAATTACGCCACCCGCAATCCGAAAGCCTTTGTCTGGGTGGTTGAGATAGCGCAGCCCGAAAAAGCCAGCCAGAACGCCTGTGAGGACGTTCACAGCACTGATTCCAAACGCCACCATCATCCCGCCCATCAGGCCAGATGACTGCGCATCTTTGAACAGAAGCGCGTTGAAGCAGCCTTCCACGATCATGATCAGCAACAAGATTGCCAGCGTTTGCTCGACATTCTTTTTAATATCCGGCGTCCGCTTACCGATCCGGTCGCTATGCTGCTGTTTAAAATGCTGCAGTTCAATCACGGTCGCATCGTGATGATCACGCGCGGTTTCCGCATCATCCACTTCATAGTGGCGGAATTCGTTTTCCTCGGCCTTGATAACCTCGCGAAGATGTTCGGGATGAATGTCGGCAGGTGTGCAATCTTGGATAAAGTTGCGGACGCTGGCGGCCGTCCCGCTCATCCAAGTTTCTAGCCCGCGCCGGACAGCGCCAGCCCGCTCGGCAATCTCTTGCTCGCGCTCGCTCCACTGATCCTCGGTCATGGCATCGGACGCAGGAACCGCATCTTCGGCATCTTCTTGAGCGATTTTGCGAGTTCGTCCGCGACTGAAGCCAAGATCCCCTTCTGCGAGCTTGCCTTTGAGGCCATGCTTGCGCAGCGACTCTTTTGATTTGAAGTTTTTAATGGCTGACTGATAGCCAATGTCTGCGCCCCAGCGCACCAATCTTCTACTCATTTGCCCAATCCCATTAACAAAGTCGGCCCAGATATTAACCCTACTGAAAATCGGTGCTTGGCCTTAACAACCTCCTAAGACGATACTCAAAGCGCGCTTTGACCGGCCTTAAATTTACGTCATTAAGCGCGGATCATTGAAATTATTGGTGTTTTTAGAATGACACACTTTTCGCGCAGAGGTTTAGCCCCGCAGCGAACCTAAATCAGTGCAGATTTTGCGATTCTTATCGCGTCCAGAGCATGAGAATTTCCACCAAAAAAGGGCGGACCAGCTGGACCGCCCTCTTTGAGTAGTATCGGCGAGAATTACTCGGCAGGCGCCATGCCAGCATCGGCAATTCCGTGGGCCTGCCTTGTGCCGGGCACGCGGATATCTTCGACCAATTCTTGGATGTCCTGTGGCGGCGGGGCTGTGGCCAACGCGGTACCGATCCCGAGGGCGCCAGACACCCACATAAAGACAAAGCCGATGCCCTCAGGTGAGACGCCGAACAGATATTGATCCGGCGTGCCGCCGCCAAACTTGAAATAGACAATATAGGCAAAGGTCGAGATCAAGCCGAACAGCATAGCGACAATTGCGCCTTCCTTATTCATCCGCTTCCAGAAAATGCCGAGGAAGATGACCGGGAAGAGCGAGGCCGACGCTAACCCGAACGCGAACGCTACAACTTGCGCGACAAAGCCGAGCTGCGCGGAGAAGATCCCGAGCAAGCCCGCCGCGACCACGGCACCTGCAGCAGCCGCGCGGGCAACCCGAAGTTCGGTTTTGTCGTCCATATCTTTGAACAAGGTTCGCCTGCAGATATCATGGCTGACCGCTGAAGAGATCACCATCAAAAGACCTGCTGCAGTAGACAGCGCGGCGGCTAATCCGCCAGCGACCACGAGCCCAATCACCCAAGCTGGAAGCTGCGCTATTTGCGGGTTGGCGAGCACGAAGATATCGCGGTTCGGATTGACCTCATTCTCGATGCCATCGGGAGCATTCGGCCCGCGATACTGCATGATGCCGTCGCCATTCTTGTCTTCATATTGGAGCAGACCGGTTTTCTCCCAAGTCTTGTACCAGGTTGGAACGGGCTTGCCGCCAGCGGCTTCAATCTCTGCCGCGCGCGCTTCATAATCTTCGCCGTCCTGAATGTAGGTCGCCTCATTGACCGTATCGATGAAGTTGATGCGGGCGAACGCGCCAACCGCTGGCGCTGTGGTGTAAAGCGCTGCGATGAAGATCAAAGCCCAACCAGCAGAGAAGCGCGCCGCTTTGGCGCTGGGCACAGTGAAGAAGCGAATGATCACGTGGGGCAAACCCGCGGTTCCGAACATCAGCGCGCCGGTAATCGCAAACACATCAAACATGGATTTGTCGGTCTGCGTATATTCTTGGAAACCCAGATCTGTGACCACATTGTTGAGCTTTTGCAGCATCGAAATGTCTTCGCCCGCCGCATTGCTGATAAAGCCAAGCTGCGGGACCGGATTGCCAGTAATGATCAGTGACATGAAGATCGCAGGCACCGTGTAGGCAAAGATTAGCACGCAATATTGCGCGACTTGCGTATAGGTCACGCCTTTCATCCCACCGAGCACGGCATAGAAGAAGACGATGACCATGCCGATAATGATGCCGACATTGAAGTCGACACCTAGAAAGCCTGAAAACGCCACGCCGACGCCTTTCATCTGGCCAGCAATATAGGTGAAAGAGACGAACAGCGCGCAGATCACAGCAATGATCCGAGCAATATCTGAATAGTAACGGTCGCCAACAAAGTCCGGCACAGTGAACTTGCCAAACTCGCGCAAGAACGGCGCGAGCAGGACCGCGAGCAGGACATAACCGCCCGTCCAGCCCATCAAATAAACCGAGCCGCCATAGCCCAAAAAGGCAATCAGGCCGGCCATCGACAGGAAGGAGGCCGCCGACATCCAATCAGCCGCCGTGGCCATGCCATTGACGGTCGGGTGAACATCATGACCGGCGACATAAAAGTCGTCCGTCGACCCAGCGCGGGCCCAAATCGCGATGCCAATATAAAGCGCAAAAGTTGTGACGACGAAGAACAGGGTCCAATCCATGGCCTTAATCCTCCACGCCGAATTTGCGCTCGAGCCGCGCCATGGCGAAGCAATAGTAGAAGATCAGAACGACAAAGACGTAAATCGATCCCTGTTGCGCAAACCAAAAGCCGAGCGGCGCACCGCCAATCGAGACCTGATCTAGGAAATCGCGGAATAAGATCCCAGCGCCATAGGAGACAACAAACCAAATCGCCAGCAAGCTCAATGTCAGGCGGATCGTCGCCGCCCAATAGCCCTTTGCGTCGACTTTTTTCTTATCGGACACGATGTGACCCCTCCCTGATTATCTTTGTCGATAGGTCTATCGCAGTCTCAAGGTGGGTCAAAGCCTTATGAGTTTTGAATTTGGTCTTGCTCTAGCGCTTATGATCTCGGCCCTGTTGCCGCGCGTGACGGCGTTCTCTCAATCCAAAGAAAATCAACAGCCCAGCGATCATGACGCCGCCCGCGAGATACAGCTCTGAGATACCAAGCCCAGGTGCAAGTAGCGCATTCGCCAAGCGATAGGAAAACACCGCCGCCATCAGCAATCCGAGCGCGATCATAAGGTGATGCTTCATGCTGAGGCTCCTAATCGAACAGGCGCTTGTGATCGGAAGGCCGAAACAAGCCCCTTTGCCGCAAGATCACTCCCACTCAATCGTTCCGGGCGGCTTTGACGTGATATCGTAGACCACGCGATTTACGCCTTTGACTTCATTGATAATTCGGGTCGCGACGCGCCCTAGGAAATCGTGCTCGAACGGGAAATAGTCGGCGGTCATACCGTCCGTAGAGGTGACCGCCCGTAGCGCGAGAACATTCTCATAGGTCCGCTCGTCACCCATCACGCCGACCGTGTTGACCGGTAAGAGGACCGCAAAGGCTTGCCAGATTTTGTCATAGAGATCGGCATTGTGCAGTTCTTCGAGATAAATCGCGTCCGCTTTACGAAGCGTGTCGGCTTTATCGCGCGTAATCTCGCCCGGTATACGGATGGCGAGACCAGGTCCCGGGAACGGATGCCGTCCAATAAACGCATCGGGCAATCCGAGTTCTCGTCCGAGCGCACGGACCTCGTCTTTGAACAGATCCCGCAGCGGCTCGACCAGCTGCATGTTCATCCGCTCCGGCAAGCCGCCGACATTATGGTGGCTCTTAATCGTCACCGATGGCCCGCCGATTGCGCTGACGCTTTCGATCACATCCGGGTACAGCGTGCCTTGCGCCAAGAAGTCTGCGCCGCCAATCTTGTTCGCCTCGGCTTCGAACACGTCGATGAAGAGCTTCCCGATAATTTTGCGCTTGCGTTCAGGATCGCTGACTCCGGACAACTCGCCAAGGAACAGATCGGAGGCATCCACATGGACCAGCGGAATATTGTAATGCTCGCGGAACAGATTGACGACCTGCTCGCTCTCATTCATCCGCATCAAGCCATGATCGACATAGACGCAAGTTAGTTGGCTGCCGATTGCTTCATGGATCAAAACGGCGGCGACCGAACTATCGACACCGCCTGACAGACCACAAATAACCCGCCCTGAGCCAACTTGGTCACGAATTTTCTGGATCGCTTCTTCGCGATACGCAGCCATGGTCCAATCGCCTTTCAGTCCGGCGATGCCGTGCGTGAAGTTGCGGAGGATTTGCGCGCCATGCGTTGTATGCACGACTTCAACATGGAATTGCGTGGCGTAGAATTGTTTCTCGCGATTGACGATCGCGGCTACGGGTGCGCCTGGCGATTTGGCTATCACTTCAAAGCCTGGCGCCATTTCCGCGACATGGTCGCCATGGCTCATCCAAACTTGTTCTTCTTCGCCATTCTCGAACAGGCCTTCGAGCAATTTATCATCGCTGACTTTTTCAATGAATGCCCGCCCAAATTCGCGGCTCGTGCCGCTTTCGACGCGGCCACCCAACTGCTCCATCATCACTTGCTGCCCATAGCAAATGCCAAGAACCGGAACGCCGAGTTCAAAAACCGCGTCTGGCGCCCGGGGACTATCCTCCCAGGTTACACTCGAAGGACCACCGGAAAGTACAATCGCCTGCGGATCATAGGCCTTCAGGAAAGCCTCATCGACTTTGTTAAACGGGTGAATTTCGCAATAAACACCGCTCTCGCGGAGCCGCCGGGCGATCAGCTGAGTAACCTGACTTCCAAAGTCGATAATCAGCGCGCGTTCGTGTTTCTGTTCAGCCATGTGGCCCTTTAGCTGAGTCCCGCGCGGGCCTCAACTAGGGCAATTCATGATCCGAAGGGAGAGTCAGGGCGACGCCGCCCAAACAAGCCGCCGCCATCCTGAACCAGTGGGGTCGACGGCTTGCGCTTAGCGCCAAAACTCGCAGCGGGTTTGCTGGCACGGGTTGGTGCTTGCGAAGGTGCTTGCGGTCGTGTTTTTGGTTGCGAACGCGGCGCAGCGGCCCCTTGCGGTTGCGGGGTCAGCGCCAGAGGCGGCGAGTCCGAAGCGAGACTGTCTTCCGGAATATAGCCGAGCTTATAGGCTTGCATCAGCTGGATCAGCTTTTGCGGCTTCATGCCAACCGCTGGAATCGAGTGCGTTCCGCCGACCAGAAACTTGGCGGCCTTACCCATCATCGTCCCTTCTTTATCGGCATGCGTGAACGAGACCATATTGGCGGCCGTGATCAACCCGGATTTGACTTTGTGGATCCGAAAGTCAGTGATCTCGTCCCACCGATACTCTTTGGCAGAGAACCAATTGCGGATCTTGATACCGTCTTTGGAGAGAACAAGGCGCTGCAATATCCCGGCGCCGACGAGAATGAAAATGCCGCCGATGATCAAGCCCAAACCAGGAATCATCAGAATGATAGCCGCACCACCAAGGAACCATTTCCAGCCCGTGGGTGTAAGAGTTGTGACCCCATTCTCTGTTTTGATTGCCATTCCGTCCTCCCAATCCAAGCGATTAGATAGGCAGAATGAGCTAAATTTGACGCAAAACTGTGGCGGTGATTTGAATGGTTCGCGTTAACCCTGCCTACGGAGCATAGCGAAAAAGAAACCGTCAGTGCCGGCGCTGCGCGGGGTGAGGCGAACGCTGCCAGACGGCCCCTGCCCCGCTTTGATCACGGCCACCCCTTCATCAGTGAGCAGGCCGCTCTCGCGCGCATGTTCGACCGCATCTTCTTGCACCCAGCCCGGCGCATTCGCCAAAAACGCGTCGACCCGGTCCTCGTCCTCCTCAACCAAGAAGGAACAAGTCGCATAGAGCAGCCGCCCGCCCGGTTTCACATAGGCAGCCGCCTTAGACAAAACTTCATTCTGCTGCTCAATCCGGGTCTCTAGCGATTTCGGCTTCACCCGCCATTTCGTGTCAGGACGCCGCCGCCACGTGCCTGTGCCGGTGCAAGGCGCATCGACAAAGACGCAATCCATTTGCTCTTTCAATGCGTCGAGCGCTTCTGGTTCACTTGGGTGCAGCAATTGGACATTATGCGCGCCTGAGCGTTTCAAACGCGGGATAATCGCGCTGAGCCGCCGGCCATCAATATCATAAGCGAAGACTTGTCCCTTGCCATCCATGGCTGCGGCAAGGGCGAGTGTTTTGCCGCCGCCTCCTGAGCAATAGTCCAGCACCTGCTCCCCCGCGCGGACATTTGCAGCAGCAGCAGCGATTTGCGAACCCGCATCCTGAACCTCGACCCAGCCTTTTGAATAGGCCGGAATGCTGTCCAGACTGGCTTCTCGCTGAGACGGGTCGCGAGCGGGGATATGAAAGGCATGTTTCAATAGGCGCGATGGCTCGGCTTTCGCGCTTCGCAAAGGCGCACTGGCTTTCTCAACATCAGTTTTCAGCGTGTTCACTCGCAAGTCGACATCGGCGCGCACCGCCATCGCTTGGCCTTCAACCGCGGCAAGCTCGCCAAAGGCCCGCTGCATCTGCTCGGTCAGCCATGCGGGATAGTCACCCAAAATATGCGGCTCCGCGGTGACATCTGGGGCCATCACCAATCGTTCCCGCTCTTGCAGGGTCAGGGCGCTGGGCGCGTGTTGTTCGTCCATCGCATCATCGATCCGGCGAATGTCCCACCCCCAAGCAAAACTTAGAGCGCCCAGGATAAGACCGCGCGGACTATCATCGCCCATCGCATGAGCAATCGAATTGCGTTTGCGCAAGGCATCGAGCACCAGCCCTGAGACCCAAGCGCGGTCTTTCGAGCCTGCATAACGCGCGCGTTTACCCCAGTCGCGGGCCGCCACTTTGACCGGTTGATGCCGACCGAGCACATCGCTCAGCACGTCAATTGCCGCCGCTATTCGTCCACCGTCACGCATGCTCGCCTCGTCGCTCGTTTCGGCGCTGGTGTAGCTGCGCGAGCGCAGAAAGCAAAGCTTTGCTACAGCCCGCCTGCCATTGATTTCGCTCTGGTTTCTTATATGCATTCGCCACCGCAAGGATGAACTCATATGCGCCTTACAGATTGCCATAATTTCGCAGACTTTCGCCGCCTGGCCAAACAAAGACTGCCCGCGCCGATTTTCCATTATATTGATGGCGCGGCCGATGATGAGGTGACCTATCGTCGGAACACGGCAGCTTACGAAGATGTCGACCTGGTCCCGAATGTTCTGAATGGCGTTGAAGCGGTCGACATGTCGGTCGAAGTCATGGGCCAGAAACTCGATATGCCCTTCTATTGCGCGCCAACGGCCTTGCAGCGCCTGTTTCATCATGAAGGTGAGCGCGCCGTTGCCAAAGCCGCAAGCAAGTTCGGCACGATGTTTGGCGTCTCATCTCTTGCGACAGTAACGGTGGAAGAGATCGCGGAGCTCGCCCCCGGCCCGAAACTGTTCCAGTTCTACTTCCACAAAGATCGCGGCTTAAATGACGCTTTATTAGAGCGCGCGAAGGCCGCGCAATTCAATGTCATGGCGCTGACGGTCGACACGATCACGGGCGGCAACAGAGAACGAGACTTGCGCACGGGGTTCACTTCCCCGCCGCGCCTCACGCCGTCTTCCATGTTTAGCTTTGCCGCACATCCGTCCTGGGCCTGGAACTTTCTTACCAAAGACAGGTTCGACATGCCGCATCTATCTGGCCATGTCAGCGAAGGCACCAATCTCGCTGTGTCTGTCGGCGAGTATTTTTCGACCATGCTCGACCCAACGATGAACTGGAAAGACGCGGAGAAACTTTGCGCGCAATGGGATGGCGAGTTTGCGCTAAAAGGCATCATGAGCGTGGAAGACGCCAAACGCGCCGTCGATATTGGCTGCACCGGTATCATGGTATCCAATCATGGCGGCCGCCAGCTCGACGGCTCGCGGGCGCCTTTTGATCAATTGGCTGAGATTTGTGACGCGGTCGGCGACCAGATCGATGTCATCTGCGAAGGCGGCGTTCAGCGCGGCACGCATGTGCTGAAAGCGCTGTCTGTTGGCGCGAAAGCCGTCTCGGGTGGGCGCTTCTATCTCTACTCGCTTGCGGCTGCGGGCCAAGCCGGCGTGGAACGCGCGCTGGGCAACCTTAAAACAGAATTGGAACGCGACATGCGCCTCATGGGCGTGTCGTCTGTCAGCGAACTTAACCGCAGCAATCTGCGCTGGCGCTAATAGGTCACCGCTTCGATCGCGGCTATATGCTTTTGCTTAGCCGCATCGTCTAAAAAACTGCCTTCAATACTGTTCAGCGCGAGGCGCTTTATGTCGGCATCCGTCAGGTCCAACGCGCGAATAATGGCTCGGAAATTTTCATTCACATAGCCGCCAAAATAAGCCGGATCATCAGAATTGATCATAGCTTTTAAATTGCTGTCCAGCATCCGCTTGATCGGGTGCTCGGCCATGTCTGACACCACGCAGAGTTTCAGGTTCGAGAGCGGACAAACCGTCAGCGTCATCTCTTCATCCGCGAGCCGGCGCACCAAATCGGCATCTTCGAGCGAGCGATTGCCATGATCGAGCCGATCGATTTTCAACAGATCCAAAGCCTCATGGACATATTCCGGCGGTCCCTCTTCCCCGGCATGGGCCACTAATTTCAGCCCGGCGTCGCTCGCCATATTGAAAACGCGCTCGAACTTGGACGGCGGATGGCCGACCTCAGAAGAATCGAGGCCAACGCCGATAATATGATCCATCCATGGCTCAGCCGCTTTCAGCGTTTCGATCGCATCGCTTTCCTCCAAATGGCGCAGGAAGCACATGATCAGTTCTGAGCTAACGCCGAGCTCATGTTGACCAACATCGAGCGCTTGGGTGATCCCGCTAATCGCCACATCAAACGGCAAACCGCGTTCGGTATGGCCTTGCGGGTCGAAGAAGACTTCGACGTGCACCACATTATCCGCCGCCACTCGGCGCAGATAGGCCATGGTCAGATCGAAAAAGTCTTGCTCGGTCTGCAATACGCCCATGCCTTGATAATAGATATCGAGGAAGTCTTGCAGCTGGTTGAACTGGTAGGCCTCGCGCACTGCTTCTACCGTCGGAAACGGGATATCTACACGATTGCGCTGGGCCAGTTCAAACAGCATTTCCGGCTCAAGACTGCCCTCTAAGTGAAGGTGCAGTTCAGCCTTGGGCAGAGCTTCGGCATATTGAATGAGGCGCGTTTTATGATCCACGAAATGACCCTTGTTTATCAGCTGAGTAGCAAAGAACGCGAAGCCGCGAGCTTTATCAAGCCGCCGCTGGTTCAATTTGTTTTGAATAGCGCTGTGCGAGCACCGCGCAGCCCACCAATTGCAGCTGGTGATACAGCATTAGTGGTAGCAAGATGACGCCAAGCAGCGGGGATCCAGCAAACAAGATCTGCGCAATCGGCGCCCCATTGGCGAGGCTCTTGGTCGACCCACAAAACACAATCGCCGCTTCGTCTTCTGCTGGCAGGCCGAACCGCCGCGACAGCCAAACCGTCATGGCAAAAGCAATCGCAAGCAGCACTAAAACCAGCACCACCGTTGCCACAATCTCGCCAACGGAAAACCGCGTCCAAATTCCGCCTGCCGTCGAGGTCGCGAATGAGGTGAAAACGATCAACAGGATCACACTGCGATCGAGCAGAGACAGCACCGATTTATATTTGATCACCGCTTGCTTGATCAGCGGCCGCACCAATTGTCCGACCGCGAATGGCGCCAGCAGCATCAGCGCAATATTGCCCATCGCGTCGAGGAGCGAGAATTGCATCACCCCGGTAACCGTCACCAATGACACCATCGCTGGCGTCAGAATGAGGCCGAGCAATCCAGACAAGGTCGCATTGAACACCGCAACTGGCACATTGCCTTTCGCAATCACAGTCATCGCCACAGACGATGAAATTGTCGAAGGCAACGCCGCGAGAAAGAAAAACCCAAGCCGCAACGACTCTGACATCACGCCGTCTAACGCGAAAAAAAGCAGGCCGCCGAGGATTGGAAACAATACAAAAGTCGTAGCTTGAATGAGCGCGTGAACTTTCCAATTCTTGACGCCCGCTGCGAGGCTTTCAGGCGCCAGATTAGCGCCATGTAGAAAGAAGACGAGCGATATCCCGAGCGTAGTGACCAGTCCAAGGTGCAATGGCCCATCGCTGGCGCCGAGGTTTGGCAGGAAAAATCCCAGCACCGCGGCCAGGATCATCAAGCTTACAAATCGGTCCGGCAGAAACCTTGCCATAGATCGCCTCTCATATTTGAGAAGACACCTTCCCAAAGCCTGCGCAGACCTGTCGCGCGCACCGGCGGCGGAGTCAATTCACCTCTCTTGTCGCGACTTCCCCCCTAGCCACATCCGCTTCGGTGTCGAATAGTAGACCATGTTGAAAACTGGCTTCGGAGGAAAACATGTCTGATTTTGCAGGAAAAACAGCTTGGATCACAGGCGCATCATCAGGCATTGGCGAGGCGCTCGCGAAAGCGCTGGCCGAAGCTGGCGCTAAGATCGTATTGTCAGGTCGGCGCACGGAGGCCCTTCAGGCCGTAGCGGACAAGCTGCCGACCGAGTCGCTTATCCTGCCTTTTGAGGTGACCGACTATGGTGTTCTGGCAAGCAAAGTGGAAGAGGCTTGGGCCTGGGCAGGCAATGTCGACATTCTGGTCAACAATGCTGGCGTTAGCCAACGCAGCCTCGCCATCAAGACTGATCCGCAGGTCTATACCGATCTGATCAATATCGACTTGATCGCGCCAATTTGGCTAACCCAGCTGCAGCTCCCGAAAATGGTGGCCGCAGGCGGCGCGCACATTATCGCGATCAGCTCAGTGGCGGGTCGCATCGGCCCGCCGCTGCGCACCGCGTACGCTGCCGCAAAACATGGTCTGATTGGCTACATGGACTCCCTCCGCACTGAAGTTTCGGTGCGCCACAATATTCACGTCACAAACGTCCTGCCCGGCTCAGTCGCGACCAATGTTTCGCGGAATGCACTGACAGCGGACGGCTCTTCGCGCGGAAAGTCCGACGCGAATATCGATGGCGGGGATGACCCGGCGGATCTCGCTGGGGAGATCTTAAAAGCGATCCAGGCGAAAACGCCTGAACTGATCTTTGCCAAAGGTATGGAACTCGAGGCAGCACAGCAACGCCAATCGAATCCAGACGCGTTATTTGAGATGATGAATCAAATGGGCGCGCAAATCGCTGAACGCTATGAAGCCGGGGATGACGCCTAGAACCGGCACCGAATTTGCTTTGAAGCTATCATGGCTTCAAAGATTATCACGTTCCCGACCCGAGATCAGCTGGCAGGCTCGAACGCAATGTCCAATCAGGCATCACCGGAAGAGCGCGCCAAAAAGCTGCCAGAATGGCTGCAAGAGCTCGATGTGGCGTGGATTTTCAAAGAAGACGAGCAAAGACAAAAACGTCGAAACGGCCGCTAAGTCTCCGTTTTTATTGAGAAAACAACTTTGCACTGGACCGAAAAAACGCGGCAAAAACGCCTGCGACTGTTCGTAATGTCTATTTCTGCCTAAAAGTAAATTATAACGGCACTTGGTTTAACGAAGTTACACGCAAGTTTTCCCGAATGGAAATCTTTCGATCGTATCTCGATTAACCATAATAATAATGGCGAATTGCCAACCTGCGCAGAAAGGCATCCTCCCATGCCATCTTTTCCAAGTTCGGTCCGAACGGCCGGATTCATCCTCCTCGCTTTCCTCGCCTATTTTGTGTTTCGAGGAGTCACCCGCGCACCGGCAGAAACTGCGCCTGCCGATCAAAGCGCTGAAGCATCCACGCAAGCGGCCGCCATCCCGGAGGTGATCGTCTATCCAGCGACTTTGACGCCGCATCAAATCGTGGCCTCGCTCAAAGGCAGCTCTGAACCTGATCGTGAAGTTACCGTCCGCTCAGAGACAATGGGCACCGTAATCAATGCAAGCGTCCGCGAAGGACAATTGGTCGGCCAAGGCACCGTGCTTTGCGGCCTTGATGTCGAAAGCCGATCCGCCCGTATCGCGGAAGCTGAAGCGGCGGTCGCTTCAGCGCGCTTAGATCATGACGCGGCAAGCCAACTTGAAGAAAAAGGCTGGACCACGTCAAATCGCGCGGCCGCAACTAAAGCAGCGCTCGATGGCGCCGAGGCGGCGCTTGCTGCTGCGAAAATCGAAATCGGTAAAACACGCATCACTGCGCCGTTTAAAGGCGTATTTGAAACCCGAATGGCAGAACGCGGCGACTTTTTGTCGGTCGGCGCAGCCTGTGGACGTTTGGTCGATCTCGACCCAATCATCGTTGCGGTGGACGCCACCGAAGCGCAACTGAGCGCGATCGATACAAGTGAGCCGGTCGACGTTTCCTTTGCTACGGGTCTGCAAGCCTCCGGTACGGTTCGCTTTGTCGCGCGCACGGCCAATCCGCAAACCCGCACGTTCAGAGTCGAGATCGAGATCCCGAACCCAGAGACAGAAATTGCCGCTGGCCTGACCGCGACGGTGCAGCTGAAACTCGGTCAAGTTCCTGCCATTCTGACTACGCCTGCGACGCTGGTTCTGCATGATGATGGCCGCGTTGGTGTTCGCTATGTCGATGACGCCGATTTGGTTCAGTTCGCAGAAGTCAGCGTTATTGATGATGCGCCTGATGGAATATGGGTCACGGGCCTCCCGGAAGGGGTGAACCTTTTGGCGGCTGGACAAGACTATCTGAAAGAAGGGGTCGAAGTATCGACCCGTCTTGGCGAAGGATTGTAGCGCATGAATGGTCTCATCGACGGCGCCATTGGACGCGCGCGTATGGTCCTCGCCATCCTAGTGGTCGCTCTGATTGCTGGGACGCTGACCTATATCAATTTGCCAAAAGAAGCCGATCCCGACGTGCCGATCCCCTTTGTCGGCGTGACAATCCCGCTTGAAGGGGTTTCGCCGGAGGATGCCGAGCGGCTCTTAGTACGTCCTGTCGAAAGCGAGCTACAAAGCATTGAAGGGGTCAAACAAATCGACTCCTTTGGTCTCGAAGGCGCGGGTCAAATCATTATCGAATTTGATGTCTCCTTTGATCAGGATCAGGCCGTTCTAGACGTGCAAGAAAAAGTCGACTTGGCCCAGCGCGAGTTTCCGGACGAAGCCCGTGAGCCGATCATTACTGAGATCAACGCCTCTTTGTTTCCAATCCTCGCGATCAACCTTTATGGCGACGCACCTGAGCGGACTTTGTACAAAATCGGCCTCGACCTCCAAGAAGAGCTTGAAGGTCTGGAGGGCGTCTTAGAGGCCCGCCTCAGCGGCGACCGAGAAGAAGTGCTCGAAGTCACCGTAGATCCTGCAAAACTTGAGACCTACAATATCTCTTACCAAGAGATCTTCGCAGTCATCGCAAACAATAACCGGCTTGTCCCAGCGGGCCGGATCGATATGGGCGAAGGTCGCTTCCCAGTTAAGGTTCCAGGCCTCATCAAAACCGCACAAGACGCGTTTGACCTACCGATCAAAACCAATGGCGATGCGACGATCACATTGGCAGATGTGTCGACCGTTCGCCGGACCTTCAAAGACCGCGAGAGCTACGCCAAGTTTAACGGGCAACCCGCGGTTTCGATCCAGATCGTCAAGCGGACTGGCGCGAACATTCTCGACACGGTCGCGGACGTTGAAGCAATTGTTGAGCAGTCGAAAACTCGTTGGCCAGAGACGATTGATGTCACGCTGACGTCCGACATGTCAGAGATGATTGATGATCAGCTTGGACAACTCCAAGCCTCCATCGCGGTGGCCGTGGTGCTGGTGATGATTATTGTGGTAGCAGCGCTTGGTTTGCGTTCTGCCGGCATGGTAGGCCTCGCCATCCCGGGTTCATTCGTCATGGCCTTCCTGATGCTCGGCATGTTCGGATACACGATCAATATGATGGTGATGTTCGGCATGGTCATCGCGGTCGGAATCCTGGTCGATGGCGCCATCGTTGTGGTCGAATATGCGGACCGAAAAATGGCCGAAGGGCTCGACCGAAAACGAGCTTATGGCATGGCAGCGAAACGGATGTTTTGGCCCATCGTTGCCTCATCTGCGACGACCTTAGCGGCCTTCTTCCCGTTTTTGTTCTGGGACAGCCTGGTCGGCAAGTTTATGTCATACCTGCCCATCACACTCATCTTCGTTCTGGTCGCATCGCTGGTCATGGCATTGATCTTCTTGCCGGTCTTAGGCTCAGTAATTGGTGGACGCGGGACAGATCAAACCAATAATGGCTTGGTCGAAGTCTCCGGTGCATCTGGCGACCCGCTCGAAGCGCCAGGTTGGTTTGGACGCTATGCACGTACAACCTCTGCCCTGATCGCCCGCCCCTTCTTGGTGACCTTTGGCGCGATCGCGTTGATCATTTCGATCTTCATGTGGTTCGGATCTACGACGCACAAATCTGAACTATTCTTGGATGTGGAGCCGGAGCAAATTTATGTCTTCGTTCAAGCGCAAGGCAATCTCTCGGCCGACGAAGAATACGTGATCGTAGATCGCGTCGTTGAACGCCTGTTGCCGATTGATGGGATTGAGTCATTGGCTTCGACCTCTGGCAGTGAAGGTTCAGGATCGTTCAACTTCGATGGCGTCAGTTCGCCACCCCAAGACACGATCGGCCGCGTATTGATCAATCTCAAAGATCGCGAAGACGGCTATGATGGCCGGATCACCGAACAACAGATCCGCGATGAACTGGTGGGGGTTCCCGGCCTGCGCACCGAAGTCCGTAAGCTGGAGCAAGGTCCGCCGGTTGGCAAAGATCTGCAAGTCGCTGTGCGCTCAAATGACGGCGTCGCCTTGATGCAAACTGCAGCGCAAGTTCGTGCCCTGGTCGATTCAATGGATGGCTTGCGCGAGATTGAAGACAGTCGTCCGCTTCCAGGCATCGAATACCAGCTTGAAGTCGACCGCGCCCAAGCCGGAAAGTTTGGCGTCGATGTCAGCCAAGTTGGCGCTGCTGTGCAATTGGTCACCAATGGTATCCTCGTGGGGCGCTATCGCCCGGATGACGCCCTCGACGAGATTGATATTCGCGTGCGCTTGCCCGAGAGCGAGCGAAGCGTTCAGGCCCTAGATCGCCTGCGCATCGCCACCCCGAACGGCCAAGTTCCGCTGGCGCAATTTGTCGAGCGTAAACCAGCACAAAAAGTCACGAAAATTGAGCGCCGAGACGGCAAACGGATCGTCTTGGTCCGCGCCAATGCGGTCGTGCAGGGCGAAGGCGCCGCCAAGGTTGCTGAGCTCAAAGAACTGATCGCCGCGGCGGACATCAACCCTGCTGTCGATATCCAATTCGAAGGCGCGGATGAAGACGCTGCCGAAGCCGAAGCCTTCTTTGGAGTCGCGGCCCTTTCCGCGCTATTCTTGATGGGGATTATCCTGCTTTGGGAGTTCAACAATTTCTACCATGTGGTGCTGACGCTCTCAGCGGTCGTGCTTTCAACCGCCGGGGTTCTGATCGGGATCCAGCTCGTCCTGCCCTACATTTCGATCTTGATGATCGGAACGGGGGTGGTGGCCCTGGCTGGAATTGTGGTGAACAATAATATCGTTCTGATCGATACGTTCCAGCGCCTGCAGCGCGACGGACGGACGAGCGAGGAGGCCGCGATCGCCGCCGCCGCGCAACGTATTCGCCCGATCTTGCTGACGACGCTGACCACGATTTGCGGCCTTCTGCCAATGGTCTTCATGATGAATGTAAACTTCCGCGAAGGCGCGATCAGCTTTGGCGGAATCACCGCTGAATGGTGGGTGCCTTTGGCCACCGCCGTGGTGTTCGGACTAGGCTTTTCGACCATGCTGACCTTGATCGTGACGCCGGTTTGGTTGGCAGCTCCGGCCAAGATGGGACGTTGGCGCCGCCGTATGGTGGCCCGTCTAAGGGGGCGTCAGGTCGAACCAGATGCGACCGCTGAGCCTGATCTTGGCTTGTTCGATCCAGAGCGCGACATCCGCCCGGCGGCGGAATAAGCGAAAGACGCGACGAGCCGAATGAGACGCGACGCCCGCCCTTATTGGCTCTACCGGCTAAACTTGCGCCATCATCACCGCTATGCGGCTCGCAGAATTGTGCCCCATTTCGACCGATTGGGACCCGACTGGCGGATGGCAAACCCGTGGGCAATCAAACTGTTCGGCGCTGGGATTGAAGCAGGCGCGAGCCTACATGTGGTGGCCGCGAAAGATGCGATGGTTCGTCTGACCTGCTGGGCCCCGCCGGGGGGCGCGGCAGAGCTGACTTTTGGCGACGCTTGCCTGATCGCCCCGGGCACACGGATAATGGCTGGCGAGCGGATTACGATCGGATCGGGCTGCATGTTTGGTCACGCCTCCACGGTCACCGATTGCGATTGGCACGGCGTCTATGACCGCACCGATGTGCACGGCAAAACCAAGCCGGTCACGCTCGGCGACAATGTCTGGGTCGGTGATGGTGCCTTTGTCGGCAAAGGCGTGACGATTGGCGAAAATTCGATCATCGGCGCGCGCGCCGTGGTGACAAAAGACGTGCCTGCGAATTCGATTGCCGTGGGCAATCCAGCGACCGTCGTCCGGACGATAGATCCTGCCGAAATCACGCGCACACGGATCGATATGTTCGCCGATGCCGAGGGCGTCGATCGCTATTTCGACACCGCGTATCGCGACACGCTTCGCGGCAATACAAGCTGGGGCTGGCTCCGCAGCCTGATTGCGCCGCGGAAAACGGATTAGACCGTCATCCGTGCTATCAATAACTCTTCGGCAGCCCGAGCACGCGTTCAGAAATGAAATTCAAGATCATTTCGCGGCTGACCGGGGCGATCCGCGCCAGCATGGCTTCGCGCATATAGCGTTCAACATGATATTCGCGCGCATAACCCATGCCGCCATGCGTCAGAACGGCGGTCTCGCAAGCCTTGAACCCGGCTTCTGTGCCAAGATATTTCGCCGCATTCGCTTCAGCGCCGCATTCTTGACCCTGATCAAACAGAGCGGCTGCTTTGTATGCGAGCAGCTCTGCGGCGCTGAGCTCGGCCCAGGCCTTGGCAAGCGGGTGCGCGATCCCTTGGTTCTGACCAATCGGACGCCCGAACACGACGCGTTCATTGGCATAGGTGGTCGCTTTTTCCAACGCGGCGAAGCCAAGCCCAATACTCTCAACCGCAAACAGGACCCGCTCAGGATTGAGCCCTTGGATTAGATATTTAAACCCAGCGCCCTCTTCGCCAATCAAATGCTCTTTCGGCACTTCGAGCCCATCGATGAAGAGCGTGTTACATTCCACCGCTTTGCGGCCCATTTTCGGGATCGGATTGGCTTCAATCTTCCCGCGATCGAGATCAGTGTAAAACAGCGACAGCCCGAGATAGGGTTTCGAACACTCTTCTTTCGGCGTGGTTCGCGCGATGATCAGAATCTTATCAGCGCGCTGAGCCCCGGTTGTCCAAATCTTGCGGCCATTGATCGTGTAGCCTGAATTTGTCCGCTCTGCTTTGGTTTCTAGCGAAGACGTGTCGAGACCGGAATTTGGTTCCGTCACCGCGAAACACATTTTTTCTTGCCCAGAGATAATCTTCGGCAGGTTCTCTTGTTTCTGTTCTTCATTGCCGAATTTTTCGAGCGGCTTTGGCCCAAAGATATTCAGGTGGATCGCCGAAGCGCCGGAATAGCCTGCGCCTGACCGCGTCACGGTTTGCATCATCAGCGCCGCTTCCGTCAGCCCAAGGCCAGCGCCGCCATATTCTTCCGGAAACGCAATGCCGAGCCAGCCGCCTTCCGCCATGGCATCACAAAACGCCTCAGGCCAATCGCCCGTCTCATCCGTCTTGGCCCAATATTCGTCGTCAAACTGCGCCACAGTACGCGCAACACCATCCTGAATGGCGAGTTGATCTTCGCTGAGCGGGCCAATCGTATGCATATGAGTTCTCCTATCGCCGCAGATCTATGACGCAACGAATTCGCCGTCTACTCTGACGAGGCGTCACAGCTGCTCTACATATCGCGCTTTTGGCGCAAAAGTTTCCGTCAGCGGACTGGTTTTTCCATCAATGATCAAGTTAGCCATGATCTGCGCGGTCAGCGGAGCGAGCAGAATCCCGTTCCGATAATGCCCGGCAGCGACGAACACTTTTTCAATCTGCGTCTCTCCAAGCAAGGGCGCATGGTTCTTCAATCCGGGACGGACCCCGGCCCAGCTCTCAAGTATGGGAGCGTTTTCAAGAATTGGGCAGATCCGGATGGCTTGATCGCGAAGCGCCGCAATTTGGTCAGCGACCGGCTGTGTGAGCGCGCGACCTGGTTCGCTGGTCGCGCCAATTATGATCCGGTCGGCTTTCGGCACGATATAGACATGCCCCGACCGAATCGTCATGCGCGGCCCACCTTCGATCGGCGCCACGGCCAGCATTTGCCCGCCAATCGGCCCAATCTCCGCTAAGAGAGGATCGAGCTCGAGGATATCTATCTGATCATTCTCGCGTGCGACTTTCACAGCGCCAGTTTGCCAGCCAGCTGTCAGCAGCGTGGCATCGTGACCTGCATGATCTGCCCTTGCTCCGGTCCAAGCTAAGGACGCATCTCCAATCTGCACGCGGATCAAATCATGCGTCTCGATACACGCAACCAGCGCAGCGAGGGTGAGCCGGTTATCGACCTGACCATCACTCGGTAAGAGCAGAGCAGATTGCACGCCCGCTCCAACACTGGAGTCAATGCGCGTGAGATTCTCTGTGCAATTGCTGGGCGCCTGATCATGATCCGCGAGCGCGCGCTGCACCAATGCAAGTTTTTGCGCCGCCTCCGCATCAAAGGCGAGCGCCAATGACGGGCCAGAATTGTATCCAGATGGCCTGCCGGTTCGCGCCTCTAAACGGGATGCCCAATCCGGCCACAAGCGTGCGCTGGCATCACAAAGCTCAAACAGGCCGGGATGGTTTCCGGCGACGCCAATCGCTTCAAAAGCCGGTGCGAGCATGCCGGCTGCCGCCCAACTTGCCCCTCGCGGCGGCCATTGCTTTTCATAAAGCGTGACGCGAACGCCGCGATCGGCCAGTTCGAGCGCGCAAGACAGGCCGATAATTCCGGCACCAATAATGGCAATCGATTGAATGGAGGCGGTGCGTTCGCTCATAGAACGTGTTTAACAGCCCCAACCGTTCGAGCTACCGCGTTGACGCATATCTGATAGAATTAGCTGGCAGCGCGTTCAGCTTCCCAAAAGCCGATAAAGGCAGAAGCCCATTCTTGACGTTGAAAAATAACCGACTTGCGCAATGTCCCACGCGCGTCAGATACGGTTTTGATCATCACGCCCGGCGCATCGCGATTCCTATACGCCCGCCCGCTGCGTGACGCCTGCCATAGGGCTAGGCGGTCAATTGCTTGTGCGAAAGCGGTTTCATCGACGGTGTTTACCGGTCCCAAATCGAGTATGATTTCTGTCATACTTCCCCCACACAGTTTGTCCTCGCTATTCTTGCGAATTGGTATGAGTTTACCAATGCAAGAGCGCCCGTCCAGCTGGCGCATTCAGAGTTAATGCAAAAACTGCACCACTTGTCGCAGGCTTGGGCAAAACTTCCAGTTGCGAATGCTTCTCATTTGTGAGAAGGAAACATCATGATCAAAGCTATTCACACGCTCACCGGCCTCAGCCTGCTCATTGGAGCAGTCGCGGCTTGTTCCAATCCTACTGAAACATCGACGGCTGAAACGGCAACTGAGCCGCAAAAGACGCTAACCATTTATAGCTCGCGTCACTATGATTCGGACAAAACGCTATACGCGATGTTTGAAGAAGAAACTGGTGTGCAATTGGACGTTCGGGAAGCCGGCGCCAGCCAACTCCTCGAAACCATGAAAGCCGAGGGCGACCAAAGCCCGGCCGATGTGATTATTGCCGCTGATGCAGGCAGCCTATGGCGCTTCAAAGACGCTGGATTAACCCAGCCGCTCGAAAGTGAAGCGCTGGCAATGGCCGTGCCTGAAACCTATCGCGCGAGCGACAATCATTGGTATGGCATTGCTCGCCGAATTCGCGGAATCGCTTATGATCCAAACCGGTGGAGCGCCGATCAGCTCTCAACATGGGACACGCTCGCCCAAGCCGACAAAACTGGCGAAATTTGCGTTCGCTCCTCCTCGAACATCTACAATCTGTCACTGATGGGCGAAATCATCCATCGTTACGGAGAAGAGCAAGCACAAGGCTGGGCCAGTGCTGTAGTCGAGAATATGGCGCGCAATCCGCAAGGCGGCGACACCGATCAGATCCGCGCCATTGCGGCTGGCGAGTGCTCAATCGCGATCGTAAACCACTATTATTGGATCCGTCTGGGGGCCAGCGAAAGCGAAGCCGACCAAGACGTCGCGGCGAGCACATCATTCCTGATCCCGGAATTTGTCGAAGGCTCCGGCTCTCACGTGAACATTACGGGCATCGCCGCCACTAAAACCGCAGATGACTTGGCGTTGATCGAGCAATTCGTCGAATTCCTGCTCACCGAAACCGGACAATCTTACATCACACGCGACACCAAAGAGCTGCCGCTTTTGGCCTCGACACCTCTGCCAGACGGCGTCGATCAAGTCCCGAGCTTCACACCCTCGGACACGCATCTTGATGTCTATGGCGAAAACCAGGCCGATGCGCAGAGACTCTTTGATCTCGCAGGTTGGAACTAAGTTCAGAAGCGGCCAGTCTCGGTTTTAAATGCGGCACGCAACTCTATCTCTTCGGACAATCCCGCCTTTGCTCATCGTGGCATTGGTGGGATTACCCGTTTTAGCAGCTGTGTTTGCGGGCCTGACCGCCGGAGACGGTGCGACTTGGGATCATATTCTGCAAAACCGCTTGCTGCCTCACACACTCACAACGCTTATCGTGTTGTTGATTGCAGCCATCATGATGCTTGGTCTTGCAGTTCCGGCCGCCTGGTTAATCAGCCAATATGAGTTTCCGGGACGGGGCCTGTTCAGCTGGGCAATGATCCTGCCTTTGGCGATGCCGGGCTATGTGATGGCTTATGCTTGGGCGGATCTGATGGGGGTGGCGGGACCATTGCAATCGTCAATCCGTGACATGACCGGCCTGTCGGCGCGCGATTATTGGTTTCCGAACCTGTTTAGCGCGCCAGGCTTGGCCTTTGTCCTGGCGACCACCCTCTTTCCTTATGTCTACATCACCGCACGTGCGGCCTTCTCGATGCAATCACGCACCACGCTCGAAGCCGCTCGTAGTCTTGGCACAGACCCGCTCCAACTGTTCTGGCGCGTGGGCCTCCCGATCGCGCTGCCGACCATTCTTGGCGGCTTATGCCTCGCGCTGATGGAAGCGGCGGCAGACTATGGCGCCGCGGACTTCCTCGGCATCCAGACACTCGGCGTGGGCATCATCCGATCCTGGCAATCCTTTGGCGAGCCGAACACCGCCGCCCGCCTCGCGCTGATGTTAATCCTGATCGCAGGCGCGTTCCTAATCGCGGCACGTTTATTTCAGGGACAGCGCGGCACGCAGCAAACGAGTTCGCGATGGAGCACCTCAGCACGGACGACACTTTCATCTACTCCTGCCTGGGGCGCGACCGCATTGTGCACCACGATTTTGCTGATTTGCTTTGCGGCCCCAATGGTCCGCTTGCTTTGGCTGGCGCTCGAAAACCGCGCGAGCGCAAACGACCTTTGGCCGCTGATCCGCGCGACGATGATGCTCGGCACCATGGGCGCGACCATGGCCTTCTTGGCGGCAATCATCTTTTCCCTATCCTCAAAGCGGAGCGCAACGTTGCAGCTCGCCACCCGACTGATCGCCGCCGCAGGTTATGCCGCGCCAGGGGCTGTGCTCGGCCTCGGTGCCTTGTTTATCCTACGCGAAACCGGACAGGCGCTGTCGGGCGCAGTTGCGATAGGCTTTCTGGTTTGGATCTATGTCAGCCGCTTCACATCTGCCGGCGTTGAGCCGATCCAAGCCTCGCTCGCCCGACTCCCGAAAAACCTCGATCTAGCGGCGCAGAGCCTCGGCAGTACTGGGCTCAGACAATTCCTCCGCGTGGACCTGCCCTTGATTGCGCCAGGCGCTTTCGCTGCTGCCCTGATCCTCTTTGTTGAGATCTTGAAAGAGCTTCCCGCAACCTTGATGCTTCGCCCGTTTGGTTGGGATACGCTCGCGGTGCGCGCGCATGCCTATGCCACTGACGAACGGCTCGCCCAAGCCACCCTGCCTTCGCTGCTGATCGTTCTTGCCGGATTGGCTCCGGTCCTGCTCTTATCTTGGCGTTTGGGACAATCGGAGCGCACTTAAGACCATGACGACCCGCACGCCCCTCATCGCCGAACAGGTCAGCCGCTCTTTTGCAGGCAATAGAGCGGTGAACGCGGTTAGCCTCAGCCTGGAACCTGGAAAGATCACGTCGCTGATAGGCCAATCTGGATCGGGGAAGACGACTCTGTTGCGACTGTTTGCGGGGATGGAGCGCCCCGATCAAGGCCGTATTCTATCCGGCCAAGACGAGCTTTCAGGTCCAAACGCCCACGTCCCGATTGAAAAGCGCAAAATCGGACTCGTGTTTCAAGATTTCGCGCTTTTCCCGCATCTCTCTGTGCGCGAGAATGTCGCTTTCGGTCTGCGGCACCTCAAAACACCCGAACGCACCGCCTGTGCGACACGGTGGATAGAGACTTTGGGGCTCGCGCACCGGATCGACGCTTACCCGCATCAACTCTCGGGCGGCGAACAGCAACGCACCGCCATTGCCCGCGCGCTGGCGCCTGATCCGGTCGCGATTTTGCTTGATGAACCCTTTTCCGGGCTCGACCCAGCCATGCGCGATCAAGTCAGAGACGCCGCATTGGAAGCCATACGCGCCTCAGGCATCCCGTCTTTGCTGGTCACCCATGATGCGAATGAGGCCTTGGTGCATTCCGACAAAATCGCGATCATCGATCGGGGCGAGCTTCTCCAGACCGGCGCGCCGTCGGAGCTGTATCGCACCCCTACGAACGAAAAAGCCGCCAAAGCGCTGGGACCAGTGCATTCCATCTCGCGATCTGATCTTCCACAAGACTGGCAAAACCAGATCGACGCAAAAGGCGATCAGCTCTTTTACCGTCCAGAAGCGCTGCAGATCGCTGAAGGCACCGGCTTTCACGTGCGCCGCCAAAGACTTGCTGGCGCAGTCTCTGAAATTGAACTTGAGACATCGGGCTCAAAAAAACTGTTCGCCGTCTGCCAAGTCGACGCCAATCTTCAAGCTGGCGATACTGTTGGTGTCGCGATCAATCCCGCTTTATTCTTTGATTTCGCGGAGAAAACTGCCTGACAATTTCGTCATGATGCAGCGTCTGCCCTCGCCAAGCCACATTCGGTTGCTTAGTTTGCAACCAGCAAAAGGATCAGATGGATCATGAAAACGTTTCGAACGATCGCTTTAGGAATGGTTTTGTGGCTTGGTGTGGCGCTGCCCGCTTTAAGCCAAAGCCTGATCCGTGACGCGGAAATCGAGCAAACTTTGCGCGAGTGGACCGATCCGATTCTCGAGGTGGCTGGGCTCGAGCCATCTGACGTTGGGCTCTATATTATCAATGATCCGAGCCTGAATGCCTTTGTTGCCGGCGGGCAGCGCATTCACCTCCACACCGGATTGATCATGGCGTCCGACAATGCGCGCCAAGTGAAAGGCGTGATTGCCCACGAAACCTGCCACATTGCCTGCGGTCACACCGTCACCCGGACCCGAGCCGCCAGCATTGCCTCGCGTCCGGCGCTTGTTTCCATCGGCTTGGGTGTCTTGGCAATCGCCGCGGGCGCGCCAGATGCCGGCGCGGCCTTGATTGCCAGCTCTCAACAATTCGCAGCGCTGAACTTTTTCGTCCATACCCGCGCCGAAGAAGCCATGGCGGACACGATGGCGGTTCAGTATCTGACGGAACTGGAACAATCGCCGATGGGAATTGTCGAGTTTTTCGAGAAGTTTCGATACCAAGAAGTGCTCTCCGAAGCGCGGCGTTTTCCCTATTTCCGATCCCACCCGATGTCTTCCAACCGGGTCCGTACAACGCGTACGCTGGCAGAAGAATCAGGCCTTGCGGACAAGCCGGAGGACCCGCGCGTCGCTCTGCAATTTGACATGATGAAAGCAAAATTGGTCGGCTTCCTAGAGCCACCTGCTCGGGTGTTTAGAGACTATCCCCCGACGGATCTGTCGGCGCCGGCACGCTATGCCCGGGCAATCTCTGCCATGAAAGCCGCTGATCTTGGAACCGCCCTTAAAGAAATTAATTCGCTGATCGAAGAAGAGCCCGAAAACGCATATTTCCATGAGCTCAAAGGGCAAATCTTGTTTGAGACAGGCCGCCCGGTTGATTCAATCGATCCACTCATCGAAGCGAATCGTTTGCTGCCGGACAATGCACTTATCAAGATCTCACTGGCTCGGTCGTTGATTCAACGCAATGAGCCTGAAGATATCGCACTCGCCGAAGAAGCCCTGCGCGATGCGCTGATTGCAGAACCTAATAACGCCTTTGCCTGGACGCAGCTCGCCATTGTGTTTGAAGCCCAAGACAATCGGCCGCTGGCGCAAGTCGCAACGGCAGAAGCCGCTTACAATATTGGCAATTATCCGCGCGCGCATTCTTTTGCCCAGCGCGCGCTGCTGGAGCTTGAACCGAACACACCCGCCTTCCGCCAAGCGGGCGATATTCGCAACGCGACCGACCCTGCTTTGCCAGAAAACGAAGTGTTTTGGCGCCGCCGCCGCTAAGAAAAATCACGAAAATGTCAGGTCTGACATCTTGCTTTTCACACTCAGGCAAGCATCTGCGTGGATAATGATTGAAATCAAACCTCAGGAACTCTGATATGGCTCGCACATTTAGCCTCGCCCTCGCCGCCACCGCTATCGCGCTCACCCCTGCCTGCGCGCAAGAGCAAGTTGGCACAGCTGACAAAGAAGCAATCGAGAAAATCGTCGCCGACTACATCATGGAAAATCCTGAGATTATCGAGGATGCCCTAATTGCCTTGAGCGAAAAGCGCGCCGCAGAAGAAGCCGAACAAGCCCGCGCAGCTATTGCCGAGAACCAAGACGCTCTGATCAACAATGTGGCAGACTTTTCCATCGGGCCCGCAGACGCACCTGTGACCGTGGTCGAATTCTTCGACTATCGCTGCGGCTTCTGTAAGCGCTCAGCAGAGTGGGCAACGGAACTGCCAGAAAAATACGACAACCAAGTGCGGGTTGTTTTCAAAGAATTCCCAATCTTATCTGCCGAGAGCGAGAAAGCCGCCCTCGCAGCAATCGCCGCTGGAAAGCAAGACAAATATATCGAGATGCATATGGCGCTGATGGAGCTCGACAATGGTTCCGGCTTCGGGCCTGAACAGATCGATGCCGCCGCAGAATCAATTGGCATCGACATCGACACAATGCGCGCGGATATGAAATCGATTGAAGTACAGAAAACCGTCGCCGACGCGAAAAGCCTCGCCCGCGAACTCGGCATTACCGGAACGCCAGCCTTTGTCATTGGCAATGAGCACGTTTCTGGTGCGAACATTCCGCAGGTTGAAGCGCTAATCGAAACCGCGCTGGCGGAGAGCTAAATTAGGCCCGCCAAAGGCGAAGAGGGGTCAGCATACCGTTTGCGCCCCATACGCCCGGCCAGATAGGCCTCGCGCCCGGCAATCACCGCATGTTTCATCGCAGAGGCCATTAGAATGGGGTCTTTTGCCTCAGCGATCGCCGTGTTCATTAGCACGCCGTCACAACCAAGCTCCATCGCCTGAGCCGCATCAGAAGCGGTTCCAACGCCTGCATCAACGATGACCGGCACACGGGATTGCTCCACAATCAAGCGAATGTTGAGCGGGTTTTGAATCCCAAGGCCTGACCCGATCAAGCTGCCCAAGGGCATAATCGCCGCGCAACCGGCATCCTCGAGTTTACGCGCATACACCGGATCGTCAGAGCAATAGACCATCACTTCGAACCCATCGGCGATCAGATCCTTTGCCGCGCGCAGCGTCTCTTCCATATCCGGATACAGCGTCTTCTGGTCAGATAGAACTTCGAGCTTCACCAGATCCCAGCCGCCAGCCTCGCGCGCGAGGCGTAGGGTGCGCACCGCCTCATCCGCCGTGAAGCAGCCAGCGGTGTTCGGCAAATAGGTAAACTCCTCCGGCGAGACGTGATCTTGCAGTCGATCTTCCTCCGGATTTGAGAGATTCACGCGGCGCAGGGCCACCGTCACCATTTCCGCACCAGCGGCCCGCGCAGCCTCTGCGTTTTGGGCATAAGATGCATACTTTCCAGTGCCAATAATCAGGCGAGAATTGAAGGTCCGTCCGGCGACGGTCAACGGCATATCAGTCATGCCGCCCGCTTAACCGCCTGCAAGCAGAAGAGCAAGATGACGATTTTGCGAGATGGGCAAATGGGTGGCGCCGATCCGAGCAACAAAGCTTGTTCCACACCATCAGCTTCTTACTTGGGGCGAGTTTTAGCCACTCAGAGAGTTTCTTTTCTCGATTTCAATTTGGCGACCACAGCGCATTTCGATACTAAGTTACCCGTAGACACGAGTGAACGCGAGCAGCAAAGAAGGGCCGCTCGCGTCGCAAACGGCCCTTTCCGTTGACTGAAATGGCAGGGCGTTATTTTGTGGACTTCCAGTTTTCGAGTTGGCTTCCGAACCACTCGCGGCCGCCCCAGCCGATACCAATCGCCAAAGCGCCGGCAACGCCGACGGCAGCGCCGATGGCCAGCAGCTTCGCGACATCTAGAATGAACTCACCGCCGGTTGGGTCGAGCCCCATTCTCGAAATACCCATGATGAGCGCAAGCCCAATGATGATCCATTTAACAACAGAAGCCGCGGTATCAGTTGCTGCTCCACCTGCAGCGGCCATAGCGCTAGAAACCAGACGCGCCAAGAAGACACCGGCAAAGATAATGAAAGCGCCAAACGCAATCGACGCCCCCATATCGAGGATCACGTTCATCGCATCTGTCAGGATTTCAAAGTTCAGGACGCGCAAAGCCTGAATGATCCCGAGTAGAGTGATGAAAAAGGTTGCCGCCAATGACACAATGCGGCTCGCCGTGAGCCCCGTATCAGCACCTTTCAGAACACCCATTTCGGCAACTGCCTTGTCCAAACCTGTTGCGGGCAGCGTCTTGTCGATCAAGTTTGAAACAATCCGGGCGATAACGATGAATCCTGCTAGGAGTAAACTCGCAAGAATTACACTCGGGATCGCATCCAATACGTCGCTTAGCACGCCGCTGAGAGGTTCTGTAACCGCGGGAACTTGCAACGCTCCAAGTGCGGTAATCCCTCCGATTATATAAATGATTGTTGATAATACCGTCGCCGAGACACCTGAAACGTCCACTGGTCCGGATGTAAGCCCCAATTTTTCCGGCAAAGGGTCGGCGAACAAAAAAACAGCTTTCGCTGTTTGGCGAACAATCCTCGCTACCAATGCAAAGACAACGAACAAAACCACTGCAGCAAAAATTTTCGGCATGTAGAACATGATTTGATCGATCATGTTATTTAGCGGCTCAGCAACTTGCGTGAGCTCTAATCGCGTAAGTGCCTGTATGACACCGATCAGCAAAATCACCCAAAAAGCGGCCGCACCCAAGCTCTTTCCCAATGAGTCGCCTTTCGGGCCTAAATCATCAAACCCGGTTTTTTTGATCCCGCTTTGGATCGCCCATTGAACGATTTTGCCTATAACATATGCGGCGATCAGAATGACTATTGCCCAGAGCACACGAGGCCCATAGGCTGTGAACTGTTGCGTGATACTTTCCCAAATTTTCTCCATCAACTTCCCCTTTCACGTTGCGGATCGTTCAAATGAACGAAAGTTAACCTGAAGCGGATGTGAACCGATCGAAGTTGAGCTGCGATTAGTTTCGAGGCTAAGCGAGCGGCAACGAGACGATGCGATAGCAACATTCGCTGAAATTTCGCCCACGAATCCAATCGCTGTGACATTACCAACGACCGTTTCCCGTCGCTTGCCTAAGACTCGCTGGCCCTGGCCATCAACTTTGTTTTCGCGTTCGGTGTGTTTATTCGATTGCAAGTGGCGAATAGAAAAGAGGCCCCGCGGATCGCAAAAAAAAGCAGAATTTCTTCAGCGAACCGCGCCCTACCCGCCGCCGACGAACTGCACAACTTCCAGCCGATCACCATCCTGTAGCAGCGTCGTCGCATGTTCGGCTTTTGGGACAATTTCTAAGTTTCGCTCGATCGCGACGCCGCGCGGATCGTCGGCCAAAGTCAGGACCAAAGCCTCGATGCTCATGCCGTCGGCAACGTCTCGACGCTCACCGTTGAGGATTATCTGCATTTGCTCGCCTCCGATTGCCTAAATGGGACTTGCCAAGCTTAGCGATCCGCCGCAAGAGCGTGTGGCAATGACGCAACAGATATATGTTCTCAACGGGCCAAATCTCAACCTGCTCGGGACACGCGAGCCAGAGATTTATGGATCGACAACGCTGGATGAAATCCACCAGCAGATGCAAGCCGCCGCGCCGCAGTCTGAGATCACGTTCCGTCAAACCAATTCAGAAGGCGAACTTATCGATTGGGTGCAAGAAGCGTCTCAATCCGCTGAGATCCTGATTTTGAACGCTGGCGCCTATACCCACACATCTGTCGCGCTGCATGACGCCTTACGGGCATGCGAAGCACGTATTTACGAGGTCCATATTTCGAACCCGGCAGCGCGCGAAGCGTTCCGGACGACCAATTACGTGGCCCCTTGCGCAGACGCCTGCATTGCAGGTTTCGGCGTACGCGGCTATTTGATGGCGTTAGACGCCGCTCTCCAATAAGAAAAAAGACTGAGGAGCCCCCACCGATGTCCACAAGCAAGACAAAACTCGACGCTGGCCTGGTCCGCGAACTCGCAGCGATCCTGCGTGAAGCCGACCTTGGCGAGGTTGAAGTGGAGCATGAAGGTCTCCGCATTCGCGTCAGCAAAGCAACCAGCATGGCCCCTGCCGCGCCGACTATTGTGCAAGCGCCTATGGCTGCAGCCCCTGCCGTCGCTGCCCCTGCCGCTGCCGCACCAGCTGCCGCTGCTCCGGCCGCAGCAGCCGCGCCATCCAACGCGACCACAAGTCCGATGGTCGGCACGGTCTATCTTTCTCCTGAACCCGGCGCGAAAGTGTTTGTGAATGTCGGCGATAAAGTGAAGAAGGGTGACACTTTGATGCTGATCGAAGCGATGAAAACCTTCAACCCGGTCACCGCTGAAACCGCGGGTACGGTCAAAGAAATCCTCGTTGCCGATTCTCAACCTGTCGAGTTCGGCGAACCATTGATCGTTGTCGAATAAGGACACGAAACGATGATTGAAAAAGTCCTCATCGCCAATCGCGGCGAGATCGCTTTGCGCATCCACCGGGCGTGTAAGGAAATGGGCCTGGCCACAGTGGCTGTTCACTCAGAAGCCGATCGCGATGCAATGGCGGTTCGTTTGGCCGATGAAAGCGTGTGCATTGGCCCAGCGCCAAGTGCCAACAGCTATCTAAAAAAATCACAGATCATTGCCGCCGCCGAGATTACGGGCGCCGATGCGGTTCACCCCGGCTATGGTTTTCTGTCTGAGAATGCCCAATTCGCCGAGATGGTCGAAGCCCACGATTTGATCTTTATCGGACCGACGGCAGAGCATATCCGCACGATGGGCGATAAGATCACCGCCAAGCAGACTATGATTGATGCCGGTGTGCCCGTCGTCCCAGGATCAGAAGGCGGTATCTCGACAATCAGCGAAGGCAAGAAAGTCGCGAAAAAGATCGGCTATCCGGTTCTGGTCAAAGCCGCCTCCGGCGGCGGCGGCCGCGGCATGCGCGTTGCTGAAACTGAAAAAGACCTCGAAACCGCTATCAAGTCTGCGAAGACCGAAGCCAAAGCCGCCTTTGGTGACGATGCCGTCTATCTTGAGAAATACCTCGGCAAACCGCGCCATATCGAGATCCAACTCATCGCCGACACTCACGGCAATGTTTGCCACCTGTGGGAGCGCGATTGTTCGCTACAGCGGCGCCACCAGAAAGTCTTTGAAGAGGCCCCTTCTCCCGCGCTCAATCAAGCGCAACGCGAAGAGATCGGAACGATCGTTGCGAAAGCCGTCAAAAAGATGGGCTATCGCGGCGCCGGTACGATGGAATTCCTCTATGAAGACGGGAATTTCTATTTCATTGAAATGAACACCCGGATCCAGGTCGAGCATCCAGTCACCGAGATGATCACCGGCATCGATTTGATCCGCGAACAAATCCGCGTCGCGGATGGCAAGAAACTCTCTTTCACCCAGGAAGATGTGCTGCTGGTCGGTCATGCGATCGAGTGTCGGATCAATGCCGAGCACCATGAGACGTTCGTGCCATCGCCGGGCAAGATCACAGATTTCCATGCACCGGGCGGCCCAGACGTCCGCCTCGATAGCGCGGTCTATGCCGGATATTCGATCCCGCCGCATTATGACAGCATGATCGCAAAACTAATCGTCCATGGCCGGACGCGGAATGAGTGCATCATGCGCTTGCGCCGCGCGTTGGATGAGATGGTGGTTGGCGGCGTCGAGACGACCTTGCCGCTGCATCGCAAACTGGTCGAAGAACAGGACGTGGTGGATGGAAATTATGATATCCACTGGCTGGAGCGTTTCCTCGGGTTGAAATAGGTTCGGCTCGCCCGGGCCCTGCCGCGCTAACTCGCATGGCAGGCTCGGGAATCGATGTTGCAAGGGCGGGCGAATGGATGAACCGAGTTTAGATCTTGAGCGACCTCATGCCATCGGCGCTTTAGATCGAGTGACAACCAATGTCGCGATTTCGCTGATCGCGGTGATCCCGACATTTTTAGCTTGCATTGTGACGCCCTGGCGATTGACTGAGTTATTGAAACAAGACTCCCCGGAGGGGCGGACGGGCATGCTGTTGGCACCCGGCGCATTCTTTCCCCTATCGTTGCTCATATCCATGACGGCGGGCGCTCTTCTAACCACCCCAGAGCTGGCAAGTAATGATGGCTCTTTTCTAGGACCAAATCTCGCTCTATCGATTCAATCGGCGGTTTCGGACGGAGACGTTTGGAGAGCCATTGGGATCGTAATGCCGATATATGGGTTCGCGGTGCTAGCCGGGTCGCTGGGTTTGGTTTTGAGATCGTGGGCCCATCGAGATTGGAATCTGCGGTTCAGCTTAAGAGCCGTATTCTATGTAATGGGTACATTTGTTTCTTGGATCATCATATCGAGCGCCGTGATCGATATCGTTCGCGCATCGACGCGAAGCTCTGAGTGGACGGCGACTTTGGCCTTGCTCATATCGACCCCTGCCATCGGGATCATCTTCTGGATGTTCTTCTGGTTCTTCCACAATAAGGGAGAGCTTTCTTGGGTTCGCAGCGGGCTTCTAGCCGGTGCGATGATGGCGTTGAGTGTCCTTTTGCTCGTTGCAATTGGGGTCATCTCTGATCTTTGAGATCTGATGCATCCGATTCATTGCTCTGGCGGAAACCATGCGCGCCGGTGAAGTCAGCGCAAACATCGCGGAAACCTATATTCGTCCTAAATCATGTCCGTCCTACACGGTTGTTTTGATGTCGGCCTGAAGTAAACTGCGTGAATGTCTGATCGGTTCGACACTACGGATCTTCTCAATTGCTATCGCCGCGGGGTGTTTCCGATGGCGGATTCGCGTGAGGATATGCGGCTCTTTTTGATGGACCCTGACTTGCGCGGGGTGTTGCCACTGGACCGGTTTCACATTCCGAAACGGTTGCAAAGAACCGTCCGGAAGGACCCATTTCGCGTTACGGTCGATACCGCCTTTAATCGTGTGATCGAAGCCTGTGCCGAGCCGCACCCAACCCGGCCAGCCACTTGGATAAATGACCCCATCCTCAATCTCTATGGCGCGCTGCACCGCAAAGGTTTTGCGCATAGTGTCGAATGCTGGAATGATGAGGGTGAGCTTGTCGGCGGACTTTATGGGGTCGCCCTAGGCGGCGCGTTTTTCGGGGAAAGCATGTTTTCCCGCGCCACCGATTCTTCAAAAATCGCGCTGGTTCATCTGGTTGCGCGGTTGAAGATTGGCGGGTTCCAATTACTCGATGCGCAATTCCATAACCCGCACCTAGATCAATTTGGTCTTGAGGAAATCACACGCGACGAGTTCCGCACCCGGCTTTGGCGCGCGCTGCGGATCAATGCAGACTTCTACTCAGCCGGCTCCAGAGGCTCGAGTACGGCCGGATCGACTTCGCTGCAGGCGATTACCCAAATATCATAGACCGGGTGCTCAAGCGCGCTCAGGCCTGGCGATGACGCAAACATCCAGCCAGAGAAACGGACATCCGCATCCTCGGCCTCTGAGACGGTTGTTTCCTCTTCGGTGAGGTCGCGCGGCTCCGCCATAGTCTGGACCTGTTTCGAGGTCGCAGATGTGATTTTGAGGAAAGCAGCGCTTTCTGGCGGCTCCTCGGGCGGGGTTTGATAACACGCCTCAAGGTCGATCCGCAGCGATCCGTAGACTTTCGGTTCGCCCACCAGCATTTCGAAATCGGTCGAGCGTCCGGTAATCTTGTCCAAAGCGCGGAGCATGACGGTTTCGTGGGGCTGGTAATTGCGGGGACGGGTCGCGATCAGCTCTTCTTCATCGCTTTCCGCGTCCGGATCGTCGAGTTCAGTCCCAAAGAGTTCTCGCTCGAGATCAGAAACCGTCGGCTCTGTATCCTCAGCGGTCTGCGCAAGCGCGAACGCTCCCGCGACTATTCCTACAAGCCCCAGCGTTGCCGCGCGGATCACTCGCTGTCTCCACCGCCGCCATTGCCTGATGCGAAGGATGCAAACAACGTCATCAGATCAACTGAGCCTTGGGCGTATAGAATTTCACCGCAGCCGCTGTCGCCGAACAATTCTTCACCGGCTCCACAAGGCGGGATCTCGCCAAATCCTTCGGCGGGCTCGAGATTGATATAAGCTCCGCCCAGCAGGCCTTCCGATTGAACCCGCGCACTGGTACCATCGCCAAGAGGCAGAATGGTCGAGTCGACCGCCATCACGACCAGCGCTTCCGCTCGGTCGCGATCAAGCGCGACGTCACGAACCGTACCGATTTTGACACCGGCCATGCGTACATCTGTGCCGCGATCAATCGTAGCCGCGCTGCTAAACCGCGCGCCGAGCTCGACTGTTTCGCCATTGGTGCTGGCATCGCCGCCACGCGCCAGGCCGAACCATAAGAACACGCCTGCGACGACTAAAACAGCAAGCCCAACCAGAGTTTCAAAAACCGATTCACGCATTGGGATCCCAAGCCTCATAATCTGCATCCGCCTCACGCCGCTCTCCGCCTTCGCGCAAGCTGCCCTTCGGGCGGTAGGCGAAAACGGTGCCGGTCATGTTTGGCGTATGGTCTGTTTCCCAGTCTTGGCGCTTCAGTGGCGCGTCAGTCGGTGGCTCGTTGAATGTGTAGTGGAGCCAGCCATGCCATTCAGGCGGCACTTTGGAAGGCTCGGCCAATCCATCATAAATCACGTACCGACGTTTGCGGCCTTCAACCGATGCTTTGCGGTCCTCGAAATAGCGATTCCCGTACTCATCGGCCCCGATCAGATCGCTGCGGCGTTTGATATCAAACCAGCCGCCGGGGCTTACGCCATTCCACCAAGTAAACAGTTTGAACATATTGAACGTCCTGACAGTGATATTTGTCCGCAATATGGCGCGTGTGTCTCGCCGAATCTAGTTAGGACAGGCAACACATCATGTCGCGGGCTAGGTCAAGCCCGCTCTGGCTGGAGGGCGCAGTTCATGTCTGCAGACGATCGCAACGCACAATTACTGGCAACCGCAATGGATGAAGGGCTGATCAGCGCCGTTTTGCCGTTCGGAGAATTGTGCGCGGTTCCGCTCACAAATCTGTTAGACAAAACCAGCGCTATGAAAGTGGCGTCCCGGCAGCGACTCAACCGCACCAGTAAGTTGGCAATGGCCGAGCTGCTTGAAGGGCTCGGGGAAACGCCGAAAAATGCTGAACTGGCTGAAGCCGTCGCCCGCGGCGTGCCGCTCGCGCTGATTGAAGATGCTTTGCACCAAGATCGCGGATTTGAAACGCTCGCAAATGAGTTCAGCAATGATGCCATTGAAACAGGTGCCCCGCCCGCTTGTTTGATTGAGTCAGATCTGGGCTTGAACGAGTTAAACGACATACGACGTACAGGCGTGGGCACATTCATGCAGAAATCTACGCCGCATGCCCCGCAGACACCGGCAATGGCGCTCGATGTTTCACGCTTTGTCACCCCAGACGGCGTTGAAACCGATGTGCTTGAGGATTTGATTACCGCGGCCATGGAAGAAAATGGCCGGACGCTTGTCCTGGTGCCTTGCGGTCTGTCGGCGGCGCTTCTGGGCCTTGGGCAGTCTTATAAGGGTGACGGTGCACCCATTCTCACCTCATTGCTAAAGCTGCTGCAATCGGTGGCGAAGGGCACGTCCTACACCAAGAAATATGCTGAGCTGCTAGGTCTTTCGGCCCGTACCGCCCGCAAATCCAAGCGTGATGTCGAGATCGCCATCGTCCCCCTCTCAGCGAAAGCCCTGGCGAACTTCCAGCCCGCAACGCTGGGGCTGCAACCCATGACCTCTTTCATCGAACTCGAAGAAGGCGATCATCCGGCATTGTCTCTGATGGCGCGGATCGGCCTGGCACGGCGCGCACCAGAAGCCCTGCCAAACCTTTTGACCGCGATCGATTCCGCAGCGGATCTGGAGCTGATGCCCCACTTTAGCGGCGACACATTGCGGACACGCGGCTTCTCCACCCAAGCCATCGACAAAGTCAAAAGCGCTCTGGGTGAGGGTTTGCCTCTGAACGCAGCGTTCTCACGCTGGGTGCTTGGGGATGACATTATTTCGAAAGATCTCCGCCTGGCGCCAGAATCCTTCGATGCGGACGGCCGGTCGCTTCTCAAATCGATCGGCTTTTCGAAGCGCGAGATCGCAGAAGCAGAAGAAGCCTTGGATGGTCGGCCAGAAAAGCTCGCGCAAGCGGCGATGGAAGCCGCGGGTTTGACCCAGACCCTATCATCTGACGACCATTTCACTATGGCCGACGCCCTGCAAAAGACTGGTGATGTTAGCATTATCGTATCGGGCTCAAATTTGAGCGAGTGCGATCTCGAGCCCCTACTGCAAAGCAACCTATCCATCTGGCTACCGGCGCTTGATACGCAGCTTGATCGCCTGACAGCGGACCGGATGGAACATATCACCGCGCTGGCGGAAGACTTAATGGCGGAAGATGCTGCGCCGCAGACTATTATCGAAGCGCCAAGCGGCGTCTCGCGCACGCGCCTGCCGGATCGCCGCAAAGGCTACATTCAGAAAGCCACGGTTGGCGGGCACAAAGTCTATCTCCATACCGGAGAATTCGATGATGGCTCTCTTGGTGAGATTTTCATCGACATGCATAAAGAAGGCGCTGCGTTCCGGTCCTTGATGAACAATTTCGCCATCGCCGTCTCGCTTGGCCTTCAATACGGTGTGCCGCTGGAAGAATATGTCGACGCGTTCGTGTTCACCCGGTTCGAACCAGCCGGAGAAGTCACCGGGAATGACCAAATCGCCAGAGCAACGTCTATTCTCGACTATATTTTCCGCGAGCTCGCGGTCTCATATCTCGCCCGCGAAGATCTTGCCGAACTTGGGGATGCAACCCATGACGGCCTTGGACGCGGCCTCGAAGATGGGATTGAGAAGTCGCACGCGCAACCTTTGCCCGATGAAGCCGCTCACCTGATCTCGCGCGGCTTTGCGCGCGGCCAGATCCCAGACAATATCGTAATCTTCAATACCAAGCGCGAAGAGCGCGAGGCGGAGCGAGAGGATGAGGAAGCGGTCCAAGACGGCGCCGAAGAGGCCGCCCCAACCTATCTCCCTGATGCGTGCACCAATTGCGGGAGTTTCACGCTCTATCTCGACGAAGCAGACGGCGAAAAAGCCTGCGATACTTGCGGATATGTGGGGCAAGCCGAAGCGACAGAGTAGCCTTTTACGCAATCTGGCCCGCCGCTTGCCTATGGTTATCCAAGTGTAAACCTAGAACCAGAATGGGCGTCCCATGCTGAAACATATCGCCGTTTCGACTCTCATCGGAGCCTTATTTGTGCCTGGCGCTGTCGCGCAGGACGCAACTCAAATCGCTAAGGTTCAAGCCGGGCAATCCTGCGAGAAATGCAACCTATTTCAAGCGGATCTATCCTATGCCGAAGGCAAGAAGATGAACCTCCAGGCGACCCGCCTGCGGCAGTCTAATTTCGCTCTATCTACTTATGACGATGTGAACCTCACCGGCGCTGACCTTTCTGTGTCCAATCTGTTTGGCGCGCGGTTCAATCGAACCAATTTCTCAAACGCGAATTTCAAACGCGCGATTGCTGTTGGCACCTATTTCGGGTCGTCTAACTTTTCCGGTGCAACCCTGACCGGCGCAAACTTCTCCGGCGCTGACTTGGCGATCGCCAAAGGTTTAACCCAAGCACAGTTGAACCAAGCGTGCGGCGATGCATCGACTCGTTTGCCAAAAGGCAAGACGATTCCAAACTGCGCTTAACCCGCAAGGGTGAGACATGATTGCAACAGCAAACAGGTCGACACCGGGATTACCAGTTTTTCAGTTCTAGACCGGCCATGGTTCGCGTATGACATGCATCATGACGACAAGGGTTGATCTTCGTTCCATAGTTCTCGCTGGCGCCATGCTAATCGGCGCGGCGCCATTGAACGCTCAAGAAGCGCCAAGCCGGATTTCCTGGGCGCCATCTTATAGCGGGTCCTGCCAAGACTGTTCTCTCGTCGGCCGGAATATGTCCGGATGGAATGTGTCGAATGCCAGCTATCCCGGCGCAGACCTCACCGCTGCAAACCTTCGCCGCGCGCATGCGCATGGCGCAAACTTTGGCGGCGTTCAAGCTGCTGGCGCCGATTTACGGTTGGGCGATTTCACCGAGGCCTCGTTCGAAGAGGCGGTTCTGATTGGCGCGCGCATGCAGGGCGCCAGCTTCAACAATTCGAACATGTCCGGCGTGGTTTTGAACAGCGCCAATCTGAGTGATGGTAAGTTTATCGGCGCAACTTTGACCGGCGCTCAGCTGCAATCCGCGACAGGCCACGAGAGTGATTTTTCAGCCGCCACCCTTTCAGAAGCGGTGCTCACAGCAGCCGACCTTACGGGCGCCGTGTTCGATAATTCCATCCTGGTCGATGCTGATTTCACCGCCGCCAATCTCGCTGAGACGAGCTTCCGCGATGCGCGCTTGGCCGGAGCCAATCTCGAAACGGCACTTGGGGTTGAAACCGCAAGCTTCGAAGGCGCTTGCGCGACAGAGGATACCAGGATGCCAGCCGGGTTTGCTCTACCAATTTGCGCTGAATAGGCCGGTTTAAGCCTCTTCCCCTTCTGCTTCCGCAGCTTTGCGTTCCATCACAGACACAATCCAAATGCTGATCTCATACAGTCCGTAAACCGGCACGGTGAGCATGATTTGGGAGATGAAGTCTGGCGGAGTTGCGAAAGCCGCTACCGCGAGGATGCCAACGATCGCGTATTTGCGTCCGCTTCTGAGCGTATCGGCGCCAACAATTCCGGCGCGGCCAAGCAAAGCGAGCACAACCGGCAATTGGAACGACAATCCAAACGCCGTCATCAGAGCCAGCGCCAGAGATAGATATTCCGAGACTTTGATCTGCGCTTCGATTTGCACCACATCGAGCCCGCCGGCTTGTTGTTGGCTCAGCGCAAAAGCCATCACCAACGGCATCATCACATAGAAGACGAACAGGACCCCAATCGTGAACAGCACGGGTGCGGCAATCAAGAAAGGCAGAAACGCGCCCTTCTCTTCTTTATACAGCCCAGGCGCAACGAACGCATAGATTTGCCAGGCCATCACCGGAAACGACACGAACAGACCTGCAAACAAGGCGATCTTCAGTTTGACGAAGAAGAACTCGAGCGGTCCGGTATAAATCAAACGCGGGTCTTGAGTGACTCCGTGCGCTTTGAACGCCTCCACAAACGGCTCGACGAGAATATTGAACAGTGGATTAGCGATAAAGAAACAGCCAATCGAGCAGATCAAAAAGGCCAGAAGGGCCTTCATGAGGCGCGACCGTAACTCGTTCAGATGATCGAGCAGCGGCGCCCGCGATGCCTCAATCTCCTGATCGACGAGATCTGGTCGCTGATCTACCGGTAAGTCCTGGCTCATGAAACGGCCTTATCTTCTGGCTCAGTTGCCGGCGGCGTTTCAGGCTCAGCCGCAAGGGGCTTGGCCATGTCTTCTTTGAGTTTCGCTTCTTCGCGGAGGACCGTCTGATTGATATCTTTTTCGACTTCTTTCAGCTCATCAACCGCTTGGGTCACGGCATTGTCGCGTTTGAGATCTTCGATTTCTTTGCGCAAATCATCAAGCTCAGCCTGACGGGCGATATCATCAAACGCAGCGCGGAACTCATTTGCCATCGAGCGCCCTTTGGCCACGAATTGCCCGAGTTTGCGCATCGTTAGAGACAGGTCTTTCGGCCCGAGGATCACAAGCGCAATCACCACCAGAAACAGAAGTTCGCTAAATCCGAATTGCGGCAGCATAGTCAGGCGCCTTCCGCGCTAATCGAACGATCTAGTCGGCCGACTTCGCTTTTTCCTTCTCAGGCGTGATGTTCACCATATCATCACCTTCGACAGCCTTTGAGTCGCCATCTTCCTCGCGCAAACCCTTGCGGAAGCTGGTAATTCCCTTGGCCATATCACCCATGATCGAAGAGATCCGCCCACGTCCACCAAAGATCAAAAGCGCGACAACTGCCACGAGCAATAGCTGCATCCAACTTGGAGCCATAATTTATCTCCTAATACTCGTATCGAGATAACGCGCCACACGGCGAGTTACAATGGCGTGACCGAGGTTTCATAAGCAGAAATGCCTAATGAACCTCTTCTTCAGGTCCCATAAAATCTGTGACAAAGTCAGAGTTTTCTTCAGGATCTGCCTCAGAAACAAGCTCTTCTGCTTCATTATGCATGCTCGATCCATCAGAATAGAAGCCATCCGGGATGACATCTGACAGCAAGCCTTCGGCTTCAAGCTCGGCCCGTCCCGGCAAAACGTCGAGGCTTTCCAGGCCGAAATGCTCCAGGAATTTGTCCGTGGTGCCCAGCGTCACGGGACGGCCCGGTGTTTTGCGCCGGCCTTTAATTTTGACCCATCCGGCCTCCATCAAGACATCAATCGTGCCTTTCGAGACGGCCACACCGCGCACCGCTTCAATTTCGGCGCGGGTGACGGGCTGGCCATAGGCAATGATGGCCAGCGTCTCGAGGGCCGCTTGCGACAGAGATTTCTGCTCATGGCGCTCTTCGACAAACAGGTATCCCAGATCATCGGCGGTCTGAAACCGCCATTTGCCGCCCACTTCGACCAGGTTCACCCCGCGCTCAGCATAGGTCGCCTTCAGCGTCATCAGAACCGCAGGAACATCGACGCCTTGAGGCATGACTTCAGCAATGGCGGAGGCTTCGAGCGGCTGTCCCGCTGCGAACAAGATCGCTTCCGCCCGGCGGACAGCTTCGGCCATCGCGTCGTCTTCTGCCTCATACAGCGTTTCGGCAGAGCGCTTATAAGCAAACGAGAGCTGCTGCACCGCGCGGCGAATATCTTCGGGCGCATCTTCAATCGGAATTGAGCTTTCGACCTTGGTCATGGAGCAATCCCCTCTTGTTGTTGTGGTTTGGCGCGCAAATAAAGCGGCGCAAAATGTTCATCCTGGCGGACATCGACGTCGCCATCCCGCGTCAGTTCAAGGGTCGCAGCAAAGACACTTGCGGTCACAGAGCGCGGTGGCAAGTCTTCATCCACATCGACCATTTGCCGACGAATGTCGTCTAAGCTCGCCCATTCTTTGAGTTTTGGACTGAGATTGCGCAAATTGTCCCGCGCGCTTTCGAGTGGAAGCACGAACTGATTTTCGATTGTGTGCGGCGCTTCTTTTGCTTTGCGCTGGCGGATCGAACCGAATGACTGCATCAAATGATAGAGCGTCGTATTGTACTCAGTGGTTTTGACCACGGTCGGCTGTTCTGGCATCCCGCGCAAGAACACATCCCGCCCAAGGACATTGCTATCCATCAGCGCTTCGCCCGCCTCACGCATCGCATCGAGGCGTTTCAAGCGGAAGGCGAGTTTAATCGCATCATCCTCAGCGGAGGCTTCGCCTTCGCTGTCTTTCTTGGGCTTCGGCAGAAGCAAGCGCGACTTCAAGAAGGCGAGCCATGCCGCCATCAACAGATAATCCGCCGCCAAGTCGATCCGTTTATCTTGCGCCGCTTGGATGAAGCCGAGATATTGGGTCGCAAGCTCTAGGATCGAGACATGTAGCAAATCGACTTTTTGCTTGCGCGCCAGGTCCAGCAACAGATGCAATGGCCCTTCATAGCCAGACACATCGATGGAAAACACTTCTTCCGCTTCGACATCTTCATCTAGCGTGACCAGATCGTTGGAAACGAGCTCCATATCCTATGCCCTCGCTTCCATTTGCGACATTAGATCGCCAAACCGCGCCCAGGCCTGTTCGGTATCAAAAGGCTGCGGTGTTGAGACAAATCCATCAGCGGCTTCCGCGCGCGCCAACGCTTCGCCGTCGAGCGTTCCGGCTGTAGACGCAATCTCTTCCATTTCATTGAGGATCGCCGCCGGGTCTTTCAAAAACCCAGAACAATGCAGAAGGACATCGCATCCCGCCGCCAGCGCTTTCGCGCCGCGATCTGCGAGGGTTCCGCCCAGTGCATCCATCCCCAAATCATCCGTCATTAACAGTCCTTGAAATCCGATTCGCTTTCGAATGGTCTCAGAAATAACGGTTGGCGAGATCGTGGTTGGGTTTTCAGGATCAAACGCTTCAAAAATCACATGACAGGTCATCCCCATCGGCACCTGGTCCGCCAATGCCTGAAATATAGCCATATCCTGAAGCAAGTGCGCTTCATCCGCATCAACCGATGGCAAATCGTAATGGGTATCGAGCGTCGACCGCCCCTGCCCTGGCATATGTTTGATCACTCCAGCAACGCCGGCTGACTTTAATCCCGCGACCGCAGCCTCTGTCAGCGCTGTGACAGCCTCGACTGAATATCCGAACGCGCGATCCCCGATGGCATCGTGGGTATGGGGTTGGCGCAGATCTGCACACGGCGCACAATCGGCGCGTATCCCAAGCTCATAAAGCTCATACCCCATCAGCTGGTGCCCAAGCGTGCAGGCTTCCAGCGCATCCCCAGGCGCATTTTCATACAGCGCACCATAAGTCCCCGCGGCCGGGAATTTCGGCCATTCAGGCGCTTTTAAACGGGCGACTCTCCCGCCCTCTTGATCAATAAATATAAGCGCATCACGGCCCAAAGCGTCTTTAATGTCAGCGGTCAGCGCCCTGACTTGCGCGCGACTGACGCACGAGCGGCCCATTAAAATCACGCCCCATGGCTGAGCCTCACGCAAAAAGGCCCGCTCCTCTTGCAAGAGAGACGGGCCTGAAATGCTGGTGATGCAGGCGCTTAAACTCATCCAATAGCCTTTGCGACGACCATACAGTCTTTTCCAGTGGCTTTAACATCTGCGCAAAAGCCTTTGGCAGTGGCACGATCAGCAAAAGACCCGATGCGCAGCCGATAAAACACGCCTTTCGCGCCAAGATCCGCGCGCTGGATATCCAATTCAGCGCCAGCATACAGGTCCGGAGCCGTGTTTTGCAGGCTTTTCCAGGCGCTTTGGGCTGCGTCTTCTGAACGCAGCGCCGAGAGCTGAACCTGATAGGTTCCGGCGGCAACAAATCTCGAAACAGACAGCTCGCTCGGGCTTGATTCCTGGATTGTGGCGTCGATCACGGTCTCGCGAACCGGTTTAGCCACCGCGATTTGGATTGGGGTTTCAGGCTCGGTCTCGATTGAGTCCGCTTCAACCGCTTCCGCATAGACGATTTTTGGAGCCTCATCAGCGCCCTCAATTGGCGGCAGCTCGGCTGGGCCTCCTGCGAGGGTCTCAGCATTGCGGCGACGGATATCGAGCGGATTGCGAGCAGAGGTCTTTTGCAAGGCTGGATCGCCTAATCCATCCATCGACCCGTAATAGGCCTTGTCTTGGCCAGCGACTTCAACCCCGCCCCGCTCATCGGGGGAGCGTTTGAAATTATCAGAATCTGACACGATCACCGGCAATCCACCTTCTGTCGTGCGGACGCCTTGGCGATAGGTGTTCCAAACAACGCCAGCAAAGATCAGCAATACGCCCAGTGCCAGCACCAGGATGAGTGGCCCGCGTCCAGTCTCGTCATCGCGAATTTCAAATCCGCGATATTCATCTTCATAAGGCCCGAAATCATAATCGGGTTCGTTTTTTGCACGGCTCATCCTAATCCCCGCCATCGTCAGTTTCGTTAACAGCTAAGGTTGTTTTGTTAACGATGCCTGAATCTTGGGGCTTAATTGAGGTGCTTTCGGAGCATTTTGGTAAACGCGTTTAAAGCATGCTCTCCATGCTAAATAAGCGGCGATGTAGCTCGATGGCATAATTATCGGTCATGCCCGCCAAATAGTCGCAAACCAGTCGCGCCCGGCGCACCGGAGTGGCCTGCTCTGCATCCCGGCGCCACAGGTCTGGCAGCGTTTCAGGTTCCGCCATGAACAGTGCAAAAAGTTCGCTCAAAATCCGTTTGGCTTGGCTACGCATGCGATTGACTTTGTAATGCTTGTACATGCGCTCATACAGGAAGGCCCGCAGCGCGCGTTGATCGCGATCGAGCTCGTCTGAAAAGGCGACCAGTGGCTCTGGCAATGCGCGAACATCCGCGGCGCTTTGCGGCTTGTGTTTTTCAACGCGGCGGCGCGTTTCGGCCGTCAGGTCATTGATCCAATGCCCGATCAATCGGCGCACCGCCTCAAACACGATTTTTCGATCCTCTAAGGCTGGAAAGTCAGCTTTGACGGACCGGAATATGTCACCGACGAGCGGCAGCGTCTCGAGGTCGGCAATGGTGAAGAGCCCGGCTGCGATGCCATCATCAATGTCGTGATTATTGTAGGCAATATCGTCGGCCAGCGCAGCAACTTGCGCTTCGGGACCCGCGAACTGGTCCAGCTCAAGCTCTTCTAGCCATGGAAATTCTCTAAATGCAGCAGGAAGATCGGCCACCGTGTTGTCTGTGGTGATCAGCGGCCCATTATGCTTCACCAGGCCTTCCAGCATCTCCCAGGTTAGATTCAGCCCCTGGAAGCTGGGATACCGGTCCTCGAGATGTGTCACCACCCTGAGAGTTTGGGCATTATGATCGAAGCCATCAAACTTCGTCATACACTCATCAAGTTGATCCTCGCCTGCATGGCCAAAGGGCGGATGCCCTAAATCATGCGCCAGCGCCATGGCTTCGGCGAGGTCTTCATCCAGACCAAGCGTCCGCGCCACCGAGCGCGCAATTTGCGCAACTTCCAGCGAATGGGTCAGCCGGGTGCGATAATGATCGCCCTCATGGGCCACAAACACTTGGGTTTTTTGCTTCAAACGCCGAAATGCGGAGGCATGGATAATTCGGTCGCGATCGCGCTGAAACGGCGTACGCGTCGCCGATTGCGGTTCTTTGATGAACCGTCCACGCGTGTCTTCCCAGCGGGTTGCATACACCGCCCTCTTTTCAGGAATGTCCGGCGTCACTATGTTCTTGCTCATGAGCAATATTACCCTGTCTGAATCGGCTGCGAAGCGCATTAAAGCGATTCTGGAGAAACAACCGGATAAGTCCTACTTAAGGGTTTCCGTCGAAGGCGGCGGCTGCTCTGGATTCTCATATAAATTCGATTTGGACGATACCGCGAATGATGACGACCTGATCGTCACCCGCGATGGCGTCAGCGTGTTGGTCGACGAGATGAGCATCGAGTTTATGGCGGGTTCTGAAATTGACTTCTCAACCGAACTGATCGGCGCGGCGTTTAAGATCAACAATCCAAACGCCACCGCTGGCTGCGGCTGCGGCACCAGCTTTTCGATCTAGGCACCGCTTACAAATTGCCAAATGGCGACACCGCCCGCGATCAACATGACAAGCGTCGAGCCCATTGCCCCGATCGCCCGCAATGGGTGCGTAACGCTGTCGGCTTTCAGCCCGATCGGATGCAATATGCGAAATACGATGTAAAAGATTCCGAGACCGTGCAGCAGCGCGCTTGAAGCTCCGTTCATCTCGATGACCGCCATTGCCAGAAGCGTGAGAGCTGCGGTCTCAACCAGGTTTCCGTGACGCCGCATCCGAACCAGCACTTCGGGGTCACCACCATCGCCCACCGAGACTTTCGTCTTGCCCCGATACAGCCCGATGCCAGCGCCGAGAATAATCGCCAAGATGATGGTTAAGCCGGTATACAAACCGGTGATTGGAATAGATGTCATAGCGCGCTCCCTTCGCCTCTTTCACTTACGGTGCGGCAGAAAGGAACCTATCGCAAGAGCAGAGACGAATCTCGGTCGCGCTCTAGTCGGCTGACTTGGTCTTTAAAGTCACGATCTCTTCGGCAATCGTCGGGTGGACCGCGCACGTGTCATCGAATTGCTGTTTCGTGGCGCCCATCTTGATCGCGATGCCGAGCATTTGGATCATTTCACCGGCATCTGGAGAGACAATATGTGCGCCGACCACGACTTGGTCTTCCTGGCGCACGATGACTTTCATAAAGACCCTTTCAGTGCTGCCATTCAGCATATTCTTCATTGGCCGGAACTTGGTCTTGTAGATATCAACCGCGCCGAATTTCTTGCGCGCTTCGTGCTCGGCCAGCCCAACGGTGCCGACCTCGGGCTGGGTAAACACGGCTGTGGCGATTTTATCGTGATCAAAGGTACGCGGATTGCCGCCAAACTCTGTATCGGCAAAGGCGTGGCCTTCACGGATCGCAACCGGTGTAAGCTCGGCGCGCCGGGTGACGTCACCGACTGCCCAAATATTATCGACATTGGTCTTGGAATAATCATCGACGACGATCTCATGGCGGTCGCCAACCTGCACGCCGGCCTTATCCAACCCAAGCCCGTCAATATGCGGCCGACGACCAACCGCCATCATCACCACATCTGCGTCCAGCGTCATGCCATTACTGAGCTTCAGATGCAGAGGGGTCTCCGCATTGTCTGTCTTCTCGATCGACTCAAACACGGTATTGGTAATCACACGCACACCCGCCTCTTTCAGGCCTTCATGCACCTCCGTCCGGATATCCATATCGAAGCCGCGCAGCACAGTGTCACTGCGATAGACAAGGCAAGTCTCAACCCCGAGACCTGCAAAAACGTGCGCGAATTCGCAGGCAATGTATCCACCGCCTGCGATGACCATATGTTTGGGCAATTCAGTGAGCTGGAACACGCCATCCGAGGTGATCGTATGCTCGACGCCAGGCAGCTCATCCGATGATGGGCGCCAGGGCGAACCGCCAACCGCGATGAGGATCTTGTCGGCGGTGATCGTCTTGCCGCTTTTTTGAAGTTTCAGCGTGTGCGCGTCGACAAACTCAGCCCGCTCTTCAAACACATCGACGCCAGCATTGACCTGACCACTCATATAAAGGCCGGACAAGCGATCGACCTCTGCATGCAGGTTCGCCATAAAATTCGGGAAGTCGAAATCGCCAACGGTGACATCCCAACCAAACTTCTGCGCTTCTTCCAGTTTTCGACCATAATCGCTGGCATAGACCATGAACTTTTTCGGCACACAGCCGCGGATCACGCATGTTCCGCCCATGCGATACTCTTCGGCCAGAGCGACTTTGGCGCCATGACCGGCCGCAATCCGAGCCGCCCGGACACCGCCCGAGCCACCGCCAATCACAAAGAGATCATAATCATATGAATGGTCGGCCATGGCTTGGTCCTTATTGGTTATCGAAGGGAGATTTTATGAGCGCCCTATGTGGGCGCCCCGGGGGTCAATTTCAAATGACGCTAGTATTCAAAAATAGTGGCACCGTCATCGGCACCGATGATCACGGTCCGCGCCAGATTAATAAACAATCCGTGTTCAACCACGCCCGGGATATTCGCCAACAGGGCCGCGGCCAAAGGCGCATCTGGAATGGCCCCGCACGAGCAATCGAGGATGAAATTTCCGCCATCGGTGACGATCGGTTTGTTTCCGGGCCCGGTTCGAACTTTGATCATGGGTTTCAAGACCCCGGCTTTTTTCAGCGCGTCATAGGCCTTTTTAGCCGTGATCGTGTAACCAAAAGGGGTCACTTCTACCGGCAACGGGAACTGACCGAGCATCTCTACTTTCTTGGAACTGTCAGCGATCACGATCATCAAATCGCTCGCATTGGCGATGATTTTCTCACGCAGCAGCGCAGCACCGCCGCCTTTAATCAGTTGCGCATGATCATCGACTTCATCAGCGCCATCGACCGTCATATGAATGCGATCGACTTGCTCAACATCGACCAGTGGCACTCCGAGTGATTCAGCCAGGCGGCGTGTTTGCTCGCTGGTCGGAACGCCGCGCACAACCAAGCCATCGGCGATCTCTTCAGCCAGGCTTTCAACAAAATACTTTGCGGTCGATCCGGTGCCGAGGCCCAGCGTCATGCCGTCTTCGACAAAATCCATGGCTGCGTGCGCCGCGTTTTCCTTTTCCAGCTCATTTGCCATGTCGAATCTCCCTCAGCCCTTTTTCTTGGCGGCTTTTATCGCAGCCATTTTATCCCGGAAAGACGTGGCCCATCCCGTTTTTTGCATCTGTCGGCCGCGCGCCACTGCTAGTCCATTCGGCTCAACATCTTTGGTGATCACCGACCCTGAACCGACATACGCGCCCTCGCCAATCGTAACTGGCGCCACCAGGGAGGAGTTCGACCCGACAAAGGCGCCATCTCCGACTTTGGTTTTGTATTTTAGGAAGCCGTCATAATTACAGAAAATCGTTCCCGCGCCGATATTAGCCCCCGCTCCGACATCTCCATCGCCGAGATAAGCGAGATGATTGGCCTTGGCCCCTTTGCCCAGGCGCGTGTTCTTCACCTCAACGAAATTTCCGATTTTGGCGCCTTCTTCCAGCACAGCGCCGGGGCGAAGACGAACATATGGCCCAATCTCACACCCGCCAGCGACATCGGCGCCCTCAAGATGGGAATACGCCCGGACCTTTGCGCCAGACTGAACGGTAACTCCCGGCCCAAAAACAACATGCGGCTCGATCGTGACATCGTTTTCGATGTGCGTGTCATGGCTGAAGAAGACGGTTTCTGGCGCGGTCATCGTCACACCTGCCACCAGCAAGTCTGCGCGCTTCTTTGTTTGGAACGCGGCTTCAGCCTGTGCGAGTTCGACCCGTGAATTGACGCCGAGCACGTCGTCCTCGTCACAAGCGACGGCGCGGCAAGTGCCGCCCGCGGCCCGAGAAAGCTCAACAATATCGGTGAGGTAATACTCGCCTTTGGCATTCTCGTTCGTCACTTTGCCAAGCAGATCGAACATGGTTTGCGCTTTCGCAGCCATCACACCGGAATTGCAAAACGATACCGCCAATTGGTCTTGGGTCGCCTCTTTGGCTTCGACGATGGCGTCTAGATCGCCACCTTGCCCCATGATTAGACGCCCATACGCGCCAGGTGTTTTGGCTTCGAATCCGAGAACGCCGACCGATGCGCCCGACTCCAATTCTGCAAACAGGGCTTCGATGGCAGAAGCGGGAATTAGCGGCGTATCGGCATAGAGCACCACAAGTTCGCCCGCGAAATCTTGCAACGCGTCTTTTGCCGACAGCACAGCGTGCCCGGTGCCGAGCGGCGGATCCTGGATCGCAATCGCGTCAGCGCCGAGGCTCGCCGCGATATGCTCTTGAACCGAAACACCGGCGGGCGAGCAGACAACGATAATGCGTTCACACCCGACCGCCTTGGCCAGCGCCACCGACCAATCGACCATGGGACGACCGCCAACCTCATGCAAAACCTTTGGCAGCGAAGAGCGCATACGCGTCCCCTGCCCCGCCGCTAGGATCACAGCCGCCCGTTTCGTCATGGCAAAATTCCCTCGCGAATTTTCTGCGTCTGCCCTAGAGCAAGATCTGAGTCGATGCGAGCCCTATTGTAACAAGCCCGCACAACAAGCGTTCGCGACCAGAACAGGACGAGCAGATGGTGCACGATTTTAGCGGATGGACGATCGTCTTCGATCTTGACGGAACTTTGGTCGAAACCGCGCCAGATTTGCATGCCGCATTGAATCACACGTTAGCGCAAAAAAACCTCGCGCCGGTGTCACTAGACTCTATTCGCTTGATGATCGGGGACGGCGCAAAAGCGCTTATTCGCAAGGGATTAGCGCAAAATGACGCGGTGATTGACGAAACCGAAATCGATGACGTGTTGTGGCCGAGCTTTCTCGATCATTATTTGCAAAACATCACCCGGTTCAGCCAACCGTTTGACGATTGCCGGGAGACGCTCACGAGGTTGCAATCGGCGGGTGCCAAGCTGACGGTCTGTACAAACAAAGCACAAAACTTGGCCGAACAAGTTCTCAAAGAGCTTGAAATGGATCGATTTTTTGCATCAACCGTCGGCGGAGATCATCTCGAGATCAAAAAGCCTGATGGGCGCCATATCATCGAAACCGTGCGACTCGGTGGCGGCGATCCATCGCGCGCCATTATGGTTGGGGATGCCTGGACAGACGAAAGGGCAGCCCGCGACGCGGAGCTGCCCTTTGTCTTCGTGTCTTTCGGGTACGGAACTCTGTCAAACGAACCCTATGACCGCCTCAGATCGATTGATCATTGGCGCGATATGCAGCGAGCTCTCTCGGAGCTCGCGCATCTGGTTTAGTCTGGACGGTACTCGCTGCGAACTTCGTTCACGTTGACGAGCTTGCGACGTGGCATACCGTTGACCATGTTGCTGCGCACATCTGTCCGTGCACTGCGCATGGCTGGAACGAAGCCAGCGTCGACGAGATCGACTTCTACTTCATACCCACGGTCTGCCCAATATTCGGCAATTTTGTCCTTAAGACGGCGAGCGCCGTCGTTATTGCACCAGTCTTTCATTATTCTCACTCTCCACATCTTGGCCGCCCTAACAGCTTCAAAATTGGGCGACTGCTAAAAGATGTCCTTCACTGCACTTGAGGGCTTGTTGCCCCGTCTAAGTGATCCCTAGATGCCTGCTACGAAACCGACATACAAGAGGTTTTTTGGGGCATCTTTTAGGCACCCCTCGAAGATGAACAGCCATTCATAATGAACAACCATTCATGTGATAAATAGTTTACGCTCGGCGTTCACAAAAGTGTCTAAAAGCCAATGATTATCAGAATTGGACTAGCAATCCGGCCTGATGGAAAAAGTTAACGCAAGACCCTCAAATCCTTGCAACCCCAACTAATTTAGCAATTACGCAAGGCTGGCATACCTTTTTGCATGGCTTTTGAGGGTGTTTTCTGACAGCGTTCGACAAGTGTTCCGCGCCGCTCAGGCCGAATCCAGCGCGCATTGAGCGTGAACGCGACAACTGACTTTATTTAGGGGGCGCGGCAATACGGAGCTGGACCAAATCCGAAATTAGATCACATAGGAGACTATGAGTTTCGACCTGAGAACCTTTCGAGACACGCTCGGCCTGTTCGTGACGGGTGTGACCGTGATCACCACACGTGACGAGGCAGGCAATCCTGTCGGCTTGACCGCAAACTCTTTTAATTCGGTCTCTTTAGATCCACCGCTTGTTCTTTGGTCTGTCGGATTGAACGCCCTGAGCCTACCCGCATTCTCTAATGCCAGTGCGTTCGCGGTACACATCCTCAGAGATGATCAAGCCGAACTTTCTCAGCGGTTCGCAAAGTCAGGCACAGATAAATTCGCCGGCGTGGCGATTGAAACAGGATTACACGATCTTCCGCTTCTCCCCGATTGCGCCGCCAGACTTGAATGCTTGCCTTACGCCAAGCAAGAGGCAGGCGACCATATCCTATTCATCGCAGAGGTTCAGCGCCTGGCATCAGACCCTAAAGCTATGCCTTTGGTCTACCATGGCGGACGATATGCGGAACTGGCAGATAAGCCCGTGCCGACAGTCTAATACATGGTTAACGCGATCTTCGAAATCGCCTGCAGCCTTTAGCGAAATATAAGCCATTCCATGAGACATAGGGATCACGAGGTCAAAAGGCCCGTACCGCAGCTTACCGGCTGCACGATCATGGAGATTAAAAATATGAACTTTCGCAAACTGCTTCTGGCAGGCACGACTCTTGTTGCAAGTGCCGCTGTCCTAACCCCTGCAAACGCTTCGATTATCGATCGCCCACACTTTAAAGTTCTGGGTGTCGTCATCGTTTGGGCTGCAGATGAGACCAATGGCAATACACCGATCGCCACCGATTTCATCATCGATGATGACGTTGGTGGAGCTAACGATTCCGATTTGATCGGTGGCGCAGCCATTGATGGGCGCACAGTTGTGACTGGCTCACTGACTGCAACCGCAGACTCGTCTTCTACGGCTGGCCTCGGCTCGATCCTCGACATCGAAAACGGTAGCGGAACAATCGCGACTGCTAACACTGATACAGGCGCAAATTTCAGCGCGTTTGATGTGACGGACGCAACGCTGACCAGCGAAGACCTGACATATGAGTCGAGCTTCTATGTTGCTTCAAACACGGCTTTCGCAATCCTTGCCGAGGCGACTGAAACCGAGCAGAGCGGCGAATTCGACATGACCGATATCGGGTATGCAATGGATGTGACCCCGAGCGGCACAGACGGCACCCTGACCTTCGGTGGTAACGCACAAGATCCAAACGGCACTTTCCCAGCTGTTGCCAACCTTGCGGCTTTGACCACACCAACACCTGTCTATGTTGGTGGCCGACGCACCGCCGCGTCAGCTGGATCAATTGTTGATCAGTCTGTTCGCTTCGATGCGACTTACACGCTTGGCGCTGGCGGGGCATATGACCTGTCACAAGGAGCCGGCGAAATCAAAGCCGACGTCGTTTACACGGTCTTCGTGCCATAAGCGAATTCCAAAAATACGATCTTTGATCTTCAGGACGCCCAGTCTGGTTCCAGGCTGGGCGTTTCTGTATCGGCCCCTTTGCCTCACCGCCATTCCTGTATAGAGACAGCCTCGATGAAAGCGATCTTTCGCAGTGCGTTTGTGACCAGCCTTCTGGGCTGGATCATCTGGGCCTATATGGCGCTGTGCAATCGCACCATTCGCTGGTCTGTTGAAGGCGATGAAGAAGCGCTGAAAGTCTGGCTTGGCTATTCCAATATTATCGTCGCGGCCTGGCACTCGACCATTTTGCTTTTGCCTTCGGGTTGGAGCCGAATCATTCAGCGGTGGCCACAACAGAAAACCAGATCCGCCATGCTCATCTCACTCTCCAAAGATGGCGAACCCGTTGCAAAAGCCATCAAACATCTCGGGCTTGAAGCGGTTCGCGGCTCTTCAACTCATAAACGGAAGAAACGCGACAAGGGCGGCATGAAGGCCTTGGCTGAAGCGCTCAGAATTCTCAAGAATGGCGGTGGCATTTGCATCACGCCCGACGGACCACGCGGCCCGGCAGAGGTCGCTCAGAACGGTCCGATCATCATGGCCCAGCGGGCAAGTGCACCCATTCTCCCATACGCAATTGTCTCATCGCCGCGACACCGGTTGAAGACCTGGGATGGATTTCGGATCCCCTACCCTTTTACCCGCGGTGCATTGGTGTTTGGTGAAGCCGTGATTCCAAATCCTGGCGAGGATCGCGAAACCTTACGCGTTCGGCTAGAAGAGAACCTTCGCGAAGCAATGGCGCGCGCTGAGGTACTGGCCCAAAAAAAAGGCCGCTCCTAAGGAACGGCCAAGGTCAAGCAAGAAGGACGTCTCCAGATCTCCCGCAAAGAGCGGTCTTCCTGGCGACAAATATGTTTTAGCTTAATCAAGATGAACGCAGACGGAGCGTGGTCTCATTTTCTGTTCATATTCGACCCAGCTATTTGGCCTTTTCTGAACACCTATTCAGCTGCGCGGGTAAAAATCGCCTCCAGCGACCTTAGATTCATGCCATTCTTCAGATAATTGGCCGGTGTCAGGTTAACGGCTTTGATCATTGCCCGCTCGATTCGCGCATTGCCCTGTTCATCGGGCACCAAGTCAAAGTCGATAATGTTTATACATCCCGTATCCTGCTCAAACCCGGCGCTGGAGCCGAGTGGCGCGCCGATCGCCCAAGCCAAGATCATGCGATTCACAACTTCATGCGCGACCAGCAGCGCGGATGCCCAGCCAGGACGGGACAACAAGCCCTTTAAGCCGTCTTCGATCCGGTCCATCGCGTCCGAGAATTTCTCGCCGCCTTCAAGGAAGGTCGCCCCGGGCGTCCCGGCTTGTTCAAATTGAAACGTCATCGTCGCCGCCAAATGTTCTGGCGATTTGAAGTCGATATATTGGCCCGAGCGTAATTCCTGAAAGCGCGGCTCAACCTCAAGCTGCGGCGGCTCAAGATCATGCTGTGCCAGCACGATTTCCGCCGTTTCTTGCGTGCGACGAAGGCCGGTATAAAAAGCCGCATCGAGGTGGACGTCTGACAGCGCGATTCCCGCGGCTTTTGCCTCCTCGCGTCCGGTTTCGGTCAGGTAGGCGATACTCGGATCCTGAGCGGCACGCACTTCTGGCGAGGTGTAATCAACAAAGCCATGTCGCATCAAATACAGACGGCGACGCCCTGTGGTTCCGGGTAAAGCGCCCATCGTGCTCTCCAATTATCGCAAACCAAGTAGCGCTGTTTAAGCGATTCCCCAGTCTTTGAGCACTTCTTCTTGATGTTCACCGATTCCGGCTGGTTTGCCTTGGATCGCGCCCGGCGTTTTCGAGAAGCGTGGCGCGGGTCCGGGCTGAACCACTCCATCAATCGTTTCAAACGTGCCGCGATCAGTATTGTGCTTATAAGTCGGCGCTTCAGCCATTGAGAGCACAGGCGCGAAACAAATATCGGTCCCTTCCATGATCTCGCACCATTCATCACGGGATTTGGTTTTCATCACCGCGATAAGTTTTTCTTTTAAGCTTGGCCACTTAGAGCGGTCCATTTGAGCCTGGAAATCAGGATCGGTGAGGCCAGCTTTTTCAACCAATAGCGCATAGAATTGCGGTTCGATCGACCCGATCGACACCCACTTACCGTCTGAACATTCGTAAGTGTCATAGAAATGCGCACCGCCATCGAGCAGGTTGGCCTCGCGGTCATCGGTCCAAATTCCCATCGCGCGCATGCCATAGAACATGGTCGCGAGAGACGCGGCACCATCAGACATCGCGCAATCGATCACCTGCCCGTCGCCGCCATTCTTCACATTAATGATGCCAGCGAGCAGCCCCATGGCGAGGTAAAGCGCGCCGCCGCCATAATCGCCAATCAAATTGAGCGGTGGTCGTGGACGACCATCTCTATCGCCCATCGCATGTAGAGCGCCTGTAATCGCAATATAGTTGAGGTCATGTCCGGCGGAGTGGCTCAGAGCCCCATGCTGCCCCCACCCGGTCATCCGGCCATAGACCAGCTTCGGGTTACGGGCGAGCACGACTTCTGGACTAAGGCCGTTACGCTCCATCACGCCAGGGCGAAAGCCTTCGATCAGGCCGTCAGCTTTTTCGAGCAGCTTTAGCGCGGTCTCGCGGTCGCCCTCGTCCTTTAGGTTCAAGGCGATGGACCTCCGCCCACGGCTCATTACGTCTGCGGGGTTTCCGGGCCGGGCGTTTCCCGCACGGTCGATCCGGACGACATCTGCGCCCATATCGCTGAGCAGCATCCCACAGAATGGTCCGGGACCAATGCCCGCAAATTCGATAATCTTTACGCCTGATAGCGGCCCTTGCGCCATGTCACTCTCCCTAAAGTTCGGGTTTAAACCTCTTCAATCAACCAGACTTTAAGACTCAAGCGGGCAAAGAAAAGGCTGACGCAACGTCGCCACGGGACTCGAATGATGTTCAATGATCAAAGCTTTGATGCTCCGATAATTCATGTCGTATCTGAAAGTCCCCGTTTGGAGATGCTGCAAGCCCGTCTCCGGCAGAACGGAATGCGGCCTGTTCCCGTGCGCGGCAACTATTTGCCGCCAGACACGGCGCCAGCTTTGATCGACCTATCGACGCGCCAAATGGACATCGATCCAGGTGATCAGAGACTGATCGTCACCCTGGGCCGCGAAGACCAGGCGCCGATCCATTCCGACATTCATCTCACGGATGTCTCAGAGCTCAACACATTGGCCGCGCGGATCTCTATTCGCCAGCGCGAGAAACAGCGCCGCCGTGAAATTGACCTGCGATCGCAAACGCTCGCGGAGTTTGGCATCGAACGTCCAAGTGCCCGAACACCAGGCAAAACGCGGCTCCTTTGGCTCGGACATGATGCGCCTTTCTTAAACGCGATCAAAACCAGCCTGAACGAGACCAACATCAATCTCGTTGCCGCGATCAGCTGTCTGACCGCCGAAGACTATCTCGAAAGCGGGCGCTTTAAAGTGCTGGCGCTTTGCCCATCTCAACCGGGTGACGAAGCCTGCAAACTCTTGGCGCGGATCAAACAGATCCCGCTCGCGCACCCGCCGAAAACACTGCTTCTCCTACGCCGGGAAGTCTCGGTTCTGCTTGACCAAGAACTGATCGAGCAAGCCGACCAAATCATCGACGTTTCGAGCGATTTGGATGCTGTCGCCGCCCGCATTCGGTCCGCCTTTGCAGAGTTGAATATGCCAACGCAGATGACAGCCGGATTCAATTCTGTCGCTCGCGATGCCACCAGCGGATTGGTGTCGCGCGCTTATCTCGAAACACATTTGCAAGCGCAAATGGCCCAAGCTGATCAAATGGCGACGCCGCTATCGGTCATTTCGATCGACCTGAAAGGCGATGAGGATGTGCGCGGCGTGGCTCAAAAAATCAAAGCTTTGCTGCGCGATACAGATCTCGCCGCACGATTAGACATGAACCATATTTGCGTGACCCTACCGGACACGCCTTATCGCGGCGCCGTGGTCTTGGCGCGGCGAATTGAGGAATCCATGGCCCGGTCTGTGGCTTGGCGGGTCATCGAAAAGCGACAGTTCCACACACTGACCTCGCTCTTAGGCGGCCTTACTGCGCGGTCTGGGTTCTCAGCTGAACGTCGCGCTTAAGCGGGCGCACTCGCCGTGGCTTGAAGCTCTTTCAGCAAGCCTTTGACAGCGTTCATGCGCGGCGCCGCATCGACCGGCACGCCCATCACAACCAGCTTGCTGTCGGGCCGCAGCTTCATTTTACCTGGTCGTGCACGCACCAGCATCATCAATTGCGCCGGGTCGACAGCCGTATCGTCTCGGAACGTCACCACAACGCCTTTTGGTCCGGCATCGAGCTTCGAAATTCCGAGCGCTTTACAGGCAACTTTCACCGCTGTGACATCCAGCAATTGTTGGGTCTCACTCGGCAGTGGACCAAATCGATCAATCAATTCGGCAGCAAAGGCTTCTCGCTCTTGTTCGGTGCCAAGATCGGCGAGACGACGATACAGGCCGAGACGTACGCCCAAGTCTTCAACATATCCGCTCGGGATTAACACTGAGAGCCCCAGGTTGATTTGCGGCGACCAATCGTCGGCCACTTCCTCATCGGTGTTTGAGCCGGATTGAAGCGCTTTCACGGCGTCTTCGAGCATTTGCTGATAGAGCTCGACGCCAACTTCTTTGACGTGACCGGACTGTTGATCGCCCAACAGGTTGCCGCCGCCGCGCATATCCAGATCGTGGCTCGCCAATTGGAACCCCGCGCCCAAACTGTCGAGCGATTGCAGCACGCGCAAGCGGCGTTCAGCGGCCGGTGAGATCACGCGATCCGCCGGGGTCGTCAGATACGCATAGGCGCGCAATTTCGACCGACCCACACGTCCGCGCAGCTGGTACAATTGGGCCAGACCAAAGCGATCTGATTTATGGATGACCAGCGTATTGGCGCGCGGAATATCAAGGCCGCTTTCAACAATTGTGGTTGAGAGCAGAACGTCATATTCGCCCTCATAAAACGCGGTCATCAAATCCTCGAGTTCGCCAGATGGCATCTGCCCATGGGCGACGCAAAACTTCACCTCAGGCACATTCGATTTCAGGAAGTTTTCGAGATAGTCGAGATCGGAAATTCTCGGCGCCACATAATAGCTTTGGCCACCGCGATACTTCTCCCGGAGCAGCGCTTCTCTAATCGTCACGGTATCGAATTCAGTGACATAGGTCCGGACCGCCAAGCGATCGACGGGCGGTGTTGCAATGATCGATAAGTCCCGAATCCCCGTCAGCGCCATTTGCAGCGTTCTTGGGATTGGTGTCGCAGAAAGCGTCAGGACATGAACGTCAGATTTGAGTTCTTTGAGCCGCTCTTTATGCTTCACACCAAAGCGTTGTTCCTCATCGACGATCAAGAGCCCCAACCGTTTGAACTCAACATTCTTGGCAAGCAGAGCATGGGTGCCAACGACCACATCAACAGTTCCAGCAGCCATGCCCGCTTTGGTTTCGCTTGCCTCTTTAGCGCTCACGAAACGGGACAGTGGCCGGACATTGATCGGCCAACCAGCAAATCGTTCGGCGAACGTATTATAGTGCTGCCGCGCGAGAAGCGTGGTGGGTGCGATCACCGCAACTTGCTGTCCTGCCATTGCCGCCACGAACGCGCCGCGCAGCGCCACCTCGGTTTTGCCAAAGCCAACATCGCCGCACACCAATCGGTCCATTGGCTTGCCGGACGAGAGGTCCCCCAGCACATCTTCGATGGCGTTTAGCTGATCATCGGTTTCCTCATAAGGGAAGCGGGCTGCGAACTCTTCATACAGTCCATCGCCGGTCACAACCGTATCCGCTTTACGCATCTCGCGCGCCGCTGCGATGGCCATCAGTTCGGCCGCCATTTCGAGGATCTTCTTCTTAGCGCGCGCCTTACGGGTCTGCCACCCGACCCCGCCCAGACCATCAATCGCGCTTTCTGCGTCCTCGCTGCCATATCGGCTAATCAGATCGATATTCTCGACGGGCAGAAAGACTTTATCGCCTTTGGCGTAACCGAGCTCGAGACAATCATGTGCAGCGCCAGCAAGGTCGAGCGTTTTGAGCCCCACATAGCGGCCAACCCCATGATCGACGTGCACGACGAGGTCACCGGGGTTTAAGCTCGCCGACTCAGCAATAAAGTTCGCTGCTTTGCGTTTGCGACGCGGGGCCGCCAATCGGTCGCCGAGAATGTCCGGTTCGCCGATGATCACGAGGTCATCCGTCTCGAACCCAGTCTCGAGCGGGAGTTCGCAAATCGCAATCTCGGCCTTCTTAGCTGCTTCGAGCGAATAGACTCGGGTCGCACCGGGGAGACCGTGATCTTCTAACACACCCTCAAGACGGCTGGCTGATCCATCGGTCCAAGCACCGAATACGACGGTTTTGCCGTTCGAATGGATGGCTTTGGCATGTGCGGCGGCGACCTCGAAAATATTGATCTCCGGCTGGGCGCGCTCGGGCGCAAAATCCCGCCCCTGTGCGCCGCCAAGATCAATGCCGCCCTCGCCCTGCCCGGCATGGAATCGCGCGACACCGCTGCTTTGCATCGCCGCAGCAAGTTGACTGTCTGTAAGATAGAGCTGCTCAGGCGGCAGCACGCGCGCTTGGCGCTCTTCGCCTGCGGCTTCGAGCCTCGCTTCATAATAATCCTTGGCTTGCGATAGGCGTTCACTGGCCGCTTCTGCAGACAAAGCACCCAGTCCGATCAGGGCATTTGAGCCGATATAATCGAAAATCGTATCCAGATGCGAATGGAACAGCGATAACCAGCCCTCTATCCCGCCGCGCCGAATTTCCGCCCGTGCGGCCTCGTACATGGGGTCGCCGACAGGTGATCCGAGTTCGGCCAAATAGCGCTCACGAAACAGGCCGAGCGTCTGCTCATTGAACAAAATCTCGGAGACGGGCGCGAGCGCGACGCGATTGAGCGTGCGGGTTGAGAGTTGAGTCTCGGGGTCAAACGCTTTGATCGTTTCGATCTCATCGCCAAACAGATCCAGACGCACCGGTTCTTCCCCGGTTGGTGGATAGATATCCACCTTACCGCCTCGGATCGAATATTCGCCTTTCTCCGATACCGACGCGACGCGCACATAGCCGTTGACGGAGAGATAGGAGGACAGCTCATCCTGCTGGATACGCCCGCCGGTATAGACAGAAAGAGAACTCGCCCGCATCGTTTCTTTTGGGGGCACACGCTGCACCAAAGAGCTCGCTGTTGTGACGACGAGGCAAGGTTCAGCATTCGCGGCCCGTTGAGACAATCTCGCCAGGGCCGCACACCGCGCAGCCGCAACAGCCGGAGACGGGCTAACGCGGTCATAAGGCAGCACGTCCCAGCCTGGCAGCCGGATCAGTTCTAAACCGGGCCGAAAGAACTCCGCCAGCTTCAACGCAGTCGCGGCTTGTTTGTCGTCGCGCGCCACATAGAGCGCCGCGCTGCCACGATCCTCTAACGCTTCAATCAGGCGCAAGATATCAACGCCAAACGGCGCACCGTGCACGGCTGCAGGACTGCTTAGATTGGACAGCATAGAAACCGGGTTCATTGTGGAAGGGACCAAATCTGTGGTTAACGGTGCGCGCGCGAAGGGCGCTACATAACGTATCGCGCGAGAAAGGCCAGGGATCGATTGAGATCGGTTTGGTTCAGTCCGCTGCGTGCATTTTGAGCTGTGGATAAACCTCGGCTTGTCGGGGGGTTTCTGTATCCAGGGACTGCCGCCTCATCCCGTTTAAGGTTAATAAGGCGTCATGAGCAACGCTGTCGCCACCCTTCCAAGCCCGGACGATCCTGCCCCGGAGCTACCGCATAATTTGTCTGCGGAAGCCGCGGTCATTGGATCGATTCTGTACGACAATAATGCGTTTCAGCGGGTCTCTGACTTGCTGCGCCCAATCGACTTTTACGCCCCCGCACATCAGGAAATTTTCGAAGCCTGTATGATGCTCATTCAGAATGGCCGCGTCGCAGATGGCGTGACCTTGCGCGAGCAGTTCGAGAAAGATGAGCGCCTGACCCAGATTGGTGGCGCGCAATATTTGGCGGATCTGCTGGATAGCGCCGCGTTCGGCCCAGAAGTTCAGGATTATGCCCGGATCATTCGTGATCTCGCGATGCGCCGCGAGCTGATCAATATCGGTGCCGGTGTGCAATCGCGCGCCCAGCATCACGACCGCGAAGTGGACGGCAATCAACAAGTCGAACTCGCCGAGCGTGAGCTGTTTGCGCTTGCTGAGCGCGGATCGACCGGACGAGGCTTCTCGACATTTGCGGAAGCGCTTACTGAATCACTGCAAATGGCGGAAGCCGCCTTTAAGCGAGAAGGCAAGATTGCTGGTATCGCCACACGCCTCGATGATCTCGATCACAAAATGGGCGGCTTGCACAAATCCGATTTGATCATTCTGGCCGGTCGCCCTTCAATGGGGAAGACATCGCTGGTCACCAATATCGCATACAATGTTGCAGCTGATTATCGCGGCGAGAAACAAGAAGACGGGTCCACCAAGACCATTGCTGGTGGCAAGGTTGCCTTCTTCTCGCTCGAAATGTCGTCAGAGCAGTTAGCAACCCGGATTGTCGCTGAGCGGACCAGCATCAACGCGCACAAAATCCGGCAAGGCGATCTCGACAAGCATGACTTTGAGACGCTTCGCGAAGCAACGGAAGAGCTTCAAAACCTGCCGCTTTACATCGATGACCAAGGCGGCATCTCGGTCAGCCAGCTCGCAGCTCGCGCAAGGCGCTTGCAACGCGCACAAGGCGTTGACCTGATCATTATCGACTATTTGCAGCTGCTGACCGGCACATCCGGAAAATCTGATGTGAACCGGGTGCAGGAGATTACCCAGATTACGACCACGCTGAAAGCGCTGGCCAAAGAGCTGAACGTTCCAGTCATCGCGCTTTCACAGCTGTCCAGGCAAGTTGAGCAACGTGATGATAAACGCCCTCAACTCTCTGACCTGCGCGAATCGGGGTCGATCGAGCAAGATGCCGACGTGGTTATGTTCGTCTATCGCGAAAGCTACTATCTCGAACGGACCGAGCCGCAAGCCGATGGCGGCGACCCAGCCGCAGCCGACAAATGGGCGTCCTGGCGCCAGCGGATGGACGAAGTCTATGGCACCGCCGAAGTCATTCTTGGCAAACAGCGCCACGGACCGATCGGGAAAGTCGTTCTGTCATTCGACGCGAATGTCACCCGTTTCGGCAATCTCGCACGCGCCTCGCAGGATGCCTTTGACGAATAGGCCTTACATCCGCCGCAAAGCCTTGTAATCCGAGCCATTATGAGCCTCAGACCGCGCGCCCATATCCACCTCTCAAACATCGCCGACAATTGGCGCACCCTTCGGGCTGCGCAAACCCAAGGGGTGACCGGAGCGGTGATCAAGGCGGACGCCTATGGCCATGGTTTGCCACAAGTCGCAGAGAGACTTCACGACGCTGGATGCGACCATTTCTTCGTCGCCCATAGCTATGAAGCAGAAATCACACGCGCGACGCTTGGCAGTCATCCAAACATTTATGTGCTGAATGGACCGTCTCCCGATGAAGAAGCGCTGTATCGCGAGAACGCGTTGATCCCAGTGGTCAATTCAAGCTTCCAATACCGGACCATGGCGGACTGGTTGGTAGACGGTGTAAAAATGCCGCGCGGCTTCGCCTTGCACTTTGACACTGGCATGAACCGGCTCGGGCTTCCGGTCAGCGACGCACAAACGCTCGCCGAAGCCAGCGAAGGCCAAGCGCCGATCTTGTTGATGTCGCATCTTGCCTGCTCAGAAGAGCAAGACGCGGGGATGAATGCGCATCAAGCGGCGATGCTGGAAACGATTTCGGGCGCCTTCCCAGGCGTGCCGCTCAGCCTTGCGAATTCTGGCGGTGTTTGGCTCGGTCAGGACTTTCATCACGCCCTCTCTCGGCCTGGTATTGCGCTTTATGGGGGTGGGCGTCCGCCTGAAGGCGTCACGCTCAAACCCGGGATGACGCTTGAAGCGCCAATCCTACAAGTCAGGGTCGTCGAAGCGGGTGAAACCATCGGCTATAATGCAACATGGCGGGCGGACGCACGGACTTTGGTGGCGACGCTGGCAATTGGTTATGGCGACGGTTTCCCGCGCGCTGCGTCGAATAAGGGCTTTGTCATGCTTGGCGGCAAACGTTGCGAAATTTTAGGCCGCATATCGATGGATTTGATCACAATTGACGTTACAGATGCCGCGGATCTTGCGAGACCTGGTGTTTATGCCCAATTGATCGGGCGCGACGCTGCATTAGAAGAACAAGCCGCCCTCGCGGGCACGATTGGATACGAACTCACCACAGGACTGACGCCCCGTGTCAAACGCATCTACGAAATCTAAAGGCGGTCTCCCCAACCCGCTACAATGGCTCGGCGCCGCCACGCTTGGCATGCTGTCTGAAATCGGACGCTTGTCGATTTTTACCGGCAAGACGATGGGCGCAGCGTTCAGTCCACGCTGGTATTTCGCACAGATTCTCCGGCAAATGATCGCGGTCGGCTTCTACAGCCTTCCCGTGGTTGGCCTCTCAGCGGTGTTCATCGGCGCCGCGCTAGCTTTGAACATCTACTCCGGCGGCAGCCGCTTTGGGGCGGAACAATTCGTTCCGAACATCGTGGTCCTAGGGATCACCAGAGAGCTCGGTGTCACCATCACCGGCTTGATGCTTGCGGGCCGCGTCTCGGCAGGGATCGCCGCTGAAATTGGCGCGATGCGTGTGACTGAGCAGATTGATGCATTAAAAACACTGAGTGCCAATCCATTCCGCTATCTCTACGCGCCGCGCTTCTTGGCCGGAATTTTGACCCTGCCCATTCTAGTGCTCATCGCCGACATCATCGGCGTGATGGGTGGATGGGCCGTGAGTACGCTTGGGCTCGGCTTCGATTCCACGACCTATTTGCGCAACACGCTCGATTTCTTGACCTGGCAGGATGTGACGGTCGGTTTGATCAAAGCAATTGTGTTCGGCGCGGTGATTGCGGTGATGGGCTGCTATCATGGCGATAAATCTTCGGCGGGCGCGACAGGCGTTGGACGAGCCGCGACCTTTGCGATGGTTGGCGCGGCGGTCTTGATCCTCGCCTTCAACTATTTGATTTCAACTCTATTGGTGAACTTTGGATCATGAGTACCGGCGCGCTTCTCGAGCTTAAAGACGTTCACAAGTCGTTTGGTCCGAAACAGGTCCTGAAGGGTGTGAACTTAGACGTGGCACCGGGCCGATCCTTGGTCGTACTTGGCGGATCGGGATCCGGCAAATCTGTGATGCTCAAAAATGCGCTCGGCCTGATGACACCGAACAAGGGACAGATCCTGTTTGAAGGGAATGACGTCACGCACGAGCAAGGCAAAACCCGCGAAGCCATGCGCGCGCGGATTGGCATGCTGTTCCAGTCGGGTGCTCTGTTCGATAGTTTGACCGTCTGGGAAAATATCGCGTTTCGCTTGCTCAACTCTGACGGCATGAAGCGGAAAGAGGCCAAGGAACGCGCGATCGAAACGCTCAAACAGGTGCGTCTGGGCTCGGATGTTGCCGATCTTACGCCCGCAGAGATTTCCGGCGGCATGCAAAAACGCGTCGGCCTCGCGCGCGCGATTGTGTCCAAGCCAGACCTGATCTTCTTCGATGAGCCAACCACCGGCCTCGACCCAATTACCGCGGACGCGATCAATGATTTGATTGTCGAACAAGCCAAAGCGCTTGGCGCAGCGACGATTTCGATCACCCATGATATGGCCAGCGCTCGCAAAATCGCAGACGAGATTGCGATGCTGTTTGAAGGCGTGATCATTTGGCGCGGTCCCGCCAGCCAGATCGACAATAGCGGCAATGAATATGTCGATCAGTTTGTGCACGGCCGCGCCGAAGGGCCCATTCAGCCCTCGCTATAATCAGGGTCTTTCCAAGTCGCCATGCTAGGTTAAGCTCGCCTCAAAGAGGGACGGGCTATGATTGAATTTATCAAATATGGCTCTGTGGCGTTCACCGCGGTCACAGCGGTTGTCACGGGGTGGATGCAGTACGAAAAATTTCGACTCGATGGCGAGTGGCATATCGATACGTGTACAGAGACTGCGGACTTTAACCGCTATATTGGTCTCCACCTCGCTTGGCGGGTATTTCTCTCAGACGATCCTTTGGCAGCGCCTGTGGTCGGCAATGGCGAGAAAATTGAGGAAGCGTTCGAAATGATCGCGCCACGGGGGCGATTTCCTGTCAGTTTTGTCGGAACCAAGGAAATCAATCGGGTCAGCCTGACGGGTCGGTTCGAAGGCGCAAATCGAGCCTCAACAGGCCGGTTTGAACTTGCGCCAACGCTTACGCAGCGGAGCTGGACCGGGTACCTACCCTTCTATCAACGCAATGTGAACGTGCTCGAAGGCACCTTCGCCCTCACCGCTGGGAACGCGCGCGGCTACGCTCGAGCTGTGCGTATGATCGACGGACAAATGGTCGAGGCAGAGCCGTTTGTCTGTGAAGGCGCGCTAATTCCTCAGGAAACCCCTGAACCTGTTCCAGAACCTGCGCCGGTCGCTACGCCAGAAACGAATGACGACGCTTAGCGCTTCGCAGCCGCAATCCTTGCGCGGGCGATATCATCAGCCACTTCATTCGTCGGACGCCCAGATTCAAGCGCCGTGTCCAAAACATCGCCCAGCGTATCGATCAAAGTGTCGAGCTTTTGATCCACCCAATCGCGCGAATAGCTGCCGGAAATCTCGGCTGCGACATTGATGATCCCGCCGCCATTGATGACATAGTCCGGGGCATAGAGGATTCCGGCTTGCCGAACCTTGTCGCCCATATTTTGGGTTTTGAGCTGATTGTTCGCGCCGCCTGCAATGGCTTTCACTTTCAGGCGTTTTAGCGTCTCGTCATTGATGATCGCCCCCAGCGCATTCGGGGAGAAGATGTCGGCATCGACATCATAGATCTCGTCTGGGGCAACAATCGTGGCGCCGGTCGCTTTGGCAACTTGATCTAAGGCCTCTTGGTCAATGTCAGAAATGAAGAGCTTAGCGCCGGCCTCGGCCAAATGCCCGCACGCATAGCCGCCGACTGATCCAACGCCCTGAACCGCAACGACCTTGTCGCTCAAATCGTCGCTACCAAAAGCGCGCCGAGCGGTTTGCTGGATCCCCTTGAAGACGCCCAGTGCGGTTATTGGCGACGGATCTCCGCTCGCCGCTGCACCCGTGGTCAGGCCCGCCGCATAGCGCGTTTCTTGCGCCGCGATTTCGATATCAGCCGTATCAATGCCGACATCTTCAGCCGTCCAATATTTGCCTTGCAGGCTTTCAACCGCGCGTCCAAAGGCCCGGAACAGCGCTTCAGACTTATCCGTTTTCGAATTGCCCCAGATGACGGCTTTGCCGCCGCCATGGGGGATCGACGCCATCGCATTCTTATAGCTCATGCCTTGGCTGAGGCGCAGGGCATCTGTGACCATGTCGGCGCTGGTCGCATAATCCCACATCCGCGTGCCGCCGGACGATGGCCCGAGCGCCGTCGAATGGATGGCAATGATCGCGCGAAGGCCACTGGCCTCGTCACTGAAAAAGTGGACGCCTTCGTGATTGTCGAATGAAGGATTATCGAACATGGTCTCGCCCATCGCCTTTGTTGCATCTGAAACAAACCGGCGGTGTAACGCCTCGTTGCGCAGGGTCAACAATCAACTTGGAGTACGTCCGGGCACTTCGGCGACATTGCTCGGCAATGGCGCATCGGCATCCTTTAAGAAAGCGAGCACATCGTCAAACACGACCTCAGCCTGTAAGTCCCGTAGCAGCATGTGATACCCATCCGGATAGTAAGCCGTGCGAACATGTGGCGGAAGCTTTTTGGCCGTCCGGCGCACACCCCGTTCTGGGATCACAATATCTCTGGCTCCATAGGTCAGCAGCATGGGCGTATCGGCGGGCAGACGCTGGGCTGCTTTATGGGCGCTTTCCATGACAGAGACCACACCATGCACCTGTTCAATCTTATTGGTTTTGATGCCGAGCGGATCAGCCCAAAGTCGGCGCAGCATTTCGATATTGTCGCTTGGTTCGATCTTCACAAAACGTGGCGGCCGAACCACCCAGCCGGGACGAACCCGAACACTTGTCCATAGCGCGAACCGCTGAACCACGGGGATCGAGCCCCAACCGCGCAGCCCTGGACCACTAAACACAACGCGGTCCACGTCTTCGGGTGGTCGGTCAGACCCAAACGCGCTCATTGCGACGGCCCCTCCCATTGAAATCCCGACAACGGCGAGTGTGGCGTCAGGGTGTTTAGCGCGAACCAAGCGAACCGCTGTCCGCAAGTCCTCGCGCATCGACTCCTCATCCGGCCACTCCCCTCGGCCATAGGAGCGGCCAAATCCGCGTTGATCATAGGCATAGGTTTTCACACCCCGCTCAGCCCAATAGGGCGCGGCCATATGAAAAGCGTTGGCGTAATCATTCATGCCGTGAACGCCGACAATCACGATTTCTGGCGCCTCCGTTGGCTCCCAAACCGTGAGGCCAAGCTCTGCGCCGTCAAAGCTGATCATTCGATTGGCTGCGGGATCCAACTCGGGCATGATCGAAGTCTCCAATTCCAAAGCCTTCAAAGTGGCGGGCGTCACACAGGCCGCCAGCATGCCGAACAGGCTTGCGATTAAGACAGCAAGGATTGCACTCGTTTTCGCAATTCGGGCAAGAGTTCTGTTTCGAACCAGGGATTGCGCTTCAGCCATGCATTATTTCTCCAACTCGGATGTGGCGTAACGATGACGCCTTGGCCCAGGAAGCTTCGCCACTTTTGTACTGTGGCGGTGAGTGTTTTTTCGGTCTGATCACCAATGTGCCATTTCTGTGCGTAGCCGCCGATCAAGACTTTGAGCTCGATTTGCGGCATTTTTTCAAACAAGCGCGCATGCCAAGTCTCTGCACATCTTTTCATTGGCGGGATATCTCCGCCATTCTTGTCATAGCCCGGAAAGCAGAACCCCATCGGCACGATGGCCACTTTCTTCGGATCATAAAATGTCGCTTCGTCGATTTGCAGCCAGTCGCGGAGCCGGTCGCCAGATGGATCTGTAAACGGGCGACCTGATTCCATGGCGAGATTACCCGGCGCCTGCCCGGCGATCACGATTCTTGCGGTCTCGGAGATTTGCAAAACGGGTTTGGGTGCGCGTTCCATGTCAGCTGCGCATAATTGACATGCTCGGATCTCGGCTTCGAATTTGTGGAGATCAGTGCTCATAAGTCTATGTCTTCATTCAATTCAAAGGTTGGCAAGGAGTAAGGACATGAGTGCCCTGATCGAGCAAATCATAAAACCGAGAGAAAAAGACCTAGGCGATGGGTTCGTGGTGCGTCGGATCTTGCCTTTCCATAACCGGAAAATGGTGGGTCCGTTCATCTTTTTCGATCATTTCGGGCCTGTTGAATACGCGCCAGGCAAAGGCTTTGACGTTCGCCCACACCCGCATATTGGAATAGCGACTGTCACCTTCCTTTATGAGGGCGCGATGCGGCACAAGGACTCGCTGGGAAATGATCTCATTATTCGCCCCGGGGCGGTGAATTGGATGACTGCCGGGCGCGGCATCTGCCATTCTGAGCGCACACCCGCCGAAGAACGAGCCGCGGGTCAGTCGATGCATGGCATTCAGACCTGGGTCGCCTTGCCGAAAGACTTTGCTGAAACAGCGCCAGACTTTATCCATCATCCGGCAGACTCCTTGCCTGAGTTCGATCTGGGCGGCGCCCATGCGCGGGTCTTAGCGGGTAAGGCATTCGGTCATGCCTCACCGGTCGAGTTCCCATGGGGCATTTGGTATGTCGGGGCTGATGCCGACAATGGCGCGGAATTTACAATCGGTGCAGAAGAAGCCGAAGAACGCGCACTCTATGTCGCGGCCGGTGAGGTCGTGATTGACGGCGAGCTGATTGAAGCCGGTCAAATGGCCATTCTGGCGCCGGGCAAGGATGTTCCTGTCGCCGTCGCAGCGGGTACGCGATTTATGCTTGCCGGCGGACAGCCGATGGACGGACCGCGGAAAATCGAGTGGAACTTTGTCGCGACCGACAAGCAGCGCCTCGACCAAGCAAAAGCGGACTGGCGGGCCTCCGCTGAAGGTGGATGGAAGGGCACGCCCTTCACGCTCCCCGAAGGCGAAGAAAATTACATCCCGCTCCCCGGAGACTAAACAAGCGCAGGCCCCTTCTTGTCGCTCTGAGCCGCCTATGTCACATCGGGCATATATAGAGTTTAGATGGGAGCCTAACCTATGATCCGGCACATTCTCGCGGCATCGTCTTTCGCCGCATTAGTCGCCTGCCACCCTGCATCGGACAATTCTAGCGCGGTCACCCCGCAAGCCGATCCGGCCACTCCAGAAGCGGCCGTCGAATTGCCCATGCCTCTGCCCGTCGATACAGCGGCTGACATCAATGCAGATGACCTCCGTCAGAGAATTCGCATCTTAGCTGACGACGCGTTTGAAGGACGTGGCCCCGCTGCCGAGAAAGGCGAGCTAACCGCCGATTGGATTGCGCAGGAGCTTGATCGCGTCGGCGCCCAACCAGCGGGTGAAAATGGCACCTGGTTTCAGACCGTCGGCATGGTCGAGCAATCTTTGGACGAAGGCGCCTCGAGCCTAACTTTCGCAGGTGGCACATCGGGAGAGACGATCCCGACTAAGCTACGGGAAGATGCCGTTCTGTGGACAAAGAAGCAGGACCGCGAAGCGGCCGCCTGGGCCGATTCAGAACTGGTCTTTGTCGGATACGGTGTGGTTGCCCCGGAATATGGCTGGGATGATTATGCCGGTCTTGATGTCACTGGTAAAACCGTCGTGATGCTGGTCAATGACCCTGGATATGCCCGCGGCGATGATCTCTTCAAGGGCAATGCCATGACCTATTATGGCCGCTGGACCTATAAGTTCGAAGAAGCCGGTCGCCAGGGCGCAACCGGCGCGATCATCATTCACGAGACAGAGCCAGCCTCTTATGGCTGGGAAGTCGTCGCAAATTCTTGGTCAGGCGCCCAAGCGGACTTGGTCCGTTCAGATAGCGGCGCCAATCGTACGCTTTTCGAATCATGGATCAGTCTCGACATGGCGCAAACTCTGTTTGCCGAAGCCGGACTTGATTTTGCGGCGCTGAAAGACGCCGCAAAGACAGAGGGTTTCACCGCCGTCGATATGGGCGATCTCACCGCAAGCGGATCCCTCGTCCAATCGATCACCACCACTGAGTCTCGCAATGTAATCGGGGTTCTGCCCGGATCCGAAACGCCGGATGAATATATGCTGTTCACAGCGCACTGGGACCATCTCGGCAAAAAGCCAGAAGAACGCGAAGGTGAACCAACCCAAGATTTCTACCGGGACGATATCTTTAACGGCGCCGTCGATAATGCCACCGGCACCGCTGCTCTGCTCGAAATCGCGGAGGCATTGAGCGGGGAAACGCGCGATCGCTCGGCGCTATTTGTCATCGTCACGCTTGAGGAATCAGGCCTGCTCGGGTCGGCCTTTTATGCCGAGAATCCGACCGTGCCGATGAATCAGGTCGTCGCTGGCTTGAACATTGATGCGATGCAGCCCATCGGGCGCACCAAGGATATGGTGGTTGTCGGTTACGGCGCCTCTGAGCTTGAAGATTTGCTCAAAGAACATCTCGACGAAACCGATCGGGTCATTGTGCCTGATCCATCGCCCGAAGCCGGTTATTTCTATCGCTCTGACCACGTCTCCTTTGCAAAAAAAGGCGTGCCCATGCTGTACGCTGATGGCGGTATTGATGCCCGCGAGGGCGGGGTCGCCGCTGGGCGCGCCTTCGCAGATACTTACCGCGCTCAACGCTATCACAAGCCGATGGATGAGTATGACGAGTCTTGGGACCTGACCGGCATGGAAGAAGACGTCAAAGCGCTTTACTCTGTTGGCCTGAAAATTGTCCAATCCGACACTTGGCCGACCTGGTATCCTGGCAATGAGTTCGAAGCGATCCGGACCGCGTCACTGGCAGAACGGGAAGACTAGCTCTTGCTGTCCTATCAACACGGCTTTCATGCAGGCAATCAAGCCGACGTGCTGAAGCACGCGATCTTGCACGCCGTGTTGATGGCGAAAGCAGAGGCAAATGAGCCCCTGCTCTATGTCGAAACCCATGCGGCGCGCGGCTTTTATGACTTGCAAGGCGAGCAATCTAAAAAAACCGCCGAGGCCGAACGCGGTGTGCTGGCCATGCCAAAAGCGAAACACGCGGCCAGCGCGCTTCAACCCTGGTTGAAGCATGTACAAAGCAAAGGGCCGGGCTCGTATCCCGGCTCGCCTGCTCTCGCCACACAGCAGCTCGGTGATGCGGCGCGGATTGTCCTATTCGAGTTGCACCCAGCCGAACACAAAGCGTTGTCACAAGCTTTGCGAAAAGATGATCGTGTCCAAATCCGGAAAGAAGACGGCTATCGCGGCGCTTTGAGATTACAGCCGCGCCGAGGCGAGCGCATGCTGGTCATGCTCGATCCGAGTTATGAGACCGATGCGGATATGGACGCTCTCGCCAATTGGGTTCCGCGCGCTATGCGGAAATGGCCGAAAGCCGAATTCCTGATTTGGCTTCCTCTATTCGCTGACGGGCGCGAAGAGGAATTCGGCGCATTCCTATCATCCCTCGATGAGGGTTTTGTCGCTGGTAGCCGCTGGGACCGCAACTCTGATGACCCTTCTGCACTAGAAGGTTCAGCCATGATTGGCCTTCGTATTGGCGGCGCAGCAGCACGAAAATCATTCGCCATTGCCGCTGAACTCGACAAACTTTGGCGAACATAAGAGCGCAGATTTAACCGGATAGACTTGCCTTCACGACGACTGTTCTTACAGATTGAAGAAGCACTGAAGGAGTCGATTGGTGAACCTGTTTTTTAGACGGCTTTGGGTTTATCTCCGCGCGCAATTGTCGTCGAAAGATGGCGCATTTACCGACACTTATAGTCTCTATTTCCGAGTATGGCTGACCGATCAGGACGCTTTTCTACATCTCACCAATAGCCGATATTTGTCGTTCAGCGACTTGGGTCGTCTCAATATGCTGATCCGCAGCGGCATTCGGAACGTCTTGCAACGCGAAGATTGGGCAATCGTGATTTGCAGCCAAACGCGCACGATCGCCCGCATGCTAAAATCGCCGCAAACCTTCGAGATGGCGTGCCAAATTACCGGATGGACCGATGAGCATCTTGCGATTTGCCATCGGTTTCAGCGGTCTCAGAAAGTCCATGCTGAGGTTAACACACTGGTGCAGATCCAAACCAAGGCAGGCGACGTCATCCCCATCCAAGAACTGCTTTCGCATTTGCAGGTATCAGCGCCTTCACCCCAGCTGACAGATGTGTTTGCCGATCTTGTGGATCGCGCGACGACGACGAATTCCACTTCTTAAAGAGGGAAAGTCAACCAAAAAACGAAATTCCCCTATTGCACTTTTTAATTGTTAATATACTTGTCTTGATGTTCCATATACAAGCACTCAAGGCATCATATAGACATGGAAACAAGTAATCCACACTGGGTTTTTCACTTTGAAGTTCTGGCCCGTGCCCTCAAAGATCTAGAAACAACCTGCACCGCAAAGCCGGACAGTCCTGACTTTGCGTTCCTGCGGGCCGAAGCGCCATCCATCTTTGCGGAGGCGCACGAAGCACTAAACGCATTGCGGGAACAGGTGGATGCGCTCGATCACGAAGCTGACACTCCAACACCCCCGCCGACGGCGCATTGAGGCCGCAACGTCAAGCTTGATTCTCGCCGCCCCTATGTGATCAATGGGGCAAACGGGAGCCGCACGATGAGCCAGCAGCATCAGATCACAAAATCCAACCTTCGCGAGACAAACTGGCAAGACATCGACCTGCCAGAGATCGCCGATGGCGAAGCGCGTTTGTCGATTGATGCTTTCGCGCTGACGGCCAATAATGTGACTTATGCTGCGTTTGGCGGGCCGCCGATGCATTATTGGAATTTCTTCCCTGGAACCTCAGACGAGATGGGACGCGTGCCGGTTTGGGGCTTTGCGACAGTGTCAGAGTCAAAAGCCGAAGGGGTTCAAGTTGGGCAGAGGCTGTATGGCTATTTCCCGATCTCAGAGACGCTCACAGTCATCCCCCAGCGCACCACAGAACGTGGCTTCTTTGACGGGGCTGAGCATCGGCAAGGCCTCGCGCCGATTTATAATTTCTACAGCTCTATCGACACCGATCCGGCTTATGTTGAGGGGACTGAACCGGAACAAATGCTATTCCGGCCGCTTTACCTGACGGGCTGGATGATCTGCGACAGTCTGATGGCGGGTGATCCTGCACCGGATGCGGCGGTGATTTCTAGCGCCTCGTCGAAGACAGCGATCGCGGCAGCGCACAGCCTGCAGCGCCGCGGTGTGAAGACGATTGGCATCACCTCGCCGAGAAATGTCGCCTTCGTCAAAGAAACTGGCCTGTATGACGAAGTCTTCGAATATGATCGGGTTTCAGACTACCAGCCTTCGCGAAAGACCTCTTATGTCGATTTCGTTGGCCGTCCTGAATTCACCAAAGCCGTGCATGAGAAATGTGGCGACACGCTCATCCGTAGCCTCATCATTGGCGCCACCGACTGGGAAGATGACCGCGCGCCGGTGCCAGAAATGCCAGGCCCGGCACCAGAATTCTTCTTTGTCCCTGACTATGCCGCCAATCGCGCCAAGCAATTGCCCGCCGGCGAACTCGACCGTCAGACGGGCGCCGACCTCGTTGCGTTCTATCCCGTCTCACGTAAATTCGTGACTCCAAAGAATGTGAGCGGAACCGACGCAATCACCCAAGCCTGGCTCGATACGGTCGATGCGAGCATTCCGGCTAATCAGGGACTGGTGTGTAAGTTCTAGCGCGCCGTCAGTTCGTGCCTGCCTGCGCGACAAATTCAATCGCGCGAAACGTCTCTGTGTCGGCACCATCGCTGCCCGGACGCGTTTTTCCATAGCCGCGTGCGGTCAGCTGATCAGGGTTCACGCCATAGGCCATTAAATAGTCTTTCACCGCGGAGGCGCGCCTTTGCGAGAGATCCATTGCGAGCTCATCTGCTGTCTCGTCGGTGACATAGCCTGCAATCTCAATCGGGAAGGCGCCGCATAGCAAAGTCACGCCCGTCATCGCGTCAAGAAGCCGCGCACTCTCATTCTCAATGATCGACTCGCCCGGGATGAACAAGACATCCTGCACGTCCATCGTCGCGGCATAGGCCGCCTCGCAAGTGGAAAGGCTTGGATCGGGTTGCAAACCTATCAGCGCCGATCCGATTGGCGTCCCGTTTCCGCGGATCGCAATAGCGTCGACGACGATGTTCACAATCTCCCCAGCGCTGAGGTCAGATTCGACCAAGCTTCGCCCGGCGCGATAGGCGAGCTCTTTCATATCTCTCGTCGGCGCGGTTCCGATTAGAGTTGCGACTTGCCCAGACACTTCGATCCGCATCCAGGAATATCCCTCACCGACCAATTCATCCGAGAGCCGAACAGCGATGGCGCCCGCTGGATCGCGAACACTCATATTGTTCACCACCCGCTGGACCAATGGCCCCGCGACGGGGTCTGACTCAAACACCGACTTCGCCGCTATGAAAGCGTCTGAACGCGTATTTTCATCAAGCGCCACGCCAGAAATGGATGCGATTTCGCCATTCCAATCCAACGTCACCCAAGGATAGCCCATGCCCGCAAGAGTCACCCCAATCCGCCGCGCGGTTTCGGGTAAGCGCTCTTGCGCCACTAGCTGATTTTGCGAGACCGCCCGAAACTGCCCATCAATGACTTGGAAGTAAGCGCCGTTTGGGATGTCTACGCATTCACTCGCCGGCTGCGCAGGAGCAACAGATCTACTTCCACAGGCCGACAAAAGTGCCAGCCCCGAGACCGCGGCGATCATTCTGCGCTCCGATAGCATGTTGCGACCCCGTATTCACGCTTACTCTACACCCGCACTTTGTGGCTTTAACCGTGTTTGTCAAAGCGATTACTGCGGTCGATACTCCTCTCCGCCTTTGATGACCAAACGAACGGCACGTAAGGCCGAGACGTCTTCAAGCGGATCACGGCGGAGCACAACCATGTCTGCATACTTACCCGCTTCGATCGTTCCGATTTGCCCCGCCATTTCAATATGTTCGGCAGCTACGATGGTTGCTGTGCGGATCGCCTCTTCTGGTGAGTATCCGGCTTGAACCATCAGATCGAATTCTTGCGTGTTATCACCATGCTTTGAGACGCCGGTATCGGTACCGAAGGCAACATTGACCCCGCCCTCGCGTGCACGACGAAGCATATCCAGCATCAAAGGCCCAACAATCGCGGCTTTCTCACGCGAAGGGGCTGGCAGCCAAGGCTGTTCAGTCCATCCGGTGACGGTGACACCCGCGAGCACGGTCGGAACCAAAGTACCGCCAGTTTCCTTAAACAGTGCGATGGTCTCGTCATCCAGATACGTGCCGTGCTCAATTGATTGCACGCCATTGCGTAAGGCCGCCTCGATGCCGGCTTTGCCATGCGCGTGCGCGGTGACTTTTCGGCCCATCATCGCAGCAGTTTCGACGATTGCGGCGATCTCATCATCGAAGAATTGTTGCTCGAGCCCTGCTTTAGTGTTCGACAAAACGCCGCCCGTCGCGGTGATTTTGATCACGTCTGCGCCAGACCGAATGGTCTCGCGAACGGCGCGGCGGCAATCATCTGCGCCATTACAAGCATTCGGCCCGGTGAAAATTTTGGTTAGCGCCGGTGAAAATCCGTTTGCATCGCCATGTCCGCCACTAGGCGTGACGGCAGAGCCCGACGCCCGGATGCGGGGCCCTGGGACTTTTCCAGAACGGACAGCGTCCCGCAGAGAAAAGATCGCCTCATTGGCGCCGCCAACGTCTTGCACCGTGGTGAAGCCCGCCAGTAGGGTTTTGTAAGCGTGCGCCGCCCCGTTCAGCGCCAAGTCGACTTCTGACTCGCTGAGCATATTCACGCGCATGGTGGGCGAGAATTCGCTGGTCAAATGGACATGGCTATCAATCAAACCGGGCAGAACGTAAGCATCTCGCAAATTGATGACGCGCACACCATCAGGTTGCTCGCTAAACCCGCGCTCAACACTTACAACTTTTCCATTTTCAATCGTGACAGACCGATTTTTAAGATAGCCATCCCCTGGCACGGCAAGCAGGTGCCCAGCCTCGATAACGGTTTTCGTGTCTTGTGCTTGAGCTGTACCAAAAGCGGCAAAAGCAAACGCGGCGACCGCACTCAATTTCATTAGTGACTTCATGATGTTCTCCCAATGCGCCCATTGTTACGGTGAAATCTGGCTTGAGCAAGCAAAGCCTGCTTGAACGCCTTGGATTTGCCGAACTTTTCACCCATCAATGACCTATGAAAAAAGGAATCAGGATGCGCACTTGGATCATAGCATTGGTTGGAAGCCTCGCACTCGTATTTGGCGCGAGCGCGCAAACAGATTTGTCTTATGATGCACCGGATCCTGAGACGGACCGCCTCGTTGAGCTATGTCTTGAGCGTGAAGGCGTCTCTGTGCTCGAGGGCACAGATGTCATTTGCTACAATTCAGCGATATTTCCAGAACAATTTCTGAAGCTTAACAGCTTGCCGCCTGCTAGCCGTATCATCATTACGAGCCCAGGCGGCAATGTCGCGACGGCGCGCGGCATGAGCACAATTCTCGACAATCGAGGTGAGCCAGTTGTGATTGCCGGTCAGTGCATGTCGGCCTGCGCCATGGTGATCCTTCCCGGGCTCGATCAGGTTCACATCCACCACACCGCTCATATTGCCGTTCATGGCATCACAATGATGGACTTCCGGACCTGGTGGGGCTGGCAAAAAGAAGATGCGACGCCACCGCCTATGGCCTTGATCGCCGCACAGATGGGCTATGATTTCGGCTATGTCCTGCACAATAGCGGCATGAATCACATGCGCGACCACCTCAAAGGGCAGGATGTCGATGTCGCCTATATCCAGACGATCAGCGACAAGATGTTGGACGCTGCCCTAGACTTCGACTGCCGCGTCGACCCCAAAGACTATTGGGGCATGCTCGATACGGCCCATCTGCAAACCTATCTCGGCGATCGTATCACCCGGCTCGAAGCCTTCGCGCAAAACTGGGATGATCCCAACAATGGCTGGTACAAGAACATCACCAACCCGATTTCGTCGCAAACCTATATTTTTGATTCCCAGTTTGAAGACGCCGATTGCGAATAGTCCATTCACAAAAGGATCCGGGCCTCCTTCCCCCTCCACATTTTTCGGCTTGATTGCGGGTTCAAACTATGATCCATAATTGCGAATGAGTTGCAATTGCATGAGATGAGCATGTGCCTCCAGTTCCAAAACGCCGCAATGTTAGATTGGCTTAAAACCCAGATCCGGGTCATCGAAGCCTGGCGCGAAGATGTCGCCGCCCGCTCCGACCTAGATATGGATATGATCACGCGACTGGAACACCATTACCAATGGTTGACCGCTGAAGTCCTTAATCTCGAAGCGCTCGAAGCGCGACCAATCTCGCCTCCATTCCCTGCCTTGCGCGCCGTCTAATCAGGCCAGCAATTCGGGCGGATAATGCTCATATGAGTGTTTGAGCACGCCGTGATTAAGCAGCGTTTCTGCCATTTGGGTCTCGCCGCTCGCATCGAAAATCCGCGTTCGCGTCCAGTAATTCTCTGTCCGGCGGCCCTGTGACAGCGCCACGATTTCACGGCGAATGAGATAATCCTCATCGACAAAAAGCGGGCCATTCACATAACGAATCTCGAGATCGGCAAACAGGCCAATCGTCGGCCCTTTGACCGGGAAACCCGCCATGCGGTTTGAATACTCTGCAAGCACGCTGACCATCTCAGTTGGGATGATGGCTCGCCCCCACGGTGACGAGCTGGCCTGATCATACCAAGGCGTGCGCTCGGTAATTTTGGCGAGCTTTTCAGTCAGCGAAAACGGATAAAGCGCGCCCATATTCTGATCCGCGCCCATGCGGACATGTTCATCCTTTTGCCCTTTCAAGCCGACGCTGAGATCAGCCAGGATGACCAACTCTCCTGCCGGTCGGAGCTTTGCCATGCGCGCTTCCAGCAAGGTCTCGCCATGATCTGGGCCGAGCGTCGCCGAGGCTTCTAAGACCGGTGTGCCGTCCGACTTCAATGCCCAACAATCAGCCCGCGTCTCAGAGACCGGTTTGACGAAGACTTGCACTTCTTCGCCTTCGACGACCATGTTTTTATAGTGGCAGGAGATACAGCCTTGTTCGAACCAAGTCTGGCCCCAAAGCTTCACGAGCAAAGGATCGAACTGGCTGAAATGCGTTGGGCCTTCAATCGGTCCCGCTCTGAAGCCCAAGCGCTCAGCTTCGGCATCGTCATGGATCGACTTGTGGCCGCCATATTCCTGCTCGATCAGCATATTGGCGGGCGCGCGGAACGGCCCGGACAGCACGCCATCTTGCTCTGTGATCGGCGTGTCGAAGCTCATCCTTCCATCCCGGCTTTGCGGGCACAATCAGCAGCGAACTGAGCCAATGGCGCCACCCGCGCTTCCATCGTTGCTGCTGCTGCATTGGAGGCGGTTCCATCGCGCACACGGCCCACAATACCTTGGCAAATCGCGGCGAGACGGAATGCGTTATAGGCAAAATAATAGTCGACTTCTGGCAGGCCTTCGCGGCCCGTATGCTCGCAATAGAGCGCGGTATATTCTTCCATGGTCGGGATGCCATAGGCTTTTAGATCTTCAATATCGACCAAAGCGCCACGGGCGGGATCAGAGCTCGGCATCACCCAATTCATCAAGTGATAGGTGAAGTCAGCCAGCGGGTCACCCAGTGTGCAAAGTTCCCAATCGAGCACTGCAATCACTTTCGGCTCAGTTGGGTGCAGGATCATATTGTCGAGGCGATAATCGCCATGAACAATTGTCGTTGTATCCCCAGCTGGAATATTCTTTGGCAGCCAATCAATCAGCGCGTCCATTTCCGGGATCTTCTTGGTCTCTGAGGCCACATATTGCTTGGTCCAGCGATGCGTCTGGCGGGCGATATAATCCGCCTCTTTGCCGAAGCCTTCGAGGCCAGCGGCGCGCCAATCAACATTGTGGAGATCCGCAAATGTTTTGACCTTGGCCTCATAGATGGCGCGGCGCTCAGCCGGGTCCATACCCGGCAAAGTGCCATCCCACAGGATACGGCCTTCAACACAGTCCATGATGTAGAAAATTGTGCCGACGACACTCTCGTCCATGCAGAGACCATAAGGCCGGGCCACAGGGAAGCCGAGCGGATAGAGCGCATCAATCACCCGGAACTCGCGATCCACCGCATGCGCAGACGGAAGGAGCTTGCCCGGCGGCTTACGGCGCATGACATAAGTCTTGCCGCCCGCGAAGAGCTTATAAGTCGGGTTAGATTGCCCGCCTTTGAATTGTTTGACCGTCAGAGGCCCTTGAAAGCCTTCGACATTTTCGACCATCCAGGCTTCGAGCTTGGCTTCGTCAAACTTGTGCGTGTCGGCGACATCCTTTGTGCCGGTGAACATTTCCTGTGCATTACCGCTGTGAACCATAGCGCGCCTCCCAAGGATGCTGATTTCTCTTTGATCTCTGTTTAGCGGCCCCACCGCATGGGACAAGTCAGACGCAGGGTTAGGCTGATGCTCTCAACGCCTGAATCGCCGTGATCGCGGCTTCTGCCTTCGTTTCAGGCACAAAAATATGGTCATGATGATAGGCCGCGACGGCATTGCACGGCACACCTGCATCCGACAGCGCTGCGGAGACTTTGGCGAGGAAACCCACCGCTTGAAGATCGGAATAGACGCTTAGCTCCAGCCAAGCCCAACGATTGTCTTGCGGCGTCTTGTCATCCGCAGACGTGATCACCGTCAGACCTTCGCTCTCTTGGAACAGCATGGCCACGTCGCGAACCTGCCGCAAATTGACCAAGTCCGCCCAAGAGGCCGCATCCTTATTGATGGTTTCAAACCGCCAGACGCCGTCTCGCCGAATAACTTCGAGCGTTGAAAGCAGCGTTGAGAGGTCTGACTCCGCCACTATTTCAGCGCCCGCCAGCCAATGTCCTTGCGGTTAAAGCCTTGCGGCCAGTCAATTTTATCGACGCCGGCATAGGCTTTCGAAATAGCTTCTTTGAGATCGTCGCCGACCGCCGTGACGCCGAGCACACGCCCGCCAACCGCAATCAGTTTCTGATCGCTATCCTTGTCCGTCCCGGCATGAAAGACAGTGACGTCTTCAACCGCATTGGCCGCATCGACGCCTTCAATGATCGAGCCTTTGGGATAGGATTCAGGATAGCCTTCGGTCGCCATGACAACGCATGCGCTCGGCTGGAAGCGATTGACGCCCATCATTTCAGCGATCTCGCGGTGGCCGTGAACCAGGCCACCTGTTGCGCATGTGAGTAGCGCTGGAACGATATCGCCCGGCAAACCGGCCATCAGGACCTGGCATTCCGGGTCGCCAAAGCGCGCATTGAACTCAACCACTTTCGGGCCGGTCTCCGTCACCATGATCCCCACATAAAGCACGCCTTGATAGGGCATATCGTCTTCCGCCATGCCGGAGAGGAGCGGCTCGACGATCAGGGTCTGCACCAACTCCATCATCCGCGCATCGACAACAGGCGCAGGCGCATAAGCGCCCATGCCACCTGTATTCGGGCCGGTATCGCCGTCGCCAACGCGCTTATGATCTTGGGCGGGCGGCAAATAGATCGCGCCATCGCCATCCGTCAGCACGAAAATCGAGGCTTCTTCGCCTTCCATGAACTCTTCGATGACGATTTCGGATGACGCGTCGCCGAATTTGCCGGTCATCATCGCTTCGACTTCGTTTTCGGCGTCTTCAAGCGCGTCACAGATGACCACGCCTTTACCTGCAGCGAGGCCGTCGGCTTTGATCACATAGGGCGGGCTCATGGTCTCGAGGAAATCGAGCGCCTCAGTGAGATCCGTGAACCTTCCATAGGCCGCGGTTGGAATATCGAACCGCTTCATCACGTCTTTTGAGAAGCCTTTAGAGGATTCGAGCTGCGCCGCTTTTTCGCTTGGACCGAAGACATCAAAGCCGCGCGCCCGGAGCGCATCAGAGAGGCCGGCCGCCAACGGCGCTTCCGGGCCAATCACGACCAGGTCGGGCGAGAGCTGCAACACCAATTCCTGCATCTTGTGCAGATCGGTTGGATCAACATCAAAACACGGACCGATTTCATCGATGCCGGGATTACCTGGCGCACAGAAGACTTCATCCACAATGGCTGATTGCTTGATTTTCCAAGCCAAGGCGTGTTCGCGGCCGCCAGATCCAACAACAAGTATTTTCATGGCGCCAGCCCATGCACCTTGTGCCTGACAAGATCAAGCCCCAGGCCGCGGATGCAGGATGACGCGCGGCGAATGTGAAGCTAAGGAGAATGCATGGTCGATTCCTCAACTTCCAATCTCCCCGAACTCTCCGTGACGGAACTCTCCGCTGCGCTGAAGCGGACGATTGAGACCGCTTATGATCATGTCCGCGTTCGTGGTGAGCTCGGTCGTGTGACCATTGCTCGGTCCGGGCACATGTATGCCGACCTCAAGGACGACAAAGCGGTCCTGAACACGATCATGTGGAAAGGCCAAGTTTCGCGCTTGCCCTTCCGCCCCGAAGAAGGCCTCGAAGTGATCGCCACGGGCCGCCTTTCCACCTACCCTGGCCGTTCTAACTACCAATTGATAGCTGACAGTTTGCGTCCGGCCGGCGTCGGCGCGCTGATGGCGCTGCTCGAAGAGCGTAAGAAAAAGCTCGCAGCCGAAGGTCTGTTTGACCCCAAGCACAAAAAGAAGCTGCCCTTCTTACCGGCCACGGTCGGCGTTGTGACTTCACCCACCGGCGCCGTTATTCGGGACATCTTGCACCGAATTCGCGATCGCTTTCCGGTCCGTGTCATCCTCTGGCCGGCCCTCGTTCAAGGCGACACGGCTGCACCGCAAATTACCGCGGCCATTCGCGGGTTCAACGCAATGACAGGCGCTGATCGCCCCGACGTGCTGATCGTTGGCCGCGGCGGCGGATCGATCGAAGACTTGTGGCCGTTCAATGAAGAAGACGTCGTCCGTGCGGCCTTCGAGAGCGAGATCCCGCTGATCTCTGCTGTCGGCCATGAAACCGATACGACCCTGATCGACTATGTCTCCGATGCCCGCGCACCGACGCCGACCGGTGCTGCCGAGATTGCCGTGCCGGTCCGCTCTGAATTGCAATTACAGCTTGATGATATCGGCCAGCGCCTGAAACGCGCTTTGGTGCGCAATATCCGCCGCGGCGCAGAACGGGTTCAAGCAACCCGACTGCCGCGGGCCGAACGATTGCTAGAACCCAAACGCCAGCGCTTTGATACGATCGGCGATCGGTTGCCCCGTGCCTTGCGGGCCATGGTGCAGCACCGCCGCGCGCGGCTCGATACGGTTAGCGCTGGCTTGATCAGCCCAAGGCAAATCGTCTTGGAGAAACAGGCCAATTTGCAAGCCTTCTCCGCCAGACTGGCTGCGGGACTGTCTAAAGCGGCTTCTAATAAGCGAGTTGAGTTCACGCGCGCGGCCTCACGCCTACGCCCAGAGCCACTGGTCACCGACACACGGCGTGCCCGCAAAGCGCTAACAGATACCGCCCGGCGCGCGCGCCCTGCACTCGACCGGATCTTAAATGCGAAACAGCAGGCATTCGCCTCTGAGGAGAAATTACTAGAAACACTCTCCTATCAGGCGACCCTGAAACGCGGCTACGCCATTGTCCGCGACACCAATGGCAAAGTGCTCAGAACCGTCAAACAAGTTGCCAGCGCGCAAGACGTGGACCTGACACTCTCGGATGGGGAAATTCAGCTCAGTCCTTCCGGGTCACAAAAAAAAGAGGCGAAGCCAAGCCCAGCAAAGTCGCTCCCCAAAACCGACGGCTCCGACCAAGGCAGCCTCTTCTAATCCAAGATTGCCCTCGCGGAGGCCCTACTCTCATTGAATTGGCTTGCTATGGTTGGCCAAAGACAATTGGGAGGAAGAGCCAAAATGGCCAAAACGATTTGGAATTTCGGTGATCTACTCGACGACAATGGTGCACATTTAGGGCCCGACAATCCGGCCCTCATTCACGGTGACCGGATCGTCTCTTGGCCAGAAATGACAGCGCGCTCGAACAATGTCGCGCGATGGCTGCTCGCTAATGGTGCCGCGGTCGGCGACAAGATCGGGTTCTATATGCGCAACCAGCCGGAATATATGGAAGGCCTAGCCGCTAGCTTCAAAGCGCGGCTGACGCATGTGAATGTCAATTATCGCTATCTCGATGATGAGCTCGTCTACATCATCGACAACTCGGACAGCACGGTTGTGCTCTACGATATCGAGTTCCGCGAGAATGTTGTGCGGGTGAAAGATCGCTTACCGGCAGTCAAAATCTGGGTCGAAGTCGGCGGCACCGATGCCGCGCCAGACTTTGCGATTGCGTATGAAACACTTGCCTCAAACGGCAATGGCGCGCCGTTGGATATTGAACGCTCTGGGGACGATCAGATGTTCCTATACACGGGCGGCACGACCGGCATGCCCAAGGGCGTGATGTGGTCGCATCAAATTTGGCGCGACGCTAATCTGGATGGCATGCGCCGGATCTATGGCGCCGCGCCGGAGAATTGGGAAGAACATCGCGCTTTCGTCAATGAGGTTGGGAAACTCGGCCGGCAATTGCCCGCCTGCCCATTGATGCATGGCACGGGTCTATTCACGGCGCTTGGCGCCTTTCTGAATGGCGGCGCAATTGTCACGCTCGAGACCAAAGCCAAATTTATTCCGGAAGAGCTATGGGCGACGGTTGCCAAAAATGGCGTGACGGCAATGGCGATTGTCGGCGACGCGTTTGCGAAGCCGATGTTGAAAGTGCTCGAAGAGGCGCCGGGCAAATACGATCTATCTAGCGTCAACTCGATCACCTCGTCTGGCGTGATGTGGAGCATGGAAGTAAAACGCGGCCTGATTAAGCACATTCCGCAAGTCGCTCTGATGGACAGCTTCGGCGCCTCCGAGGCGGTGGGCTTCGGCATGTCCGTCACCACAGCAGATGGCGTGGTTGAGACCGCCAAATTTGAAATTGGACAGCATTGCAAAGTCTTCTCTGAAGACGGCCGCGAGATTGAGCCCGGATCGGATGAAACCGGCCTCATTGCCCGCGGCGGTGCCGTGCCACTCGGCTATTACAAAGACGAAGCGAAAAGCGCCAAAACGTTCAAAACGATCAATGGCGTCCGTTACGCAATCCCCGGCGATTGGTGCAAAGTCGCAGCAGACGGAACGCTCACCCTGCTCGGGCGCGGCTCCAATTGCATCAACTCTGCGGGCGAAAAGATTTATCCCGAAGAAGTCGAAGAAGCGCTAAAAGAACATGATGCGGTTCGGGATGCGCTCGTGGTCGGTGTGCCAGATGACAAATGGGGCCAAGCGGTCACGGGCGTGGTCGAACTCGCCGATGGCGCCAGCGCTGAAGAGGATGAGCTACGCGCCTTCGTGCGGACAAAGCTCGCGCCCTATAAAGCTCCGAAACGCGTCCTGTTTGCAGATGACCTCAAACGCGCCCCGAACGGCAAAGCAGACTATAAGCGCATTCGAACGCTCGCCTTCGAAGCGCTCGGGATTGAAGCGTCCTAACGGTTCTGCCGATTATCGATCAGATCCTGCACGACTTCCGGTTCAGCCAGGGTTGAGGTGTCGCCGAGATTATCGAACTGATTTTCTGCGATCTTGCGCAAAATCCGGCGCATGATTTTGCCGGAGCGTGTTTTTGGCAGTCCCGTCGCGAACTGAATGAGGTCCGGGCTAGCAATTGGGCCAATCTCGGTGCGGACATGTTGGACAAGGCTCTTTTTCAGCTCGTCGCTTGCCTCAATGCCGGCCACCGGCGTGACATAAGCATAAATGCCCTGCCCCTTAATGTCGTGCGGATAACCAACCACAGCAGCTTCAGCGACAGCATCATGCGCAACCAGCGAGCTTTCGACTTCAGCGGTCCCCATGCGGTGGCCAGAGACGTTGATGACATCATCAACCCGGCCTGTGATCCAGTAGAACCCGTCCGCGTCTCGTTTACAGCCATCGCCAGTAAAATAGTTGCCGGGATAGGTTGAGAAATACGTGTCCGCGAAGCGCTGATGGTCACCATAAACGGTGCGCATTTGGCCCGGCCAGCTATTGGTGATAATGAGATTGCCTTCTGTCGCGCCGTGAAGCTCCACGCCTTCGGCATCTACCAGTTTCGGTTCGATCCCAAAGAAAGGATGGCTGGCGGCGCCAGGTTTCTGATCGGTCGCGCCGGGCAGCGGCACCATCATGCAGGCACCCGTCTCGGTCTGCCAATAGGTGTCGACAATCGGGCAGCGGCCTTCGCCAACCGTGTGATAATACCATTCCCAGGCTTCCGGATTGATCGGCTCACCGACAGAGCCAAGCAAACGGATGGTGGATCGGCTCGTGGATTTCACCGGTCCATCGCCTTCCCGCATCAGCGCGCGGATCGCAGTTGGCGCAGTGTAGAAAATCGTCACGCCATGCTTGTCGCAGGCCTGCCAGAACCGGCTGGCATCGGGATAGGTTGGCACGCCCTCAAACATCATGCTCGTCGCGCCATTGGCGAGCGGGCCATAGACAATATAGCTATGCCCAGTCACCCAACCGACATCAGCGGAGCACCAATAGACGTCATCTTCTTTGAGATCGAAGACATATTCATGGGTGATCGAGGCCCAGACCAAATAGCCGCCCGTCGTGTGAAGCACGCCTTTCGGTTTTCCGGTCGAGCCTGACGTATAGAGAATGAAAAGCGGGTCTTCGGCATTCATCGGCTCTGGCGGGCAATCGGCGCTGACGTCTGCGCCCGCCTCATGCAGCCAGATATCGCGACCTGCTTTCATGTCGACCTGATTGCCGGTCCGGCGCACGACCAGGACCTTCTCGACCATGCCGCCAGCAAGATCGCAGGCCGCATCCGCATTCTTCTTCAATGGCACGATCCGCCCGCCCCGAATGCCTTCATCCGCGGTGATCATGAATTTGCTGTCGCAGTCTGTGATCCGCCCGGCCAATGCCTCTGGGCTGAACCCCCCAAACACGATGGAATGAACGGCACCAATCCGCGCGCAGGCGAGCATCGCGTAAGCCGCCTCGAGGATCATCGGCATATAGATCGTGACCCGGTCGCCCTTTTGAACGCCCATATCTTTCAGAACATTGGCAAACCGGCAGACAGCCCTATGCAGCTGTTTATAGGTCACCGTCGCCGCATCGCTGGGATCATCACCTTCCCAGATCAGCGCAACTTTATCGCCGCGCGTCGCGAGATGGCGGTCGATACAATTGTAAGCGACATTCAGCTCGCCATCTGAATACCAACGCACGTGCAGATCAGACTTATCCCAAGAGACGTCTTTGACCCTGGTATAAGGCTTCGACCAGTCCAGCCGCTGGCCTTGCTCTGCCCAGAATGCTTCGGGATTCGCGATCGAAGCGGCGTACATCTCGCGATACTTTTCTGGAGTTAGATTGGCCTTCGCGGCGAAATCAGAAGGGACAGGATAGGTCTTTAGGTCAGTCATCTACAAAGGCTCCGCTGAGCTGAAAAAGTCACACGCCTACAATGCGGATTTGTTGGCCTAGGTAAAGCCAATCGCATCCGCGTTTTGCGAATTGCACCAAAGGAATCATCAGAACGAGAGCGTGATTTTGCCAAAGTGCTGCTGGCTCGCTTGATGAGCAAAGGCTTCCGCAATTTGATCAAGCGGAAAGTCTTTGTCCAAGACAGGCTTAATCTGCGAGGCTTCGATCGCGGCGATCATATCTTCCTGATGTTCCGCAGAACCAACCGTAATTCCCGACATGGTCAGGTTCTTCGAGAAGAATGCTGCCGTCGGAACTTCACCAGAAACACCAGTGAGAACACCAATCAAAGAAATATGTCCGCCGACACGACACGCCTGGATAGACTGCGCCATTGTCCCCGGACCGCCAATCTCGACCACCTCGTCCACGCCACGCCCGCGAGTCAGTTCGAGAGCCTTTTTACCCCATTCGGGTGTCTCTTTGTAATTGATGACGTGGTCGGCGCCGAGCTCTTTCATCCGTTCCAGTTTTGCGTCTGAGGATGAGGTTGAAATCACCCGTGCTCCAGCGGCTTTCGCAAATTGCAGCGCAAAAACAGACACGCCGCCTGTGCCTTGCGTCAGCACCCAATCGCCGGGCTTGACCGAGCCTTCAACGAACATACCCCGCCACGCTGTCAGCGCCGCGCAGGGCAGGGTCGCAGCTTCTGTATATGAATATCCCTCAGGCATGCGCGTAAACGCTGTCTCTGGCATCGCCACCAATTCGGCAGCAAATCCATCAGCGCCGTCGCCGGGCACACCGCCAAAACCGAGCGCGTCTATGCTGCCTTTCTGCCAATCTGGGAAAAACAGGCTGAGGACTTTGTCGCCCGGTTTAAACTTGGTGACGCCGTCGCCAATCGCAACAACTTCCCCGGCCCCATCTGACATTGGGATCCGTCCATCATCGGTCGGAATTCCGCCCATGACGACGATGAAGTCATGATAGTTCAGCGATGAGGCGTGAATGCGCACCAATACTTCACCCGAGCCCGCCACGGGATCAGGACGCTCTTCAATGATCAGATTGCCTGGTCCACCAGGTTTCTTAACGGCAGCAACTTTCATCGGGTTTCCTCTTTTTTGCATCCGGTCCGTGGACAGACGCTAGGGAAGTCAAGGGAACTGCAGGTCAAAGAGTTAAGTGACCCAATTTATGTCGGACCACACATCCCTGGAAAATAAGCGTTTGTTCGCAAAGCTGCCGCAAATGGCAGCGGTCGATCAGTTTTTTAGCTGCACTTGTTTAGAAGTATTGATTGCACTCGCCGTGCCAATTGTGATTAGCCGACAACTGAAACCCGGGGCCGTGTAATCCGATGCTGGATTTGACCAAACAGACGCAGATCATGCCGCGCGATCAAGCGCGGAGCGATGATCGCTTGCGCATTTGCCTTCTGTCTTACCGATCTGATCCAAAAGTCGGCGGCCAAGGCGTCTATGTCGACTATTTGAGCAGCGCGCTGGCCAAGGCGGGTGCCCAGGTAGATGTCGTTTCCGGTCCGCCTTATCCAACGCTCAGTGCGGACGTAAATTTGGTCAAACTGCCCTCGCTGGATCTGTTTTCGAAACCGCATCATGGCCACTATGAACTGCGCCCACGGCATTTATTGAGCCCAACCGACACATATGAGTATGTCGGTCATCTCTCAGGCAAATTTGTTGAGCCCTTCACCTTTGGCCAGAGGGCTTATCAATATTTGAAGCGCCATCGCGGCAAGTACGATATCGTGCTCGACAATCAAACGCTGGCGCACGGCATTGGCAGGATCCACCACCGTCTCGATTTGCCTCTGACCACAATGATCCATCACCCAATCACGCGAGATCTGAAGCTCGCTGTCGAGGCGGCGCCAGACTGGAAACACCGGTGGCTTGCGCGGCGATGGTATTCATTCGTCAAAATGCAGATCAAAGTCGCCCGCAAACTTCCCGCGATCACTTGCCCGTCTGAACATGCAAAGGCTGATATTGTCAGCGAGTTTGGTGTTGCCCCCGAGCGCATTCATCCCATTTCGCTGGGCGTCGACCAACAAACCTTCTGCCCCAATCCGAAGACCGCGATAGCCACAGATAAGATCATCACAACGGCCAGCGCGGATACGCCGCTCAAGGGATTGCATATTCTGGTCGAGGCGTACCACAAACTCTTGGACACCCATCCCGAGCTGAAACTCACAGTGATCGGCAAACTCCGCAAAGGGCTCGCGCGGAACGCGATCCTCAAATTCGGTCTTAAAGACCGGATAGAGTTCAAAAGTGATCTCACACGTGAAGAATTGGCCGACGAATTTCGCAGTGCGACGGTCGCCGTAACCCCGTCACTGTATGAAGGGTTCGGTTTGCCCGCGGCCGAGGCGATGAGTTGCGGGACCCCTGTTGTGGTGACCGATGGTGGCGCCCTGCCCGAAGTCGCTGGCAAGGCGGGTATTGTTGTTCCGAAAGGCGACCCGGTTGCGCTGGCTGATGCCATTGACGCGCTCATCTCCAATCCAGAGCGACGGGCTGAGACAGCGCAGGCCTGCCTCAAACACGCGCAAGCCCAATTTAACTGGGACAATATCGCGCCGAAATATTTGGACTTTTTCCATACTGCGATGGCGGCACAATGCTGACCGCGCGCCTGAAACATCTCGGTCTATCACCTGGCGACAAAGTGCTCGACCTTGGTTGCGGTGAAGGTCGCCATGTCCATGGCCTGTACATGTTAGGCGGCCTCGATATTTATGGCGTCGATCTGGATGAGCCGTCTCTCAAGAAAGCTGAAGAGGGCCTGGTTTGGTTACCCAAGCCTGAGACCGACTCCCAAACCAGGTTTGAAACCGGCGACGCGACGGCTTTGCGGTTTGAGGACGATACGTTTGATGCCGTCATTTGCTCCGAAGTGCTTGAGCACCTTCCAGACTATGACGCTGCGATCCGCGAAATGCGTCGTGTCCTGAAACCTTCAGGCAAGCTTTGCATCACGGTCCCACATGCCTGGCCAGAGCGGATTTGTTGGCAACTCGCCCCGCCGCCAAATGGATACGCTTTCCAGCCCGGCGGTCATATTCGGATCTTTGATGAAGTCGATCTCAAAGCCTCTATCGAGCGACGCGGCTTCAAAATGTTCAAACGCCACCATGCCCACGGCATCCACGCCCCCTATTGGTGGCTGAAATGCGCCTTCTGGGAGCGTCAAGACGATCACCCGGCGGTGAAAGCCTATCATGATTTTCTGGTCTGGGACCTGATGAAGCGCCCTTGGTTGACCCGCGCCCTGGACACTGTGACCTCGCCCTTCATGGGCAAAAGCCTGGTCATGTATTTCCACGAGAGCGAGGCCTGAAATGGACGGATCGTTCTTGACTGACACCGATCAAACGCTCGCTAATCTGCGGCCAGCAATTGATCGCATTCTCGAGATACAAAGAGATGACGGCGCCATCGCTTGGTTCGAGCGCGGCCCATGGGATCCGTGGAACCATACAGAAAGCGCTATGGCGCTGACCATCGCTAGGGAGTTCGATGCCGCGGCGCGCGCATTCGACTATCTCGCCGAAACACAACGCGAAGATGGCGCTTGGTTTGGCGAATATGGCAATTGCCTGCCGATGGTTGATCGCGATTTCATCAGCCGCGAACCCGCTCCGGCATTCTTGGACTCAAACTTTTGCGCGTATCCGGCGGTTGGTCTCGCACACTTTCTAAAAGCGACAGATCGAACACAAGAGGCGCAGCGCTGGTGGCCAATGGTGGAACGGGCCCTCGACTTTGTCATTTCACTACAAAGGCCAGAGGGCACGATTTCCTGGGCGCTAGAAGCGGTCGGTACGGATGAAGATGATGCCCTGCTTGCCGGCAATGCCTCCATTCTCAAAAGCCTCGAATGCGGACTGTTTTTGGCTGAAGTGTTTGGCGCAGACAAACCCAATTGGCGGCGCGCGCAACGCCAACTGCGCGATGCCCTAAGGCATTCACCAGAGCGATTTGATCGACGCCAAACCGGCGCACGGTTCGCGATGGATTGGTATTATCCGGTCCTTGCGGGCGTGTTTGACGAATATGAGAGCAAGCTAAGACTGGAACATTCTTGGTCAAAATTCGTGATCGATGGGCATGGCTGCCGGTGCGTTTCGGACGAACCCTGGATCACCGTTGCTGAAACGGCCGAGCTTGTCCTTGCGCTTGTTTCGGCAAACCTCAGAACCGATGCTCTCAAACTCTTCTCAACGCTATTAAAGGTGCGAGACGATCAGGGTGTGTTCTGGATGGGGCATCAAATAGACGAAGACATTGTCTGGCCGCGTGAACAGCCGAGCTGGACCCAGGCCGCCGTTGTTTTGGCTGCTGACGCCCTACAGGGCACATCACCGGCAAGCAGCGTGCTCACGCGCGCCCTGCTCAAACCCGCCGCAATATCCGCAGGCTCTTAATCGCTTGCTCTTCGACATAGAGATCTGACGCAAGCGCGCGCTGATAAATCTCAAACGGCGGGCGCCCACCATCTGCAGGATCAGGAAACACATCATGAATGGCGAGGAGCCCGCCCGGCATAAGGTGACGCGTCCAGCCGCGATAGTCGTTCAGCGCGTGCTCCATCGTATGCCCGCCATCGATAAAGAGTAGGCTGAGCGGCGTCTTCCAGCGTCTGGCGATATCAATCGACCGCCCGACAATCGGCACCACCGTTCCTTCCAGACCCGCTTGGCGAACGGTTCGGCGGAAGAATGGCAACGTGTCGACCGCCTCAGCGGCTTCGTCCCATACCTCTTCGTCGAAATACTCCCAGCCAGGCTGATTTTCCTCAGACCCTCGATGATGGTCGATGGAGAAATGAAGTTCGCCCTGCGCCTGACAAGCGACGCCGATATAGACGGAGGATTTTCCGCAATAACCGCCAATCTCCAAACACGGACCGAATTTGGATTGTTGCACGGCAGCGGCGTGCAGTGCTTCGCCTTCCAAAGGATCCAAAAAGCCTTTGACCTCAGACAAATCGATAGGAAGTTTCATTCAGCAGGCTCCACAAATTCTGCATCAAAGCGAATTGCCTCTATTTCAATCAGCATAAGGGCTTCCTTTGCTGATCATGCGAACCGCTTTACATTGGACGCACAGAAAACGGGAGGCAAAAAAATGCACACAACCATTCTGATCTGTTCCGCTAGCCTTGTGATCCTCACCCTATTGCTTGCGTTCTGGACGAGCGTACAACGCGGCTCAAGCAATACGATCGCTTATAATGCCCCATTAGAGCCGAGCTCGGCGATGGCAAAAGCTCAGCGCGCGCACGGAAACTCTGCAGAATATGCTGGGCTTCTCATCGCCCTCTTTTTGGTTGTTGGCTTCGCTTATGCCGGGCGCGATCTAGGCGGTCTCGTCACCTGGACCATCATCGCCGTCACCGCTGCACGATTTATCCACGCGCTTGGATTCTTGATTTGCAGCACGCTCGAAAAACCACACATCTTAAAAGCAATCGCTGCACTCATCACCTATCTGGGCGGACTGATTTTGTCCGGCTTGGTGATCTCACAAGCCCTCTGATTATTTGCCTTCGAAGGTGGGCGCACGCTTCTCGAGGATCGCATTGACGCCTTCAATGTGATCCTCTGTGTGGTGCATCATCGACTGTGCCGCGGCAGACATTTCCATGATCGTGTCATAGCTCGCCGTCGTGCCGTGACGCAGCAAGGTTTTGGCAACGCGTAGACTTTGTGGCGGTTGTCCTGCCATGCGTGTGGCCAGCGCCATCGCCTCATCCATGAGCGTATCACCTGGCACCGCGCGAGAGATGAGACCCCACTCCGCAGCTGTGGCAGCGTCAATGACATCGCCGGTGAACAGCAATTCTGCCGCGCGACTGGCGCCAATAATCCGCGGCAGGAGCCAAGCGCCGCCATCTCCCGGGATCAGGCCCAGCTTGAGGAAGGTGACGCCAAATTTGGCTTTGTCGGAGGCAATCCGAACATCGGCCATACACGCGACATCGCACCCAAGCCCGATCGCCGCGCCATTCACGGCAGCAATCAAAGGTGTCTCGAGATTATAGAGGGATTTCACGATCCGATGGATATTCCGGCGATATCCTTCGCGGACGCTATAAGGTGATCCTGCAAAGGCGCCCGTGCGGTCGCGCATCGCTTTGACATCGCCGCCTGCGGAAAAGGCGCGTCCTTCGCCGGTCAAGATGGCCACACGAATGGCGGGATCAGCCTCAATCTCTGCGCAGGCGTCAGCAACCGCTGCGCCGTCCCCTTCCTGGCCCAGCGCATTCATCATCTCCGGTCGGGTCAATGTTAGGGTTGCGATTGAACCGTTTTTTTCGAGTTTGATCACGGACATAAGGGGGCTCCTCCAGAACTTTGTTTTGCTTTTACAGACCAAAGTAGCGCTGTCACCACTTGCTTCGCGGCAAGTCCTGTGCGGATTGGGCGCATGAACACAATCGCCCATATGGTCATCGCCTCGGCGGCCCTGTCTCGTCCGGCATCACCGCGGCGAAACTGGGCGGTGCTGATCGGCGCTATTTTACCGGATGCGTCAATGTTTGTGTTCTTCGCGTGGAGCCGTTTGCAAGGCTGGAGCGGCGATGAGACGTGGAATGTGCAATATTGGAATGAGCCTTGGCAAACGCTCAGTGCGATCTCGAACTCATTCGTTCTATTTGGCCTTTTGTTCATCTTGGCGCTCTGGCGACGTTGGCCAACCCTCTGGATCATAGCCATCGCCGCGCTATTGCATTTAGCGCTCGACTTCCCGCTGCATGCCGATGACGCTCACAGGCATTTCTGGCCGGTAAGTGATTGGCGCTTTGCGTCACCCGTTTCCTATTGGGATCCAAGGTTTAATGGAATGATCGGAGCCGGGATTGAAACCGGGTGTGCTCTCGCCGGCATTGCGTTGCTTTGGTGGCGATTCAAACGGGTTCGCTGGCGAGCGCTCTTCGGCGTTTTAGCCGCGCTCCAAATTCTAGCATTTGGCGCCCAACTCATGTGGACGCCGCCCGGCTGATTACTCAGATGCAGGTTCAATTCGGGTATAGGTCCCGGTGAACCATGGGTTCCACTCGCCGGTTTCCGCATCAAATTGCTCAAAATGCTGCGTGACCGTGCCATCTTCATTTGGCGTCCACTCCCCAGTGAAATCCGCCGCCAGCTTTGATGCGGTATAGGTCACCGTACCGACAAGTTTCATCGAGCCGGACTCAGTTAAACCGCCCTCATAATCGATCATCAGACCCGGGCTAACCCAAACTTGGCGCCACTTCTCAGTCGCTGGATTATAGTAATTATAACTCTGACCAGTCCCGCCATTTGCCGATTTCCAAGTCTCAAGAATGAGGCAACCAGCCTCTTCGCGCGTGATTTTGTTGGTGCCTGCAACCACACCTTTGGATGTTGTGACTTCCCAGTCTCCGAGCCAAAAATCGAACTGTTTAAATTCGTCCTGACTGCAAGGCGGAGGCGGTGTTGGGGCCGGGTCTGCATCCTGAGCCATCGCCACGTTTCCAATCGCCAAAACGCTGGCGGCAAGTAGAGCAATACGAGACATCAGATCCTCCATAAAAAAATCCCTGCCGCACTGAACGGGCGGCAGGGATTTTTGTCAATTCTTAGAGGATCTACTCAGCAGCAGCCTTCAGATCCGTCGCGCTGAGCGCAGTGTAGCGACGCATGTGGTGGTCGACATTGCCGTACTCGCTGTCAATCATGGTCAGGCGCTTGAAATAGTGTCCTACTGCAAGCTCTTCTGTCATGCCCATGCCGCCATGGATCTGGATCGATTCCTGGCCAACGAACCGGCCAGACTGCCCGATGCGCACTTTCGCGGCAGAGACTGCTTTCTTACGCTCCACGGCATCTTCGCCGAGTTTCAGGGTGGCCATATAGGTCATGGAGATCGACTGCTCATGCTCCATGAACATGTCGACCATGCGGTGCTGCAGCACTTGGAACTTGCCGATTGGCGTGCCGAACTGCTTGCGCTGGCGAGAATACTCAACCGTCATCTGATGCGCGACGCCCATGGCACCGACAGCTTCGGCACACGTGGCGGCGGTGGCTTCATCCACCACTTGCTCGATCAGGGGCAGGCCTTCGCCTTCTGCGCCGATCAGGGCGTCAGCACCGACAGACACGTTTTCGAAGTACACTTCAGACGCGCGGCGACCATCAACGGTCGGGTAATCGCGTGTCGTCACGCCGTCTGCGCCTTTGTCGACGATGAACACAGAGATACCACCCGCATCGCGGCGATCTCCGCCGGTCCGCGCGGTGACGATCAGCTTGTCAGCCCAAGGCGCACCGATAACGACCGCCTTGTGACCATTCAAGACATAGCCCGAACCATCTTTTTTGGCTGTGGTTTCAAGGTCAGCTAGATTGTAGCGACCTCGTGGTTCTGCATAAGCAAAGGCAAAGGTTGAGGCCCCGCCCATAATCGCTTGCAGATGCTCTTCCTTTTGCGCCGCGGTGCCGCCATGCTTCAGGAAGCCGCCGCCACAAACAACACTTGGTACAAATGGCTCGACCACCAGGCCTTTGCCAAATTCTTCCATCACGACCATGGCGTCGATTGGGCCGCCACCGAGACCACCATCGTCTTCGCTGAACGGCGCCATGAGCAAGCCGAGTTCTGCAAACTGCGCCCACATTTCAGGGCGCCAACCGCTTTCGCTTTTGACCACACCCATACGTGTCTCAAAGTCATACTGTTCACGGATCAGCCTCGCGAGGCTGTCGCGGATCATGGTCTGCTCTTCGGTGAAGTTAAAATCCATCTATTCTTTCCTCCTGTTGCCCGGCTGCCCTTACAGGCCCAGGATCATTTTCGTGATGATGTTGCGCTGAATTTCGTTCGACCCACCATAGATCGAGGTCTTCCGGAAATTGAAATAGTTCGGTCCTGAATGGTGGGCATAGTCTGGTCCGATCGCGAACTCGTTTGAGCCGTCTTCTGGGAAACCGCGATAGTAAGGCGCGCGATAATTGCCGACCGCTTCGAGCGTCAGCTCGGTGAGGCGCTGCTGGATTTCGGTGCCTTTGACTTTCAGAATGGAGCTTTCAGGACCTGGGCCTTTGCCTTCAGACTCGCGCGCAAGCGTCCGTAACTCTGTGAACTCAAGCGCGGTCAGATCAATTTCCAGTTGGCTAATCTTGCGGGCGAATGAGTCGTCTTTGATCAGCGGTGCACCATCCAGAACTTCCGTTGATGCAATGCTGCGAAGCTTCTCAATGCCGCGCTTCGAGCGTGCAACACCAGCAATCCCAGAACGCTCGTGCGCGAGCAGGAATTTCGCGTAAGTCCAGCCTTGGTTTTCTTCGCCGACGCGGTTTTCGACCGGCACGCGGACGTCTGTCAGCCACACTTCATTGACTTCATGACCGCCATCAATCGTGATGATTGGGCGAACTTCGATGCCCGGCGTATTCATATCGACGAGGATGAAGGAAATGCCTTCTTGAGGCTTAGCCGCATTCGGGTCGGTGCGGCATAGGAAGAAGCCCCAATCGGCGTGCTGCGCCAGCGTCGTCCAAGTCTTTTGACCGTTGAGGACATAATGATCGCCATCACGAACCGCGGTTGTTTTCAGGCTGGCCAGGTCAGACCCAGCGCCCGGCTCTGAATAGCCCTGACACCACCACTCTTCGCCGGAAAGGATTTTCGGCAAATAGCGCTCTTTTTGCTCTTCATTGCCGAATGTGTAGATCACAGGGCCGACCATAGAGACGCCAAATGGCAGCGGCATCATCGCATCTACGCGGGCATTCTCTTCAGACCAAATGTAGCGTTGGGTCGAGGTCCAACCGGTGCCGCCATATTTTTCAGGCCAAGCTGGTGCCGCCCAACCTTTTTTACCGAGCACTTTGTGCCAAGCCAAGAATTGATCGCGGGTCAGGTCTTCGCGAGCGCCCATCCCTTCCAATTCAGCTGGATAATTCTCTTCGATAAAAGCGCGAACTTCGGCGCGAAAAGCAACTTCTTCAGGCGAAAATTCAAGATTCATGACGGATCTTCCCAACAATTACGGCTGTTTGACTATAGCTTGTTTTGCCGTGCCATAGCCCAGATTGCAAGTTAACGCGAACGTAAACGTCACTTTGTCCCATATGCCGTCGCGGCAGGGTTATGGACGCTCTGGTTGCCCCAGAAATGGCGCACATGCGGTCCGCAACAATCCAATCGCGGCCACAGATCCCATGCCGCCGCCCGTATTGAACTCGAAGTCCGCAAGCGGGGTCATCCCAAGACGTTCAAGTGCTGCTTGGTGCGCAGGCCGACGGGTGACGTGTGCCGCTTTCACATGCTCGATCCCATCCGGATTTAGCGCGTGAACGACGGCCGCCGCGATGGTTGTCGCAAACCCGTCCACGAGCACCGGGATCCCCTGCGCGCGGGCCGCGATAATCGCACCAACACAGGCGGCAAGTTCTCGCCCGCCAAGACACCGTAGCGCCTCTAGAGGATCTGACAGATTTCCTCGATGGGTCTTGAGCGCCTGACTGACAATCGCCACGCGTTGTTGGTTCATTTCGGACGGCACTTGCGGGCCCGGCCGTACCCAATATTCCGGCGCGCCACCATAAAGTGCGCACGCAACTGCTGCGGCGGCGGTTCCGATCCCTGCCCCGATCACGCCCAGCGCGACCAGATCAGGCTCGCCTTCAAGGGCCTCGAAGCCATAGGCAATCGTCGCCGCGCATTCGCGTTCCGACATAGCAGGCTCTTCGGCGATATTTGGCGTCGGCTTATCGATGGCGAGTTCGAACACGCGAATATTCGCTTCGACTTGCGTGGCGATCGCAGACAAAGGCGCTCGCCCTTCTCGCAAAGCGTCGACTTTTTCGCGCGTGCTCTCATTCGAAGACAAAGTAACACCTCGGTGCGAGATGCCGTGAGAGCCAGCAAACACAGCCAGCGTCGGCTTTTCTAGACGCGGCGGATAACGCTGCTGCCACTCGGCGAGCCAGGCAGCGCCTTCACCGAGTTTGCCGAAGTCTCCCTCGCGCCCCATGCCAAGTAGGGCGTCATAGACTCGTTTCGCGGACGGCGCGTCGGCCGGTGATGGGCGGCGTGCGAGTTCCCGCACGTCATCTAAAGGGCTGGTGGCATGATCCACTTGCGACACAATGATTCCTTATGGCTAGGAGCCCTGTAAAACGCCTTGAATTTAAAGCGCAAGTCAATTCTAGAATTGGAAATTTGATTAAACTGTCGCAAGTATATCTTGATGATCCTGGAGTAAGCATCTCGAATGACCCGGCCAAACATAGTTAGCCCCTGCATCAAAGTGTGCGCCGTCGACGGTGAAACCAGCCTTTGCTTGGGCTGTGGGCGCACCTTGAAAGAGATTGGCGGTTGGATGCAATTTGATGATGCGGGACGCGACGAAGTGATCAGCATGCTGCCCGAGCGGCTCGATCGACTCCGCGCGCTTGGAAAACTGAAAGACGGCCGATGAAACTTTCTCATATCATCGCTACTTTGCTTTTGGCCGGTGCGATGGCAGCGATGATCTCGCTTTATTTGGAACCGAAAACCAATTCGCAGATTGAACAGGCTCAAGCAGCTGCTGAGACACCAAATGTCGCGGCCCTCGCCGTCGATACGCCGCAAGACACGACCTCCGCGCGCCGAACCACCACGATTAGCATTCGCGCCGATGGACATTATTGGACACGCGCTCTGGTCAACAAAAAAGCCAGCGTGGAATTCATGGTCGATACTGGCGCGAGTGTCGTTGCGCTGACTTATCAAGACGCCCAGAAAATGGGGCTGCGACCAGAATCACTCGACTATATCTGGGAAATTCGAACCGCTGGCGGCATCACCAAAGGCGCAAGCGTGCGAATTGATTCCATCCAGATCAATCAGGTCCATGTCCGGAATGTCGATGCGATGGTCCTGCGCACCGATCTCGATCAGTCCTTGCTCGGGATGAGTTTTCTGCGCGAGCTCTACTCTTATGAATTTCGCGGCAATCGGATGATCATCAAACAATAAAAAGCGCGAAGCGATCACTCGCCTCGCGCTCATTTTGTTCGTTCTCTTTAATCGGGTTTAGCCGAATTGCGCAATAACGTCTTCGATATCAGCGCCCGGGCGAGACAGAATTGATGCAACCTGCGCCCGTTGCTCGATTGCCAACCAGATGCCAGCGACCTCAAGATCGACGACAGACCAAGTGCCCTTACGCTCAATCACACGCCAGCGGACTTTTAAGGGGTCACCACCGCCATGAAGTTCAGTGGTCACGATCGCATCGCGATCATTGCGCGCAGATGTTTCAAGCACTTCGACTTCGATGCCGCGAAACTGGTGGATATTGGTTTCGATCTGCCGGCGCAAAAAGCCTTCAAATGCCGCCACAAAGCGCGCTTTGTCTGATGCTGGAAGAGTCCGGCCGTGCCGACCCAGCGTGAAATTCGCGATGGCTCGCGTATCGATATGCTGAAGTACAGCATCGGCGACCCTTGTATTCTCGGACTGCGAGATATCCTGGGCCGCCGTGCTGACAAGAGCCTCCGCGCTGTCGATCTTATTATGACCGGCTGACGCGAACGGGAGAGACGTCATCAACGCGAGGGATAAGAACATTGTTCTCAACATAGGAGGCTCCTTTGCATTTTTCGCGCCACTTTCGAGCGCTTCGTGACGATAGATAGGAATGCAATTGTGAACGGATTAGGGCCAAATTAGGCATAGGGGGTATGCGGTCTCGGCATGGTGGCATTTTGACCACAGGTTGAAATCTGGCCCGAAAAGCAAAAGGAGCCGCGCTGAGACGAGCGGCTCCTTCTTATTGTTCAGGGAGAAAATGTTTAGGCGGCTCGGACTTTCAAAACCGTGCCATCGGTCTCTTCGACAATCACGGCAGAGCCGCTGGCCAGGTTGGCGCCATCCATGCTCTGCGCCGACCAAACTGTGTCCCCGAGTTTGACGCGACCAAGCCCGCCAGAGAAGTTCTCCGCGACGACACCGCGCTGCCCGAGCGTGCCTGCCATTCGTTTATTGAGCGTCGGGTGCTCTTCAACATTCTCCCGCATGGACCGGAACAATGTCCGTCCAGCGATGAACAGAATGACCGTGGCGATGGCGAAAAAGACAAGCTGCCCTTCCCATCCAGCGATCCCACTTGGCGCAAAGGCTGCGAAAGCTGAGGTGAATGCCGCGGCGATCGAGACCCAAAGCAGGTCCCAAGTGCCGGTCATCATCTCGACCGAAAACAGGATCAATGCCAGGGCCAACCAATGCCAGGCGGTTGGCGGCCATAATACAAGTTCTAAGCCTTCCATAATGTGCTCCTAGTCTCGATTACCGGCCGGCGGAACCGCGGTGCGGCGCTGCTGGCTCGCGTCTTTCGCTGAATCTGTCAGACCGCGAATGCCTTCAATCGTTCCGATGATAGAACTGAACTCAGCCGGAATGATGACCGTCTTATTACCGCCAGCCGAGGCCAGCTTTTCGAACGCGGTGACATATTGCTGACCGAGGAAGTAATTGATCGCATTGACGTCGCCTTTGGCAATCGCTTCGGATACGAAGGCCGTGGCTTTGGCTTCCGCTTCGCCTTCGCGCTCACGCGCTTCAGCGTCTCGGAATGCGGCTTCACGTCGCCCTTCCGCTTCGAGGATCTGAGATTGTTTCAGACCTTCAGCTTTCAGAATGGCGGACTGTTTATCGCCCTCTGCGGTCAAAATCTCGGCCCGCTTCAAGCGTTCCGCCTTCATCTGACGCGCCATGGCTTCGGTAATGTCAGCCGGAGGCGACAAGTCGGCAATCTCAATCCGGGTGACCTTCACGCCCCAGGGATTGGTTGCCGCATCGACCACAGAGAGCAGCCGCGCATTGATATCGTCTCGGTTTGACAAGACCTCATCGAGATCCATTGAACCGACCACGGTCCGGATATTTGTCAGCGAGAGATTGGTGATCGCGTTTTCGAGATTGTTTACCTCATAGGCCGCTGATACGGGATCTACGACTTGGATAAACACGACCGCGTCACAAGAGACTTGGGCGTTGTCGCGCGTAATCACTTCTTGAGTTGGAATGTCGAGCACCGTCTCCATCATATTCATCTTGCGCCCAACGCGCTGATAGAATGGCATGATAAAGTGTAAGCCCGGGCCGAGCGTTCTTGTGTATCGACCGAAATTCTCGACCGTAAAATTAAACCCTTGGGGCACAACTTTGACCGCTGAAGTGATCAGCACCAAAGCCGCTACAGCCAATAGGCCAAATACAATTAAATTAGCTTCCATAATGGACCTCCCTGAATTGAACTTCCAATTTAGATGGGAAGGATTTTGCCGTTTTTCAATAATAATTCATCGAAAAACGGCGCATTTCCCATAGAAACACGCCGTTCTCACCCGATTCCGTTACGAAACTCTGATGATCTGTTTCGCATTGGGACAGGAATTTTTGGTGACGTCGCCAGAGAGCGTTGAGCGGCAAAGGTGAGGCGGTTTAGCTCACAATAGTCCGAGCGTCCCGGACCTGATCCGGGATCTCATTCAACACGTCCGGACATGAGGCAGAAGATCCCAGGTCATGTCGGGAGCCTCGGGCTCAAACAATTAGACTTTATCTCCCGCAGATACTGCGCAGCGCCGCGCCCAACTGGATTGGGTGGCAGGTATCCATGGACGAATATTCCCGCGGTCTGCGGTTGCGAGGCTCACCCTTGGACCCCAGCCTGCGCTGGGGTCTGCGGAGAGTGAGTTACGGCATTAAAACCAATCCCCATAAGCAGTGCTCAGCGGACAGGATCAGGGGCGGCGAAACCAGAATTAAAGCTGTCCGAGCAGATAGTCGGCGCTTGAAACCTCAAAACCGCCGCCCTGCTCAACATTTAGTTCTGCGACAGTGCCGTCTTTGACAATCATCGAGTAGCGCTGCGAGCGTTGGCCCATGCCGAAGCCGCTGCCATCCATTTCCAGGCCCAGCGCGGCAGCGAAACTGCCATTGCCATCGGCCAGCATGCGAACTTTGCCGTCGACACCATTATCCTTGCCCCACGCGCCCATGACGAAGACGTCATTCACAGAGGTACAGACGATGTCATCAATCCCTTTAGCAGCGAGATCGCCCTGCTTTTCAACAAATCCGGGAAGGTGCTTTGCGGAACAAGTCGGGGTATAGGCGCCAGGTACGGCAAATAGCGCGACGGTTTTACCCGCAAAAACATCCGCTGTTGAAACGGGCTCGGGCCCATTGGCCGTCATTTCCATGAATGTGGCTTCTGGCAGTTTATCACCAACTGAAATCGTCATCGAAGGGTCTCCTATAAGCTTCGCTCTCTACATAATCCGCTACAGCTTGCCCGCAATGACAAAAGCTTGCCAAAATTTAGGGTTGGAGTAGCGTCGGACCTGCCAAAGGAGATTCTGCTTGCAAGACCTGACCGGAAAACTGCTCGTTGCTATGCCCGGCATCGGGGATCCGCGCTTCAATCGCTCGGTTATTTTGGTCTGCGCGCATAGCGAGGACTATACGATGGGATTGGTCCTGAATAATCCGATAGATGATCTCACCTTGCCTGAGCTGTTCACCCAGCTTGGGATCGAACAAGATATTCAATTGCCCGAAACATATGTCCTAAACGGCGGTCCGGTTGGCACAGATCGCGGCTTTGTTGTGCATTCAACGGATTATTTCAGCGATGGCGCCACGGTCGAAGTGGATGAGGCTTTTTCGATGACCGCGACGCGTGATGTTTTGCGCGCCATGGCAACGGAAGGAGCACCTTTGCAAGCCGCGATGACGCTTGGCTATGCGGGCTGGGGCCCCGGTCAGCTCGAGCATGAGCTATCAGAACATGCTTGGCTGGTTTCAGATCCGCACGAAGACATCATCTTTGGCGACGCCCATTCTAAAAAATGGGAACAAACCCTTGCCATGATCGGCATCGACCCAGCGCACCTGCATATGACTGGCGGCAGCGCTTAATCTATCGCAGGGGCTCTTCGCGTACATCATAGGCATAGAACGGGTCCTGTTGCGACCGGATCAGAGCCGGCGCAAGCTTTCCGGCCACCCACATAGGGCCATAGGTGGCCGCGCGCCCTAGTCGCGTCCGCTTGTGGAAAAGTTTCGCATTGGCGCGCGAGGCGGCCTGAACCTTGGCTGTGCGCGGCTGGCGGCTCTCAAAATAGAGTTGAAGCGCGGCCGGGAGATCGGCGCCCATATCTGAAACCAGCTTTGCCAGAAGATAGGCATCCTCAATCGCCATCACCGCACCCTGCGCCTGAAACGGCAATGTCGGGTGGCACGCATCGCCCAGCAAAACGGCCCGACCATCAACCCACTTGGAGAGCGGCTGCCGGTCAAATAGCGCCCATTTAAAATGCGCGTCCGCGGATTCGATCAAATTGCGAACAATCGGGTGCCAGCCTTTGAAGTCCGCCAGCGCCTCGTCTCGCGTTCCCTGCTCTGTCCAGGATTCCGACCGCCACATATCGCTTTCGACAATGCCGACAAAATTTGCGAGCCGTCCGGCTCTCAATCGATAAGTCACCGCATGCCGGCGCGCGCCCACCCATACACAAGCCGTTGGGGGCGGTGCGAGCTCCCCCAATTTCTCCATCGGAACGACCGCCCGCCAGGCGATATTGCCAGTAAAGTCCGGCCGGTCTGGCCCATGCATTTGCGTCCGGACCGCCGAGTGTAACCCGTCCGCACCGATGAGCAGATCGCCTTCGATCACCTCACCGGTTTCGAGATGCGCGAGCACGCGCTGCCCCTGGTTCGCATATCCGGTACAGGCCGCCCCCAATCGGATCGCATTGCGTTGCCGTTTTTGTAGCAGCTGCCTCAAGGTTTCGATCAAGTCAGCACGATGTAGGTGCAGATAAGGTGCGCCCCAGCGCTCAATGATTGCCTGGCGCGCTTCGATTTCAAATATCTGTTTGCCAGAGCGGCCAAAGCGCATCTCAAGCGCTTCCGGCAGGAACGCATCTTTAGCGATTTGCTCTTCAATCCCGAGCGCGCGGAACACTTTCATTCCGTTTGGACTGATCTGAATGCCCGCGCCAATTTCACTCAGCTCGGAAGCCCGTTCCAGGAGCTCAACTTTCCAGCCAAAGGCATGGAAAGAGAGTGCGGCCGTTAGCCCGCCTATTCCGCCTCCAACGATGATCACCTTTGGCATATGTCGCGGCCCTTTGCCCGATGGTCGACTAAATCAGCATCCTACTCAACTCGCGCAAATAGGGAATAACCGTATTAACCACAGTAATTTGTTGCAAAATCAAAATAAATTGCGAAAATCTCGGTAAGCATAGCCAGAACGGCTTTGATAAAGCGAGTAGAATTCATGCGCCGAAACTATCGAAATGCCCCGCGTTTACTGGCAATTCTAGGGACCGCGGCCCTGCTTGCAGCGCCAGCTCTTGCCCGTGATGTGACTGTATATGGCGGCGGCAAGTCAAAGACTTATTCTAGCCAGGAGCGAACGTCGCCGCGGGTAATCGCCGGAGGCGAGAATCGTCAAACTGCTTTCGATAAGAGGGTTCAACGCTTCGCGACAGAACGAAAAGTTCAAACCATTCTCGAAACTCGAGATACGGAAGAAGCACGAGAAACGTCCGATGCAATGATGCGCCTAATCTTGCGTGGCAATCGCGACGCACGGCGGAACTATTCACGATACTATCCATATTATGCGCGGTCCGCAGATTTCTATGCGCGACTCGAACAGACCATGCGCGAACAAAAAGCGGGCATCCGGGTCTACCGCCAAAGCGTTCTGGATGATGTCTCGAGCGCTGACCTTCAGCGCGTTGCGGACGCCATGAACGATCTCGATTAAGCCCAATGGGGGCTTTGCCTTGGGGGCAAAAGAAAGCGCGCTGGCCGAACGGAGACCAGCGCGCTTTTTAGTGAGGGATCGTAGGGCTTATTCGGCCGCTTCAAACTGGTTCATTGTATTGTGCTCACCGCCCGCTTTCAGCGCGCGATCACCGGCAACCATTTCCTTGAACGTGTCGCCAAGGTCAGAGCCAACTTCGTGCTGGTGCTTCACCGCAGACACGCCGCGGCGGATCTCTTCACGCTGAACATTCTTGACGTAAGCAAGCATTTTCTCGTCGCCAAAGTAGCCATTCGACAGCTCATCCATGCCCTTCGCAGTGAGGTGGAAGGTCGGCAGTGTGATCAAGTTATGGAACACGCCAGCCCGGGCTGAGATATCTGTTTGGAAGCTTTGCAGACGGGCGTCGGCTTCGAGACCAAGTTCGGTCTCGTCATATTTCGCAGACATCAGGCCAACCCCATCTGGGTAATCCCCTTCAGCAATCTTGCCTTCGCCAATCCACTGCTCGCGAACTTGCTTGCGCAAGTTGAGTGTCCAGTTGAAGCTTGGTGAGTTATTGTAAGTCAGCTTCGCATTTGGAACGACTTCGCGGATCGCGTTCACCATAGAGGCAATCTCGTCGACGTTTGGCGTCGCGGTTTCGATCCAGAGCAGATCGGCACCACCATCACGGAGAGAGCTGATGCAATCTTCGATAACCCGCTCACGGCCGGTATTGTCTTTAAACTTGTAAAGACCGTTCGGCATCCGCACAGGACGGGTGACTTTGCCATCGCGCATCAGAGCAACTTCGCCCTCTTTCAGCGGGTTGGCATCCGTAACCTCTTCCGTCTCAACCCATTTGATGTACTCGGCTGCGTGATCGCCTGGCTCCATAGAGACCGGGATCTTTTGTGTCAGACCAGCGCCGAGGCTGTCAGTCCGCGCAACGATAACACCTTCATCAACACCGAGCTCTTCAAATGCCATGCGGCAGGCGCGCAGCTTGGTGATGAAGTCTTCGCGTGGAACCGTGACTTTACCGTCCTGGTGGCCACACTGTTTCGCGTCAGATACTTGGTTTTCAATCTGCAAGCAGCAGGCGCCAGCCAAGATCAATTCTTTGGCAAGCAAGTAAGTCGCGTGCTCGTTTCCGAAACCGGCATCAATGTCAGCAATGATCGGCACAACGTGGCTTTCGAACGTGTCGATGCGGTAGATGATTTCGTCGAGGGTCGACTGATCTGCACCCGACTCTTTCGCGGCATTCAGCTCTTGGAACAAGTCGTTCAGCGCGACTTCGTCGGCTTGGCGGAGTGATGTGTAGATCTCTTTGATCAGATCGGTCACAGCGGTCTTTTCGTGCATAGACTGATCCGGCAAGTGGCCGAAGCTGTTGCGAAGGCCCGCAACCATCCAACCTGATAGGTAGATGTAGGTGCCCTTGGCCGTGCCGCGCATGCGCTTCACCGCTTTGATTTTCTGGTGGGCGTGGAAGCCAGACCAGCAACCGAGCGACTGGGTGAACTTGGACGAGTCCGCCTCATAAGCGGCCATGTCTTCGCGCATCACGCCAGACATCGCTTTAGCGATATCGAGGTGCGTGTTGTAGGTGTTTTGGATCTTGAGCTGGACAACATCCTCGACGCTGATCCCGGCGCGGGTAGAGCCGGACGGGTAGCGTTTCAGGGTTTCTTCCATCAGTTGGTTGTAAGTTGGACGTTGGGTCATGGGTTTATCCTCGTCTAAATTGGGTATGTCTGATTGGGGGATTAGTTGGCGTCGCGAAGGACGTCGTAAGCGGGCAAAGTCAGGAAGTCGGCGAGCGTGTCGCCTGTCGCGGTTTGCACGAACACTTCGGTGGCTTCAGGATAGCGGCCATCGGCATAGGCATTGTCGCCAAGCGCCGCTTTGATCTTGCCAAGCTCATCGTTGAGTAGCGCATCAAAGGCCGCGGCCGTGAACACGTCAGAAGATCCGTCTTCTTTTTTGTATTCCGTGCCATGGGTGAGCCACTGCCAGAGCTGGCTGCGGGAGATTTCGGCGGTCGCCGCATCTTCCATCAAATTATGGATTGGCACAGCGCCTTTGCCGCGCAGCCAGGCGGCGGTGTATTCAATGCCCACCGAAATGTTGGTGCGGATACCGGCCTCGGTGACGTCGCCTGTATGCGGGGTCAGCAGCGACTCTTCCGTGATCGTCGGGAATTGGCGCTGGCTGAGAACCTGATTGGCTTTCGGCATTTCGGCGTCAAACACTTCCATCGCGACTGGCACCAGGTCAGGGTGCGCGACCCAAGTGCCATCATGGCCTTGCTGGGCTTCCCGCTTCTTATCGGCGCGAACTTTGTCGAACGCTGCCGCATTCGCGGCTTCATCGCCTTTGACAGGGATCTGCGCGGCCATTCCGCCCATCGCGTGAGCGCGCCGACGGTGACAGGTTTGGATCAGTTTCAGCGAATAGGCCTTCAAGAATGCGCGATCCATCCCGACCTGCGCGCGATCCGGCAGGACATATTCAGGGTGATTGCGCAGCGTTTTGATATAGCTGAAGATGTAATCCCAGCGGCCGCAATTGAGGCCAACAATGTGATTGCGCATCACGTAAAGGATCTCGTCCATTTGGAAGGCCGCTGGCAGCGTCTCGATCAGAACCGTCGCTTTGATCGTACCGTTCGGAATACCAAGCGCGGCTTGCGCGAAGTTGAAGACATCATTCCAGAGGCGCGCCTCTTGGTAATTCTCCATTTTCGGTAAGTAGTAGAATGGACCTTTTTCCTGCTCCATCAGCTTTTTGCCATTATGGAACAAGTGCAGGCCGAAATCGAACAGACTTGCTGAGATCGGTTGCCCGTCGACTCTGACGTGCGCTTCTTCCAAATGCCAGCCGCGTGGGCGCACCAGCATGGTCGCGGTCTCGTCGTTCAAACGATAAGACTTACCCCGCGCCTCGTCATCGAACGCAAGGTCGCCAGCGGCATAGTCAATCATATTCGCTTGGCCTTCGACCATGTTCGCGAAGGTTGGCGAGGACGCATCCTCAAAATCAGCCATGAACATTTTCGCGCCGGAATTCAGCGCATTGATCATCATTTTACGGTCGACTGGACCGGTAATCTCAACCCGGCGGTCCTGCAGCGCTTTCGGAACCGGTGCGACTTCCCATACAGACTTACGGATATGCTCTGTCTCAAGCGGGAAACTTGGCATTTCGCCATCATCAAAGCGCATTTGCGCAAGCTTGCGGTTCTCAAGCAGGATCTTCCGCTGCCCGCCAAATCGGCGCTCAAGGTCAGCGATAAACAGCAAGGCTCTATGCGTCAGCACGCGCTCATATTCCGCCGGAACAGTCCCAACCACTTCGGCCGGACGGCGATGGCGAGGGGTTTGCTTCGCGGCTTGAACCGCATCTTGAATAAGCGTGCCAGACATGGCGGACTCCTGATTTTGTAATTCCCCCTCTCTATTTACAAAACCTATGCCAAGTCCATATCACCCCCATATCTATTGGGTTTCATTGTTTGTTATGTAAATTTATGTATGTAATGTTTGTAAATGTTGTAATGGATAATGGTTGTGAAAAAGAAGCTGATCATTGGCCCGCGTGTGAAACGCCTGCGAACCCAGCTCGGCCTGACCCAAGCTGAGTTTGCGCGGCGCTTGGATGTCTCTGCGACATACGTCAATCTGATAGAACGCAATCAGCGCCCGGTCAGCGCAACTGTCTTGCTCAAGCTTGCAGAAGAGTTCGATGTGAATGTCACCGATCTCGCGCAAGACATGGATGCGGGCTTGGTCAATGAACTGGTAAGCGCCTTGCGGGATCCCGTTTTTGGCGGCGCACAAATCGCCAAAAGCGAGCTGGAAGACCTTGTCGGCGCAAGTCCAGAAACGATCAAAGCCTTCCTCCGATTGCATGAGCGTTACCGCGAACTGGCCCTTAGCACTTATTCTGACGCCAATCCCCTCGCTGATCGCGAGAAAGTGGAATTGCTCGAGGAAAGCGCCCGGCCGGTTGAGCGCGTCCGGCAATTCTTGCACGACCAGAATAATTATTTTCGTGAACTGGATGAAACCGCCACCGAGTTCCACAAAACGCTCACCGCTGATCGAAAGCAGATCGAAGCGGCCATTCAAGAGCGCCTAGAGACCAAATACAAGCTGCGTATCCGTGTGCTGCCAAGTTCGGCTATGCCATCCTCTTTCACATATTTTGATCGCCACCGGTCCGGGATCGACATCTCTGAACTGCTCCACCCAACCGGACGCCAATTCCAGCTCGCCTTTCAGCTAGGGCTTTTAGAGTATCGCGATCTGATCGACGACATCGTCGCCCGCGCAGACTTTAAGGAAGAGAGCGCGATTGGCCTCGCGCGAGTCTCGCTGGCCAACTATTTCGCGGCCGCCCTGCTGATGCCGTATGATGCCTTCCTCAAAGCCTGCGAAAATACGCGCTATGATGTCGACCTTTTGAGCCATCGGTTCGGTACGAGTTTCGAACAGACGGCCCATCGCCTGACGACGCTCCAGAAACCAGAAGCAAAAGGCATCCCGTTCTTCTTCCTTCGGATCGACGCAGCTGGAAACGTCTCAAAACGGTTCAGCGCGGGGAAGTTCCATTTCTCCAAGTTTGGTGGCGCCTGTCCGCGATGGAATATTCACCGCACCTTTGAACAGCCTGGTGAGACACTTACCCAACTCATCCAAATGCCGGATGACACGACCTATGTCTCCATCTCCAAAGCGATCAATCGGTCGCGCGGCCATCATGGGCGGCCGCCCGCGCGCGTTGCGATCGGCCTGGGCTGCGACAAGGCCTATGCAGACAGCCTGGTCTATTGCGACCGCCTCGACCTAACCTCACAAAAGCCGACGCCGATTGGGGTGAATTGCTATTTGTGCGACCGCCAGAATTGCGCCTCACGCGCGCACGCGCCGCTGAACCGAAAGCTCAAATTCGATGCGCACGCGCGCGGGATATCGCTGTATGAGTTCGAACCCGTTCGAACCAAATAATCAGTCGCCCGCGGTGATGGCTTTGAGGGTCCAGGTAAACTGATACGCGCCCGGTCCAAGCAAATACGGCGCTAACGCATCCGGCCCACACGCGGCTGTACCGAGCCCGCGCATCCCGACATCGATATGGACTTCAGTCGTGCCGGGCGCCGGCAATTCAGCCAGGGTTTCGGCCTCATTGAGTTCGTGATCATGGAATGGTCGCACCGTGAAGCTGAGCGGCTCCGGCAATCCGATCTCAATCCCCTCGCCCGCCTCATCGGTGAGCCGGAACCAGCGGCATTGCTCCCGCGCGCCATATTCTTGTGGCCGAACATAAGGATGATACTGATCCGCGACGCTCCCGCGCCAAACCCCAACTGTTTGGGCACTTTTGCGATCCGGATAGGACTCATCGGGTCCGAGCCCGAACCATTCGAGCGCTTGGAGCGCTTTCGGCACCTCAAAACGAATGCCGACACGTGGCAGATCCTGCCAGGCTTCAGGCACCAAGAAATGTTCTTCGATTGTGTCGAGGCCAGCCATGCGGCGCCAAATTCTTTGATGGCGAAGCAGGTCTCCATTCGCGCCCACCCAGTCTTGCGCATAGGCTCTAAGAACCGACTCATCCTCAGGCAGCGTAATCGGTTGCAGAGCGCCTGGCTTCAATTCGTGCAATCCATACTCGACCCATTGCGCCGCAATATTCTGGAACAGCGGCCGGGAACCGGGCTTTCCGCCATCATTGTCCGTCGGTGCCCGCCAGAGGCATGGCGTGATGGTAGAACCGATGACTTGTTTCCCGTTGGGCAGATTTACAGCCGTCACTTCGCCAATCGCATTAGATTGCAGACGGAGTGCGGCGGCCGCTCTCATTCTCGGCGCAACCATTGGGATATTCGACAGTGCGTGCTGATCCCACGCCACGACATGCCCAGCCTCACACCACTCCGTCGCGTCCCGCAAACGCCACGTCAGCAAGATGTGCCATTCATTTGTGGCGTCTTGCGTCTCCGGAAGCTCAATCGAGATGGTCTCGGTCTGACCTGCCGGAATGATCGGCGACATCTCGCCTGAAGCGATCGTCTCCCCATTGCATTGCAGCTGCCACATCAAGCTAAGATCGCTGGTATCTTGAAACACGCGGCGGTTCTCAACCAGGTAGCGACCTGGCGCCGTTTGAACTGTGCGCACCGGGCGCGCCGCCCACTTATATTCTCTCAGCGCTGGATGTGGGACGCCGTCGGGGCCAACCAGGCCGTTGATGTTAAAATTCGCATCATTCGGCTGATCGCCATAATGCCCACCATAGGCCCAATAAAAACGCCCCTCAGAATCGGTCTCGGCGAGCCCTTGGTCACGCCAATCCCAAACAAAGCCGCCTGCCAATGCTGGATGCTCAAAAAATGCATCGACATACGTGGCGAGCGAACCATTCGAATTGCCCATGGCGTGGGAGAATTCGCACAGGATGAGCGGGCGATCATCCTCGCCGGTCTCCTCCGCCCACTGCGCCCAATCGGTGATATGGTCAATCGGCGGATACATGGGACAAACCACATCTGTGGCTGCCCGCTCTGTTGCGCTGGGGCTCTGCTGTGTGGTCTCGGGAGACCGCCCGAACGGGAAACTCAACCGTAACGAAACCGCGCCCTCATAGTGAACGAACCGGCTTGGGTCGAGATGGCGGGCGGCGGCGGCGGCGGCATCTTGCGCCGGCCCATGCCCCGCTTCATTGCCGAGCGACCAGCCAATGATACAGGGATGATTGCGATCTCGCGCAATCATACGGGTCGTTCGTTCGACAATGGCTGGCAGAAAGTCAGGATGGTGCGCGACTTCTGACCAACGCGCGTGGCATTCGACATTTGCCTCATCGATCACATAGAATCCCATCTCATCGGCGAGATCGAGCAAGACCGGGTCATTCGGGTAATGAGCGGTTCGGATCGCATTGATATTGTTCTGCTTCATTGTCACAAGCTCAGCGCGAATGTCCGCACGACTGCAGGTCTTGCCATTCTCTGGGTGGTGGTCGTGCCGGTTCACACCGATCAACACGACCGGCTTGCCATTCACGCGCAAGCGCCGCTCTCCTGTCTCTATGCGCGTGAAGCCGATCCAGGTTTCGTGTACTTCGCTGATGTCGCCATTGGGATCCACCAGCTCGCTCACCATACGGTAGCGATTGGGCTGCTCGGCCGACCAGGGATCAGCATCGCGCAGCTCAAAATCCAACTCTGCCGCATAGCCTTTAAACGCATAAGACTGCGCCCATTGCGAGCCCGTGGACCTGGTTGTGTCAAACTGTTCGACGGGCGTGGAGATCCGCTCTGATACAATCGCGCCGGCAGATGTTTCCAACCTCGCTTGCACGGTCCAGCCTGCAGAGTCGCCCGCCACGGGTACACGAACAAAGGCGGTGCCGGTCTTTTGATCCGCATCAAAATCTGTGTCGACGATGATATCGCTAATATGCGTGGCTGCGCGGGATTCGATCCAAACAGACCGATGTAGACCGCCATGGTTCCAATGGTCTTGGTCCTCGATCCAGGTCGCATCACACCAGCGCACATCCATAATCGCGAGTTCGTTTTCGCCCACTCCGATCATACCAGACAGATCATACTCACTCGGCAACCGCGAATCCTTCGCCATGCCAATGAAGCTTCCATTGCACCAAACCAAAGCCAGGCTTTCAAAGCCGCCAACGTGCAGAACGGTCTGACGCTGCGCTCCGTCATCCGAAACCGAGAATGTCTTGCGATAAAGACCCGTTGCATTTTCATCCGGCACCGCAGGCGGCTTTTGGGAATCAAAAGGCATTTGCCAATTCGCATAATGTGGCAGGTCGCCAGTGTTTTGCCGGGTCCATACGCCAGGAACTTTTATATCCCGCCAAGGCGCGTCTGCGGTGTTGACGGTCATCCAATCCTGCGCCGCCGCATCGGGCTGCGCGACCAGCTGAAACCGCCAATCGCCATCAAGCGAGGTTCGCCAAGGCGAGGTGCCGTTTTCAAGCGCTTGCTCATTCGGATACGCTTGCAATGATCCCCGCGCGTCGAGACGCCCGAGCGATGTCAGACGGGGACTAAAGAGCTGTGAGAGCGGCAAAGGTAATGACGACACAAAACGCTCCCCAGAAATCGAGATTTCAATCGATCGTTCTGGTCCACTATAAAATTCGAGAAATCAATACCGCAAAGCAAGACCGAGTGAATGCCGCGCGCTTTAAATTGAACTCAGAGTTTGGCGAATAAGGGCAATCCAAAGCGACCTATGATCCACTAAGACTCAACACCTCGAATGCAGTCTTCGACAAAGTCAGCGTGGTTTGGCATCGCATCAGCCGCGCGCGCGATCAGGTCTGCCATATCGTCCAATCGATTGATCATGGTGGCTTCATCAAAGCGATCTGCAACAGGGTTCCATCCGTTTGGAACAATTCCCTGCCCGCTCATAACGGCGAGCCAGCTCGACTCAGTGAACAGTTCATTGCTTTCTCTGAAAATCCGGCCAGCGACCCGAAATTGTTCGATTTTTTGCGTGAGCGTATCGGGTAAAGCAATGTTCTGACAATGCTGCCAGAACGCTGTGTCATCGCGCTTGGTCGCAACATAGTGCAGGATTAGAAAATCGCGGACCCGCTCATATTCAAACAATGTGCGTTGATTGTACGCGTCAACATCAACCGGGTTAAATCGCTTGTCAGGAAACAAAGCCAAGAGGCGTGCGAGCCCCATTTGAACCAGGTGGATAGACGTCGACTCCAGCGGCTCCATAAAGCCCGCTGCCAGGCCCAGCGCCAGAACATTGTGGTGAAAAAATTTACGCCGATGCCCAGTCTGGAACCTGAGTAATTTTGGGTCGGCAATTGGAGCGCCATCAAGCGATTGGATGAGTGTGTCATGCGCCTCATCATCACTCACAAACTCGCTGCAATAGACATGGCCATTGCCCGTTCGGTGTTGAAGCGGGATCCGCCATTGCCAGCCCGCGCCGTGTGCCGTGGCACGCGTGTAAGGGATCATAGGACCGTTTTTCTCACTCGGCACCGCAATCGCGCGATCGACCGGCAACCAATGGGTCCAATCTTCGTAACCGGTTTCTAATTCTTGCTCGATCAGCAAGCCGCGAAAGCCCGAACAATCGATCAAAAATTCGCCGCCAATCTCTCTGCCATCTTGCAAGGTTAGGCTCGTGACATGCCCGCTTTCAATGTCTCGGCTGACCTGTTCGACCCGCCCTTCGACACGCTTCACGCCGCGGGCTTCAGAATATTCTCTCAAGAATGCGGCATAGAGACCGGCATCGAATTGATACGCGTAATGAATACCAGCGAGCACAGATCGCGGATTATTTTTAACTGGCCGCATGAACTTGTTGCGCTTGCATGACTGAACCATGAGCGAAAACTCGGACAGATCCCGCTCATACCCATGCGCCTTCGCCCGCAGCCAATGATGATGCAGCGGCAGCGTTTCAATCTCGGTCCCGAAGTCGCCAAAGGGATGGATATAAGCTTCACCAAGTCCGCCCCAATTGACGAACTCAATGCCCAGTTTGAACGTCGCTTTGGTTTTGGCGATGAACTCATTCTCATCAATGCCAAGCATTTCATTGAACAAAATAATGGGCGGGATCGTCGCCTCGCCGACCCCAACGGTTCCAATTTGTTCGCTCTCGATCAGCGTGATCGAAAGCCGGTTCGCATCCAGGACATGAGCCAAAGCCGCAGCGGTCATCCAACCCGCAGTGCCGCCGCCGAGAATGACAATTTCTTTGATCGCGTTTGGATTGCTCACGCTGGGCTCTTTTCGTAACTCAAATTCGATTTGCAGTAGCGATCGATGAACTGCTGATGGCTCGGCATAGAGGCGGCGGCTTTGGCGATCACGCCTCGCATGTTCTCTAAGCTCTTGGTTAGATTTTGCTCGCTCAATCGATCCGCGACAGAATTGTAGCCTTTCGGGCCCCGCCTTTGCCCGTGCATCACCGCAATCCAGCTCACCACCGAGAAGAGTTCATCATCATATCGGAAAAAACTCGCACTGCTTTCCAGCAATGACATTTTTCGCGCGAGCGTCTCTGGCACTTTCAGGTTTTGGACATACCGCCAGAACTCGGAGTCATCTCGCTCTGTAGCGATATAATGCAACAGGATGAAATCGCGTGTGTGTTGATAGCTCACCGACAGCAGACGATTATACTCATCCCTTTCAACAGGGCTGAACCCGGCATCTGGGAATAAGGAAATAAGCTTTGCGATCCCCGATTGAATGAGATGGATCGAGGTCGATTCTAGTGGCTCGAGGAAGCCAGCAGAGAGGCCTATTGCGACACAATTCGCGTTCCAGAATTTCTTACGACGACCGGTGACAAAGCGCAGGTGGCGCGGGTCGGCCAAGGGTTCGCCATCAATATTGTCGAGCAAGACCTGGGTTGCTGTATCGGCATCGGTAAACTGGCTCGAATAGACATGGCCATTGCCCACCCGGTGTTGCAATGGGATCCGCCAAGTCCAACCTGCTTCGCGGGCTGCTGCGATCGTGTAAGGCTTAGGCGGCTCAGTGCTGCGGCTTGGAAGAGCCACCGCCCGATCCATTGGCAGCAAATCGCTCCAATCCTCGTAGCCTGTTTCTAATGCCTGCTCGATCAAGAGGCCACGGAAGCCTGTGCAGTCGATGAAAAGTTCACCGGCGATGCACTGGCCAGACTCCAATTGAACCGCCTCGATAAAGCCATCCGCGGCGCGCTGATCGACTTGAACGGCTTTTCCTTCAACCCGGGCTACGCCTTTCGCTTCGGCATAGCGTCGGAGGTATTTAGCATACAGGCTCGCGTCGAAATGAAACGCATAGCCGATGCGATTGAGCAGCGAGCGCGGATCGCCATCCGGCCGAATGAACTTTCCGGAATAAGCCGCCGACGCGTTGAGCGAATAGTCGTCCAAGCCATGCCCATCACCAAGCGCTTGAAGGCGCAGCCAGTAATGATGGAAATCTGTGCCTTCGAGATCGAAACCGTACACCCCAAATGGGTGGAAGTACCGATCCCCGAGCCGCCCCCAATTGACGAATTCAATGCCGAGTTTGAAACTTGCCGAGGTCTCGCGAACAAACTCGTCCTCATTGATGCCGAGCATTCTATTGAAATCCGCGAGCTGAGGAATCGTTGCCTCACCGACGCCGATCGTTCCAATCTCTTCGCTTTCGATCAAAGTGATCTTGGTCGTCTCGCGCGGCAGAAAGCGCGACAGGGCGGCCGCCGTCATCCATCCGGCTGTTCCGCCGCCGACGATGACTATGTCTCGTATTCTCGATGCTTTGGTCATTCGGTAATATGCGGTCGAGATAACCCGCCCTTCTCAGCCATTTCTCTGTCGTAGATCACCAATGCTGCCTTACGTTGTCAATCGCTTGAACGCCAAAGCTATGCAGGCTTGATTGGCCCGGTCGAGTTTCGCACAATCAGCTCAAAGTCTTGGATGTGGATCTTTTGATCGATCGGGTTCTTTTTGCCCGCCATCGCGGTCAAAATCTCCATCGCTACACTACCATATTGCGCCATGGGTTGACGGATCGTCGACAGGGTTGGCCAGGCCTTCTCAGCGATTTCGGAATCGTCGAAGCCAATCACTGAGAGATGATCCGGAACGAGGATTCCCAATCCATGCGCGACGACGAGCACACCAGCCGCCATATCATCATTGGAACAGAAAATACCGGTTGGGCGCACCTCGTCCGGCAATGATAGAAGTTTCTGGCCCGCCTGAAATCCGGATTGAAAGCCAAAGTCGCCCGGCAGAACCAGCGCCTCATCCATCTCGATGCCGGCGGCGTACAGCGCATCGCGGTAGCCTTTGAACCGCTCCCATGACGCATCTTGGTCTTCCTTACCGCGGACAAATGCGATCTTGCGATGACCGAATTCAATTAGGTGTTCCGTCGCTTGGCGCCCTGCAGCGCGGTCATCAATGGTGACGGTGGCATTGTCATCTTTGATTTGGTTCGGCCCAATGCGGACAATCGGGATCCCAGACTCGGAGAGGATCTCTCCAATATCCGGATCGCTCGACAAAGGCGGAACCAGAAGGAAGCCATCGGGTTTGCCAGCGCGCATGAGTTGCTCGAACCATTTGTCCAAATCCGAGCGGTCTGAAACGATCTCTCGATCAAGCAAGGATACCACCATTTGATAGCCCGCATTCTGGCAGACCTGAAGCGCCTCAAATTGAATGGAATACAAGAACTCACTGAGGATCGAGTGGCTCAGCAAATGGATTTGATAGGTGCGGTTTGACCGCAAACTCCGCGCCGACGCACTCGGCACATATCCAAGTTCATTGATCGCGGTTCGAACTTTCTGGCGCAACGAGGGCTGCACGTGAGGCTCATTGTTCAACACGCGCGAAACGGTTTTCACCGAAACGCCAGCATGTTTTGCGACATCCGTCATTTTTGCCATTATACGGGCTCCCCTGTCTGACCTTCTGCAGACTGTCCTGATAGTTTCTTTACGATGCCAGCATGAATATTTCGATCTAATGGTAGCAAAAGAATTGGAACAATACTCAAAAACAGCATGAGTGCTGGGCAGATTGCGAGGAAGGCGAGAATATTCGCTCCCACCTCTGCTGATTGTACACTCGCCTCATTGTCATAACCGGTAAGCTCTAAGGCATGCCCGACCACAAAGCCCATAAATCCGCCCGCGAGTTTCTGGACGATGGCCGCAGCCCCGAATACGACGCTCTCGGATCGCTGGCCTGAAGCGCGCTGTCCATATTCGACACTGTCTGGCAGGAATGCCCAAAGCAAGAACGCCAAGGCGCCAGAGCTTATTCCGAAGACCAGGATCTGCACCGGAACTCCGTGCACCAATGTTGCACCGAACAGAAGCAAATGCAGGCCCGCAAGGCCAACCAATACGGCGGATGCGGTCCAGGTTTTCTTCTTCCCAATCTTGCGCGCGAGCAAGGTCCAAACGGGAATCGCAACCATGGTTGCTATCGCATATGATGTCAGAACCACTTCTTTCGAGGCGAATGTGTCTTGATTGGAAACGATGAGGAAAAGCAGCGAGATATTGATACATGCCATTGCGCCAGACTTGAGCACAATCACGGACATCAAAAGCTGTAAAACATGATTGTCTTTGACCAGGTTAAAGACCTGCGACCAGGACAATCGCGCCCGTACCGTTTGAGCGGGCAGCGGCTGCTCACGCGTCCCAAAGAAACAGATGAGCAAGGCAATCGTCGCTATCACCGACCCGATCGCTGCGGCCATTAAAAAACCAGTCTCAGCGCCGCCATACTGCTCGCTGAAATGATTTATCATTAAGGGGAACGCGCTTGAGATGAACAACAAGCCAAGGAACGCAAAGAACATCCGCACGCCGGTAAACTCCGTACGCTCCACGCTGTCATAAGAGATCCGTGACGACAGGGCCGTGTACGGGATTGCAACCAGCGTATAGGCCGTCCGGAAGACGAGATTGGTCATCAATAGAAATGCGAGAAGCGCCATGCCGGAGAATGGCGGCACCCAAAACAAGAATAGAAAACTTACCGCAGCGATCAATCCACCGAACAGAATGAATGGACGATAGGTTCCAAACGGCGTCCGCACACGCTCCGAAATCGCGGCCGTCAATGGATCCGAAACCGCGTCCCAAATCATGCCGATGAAAAAGATCGTTCCGGCCACGCTCGGTTCAAGGCCAACCACGGTCGTGTACCAAAACACCAGCCAGACGGAGAGTGCGTTCCAATAGATATTGAGGCCGAAATCACCAATGCCATAGCCCATAAGGGCGGATAACTTTTTCATAGCCTCGATGTCTTTCAATTGGATCATTCCTAATCCTTTTGCGCTATGAAAACCAAGCAAAAAAGAGGCCGAACAGGCGATCCTGTTCGGCCCGAGACATGATCGCTCTAGTGTCGGAAGAACGATCCATTGCAGGAGAAATACCTTTCTTTAGAAATTCCCCCTCAAGATGAGCGAGAACCGGCGATCATTTTGGTTGAAGGAACGAGGCGCCCGAAGACCATTGTCATTGATGGTCTGCGTGGTCTCGGTGATATCGTTCAACAAGTTGACGCCTTGGACACCAATTTTGAAATTGTCATTGATGTCATAGAAGAATGACGCATCAAGCTGCCCGGTCGCTTCCTGGAAAATCGAAGCGAATGGGAAGATCACATCCCGCTTGGTCAGCAGGAAATCATCTCGCCAGTTCCAAGCGAGACGTGCCTGATACGGACCTTTCTCATAGAGACCCACAAGGTTGTACTGGTGTTCGGAGACACGTGGGAACGCGGTCTGCTCGTTCGCAAAACGCCCCTGCCCGGTCGTGTCCAAATCGCCCAAGCCCTGAGCATCGATATAAGTATAGTTGGCTTGAACCCCGAGGCCGTCAAAAGGCGCTGGCAGCATGTCATAGAATTGCTGATAAGCGATTTCAAAACCGTTGAGAGACGCGCTTTCGGTGGAGTTGATAATCGTCCGTCGGCTCACGTCCAGGCTCACGCCATTATTCGTGAACGTTTCAACTTGCGTTCCGCCAGCGACCACATCGTCACCTGGGTTTCCGGCCGACCCAATCCAAAAGTCCTTCAGGTCCTTGTAGAAGTACGCGACCGTGAGAGATCCAGTATCAGCGAAATACCACTCATAAGATAGGTCCAGCTGCGTGGCTTCAATCGGCTTCAAGAGTGGGTTGCCGCTTGTGACCTCAAAGCCAGCAAAGGTGCCTGGTTCTGAATCAATATCGTCAATCGTTCCACCAGATCGCAAATCAAACGCTTGCGGGCGAACGATGGCCTTAGAGACACCGAGACGGAACTGGCGACCATTGCCGATGTCCAGCCTCAAATTAAGGCTTGGCAAAAAGTCTTCATAGGAGTTGCTCAAATTATCCTGGGCATTCGTTCCACTGCTCCCAAAGAACGTCTCGATATCTTGAAGCTCCGCGTCCGAAAGCGCGCAATAGTCTGGCAGCGATACACCTGCGCCAGGATCTGCCGCACAAGTTGCGACCAGGTTCGCATTACCAAGCGTTTCCGTGATGGATTGGATGGTTGTGCCACCGACAACTGCGACATCCGTTTCAACATAACGTAGGCCGATATTGCCATCGAGCACGAAACCTGGCGCCAAGAAGTCCACAAACTCAAAATCCGTTCGCGCATAGAGCGCCAAAGTCTCTTGATTGATGTCTACGATCTCACCCGGCAGGTAAAGACCGCCATCAACCACGCCCGTCCGTTGGCCGAGCGGTGTCGCAAACGATCCCTGCGCCGCCAAAATCGGCGTCACAGTCGCAACGAAGCCCTCATAGTCTTCTGCCAATGGCCCATCATAGATTGGGACGCCTGAAATCGGAGAGGTTCCGCGTCCGTAACCTTCAAAATCGAACGGTTGGAACAGTCCTGGTGACAGCTGGTTTGCCTCTTCCAAGGTCAGAAGATTGTTCGCACTACCGGTCCAAATCTCAGAGACATTCCCCCAGTTAAAGTCCGAGTAGCGAAGATTGGAATCGCGATCCGAGTGTCGGGCGCCAAAGCGGACAGATTTCAAGAACCCATCGCTGGCGAAATCGTATTCTGCATCCGCCTGGAACGCGAGCGAGTCGGCTTCGCTATCCTGTGCGTGATCCATGATCGAGCGCCAATAATACTCTGCCGGGTCTTGGAAATAATTGTCGGCTTCGCCTCGCGGGACGAAATAGGCAACAGAAACACCCTCATCGACAAAGTCGAAACCGAGGTTCGCATAGAATGCACCATGCACGGTCACGTCACGAACCGTGGTTTCAGAATCGACATGCTGGACGTCGAAATTGAACGCCCACTGGTCCGTTGGCGTCCACTTCAAGTTTAGGCCGAGGTCGGACGTTTTGTCATTCTCAGCCCGCTCGCGGTGGAGGTTCAGCTGCCGCACGCCGTTCAAAGGCAGCGTATTGTCATTGCCGCGCCACCCAGCGTTTTCGCTGACAACACCGCGAGAAAGAATGCCGTCGCTTCCGAATTCAAACTCAGTTCCGTCCAGCGCTTGGATGCCCGGACCGTCATCGATCGAAGACTCTAGGACGCGCTCGCCCCAAACGAGATCGGCATCAGAGTGCAAGAATTGCGCAGTCGCCAACATGGTGCCGTCCGGGCTTTCCCACTGACCAGCAAGCGCAATCGCTTCCCGTTGACGATCGAACTCTTGGGTTCGGATACCACCGCCAGCAGGAACGTAAACGGTTTGCCCGGCAACAATATCCGTGCGCTCTTGGAAGTCCGCGGTTTGCGGCGTGTCGGCGCGCGATTTCAGCTCGGAATAGGCATAGCTGGCGAGAAGACCAAACCGGCCCGCCTCTGTCTCCCACTGATCAGACCAAAGGCCTGAGAAAGACGGCGTCGTCTCTTCAATAAAGTCAGAATAAGTGCCTTCGAGAGAGAATGCGAGTTGGCGGTCAGAACTATCAAACGGCTTGCGCGTGACGAGATTGACCGAACCAGCAATGCCGCCTTCAATCATGTCCGCGGATTGGTTTTTAAAGACCTGCACAGAGCCAAGCAGTTCTGGCGAAACATCTTCAAAACCGAGAACGCCAGATGAGTTTGCCGCAAAGACATCACGTCCGTTCAACTCAGAACGCACATAAGGCAGACCACGCACGATCACGCCACTTCCCTCAACGGCAAAGTGGTCGGGATCGTCCGGCCCTGCGAACCGTTCCACGGTCACGCCAGGCACCCGTTGCAGCGCTTCTGAAACTGAGCGATCCGGCAACGCACCAATGTCCGTCGCTGTAATGGCATCGACAAACACATCTGCGTCTTGTTTGAGGTCTTGGGATGATTTGAGGGATCCGCGAATGCCCTGCACGACAACAGTGTCCTGACGGGCTTCGTCTTCTTCACTCGTGTCTTCCTCTTGCGCGAGCGAAACGCCGGTCAGCGTCGCAGCCGACAATGCAAAAAGGGATACACCCCGCAAAAAATTCTGAGCAGCACCTGCACGGTGTCGAGCACTCTTTCCTAGCTTAGTCACCTAATTTTACCTCCCTTGTGTCGAAGCGTCATTTCGGCTCCGACGACGCGTTTTTGACTACGTTGTCAGGAATATCAAATCTCAGAATTGTCCAGCGTTGTCAATTCACTTTATTCCGATAAAATCTAAGAGACGAAAAGTGTGATCGAGTCGCAACATCCGGTCACAGCGAAGTTTCATTTTTCCGTTTTAAATCAGAGTATAACAAAATTTCTGGCGGATGATTTGGGCGCTACTGAATTTCCAAACTTGGCATTACGAGGTGAAATCGGATTGATTTTTTCGCACATCTCGCGCTAATTTTCTCGCCAAATGATAACGTTGTCACTCTGACATCCTCCTTCCCTCCCGCGGCCAAAATTAGAAAGCAGTATTATGATCCATGTCCCCGTCCGTCTGCCGACCCTCATCTCGACATTTCTGATTTTAACAGCGCCGGCTTGCGTCTCTCAACAAAGCCAGACACCCCAGCTGCCGGCAGAAGCTGCACGCAGCGACTCTCCGATCGAACGACACGGCGCACTCTCGGTTTCTGGGACAAAGATTGTTGATCGTCAGGGGCGTCCAGTATCGCTTGCCGGGCCAAGTTTTTTCTGGAGCACGACGGGCTGGGGCATGGAACGGTTCTATAACGCAGACGCAGTGCAGTTTTTTGCCGAAGACTGGAATGCTGGCATTGTGCGGGCAGCGATGGCCGCGGAACGAGAAGGCAGCTACCTCACGCATTCTGAAGAGAATGCCGCCCGTGCGCGCACGATCGTCGATGCAGCCATCGAGAACGAGATTTACGTCGTCGTCGATTGGCACTCGCATCGCGCTGAGGAAAACCAGGAGGAAGCGATCGAATTCTTCAAAGACCTCGCCACGCGCTATGGCCACACGCCAAACCTGATCTATGAAATCTACAATGAACCATTGAACACCACTGATTGGGAAACCGTCATTAAGCCCTATTCTGAGGCCGTCATTTCTGAGATCCGAAAGATCGACCCCGATAATCTGATCGTGGTCGGTTCCCAAAGCTGGGATCAAGATGTCGACAAAAGCGCCGACAGCCCAATCCTGGGCTATGAGAACATTGTCTATTCCGTGCACTTTTATGCCGCCAGCCACAAACAGGCCGAACGCGCAAAAGCGCAATATGCAATCGACAAAGGCCTACCCCTCATGGCCACGGAATGGGGGTCGGTATCCTATGATGGGGACGGAGATGTCGACTACGGCTCCTCACTCGAATGGATGGAATTCTTAAAAAAGAACGCGATCTCTCACATGATTTGGGCGGTCAGCGACGCCGATGAAGGCGCAGCCATGTTTGTCGCCGGCGCGCCGGCTAATGGCGGTTGGACAGATGAACACCTCACCCCATCGGGAAAATTCGCGCGAGATCTGATCCGCAACTGGAATTCAACCGCCACCGAAGAATGATGGGGATCAACCGCGCTCAAATCCTACCACGGCGCTTTGATGCGATAGAGCACGCGATCATGCTCTCCGGTCACAAACAGTGTGCCCTCATCATCCATGGCGATGCCATTGAAGATTTGCGATGGCGGCAATCCGGGTAAGCCAGGCGTGCCTGCCGGGAAGGTTGCAATCTCACGGCGCTCCCCCTCATGGCTGACATGGAGAATGCGAGAAGCTTCCGCTTCAACGATGACAAAACCGCGCTCTGTGACCAAAAACCCTTCCGGATTGGCGAGCTCATCTACGACAACACTTGGAGTCTCTAGGGCTTTACCATCCTGCGCAATCAACAGAATTTGGCCGTCGGTTCGATCGCTCACATAGAGATCATCGCCATCGACCACCAGCGCCGTCGGAGCGGTGAGGTCGCTCGCGATCACCGAGCTGGTCTCCTCGCTAAACGAGGTCACACTGCCTTTCAGATGTTCCGCAATCGCCAGCTCACCTTGATAGCGCACCGCGGATGCAGGCCCCGCCAAATTTGGGATATGCATCAAGCGGGTTTGGGTTTCTGGATCCCAGACCCGGACATCGGCATCAAACCAAGAGCTGAGAATGAGATTGTCACCGTCGCGCGCAACGTTCAGGGTGCCTCCCAGCTCGCTGACCCCAACGATATTTCTCTGTGTATCGGTTTCTTCACCGGTCTGGCGATCAAATCCGCGCAAGGATTGAGCATCGGCGACCCAAACCGTGTCTCCAATCACAGCAACCCCACCTGGATGTGAAATACCGCCAGGCTGCAGGTCGGTGAACGTGCCGTCCTCGTTCTGACGTTTGACAAAACCATCCGCATAGCTCGACACAAACAGGGTGTCGGACGCATCGAACGCAAAATTGTCGAGGCCAGGAACAAGCGTACCGACAATTTCTTTGCTGTCGCCAGTGACGCGGACGACTTCGCCCGTTCCCGTGTCGAGCACATGTAACCGGCCCTCGCTGTCAAACTTGACCGCTGCAGGAACGTTAAATCCGGTTGCCTCGACTCGGCGCTCGCCCGTATCGACGTCGAAACTCACAACCTCACCAACAAACCACCGCGGACCATAAAGGCGGCCATCTGGCCCCCAATCCATGCCATTGAGCCCACATCCCGGCCCAAGATCATCTGCGATTACGCGTGGCGCCTCTTCGCCCTTGGGATCCAACTCATACAAAGTCGATCCGAGGAAACATTGCGAGACAAATAAACGACCACCGTCAGAGAAGGTGACCGGATTGGCCCCAGGCGGGATGCGCGCCGCCACCACTTTCTCGCCGTCTGGCGTAAAGCCCGCCACTTCGCCGGTTAGGATTGACGTCCAGTAATAAGACCCGTCTGGCGCAAAGGCGACATCGTCGGGCCCGAATACGCCATCTTCGGCCGTAAAGCGTTTGACCTTCTCACCTGTCTCCGGATCGAGAACCGTAAGATCGGACCCAATCACGGAGGTGACATAGAGAAGCCCATCTGGACCAAAATGAATGCCATTGGCGCCGGATATATTCGCGCCGGTTGCAAGGGTTTCTAAGACGGCCTCAGGCGCAGGATCCGAGCTTTGAACCGCTGGAGCCGGATCAGCGACCTCGCCATCAGATCCAGAATTGCAGGCCGCAAGCAGAGCGCTCGCACAAAGCAAAGAAAATAGACCGCGCATGCGCAACCTCCCGTTTTTCGGCAATCTGCGACCCGGCCTCTGCACTGTCAATTTATTGAGCCCCCTTCCCCAGAGTGAAGAAAGAGTGAAGGATGAGCGAATACCTAGTCCGTCATGTCCGCAAATGGATTGCCGGTGGGAAGCGTGATTGGGTTTGCGAGACCACGCACTTTGACCGCCGTCTCACTGATCTCGATATCGTCTTCCGTAATCTGCGCCTCGCCAAAGCGATAGATCGGCGCATAATCGCCGCGATCGGCATTTTCGATATACGCGTTCGATGCTGCGAGGCTCGCCTCGCGCCTGCTTCGATAGGCTTCAATCGCCTCAGCACCATAGCGCTTCTCAAGCATCGCCTCGGTTCGGGTTGGCGAGAGCACAACCGCTGACGCATTATTGCCGCCAAAGCCCTTCGAGTTGAGAATGGCCACTTCAATATCGTCCGGCTCGCGCGATTGGTGATCTGGGCCAAGGCTGAGGCGGTCTTGATAGACATCATCAGCGACCGCATCGATGGTCGGGATCCCCGGCAGGACACCATATTTGAAACAGCCAAGCGCCGCTGCCAGCTGATCGCCGCTAGCAGGCGCGATCGTGTGCCCGAGGAAGGCTTTCACCGCGATCACCGGCCAGTCTTCGATCCCAAAGGCTTCGGCGACTTGATCGAAAATTTGCGACTCCGAAACCCGGTTTTGCGGCGTGCTAGAGCCGTGCGCCAAGACCATGCTTTTGTCGCGGATCGTCTCTTTGCCGACCACCGCCGTCGCCGCTGCCACGGCTTTCGCCATACTAATATGGTTACCAGGCCCCGGCGCCGTGATCGATTTCTTGGTACCGTCCGCATCGATGAAAACATCGGTGATCGAGCCTAGGCAAGGCGCGCCGAGCTCCATCGCCAGCGCGTCATCCATCAGAATGAAATATTGGCTCGACTCGCCAATTGTGAAACCGCAATTCTTGCCAAACGGACGGCTGGCGCGACGATAATCGATCTCCTCAGAGCCATAGGTCTTGATCATGTTATCGTCGCTCGCAAGCGCGCCCATTGTGCCGAAGCCATCCATCAGCTCAGGTCCTATTGGCGCCTCGCTATTGCCGACCATGGCAACACGGATCTTTCCGGCTTGAAGATCCGAAACCGCATGCCGCAAATTCGAAAGAAAAGTCGCACACGCCGCGACCGAACTGCTGGCAATGCCGACATTGGACAGGACATAGGCATTGATGAAATCGGTCGGCATGGAGTTGATGCCCATCACCAGAGCTTTGGTGGTAACCCGCTCGCCCTTCAAGCGGGCTTGATGCATACCGCCATAGCCTTCCTTGTCCATTTGGCCGAAGCCACTGGACGAATAGACACCGACCTCATCAGGATTGATGTGCTCAAGCACCGTATCCCAATCGATCCCCATCGCGCGCAACGCGTCGGTGGCGCCAAACAGGGCCATTTGCAACCCGCGCGGCTGAAAGCGAGAATTGTACAGGCTCGCCATTTCAAAACCGCTCGGCAGCTGGCCTGCGGCTTTGATCGGAAACTCACGTGTGTTGTTGAACTTTACATCGAGCCCATCATTCACGGTAACGCGCGAATTGGCCTCACCTTGCGGCTCGACCGTCCAACCCTCTGGAATAGGCCTTGGCAGACGATCATTTGCGATCACAAATTCCAGCGGTGCCCCATTCCCCCGCTCATCGCCTTGCAACGTCGCATTGGATTGCCAGTAAAGCGCATCGACATCGAAATGGCTGGCTTCCACCCGGCGCACAAGGGTTCCTTCGAGCACCTCGGCTTCAAACCGCTCAGCGACGTCCGACGCGCTCAGGTCGGCGCCGTCTTTCGTACGATAGGTTGCGCCATCATCGGTCTCGACCAGCCCCATCATAACCGCGAGACCCGCAATCGTGTTCTGGCGCTCTTCAGATGATAGCGTTTCGATGATCATCCGCCGGAAGCTCTGAAACCCCGAGGTTCGTCCCGCTGCGTTGACGCCGCCCATGCTCACAATGACTGGTAGCCGCATCCAATCTACTCCTGTTTTTATTGATCGCGCGACGGCTCATTAGAATCGCGCATTGAACGCCGGAGAGTGTTCACATCAGGCGCGAAACGCAACCGGCTTTATATTATAAGTTGATCACTGCTCGACGCGGACAGATTCGTGCAGGTTTGGCTCATATCCGTGTGCGAGTGCTTGGCAGGTGATATGAGGTGTTAAGCGAATACCGTGCTCTGGCAGATCGGTGGGTGGACCGTATCCTGAAAATCTCCACGGATAGGCCTGCCCTCGCCATTTCAGGAATGGGGCGGCGCCGGTGGTGAACATCGCACCATCTGGAAGCGCCGCGACCTGCACCGATTCCCGCTCGGATTTGCCTTTCAATACGGCTTGGATTTCACCCGCGATGGCGTCACTCAAATCAGAAGCCTTAGGCCGGTAGCGAAACACACCAGAGCGCACCAAAGCTGCGCGAAACCGTTTTGCGTCCGAATAGCGGCACTCATAGCAGGGCCGATGGCCAGCCGCGAACGAGGTGACTTCGTCGAGAAAGAACAGTTCGGTGTAGGATCGTTCGGCCATCAGCGCGCGCTGGCGCTCCTTAAATTCCAAGACACACGTAATCCACTGCCGCGTTTTCCATTGGGTTGGCTTGAGCGTCCTCTCTTCTGTGTGAAAACACCCGCCGCGATTGCCCATCAGCGTGCCCCGCTCCGGCACCGCATGGATCAAGCCAAAAGGATCAACGCGGTTTTGCAGGGGCATGGATCAACTCTCTTCGCCGCCGAACCGCTCGGTCCATTCTTCGACCATGGCGTCTTCGATCTTCTGGAACAGAACAGGTGGCGCTTGAATCGGAAGCCCGTGGGGCAGCGCGTCGAGCAGACCTGTATCTTCCGGGGATGGCCAATTGCGATTGCCTTCTGGAATGCCGAGCGTGTCGAGAATGCTCTTGGCTGTATTCGGGATCAGCGGCTGGGCGACGATCGCAAACAGCACGACTAGATTGAGCCCTGTCCGAACACCGACAGCGGCGGCGTCGACATCATTCTTATACTTCACCCAAGGCTCGGCGCGCGTGAGATATTCGTTCCCAGCGGCCCAAAGCGCGCGCGTTTCAGCAGCGGCTTTTCGAAACTCCATCGCCTCATAATGTTCAGAGATCCGTTCGAGGCTGGCTTTCAGCTCACCCGCCATCCAGGCTTCGTCTTCGCCGGGCGTTCCGGTGTCCGGCAACACGCCATCAAACTTGCTGACAGTATATTTGGTGATCCGGTTGACGAAATTACCGAGCACATTGGCAAGGTCGGAATTAATCGAGGCTTGGAATCCTTCCCAGGTAAAGGCCGCATCGGAACCTTCCGGCGCGTTTGCCATCAGATACCAGCGCCAATAATCCGCTGGCAGTAAATCAAGCGCTTGGTCCATAAACACGCCGCGCTTTTGGCTGGTCGAGAATTTCCCGCCATACCACGTCACCCAATTGAAGGCCTTCAGCTTATCGACGGTTTTCCAAGGTTCATCCGATCCGAATATCGTGACCGGGAAAGAGACAGTGTGGAACGCGACATTGTCTTTGCCCATGAACTGAACATACTCGACGTGGTCTGCGCCCTTATCTTTGCGCCACCAGCTTTCCCAATCGCCGCCATTCGCCTTCGCCCATTCATCGGTCGCCGCGATATACTCGACCGGCGCGTCGAACCAGACATAGAAGACTTTGTCCTCAAATCCCGGACGCGGATTGCCGTCCGCCCCCAGCACGGGAACGCCCCATTTCAAGTCGCGCGTAATTGCCCGATCGCGGAGGCCCTCGTCTAGCCATTTCAAAGCGATTGATCGCGCCAGGTTCGGCCAGTCTTTCGACGCCTCGACCCATTCACGGATCGCGTCCTGCATTTTCGATTGCAGCAGGAAGAGATGCGCCGTGTCGCGGATCTCAATATTCGTCCCGCCAGACACCGAAGAATACGGATCAATCAGATCGACTGGGTCGAGCAATCGCCCACAATTATCGCATTGGTCACCCCGAGCTTTCTCATAGCCGCAATGCGGACACGTGCCCTCGACATAGCGGTCAGGCAGAAAGCGACCATCATCCACACTACAGACTTGTTTCGAGACCCGTTCTTCGATCAGGCCCTTCTCCTCAAGCACGCGTGCGAAGTGTTGCGTCAGCGCCTTATTCTCATCGCTGGAGGAACGCCCGAACCAATCAAAAGACAGCGTGAACCCCTCCCCGAGCGCCTTTTGCTTCTCGTGATAGTGGTCGCAATACTCTTGCGGACTGATCCCCATCTCTTGGGCGGCGAGTTCAGCCGGCGTGCCATGCTCATCCGTCGCGCATATATAAAGGACATCATTGCCGCGTAGGCGTTGGAACCGCGCATATACATCGGCAGGCAATTGCGACCCCGCGAGATTCCCCAAATGCTTGATACCGTTGATATACGGCAAGGCCGAGGTGATCAGGATGCGTCGTTTACTCACGAGTTTCATTCCTCTAAGCTTTCCCTAGCGTTAGATTGAGTCGGCCAGAGATTTCGGCCTGTCTAATCGCGTGATGGGATAAAGGAAACATCCTTAAGGAGGGAACAATGCCAAAAATTGCAAGCGTAAATCTACTCGGCGTGCTGCTCGCAGCCGTCGCCATGTTTTTTATCGGGTTCATTTGGTACGGGCTATTATTCACCGAGCCATGGATGGCTGCGAACGGTCTATTCTTCACCGATGAAACCAAAAGCTATATGCAATGGCTTGCCGCGGATGGGCTTCAAACCGTTGTCGCGGATGCTGCGCCGGATCCGATGATCATGTTGGCCGGTTTCGTGCTGTCACTCGTGCTCAGCTTTGGGCTCGGCTGGCATATGAAGCAAAAGAACATCACAAAGCTGGGCACCGCGGTCCTGTTCGGACTTTGGATCAGCCTATTGATCGGATTGCCGCTGATTGCTTATGACACGGTCTACACGCCATACGGCTCGCTGATGGGCTTTTTCGTTGATGGCAGCCACACCGTCGCAACCATCATAGCTGCCTGCGCGGTCTTATCTTTCTTCGACTAGACCCGTGGATCTGTAAGACCCACCATTAAAAAGCCCCCGGATCAGACCGATCCGGGGGTTTAGTTTAAATGCTCCCGTGGGAGAGTGAGGAGCATCTGGGAGGAAACTCTTTTTGGACGCCCTATCCGATCTGCGGCGCCCAGGCCGACAGGCGGACTTCCACATTCCGGGTCATTGGCGCATTCGATACCGCCTGTGACGCTGGGGCCTCAAACCGCGCATTCACCCGGGTTCCGGTCAATTCATGCGATGCAAGCGCATCTGTGACCGCGTCCAAGCGCGCCTGCGCCAATTGCTCAGCTTGGCTTTGGGTCTTTGCGTCGGGTGCATTGGCTTGCAGTGAGACCGGTCCAAGAATGCAGCCATCGAGCTGCTCTTGCGCGGCCTCTAAGACCGCCATCGAGGCTGCGTTCAGGTCACTTTCGCCCGAATTGAAGTAAACGTTCAGCACCTGGGCGTCGCAGGACGCCTCTTCGGCGGGGGAATATTTCTCAGTTGGCGGCGCCGGCAAAGGCTGCGCATTCGCCAGGCCCGCTGCGGCGGCGACTATGCTCAGGCTGGTAAGGGTCTTGATCATTTTCAGCTCCCATCTTGCGTGTGAACAGGAAACGCGGAGCGCGGGGCGAAATCATGCCCGGATCAGGATGAAATGTGGCAACTGCATGATCTTGTAATGACGGCTTGCGCTTTGCGATGGCTCATTATAAACGACCCGCCAGTGCCGCTATAGCTCAGCTGGTAGAGCAACGGATTTGTAATCCGTAGGTCCGCGGTTCGAGTCCGTGTGGGGGCACCATTTCTACCTGAATTATCTGCCTTCTCAGTTTTGCCCGTTGATTATCGGTTTTGCACCCGTTCGAAGTTTGCGCGCGCCCTGGACGCAGACGCCAGACACAATAAACCGCCCAGCGCATCGGCCCTGGGCGGTCCATAGAGTATCGTCGAATTCGGGGCCTTTTAGTCGGCGCCGATATCTTCTGACAGCACCGTCATGTTAAGCGCATAACTCGTTTCGCCATCGTCGACGTCTTTATAGACGACCGCCAGGAATTCCGCACCGAGATAGACTTCGACGGAATCATCGGTCTCTTTGCGCGCGATCAGGCGCAGGCCGGGATTGAGTTTTTCTTTCAGATACGCCTCGAGGCGTAGCACTTCTTCGCGGCCCATGGCTCACTCCTAAATTCTTCTCGCCACGACATAGCGGCATGTGACGCCTGTGCAAACGGGGCAAGCAATAATTGAGCAGTATAGACTGTGAATTGCGGTTAAGCCTTGCTCAGCTTGCCGCCTCGTCTGGGGGGTTCACCAAGCCCCAAAGCTTGGCCGAGCCCCACCAAATCAGCTCCACGACCACCCGCGCGATGAGCGTCATCAAAATCCCGAAAATCGCCGCTTCATTGATAAAGACCCGAAACACCGCGATCCCTTGATCGCCGAGATTTGGATTACGGATCATATCCAAATTGGCGAGGTAATTGGCGAAATCATTGACGCCATTGAAGGCGCTAGGGACGAACAGCACGCCCAGCATCATCAAGATTAGAACCATGAAAAACGTCGCCAGAATTTTGGCCGACGCGTTCGATAGCGCCCGGAATAGGATCCACATTTCACTCACCCCTTATGGTTTATACCGCGAACCATACCGAGATGACGCTCTGACGTAAAACGCAAATGTTTTACTCGCCGCTCCAGTTCGGCTTGCGCTTTTGCGAGAACGCCAGCGGTCCTTCAATAAAGTCAGGGCCTTTGACCATTCGGCCGATCGCGTCATATTTTTGCGAAAAGGCCTCTTGGAAGTTCGCGGTATCGAGCCCCTTCATCGCGACTTCTTTGGTTGTGCGAACCGAAGATGGCGAGCATTCGGTGATCATGCCAGCCCATTTCATCGCCGCATCCATCAGTTCAGCTTGCGGCACGACCTCATTGACGAAGCCGAGCTCTTTACCCTCTTCCGCGAAGACGTGGCGGCCGGTGAGCATCATGCCCATAGCGCGTTTTAGACCGATCTGACGCGGCAGACGGTGCAGGCCGCCGGCAAGCGCTGCGAGGCCAACTTTTGGTTCCGGCAAGGCAAATCGCGCATTGTCTGAGGCGATGATCAAGTCGCAAGCAAGCGCGATTTCAAACCCGCCGCCCATGGCAACGCCGTTGACCGCAGCAATTACCGGCTTGAACATGTCATAGCGATTGGTCAGGCCGCCAAAGCCGCTCGGAACGGGGAACATTTCGCCGCCCTCGGCCTGATAGCGGAGATCGTTGCCAGCACTAAAGGCGCGATCCCCTGCCCCAGTAATGATGGCAACCCAAAGGTCTTTATCAGCTGCGAACTTGTCGAAAATCTCACCCAAATCGCGATTGGCTGGCGGATGCAGCGCGTTCATTTTTTCCGGACGGTTGATTTCAACCACCAGAATATTGCCTTCAATTTTGGTGTTTACGAATTCGCTCTCGATCATGCTGACCTCCCGGAAAATCTGATTTCGGTCTAGGCTATGGTCTGCAGGCACCGAATCAAGGATGACGTGGCGACATGCCGGATAAGAATGCGCTCGATCTATCATCGATTGATCCCCCGATTTGGCGGATCATGGTCGAAGACGTGGTCTATGGGCCCTACACATTTGGACAATTGCAAGCCTTCGCCGATGAGGGCCGCTTGAGCGAGACGTCAAAAGTGGCGAATGGCGATGGCGGGGCTTTTTTGCTGGCACGGGCGCATGCCGAGCTGATGCCATTTTTCCAAGCTCGTCCCGAGGCGCCTAAGCCCGAGCAAAATACCGAGCCGTCGAATTATTTCATCACCGTCCAAACTGATGGCGATGGCCGCCGCGCGGTGATCTCATTCTTGAACGAGGTCGGCACATTCTCTGAGCTTATGCCTGGCAGTTTTATCCTGTCTTCGCCCCAAACGATTGTTGAGTTGCGAGCCAGCCTATCGACTGTTTTGGCTGAGCGCGGTCGGTGCGTGATCGTCAATGCGCGCACCGGTCAGCTGGCCTGGATGGGATTGAAACCAGACGCGGACGCGCACGCTAAGATGATTTGGAAACGCGACTAAGCGGCGATTTCAACCTCTTCCGGCGTCATCGGTGCGATTCCTCTAATCATATCGGCAGCTTTCTCAGCAACCATGATGGTCGGCGCATTCGTATTGCCGCCAATCAGGGTGGGCATCACTGAGGCATCGACCACCCGCAAACCATCAACGCCGCGCACACGCAACTCGCCATCAACCGGGTCTTCATCGTGGATACCCATCGCAACCGTGCCGACCGGATGATAAATCGTCTCGCCAAAGGTGCGGATGAATGTGTCGATTTGCTCGTCAGTTTGCACATCTGCGCCGGGTAGAGCTTCGGCACCGCGCAGCGGTGACAAGGCGGCCTGCCCGACAATCTCGCGCATCATTTTCACCGACTCGCGCATCGTGATGCGATCGCCTTCGGTGGCGAGATAGTTTGGATCAATCGCCGGATGCTCGAACGGATCGTCGCTGGTGACCATCACTGTGCCGCGACTTTCAGGGCGCAATTGGCATGAGTGAATGGTGAACCCGTCTCGCTTATAATCGTAATTGCCATGATCGCGCATCATCGCATTGACCAGATGTAGCTGAATGTCTGGCCGATCCAAGCCTTCTCGGGTTTTCAGAAACGCGCCGGCTTGTAAGAAATTGTCCGCCCCTGGCCCCGATTTGGACATCAAGTATTTGATCCCGACCGCCAGCTTTTTGAGCCCCGCCTGTTTTGAATAGGCAGAGGCTTTTTGCGTCATTTCGTGGATCACAGTGACGTCTAGATGATCTTGCAAGTTCGCGCCTGTATTCTTGCTGTCGAACACGCATGTGATCCCAGCTTTTCGAATGTCGTCCGCTGGTCCGATGCCGGAGAGTTGCAAGATCTGCGGAGACTGCACCGCTCCAGCGCACAGGATGACTTCTTCATTAGCGTGCAAGGTTTCTGGCTCGGCGCCTTTCTTGGCGACCACTTCGACGCCATAAGTCTTGCCGCCTCGGAACACCACGCGCGACACCAAGGCCGTCGACATTACGGTGAGATTGGGCCTCTGCCCCTCAATCGGGCGCAAATAGGCAAAGGATGCGCTCCAGCGCTCGCCTTCATGGATGGTGCGCTGATAGGGGCCAAACCCCTCTTGCTGCGCGCCATTAAAGTCTTTGGTTTCTGGGTAACCGGCCTCGACACCCGCGCGCACGAACATGTCATACAAGCTGTCTTCAAGCGGGCTGTCGCTGACATTAAGCGGGCCCTCCCCGCCATGGAAATCATCTGCACCGCCTTCATAGGTTTCAGATTTGCGGAAATAAGGCAGGACATCGGCATAGCCCCAGCCGGTGAGCCCGGACTGCCGCCATTGATCATAATCGCGCGCATGACCGCGAATATAGATCATGCCATTGATCGAGGATGATCCGCCCCAGCCGCGTCCGCGCGGCCAATAGAGTTTGCGGTCATCCATGTGTTTTTGTGGCATCGTCCAAAACCCCCAATTGTGCGGGTTTTCTTGCTTAATCAGACCGCCAACCCCGGCAGGCATACGAACCAGTAGCGATTTATCCTTTTTGCCCGCTTCGATCAGGCAGACGGAAACATTTGGGTCTTCGCTCAGTCGATTTGCTAAGACACAGCCAGCGCTTCCAGCACCTACAATGATGTAATCAAAACCCTTTTTTTCGGCCATTATACTTCCCCAGGGGTCATTATTTCTCTGCCAATACTAAAAGATTGGATTCGCTATCAACCATTTGTGAACCCAAACTGCGTATTGTCAATGAAATCAGACCGGTGCGCGCAATCGCGCACGTTGATGAGTGCGTTTATGAATTTACCCATTCGCAAAGATGATCGCGACCAACCGAATGTCCGCCAAAAGCCCGATCGACGGCGGCATCAGCGTGTTGAGTTGCGGCTGAGTGGGCGATTTATGTGCGACGGCGCGGATCATACGTTTTTGACCGAAGACATCTCTTGCGGCAGCGCGAAATTAGAGGCTGCTGCGGTTCCGAGCATTGGCGCAAAAATTATTTGCTATTTCGACGAACTCGGCCGGGTCGCGGGTGAAGTAATGCGCAAGACCGAAAACGGATTTGCGGTACGATTCCAAAGCCCGCAGCATAAGACCGATAAGCTCGCTGATCGCTTGGTTTGGCTTCTCAACTATGAGAAATATGGTCTCGCGGACGAACGTGCCGCACCGCGTAAAGCGACAGGTGGCCCGGCACTGATCACTCGCGCCAATGGCAGCCAATTGCAATGCCGTGTCATCGATATTTCGCTCACAGGCGCTGCGTTTGAATTTGACGGACCGGTTCCGATTGTCGGCGAACATGTTCGCGTTGGATCGCTCCGCGGCGCCGTCGTTCGCGCGATTACAGGCGAGTTTGCAATTCGCTTTCTCCACACCAAGAAAGATTAGCTCACCGCAGCTTTTACTTGAAGTCTGATGGCGTGGGCGCCATGTAAGCTCACACGCCTCGAGGAGGATCGGGTTCATGGAATATAATCCGGATATTGGCGCCCGGCCCCCAGTCTGGACACGCCTGCGTTTTGAGGCCCGCGCTGCCGCCGCTGATGAGCCGACCATGGCGAGCTATATTGATGCGGCCATTCTCAGCCACGAGACCATTTGCCAAGCGCTCGCGTTTCACCTAGCTGAGAAAATCGCTGGTCCCGAAATGCGCGCGCAACAAGTTCGGCAAGTGATTGCCAATGCCTATGATGCCAATCATAAGCTGGTCGAAGCCGCAGAAGCCGATATGCAGGCCACCCTCGAGCGCGATCCCGCTTGCCGCGGCATGTTGCAGCCCTTCCTCTTTTTCAAAGGTTTTCTGGCGCTGCAAACCCACCGCATCGCTAACCATCTCTGGAAACAAGGCCGCGAAACCCTCGCCTTCCACTTTCAATCACGCGCCAGCGAACTGTTTGCCGTCGATATCCACCCGGCGGCGACGATGGGCAAAGGCGTGATGCTCGATCACGCGACAGACATCACCATCGGTGAGACGGCCATTGTTGGCGACAATTGCTCGCTTCTGCACGGCGTAACGCTCGGCGGGACAGGCAAAGAGATTGGCGACCGCCATCCAAAAATTGGCAATGGCGTTTTGCTTTCAGTGGGTGCGAAAGTGCTCGGCAATATCCGTGTTGGCGACGAAGCCAAAGTGGCTGCTGGCTCGGTCGTACTCAAAGATGTTCCGGCACAATGCACAGTGGCCGGCGTACCAGCTCAGCAGGTCGGCGGCCCATGCTGCGAACCCGCCCGGAGCATGGATCAAGCCATCCCGGACGACATCCAGAAATAATTAGAGGCGATTGCCTTTAATTTTATTGCAGCGGGCATGCAGCAGCTGCAGGTTCTCAGCCATGTCGGTGCCGCCTTTCGAGACCGGAATAACGTGATCCAACGTCGCCCGACGCTTGGCCCAGACCTGCGCATGCGGTGCTTCAAATCGGTTCTTTAGCATCGGGGTGCCACAGCGCGCGCAGAGGCCTTTTTGATCGCGCCAAAGCTGCTCAATATGCGCGTTGGCAGAGAGTTTATACGGCTGGCTCAAAGCCCCTCCGGCACATCCCAGCCGCGCCGCGCGCAGGCCGCGAGCACTGTGTTCTGCAACAAGCAAGCAATCGTCATCGGCCCGACGCCGCCGGGCACGGGTGTAATCGATCCCGCCACTTCGGCGCAGCTTTTATAGTCGGCGTCCCCAACCAGTTTCGTTTTCCCCTCGCCTTTCTCAGGCGCGGGCACACGATTGATGCCCACATCGATGACGCAGGCACCAGGTTTCAGCCAATCGCCCTTGACCATTTCCGGGCGTCCAACGGCAGGCACCACTATGTCCGCCGTGCGGCACAGCGCTGGCAGATCGGCGGTTCGCGAATGCGCGATTGAGATCGTGCAATTCTCAGCCAAGAACAGTAAAGCCGCTGGTTTACCGACCAAGATCGAGCGCCCGATCACGACCACATGCTTGCCAGAGAGGTCCTCGCCCAGCGCGCGCTTGGCTAGGATCACGCAGCCGGTCGGCGTGCAAGGTCGCAAGCCAGGCTTCCCGAGGCTTAGACGTCCCGCGCTCGCCTCAGTCAGGCCATCGACATCTTTCGCGGGATCAATTTTTTCGATGGCCGCGGCTTCATCGAGACCCTTTGGCAGCGGCAATTGAAGGAGAATGCCATCGACATCAGGGTTTGCGTTGAGGTCAGATATCAAGTTCTCGACCTCATACTGCGTTGCGTCCTTAGGCAATTGATGGTGCAGCGAGCGCATGCCGCATTCTTCAGTCTGGCGGACCTTGTTGCGGACACAGACTTGGCTGGCCGTGTCCTCACCGACCAAGACAACCGCGAGTGTAGGCTGGTCCGGCAGCGTTTCTACGGTCGCTTTGACGCTGGCGCGGACATCCGCCGCGACCTCTTTGCCTGAGATGACTTGTGCTGGCATTGCCTCAAAAACTCCCATCAGCGCTTCTGCGCCACGCCATAGGGCGAGACGCGAGATTCGTCACCAGCTGGACGGGAATTTCTTAAAACGGGATCGCCAAAATGAACCGCGGAATGGCCCAGTCACGCAAGAATGGAATGGCCAGAGCGATCACCAGGATCGACAGGTCCAAGTTTCCGAGCGGTGGAATGAAACGACGGATCGGTCGCGCCACGGGTTCGATTATCTGGAACAAGAACTGATAAATCGATCGCACGGTCTGATTGCGATTGTCGACCACACCGCCCACCATAAGCCAACCAAGAATGACATATGCCAAAAGAAGAAAGAAATAGATCGTGAGGATGGGGGAAATGAAATAGCCGTGAAGGGCAGCGAGCAGGTCTTGCAAAGCTCAGACTCCGTTATTGTTTGAACCTCAGGTAGAGCGGTTCATCGCCGCCCGCAAGGTGACAGCTATTCCGTATTGCGGAAGCGTCGGGATTGGCGGTCCATGACCATGCGTCCTAGCGGATCTGGTAAGACTTTGCTGAGCGCTGCAAGGCCCTTATTGACGGCGCCTGGCACAACCACTGGGTACCCGCGTTCACAGGCATCGATCCCGGCTTCGACCACAGGCTCGGCTTCCATCCACATCCAGTCTGGCATTTCATTGCTGCGCTCGCGCGTGCCGTTCACATCGTGGAACTCAGACCAGGTGAAGCCCGGGCACAGCGCGGTACAATGGACATCATCATGTCCAGCAGCTTTCGCTTCGGCATTGATGCTTTCGGAGAACTTAATCATGCCCGACTTCACGCTTGCATAGAGCGTGTGACCGTTTGAGCCTGGCGTGAACCCGGCCAAGGATGCGACATTGATGATCCGGCCAAATCCGCGTTCAGCCATGCCCGGGAGCACTTTATGGGTGAGCTCAATCGGCGCGGTGTAGAGTACACGCAAGAAGGCCGCTTGGTCCTTCCATTTCGTATTGAAGAACGTTCCAGGCAGACCATAGCCAGCGTTATTGACGACACCATCAACATGCCGGCCTGCTTCTTTGACCTCTTTCAGAATCGTATCAACGCTGTTCGCGCGCGACAGATCTTGAGAGATGACGATGGTGGAGACTTTATATTTTTCCTCCAAGTCACGCGCCAGCTTTTCGAGCCGATCGGCTCGTCTCGCTGTCAGCGCAACATCCCATCCTAACGCAGCATATTGTTTGGCAAACTCTTCGCCAATGCCCGCCGAGGCGCCCGTGATGAGCATGAGTTTTCGATCTGTCATTGGGGCCTCCTAATCGTCTTTCCGCCATACTCTGACTTTGGTCAGAAACGCCAATTGCAAGCGTTCTGCAGTGAAGCCGGCTTGTTCCATGTGTGGGTCAAACGCCCAGTTTAAATAGCCTTTATAATAAGGCTCGTGAAAGCCTTCGGGGAAATATTCCAAAAAGCCGTCCACGCCTTCATTGTCACCGAATTGTAGACTGTCAGCGATGATGAAGGTTCCGCCCGGTTTCAGTACCCGCGCGGCTTCGGCGATGACTTGCGGGCGCACGCGGGGCGGCAGTTCATGGAACAGATAGATCGAAATCAGGTGATCGAAGGACTGATCATCAAACGGTAGCGCTTCGGCCTTTCCTTCAGCCACCTCAACATGTGGCCAGCACCGGACATGTTTGCGCGCCGCCTCAGCATAAGGTGGAGAAAGATCGAGGCCTGTCAGCTGGAGCTTCGGCATGGCGGTCATGATTTGGCTCATGAAGCGGCCTGTCCCGCAAGCTAAGTCTAAAACCTGCATTTTGCGTTGATCGTTGCCGCGAACCTGTTTCACTAACTCAGCCAGCGCAGCCCGGCGCATCGCGTCGCCTGCGCCAGTGAACAGCGCCTCCACCTGATGATCATAGATCTCGGCACTGTCCTCACTGAGCCATCCATCGGTTTGATAGTGGAAGTTCTGGCGATAATAGGCCGGGAACCGTTTTGGATCCGCCGCTTCATTCGTGCGGACTTCGGTGCCATCGCGGTCGAGGCGGCGGCGGTCAACCTCGGAAACATCATTCAAGAAACTCCGCGCCCGCCTCACCGCTTTTGGCAAATCGCGCAGGCGAAGTTCTCGCTCAACAGGGTCAGGGTAAAGACCAGCCTCAACATTGGCGCGATCCTGCCGAAACAAGTCAAAATAGGCTTTGCGCAACGCTTTCAGATTCGGCTTGTTTTCAGGCTTAAAGATCGGCTCACCTGGTCGGTTAAACCCAGCTGAGCGTCGCCGTGCGAGCGCATATTGCCCGCCATACCAGGCTGAGCGTAAGCCTTGCGCTGCGGTGTATCGCGCCCGGCCTGCCGTCTTCATTGCCGTATCAAACAATCCCATGGGCCCTAACATGGCGCTGGCGACCCTGATCGTCCAGTGCAATGCGCGTCGCAGGCTTCAGGTTCCGTTCAGACTGGTTCAGGCAACGATATTGCAAGATACGAATAATGGGCGGGTGCGCCTAAAAAACTGGAGATCCTTTTATGATCCGAACCAGCCTCTTTCTCGCGGCGTCGGCTTTTTGCCTCGCCCCGGCCGCACATGCCGATCACGATCATTATCGCGGCTATCACAGCCCGCAACCAACCATTGCGAGCGCCGCATGTGAGCGTCAAAAAGATAGCGATCGCCTAGCGGGCGGCTTGGTCGGCGCAGTCGCAGGCGGCCTGATTGGCGCGGCGATTGGCGGCGAGCTCGAGCCCGACAATGGCTATCACCGCTATCGCGGGCATCGCGGATATCGAGGTTACAGGGGCCACCGCGGCTATCGTGGTTATCGGCGCGGTTATTATCACGATCGCGGCGATGATGGCGCTGAAATCGCTGGCGCGCTGGTTGGTGGCCTGCTTGGCGCCGCAATTGGCAGTGAAGTCGCAGGCGATTCGACCAATTGCGCCCGGACCTACAGCTATGAACCCTCTGGCCAGTATCGCAATGCGGGCGGATGGGGCAGCCAATACGCGCCAACGCGTTCTCCAACCGGCCCAGCTTGGGAAAACCCCGAAGTGCCGCAATCACAGCGCCTACCGGCCTCGCAGCCTGTTTCGGCCGCCTATCCAAGCAACCCCGCTTATCCAAGTGTACCGGCTTATCCCACGGACGGTGACTATGAGCTTTCGGGCGCGCCGGACAGCGTAAACGGCGCGGGTGAGTGCACAACGGTCCGCCGTGAAACCCGTCTTCCAGACGGCACAGTCATTCGCGAGCCAGTGGAAGTTTGCAAAACCGATGATGGCCGTTGGCAGATGCCAGAGCCGATCCCAGGCTATTAAACGCGTCAACAGAACCGATTGAAAACACAAATAGGGGAAGTTCCGCACTTCCCCTATTTTTTTGCTGGCCTTATGACAGCGCCATGACTGAATATTTTAAGCCCATCTCTTTTACGCAATGGCCTGAGAACAAAGCTGCGTTCGCAGACGCTCTAGGACGGTCCTTCCGGGAAACTGGTTTTGCGGTGATCAGCGATCATCCGATCCTTCAAGGCGTGATTGACCGCGCCGTGAACGCGTCAAAAGCTTTTTTCGAACTGCCCGAAGACGTCAAAGAAAAATACCATGATGCGCCCGGCGGCCGCCAACGCGGTTATACGCCGTTCGGCACTGAAAATGCCAAAGGCGCCGCCTCTGCCGATCTAAAAGAGTTCTGGCACACCGGTCGCGCCCTGCCTGAGGACAGCCCGTATCGCGCGACGATGAAGCAAACACCCGCGGTTCCGGAAGTCGCTGAGTTTGATGAAGCCACGCGCGATTTTTACGACGCTATGGACGAATTCGGCGCGCAGCTTTTGCGAGCGGTCGCGCTTCACCTCGGCCTGCCTGAGACCTGGTTTGACGACAAAGTTCAGTTTGGCAATTCGATCCTGCGCCTCCTCCACTATCCGCCGCAAGACAACCCGCCGCCAAAAGGCACGGTTCGCGCTGGCGCACATGAAGACATTAATGTCATCACGCTCTTACTGGGCGCAGAAGAGGCAGGTCTTCAAGCGCTGCACAGATCTGGCGAATGGCTCGACGTGAATCCACCCGCAGGATCACTCGTGATCAATTGCGGAGATATGTTGCAGCGTTTGACCGGCGGGGTTTTGCCTTCAACCACGCACCGCGTGCTGAACCCATCGCCAGAACGGTCACGCTTTCCGCGCTATTCGACGCCGTTTTTTCTACACTTCAATCAAGACGTAATGATCGAAGCCCTGCCGCAATGTTTGGACGAAGGTGGCAAGGCAGAACCACCGATCACTGCGCAAGACTATTTGATGGAGCGCTTACGCGAGATTGGGTTGATCAAGACTTAGCGTCTGGATTGCCATGCCGTTCAAACCAGGCGGCTCGCTCAATTTCCCAAACATTAGATTGGCGCGTGGTGCCGTCCGGACGCTGGCTGGTGACCTCGCCTTTGTGCACCATGCCAACGCGTTCCATCATGTGCCCGGTGCGCACATTATCAAGCGCGCCAGTGGCAAAGATCAGATCGAGCTTTAACGCCTCAAACATCCAAGTGAAACTGGAGATCAGGCCGCGAAGCCCTGCCCCTTGGCCTTGCTGATCCTTTCGTAAGGCACCGCCCAAATCGCCCGCGCCCCATTCTGGCCAGACCTCAAAATCGGAATACCCGATCACTTCATCTGCGTCGTTGAACCGCACGAATAATAGACCTTCACCGCGTGCCCGTTCCTCAAATTTCTGTTCGATGAAACCGCCAACGGTCTCCACAGTCAGTGGGCGCGGCAGCGTATAGATTGGCCCGTGGATTTCAGGATCGCTCAAGAATTCGTACAGCGCTTCGGCATCAGACAGGCTCGCAAGCCGAGCCGTGGAGGGTGGACCAGGCACGAAGTCGACGCTGCGGACGGCATCTCGGATCGCCGCCTCATGTTCAGGCCTCGTTTTGTTGCGCGTGAGAGGCAGCTCGCCCATGCTTAAGTCTCCGCAAGGAGACGTTCGACTTGCGCTCGGGTTGGCAGGCTCGGTTGAGCGCCCGCCTTGGTGACGGCTAAAGCGCCTGCCGCAGCAGCAAATCGCAACGCCTCTTCCGGCGCTTTTCCTTCAGCGAGCGCGACTGCAAGTGCGCCGCAAAACGTGTCACCTGCCCCCGTTGTATCGATAACGGGAACCGAGAAGGCCGGGACACGCGCAATCTCTTTTCCCATCGTATACAAGACTGCCCCTTCGCCGCCGAGGGTCAAGGCAACCATGCCGCCTGTTTGATGTAGCACATCGCCGTAAAAATCAGCTTCTACTTCATTGACGATCAGCAGATCGGCATCGCGGAGCAGACCGAGCGGGACCTCTTGCGCCGGTGCGAGATTGATCACCATCAAAGCGCCCGTCTCATTCGCCCGCGCAGAGGCCGCTTCCACTGCAGCAACAGGCACTTCGAGTTGGCAGAGAATGACGTCGCACTTGGGCAGGTTCAAAACATCCGTCGCACTGACCTGGGCGTTCGCGCCGCTGGCCACCGTGATTTGGTTCTCGCCCTCAGGTGAGACGGCGATCAGAGCGACGCCCGTTGAAGTACCGATCTCGCTCATGACCGCTGAGACATCGACCCGATCTTGGCGCAAGAGCGCGAGCGCGGGTTCGGCCAGCGCGTCATCGCCGACACAGCCGGCCATGAACACGTCTGCTCCTAAGCGCCGGGCGGCGAGCGCTTGATTAGCGCCTTTTCCGCCGGGATGTTGGGCAAACCGGGCGCCGGTCACTGTTTCACCTGCCTGCGGCAGCGGCGCACCGCTGGCCACTAAGTCGAGATTGATCGATCCAACGACGCCGATCCGGACAGTCATGTTGCATACTCCAAATGACGGCACAGCGCGTCGAACACGGCTTCGCTATCGGCATGCTCATACCATAGAACATTGCCATCTTCGCTAAAGGTGGGAACGGTCCGCCCAAATTGCTCGCCATTCTCTGTGACGACTTCAACAGTTGCGCGTCGTCCGGTGAATAGGTCCGGATCGGTTACCGCGATCACCGTACTCGGATCGTGCAGCGGCGCTTCACGTTCGCCGTTGGCTGAGAATTCGAGCTTGCACGACGCTTCCAAAAGATCTCCAGCGATCTGGCTTTGACGGGTCTTCCCCGCGCGCACATTGCCCAGGCGTTCAGCGGTCGTTCGGATTTCATGGGTGACGTCCAAGCTCAGGCAGCGGATAGACAGCCCCGAACCGAACACAGCGGCAGCGGCATGCGGGTCCGCAAACACGTTGAACTCAGCGTAAGGCGTAATGTTCCCGCCTTCACGGTCAGCGCCGCCCATCAAAACGATCTCCGCAATGCCCGCCGCGATGTCGGGATCCATCGCTAAGGCCAATGCCACGTTGGTCATCGGCCCTGTCACAATCAAAGTGAGCGGGGTGTCCTGAGCGGCTTTGCAAGACTCAATGATCTTGTTCACGCCGTGCATTTGATCCTGAGGCCGCTGAGGCGTCGGGAAGTCGATATTGCCAAGGCCGGTCGAGCCGTGAAAGTCTTCCGCGGTGACCGGGTCGCGCAAGATAGGCCGAGGGGCCCCAGCACAGACTGGGACAGGAGCGCTCGGGTCTGCCGCCTCACGAATAATGCAAGCATTGATCGCGGTCTGCTCGCCTTTCACATTTCCGGCCACCGTGGTGATGGCGAGTACATCCAGCTCTTTCGCCCCGAACGCTGCGAGCAAAGCCACCGCATCATCCAGTCCGGGGTCACAATCGATTAAAACGCAAGTCATTGAAATGCTCTGCGGCGTCGAAATCGCGATGGCAAGCCTTGAAAGCGTATCTGCGTTCGCTAAACCCGTTCAGAGCAAGACTTTACGAGCAGGAGCTAGCCCATGAACGTTACCACGCAGATCGTTGACTATGAGCAGAATGGTGAAACCTTTGAGGGCTTTCTTGCCATGCCTTCAGCAGCGCCCAAAGGCGTGGTCTTGGTCGCGCATGCTTGGGGCGGTCAGTCCGAGTTTGAGCAAAGCAAAGCCAAATTGGTCGCTGAGTGGGGCTATGCTGGGTTCGCGATTGATGTCTATGGCAAAGGCAATCGCGGCGAGACGAATGAAGAGTGCGAGGCTCTGATGACGCCGCTCGCGAGCAATCGAGAAGAGCTGCAATCGCGCCTCTCGCATGCGCTCAGCGTTGCGAAAGACAAAGCTGGCAGTTCGAAAGCCGCCGCGATCGGGTTTTGCTTTGGCGGGCTCAGCGTGCTCGACATGGCACGCAAGAATATGGGCGTCGAAGGCGTTGTGAGCTTTCACGGTCTGTTTGGCGCGCCGGGCAATACCGACGAGACAATCGGCCCGAAAGTGCTAGCCTTGCATGGCTGGGAAGACCCGATGGCGACGCCAGACGATGTCATGGATTTCTCGCGCGAGATGACCAAAGCGAAGGCAGACTGGCAGTTACATGCCTATGGTGCGACCCTGCACGCGTTCACCAATCCCGCTGCCGCCAATCCAGATTTTGGAACCATGTATGATGCTGGCGCGGACCGCCGTAGCTTTGCCGCATGTAAGGATTTCTTGGCGGAAGTTCTGGGCTAGACGGCTTTGCGCGTGGAGCTCGCCGAGCCCCGAATCCGTTCACCGAATTGCTGATGGATGCCTTTATCGTCGCTTACGCGACGAGGCCTGCGATCAAATAAAGGCCCGTCGCCGCGACACCGCCCACCAGCGCATAAGGCAACTGCGTGCGAACATGTTCCATGTGATCGCATCCCGACGCCAGAGACGCGATAATCGTCGTGTCTGAAATGGGTGAGCAATGATCCCCAAAAACGCCGCCGCCCATGACCGCAGCAATCGCGAGGGGCAGCGGCACCCCTGCCCCAACGGCTAGCGGCACAGCGACGGGTACAAGAATCCCATACGTGCCCCAACTGGTCCCGGCCGTGAAAGAGGTAATCCCGGCCCCGATGAACAGGATGGCCGGAATGGTCCAAGGTGCGGGAAAGCTTGATGCGATGCTGGCGATGAACTCACGCATGCCAACCGCATTCAGGCTCGCTCCGAGCACCAGCGCCAGATAGATCATCGTGACGGCAGGCAAAAGGTCGCCCATGCCTTTGAAGCCTAAATTGACGAGATCGCCCTTGGCGCGTTTGGAATGGGCCAAGCAAATGAACGCTGCAGCCGTGGCCAGGATGACCGACCACAAGATCGCCTGCGCCCCAGATCCTTTGCGAATATCGCCCTCGCCGGTCCAGAGCATGAAGCCGATCGTGCCGCCGATCATGATCAGGAGCGGGATCGCCATATAGATCGCTCGCGAGGGCGGTTCCGGTGCTTCATTGAAAGGACCTGCTGTAGAGATGGTTGAACGACTTCCCGATCGTTCGACAGCCGCTAAAGGGCCAAAGGTCTTGTTTGACAGCACAGTGGCGATGACCAATGCGATCGTGATCCAGGCATAAAAGTTGAGCGCGATGGTCGACATCAAAACGCCGGTTGCGCCATCGACGCCGTTCTCGTTCAGCAGGCCCAAGAGATAAGCGCCCCAACCATTGAACAAGATCAAAACGCTGACCGGCGCACAAGTCGAGTCGATAATATAGGCCAAGCGTTCGCGGCTAACATTCAGCTTATCGAAGAGCGGACGCCCCAAAATGCCAGTCGTCAGCAGGCTGATATTGGTCTCGACAAAGATCAGTATCCCGCAAATCGCGGTCACCAATCCTGCCCGGCGCGGCGTTGAGGCAAAGCCGGAGTTTTGCAACCGTTCCACCATCGCGCTGATGCCGCCGGATCGCTGCATATAAATGATCAAAGCGCCAATGATCAGACAGAATAAAAGAACACGCGTATTGTAGGAGCTGTCGAACACGCCGACCGCGCGATCAATTCCGCCCAGCGCGCCCATAAAAGGGTTGAACCCAGCAATGATGGTCTCACTCAGCCAGATTGCGATGCCGAGCGCCCAGAACACGTTCCGCGTCCACACCGCGACGATGATGGCCAGCAAAGGCGGCGTGATGGTGAGCCATTCCATTGGACTAGTTCAGGATGTTCGGCGAAACGAGATCAGAGGTCCGAGCGTCATCAGCCGCGCGAACAAGACGGAGCATGTTGCCGCCCCAAATCTTTTCGACATCTTCGCGCGTATATCCGGCAGCGAGCAAGTCGCGGGTGATCTTTTGCAGCATGGACACATCGCTCATGCCGTCGACCCCGCCGCCGCCATCCCAGTCGCCACTAATCCCGACATGGTCCGGCCCGATCAGGTCGAGCACATGAAAAGTGTGCTCCATGAATTTCTCATAGGTGGAGCGCGGCGCCGGGAATTCGCGATTGACTTCTGCGCGCGCCGCCATCCAGGCTTGGAGCGTATCTGGATCCATTTCACTTGAATTACTGCCATAGGTTTCGGCGAGCGCTTCAAGCGCTGCGACCCGTTCCGGTGATGGCTCAAGCGCTTCGAGATAGCCGCCAAAGATGTTCATTTGAATGACGCCGCCATTCTCTGCCAACTCAAGCAAGAGCATGTCATCGATGTTGCGCGGATGGTCATAGACCGCTTTCGCGCCGGTATGGGATAGGATGATAGGTGTTGTGGAAAGCGCCATCATGTCCCGCACGGTTTCATCATGCGCGTGGCTGCCATCAAGAACCAATCCTAACCGGTTCGCTTCGCGCACCAAGTCTTCGCCAAGCGGGCTTAAGCCGTCATAGATTTGTGAGATATCGGTGGCGCTGTCAGCGAACTGATTGTTGGCAAAATGGACCGGCGCAATCATCCGCAAGCCGCCAATATAATAGTGCTCCATCAGCGAGACATCGGTGCCGAGCGGATAGGAATTTTCCATACTCTGGAACACGACTTTTTTGCCATCCGCCAAAATGCGTTCGGCGTCATCGGCATCAAAAGCAAGCTCAACTTCCTCATGATATTTCGCGGCGAATTCGCGGATCGCGGTTTGGCGCAAGAGGCCATGGGTCCGAGCGGCGGCGTAGCTTGCCTCATCGAGCGGGCCTTGCCGGGTAAAGATCACCCAAAACCCGCCATCCAAGCCGCCTTCATTCATGCGCGGTAAGTCGACATGCGTGCCATCTTCTTCCCAGGTCTGACGGCGCTTAAAATCGTATGCTTCGGTATGGAACAGCGCGGGCGTATCCAAGTGGCTGTCAAACACGGCAATCGACTCATGAAACTGATCGTCATCTGAGAGCGGTGCCTCGCTTGGGGCCTGGTTCTCCGAGATCTCGCTTCCAGCATCTGGCAGCTGAGGCGCACATGCGGCCATCCCAAATGCAACCAAACCCCAAACCCCATATCGCAGCATGTTCGAACTCCTTCAGATCTTGTTCTTGAGGTAACGAAGAACACGATCAAGGCAAGTCTGAGGACGGATCAAACTCCTAAACCAACTGCTCTAGACCGATGAAGCGCAGCATTCGGGCGAGTTCGGCTTCAAGTTTCGCCGCTCGTGCCGCGGTCCACTTCACTTTTGGTTCTGTCCATAATTTGAGGACACGCAACGTGCCGGCTTTTCGATCTGCCTTGATTTCGATCCGCCCGACAAAGCGATCGCCCTCCAAAAGCGGATAAATATAATAGCCCCATTTCCGTTTGGCGGCTGGGACGAACATCTCGACTGTATAATCAAACCCAAACAATCGCTTCAAACGTGTCCGATCCCGCGCCACCGGATCGAACGGATTGAGGATGCGCAAGCGCGAAGTGGGGGCTTCGATATCTGCTAATCGGGTCTCAATATCCCCTGACGCCCATGCGGAAATAGTACCGCGATCGGCTGTTTCGATCTCTACCGGCACCAGCTGCCGTGCATTTGCCGCCGCCCAGTCTTTCGCTTCAGCATTGGAGACCGCGTCCCAGAATCTTTGAATATCGCCCTCAGACCCGAACGCCATGCGTTCAAGCGCGGCCTGACACAGCCAATCAATCTGCGCCTCATCAGAGGGCACTCGGTTTAGCAGCTCGGCGGGGATGACGCGTTCGCTGAGATCATAAAACTTGGTGAAATTTTCTCGGTGCGATGTCGAAAGCTCGCCCGCATACCACATATAATCGAGCGCCAATTTATGCGGCGGCCGCGCCCACATTTTCTTCTCGCCCACGACCTTGGTGTCGAAGGCTTTTGTGCATAAAGGGCCCTCGGCGCGTATGCGGTCTTTGATATTGTTACGGCCATCAGCGTCCAGCATGCCGCGATGCCATTCCCACTTTCGAACCTTCGCCTCGAGCCGCCGGAACTGGCGTTGCCACATCGGATAGAAATCCATCGGCAAGACCGAGGCGTCATGCGTAAAATGCTCAAACACTTTGCGATGTTTAGCGAGATGCCGATTGAGCATCGGCTCACGATAATTCTGGTTTCGGCTCCACAGAATGTGATGGTGCGCTCGCGCCACCACTTGGATCGTATCAAGCTGCACAAAGCCGAGCTTTTGGATCAACGCATCTAGATCGAGAGGGCCGGTTGGCGTGGCCGCAAGCCCTTGGCCTGACAGCCAAAGGCGCCTCGCATCCCGGTTCGAAATTTTCAGCGGAGAACGATCCACAAGAATTAGTCCGTCGCTGGACACCCGCCGCCCGCGGGATCACTTGTCTTCAACACCCAATCGAAAGCGTTCACGAGAATGTCGCGATAGGTCTGGCTGTCATAGGCAAGATCAGAATGCCCAAGCGCCGAATAAAAACTACGACCCTCGCCCGGACACCCAACCCAAATCACCGGGTGGTCGAGCGGCGCTTCGCCCATGGCCCAAGTGGTGAGGTTTTGAACATCTTCACCTTCAGGTTTGAAATCCGTCTCATGAATGCCTGCGAGCGGGTGTAGGCCATAATCGCGAGGATGGCTGTCAAAGAAGTACCACTCATCATCATGCTCCCAGACCAAAGGGGTGCCTGTCATGATCGGATGAGCCTCATCCAATGTTTCGACCCGAACGATATGGAAATGAGGGGTTAGCGGATGCCCGGTGAAAGTTGGCCCGATGAGCGATTTCGCATACCACGGCCAGTCGGCATGGGTATTGTCGCCAGAGCCGTGCAACCCGATCCAAGCGCCGCCGGCTTCGAGCCAATCGCGAAAGGCGGCTTCTTGATCGGGGCTGAGCGTGTCACCGGTCGCATTATTGAAGACGATGACATCAAACCGAGCAAGATCGTCGGCATTGAAGATGGCGGCGTTGACCGTTGTGAAAATTCCAAAGCCTTTCGCCCTTGAAAGCTCGACAAAGAATTTATCCGCGCCCGCAATACCCTCATTGTGGCGCCAGCCATTCGTCTTGGAAAAGACGAGGATCGCAGGTTGTTGCATCCACTTTGTTATATGGGGCGGGATCTGGTCATACACGACCGGCGTATCGGTTCCGTTTTGCGCCGCGGTCGTTTGAACACTTAGTCCCAACGTGAAAGCGGCGATTGCGAACAGAGGCCGGAGCCCTCTCCAAATCGGTTTCATCCTTCACCCTCCATCTTTTGTTTGCGGATCGCCCGCCACTTGGCCAAGCGCTCGGCGATTGGGCCTTCACGGCCTTGCCCTTTAGGCTGGTAAAGATCCACCCGGTCCATGCCATCGGGGAAATAGTTTTGCCCGGAAAAGCTGCCCTCTTGATCATGGTCATAGGCATAGCCATCGCCATACCCTTGCTCTTTCATCATTTTTGTCGGCGCATTGAGAATATGTTTGGGCGGCATCAGCGAGCCGGTTTCTCGGGCGACCGCACGGGCGCGTTTGAGGCCCATATATGACGCATTGGACTTGGGCGCGGTGGCCAGATGCACGACAGCATGCGCCAGCGGGATCAAGCCTTCTGGTTCGCCTAAACGCTCAAACGCGCGGGCCGCCTCGCCAGCGACCATCATCGCGGTGGGATCGGCCAGGCTGATATCTTCGCTGGCCATCACGACCAGTCGCCGAGCGATGAATAGCGGATCTTCGCCGCCCTCTAACATACGCGCAAACCAATACAGCGCCGCATCTGGATCGGATCCGCGTACCGACTTGTGCAAAGCCGAGATCAGATTGTAATGCTCGTCGCGGCTCTTATCATAGGCCGGCGCTCGCTTTTGCAGAGCCTCCGAAAGCTGTTCTAATGTCAGTTCTGTGCCTGTTTTTGCCAGCGTGAACGCTTGCTCTGCCAGATTCAGCAAATAGCGCCCATCTCCATCTGCCATATCGATCAAGGCAGACCTCGCGCGCGCATCTAGCGGAAGATCGCGCTGCATTTCGGCCTCGGCGCGGCTCAACAGTGTTTCGGACGCCTCGACCTCGAGCCGGTTTAGAACCAACACCGCACAGCGCGAGAGCAAAGCGCCATTCAGCTCAAAACTTGGATTCTCTGTCGTTGCCCCGACCAAGGTCACCGTTCCCGCTTCAACATGCGGCAGGAAGCCATCTTGTTGGGCGCGGTTGAAGCGGTGGATTTCATCAACAAAGAGCAATGTGCCCTGCCCCATATCTCGCCGCCGCTGCGCAGCTTCAAACACAGCGCGCAAGTCTTTGACGCCTGAGAAAATTGCTGAAATTGCTTCGAAATGAAGATCGGTTTCCTGGGCCAATAAGCGCGCAATCGTGGTCTTACCCACACCTGGCGGACCCCACAAAATGATCGAGGATAAATTGCCGGTCGCGAGCATCCGGCCCAGCGCTCCATTCGGTCCGAGCAAATGATCTTGCCCCACAACTTCTGCCAAAACCTGCGGACGCAATTTGTCCGCCAATGGACGCGGCGCAGAGTCTGATAGACCCGATGCGGAGAAAAGATCGCTCATGCCGTCAGCCATACCCTTGTCACCTCGCTTTGATAAGCAATTGCTTGTCATGCTTTGCTTTGCGCCGCAAGAACATAAATAGAACAGCTCGAAGCTCTATCCAGCGAATAGACCGCACGGGTTGAACGCGAAACACTTCTCGATTGCTCAGATCTTGCAACCATGGCAGAGACAGCGCGCTGCGTTGAATCTGTTGAGTGAGATATCCGTATGCCCAATCCCGTTTCCGCTGCTCCACCAAAAGGCTTGGTGATCGCTGCACCGAGCTCAAACACTGGCAAGACGGTGTTCACGCTCGGCCTTGTCAGCGCCCTGCGGGCGCGCGGTGTGTCCGTCGAAGTCGCGAAGGGCGGCCCGGGCGATATTGATCCACAATTCCTAAGGCTCGCCACTGGGCAAGACTGCTACAATCTCGACAAGTGGGCGTTTGGCGAAAGTCAGCTTCGCGCCCGCGCGCAGGATATTTCGCGAGCCCGCGATCTCCTCATTATTGAAGGCATGATGGGCATGTTTGATGGCGCGGCGAGTACGTCAGGATCAAGCGCAGATCTCGCAGATACACTCGATCTTCCCGTTTTGCTCTTAATCGATGCGAGCGGTCTTGCTCAATCCATCGCCGCCATTGCGCATGGGTTCGCAACTCTGCGAGACCGCCCGAAAGTCTGCGGCGTGGTCGCCACGCGGGTTGGCAGCCAGCGCCATGCTGAATTGCTCGCGGAGCCTTTGGAGGAAACAGGCATTCCATTGCTCGGCACGGTGATGCGCTCAGACGCGCTGACCATCCCGTCCCGCCATCTTGGCCTGGTGCAAGCGACCGAGCGCAACCAAACTGACGCCTTAGTCGAGGCCGCCCGGGGCGCGGTTGAACAAGGCGTCGATTTGGACGCTTTGCTCGACGCTGCGGGCACGCTTCCGCAAGCCCCTCCGCCGCGTCGATTGCCGCCGCTCGGTCAAAGAATTGCGGTTGCACGCGACATTGCATTCGAGTTTACCTATCCGCATATTTTGAACGATTGGCGCGCAAACGGGGCCGAAATCTCCTTCTTTTCTCCCCTGGCGGATGAAGCTCCGAGCGATGGAGCTGACGCGATTTTCCTGCCGGGCGGATATCCGGAATTACATGCCGGTCAACTTTCGAATGCCCACCGGTTTCTAAGTGGACTACGCGCCGCAGCGGATCGCGGCGCCCTGATTTATGGTGAGTGCGGCGGCTATATGGTGCTCGGCCAAGGCCTGATGGATGCGAACGGGGTTCGGCACGCGATGGCGGGTCTGCTCGATCAATCGACCAGCTTCGCGGAAAAGAAGATGCATCTTGGCTATCGCGCCATCACGCCAGAGCCGAACCCATTTTGGAACACGGCCCTACGCGGGCATGAATTTCATATGTCCGTACTGATCGATCCCGGCACGGACGCGGCTTTGTTCCAGCAACGCGACGCGCAAGGCATGGATCTCGGCCTCACCGGCGGGCAGCGCGGTTCCGTGATGGGATCGTACACCCACATCATCGACCGAGCCCCAACAGACTAGAGCGGTGCGACTAGAGGTTCACGAAGCCGCTAATGCTGCGGCCGTTTCGGTCGATTTCAATTTCCCAGCGGCCAGAGTCGCGGTCAAGCGCAGCGTCCAAGTCATCAAGCGTTTTGATTGGCTGGCCATCAACAGATTGGATGATGTCGCCAGAACGCACCACGCGGCGCGCATAAGCCCGGCGCATTACACGGGTCACCAAAACGCCACTATCAAACGGGTCGCGACCGAGCTCTTCAGCCAAGCGCGGTGAGAGTTCAGCGACTTCAGCGCCTGTGAACGGATGACGACCTTCCAACAGGACGACTTCCGCTTCGCTCATGCCGGGCGGCGGCGCCAAGCGCGCTGCGATGATTTGCTCATTGCCGCCGCGCAGCACACGTAGCGACACATCCTCACCCGGCGACTTGGTGGCCGCGAGGAATTTAAGCCCGCGTTCGTCATAGACCTCGCGATCATCTATGCTGAGAATGAGATCGCCCCGGCGTAAATCGGATCGATCAGCGGGGCCATCATCATAGACTTCAGTGATGATCACGCCGAGCGGGCGCTCCAACCCTTGCGCCTTGGCAATATCGAAGGTTACAGACTGGCCTTTAAGTCCTAACCATGGACGGACTATTGTACCCTCATTCACGGCCGCATCGACGACGCGCTTCACCATTTCAGAGGGGATCGCAAAGCCAATACCGTTCGAGCCGCCGGAGCGTGAGAAAATCGCGGTATTGATACCGACCAATTCGCCGCGCGTATTGACCAAAGCGCCACCCGAGTTTCCAGGGTTTACCGCCGCATCGGTTTGCAAGAAGAAGGCATAATCAGACACACCAACATCGGTTCGTGCTGTCGCGGAGATGATCCCCGTCGTCACCGTTTGACCGACGCCAAATGGATTGCCGACGGCCAGGACCAAGTCGCCGACTTCCACCCCGATCGTGCTGGCATAACCAAGCGTCGGAAGAGCATCATCCTCGGTCTCTATCCGCAAAACAGCCAAGTCCGTCCGTTCATCAGCGAGGATCAGCTCAGCAGGATATTCGCGGCGATCTGCTAAGACGACAATCACCTCGTCGGCGCCATCAATCACGTGATTGTTTGTAACCACGATGCCATCGTCGCCGACAATCACGCCGGAACCGAGCGAGTTTTGGACGCTTTGACTATTCGGTCCGCCGAAGCGGCGACCATACATAAACTCTTGCATCGTCATGCGGCGCTGAACGGTCTTCTTGGTGTAGACATTGACCACAGCGGGCGAGACGTCTTTGACCAAAGGCGCGTAGCTGAGCTCGATTTGCGCTTGGGATTCGGGCACCACTTTGTCCCAGAAATTCTGCGCAGACGCAGATCCGTAAAGCGGGCTCACCAGAACGAGCACAAGGGCGACCAGTACCACGAGGACGGCCACGAGGAATTTAGAGACGTGTTTTGTCATGCTAGAAACGTAAGTCATGATTATGGCTCTATTCCGGCGTACTGGCGGACGCAATTGGGCAGACATGACATTTCAGTTAGGCACCTGTTATTGTTACGGAAACCTAAGCGTCTTGCCCGCGCTTTTCGGCAAGGGCTCGCAAGTTTTTCTCGTGGTCATCACGGCTGATCCGGTAGAAACTGACGGAGATCAGCATCAGTGACCAAAGCGTGAGCAACATTATCGCGTACCCAAAGCCGAGGATCGCAATCGATTCAGCGCTCGCCTCCTCAGGTCGCATCCCTGGGACAATGGATGCGGTCGCGAGGATGACAGACGCGCTCAAGACGCCGATGCCTTGCGCCAGTTTCCGCATGAAGCTGATGCCGGCAAAATAGACCCCTTCAGACCGGCGGCCGGTCTTCAATTCGTTCTCTTCAACAATATCAGTCACCATAGAGGCCGCCAGCATCTGATAGGCAACAATCAGAGCAATATCGAACACGGTGATGAGCAAGATTGTGTAATAGAGCTCATCGGTGCCGTTCGCCGGAAACAGGCCCAGTAGACGTGCAAATACTGGAGCGGGCGCGATGGTGAAGGCGAGGATACCGATCGTTATCGCCGCGCGCTTTTTGCCAAACGCTTTGCCAGCGATGGGCGCGATCACGAGGGCCAGCGCTGGTGACATGAAGACGGCGAGCGTGAGGCCCGAAATTTGTTGAGTCGTGAAGCCCCAGAAGAACCCGTTGATATATTGATTGAGCGTGGCTGATACGCCCGTTGCAAGCAGCCCAAACAAAGTGGCGATGAACAGCGCTCGGAAGGATGGATTGGAGACAGTTTCCCAAATCTCCGCCACCACTTTCAAGGGCGTAAGTTTTCGCGCAGCGGGCGGCGGCATCAAGTGCGGAATCTGCCGATGCGTCCCGACTGAGGACAAGAAAATAGCGAGGAAGATACAACTCGCCCCGAGCAAACCATACGTGTGCCAGCCATCCAAATAGAAGAACCCGGATGGGTCTTCCTCCGTCGACTTCAGCAAGAACGCAAACAGGATGACTTGAACACTCAGCCCGCCCACCCAGGCGAAGAAATAGCGGAACGACATCAGAGATGTGCGCGCGTCATAATCTTGGGTCAGTTCAGCGGAAAGCGCATGCTGTGGCACCTCGTACAATGTGTACATCAGACGCACCAATATGGTCAGCGTGAGGAGCCAGCCAAACAAACCCATGCCTTCAAGCCCTGCGGGCGGATTCCACACGAAGAAAAAGCCAATCGAAATCGGGATCATCGCCGCATACATGAAGGGATGACGCCGCCCATATTTGCTTTTGAGATTGTCTGACCAATAACCGACGACAGGATCCGAGACCGCGTCAAAGATCAGGGCGATCCACAGAGCTGCTGCAACCAAGACGGCTGAAAGCCCGAGCACCTGGCTGTAGAAAAGTAAGAGCACATAATCAAAGCCATTATTCTTGATGCCGCCGGCGGCGCCGCCAATACCATAAGCGATGCGAGTCAAAAGACCGGGTTTGTGCGGCACAGCGCTGGCAGCGTCAGACATATGGGCTCCTAGGATAGCTCTGTATGATTATTCGGCGACGTTCTTGGCAGCACGCGCTCGCTCAAGGGCCGCAAGATTGGCAGCATGGTCTTCGCGGCTGATTTTGTAGCGTGAGAGAAGAATGATCATCGTCATCCACAGCGCAAGCAAGCCAAACGCATACCCGGCTCCAAGCACAGTCAGCGTTTCAGATGAAAGCTCACCCGGTTGCATGTCGCGAGAGAGATCAGCAGCCGCGAGAACCAGCGAGGCTAGAAACAAACCGCTGCCGCGAGCGAGCTTGCGCATAAACAAGATACCAGAAAAGAAAATGCCTTCAGACCGGCGCCCGGTTTTAAGCTCACTGTCTTCGACGATATCGGCGATCATCGAACTCGAGAGGATTTGGAATGTGATGATCAAAGCAACATCGATCACGGTCACACCGAGGATGAGATTGAATAGGGTCTCGGTACCGTTAGCTGGCATCACACCTGCCAATCGCAACAGGACCGGCATCGGGGCGATCGTAAATGCGAACAAACCCACAATCAAAGCGCCGCGTTTCTTGCCCAGCGTTTTCGAAACGATCGGGGCGAGCACGAATGCGAGAATGGCTGATGCGAAGACGCTCAAAGTCAGCAAGGCGGTCTGACTTGTTGTGAACTCCCAGAAAAATCCATTGATGAAATAGTTGAGCGTCGCGGCGACACCAGAGGCCATAAACCCGAACAGTGTCGCGACGAACAACCAAAGGAACGACTTATTTGAGAGCGTCTCGCGGATCTCTTTGAACACAAGGCCGATGCTCATTTTTCGGGGGGCAGGCGGCTGACGCAGATGCGGAATATGCGAATGCGTTCCCGCCGCACAAATGAACACGGACGCACAGATCATGATTGCTGCCATCAAGCCGTAGGTTTCATACCCATCGATATTGAAGAAGCCGCTGCCATATTCTTCGGTAGGAACCAGCAAAAACCGCAAAGCGAAGACCGCGATGAACAAGCCGCCCATCCAGCCAAACACATACCGGAAAGACAGAAACGAGGTCCGCTCGTCATAATCGTCGGTAAGTTCCGCGACCAAGGCGCTGCTCGGGACGTCATAAAAAGTGAAGGACACACGGACCGCGATGGTGATCGCTAAAAGGTAGGGAAACAGCTCGTTCCCCTCTAAGCCCGCGGGCGGATTCCAGACAAAATAGTAGGCGATGCCGACCGGAATGATCGCTGCATACATAAAAGGATGCCGTCGTCCGAACCCAGTGCGTAAATTGTCTGACCAGTAGCCAACCACAGGATCGGTCACGCCATCGATGATCATTGCGATGAGAAGAGCTGCGCCAACCAAGGCGAAGTCTACGCCAAGCACCTGGCCGTAATAGAGTAGCAGGAAATACTCGAAACCGTTGCTTTTGACGCCATCCCCTACGGCGCCGAAGCCGTATGCGAGTTTCGTCCAGAAACCAGCTTTACGCTCAGCTGCTTCGGCCATTCTTCCTCCTCAGAAAGTGTGGCGGGCTTCTTTCATTCGGCCCGCTTCACCGTTTTAGTAAGGCTTACAGCCCAAGAACCATCTTCGACATGATATTGCGCTGGATCTCGTTCGATCCTGCATAGATCGACGTCTTGCGATAGTTGAAATAACTCGGCGCGACCGGCCCGGCATAATCGGGCGTTGCAAGGTCACTGTTCGCACCGGCGCGGGCCACGGCGAATGTGTCTTGCACGAACGGCGCCGCATAGCCGCCTACCGCTTCGAGCGACAGTTCGGAAATCGCCTGCTGCGCCTCAGAGCCTGCGCATTTCAACATCGAGCTCTCAGGACCGACCGCTTGACCTGCAGACAAAGCTGAGAAGATACGAAGCTCGGTGGCATTGAGCGCTTCGATCTTCATTTCCATCGCCGCAATTTTGCGCTGGAAGTCTGGATCCTTGAGCAAAGGCTCGCCGCCAGATTGCTCGACACTGGCAAGCTTTTTGGTCTTCTGCAGCGCGTTCTTGAGCCCGGGTGCATATGCGTTTCCGCGCTCGAACTGGAGCAAATATTTTGCGTAGGTCCAGCCCTTATTTTCTTCGCCGATGAGCGCGTCTTCGATTTTGACGCGCACATCTTCAAAGAAGACCTGATTGATCTCTTGCTGATTGTCGGTTGGGCCATCTAGCGTCGGCAAGGAGGACACGGAGATGCCCGGCAAGTCCATCGGGAAGACGAGGAAGCTAATGCCTTCTTGTGGTTTGCCTTCTTTCGACGTGCGCACGAGGCAGAAAATCCAATCGGCCCATTGCGCATGGGTGGTCCAAATCTTGGAGCCGTTCAGCACATATTCGTCGCCATCACGCACCGCGCTCATTTGCAGCGAAGCAAGGTCAGAGCCGGAACCAGGCTCAGAATAGCCTTGGCACCACCAGATTTCAGAGCGTTTGATTTTAGGCAAGTGCTCCGCCTTTTGTGCGTCATTGCCAAACGCCATGATCACTGGCGCGACCATGGATTTGCCCATTGGTGACATTTGCGGTGTGCCCGCAGCGGCCATTTCCATGTTCAGAATATAGCGCTGCCCCGCGCTCAAATTGGGGCCGCCAAACTCTTCAGGCCAATTGGCGACGAACCACCCGCGCTCATCTAGCTTTCGTTGCCATTCGAGCATCCCGTCCTTGTCGAGATATCCGTTCTTCGACATCGCATTGCGCGCTTTGAGCTCGTCGGTGTAATTGGCCGCGATCCAGTCGCGGACCTCTTTTTGAAATGCAAGATCTTCTTTCGTGAATGATAGATCCATCACAGGCTCCTATTCGACGATGTCAAACATTTCGATTTTCGGCGCGCCTGCGAGACAAGCGCCAAGGCCAGGCTGAGCAGCCTTGAAATAATCGGTCTGGCCATGCGCTTTGAGCGCGTCTCCGGAGGCGTATTGCTCCATGAAAATATAAGTCGTGTCCGACCCTTTAGCTTTATAGAGCTGATAGGTCAGGCAGCCTGGTTCATTCGCTTTGACTTTCGCCATTAGGTCTTTAGCGACGCCTTCAAATTCGCCCTGCTTTCCGTCCTGAATCTCAAGTGTTGCAACAACGCCGATCATCCCGGGTCTCCTCATGTCTTATCAATCTGTTCCAGATCACAGTATGGCGACCGGAGCGAACCACAAGCCCTCCCCCCGGGAAACCTGTTTAGCATCCTTTATGTTTTTTGAACATGTTCAATTTTGGTTGAGCGCCAAAGTGGGCCAACAAACAAGATCAGCACAATGATATTGAACAGAGCGTTCGATCCATGGCCTGATGTGATCGAGCCAGCGCTGTCGAGCACAAACCAAGCGAGATAACCGCCGACAACCGCACGCCGAATGGCTTCCGGCGCCGCGTCATAGGCCGTTCCGGAGAGGCTCCAAATCAAAACGCCCCAGCCCATCAAAAACCCGCCGGCCAGCGCGCCAATGAACCGCGTATCGCCGGGCGCATACGTCTGAGCGCCATCGATTGGCCAAGCCAGCAAGTCGGTGGTGAACCTAACCGGCTCAACCGTTGCGTCAAAGGTTCCAAGGAAAAAGATTGGACCATAAAGCATTACGAAGAAGGCTGAGATTTTCAGATAGGTCTTGTGGGCTTTGAGGGAATACATCTTGGGCGCTCCTGAGCAAAAATTGTAGCGATCGCTACATATAAAAACCAAAATGACGTTTCATCCAACGCGTCATTTCGTCTTCCTAGGAGATTGCCTCAGGCGAAGGCCCGCGATTCGACGGCTTCGAGCGCTTCGTCCAACACGTGGACACCGGCCCCTGGCTTGGGCGCTTTTTCGCTGAGCACGCGTCGCCACAAACGCGCGCCTGGCATGCCGCTAAATAGGCCAAGCATATGCCGTGTCATCGAGGAGAGGCGCACGCCCTCGTCCAGTCGCGCTTCGATATAGGGTCGATAATCGAGTACCGCGCCGAACGGGCTTAACACCGCAGCCTCGGGATCAAACAGAGCTTGATCCACCCCGCCGAGTAAATCTGGCGTTTGATAAGCCGCGCGACCGAGCATCACACCGTCAAAATTTTTCAGATGCGCGGCGCTGTCTTCGAGTGTTTTGATGCCGCCATTTAAGACAATGGTGAGGTCGGGTCGATCATGTTTGAGCGCTTGCACCAAATCATAGTCCAGCGGCGGAATTTCGCGGTTCTCTTTCGGGCTGAGCCCCTTGAGCCACGCTTTGCGGGCATGGACTGTAAACACCGAACACCCGGCATCGGCGACTTGATCGACGAAATTATACAATGTCTCCTTTGGCGGATCCTCATCAATCGCGATCCTGCACTTCACAGTAACCGGGATTGAAACCGCCGCGCGCATCGCCGCGACACAAGCCGCAACCGTTTTTGGTTCGCGCATCAAACAAGCGCCAAACGCGCCTGACTGAACGCGGTCAGATGGGCAACCGCAATTGATGTTGACCTCATCATGGCCAAAGCGCTCAGCGATACGCGCCGCTTCGGCCATTTTGTCCGGCTCATTGCCGCCAAGTTGCAGCACGATCGGATGTTCATCATCTGAGAACCCAATCAAGCGCTCACGATCGCCATGGATAACCGCATCCGCGGTAACCATTTCAGTCCATAACAGCGCGCGCTTCGACAGCACCCGATGAAACGACCGGCAATGCCGATCCGTCCAATCCATCATCGGGGCAATTGAAAACCTATAGTCTAGATTATTCGGCATGATCGATTTCTCGCCCGGTCTGCACACTGCCAGATTACCAGAGGTTGGAGGGCGTGTGTTTCAATCCGAGCTTAAGACCGCTTGTGGCCTTTCTTTTCAAGACGCCAGCGCAGTGTTTCGATGCGGTCTTGGCCGAAGAAGGGTTCGCCTTCGAAAACCATGGTCGGCACGCCCCAATGTCCGGCCGCCTCGAGCGCGTCTTGATTAGCCTCGACCTCTTTCATTGGGTCATTGGCTGCTATGCTCGCCTCCAACTCGGCGAGAACTAAGCCCGCTTTCGCCACTGCTTCGGCCAAGCGATCGCCTTGATCCCAGCCGGGCTCACCGCCCCAGATCAAGTGTGAAACATGATAGGCAAGCTCGATCCCTTTGCCGCGCCGCGCTGCCTCAACGCCCAGCCCCGTGAGGCGATAAATGTAAGGCTGTTCTTCTGCGACTTCCATTGTCTCATAGTTTTGGACAATCGGATCGGGCATCGGAAACGAGATCTTCATGCCGAGGAAATCAGCCCGCCGGAACGAATCCATGATGATATATTGCGCCGGTTTGCGGTCGCCAGAGAATAGCGTGCTGGCGGCGCGAACGGCAATGGGCAAAACCGGCCGCAGATTGACCTCGACATCAAAATCCTCGCGCAGCTTCAGCAAATCCGGCGTGGCGATATAGGAATATGGGCTCCGAAAAGACCAGAAGACATCGACGGTAGCGCTCATGATTGGGGATCCTCTTTATATTTGCGGTCTCACTTGCCGCTCCGGATCAATCGTCGAGCCTTTTTACCGAGGATTCAAGTCTTCCCGAGGGTTAGTCAGGCATCGACCACCTCCGAGAGACCCAATTCCCTAATGTATTGAACGCCGTGCGTCCGATTATGGCGACAGACGGTACCCGCCCGCCTCGGTCAGCAAGAGCCGAGCATTTGCCGGATCTGGCTCAATTTTCTGGCGCAGACGGTAAATGTGCGTTTCGAGCGTATGCGTCGTGACCGCCGCATTATATCCCCAAACCTCAGACAATAGCTCTTCCCGCGCTACGGGCTTACCGCCGGCGCGATAAAGATATTTGAGAATATTGGTCTCTTTCTCGGTGAGGCGGATCTTGCGATCATCCTCTTTCACCAAGAGCTTCATGCTCGGCCGGAACTCATATGGACCAACATCAAAAGTCGCATCTTCGCTTTGTTCAAAGCTGCGCAGGTGCGCGCGAACGCGGGCCAGTAGAACAGAGAATTTGAACGGCTTAGTGACATAATCATTGGCGCCGCTATCCAATCCCAAGATTGTATCCGCATCGCTGTCTTGCCCTGTCAGCATGATAATCGGCGCCCGAACCCCTCGTGTGCGCATCAGCTTGCAGGCCTCGCGACCGTCCATATCCGGCATATCCACGTCCAAGAGGATGAGGTCCGTCCGTTCTGCTTCAGCCAGTTTTACGCCGGTTGTTGCATTTTCGGCTTGCAGCACTGTGAAGCCTTCATAAAGATCAAATTGCTCCGCGAGGGCCTCGCGCAGCTCATTATCATCGTCCACGAGCAGGATGGTTTTGGTCACCGCCATGACTTTCTCCCTTGTCTAGTGGGCAGCAGATAGAGAATGAATTCAAACACTTCATTACACGGTTCTTCAGCTGATGTAACAAAAAGGAGAGCAGTGCGTGACTGATTTTTCGTTAACGGCATCCGCCGATGGATCATTTAAAGCGGGGAATTTGATCAGCACATGCGCCATCGGGCGAGGCGGTGTCGTCGACGCCCAAGACAAACGCGAAGGTGACGGCGCCACCCCGCGCGGAGCATGGCGCCTCAAACGCGTTTTCTATCGCGCCGATCGCATTGCTCGACCGGAAACCAATTTACCGGTGATCTCGCTTAGGCAAAGCGATGGCTGGTGTGATGCGCCGCACCATCCGCTTTATAACCGGCCCGTCACCCTGCCCTTCGCCGCCAGCCATGAAAACCTCTGGCGCGAAGACCACGCCTATGACGTGATTGTTGAGCTCGCGCATAATGACGATCCTGTCGTGCCAGGCCTAGGCAGTGCGATTTTCTTTCACCTGCAGCACGAAGATGGCCGTCCCACCGAAGGCTGTGTCGCCGTCTCGCTTGAAGATATGCTCGAGGTTTTGGCGCGCGTGTCGGCTGAGACATTTCTTGAGATCGAGGTTTGAGAGAACGCGCGCTCCGATCACGGCACTTACAGCGTTCGGTCGAGAGCAGACATCAGACGACGGTGCCCGCGCTTTTACCGCTCTGCCAGCGCAAGCTGGCACCCATGGCGACTGGCCGATGTTCTCGAGATCGCACCCTGCCGCCATAGATCCTGACTTTCGTCAGGAACGCGGGGTGCGCGCGGCCGTTTCCGTAGGAGCCCCTCATCCTGAGCGAAGTCGAAGGATAAAGGGCTGAGCTTCCAGGGACTTTGCAGTGAGGTCGCCTCGTCCTTCGACGTCGCTCAGGATGAGGCTGCCTGGAAGATGCTCACGACACGCGTCCCCCTCGACAGCAGCAGGCTGTCTGAGGTCCCATCGCGGCCCGCACGCGCGTGTTGTAATTTCTCGCGCTGGATCCTCAGACCGCTCCGCGATCGAGGATGACGCAGTCCTCGCATTCTCCCATTTAACGCAGGAAACTGATGACTGGGCTGGGTCAGGAACGGTCGTGATTAAATTGCAACTCATTAGGTTAGTGCTTACGCGGTGAGGCTTTGAGCTTACCGGGACTGTGGCCGGTCCAGCGTTTGAACGCGCGAGAGAAAGAACTTGGATCAGAGAAGCCGACCAGATAAGCGGTTTCGTTGACCGAGACCTTTTCCCCTTCCAAATAATGCCGCGCCATTTTGTGCCGGAGCTCATCTAGGATCGCTTCGAAAGTCACACCTTCTGATTTGAGTTTTCGGTAGAGTGTTTGACGCGACATATTGAGCGTCGTCGCAATGGTCTGCATGTGGACGTCGCCGGTGTGCAAAATGGGCAGGAGATGCTGTTCGACTTCAGAGCGCACTGTGCGGCTTGCTTTCAGCTCGTCCAGCAAGTGTTCGGCATGATTGGTCAGCACGCCAAATACGTAACGCGGCTTTGGCCAAAGCTGCAGCTTCGGCCAGGCCGGATCAACCAACATCGAATTGCGATCTGAGCCGAAGACGACCGGACATTGCAGCACGGTCTCATACTCGTCGCCATAGCTTGGTCGGGCATGCGTTACATGAGCGATCTTGACCAGGCGTCTCTTTTTGAAGTTGCGATTATAGCCGCAAATGAACCGTCCGAGCGTCGACTCGGTCAGCTCTGGAAAATCATTGGGGTTTTTGCGCGTATCGTCGATCCATAAGCCGTCATCGCGCTCAACCAGCTTGAATCGGTCCTCGCCTTCCGCGACGCCCTCGACCTCGATGACCAGACGATGATAGCGGTTCATCTGCTGAAAAGCTTCCAGCATGGTCGGCGCGGCATGGGCCACCAGGCCAACGATCGACAAGTCTTCAAAATTGACGAGGGCGCCGAATGTGAGCGCCAATGATGGCGCGTTTGCAAGCTCCTTACCTGCCCGCATCAGCGTCTTGAAAACCGCAAAACTAACCCGCGTCTCAGGGTCGGTTAAATCGTCTTCGCTGAGCCCGCCGCGCTGAAGCAAGGCCGTTCGGTTCGCGCCCAATGACACCGCCAAGTCTACTAAACTAGTGGCATATCCGGCCGAAACGGTCGCTTGCGCCATGAGGGATAAGCCTTTCAGCGGGGTTGTTCTGTTATCTGTTACCAGATGTCATGTCTTTGATGGAAGGCGTCATGCCGCCAGCATCTCAGGTTCGATACATTTGGCTTGGAGAGAGCCCTCGAACGCAGAGAAAGTAACATGACAGAGATAACCGTCCACCCGGGACAGACACCGCTCTATCCCGCCCGGCAGATGTTGAAACACGCCTCACAATTCTGGTTTTTGATGACCGCGCTCGGGCAAATGGCGTTCGTCGCCGATATCGCCGCCTTTTATGGCGGCTCTGCGATGCGTGGCGATTTCGACGCCTGGGATGGCCGCATGTTTAACGGATTCATCTCCGGGGATCTGATCGGCAATATCAATATCTTGCTGCACATTTTTTTCGCCCTGATCATCACCGCCTGCGGTCCGGTTCAGTTCATTCCAGCGGTTCGCAATCGGTTCAGAACCTTTCATCGCTGGAATGGCCGGGTCTATGCGACCAGCGCGATTCTGATCTCGATTGGTGCGCTGTATCTGACCTGGACGCGCAACGGCATTGGTGCGGCCGTCAATGATATCGGCGTTTCGCTGAACGGGATTGCGATCATCGCCTTTGCGGTGTTGGCTGCGCGAACGGCGATGCAGCGGGATTTGCGCGCACATCATCGCTGGACCTTGCGCTTGTTCCTGGCGGTCAGCGGCGTTTGGTATATGCGTTTAGGGTTTGGATTTTATGCGCTGGTGACCGGCGGAGCGATGCCGGGCTCGACCTCGATGTTGGACGGCCCGTTCGACATTGCCCTGAATTTCGGTGTAACTCTCGTGCCGTTGGCTTTTCTGGAGCTGTATTTTCGCGCGGCCGACGCCAAGCATGACGCATTGAAAGTGCTAATGAGTGTGGTTGTTGTCTGCCTAGGCGTCGCCACCGCGCTCGGCGCTTTCATGGCCGCTCAGATCTTCTGGTTATCCAGTTTTAGTTGATGACGTGAAACGGTCAGTGCTGCGCTGTCTTCATCACCCCCATCCGGCTTTATGATCCGCAACATACACCTCCAGCGCACGCGGCTGACGGTCCAGCAAAAACTCGATGTCATTTGAGGGACTGAAGGACATGCCCATTCGAACGGCAAACGTCATCTCAGCGTTCATTTCAGCATACCAAGGCTCAGCGCCTTGTGCGATCAAACCGTCTCGCATTTGTTCGGGCGTGATGCCAACAAATGGAATCTCGCGACCCAACACAGCGCTGATACGACTCGCCGCTTGGGCAAAGGTCATCGCATCCGGACCGGTCAATCGATAGGTGCGATAGGTGTGCCCCGGCTCGGTCAGCGCTTTAATTGCGATTTCGGCAACATCGCGCACATCTACAAAACTCGTCTTCCCGGGGCCTTCGGGAAACGCGACCATGCCGGCGGCAACAAAGCCGGCAAAATTCTGCATGAACCAATCGGGGCGCAAGAAAGTCCAGTTCAGGTCCGCTTCCCGCACGATCGCTTCAAGCTCTCCGGTACGGCGGACAAAGAAAATATCACTCTCTGGATCGCCCTCAGCAGAGAGCATCACAAATCGCTCGATCTCGGCCTGCTTCACTTGTTGCACAATCCGCGTGAGATCGGATTTAAACGCGTCGCTCTGATTGGTGACCATGTAGACGGCGTCGATGCCGTCGAGCGCCGCCGCGAAGGCGGCCTCGTCATCAAACGCGCCGAGCGCGGTCTCATATCCTGTTTCGCCAATCATGCCGCGCGCTTTCTCGGCGTCACGGACATAGACTCTAAATGGTGTTCCCCGCGCAATCAGTTGTCGCGCGATTTCGCTTCCGACATTCCCCGTCGCTCCGGTTACCAAAATCATCCGCGTCTCCTTTAAATATCTGTGCGTTGGGCGAAGGGCGTGAGGCTCGTCACCAAAAGATGGGTGAGCGTTTCAATCGCCGTTTCTGTGGTGAGTTTATGCTGATGCAGATCATCGCAAATTGCATTCGCCGCTGCGACGAGCGCTTTGTACAAGGGACTTAGCTGCTCCGGCCGAGCAACCAAGACGCGCTCAAAGGCCCGTTCGAAACTGGCGGCATGATTGATTTGAACCGCGCGTCCTGCATCCCGGGCTTCAGAATCCGCCTCAACCGCAGCGGCTAGGAGTGTCAACGCGGGTCCAGCCTCTAGCGCACAGTTTATGTAAGCGGTTGCGACAATCTTCGCGACGGCAGGGACGGTCGCTGACGCTCGTTCGATCTTGGCCTCAGCATCTGTCTCGTAGAACCGGCTGGTGTCGTCGAGGAGCGCAATCAAAAGACCCGAGCGAGTCCCGAAATGGTCATACGCGATGGGCTTACTGACCTTGGCTCGCTCCGCCAAAACGGCGAGCGTCAAGGCATCCGCGTCCCCGCTTTCCAGCATCGCTTTGGCGATGTCTAAAAGCTGGCGACGGCGCGCGGCTTTGGTCAGACGCTTCGGACGCTGTTCGGTATCGGACATAGATAGACTCATTACCTACCATTCGTAACTTACGTTTCGTAGGTAGCGAAAACTTCGCGTCCGTCAAGCACCCATGAGAAAGATCAACCGCGTGTTAACCAATTGACACATTCCCGCCACACGAATCACCGAACTCTTAATACGGGGCGGGCTTCGTAAGGAGGCTGCAATGTTTCAGCTGACTGAGTATGCACCTGAGCGCCCTGAATTTGGGAGCTTCTATCTTGTCACCGAAAGCGGCGAGCATGGGCCATATGAGACCTATGACGACGCCGTCGACGCGGCCGAGCGCCCCCCAGCTAACATGATCGGGTTTAATCCGCGCAAAGGCTATTATGTCGTCGACCGGAGCGAGCCCGAGATAGGCTAGGCCAGTTCCGCCATATATTCCTGCAGCTTCATCACCGACGGCACGGAATGCTCACGCAGCTTGTTCATGATAGCGAGCTTTTCAGTTTCGTCTTCTTGAATGCCTGAGACCAATTGCGAATAGCCATCAAGACGGTTGTCACGCAGCCACTTTCGCAAGTCTTTTTCTTGCGACCAATTGAACTGGTTCATCATGAAAGCGTTCTGCATGCGGATCCAATCCGTGGCATGATTGGGAAGCGGAACGACTTGGCAGAGGCGGTTCTTTTCCTCTTCGGTGTCACGGGTCAGCTCAATGTGAGCGATAAACGCGGCGCTAAACACCGGCTGGACGGTTCGAACCGTCTGCAAACGGATCGTATCCCCTTCAAAAACAATCGCCTCTTCTGAATTACCGACCGCACAAGCCGAGCAGTCCACGAACAGCGTATCAGGATCGTTTGGCAGCGTGCCGTCGTCGAAAATGATCTGATCTGGTTCGATGCGCTGGATACGCCCTTTCCGGATCACGTTTTTTACTTTCCGAAGCTCCGCAAGCTCTGGGTCAGAAATCGTCGCGCCGTGGAACATGGTTGGACGCACGCTCTCATCAATCCGTACAAAGATCCCCGCCTGCTCAACTCGATCAAATAGGTCGTCGATCGAGGTGGAGCTTGCGATCGCCTCCATTTGCGCTGCTTGAGCCCCCATCGTGGCTGCAAAGAATCTCGGATCGGGCTGGGTGGTCTCGCGACGCATCAACCAAGCATCGCGCGGGCGCACCCAGTGAATTTGATCAGGATCGACATGGTTCTCGAGCAGCCAGATCACAGCATCGATGCCGGTCTTACCACCGCCAACAATCACGTAACGCGAGGGCTGCTCTGAGACTTTCGGAAGATCATTGAGCGGCATCATTTTGACGCCGTCGACGACTTCAAAATTCGGCGTGTGCGTGGACGGCACCGTGGTCCGAAGCCAAGTCGCATCAACGATTTTCTCGCGCGCGACGACGTCATACGTCTTTTCTGAGGTCAGCGCCGAGATCTTGCCATCCCCTTCATACTTACACATTGGCAAATACGTGACGCGGCCCGTCGGCAGGAATTGGTAGCGCATGACCTCATCAAAACAGGCCATGATCTCCGGCCCCGTCGCGAGGTCTTGCAGGCCTTTGTTCAGGCCGATCGTGTCGACCACCCCTTTTGAGAGCTCTTTAGAACTGACGCCATAATAGGCGGAGGGCTGGTGCAGGGTAACGAACGGATAGGCGTCATTCCAATGCCCACCCGGCTTCTGGTGCATATCGACAATCAGCACCGTTTTATCGCTTTCTGACAAGATGATATCCGCGAACGCCATGCCCATCGCACCGGCGCCAATGATTAGATAATCGACCTCAAATTTCTCCGCAGACATGTCAGTCTCCTCGTCAGCATCATAGACCTTGATAACAGTGTTATTGCGTGTTAATAACACTGTTATTGAAAGTCAAGTGGAATGTATCTGTGGTCGAGGCTAAAGCAAAAATCCTAATGGCGGCTTCCGATCTGTTCGCCAGTTCGGGTGCTGGTGGATTGAGCGTGCGCGCCATCTCAAAGCGTGCCGGCGTCTCCACGATCGGTATCTACAATCACTTCAACGGCAAGCAAGGCATCTTGGATGCGCTCTATATTGAAGGCTTCCAAATGGTCATGGCGGCGATCCATATCGAAGATCCCGACTTACCGGCCCGCGAAACAGTATTGCTCGGTCTATCTAACTATATCGCAATGGCGGCTGAGCATCGCGGGCATTATGAGCTGATTTTTGGACGCGGAGACCCAAGCTACACGCCCTCCTCCGCTGCGATTGCGGTGGGTGAGGAGGCGTTTAACCGGCTGACCTATTTAATCTCCCGCGCGCTCCCAGCCTCTTTATCCGGTCGCGAGAAACGTGAAGCCGCTTTGCAATTATGGGCGCTCACGCACGGTTATGTCAGCCTACAAGATCACGAGGCGACGGAACTGATCCCCAATGCCGCTTGGCGAGATCTGATCATGCGCGCCGTGACAACTCATTTAGATGCGATCATCGCCAAGCACGCAGATCAATAATCGCGTGCGCCAAACAGCGCCGTCCCAACCCGAACATGCGTAGCACCGATCCGCGCCGCCAAAGCGTAATCGCCACTCATTCCCATGCTGATTGTCCTAAGATCGTGCCGATCTGCAAGTCTATTCAGGAGAGCAAAATGAGGTGCAGCAGGTTCATCGGCCGGCGGAATACACATCAATCCAGTGATCTCGCCCGGATAGGTTTCACGGCTTAGCTTCAGAAGCGCCTCAAGCCCGTCGATGCTCACCCCGCCCTTTTGCGGCTCATCGCCCGTATTGACCTGGATCAATAGCTCCGGCGGCTGCGCGCCGCTTTTGTCGATCGCTTTGATCAGCGCCTTGAGAAGCTTCTCGCGATCGAGCGTCTCGATCACATCAAACAACTGAACCGCCTCTTCGGCCTTATTGGTTTGTAGCGGACCAATCAAACGCAGCTGCAGGTCTGAATTTTCCGCGCGGCGCGCGCTCCAACGTGTTTGTGCTTCCTGCACCCGGTTTTCGCCAAAGACCGTTTGTCCAGCCTCCAGCGCCGCCTCGATCCGTTCGTCGGGTTGGCGCTTTGAAGCGGCGACCAAAGTGACGCTCTCGCCGATCTCAGAAAGGATGCGCGCGCGGGCTTCGCGGATGGTTAGGGTCTGTGTATCGTGGCTCATTATGGGGTTGAAACACCAAGCCGTCTCCGCTCGCAAGTGGCGCGCCGCAATCCGGCGGGTTGAGACCCATTTTCCGCCCGTGTTGCCGCCGCTTTTATTCCTCACAGACCCCCAGCGCACGCCGAACCCGTTGAGCATCGCTGCAGCCTTGCCTGATGGAAGCGGAATCATTTATCGGCACTTTGGCGCGGAAGACCGGTTTGATATGGCGCCTAGGCTGGCAGGCGTTGCGAGGCGCCGGGGGCTGAAGCTGCTGATCGCTGCCGATCCGAGCCTGGCGCTTGAAGTCGGCGCGCATGGCGTCCACTGGCCGGAAGCGAGACTTGCCGAAGCGCGGAAATGGCGCGGCCGTTTCATGTTTCAAACCGCAAGCGCGCATTCGAGACGCGCGATCGATCGGGCCGCAAAAACCGGCGTGGATGCTGCTTTGGTTTCGACCGTGTTTCCATCGACCAGCAAGAGCGCAGGCGCGCCAATGGGGCGACTGGCATTCACCCGGCTATGCCAAAAAGCGCCGCTGCCTCTGTTCGCCTTGGGTGGCGTTAAAGCGGCGAATGCTCTCCAAATCGCGGACGCGGGCGGGCTTGCCGCAATCGAAGGGCTTAGCTAACCGCGCGAACCGCCTCGGCGACAGATTCCACCGCCTCATCCATCAATTTCGCATCCGTCGCTTCGGCCATGACCCGGATCAACGGCTCTGTCCCAGACTTCCGGATGACCAAGCGGCCTTTCTCGCCTAGCGCTTTCTCGGCGGCAGCAATCGCGTCTTTCACGCTCTCTTCTTCGAGCGGCGCACCAGATTTGTAGCGTACATTGACCAATTTCTGCGGCACCGGGTCGAACACGTGGGCAATTTTAGAGAGCGGCTTTTCCCGCTCAACCATGACGGCCAGCACTTGCAATGCCGCCATCAAACCATCGCCAGTGGTGGAATAGTCAGACATGACAATATGCCCAGACTGCTCTCCGCCAAGATTGAACCCACCTTCTCGCATCCGCTCAACGACATATCGGTCGCCAACTTTGGTGCGCTCCAGCTTTAAATCCAGGCTCTTCAAATGCTGTTCGAGCCCAAGATTAGACATCACTGTCGTGACCACGCCCGCTTCCGAGAGTTGGCCGCGCGCTTTCCAGTGCTCCGCAATCAACCCAATCAACTGATCACCATCAACCTCATTGCCTTTTTCATCGATGATGATGCAACGATCGGCATCGCCATCGAGCGCGATTCCAATATCTGCGCGGTAGGTTTGAACCGCCTCTTTGAGCGCGTTTGTATCGGTGGAGCCGACTTCGAGATTAATATTGAACCCGTTCGGCTCAACGCCAATTTTGAACACTTCCGCCCCGAGCTCATACAGCACAGCGGGTGCCACCTTATAGGCCGCCCCGTTCGCGCAATCGATACAGATACGAAGCCCTTTGAGGTTCATCCGGCGCGGGAAACTGGCTTTGACGATTTCAACATAACGCGCTTGGGCGTCATCGACGCGTTTAGCGCGACCGAGATCCCCGGGACCCGCAAGCTTATCGTCGAGCGCTTTATCCATGCGGCTTTCAATTTCCAGCTCGATTTCATCGGACAATTTGTATCCATTCGGGCCAAACAGCTTGATCCCATTATCCTCAAAACTGTTATGGCTGGCCGATATCATTACGCCGAGGTCCGCTCGCAAAGATCGCGTCATCATCGCAACGCCCGGCGTTGGCAGCGGCCCAAACAGGGTCACATCCATTCCGACAGAGGTAAATCCAGCCACCAAAGCCGGCTCAATCATATAACCGGAAAGTCTTGTATCTTTCCCGATAACCACACTGTGACGGCGCGGACTCGTCGTCCGAAAGTACTTTCCAGCTGCCATTCCTAAACGCATTGCAATCTCCGGCGTCATCGGAGGTGTGTTCGCCGTGCCACGGATTCCGTCGGTTCCGAAGTATTTGCGTTTCATAATGCGCTAATTCCTTGCTTCGTCCCATTCTGAACGGTTTGCTGCAGTCCTTACAGGCGCCATGCCACAATTTCGCTGAAGTTTCCAAGTCAGGATACAGACCCTGATGGCACATCTTCTGCATGTCAGGCGCTGTTGGGGAAAAGAGAGGACACGCAAAATGCGTATGAAATCATTCCTAGTGGGCGGTATGCTCGCAGCTTCACTCGCCGGATGCGCCACGGGGCTTCCATCCGATATGACTGTCGCAGAATACTGCGCCAACCCAGACCGTGCGTCAGAAGAAGTCTGCCGTCTAAAGGTCGAAATTGACGGCAACGCCACCGCGCTTGCTGAAACAAATATGAGCTTGCGCGAAGCGCGTCAGATTTCTGACAGCGCCATGGCCGCAGCCGCAAATGCACAATCGTCTGCCGATGCTGCGCAAAGCCGTGCGGATCAAGCTTTTGCGCTGGCCAATCATCTGTCCGAAAAAGACCTAGACTGTAAGACCACTACGGTTCAGCAATCTACGACTGGAACTTGTGAGCCAGGCTATACGGTGATGGGCTGCGTTCAAACGCGCTACACCCACCGCGCGGGAGGTCTTTCCTTCCTGCGTGAGCTGAACAATGAGCAGTGCCGTTTCAATAGCCAGGTGCTTGAAATGCAAGTGCGCTGCTGCCGGGCCGCAAATGCCGGCTCTAGCGTCAGCGGCTCTTAAGCTAATTTTGCTTTTTCAATAGAATTCTACTGACAAGGGGATCCAAAGGGTCCCCTTGTTACCTTTTTGCGTTCGTGTCTTCGACACATTCAGTAATAGGATTTGCAATGACGGGATCGCGATGATCGGACTAGGGACACCGCGGGACGACACAGCAAGCGTGGAGCAAGAGTAGATGTGTGGAATCATTGGTATTTTAAGCCAGCAAGGCTCGGCGGCGGATCGCGCCATGGAAGCGTTGCGGCGGCTCGAATATCGCGGCTATGACAGTGCCGGTATCGCCACACTCCATGACGGTAAACTCGATCGCAGGCGCGCCGCAGGCAAGCTGAATAATCTGCGCGACGTTTTGAACGAAACTCCGATTTCTGGCAGCGTCGGCATCGGCCATACCCGTTGGGCCACGCATGGCGCTGCGAACACACAGAACGCGCACCCTCACGTTTCTGGATCTGTGGCGCTTGTCCATAATGGCATTATCGAGAATTTCCGCCATCTCCGCGAATCATTGGAGCAGCAGGGCCATGTGTTCGAAACGGAAACTGATTCTGAAACCATCGCCCACTTGATCACATCCAATATGAAAAAAGGCGCGGATCCGATCAGCGCCGTGAAAGCCTCGCTCGCTGATTTGGAGGGAGCATTTGCGCTGGGGATTATCATCGAAGGTCATGAGGACCTGATGATTGGGGCACGCAAAGGGTCACCGCTGGTGATTGGCGTTGGCGAGGATGAAATGTTCCTCGGCTCGGACGCCCTTGCCGTGGCCCCGTTCACCAATCGAGTCGTCTATCTCGAAGAAGGCGATTGGTGCGTCTTGCGGCAAAGCTCTTACGAGGTTTTTGATACCAGCGGCGCGGTTGTCTCCCGCCCCGAAACCATCGTGCAAGCCGCGGGCGCCGCGGTTGAAAAAGGCAATTATCGCCACTTCATGCAGAAAGAGATCTTCGAGCAACCCGACAGTACGGCGCGCACGATCGGGGCCTATGTCAACGCACTGGAGCAATCGATTGAGCTGCCGGGCGACGAAGCAGCCATCGACTGGGCGGAAGTTACCCACCTTCACATGGTCGCCTGCGGGACCGCTTATTATGCGACCTGCGTCGCCGAATATTGGTTTGAACAAATCGCCGGATTGCCGGTTAAAACAGACATCGCGTCGGAGTTTCGTTATCGCGAACCTGCGCTGCCAAAATCTGGCGGACTGGCGCTTTTTGTCAGCCAGTCGGGCGAAACCGCCGATACGCTGGCTGCCCTGCGCTATTGCAAAGAGGCCGGACTGAAAACCGCAGCGGTGGTGAATGTCCCGACCTCGACGATCGCGCGCGAAGTTGATTTGGTGTTGCCAACTCTGGCCGGCCCGGAAATTGGGGTCGCTTCGACCAAAGCCTTCACCGCGCAGCTATGCGCCCTCGCGGCGGGAGCGATCGCGGCCGGCAAAGCGCGAGGATCGATCGATCGCGGGCGCGAGATTGAACTGGTTGATGCGCTGAGCGGAATTCCGCGCTTGATCTCTAAGAGCTTCGCGCTGGACGCTCCGATTGCAGGCCTTGCGCGGGACCTATCGAAGGCGCGGGATGTGATCTATTTGGGCCGCGGCGTACACTATCCGATCGCATTGGAAGGCGCTCTAAAGCTGAAAGAAATCAGCTATATTCATGCCGAAGGCTATGCCAGCGGAGAGCTGAAACATGGTCCGATCGCGCTGATTGATGAAGAGACGCCGGTCGTATTTGTGGCGCCGTTTGATAACCTGTTCGACAAGTCACTATCGAACCTACAAGAAGTGGCCGCTCGGCGCGGAAATGTCCTGCTGATCAGCGATTCTGAGGGCTTGAAAGAGGCTGGGGATACGCCGGAAAATGGGATTGAAGTACCTGCCTGTCACCCATTTGTGGCGCCTATTCTATATGCGGTTCCCGTGCAGATGTTGGCTTATCATATTGCGGTCGAAAAAGGCACGGATGTCGATCAACCGCGAAATCTCGCAAAATCTGTGACGGTCGAATAATTCAATTATTGGTATGATCGTGGCCCGGCCTGCGAGGGAAGCAGACCGGGCGCTAGATCAAGCTCATACAACTGTTCCGAACAACCCAATGGTTAGGGCGGCGCCGAACACGGCGAGCGGAAGAGAGACGGCTGAAGCGATGAAGCTCGTCCGAGCTTCAGATAGGGAGGAAACACGCATGGGATTTGTCCTTCTTTGCGTTTCGGACAACGGTTATTCGCTGCCCGTGAACATCAGATAGGGACTCAAAAACAAAATTCAATGAATGATTTGAAAATTATTCAGCGTTCAATTTCTCACGCGTTTTAATAGAAACGCTCAACCCAGCCAGGATGATGTCCATAACGCCATCCAATTCGCGCTCGAGCTTCGGCAAAGTCAGCCGCGACCAAAGCTGGGGATATCGGAACTTCATCGTCGCTGATTGCATCATTTCTGCAATGAAATTGGGGTTTTCCATCGATGCAAACACGCCTTCAGAGACGCCCTGCTCCAAGATTTGAACCAAATAAACGCGCTCTTGTGCCATTTCTTCATTGGCGAAGGTGGGCCGTTCGCTCGAGAGCACTTCTGCAACTTCGAGAACTTTCGCATCCTTATCAAGTTTCTCGAACGTCGTTTTCAATGCAGTATGGTGGAACACGCGCATCTTTTCGGCGGCGGGCAGTTTGCTGCGCACCAATGCCGCGTTCTGGGCGTTGATCTCCATATTGAGCTTGCGCGCCATGGCTTCCGCAATGTCTATCTTTGAGGCAAAGAATCGATAGATGTTGCCAGCCGACATTCCGCAGTCGCGGGCAATCTCAGCCATTGTGGTCTTGGCGTAGCCATAGTGCATGATACGCTCCATGGCGGCATGGAGGATTTGCTCACGAGTATCGAGTTTTTCGTTCATTGGATTAGAATATAGGAAAAGTGTGAATGATCAACAAATTGTTCAATTTCGCACACAGTTGTGAGAAAACGTGTGACTGAATTCAGCCAAATCGGCGTCCTCGGCGCCGGCGCCTGGGGCACCGCCCTTGCCGCATCGCTCTATCAGAAAAACGAGACAGGGTCCTCCAACGTCCCTGTCTGGGCACTTGAGGCAGAGGTCGCCGACGCCTTGCGTGAAGGCCGAGGAAACCCGATTTTCCTACCCGGCATTGAGCTTCCGAAGATGCAAGCGAGCACAGACTTAAGCGCGCTCGCAAGCTGCGACGCCATCTTGGCGGTTGTGCCAGCGCAGTTTGCGCGATCCGTCTTTAGCGACCTCGCCACCCTAGTTCGCCCCGGCACAGCCATTCTTCTATGCGCCAAGGGCATTGAACGCGACAGCCTCAGTCTGATGACGGATGTCTTGAAAGAGACGATCCCTGACGCCATCCCTGCCGTCTTGTCCGGCCCGAGTTTCGCCGCTGACGTATCACGCGGTTTGCCCACGGCTGTCACGCTGGCCTGTGAAAACGAAGCCGTCGGCAAAGCTCTGATGGATGCGATCGGACAACCCGGCTTTCGTCCTTATTGGTCAAATGACCTGATCGGCGCCGAAATTGGCGGCGCGGTCAAAAACGTCCTCGCGATCGCGTGCGGGATTGTTGAGGGCTTGCAGCTGGGCCGTTCTGCACATGCCGCGCTCATCGCTCGAGGATTTGCTGAGATGACCCGGCTCGGCACCGCCATGGGCGGCCGCGCTGAGACGTTGGCAGGCCTCTGCGGCCTAGGCGACCTCGTGCTGACCTGCTCCTCACCTCAGTCGCGTAATATGAGCTTCGGTCTGGCGCTCGGCCAAGGCCAGAGCGCGAATGATATCCTAGCCGCGCGCAATTCCGTGACCGAGGGAGTCGCTACCGCCCCTGCCCTTATCGCGCTGGCGCAAAAGCACGGTGTCGAAATGCCTATCTGCGCCGCCGTCAATGACATACTAAGCGAGCGCACCACCGTGACCGAGGCGATCACAAGCCTGCTCGCGCGTCCCTATAAAGGAGAATAGAATGCCGCTTTTCCTCGTAAATGCTCGCGACAAGGCCAATCGCTCGGACCTTCGCAAAGCCACGCGGCAAGCCCATTTAGAGTGGGCGAGCGACTACCGCCATAAGATCGCAATGGCTGGCCCCGTGCTATCGGATGATGGCGAGACAATGATCGGATCCACGTTCGTAATCGAATTCGACACGCTTGATGAAGCCGCCGCTTGGGCCGCAGCAGATCCTTACGCCCATGCTGGCCTGTTTGAACGAACAGAGATCATCCCGTTCATGTGGCTAATTGGAGACGGTCCGAAGAATGGCTGATGCGGACAAACCGTTTTGGGAGTCCAAACCGCTTGAAGCTCTGTCGACGGACGAGTGGGAATCGCTCTGTGATGGCTGCGCGAAGTGCTGTCTAATCAAGCTGGAAGATGAAGACACTGGCGAGATCGCATTGACCCGCCTTCATTGCAAATTGCTGGACGCCGAGACCTGCCGCTGCAGCGACTACCCTAATCGCAAACAGCACGTTCCCGATTGCGTCATCCTAACGCCGAAGGACGTCTCAGAGCTGCGCTGGATGCCAACGTCTTGTTCATATCGGTTGGTCCACGAGGGCAAACCTCTACCCGATTGGCATCACTTGATCAGCGGCGATCGAGATCTGATCCATCGCCGCGGCGCCTCAATCCTGGGTCGAACTTTGAGCGAAGACACGCTGTTCGACCCAGATGATGTTGAGCAAATCGAAGATTGGATTGTCGATTGGGAAGGCAATGAGCCTTAAGGCCCTTCGATTGTATAGCCTTTGTCTCGCAGCATCGTAATCACGCTATCGGGTCCAGCAAAATGCCCAGCACCCGCCGCGATTAGGATGGAGCCCGGCTCCTCGAGCATCTCTTCAATCACTGGCACCCACGCCTTGTTGCGGGTGACCAGTAAGCGCTCATAGGCGTCGTCGGTAAAGCCATAACCTTCCGGATCCGCCATCAGCGCGCCAATCCCCGCAACATCACCATCAGCCCACTCATCAACGAGCAAATCGAGCATGCGCGGCGTCTCGTCGAGCAGAAGCGCAGATTCGTAGAGCATCTGGATTTGATCGGCTTCGCTTAACAAGTCGAATGCATCGGCCTGCTGCGAAATGCTCTCAAGATAGCCAAAGGATTTACCGGCCGCGGCGCCTTCCGCCTCAATCACGGTTTCCACGCCAGAGTTAGGGTCATAGCCATCATTGACCAGCTTCATCACCCCGAGATTGACCGATGCCATCCAAGGCTCAAAAGTGTTCATCGCGTCGAGCGGCACGCCAATCGAGTCAAAGGCTGCGCTGATCACCGCCTCATCCTCATCGTTCAAAGCCTCTTTCAACGTCCGGCCATCTTGATACATGCCGCGGGCCAGAAAGTCGGTAGCAATTGCGCGCTGGGCCGCTTCGCTTTTCATATCGACTTCAAAGACAATCGTATCAGCATCTGCGATCGCCTGATTTAAAGCGTCCGTGCGCCACTCAAGATCCGGTCGCAGCAAGTGAACCGTACCGAAAATATTTATGGTGGTGTCTTCGTCAGACAGGGTCCACATCACCGGTGCGCCCGGCCCAGACGATGCGCGGGCATTTTCCAAAGCCCCCTCGAACCGGGTCAGAACCTCTTCTTTCGATACGCGAACCGGCGCGTCAGCGGTTTCCGTCGCAGCGCTCGTTTCCGCGTCACCGGTTGAAACCGTGTCACTATTTCCGCAAGCAGAAAGCGCCAGGGCAAATCCCAGGATGGCGCCGCTCGCGCCCAATCGTAATCTGTTCATAATGGTTCCCTTTTGATTGGTTTCTATGTGCGTATCTCAGAGCTGCTTTCAAGTTTATTACACGCATTCTTCCAATTGCATCCCCCTCCGGCTTGGCGTAAGAGGCGCGTGGAAGCACCTATAGCTCAGCTGGATAGAGCGCTGCCCTCCGAAGGCAGAGGTCAGAGGTTCGAATCCTCTTAGGTGCGCCAGGTTTTTCCAGAGATTGCGAAAGATACGCCCTACTCACAGTCTGAAGGGTCATCACCCGGCATCTTCGCGCACCGCCGACGAAGGTTTGCGCTTAAACATCAGCCAAAACCCATAAGCCCCGGCCACGACGAGCATCGCACCGATGACGGCATCGAAGCCAACCGAGAACCAAAATGAGAAAGGGTCTGACGCACGCTCTACGATCGCGTCGCGGATTTCGGCTTTTCCGTCAGAGATTTTCTGAACCGCGCCTTGAAAGATCAGTATCAGGCCAAAGACGATGAGAGCGCCGTTCAAAACCGCGGCAAATATGAAAACGCTCACGCGCTCGCCAAATCGCATCTCGAAGCTCTCCGATACCTGTCTGCTCACCTTAAAATGCGTGAGAATGACAGAAATCGGCTCAAAACACCGACGTTTACATGCGCGCGTCAAAGCCCAAAGCTTAGTCCGCTGGTCCCAATGAATATACCAAGTCATCAGGGTACAGACCGCCAATCGGTGTTCGAGATTCAAACCTCTCAGCCTCGCTCCCTTCCGGCAGCGGCATCTCCTCAACCCAATCGAACACAACAGTGCGGTTTAATACCCGCCACTCGCCGTCTCGTTTTACGAACCAGTCGAGATAGCGCCCCTTCATGTCCCATTGCTGCATTTGCCGTTTCGCACCCAATTGCCTTTGGAAGGCTGAAAAGTAGGATTCAACCGCGGCGCCTCCGTCTTTGAACTCAATCAGGATGTTGTGCACCTGATGAATGCCTCTCTCGACATAAGGTAGCGTCTTCATCGCCCAATCCACAAAGCCCATCGCATTGCCTTGATAGGGCCCATGATGATCTGTGCCATCCGGCCAATAGGAGGATCTCAGCAGCGCTTTATCGGCGCGATCGATGCCCCGGCAATATCGGTAGATACAGTCTCGGATCGCATCCTTGTCGATCAGTCGCTGTAGGGCTTCATTCAATTCGGGCGCTATCGTCATGTCGCCGCCTCCATCTCGAGAGTTCTGATCAACACCTGTTTCTACAGGATCGATGGCGCATCAAGCAAAAACACTGCGCGCTAGGACCGCGGTCACGCTCTTTACTCGCCAGACGCGCGTGATAACCCTGCGTTATGCGACTACGACAGATTGAAGTCTTTTATGCCGTCTATTCGGCTGGCTCCATCAGCAAGGCGGGAGAGCTTTTAGGCGTCTCGCAACCGGCGGTATCGAAAGTGCTGCGGCATACGGAAGACACGCTCGGCTACCCGCTATTTGAGCGGACGGCGACGGGCTTGGTGCCGACCAAGGAAGCAGCAGACTTATTCGAAGGCGCGGCGAAAGTCTTCAACGAGGTGAACCGGTTTCGCGCCCGCGCCGCAAATACCAAGCTCGGTGATGATAAGCCGCTTCGTATTGCGCTCGCGCCGAGCATTGGTTTGTCAGCTGGACCGCGCGCTGTGGCCACGTTCGCCAAGCGGCATGGCGAGACAAGTATTGAAATTGAAACCTATCACTTCGATGAGGCAGTCAACGCCCTTCGAACCGAGCAGACCGATATCGCGATTGCCTACCAACCCTACCCCCGCGAAGGATTGCGCATCATCCCAATCGCCACCGCGAAGTTTGTTTGCGTCACGCCGAAAGGCCACTGGGCCCACAAGCAAGACCAAATCTCTGCTCGCGATTTGACCGGCGAATCTGTCATCTATTTGAACGTCGACGCGCCGCTCGGTCACCTCTTGAGCTCGCACCTAGAGAACGTGTCAGATATGCAACAGTCGCAACGAATTGTCGTAAACACCTATTACATCGCCAAAATGCTCGTCGCCAGTGGCGCCGGGATCGCGGTGGTTGATGAATATGCCGCGCGTGCGCCATCTCTGGATGAGGTCGATACTTACGGATTCTCCGAAAACATTGGGCTTTCAGTAGGAGCCATCGTTCGCGAAAACTATAATTTGTCGGTCTCGGAACGCGCCTTTTTGAATGATCTAACCACCGAATTGAAAGCCGTTTCAGGCTAATTGCCCATAACTAATGGTTATACCCCTCCTGCTGCAAAGACGTTGCCCGGCTGAAAATCCTACGCAATCTGCACGGTGATGAGTTCTATCGGGAGGAAACAGATATGATCGTCAAAGCTTCGTTCAAAACGATGTTGCTAGGCAGCGCGGTGATCGCGACGGGTCTGGTCGCACAAGCTCAAGACTCGGACGCAGACGCCGAAGACGCGCGCGAACTCGACAAAGTTGTCGTGGTTGGATCGCAAATTGTTGGATCCGACATTGCGGGTGCGCTTCCTGTCACGGTTCTAAGCGTCGATGATATTGACGTCACAGGCGCAGCCAGCGGCGATGAGCTCCTGCGCTCGATCCCGCAAGTCGGCGACATCATCTTCTCTGAAGCCGAGTTTACCGGCGTCAACGGTGCGCGCGGCGATATCGGCTCGATCAACCTTCGCGGCATCGGCACCGGCAACACGCTGGTTCTACTCAATGGCCGCCGCTTGGTCTTGCACCCGGGCACTCAGGTTGAAGACTTTGTGCCGGTCAATACCGTCAACTCGCAATCGCTACCCGTCACCGGCATCCAGCGTTTGGAAGTCTTACGCGATGGCGCTGCGGCGATCTATGGCACCGATGCAGTCGCTGGCGTGATCAACACGATCACCCAAGATGATTTTGAAGGCCTGGAAGCCAGCGTCCGCTATGGCGGATCAGAAAATACCGATCTGCGCGAGCTCACCGGCACGCTCAAATGGGGTAAGAATTTCAATAATGACCGCACAAATATTTCGGTCTTTGCGAACTTCCTAGATCGCGAAGGCTTCTCTGCCCTCGATCTACGCAATTCCAGCACCGAAGATCTGCGCACCTTCTTTGAAGGCACCCCATTCGAAGGCGACACCCAATTACGTAACCTGTCGACCCAGACTCAATGGGCAGAGTTCCGTGCGCTTGGCGGACCAATTGCAGCGATCGGTGATGATGATTTCCACATTCAGCCTAACACATTTTCCGGCTGTCTTGTCGATCTCGGAAACGGCGTTTGTGCTGACAATGGCGGCTCAATCGATACGTCTTTGAGACTAGACCGTGCACGTTATCGCGAACTGGTCGGCAACACAGAGCGCCAGAACGTGATGGCCTTCTTGAACCACGAGACCGATGACGGTGTCGAGTTCTTCGCCGAGGCAACGTACTATCACGCAGACTATAATCGCGAACGGGAAGCCGCTCAGATCCTGTCCAGCGGGCGGCTGACTGTTCCGGCAACCTCTTTCTACAATCCATTTGGCGTCGATCTCCAAATTCGCGATTATCGCCCCTTGGATATCGGTCCGCGCCGGGTTGATGTTGAAAATGAAAGCTATCGCCTGCTGGGCGGAGCGCGTGGCGATTGGGGCACCTGGAACTGGGAAACTGCACTTCTGCACTCCGAAGCCGAGACCACTGATGTGACCACTCGGGTCAGCAATACCCTCTTCCAGCAGGCGCTCGCCCGCACCACACCAGATGCGTACAACATTTTCGCTGGCGGCAACGTCACCGACACGAATGCACCGGGCACATTCAACAATCAGAACCAGGCGACCATTGATAGCTTCCTCGTGCCTGTTTCGCGGGTAGGTGAAACGTCTCTGACGTTGATCGACTTTAAACTTTCAAACGGCGCATTGATGGAGCTTCCCGCGGGTGGCCTCGGAATCGCGCTTGGCGCCGAATTCCGCGCTGAGCAGTTTAGAGATGACCGCGACGCCCGTTTGGATGGCACAATCGTGTTTACTGATCTTGTCACCGGCAATGTCATCCCAAGTGACGTGATGGGCTCAAGCCCAACGCCAGACACAGATGGTGACCGCGACGTCCTTTCGGCCTTCGCAGAATTGGCTGTTCCCTTGGTCAGCGAAGAGATGAACATCCCGCTCGTCCACCGGTTAGACGCACAGCTAGCGGTTCGCGCCGAAGACTATTCTGATGTCGGCAGCATCGCGAAACCAAAAGTCGCGCTGTCTTGGTATCCTCACCCTGATTTCCAAGTTCGCGCGGCATACTCGCAAGGGTTCCGAGCACCTAACCTGGAGCAAATCAACGCGACGGGTATTCGCCGCGTGAATGGTGGCCGCGAAGACTGGATCTTGTGCGAAGCGACAGCCCGCGCCAATGGGACAGACTTCGACACTGGCGACTGTGACGGCAATTCGGTCGAGAGCGTTCGCTCAGGCGGCCCGGATCTGCAGCCGGAAGAGAATGACAACATCTCTATTGGCTTGGTCTATCAGCCATCCTTCGTGGATGATCTGACTTTCACTGTCGATTGGTGGCGGATTGAGCAAGAAGATGTCGTCGGCATTTTCGGCGATCAGAACCAAATCTCCTTGGATTATGTGCTCCGCCTACAAGGCAGCTCGAACCCGAATGTTGTTCGCGCCGCACCAACAGCTGACGAAATCGCGCTTTACACCGCAGCAGGTCTCACCCCGGCCGGTGAAATCGTTGAAGTCGCCGACCAATACGTCAACCTCAACCCACGTGAATTCGAAGGTATCGACTTTGGCGTCAATTGGGGGCTCGACGCCGATCAGCTCGGAACGTTCGATTTCAAAGTGAATGCTGCCTATTTGCAGGAAGCTTTCCAAGCACCGTCCGCGGAGGCGAATGCGATCCTATCAGCGGTCGATGCCGGCACAGCCAACGATGCGGTTGATGTACCAGGTTCACAGGACCGCGTGCAGCAGAACGGTCGCCCAGAATGGCGCGGCAATGCCAGCGTAATTTGGCGCAATGGCGCCTGGGGCGCAGGCTTGTTCTACAATTATGTGGGCGAGGTTATCGACACATCCGTCACAGGGCCAGATGGTGAGATTTTCGAAGTCGATCCTTTTGAAACGGTAAGCCTGTATGGCCAGTACACGTTCGAGGAATGGCTCGGCGGAGACACCCGCCTTCGCATCGGAGCGCGGAACATCACCGACGAAGATCCACCACTCGCAGACGAATTTGCAAGTGGCTATTTCCCAAGTCTTCACTCCAACCGAGGGCGCTATTGGTACGTGGATATCCGCAAGGAATTCTAGTCCGTGCCATCGCAGGTGAGCTTTTTCCTTCCGGAGCTCACCTGCATGCCTAGGTGCTTGTTATGAAGATCGCGATCATTGGAGCCGGCGTTGTAGGAGTCACCACAGCGTATATGCTCGCCAAGATTGGCCACGAAGTGAGCGTTTTCGATCGCGAACCTCGCGCCGCTATGGAGAGCAGCTTTGCGAATGGCGGACAGCTATCCTACGGCTTCGCTTCTCCGATGGGGACGCCAAGTCTGCTTGGCAAAGTCCCAAACATCTTGTTCGGGCGCGATCCAGCATTCCGGATGCCCTCTACGCTCTCTTTTGCATTCATGCGTTGGTCATTGCAGTTTTTGCGGCACTGCCAAGCCCGCCAGTCTCGCGCAGACGGGGCAGCACTCTCTGCGCTCGCGCATAGATCGGGCACCGTGTTCGAGGAAATTCTGGCCGATATCAATTTCGACTTCGGCCATCGCACCGCCAACAAGCTCGTCTTGCTCAAAAAGGAAAAGGATGTTCGCGATGCCGAACTGGAAATTGACCAGCCGCGCCGCGAAATTCTGACCTGGGACGCGTGCCTAGAACGCGAACCTGCGCTGCAGGGTTATAAGGGGGAAGCAGCAGGCGGATTGTGGATCCACGGCGACGCGGTCGGGGATGCAGCCCGGTTTTCCGAGCAAATGGTCAAGCATTGCGAAACCGGGTTTGGCGTGCGGTTTTTCTTCAATACTGACATCACAGACATAAACTCCCCGCGCCACGGACAGCATCAATTGGTCATGTCCACAGGCGAGAAAGAAAACTTCGACGCGATTGTTGTGTGTACGGGTGTGGCAGGCACACAATTCTTGCAACGCCTCGATATTCGTTTGCCGATCTATCCTGTCATGGGTTATTCGCTCACCGCGCCTTTGGGCTCCAACCCGCCTGAAGTTGCGATCACAGACGCCGGATATAAAATCGTTTTTTCTCGAATTGGGGATCAAATACGGATTGCTGGCTTTGCCGATTTTGGCATCGCGAGCGAGGAGCGTCGGCGCCAGCGTGTGCAAGATCTTATTCGAACGGTCCGCACCCTGATCCCTGACGTGGCCGATTATGCAAACCTGAAATCAACCTGGATCGGCGCGCGACCTGCGACGCCCAGCAGCCTGCCAATTGTCGGTCAATCTAAAGTTCCAGGCGTTTACTTGAATATGGGGCATGGCATGTTTGGCTGGACCCTGTCCGCCGGCGCCGCGCAAAGCCTCGCTGACACAATCGGACCCGCAACCCACGCCTCCCGCGCGGCATAAGAAGGATTTCAAATGATTAGATCATTCGCCCTCATCGCCCTCATGTTTGGGGCAGCGTGTACGCAATTTCCGATCGACAAAGCACCTGTCGAGATCCTCGAAGGTGACGTTTGCCAGACCGAGGCGTTTAAAGTCGACGCGGACTTTGCAGCGGCTAACATGGCATCTTGCAACGTGCTGACCGCAAATGCGATTGAGGTTCAGCTCAAGCCGGAAAATACTCCGATCAATGCCAGTCCTTGGTATGCTGTGCGATTGACTCCAAACCAGCCGGGCAGCGTCCGACTGATTTTGCAATATGACGAGCATCCTCATCGCTATCGGCCAAAGGTTAGCTATGATGGTGTGGCCTGGACAGTGGTTCCAAGCGACCGGGTCGATAATAAAGCTGCAGGCTATCGCGTGAGCCTTGATTTGGATCTCGATGATCGCCCACTTTTTGTATCGGCCCAAGAGCTGTTCACGAATGAAGCGCACGAGGCGTGGGCAAACGCCCAAGCGGCTAAACCATTTGTTGAGATGAGCGAGATTGGCGCTTCGATTGAAGGACGCTCAATTTCCATGATCGAAACCAAGGCTTCTATCGATGCGCCAAAGACCGTGATGCTGGTCGGACGCCAACATCCACCAGAAGTCACTGGGGCGCTCGCCATGGTCAGTTTTACGAACGAAATCTTGGGCGACTCTGAGCTCGCGCAGCGCTTCCGGCAACAGTTCGACCTCAAAATCATTCCAAACCTGAACCCAGATGGTGTCGAGCATGGCCATTGGCGGCACAATATGGCGGGCGTGGATTTAAACCGAGATTGGGGTCCGTTCACGCAGCCTGAAACGCAAGCCGCAAAATCTGTAGTCGATCAAATTGAAGCGCCGGGCCTCGCCCTGTTCTTGGATTTTCATTCGACGCGGAAGAATGTGTTCTACACCCAACCTGTTGGCGCCGATGGTACTGAGTATGGGTTCACCGCAGAATGGCTTCAGCGGGCACGCGCGAAACTTCCAGCCTATGCCTTTGATCGCCAAGGCGCCCATAATGTCGATTTGCCAACCTCCAAAACTTACATTTTTGAGGCATTCGACATTCCGGCAATCACCTACGAACTCGGCGACGAAACGGACCGCACAGAAATCGCCGAAACAGCGCGCATCTTTGCCCAAGAGATGATGACGCTCTTGCTCGAGCGCGAATAGTCAGCATGCGGATCCCTGCCCTTTTCGCTGCGGCCATGGTCGCCCTCTGCGGCTGCCAAGAGTCAGCCGATCCACCGACACTATATGACGTGCAGATCACAGGCGGTCTGGTCTTTGATGGCGTGTCCGAGACCGGCGTCTCCGCGGATGTCTTCATCCAAGACGACAAGATCTTATTCATCGGCGATGGCGAAGCCGCGAACCTTCAAGGCGAGATGATCATAGATGCAAGCGGACTGATCGTGGCGCCGGGCTTTATCGATCCGCATACCCACACGACCGCCGACGTTTTATTTGGAACAGATGCCAAAAAGCTGACCGGCTACCTCACTCAAGGGGTCACAACGGTAGTATCGGGCAATGATGGCGGCGGGCCGACCGATATTGCCGGATCCTTCCACGCGGTCGAGGCGCGCGGGGTTGGACCAAATTTTGCGCTGTTTACCGGGCACGGCTCGATCCGTGGCGAAGCGATGGGGCGAGACAATCGACCACCCTCGTCTGAGGAGCTGGCGCAGATGAAAGACGCGCTGCGGGCAGCTCTAGAGGCTGGCGCGCTGGGGCTTTCGACCGGGCTCTATTACGCGCCTGCTTCTTACGCTTCGACCGATGAAATCATTGAGCTTGCAAAAGTCGCGGCTGAATTTGGCGCGCTGTACGAGTCGCATATTCGCGATGAAAGCACGTATTCAATCGGTCTTTTAGGCGCGATTGAGGAAGCCATTGAGATCGGACGGCAAAGCGGTGCGCCGGTCCACATCGCTCATATTAAAGCGCTCGGAGTCGATGTTTGGGGCCAGAGCGAAGCGGTGATCGCCGCCATCGAAGCCGCGCAAGCCGACGACATAAAAATCTCCGCTGATCAGTACCCTTGGTCAGCGTCTGGCACGCGGATATCCAACGCCCTCATCCCTAATTGGGCCAAAGCCGATTCAGATGAGGCGATGTTTGAACGTTTGCGCGCCGCTGAAAACCAAGACCGCTTAAGAACCGAAATCGCAGAAAACTTGCGCCGAAGAGGCGGGCCAGATGCAATCCTTCTCGTCGCGCGCGCCGAAGGCCTACCAAGCCGAACCTTGACGGAAGAAGCGGCGGCTTTGGGTCTCGACCCGATTCAAGCCGCGATTGAAATCGTCCTAGGCGGCGATTCTCGGATCGCTTCATTCAATATGCAAGACCAAGACATTGAACAGTTCATGTCCCAGCCATGGGTGATGACCAGTTCTGATGGCACCAATGGGCACCCTCGAAAATTTGCAAGCTTTCCGCGCAAATATCGCACCTATGTGGTCGATAAGCAGGTTTTGTCTTTGGCCGAATTTATCAATCGTAGCACCAGCTTGACCGCGAACACGCTGCAACTTTGTCAGCGCGGCAAATTACAAGCGGGCTATTTTGCGGACGTGGTTGTGTTTGATCCAGAAACGTTCGGACCAGTCGCTGATTTTTCCAACCCAGCCGAGCTGTCGACCGGAATTGTTCATTTGTTCGTAAATGGCGCGCCCACCATCAAGGATGGTCGCGTCGCCTCTCACCTTAATGGCCGGCCCCTGCGCCGCGCTGATTGCTCTTAAAACGGAGACCCCAGAATGATCAAAGCTTGGTTTAAAATCACTCTGTGGAAGCGGATTCTCGGAGCCTTGGTTCTCGGACTCATCGCCGGTTTAATTTGGGGCGAAGGCGCCAACTCGATCCGCTGGATGGGCGATATCTTTGTGCGTTCAATCAGAATGCTGGTCGTTCCGCTAATCTTCACAACACTGGTGGCAGGCGTGGTTTCGATGGGAGATGCCCGGCGGCTCGGCTCGATCGGATTAAAGGCTTTCGCGCTCTATCTGGGTACAACCGCGATCGCGATCACGATTGGGTTGGTCTTTGGCACGATCCTACAGCCTGGCGTCGGCGTCGATTTGTCGGGCGCCGAGGCGCAGACCCTGACCACAGCCACGACGCTCGCTGAACGGCTGATCAATATGATTCCGATCAATCCAATCCAGGCGCTCGCCGAAGGCAATATTCTCGCCGTGATCATCTTTGCAATCTTGATCGGGATCGGGATCATCATGGTGGGCGATGAGGCCAAGGTTCTGAAAGACCTATTCAATGCTGGGTCCGAAGTGATGCTGAAGCTGACCTTTATCGTGATGGAACTCGCGCCGTTTGGTGTGTTCGCCTTGATCGCTTGGGTCGCCGGCACGCAAGGCGCGACCACATTGCTGAAAGTCGTAACACTCGCGGTTGCAGTCTATCTTGCCTGTATCGCTCATATTGTGATCGTGCAGTTCGGCATGGTGAAATTCCTCGCCCGGCTGCGCGTGTTGCCGTTTGCGCGCGGCGCTGTAGATCCGCAGCTTTTGGCCTATTCAACCTCTTCAAGTGCGGCGACGCTGCCGGCGACAATGGCCGCGGCGGAAGAGAATATGGGCATTGGCGTTCCCGTCCGCTCCTCCGTCCTGCCCTTGGGAGCGACGGTCAATATGGATGGCACGGCGCTTTATGTCGGGATCGTCGCGCTGTTCTCGGCGCAGGCGTTTGGGGTGCCGCTCGAGCTCAGCGACTATTTGATCATTGGCCTCACCACGACTTTGGTGTCGATCGGCACAGCCTCGGTGCCATCGGCATCCCTCTTCTTGTTGGCCGCGGTGCTGACTTCAATCGGGATTTCCGCCGAACAGACAGCCATTATTGTCGGCTTCATCCTCCCATTTGATCGCGTGCTCGACATGATGCGCACAGTGGTGAATGTTACAGGCGACCTCGCCGTCGCGACGGTGGTCGCGAAATCCGAAGGGGAGCTCGACGAGGAGACCTATAATGCTGCGCCTGATCTTTAGTGCCTTAGCGCTCGCGGTATCCCCTCTCGTCGCCGGATGCCAAACCACAGCTGAAGCGCCGGCTGAAGGATGGCTTTCGGGCCGTGTTGTCGATGTCTCAGGAGCGCCACTATCAGCGACGATCACAATCGGTGCGCAGGCCTATGAAACTGATGAACGAGGCCAGTTTTCGGTTTCTCCGCCTGAAGCTTTGGTGCAACGGCTCGAGATCGCGGCAGACGGTTATTATCCGATGCGGCACACTTTCAGTCGCGCCGAGCTGACAGATAATCCGCAGTTAGATGATGTGGTTTTGGTGGCAAAAAAACCTGGCCGCACGATGTTTGTTTTTGGCGGGGATGCGATGATCGGGCGGCGGTTTTACGCGCCTTTCGAAGGTGAGCCGGTCTTAGTGTCACCTGAGTCTGTGCTCGAGGATTCCAAAGCCTTATTGCAAGAGATGAAGCCCTATTTGTCACGCGCAGACTATGCCTCGATCAATCTCGAAACCCCGATCTTCGACACACCGCCTAGCGACCCAGCTCCGAAATTTGTGACCTTCTACTCAGCGCCGGAAACGCTCGAAGCCCTCGAATGGGCGGGCGTGGACTATGTCGCCTTGGGCAATAATCACGTCTATGATTTCCTTGAACCAGGCCTGGATGTGACACTCGATAACCTGCGTGAAAGCACGCTCGATTTCTCGGGCGCAGGCAAGACGGACACAGATGCTCTAAAGCCGTTTCGGCTACTGCGCGGGACCGATAGATTTGATTTTCTGAGCTATGTTGGATGGCCTGCTGGTCCGCCGAGCCAAAGCGCAGAAGCCGATAAAGGCGGCGCAGCACTCGGCACGACAGAGGCGCTTCTAGCGACCACAGAAACAAGCATCGGCGCAAACGGAATTCCGGTGCTGCAATTCCATGGCGGATTGGAATATGTCGAAGAGCCGACGCTCGCGATGGAAACCAAATTGAAACGTGCGGTCGATCGCGGGGCTGCCCTAGTGATTGCACATCATCCACACGTCGTTCAGGGCCTGGAGCTTTACCAAGGGAAGCTCATCGCTTGGTCGCTCGGCAATTTCCTGTTCGATCAATATTTCTATTCAGCGCAATCCGCAGCCCTGCTCTATGTCTGGATGGATGGCGATCAGTTCCACCATGCGGAAGCGGTGCCGATCTATATTAAAGGTTATCATCCGACGCCAGCGGTCGGGCCGATGCGGAATGCCATTAATCGTCGATTGTTCGACCTATCGGCGAAACGAAACACACACCTCGCGCGCTCTGGCGGTCATATGATCTTGTCGGCCGCCGGGGTCTGGCAGCATCCAACACCACAGTTCGATGTCGCAGTCGACTGCCAGAACGAGACGGCTCGGACCGGGCACGATTTGCTCGCGCGCGGTGACTTCGATGCTCATGATTTGTTTGGCGCACCAGATCGGTCTTGGCTCGATCTGGATGAACGGATTTCGATCGGAGCACAGTCGAGCGCCCTCTCCGGCTATTCCATGCGCATCAGGCTCGGTGCTGGAGAGACAATCACAACCGGCATGCGAAAGTTCCAGCGGGTCTTCACGCCAGGAAATCCGATGACGGTTCGCGGTGCGGTTCAATCATCCGCCGAGGCGGAAATCAAAGTCTACCTGCAAGTCCGTGCGACGGGACAAGGCCTGCAAGACGCATTGGACAACGGACAAAAGATATTCCTCGGCGAGGCCGTTCTCCCCCCGAATGAACCGGTCCAATTGGACTTAGACTTCGATAGCCCTAGAACACGGGCCCGCTCTATAAGGGTATTGCTAGAGGTGACCTCGCAAGGCGCCCCAACCGACACCACCCTTGACGATCTAGAATTGATTGAATGGAAAACGCCATTTCAAGCCGATGCTGGCCGATGTCCATCTCGGGCGAACGCTCGCTAGGCCTATCAGCTCACGTCAATAAATCGCGGATCGCACTGTCTAGATGAGACGGTGTTGTCGGTTTCTCAATGACACTTAGAAAGCCGGCGCTTAGGGCCCGTTCTTTCAAGGAATCTGAGTAGTATCCGGTGATCATAATCCCCGGCGTTTGGTCGTTCAGTTGCCGGGTGCGGCGCATCAGTTCGAGCCCGTCAATGCGGGGCATTTTATAATCGATCAGCAAACAGTCTCCACCATGCTGACCATTCATCAGCAGGAATTCCGTGCCATTGCGATAGGCGTCGATGTGAAAGCCGCGCGCCCGTAACAGCATGGTCATCGACCGGCGAACGTTCTCATCATCTTCCACAAGAACCAATCGAGACGGGGAAGCCTTTGAACTCTGTTGAAGCGTGGGGCGAGGATCAATCATATGTTAGGTCGTATCGCCCTATCGCCATATCGTCTCTAAGTAGTGTTCCCAGCATCAATCGGCACCAATGCCAGCCAAAAACGCAAATCTGAGGGCGCTGGAGAGGCTATCGGCTTGAAGCTTTTCCATCATGTGCGCGCGATGAATCTCAACCGTTCGGGGCGAGATCGAAAGGGCTTGCGCGATGCCTTTATTGGTGAGGCCATCGACCAGGCATTCTAACACTTGTCGCTCGCGCGGCGTCAGCTCGGTCAGCCGCGCCTTCGCCTCACGACTCCGCTTGTCGTCCGCGGTTTGATTATCGAGCAGATTGAAGGCGCTATCGATGGCGCCTACCAAGGCTTGTTTCTCATATGGCTTTTCCAGAAACTCGACCGCACCGCCTTTCATGGCCTCCACGGCGACCGGCACGTCGCCATGGCCTGTCAGAATGATGACGGGCATGTTGATCCCTCGATGGTTAAGCGCGCCTTGGACCGCCAAGCCGTCCATACCTGGCATCCGGACGTCTAGCAGAATACACCCTTCATGATCTTCCGAGACGCTATCGAGGAAGCTCATCCCATCAGGAAAAGTTTTCACTTTGAACCCAGCATGACGGAGCATGAAGCTCGCGGAATGGCGAATGGCTTCATCATCGTCGACCAGGAATACAGTACGGTCAGTCATCTCCGGAAGCTCCTTGATCTAGGCGAAGCGAGAATTTGAACGCCGCTCCGCCTTTGTCGGACGGCGCATACTCGATGACCGAGCCGTGCGCATCCATAATGGTTTGGCAAATCGAAAGTCCAAGCCCCATGCCGCCAGGTTTGGTGCTGTTGAACGCATCAAAGGGTGAGGACTCGTCGGCGCCCGGAATGCCCGGGCCATTGTCTTCGATCGTGATCTGCGCGAGCTCATCTTCGACGTGCGCTCCAACAAAGACTTGCGGGTTGGCGGTTTCAGACAGCGCTTCGATGGCGTTTCGGATCAAGTTCACAATCACTTGTCGAAGCTGCAAACGGTCCGCCAGGACAGGCGGAAAATCCTCTGGAATTTTAGCGATGACCCGCGCGAGCTGACCTTCGAATCCGACTTTGGCAAGCGAGGTTGCGTCTTCGACAACGTCGCGAAGATTGACGGGTCGCATATCTAACTCACCGCGCGAAACATAGTCTCGCAAGCGTCTAACGATCTGTCCGGCGCGGATCGATTGGGTTGCCGCCGCATCGAGCGCTTCTTGAATAAAGGCGAGCGTGTCGGCATCCGCATCATCGAGCAAATCGCGCGCAGCCTCCAGATAATTGGCCACAGCCGTGAGCGGCTGATTAAGCTCATGCGCCATGGCTGAGGCCATCGTTCCAACCGCGCTGAGCCGGGAAAAGTTTGCAAGCTCGACTTGCATTTGCGTCACCCGCAACGCATTGGCCTGCTGCTCCGACATGTCTCGTATATAGCCGGTAAACAGCCGTTGTCCGTCTATCTCAGCCTCACCGATTTTCAGCTCAACAGGAATCGAAGACCCGTCGGCAAGTTTGGCTTCGACAATTCGGCCTATGCCAATGATCTGTTTCTCACCCGTCGAGAGGTAATTTTTGATATACCGATCATGATGAGTCTCGTTCGCGCCCGTCATCAGCATCGAGACATTTTTTCCCGCGACCTCACTGGCCGTATAGCCGAACAGCCTTTCCGCTGCCGCGCTGAAGGCCAACATTTGACCTTGTTGATTGATCACGATCATCGCGTCCGGCACCGACGCCAAGACACTCCGCATCAATGGCTCAAGCGAGCGTCGGTCGGCTATTTGCCCGGTGGCGTCATTCAAGACGGGATGCTGATTATCTTCCATCAGCCACCCTTTGTAATGGGCGTCACGCATGGTTCAATCCATGTGACAAGCGACAGAGCGACGCTCTTTCATGATCTGGAAAAAAGCGAAGGCGGTCAGCGCTAAGCCGAGCAAAAATAGGTAACATCCCCAGCAATGAATTTGTTCAAATCCGTTCGCTTGTGCGAGCCCGATATTGAGGGTTTTCCCGGTGCAGGTCTGTAGAGACAATACCGGCGGCAGCGTGCCCAGATGCAGCCAAGTTTTCAGGCCTCCAACACCCATCATCAAAAGACCAAAAATAGCTTGAACAGGAATCGACATCGCGCGCTCCAATGCGTTGAGAATGGTGTCTTTCTACAAAGTGCGGCGGCGGCGCACATAGGGGAAATCCCTTATTCAGACACATCGCGGCCACGGATATCCATCGCTCTGACTGAAACCGCCCCGGTCGGGGACAATGGAAGGGCAGAGCGACGATGACGCAATTGGTCGGGTCCGTCAGACGCGGAAACAATACAAGCATACTCGCTGTGGGGGCGCTGGTTGGCGTCTTCCTCCTATTGGCGCTGCTAATGGCGAGCTTCGCACAAGACACGGGTATGGAAATTCAAGCGCTGACCTTTTTGGCGTTGGCTGGCGCCTTTCTGATCGGCACCGCGCTCTGGGCAGGTGGGTTGGTTGATCGCGACCCATTTGATGAAAGCGAATATGAAGACACATTGGTCAAATTCGGGACCGCCGCCGCGATGTTTTGGGGCTTGGCGGGACTTTTGGTCGGCGTGGTCATCGCGCTGCAGCTGACGTGGCCGAACTTATTCTATTTCCCCGAACTTGGCTGGACCAATTTCGGACGCCTAAGACCGCTGCACACCAGCGCGGTGATTTTTGCGTTTGGCGGTAACGTTCTCCTTGCCACAAGTTTCTATGTGGTACAGCGCACCTGCCGGACCCGGATCGCTGGTGGCATGTGGCCGTGGTTCGTGTTCTGGGGCTATCAGATTTTCATCGTGCTGGCCGCGACCGGCTATTTGCTCGGGATCACTCAATCAAAAGAATATGCTGAGCCAGAATGGTATGTCGATCTGTGGCTGACCTTGGTTTGGGTCGTCTATTTGCTCGTCTTTCTGGGCACGCTGTGGAAGCGCAAAGAGCCGCATATCTATGTCGCCAACTGGTTCTATCTGTCTTTCATTGTGACAATTGCGATGCTGCACATCGTCAACAATCTCTCCATTCCGGTTAGCCTGACGGGCTCTAAATCGGTGCAAGTTTTTGCCGGGGTGCAGGATGCGATGACGCAGTGGTGGTATGGCCATAATGCGGTCGGATTCTTCCTGACCACGGGCTTCCTGGCGATCATGTACTATTTCATACCGAAGCGCGTGAACCGGCCGGTTTACTCTTACCGCCTCTCCATCGTGCACTTCTGGTCACTGATCTTCATCTATATCTGGGCCGGGCCGCACCATTTGCATTACACAGCGCTGCCGCAATGGGCGCAGACTCTCGGCATGACCTTCTCGATCATGCTGTGGATGCCGAGCTGGGGCGGCATGATCAATGGTGTCATGACCCTGTCTGGCGCTTGGGATAAGCTCCGCACTGACCCGGTCGTTCGGATGATGGTCGTCTCGCTCGCCTTTTATGGCATGGCGACCTTTGAAGGCCCGCTCATGTCTGTGCGCGCGGTCAATTCGCTCAGCCACTATACCGAATGGGGCATTGGCCACGTGCATTCTGGTGCGCTCGGTTGGGTCGGCTATATCAGCTTCGGGGCGCTCTATTGCCTCGTGCCTTGGCTCTATAAGAAAAAAGGCCTGTTCTCGAAATCACTCGTCGAGTGGCACTTCTGGATCTCCACGATCGGCATCATTTTCTACATGATTTCCATGTGGTTCGCCGGGATCATGGAAGGCCTAATGTGGCGCGCTTATAATGAGTATGGCTTCCTCGAATATAGCTTCGTCGAGACCGTCGAGGCCAAGCATATCAGCTATATCATCCGGATGGTGGGCGGCCTCTTATACTTCAGCGGCGCCGCGATCATGGCCGATAATTTGATCCGCACAGCGCTCGGCCACGGCGAGGCAGAAGCCCTCGAGCCGACCGCCACTGACACTTACGCAAAACCTGAGCCGCGCGCTGCGTTGGCCCCAGCCGAATAGGGATCAGCACAATGGGACTGATGAACAATCACGGCGTCGTAGAACGTCACTCTTTGCTCCTCACCATCGGCATTCTGGTCGTGGTGTCGATTGGCGGGATCATCCAAATGGCGCCGCTTATGTATATGGACAACACGATCGAGAAAGTGGACGGCATGCGCCCGTACACACCGCTCGAACTAAAAGGCCGCGACATTTACATCCGCGAAGGGTGCTATGTCTGCCACAGCCAGATGGTGCGTCCGCTGCGCGATGAAGTAGAGCGCTATGGCCACTACTCACTGGCGGCCGAGAGCATGTATGATCACCCGTTCCAATGGGGCTCAAAGCGGACCGGTCCAGATCTCGCGCGTGTCGGCGGCAAATATTCTGCAGAATGGCAGGTGGACCATTTGGTTGATCCGCGCGCTCTGGTGCCAGAAAGCATCATGCCGCCATACGCCTTCTTGATGGATAAGAAGCTGAAATATGACGGCATTGAAGACCGCTTGCGGACTGAGCGCCTGGTCGGGGTTCCTTACTCTGATGAGATGATCGAGAATGCCAAAGGCCATATCCTCGCGCAGGCCGACCCGAATGATAAGGGCTTCGATTATTATGACAGCCTGATGGGGCTCTATGAAGCTGAAGCCGGTCGCGAAGGCACAGTCGAAGCCCGCGATTGGGATGGCAATCCAGACGAAATCACAGAGATGGACGCGCTGGTCGCTTACCTCCAGATGACCGGCACGCTGGTCGACTTCTCAACCTACCAAGCTGATGACCTCAGCAATCGGCGATAGGGGGACACAGCGATGTACGAACACCTCGCAAGCTTCGCGCAAACCGGCGGCCTCATCTATTTCGTGCTGATGTTCTTGAGCGCGCTCACCTATGCGCTCTGGCCCCGCAATCAAGAAACTTTCGATGCTGCGGCACGGATGCCGCTCGAAGATGGAGGCCCGCACAATGGCCAATGAAATCAAAGACATTGACGATCATAGCGGCGTCGAGACCACCGGTCATAGCTGGGATGGCATCAAGGAGCTGAACAATCCCCTGCCCCGTTGGTGGCTGTTCGTTTGGTACGGCACAATTGTTTGGGCTGTGATCTATATGATTTTCATGCCCGCGATTCCGGCTTTGCCTGGCCTCGGCACAAACACAGCCGGGCTGCGCAATCACTCCGACCGCGATCTGGTCGCTGAAGCCGTTGCGGATTTGAAAACCGCGCGCGTGGAACAATCCGCCACTTTGCTGGAAGCTTCGCTGGAAGAGATAGAAACAGATCGCGAGCTACAGCAATTCGCCCTTGCGATGGGTGAAAGCCTGTTCGGAGACAATTGCGCGACGTGTCATGGCGCTGGTGGACGCGGCGCGGTTGGCTATCCGATCCTAGCCGATGATGTTTGGCTGTGGGACGGTACGCTCGATGGGATCGAATACACGTTGCGCCACGGCATTCGGCATGAAGACGATGATGCCACGCGCTTCTCTTTGATGCCGTCTTTTGGACGAGACGGCTTGCTCTCAAGTGAGCAGATTGATGGCCTGACCCATTATGTATTGCGCGTGTCTGGCCAAGACTTTGACGCCGGGCTCGCCGACAGTGTCGCGGAGCTTTATCAGCAGCAATGCGCGAGCTGCCACGGCGCGGATGCGACTGGCGACCGCCTCCAAGGCGCCCCCAATCTGACTGATCAAGAATGGCTGTTTGGGAGCACTGAAGCTGCGATCTATAATACGATCTATAACGCTCGGAACTCGCATATGCCTGCTTGGCAGGACCGGTTAGACGATGCCTCGATCAAAGCGCTGGCGGTCTATGTCCACACATTGGGCGGGGGCGAATAGGCCGACGCGCCATGGGACAGACGACGCTCAATATGCACCCCTCTGCGGGCCAAGGCGGACCAACCCCGCCACCACCGCAAGACCTCTATGCCAAGCGCCAGCAAATCTATCCAAAGCTGGCGCATGGCAAGTTTCGACTTGTAAAATGGGTGGTGATGGCGGTCACTTTGGGCGTGTACTACCTCCTGCCCTGGCTGCGCTGGGACCGTGGCGAAGGCATCCCAAACCAAGCGGTTCTGGCGGATTTTGAAAGCGAGAAGTTCTATTTCTTCTTCATCGAGATTTGGCCGCAGGACATCCATTTCCTAGCCGGATTGTTAATCTTAGCCTCACTGGCCCTGTTCCTGGTGACCTCCCTACTTGGGCGGGTCTGGTGCGGCTATACCTGCCCTCAAACGGTGTGGACCGATCTTTATATTTGGGTCGAACGCGCCTTTGAGGGCGACCGGGCGGCCCGCATGCGACTCGATCATGCGCCTTGGAGTTTCAACAAAGCCTGGCGCAAACTTGGCAAACACACGATTTGGCTCGTTATCGCGTTTTGGACCGGCGGCGCGTTCATTCTCTACTGGCATGATGCGCCAACTGTCGCGCGCGGTTGGTTCACAGGCGAAGCGCCGCTCTCGGCCTATTGGTTCGCGGCGATCCTCACCATGACCACTTACTTTTTGGCGGGGTGGATGCGTGAACAAGTCTGCACCTATATGTGTCCCTGGCCACGGATCCAGGGCGCGCTGACTGACGAGCATGCCCTGAACGTCACCTATCGCTATGATCGCGGCGAACCGCGCGGACCGAAGCGTAAATCTGAAAGCTGGGACGAACGCGGCGATTGCATTGATTGCGATCAATGCGTGCAAGTTTGCCCGGTCGGGATCGATATTCGCAACGGGCCGCAGCTTGAGTGCATTCATTGCGCGCTTTGCATCGATGCGTGCGATCAGATGATGACCAAGATTGGGCGCCCGACGGGACTAATCGCCTATGACACTGATGTGGCGGTGGCGGCACGCGCCAATCATCAAACACCTCCAAAATATCGTGTCCTACGCACCCGGACGGTGCTCTACGCGCTCCTCATCTCCGGGATCGGGATCTTGATGGTTTGGGGCCTTGCGACCAAAGCCACGATTGAAGCGAATGTGCTGAAAGACCGCTCACCGCCTTTCGTGCAATTGTCCAATGGTGACGTGCAGAACGGCTATACGTTGAAGCTGGTCAACAAGCTCTCGGAGCCGAGGGTGATGGAAGTCACAATCAGCGGAATTGATGGTTTGGCCTTCTCAGTCATTGGGTTTGATCATGAGGGCGACGCGCCGATTGAGCTGCCTGTCGAAGCGTTCGGCGTCGATCGTTATCGCATCCTCATCAGTGCGCCGCCTGGCACGCCGCAACGCCAAATTACGATCTCCGTCCGCGACATCGAAACCGGTGAAACAGACACCAATCGTGCATCCTTTAGAGGACCAAACTGATGATCCAAGCCGATACCAATCTCGAGATTGAACGCCCTGGAAAAGAGCTCAAGGGCTGGCACGTTTTGCTGATCATGCTCGGCTTCTTCGGCGTCATGTTTGCCGTGAATGGGGTCTTTCTATTCCACGCAATCACCAGCTTCCCCGGCGAAGACATCAAGAAATCGTATGTCCAAGGCCTAACCTACAATGACACACTCGCCGAGCGCGCCGCCCAGGCAGACCTCGGTTGGCGAGCGGAGGCAGGCGTTAGGGACGGTCAGCTGATTGTTCGGCTCCACGATGCTGATGATCAGCCATTGTCGAACCAGCTCGTGATTGGAGAGTTGCGACGCCTAGCCACGCATCAAGATGATCAAGTCCTGACGTTTCAGCCTAAAATAAGCGGCGAATACGCCGTCGAGACGGGACCAATGGCCGCCGGTCAGTGGTTGCTTCGTGTTAGCGTTCTCGATGCCGGCGGTGAAGACGTTTTGTTCCGGGTTGAGAAAACGCTGTTAATGCCATGAGCTCGGTTGCTGAAACCGCCTCCTCCGGGTGCCCGTCTGGGCTCGCGCCCCCCTCGACATCGCTGGCCGGGGATTTGTCGGCTTTTGTGCGCGAGAAAAAAGGACTTAAGACGCTCACGCTGTCTGTCCGCGGCGCAAAATGTGGCGGCTGCCTATCAAAGATCGAACGCGAAGTTGGCACGATTGCTGGCGTGCAGCAGGCGCGCATGAACCTATCAAACGGCAAGCTCGTCGTCGACTGGACGGGCCATACGTCCGCCGGTGAGATCGCTGATACCGTCTCGGCGCTCGGTTATGGCGTCTCTGCATTTTCAGAAGACCAATCTGCGAAAGCGGCAAAATCTGAAGAGCGCAGCCTCTTAATCTCGATGGGCGTTGCCGCCTTTGCGCTCGCCAATATCATGCTCCTATCTGTCTCGGTTTGGGGCGGGCATGGCGAGATGGGCGAGCAGACGCGCACGGCCTTGCACGGTATTTCTGGCCTTATCGCGTTGCCGGTCCTTCTGTTTAGCGGGCGGCACTTTTTTCAGTCCGCCTACGCCGCGCTTCGGCATGGGCATGCCAACATGGATGTCCCTATCTCTTTGGCGCTGACCTTAGCATTTGGGGTGAGCGTTTGGGAGACCATGACTGGCGGCACCCACGCCTATTTTGATGCCAGCGTCATGCTCCTGTGCTTTTTGTTAATCGGGCGCTTCCTTGACGCGAGGCTCCGCCGGCAGACACAAGCTGCGGCACATGAATTGGCGGCTTTGCAAAATCGCTCTCTCAACCGCCTCGATCACAACGGTCAAGTTGAAGCGGTCCGCGCCGACCAAGTTGAAAAGGGCGATATGGTTTTGCTCGCAGCTGGCGAACGGGCGGTGATTGATCTCAAGATCACAAGCGGCCAGAGCGGCATTGATGAGAGCCTGGTCAGCGGTGAGAGCCTGCCCCGCCTGATTGGGCAAGGCGAAACGCTCTATGCCGGTAGCCTCAATCTCGATCAGCCGCTCACGGGTGAGGCGCTTGGCCCTGCGTCTGACTCGCTACTGTCGCAAATCGCGGACATGCTGGAAGCGGGCGAGCAAAAACGCGCGCGCTATCGGCAAATCGCAGACAAAGCGGTCAGCCTTTATGTGCCCTTCGTCCACACCACCGCGGCGCTGGCGTTTCTTGCTTGGATCCTGCTTGGCGCGAGCGTCCATCACGCCGTTCTGATCGCGGTCTCGACGCTCATCATCACCTGCCCCTGCGCGCTTGCTTTGGCGGCGCCGGTGGCTCAAGTCGTCGCGTCTGGGCATTTGTTTAAACGCGGGATCTTTCTACGCTCTGGAGATGCGCTCGAGCGGTTCGCGGAGGTCGACTATGTCGTGCTGGATAAGACCGGTACGCTGACGCTCGGCACGCCGCGTCTGGTCTCAGACCATGGCGGCGAGCTGGTCCTCGCCGCTCAATTGGCCCGCGCCAGCCGGCACCCGCTCTCTCGAGCGATCGTTGCCAGTGTGGGCCCCGGCGCCATCGCCAATGAGGTCAAAGAATATCCAGGTCTTGGAGTCGAGGGCGTTATTGATGACCAGCGCTATCGGCTCGGATCAGCCGAGTGGGTCGGCGCGGCAAAGAACGACGCGTCAGACGGCCCTTCGCTTTGGTTTGCCGCCCCAGATGCGCCGCCGATATTGTTTCGCTTTGAAGACCAATTGCAAACAGACGCCAAAGCCACGCTTGACGCTTTTAGACAAGCTGGATTGGGCGTGGAAATTCTCTCCGGAGACCGCGAAGAAGCGGTTGAAAGAATTGCCGCAAGCCTCGCCATCGACACTTGGCGAGCGGAAGTTTCCCCGACCGGGAAAGCCGAACGTCTGAAGGCGCTCAGCGCGTCTGGCAAAAAGGTGCTCATGGTCGGGGACGGATTGAATGATGCCGGCGCGCTGGCGCTCGCGCACGCCTCGCTCGCCCCAGGCGGAGCCATGGATATCTCGCAATCAGCTTCAGACGCGGTCTATTCCGGCGGTTTAAGCGCGCTGAAAACCGTGCTCAGCGTGTCCAAGAAAACCAAAACGGTGATGCTCCAGAACTTCGCGCTTGCGGCGCTTTACAATTGCATCGCGGTGCCGATCGCTGTGACGGGTCACGTCACGCCGCTGATCGCGGCTATCGCCATGTCAGCCTCCTCTCTGATCGTCACCCTCAACGCCCTGCGAATTAATCGGAGCCGCGCATGCATATCATCGTCTATTTGATCCCTGTCGCTTTGGGGCTTGGCCTGCTCGGACTAGGTGCGTTTTTGTGGTCGGTGGCCACCGATCAATATGATGATTTAGATGGCGCCGCGCACCGTATTCTGATCGACGATGACACGCCGCTTTAATACGGATCAAATCTTTCAGAATAGATCATATCCAGCCGCCAATGACACTCAGGAATGTCCCTGATACAGCGGCAAAGCACGGCTTCCTAAATTTGAATTAGAACAAAGCATAGGAGGCTATTCATGTCCGTTACCGTCGCGCTTGGTGGCCATGCCGCAACCATCCACCCCGCCATCGAAACTGCCATTCAATTCGCCAAAAAATTGGGCACAAAACTGGATGGTTTTTGCGCCCTGCCAGACCCTTCCAATGCCGCTGTCGATATCACCGGCGCGGAGACCGTGGTCCTCGGCTCAACAGCCATCGCGTCGATGGTGGAAGCGCAAAAGGTACTGGTTCAGGATTTGAGTGCGGCGTTTAAGAAACAAACCAACGCGCATGGCGCTTGGCTGCAAGCAAGTTTTGAAAAGCAAGTCGGTTCGGTGGCGCTACACGGCGCGGCCCATGCTGCGCTTGCGGATGTATTTGTGGTCCCAAAAGAGGCAACGCAATCCAGCCATTCCCTCAACCCTGTTTTTGAACACGTCTTGATGGAAACCCGGCTGCCTTTGGTCTTGGCACCAAGCCAGACAAAAGACAGCGACACATGCCTCATCGCTTGGGATGGAAGCCCTCTTTCCGCCCGCGCGGTCCGTATGCACATGCCGCTCATTTCCAGTTTCAAAACCGTGATCGTCGCGGAGAATGCAGAGAAGGTCCGCCATCAATGGGCGAATGCATGCGAAGGATCAGCCGAACGCTTAACAGAGCTATTGCATGAGCAGCGACTAAACGTCGAGCGCGTGAGCCTTGAAGGGCCAGTGTCGGACGCGCTGTTAGATGCTTGCGATGCTCACAATGTCTCACTGGCGGTCATGGGCGCTTACGGTCACACACGGATCGGGCAAATGCTGTTCGGCGGCACGACCAGCAAAATGCTGCGCGCTGAGACAGCTCCAGCGCTCGCGCTGTGTCATTGATGGAGAGCGACAGTCTGTTTTTTAGATCAATCCTGACAGATGGTTTTGCGCGTTCAGATTAAAATGAGTGTGCCGTACAAATGCACGAATACTATTCTAAGTTCGCCCCTCAAGGATCGCCCACAATCAGAAGATTACGCCAGGTTAATCTGCTCACTCGTCCGCGAAGACGCGTGATCGCGCAATAGCATTGCTGGGATCGCGTCCCCTGTCGATACCCGTCAATGCGCGGTGCGCGTAAATTTATGGAAGTTTGCAACATCACGTTGCCCATCCACGTTCCAAACCACCAAAACTTGAGAATATTTAGCGGTCAATCAATCGTACATTTGAACGATTTCAACGAATAATTTGGCCAGGCACGGGTTGCGTCGTAGGCTAGTCGACTGGTCGCGTGACGATCAATTCATTGATGCGATTGGCCTTCTGCTTGGCGAACAAGACATTGTGGAGATACCAAACTTCACCATCTGCCAGCGTGATCTCTATGTCGCCCGTTACGACCAGGCCAAGCATTCTGTGACGCAGGAAATCATCTTTCAAATACCGGCAGCGGGCATTCGCTCCGCTTTCGGCTCGATCGCCGCTGCCCCAAAAGACCCGTTCGCGAACTTGTCCGGGGGCAATCTCATAGAATTTCACTTTGTCGAATCCGAAGATCATGATCGCCCACATCAGAAAAACGGTAATTCCGACGAACCAGTAGAAGGCCGGGCTCATCCGAATATCGAGACCGCCAATAAAGGCGGCGATTGGACCGGAAAGATTGGCCATGGCCAGCAAGATCCCGCCAATCGCTAAGATCAGCCCCAATATCACGGAATTCGCGCCGCGAAGTTTGACCGTGGTTGAGAAGATCACAAACACTAAAACGAAGACAAATGCCTGCCCTTGAACGCGCGCCGCCGCCTCAGTTCCTTCGCCAGAGACAAACATAGAGAGCAATCCAAAAATCAAACCCAGTCCCCAAATCGGCCACCAATAGAGAATGGGAGAATGGGTATAGACTTTCAGTTCAGAAAGCTGGTTGAGCGCGTCTTGCACGCTGCTTTGTTCCGGCGTTGGGGGCGCGGCTGGTGCGGCTGCAGGTTGAGCTGCTGGCGTCGGTGTCTCGGACATGCAGTGTCCCTCCGTCTGTGCGCACGAGCTTAGCAGCCTGCCCGACGAAGAGGAACTGAAATTTTAAAACAAAGCCTGAGCGACTAAGCGGTTTCGTCTTCGCTTGTATTGCGGCGCAATTGCTGCTGCTGAAGCGCCATAAGCGCCATACCCCGGAACAGCGTTCCACGATCTTCAGACGGTTTATAGCTCAGACGCTTATACATCGTGACCATGCCCTGGCAGATCTCTTGCGGCACGCCTTTAGAGCGTTTCTTTGAGCGCTTATCGGCATTGGCCAGATGTGACATCATCTGATCCACAGAAGGTTCGAGCGTCGCGACGTTCATCATCCAATTGGTGATTTCATTACGGGACGCGGCGCGCCGGTTTGCCACGGTTTGAGGCGCCCCCAACAGTTCCACGATCAGCTTGGTTTCGCGCTTACGCAAATCGTTCGGAAAATCTTTGACATGTTCGAGCTCTTCGCCATTGGCCAAACGCTCGCAATCTTTCGCATTCTCTTGCTCGATATGTTCGAACGTTGCGATCATGATTGAGATCATCTCTTTGACGTCTTCATCACTCGCTACGCGCGACAGTTGCAGCAATTCATTGTTCAACTGTTTGCGCATATGGCGGCCCGCCAAATATCCAGCCTCGCGCGCGGTTCGGCCGCGGCTATATTCGCGGAAGGCGTGACGCCGAAAATCACCGTACATTTCTGGACGGCGGTCCTTCAGAACGACGAACATTTGCCCATAGAGGTCGCCGCTTTCGGCGAGCTGGCTGACTTCAGCATCGAACGCGGCAGGATCGATTGGCTCGCTTCCGCATGCGGCCAAGCCAATCAGGCCAAGCGCGAGAAACGAAGCTTTGATGCGGTGACGAAAAGTCATGCTGACCTCTAATTCCAAAGACGATGCTGTTGGGCTTGCTTTAACCCATGGTTCTCGGCACCTTGGCAGAATGACCTTAATTTCGTGATAAGCGAGGCCCTATGTTTCAACTGAATTCGGTAATAAGCGCGCTAGCTCTAACCACACTCACCGTCGCGTGCACGGCTCCAAGCTCCACAGAAACTGGTGAATCCGATCCGGCTGTTGGACGTGTTGAGAGCACCGCAGAACTCACCCGAGCCCCGATTGAAATCACCGCCAATATGCCGACGGCGGGCACCAATCTGATCGATCTCTACACCTATCTCCACACCAATCCGGAACTTTCGTTCAAGGAGGTCAAGAGCTCGGCGATATTGGCGAATGAATTAGAAAGCCTCGGCTTTGAGGTTGCCACAGGCCTGGGCGACACTTGGACTCGCGAGAAGTCCATGCGTGACAATGGCGTGGTGAGAGACGGCGTTGGCGGATATGGCGTTGTCGGCGTGTTCGAGAATGGCGACGGCCCGACCGTGCTTATTCGCGCCGATATGGATGCCCTGCCGCTAACCGAACGCACGGGCGTGCCACATGCCTCAACCGTAATCGACGAAACTTGGACAGGGGTGACCAATGGTGTGATGCATGCCTGCGGGCACGATATCCACATGACCAGCTGGGTCGGCACCGCGCGCAATCTGATCGCGGCGAAAGATGACTGGTCAGGCACATTGATCATGATCGCGCAACCAGCTGAAGAGCTCGGCAATGGCGCTAAAGCGATGATTGCGGACGGTCTGTTCGAGCGCTTCCCCCTGCCTGACTACAATCTTGCGCTACATGTCTCTGCCAGCCTGCCATCCGGCACAATCGGCTATGCCCCAGGCTATGCGATGGCGAATGTCGACAGTGTCGATATCACGGTCAAAGGCGTCGGCGGCCATGGCGCCTATCCGCACACAACCAAGGACCCGGTCGTAATCGGGGCAGCCATTGTTACCGCCGTGCAAACCCTGGTGTCGCGGAACGTGAGCCCGCAGACCCCGGCCGTCGTCACAGTCGGATCGTTCCAGGCGGGCGCAAAGCACAATATCATCTCTGACGAAGCCAAACTGCTCCTCACCGTGCGTTCTTATGATGAGGAAACACGAACCATCCTTTTGGAAGGGATTGAACGGATCGCGAAAGCCCAAGCCATGGCCTTTGGCGCGCCGGAACCTGAGATCTTCAACGAGCCCGACTACACGCCTTCGATCTATAATGATCCTGATCTGTCAGCGAACGTCTCAGCCGCGATCGCCGACCAGATTGGCAGCGACAATGTCAAACAAGTCCCCCCCGTGATGGGCGGCGAAGACTTTAGCCAATATGGGCGGACCGACGCGAAAGTACCTGGTTTGCTCTATTGGGTAGGTGCCGTCGAGCCAGATCGCTGGGCCGCAGCGCAAGATGGTGCCCTCGCTTTGCCGTCGCTGCACTCACCATTCTTCGCCCCCGATTATGAAGCCACGATCGAAACCGGGGTGACCAGTATGACGACCGCGGCGCTGGCTTTGTTTGAACAACCATAAAGCGCGCACCCACCAGCCGAGTTCCCGTGGCGACACCCCTGGCGCGTCTGAATTTGGCCACTAGGTCTTAAGTGAAACAGTCTTCAGGGAGCGCCTCATGGATGTCAGCACCGCGATTAAGCAACGGATTTCAACGCGAGCTTTTCTCGACACACCCTTGCCCGAAGCCGACGTCAAACAATGGCTGACCGACGCCCAACGCTCGCCGTCTGGTGGTAATCTACAACCCTGGCGCGTCATCGCTTTAACGGGCGACGCCAAGCAGGAAGTCGTGGATCTGGCTGCAGCGAAGCTGGCGGAAAACCCGTGCGGTGAGCCGACCGATTACCCAATTTATCCTGAATACATCTCTGACGCCCAAAACGCACGACGCCGCGCCGTCGGCGAAGACATGTACGGAAAAATCGGCATTCCCCGCGAAGACAAAATGGGGCGGATGATGTGGTTTGCGCGGAACTATCAATTCTTCAACGCGCCGCTCGCCCTGTTCATCGTCATGGACGAACGCGTTGGCCATGGCCAATGGGGGCATACCGGCATGTTCATGCAAACGCTTTGTTTATTGGCCGAAGAACGCGGCTGGGGCACCTGTATGCAAGAATGCTGGGGCATCCTCCGCCCAAGCCTGAAAGCCCATCTCGGCCTTGGCGAACACGAAATGGTCTGGTGCGGCATCGCCGTCGGGCACCCTGACAAAGCGGATCCTGTGAATTCGCTCTACACGGATCGCGCTGGCTTAGACGAGTTTGCAGAGCTGCGAGGCTTTTAGGGGCTTCGCGAAGGTGGCGGCAGGGCTCATCTTAAAACGCTGCGCGTATGATTGCTTTCTGTATCAGAGCGCACATCGGGGTCGCACCACAGCCATCCTGCAATCCTGGGATGTGTGCTTACGTCTAACATAGACGAAGGGGATGATTATGAACATAAAGCAGATAGCGCTCACTGTTGCGTTTTGGGGTTTCGCGATTTTGTGTCTGATCGTCGTTAATATGATCCATAATCACCCTGAAGCTTTAAGCGATATGGGCATCTTTCAACCCGCTGGGGACGTCGCTCAGTCACTTGTAAATGAAACTGGCAAGTGGACGGCAACGTTCATAATTTTTGCCACGGTTGGAATTTTGTTCGTTGTGTCACACATTATTTTCGAGGCTGAAAAGGGCGAGTGATCGACATTGCCTGCCGCGGACTATGTGTTTCGGGTTGCGAAGTCTTGCGCGCAGGCGGCAATCCGATCTACCGTAAGCATTAATCGAACGCTTCACGAGACCGGGGGATATTTGTGAAACACCTTTTGTTATCAGCAATCATGGGGGTCGCGTGCGCACCATGGGCAACAGCAGAAATTGAGTGGGATGAAATTCCTGGCGCCCAGGCGGATGCCTATGCGATTGGCAAAGCTCAGAAAACGGGCATTTTGAGTCAACGCGAAATTCTGTTCTGCAAAGCCCATTGGGAAGGGTATTCTGAAGCTGTTTCCGAACAAGAGATGTATCGGCTATTTCCTCCATTGACGGCAGAATTTGTGCATGGCGCCGTCGACTATTGGGCGGCGAAGCTCGAAATATCCGATTATGACGCCGAGCTGGAAATTGCAGACGCCGCATATTACGCGCTCATCCATATTGGACCGTCCGCGGAAGACAAAGTCGAAGCTGCTAGAAAATTGGGGCCGTGTGCGCCAGGCGACTAAGCTCGCACAACAAGACCGCGCCTCATCGCAGGAAGACAGCACCACCGTATCGCGCGTCCGCTTATGACCCGAAGAAGACGCACCAGGCAGCTCTTCAAGCGCGCTAACCTGATCGCTCAGCGCTTATCGCTCAGAAAAAGCACCAAGGTCTGACGCATTTGCGTCTCAGCGTTCCGCGCGAAAGATTTCAGGCGACTAAGTCTCGCTCGTTTCTTCCAATGGCCACACAATAAATGCTGAGACATCGCCCCGCTTCGACCCAATTCACGCCACAGTACGGCAGCAGATTGAGCGCATGGAGATTACCCGCCGCACCTGTTTTCAGAGCTTCTTCGCGCTGCCTTTGCTGCCCAGCATTGCCGGGGTCAACGAAACCAAAGCCGCCAAACTGATCGTACATGCGCGATCGCAAATCGGCGTCACGACGCGTTATGACCCGGCTTATGTCGCGCTCGACTATCCAGGCGGCGATGTGCCTCGTGACCGCGGGGTCTGCATTGATGTGATCATCCGCGCCTATCGCGAGGCATTCGAATTCGATTTCCAAGAACAGATCCACAATGACATGGCGGCGCACTTTGGCGCCTATCCCCGCCGCTGGGGCCTCACCCGAACCGATCGCAATATTGATCACCGGCGGGTTCCGAATGTCGAGACCTGGCTTGAGCGTCATGGGCATGAACTGCCCGCCTCAGACTGGCAGCCCGGCGACCTAATCTCGTGTCGGGTCAATGACACGCTTCCGCACATCGGGATCCTGTCGAGCCAGAAGGATCGCCAAGGCCGCTGGAAAGCCATCCATAATATCGGCCTCGGCACGCGTGAAGACAGCCGGATCTGGAATTACGGCCACCAGCGTCGCTTCCGATTTTTGCCTAAGTAAGCATCATCCGAATGCGCAGGAGATGCTCGTCCCAGCCTTTGTCATGATCAGAGAGTTGCTCAAGGCTCGGGATACCTTCATGCGTCATCGTCAATTGCGTGCCGCCATCGACTTCCACCAGGTCCCAGGTCACCGTCGTGACAGCGCCCTTCAGCCATTGATGCGTAAATGTGTGGACCAATTTTTTCGGCGGATCGCTCTCCACGACATCGCCCCACATTAATTTGCGATCTTCCTTATCGAGATCAAAGCTCAAATACTGGAATGAGACGTTTGCCGTCAGATCACGGTCGGTTTCATGGAACCAGCGCGCGAGCAGGTCTTTCTCTGTTAAGTGCCGCCACACTTTCTCACGCGTCGCTTTCAAATAGATCGTCTTGATCATAGCTGGATCACTCATCATCCGCCTCCACAGCTTGTTTTAAATTTTCGAGTTTCTCGTCCCAGAATTGGCTGAAGAAGCTCAGCCAGTCGGAAACAGTTTTGAGCGCCTCTGGCTGCAATGTGTGCAGCCGCTCGCGCCCCTGTGCGCGCACGCGGATCAACCCACCCTGCTCTAAGATCTTCAAATGCTTGGATACTGCGGGCCGCGTCATCTCATAGTTCGATGCAATCGCGCCCAAGGAGTGCTCGCCCTCTGCCAGCATACTCATAATGCTCCGGCGCGTGGGGTCGGCAATCGCGCGAAAAACCAGTTGCTCAATCATAACATGAAACCTTTCAGTTTCATTGTTAAGAAACTATTTGGTTTCATGTCAAGCAGAATTACAAGGCTGGCCTAACGCGCAAAGCGCGCTAAACAGGCGCCATGAAAATCGCGACCTGGAACGTAAACTCCGTCAAAGCCCGCCTGCCCACTGTGATCGAGGTGCTGAAAGCCATCGATTGCGATGTCGTCTGCTTGCAAGAGATCAAATGCGAGACAGACGCTTTCCCCTACATGGAAATCGAAGAGCTCGGCTATAATGTCGAGGCACATGGCCAGAAGAGCTATAATGGCGTTGCGATGCTCTCGCGCTTTCCAATGGAGGACGTGGTCAAAGGCCTGCCCGGCAATGAAGAGGATGAACAAGCGCGCTATATTGAGGCGCTCATTCTCAACGACAATCCCGTCCGCGTCGGCGGCTTGTATTTGCCAAACGGCAATCCCGCGCCTGGCCCCAAATATGATTATAAGCTCGACTGGATGGGGCATCTCAAAACTCATGCGGCCAACCTGATGCAGGCTGAAGAAGCTCTGGTCCTGTGCGGAGACTATAATATCATTCCACGCGCCGAGGATTGTTGGGACGAGACGGTTTGGTCAGACGACGCTCTGGCGCTTCCGAACAGCCGAGCGGCCTTCCGGCGCCTCAAACATCTCGGGCTGACCGAAGCCTTTGAAGTGGCCGATAATCGCGGTCACCAATACACGTTTTGGGATTATCAAGGCGGCGCTTTCCCAAAGGATCATGGCATCCGCATCGACCACCATTTGCTCAGCCCGCAAGCGGCTGACCGATTGGAAAGTGTCGAGATCTATCGCAAAGCGCGCGGCTTGGAAAAACCGTCAGACCACGTGCCTGTGATCGTCGAACTGACGGACTAGTCTGTAACGCAGCGCTGATTGTAGGTCTGAACATCTTTGTTGAGGTTCGCGACAAGCAATTGAAGCGAGCTTTCTTTTTCGAACAGGTCAGCCTTCAGCGTGTCATACGCGGTTTTTGTCGTGTCCGCCTCGATCGCTTGCGCTTCTCCAAAATTGCGCATTGCTTCCGCATTTTCCCAAGCATCACCCGCCGCTTCAACCTCATCGACCAAGGTCAGACGCGCCTCAGCGAGGGATTGCGCTTCGGCCTGCTTCTCCTGCAAGCTCGCGGCCTGCTTTGCACAAGATTGAGCTGACGCCATAGGCGCAGCGAAAACGGTCAATGCCATAAGGGCGCTCAAAGAGGAAATCATTGGTTTCATGACATTTTCTCTAGTGATTAAGAGCTGAAGCTTATCTGAACGTAGACGCCCAGATCTGGTCCAAAGTGTGACCATACCGAGCTCTGTTCAGTCTTCACCTGATTCTCGCTGGGCGCGATTCACTTGTTCAGGATCTGCAAAACAATCGATCACATTGAAGATGGCCGCGAAGTCATCGAGCAGTTCCCGCACGCGGTCTGGATTGTCCAGCGGGGTAAACATCGAGCCTGGCTCAAACAGGTCGCCACCTTCGAGCGCGATCAGCAGCTCATTGTTCTGAAAGCTGCAGCGGAGTTTGCCGCCTCGAAAGACTTTCTCGAGCTCGATCAGGCGCTGCATCAGATCCGGCGTCAGCAGGAAACGAGCTTCGACTTGATCTGTTCCGAACACCTCAAACGCGTCTTCAAACTGTTTGGATTCGAGCTTGACCCGGTCCATCCCGCGTCGGCCAAGAAACCGGTTGAGGATGCCCGCATCGCGCAGCACCAAAGTCTGTCCATGAAACGTCTTATGGAACTGAAACCGCAAACATTGGCCGTTGAATACGGTGACCCAGCGCGTGCGGGTGCGACCCTTGGAATCGGTCGTCCGCCGCCGCTCTTCCAAGTGGGCTTCAAAGAATTCGAACTGAACGCCATGGCGCTCGCCCGTCAGCCGGTCTTCAAACGCTGCTCGATCCCAATCCGGCACCAGGCCGGCACCGCGCAAATCGACAATGCTCTCTTGCACCCCCGGCTCAGGATCGAACATCATATCGAACCGCGCCACCACCGGATCAACGATCATTTGTTTGGCGCGTTTGCCGATTTGGTTCAGCGGATTGCGCCCTGCCCCATGGACTGCAAATCCGATAATGCCCGCGACAATCGCGAGCTGGGGCACCCGAAACACAAAGAAGCCAAAGATCACACCGAGCAAAGCGACCAATCCGCCGGCCCATGACCAACGGATTGAGTTTTTTGCCGCAACTTGCCGCTCGGCCTCTTGCGCGCGCAGGGCGGGCCGAAGCTCATCCTGATAGACCCGCGGAAAATCCGCAAAGTCATTCGGGAGCCCGCGCATGGCGAGCAGGATGAGTGGATCTATATCTGTGTCTTGTTCCCAAGGACCTTTAGATGTCGGCGTAGACATGGCGTTCTCCGGCAAACCCTTCATGGGTTACCGCGCCAAGATGGGCAGGACCGACCAATTTCGCAAATTTTGCCAGCGTGCCATTGCCATAAGCGGTGACGCGCGGCTGCCATTTGCGTTTGCGATCTTCAAGCTCGGCCGGGGTCAAGCGCACATCAATTGTGCCTTTCTCCGCATCGATGATGATCATATCGCCATCCTCAATGAGGCCAATCGGACCGCCTTCTTGGGCTTCTGGGCCAACATGACCAATGCAGAAGCCGCGCGTCGCGCCCGAGAAACGTCCATCCGTGATCAGCGCGACCTTATCGCCCATGCCTTGGCCGTAAATCGCTGCTGTCGTCGACAGCATTTCGCGCATGCCCGGGCCGCCTTTCGGTCCTTCATAGCGGATGACCAGAACATCACCTTCATTATAGTCGCGATTGGTGACGGCCTCGAAACACGCTTCTTCGCCATCGAATACGCGCGCTGGGCCCGTGAATTGAAGCTTCTCCAAGCCAGCGACTTTGACGATTGCACCGTCTGGCGCGAGTGAGCCCCAAAGCCCGACGACGCCGCCATTTGGCGTAATCGGTTTTCCAGCCGGATAGATCACTTTCTGGGTTTCATCGAAGCTCATATCTTCGAGATAGTCGCCCCAGCTTTTGCCGGTCACCGTCAGGCAATCTGGATTGACGATTTTCTCATCCATCAGCGTTTTCATCAGCATTGGAACACCGCCCGCTTCGCCGAAATCTTTAGCGACATAATTCCCGCCAGGCTTCAGATCAGCGACATAAGGCGTGCGCTCAAACACTTCCGCGACATGGCGGAGGGTAAACTCAACCCCGCATTCATGCGCCATGGCTGGCAAATGCAGCGCCGCATTGGTCGAACCGCCGGTCGCAGCGACAACAATCGCAGCATTCTCAAACGCTTCGCGCGTACAGATTTCACGCGGGCGGAGATTGTTGGCGACAAGATCCATCACCACACGCCCTGACTCGCGGGCATAGCCGTCTCGGTCTGTCCAAGGCGCTGGCATCGCGGATGAAAGAGGCAACGCGAGACCAATCGCTTCGCTAACACAAGCCATTGTGTTCGCCGTGAACTGGCCGCCACAGGCGCCATCCCCTGGGCACGCGACCTTCTCAAGCGCGCGTAGCTTGTCGTCGCTCATTTGGTTCGATCCGGCTGCATGCGCGCCGACCGCTTCGAACACGTCGAGCACGGTCACATCCCGACCTTCAAAACTGCCCGGCATGATTGAGCCGCCATAAAGGAAGACAGATGGCACGTTGAGCCGCAGCATGGCCATCATCATGCCTGGGAGAGACTTGTCACACCCGGCAACACCGACCAGCGCATCATAGGAATGCCCGCGCATGGTCAGTTCAACCGTGTCAGCAATCCAATCGCGGCTCACCAAAGACGAGCGCATGCCTTCATGGCCCATGGCGATGCCGTCCGTCACAGTGATTGTGCAGAACTCGCGCGGCGTGCCGTCAGCAGCTTTGACGCCCTCGGACACGGCGTGCGCTTGGCGCATCAGAGCGGTGTTACACGGCGCCGCTTCATTCCAACAGCTCGCCACGCCGACAAACGGCTTTTGAATGTCTTTGGTCGAGAGCCCCATCGCGTAATAATAGCTGCGGTGCGGCGCACGGGCCGGGCCTTCCGTCACATGGCGGGAAGGGAGTTTGGATTTGTCCCAGGTCTTACTCATAATCACATTCCTTTATTGCGCCGAGCCTTAGCCGCTCCGCGCGCCCCTGTCACCCACACAAAAAGGGCTATTCTTGCTCAAAAATCGCCGTTTCCATCCCGTCTGGGTCGATCATGCCGCGATACATACCCTTTGAGTTGAAAACATACTCATAATCGCCATTTCCATCGATCACGACGACACCGCCATCACCGCCAAGCTCAGCGACTTGATCAAGGGCGCTCTGCGCGGCATCGCCAACGCTCTCGCCCGCCAGTTCAACCCGCGCGCAAATCGTTTTCGCCACGGCGACGCGAATGAAATACTCCCCATGTCCAGTCGCCGAAACGGCACAGACGCCATTCTGCGCATAAGTTGCCGCGCCGATCAGGGGCGAGTCACCGATCCGTCCAGCCGCCTTCGCGGTCATTCCGCCCGTCGTTGTGGCCGCCGCGAGGTTGCCATCTACATCAATCGCAACAGCGCCGACGGTTCCATGGCGATCCGCATCGGTCCGCTCGCGCTCACGCAGCACGCGCTCAAGCGACTGGCGCCGCCGGTCCGTGTCAAAATAAGAATTGTCGACCAGTTCGAGACCGACGGACTCCGCAAACGCGTCCGCGCCCTCCCCCGCAAACATCACATGTTCCGACTGGTCCATCACAGCGCGTGCGGCGAGGATCGGGTTCTTCACCCGCTTCACCCCCGCCACAGCGCCTGCATCACGCTGCGCCCCGCTCATGATCGAAGCGTCGAGCTCATGTTCAGCGGCGGCCGTAAACACAGCGCCCTGCCCGGCATTGAATAGCGGATCATCTTCCATGGGGATCACAGCCGCTTGGACCGCATCGACCGCGGATCCGCCATTGCGCAACACATCGGCACCGGCCTCCAAAGCCGTTTCAAGCGCTGCGGTATAAGCGGCCTCGCGTTCTGGTGTCATATTCTCGCGAAGGATGACACCAGCGCCGCCATGTATGACGAGCCGCCATTCAGGTTGGTCAGGACCAGACACGGGAACGACCTCCTCTGCTGTTTCTTGAATAGGTCCCTGACAGGCAGCGATCAGAACGGTCGCTGCGGCAAGCACAGTGCGAAACATGGCGGTCTCCTTATAGGGCGGCGAGTTGCTCCCGTGCGAGGCTAAGCTTGTCGCGTGTGCCCTGCAAGTCGGCCAGACGCTCGCGCTGTTCAGCGACAACTTCTGGCGGGGCTTTGGCCACGAATGCGTCATTGCCGAGCCGTTTTTCGAGGCCCGTAATCTCGCCGCCAAGCTTGCCGAGCTGTTTGTCCAGTCGGGCAATTTCTTCGCCCGCATCGATCAGGTCTGCGATCTCGAGCACGATTGTGGCCTCATCGGCCACGGTTTTAACCGAACCTGCAGGCGCTGTGTCGGCGAGGTCAAACTTTTCGAGCCGCGCTAGGCGCATGATGACATCGCGGTGGGCGTCGACGCGGCGTGCCGTTTCTTCACTGGCGCCGGTCAGGCTAACGGGCACTTTCGCGCCAGCTGGAACGTTGACGTCAGAGCGGACGGACCGGATTTGCGAAATCACCCGCAGCACCCAGCCAAGCTCATCGGCGGCGGCTTGATCTTCAAAACCACCTTTTAGGCCCGGCCAGCTCTGCTGCATGAGAAAGTCCGAGCGCTCGCTGGTCTGTTCCCACAAGGCTTCCGTGATGAAGGGCATGAACGGGTGCAAGGCTACATAGGTCTGCTCCAGGATCCAGCCGAGCACGGCCTGGGTCTCTGTTTTGGCTGCAGCATCGTCGCCACTGAGGATCGGCTTGGAAAGCTCCAAATACCAGTCGCACAAAACGTCCCAGGTGAAGTGATAAGCGGCGCTGGCAGCATCATTGAATCGATAGTCTTCAATGGCTTCCGAAACGGCTGCCGTACATTTGTACAGCTCACCAACAATCCATTTATTGATCGATAATTCAAGGCTTTGCGGGTCGGCGCTTCCGCCAAACTTCGCTTCGTTCATTTGTGCAAAGCGCGTCGCGTTCCAGAGTTTTGTGCCAAAGTTCCGATACCCGGCCACGCGCTCAACCGAGAGATTGATGTCGCGGCCTTTGGTGGCCATGGCGGCGAGTGTGAAGCGAAGCGCATCCGCGCCATAGGCTTCAAAGCCCTTGGGATAGCGTTTGCGGGTCGCCTTCTCGACTTGCGGCGCTTTTTCCGGCTGGCGCAGGCCCGTCGTGCGTTTCGCCACCAAGGCGTCGGCTTCAATCCCGTCAATCAAGTCGACGGGGTCAATCACATTGCCCTCAGACTTGGACATTTTCTTGCCGGTCTCATCGCGAACGATGGCATGGATATAGACATCTTTGAACGGCACTTCGCCATCCATGAATTTGATCCCCATCATCATCATCCGGGCAACCCAGAAGAAGATGATGTCAAACGCGGTGACCAGCGTTGCGCCAGGATAGAAGGTCTTGAGGCCATCCGACTCTTCTGGCCAACCTTGGGTCGAGAAGGGCCAAAGGCCGGAGCTGAACCAAGTGTCGAGAACGTCTTCGTCTTGCGTCAGCGAAACGCCCTCGCCAGCTTTGGCCTGAGCTTCGCCAAGTGTGGCGGCGCAATAGTGATTGCCTTTAGCATCATACCAAACCGGAATCCGGTGGCCCCACCAGAGTTGGCGGGAGATGCACCAAGGCTCGATATTCTCCATCCAATTATAATAGGTCCGGTCCCAATTCTCGGGCACGAATTTGGTCCGCCCCTCGCGCACCGCTTCAATCGCGGGTTTTGCCAGGGTCTCAGCATCGACAAACCATTGATCCGTCAGCATCGGTTCGATAACGACGCCGGAACGATCGCCAAAGGGCTGCATGATTTTCTTATTCTCAACATAGGGAATCATGGGCGCAGAGGTGGGAGACCCCGGCTCGGGGGCCGGGGATGCGGCCTGGTCACCCGACTGTCCCGGACTTGATCCGGGATCTTCCTGCGCCGCTTCCGGTTTCCATTTCGGATCCGCGATCATCACCGCATTGCCTTCTGCCGTAATGTCCGCGATCACGGCTTTGCGCGCTTCAAACCGGTCCATGCCGCGATATTGGTCTGGAACCAGGTTCATCGCCGCGACCTTGGCTTCGTCAAAACTCTCTGCGCCTTCCGCGATACGCTGCGCAACTTGAGCGACAGCGTCATAGGCCTCGCCATCGCTGCGCATATGACCCTTCTCGTCCATTAGCGCATACATCGGAATGCCGCCGCGTTTGGCGACTTGATAGTCGTTAAAATCGTGCGCGCCGGTAATCTTGACCGCGCCCGAGCCAAAGTCTGGATCTGGATATTCATCGGTGATGATCGGGATCAGGCGGCGATGCTCTTTCGGCCCAACGGGAATTTCGCAGAGCTTCCCGACAATTGGGGCATAACGCTCGTCAGATGGATGCACAGCCACCGCACCATCGCCGAGCATGGTTTCAGGCCGGGTTGTGGCGATCGAGATATAGTCCCGTGTCTCTTCCAGCGTGACATTACCGTCCGCATCTTTCTCGACATAGGTGTAGGTCTCCCCGCCCGCGAGCGGATATTTGAAGTGCCACATATGGCCGTCGACTTCTTTATTCTCGACTTCGAGATTGGAAATCGCGGTCTGGAATTGCGGGTCCCAATTGACCAGGCGTTTGGCGCGATAGATCAGACCGTCATTATAGAGATCAACAAAGGCTTTATTCACCGCTTTGCTGAGATCTTCGTCCAGCGTGAATTTGGTATTTTCCCAATCACAAGATGCACCGAGGCGTTTGAGCTGGTTCAGGATGGTGCCGCCAGACTCCTCTTTCCATTCCCAGACTTTATCGATGAAGGCGTCGCGCCCCATGGAGCGCCGGTCCTGATTGCCGCTTGCCGCGAGTTGCCGCTCAACCACCATTTGCGTCGCGATGCCCGCATGGTCCATGCCGGGCTGCCAGCGAACATTCTTGCCACGCATCCGTTCGAACCGGCAAAGAATGTCCTGGATCGTATTGTTGAGCGCGTGGCCCATATGCAGGCTGCCCGTCACATTCGGTGGCGGGATCATGATCGCATACGGCTCGGCGGACGTGTCCATACTTGGCCGGAAACAGCCCGCCTCTTCCCAGCGCTGATAGATACGCTGCTCATGGGCTTTTGGGTCAAAACGCTGGTCGATCATTTTATACGGTCCGGTCGGTCATAGAGAGAATCGAAAAAGGCGCGCCATCTCTGGCGCGCCCGTCTCTTTAGCAGAGGAATTGTGTGGGTCTAGCCAGCCATGCGCGCAATTCGCTGCACTTCGGCTTCCACATGCTTTTCAACAATGCCTGGAAGGTTCTCGTCGAGCCATTCTTTGAGCATTGGGCGCATCATCTCGCGCACCAGGCCTTCAATCGTGGTTGTGCCACCAGCTTCTTCGCCAAACTCAACATTTGAGAGCAGCTTACCAAGCGCGCCTGCAGCCGCGGTGACGGTAGCAGTATCAGTAAGGGGGGCAGTTTTAGCGACCATGGGAGCTTCCTCTTCAATCACGGGCTCTGGTTGAGGTTCTGGAACCGGGTCGAACGTATCTTCGACAGGCTCCACCTCAGCCTCGGCAAAATCTTCAACCCCTTCAAAATCAGTTTCTTCAAACGTCTCGAAATTATCGTCTTCAACGACGAAATCGAGGCTGTCATCCGTTTCAGTTTCCGCTGCAAAATCAGCATCGCCTGACAGGTCATCCATGGATTGACTGATCGCGGCGAGAACATCTTCTTCGCTCTCAACCGGCGCTGGCTCTTCGGCCGCGCTCTCGAACATACTGTCATCTTCTGTGGCCGCTTCAGGCTCTGGCGCAACTGTGTCGTCGTCAGCGATGATTTTTCTTATGGAAGACAGGATCTCTTCCATGGTCGGTTCTTTTTGTGCTTGCTCGCCCATATTCACGTCCACTGAGTTTGCTTCTATTAACCGGCTACTTCAGGTCGGTTAACAAGGGATTACTTGGTTAACTTATCACAAGCCCGCAGTTTAACCCAATCAGCTTAAAGGGAGAGCTGCCCCATCGCGCGCAAAAGCTGGTGCGTGGCCACGAAGGCATCGCGGCGCGCCTCGATCAAGCCAAGACGGGCCTCAAGCAATTGCTGCTCTTGGTCGAGCACATCGAGCGTGGTTCGGGTGCCGACACTGAGCTCCTCCTGAGCGCCCTCATAAGCGATTTCAGCGGCCTCAACTTGCAGTTCTGACGCTGTGATGGCCTGCTCAGCGGCGATATTGCCATACCAAGCTTGCGCAATACTGGCCGTGATTTGGCGCTCCGCATTGATCGTCTGCAAACGGGCCTGTTCGCGCTCAAGTCGAGCGGCGCGAACGCGGCTACGCAGGATACCGCCTTGGAAGAGCGGGACAGACCCTTGCGCCAACAGACGCACCTGCGTGTCTCGATAATTGTCAGCCGGCAAAGTCTGAACCCCGGTCGGCGTGATGACGGACGCCTCAATATCGAACGTCTCTTGCGCGCTCGCTGTCCCGACCAAGGATAGGCTTGGCTTGCTCTCACCTTTCGCGCTGCGCACGGCTTGCTCGGCCGCCTTTTCAGCTTGCCGCAAGGCAATCAGGTCGGGATTTTGCGCAAGCGCCGACTGAAGGGCTGCTTCATAAGAATCCGGGATGGCAGGCGCATCGCTGGTTGGCGCGAGATCGCCCGCGGGCTGGCCAACAAACACTTCATAAACTGACAAAGAAGCTTCAAGCTGCGCTTCAGCGCCTGAAAACGCCGCGCGGGCGCCCTGCAAACGTGCTTCGGCCTGTTTGACGTCTGTGCGGGTCGCAAACCCTACATCAAACCGGTCGGTCGCTGCCCGCAACTGCTCCTCGAGCAGCGCAACACTATTGGCGCGGATATTGATCGCTTCACGGTCACGCAGCACATCTACATAAGCGGTAACCACGTTCAGGATGAGATCTTGCGACACGCCATCGAATTGCGCATTCGCGGCGAGAATTCCAGCTTGAGCTTGATTGATCCCGGCATTGATCCGCCCGCCTGTATAAAGCGGCAAGGTCGCTTGTAATTGTGCTGAAGCGATCGGCCGGTCGCCGACATTGAACGCAATCGGCTGGTTGCTGTCGAGCGACTCATATCCGCCCGAGGCAGAAAGATCGACCGTCGGCGCCCGTGCGCCGCGCGCTTGGTTGAGTTGTTCGCGCGCGATACCGAGTTCAACCCGCTGCACTTCCAGCGACGGATTGGTTTGGAACGCCGTCGTCAGCGCATCCTGCAAAGTTTCAGATTGCCCAGGGAGCGCGAGCACCAAAGCGGAGAGTGACACCAAAACAGATTTACGCAGCATGGGAGGCCTCTTTTATCTTTATTGCGTCTCTATTTAATGCACCTTCCGAAAAAGTGTACACTGTTCACTCTTTTGTCGCGGCGCACCTAGATTTGCCCAAACACCATTGCGCACAAGACACTTAACCGCTTCTGAAGCGCCGTGAGTGAGCGGCCTTTCTGCCAAACATGCCGCATGCGGAAATGCGCAACGGCCGGACGCAATTGTGTTGCGACTTTTTGCTTTAAAAGGGGCGCATCGACAGTGCCCCCTCGCCGCAATGCCGCCCATTCAAGCGCAATCGCGCCGAAATCGCTTGCGTCTGTGCCGACGATCTGGGCTGCAATCTCTACGAGAAGGTTTTCTGGTTCCGCATCGCGGTCATCCTGCAGAAACGCAGCCTCATGCGCCTCGACCAGCGCCTCGAGTTGATCGATATTGATACCCGCTTCGGTCAGGCCAGACGCAATCGCTAAGACCACATCATGCTGGCGCGGCGCCCCGGCTCGAAGCTCGCTCAACGCATCCCGCCACCATTGGAACCGGATTTGCCCCATCGTATGGTCGGTGACCACGACCCGAACACGCGCCAATTCATAGTAAAAAGCATACAAGATAATTAGCGCGCGGCGGGCTTGGTCTGGCGCATATCGGCTTGATAACCAGCGTTCTTCATCGACGGTTTGAATCCGCTGATCCAAACGCGCGACAATTTCTTTCAGAGAATCACTAGCAGGGCTGGTCATGAAACCCATATCTGTGGCAAACGCTGCTCAGAAACAGCGAAAAAATTCCTTAAGGAGACCAATGACATGGCTTTTGACCTTCCCGAACTTCCGTATGGCCGCGATGGCCTGGTGCCGCATATCTCAGAAGACACGCTGAACTTCCACCACGGTAAGCACCACAATGCCTATGTTGTGAATCTCAACAAACTGATCGATGGCACAGATCTGGCGAATGCTTCACTGGAAGATATCGTCAAGGCAGCTGCTGGCGATGCGGCAAAAGCAGGCCTGTTCAACAATGCTGCGCAGGTATGGAACCACACCTTCTATTGGCACTCTATGAAGCCAGGCGGCGGCGGCGCGCCACACGGCAAGATCGCAGAGCTGATTGATCGCGACTTCGGATCATACGATGAGTTCGCAACCCAGTTCAAAGCCGCTGGCGGCGGACAGTTTGGCTCAGGCTGGGCGTGGCTGGTCATGAAAGATGGCAAGCTGGCGATCACCAAAACGCCGAACGCAGAAACACCTCTGACCGAGGCTGGCGTCACCCCACTCCTAACCATGGATGTTTGGGAACACGCTTACTATCTCGATTATCAGAACTCGCGTCCGAACTATATGGCAAGCTTCCTCGACAATCTCGTCAATTGGGATTTCGCGAACCAGAATCTGGCTGACGCGGCTTAGTCATAGGGCCCCTGCCCGACGACAACCCAAAAAGCACACTTTTCAACTGACTGAAGAGCCCACCTTTGCCGGTGGGCTTTTTTGCACTATGTGCGGCGCAACATGTTTGCCGGCGCAGTGATTCTAAGTCGGCCCCGCTGTTCAATTCGGAACAGCTTGATGAGACCGATTTTAGACCCTCCAGCTGGACAACACATTGACTGACACCCCAAAGATTACATTCGCAGAGCTCAATCTCGACCCCCGCATTCAAACGGCAATTGACGCCGCTGGATACGAACATCCCACCCCGATCCAGGAACAAGCCATTCCTGTAATCAAAAAGGGCGGCGACGTGACTGGGATCGCGCAAACCGGAACCGGCAAGACCGCAGCCTTCACTCTGCCGATGATGCACCGCCTGGCCAAGGGCCGCGCCCGGGCCCGGATGCCGCGCAGCTTGATCCTTTGCCCCACCCGCGAACTCGCCGCACAGGTCTCAGAGAATTTCGAGACTTACGGCAAGGACCTGAAACTCAATATGGCGCTGCTCATCGGCGGTGTGAGCTTTAAAGAACAAGAACAGAAATTGATGCGCGGCGTCGACGTGTTGATCGCCACGCCAGGCCGCTTGATTGACCAGTTTGAGCGCGGAAAGATTCTGCTCACCGGCGTCGAAGTCTTCACCATCGACGAGGCCGACCGGATGCTCGATATGGGCTTCATTCCGGACATTGAGAAAATTTGTAAGCTGCTGCCACCGCGCCGCCAAACCTTGCTCTTTTCAGCGACCATGCCGAAAGAAATCGCGCGCCTGGCTAAGACATTCCAAAAAGATCCGATCCGGATCGAAGTGGCCCGCCAATCGAAAACCGCCGAGACGATCAAACAGCATGTCGTCAAGATCGCTCGCGGCGATGACAAAGCCAAACGGACCGCCCTGCGCCGCGTGATTGAAAGCCGCGATGTGAAAAATGGCATCGTCTTCTGTAACCGCAAGCGGGAAGTCGATATCGTCGCAAAATCACTGTCCAAGCATGGCTTTAGCGCCGCCCCGATCCATGGCGACTTGCCGCAAAGCGCGCGTATGGAGACGCTGAACAAATTTCGCGATGGCGAGCTACAATTGCTGGTCGCTTCGGATGTTGCGGCACGCGGACTTGATATTCCCGACGTTGGCCATGTGTTTAACTACTCACCGCCGCCAAAAGACGAAGACTATGTCCACCGGATTGGACGGACAGGTCGTGCTGGGCGCGAAGGCGAAAGCTTTACCTTGGTGGGGCCGGACGACGCCAAAGGCTGGCGCGGCGTGATGATGCTCATCAAAACCGATGTCGAAGAATATATGCCCGAAGGTCTTGAAGCAGAGCTTGAAGATCTGCCTGCCGACGAAGGTGGCCGTCGAGGGCGCGGCCGCGGCGAACGCTCAGGACGTGGCCGCGGGCGACGCGATGAAGGCCGTGGTGAGGGTCGGGGCGAAGGTCGAAGCGGAGGACGGGGTCGCTCCAAAGATCGCAAAGAGCGCGCTGACGTCGGAGAGGATAATGCTCCGGAAGAAGCAGCGTCCGAAACCACAGAAAAGCCAAAGCGCGAGCGCAAAGAGCGCCCGAAGCGTGATTTCAAACGCAAAGATGATGATCTGATTTTGGAGCCTGCTCCCGATGATGTGAAAGGATTCGGCGAAGACGTCCCGGCTTTTCTGAAATAAAAATAAGTCTTGCGAAGACGATTGCGCCAGATAATCTCACATCACTGCTTGAGTGAGATTACACATGAAGACCACTTTACTTCTGATTATTGTCACCCTGTCTCAATCTGCACTTCAGATTGCTGCGCAAATCGACGATTACCCTAAACCACCGCTTGCCGCCTATGGGGCTTTGCCGCAAATCGCGGATGCGGAGCTTTCTCCCGATGGCACAAAAGTCGCGACAATCGTCCATTTGAAGGACGGATCGCGCTTGGCGGTATTAAGCCTCGAAGGTGCTCCACCCATTCAACTTGGCCTCAGAGAACTGAAAGCGCGCGGCGTTGAGTTCTATGATAATGACCATGTCATCCTTCATGTGTCCGAAACAACGAAAACGTACGGATTTCGGGGAGAATATGAGTATTCAGGCGCGTTCGTGTTTGATCTGGAAACCCAAGATGTCAAACAATTATTGAAGGGTACGCAAGGCGTCTTTCCGGCCCAAATCGGGCTTGGAACCATTATTGGTCGCAGCGACAAAGCCGGTGAAGTATTGATGCCGGCCCTTATGGGGGCGGCTCATTCGAATCCAAACCTCGATCTGTTGCGCGTACCTCTTAACCGCCCCCGAGGGCGCCGGTTCGCGCGCGGCACGGCTGATACACGAGACTGGTTTGTTGGCGATGGCGGGATCGTGCTCGCGCGCGAGCGCTACAATAATCGCAGCAACAAATACCAGGTTCAGTCTTACAAAAACAAAAAATGGACAACGATCTTAGAGATCGAAGACGAAATTCTTCCAATGTCGATCCGAGGCGTCATGCCGGACGAGACCGGGTTGGTCTTCGCCCAAGTTCAGGATGATGGTTTCGACGCCTTGATGAAACTATCGCTCGACGGCGAGATCAGCGGGCCTCTTATCCCTACAAAAGACCGCGAAATCATCAGCACATATACTGACAATAATCGTAAGGTCTTAGGCATCCGCTATGCGGGCGTTGAGCCAGACTATGCTTTTTTGGATCCACTGCTCAAAGACAGTTATGAAAAGATCTCGGCGCAATTGCCAGGTACGACGATCTATTTGGACTCTTGGACCGATGATCGATCGAAAGTCTTGTATCGCGTGTTCCAGCCCAGTCTCGGACAGCTTTGGGTGTCGCATAGCCGCGAAGATGATACGCTGAAAACGGTCGTGAAAAGCCGACCAGACATTCCGGCGACGGCGCATGGCATGTTGATGAATATCAACTATCAAGCCCGTGATGGATTGACCATTCAAGCCATTCTTACCGCGCCGCCAGATTATCGACCAGGCGAGACCAAACCGCTGCCGACCCTGGTTTTGCCACATGGCGGCCCAGCATCGTATGACAGTTTCCGGTTTGATTGGATGGCGCAATATTTCGCCAATCGCGGCTATCTCGTGTTTCAGCCTAATTTTCGCGGCTCAACTGGATTTGGACGCGAATTTGAAGATGCCGGTCGCGGTGAGTGGGGCGGCAAAATGCAGGACGATATTACCGATGGGCTGAACGCTCTGGTCGCGGCACAATATACCGACCCAGAACGAGTCTGCATCGCGGGTAGCAGCTATGGCGGCTATGCCGCGCTCGCGGGCGCCGTTTTCACGCCTGAGCTCTATAAATGCGTCATCGCGATCGCCCCGGTCAGCGACCTCAACCAAATGCTAAAACAGGAAAAACGCGATTATGGTCGACACCATTGGGTCGTCAGCTATTGGGAAAGTGTGATGGCAGCTGGAGATGCGCGCCGCGAGAAACTGCGTTCTATCTCTCCTGCCAACTTCGCAGAAAATGTGAAGGCGCCTGTTCTGCTGATGCATGGTGATGACGATACCGTGGTGCCTTACGCCCAGAGCACAAAGATGAGAAATGCGCTCAAGCGCGCCGGAAAAGATGTCGAGCTGGTCCGGCTGAAGGGCGAGGATCACTGGCTATCCGTGGCAGATACCCGGCTGCAAACACTCGAAGAGATGGACAGATTTCTGTCAGAGCATTTGCCGGTTGAATAATAAAAGCCGCCCCGGAGAGCGGCTTTCAAAAATCGACCAGCTCGGCCCTATTTCTTGAGCCGGCCTTGCACTTGTTTGCGGAATTTCTCGCCATAAGGCGGGCGCATCATAGCAAGGAGCTCACTACCCGTTTGCGTATAGATCGCCTTTTTGTGGCTGAACTCGAAAAACCCGTCGCGGCCATGATAGGCGCCCATACCAGACGGTCCGACGCCGCCAAATGGCAGGTCTTCTTGCGCAACGTGGAACACCACATCATTGACCGTAACCCCGCCTGATGTGGTGTTGTTGAGAACCATCTCACGCTCATTCGCGTCATCGCCGAAATAATACAAACCCAGTGGACGCGGATGGTCGTTGATATAGGCCACCGCATCTTTCGTCTCATTGTAAGACTTAAGCGGCAGGATCGGTCCGAAAATTTCATCCTGCATGACTTTCATATCATCAGTCGGGTTGAGAACGATATGCGGCGCCATTTTATGGTGCGGCTGCTGACTGAAATTCTCGTTCTGCGGATTGATCTCGATCACTTCGGCGCCCTTCTCGCGGGCATCATCGAGGTAAGAGTTGAGCCGGTCATAATGGCGCTGATTGACGATCGATGTGTAATCATCATTGTCTTTGAGGCCGTCGGCGAACATCTTTCCGACGGCGGCTTGAGCAGCGCCGACAAACTCGCCAGTCTTTTCCTCTGGCACGAAGGCATAGTCCGGCGCCAAGCAGATCTGGCCTGCATTCATCGTCTTACCCGCCATAATCCGGTTAGCGGCTTTTTGCAGATCTGCCGATTTCCCCAGGATGACGGGCGATTTCCCGCCAAGCTCTAAGGTGAGCGGCACAAGATTGTCCGCCGCCGCGCGCATCACGTGATGGGCGACAGAGGTCGCGCCTGTGAAAATGATGTGATCGAACGGCAGTTTGGTGAACGCTGCTCCGACATCCGGGCCGCCCGTCACAACCGCGACCTCTTCTTCGGTATAATATTTAGCGAACAGCTCAGCCATGAGCTCAGACGTTTTTTCGGTGAACTCAGACGGTTTAATCATCGCGCGATTGCCCGCTGCGAAAACATTCGCCATTGGCGCGAAGGTCAGGTTAACGGGAAAGTTCCAAGGGCTGATCACACCAATGACGCCTTTTGGTTGATATTGAACCTGCGCTTTCGATCCGAGCAATCCGAGCGGAAATTCGACCCCGCGCTTTTCCGGCCGCATCCATTTGCGGAGGTGCTTCTTCGAAAATTTCAGCGCGCCAATCGAACTCGCAATATCGGTCAAATTGGATTGGTCGACAGAGCGGTGTCCGAAATCTTCAGCCATTGCTTTGGAGAGGGCCTCGCCATGCGTCACCAAGAGGTCAATCGATTTGTCGATCCAGGCCTCGCGTTGCGCCGCAGACGGGATTCCGTCTCGAATGTTTGCGGCCTTTTGTTTGGCGAGGATGGCGCCCATGCCATCCGCTGTCAGTCCGTCCAATGCCATTATTTCCTCCGAGGTATATTATCGTTGACGTAAAGGATAACCCAGAACCAGCAGAACACAAAACGAATCCGCCTGCCGCCACGTCACGGTTTTCAGCGGCGCTGAGCCGAATAGATTAAATGAAAATGGGAGAGCGCCATGAGCTTCACGAAGATTTCTTATGAGGTGGTCGACGATATCGCGACCATCGCCTTCAACGATCCAGCAACGATGAACGCCGCTGGGATGGACACGATTGAAGAATTATCGCTGGCGATCGAACAGGCGGCAGACGCCGCACGCTGTACGATCATCACAGGCAATGGCCGGGGCTTCTGCTCTGGCGCGAACCTTTCAGCACGACCTGATGGCGCGCCTGAGAAAGGCAAGCCGGATGCCGGTAAAGGGCTCGACACGCACTATAATCCCTTCATCAAGGCGATGCGCACGCACCCGCATCCGATCATCACAGCCGTGAACGGTCCAGCCGCCGGAGTTGGGTGTTCAATTGCGCTCATGGGCGATTTCATCATTGCCTCTGAAAGCGGATATTTCCTACAGGCCTTCCGCCGGATCGGACTGGTACCAGATGGTGGCTCGACCTTCCTTCTACCACGTATGGTCGGGCGCGCGAAAGCAATGGAAATGACCTTGTTTGGCGACAAAGTCTTCGCCGATCAGGCGCTGGAATGGGGCATGATCAATCGCGTCGTTCCAGATGATCAATTAATGGATGAAGCGCGGGCTTACGCGAAACGTCTGGCCGATGGGCCAACCCAAGCGCTGGCATTGATCAGGGATCTGGTATGGCAGGCCGAAGACAATGACTTTGACAGCCAGCTTCAGGCGGAGCGGTTTGCCCAGCGAACAGCTGGGCGTCAACCTGATTTCAGAGAAGGCGTAAAAGCGTTTCTCGAGAAGCGTCCGGCGAATTTCCGGAACAGCTAGGCGCGTGAATTAGAACGTCATCCGGCGCGGCGACTTCACTTTCGCGCGTCGAGCTTGGATGGCGACATCAAGGGCTTTACGGCCCCAAGCAGAAGCTTCGTCACGGTCATCAAGCGCGTTTACCGGAAGTGAGACATAGCTCATGCGAATGGTCTTTCCGGTATTTGGATTGGTCCATTCGAATGGCTCTCCGCCCTCGGATTCCAAGTGCTTTTTGAGCCGGTCGTCTGATTTTACATAAACACGATCTTTGTCGATCAACGCGAACATATCTTCGCCGGAATAGACCCCGGCACCGCCAAACATTTTCCGTATTCGGATGCGTCCTAGATTGGCGAATAGGTCTTCTACATAAGTGTGGAACGGGTTGTCCAATTTCGTCATTCAATTCCTCCGGTGGTGACCCGTTATCTGTCTACCGGACCAAGCACCGGCGCGTTTTCGGGACTTACGCTGCGGAACATGGTAATTTTTTGCGGCTTGGCAAGCCTGACAACGCTGACAAACCGCGCGCTAACTCATTTTTCTCGTTTTGAGGCAGAAAATACCCTCAAGAACACACCATATTTCGAAGTGTTTCGCCGATTAGGCTACCAATCAACCGCAGCGTAAACCAATTGCTGGAACTGTGGCCGGATCGGGTAACAGCCGGTTGGGATCATCTGCGTGGCTTGAATGGCGATCATTTCTTCCACCGGGTCGATCCAGAAGAATGTGTTCGCAAGCCCGCCCCAGCTAAAGGATCCGACAGATCCTGGTGTCAGCGTTTCCGCCACATCGACCACTGTCGATCCGCCCAGTCCGAATCCGTTGCCTTCCATGCGAGCCTCAGAGAAGGTTTGATCGCCCATCTCTTTGATCGTCTTACCGCCTGGCAAATGGTTCATCCGCATGAACTCAACCGTCTTAGGGCTAAGCAAACGGGTGCCTTCCAGGCTGCCGCCTTGCAGGAGCATCAGACAGAAGCGGTGATAATCGCGCAACGTTGAGACCAATCCACCACCGGCATTGAGCAGTTTTGGCTGGGTTTTGTAGGCTTTGCTGTCTGCCCCTGCCCCGTCGCTCATCGTGACTTCGCCCGTGATCGGGTTTTTCGCATAGCACGCCATCAACCGGTCGAGCTTGCTCTCTGGGACAAAGAAGTCGGTATCGACCATGCCCAGCGGCTCGAAAATCCGCTCGCGGAAAAAGACGTCGAGCGACATCCCGCTGGCGACTTCAACCACGCGGCCGAGAATGTCTGTTGAGTGGCCATAATTCCAGCGCTCGCCGGGAGAGAAGACGAGAGGCAGTTTGGCGATACGCGCGCACATTTCGCCCAATGTCTCTCCCTCGCCTTCGCCGAGGTTTCCGATTTTCTCAGCCCGATAGAGCGCGTCGACTTCGTGCTGGAATAGGAATCCATATGTGACGCCCGTCGTGTGGGTGAACGCATCGCGCACCGTCATGGGCCGATCCGGCGCGCGGGTTTTATAGTCCTTCAAGTCGCCGCCATCCCAGACTTGCGTGTCCGCAAACTCAGGAATGTAGCGAGAGATCTCATGATCGAGACGGAGAATGCCTTCATCATGCAGCATCATCGCAGCAACCGAGGTGATCGGCTTGGTCATCGAATAGATCCGGAAAATCGTATCCGGACCAATTGGCGATCCCCCTTCGAGATGAGTCTTGCCGCGATAGGCCTCATGTACGATTTGGCCATTGCGAGAGACCAGCGTCGCCATACAAGGCAGCTTGCCATCTTTGACATAGGCCTTGTCGAAATAGTCCGGAATGTAATCCAGCCGCTCGGAATTTAAGCCGACATCTTCTGGCGCAAATTCGTGCTCGGTATCGGCCATTTAAATTTCTCCGCGTTTCGCTGCGCGGCTGAGCTCGCGGGCGATGATGATCTGTTGGATTTGAGTCGTGCCTTCATAGAGGCGGAATATGCGCGCGTCACGGAAGAAGCGCTCAACGCCATAATCAGCGACATAGCCGGCGCCGCCAAACACTTGCACGGCGCGGTCCGCAACCCGGCCAACGGCCTCCGACGCGAACATTTTACAGCACGAGGCCAGCATTGTGACCGGCTCCCCCGCATCGCGTTTTTTCGCTGCGTCTAAGATCATGCAGCGCGCGGCATAGGCCTCGGCCTGGCTGTCGGCGATCATCGCTTGGATCAGCTGATGTTGCATGATCGGCTTACCGAACTGTTCGCGCTCCATGGCGTAATTGACCATTTCGCTGATCAAGCGATCCATCATGCCAGTGCAGACCGAGGAAATATGCAAACGGCCTTTATCGAGCACGCTCATCGCGACTTTAAAGCCTTCGCCCTCACCGGCGACCATCATTTCAGCAGGCACGCGGGCATTGTCGAAATTCACGTCACAAATATGCGCGCCTTGCTGGCCCATTTTCTTTTCTGGCTTGCCAACCGAAAGACCCGGCGTGTCGCGCGACACGATGAAGGCCGACACGCCCTTAGCGCCCGGCTCGTCTGGATTGGTGCGCGCCATGACCGTGAACAGATCCGCGACATTGGCATTGGTGATATAGCGTTTTCCGCCGCTCAGCAGATAGCCGTCGCCATCCTTCGTCGCCTTGGTCCGCAGGCCAGCCGCGTCAGACCCGGCTTCGGGTTCGGTCAGCGCGAAACTGGTGACGATATCGCCGCTTGCAATCCCTGGCAGATATCTCTCTTTCTGCTCTTCGGTGCCGAACAGGACGAGCGCTTGTGAGCCAATCCCAATATTCGTCCCGGCAACTGACCGAAAGGCGGGAGAGGTCCAGCCGAGTTCGAAGCCAACCAAGCATTCGGTTTCCATATCGAGGCCCAGACCACCATAAGCTTCCGGCACCGCAAGCCCGAACAGGCCAAGCTCTTTCATTTCCTGAACCAGCTCATCCGGCACGAGATCATCCTCAGCCACTTGCGCCTCGGCCGGGACGCAGCGCTCGCGCACGAAGCGGCGCACTTGATCAATCAAAGCCGCGCGAATTTCGGGATCAAAAGCCATGGATCAATTCCTCCTGAGACCCACAATACCGAAGCTGCTCGCCAAGTCGAACCCTGACGCATCGTCACGCTAGCGAATTGTCGTCACGACGCTATGTCTGCTGACCAGGAGGGCCGATTATGGAAGCTAAAACAATCACTGAAGGCGAGTTTGCGGGATGGTCAACTTGGCCGAATGAACCGTTTGAACATGACGCCGCCGGCCCGTTCTATTTAAAGCGCGAAGAGGATGGGCAAATGGTTGCGGCCTTCCGAGCGGCGCGGAAACATATGAATGCGGGCGGCGTGGTGCATGGCGGCGCGCTGATGACGTTCGCCGATTTCGCGCTCTTCGCTCTCGCCCATTCAGGCGACGATGACGGCTATGGCGTGACGGTAGCGTTCACCTCGGAATTCCTCTCCGGCGCGCTCGAGGGCGAGCTGATCGAAGCGCGCGGCGAAGTGATGGGCGGCGGACGCTCAATCACTTTCGTGCGCGGCGTCATCACGGGAGATGGACGCCCGGTCTTAAACTTCTCTGGCACGATCAAGAAACGGCATAAAAAGGCGACCACAGGCTAGCACCTCTGCCTGAGCGAATGATTGCCTCATGTTGAGCGAAGTCGAAGGATGCCATCCCAGATCGCACCGCCCTCGTCCTTCGACTTCGCTCAGGATGAGGGCTGGTTTGGTGCTCGCCTTAATTCTCGACCGTAAAGGTGAGCCCGGCTTTTTCGGTTAGGCGCTTGACCAGAGGTCCGCCCATCGCCGGTGCTGGGGTCCAAATCCCGCCTGGCGTACCCGTATCATCTTTGACGAGACAGATGGCGCTTTCAGCAATCATCTTGGAGGTTGAGCCATAGCCTGGGTCTTTATCGCCGGTAACGCCCGCGATGATAACTTGGCCGTCGGCGGATGTGCCGTGGAACATGACGTCATAGAAGCCGGCTTCGCGCTCTTCCTTGCTTGGCCCTTCGCCAGGCTTTGGACCATCATCGCCGCCCATCATATCCATGCTGGCAATCGCTTCAGCTGCCGCTTTGCCTTGGTCGCCAGGGCCGGTCAGCATCATCTCATCATAGGTGAAGTCTTCACCATAGGCATGTCCCATCAGGGCGTTTGAGCGGTGGACATTCTTGGTGTTGATCGACGCCATAATGAAAGGCGCAGACCAGCTGCCAATATCGGTGTCTTCAATCGGTTTCATTCCGTGCGGCTGATCCGGGCCTTGGAAGCCCATGGTCAAGCTGAACGGGTTTTGCAAAACGCCCAATAGCGAAGGATCTTTGCCGACAGACGCCATGGTCGCTTTGAAGCTTGCTGCGGTGCCGCCAGAGAAAGTGCCTTGCATCTTACGGACGCGGCCTTTGATGCGCGGGACAGGCTTGCCGAACCGCTCTTTCGCCGCTTCTTGAGTGAACCAGACGCCGAGATCGAACGGGATCGAGTCGAACCCGCAAGAAAAGACAATCCGCGCACCGCTAGCTTGCGCCGCGCCTTCATATTTCTCGATCATCTGGTGCATCCAAGCCGGCTCACCACAAAGATCGACATAATCAGTGCCCGCATCGGCGCAGGCAGACACCAAGGCTTCGCCATAGAGCTGGTAAGGCCCGACAGTTGTGCAGATACACCCGGCCCGTTCGGCCATGGATTTAAGGCTGGCGGGGTCATTTGCATCAGCAACTACGAACGGCGTATCCGCTGGCGCGCCGATCTCGTCGCGGACAGCGGCGAGCTTGTCAGCACTCCGCCCCGCCATGGCCCAGGTGACGTCGCCGCCGACGCCATAGGTCTTAGAGAGATATTCAGCGACCAACCGGCCTGTATAGCCGGTTGATCCATAAACGATGACGTCAAATTCGCGGCCAGTTGCCATGGCACCCTCCTAATGTTGTTGCCTTTAACTGGGGCACAGAGGGGGCCTTGGCAAATGTTATCGCCGCGTCATGTGCTGCGAGACAGTGCCTGGTCTTACCAGAACGCTGCGTACAAGCCGATCAAGATCGCAATCGCGACACCCGCTGAGACTTTGAACGTCGTCGTTGTGGTGAAGCTGATATCGCTAAGATCAACTGGCTGATGCTCTTCAGGTGGCGGGGTCAGCAGGGACACAACCACACCAATGATCACGCAGATCAAGAAGATGAACCAGATCCGGACCACGAAGGGCATATTCGTGACGTTAAAGTCGGCCAGACCCAGGATCGGGTTGAAGACCGGCCCAAGCAGCGCTGCAACCCCGCCGCCATCTGATCCAGACGCGGTGAAGAAAAGCAGCGACAGGATCACGGACGAGATCAGCAACGCAAAGGCGCCCGCTGTATTGGTCCGCTTCCAGAAGAAGCCGAGTACGAAGACGGCCACAATGCCTGGCGCAACGAAGCCTGTATATTCCTGAATGGTTTGGAAGATACTGGTGCCGCCACCGAGCAGCGGGATGGCCAAGAACAGCGCGATGACCATAGCGGTTGCCGCGGTGATCCGGCCGATCAGAACATAATGCCCTTCCGCCCGATCTTTGGCGAAGAAGTCGCGATAAATATCCATCGTAAAGATGGTCGAGATCGAATTGATCATCGAAGCCAGCGACGACACGATGGCCGCAACCAGCGCTGCAAAGATCAGCCCACGAATACCAACCGGCATCAGCGCCATTAATGCGCCATAGGTGCTGTCCGGCTTGGCGCTCAGCGCTTCTTCGCTGAGACCTTGAAGGCCATTCTGAGCGAGCCACAAAGCAGCGATGCCTGGGATCACAACAATCAACGGGATCAGGAATTTGAGGAGCGCCGCAAAGGCGAGACCCTTTTGCGCTTCGGCTAGGCTCTCGGCCCCGAGGGCCCGTTGAATGATGTACTGATTAAAGCCCCAATACGAGAAGTGGAGCACCCACAATCCACCGAGCAGCGTCCAGATGCCTGGCAGATTGCGATAGCTGGGATGATCGCGGTCTAGGATCATTTCAAAATGGCTTGGCAGCTCACCCATCAGCGTATTCAATCCACCAATGGCGCCGCGATCGCCGCCGACCATTGAGAGCACAAGAATTGTGATCGCAAAGCCGCCAAGGATCAGAATAACGACTTGGATAATGTCGGTCAGCGCCACCGCTTTCAGACCGCCATAGAGCGAGTAAAGCAAGGCAAATCCGGCTAGCATGGCCATGCCTGTAAACACGCCGAGGCCCGTCACCGCTTGGATCGCAAGCGCACCGCCATACAGGACCGTGGTCAAGTTCACCGCGGTGAAGAGGAAGATCCAGAACACCGCCATAATCGTTTTCACGCTCGGCCCAAACCGGGTCTCAAGGAATTGCGGCATCGTATAGATCCCGCGCTTCAAGAAGATTGGTAGGAAGAACGCGGCAACAATGATCAAGACCATCGCAGCTTGCCATTCATAAGCGGCGATCGCGAGACCGACGACAAAGCCCTGCCCCGACTGGCCAATAATCTGCTCTGCCGAGATGTTCGCGGCAATCAAGGAGGCCCCAATCGCCCACCAGGGCAGCGCCTTCCCTGCGAGGAAGTAATCCTCAGTATCTTTGGTTTCGCCTGCGGGTTCCCGCGACACGAAGATGGCAATGGCGAAGAGTGCGACCGCGTATAGGCCGACAATCACCAGATCGATGGTGTCCAATGACATGACTAAATTTCCTCCCTGGAGCGAGTTCGAGCTCGTCCTTATCTTAGCCCTAACCAATTCTTGACAGCGGTGTCAACCATTGTCGTATCTTTCTATGAGCTGTGATTAGTTTTGAGAGGATTCAGTATCAGGCGGCAAGATCTGATCCGCGAGGTTTTGCAGCTGCGCACCCTGCTCTGTTTCAGGTGGAAAAACCACCAACGCGGACTTTAGGTCTTCACGCGCCTGATCGATATTTCCCATCACCGTGCGGGCCCGGATGAGCCGCATCCAGCCCTCAAAATCGCTCGGATCTTGCTCAAGGCGCACAGCGAGCCCCTCTACCATGCCTTCAATCATCGCCGCCTGCTCGTCAGCGGTCATCGCTTCAATGCGCGCGCGGGCTTCGGGATCAATCGCCGGGGCGTTCGCGCGCTCCTGCAGCATCTGCAGGACCCTTTGTCGCTCGCTCACAATGGCCTCAGCACCATCTGAAAGCTCTATCGCGACATTGTAGGCCGCCAGTCCGTCTTCCACCTGGCCGAGCCGCAAATAGGATCTCGCCAGCAGCACATAGCCATCCGCCGGTGGATTGGGATCCGCCTCAAGCCGGCTTTTCAACTCAACGACCAGGCCTTCCAGTGTATCTGGCAACGCTGCCGCCTGTTGGGCTTGAAATTCAGCAAAGCTGATCGCCTCGAATTGCGGGCTGCCGACTTGCGAGTAGACCCCGACACCGCCCAGCAACAAGACCGCTGGAACAATCGCAATGACAACCGATTTCAATCGCCGCTCGCTTGCGACCTGCTCTGGGTGATCCAGCAAATCTAAGATCCGGCGATCCAAAGCATCGCGCGCCTGACGCGCCGCATCGGGGCTCAATCGCCCCTCTGCCTCATCCAGATCTACGGTCGCGCGCTGGCGCTTGGCCTCATCCAAAGCGCCGGGCGCTTCACTGGCCACAGGCCGCAAGAATGGGAAGATCAAATAGGCGCCCGTTGCGAGCAGGAAGACGATCAAGATCACCCAAGCCATTATACGGTTTTGTCCTGGTTCAAGGCTTCGGCGATGCGGGCCTTGTCGGCTTCACTCAGGGCCGCTGGCTCGGGCGCATTCTGCCCTGACCGCAGCCGCGCCGCAAACCAGACAAGCCCAATCGCGACCAAAAAGAGCGGCCCGGTCCACAGCAAGATCGTATTCATCTGCAGCGGCGGCGACATCAACACATAATCGCCATACCGCGCGCGCAAATATTCGCGCGCTTCATCATTGCTATCGCCAGCCTCCACCCGTTTGCGCACCAGATTGCGCATATCCTCGGCCAAAGGTGCATTGGAATCATAGATGGATTGATTTTGGCAAACCACGCAGCGTAAGGTTTTCGAAATTTCCTCGGTCCGTGCATCAATCTCTGCCTGCTCTTCGGCGCTGATCTCTTGCGCGATCGCCCCCATGCCCAGGCAAAACAGAAGCACTCCAGCCAGGATCAAATGTCTCATGACGCGGCCTCAGCTTCGATTGCGTCGATCACCGGCCGAATGGTCTTGGTCCAAACCTCCGGCGTGATCGGGCCGATTTGTTTGTATCGAATCCGGCCCGCCGGATCGAGCACGAAGGTTTCTGGTGCGCCCGTGACGCCGATCTCGATCACCAGCTCGCTTTCAGCATCAAACACAATTGCCTGATAAGGGTCGCCATGTTTGACCAACCAAGCCAGCGCGTCTACTCGGTCGTCGCGCCAATTGATGCCGACGATGCGGACCGTTTGATCACGCGAAAGCTGCATCAGGGTTGGATGCTCTTGCAAACACGCCACGCACCACGAGCCGAACACATTGACCAGAGTGATCCCGCCGACCAGATCAGTTTGGCTAACCATGACCGCTTCATCGCGAAGCTCAGGCAGTTCAAATGCGGGCATCTCGCGATCGATCATTTCAGTCGGAATGACGCTCGGGTCGCGAGTCAATCCGATGGCGAGGAAGATCACCAAGACGCCAAACAGGCCAACGGGGAGCAGATGCGAGAGTTTCATACCTCTACTCCGCTGCAACCGGTTGAGCGGCGGACGCTTTGGCGCGCCGCGTTGCGAAAGCATGGCGACGATCCACGACAGATAGGAACCCGCCAAATGCCATCATCAAAGCGCCGATCCAAATCCAAATCACCAGCGGATGATAATACACGCTTACCACCCAACCGGCTTCCGGGTTGCCGTCCCCTTTGGCGGCATAAAGGATCCGCAAGACGCCAATTTCCATCGCGCCTTCGGTCGTATTGTTCCGCTCGACAGGATACATTCGCTGCTCGGGATCGAGGGTGGCGACATATTGGCCATTCCGTTCGATCATCACGCGCCCCGTTTCAGCGATGAAATTCGGACCTTGGGCGCGGTCGACAGATTCTAAACGGAACTCGTATCCGGAAACCGAAATGCTTTCGCCGATTTTCAAACGGTCGACTTCCTCTTCCGACCAGACGCCCATGGCGACAACGCCGACCGTGCAAACCGCCAGGCCGAGATGCGCGAGCGCAAAACCGTGCGTCGCCCCCGGCAGCAGCGCGAACCGTTTGAGCAGATTGCCGAGCGTGCTTTTCGTCTCTCCGACGCGAAGCTTACGCGCAAAATTCGCGACAGTTCCGAATAGCAGCCAGACCGCCAGCCCGATCCCGATGGCGCCGAACACGGTCTTTCCAAAGAGGATCACAGCTAGGGTCACAGGCACAGCCGCGACGGCCATGATGAGCAGGGTTTTGCGGATGCGCTGCCAGCTATCCGTCCGCCATTTCATCAAAGGGGCAACGGCCATGAACAGGATCAGCACCGCCATAATCGGCCCGAAGGTTCGCTCGAAATAAGGTGGACCGACGGTGATTTTATCGCCGGTCATCGCATCAATCACGAGCGGATAGAAAGTTCCGAGGAAGACCGTCGCTGTAGCCACAACCAGGAGGATATTGTTCAGCACCAATCCGGCTTCACGGCTCTCAAACTCAAAACTCGCGCCATGCGCAATTCGGTTCGAGCGCAAGGCGTAGAGCGCGAGAGCCCCGCCCGTCGACAAGATGAGAAGTCCGAGAATGAACACGCCTCGATCCGGATCGACCGCAAAGGCATGCACGCTGGTCAACACGCCCGAGCGGACAATGAAGGTTCCGACCAAGCTAAGCGAGAAGGTCGTGATGGCGAGCAAAAGCGTCCAGCGAATGAAACTCCCGCGGGCCTGTGCGACCAGCGTAGAATGGAGGAGCGCTGTCCCGGCGAGCCAGGGCATGAAGCTGACATTCTCAACGGGGTCCCAGAACCACCAACCGCCCCATCCGAGCTCATAATAGGCCCAGACACTGCCAAGGACGATGCCAATGGTCAGGAAGCTCCAAGCCATCAAAACCCAAGGTCGCACCCAGCGCGCCCACATCGCATCGACCCGGCCTTCAATCAGAGCCGCGACCGCGAATGAGAACGCCACCGAGAAGCCGACATAGCCGAGATACAGAAACGGCGGATGCAAGGCCAAGCCGGGGTCTTGCAAAAGCGGGTTCAATCCGATCCCGTTTTCCGGAATGGGCGATAGGCGCTCAAACGGATTGGACGTAAAAATTAGGAAAGCTAGAAAGCCGGTCGTGGTCAGACCTTGGATCGCGATTGCCCGCGCGCGCAAACCGGATGGCAGAGTCTTTCCGAACCAAACCATGGCCGCGCCAAACAGCGCCATCACCATCACCCAAAGCAGCATGGACCCTTCATGGTTCCCCCAAGTGCCGCTGAACTTATAGATCATCGGCTTGGTGGTATGCGAGTTTGTCGCCACCAATTTGACGCTGAAATCCGAGGTCATAAACGCGTGTGCCAACAGGGCGAATGCAAGGAAGCAAAACAGAGCCTGAGCGATCGCGGCACGATCCGCAAACGCCATCGCGCGGCGATCATTTTGATGCGCACCTTGAAGCCCCAACCATCCCTGCAGCGCACTAATCAGCAGCGCGAGGACCAAGGCAATCTGTCCAATCTCTGCGAGCATGAGGCCTCTTGAATAAAAAGGCGGGCCACGCTGGTCCGCCTCTTAGAACTCTATATGTCAGAGGCTGCGGCGCAAACCAATGCTTCGTCTGGCCGCAGGGCTTTCGCTTATTCAGCTGCAACTTTCGTCGCCAGCTCATTCATAACGTGGAGCGGCGGCTCGCAGGCCCAATCAGCGATTTGCTCAAGGTCATAGTGACGGCAGGCTTCCATCAGCATCCGCACTTCGGTCCACATATCCCCATCCACGATCGGCATGAACAGATCCGCGATATTGTCGATACCGAGATAGGTGCGCACGCCCGCATTCTTGAGCTTGACGAACGGGCCGATCGAATTGTGCAGCGGGCCCTGCATCGGCAGCTGTTTCATCGACAGCGCCGCAGATGGGCAGATGACGATGCCAACGTCGGCTTCTTTACAGAGCGCCACGATCCGGTCCTGCTCGCTCTCATCCTTGGCCGATACTGAGATCGAGTGGATGCCATAGACTCGGCCTTGCATACCGTGCTCGATGGTCTTCAGACAGAGCAATTCAGTCTCGTGCTGGAACGGATTGTTCTCTTGGTCAACATGGACCTCAACCATTTTGTTGAGCTCTTTCGCCGTTTCCATCACGATGTCGAGATGTTTGCCTTCTTGTGGGCGATCGCGAGACGGCAGACCGCCGCAGAAATCCGCCAGCTTACAGGCTTCGATATATTGTTCCCGTGAGGCTTCATCGAGCACGCCTTCCAGCGGCTGAACCCCAATTTCAAAGCGGATTTTGTCTTTGAAACGCTCTTTCACTTCGACCGCAGCGTGGATCGGCTTGAGGCCAATAATGCTGTCGGCATCGACCATGGTCCGGCAATATTGCGAGCCTTGATCGACGACGGTTTGCAGCGCGCGCGAGATCCTCTCAACCAGATCCTCGTGCGTATAATTCTCTTTCAAGTGGCGATAGAGTTCCCACTTCTTCTCCATATCGGCAAAGCCAAGCGCCAGGTTTTCCGGCGAAATCAGATAGGCTTTGTCAAAATGGCCGTGATGGTTTGACCAACCGCCGCGCTCGCGGACCAGCTCGAGGAAACGGGTGCGCAAATCCCATGGCCGGTCTTCGCTGCCAATCTTGTAAGAATACGTGCCTTCTTCGAGATCTGAGAGGACCAGCTCAATCGTGTCGCGCGCGACTTGACGGTCGGTGTAGAGCGGAATGCCATGCTTGACGGAGAGTGACCGGATGCTGGCGGCATCAGAGGCTTCATCATAGGTGGAGTCGCCGGTCAAAATGTTGACGACGAAATCAACTTTACCCTCTTGGATCAGCGTTTTGATATTTGGCTCTTCATCGCTGGAGATTTTACGAGCGGCAATCGATTCCACGTCATTCTCTGCAAGGAAACGGTGCGTTCCGGGGGTCGCGTAGAGACCCACGCCGATGTCAGACATTTTACGGCAGGCTTCGAGCAGGAATTCTTTGTCTTCGGTCGCGCCTGCACTGATCAGCAAAGAGCGTTTTTGCCCTCGCGCCAGCATTTTCAAGTTGAAGCCGATAAGATCGATTTTCGAATGGGTATCCAGCGCAGCCATGGTTAGTCCTCTCCTTGAGCCGTGTTCGCCATCGCCGCCGAGCGCGCAAACGGCCTGAACATGGTTCGATTCCCGCCTGAGTCAATCGACCGGCATTTCGTTTTTTGTGCGTAACCAGTTTGGTTGGCCTGCAAAACCATTGCAATCCCAACAAAGCAAGCCCCCCAAAGCCGGAGGGCCTGCGATTTGATGAAATTGTGATCTCGGCTTAGGCGCGCGCCGGAAAGACTTTTGGATTTCGCAACAGTGCTGAACTGATCAGAGCGACCAGTAGACCAACCGGGAAAATCTCGACAAAAGTCATTGGTATCCGGATCAGCGGGTTGGCATACCCCGCCATCATCTGCTCGAGCGCTTCGGTTTTTGCGGCAAGCTCATCGCCCGTCAGGCCCTTTGCTTCATAGCCCGCAATCGCCGTCTGCTTATAGGTCTCGACCCAAGCAAAATCCGTCAGGTGGAGGCTTGCTTCCCAGGTCAGAACGTAGAACACTGCGGCAACAGCAGCGATACCGACCCCTAAGCCAAAGGCCGGCAGGAACTTTATCACCCCGCCCAGATCTTTATCGCGGTAGCGTTTAATGCCGACAAAGATCAGCGACAGCACGATCACCATGGTCAGATAGCCCTGAACCTGTGACCCAGCGCCTCCATTCATGGCCATTCCAGTCGCCATGATGGCAATAATTACGACGCCCGCGATGGCGCCATATACGAACATGATACGAAACATGATTGCTCTCCCTTTGGTTCAGATCATGGCGCAAGGCATGACCAAACCGCTCCCCTAACGCTATCACCCGTTCGGGTGATTTTCGTGAATGACCAGGAAATCACCCTATGGGATGAGTTGCAAATCCTTGGCTTTTTGAACCGCTTGCAAGCGCTGGCTCACGTCGAGCTTTTCATACAATCTCGCGACGTGGGTTTTTACCGTATTCGGTGAGACATGCAGCAATTCGGCAATTTCTCTGTTTGAGTGTCCGCCCGCCAATTGCTCGAGCACGGCGTATTCGCGATTGGTGATGCCTAGGGACTGCAAAGCGGCCTGATTGAGCAAAAATTCTTGGGGTTCGGTTTTTGGTGTCAGCACCCGACCGATCCAAATGCCGAGCGCTGCGAACCCCAATCCGATCAGGATGATATAAATCTCCGTGGTGAAGACACGTGCCATATACTGGAACTCCAACCATTCCAGCGCAAACACCAGAATGGCGAGCAAAGTCGCATAAACAAGGATCCACCGTGTCATCGCGAAATCATGCCCAAATGCGACGCGATAGACCAGAGCAGAATATGGCGCTCCAGGCCTAAATTCGCCAATGGCGCGAATCGCGGATGCGCTGTTCTCGTAAAAATCCACCTCTGGAGCGTCCCGACCTAGAACTTTGTAAATTCTCAGCGCCAATCACCGCGTCTATCCGTCAACCAGATGCTCCGAAAAGTTCAATCATTTCTGGATATTAATCCGCACACTGTTTCGCAATACGTGAAAATGGTGTAGTGATTGCAAGGATGACCTGCTCCAAATGCGGCAGAGTCTCGCATTTTTGCCCCAGTCCAGCTTATAGTGATGACCATGAGTGACGAAATTTCCCCCGACAGACTAAAACCTTCAGACGCGATTGAGCGCTTGCAATCCGCGCAGAAAGCCTCCGGTTGGCTCGCTTGGGGCGGGCTTGGCCTCGCCTTTCTGTGGTGGGTTGCAGCTCTGGTCGGAACCGTTTCGATGCTGGGACCAGAGACGATTGGCGCGATGGATCCAACCCTGGCTGTCGCCGGATTGATCGCAATCATCTTGCCTGGCTTAATGCTGGTCCTCGCCGGAATGATGGCACGGGAACAAGCGCGCGCGACGGCGGCGAATGCCTTGGTGCTGGAAGCGGCAGCTCGGCTACTGCTCCCTGCCGAGACGATGGCAGATGAAGCCAAAAGTTTTGCCAGCGAGATGTCGACGGCCAGCGCCGAAGTCGATCGCTCCATGGGGCACGCTTTGTCGGCGATGAAAGCCATGTCGGCAGAAATTGGCGATGAACGCCAACGCCTTGAATCTGTGACCTACGCGAGCGCGGACAATGCACGCGAGCTGGCGACCCGCCTCGGCAGTGAGCGAAATGGTTTGGAGCAGCTGGCCAAAGACTTGCGCGAACAGACCGATCTTTTGAACGAAGCCATTCCAGAGCAAGCGCGGTTGATGGTCGATTCCGCTAAAGCGGCTGCGACCGAAGTTGGCGCCGCTGAAGAAGCCCTGCAAGGACGCCTGGCAAGCCTCGACCAAACCGGGCGCGGTCTGGCGCAAAAGATCTCTGCGATGGACACTCTGGCTGCCGAAGCGAGCGAGCGAAATGAAACGCTTCTCTTTGCGATCGCGCGAATGGAAGAGAAACTCGAGCAATCTCGTAAGACGGTTGAAACTGCTGCGCGCGCCGGTGAACTTGCCGCCGCTGCCGCTGGCACGACAGGCGACCGCCTGATGGAATCGGTCAAAATCGCGCTCGACGGTGCGAAAGAGGCCAGCAGCCAAATCCAAAATCAAACTTTCGAAGCGTCAGAATCCGCGGCCCGCGCCTTGGCAGAATTGAAAGAAGCCGGGCAACAGGCTGCAGCTGCTGTTCGCGCCGCGGGCATGGCCGCTCGGGCAGAAATGGATATCTCTGAACGCCGCGCAAGCAGTACGAGCCAAGCGCTGCTCAAGAAAACCAAATCGCTTGAAACGCGTGTCGCACAAGAACTGCAGCCAGCGGGCGCTCCAGCAGATGCAATGCTTGAACCTGAATCTGCAGCTGACCCAATTGCTGAACCAGCACCAGAGACGCCTCAAGACGCCGCGCCAAAAGTCACCCAGGTGATTCAATCGCCGTCGCGGGCCGTTGAGGAAGATCTGTTCGAGGCAAGCGCCAATCGGATGGCAAAAGCCATGGCGGCTGAAGACGAGATCGACCCGATCAGCGAAACACAAAACACAAATGGCACGAACGGCGGTGCCCATGATGTCTTTGCAGAAGACGACACACCCGTCCGCCTTGAAAAGCCAGTTGCGTCCGCCCGTCCGCCAAGAACCGGCGACTCCCTCAGCGACATCATCGCTGACATGGAGCGCGATGAACGCTCTATCCTATCGCGCGAAGAAACAGCTGAAGCCCTGCTCGGTCAGCTACAAGAGTCTGGCATCAAATTGACCGATATTTTCCGTCCCAAGGACAAGAAGAAAATCGCGGTCGCCGCTCGCAAAGGTGAGAACCAGCGCCGCTCAGCGACCAGTCAACAAGTCGGGCGCCAAGTGGAGCGCGTGCGTCAACGCCTGCGCGGCAATCTTGAAATGATGACCCTCGCGCGCGATTTCTTGGCCCTCGAGGAATCTGATGCGCTAAACGCACTCGAGAACACGCACGCGTCAAACAAGAATGCGAGCGCCCGGTTGGCGACCTATCTCTTGCTCGACGCGGCTGTGACCTAGGCCTCTATTCGCCAATCCAATCAAATTCAGGCTCTTCCCACCAAGGGAAGAAGCTTGGCATGCCTTCCGACACTTTGACCGGATAGACCGGCTTGCGCTTCTCGAGGAAGCTCATCACGCCTTCGCGCGCATCTTCTGTTTGGCCGCGTGAATAGATCGCTGCGCTGTCGACAATGTGGGCTTCCATCGGATGGCTGGCGCCGAGCATGCGCCACATCATCTGACGGGTTAAAGCGGTTGAGACAGCAGCTGTATTCTCGGCAATCTCATTCGCCATGGCGCGCGCGACCGTCATCAGATCGGCTTGCGGATGCACTGAGTGAACCAGCCCGCCTTTCAAGGCTTCCTCGGCTGGGAAGACCCGCCCCGAATAACACCATTCCAGCGCCTGCTGAATCCCGACCAGGCGTGGCAGGAACCAGCTCGAGGCGGCTTCAGGGTTGATTCCGCGGCGGTTAAACACAAAGCCAAATCGCGCATTATCCGAGGCAATTCGAATATCCATCGGCAATTGCATTGTCACACCAATGCCCACCGCTGCCCCGTTGATCGCGCCAATCACCGGCTTCAGACTATCGAAGATCCGCAAGGTCACGCGGCCACCGCCATCGCGCTGAATGTCGATTTTATTCGTCCGACCAACCTCGCCCGTGTCCGCGCGGGCTTCGTAATCAAAGGTTTTCGCGCCTTCAGAGAGGTCCGCGCCGGCGCAGAAGGCCCGGTCTCCTGAACCCGTAACAATTACTGCGCGCACGTCATCATTCGCGTCTGTTTTATCAAACGCATCGATCATTTCGTACATCATCTTGCCGGTAAAGGCGTTCATTTTGTCTGGGCGGTGAAGCGTCAGGATCGCGATATTGCCTTCCTGCTCTAGTTTGATGGTTTCGTAATCGCCGAGGCTGGTCATGGCGCTCTCCTATCTAATGTCTGAAGCTAGGAAGCGGTTTCTCACAGCAATCGTCAACCGTGACGCAGCGTTGCCCCTTTTGAAACCGTGACGCCTGTGTCATCTTTCAGAAAACCAAAGACCCAAGGTCGATCGCATGGGAGCGTAGAATGGCAGAATTTGACTATATCATTGTCGGGGCCGGTAGCGCCGGATGCGTGCTAGCCAATCGCCTCACCGAAGATGGCAAATCCACCGTCTTGCTCTTGGAGGCAGGCGGCAAAGATACCTCACCCATGATCCACATTCCGGTCGGCTATGCGACCACGCTAAAAGACCCCAAGGTCAATTGGCTGTACGAGACAGAGCCTGATCCCGGCACCCATGACCGCGTCCATACATGGCCGCGCGGCAAAGTTCTGGGCGGATCATCGTCGATCAATGGCCTGCTCTACATTCGCGGTCAGCGCCAAGATTATGATGGCTGGGCTCAGCTCGGTTTGCGCGGCTGGTCTTATGATGACTTGCACCCCTATTTCCTGCGCAGCCAAAACCAGGAGCGTGACGGCATGGACGGGCACGCCAAAGGCGGACCGCTCAATGTCTCGGATGTGACGGAAAAGCATCCGGTCTCCGACGCCGTGATCGAAGCAGGCAAAGCCATGGGCCTCCCGCACCGCGATGTGAATGGCGAGGACCAGGAAGGCGTGGCTTATTATCAACTGACCGTGAAAAATGGTCGGCGCTGCAGCGCGGCTGTGGCGTATCTCAATCCAGCGAAGAAGCGGCAAAATCTGCAGATCGAAACCAAAGCTCTCGCGGCAAAAGTGCTGTTCGACGGCAAACGCGCCATCGGGGTGGAATACACTCAAAATGGTCACACCATCACCGCAAATGCCCGCGCTGAGGTGATCCTCGCAGGCGGCGCGATTAACAGTCCGCAACTGCTTGAGCTGTCCGGCATTGGTCATCCTGACCTCTTAGGCGCGCAAGGCATCGATGTGGTCTCGGCTCTGCCAGGGGTTGGCGAAAACCTGCAAGATCACTTCGTAATCGGCAATCGGTATCGGATGAAACCCGGCAGCCCATCAGTGAACCAACAGTCGCGTGGCCTCGCCATGATTGGGGAAGTTTTCAAATATTTGATCCAACGCAAAGGCTTGCTGACGCTTTCAGCCGCGCATGTAGCCGCGTTCATCAAAACACGTCCTGAGCTGGCGACGCCTGATGTGCAGTATCACATTTTGCCAGCGACGATGGACCTGCAAAAAATGACCGAGACCGGCGATATGGAGCTGGAAAAACAGCCCGGAATCACAATCGCGCCCTGCCAGTTGCGGCCTGAAAGCAAGGGCTCAGTGCACATCAAATCGGCGCAGCATGACGCCCACCCAGCGATCCGGCCGAACTATCTGCATGATCCGATCGACCAACAAACAGCCGTCGCTGGCCTCAGATGGGCACGAGAGCTCGCGGCCCAGCCTGCCCTCGCCCAATATATCGAACATGAGCTTGAGCCAGGTGAAGCGCTGCAGACGGATGACGAGTTACTGGAATTCGCCCGCGAAACCGGCGGCACAATCTATCACCCTGTCGGCACCTGTAAGATGGGCCCCGACGGCGACACGATGGCCGTGGTTGATGATCAGCTGCGCGTGCGCGGCGTCGAGGGCCTCCGCGTGGTTGATGCCTCGGTCATGCCGCGTCTGGTCAGCGGTAACACAAATGCCCCGACCATTGCGATTGCCGAAAAAGCGAGCGATATGATGCGCTCAACTGCGAAAGAGAGTGTGACCGCTTAATCCATGCCTGGTGATATCCCGATCGAAGCGCTATTCGCGCCGTTCTTTGTTCTGTCCGTCGCGATTGAATGGTGGTCTGTGAAGACCGGCCGCGCCAAAGGACGATACGAAACCGCAGATGCCGTTACGAGTATGGTGATGGGGTTTGGCAATGCGATTGTCGGCACACTGACGGGTGTCGCCGCGCTTTGGATCATGATGCTGGTTTGGCCCTATCGGGTGATGACAGTTCCGACCACTTGGTGGAGCTTCCTCATCGTCTTCGTACTCTACGACTTCGTCTATTATTGGAAACACCGTTTCGCGCATCGCGTGCGCTGGTTTTGGATGGAACACGTCACCCACCATTCGAGCAAACATTACAACCTCACCACCGCCCTCAGGCAGCCTTGGTTTGGACCGTTCACAGGCTTGATTGTGATCGGTTGGTCGCTGGTCGTCCTCGGCTTCCACCCCGCCATCATTGGCGTCGCCGGCGGAATCAATTTGGTCTATCAATTCTGGATCCACACCGAAGCAATCGACAAGTGTCCGCGCTGGTTTGAGGCGGTGTTCAACACGCCGAGCCATCACCGCGTTCATCACGCCACCAATCCGCGCTATCTCGATGCGAACTATGCAGGCGTGTTCATCATTTGGGACAAAATGTTCGGCTCATTCATCGCCGAGTTGGACGAAGACCGGCCAGACTATGGCATCGTAAAGCCGCTTAATTCGTACAATCCGATTGTCGTCGCGTTTCACGAATTCGTCGCCCTGCTTCGTGACTGCGCCGCAGATGGCTTTAGGCCCCTCACCTGGTTCAAGCGCGCGGCCAATGCTCCAGGCTGGAGCCCAGATGGCGCCCACAATCGCACTGAAGAAATCCGGGCGCGTTGGACAGCGGAGCGAGAAACATCTTAGCCCGGCCGGACTGGCAGGACTTGAGCATGTTTGACGCTGCCATAAGCAAAGCTGGTATCAATGCTGGCAATACCCGGCACACGCTGCAACTCGCGGCGTACGAAACTTTCATAATCATCGAGATCGGCAGCGATGACGCGGAGTAGATAATCCGACCGCCCCGTCATCAGCCAACAATCCATCACTTGCGGCATGTCTTGGATCGCCCGCTCAAAGGCCGACACCGCGTCGTCACCATGGCGTTCAAGCTTAATCCGAATGAAGACTGTGACTGGCAGGCCCCAGGCTTTCTGATCAACCAGCGCGGTATAGCCTTTGATCACGCCTTGCTCTTCCAATAGGCGCACCCGGCGCAAGCACGGGCTCGGCGACAAGTTCACTTGCTCTGAGAGATCTTGATTGGTCAGGCGACCTTCCGCTTGCAAGGCCTGCACGATTTGACGATCTTTGCTATCCATAGGCGCTTTCTTGGCAATTTCTGCCAATTATTATGGATTATACAGCCTTATTTGGAAACCCCTGCGGCAAAAATTAGAGTATTCTAGCGCAAACGGAGGCGTGCAATGATCGATGATGCAGATAAAGGGTTCTCAACCCGGGCCATCCACCATGGATATGATCCGCTCGACGCCGAAGGCGCGCTGACCCCGCCGCTACACCTCACTTCGACTTTTGCGTTCGAGACCGCGGAACAAGGCGGCGCGCGCTTTGCCGGGGAAGCCGAGGGACATATTTACACGCGCATTTCCAACCCCACGACCGACTTGCTAGAGCGCCGCATGGCCTCGCTCGAAGGCGGTGAAGCCGCTGTCGCCATGGCCTCCGGCATGGGCGCGATCACGTCTGTTTTGTGGAGCATCCTGCGCGCCGGCGATGAGCTGATCACTGACAAGACGCTTTATGGCTGCACCTTTTCTTTCTTCCAACACGGTCTCAGCCGGTTTGGCATCACTGTGCGCCATGTCGATTTGACCAATCCCATCGCGCTCGAAACGGCCATGACGGACAAGACGAAAGTCGTCTATTTCGAAACCCCGGCCAATCCGAATATGCGCTTGGTCGATATTGCAGCGATCAGCGCCATTGCCCGGCGCCGCGGCGCGAAGACCGTCGTCGATAATACATATGCGACGCCGGTACAGACCCGGCCTTTGGCGCATGGCGCAGATATTGTTGTGCATTCCGCCACCAAATATCTCGGCGGGCATGGCGATTTGGTTGCAGGCATAGCCGTCGGATCCGCTGAAGATATGGCGGAGGTTCGGATGATCGGGGTCAAAGACATGACGGGCGCCGTCTTAGCGCCGTTCAATGCGATGTTGATCCTGCGCGGTCTCAAGACGCTAGAACTGCGCGTCGAACGCCATGCCGCGAGCGCCCAGCGCGTGGCGGAAGCGCTTGAGGCTCATGCTGGTATCGAGACCGTCCACTATCCAAGCCTGAAGAGCTTCCCGCAGCACGCCTTGGCGAAGCAGCAAATGACCGGCTTTGGCGGCATGATCGCGTTTGAGCTGAAAGGTGGATATGCGGCAGGCATCGCGATGATGAACCGGTTGCGGATGATCCGACGCGCGGTCAGCCTTGGCGATGCGGAAACGCTGATCCAACATCCGGCCAGCATGACCCACTCGACTTATACGCGCGAAGAGCGCGAGGCGCATGGGATTAGCGAAGGCCTAGTTCGGATTTCGGTCGGGCTCGAGAATGTCGATGATATCTTAGACGATTTACACCAAGCCCTCGGCACGAATGAAAGCGCCGCGGCTTAAGCGGTTCAGCTTTTCTCAAACACCACGCTCAGATTGTTCGCAGGCATGTCGAGAACGGCGATCAATTGCAAGCCGGCCCGCACCGCCAAGGGCACTAGGTCTCGATCCAGATCTCGCACGCCCCAGCTTTGATCCCGGCGCTTGAGGTCGTCGCTGAACCGCGCATTGGAAGGCGCAATCTCTCCATTGCGTGCAAACGGGCCATAGAGCATCAGCCGGCCGCCGGGTCGGAGCAAGCGGCCCGCCCCAGCAATCAGGCCGTCGGCGGCCGCAAAGGGCGCGATGTGGACCATGTTCGCACAATACAGGCCATCCCAAGGGGCTTGGCGCTCGGCATCACCCCAATGCGGGCGAGTCGTGTCTATGGTCAGTGGGCCCTGCAACCGGTCGTGCGCTTGATGATCCCGCCAGGCGGCCTGGCTGGCTCTGCTCGCCGCATCAATATCAGAATAGGTCCAGATCAGATCCGGGGCCTGCTCGGTAATGTGCGCCCCATGCTCTCCAGTGCCCGAGGCAATCTCCAAGATAGCTCCAGACAAAGGCATCAAAGACAGGAACGCCTCGCGCACGACGTCTTTATTGCGCCCAGTCGACGGCGAGAACCGTCGACCATCTTCCGTCGTCTCTCGCTTTTCTAATGCCAGCGGCTGGCCCGAAGGCGCTTTCTGATAAGTCGCATTTTCATCGGTCATGCGTTTCTTGATAAGCGGAACCCAAATCGAACGAAAGCCGCTATTGGACTAAGCGGCGCTCGAAGCCAGGACCTTTTTGGGCGCATAGACAAATTCTTCCGCCGTCAGATCAACCAAAGGCAATTCCTCACACTCGGTCCAATAATCTTGCGTGTGTTCCCAGATAGGATCTGACCCGCGCTTCGGCATTAAGTGCATGGACCGCATCAGATATCCCGGATTGAAATTGTCGGCGTCCATCCAGGGCAGCAGCTCCATACCCTTATCCTGCGGGCGCAGTTCGACGCGAACTTCCCCCATTTCAGTTGCGTCCATGTGGTTGAGCAATCGGCAGACGAAATCTCCCATCAAGTCGACGCGCAACGTCCAGCTGGCGCGGAAATAGCCAAACACCCAAGCCATATTGGGGACACCCGTAAACATCATCCCGCGGTAGGTAACAGTTTGGCTGAAATCGACCGGCTCGCCATCCACTTCGAACGGAATGCCGCCGAGAATTGAGAGATTGAACCCAGTCGCTGTGACAATGATGTCGGCGTCCAAATGCGCGCCGGATTTCAATTGCAGGCCGGTCGGTGTGAACCGCTCGATCTCGTCGGTCACCACGCTGGCCGCACCGCTGGCAATGCCTTTGAAGAGATCGCCATCAGGGATGAAAGCGAGGCGCTGCTGCCATGGCCGGTATTTCGGCGTGAAATGTGGATTGAGATCAAAGTCGGGACCGAGATAAGCCTGCGCCGCTTCAAACAGTTCGGCTTTGACGACATCCGGTTCGGTCAAACAGCGCTGACAGGTCTCGTCCTGATCAAATAGGGCTTTCTTGCGCGCCAGCTCATGGACGAGTTCATCAGAAACACCGATCCGGCGGAGCTCATCAGCAAACTCGTTGCGATTCTCCGCTGGGAAGAAATAAGTCGGCGAGCGCTGCAGCAGCGTGACATGCTCGCACTGATCCGCGATCGCTGGAACAAGAGTGGCGGCCGTTGCGCCGGACCCAATGCAAACAACGCGCTTGCCAGAAAGGTCGATATCTTCGGGCCAGGTTTGCGGATGCACAATCTCGCCTTGGAAGTCGGCCATGCCCTCCCATTCTGGCGTATAGCCTTCAGCGTGATTGTAATAACCTTGGCACATCCAGAGGAAGGTACAGGTGAAGACCTTCTCTTCACCATTATGCTCAGCGTGGACCGTCCACATTCTATCTTGGGAGGAATATTGCGCGCGAGTGATCTTGTGGCCGTAGCGAATGTGATCGCCAATCGCGTTCTCTTCGATCACCTCGCCCATACAGGCGAGAATCTCGTCGGCAGTGGCAATAGGCGGCCCGACCCAAGGCTTGAAACGGTACCCAAATGTGTAGAGATCACTATCCGAACGAATACCCGGATAGGTATGGGTGCGCCACGTACCGCCATAGGTCTCCATCGTCTCAAGGATGAGATAGGATTTATCCTTGCATTGGGTCTGCAAGTGATAAGCTGAGCCAATGCCAGAGATTCCGGCTCCCGCGATCAAGACATCAAAATGTCCATCTATCTGTTGCGTCGCCATAAGGCATTCCTCCGTCATTTTTCAGCAGGCTGACCTGCACGAAGATCAGCGCCAATACGGAGAAAGCCCTATCTATCGCGGCGTCAGCCCGGCCTAAGCCCGCGGCTTGAACCGGTCGCGCAACTCTGGCTTGAGAATTTTGCCGTTCGCGTTGCGCGGCAGTGGCTCGTCCTGGAACTGAATTTCCACCGGCACTTTAAACGCTGCGATTTGATTGCGGACATGCGCGCGGAGCTCGTCTTCGCTTGCTTTCATGCCAGGCTTCAATTGCACCACAGCGCCAACTTCTTGGCCGAGGATTTTGTGCGGAATGCCAACCACCGATGCGTCCATCACCGCCGGGTGATCGTAGAGCGCGCTCTCGACTTCGATACAATATATGTTCTCGCCGCCGCGGATCAGCATGTCCTTGGCGCGGTCGACCAGATAGAGGAATCCTTCCTCATCCAGACGCGCCAAATCGCCAGTGACAACCCAACCATCAACAAAGGTCTCAGCCGTCGCTTCAGGCTTGTTCCAATAGGCTTTGCAATTCATCGGGCCTTTACACCAAAGCTCTCCAACCTCGCCTGGTCCAAGCGTCTTGCCGTCAGGATCAACGATTTTGAGCTCAACCGCACCTGGAGGAGCGCCTGCGCTGTCTGGTCGATTGACATAGTCTTCGCCAATATTGAGCGAGGCTGTTGCGCAAGTTTCTGTCATGCCCCAACCATTGCCTGGCGCGGCATCCGGGAAGCGCTTCTTGATCGTTGAGACCAATTCGGGTGCAGATGGCGCGCCGCCATAAGAGACAGCTTTGATTGACGAGAGATCGTACTTGTCGCGATCTGGATGCTCCAGCAATTGCCAGGCAATCGCTGGAACGCCGCCCACATTGGTGATGCCTTCATTCTCGATGATCGGCAGGGCTCGGCCCGCATCCCACTTATATTGCGCAACGATTTTGGCGCCTTGCAACATGCTCGGGATCAGAATCGCGAACGCGCCCGTCGCATGGAAGAATGGGATCGCGAGCAAAGTCGCGTTCTGCTCATTCGGATCTGGCTCTGGCGGCTCTTCGCCTCGACGCAGCAACATGCGCATCTGACACGTCAAAGAGTTGAGCATATTGGAAACAATCGCCCGGTGCGTTGCGAGCGCACCTTTTGGACGCCCAGTCGTGCCTGATGTATACATGATGGTCGCGTCATCATCGGGACCGAGCTCTACATCTGGCAAGCCGATTTGCTTTAGATCGCCCCAAGAATTTGCGGGACCAATCAAAGCTTCCATTGAACTGATACGGGTATCGCTTTCGCCTTCCCCGCCGCGCATCATGATGATCGATTCAAGGTCGGTGAGATTGCCCAGACTATCGCGAATACGATCCAAGATTTGCGGGTCGACGACCGCGACTTTCGCGCCGCTATCTTTGAGGCCGTATTCAAGCTCATCACCGGTCCACCAGGAATTCATTGGTGTTGCGATGGCGCCAATCGACAGCGCCGCAAAGAAAGGCACAGGCCATTGCGGATAGTTCCGCGCAATGATCGCCACCCGGTCGCCTTTTTGGACCCCATACGTGTCTTGCAAGGCTTTAGCAAAATGCTCTACAGCGCGCGCGAATGCCGAATAGGTCACCCGCTCGTCTTCATAGACAAGATAGTCCCGCGCGCCGAATTGCGGTTCCGCCAATTGGAAAATCGCGCGCACGGTTGGCGGCGCTTCCGAGTAGATTTTCATCGGCACACCATCGACCACGCCATCGGCGAGTTTTAATGGCGAATCGGACGCCGCGATTGCCGCATTCGCTTGTGCAATTGAAATGACGGGCCAACCCTCAGGCAGCGCTGCTACAGCCATGTTTTCCTCCGGATATTTTATCTTTGTTCCAAACGGATATGCGGCAAGCGCCGTCCCTACGGAAGGGGCGACGCTGCGGCAGGTCTGAATTTGTTTCGTTTTTGGGAATATTTCGGCACTTTTGAGTGCGATTTAGTCAGCCTGAAGCGTCAGAGGGTCGATCTCGAATACCGACCAATCATCCAAGGCGTACGGATCATCCAGAGCCAATACGAGGGGCTCGACCGCCTCAAGCACAAAGACAGGCGTCGGACTCGCCTCCGCAAGCGTCAGTGTCGGTTCGTCTTCGACGAACTGTTCGGGACTCGCCTCAGGCTCCGGTGGCATCATTACAATAGCGAAAAAGGCACCAATTGCGGCAAGAAAGACCGTCATAAATGACTGCATAGGGGCTGGCTCACGATTACTCTACACTGCCCAGCCACTCGCAAAGCCTATGCCACTTTTTTGGTTAATGCGAGTTACTTTTCGCAGAGCCTAAACGGATAGTTTTCCGCCCGATTGAGCCGCCCTATTTCCCGAAATCACAGAAACGCACGGTCCGGTCCGTACCGTCCGGTTCGATCAGCTTATACATCGGGCCAGTCAGCTCAGCGCTGTCACATAGATAGCCGATTTGATACATGTCCAAGATGTACTCATTGGCCGGCGTCAGCGCGTTCGCAAGCATGATATCGGCTGCTTCTTGATGTTCACCAAGACGGAAGCGGTATTCAAACTCCTCGGTGGGTGAAACACCGCCCATTTCCAGCTTGCCGTTCAGGCTCGTCGCTTCACCGCGCGCATAGTCGCGCAATTCGCTGGCGGCGGGCCCATTCGGGTGATCAGGATAGGTTTCTAGAAACTCATCGAGCGCCTCAATACCACCCCAAACCTGGTTGCCTTCGCCAAGTTTAAGTTCGGCCATGCGATAAAGCGCAGCGGCTTTTTCGTCATCGCTGGCGTCTTGCTTTCCAATCAACTGTTCCAGCCGCATGATCGCTGCTTGCTCATTGCCCGCATCGACCAATTGATCGACGGTTCCCATGGCCAAATCAAACACGCTCGGCTCTGCGGTTTCGACCGGTGGCGGGGCGTCAACAATGACAGGTGCTGTCTCAACCGTACTTGAGGCGCAGGCAGCGGTGATGGCGATGGCTGTAATAGCGATGAGTGAGCGCATGATATGATCCCTTTGTCTTCTATGACTTAGCTGACGAGCCGCGATGGCGAGACTAAGGCGAAAATCAGGAGTCTACAGACGCCGGACACCAAGAAGCATCTGCCGCATGCTCCGGCATCGGTCCATGCACGTGAACCGGGTCATCTTCGCCCGCACAGACATAGCCCGCCTCACGCAGTAAGTATAAGTGGAGATCGGTCGGGGTTAGCCCGGAATTCTTGTAACGCATTGCGCCATCATCAAGCTCCCCCATCAGGACTTTATCATCGAACCAATCGGTGATGTTTTGCAATCCGGATAGCCGCCGTTGCGCGTTCTCGATTTCAGTTGCCGCGAAGACTTCATCGCGTTTGACCTCACTGACTCGAACGTCTTCCGGGGCAAGGGTCAAAAACGCTTCGAAATCCTCAATTGCCCCGGGCAAATCGAATTTCGCCGTCCAGCGTTTTTCTGCGCGCAAGAAGAGCGCGTCTGCGCGCTGCTGCGGGGTCAAATCCGTCCGCGCCAAGAGCGACGTCAGGGCCGCATCGGCGGACACCACGCTTGGATTGGCTTGGATCTGCTCAGATTCAGACGCAAATACCATCGGATCAAGTGTGGATGGAACCGTCTCACAAGACGCAAGGGTCATGAGGCCGAGGCAAATCAAGGGTCGAAAAATCATAAATGCTCTTCTTGTTATTCGGTTCCGATAACAAGACGCTGTGAGACGTGACTAAGGCCGAAAAACGGCAAGCACTGTGATGGTCATCTAAGCGCGAGCGAAACGCTCAATTTCAGCCACATCACCCCGGCCAAGCGCTTCGATGGCGCGGGCTGCAATATGCCGTGCGGTGAGCTTGGCTTCTTCATACATCAACTCTGGCTTGTCCTGATCTTGGAACATGTCTGGCAGATGCATGGTGCGGACTTTCAGACCTGTATCGAGCGCGCCAATGTCGGCGAGATGATGTAAGACAAAAGCTCCAAACCCGCCTTGAGCGCCTTCTTCAAGTGTGATCAGAACTTCATGCTCGCGCGCCAAGCGCTCGGTCAGCTCGGCATCGATTGGCTTGGCAAAGCGGGCATCCGCGACCGTGCATGACAAGCCCTGCGCCGCTAACATGTCGGCAGCTTTCAAAGCCTCTTGCAGACGTGCGCCATAGGAGAGGATCGCGATGGACGTGCCTTCTTTCACGATCCGGCCTTTGCCAATTTCCAGCGGCTTCAGAACGTCTGGAATCTCGACGCCAAAACCTTCGCCGCGCGGATATCGAAACGCAGATGGCCGATCATTGATTTCATTCGCCGTGGCAACCATGCGTGCAAGCTCAGCCTCATCGGAGGCGGCCATACAGACCATGCCCGGCAGAGCGCCGAGATATCCGATATCAAAACTCCCGGCATGTGTGGGGCCATCGGCGCCCACCAGCCCAGCCCGATCAATTGCAAACCGTACTGGCAGACTTTGGATCGCCACGTCATGGACGACTTGGTCATACCCGCGCTGCAAGAAGGTCGAATAGATTGCCGCATAAGGCTTCATGCCATCTGCGGCCATTCCAGCCGCCATAGTCACTGCATGCTGTTCAGCAATACCGACATCAAAGGCGCGTTTCGGATAGGCTTTTTGGAACAGATTGACGCCTGTTCCCGATGGCATCGCCGCGGTGATCGCGCAGATCTTGTCATCGGTCTCGGCCAGTTTGACCAGCGTGTTGCCAAACACATCCTGAAACTTCGGCGCGCCGGGCTTCGACTTTTGCTGCTCACCCGTGACGATATTGAATTTCGACACACCGTGATACTTGTCCGCGCTATTCTCGGCAGGCGCATAGCCGTGACCTTTTTGCGTGACCACATGCACTAAGACCGGGCGCTGCATCTGTTTCACATTTTCCAAAACGGGGATCAGCACGTCGAGATCATGGCCATCTATCGGCCCGACATAGTAAAAGCCAAGCTCCTCGAACATAGTGCCGCCCATAGCGAACCCGCGCAGATATTCTTCCGCCTTACGCGCCGGATTGGCGAGCCCGATCGGCTGAACCACAGATTTGGCGAGCTTGCGCAGCCCGCGATACGAGCGGCGAGACACTAGACGGCTAAAATAATGGCTCATCGCGCCCACCGGCGGGGCAATCGACATGTCATTATCGTTGAGAATGACCACTTGGCGCAACTGATCGCCGCCAACATTATTCATCGCCTCATAAGCCATACCGGCGGTCATTGAGCCGTCGCCGATGACAGAAACAACGTGATTGTCTTTGCCTTGTAGGTCTCGCGATGTCGCGAAGCCATGCGCGGCTGAGATCGAAGTCGACGCATGCGCCGCGCCGAACGGATCATAATCGCTTTCAGCGCGTTTTGTGAAACCTGACAGCCCACCGCCTTGGCGCAGCGTGCGGATGCGGTCGCGGCGCCCGGTCAAAATTTTGTGCGGATAGCACTGATGGCCAACATCCCAGATCAGCTTGTCTTCAGGCGTGTTGAAAACTGAATGCAGCGCGACGGTCAGCTCGACCACGCCCAGACCCGCACCTAAATGTCCACCTGTGACGGAGACAGCATCAATGACTTCCTGACGTACCTCATCAGCAATTTGCTTCAGTTCTTCGCGCGATTTGTCGGTCAAATCGTCCGGCGTCAGAACCTCGTCCAGCAGGCGGGTATTTTTCAGGTCTGTCATCCAGCATCCTCCTAGAGCCGTTGGCTCAATAACCGGTAACTTTAGTGCTTTCTATCTAAAACAAAATCGACCGATTGCAGCAGGATATTGGCGCGATTGCGGAAAATTGCGAGATGTTCCTTCGCTTGCGCGGCGAGGAGCCGCACCCGTTCTTGGGCCTGTTCCACCCCTAAAAGCGTCACGAAATTGGCTTTTCCTGCCTCTGCATCGGTACGCAAAGGCTTGCCGACATCAGCCTCATCGCCCGTCGCATCAAGCAAATCATCAGAGATCTGATAAGCGAGGCCCAAATCATGCGCAAACCCATGAAGCGCATGACGCTCGGCTTCATTAGCCCCCCCAATGATGCCGCCTGCTTCAACAGAATAAGAAATCAGAGCACCGGTTTTGAGGCGCTGCATCCTGGTAATCGTGTTGATGTCGCGCGGGCTATCATCTTCGAGCATGTCGATCATTTGCCCGCCAACCATGCCCAAAGCACCGGAGCAGTCTGCCAAGCGCTCCAACAGTTTGAGCCGAATGTGAGGGTCCTGATGGGTGTCGCGATTGGCCAGGATCTTAAACGCGAGCGTTAGCAAAGCGTCCCCCGCAAGAACCGCCGTCGCTTCATTAAAGGCTTTATGCACGGTTGGCTGTCCGCGGCGAAAATCATCATCGTCCATACAAGGCAAATCATCATGCACCAGCGAATAGCAATGCACGCATTCCAACGCCGCCGCGGCCCGCAAAAGGCTCTTTTCCGGCGCATCAAACATCGCGCCGGTTTCAATCACATAAAAGGGGCGCATCCGTTTGCCATTGGCGAGCGCTGAATGGCGCATTGCACGCATAAGGTCGGCCTCAGGCCCTTGGGCGGGCGGGATCAGTTGATCAAGGGCAACCGTGATTCGATCGGCAATCTCGGTCAGCCGATGACTGAAATCCGGGTCGCCGACATCGGCCATCAGTCGAAGCTCGCAGGCTCGGTCTTCGCCGCGCCATCAGAGCCTTGTACGATTTGCTCGACTTTGAGCTCAGCCGATTTCAGCCGAGCTTCGCAATGCTTCTTCAGCTCCGCACCGCGCTCATAGATGGCGATCGACTTCTCGAGCTCGACATCGCCCTGCTCTAGCTGGCGGACAATTGTCTCTAGTTCCGCAAGCGCTTCTTCGAAGCTCATTTCTTTGACGGGTTTCGCCTTAGCAGCCATGTCGATATTCCGGTTTAACGCTGTTCGACCGGCACCCTAGAGGCGGATTGAATTCGCCTCAATGGCGATTTCATCGTTTTCCACGATATTCATAAACGCGATAACTCCAATACTTGTCAGCGCCATCATAGACACAGACCCAGCCAAGCCGCTTGAGCGGCCCGCGGAGCATACGATTGAACCAACCATGGGCGGCTAAATAGACCGACTTCCCATCGGCCGCATCATGCAAAACGGACGCGGCTTCCGCGGCGCGGGCGCGGGCTTCGTGCACCCCCTCGCCGTCGAGCTTATGACCGCGAAGCCAAAATATCCGGGCCAAAACGTTCCAAGTCTTGGGTAAATATTTTTTGGTCGCAAAACGTGGCGGCGGCAAAGGCGCCTCGTTAAAGATCGCGTTGGGTTCAGGCGCGCGCCCCCCTGTAGCCCATTTGGCTGTCTCAATCGCTCTCGGCCGCGACGAGCTTAACACAAGATCCACGCCCTCAACGCAGTCGGTCAATTTGGCTGGAGGGGCTTGGTCTTCGGCCAAACTGCCCTCTTCATAGCGCTCCCACCAGTCGCGATATTCTTGCCAACTCAGTTTAGGTCCAACCGAACGATTCAGCGCAGGCCGCCCGTGCCGTGATATGATGATCGGGCCTCGAACCGCTTTTGGCGTCTGATTTTGATTTCGCTCGGAAATGGTGACCCCCATCGATCTCAAACCTTGAAAGCCGATTAGACAGGATCGAGATTCGCCGCAAGCCGTGAAAAACCCGCGTCGCCTCTAAGCCGAGCGCGGCCCCAGTGCATTTAAGATCCCGCCAGCGCGTCCAGCCAAGCTGGTCTCAACAGAAGCAATTTGGTCCATACGCCGCCGCGCCCGCGCCATAATGGTCGCAGCTCGGTTCGGCATGACCTGCTCACCAAAGCGCCATGCCCGACCGACCACGCGAGACGGAATCAGCTGGTTCGCATGACCGGCGATGACGCCCGCTTCAATTGGCATCTGCAGGTTCGCATAGTGGCGCTTATAGTGATCAAAACCTGGACCTGCATCATACAGACGCAGCCCGTCGGCACACATTTGCTCGAGCATTTCTTGTACGAGCATATTGCCCGGTGAGTATGAACCGAGCTCTTGGTCGAAGGCGGTAATCCAACCGTGCAGGACGTTATCTGATTGCAGATTAAACTCCGCAGCGGCGAAACGATCATTGAAGAATAGACTGCTTAGGCGCGCTCGCAATCTCGGCCCTTCGAACTGACGCAAACGATCAAACAGGGCGCGCGTCCAAGGGGCTTTGAGGACGTCATGATAGCCAGTGCGCGCAAACTGGGTTTGCTTTAGCTCGAGCAAGCGCTGATAGTTTGCATCCGACCGGTCATCCCATTGCATGACGATGTCACCAAATTCACGCTCCGCCTTTCGGTAGACCCGGCGCATTTTTTTGAAATGTTTCGGCCAGCGTTTTTGTTGGTCGGTGAAGAACCCTTCCCAGCCCAGTGACAGGTCAGTCATGTTCGCGCCAACGCGTTCAAGGTCCGCACTTTTCTGAAATCCGCTCGGCATGAAGCCTTGCGTGGTCATGCCAGAAATATCGAACCCGGCTAGAATTTCTTGAGCGGAGAGTTCTGTGTCTTCGGATAAAATTGGGCCATTCCAGTCGGAGAATGGTGACCCGATCGGTCGCGCCCAATTCCCAGGCCGAATATGGAGCGGCCAAACCGCAAAAACCCCTTCGCGGTCGCTGGCAAAGCCAATCCGAGTATCAGACCGAACTTCTCCGACAAGGCGGGCAAAATCTGGATCAAAAAACGGGTCATCGTAGACCGATCGCGCATCGCGAAGCGTGGCATAAATTTGCCACTGCTCTTCCGACATCTCGTCCGGACGATACAAAACGTATTTCAAACCACTAGCATCCCACGCGTTCTCGCAACTTAAGGTATGCAAGCACCGTACCGGAAAGGCTTGGATTTATGCTGAATGGGATCTGTTAAATTGCTTACAATCCGCGCCAGACGCGAGATTTCATGCACGGGTCGGCTTGCGCGCTGCCGCAACGATAGAAGGAGAACAGGACCGTATCTGCGCGTCCAATGAGGTTTTGGAACGGTACAAACCCAACCGACGCTTGTTCTGGGGCCCATCCTTGGCGCGGATTACATCCGGCCTGATCAACCACACCCGCATCATTCGCTGGGCAATGTCCCGTTGGATTGCGCCCATCCATCGAATTGTCGCGATTGTCACCCATGAACAGGAAATGCCCGTCAGGGACGGTATAAGTGATGGAAATATTGGTGCCGGTCTGGCCATCAATATCATGGGTGACCCAGCTTTTGCCGTCATAGGACTCGGTAAATTCAGCAGCGGTGACACTCGCGCCGCTATCGTGCTGGCGGTAGCGCACTCGGCGCACGAAGTTGCGCTCGATCGGCGTGCCATTGATCGCCACAGGCTGGCCATCGCGGACGGTGACGGTGTCGCCGGGCAATCCAATGATCCGTTTGATCATGACCCGCGCGGTGTGGGTATGCTCGAACACCGCAACATCGCCGCGTTTGGGTTGGCTGGCAAAGATTCTGCCATCCGGCAGCGGCACATAGCGCCCCAGGCTGAACGGCAGTGAATTGCGAGAATAGCCATAGGCGAACTTGTTGACGGTGACGCGATCGCCGACTTGAAGGTTCGGCACCATGCTTTCAGACGGAATGACCCGCAGCTCATAGAACAGGCCAGAGAAGACCAAAAAGACCGGAATGAAGATTGAAAGCGTGATGCCCCACTCGCGAAGCTCCTTCACCACTTTTTCTTGCAGCGTCAAAGGCGCTTCGGTCGTCGCTACTGTTTCAGTCATGATAAACGTACCGCGGTTCCATAAGCCAGTAATTCGGCTGAACCGCCCATAATCATACTCGTTGTGACACGCAAACAAATCACCGCATCTGCGCCGCGCTTTTCAGCATCTGCGATCATTCGGTCAATCGCCTGTTCGCGCGCTTCTGCCATCAGTTTGGTGTATTCTGGCACTTCGCCGCCGACTAGGTTTCGAAGCGCAGCCATAATGTCCCGACCGAAAAATCGCGTCCGCACAGTATTGCCGCGGGCTGTGCCGAGAATTTCGGTTACCTCGCGACCTGGAACAGTTTCACCCATGGTGACGATCATTCTACGCGTTCCTTACTTATCGACCGTTTTCGAATAATGGTCGTCTTCCGCATTGTTGAGTCGATCCACAATCACCTTTGCCAGAAGCACAAGAAACCCCAATCCGACAAGGCCTGGTATCAGCAGGACTGCCCAGAAAGGTGCCCCGACAGCCTCTTCGGTTTGTTGGAATAAGACGAACAGTCCAAACAGCGTCCCGAGCGCATAGATCCCACCGCCAATGACGATCAGGGCGATTCCAAGCGTGAACCAGCCTTTGGTTGTTCCGGTTTCCTGCATGCGGGCCTCCTCAAGCGATCAAGCTTGCTCATGTCCCTTATCCGATTGAAAATGTCGAGATCAAGGCGCGACGGGATTAGGCTTTTGCCGCGTACCAGGCAACGCCGCTCGCATCCATCGTTCGCTCGGCTTGGTCATTGGCGATCAGATAGTTGAGGTGCGCCAAGGCCTCCCCCGTCGCCATAGAGAGGACGTCGTCGCCAATCTTACGCCCGAAAATCGCGGGGAAGATGTCAATCACCCGGCGCGGTTCTTGGGCGAGACGCTGATGTAAGCGCCGCAAGGCAACACCATGACCTTTGATCAAATGATCAAGCCGAGCATGGGCCCCGCGAAACGGTTCATTGTGCGCTGGCAAGACCAAAACATCTTCCGGTAGCTCGGCTTTCAGCTTCTCGCAACTGTCGAGCCAATCACGCAACGGATCGCCTGCAGGTTCGGTCGGAAACACTGACACATTCGAGGAGATTTTCGGCAACAATTGATCGCCTGAGATGACCAAGTTCAGGCTTTCGCAGTATAAGCAGCTATGCTCCGGCGAATGGCCGTTTCCGGACACAACCCGCCAGGTCTGTCCGGCCATTTCAAACGAATCGCCATCCTCGATCCGGTGATACGCATCGGGAAGCCTGGAAACACCGCGCCCAAAGCCGCCAAAGCGCGACTTATAGGTTTCGATCTGTTCGTCCGTCCAGCCGGCCGCGCGATAGAATTTGGTCCCCGCTTCTGGCGCTTCACGGCCCGTGTCGGCCACCAGCATACGGCATGAAATATATTCAAGGCGACTGATCCAAAATTCTGAGTCTGGGAATTTCCGGCTGAGCCAACCCGCATTGCCGATATGATCCGGATGCATATGCGTGACGATCACCCGCCATACCGGACGACCACCAAGCTTCTCTTCAAAAATCTTCCGCCATGCCGCTTTGGTATCGTCGAGCGGCATGCCGGTATCGACAATCGACCAGCCGCGGTCGCCATCATCGATCAGCCAGAGATTGATCCATTGCAGCGAGAAAGGCAGCGGCATCCGCACCCAATGCACGCCGGGTGCGACTTCCATTGTTTCACCAACCGCCGGTGTTTCCTCGCCAAACGGGTATTCAAGCGGCGCGCGACCGGCTGTCTTGCCTTCAAAACCATCCATCACAGATCTGTGCCACGCGCTTGGCTTTGGTCCAATCCGTCACCATGCGGCATGACCGAACGGCAGGCCTATCGCGTTTCGACGCGCGTGACTTTGGTTCCCTCAATGCTGACACCCGCCATCAGGCCCTTCTGATCGAAGATAAAGGCATACGCATCATCTTGAAGGGTCGATGAAGACAAGTTCTCGGCAACGCCTTGGTTGACCACGACGACGGTTGGTCCGACGCCAATTTCCCAACCATCGGAGCGTTCGAGATAGGACACGGCATCTTCGTTCATCAGGAAGACCGCATAGCCATACGATTGCGCCCCAGCCTGCAAGCCCCACGAGCCCGTAAAGGAGGTGTAATAATCGACGGTACTGCCGCCGCGACGAAGTTCGCCTTCACCATACGCGCCGCCAAATACCAATCCGGCTTTCACGATTGACGGAAATACCAAGACCGCCCGCGATTGCCGAGAGATCGCGGCTGCGGCTGGGTTTTCCCGCACTAGCTTATTCAGCGCCTGCGAGCTGTCCGCAGACAAATCAGCGCGCGATGCTGATGATGTGGCCGTCGTTGAGCAACTCGCCAATGTTCCCATTGAAAGGACAGCTGCAGCCGCCATGATGTTCGTAAAGGCACCCATTTGGACCTCCTTAAGTGAATTTTCCCCGCTTTACGGAGGAAGAGACCCTCCGACAATCAAAAGCGTCTAAATTCGATTTAACATTCGACCACGTTGACTGCCAAACCGCCTTCGCTCGTTTCTTTGTATTTGGATGACATATCGAGCCCGGTTTGGCGCATCGTCTCGATCACTTGATCCAAACTGACCTTCCCGGCGCCAGACTGATGTAGCGCCAAGCGCGCCGCATTGACCGCTTTCACCGTTCCGATCGCGTTGCGCTCTATGCACGGGATTTGGACGAGCCCCCCAACCGGATCGCAGGTCAGCCCCAGATTGTGCTCCATACCGATTTCTGCGGCCGCCAGAGATTGTGTGGGGCTCGCATCCCATACTGCCGCCAGACCGCCCGCCGCCATGGAACAAGCGACGCCAACCTCACCTTGGCAGCCCATTTCAGCGCCAGAGATCGATGCGCGCTGCTTGTATAAAAGCCCTATTCCGCCGGCGACGCATAAAAACCGTCGCGCTTTGGTTCGGCTGGGCACACCATCATCATCGCAGCAATAATGCCGAAGCACGGCTGGCAAAATGCCCGCCGCGCCATTGGTTGGCGCCGTTACCACACGCCCTCCAGCAGCATTTTCCTCGTTCACCGCCATGGCATAGACATTCAACCAATCGAATAGAGCTTCGCGCTCATTCACTCCGGCGCCAGTTTTGAGTTTTCGGTAGAGGTCCGGAGCGCGGCGCTGAACATCTAACCCGCCAGGTAATATGCCTTCAGTATTCAGACCACGCTCAATACAGGCGAGCATCGCGTCGGTGATGAGGTCGATTTGCGCATAGGTTGTCTCCCGCGGGCGGCGCTCATCCTCATTGGCGAGCACCAAAGCATCGATCGCCATCGGCGCTTGCTCGCAGAGTGTCAGCAGTTCTGCCGCGGAGCCGAATGAAAATGGTGACCGCGCTTTATCTTCGATCACGTCATCCTTTGTCGGGCGCGCTAGACGCCGCGCCGACGTGATGAAACCGCCGCCGGTTGAAAAATATACACGCGTAAAACTCGGCTCATCAGCAGATTCAGCGCGATACAGCCGGAGTACCATGCCGTTTGGATGCAGCTCCGGCACAATGTCTCCGCGATACAGGATATCGGAAAGCGGATTGAAGCGAATATCCGCCTGCCCCGCGACGTTTAGAGATTTGGTTTGCACCGCTTTCCGAAAGGCCGCCTCTGCCTCATCTGGCTCGGCGGTTTCAGGCTCGAAGCCGAGCAATCCCAGGATCACCGCTTTATCGGTTCCATGCCCCACACCCGTGAGCGCGAGCGATCCTTGCAGCTCGACCTCTACCCGGACGGCATCGGCGAGGTGTCCCGACTTTCTGGCTTCTCGCAAAAAGCGTTTTGCGATCCGCATCGGACCGACCGTATGGGACGACGACGGCCCCAACCCAACGCGAAACAAGTCCAGTATCGACAGCATTTCTGGCGCCTCTCCACAATTCGACCGCTACCCCTAGGGTGACCTTGCAATCACGGCAAGCCCAGGCCAGGGTCAAAGAAAAGCCAATTCTGGAGGGATACCGAGATGCAATTCAGTCGGAGACGGATACTGCAATCAAGCGCAGCGATTACAGCACTGGGATCATTGGGCGCCTGCGCGGGAGGAGACGACACCTCGCCAGACACCGGCACGCTTGAGGTCGAGACACCGCCCGTTGAAGCGGCACCTGAAGCTTACACAGCCACCGCCATCCCGGATGGGCTTGAACAACTCGAAATGCTGGCCAATGGCGCAGCCACCTCGCTGTCCTTGACAGAAGCTGCGATCGCGCGCTCCAAGGCGGCGCATCCACGCATCAATGCGGTGGCAACTGAGTCGTATGACAAGGCGCTAGAGGCGGCGGCAAATCCGCCAGAAGGCCGCTTTGGCGGTGTTCCAACCTTCATCAAAGATTTGCTGGATTGGGAAGGCGACCAAACCCTCTATGGCTCCCGCGCCTTTGAAGGCTATATCGCTCAAAGCGATGGCGACTTTGCCAAAGCCTGGCGCAAGGCGGGTGTGGTCAGCCTCGGAAAATCAACCTCGCCAGAAATGGGCCTCATCTCTTCGACCGAACCATTGGTCACTGGGGCAACAAGAAACCCTTATGATCTCAGCCGGATCCCAGGGGGCTCGTCTGGTGGGGCCGCCGCTTTGGTCGCGGCAAGGGTTGTGCCCTTCGCACATGCCAGCGATGGCGGCGGCTCGATCCGGATCCCAGCGGCATGTTGCGGCCTGTTTGGGCTGAAACCCAGCCGCGGCGCCCTGCCAATCAGCCGTGATTCAGGGCCTGTCGATATCTCGGTCAATCACGCTGTGACACTCACTGTGCGCGACAGTGCGGCTTTATTCGCGGCAGCCGAAGTTGACTTAGACACCGATCTGCCGCGCACCGGCAACGTCACCGAAGCCTCAACGCAGCGGCTCCGGATTGGTTTCGCACCAGAGCCCATCACAGATGCAACCATGGATGCGGAAACGCGCGCCGGACTTGAACGGACCGCCGAGCTTTGTCGCGAACTTGGACATGAGGTGGTGGACTATACCGTACCGATTGATGGCAACGAATTTAGCGACGCCTTCTTACTCTATTGGGCCGCTGGAGCGGCAGCCTTTGCCCAGCAAGCCAGCGCATTTTCTGGCAAACCGGTTAGCCCAGAAATCCTTGAACCGTGGACACTCGGTCTGGCGCAGGAATTCCTTGGCCGGCAAGCCGATATGCCGGCCGCTATTTCCTATCTGCAAGGTTTTGAAGCCGTCTATCATTCCTGGTTTGACGACTTCGACATTCTGCTCACACCAACGGTTTCAACGGTGCCACCAAAAGTCGGCAGCCAAGCGCCAGATGGTGACTATCAAACCGTTCGCGCAAATGTGCTCAATTTCGCCGCCTACACTGCGCCAATGAACGTTTCTGGCGCGGCCTCGATGAGCGTGCCTTTACAATGGAGTGCCGACGGTCTGCCGATCGGGTCCATGTTCTCAGGCAAGCGCGGCGATGATGGCAAACTTCTCGCTCTCGCTTATGAATTGGAAGAGGCGCTGCCTTGGATTGACCGCCTCCCGACGTTCAAGCCTGCCTAAACGGAGACATGATGATATGAAACCCATCCTTATTGCTGCTTGCGCTAGCTTCTTCGCCTCAAGTTTCGCGGCGCAGTCTGAAGTCGTGGCCTCGGCACCAGATCATTTTACGCTAAAACTCGAAGCGGAGTCTGAGCTCTCCCCGACTGAGATGTGGGCGCGCCTGATTGAGCCATCGGAGTGGTGGTTGCCCGATCACTCGTTCTCTGGCGATTCAAACAATCTCTTTCTTGACCCGCAAGCCGGTGGGCTTTGGCGCGAAGAGTGGGAAAGTGGTTCGGTTTGGCATGGCACTGTCTTACAGGCGCAACCTGAAAAGACTCTGGTTTTGTCTGCCCCGTTCGGTCCGTTGCAAGGGCTAGCCGTGACCTCGATTTGGACGATCACGCTGTCACCACTTGAAAGCGGTGGTACCAAGGTCACGTTTGATCACGTCACCAATGGCACCGCAGCGAGCAATCTAGATGCGCTGGCCCCTGCGGTCGATTTCGTCAAAAGCGAAGCGCTTAAAAGCTTGGTTCAACCAAACGCGGAATGAACAGCTTTCCGCAAGGTCGCGCTTGCCGGAGCATCCAAAGCCCGTAACTCTGCCCAATAAGAAAGATTGGGCATGGCTGAAACGAGCACAAATCCTGACACGCCGTTACGGCCGCTAACATCCTTTCAACAAGGCATGATCGCAATTGCGAGCGTCGCCATGGGCGCGGGCATGTCGATCAATTTCGTCGTCGTCGCGCCTCTGGCCCGAAAGGCAGGGCTCACCGAAGTGCAGGTCGCCGGGATCTTGACGCTATCAGCCGCGATCTATGCCTTGATGATCCCGCAATGGGGGCGCTGGGCGGATCGGTTCGGCCGCAAGCGCGTTATGGTGTTCTCGCTGATGGCGATGGGCTTCACCAATATGGCGTTCCTGTTTGCGCTCGCGGCCGCCCTTGCTGGCATGATCACCGGCATGACGATGTTTTTCACCTTGGTCTTTGTGAGGATCTGGTTTGGCTTACTGTCGCCCGGTCTGCAGCCAGCAAGCATGGCCGCAATGACGGATGCGACCACCCGCACCAATCGTGCCGCGGGGCTGGGCATGCTCGGTGCCGCGATGAGTATTGGCTCTATTCTTGGCCCCGCCGGTGCCACAGTACTAGCACCATTTGGAGCGCTGATGCCGCTTTGGGGGTCAATCATCCTGTGCTTGTCCTGCGGTGTCTTGATTGCTTTCGCCCTGCCGAAATCGCGTAGTTCGCGGCAAAGCGCGAAACGACCGCCCCCGCTAGCGATGCGCGATCCGCGTGTTTTCCCGCATTTGCTCTTCCTGTTCACCTATTTTGTCGCCGTCGGAATGATCCAGCAGACCTTGGGTTGGTTTCTAGAGGACCGGTATGATCTCGGTGAAGAACGCACCGTGTTGTTTGCAGGGATCGCTTTTGGCTGCCTCGCCGTTGCAATGGTGGCGGTTCAATTCGGTTATGTTCAACCGCGCAAACCAGACCCGCGCCGAATGTTGCCAACTGGGCTGTTCTTAATCGCGCTGGGATACGTGCTCGCCAATATTCTGATGCCCTTCTGGGCCGTCTGTATCGCCTTCTTAATTGTCGGTGGTGGTGCAGCCTTAGCCGTACCAGCAGCCAATGCGCTCGGCAGTCTATCGGTCGATCAACACGAGCAGGGCTCAGCCGCGGCTCTGCTTGCCGCTGCGCCGCCGTCCGGTTTCATCTTTGGCCCATTGATTGGCGCCAGCCTTTACCAGCTCGGCGCGCCGCTTCCGCTCTATGCCTCCGCGATCGTTATGGGCGTATTGGGCGCCTATGCCGTTTTAGTGGTTGGCCGGCGCCCGCTAGGTTAGGTTCGCTAATCCGCTGCGATCATGCAGAATGCGTTGAGCTTGTTGCCATCGAGATCACGGAAATAAGCAGCATAAAAGCCGCCGCCCCGATCGCCAGGCTTGCCTTCGCAGGTGCCGCCTTGCTCAAGCGCAATCGCGTGTAGGCGATCAACTTGTTCTGGACCACTCGCTTGCAATGCTACCATGGTGCCATTGCCGACACTCGGCGCATTGCCATCAAACGGTTTGGTGATCGCGACGCCCGCAGGGCCGCCCATTTCGCCCCAGGCGATGAACGTGTCTTCGTCCATCATCCGGCCAACGCCCATTTCTTTGGCAATTGCATCGTAGAACTTTGCGTTCCCGGCCAAGTCATTTGTGCCCAAAGTTACATAACCAATCATTCCAGCCTCCTTGTTGAGGCTGGAACATTACATGAACATGCGGGCTTGGCAAGCACTACATCGCGCTAATGCCGCCATCGACTTTCAGCTCAGCGCCGGTGACGAGCTTGCTCTCATCACTTGCGAGATAAAGCACGGCATAAGCAATATCGTCAGGCTCACCGACTTTGCCGAGCGGGATTTGACGGCCGAGCTTCGCCAGGCCTTCTTCTTCGCCGAACATTTGCTTCACACCGTCCAAGATCGGCGTGTTGATAAAAACGGGGTGGACAGAGTTACAGCGGATTTGCCCGCCGGTTTTGGCACAATGAAGCGCGATGGATTTCGACATGTGCCGCACCGCCGCTTTCGCCGTGTTGTAGGAAACATAATTGCCGCTCGCGACAATGCCGGCAATCGAGCTGATATTGACGATCGAGCCGAGGCCATGTTCGCGCATCAGCGGGATCGCGTACTTACAGCCAAGGAAAATCGAGTCGACATCGACTTTCATGACCTTTTGGAAGACTCCATAATCTTCGTCTTCAACACTGCCCAGCGATCCGATCCCGGCATTATTGATCAGGATGTTCAGCCCGCCCATCGCGTCGTGCGCCTCTTGAACCACGGCTTTCCAGCGATCGCCATCGGTGACGTCATGATGATAGGCAAAGGCCGTTCCATCGCCGAGTTCGGCATTGATTGCGGCGGCCACAGCATCAGCGCCCTCGGCATTAATGTCCGTGACGGTGACGGTCGCCCCTTCGCGCGCCAGCATCCACGCGGTGGCTTCGCCGAGCCCTTGTGCTCCGCCTGTCACGATAGCTTTCTTGCCTGATACGCGGCCCATATGGATCCTCCTCAATCTTTTGTCTGAGCGTGGTCTAACGCTGCCTTCTAAGGCGGCGCAAGCCCTGACGCGGCGACGGACGCTCACGGCGAGTTGAAAAAACGCGATTTGAGAATTGCCGCGCGGCTCGCGAGATAGGTTTCAGTACAGTTTGGAGATTTTCATGCGGACGTCCCTTCTTGCCCTGGCTCTGGTTGTGGTTACGCTTTTGGTTCTATCCATGCGTGGCGGCGCGCAGACGCTGCAAGAGCTGCCAGCCGCGACGGCGGCGTCGACGGGCCCGGTTGTAGCAGAGCTCTTCACCTCACAGAGCTGCTCGTCCTGCCCACCGGCAGAAAAGCTGTTCGCGGACCTTGCAGAGCGGGATGATCTGATCGTGCTGGAATGGCATGTCGATTATTGGGACCGGCTTGTGCATGGCCGTGCGGGGGCTTGGAAAGACCCCTATTCAAATCCCGATTACACCGCCCGCCAACGCCAGTATAATCGCGCACTCCGCGGCACCGCCGGGGCTTACACGCCGCAGGCGGTGATCAATGGCGCGTCCGAAACCGTGGGCAGTCGCAGCCGTGAAGTTTCAACCCTGCTCTCCGCAGCTCCGCATGCCATGGCCACGGTCGAGGTTTCCGCATCCGGCGACACAGCCCAAGTGAACATCGGCGCCTTTGATATTGCACTGGACCGGACCGCAGACATCTACCAACTCACCCTATTGCCCGAACAAGCCACAGCCGTGCCGCGCGGCGAAAATCGCGGCGTCCGGCTGTTCAGCCGCAATGTCGTGCTCGATGCCGAACAGATTGGCACCTATGACGGTGATGCGGTTGTATTAGAGATCGAAACACCCGCACCAGAGCATGGTTGCGCGATCATCATCCAAGAGAAACGCGGCAATCGCCTCGGCCCGATTCTTGGCGCGAGTTATTGCTCATAATTATGAAAGTTTCGAAGCAAGCGCGTCCATGAAGCCCGCGAGTTCAACATCCAGTGCCGTCACCCCACCAGCGTCATGCGTGGTCAGGGTGACTTCAACGCGATTATAGACATTGAACCATTCTGGGTGATGATCCATTTGCTCGGCTTTCAACGCGCATGAGGTCATGAACCCGAAAGCGGTTTTAAAGTCGGCAAAGTTAAACGTCTTTTCGATGGCATCGCGATCGCCAGATTTTACCGCCCAACCCGAAAGTTTTGCCACGGCCGTTTCAGCCCCGATTTTGGTCGTCATTAGTCGCTCGTTTCTGTTTCTTGAACTGTCTCATGAACGAAATAGAGCCAGCGGCCATCTTCGGCAATCGCTGTTCGAAGTCCAGGATAGGCTTCCCCCGCACGGATGCGCTCAAGGCCAACATCGCCCACCAATTCCCGCAAGCGCGCACGATCCGCAAAATCGAGCCGCTCCGGCATTAGGTCATCGGCGTCCTTGGCCGCAAAGTCGGGCCAAATATACCAGGTCTGATCGCCAACTTGGCGCGTGCCATAGGGGCCGTCGAGCAAAGCGCCGAGCCGCACGAGCGGATCAAACCCTGTGCGGCGAAGCAGGTCCCAATGAACCCGGTGGGATTCGCCCGCGAAATTGGAAACAAAATTTTCTTCTGAGTTCGCCAAGCGCACGAGGCGCGATAGCGAGTTGCGGTCTAGGATGTCACGAATGTCAGCAATTTTTGCGTCCACGGCCTCAGTTAGCGGCGTGACCGGTGCTTCGACTTCAACCGGCGCTGTAACCGCTGGCGCCGCCGTCACCATGACACGAATGCGCGGCGTGCCGTCGCTCTCACCGCATCCGGCAAGCAATAAGGTCGATGCTAATCCTAGAAATAGTGCTCTCATATGCCCTCAAAACTGGTAGCCTCTCGAAGATCCTGCAAGAGCTGAGCCTCGTTTAACACTTTAATCGTGTGCATGCCCATGGCGCGCGCGGGTTTGAGGTTAATGCCCAAATCATCGAGATAGACACAGCGCGCTGGATCAACATCTAAGGCTTCACACATGAGCGCATAGATCCGCGGATCCGGCTTGCGGATCCCGAGTTTCGAGCTCTCAATCACATGATGGAATTGTTCCATAATTTCAGAGACTTGAGCTGCCTTTTTGGAGTCTGAGCTCATGCCAGCGCCCTTGCCGACGGGGGCATTATTGGTGATGCAGCCAACTTTCACATGCTGTTTGCAAATCTTAAGCGCGTCGACCACCGCCGGACGGACCTCACCCGATAAAAGCCCCAAAATGTCCGTGCCCGGCACCTCATGTCCAAGGGCTCGGCTCTCATTTCGGAACAATGTATCAAATTCATCCGCTGTGACTTCTGAGCGCTCTAGCTTTGCCCAAGCGTTCTCCTGAATGTTCACCGCATTCACTGACCGCACAAAGTCTTTGGGAAGTCCGTTGCGTTCTTCATATCGGGTGAACGCCTCAAAAGGGGACGAGGTGAAAACCCCGCCAAAATCCCAAATTACAGCCTGCAGGTCGGTGGTCATATTGTCTATCTCGCGTCGATGAGGGTTTTCTTGTGTGCACGCTCCATAGCGTCATGGCCAGATGCTTCAAACCCCACAGCATCCAGCAAAGCCTGATCGCGGTCTTCGCCTGGATTATCAGTGGTCAGCAAACGGTCGCCAACAAAGATCGAGTTCGCGCCTGCCAAGAGCAGCAAAGCCTGTTCGCCCTCGCTCATGCCTTCGCGGCCTGCAGATAGGCGGACCCAGCTTTTCGGAAAAACAATCCGGCAAGTTGCAATCGCCCGCGCCATCTCTGTGACGCTCACGGCTGGGCTCTCGCCGAGCGGGGTGCCTTTGATTGGCACCAGCATATTGATCGGCACGCTCTCAGGGTGCGGTGTGAGTTTCGAGAGTTCGTGGATCAAGCCGATCCGATCTGCGCGCCCTTCTCCCATCCCAAGGATCCCGCCAACACAAAGCTTTACGCCAGCCTCTCGCGCCTTGGCCAATGTATCGAGACGATCTGAATAGGTCCGCGTCGTCACCACGGTCGTGTAATATTCTGGCGAGGTGTCGAGGTTGTGATTGTAATAATCAAGACCAGCCTCTTTCAGAGCTTCGGCTTGGCCGTCTTCCAGCATGCCGAGCGTGACGCAGGTTTCGAGGCCTTCAGCTTTCACCGCCGCAATCATCGCCGCAACTTTTGGAACATCGCGGTCTTTCAGCGAGCGCCAACCTGCGCCCATGCAGAACCGATCCGCGCCGCCTGCTTTCGCACGTTTTGCTGCTGCGACGACCTCTTCCAGGGGCATGAGTTTCTCAGCGTCCACATCGGTATCGAAATGCGCTGACTGACTGCAATAGCCGCAATCTTCGGGGCAACCACCTGTTTTGATCGACAATAGCTGAGACTTTTGCAGAGCGCCGTCCGGCCAATTGGCCCGCTTCACTTCAAGCGCTTGCCCAATCAAAGTGTCCAAAGGCTGCTCATAGATCGCTTCGATCTCGTCTTTGCGCCAATCATGGCGCGGCATATCAAATGGCATGGGAGGATCCTTGTTCGTCTACTCAATTCGCCGTGTCTCTGCACAGTCGATCGGAGTTTCTTCTGTCTCAGCCCTGCGCTGATGACAAGACTGTTCAGCCGAATTCCTCAACACATTCGCCAAGCGGGGAATGCGGCCTATCTTCCCTGTCATGATCACTCGCATTTTTCTGCTTTTCACCGCCCTCATGTTCATCGCATTTGGCCTTTGGTCGATCACCGATCCAGCCGGCATGACCACCCGTCTGGGCGTATCCGCCGAAGGAATCGCTGGTGTTTTTGAGATGCGCGGCGTTTATGGCGGCGTCAGTCTTGGCGCGGCTTTGTTGTGTCTCTTAGGCGGCTTGCACACGCGGTTTGAGTTTGCGGCGCTGTGTTTCATTGCAGCCTATATGGGCGGCTATGTTCTCGGGCGCGGGGCATCTTTCGCCTATGGCGACACAGCCATGGACTCAAATTGGTATTTTGCGGGTTTCGAGCTCGTCATGTTCATGATCGCCGCTCTTTTGGTGCGCCGAAAAGCATAGAAAAAGCCCCACCAAATTGGCAGGGCTTCCTCCAAAAGAGTTCTTGTCTAGGCTTTGGCTTAGAAGGTTTTCCGAACCGTCACACCGTAAGTCTGCGGCTGGCTTGGATAACCATCAAAACGGCCAGACTGGGCAACACCCGGGAACGTCGTGATGAGATGCTCATCATCAAAGAGATTGCGTCCCCACAACGTGACCCCAAGACCGCCGGCAGATTCAAATCCGAGCGATGCGTTGAAGAGGTTAATCTCACGCGTGAAGCCCGTTGCGTTCAATAGAGCGCGCGGCTCTGGGCTAGAGACGGGGTAGAAGTCTGTATCTTCTTCATACTGCCAGTCGGCGCGGAAAAATCCGCCCCAGTTTTCGTTCAGGCCAAAATTGTAGAGCACTGACGTTGATGTGATGACTTTCGGAATACCGGTCGGTGTTTCACCGGACTGGTCGACTGAGAAGTCACCGCCTGACGCGTCAATACCGGAACCATTCGGGAAGCTGTCATATTTAGGATCGATAAACGTCCCTGCAAAGTTCAGCGTCAGGTTCTCAATTGGACTCCAGCTCGCGTCGAGTTCGAGCCCCATCGCAGACTGCTCTTCCGCATTGGTCAGCACAAACCCTGTACCGAGGAAGACATTGCCTTGGAAGTTTTCGATTTTTTGGTCGAAAATCGCGACATTGAGCGCAAAATTTTCCCAAGAACCTTTCAACCCGATTTCAAAAACCTCAGAGTCTTCTGGTTCAGCGAAACGCGTTCCAACTGTCAGATTAGGCTGGGCCAGACCCGCATCTTGGATCGGAGACGATGGCGCCGCGCGAATGACTGCGCCCGTGAACGGATCAACAATCTGCCCGATCGACTGTTCCGTCGCCAATACGAAGGATGGTGTAAAGTCTGATGGGAATGGACGACTGTCGCGGCTCAAATTAATCGAGCTCGATTTCCAACCCGTCGCATAAGACCCGTAAACATTTACATTGTCCGATAGATCATATGCCAATCGGAACGAGTATGTGAATTGATCATCATCCGTCATCCCGTCTTCGATCGCGTTCGGAACGTTCACGAACGGTGGTTGGAATTGGAATCCAGCAAAGGCGGCCAATGGGTTTGACGAACCTGGCGCAAAGGTCGCTGGGTTGGCTGGGTCGAACGCCGGATCCGTAAGGTCAAAGTTACTTGCAATATTCAGAGCGACCGCTTGAATGCCCGCATAGGCCGGAGATGAGACAAAGGCACCAACCTGAGCCGGGTTAGTGATATCAATGCCATTCGCCTGCGCGACGCCTACGACCAACGCATTGTAACCCGCCTGAGCAAGATCCAATCCGGCAAGCGCATCGGTCGACTGGATATTGAGACGCGATTTTTTCTCGTTGCTTGTATAGTTGAGACCAAACGAAGCAGTCAGGCGGTCGGTGAGATGCCAGTCTGCCGTTCCGAACAGAGAGAAAGCTTCGTCGTCTTGACCAACGCTTTCAAGGGTGCCGCTACCGTCAGCACCTACGGTCCCTGCTGGAAGGTTTACGGCAGGCTCCAATAGTCCTGCAATGGCATCCGGGAGCACACCAGCGGCTTGTGCCCCCGTAATCGCAGCGATCACAGCGGGATTTGTTGGATCCCCAGAAAGTTCAATTTGACCCGCAACGTTTAAGAAATCGCGGAACTGTGAATCATAAGTAAGTTGGCTATCGCGCGATACTTTTTCATCGAAGTAGAAGCCGCCGACCATCCAGTCCAACGCGCCATCTCCATTAGACGTTAAGCGAACCTCTTGCGTAAAGGTTTCGAGCGCAACATCATCCCGCAACGATGCGAGATCAGCGCTTGAAAAGTCGATATCGTAATCCTGGAATGCGTCGTTCTCGCGATAAGCTGTAATCGTGCTGAGGGTAAATCCATCAAAATCGATTTCGCCATGCAAAGAAATACCGCGATTTTCCACCGTATTTACTGGCAATCTGTTAAGTGCAACTTCACGCGAGAATGCATCACCTGGAGATGCGATTTGCCCCCCTAGAGATTCAACCACAGCGCGGTTCGCAGCATCATCAACAATGTTGGTGACCACGCAGCAAACCTCATCAATTTCATCAATATCGGCAATGATTCGCCATTCTTGATTCTCAGTAGGTTCGAACATCAATTGGCCGCGCAAATTCCAACGATCACGCTGGTTGACGTCTGCGCCAGTCACAATCTCAGTCGCGGTTCCATCACGCTGGTTGATGCCACCGCCGAGAGAGAAAGACAGTCCGTCAGCGATCGGGCCGGTCACATAGCCTTTATAACGTTGAAGATTGTAGTTACCGAAGCTTGCTTCGACATTGCCGCCAAACGTGTCAGACGGCTTGCGGGTCACAACGGATACAACACCGGCAGAGGCATTTTTGCCAAACAGAGTAGACTGAGGACCGCGCAGCACTTCGACGCGCTCGATTGACGGCAAGTCGCCGATCTGCGCCGCAGCCCGCGAACGATATACACCATCAATAAAGACACCAACCGAAGGTTCGACACCAACATTGTTAGAGCCATTACCAAAGCCGCGAATTGTGAACGTCGCATTGGCCGAGGTCTGGAAGGTTCGGATGCCCAAAGACGGGACAACTGACTGTAGATCGTTGAGATCCAGGATCTCTGCTTTTTCAATCGTCGCGTCATCGACAACTGAAACAGCAACCGGAACATCTTGCAGAGTTTGCTCGCGTTTCGTCGCCGTGATGGTGATTGTATTCAGGCGCTTGGCGTCGTCTTCGCCATCTTCCTGCGCCATTGCGCTAAGGCCGCTTCCGGCAACCAGTGCTGTAAGACCAACACTGAATGACAGTGCGGCTTTCAAACCAAAATTAGGACCTGTGTGTCTATTCATCTCACGCCTCCCGACAAGATTAAGGAATATATGTTTCTGGGATCCTCTCTCTACGGAGGACTCACAAACAGGAGTAGTTGAAACCTTCCACCTGACAAGATCAGATTTACAGAAATGTCCGGAACCTGATTTGTGGCGGTAAAACTGCAACAGGTATTGCAGACTGCAGAGGTCGCCCTGCAGCCTGAATACACTGTTTCGTTGGAGATATGGGTTAGTTTACGCCCTGACCAACCCCGCCATCGAAGACCATGGCTTGCGCCTTGGACTGGCGGGTCCGCTCAACCTGGCGCTCGACAGATTTCATCACCGTGCGTGAGCGTGGAATACAAGTTTTGTGCTGGGCTTGAGCCGTGACCAGTTTGATCCCAGGTCCATGCCGACGCAGCAAAGACCGCTCATTACAATCGCGCTCTGGCATCTGCGGCGCACAGGCGAGGTTTCCACCATGCTTATGGGTCAGGGCTTCGCCTTTGCGACAGGCAAATGTCTCGCCATGCGCGAAGCTTGCTTTGCCATTTTCAACACTGCCTAGCGTCACTTGCATGCTGGTGCCCGCCATGCAGCGGAACAACTCACCTTTATAGGCGGCAGGAACATGCTCGCTCGCATCCACGCGTGAAGCCGGATGCGGAATGCCTTTATCGTCAATACAAACCGCTTGAACCGGTCGAACAATTGTTTTGATCGCGATATTCTCTTCGCAGAAGTTTTCCTCGGTTGGAATCTGCTCGGTGATTGTCTCTAAATAAGTCTCGTCGGCGCCTTCAACATTCAAGGCTCCGATTGCGGATGGCGCGACGCCTTGGGCTTGGAAGTAACCGCCACCGCCGCCAAACACGACACTGCTATCACTTCCAGAGACGACACTCGTGCTGAGGAAGCTCTGCGTGCTCGTATGGATGCTACCTTGATGCACAGAAACGTTCGATCCCGTGATCATAACGTTCGGACCTGATACATTTACGCCCGGCACATGTACGCGCGGACCTTTTGGCCCCTTACAACAATGGCCGCCATCATAACCGCCATTCGATCCCCCCATATGCGCGCCTGGCACAACAGGGCCGTGGCCGCCGCCAGAGCCGCCACCTGCATAGGCAAGGCCACCCAATATAGTGGCAGATAAGAGGCCCGCTCCCGCGAGAAGGGTGTTCCGTGTTGAGACGGTCATTCGATCACTCCCGAACAGTTCGCCTCTCAGGAAGCAGGTTCCGTGCCGAGTTTCCCCTCTCCCGCGAACCGAGCCCCAAAATGAACCGACATTCGCCCAATGCGCGAGCTGCAAACTGGCGCAAACATTGCGGCAGTGGTCTCAAACCGAAAAACAAACGTGTGGCTGAGGCGCCGCGCAAAGAGAACTGCGAAGATGACAAGAACAGACCACCACCCAAACACCCAGACCCTGCTCTCAGCATGGGCGCGTATGGACCAATCTCCGGAGCAAATGGACAGAAGTGTCCGCGCCAGCGATCACCCAGATCTATTAGAGTGTTTGTTCGTGATCGAGGAGTCTGAGGAAGGCCGCTGGCTGTTCCGAAACGCTGGGAACCGGCTTGAGACATTATTAGGGCGCGCTTTAAGTGAGCACGATAGCTTGGCTCTGTGGCGGGGACACGATCGCACCATGGTCGAGTCTCTTATCGCATCCGTTCGCGAGAGCCGGAAACCTGGCATTCTCGCTGCAACAGGCGAAACCCTGACCGGAACCCAAGTCGATATTGAGCTAACTTTGGCGCCTTTGCCCTCCCCACTCAAGAAAGCCAATCAGAACCGTTTGCTCGGTTTGTATCAGATTTTGCAACCGGCCCCTGTGCTCGGCGGCCGTCCGGTTTGGCGCCACCGCGTTACCGCGATTTATCCACCTGCGATTGACCGGCAACCGGCTCAGCTTCGCCTAGTCGCGAATAATGATTGATCTGGGCGGGACTTAAGCGGCTTCTTGCGCACGCGCGATGAGTTCAGCTTTTACCCGCTCGGCCAATTGCTTCACGGTGAACGGCTTCGACATAAAGCCCACCTCTTGGTCGCCATCCAGTTTGGCAGCAACATCTCGTTCGGCATAGCCTGACATGAACAGCACTTTTGCGGTTCCAAGCAGCTCTTTGGCTTCCCTGATAAGGGTTGGGCCATCCATACCTGGCATCACGACATCCGAGACGATCAAATCAAATCCGCCCGGATTGTCTTCGAGAATTTCGAGAGCTTCCTCGCCATCGCAGGCTTCTTCGACATCGTAGCCGCGCGATTTGAGCTGCGAAGCCGCAATTGAGCGAACCCCATCTTCGTCTTCAACCAGCAAAATGCGCCCGCGCCCTGAAATATCGACCGGCACAGGGATCGCATCAACCGGAGTAGGTTCAAGAATTTGAACTTCCGGAATCTCATCGGCTTTCAGCGCTGGCAGATAGATCTGGAACGTGGTGCCTTTGCCCGTTTCGCTGATCGGACAAATATAGCCTTCGGACTGTTTGATAATCCCATAGACCGTCGAGAGACCGAGGCCGGTTCCAAGCCCTTTCGGCTTGGTGGTGAAGAACGGATTGAAGATATTCGCGAGGTGTTCGGGCGCAATGCCGTGCCCGGTGTCTTCCACTTCAATCAGCAGGTACTCGCCGGTCTCAACATATCGGAAGCCATGCTTATGGGCATCCTTCTCCGTCGCCCGAGACGTGCGAATGGTCAGTTTCCCGCCTTTGCCGCCATCCATCAATAGAGCATCACGCGCATTCGTGGCGAGATTGATGATTGCCGTTTCAAGCTGGTTTCGGTCCGCTTTGATCATCGGTAGGTCGCGACCATGCACAACGTTGAAATCAATCCGTTCATCGAGCAGCTGGCCCAGCAGGATCGCAAACTCGGACAAGAAATCGCCTGGCTCGAACACTTCGCGACGGAAAGTCTGCTGACGCGCATAAGCCAAGAGCATTTGCACCAGATCTTTGGCGCGCACTGAAAACTCGTGGATTTTTTTGACGTGATCGAATGACGGATCGCCAACCGGGTGTTTGGTCAAAAGCTCATCATTATTCAGCATGATGCCGGTGAGCACATTATTGAAATCATGCGCAACGCCGCCGGCGAGTTTACCAATCGCCTGCATCTTCTCGCCTTGAGCGAGGCGCAGTTCGAGCTCTTTCTGCTCGCTCATATCGATGACGTAAGCGACTGCAGGTTGGCCGCGTCCATCCAACGTCACGAACACATTCACATGCTTCTGGTCTTCATCGGCGAGACGAAGTCCAACCGGCTTGTCGATGGAATCGAGCAACAGCTCACGCAGCTTGTTTTCGCCCTCTTCGGCAATGAAGAGATCGATAAAGCGCGTCCCTGGAGAGGCGCCGCCACCAGCGAGCCCCATAAGCGCGCGGTTGCTATCCGTGATGATCGCCCCCTCAAGCGACTGACCTTCAAGACGCACGGCGCCAAAAGGCGCATCATCAAACATTGGATCGCCGTCGGGGCGCGGCGGCCGACTGGCCGAGGCCGCGAGCATTCGGCTTTCACCATCGAGGAGGTTTTGCGCGTTGGCGAGCACAATCGTGCGCCCTGCCGCATCAGCGCCTTTTCCGTGCCAGGTCGTGATCGTTTGCACCGGCATTTCGACGCCGTCTCTCGAGCGGATCATAATATCCGCGCGACCCGGCACACCTGATTTGCGGTCGCGTCTGAGCAATTTCACAAATTCCGGACGCATAATGTCGTCGAGACGAATGTTCTTCGCGCTTTCTGAGACCCCAAGGATTTCGCGCAGCCATCCATTTGCATATGTGATCGTGCCGTCAGGTCCGGACGAGAAAAAGCCCATCGGCGCGTCTTCAACATACAGCGCGCGCATGTCGGCTGCGCCGGTGACATGATCTGAGCCGGTGATCCGGCGCAAACGCCAAATCACGCGCTCACCTTTGAGCGGTGAAACAGATGCTTCATACTGGACTGGGAGCGCCTCGGTCCCGAGCGTCATGGCAGGCAGCGTTTCGCGCCGGGTTTCGCCGGCTTTTGCAGCTTTCGACAAACGGAAGATTGGTGCCGCCAATCCTGGCGCAGCGCTGAAGATGCGGTCGACCGAAACAGGTCCCATTGCATCAGATTGCCCCAGCAGCGCCATTTGCGTGAGCTCGGTATAGGCTTCGTTCGCCGCGACCGGCGCACCGCCGCGATCACAGACCAACGCGGCCTCATCAAGCGCATCAATCCAAGAAAAACGCGGGGTAACCGGCTGCATCGCATCCGCCATCGCACCGCGTTCTGGGAAAAGCCCCATTCGGCGCCCAGCGCCGCGCAGAATCCATAGCAAGAAAACCATGCCGCCCGCGGCCATAGAAATCAGGAGGATGAGCCCCGTGGGTCCACCTGCATTTGGCCAAGCTAGGCTTGCGCTAGAAGCGCCAATGGCGAGCAGGATGCACAGCCAAAACCCCATTTGCAGCCAGTCCAACTGCCGCGTCGGAAGAGCTCCGGTTTCAGTTTGGATTTCAGGCGCTTCACTGGCCATAGTACTTAACTCCAACACAGACCCTGCACAGTCTGATGATTCGCGCCTACTTACAGCAGGTCGCTATGTGAGGACACACATGTCCCGCCCCAATTTATTCTTTTGCACTCGAAATGGTTAATCAAACGAGAAGGCTGGTTAATCTCACATGACCATTTATACAGGTTTCATTACAGATCTCGAAAGGATCCTCATGCGTTTCGCAGCCTCAATTCTCCCTCTAATTTCTGCCGCCGCGTTGGTCGCCTGCGGTGTGCAATCTCCAACCTCGCAATCGAACACGCCCGAGACCTCGTCCGCAACGGACGTAACCTCCGTTAATGCCGAAAAAGAGGCAGAAACTGCGCGGCTGAATGAATGGTTCGAAACCAAATATAATGAGTCTGTTTCTCGCAGCCCTATGCGCGCGACGTTTCTCGGAAGCCGGGAGAACTATGACAAATGGGATGATGTGACCGATGCAGCGCGCGATGCCGAGATGGAGATTTTACGCGCCGATGTCGCTGAAATGCGCGAATTGTTCGATCCTGAAGCGCTCACCGACCAAGGAAAACTCTCATTCCGCTTGGCTGAATATGAGCTGGAACGCGATGAAATCGCTAATCAGTGGCGAGGCCACAGATATTCCTTCAGCCAAATGCGCGGCGCACACGCCTCGATCGCCTCATTCCTGATCGGTCAACATAAGGTGACGAGTAAATCCGATGCCGAGGCCTACATCGCTCGGCTTGAAGGGGTCTCAACCTATCTCGGACAACATCTTTCAAATGCTCAGGCTTCCGCAGAGCAAGGCATTCGTCCGCCGCTCTTTGTTTATGATTTTGTCATCGAAGGCGCGGGCAATGTGATTGACGGCTACCCATTCGAGGGCGCCAGCTCAGACCGTCCATCGCCGCTTTATGCAGACTTCATGAGCAAAGTGAATGCGCTCGTTACCAATGGCAGCATCTCACAAGACGAGGCCGATGCACTCGACTTCGAGGCCCGCGGAGCCTTACTGGATCACGTCTACCCAGCCTATTTCGAACTGATCCAGTGGGTCGATGAGGACAAGGCCCACGCTACGACCGATGATGGTGCGTGGAAGCACGATGATGGCGCCGCCTACTATAATGCGCGTCTCGAATTAATGACGACGACGGACATGACTTCAGACGAGATCCACGACCTTGGACTGGCCGAAGTCGATCGGATCCATGGCGAAATGCGCGCGATCATGGCGCAAGTTGGGTTCGAGGGTACGCTCCAAGAATTCTTCGACTTCACCCGAACCGACCCGCAATTCTTCAAACCCAATACGGATGAAGGAAAAGCGGAATATCTCGCTGAAGCGACGGCGATGATTGATACAATGCGCGGAGCGCTCCCCAGCGTCTTTAATACGTTTCCGCAAGCCGAATTAGACGTCAAAGCGGTTGAACCATTCCGCGAGAAAGCCGCCGGAAAAGCGTTCTATCAGCGTCCTGCGCCAGATGGCTCACGCCCCGGAGTCTATTACGCCAACCTATATCGCATGCAGGATATGCCACTCTATCAAATGGAGGCGCTCGCCTATCATGAAGGCATTCCTGGACACCATATGCAGCTTGCCATCTCCCAAGAACTCAACGGCATTCCGAAATTCCGGAAATATGGCGGCTTCACAGCTTATACCGAGGGCTGGGGGCTCTATTCCGAGTTTCTGCCAAAAGAGATGGGCTTTTACGAAGACCCCTATTCCGATTTCGGACGGCTCGCGATGGAGCTGTGGCGGGCAGCGAGGCTGGTCGTTGATACAGGCCTGCATGAGAAACGATGGCCCCGAGAAGAAGCGATCGACTATTTGCTGACAAACACGCCCAACCCCGAGGGCGACTGCCGCAAAGCGATTGAGCGGTACATCGTCATGCCCGGGCAAGCCACAGCCTATAAAATCGGAATGATCAAAATCCTTGAGCTGCGGGAAAATGCGCGAGAACGGCTCGGCGACGCCTTTGACATTCGCGATTTCCACGATGTCGTACTTAAGGATGGTCCGGTGCCGCTTCAAATTCTAGAGGAGAATGTTGAGACCTGGATCCGGTCACAATCTTAACCCGCAAGACTATTCCCGTAGAGGAAGCTTTTTAGAAAGCTGATTCCATCGTTTAGGTTTTTTTGTTGCACGATCGCAAGATCTTACCCTATTGGAGCGTTATGAAACTAGCAGTCCTAAAAGAAGTGGCCGAGGGCGACGCTCGCGTTGCGGCCACACCCGAAACGGTCAAGAAATATGTCGGCTTGGGCCATGAAGTGACGGTGGAAGCCGCTGCTGGCCTCGCAGCAGGCTATACTGACGAAGCTTACACCGAAGCTGGCGCCAAAGTCGCAAAGACGGCCGCCAGCGTCACCAAAGGGGCAGATGTCTTGCTCTGCGTTCGGACGCCGGATGCCTCTAAATTGCCAGATGGGGTTACCGTCATCGGCCTGTTGGATCCGTTCAAGTTCGATGCATCCGCTTTCAATGCGAAAAAAGCGACCACTCTGGCTATGGAATTCACGCCACGAATTACCAGAGCGCAAAGCATGGACGCCCTCTCAAGCCAGTCCAACTTGGCAGGCTATCGCGCGGTGATCGAGGGCGCGACGCTTTATGGGCGCGCCATGCCGATGATGATGACGGCCGCGGGCACGGTCGCCCCAGCAAAAGTCTTCGTGATGGGCGCTGGGGTCGCAGGCCTACAAGCGATTGCCACCGCGCGGCGCCTTGGCGCCGTCGTGACGGCGACCGATGTTCGTCCGGCAGCGAAAGAACAAGTCGCGTCGCTCGGCGCGAAATTCGTTGCGGTCGAGGATGAAGAATTCAAAGCCGCTGAAACGGCCGGCGGCTATGCCAAGCAAATGTCTGAAGAGTATCAGAAGAAACAAGCTGAACTCGTCGCCAGCCACATTGCCAAACAGGATATCGTGGTCACCACGGCTCTGATCCCCGGTCGCGCCGCGCCGGTCCTGGTCAGCGCAGACATGGTCAAAACGATGCGCCCTGGCTCAGTGATTGTTGACATGGCGGTCAGCCAAGGCGGCAATTGCCCGCTGTCTGAGCCCGATAAAGTCGTCGACTCCGATGGGGTCAAAGTCGCTGGGTTCACAAACCTGCCGGCCCACCTGCCCGCTGATGCCAGCGCCCTCTACGCCAAGAATTTGATTGCCTTCCTGCCGCTGATCACAGCCGAAGATGGCAGCCTGAACCTTGAGACAGATGATGAAATTGTCACCGCAATGCTGCTCACGCGCGGCGGCGAGACTGTGAATGAGAGGATTTCCTCATGAGAAAAGCCCTAATTCTGGGCGCTGTGGCAGGAGCGATGGCCCTGCCCGCCTATGCTGCAGAAGCCAGCACGATTAGCCCCACCGTCTACTTGGCCGCGATTTTCGCGATGGCCTGTTTTGTCGGGTATTATGTCGTTTGGTCGGTGACCCCGGCTTTGCACACGCCTTTGATGGCGGTGACCAATGCGATTTCGTCCGTGATCATTGTTGGCGCGATTGTCGCTGCAACTGCGTCCGGCGCTGTTCAAGGCGGCTGGATCGCAAAAGCCCTCGGCGGCGTTGGCGTGGCGCTCGCGAGCGTCAATATTTTCGGCGGCTTCCTCGTCACCCAGCGCATGCTGGCCATGTATAAAAAGAAAGGAGACTAGTCCGATGGAACAGTTCCAATCGACTTGGGCCCCTTTGCTTTATCTGGCCTCTGGGATCCTATTTATCTTAGCCCTCCGCGGGCTCTCTAGCCCAGCCACCAGCCGCGCCGGAAACCGCAATGGTATGATCGGAATGACGATCGCCGTGGGCACGACGCTGGCTTTATTCTGGAATGCGCTGGACGCCACGACGTGGGGCATTCTCGCGGCTGGCGCACTCGTTGGCGGCGGGATTGGCGCCTACATCGCCCGCAAGATCCCAATGACGGACATGCCGCAGCTTGTGGCGGCGTTCCACTCGCTGGTTGGCCTTGCCGCCGTGCTCGTAGCCGCTGCGGCGCTTTATGCGCCGGTCAGTTTCGGCATCGCTGGCCCGTCCTTGTCGGTCACAGATATCGACACAGGCGCATTGATCGCCCAAGTCCGCCTAATAGGAACAGCGTCCCTGATTGAGTTATCGCTGGGCTCAGCCATTGGGGCGCTGACCTTTACCGGCTCTGTGATCGCTTTTGCGAAGCTCAACGGCAACATGTCTGGCGCGCCTATTCTTTTACCTGCACGCCACTTGCTGAATATTGCGATTGGCGTCGGTATCGTCGCTTTGATCGTAATCCTAGTCGGCAGCGGCGGTAGCGCCACATGGGCCTTCTGGGGGCTAACGGGGCTCGCCTTGGTGCTCGGCATCACGCTGATCATTCCAATTGGCGGCGCCGACATGCCGGTCGTGGTCTCTATGCTCAACTCTTATTCTGGTTGGGCAGCCGCGGCGCTCGGGTTCACACTCGGCAATTTCGCGCTGATCATCACTGGCGCTTTGGTTGGCTCTTCAGGCGCGATCCTGTCTTACATCATGTGTAAGGGCATGAATCGGAGCTTCATCTCGGTTATCCTGGGCGGCTTTGGCGGCGATGATGCGGCGGCAGCTGCAGGTGGCCAAGAAGAGCGTCCGTTCACGCGCGGCTCAGCTGAAGACGCGGCCTTTATCATGAAAAATGCATCTAAAGTCATTATCGTGCCGGGCTATGGCATGGCGGTGGCTCAGGCTCAGCACGCGCTGAAAGAGATGTGCGACAAGCTGAAAGAAGAAGGCGTCGATGTCTCTTACGCGATCCACCCCGTGGCGGGCCGGATGCCAGGGCACATGAACGTCCTGCTCGCTGAAGCCCAAGTGCCTTATGATGAAGTGTTCGAACTTGAAGACATCAATTCCGATTTCCGGAATTCGGAAGTGGCGTTCGTGATTGGCGCAAATGATGTGACGAACCCTGCGGCCAAAACCGACAAGACCTCGCCGATCTATGGCATGCCTGTCTTGGATGTTGAGAATGCCGGCACGGTGCTCTTCATCAAGCGCTCGATGGGCTCTGGCTATGCCGGGATCCAGAACGAACTCTTCTTCCGCGACAATACGATGATGCTCTTGTCGGATGCGAAGAAAATGGTCGAGGATATCGTCAAGTCGCTCTGATGGCGGGGCGATATCCACACTAACAAAATAAGGGAGCGGTCGGGCATGGCGATCAAAACGAGATTCACCGAAGAGTTTGGAATTGAACACCCTGTCGTCCAAGGCGGCATGCAATGGGTGGGCTATGCCGAAATGGTGGCACCCGTCGCGAATGCAGGCGGCCTCGGCTTCCTGACCGCTCTGACCCAGCCAACGCCAGAAGATCTCGCCAAAGAGATCGCACGCACCAAAGAGATGACGGACAAGCCGTTTGGCGTGAACCTGACCATCCTACCGGCGATCAAACCGCCGCCTTATGCCGAATATCGTCAAGCCATCATTGAAGGCGGCATCAAGATTGTCGAAACTGCAGGCTATAAGCCGAAAGAGCATATCGATCATTTCAAACAGCACGGCATCAAGATCATCCACAAATGCACGGCCGTCCGTCACGCTTTGTCGGCGGAACGGATGGGCGCAGATGCGATCTCGATTGATGGCTTCGAATGCGCCGGTCACCCAGGTGAAGATGATATTCCAGGTCTGATCCTGATCCCGGCAGCGGCCAACAAAGTGAGCGTACCCATGCTCGCTTCCGGCGGCTTTGGTGATGGCCGCGGTCTCGCGGCGGCGCTGGCGCTTGGCGCCGATGGCGTGAATATGGGCACACGCTTCTGCGTCACTCAAGAAGCCCCGATCCATGAGAACTTCAAACGCCAAATGGTGGAGAATGACGAGCGCGACACAAAGCTGATCTTCCGCACCCTGCACAATACAGCGCGCGTCATGAAGAATGCGGTCAGTACAGAAGTGGTTGAGATTGAACGCGCGGGCGGCGCCAAATTTGAAGACGTCCAACATCTCGTCGCCGGCAGCCGCGGTCGCAATGCGATGGAGCTTGGCGATCCTGATGGCGGTATCTGGTCGGCTGGACAGGTCCAAGGCTTGATCCACGACATCCCAACCGTCAAAGAACTGATCGATCGCATCGTCGCCGAAGCCGAAGATGTCATTAAGCAGCGCATGTCGGGCATGCTCGCCTAAACCGTAACATCTCGCGGCCTTCCAAATCACCTGACTCAGGTTAAGCTCTCCCCATCAGATAACCATCTAAGGGGATCCATGATGGGCGAGATCATCGCAGAAGTGTTTTCCGTCAGCGGCCTGTTCACGTTGTTCATGTTGCTATTATTGCAAGCCGTGCTCGGCTTCGACAATTTGCTCTATATCTCAATTGAATCGCAACGCGTCGGACCTGAAAAAGCGCCCATGGTGCGCCGTTGGGGGATCGCCATCGCCGTGATCCTGCGAATTGTTCTCTTGGTCGTTATCGTCAACCTGTTCTCACTCTTGGCAGAGCCTTTGTTCAACGTCGCATTCAAAGGTGTGATTGAGGGCGAGTTCACCCTCCAAGCGCTGGTCACTTTGGCGGGTGGCGGTTTCATCATCTACACAGCCATCAAAGAGATTCATCACTTACTGGCCGTCGACCATATCGAGCACACTGAAGGATCGGCCGGTAAATCCATCTTGCAAGCGATTGCGATGATCGTATTGATGAACGCCGTTTTCTCGTTCGACTCGATCCTGTCAGCGATGGCGATTGCGAATGTTGAGGTTGCGAATGTCGTCAATGCCTCTGGCGACGTGTTGAGTACGTTCACCGGCACTGTGGTGCAGTGTAAAGCCGATTTGATTGCCAATCCGGTTGCGGGCGCCGTCGGCTGCGCGCCCGGCAAAGACTATCAAGTTTGGATCATGGCGATTGCCATTCTGTCCTCCGGCGTGGTGATGATCTTGCTGGCTGATTATGTTGCCGACTTCCTCAAGCGCAATCGCATGTATGAAGTGCTTGGCCTGTTCATTCTCTTCCTGGTCGGGGTTCTGCTGGTGACCGAAGGCGCGCATCTCGCGCATTTAAAACTGTTTACCTTCCCCATCGATGCGATGAGCAAATCCAGCTTCTATTTGGTCGTTGGGGTGTTGATCATCACCGACATCATCTCAACCAATTACCAGAAGCGGCTCTGGGCGCAGCGCGAAGCGGAATTGCGCAGTTCAGGCAATAAAGCGGATGATGCGATCAAAGCCGTCGATGCGCACATCGCGAAGCATGGAAATATTGGGTGATCGGAACAGCGACGGGCGCTCACCGATTATGTGTCGAGCGTCCGGGCGCGTTTCGTGATCTTCACCGCAACTTTATTGCTCTTGCGGCCCATCCGGCCCTCAAAGGCAGGTTCGCCATCTCGGCCGCCTGAGAGCAGCTCTACCGGCTGATCCGCTGGCAAACCAAGGAGCAAGGTCGCGCCCGCTTTGAGTTCGGTGATCCGGCTTAGCGGCACGGTAAGGCTCGCCAAGCGCGCGGTAAGCACAGCCGTCACAGGCACAGGCGCAGCTGGTGTGTCGGCCGTCGCCTGTTTATCCTCGGGCAATTCTGATTGAATGACTGCGAGTTCGGAATGCAAGCCAGGCGCTTCAACGGAAAAGTCACCAATCGACACATTCGACGACGATAATAGGCTGCAAACATAGGGAATATCGGTTTCGATCGATTGCAGTTTAAGACCGTCGCCAATCACGTCTCCAAGCGGCACCAGCAATTGCTCGAGCAAGGCACAATCAATCGCACTCAGGGTCCAACCATCACCAATTCGGCCGGTCGATCCACGCGCGCCACAAGCCTTCGCAATGATCGCATCGGACAGCGTGGGCGGCAGACAAACCAAGGCATGGATGTCCGTCTCTGACGGCCCAAGACAAGCAATCGCACTCGATTTTCCATTCAGCAGTGCGGGAAGTTCAGTGCGTTCAATTGTGGCCGCCTCGCTCAGCGTGACCGCTGCTTTGAGGCCTGTGCCCAGCGCGAGCGCGCGCGACATGCGAGCGCCGAGCACGCGATAATGTTCGCTCGCACGATCATCTGTTTTGGTGAGTGCTTCATCGAATATCACCGTCTCTTGCGGCTCAATTGATTGCGGCAGCGGAGGCACTTCCGTTTGATTTTTAAGGGTTTCAGGACGCAGCAGCGCTTCAATTTCCGCGGCGGTCAAAACGCCCCGCGCGGTTGGAAACACGGCGTCTTCGTCTGCGTTTTCCACAGCCGAATCCAGATCGGCAGAGCCCTGCCGATCAAGTGTCTTCGGATTGCTGGGACCGTCTCGCATTCTGCACCTGTCACCGAGGAAAGCTTATCAGTGCGTTAACACGGTTAATGAAGCGTTAGGATTTTCGAGTCCGTCTGCCGGGAATCGCTCAATTAATCGTCACGAACGACGCGTTCATTGCGCTCGTGGCGCTCTTGCGCTTCAAGGCTGAGCGTTGCGGTTGGACGAGCTTCCAATCGGCGCAGACCAATTGGCTCTCCAGTATCATCGCAATAGCCATAGGTGCCATCATCAATCCGACGGATGGCGGCGTCGATTTTAGAGATAAGTTTACGCTGACGATCGCGCGTGCGCAGCTCTAATGCTTTGTCGCTTTCAGCCGAAGCACGGTCAACAAGATCCGGGTGATTTGAGGATTCCGCCCTCAGATTTCCGATGGTCACTTTCGCGCCATCTAGAATTTCATCTTTCCAATCTTCAAGCTTCTTGCGGAAGTAAGCTTTCTGCTTGGCATTCATGAAATCTTCTTTGTCAGACGGCGTATAACCGTTGAGATCAAAGTCAGCCATGGAATCAAATCCTCTACCGAGTTTGCGCGCCCTATACTGCGGTCACGTTAGATACGCAATCGCAATAATCAGATCATTGGCCCCAGAGCCTAGGGCGAAATGTGGCGTTGGCGGGGCTTATACACGGCTTTTGCAGCTGATCACGTAACGAAGACTTGATCTCTGGGGCCGCTTCGTGCGCTAAAGAGATAGGCAGTCTGCGTAAGACAGAAAACAGGACCGGGCCGAGTATATGACCTCCCGATGGCGGCAACGAGAAATCGAGCGCCCGTCTACATGGCGGCAATCTTTGCTGTTCAATAGCCTCATCCTCCTGCTTCCGATTTTCGCCGCGAGAATCATTATCGCTGCCTACACATCCGATATTGCGACCGACCCGTTGAGTTTGGATGCCCGCACCGAAACCCGCCAAGAAATCGAAGACGAATTCCGCGCCTTAGTTATCCCCAATGGGACAGAGCGCCGGGCCTGGGCTGAGCGGATCGGACAAACCATCGATGAACGCGATTTCTCCGCCGCACGTGGATATTTGCTGGCCGCGCCTTTGATGTTGAACAAACAGGACTCCGCTGCAGTGCTCGCCGCAGCGGACGCTGAAAGTTCTGGCAGCCGCGACCAGAGACTGGCGCGCGCAGCTTTGCTCTTTCTGCCGGAGGATTTACGCGCTGCGTATCAGCGTTCAACCGCACCGCCCCCACCGCCTGAGCCAGCGGCAACCGAAGACGACACGTCTGATGAAGATGACGTAGACACTGAAGAACCTCAGGTGGAAGAAGATACACCGCGGGCGACGGGCAATGCCTTTCAACTGTCTCCCGTCGACGAGCCGTTCTCGGCGAAGGGATCGTTCTTCCTGCTCGGCGACCCCGCCGACCTAACGCGGCGCTCTCAACGTTGGCTCGCGCAAGAACAAGTTGATGGGCTGCAGCTGCGATTGCGCGCCCTCGGACTGATGACCCAAGACGATCCCAATCCTGAATCACAAGCGGTGTTCGAAGCGGCGTCGATCTTGCGCGCTGCGCACCGTGCTGGGCGGCTCAATGATCGCTTTGTGAGATATTTGAACAGCCGGGTTGAAGACGCGCTACCAGAAGAAATTTTGCGCGCCGAACTCGCCACCGCCTTCGAACCTGTGATGACCACAGAAGCGCGAACCGTTGAGGTCGTGAAAGCCTATGAAACCACGCTCCAGCCTGAAGCTCGCGAGCGGCTGGCGCGGGACATGATGATCATTGCACGCATCGCGGAACTGACAAGTTCTTCCGGCGCCATTCGGCTAGTTGAACAGGCTCGCACACCAGAAGACATGCGCCGCGCTTTATTGCTATCGGAATCTGGCGGGCACCGATCCGTCGCGCTCGCCCGCGAACTTGGCCCTGACGTGCTCGGTCTGGCCCAGATTGGCGTCAAATGGAGCTACGGCCTAGCCCTGCAAGTGATGGGACTGATGGCGCTTGGCATGGCGCTGATCTGGACGACGCTCTCTGCGCTCATCCAAGCCGAGACCATCCGCTTCCGTTCCTAGATCCCGAACGCGCCTTTGATTCCATCGATCAACAACTGAACCGACAGTGCGGCCAGGATCACACCAAAGATCCGCGTGATGGCACCTGCAATGCTTTCGCCCATCGCTTTGACCAGCGGGCCTGCGGCTAGAAAGATCAGCAAACAGATCAACATGTTTGCGCCGATCGCGCTGAGCACGGCGCCCTTGCCGATCCAATCATCGTGCTGAGACATGTACAGCATCGCGGTGGCGATTGAGCCTGGGCCTGCCAGCATCGGAATGCCCACCGGAAACACCGATACATCATCAAGTTCGGTATCTGTGTCCTCATTGTCGGCGAGAACCGACTCAGCCCGATTCTCGCGCCGCTCTGTTCGTTTCTCGAACACCATATCGAGTGCGATGATAAATAGCAGGATCCCGCCCGCCGCGCGGAAGGCGTCTATCGTGATATGAAGTTTTTCCAAAAGCCAAGCGCCAAAAAAGGCAAAGCCGAAAATAATCAGTGTGCCGACCAAGACCGAACGCACCGCCATAGAGCGGCGATAGCTCGCGGGGCCACGGACTGTCAGTGATGCAAATACGGGCGCGACACCAAGCGCGTCGATCAAAACAAAGAAGGTCACGAAGGACGCAGTAAAAATGGAAATGAATTCGCCGGACATTATCGGCTCCCTCAATCAAAACAGAGGCTGGCCCCCTAGCCTTGATCCTTGAGCGCGTCGAGGATTGCAGCCACATCCGGATGCATGTCGGGTTTGCCAGAACGCATAGGCACAACACTGGAGGAGCTCTCGCCAGACGAAAGCGTCAAAATCATACGATGACCGCGCAAACGTTGCAGTAAGCCAGCTAGGCCTTTGACGCCGTCAGCGCGCAGTATCTTATTGTGACCGATATCTACACAAATCGTGTCAGGCGCATCGCCGGCTTCAATCAGCGCGATGCCCTCGTCGAGAGAGACAATTGGAGAGGGTTCGGGGAGTTCTATCATCGTAGATCGATCAGCCATTCCTCGCCCCCGCCGCTTTCAATAGTTTGCGGCACAAAGACAGAGCTTGGTAAGTTTCAGCAGCAGCGCAGGCGGTTGAGACCTGGATCAATAGATCGCGCTCAGTCTCATCCTTTGTTTCATCCATAAGCGCGGCAATCGCGGTTACGGTCTGATCGTAAAGCTGCCCTTCGGTTTGCCCCGTCAGGTACATTTGCATCACAGCGAAATAGAGGTGCTCCACCGAACTCTGAGTGGATTCAGGTTGCAGCACATCTTTTTGACGCAAAACGCGCGCGTGATTTTGTAGGAGGATGGTGCCCCGTCGGTCGCCATTGCGCAGCACAGCGCCGTTCACAACGACCGCTTCATTTGGCTTCAATGACAGTTTGAGTGGCATTTATAACGCTCCCAGTCGTAAACTGGTTTACGCGGCAATGGTTAACGCACACTTTCAGTTTGGTAACATGGGTTCGAAAGCCGATTAGATTCAGATGGTTAACCGGTCCAGGACAGACCTCCACAAAGCATTTATCGCGAATCACAGACCTCTCGCCACGTAAGTCCTTGCTTCTGCCCTCCTCAGGCTTATCCTTAGCGTAAACGTAAACGAAGAGGCTTCCCATGCGCTTTGAAGGCACCGAGAATTATGTCGCAACTGAAGATTTGCGGGTGGCTGTGAACGCCGCGATCCAATTGGAGCGTCCGCTGCTCATCAAGGGCGAGCCGGGAACCGGTAAGACTGTGCTCGCGATCGAAGTCGCGAAAGCCCTCGGATGCGAGTTGATCGAGTGGCATATCAAATCGACCACCAAAGCCGCGCAGGGCCTTTATGAGTATGATGCGGTCTCGCGCCTGCGTGATGGCCAAATGGGCGAAGAACGGGCCAAAGACGTTAAGAACTACATCAAGAAGGGCAAGCTGTGGGAAGCCTTCACCGCCAAGAAGCGCCCAATCCTGCTGATCGACGAAATCGACAAAGCTGATATCGAATTCCCGAACGATCTTCTCCAAGAACTCGATCGCATGGAATTCTATGTTTACGAGACCGATGAGACGGTCAAAGCGAAGCAACGCCCGATCGTGATCATCACTTCAAACAATGAAAAAGAGCTGCCAGACGCCTTCCTGCGCCGCTGCTTCTTCCATTTCATCAAATTCCCAGACGAACAGACAATGAAAGAGATTGTCGACGTCCACTATCCCGGCATCAAAGACAAGCTGGTCTCAGACGCTCTGACAACTTTCTACTCGATGCGCGAAGTGCCGGGCATGAAGAAAAAGCCTTCAACTTCAGAGCTGCTTGATTGGCTGAAGCTGCTGATGAACGAGGACGTCGATCTGGAGACCCTGCGCGAGCAGGATCCGGAGAAACTGACCCCGCCTCTGCACGGCGCCCTGCTGAAAAACGAGCAGGATGTGGCGCTTTTCGAACGGCTGGCCTTCCTCAACCGGCGTCAGTCTGGCCCGACACCGCGCGGTCCCGCGGGCTAGTTCTTAGTCGCAAAAAACCAAACGCTCCGCATTGCCATCGCCGCCCTTGATCGGGCTGTCTGCGCGCGCGCGGACTCGCCAGCCTTGCGACGCGAGCCAATCGACAAACGCATCTTCAGCGCGCTCAACCGCGCCGGTATCGCTGACGATACCGCCCTTGCCGACATATTCGCGGCCGACCTCAAATTGCGGTTTGAAGAGGGCGATAAGCTTGGCTCGCGGGGCCGTCAAAGACAGAGGCACGGTCAGCAATTTGTGTAGAGAGATGAAACTGGCATCGCAAACCACGAGATCTGATGGTGATTGGACGAGTTCTGGGGTCAAAGCCCTGGCATCGGTGGCCTCCAACAAGGTGATCCGCGGATCATCGCGCAAGCCCGCATGCAGTTGATCTCTACCGACATCGACAGAGACGATATGTGCGGCGCCGCGGGTTAAGAGCACTTGGGTGAAGCCGCCGGTTGATGCGCCGATATCCAAACAATGCAAGCCGCTCGGGTCGACCTCGAATATATCGAGCGCGTGATTGAGCTTTATCCCGGCGCGAGAAACCCAAGGATGCTCCGCCTCCGCTTCAATCTTGGCGTTCGCTGAGATCTTCTCCGACGGTTTTAAGAGCACTCGGCCGCCGATTTTGACCTTACCCGCAGCGATCGCGGATTGCGCCGCGGCCCGGCTTTGAAAATGGCCCAGCGCAACAAGTATTTTATCGGCCCGATCAAGTTTTTCTATCACGGCTGACAACTCCAACGAACGCTCTACACTCACGATCAACAGCCAATGGAGCCCATCTTATGATCCGTAAAGCCCTTCTCATCGCCCTTTTGCCGTTTGCCGCCTGCGCAGACGCCCCGGCTCAAGACGAAACCCCATCCGTGCCGGACACTTCAGAACAGCTGCCGAGTGCTGCAGAAGCGCTTGGTCCAGCGGATGGCGTGTTCCCGTCCATGCTGCGTATGGGCGGCGAGATTGTCGGCGTCGACGGCAGCGTGATTGGCAGCCTCAATATCTTAGATGGCCCAAACGGGCTTCTCATAGAAGCGGTGATTGAACCGGGCGGCTTAACCCCTGGCTGGCATGGTCTGCACCTTCACCAAGTTGGAGATTGCAGCGATGCTGGCGAGTTTAAACTCTCGGGCGGACATGTCGGCAAAATTCCGGACGGACATGGCTTACTCAACCCGGTTGGACCTGAAGCGGGCGATGTTCCCAACATTTGGGCCGGTGCCGACGGATCCGCAGGATATGAAGCTTTCACCACCCTCATATCGGGCGCAGAGCTCGCAGACGAAGATGGCACGGCATTGATTATCCATGCAAATCGCGATGACCACATGACCCAGCCGATTGGCGAAGCCGGTCCACGCGTGGCGTGTGCGGTGATCCGCTAGCCGCTATTGCCGGGTTGGCGGCGGTGGCAAGGGCGCGGTCGCCAATGGTGGATCTTCGATCGTGAGTGTACGCGCGCCGGCCGCGGGTGCGATCTCGTCCAAAGATGTCATGTCGAGGACTGGGATCAGCTGGTTAGCCTCCTCTGCGGAGACATCGCCATTGGCGACACTTTCCATGAGGTTGGCTTGCGCTCTTTGGATCTCGAGGCGCATATCATTGGCGTTCTCAAGCTGTGTCACATAGGCATCCATGACCTTGTTGCAGTGCGCCGAAAGGGCCGTTTCACCTCTGACTGGCGCGTGCCGCAAATGTTCAAAACAGAGCTGTACACCATAATCATTCTGGATCAGCGCCATGGTGATGTCGCGTACGGCTTCGGCCACCGCATAAGATGGCGGATAGGCTGGAGTCGATGGCCACGATCCGGTGACGCCCCCCGCCGATGAGTCAGTTGCAGATGGCGCTGTTTCAGCCAGGCGATTGCTAGTTTGTTCAGTGGCGGCCGCGGACGCTTGCGCATTCGATAAAGCGCGGGCGCGTGACCTCAAATCGCTGATCTCTCGACCACGGCGCTCGACTTCTTCGCCAGAGCAACCGGGAGCGTCCGGCGCGCCGAAACACTGGTCTTGAACATTTTCCAGAACCGTTACGTCTTCCTGCACGGATGCAATCTCATTGCTGAGACGAGTTTGTTCGGCGGACGCCATCGCGGCGCGTTGCAAATATTGTTCGCGATAGTTCATGTCACTGCCAGCAGACGCGCTGACAATTGCATCGCCGCCTTTAACCGAGCCAGTCAGCTGCTCAATCGCCAGCAGCGCAATCATATTGGTTTGAAACCGGCGCAGCATGATCGAGTACTGTTCTTGCGAGAGCCCATTCATATAGGCTTCGCAAACCCGATAGAATCCATCGCGGAGGGTTTGGATGGTTTGCGTCCGCAGGCCGATATTAGCAGCCGCTTCGGAAACGCCGCCTTCTGCAGACACCGCATTCGAAATATCGGAGACGCTGACGCCTGCCTGCGCGGCGATGGCTGAGAGCGCATCCGGTGCGGGTTCTGCGCAGACGACGCGATGATCTGAATCGCTTCGATTATTGGAGAGCACGGCGCGTTGCTCTGCATCAATGAAGACACCCGCCGGCGCTGATGCGCGGCCGAAGCCCGATCCAAGGGTCTCTTTCTTGTTGACCGCCGCCATATTTCCAATCGAAGCGCAAGCTGTGAGGCACAGGCCACTCAGCAAGACTATACCAATGCGTCGCATAACGTCCTCCTCCACCCCGACAGGACGCGAGAATGTGAAATTAGTCAAGGAGGACAGCGGTTTGCCGCTGATTTCTATCGCAGAGCTTTAAACCAGGTCTCCAGGGCGCTCGCGTCTTTCTCACGCGCAGATCGGACTGCCATCGCTTCCTCGTCTTCGCCCCATTGCTCAGCCTGCCAGGTTTCATCCACACAAGATGCGGCTAAGGCCTTTGATGCCGCAAGCGCGCCGCGTTCTACCGCAAGCGCCAAAACGGCTGACCCCAAAAGACTGCACCCCCAAGCCAGCGCCGTCAGCCGAAAATCGTCAAGATCCATCGCATAGTCGCGGACGGCATCCAAACTCGCTGGTGGCTGCGGACTGGCCATCAATCCAACCACCGGGACAAGGACGATCCCAAGCTCTTTACCAGCCCAGTCTCGCCAAGGCTGCCATGCCGTTTCTTGCCGCTCACGCAAGCCCGCAGGGGTTTCAACAAGATAGCAAGTCACGTCGGTGCTCGCATAACGCGCCAATTCTTCGGCAAGCTCTTCCCGTGTTTCTGGTGTACGATCGAGCGCGACATTCGCGAGCCGGGTGAGTGTCATGCCTTGAAGATCAAGTGTCTCACCTTGAGCGGTCCATTCTTCAGCAATCGCCCGAGCAAGCGCCTCACTGGGAAGGGTCAACGTTGCTTTGGCAGGCGTTTTGATCGGTCGCCCATCAAGCTCGACGGAATATCCGCCATTGCAAGTAGAAACTGAGGCTTGTTTGTAGAACCGCTTTGGGAGGTTGGTCTTGTCCATTAGGATACCCGCTCCGCAAATTGATCGAGACCAGCATTCAAGGTCGTAAAGTCATGGTGAACTTCGTGCGCGCCGACACTTTCGAGCTCATGCGCCTGGCCAAAGCCCCAACTGACCCCGATTGTGTGAATATGAGCATTCAACCCCATCCGGATGTCATGCACAGCGTCGCCAATGATCAGCGTTTGATCCGGCTCTGCACCAACCGACGCCATCGCTTGCTCGCACATGAACGGATGCGGCTTACCCGGCCCATCATCGGCGCACCAGGTCGTATCGAACAGTTCGCGCAAGCCATGTTGTTCAAAGAAAGCGTCGATCCCGCGTCGCGCCTTGCCGGTTGCGATGCCCAATAACCAACCATCATCGGCCAGGCGTTTCAGCGTTTCTGTCGCGCCCTCATAAAGTGGCTCAAACCCGTCGCCTTCTGCGCGCAATTGAACGAAGGATTGGCGATAGGCGTCCACCAAAGCATCCAGCTTGGCGCCTGAAACAGAGGGCGCCAAAATTTGACATGCTTCCGCCAAACCAAGACCGATCGTCTTGCGGGTTTCTTCATAGGGCGGCGGCGGCAGATCAAGCGCTTCAAAGCTGCGCACCATTGCCGATTGGATCACCTCGCGGCTGTCCACGATGGTGCCATCCATATCCCAAATTGCCAGTTTTAAACTCATGGCCGCCCTTTAGGCGGCAGCGGCCTTTCTCGCAACCAGTCTTTGCCAGAACAGGAATAGAGGCGAGGCAAGCTCGAGCACCATGCCCGCAAATTGCGTCTCAAGGCCCGGACCAACCGTGCTGTGCGAGAGTAATCTCGCCAACCCACCAATAAAAATCGCCGCACAAATGAAAGCCAACACCGTTCCGTGTTTCTCGACATTCGGGATCGTCCACCAAAGCAACATCGTGACCAGCAGATAAATCGCCGACAGGTAGCGAAGTTGATTATCGATCGCCGCCGGATAGCCGCCGTCCGGCATAAAGTAAGACGCACCTATCATGATGCCCAAAACGCCGAAGGCAAGCGGGATAAGGGACAATATCCCGAGCCCGATCTGCAAGCCTAATTTCATGTTCTAAACCTCCACAATGCCCGACGAGATTTCTTTTGCGCGAGCTTCAAACGCCGCTTTTGTCTCGCCTCCATTTGTGGAACAGACCAAATATCCGCCGCCCTGTCCAATGATCAATCTGACTAAGGATATAGGCGGGAACTCGTCCATGTCGAACCATCGAGGATCAGCTTCAGCCGATCATGCATCCGAAACGCTTGGTCTTGCCAAAACTCGAACTCCGATGGGATCAAGCGATAGCCGCCCCAATGCTCGGGGCGCGGAATGTCATCATCATCGCCATAGATCGCGCTAATCTCGGCGACGCGTTGATTGAAGGTCTCGCGCGTTTCAAGCGGCCGAGATTGATCGGACGCGATCGCGGCGATGCGGGATTGCGGGGCGCGTTGTTTGAAGTAGCTGTCGGACTGTTCGGACGTCGTTTTTTCGATTCTGCCGCGGACCCGAACTTGGCGCCGCAAGCTCTTCCAGTGAAAACAGATCGCAGCGCCTGGGTTGGCAGCGATATGAGCCCCCTTGGCGCTGTCATAATTGGTGTAGAATTGCAGGCCTGCATCCGCGCTCAAGCCGCGGAGTAGAACGATGCGGACATCAGGCATCCCAACTGCATCCACCGTCGCCAGTGACATGGCCGAGGAATCATTCGGCTCATGCGCGTTGGCCTCCTTCAACCAAAGCTCAAGCAGTTCAAATGGCTGGTCCGTGTCCGGGATCAGCGGGCGGTCACCCTCAGTCGCATAGTCCGCTGATGACGGCGATCTTGGGATGGAAACGGGCACATCGGTCATTCAGTCTGATCCAAAGAAGGCGTTAGGGGTTTGGCAGGCGCCGGTTTTGCATATAGGAGACCGCGAGCATCGCAACCACGGATTAGCCCTTATGTCGCATAACACATTTGGACATTTATTTCGCGTCACAACTTGGGGCGAAAGCCACGGACTGGCGCTTGGCTGTGTTGTTGACGGTTGCCCCCCAGGCTTGGCGCTCGACGAGGCTTGGGTGCAGACGTTCTTGGATCAACGCCGCCCGGGCACCAGCCGCTTCGTCACCCAGCGCCAGGAACCTGATCAGGTCAAAATCCTTTCTGGTGTGTTCGCAGATGATCGCACCGACGGACAAGTGACAACCGGAACCCCGATCAGTTTGATGATCGAGAATGTCGATCAGCGCTCGAAGGACTATTCTGAAATCCGCGACCGCTACCGTCCAGGTCATGCTGATTACACTTATGACCAAAAATATGGTGTGCGCGATTATCGCGGCGGCGGACGGAGCTCTGCCCGGGAGACGGCTTCGCGAGTCGCCGCCGGCGCAGTCGCCCGGCGCGTGCTGGGCGACGATATCCAAATTCGCGGCGCAGTCGTTCAAATTGGCGAACACAAAATCGATCGCGAGAAATGGGATTGGGACATTACTGGCGACAATCCGTTCTGGTGTCCGCACGCGGAAATGGCGCAGCAGTGGGAAACCTATCTCGATCAGGTCCGCAAATCCGGTTCCTCGGTCGGCGCAGTGGTCGAAGTGCAGGCTTCAGGCGTTCCGGCTGGTTGGGGCGCGCCGATCTATGGCAAGCTGGACAGCGAGCTCGCCATGGCCATGATGAGCATCAATGCAGCCAAAGGCGTTGAGATTGGCGCTGGCTTTGACGCAGCCGCTTATACGGGCGAGCAAAACGCCGATGAGATGCGCATGGGCAATGATGGCGTGCGCTTCCTGTCGAACAATAATGGCGGGGTTGCGGGCGGGCTCTCTACTGGTCAGGACGTGATTGTCCGGGTGGCGATTAAACCCACTTCGTCAATTCTCACCGAAACGAAATCGGTGACGCGCGACGGCCAAGAGGTCGATGTGCGCACCAAAGGCCGCCACGATCCGTGCGTTGGAATCCGCGCAGTCCCCGTCGCAGAAGCGATGCTGGCCTGTGTCCTCGCCGATGCAAAATTGCGACACCGTGGACAGATCGGGTAATGTCTGCCGCAAAAATTGAACCGCTCAGCTTGGATCGATCGGACCTCATTATCGATCTGCTGAAGGAACTTTTCAGCTTCTACAATCCAACCGCGTCCATCACCGATGACGACCTTAGGCACCATCTATCTGAGAATCTGCTTTCCGCTTCATCAGGCTTGGAATTAATCGTCGCGAGCGAGGAAGGTGGATCCATCATCGGCTTTGCAGCAATTGGGTTCATTCATTCCGTGGTTGACCCACGTCCACTCCATTCGAAACAGTGTTTTCTGAAAGAACTGTATGTTTCTAAGCGTGAAAGAAGCCGGGGCATTGGCCTCCAACTCATGCAATGGATCGCTGATTACGCCATTTCGAAGGGAGGTTCCCGGATTGATTGGCCCGTCAAAGCTGACAATTCCGGAGATATCAAGTTCTATGAGTCACTTGGTGCTGAGCGTGTCGAAGACCGTTTAAGCTATCGTCTTTCCGGCGCCTCTCTCGCTCAGCTCGCCGATGCAAAATTGCGACACCGTGGGCAGATCGGCAGTTAAAACTGCACTGGTTCATTTTGGATTCAGCTTTTTTAGATCATGTCGCGCCCGTCTAATCACAGGAGCTAGACATGACATTCTCCCAGATTCTAAAACTCGCTGCCTTTGCGGGCGCCATGACGATCGCTTTGCCAGCTCACGCGCAAGACGCGAGCGAAAACGGTTGGAGCGGCGAGGGCTCACTGAGCGCTGGTGTTACCACCGGCAACACTGAAACCACAGATCTCGGCCTTGCCGTCGACGCAACCCGGACCATGAATGTCTGGAAAGTCGGTCTACAAGCCAGCGCCGATTATGGCGAAACTGACGGCGATGAAACCAAGAACCGGATTTTCCTCGGCACCAATCTTGACCGCCAGATCAATGATCGTCTCTTCGGCTTTGGTCAGCTGACCTACGAGCGCGACGAGTTTTCAGGATTCGAATCGCGCGCCTTTATCGGTGGCGGTCTCGGCTATGAAGTTCTGAACGGCGACGCGACGCAGTGGACGGTGCGCGGCGGCCCAGGTCTCAAGATTGACGAAATCGAAGCTGTTTTCGATGCGACGACCGTGCCGCCAACTCTGCTGAGCGAAGCGACCACCGAAGAATCGTTTGGTGCAACAGCCGCCTCAAATTTCGCTCACCAGTTCAATGACAATGTCGCCTTCACCAATGATTCGACCGTCGTTTATGCCGACACATCGACGCAAATCGGAAACGTTGCGGCGATTACGGCAACTTTGACCAATACGCTATCTGCCCGCGTTTCGTTCGAAGTACGTCACGACACTGATCCAGTCGACGGATTCGAATCCACAGACACAATTAGCCGCGTTTCGCTGGTTTATGGATTTGGGAAGTAAGCGCCTGAACTCCTGATCAACATCCCGCATTGCCCAATTTTCTGAACAATGATCGCGTATCAACTATCAAAGGCGCAGGAAGTTGGGACATGCTGACAAGACGCGATCTGGTACTAAAACTCTCAACCGCCACTGCCCTCATTTCTACAGTGGCAAATAGTAAAATGTTGGCTGCCCCGATTACGGAGCACTCGAGAACTTGGTTGAAAAAGACCGATGAACTGACCGCCATGCTGCTCGGCGAAACAATTTCCGTTTCCGATTGGCGCACGGGGCTCTCACAGTTCAATAATCACTTTCATCTAGAGGAAATGCTGAAAGAAATCGACTTTGAGCGCCTTAAAACGGAAGTTGAATTTGCTAACTTGGGTGTAGCTACCGCCAAAATCGAGTTCGCCGATGATGATGTTCGCGAGCTTTCATTTATCCCAAAATTGTTCGCAGTAGGTACAGGGCGAGCGATCATTCCGCATGGCCACAGCAACATGGTATCCGCGCATTTGGTGGCCTCCGGCCGTTTCTATTTGCGCCAATATGACCAAGTCGCACTCGATGCAGACTCGATGCTCGTGCGTCCAAGTTTTGATGATATCGTCGCAACGGGCGATCTATCTTCGATTGGCAAAATTGAGGATAATGTTCATTGGTTCGTCGCGCTTGAACCGTCCTACACGTTCGACGTAATTGTAACGGGACTAGATGCCGAGGCGAATCGAAATTTTGACATTTATAATTTGGATATAGACGCTGCTGAACCCGATGGCGCGTTCCTCCGAGTTCCCAGGTTAAATGTCCAAGAAGCACTCGAAAAATATGGCTAGTTGATCAGATTGAAACCACTATAAGTCCAATAGCATCTGGCAATTGCAGCGATCATACGGCGTCGGAGTCACCTCATCGCCGGTGAGTTCGCGAAAGCCAAATTTGCGATACAGCGCCAAAGCTGCCTCGAGTTTGGTATTGGTCTCCAGCCAAATCTGCTTCGCGCCCATATCGCGTGACTTCGACATAGCGGCTTTCATCAAAGCGCGGCCAATGCCCTTGCCTTGAACATCTGTTCGCGCCGACATTTTGATCAGCTCGAGAACACCGTCACCATGTCCGGGAACCAGACCAACCGTGCCAACCGGTTCGCCCGCATACTCGGCGATCAGAATGGCGCCGCCTCTGTCCAGAATATGGATTTGCGGATCTTCGAGTTGCGCGCGGTCTTCCGGTTCAACCGTGAAATAGGCCTCAATCCACGCGAGGTTGAGATCGCGGAAAGCGGTGGCATCAGCAGGCGTATAGTCTCGGACAATCATGTCCGAACTATGCTATCCAACGAAGGCGCGTTCAATCACAAAGTCGGCTGGTTCGGCGTTTGAGCCTTCTTTGAGGCCGTGCTCTTCCATCAAGCCTTTGAGCTCTTTGGTCATCTCGATGGAGCCGCAAATCATTGCACGGTCAGTCGCTGGATCGAGGCGCGGAACGCCAAGATCTTCGAATAATTTCCCGGAGCGAATGAGGTCCGTGACCCGGCCAGCGCGATCAAATGCTTCGCGCGTGCAGGTTTGATAGAGCCGCAGCTTGCCCTGGCCGATCTCGCCAATGTCGGGATCGTTTAGGAACGTGTCGACGGTCTCTTGCGAATAAGCGAGCTCAGCAACATCGCGGCACGTATGCGTGATGATCACTTCCTCAAATTTTTCATAGGTTTCAGGATCGCGCAGAATGCTGGCAAAGGGCGCAAACCCTGTTCCGGTTGAGAAGCAATAAAGACGCTTGCCCGGCACCAAAGCATCATGCACCAGCGTGCCCACAGGCTTTTTGCCGAGCAGAACTTTGTCGCCCACTTGGATCTTTTGAAGTTTAGAGGTCAGCGGGCCGTCTGGCACCTTGATCGAATAAAATTCAAGCGTGTCATCCCAGTTTGGGCTGGCGACGGAATAGGCCCGCAGGAGCGGTTTCCCATTATCGCCCATAAGGCCAATCATGATGAACTCACCAGAGCGAAACCGGAAGCTCGCGGGCCGCGTGATCGTGAATTTGAACAAGCGATCAGTATAATGATGGACCGACAGCACCGTCTCTTCAGTCGGCGCATTTGGGTTCACTTTTTTCGCGGGCGCTTCAGCAGCTGCAGTCATCGCGATCTCCTAAGAACGGTTCTCAAGCGCCGCAGATGTATGATCTGTCCGCTTATTGCAAGGGTTCGAACGAACGCATTAGCAGAGCTAAAACTATCCGGGGAAGTCCTTAGAGCGGCAATTCGCCGGTGACCCAGTTCACATCTTCGTTGGTTGTCTCGGTCAAAACACCTAGCTCATAGATATTCTCATAGCCGTAACCATAGAGATTGATGAAGGTCGGAATGTTGAGCGCGAGCGAAATGCGTTTCAATGGGATCGGCTCTGCATCGTCACTGAAATTATTATTGCAATAAATCAGCACGCGCGTGTCTTTGTGCGGGATCACCTCTGCCAGTTTTTCGTCTGTAAAGTCCGAAAACGGCAAGTTCACCGCTCCTTCTATATGCCCCATTTCGAAAGCATATCGGCTACGGGCATCAAGGATGATCGTGTTTGGTGCGTCGGCCATGTCGTTGAACGCTTGCAGCGAGAGCAATCGCTCTTCGCGGACCTGAAACACTTCGTCACTCAGGTCTAGAAACCCGCCAAAATCAATTTCAGCAGAGCCTGACTGGTCTTGGGCGCTGGCGGCGAGACCGATGCCGATAAAGGTCGCAATCGCCAATAGGCCGCAAATTAGGCTGTTTCGAACACAATTCTTTTGGGCACGCATGACGAGCTCCATGTTTCACCCCAATCGCACGGATAAACCTTCATTGTGGCAGGATTGCGCGTCGAATTTGGTGCTAACGCCCCAATGATTCTTCCCAATGGCGGCGGCAAAGCGAGACATAGACCTCTTTACCGACGCTGACTTGGTTGCCAGATTTTATCGCCTGGCCATGTTCATCCATCCGCGCGGTCATAATGGCTTTCTTCCCGCAATGGCAGATCGTCCGAGCTTCTCGCAAATCGTCGGCAATCGCGAGCAAAGCGGCGGATCCCTCAAACAATTCCCCTTGGAAATCAGTTCGTAAGCCATAACAAAGCACCGGCAGATTCAAGCGATCGCCGACCCGCGCCAATTGCCAAACCTGATCTTTGGTCAAGAATTGCGCTTCATCGAAGAAGATCACATTTAGGCCTGTCGCGGCATGTTCTTTTTCGATGGCCGCAAACAAATCGGTTTCCGGCCGGTAGAGATGCGCCTCCGCCTCCAAACCAATGCGCGACTCGATCTTACCCATACGAGCATCGGGCGCGGCGCCATAATGCCCTGAGGTCCACAGCATGACCTCCATCCCGCATTCCTTATAGTTATGGGCCGCTTGCAATAAAATTGCGGACTTCCCCGCGTTCATCGCGCTATAGGTGAAATAGAGTTTAGACATGTGGATTGGCTTAGACGATTCTTTGCTCAAACACAGCGGTGAAGGAGAGATTTGAGATGCTGGAAATCCGCCCAAATTGTGAGCTTTGCGACCGCGACCTCCCTCCAGACTCTACCCATGCCATGATTTGCAGCTATGAATGCACTTATTGCGCAGACTGTGTGAACGGGCCGCTCTCGAATGTTTGCCCGACCTGTGGCGGCGGGTTTCATCCGCGTCCGATCCGTCCGGCAAAAAACTGGCGGGACGGCAAACGCCTCGGCCTCGAACATCATCCCGCTGGCGAAAAACGCTATCACTCGCCGTATGGCAAAGAAGATCTTGAGGCCCATGTGGCGCGCATCAAAGACATCCCGCCGGATCAGCGATGACGCTGTCTCTATGTTTGCCACTAGGGGCGCGCGGCGTCATCGCTAGCCATGCAGACCTTTTAGGGTGATAGAAAACCTAAAAGAGATTCGCCCATGGCCACTACCGCATCCTTGCCAGCCCTTCCGACACAGCCAGCGCGTGTTGATTGGCCAACACATGAATGGCTGGAGGGGGATCTACCCATTCAAGCGGATAAAGCCGGTTTAGAGAAACGCCTCGATCACGCATTCTCCAATCCAGATAGCCTCGGCAAAACCACCGCCTTTCTCGCCATCCAAGGCGGTAAGATCGTCTCTGAGCGCTATAATGAGGGCTTTGGTCCTGATGAGACCTACCATTCATGGTCAATGGCAAAATCGATGACGCATGCGCTGTTCGGGATTGCGCTGGGCGACGGAAAGGTCGATCTCCACGCGCCCGCAAATGTGCCGGAATGGCAAGGCGCCGATGATCCGCGCGCGGCGATCACGATTGAACATTTATTGCGCATGAGCTCTGGGCTTCAGTTTACTGAAGATTATGAAGACTCAGGCATCTCTCACACAATCGAGATGCTGTTTGGCGCCGGAAAGGAAGATGTCGCGCATTACGCCGCCGCCAAACCATTAGACCATCCGGTCGGATCGGTTTGGTCTTATTCCAGCGGCACCACGAACATTCTTTGCCGCTTGCTCGCCGACACGCTGGATCTCGATCAAACAGGGTTTGAAGCCTTTCTACGCGACCGGTTGCTCAACCCGATCGGGATGCGCTCAGCCATCCCGAAATTCGATCCCGCTGGGATTTTTATTGGATCAAGTTTCTGCTTTTGCACGGCGCGAGATTTCGCCCGATTTGGCCTCCTCTATCTGCGTGATGGCGTCTGGGACGGAAAACGTATTTTGCCAGAAGGCTGGGTCGACCATGCCCGCACGCCGACGCCAAATGTGCCGCCGGAAGAACCGATGCGCTATGGTGGTCAGTGGTGGCTGGACCTGGCTGGCCCAGGCAGTTTCTCGGCGAACGGATATGACGGACAATACATTGTCATCGTACCGCAAAAGGATCTGATCCTGGTACGCCACGGCATGTCGGAAGCGCAAAAAGACAATGTCCGCGGCTGGCTGGCTGATGTCGCGTCCTGCTTTTCTGAGGTCTAAACAACCAGACGGCTTAAGCTGGACGCAGATAGAGGGTCTCGTTCACAGTGATGAGTTCCGGCGGCTGCGCCAGGGCCTGGCATTTTTGCTCGGTATTCTCACCTGTTTGAACATCAAAATGATAGCCGTGCCACGGACAGGTCACTTGACCATTTTCATCCACTGAGCTGTTCTCGAGCGGCCCCAAAAGGTGCGTGCACACCGCACTGTGCACGAGCCACCTGCCCTGCCACTGCCGAACACAAAACCGGCCCTGCTCCATCTCCACGACATGCACTTGATCAGGATCCAAATCATCGGTGCGTCCAACTAGAATGTCCTTTGGGTCTGGTGCATTGGCAGCCCATCGCAGCCGATCATCCAGCGCTTCTTGGCGACCGGACATCAAGTCCAGATCTTCATCGTACAGCGTTGCATATTGCTGCTGCATATAAGCGAGGATCATCTCGGCGCCGGTTTCATTCTCGGGGGCTTCCGGCAAATAGAAGCGCACATCCACTTCGATCTCATTTTCTGCGAGTTCTGTGGCTTGCGTATGAATTTCTATTCCCGTGCCAGGCCCCGAGAACACAGTTGAAACCCAATAATGCTTATCGCTTTCCACTAGAAGATCGAGCAATTGATGCGATGCCGGTGCCCCCTCGGGCAGTCCGATTTTCGCGCGCCAGCCCCAGGTGCCGCTATCGATCAAATCGATCGAAGAAAAGGAGGATGAATGAACGAAGGGAAGATGTTCCCAATCGTAGGCATTCTCCATCATCCGCGCGAGATTGATCGGCAGGCGGCGAACATAATTGCCGAGATAATGCAGCCCCGCGACACGATCAAAATCGACTTGGTTGGGCCGGGCCGCAGCTAGGGACTGCTCTGTGTCGGTCAGCATGGGGTTCGCGCTCCTGTTCAAGCGATCTAGACGCCGGCAACCTCGCTGGCGGCGGCTTCAGCTTTGACCCATTTAATGAAGGCGCGGACGTCTTCTGTCAGGTGACGACCTTTTGGCCAAACCAGCCAATAGCCATAATCAACGCTGATCGAGCCATCCGCAAATGGCGCGATTAGACGCCCAGCAGCGATATCCGCCGCAGCGATCGCGCGCTTCGCTAGGACGACGCCTCTTCCGGTTGCCGCAGCCTCAATTGCGAGCGCAGATTGGTTGAAGCGCGGACCGCGCGTGCCATCCACATCGGCCCCTGCCCCTCGCGCTTTCAACCAGCTGGTCCAATCCGGACAAGATGGATCAACCTCAGCGCTGACATCATGGATCAGCGTATGTTTGGCGAGATCAGCCGGCTTGCGGATCGCGTCGTTGCCATCCAAAAGTTGCGGTGAGCAGACCGGCAAAACCATCTCATCGAGCAGTTTCTCGGCCTTCAATCCATCATAGTCACCAGCGCCATAGCGGATCGCAAAATCTGCGTCAGCAGTGGTGAAATCTGTCAGCCCGCTATCCGCGCTCACCCAAGCCTCAACACCGGGATGCGCATTGTGGAAGCCATCTAAGCGCGGTGCCAACCATTTTGCGGCAAAGCTCGGCGCTGAGCTAACCATGACGCGGCCCTTTCGGGCCGGCGCTTGCATAATCCGCCCCGCTTCGGCGATTTGATCGAACGCCTCACGGACCAAGGGCAGCGCGGCTTGCGCGGCATCAGTGAGCAGTACGCTTCGGCCAGTCCGCTTAAACAAGGGGGTTCCGGCATAGTCTTCCAATTGGCGAATATGCTGCGAAATCGCCCCTGGCGTCACATTCAGCTCGTCCGCGGCTTTGGTGAAAGACAATCGTCGTGCAGCGGCTTCGAAAGCGCGCAAGGCGTTTAGTGGAGGGAGGCGATCATTCGTGTCAGACATAGCTTACGTCTATAACCAGATTTTGATTGTAGTTTCTCTAAACGATGGGATAAGGCTCATACGGTTGCTGAAACCGCTCCGTCAACACATTTCTCCGGCAACGATCGTTCAAACGGGATCATCACGCCATGCGTCTCTTTCCTGCGTTTTTCTATACGGACAATGCTCACGTCACTGTGTTTGGTGGCGGCGAAGAAGCCCGTCGCAAAGTCCGTCTGCTGGCCAAGACGACGCTTCATATTACAGTGGTCATCGATACCGAGATTGAGCCAGGCTTCGCTGAAGAGTTTGCTGGACGGATTACGATTGCCCCGCGCGACATGGCCGGCCAAGCCCTCGACCGTTCGAAGTTTGCGATTGTCGCCTGCCGCACAAAAGAGAATTGCGAACAGTCGATCATTTGGGCGCGCGAATATGGCATCCCAATCAACGTCGTCGATCAACCAGAAGAATGCGACTTCACGGTTCCGAGCATCTTGGAGCGCGGCGAGATCGTTGCGGCTGTCGGCTCTGGTGGTGCAGCCCCGGTCCTAGCGAAACGCGTCCGTACAAGTTTAGAAGCGCTAATGCCGCAAAATATGGGGCCGCTATCAGAGCTCGCGCGCGACTTCCGCCCGCGGGTTTATGAGGTTCTAGACGATGGTGTGAAACGGCGCCAGTTCTGGGAAGCGGCGCTGAATGGCGCGCCGGCTGACCTGGCGATGTCCGGCGACTTCGATGGCGCTCGGGTGGCCATGGAAACGCTCCTGCAAGAGATTGCCTCGCCCGCCAATCGCGTCGGAACGGTCGACATTGTCGGCGCGGGTCCTGGTGACCCGGAATTGCTAACTCTGAAAGCGTTCCGGCTGATCCAAAACGCTGACATCGTTTTCCATGACCGTTTGGTTAGCGATGAGATTATGGATCTCGTCCGCCGCGATGCAACGCGCGTGTCCGTCGGAAAATCGAAAGCCAATCACAGCGTTCCGCAGCCTGAAATCCATGACCTGATGATTGAGGCCGCCCGCAAAGGTCAACGTGTTGTACGCCTTAAAGGCGGGGATCCATTCATCTTCGGGCGCGGCGGCGAAGAAGTTGAAGCGCTGCGTGAGGCCGGAATTGAGCCGAATGTCGTTCCCGGGATTTCATCGGCGCTTGGCTGCGCGGCGTCGGCTGGATTGCCGCTCACCCATCGCGATCACGCCCAGACGCTGACCTTTGTGACGGGCCACGCAAAATCTGGCGACGTGCCAGATCTCGACTGGGACGCGCTCGCAAAACCCACACAAACCGTGGTCGTGTTTATGGGCGTGGGGACCGCTCCGGATATTGCAGAAAAACTCATCCATGCAGGCCGGGCGAGCAGCACACCGGTCGCGGTGATCGAGAATGGAACCCGGCCAAACGAGATCAAAGTCTTCGGCACACTCGCCGAACTGCCACAATTGATCACGCGCGCGGGCATCAAGGGTCCGGCGCTGCTGGTCATTGGTGAGGTGAGCGCCATTCCTGCAGAGGCCTTAGAGAAACTTTCATCGGAGGTTGCGGCATGACATCTGTCCGCCCGAAACTAAAACCAGACACACCGAAAACCGTGACCGCATGGGAAACCGCAAGCGGCAAAGTTGTCTGGTTGCGCGCTGACCAGACTTGGACCGAGGATGCGAGCGAGATTGGCGTCTTTACCGGCGACGCAGCCGACGCCGCACTCGAGCATGCAAAATCCCAAGAAGGCGCGATCACCGATCCCTATTTCATGGAAGTGACCGAAGATGGCGAAGTCGCCGGTCGCGAAACTCTGCGCGAGACCATCCGTGCGACAGGTCCAACCGTACCCTACGGAGTGATCATCCGATGACCGGCCGAGAGATCACCAAGCTCACCCTCTATGGCGATAGCATTTCTGGCAATTGCCAGAAACCGCGCTGGACCGCCGACTATCTCGATGTGGACCATGACTGGGTCGAAGTGGATATCTTGGACGGCGGCACTCAGACCGAAGAATTTTTAGCGCTGAACCCAGTTGGCCAAGTCCCAATCGCGCGCTGGCCGGATGGACGAGTCTTGCCGCAATCGAATGCGATTATGCTCTACCTGGCGGAGGGCTCTGACCTCATCCCAGAAGATGCGTTTCAGCGCGCACAAATGAATTCCTGGCTGTTTTGGGAACAATATTCCCACGAGACCTCAATCGCCGTGCGCCGGTTCAAGAAACACTATTTGAAACTTCCAGACTCAGAAATCGATCCACAATTGATGGCGAAAGGTCGCCGGGCGCTTGGCGTTATGGAAATGCAGCTGACCTGGACAGATTGGCTGGTTGGCGAGGCTATGACCTGCGCCGACATTGCATTGGTCGCTTATACGCGTGTGGCGCACGAAGGCGGCTTTGATCTGGCGCAATTCCCAAATGTTGAACGCTGGGTGAGTCGCGTCGAAGGCGCGCTTTCCATTGGCCACGCTATGCCCAAAGAAGGGGTGACACTTTAATGTATCGCTATGATGAATTTGACGCGCAAATTGTCAAAGAGCGCGTCGATCAATTCCGTGGCCAAGTCGAACGCCGCTTGTCCGGAGAGATCCTCGAAGACGAGTTTAAGCCGCTGCGTTTGCAGAATGGCGTTTATTTGCAACTGCATGCCTATATGCTGCGTGTGGCCATCCCATATGGCCAGCTGAATGCGGCGCGGATGCGCAAACTGTCTAAGATCGCGCGCGATTATGATCGCGGGTATGGCCACATGACGACGCGCCAAAACATCCAATACAATTGGGTTGCGCTGAAAGACATTCCGGACGTGCTGGAAGAGCTGGCCGAAGTGGAAATGCACGCCATCCAGACCTCCGGCAATTGTATCCGCAATGTCACTTCAGACCATTTCGCAGGCGCCACCCGAGACGAGATTATGGATCCGCGCCCGTGGTGTGAGATCATCCGTCAGTGGAGCACCTTCCATCCGGAATTCGCGTTCTTGCCGCGTAAGTTCAAAATCGCTGTCACCGCAGCCGAGCATGATCGCGCTGCCATTCGGGTCCACGATATTGGCCTGCATATGCGTGAGCGTAATGGCGTGGTTGGCTTTGAAGTCCATGTCGGCGGCGGCCAAGGCCGGACCCCTATCATTGCCGCTTTGGTCAATGAGTTCGTACCAGCGACGGAAATCCTGGATTATCTCGAAGCGATTATGCGGGTCTATAACCGCTTCGGTCGCCGAGATAATAAATACAAAGCACGGATCAAAATTCTGGTCACCGAAACCGGCGCGGAAGAGTTTACGCGCCTGGTCGAAGAAGAATATGCAGCTCAGCAAAGCAGCGAAAAAATCGCCCTGCCCCAGGCTGAGATTGATCGCATCAATGCCTATTTCGCGCCGCCCGCCTTTGAAGACAAACCTGAAACCAGTGATGGGTTCGAGCGCGCCAAAGCCGCAGACCCGGCCTTCGCCAATTGGGCCAAAGTCAACCTACACCCGCATAAAGTGCCGGGCTACACCTCTGTTACGATCAGCCTCAAGCCGATTGCCGGGCTCGCAGGTGATGCCACGGACAGCCAAATGGCGGTCATGGCGCATTTGGGCGAGAGCTATGGCTTTGACGATATTCGCGTCACACACGCCCAGAATGTGGTGCTCCCGCATGTCGCGCTGGATGATCTTTATAATGTCTACCGAGAGCTCGACGCGGCTGGCCTCGCAACCGCGAATGAGAGCCTGATCACCGATATGATCGTCTGCCCAGGCCTTGATTATTGCAATCTCGCTAATGCCCGCTCGATCCCTGTCGGACAAGAGATCCAGAAGGTCTTTGCTGACCCGGCTTATGAGCAGGATATTGGCAAGCTGCACATCAATATTTCAGGCTGCATCAATGCTTGCGGGCACCACCATGTCGGCCATATCGGCATTCTCGGGGTCGACCGCAAAGGCGAGGAATATTACCAAATCTCCCTGGGTGGGCGCGCGGATGAGAAAGCCGCCGTCGGTCAGATTATCGGAAAAGCCCTGCGCCACGAAGAAGTGCCGGGCGCTGTGAAGACGATTGTCGATACTTATCGCGACCTTCGCACCAGTTCAGACGAGAAATTTATTGAAGCGGTCGAGCGCCTCGGCGTCGAACCGTTCCAGGAGGCGATCTATGCCACTGATTAAAAATGGCGCCGAAGCCGACGACACATGGACCTTTGCCGAGGACGGTACCGACCTTCCATCTTCAGGATGTGTAACAGTCTCTTTAGCTAAGCTAATAGAAAATTCCGAAACGCTTTTGGGACGAAATCAGCAAATTGGCGTCCGTTTAGCACCGGCTGATGATCCACATGATTTGACGCCATTTCTCGACCGTATCTCATTGATTGAAATAGACTTTCCGAAATATACGGATGGTCGCGGCTATAGCCAGGCTCAGCTTCTGAGACGACGCTTAGGCTATGAGGGTGAGCTCCGCGCGGTGGGCCACGTCTTAAGAGATCAGATTCTCTACATGAACCGTTCAGGGTTTGACGCTTATCAGACCTCCAGGGCCGACCTACCTAATGTTGTGCAAGCGCTGGAAGAATATTCGGCGTTCTATCAACCCGCCGCGGACGGCCAGACTTCGGTCTTTTCGAGGCGCCACACGAAAGTCTAAGGCGCATGCCCTATTCAGACATTAGTTTGCGGATCGACGAAGATATTGATCAGCGCCTCACGCGCTTGAACGATGAATTGCGCGATGCCTCTGCTCAAACCATTTTGCGGGCCTCGATCCTGCGCGAATGGATGGGCGAGCTCACTTATGTCTCAAGCTTTGGCGCTGAAAGCGCGGTGATGTTGGCCCTGATCGCCGATGTCGATCCGGACCTGCCAATTGTCTTCCTCGAAACCGGCATGCATTTCCCGCAAACCCTCGATTATAAAGAGGAATTAATTGAGCGGCTCGGTCTGACAAATGTTCGGGATATCCCGCCAGCTGAAGACGAGCGTCTCGCGGAAGATCCGAAGAATACGCTTTGGAAAACCGATCCAGACGCTTGTTGCGCGCTGCGCAAAGTGCGCCCGCTTGAGCCTGCCTTGGAAGGGTTCGATGCTTGGATTACCGGACGCAAACGCTTCCATGGCGGCGCCCGCATGTCTTTGCCTGTGTTTGAACATGCCAGCGGCCGGTTCAAAGTGAACCCGCTCGCCGGATGGACCCAGGAAGACGTCCAAGCCTATTTCAAACGCCGTGAACTGCCGCGTCATCCACTGGTCGCCCAGGGCTATCCGTCGATTGGCTGCTGGCCATGCACCAAGCCCGCCGAAGACCCCAACGATATTCGGTCTGGCCGCTGGGTGGGTCGCGACAAAAGCGAATGCGGCCTGCACATTGAAAAGACCGAGCGCCCGCGCGTCTTCTAACCGCTAAGCTCTTCAATCATAATTTTGCCGGAAAGCATGTCTTTATCCAGGGCATGCTTTCTGCGTTTTGGCCTGCCCTCCTATTCAGCCTGTTTTTTACCGCGCCCGCTTTTGCGCAGTCACAACCGGCGGCAGACGTTTTGGGCGAAACGCTCTTGGCGGAAGCCTTGCGCGCCAAAGCGGATGCCGCAAGCGAGATCCGGAATGATCGATATTTCAGCGTCATCGATTATCGCGCGCCTTCGAACGTTGCGCGCTATTTTCTGATCGACACAAAGGATATGAGCGCTGAAGCCTTCTTGGTCGCTCACGGCAAAGGCTCAGACCCTGATCATGATGGCATGGCCGACCGGTTTTCGAATATTGAAGGCTCAAAAATGACCTCGCTCGGCGCGTTTGTGACCGGGAAGACTTATTATGGGATGCATGGGCTATCGCTGAAACTGAAAGGCCTAAGCCCGCAGAATGATCTGGCCGAGCAACGGCTGATTGTGATCCATGGCGCGGACTATGTCTCACCGGACCGCTCCCTTCTCGGCCGCAGCTGGGGCTGCCCGGCGCTCGAGCGAGATGTGGCGACCCGCGTCATCCCTCTCATCAAAGGCGGCTCTTTCCTATATGCTGTCGGCACCGAAGGGGAGGAACCGATGAATGACCGTGGATGAATTTCGAGCGCTCGCGCTTTCGCTTCCAAAAGCGATTGAAAAGCCGCATTTCGAGCGCGCTAGTTTTCGCGTAGATGCACCGCGCGGGAAAACCATCGCCACCATGTTGGAAGCCGACAAAACCGCGAACGTGTTCTTGAGCGTGGAAGAACAGGAACTGCTCATTGCGGCCGAGCCTTCGGTCTTCTCGAAAGTTCCCAACAAATGGGGCGATAAGGGCGCAACGACGCTTCAGCTAGCAAACGCCGACGAAATCACCGCGCGCTCGGCGCTGCATATGTCTTGGCGTCACGCCGCACCGCCTAAACTTCAAGACTTGCTTGAATAGTCTGACGAGTTCGGCTTAAAGCGCGCCATGTCTGATCAAATGCCTGACCGTCTCTCGGTAAACCCGAATAGCCCTTACTATAACGAACAATTGCTGCTGCGCGGCGTTGGGATCCGCTTCAATGGCGAGGTCAAAACCAATGTCGAGGAGTATTGCATCTCAGAGGGCTGGGTCAAAGTCGCCGCTGGCAAAGCCGTTGATCGCAAAGGCAATCCATTGACCCTGAAGCTAAAGGGCACCGTCGAGGCCTGGCTAGAAGACGGCCAAGACAATCAAGACGGCACCGAATAGGCAACTACTCAGCGTTCAACGCATCATAAACGGCTTTGACACTGGTCTCGCGCAGCTCGAGGGGCTCACCCGGGTTATTGCCGTCGAACACCTGCACCATGCCGATAAAATAAAGCTCGTTCACCGGGTCGATCCAGAACCAGGTTCCAGCCGCGCCGCCCCAGAAATATGATCCATTCGGCGTCTGCGTTTCTGCCAGGTCGGCATCTTCAATCGTGCCCACCGTCAGTCCCATCCCGATTCCCAAATATTGCTCGCCGCCATTCATCCCTAAAGTGGACATGACCGCGCCGTCCGGCATCACACTTGTGGTGATCAAGTCGATTGTTTCAGGCTTGAGGATACGCACGCCCGCTAACTCGCCGCGATTGAGGAGCATCTGTGAAAAGCGCGCATAGTCATCCATCGTCGAGACCAATCCGCCGCCACCTGACTCATATCCGACGGTTTCCTTGCGGAACATCACGCCGGGAAACGGCACAGGAACCAAGGCACCAGTCTCTGGATCAAAGCCATAGACTTCGCTGAACCGGTCATAATCCTCGGCCGGGACATAGAAGCCTGTATCCGTCATACCCAGCGGCTCGAACATGCGAGATTGGAGGAATTCTCCGAAGCTTTGGCCGGATAATTTCTCAATAATATGCCCCTGAACATCCATGCCGACACTGTAGAACCAATGTTCACCCGGCTGGAACAGGAGCGGGATCGAGGCAGTGCGATCAATGAAGGATTGAAGGTCAGGCGATTCAAGCACTTTCAAATCGCGAAAAGCCGAATTGACGGGATCTGCGCCGCCGAGACCATATGCAAATCCCGACGTATGAGACATCAGCTCGCTCATCGTTGGGGGACGCTCGAGATCGGCCAAAATTGCCGTGCCGTCTTCATTCACCCCCGCCAGCACTTTCAAGTCTTCGAACTCCGGCACATATTTCGTGACCGGGTCATCGAGCTCAAACAAGCCTTCTTCGTACAGCATCATCATGGCCACGCCGGTGACAGGTTTGGTCATAGAGTAGATGCGGTAGATCGTGTCATCCTCGATCGGGGCTTGGGCCTCCAAGCCGCGCAGACCGGTCTTAAAGTCGCTAATCTCTTCGCCCTGGTGAACGAGGCGCGTGTGGATACTGTAGAGACGGCCATCGGCCACATATTGGCCCATGGTCTGCTCCAGGGCCGCGATCCCTTCAACAGAGAAAGCCGGTTTTGCGACAGGTGTTTCGACGACAGGCGCAACGGTTTCGACAACGGCCGGCGCTTCTGCAATGGCTGGATCAGTATCCGGCGCGACAGTCGCGCAGCCGGTCAATGCAAAGCCAGACGCCGCAGCGAGAAGCAGCCTTTGATAAGTGAGTTGAAGCATGACGCCCTCCGAGTTTCTAGGAATCCCTTGCGGGACTCGGCCCGGCTCGACAAGACCTGCCGTCGCGATGTCACTAAAATGTGCTCAGTCGCGCTGAAAGCCCATATTATCGATCAAGCGGGTTGGCCCCATCCAAGCGGCCGCGAGCACCCGGCCCACCTCGCCCACTTTTGTCGCCCCGTCTGGCAGATCTTCCAGCGTCAGCGGGTCAACCGCACTGACATAATCCAATCGTTCAAACCCGGCCGCCGCAATACGCGCGCGGGCTTCTTCCAGCACTTCAGAAACCGGCGCACCAATCGCGAGTCGGGCACAGGCGCGGTGCAAGGCCCCGCTAATCACGTTTGCTTTCACGCGCTCGTCTTCGTTCATATAGGCGTTGCGCGAAGACTGCGCCAAACCATCCGCGTCCCGGAAGGTTTCGCCCCCGATGATTTCAATCGGGAAGCCCAAGTCGCGCACCATCCGCCGGATGATTTGGAGCTGCTGATAGTCTTTCTCGCCAAACACAGCGACGTCAGGTTGCACATGCACGAACAGCCGCGCCACCACTGTCGCCACACCATAGAAGAAGTGTGGACGGAAAATCCCGTCGAGCAAATCAGACATATCGGCAACGCGAACATCTGTTTTCGATCCGTCCGGATACATCTCCTCAACGCTCGGTAAGTAGACAATATCTGTGCCGACCTTAGTCAAACGCGCAATGTCGGCTTCTTCTGTGCGCGGATAGGTGTCGAGATCTTCGCCGGGTGCAAACTGGGTTGGGTTCACGAAAATACTGACCACGGTGATATCGGTTTTCGCATTCGCGATCTCGACCAAAGACAGGTGCCCATCATGCAAGGCCCCCATGGTCGGTACGAAGCCAATCGTGCGGCCGGCCATCCGGTGGGTTCGGATCGCTTCTCGCAGATCAGATAGGGTGCGGACTCTTGTCGGAGATTTAATCATTACATTCGCGCCTGAGGAGAATTCGTAAACTCCCCGTTAACCTTTTGAGTAGATTCTTTAACACATGAGAAAGCACATCTTCCCCCGCCTTAAAGCGCTGCTCGGAGCAGCTTGTGCAACCCTCTACACAAGGCAGACGCGGCCCGCCACGCCGAAGTTCAGCCTTGAGCCAGAACCTGACCATTTGCGCGAACAAAACGACTGCTGGTTGTTTGAATCCGACGCCGGGCACGAAGCGGTTCGGACTAAGCTTTCAAAAGATATGGACGCGATTGCCGATAATTTGGCTGGCCTGCGTGAAACACTGGCCTTGATCCACGGGGAAACGCCGTTCCCGGTCGAAGCGACCACACTCACGCCGTGCGCGATTACGCATCATGACGAAATGCTGTTCGATGGTGAGCCGCTCGCGCCAACCATGCCAGCCCAAGAAGAAATCTCTGGCGGAGAGCAAGTCTTCTTATTCGACGATGCTCCAACTTTCGAAGACGAATTGACGACCCAAGCTCAGCAACACGCCGCTTGATGATTTAAAGGAGATCCCTTGCGGCCATGGCCGATGGATATCAACCTCCCCGCGACGGTGCGGACACGCTAACGCTTTCGACCCCGGCACAGAAACAGTGCCGGGTTATCGTTGTTGGCAATGAAAAAGGCGGCGCCGGTAAATCTACGGTCTCAATCCACCTCGCCATCGCTCTGATGCGCATGGGCCGGAAAGTTGGCGTGATCGATCTCGACGTTCGGCAACGCACGCTGACACGCTATCTCGAAAACCGGATGCGCTGGATGCAATCCACCGGCGCTCAGCTGCCCATGCCTGAAATCATTCGGGTCGATGCCAGCATGGAGCGCGATCTTGATATTGCCGAGAAAGAAGAGACCGAGCGGTTCCACACCTCTCTGGAACGGTTGAAAGCGGTTTGCGAAATGGTGATTGTCGACGCGCCAGGCGGTGACACCTACCTCTCTCGCATCGCCCATATGGCTGCCGATAGTTTGATCACACCGCTCAATGATTCCTTTGTCGATTTCGACCTGCTCGGCGACGTGAACCCGCAGACGCTGGAAGTGCTGCGCCCGAGCTTCTATTCAGAGATGGTTTGGCAGTGTCGCAAGAATAAAGCTCGCACCTCACGCCAACCGATCGATTGGATCGTTATGCGTAATCGGGTGTCGCCGCTCGAAGCCCGCAATAAACAAAAGGTCGGCGAAGCGCTGCTCAATCTGTCCAAACGGATCGGGTTCCGGCTCGCGCCAGGCCTGTCAGAGCGCGTGATTTACCGCGAACTCTTCCCGGCCGGCCTCACTCTGCTCGATTTGACCGAAAGCGGCTCAAACGTGTCCTTCACGATGAGCCATGTCGCGGCGCGCCAAGAGCTGCGTGATCTGGTGATCATCATGCAGCTCCCGGAGCTCGCAGGCGTAGAAATCGCGTTTTAGACACTTACCACCCCAAACGTAGACCTGCCCGCGCCCCGATCTCACCGCGATCCGGCGCAGCACCGATGGCAATGTTGGCAGACCATTTATCATGCAGCCGTTTGGTGCCTGAAAAGGCCAGCGCGGAGCTGCCTTCGAAATAACCTGCATTGAGCGTAAAGGCAGCGGTTTCATTCGCTTGCAGCCACGACGAGCCAGCCAAAGCATTGGCGATCGCAACCCCGTTTTTGTTGCTGTCGATTTTATCCGCCTGGTCTGCCACCACTTGGGCAAGCCCATACACGCTGAGGCCGAGGCTTTCAAAATCCGACTGAAGCATCTCAATAGAGTCACCATAATCCGTCATCCGCGCAATTCTGGCCTGATTTTCACTGGCCATCGCATATGCAGTATTCGCGGTTTCCGTGTTCGCGTCGATTTGCGCCTCATGCTCGATCACGGTTTTGTCGACCGCCTCAAAACGGGTTTCATGGCCCTCCATTTGCGTCTCCATCTCTTCAAACCGAACCGAATTGCCTGCAGCTCCCTCTTCCAGCCGCTGAATGTTCGCCCGATTGGCATCTATATCTGTGCGATTGCTCTGAATGGCGCTGGTATTTTTACCGATCGCCGCAGTGTTTGAAGTAATATCGGCGCGCAGATCCAAAAGTCGGCCTTCATTGTCCTCCACCATGCCCAATCCTTCCGCCAAGTCTTGCTCGAGTTGAGTGATCGAGGATTGAGCCGTCGCAATATCGGAAGTGTTTTGAGCGATGTTTCCCGCATTCACGCTGATCTGGTTGTTCAGAACATTGATGCGTTGGCCATTGCCAGAGATTTCCTGCTGCAGATTTGCCACCGTCTGACCGCCATCCGCGGCGAGATTGCCCGCGGAATCAACCGTGACAAGCTCTAAGGCTCCATTCTGCAAATCTCGCGATTGCGGACTGACCAATCCAGGCATTGTGTAATTAGAGGTCGGCGGCCCCAACATGAATTGGTTGTCGCGCGATGTTTGGGCGCCTGATCCGAATGCAAATGAGTCACTGAACAGCGCTTGCGCGCCGGTTCCGAAAGCTGCGGAATTACTGCCGCCAGCGCGCGTATTGACGCCTAAAGCGATTGCGTTCGTGCCCGGTGCCGCTGCCGCAGGTCCGGATCCATTGATATCGAGATAATCCGTCCCAGAGCCGGCCGCAGCAATTGCCGCCTGCATTTGATCAAGATTGACGGCATCTGTCCCCGCCGTTCCCGCCCCAAGATTTGTGATCCGGCGCAGCCGCGACTCATCCAAACTTGTGATCGGATTGTCCGGCCGCCCAACCGAAATTGTGTTTTCTTCATCCGCGAGTGAGAAGGATCCGAGCGCGACAGAATCTTCCGCCTCGGCGCGAGCCTCATAACCAATCGCTGCGCTTCGGCGCACCAAAGCATTACTAAACGCGCCGATCGCAAGCGCATGCGGGGCATCCGGCGCGATTCCGGCGACGGTGCCGATAGCGATGCCGCCGTGCGAACCTGGTTCGACATGGGTGCCTATGCCGAGCACAATGGCTTCTGGCGCTCCGCCCTTGGTCCCGGATCCGATTGCAATGCTCCCACGCTCAAGCGCCCGTGCACTTGGCCCGATCGCCAAGGCTTGAAGATTTGTCGCAGACGCTTGACCGCCAATGGCAATTGAATCCTCGCCAGAAGCAAGGGCGTCAGCCAAATTGCTATTCACAACCAAATGCGAACGAACCACCCCAGGCCCTGCCATTCCCACAAGCAGATCAGCAACCGTTTTATCGCCCTCTAATCGCCCTCGGAGCTTGATTCGTGCAGCACAATTATACGGGCGCACGGCCATTGCCTTGGTTCGCTCACCGGAGTCGATCGTGTTGATTACCTCAGGCTTGATCGGCGCGCCATTATCGCAGGCTTCTGCTGCAGCAAATTGAAATGTGGTCGATAAAGCGAGGAGCCCGATGGCAGTTCTGCCTATCAAATTGGCATTCATTATAAGGTTCCCAATGCAGGTGAGACCTCAATGCCAACTCTAAATATGGATGGCTCGAGACCTCGAACCCCTCATGAAATCAATCATGGGTTGAGATGCCTAGATTAGTCACTATCCCAACATCTCATTCTTATTGTCTCATTGCATCCATCCGGTTTCGAAACGACTCACCATAATCGGCAAGCGGCGGCGCCTAGCCACGTAATTTTCGCAAGGAGGCGCGCTCTGATTGGCCGATAAACCAATTATAGGTTGGATATTCTTCCCGCCGAGAATTGATCCTCGCCGGCGGCACATAAGACCCTTCCCCAAACAGCGCGCCAGGCGGCATGGTGAAGGCCTGTTTCACTGCGCGGTTGAAGTTCGCATTCGACGAAAACCCCCACTTGTCCGCAACATGCGTTAAACGCCCGCGCTTAATGCCACTATCGGCGAGATCCCAGACTGCAACATGCAAGCGCCGGTCTTGAATATAGCGCCGCACCCCGCCATCCGCTTCGAACATTCGATAAAGCGTCGCGCGGGAGAGGTTGAAGACATTGCATATCTTCGCCGGAAGAAGAGTCTGATCGCCGAGATTCGCTTCTATGTATTTTCGAATAATGTCGTTTCGGGCTCGCCACCACCCAGCCCGCTCAGACGCAGGATGACGATTATGCCCAATCAGCGAGCTGGTCATGTGGATCAGCGTGTCTGTTTCAAAATCCGTCGCCACAGGCGTTTCAAAGAATCGAGAGATCTCTTTGCCGAGCGTCTCTCCTAGAACAGTGCTTTCATCCACGACGATCGGATCTATGGCGGACCCCAAAGGCAAGCCGAGCAAGGCGCGCGGGATATATATCGTCTCCCCGACCGCTTCATGGTGGCTACCGCGAAAGCTCTGAAAGTGATCTGTGATGGCGATCTGGTTGGGCCGGTGAACGAAGCTTTTGAGCTCAAAGTCCAGCGTGGCATACCCCGCGCGCAACCGCCTCACCGAAACCACGCCCAAGCGCGCCGACAGTTTGTGATTTGCGTGCTGGACCAATTGCCACCCTGTGGCATAGCGGGCCCCTGCAAGTTCCCCCCTGACAACGCCCTGCATAAAGTTACCGCCAGAATTAGACCGAGGGTGCTGCACTCTTATATCATATATCGGCGCCCAAATGGCCGCCCAGACATCGCGCGGAATGGGCGCGAGTCGCCAGTCTTGCGGAGTCTTTTTGGTCGGCGAGATTGGATAAAGGACATCATGCATGCCTTTTTGATAGCTGTGTTTGAGGCAGAATAAATTCTCATCACGTCTCAAACTCACCAGAATTCACAAGTATTCGAATTCATATCTTGTTAATACATAAATAGCCGAATGCCGAAAATTGAGACGCTAGGGTAATGATCTTTCAGAAGATAATTCATATACATAACCTGTACGGGGGCCGTGAAACGTCTTCGTGCATTTGAATAGCTCTTAACTTCCTATTGGTTGCAAATACTAACGTCCCCTAGTACTCACGTAATCAATAGGTGCGCCTTGGCCGTTTAACGCAGTCGGCCAAGGCGCAATTTTTATGAGCCTCAATCTCGGTCGACCTTGCCAGAAAACGATCCGCTCGATACCTCGTGCTTATGCGCAACCGAATGATCCCCATTCAGCAACAAACGCCTCACATGCATGTGGCGAATGTTGGCGTATGTTTCGAGAACTGACCTAGAGCTTTTTGCTTGCAACTCGATCCCCAACCCTCGCCAAACCGGCGAGGTTTTCTTTTGGACACTCGCCGGAGATTTCAAAGGAAACCAATATGTCCCTGATAACAGATGCTGAGATTGAAAAACTCACCGCGCGCTTCATGGATCGCACACTGCCCAAGTCGGAATGGACCCACCGGGCTCATTTCGCCGCGGCCTTGCACCTACTCGCAGCCGAAGACTTAGATGCACGATCCAAAATGCCAGAGATGATCCGAGCCTATAATGAAGCAACCGGTGTCGCGAACACCGACACAGAAGGCTACCATGAGACCATTACAACCGCGTCGCTCCATGTCGCGGCAGCCATGTTACGGAAAGCGCCGCCTGGCACTTCTCTGGTCGCGATCTGAGACGCCCTGATGGAAAGCAAATATGGGCGGTCGGATTGGCTGCTCGAATATTGGTCGCACGAGCGCCTGTTTTCGGTTGAGGCGCGCCGCAGCTGGATCGCCCCAGATCTAGCTGCCTTCCCATTCGGGCAAGTAGCGCCTTAACCCTGGTCGCGATCCAGGCCGATCCAGTCTTGGGATGGTAAGCCATAGATCATGTCCATGACTTCAAACTGGAGCCCGACAGGTTTGCGCGCGTTCGAATTCCATAGCGCCACCACGCCCGATTGGCGCTCAGGGTCGAACAAGATCATAGACCGATAGCCATCGACCGCGCCGCGATGCCCAACCACGCGGTAGCCAGGCTCGCCATATTTATAGACGCGCCAGCCAAGCGCATAGCGCGCATCACGCAAGTGCCCGCCATATCGGCGGCTCATGCTCGACTGCTCGCGCCGCGTATAGATTCGGGGCGTATGCAGCTCAGTGAGAGTGCCCTCGTCCAAAACATCGGGCTGCAGCCCCATTTGAGCTTGCGCAAACCGCGCCAAATCCAAGATCGAGCCATTCACGCCGCCAGCTGCAGGAACCCGGTAATAAGAACGTTTAAGCGGACGCCGAACCGGCCGTGCATCCGCGCGGCGTTTACGATAAGGCTCAGCCCAAGACAAAGAGCCCGTTAGCGCCTCAAGACCATAACTCGCATCGCGCATTCCCAGCGGCTGAAACAGTTCGAGCTGAACCACTTCTTCAAATGAGACCCCGCGGACGGCTGCAACCACTTCAGCAATCGCGTCAAAGGCCACGTTTTGATAGGTATGGCACTCCCCGATCGGACAGGTCCGCTTCAGGCTTCCCAGGCTTTTGCGGATCTCAGCGGGGTCACGTCCATCTTCGAGCCGCGTATCATATGCATTCGGAACGATGCCGATTTTGTGCGCGAGCAAGTCTTCCAGCGTTCCAACTTTTTCGCCGCCCAAGGGAAGGCGCAGCGAGGTTTTGAACTTGGAAATCGTATCTGAGAGCGCCAATTGGCCCTCTGCGGCCATCTTACCCACAGCAGTGGATGCGACGCCTTTAGACAAAGAGGCCCAACGAAATACCGTATCCGGCGTGACCGCATCGCCGCCAAGCTTGGTGACACCATAGCCTTCGGCAAATGTAATCTCACCATCTTCTATGACGGCCACCGCGAGGCCAACCATGTCAACCTCTTCAGCGAGACGGGTTAGACGGTCATCAAGGGTTTCGTAATCAACCGGCGCTGCATTCGCTTGCGCGAAGATCGAAAGAGAAAAGATGGCAAATACGCTGAACAGTCTTAACACGATGAAGCTGGCTCCTTGAGCGCGAAGAACTTAATTAGATTTGGAGCCTTCGTCGCCTTCGGCAACCACTGTGTTTGTTCCAAAGATTTTACCGTTCAAGACCGGCATCGCCGCGCCGTTTGGATCAACCGGCGGCTGAACCTCGCTGAACGACATCCGCAAGCGTAGTTCCGGCTCTAAATCGGTTGGTTCAAAGCTTTTATACGCAGCTTCGATGAGGTCCGTGACGTGTTGATCGCGCGAGCGCGCGGTTGATCCGCCAAACATAATTGCGACCACTCGGCGGCCGCGACGCTTCGCACTGCTCATCAAGTTAAAACCAGAAGCTCGAGTGTACCCGGTCTTGATCCCGTCAACGCCCTCAACGCTGCCAATCAGGCGATTATGGTTCTTATAAGTTGACCGACCCCAAGAGAATTTCTTGTTTGAGAAATAGCCATAATAGTCCGCATGATCCTCAAGTAGGCGTTCGGCCAGAACCGCCATATCGCGCGCCGTCGACAGCTGCTGCGCGTTTGGCAGTCCGGACGCATTTTTAAACGTCGTGCTTTCCATGCCCATGGCTTTGGCTTTCGCCGTCATCAGCGTGGCAAATCGGGCTTCAGTTCCGCCCAATCGCTCGGCGACCACAACCGCAACATCATTAGCTGATTTAGTAATCAGGGCATTGATCGCTTGTTTTGTTGTAATCGTCGTGCCCGCGCGCAGCCGCAGTGAAGATGGCGGCTGTTTCGCTGCTGTTCGCGAGACCGGAAGCTTTTCGTGGAGCCGAACTTCGCCCGCCTTCATCGCATCGAACAACATGTACAGCGTCATCGCTTTTGTCAGGGATGCCGGATAGCGCGGGGCATCAGCGTGACGCGCGTGTAAAACCTCATCGCGCTCTAAATCAACAACGATGGATGCATATTTCTCGGCGGTCGCGGTGGGCGTAAATCCAAGCGTAAACGTAGCCGCAGCAACAAGGGCGGATTTCGCGAAAAGCGCTGGGATATCGAAACGCATACGGGGGATCTCCAAAAATCGGCTGCCCCGGGATCCCCGAGGAAACTCTAGGATCAATTCATAAGGTTAGCTACAGGTAAATGCACATGGCATTTTTGTTAGGATTTGCGGGCCAAATCTTACCAAAATTATAATTTTGTGCGGCGCACAATTTTTTGTTGCATGCGCGAATGTTTCGCGTATATTCCGTAAGGTTAAATCGATAGGATCTGATCATGACGGCTGCGACCTCCTCTCCCTTCTCTTTCCCTTTCAGCGCTTTCAATCCCGAGGCATTTTCTGGTATCTTTCCAGAAAGCGATTCGATGAGCGCTTTAGCTCGTGGCGCGATGGAAGCATCAACAGCAAGCACCCGCGCCTCCGTGAAAGGCATGCAGGACGCAGGCCAAACCATGATGGCGCATTTCAAAGAACAAATGAGCCTGTCTGTTGAGACGGGTAAAAAACTGGCAGAAGCTGGCTCGCTCGAGGATGCGATGACGATCCAAACGCGTTTTGTGAAGTCTGCCTTTGAAAACAATCTAAAAGGCTTTAGCGAGCTGTCGGAGCTTTACACCGAAACCATGCGCGACGCGTTTTCCCCTATCGCTCGCCAAGCGAAGAAAGCGGCGAAAAACGCTAAAACGGCTTAGGCGCTCGCTTTCAAACCAAAAATCTATTGAAAACCAGGCCGAACAGCCTGGTTTTTTGCTGCTTGGTCGCTGACAAAATGGTTTTGGGCATGCACAGTCACGCCCATGTCAGATTTCATCAATTTCAAAACGCTAAAGCGTCCACCGAAGCCGAATACGTGTTTGGTCGCTCCCGACAATCATTGCCTAGCCTCCGAGCCGGACTTCGCCGCCCCAGACCTTATGATGACGGGCCGCGGTCTATTCTCGAAACTGAGTGAGATCATTGCCTCGGAACGCAGCTTTGGAAAAGTCGAGTCGGACGCCGATGCGCTTCGCATCAAATTCGTCGCCACGACCGGCCTGATGCGGTTTAAAGATGACGTGGATATTGAGATTATTCCAAACGATAATGGACGCGCGACCTTTGCCATCTATTCCCGCTCACGGGTTGGCTATTCAGATCTTGGCGCCAATCGCAAACGCGTCACAAAAATAATTGAGCGCGTGACCGCAAATTGATCAAATTCAGGCTTGATCCTTTAGCGACGCAGCGTCAGTCTACACAAACCCAAAGGAACACTTATCTTCTAGCTCATGTCTATCAGAATTGACCGCATAACACTCTCAGATCCGGAAGGCCCACAAGGCCCGAACGATCCTGGCAGAGATGATGATGGCGGTCTTGGAATTGCCACCAAGACTCGCGTTCGCACCAAAAAGCCGAGCATGTATCGCGTCTTGATTCTGAATGATGACTATACGCCGATGGAGTTTGTGGTTCTGATCTTGGAACGGTTCTTCAATAAGAGCCGAGAACAGGCAACGCGGATCATGTTGCACGTTCACCAAAAAGGGGTCGGCGTCTGCGGCGTCTACACCTACGAAGTGGCAGAGACAAAAGTTGCGCAAGTCATGGATATGGCGCGTCGAAACGAACACCCGCTTCAATGTACGATGGAAAAAGAGGACTAGGAGAATAAAATATGCCGAGCTTAACCCCTAGCCTTGAATCAGCCCTCGAACGCGCCCTCACCGCGGCGGGCGAGCGCCAGCACGAATACGCAACGCTTGAGCACTTGCTGCTCGCGCTGACCGAAGACGAAGACGCGGTCGAAGTGATGAGCGCCTGTAAAGTCAATATTCCAGACCTAAAATCCGCGCTTGAGCAATATATCGACGAAGACTTATCCAGCCTGATCACAGACACGCCGTCTGGTCGGGTCCAGCCAACAGCGGCCTTCCAGCGTGTGGTGCAACGCGCAGTCCTACATGTTGAGAGCTCTGGTCGTGACGAAGTCTCTGGCGCCAATATCCTAATCTCAATCTTCTCAGAGCGCGAAAGCCACGCGACATACTTCCTGCAGGAGCAGGATATGACGCGCTATGATGCGGTAAACTATGTCAGCCATGGCGTTTCTAAAGTGCCGGGCCAAAACCGCCCATCGACACCGCGCGGTGCCGAACAAGAGGAAGCGCCGCCAAACGCACCGCAAAGCGAGGCGCTGGATGCGTATTGCGTCAACCTCAACGAAAAAGCCAAACAGGGCAAAATCGATCCCTTGATCGGTCGCCAAATGGAGATCGAGCGCTGTATCGAGGTTCTGTGCCGCCGGGCGAAGAACAATCCGATCCTGGTCGGCGATCCCGGCGTGGGCAAAACCGCAATTGCGGAAGGCCTCGCCCGCATGATCGTCAATGGCGAAGTGCCGGAGATCTTGGATGATGCCACGATCTGGGCGCTTGATATGGGCGCGCTTCTGGCCGGCACCCGCTATCGCGGCGATTTCGAAGAGCGATTGAAAGCGGTCATGAAAGAGATTGGCGAGCAGGACAAAGGCATTCTCTTTATTGATGAGATTCACACCATTATCGGCGCCGGGGCGACGTCTGGCGGCGCGATGGATGCTTCGAACTTGCTTAAGCCGGCGCTTCAGAATGGCGAAGTTCGCTGCATGGGCTCGACCACATTCAAAGAGTATAAGCAGCACTTCGAAAAAGACCGCGCACTATCGCGCCGGTTCCGTAAGATTGATGTCGTCGAGCCAAATGTCGAAGACGCGGTGAAGATCCTCACCGGCCTGAAGTCGACCTTCGAAGACTTCCACGGTCTGCGCTACACCAATGACGCGATCCGCTCTGCCGTCGAGCTCTCGGCGCGCGATATGACCGATCGCAAACTACCGGACAAAGCCATCGATGTGATTGACGAAGCGGGCGCCACCCAGTGGCTGGTTCCGGCCAGCAAGCGGCGCAAGACCATCGGTGTCAAAGAGATCGAAGCGATCGTAGCCAAGATTGCGCGCATCCCGCCCAAACAAGTCACGAAAGACGACGCGCAAGCGATCAAATCGCTTGAGACCGATCTTAAACGCGTGGTCTATGGCCAAGACGATGCAATCGACGCCCTGTCGAGCGCGATCAAGCTGTCGCGCGCCGGATTGCGCGAACCGAACAAGCCGATTGGCTCTTACCTGTTCACCGGTCCAACTGGGGTCGGTAAGACAGAAGTCACGCGCCAACTCGCCTCTATTCTCGGCGTCGAGCTTCACCGCTTCGACATGTCAGAATATATGGAACGCCACTCGATCTCTCGCTTGATCGGCGCGCCTCCTGGCTATGTCGGTTATGATGAAGGCGGCCTCCTCACCGATGCCGTGATGCAGCACCCGCATTCTGTTGTCCTGCTCGACGAGATCGAGAAAGCACATCCGGATCTGTTCAACGTTCTGCTGCAAGTCATGGACAATGGCACCCTGACCGACGCGAATGGTCGCAAAGTCGACTTCCGCAATGTCATCCTAGTGATGACCACGAATGCGGGGGCCTCGGATGCTGCGAAGAATTCCATCGGCTTCGGCCGCGGCCGCAAGGATGATGAGCAAGAAGAGGCGCTCAAGCGCCTGTTCACGCCGGAATTCCGCAACCGCTTGGACGCTGTCATCACATTCGGCGGCCTGACCCCGGAGATTATCGAGCGCGTGGTCGAGAAGTTCGTTCTACAGCTCGAAATTCAGCTCGCGGACCGGAATGTCACGATTGAACTGGCAGCTGGCGCGCGCGATTGGCTCGCCAAACGCGGCTTCGACGCCGAATTCGGCGCCCGTCCCTTGGCCCGTGTGATTTCTGAGCATGTAAAGAAACCGATGGCCGAGGAATTGTTGTTTGGAAAACTCGCCAAAGGCGGCACGGTCAAAATTGGCCACGACAAGAAGAAGGACGAATTGACCTTCAAATATGTCGAGGACAAGCCAGCGAAGCGCAAGCCAAAAACCCCTGGCAAAGGCAAGCCTGAGAAGGTTTAGGGAGCAAGAAAACCCCGCTCCCGAGTCTTTCCTAGATGATCAAAGCCGACTCGGGCGCGACGATGAGATGCGGCACTCCATCACTCGTCTTCGCCCAAGAGATCCCCTCAGGGGATACGAACGCCGTCACACGTTGCCGATGCGCGGAGAAACTCTCCCAGTCCACGACGTCGACGGGTTCATCAAAGTGGATCGTCACTTCATAGCCCGAGCCAGCCTGCAGCTCGCGGACGCCATGAATACGGCCTGAAAAATTGCGTTTCAAATATTGGCCACTGACACGTTCGCCAACTTGCCAGCTCGTTTCGGGCGCGTTGGAGAGGCGAGCGGAAGCGGTGTTCCAGTCTCGGAACCCCATCTCTCTCGCCACCACTTCTAGAGCTGCAGCGAGGCTCATGTTTGGGCCGTTTTCAGCTTTAAGTGTTCGGTCGCGCGCTTTGGCTTGCACGCGGGTATAGATATGCGAGGTCATCGCAAGATCCTTTCACAAGTCCTATTGGTCACGCAAAGGGCGGGGCTCGCATTGCCGCCAGACCAGATGTGAAAAGGTCTGCGAAAAATCCAGCTAGGCTGGGAGGACTTCACCCCGGACAATCCGTCCAGCGAGCGGCAGGCGCCTCAACCGAGGGCGGCATTTGCCCGATCGCGGTCGCGAAGTCAACCAACACGCTCGCGTATTCGCGTCTAAGACTTTTCTGGAACCTCTTCCATGATCTCCATCATCCGGTCATGAAGGTCTGCTTCCCAGGACTCAGCACGCTCTCGAACCCGGGCCACATAAGCCTCATTCTCATGACCCGGAATGTTGATGTCATAGACATCCGCCACTTCAATCATAGATTGCTGATCCATCTCGTGGAAAGCGTCTTTCATCTGCTCTGCGGCCTCGCGCGACGTACCGAGGGCTTCAAATGCTGAGCGGCCGATGCGCAGCGACGCGTCATAAGTCTCGCGAATAATATCGCGGCAGCCATGCGCCCACAACTCATAAGTGTGATGCCGATCCACCGCACGCGCGATCACGTGCAGGTTTGGATAATTGCGGGTGGCATATGAGACGAGTTCAGTGATCTGGTGCTTATCATCAATGGTGACGATCAAGAGCTTCGCCTTCTCAATCCCGGCCGAGTGCAACAGGTCCGGCCGCGTTGCATCGCCGAAATAAGCATGACTGATCCCAAACTTGCGCAAAATATCGAGCTGTTTGGCGCTATAATCGATGACGGTTGAGGAATAGCCTGCGGTCCGCAGCATACGGTCGACAATACCGCCGATCCGCCCACGCCCGGCAATGATAATGCCGTTTTCTTCTTCAATCTCATCGGCTTCTGATTCCTGCCCGCGCGCATAAATATTGGCGACGATTTGATCGTAGAGAATGAACAGCAGAGGCGTGATCAGCATGGATAGAGCGACCACTAAGAGGAGAAGGCTCGCGATCTGATCCGGAAGGATGCCATTTGAAGAGGTAAAAGCGAGCAAGACAAAGCCGAACTCGCCAGCTTGCGCCAGGCCCAGTGTAAATAGCCAGCGCTGCGCTCCGCGGATTTTGAATGCTGTCCCGAGCAGGAAGAGCACGGTCGCTTTGAGCGCCATTAGTCCCATCGTCATGGAGATCACGACGCCAAAATTCTCGGACAAGAGATTGAAATCAATTCCGGCCCCAACTGTGATGAAGAACAGGCCGAGCAGGAGTCCCCGGAACGGGTCGATGTCAGATTCCAGCTCGTGCTTGTATTCGGAATTGGCGAGAACCACTCCCGCGAGGAAAGTGCCAAGCGCTGGGGACAAGCCAACGAGCGTCATTAGAAGCGCGATCCCAATCACCATTAGTAGAGCCGTGGCCGTAAACAGCTCGCGCAAATTGGCACCCGCCACGAAGCGGAACAGCGGCCGCGTCAGATAGTTTCCACCTAAGATGACAGCAGCGATCGCGCCTAATGTCACAAGCATGGTCTGCCAGCCATTCAGACCTTCCACCAGGCTCAGGGAGTGGCCATGTTCGTCGCCGCCACCAGCGGTCAGTTGAGCCGTCTCAATGCCAATGACATCCGGAAACGCGAGCAACGGAATGATCGCCAGCATGGGTATGAAGGCGATGTCTTGGAATAGCAAAACCGAAAAGCTCGCTTGCCCGCCGTCGCTTTTCATCAGACCTTTTTCGTTCAAGGTTTGCAGCACAATCGCCGTCGATGAGAGCGATAGGATCATCCCAATGATCAACGCTGTGTTCCAGGATTGCCCAAACGCCATCGCGACTGACATAACCAGCGCCATTGTCGCGAGGACCTGTCCCCCGCCGAGCCCTAAAAGGCGCGTTCGCATTTGCCAGAGCAGTTTGGGCTCGAGCTCCATGCCGACCAGGAACAGCATCATTACGACGCCAAATTCGGCAAAATGCTGGAGCGAAACCACATCCACGCCGAGCACGCCCAATATGGGAGCAATCGCAATCCCCGCGATTAAATAGCCGAGGACAGACCCTAGCTTTAAGCGCGTCGCGATGGGCACTGCGACAATGCCAGCGACCAATAGAATAAAGGCGAGCATCAGAAAATCAGACATGGAACAGCCCTCAACAGCGGTTAGTTGGCTCGATATAGACGGATTTGCTTAGAATGCGACCGCATAGAACTTATTCCACATTTGTGCCGCGATCTGATGCTTGTTCTCGGTTCAGGTTATGATCTAGATTGCGGCGCGTAGGCGTTGGAAGGTGGACGCATGTTTAAGTGGTTTCTTGGGGCATTTGTCGTAATCGCAGCAGCGGCAGCAGCAGCCTGGTGGTGGCTTAACCGGCCATTGGTTTTGCGTCACCCAGAGTTCGGGACTGATTGCGCCACGCTCGTCACGGGCGCGAATCTCAATCAAAAGGTTGATTGCGTGCGGGTTTGGTATGGCACCAATCGCGAATTAGCGCTTGTCGCAGACTCCCAAAACCAACCAATGAGAGATGTGATCGGCGGCCTTGGAACGCCTGACGAGCAATTGCATTTGGGCCGCGCAGATGTGTGGCTGCCAAAACTCGTCGAGGAAGGCGGAAGCCGCGCCTTAGGCGAGACCCCACACGCCAAAGGCGCAGCCCCCACAGAAACAGATAGACTGGCGGAATATGTCTTTCTGACCCGGATCACGACGAGCGGCAGAGAAACCTTCACGTCGACCTTGCAAGACGCCATTGATCAAGATGCGATGGATTCCATTCTGCTGTTCGTACACGGATTTAATGTGAAATTCGACGACGCACTGGTTCGCGCGGCGCAGCTTTCAAATGACCTTTCTCGCAATCCCAATTTCGATGTCGGAACGCCGGTTCTGTATAGCTGGCCATCCGCGGGCGCCCTCTCCCTCGCCGATTATCGCAGCGATCGCGAAAACTCTTTGGGTGCGGCGCCCTATCTCGAACAATTCCTAGATGTTTTGACCGAGGATATCGATGTCAGCCGGATCAATATCATCGCACACTCAATGGGCAATCGCGTGCTGACCAAAGCGCTTGAGGATTATGCGCGTGACTATCTCGAACGCCATGATCGCGGCGATGAGCTAGAGTTTAGAATCCTCCTCGTCGCCGCCGACGTGGAGCGCGACATCTTTGATGCCGCCAATGGTGTTTTCGACAACCTCGACGCGAATGTCACGATCTACACATCAGACACAGACCGGGCGCTACATGTCTCTGGCTTGGTCAATCAGGCTAAACGCTTGGGCGATACCGACACCAACAAGCCCTATATTCGGCCAGTCCAGAATTATCAGACGATCGATGCGACTGCTGCCACTACCCAACTGTTTGGGATAGGGCACAATTACTATTCGGATAATCCGACCATCCTTTGGGACATGATGTGCACCATCGGGGAGACGGATCCGCAAGACCGCGCGCTCGAAGTGGCGCGGTTTGGCGACTTGCCAGACGGCGAGCAATATTATCGCGTGAACACGACGCTCTCGCCAAAAGATCAGGCCTGTAAGCTGCGCCGCACAGCCTACCCAACGACACAGCCGGTGCCGGAAGATACGGAGCCAAAAACAAGGTCTATGTCTCCGCCAGTGGCAATGAAGGAGGAGCCAGAAGCGATCGTTGCACCACAAGCCCTCGCATTCATGGATTTCTTCTATGTTGAGGACTATGACGATCTCGACCTGACGCCTTATCTGCCGATCTTAGAGCGCACACTCGACAGTGATGCTGAGATCGAATCGATTGCCATTCGTGCCTTCTCAGACACAGTCGGAACCGACGCTGAAAATCTCGCCCAGACCCAGCGCTATGCTGACGCCGTAAAAGCTTGGTTTGTCAGCCGCGGTGTGGATGCAGACCTAATCACGGCGACCGGTCTAGGCGAAAGCCAGCTGAATATGGAAACCGGGGATGAGGTTGATCAGCCGCTCAACCGGTTTGTTGAAATCGAAGTTCTGAGCGCGCGCTAGGTCCCGGCCTTATCGGCAACCACACGAAAGCCGAGTGAACGGTCCCGGACGGTGGCCCGATAGCGAGCGCGGTTTGCCGGACGATGTTCTGCCGCATCCAGTCGAAACGATCCGCCTTTGACCACGCGGCGACTGCAATCACCGGTTGTGACGGCCTGGCCATTGGTCGGCGCGTCGGCGTGATTATTGATATAGCAATCGGCGACCCATTCCCGCACATTTCCGAGCATGCCGGAGAGGCCGAACGGGTTCTCTGGCAGCGCAGAAACAGCACGAGTTTCACCTTGTACGACCCCTGCCCCAGGATAATCATTGCCCCACCAGAACAGGGTTTGGGTGCCCGCGCGGGCCGCATATTCCCATTCCGCCTCGCTCGGAAGACGGAAGCTCGCATTGGCTTTGGTGCTCAGCCAGTCAGCATAAGCTGATGCATCGCTCCAGCTAATGCCGGTCACTGGGTGCCCATCTTCCCCACCGCCTTGCGCAGGGCGGCAGCCGCCATCATTGACACAGACCTGCCATTCGGCGCGCGTAATTTCCGCTTGGCTCATCCAAAAACTGGCGACCGTCACTTCCATGACAGGGCCTTCATTGCCCGAACGTCCGCGCTCATCTTCAGCGGACCCGAGTACGGCGCTGCCACCCGGAACGCTGATCATGTCAGGACACTCCGCGCAGGCGAGTATTTCTGGTTCCGGCGGGCTCGGCTTTGTCGTCCCGGCCTCCCCGTCTTGCATAGCTTGCAACCCAAACCACGCGCCGCCGCCCACCACGACCAATCCGCCCAGAAGGATTGGCACCAGCCCAGAGGGTTTCTTTTTCTGTTTAGTCGCGGGTGCTGGCGCAGTTGGTTGAGCTGCCGATGGGGCGGGTGCAGCGGCCGCGGGTTTCGGCGCCTTTTTGGGTTTGGATTTAGGAGGCGGCGCTGCGACTGGTTTTGGATCGACGGGTGCCTCAGCCGCGCCCGCACGGGCTTTTTCAAGCGAGCGTTGAACGTCCGCCGCAAACTCTTTCCAGCGCTGATCTTCGCGATCCCCGGACCATCCAATCAAGTCTGCGGTCTGAACAAGCTCAAACATAATCGGGCGCTCGGCGTCCTCGATCATAACCGGCACAAGTTCGCACTTTCGTTGTCCAAGCGTCGCTTCCGCACGCACCCATTTTGATTGCACTGAGGTTTCCGACCAGAGCACGATCACAACTTGCGCATCGCGCAACATGGTCTCTGTCACCTCATCATAGGTTTGACCCGCTCTCAGGATTTTGTCCCACCAGACAGAGAAGCCTTCGGCCTCGAGCGCTTCCGCCATGGTTTGTGCGATCGGCCTATCGGCACGGCTATAAGAAAGAAATATGTCTGCCATCGTCCCTACCTGCTCCCAATCGATTGGGTTAACGCGTCCACACATCTCAGGAGTGGCATAGAAACTCTCCAAGCGAAAGCGATTAGTCAGGTTTTGCAGACAATCGACGCTGAAAAACCCATTATCTTACAGATATTAAGGAGGATAATGTGTTGCATCTTATCAGCCTTATGTGTTTTCTCACATGACGGGATTTGAGGGTGCGGAAGAATGAGTTTTAGGTTCAATGACGAGCTCTTGCTGTCGGAAGCCGACCGCGCTCTGGCTCAAAAAACCTTCCCGAATGTCTATTTCGCGCTCGACCATCCAGAGCTCCGCGAAGAATTTGGGCGCGTCGACGCCATCGCCGTTCGGGCCAAAAACACGTCCCAGCGGATTGGGTTTGCGGCGCTGATTTTCGCGACGCTCTCGTTGCTGACCTTTCCGATTGAGCCGATTGTGAAGGGGATTTGGCAGAACACGGATGAGTTCCAAACCATGTTCAGGTATCTCACCATTCTCGGCGCCATTATTGGATTTCTGGCGCTGATTTTTGGCAATCTCGGCCTCGGATTTGGCAAGTTTAAGCGGAATTGGCTGCAGCAGCGTTTGATCACCGAACGGCTGCGTCAGTGGCATGCGCAATACCTTATTGCTCACGCCACAGAGATTGCGCGCATTGCGGGCACGAGAGAAGGAAAAGAGGACTGGCTGTCAAAGCGATCCGTCGCGTTTCAGCGATTCAAGCGCGGCTTTGTCGACCAAATTGGCAGCGAATACGCAAAGTACACAATCTCATCTGCAGCGTCTTTTTCTGGACAAAGCGTATCTGACCCAAAGGCGCGAAACGCGTTTTGGATAGACGAGGCGTGGGCAACGGCCGCTGCTTCTAAGCCCGAAAAGGCGCACCAAGACAGTTTGAAAGAAGTGTACCAGGCTTATGAAGAAACGCGGATGCGGGGGCAGATCCAGTACACAAATTATGTCCTATCCGCCGACGGCAAATTCCTATCCTCCCCGGCCAAGCAAATCCACATTCTGGGCAATCTCAGCTATGTCTTAGTCATCCTCGCCTTCATGGCCAATTTCGCAGCGCTGATCAGCGCGCTCTGGCCGCAACCGCTTGAGGGGTGGGCGAGCGTGTTGAGCTCACTCGCAATCGCCTTCGCCATCATCGCCGTGGGTGTCAGAGCAACGCTAGAAGGCCTGCGTCCCGAACGCGAAACCCGTCGAATGCAATTTTATGCCAGCGCCCTCAACCATTCCCGTACGAGTTTTGAGTCCGCCCGCGCACACGGCAAACGGATGGAAGCGATGAGCATGCTCGAGCGCGCCTCCTATGATGAAATGGTCGAGTTTGTGAGCTCTAATGAGCAAGCGCGATTTGTACTTTAACCGGCGCCACAGGTTACGGCGACGTCGTCATCGGCGGTGAGGTAGTCTGCCACACGGTAGGGTTCGTCGGTCGCCAGCAAAGTCAGTCCACCATCGACGAGATCCTGAAACTCGCTGAGATCGCCGTCGGCAATGTATTGGTCATCCAGACGCTCACCTGGCCGGCCGAGCGTGCCAAAGGCGGCTTCAATCCCGCGGCGACCAATCGCCTGGAAGGCGCGCGGGTTTGGATTGCGGGTCCCGAGCCAGGCCACAACATTTTCAAAATTGACGCCCGCTGCTTCCAGCTCATCTTGGTGGTCTTGGCTGTCGAGACCCGCCGTCATCATCAGATCCGGCGCCAAGCCAGCAACCTCAATCGCCTGTTGGTCATTATAGGTGATCAGAACCACGTTGTTCTCCGCGCCCGCGGCTCGGACTTGGCTGATAATATTGCGGAAGCTGGTGGTTGGCTTTTTATCCAGCTCGACAATCGCGCCGCTTTGCTTGGCCCATAGCAGGACGTCAGACAGGTTTGGCGGCGTGAAACTAGTGATTGCGCCACTATTGTCTTTGAGGTTCAGCCTCTGAATCGTCTCCCAATCAGTGTCCGCGACAGGGCCATCGCCGGTTGTCGTCCGTCCGAGCGAACGGTCATGCATTAAGAACAGAACACCATCGCGGCTTTCCGCGACATCGATTTCATGGATGAGCAAGCCTTGGCTCGTCGCATATTCCAGAGTCTCCAGCGCGTTTTCGGGATAGCCAGGGGCTGGCCCGGCGCGGTGAGAGGCGATCAACACCCCGCCTGACTCGCGCACGCAATCGAAGAATGCCGGCAATGGTCCGAGCGCTAGACCCGTCCCCGCTTCTGTAGGTGTAGATACCGTCTCAGCCGCGCCATCAACTGCCGGAGGGCCAAATTCCGTTACCTCAGGCTGGCAGGCACTAAGCAGCAGTCCTGCTGCCGCGAGCGATGGGAGGAGAGATTTCATCAATAAACACTTTCGATTCTTGCCGATCAATGCTGGGCAACCTACAACACTCTGTAGGCCCTGTAAGGGGCGAAAAAACTACAAATTTATGGAGGAAACCGATGCAAGGCATCATGCAGGACTGGCAACTGACCAGCAATAAAATTCTCGAGCACGCGCAGCGTATCAATCCGACCCGCGAAATTATCACACGGCGCGTCGGCGGCGCGATCGTTCGCACATCCTATGGCGAGCTGTTCGACATGTCGAAACGCGTGTCTGGTGCTTTGATCGAAGCTGGCATTTCACTCGGTGATCGCGTTGCCACCCTTGGCTGGAACTCTGCTCGCCACATGGCCGCTTGGTATGGCACAATGGGCATTGGCGCTGTCCTGCACACGATCAATCCGCGCCTCCACCCTGAGCAAATTGCTTGGATCGCCAATCACGCCGAAGACAAAGTTATGATCTTCGACATCACGTTTTTGCCAATCCTCGAAGCGGTGAAAGATCAGCTGAAAACCGTGAAGACGTTCGTGATTTTTGCGGGCGCAGACGACATGCCGGAAAACTCGCTCGGGGCTATAGCGTTCGATGAATGGATCGCTGGAAAGCCTTTGACCGCGGGCTGGGGCGACTTCCCAGAAGAAACCGCTTGCGGCCTTTGCTATACATCAGGCACCACAGGCAATCCCAAAGGCGTGCTCTATTCGCACCGCTCTAACGTTCTGCACACGCTGATCACCATGTCGAAAGACGCGATGGGGATGGGCGCCGATGATGTCGTGCTGCCAGTTGTTCCAATGTTCCACGCCAATGCTTGGGGCTTGGCATTCGCCTGTCCAGCGACGGGTGCCAATATGGTCATGCCTGGCGCGCAAATGGATGGTGCCAGCATTTATGAGCTGCTCGACACTGAGAAAGTAACGATTACCGCAGCCGTCCCGACCGTTTGGCTCGGCCTGCTCACCTATTTGCGTGAGAACAATTTGAAGCTGCCGCACCTGCGCAAAGTTCTGATTGGCGGCTCAGCCATTCCTGAGGCTATCTTGCGCGCGTTTGAGACTGAATATGAAGTCGACGTGATCCACGCTTGGGGCATGACAGAGACCAGCCCGCTTGGAACCCTCGGTTCGCTGCCACCGCATTTGCTCGATGCCGATATCGACACGCGTATGGCGCAAAAGCTTAAACAGGGGCGCCCACCGTTTGGCGTTGAGCTCAAAATCGTCGATGACGAGAACAAAGACCTACCATGGGACGGAGAGACCGCCGGGCGCCTCGTGGTTCGCGGTCCTGCCATTGCGGGCGGCTATTTCAAAGGCGATGGTGGCAATGTCCTCGACGAGAATGGCTTCTTCGATACCGGCGATGTCGCGAACATTGACCAATATGGCACGATGCAGATCACTGACCGCGCGAAGGACGTCATCAAGTCTGGCGGCGAGTGGATCAGCTCGATCGATATCGAGAATATCGCGGTTGGCCATCCGAAAGTCGCGAACGCTGCGGCGATTGGTATTTACCACCCGAAATGGGATGAGCGCCCGCTTTTGATCATCCAATCCGCACCCGGCGAAGAGCCTTCAAAAGAGGAAGTCCTCGCCCAGCTGGAAGGCAAAATCGCCAAATGGTGGACGCCAGACGATGTTCAATTCATCGAGGAAATCCCGCTCGGCGCGACGGGCAAAATCAACAAGCTGAAGCTGCGTGAAATCTTCAAAGACTACAAGCTGCCGACAGCTTAAGAGGCAGTGATGCAAACCATAGCTTTTATCGGCCTTGGCAATATGGGGGGTGGCATGGCCGCCAACCAAGCCAAGGCCGGGCGCACAGTGCGCGCCTTCGATCTGTCAGACACCGCGCTCGTTAAGGCGTCCGATTCAGGCTGCATGGCCTGCAGTTCTGCCGCAGAAGCGGTGCAAGGCGCAGATGCTGTGATCACGATGCTGCCGGCCGGTAAGCACGTTCTCAGCGTTTATGAGAATGACATTCTGCCGATGGCGGCTTCAGGCGCGCTGCTGGTTGATTGCTCAACCATTGATGTCGACAGCGCCCGCAAAGCAGCAAGCCTTGCGCAGGCCGCTAATAAGAGCTTTCGCGCAGCAGATGCCCCCGTCTCAGGCGGCACAGCAGCAGCCGATGCGGGCACACTAGCCTTCATGGTTGGCAGCGCCGACACCGACTTTGCGGATGTCGAAACCGTGCTCGAGCCGATGAGCCGCGTGACCATTCACGCGGGCGACAGCGGGGCTGGCCAAGCGGCGAAGATTTGCAATAATATGCTGCTGGGTATCTCAATGATCGGCACGTGTGAGGCGTTTGCTTTGGCAGAGCGTTTGGGCCTTTCGGCGGAGCGCTTTTTCGAGATCTCAAGCCAAAGCTCAGGGCAGAACTGGTCCATGACCTCCTATTGCCCGGTCGAAGGCGTCGGCCCGGCTTCGCCTGCTGATCGCAATTTCGAAGGCGGTTTTGCGACCGATATGATGCTGAAAGATCTGCGCCTCGCGAAAGAAGCTGCGATATCGAGCGGCGCGGTGACGCCCATGGGCGGGCATGCTGAAGCGCTCTATGCGCTCCTCTCCGAGCAAGGCCTCGGCGGCAAGGACTTTTCTAGCGTGATTGAACTGCTCGCCAAAGGCACCGTTAAATAGCGCGTTCACACGCCATAAACCTAAAAGCTGCAAGCTCTCAAAGTTAATCTTGTCTGCCTTAAACCAGACGTAATTTAGCGAGAGACAGCTTGTCGATGACGCTTTTCCTCAGCCTGGCTTTTCCTCTGATCACTGGCAGCGGCCCGATGGACGAAGCCTTGCGCGCGACCGAAGCGCCTGAAACGCTGCGCGCCGCGTTTACTGTGGAAATGACCAGCGCCAAAGCCAGCCGGACCTACACCTACGATCCGCGCGAGCCGGACGGTCGACGGTGGCAGCTGGTGCTTGCATCGGGCGAGGATGGCGACTTAGACCAAGCCGGCGCCGCCTGGGGCGCGGAAATTGCGCCAGATGGACGACTGTTTCCTGATGATCTCCGCGCTAGCCTCGGAACCACAGTCTATGTCGACGATTTCGACGACGCCTGGCGTCTCAAATTCCAGCACGCGCCTTCCGCGAATGACAGCGCGCTGGATGTTTGGGCGACGCAGCGCCTGCAGGCCGAAGCCTGGCTCGAACCTAAACAAGGTCATTTTTTACGGATCGACTACACCCTCCCCCGTCCGGTTCGCGGGCCAAAAGGTGGCCGTCTGACAAAGTTCCAACAATCCTATTTGCTTGAGACCGAGCCCGAATGGGGCCTCACTTATATTTCGCAATTTGCGCTGAATTTCGAAGCGAAAGCGCCGTTTCGAACGATCCGCCAAAACTACCGCGCCGTGATCACCGATGCGACCTTCTTTTTCGCAAGCCCGGCGCTGGAACAAGAATTCGTGTCGGCCAAATTCACGCCGCCGATCCCGCACTGAATTTCGTCGCAGAAGAGTGGTTGCAGCCTGGCCGAGCGCAGTGTAATGACCCCGCTTCTAATGGTTCGGTAGCTCAGCTGGTTAGAGCGCACGACTCATAATCGTGAGGTCGGGAGTTCAAGTCTCCCCCGAACCACCATTTACCCTCTTGATTTTCATTACTTTTTATCTCAGCAAGCATCAGCTCGGATATTGATCTGTAACGCAATTGTAACGCAACCTCCGTGAGAAACGTATCGATCGCTGCTGTCGATTTAAAAAGGTAGGATGGGTCAAACGGTGCGTAGATCTCGGTCGTGCTCACATCCGGCGATTTATGACCAAGTTGAGCAGCGACTTCCCAAGCTGGAACACTGCTCTTTCTGAGCCACCGAGCCATTGTGTGTCGAAGCCCGTAAGGTTGAACAGCATCATCTAACTCAGTCGTCTTCCGCAAAGTGCGCCACGCAGTTCGAATGCTCTTTACCGGCCCACCTTTGAATTCGATTACGTGACCGGTTTTGGACAGTTCATGCTGCTTAAGAAGCCAGGGTTTCAAAGTTTGGGGGATCTTTACTTGAGGTCGAAACTTGAGCGTTTGCTCTCGCCCCTTCGGATTCAGGTCGATCAGTTCGTTACGAAAGTCGATTTGACTGAATTTCAGATCTAAGATCGCCCGGTTTCTCGCGGTCGCGGAAAGCATCAAGATGATGAACGCTTTCAGGTGATATTCCGCATGGTCGATCAGCATTGCAACTTCCTCGACTTCCATCGGGCGACCCTTCGGCGGTGGCGTAGGTACTTTCACCAACTCGATGTATGGGACAGAAGCGATCTCTCCCCGCTTCCAAGCCCAATTCAGTGCAGCTTTTCCAATCGTCAGGATTTGTCGAATGCTGTTCTTGCTCAGCCCCAATTCTTGTTCGAGATACATCCGAAACGCCTGTTGGCGGGCGGGAGCGCATGCTTCCTTGACTGTAGCTGTCTTGTGAAAGTCTAACCAATATCTCAGATATCTTTGAACGTTGTCAAAGCTGCGAAGCTTGGATCCGTATTGTTCGTAATAGCGGGCAAAAAGTTCTGCTAACGTAGCATCCTCAGGCTGCTCTTCGGTTTTTGTGTGAAAAAGCACAAACCAATCTGTTAGTGCTTGCTTGGCCTCGTCAAAATCCGATGTGCCGAGGCTAATGCGGCGTGTTTGTCGAGCTTCGCTGTCAAACCACGTTCGGTACCACGCTTCACTCTTGGGGCGCTTCGAAAGCCAGAACTCTCCGATTTGGAACGGTTTGTCAGAGTTGTATCTGGGCATGGTGCGCTCTCCACTGCATTGAGTAGGCATTGAATCAACTGAAATCCAAAAAAGCAAATCTTTCTGGGCGAAACGCGGACAAACTCAATTTCACCGCTGGATCGGAGCCTCCTCAGAGACACAACAGAAAGATCCAGAGCTTTCGCCGCCTCCTTCTCGGAATACTTGCCATACAGGTCCAGCCCCTGAGCCTCTGCCATTCGGTGATGAAACTTCGTTAGCTCCGGGGGCTCCAGCATCGATGTTACTCCGCCGCCACTGGCTGCTGTTCGATCTGCAGAAAATCGTCTTCATCGAACACAGCATCTGCGAGCGCTTCGCCGAGCAGCTTTCGACCCGAGTTTAGCCGGTCAGCAATGAGCGCTCTAAACCCTTCCACAGCGGAAGACGCCCGCGCTTTGGCGGCCTGTTTTTGTTCCCCAGTCATGGGCGGCGCAAATGCATGCTGATACCAGACCTGCATATCAACCATCTCGATGACGGCATTTTGCTCGCGTTCAATTCGAGCCAAACTTCGGATCATCTCATCTTGGCGTTTGATGAGGGCCGCGTCTCGTTCGTGCTGGATCGAGATTGAAAAGTAAGCGTTCAGTGCGTCTTCGACAACGGACGATTGTGTCATGCCTTGCTTCTTTGAGAGCGCAACGACTTTAGCGTGCACGTGGGCAGGCACGTATGCGACTAGGCGAAGTTTCATCAAATCAGCCCAACCAGATTTGTGTAATACTCTACTTTCATAGAGCTAAGTCTGCCGATTGAGACATCGCCTCGTCAAGGCTGAAAATCGTGAAAAATCGTGAACTTTAGTGAGCCTTTACAAGAACTTGCCGGCATTTGCGGTGACTTGCCGGATTTTGCCGCCATTTGCAATCCGCGCAATGTTAAAGAGGCGCTCCAACGACGCCTAAGCATACGAAAATCACCATATCTTTGAATCGAACGCGAATTTCAAAACCAGATTTCGCGTTTCAGGAGAGTAATTTCCGGTCTCTTGAATACGCGCTTAAGAGTACCCGTCGACTAGCGGCTGAGACCTCTGTTTCGCCCAATTGTCCAAGCAATATCTCTCGTACGCGACATCGTAATCTCGATGGGACGAGCTCTCAGCTTCTCCAGACTACGCTTCCACGGCACAAGCGAAAACTCGCGTCCACGATCGATGACCGCAAACTTTGCATGCTCAGTCTGGTGGATGCGTTTGAACGTCCCTTCGACCCGATCCCCAGGCTGTATTGCGCGATAGGTAAGGCCCGTCTCTTTCGTGATGTCCAAAGACGCATGAAGCATGCCTTCTTTTTGGAGGAGCTTTAGATGATCATTGTTCAGCTCTTTGGCGTCTCGGTCGCTCACAATCTCGCGCTGGAAGTGACGCTTCATGCGCTCATCCATCGCCGATCGAACATCTCCCCCAAGACCGGCGCCTCCAAGGGGTTCAACTGCTTGGCCAGCGAGCTGCTGATCTAGCCACGTTTCACCGAAAGCGCGGACCTGGCTTTCAAATACCCTACCCTCCACCTTGCGGACGATGTTGGGAGAACGGTTTGCCGCTTTCCCGAAATGCTCATCTACGCGGTCAATGAATTCTGGCCCGATTGAATAGGCGGTTCCATGAAATCGCTGCACGAGGCCTGCACGTTCCAAAGCGGCGATGCGATTCCTGATCATCGCTAAGTGTTTCGCGCTGACGTTAGGATCAGATTGCTTGTGATTTGCGAGGCTACAGATCCCGCGGTTTTGAGCAGCCACATCGATAATCGTTTGATCCATTCCAAGCGCACCGGGAGACCGTGGTTTGATCTCGAGCATATCACCTGGATTTAGATCCTTTGGGTAACTGGTTCCAAGATCGAAGTGATGCACGCGTCCATCTAATCCATCGACGATGGCGTATCGTCGATCCATGAGCTCATCATCGTAGCCGATTTTTAGAAGGCGCCCATGAACGGCGTTACCATACTTGAATGGCCCCTGTTCGTGGGCGCTGATTCTATCCAGTCCGGCCCTTCGAACAGCGCGCTCAATTCGTACGGCTATCGTGTCGGAATTCTCCAGAGCATTGAGGGCGACATCGAGCTGATCATCCACGCTCCAGACCCCGCTAGATTGGTGGCGCGCAAGCCCCATGCTTCTAAGCGTGTGTAATCGCTTCTTATAGTGCGGACGATTGCGTCTTAGGTTGTCTAAATTAACCCCGCCATTGCGATCCATCTCCCGCATCAAGATGCGGTCCATCCGCGTGACTTTTCTGAGAGCGGTTTCTCGCTCGAGTTTGGCAGCAAGTTCAGGCTCGGTTTGCAAGCCAAGTTTGCGGGTAAGAAGCGCGCTGCCGCGTTCTCGCATTTCATGCGAGAGATAATCTTTCGAGATGACGAGATCTTTCCCATCATCGCGCTTCCCGCTCATCACAATATGCGTGTGTGGATGCTCAGTGTTAAAGTGATCGACCGCAATCCAATCGAGCTTGGTTTCAAGATCGATTTCCATCTGAGAAGCCAGGTCCCGAATTAAGGGCTTTAGTTCTTGAAGTTTTTCGCCATCTTCAGGTGAGATAATAAACCTGAAATGGTGACGCTCATCAGCATGCTCCTTGAGCCATTCTTGGCCATCGATTCCCTCGCTCACATCATTGTAAAATTCTGCGGGTTCTTTGTCCTTACCTGCACCGTCTCTTTCTAAATACGAAATGTGGGCTCGCTGCGATCCCACCCCGCTCCCGGACAAGCGATGGACGCGAGCCTTGATCATCACGCGGCGCGCTCCTGCAAACGCGGTGGATCGGCCACCACCCCCAGTGTTGTTTGAACGCTTACGCGCGCCCTTCAGGTAAGCCTTCATGCCCTTTGATTTGAAACTGCCTTCTGACCGGATGTGTCCGAGCTTTGGCTGGAAGTCGAAGTCGCTATCTCCGCTCATGGCATGCACCATGTAGCGCTGAGCAATCGCCCATCAGTATTGAGAGTTTGGACAAGATAGTGCCAATTGTGCACCAATGCGCCCCTAAATCCGACTCGCGCGTATTTACAGTGGTGACGGGCGATCGAGAGATTTGAGCGACTCGCATGGTTGAACGATATGACTCGCGTCAAAGCCCCACCCCCATTGGCAATCTGTGTCTGTCGGACACAGTTGCTTTTATCTTGCGTTACTCCGCTCTTTGTCCCTACCCTTTCTCCTGCTCGCAAATGACAGATCCAGGTCATGAGATGGACCTCGCCCGAACAAGCGCGTCGAACACTTCAGGTTCGTAAGGCTCGGGCTCTTTATTCTTAGAGATTTGCAGGTGCACATGCCGCCAATAGGCCGGCGCAATCTCGTGCATAACGTGCGCTTCGGAGAGCATATCAACCACGCGAAGCGCACGTTTTGCTCTCGTTTTTCCGAAGGCATGGAGCAACAGATGGGCGCCCGGATGTACGCCCGGAATGCGCGTTAATTGCTCTCCTGGCCAACCCGCTTGAGCGACAACAACGCGCCATGTTTGGGTGCCAAATTGATCACCACGCCACCGAACAAATCCGAAAATTTGTGAAGGTTTGAAGCGGAGTTCTTCTTGGTTTTCAGAGGTGCGAAAAGCCTTCTTCGGACGCCCAAATAGCAGCCGATCATTCCCTCGATCTCCCCGCCGCGATAGCGAAAGTTGAGTAATTGACTTTGAGTTTTTCGCCGTATCCATACAACAATACACGCAAACTGGAGGCCAGAAGCTGTATTTGGCCCAGCTCATTTCAGCAGCGATAGCGCTGCTGGCTCCTAAATCGCGGACGTTAGAAATCTATCGACACCCCCATCCCCGTCTAGGTTCCGTCCAATGAACGATCACTAAGAGCACCTTTTGCCGCATCCAGAATAGCAAGTCTCAAATCGTTATGATGGTCGTTCGCGCTCCGCGTCTTTTCGCCCCTAGCTCGCAAAAGTTGACCAGTAGTTCATCAATGATTAGACACTATTTAATCAATGATTAGATATAGGGTGAAGCGATGATCAAATACGATTGGTTATGCTTCCGAAAATTTCACCATCGGTGGCAGGCTGACCAATCTGGTTGCTCGCGGCGCAGGGGGATTCAGCGTCGACGACGCCCGATCACAGGGGCGGACCCAATTATGACCAGCACAGGTTCGTCAAAGAAAATTGAGGAAAATGCAAAATGAATTCTGAGCAAGTTTTGTTCACACCACTCAACCTCCCAAATGGGGTGACCTTGAAGAATCGCCTGTGCAAGGCAGCCATGGAGGAAAACCTCGCAACCATTGGTCAACTGCCTGATGGGCGCTTGGAACGGTTGTATGCGCGTTGGGCTGAGGGAGGTGCGGGCCTTGTTCTAACTGGAAACGTCATGATCTCGCCGTCGGCGCTAACCGGGCCCGGAGCGGTCGTCCTAGAACAAGGGACGGATCTAGAACCGTTTCGGCGTTGGGCGAAGGCTGGCACAACAAATGACACGCAACTTTGGATGCAAATAAATCATCCGGGGAGGCAAATGTATGCCGCTATGGGCGAGGAAGCGGTTGCGCCTTCGGCAGTGCCGGTATCGATCGGCAAATACTCAAACTTGATCGCCCCGCCTCGGGCGCTCAGCGAATCCGAAATATTGGAGGTCATCGATCGATTTTCCAAAGCGGCGCGGCTCGCTGAACAAGCGGGTTTCACCGGAGTTCAAATTCATGCAGCCCATGGATATCTGACAAGTCAATTCTTGTCTCCGCTGACAAATCAACGGTCGGATCGATGGGGTGGCTCTCCGGAAAACCGGGCGCGTTTTTTATTGGAGATCGTGTCGGCCGTTCGAGAAGTCGTATCGCCGGATTTTTGTGTTTCGGTAAAACTCAACTCTTCGGATTTTCAGAAAGGTGGCTTCGAGCTAGACGATGCAATGAATGTTGCAAAAAAGCTAAACAATCTAGGCGTTGATCTATTGGAACTCTCGGGTGGATCATACGAAAGTCCTGCCATGTACGGGCGACGCGCGGATTCGACCACATCTCTTCGGGAGGCCTTTTTTGTCGATTTTGCCCGACAGATCGCTCAGGTTGCGAACATGCCGATCATGGTTACCGGCGGCATTTTTCGGAGAAAAACGGCGATTGATGCATTGCAGATGGATAAAGCTGGTTTTGGCGTGAGCGTTTTGGGAATCGCCAAGGCCTTCACCCGGGTCCCTGATCTTCCAAACGAGTGGCGCGCGGGTCGATCAACAAATATCAAACTTCCGAGCGTATCGTGGAAGAATAAAACCCTAGCTGGCGTGGCAACATCAGCGATTGCCCGCCGACGACTTGTGCAACTCGCGAATGGCAAGCAAACGAAGCGATCTCTATCGCCTCTCGTGAGTCTCATCTGGGATCGAATGCGGATAAAAAAACTCACTAAACGATATCGCCTATGGCGCCGCTAAATCCGGATCGAGCTTTCAACAGCCGAAACCGATGACCTGCGCGACATCTCGAGCAGCGTTGAAGGCGATACTCTGTTTTGCGTTGGAATAGGCTTGAACGCACGCCAGGTTGAGAAAGTTAACCTGAGGACTCCGCAGATTCTGCGATTTTCTCATAAACCCGATTTCGACCTGCAGAACTCAATCAAAGCTGTGCCAATCCCGTTTATGCGCCCCAGTTTTGGCAGATCCTTTGTCATTTCCCCATCGTAGAACGCTCCGGGTTGAGAGTCCTTGCGACTAGAATCGTACGCCGCGAACAGCTTTGCTGCTCCTTGATTTGCAGAACCGAAAAAAAGCGGCCCCAATAAACGAACAAACCAGGGCAGCCCACGACTCGAGGTCATTCCCGTTTTGCTGGCTCCGGGACTAGCGCTTAACACTGATACCCCTTTTTCGCCAAATCGATCAGCCAACTCATAAGTGACAACTGACAAAGCCAACTTAGACCTTGCGTATGGCCCTGCAAGCTGGCTGAAACTTTTTGGATTCTCTAGTTCGTCTAATGATAGATCCCGCGCTCGAAACATTGAGCTGGATGACACATTAATGATTGCTCCTCCGGCTTGAGACACTGGGGCCGTCAATAGGTGCATTAATACAAATGGCGCAATCAGATTGACTTGCGTATGAATTTCGACGCCATCTGGAGAAGCCAGCACGCGATCAAGAAGTACGCCAGCGTTGTTGAACAAAATATCAATCGCGATATCCAAGTCTAATATTTGCTGAGCAACGTTCTGAGCGCCGTTCGATGTGCCAAGATCACCTGCAACTAATTTCACCTGAATGTCCGGGAAATCATTTGCCAGTTTCGATTTCAGGCCTTCGAGCTCATCTTGCTTGCGGCCATGTAACACTAGATTATAGCCGCGCTGCGCAGCAATCTTAGCGAGTTCAGCACCGACCCCCCCCGTTGCGCCGGTAATTACACAGTTAGGTTTATTCATAACTCGCTCTCATTTAATCAACGATCAGTTTTTTTAATCATTGATTAGATTGTGGTCAAGGTGAACCCGCGCGTTCCAGTCAGAAGATTAAAGAAGCTGAGTACTCTGACGTCACTCACTTGAAGAAATATGACGCTGCTGAGCAGATGCCAAACGATCGATCACTGGCAGCGGTCCCTATGCGCTGCGGGTGGAAACGGCGGATGTTTTTTGACGATTTGCGCTATCGCTCATCGGAGTAATCAGCTGCTCATGCGACGAGAAAACTTGACGTCCCAATTGACGAAGGGGTCAAAGCAATAAATAACTGCATAATACACATAATTAATCCTCCCGGAGGCTGAGACGCAGGTTCAATCTAACACTCGGAAGAGTGGGATCGCTATCGGCATCCTAGGCCCGCGAAATGGATTAGGCCCGCGCTTCAACCGCTCATCATGGCATCAAGGAACTATATTATGTCAGTAAGATCACTCTTCGTCTCAAGCATCTTGACCATTTCGATTGCTGCTCTGGGGCATACCGTCAGAGCGCAAACCGCCCCGGACATTCCGAACGCCGATAATTCTTCCCCGGCATCAGCGATCGATCAAGTTTCGCAACCTCAGTATGAAGTCATCGTCGAAAAGAACATCCCCATCGTAACGCGCGATGGAACAACTCTTTATGCTGATGTTTACAGACCCGATGCTAGCGGCAAGTTCCCGGTTCTCGTCGCCCATGCACCGTACCAAAAAGACATCGACGAAGTCTTTCCGAAGCCAGTTCCCGGTTATCCCTCCCGCGAGATGCCGATGGTCTCATACTTCGTACCTCGCGGCTATGCGATTGTCCGAGTGGATCCTCGAGGGGTCGGGCGGTCCGAGGGTCAGTTTGGGATTTTCACTCGTCTCGGTGCTGAAGATGCGTATGACACAATCGAGTGGTCTGCTCAGCAACCATGGAGCACCGGCAAGACGTCAATTGGCGGTGGTGTGGGGTACTATTCGATAGCCTCGTGGCTAGTTGCAGCCCTTCGTCCGCCGCACTTAACAACGATGCTCAGTTGGGACGGAGACGCCGATATTTATCGAGGCCTATCTTACCGGGGTGGCATTTATTTTCAGCAACTCGGCGAGTACTATGAGAATGTCGCGGCTTTACAATTGCTCCATGATGATCCGCTGTACAACCGAGATGGATTCACCCGAAACTTTATCGCCGAAACTCTTCAAAATTCATTGGTCAGTGACGCGATTTGGGAAGGCCGGATTCCAGATCTTAGCAAAATCGATATACCAGTTCTAATGACTGAAAGCTGGGGTGTGAACACGATTCACGGTCGCGGGAATATAGAAGCGTACTACCGGATGCGCGAAATGGGGAAACAAAACATAAAGTTGCGCGTTCACGATAATCATAACAAGATGATGTACCCCGGCGGTTGCCAGCAATACGGCGACCACACGTGCGCGTTCTTCAGCGAAGAAGGCCTTCTTGAGCAGCTACGTTGGTACGATTACTGGTTGAAGGGAATCGACACGGGTGTAATGGACGAGCCGCCGGTGAAGCTCTGGGTTAGAAGCGGCCCGGACAGTGGAGTGTTTCGGTTTGAAGAAGATTGGCCACTACCGTCGACGCAATGGACTAAACTCTATTTGAGCAACGCCGTGGCGGGTGTTCACGACCAGTCCGTCAATGATGGCAGCCTGTCGCTGGACGCATCCGGAGATGCGGATTCTGTCACTTTTACTGCGGGGCCATTTGCCTATGCTCGTACACTGGGAATGGGATTGCCGACTGCAAGTTTTTCGACCTCGCCGATGGAGAACGACCAAGAGGTATCTGGACCTATCGCGTTGAAGCTTTGGGTCAGCTCTGAAACCACCGACATGGATATCGTCGCTCATGTCAGAGATATCGCGCCTGATGGGTCTGTCGACAATCTTGCTGATGGTTGGCTGAAAGTGTCTCGCCGAAAGCTGGACCATGAACTTACACGCAAATTTCGCCCATTCCACACCCACGACGAAGAGTTGAAAATGGTTCCGGGCGAAATTTATGAGGTCGAGATCGAGATCTGGCCGATCAGCCATGTGTTCAAGAAGGGACACCGTTTGTGGCTGGACATCGACTCGAGTCCGGGCGGATTCTTCAAGCATGCGCGATACAAGAACGGTAGTACGAATACGATCTATTTCGGTGAAGGACGACGCTCCTATCTTTTGATCCCGTTGATTCCCGCCAGGAAGTAGTGAACGAGATAATCAGCCTCTGTCTGATGTACGTTTAGGACACAATCGGCCGAGATAGCAGTCCCGCGCCGCCTGTTCGGCGCCGATTAGACAGGAGGTCCACTAATGTTGTGGCGCTGACCATCGCCACCGCACTCGGTGCCACCCCGGCCACGGCACTAATCCGCCGACTGCATCTTGGAAGGAGCGCCGAATTACAATCAGAGCGTCGAGAATTATCCCGATTGTGAGGGTGCCGCGCGTGTATGATTAGAACATTCCATTTAACCTTTGTAATTCGGTTCAGACGCCTGCTTGAGACTCGCCATATAACTACGAGTAAGCGGGTATTTTCTGCTCACCATGGCGGCCACCAAGTAGGCTAAGGCAGGAAGGCCTGCGAATACTATCATCAGGTTACGGATTTCGGCGGGTCCGTTTTCGCCAGCTGGATCAAATCCTGCGATGAGTCCAAGCAAGACGAATGGAACACCGATGGCAAAGCTCTGGCCCGTTTTGAAGGCGCTTGTCATTAGAGCGAAAAATACACCGCTTCGGTCTCTGTGCGTTTGGAGGAGATCCTGCTCAACGATGTCGGCGATCATCGAACGGGCGAGCGCGGCGGGTGCGCCAAACCCTACTCCGCTGACAACTACTGCAACTGCGAGGGCCGCATAGCCACCGACCCATGAAAGCGGGATGTAGGAAACGTGCGCGACAAATGCGAGAATGCATAACCAGGTCAGCGTACGATGCTTGTCGGTGACCTCCGAAAGCTTCATCCACAACGGCATGGACAACAGACCCGATAGAAAAAATAGCATCAACATGGCGCTAGCCCCGTTCTCAACTCCAAAACCCCACTCCGCCGCGAACAGATAAGTTGCCCCGGTGCTAGCAATTGCCAATCCGATGCAAATCTCAATAATTACAACACGGATTAGCGCTTCGTTTTTTGCGATCTGCTTGACGACCGACCATGCATTAGCCGTCAATGCTGGATCCTTTTGAGGTGCTATTGACGCATCGGGCACTCGCCAAATGGCCCAAGCGGTACAGATTGGCAATGAGACCAGCAGCACCAAACCCATTATCTGCGTTTGACCGAATATATCCAAGGCCATTGCGTTCTCAAGTATGGCCGGCAACGCCAGCAGCGAGAGGAGCGAAATAGATCCAAAAACCTCACGCCACATGAAGTACCTAGAGCGATCATCGTAGCTCTGAGCGAGGGTGGTTACCCAAGCCTGATGCGGTGTCTGCAACATCGTGAAGCCGGCGTAGAGAACCAAAATCCAGCCCAGTAGATACCAGCTGCTTACGCCATCGCGCGGAGGCATGTAGAGGAAATACCCAGACACCATGAGTATCGGAAGACTGAGCACCATCCAATGAGTAACGCGACCAAATCTAGATGGGAAACGATCAATCAATACGCCCATGATCGGGTCTGTGATCATGTCCCAAAGTCTTGCGATCATGAACAGCGCGCCAGTGACATCGAGCCCTAACTTTAAATCAACCGCGTAAAATTTGGGCATAAAGACGGCAAAGGGCAACCCAATCGCGGCTAACGGGATCGCGATCAAACCGTAAGAGATAAGCTGCCGAGTGTCGGACCTGACGGCCTGATCCTTGCTGGGGAGTTTCATGTACTACTGTTCCTGATTCTGATTGATGTTTTCGAGACCAGGCCCTTCCGCTCATGGGCTGCGTGATTTCGCCGCCCAATTCGACTGCACTGAATGCTCGTGCTGCTTTTGGCTTCCATCTCGCTGGTACCCTTGGAGGCTATCTGTTGACCTCAATGACCGTGCTCGTGCTGACAGAATTACACTCCTGTTGACTTTTGCACAATAGTGTTCAATTATGATCAAGCGCGTCAATTGCAAGAGGTTTATTTTGAGAAAGACAGCCGTCACACACCGAATCCATGACGCCGCGATCGAAATTTTCGCGACAAAGGGCGCAACAGACATCAACGTGAGCGAATTGGCTCAAAAAGCTGGAGTCGCGCGCGGCACAATCTATAGCCACGTCGATCATATTGATGGTCTCTTCGATCAAGTGGTCGCTGATGTTTCAAGCGACATGTACGCGCGCACACTTGCGAGCGTCGAAGGTATAGACGATCCCGCCCACCTACTTTCAAATGGTGCGCGAATGTTCATCCGAAGGAGCCATGACGACCCTTACTGGGGCAGGTTCATGATGAGGTTTGCCTTGAACGCCGAACCGCTGAGAGGCATCCTGACTGACGCACCTACGCAGTATATTCGTCGTGGAGTTCAATCCGGCAGATATAACCTCGGAGCAGCGAGCGTGGAATCGGCCGTCGCGCTCCTGGCAGGAACGACCCTTGCCTCTATGTTACTCGTCATTGACGGACATCAAACTTGGCGCAAAGCGGGTTCAGATGCGGTGGAGTTAATCCTAACTGCGTTTGGAATAGAAGAAGAAGAAGCTCGCGAAATTTCAACGAGGGAGTTGCCTAAATTGGCGCCCTCCCCGTAGGCGCACACTGACCGGCTTGGATATCCCGTAAAGACATCCAGTAGAAAGCCGAAAACCGCGCCGCTGCTCGCTCAATTTGAGGCCGTCAGCCAACAGCCAGAACATGGCTATCTCGCAAGTTGATCACAAAGATGTAGCACAGCTTTTTCACACAGGAATCTAAATCCGATGACCAACCAACAAAAGACAAAGTCAGGGCAAGCGATGCCCACTACGGCGGGCCGCCCAGCCCACAAGTGGAGCTCGGAGGATCTGCAAGCCGCGGGACTCGACCCACGATTTCGAAGCGAACGATTTGGGGAGCCAGGAAAACAGCTGCACGCAGTTTTTGGCGGCCAAGGAGAGCCCCTAGTGCTTCTCCCTGGATGGCCCCAAACTTGGTATGCTTGGCGCAGAACGTTAAATGCACTTGCAAGCGAGTACACAGTAATTGCAGTTGACCCGCGGGGTTTCGGTGGGTCTGACGCAGCACCTGGCGACTATGACGTCGGCACAATCGCCGACGAATTGGTGAATTTCATTCAATCCGAATTTGGATACAGAAAATTCAACCTGGTGGGGCATGACGTCGGCGCTTGGATAGCTCACAGCATAGCGGCGAGGCACGCAGAATCCGTTGCGGCTGTTGTTCTTTGTGAAGCAATTATTCCCGGTTTGGTAGATGGACCGCCGATGTTTCTCCCGGCTCCGTTCATAGAGCGTGCCTGGCATTTTGCGTTTAATCGAGTGCAGTCTTTGAACGAGATACTAGTCCAAGGCAAAGAAACGGAGTTCCTGCGGTTTCAATTCGAGAACAAGGCGCATCTGCCGGATGCGATTAGCGATGACGACCTCGAAATTTACGCGCGCGCCTACCGATCAGCAGATCATTTACGTGCGAGCTTCGACTACTATCGAGCGCTTGACCGCAATATTCAACTTACCGCAGAAAGCAAAGCGAACCCATTTCCCATGCCCGTGCTAGCAGTTGGTGGCGAGTACGGAATGGGCGCAGGGCAAGAGCAGTCTCTAAAACCGTATACGAACGACTTAACCGGCCGTGTTGTTCCCGGCGTTGGACACTATCCAGCTGAAGAAGATCCGCACGCCATGGTCTCCGTATTGTTGGACTTCTTCAGTCAAACCTGAGTCGTACGAACGGTTCCAGAGCCGACTTTCTGACGCCACTGCGCAGATGTGGTCCAGGCGAGTCTGCCAGCGAACTATGTGTATTACGCAAATAATCTAGCTGAGCATCTTGACGGCAAAATTATGCATGCATAATACACGCAATGTCCCGCGACTAGGCGCTAAAGATGCTCGAGAAAGCGATGTGACACTGATGCGATCCGATTCAGATCGGGCAATCACGTGTCGCCAGGCCTCGCCACCATGAACGACGCAACAAGCCACAGAGGTTTCACTAGGAAAGTGAAAAAATGAACACACCGATAGATGGCCTGCCGCTCGTTCTTGGCGGTAATGTTTTTGGATGGACCGCGAAAGGCGATGAGGGTTTTGCCGTCCTCGACGCTTTTTATGAGGCAGGTGGCCGAATGATCGATACCGCCGATGCTTATACTAAGGCCATGCCCGGACACAGCGGTGGCGAATCTGAAACGTTCATTGGGCAGTGGTTAACAAGCCGCGGTGTGCGTGACGAAATGAAAATCCATACAAAGACGGGCAAACTCAATCCCGGCGACGAGCTATACGAACTTTCTACAGTGTCCTCGACGATTGAGGAGTCCCTAAACCGCCTCCAAACCAACCATGTCGACCTCTACTACGCACATGCGGACAACACTGATGTGCCAATTGATCAAATCGTTGAAAGCATGAACACGACTGTCTTCGCAGGCAAAGCCCACGCGCTAGGCATTTCGAACATAACTCTCCCACGATTCAAAATGGCGTTGGACGCAGCTGCAAGAACGAGCGCGACAAAGTTCTCCGTATTGCAGAACCAAATGAACCTATTGGAACAGGATGACTTCGATCCAACCTATCAACAGTTCTGTGTCGAACATGGAATTTCAATGCTGCCTTATTTCAGCCTGGCATCGGGATACCTGACTGGGAAGTACCGCACACCGGGTGATTTTGACAAATGGATGCGCGGCAGAATGACAAAGCGATATACGGAAAACGGTAAGAACGTCCTCGCCGCGATGGATGCTATTGCAACAGAGACTGGCGCTTCATTGGCGACAATCGCGCTTGCATGGCTTGCGAGTCAACCCGGCATTACTTCCCCAATTGCCAGCGCCCGGACAGTTGATCAACTCGAACAGCTCATCGATTTCACACGCCTAAAACTGTCTGAAATCCAAATCAAATCCCTGACTGAAGCTGCGGCACAAAGCCCAACAGCCTCAAGGTGACCCCCCCCCCCCCCCGCAAGGCACCGCGAATTTTCCTTCGCGACCTCAACTTCGTCGACTTGAAAACATGATAACATTCTAAGGAGATCATAGATGCGCCACTCTAAACCCACCGAGCAGGACAGCAAAACTGACTACTCTGTATCGCCGGTTGAGCACGAAATCGTCGTAGATAAAGATGTGCCTATCCAAGTCCGAGACGGTACAACACTCTATGCTGACATATACAGACCCAATTCGCCGGGCAAGTTTCCAGTCTTGTTGGCACATTCTCCATATCTAAAAGACATCGACGAAATGTTCCCAAAGCCGGTGCCGGACTATGATTCAAGAGAAATGCCCATGGCATCATTCTTTGTACCACGCGGCTACGTCATTGTACGCCTAGACGTACGCGGCATTGGAAAATCTGAAGGCCATTTTGAGTTATTGTCCTTGCAAGAAGCCGAGGATGCTTACGATGTTATTGAATGGGCTGCGCAACAGACATGGAGTAATGGAAGGTCCTCTGTTGGCGGCGGCGTCGGTTATTATTCCATAGCATCTTGGAAAGTTGCCAGCTTGCGACCGCCACACCTAACGACCATGCTAAGCTGGGACGGCGATGCCGATATCTACCGCGGCCAGGTTTATCGGGGTGGGATGTATCTCGCTGCGCTTGGCTTCTATTACGAAATTATTTCCGCAAGCCAGCTTTTAGCAGGCGATCCAGAGTACAACTTGGAAGGATTGTCGAATAACCCTTTCTACGACAGTCTAACCAATCCCCTGATCAACGAATTCTGGCAGTCAAAAACCCCGGACTTAGCCCAAATCGACATCCCGGTTCTCATGACTGAGAGTTGGGGAGTAAACACCGTACATGGGCGCGGAAACATTGAACCATTCTTGCGCATGCGAGAACTCGGGAAAGAGAACATCAAACTTCGAATTCACGACAACCACGATCAAGCGGTTTATCCAGACTACACGAAATATGGGTCACATACTTGTGCTTTTTTCAGCGACGAAGGATTGCTTGAACAGTTGCGGTGGTACGACTATTGGCTCAAGGACATAGATACTGGCATTATGGACGAGCCTCCCGTCAAAGTGTGGGTTCGCGGGGGCCGCGATGGCGGCGAGTTTAGGTATGAACATGATTGGCCACTCCCTGATACACAGTGGACAAAATTCTACCTCCACGGTGCGAGCGCAGGTGCAGTAACGAACTCTCTCAATGACGGCAGTCTGACTAACGACCCATCTCAAGAGCAGGCAATCATATCTTATGAAGTTGGACCGGAAGCGTACGCACGCAATATGTATATGGGACTTCCAACCCTGAGCTTCTCTACGCCTCCGCTAGACGTCGATACAGAAGTGACTGGTCCGGTTGTTTTGAAACTTTGGGTCAGCTCTGAAACCGACGACATGGACGTGGTCGCCCACCTTAAAGATTTGGCACCCGATGAAAGCGTGGACCAATTGGCGGATGGATGGCTCAAAGTCTCTCACCGTAAACTTGATCCAGAGTTGACGAGAGATTTCCGCCCATTCCACAGCCATGATGAAGAACTAAGCATGACCCCAGGCGAGATTTATGAAATCGAGTTGGAGGTTTGGCCGATAAGTCATGTATTCAAAGCAGGACATCGAATTCGGCTGGATATCGGGGCCTACGCACCAGGTTTTTACAACAAAGCGCCGTACAAAATCGGCAAAAAGAACAGCATCATCATGGGCGGTCAGCACAACTCTTATTTGCAACTGCCGATCATCCCGCAACGCTAGAGCGAACAAACCAGAGAACCTTACCCTGAATCATTAGGGCAACTGAGCTTCACCTGACAGCCTCGGTTGCCTTGATGCACTCATACCGAGTAAACGCATCGTCGCGCCGGCACACCAACTTAAATATGTGTTCCCCAGACGCTTCCAAAGCACTGCGCGTCTTTGATTTTACTTTCTTGGATTACTTTTCCGCTCTTGGTATCGCCCCGAACTTCGCTATCCGGCTTGCCCTTAGCAGCGATCAAAAATGAAGTTGGCTCGCAGGGGCAACACCATCCCAGAGCAGTTTGAGCGACACCAACAACAAAGCCCAAGTCACAATCTTGTAGAATATTTCTTCTGGAACGATACTCACCAATCGCACGCCAGCAAACACAGCGATCACAGCCGGAACTACCAACACCGCGGCAACTTGAAGGTTCGTCGGACTCAGCTGACCCAGATAGTAGTACGGAAGGATTTTTGCTGCGTTCCCAATCGCAAATGCAATAGTTGTGGTTCCCATAAAAACCGCTTTCGGCATTTTCAAGGGCAGCGTGTAAACCTGGTATGGGGGTGCGCCGGAGTGTATCAAGAAACTCGTAAAACCAGTGAGCGACCCCCAGAACAGGCCGGGCCATACGCGGGCAGGCTTTTCCGCGACAATATGGTTTGAACGTAGTAGACTATTTAAGGCGAACACCGCTCCAATCAGACCGACAATGGCCGTGACTGCATTCTCAGGAACCACGCTTGCGAACGCCCAAGCCCACCCCAAACCAATCATCATTCCGGGAACAATGATTAAGAGCACTCGTTTGTTAAATTCGTGTCGATAAGCGTAAACTCCAAAAACATCTGACACAATATAGACGGGCAAAAGCAGTCCTGCTGCAGCGAAAGGATCGATAACAAGAGCCAAGATAGGCACACCCATCATCCCTGCTACCGGCATGCCGCCCTTACCGATGCCAACCAGCAGGCTTGCTATGATTGCGGCAAACCAAAACGCTGTTCCATCCATAGAAAAGTATCCTTCGTTCTATCGTAGTTGTTTGACCCACGACCGCGAAGACGCCACCAAAACAATCGTCTGGATCGACATGCCTGCAACGTCGCGTTGCGTTTCAGATGCCAAGAAGGCGCTCCCGATATCTCGGTGAATGGGCATGAAAGGTGCTGCGAGCTGGAGCAACTACCAGAGCGAAGCAGGCGACGCTCACTCCGCATATCGACACACGTGTTGAATTTTCCTCTTTCTTATTCAACTCTTTATGTGCTTTCTGCGCACGCTAGTTTGGAGGCAACATGGCGTCAACAAAAAATGTGCATAATGCACCTACCTCGGCACAACTTCGAGAGTTACACAGCGCTTTGCTTGAAATTGTGGGGGTCATGAACCGGCCTCAACGCGACGAAGCAACCATTCGCGAAGCAGGCATCTCCCTTGATCGAGCGCTTTTCGCTCTTCTTATTCTTGTGGAGCGGTTTGGCCCGATTGGTGTGGGTGACCTAGCAGATAGAGTAGGTCGCGATCATACGACCGTCAGTCGCCAGGTAGCTAAGCTCGAAAAGCTAGGCTTGATTACTCGGAAGGTCGCCGCAGACGACCGTCGCTTTCATCGTTCCATTGTCACTCCAAAAGGCAAAGCGATGACTGATCGCATTGATGCCGCCCGAGAACGCATTGCAGCAGACATCGCTAAGTCATGGAGCAAGCGAGACATATCTGAGCTAGTTAGACTTTTGCGAAAACTTGCAGACGCTTTGGCGACCGAGTCTTCGAACAAAACCGGCAAATCATAAAGTTGGTAATAAAGAACGACAGTCCTCAATACCTAAGCCGCTCCAGCACCTCGATGGGTCGCCAACTAATTAATGTGCAGATTGGTTGCGTACTCAGTCTCAACGTGCGCACAGCGTGGGCGTCTCTCCAAAAGTGAATAGAAAGACTGATTTAAACCGGACTTGCGAACTCAATTGATTTTTTTGCGGTTCAGCGACCGTGAGACATTTTATTTGTTTTGCTTAAGAAGGTTGTTGGCTCATCGTGACAGAACCAAGGAGTGACGATGAGCGAGAAAACCGAAAGTGACGAGCAGCACACTGAAATGGTGAAGCGCCGCACCCGGCACAAATATTCAGCCGAAGAGGAGATCCGTATTGACCTGGAAGGCATGCACGGGGAACACTCGATTGCAGAGCTATTTCGGTGCACGGCGATTGCCCTGAGCCAGTGTTATAGCTGGGCGAAGCATTTCATGGAGGCTGGCAAGAAACGCCGAACCGGGACCACCTAATCTAAGCACTTCACCTTTAAACCGCCCCAACAATCGAGAATTTCCCAATACGCGAATTGCTAGAGCGCTTTGCGTATTAGATGACAGCACCTTTGCGTTTGTTTGAGTATCCTCGTGCGGCACCCTGCATTGACTCGCAACTAATCATTGATTAGTTGCTGTGGAGACGTCACCACTAGTTCCGTCAAAAATTCACTTAACCTAACCGTAGAACGTGATCGATCTTTTGCCAGCCAATCAAAGCACACTCGGATTGACTACGTTGATTGAGCCGCAACAGGTATCACGGTCCCAATACAAGCTGCAAATAACCCCCGAGCTATGCGTCGGAACACCGGAAAAAAGATTTATGTTCGGTGGGGTTGGTCTTGGCGCATCATTGTTTGCGTTAGAAAAGACAACTCGCGCTCCTGTTATTTGGGCGAGCGCGCATTTTTTGAACTTTGCCCGCCCTCCCCAAACCCTCGCACTCGAAGTAAACACTCACAAATCGGGTCGCTTCATCGAACAAACGAGCGTTGAAGGCTTTGTCAATCGTGGCACCGTGTTTCGAGTAGCCGCAGCAATGGGAACGCGACCAGATGAGTTTCCGGCACAATGGCAAAAAATGCCATTGACTCCGTTGCCAGAAGATTGCCCCTTGGGGCAGCACTGGAGGAAAGGGTCCACCAGTATTCACAGCGGATTAGAGGTGCGCGTTGCCCGCGGAACGTACGGAAGCGATCGTGTAAGTCAGAGCGACCCGTTAGGAATGCTCTTACTTTGGGTACGCCCTAAGAACCTCGACAAGATAACGGTTCCATTTTTGGCGGTGCTAGCGGACCTAATACCAGCCGGTGTGGGGAACGCGCTAGGGATTAATGCCGGCGGAAACAGCTTAGACATAACTCTTCGACTGACTAATACGGAGCCAACAGAATGGGTAATGGTCGAGATCAACATTCTTACAATCAATGCAGGCTTAGTGCATGGCTCCGCTAATCTGTACAATCAACGAGGCGAGTTACTGGGCATGGCAAGCCAGTCTCTAATATTGAGAGTTCATTCCCCCGACACAAAATAAGCCCCCCCCGAGATCAATAATCTGGTCCTCGGGTTTATTGGAGCACCGGTGATATCCTACTCGATATCAGCCTTTATCGCAGATGGACATCCGCAAACCTGAGCGGTTCAAGTTGAACTGGGGGCGTCTCGGTGAGCGCAGTCTTCAAAAATGGCGATCCAGCTCGAGTTCAAAGATCAACTTCGATGGATATTGAGCTGATCCGTAACTAGGTTTCGATAAGCGTTTCGATCTAAAGAAAGAGCGAGGTGCAGCTTTGTCCCCAGGAGCGAATCGCCGAGCGCAGGAAGTAAAACTAGCAGGACGGTCAGGGCTGCTTGTTCGCGTTTATATTGCGAGTCCCCATGTGATTGTAGGACAGAGACAAGCTCGGCCACGGTTTCGCACAATGGCGTCAACAACTCTCGGTGCCCGCTGGAGGCAAGCCAAGCAATCAATCGACCTGCACCGTCTTCGTCAAATCCGTCGAACACCAAGTCAATAATACTTCTTCTTTCGACTGTGCCTTCACGGAGTTCTAAAATCGCTTGCTCTACTGTCGTCACCAGGTCCCTCGTCATTGCTTCTGCAAGCGCCGCTTGTAGACCAGCAGCGGAACCAAAATGGTGCGCGATGGTGCCATGCGCCATATCGAGTTTACCCGCGACTGCTTTCAGCGTTATCGCCTCTGGGCCAGATTCCAACAGTAATGTGCGAGCTTCCTGCAAAGCAATCTGACGAGCTTCTGCCGGAGACCTTCTACGTCGTTTCTTATTCGAATTTGTTATTGTCATGAGTTTCAATAAGCTCTAATTATATTGCATACACCGATCACCACTACATTGCTCGGCCCGGTAGCGCCAAGTTTTTGTGCACGCCGCCGAAACGAAAAGTTTATCGCCGATACGGAAGGATATTTGGAATATGCCTGGCACCACTACTAACAATCTAGGCTCGGATCTGGACGCTTCCACGCTTCCACTTGATCAGTTAGATCCGGCGGATCCTGTTCGATTTGAGCACAATACAATGTTGCCGGTTTTCGAACGTCTCCGCCGCGAAGATCCTATCCATTATACGGAAAACAGCATGTTTGGCCCGTACTGGTCGGTAACTAAATGGCACGACATAATGAGCGTAGACACTGATCATGAAACGTTCTCATCCGAACCGCGTATTTCTCTGATCCCAAATGTCTCACCCGGACAACAGGAAGAAATGCAAGCCTTGCAAATGTTTATATCGATGGACCCACCAAAACACGGTCAGCAACGTAAGTCAGTCAGCCCGGCAGTTTCTCCGACAAACCTGCGGGAAATGGCGCCACTGATCCGAGAACGCGTTGGCAAAATTCTAGATAGCTTACCCATCGGCGAGAAATTCGACTGGGTTGACAAGGTTTCGATGGAACTAACCGCGATGACATTGGCGACCTTGTTTGGGATGGATCAAGACGATCGTCGGCTTTTGACGCATTGGTCCGATGTAGTCACGGCAATTCCCGGCCCCGGTCGCATCGTCGAGACTCGAGAAGAAAAGCTTGGCATTTTTGGAGAGTTTCACGCATATTTCACTGAACTATGGAATCGCCGTGTTAACTCAGACCCGACTGGCGATTTGGTCTCCATGCTGGCCCACAACCCCGCCACACGTCACATGCAGCCATTGGAGTATTTCGGGAACGTCATCTTGCTCACGGTTGGAGGAAATGACACCACACGCAATACGCTGACCGGGTCGGTTCTCGCTTTGCATGAGAACCCCGATCAGTATTCCAAGCTGAAAGCCGATCCGGGTCTTTTGCCAGCAATGGTTTCAGAAACGATCCGCTGGCAAACCCCTCTCGCCCATATGAAGAGGCGAGCTACTCGAGACGTGGAGCTTGGAGGCAAAAAAATCGCGAAAGGCGAATCGGTGGTGATGTGGTATGTTTCTGGCAATCGAGATGAAGATGTCATCGAACAACCAAATCTTTACAATATCGCGCGGCCGAACCCGCGGCAGCATATGTCTTTCGGATTTGGAATTCATCGCTGTGTCGGTAACAGGCTGGCTGAACTACAGCTTAGAATTGCGTGGGAAGAAATCTTCAAACGATTTTCAGAGATCGTCGTCGTGGACGAACCGAAGAGGGTCCATTCTTCGTTCGTAAAGGGATATGAATCCATGAACGTCATCATTCCGGCCCGCAAGTAGTATTCATGAACGACGAAGAAAGCGGGCACAGAAACCCGGCCGCGGATAGAGATGAAACCGAATTCAATGAAATTGTTCGTGCAAATCTAAAGCGCAACTACGCGGCGAATTTTTTTCATGGCATGCTAGGCATGACGGGGTTCCGACTCGTCAACACCCCAACATTTCTACCCGCATATCTATTTTTGATTTCAGGATCCAACGCCATCGTCGGCTTGGGACTGGCGCTGCAGCAAGTGGGCGGCATTGTTTCCCCAATCATCACCGGTAATCGCGTTGAGCATCGCGATAAGGTGATGCCGGCCGCCATGCTTCTAGGTATACTCAGTCGATTGTCGGTGCTGGGCATAGCCTTAACCGGTTGGTTCGTGGTTGGAAATATTCAAGTAGCCGCACTGTTGGGATTTCTGTTCTTCTTCGGCGTATTCATGAGCGCGCAACGCGTCGTTTTTCAACTCCTCTTATCGAAGGTCATTCCAATCCGTCAGCGAGGGCGATTGCAAGCCTGGCGAAACGCGACCGGGGGTCTTGTCGCGGCGGCTCTCGCCTACTTTTCTGGCAAAGTCTTCATCGCTCAAAATGCTCTGGGCAACGGTTATGCGACGACTTTTCTGTGCGCATTTGTGTTGACGAGCCTCGGTTTGATGGTCTTGCATTTTATGATTGTTGAACCAAAATCGCCGCAGCTGCGCCCACCTATGCGATTTACCGATCGCCTAAGAGAATTTCCCTCACTCGTCTCCGAAAATCCAAGCTTTGGTTGGTTTTTGCTGGTTCAATTTTTTGCGGCCATGGGTAGAATGGCAGCTCCTTTTTATATTCTTTATGTTGGCGAGAAAATCACGATTGACGGCGCGACATTGGGTTTGCTCTCGCTCGCCTATCTTGGTGCCGGAACTGTTTCAAATTTGGTTTGGGGATATCTCGGGGATCGAACAGGTTTCCGACTGATACTCGTTCTCGCGGTACTAACCTGGATTTCGGCAACCTTACTATTGATCTTTACCTCGTCAGTTCCGTTCATATTTCTTGCTTTCTTTGGGTTTGGCAGCGCTCAAGCCGGCTACTTGATGGGATCGCAGACAATTGTTTTAGAGTTCGGCGAGCGTAGAGATTTACCTATGCGCATAGCGCTCTCCGCAACGGCAGAGAATGTGGCTGCTACGATTGGTCCGCTTGCTGGCGGAGTGATCGCCGACCTGCTCGGCTACAATTTTGTATTAGGGGTCTCTCTTGTCGTATTTTTCATGGCTTTAACACTGTTAGCTTTTTCGGTTGGTGAACCTCGCGATACGCGTGGTGTTTGATGCTATCACCGCTGTTCGATACACGCTCATCTTCATACAAACGGCATTGGCGCACGGTCTTTTAAATGGTTGTCCCTGCACGCATGCGATCGGTTATCGCGCTCTGGTAATGGTAGCGACAATACTCACCGGGGGACCGGCCCAACATTGTTGCGCTTATTACCGACTTTGGATTCGGAGATGAGAGCGCCAGGCTTTTCTATTTGAGCATCATGTAAACGTTTAGAGCGTCGGCCGGCGGTTTGCTTCGCTTACGGCCGGGCAGCCTACGGACGAATGATGATAGAAAACTATGCTGCAGAGGCGACATTAGGTCGGTCCTTCATACTCGCAATTCTACGCTCGCCAATAATTGAGAACTAGCGTCGTTCTCGAGTTCAGCTTGCGTTGTAGTGTTCTTCATTTGAGAGCAGACGGTTTTGCGGACTAAAAGCGAATTCTGAGAGAAACGCTCCCACGGTGTATGGTGCTCTCTTCGGAAGCTTCCAAGTTGTAACCGATGTTAACCTCCAGAAGTTCGGATTGCGTATTCAGGCCCAGACCGAAAATTACAGCATCGGAGTAGGTTTCGAAGGCGTTTACCTCGAAGGGATCAAGGCTGTCGTTCAACAAAGCCTCAGCGCCATAGTTTGTGTAGTCCAGAACCGTTCGATATCCCAGTCGAGCTTCAGGAATTACGAACGCGTTGCGCGAAACTTCCCATTGTGTCCCAACCCTGAGATCCGCAACAGCTGAAACCTGTTCTGTGACAGCCGAACTTATTTGGTAAGTCAGCGTTTCATAACCGGTTTCATTGTATCCGTCTTGATCGAGGCGAAAGTAATCCACACCCAATGATGGTATCACAAACGTCGATGCAAATTGCATCGCTGACGAAACGTCCAGGTTCACCGATTGACTGAGTCCAGACCAGGCCCCTTCGACATCGTAAGCCAGCTCATTGAGTTTAATGGTTCGATGGCTGTTAAAGTCATTTTTGTACGCCTGCCCAACCAATGTAACATCGACCGCACCGACGGCCTCCTGTAGGTAGAGGCCCGCACCTAGTGTGGAGTACATTATCGGACTGAGACTTCGTGACTTAGCGGTGTAGTCTCCGCTAGAAAAAGACCCAATTATCCCGAATGTGTCTAGACCGCCCAATCGGCGATCAAGTCCGAAAACGAATCCAACGCCCTCGCCATCGTATCCCGGCGCATCGGGCTGCGGATCAACTTGCATGCTCGTGAGATACTCCCCCACCCAAGGTCGCCAACCGATTTGATCTTGGCTATCGCGACGTTGAATAGACTGTTTGATGGCATCTTTGCCCGATAAGGTGTGCGACGCTAACACACGGCTCACTCCATCCGTGGCGTGGGGAGTTAAGCTCTCGAACGTCCTTGTGAATTGTTGTGCATCGGTGATTTTGGTCAACGCCGCACCGAGGTCATCGTCTGCAACAAATGAGGCTATGACGGCATCGAATGCCTCGGTTTGATTGGCGCCTAGACTCATCTCCGAAGGCGTCTTCAGGCGATAACTCAAAATCAGCTTCTCCGTCTGTTCGCTGATCTGATCCAAACCCACAAGGTAGATGTATGGTGTATCTTGCAGTATCGTTTCGTCTAAGTTCCCAGAGAATTCGAGCTGAGCCGCGGATAGGATCACCTTCTGAAATGCATCAGCTTGTAGGTCTTCGAAAACAACTTTGACTCTAACGTCGGGCCCAAGTTTGGCTGTTTGACGAGCAGTCAGGATGGCTGCGTCGCTCAGGGTTTGTTCCGAGATCGTGAGTTGCAGGCGAGATTGACCGTTCATCTCGAAGCTGTCGACGACTGCGTTTGTATCCGCGGATAGGTTTAGGTCAGAATTCTCAACAAGAACTGCGAGTTGCGTGGACGAACTGCTGAGTTTTCCAGATAACTCAGAACCATTTGTGAGGCGGAGATTTGCAATGCCGCTGTAGAATTCGAGATCACCATTTAGTTTTGCAGCGTTGAGCGAAAGCGTATTTTCGCCAACACCGAAGCGGACATCACCATTCAATGTGCTCTGTTGAAGCGTAAATATATTTTCGCCCGCGCCAAAATCCACGTTACCCGAGATCGATCCGGCTGTTGACGTGAACACGTCATCGCCGCGCCCCAATAAGATATCGCCGATGATTTGAGGCGTTGCCTCATCCCTGGCATCGACAACATCGTCACCATTCTTGTCTTCGGTCGGTGTATTACGCTTCTGTTCAATCATGACACCTTGCGACGCACCATGCGCCCTCAGGTCAATGGCGATCGCCCGCCCTGTATTTTCGACCACGGTGCCATCATCCCTTAACCCGGCAGCTATGCGATTGGTATTCACTAGTGAGCTGAGGGTTCCGCTTTCGTCCAGGATCGCGATCGCGCTCCCGGCTTCACCCGTCGTAGTAACTGAAATTGCCCCCGAATTCTCGATCGTTTCCAATTGTGCTCCAGGCGCAATCGAGATTCCTATAGCAGTATCATCGAAGCTGGTACTCGTCTGTGCCTCGATCGAACCTGCGTTAACAAATCGAGGAACAATGGCACCGGTGTTCAGGTCAATCGCAACGGCGTCCGCCAAGAAGGCCGACGCTTGTATTGCCCCTTTGTTGTAGATCCCGCCTTCCACGCGAGTCTCGTACTGGCCATCGGAGGAACCAGATACTTTGACGGCCGTGGCGTCGTAGCCAACATTTAAGCCGTTCACCGCGACGCGACCTCGGTTGATAAAACCGTAATCGTAGTCAAACGTCGCCAATTGCTCTGTAAAGTCTTCATCCTCGTCATCATCAGTCGTATCACGCACGTACTCGCGCACTCGGCCAAGAACCAGATGTTCAGCATTCGTGTTACCCCAGTCTGGACTAATAAAAATTGCCGGAGCTGAGCCCGTGGAGACGACTGAGCCTGTTGCGCGATTCTCGTCAAAATCTTCAATTGTATCCTTGGTTTCGTCTTCCTCATCAGATTCTGAGCGAAAGTTGTCATAAGCTCCATTGATCAAGAGGCCCTGGCCAAGGCTGCCGCCAATGGCCAGAGTTGGACCACCGTCATTCAGATCTTCCGCATCGATTCTGTCTGAAACCGGCTCGGTGCTTTCATCAATGCTGGTTGGTGCAATATAGTTGGACACGCTTGTCGACGTGAACCCCGTAGAACTCAAGCTGCTCTCAATCGTGAGGCCACCTGAAACGGATCCTGAGAAACTCGCCGCAGACGCCCCCTCTCCGCGAACGTTGATTGAGCCGCTCAGGAGTACGTTACCGTAAATTTGTTCCCGAACATCGACGCCGAGTGCATTTTCACCAACAACTGAGATGTTTCCATCGAGCGTCAGATCGCCTACCAGATCAGATCGTAGCGATATCGCAGCGGAGTCGTTTCCTTCGATAGCAATAGTTGACCCAACGCCCGTCGTGATGTCTCCCAGGTGGCGCCCGCCCGCGTTCAGTAAAAGACCTACGCGACCGCTTCCAATCGCAAGTGGACCATCCAGGTCGCCATCATCATCTTCGTCTTCCCGAGTGTATTCTTCAAGAATGGAAATGCGTCCATTGTTTGTGACGTCTGATGTGCGGTTTGCTTCAACCTCGATCGCGACGATATTGTCATTCTCGTCGAGAATGATATCGCCGTCATTTCGAACATCATGGTCACTGTTTACGGTGATCGCCGACACACCTTCAGCATCTTCTAGTTCAATCGCCCCATCCTCGGTGATTGTTACATTGCCGCCGGCATTTTCATCCGCTGATGCTGTATCTATTGGCGTTGTTCGCTTGGTTGAGATTTCTTCGGAGCTGGCCAGCTGCGCCTGATGAACCGTTAGCAATAATGCCAAAACGCACAATCCGTGCGCTCGGTTAGAGCTAATCCACGCCCGTGGTTGACAAGGCAACTGCTCATCAATCACGTCGGCGCTCACGATTCCGGTTCGGCAAGGGATCCGAACGGTTTTTTCTCGTTCATCCGCCACTTGCGGGGGCAGCGCAGTGAGGCTGTCCTGACGGGCTCGGCAATCTATGGATTTTTTCATTCAGCGTTCACGCCTTCCGCTCAAATTTGCTTTGGGCGGATAAGCGCAGCTGAAGCGCGCTAGATCATTTCAGAAGTTTCGAAATGTATGTCAAAGTGTGTCAAAGTCGGAGGCTCGACAAGAATCGACACTTGATTTCATGTTTCGGAGTTTCACCCCTGAGGCAAAACTGTTCATTGTGGCAGCCTTCGTTCGTTGAAATTGACAAAGTCCGGATACCCAATTTTGAAGGCAAACCAACCCCATATTCTCGTCATTGACGATAGCGAAGAAATTCGCGCTCCACTGACACGCTACTTTCGCGAAAACGGATTCAGGGTGTCTGCCGCGGAGAATGCGGAAGAAGCCAGGAAATGGCTAAGACGTTCTTTCATCAATTTGGCAATTCTTGACATTATGATGCCTGGACAATCCGGCCTAGACCTTTGTCGAGACCTACGACGCACCTCGGAAATTCCGATTATATTTCTCTCTGCCAAAAGCGAAGAGATTGACAGAATTGTAGGGCTTGAAGTTGGCGCAGATGACTATGTCACGAAGCCATTTAGCCCTCGCGAACTCCTAGCGCGAGTGCGCGCATTGCTCAAAAGGTCTGAGGCCAATCCATTTTCCAAGCCGAGCCCACACGTCAGTCGATATTGGTTCGCAACTTGGATTTATGATAGTGGGCGCAAAGAGCTCACCGACCGTAACGGGATCGTGACCTCGTTGAGCACGATTGAAGGCCGATTGTTGCTCGCGTTCTTGCGGAATACGCAACAAATCTTGTCACGCTTTGATCTTATCCGAGAAATCTATGGTGACGCAGATCATCAAACGGAAGATCGCAATATCGACACTCATGTGAGCCGACTTAGGCGCAAACTCGGCAACAACGCAGATGATATCGAGATCATCAAAACGATATGGGGGGAAGGTTACATGATGCTGGTTGAAGTGAAAAACACACCATGAGGCTAAAACCAAGTCATCTAGCGATACCAATCGAATCAATCATTGTCTCCGTTATCACCTTGGTTCTGATGTCGGCAAGCGCGATCGCTGTATGGCACTCTCAAACATCGCAAACGTCATTCGTTGGGGGCGTAGACCTCAACCTTAAGCTTCCGCAAATCTTGCAGCAGCTGGACAATGCACCAGCTGACCGAGAGGCGCTCGATCGGCTGGTTTCCGCATTATCGAGGGTTGGACTCGAGCTAAGGTTGTCGGATTCGCCTAGCGTTTCCGAGGACGATTTTGACTCGATGGTGTTTGAACGTCTATCTCGGCGGCTCAGCCGCCTAGGGTATACCGCAAGTATTCGTGTAGATAGTACGCCCATCAACTCAAACACGGTCGCGTTTGGGATGGCTGCGCTTCCGGGCTCTTTACAGCTGTCAAGAATTGACGGTGCAACTTCCGTGGAAGGAGGTTTGCGGGGCGGGAATTTGGCTGAGAGGGTCGAAATTCGAGACACACACCCGATGGCTGGAATCGCACTTCAGCCACCCGGCCAAGTCGAACTCTCAATTTTGTTAGGGCAAGAAAAAAACAATCTTTGGCTGAATGCGAGAAGCGTTCAACTCGTTCGCGGAAGTTACAGTCCTTGGCCGTTCGCCTGGATCCTGGGCATCGGTCTAACGATGATCATCTCCAGCTATTTTGTGTCTAAGCCTTCTGCTCGAACTTTACATGCACTTGATACCGGACTGAAGGCGCTCGATATGCATCAGAGCACAGTGGTTTTACCTGTGCATAGTCGAGGGCGCGCGACGCATGTGATCGAGACGTTCAATCGCTTCTCCCGTTCAACCAGCCAAACACTAAAAGAGCAAAATGAAATCCTCAACTCCGTCTCACATGATCTGCTTACACCGTTAACATCGCTGAGAATACGTGCTGAATTTATCGCAGATCCTGCGCTTCAGAACGAAATTCTTCAGACGATCGACGACATGGAGCACATGAGCTCCTCCCTTCTGGAAGCTGCCCGAGGTGGAGCAAGCGCGGAAACGCCGCGTAGACTTGAGGTTTCATCGCTCCTTAACGCAGTTTACGAGGATGAAGCGCGCGCTGGCAGACCTATTACGCTGGGCAATCTCGAATACGCGCTGAGTGAAGCTCGCCCCGTTGAGCTTCGGCGCCTGCTACGGAATTTGATCGACAATGGAATTCGGTATGGTTCATCTGTTGAATTGAGCATGCAGTTAGATGGCGACAAAATTGAAGTTCTGGTACGTGACCAAGGACCGGGTATTCCAGAGCATCAGCTTTCTGCCGTGTTTAAACCGTTCAGGCGCCTTGATGAGTCGCGAAACCGAAAAACAGGTGGATACGGCTTAGGTTTGACGATCGCGCGCGCAATTGCATTACGCAATAACGGCCAACTCTCACTTGAAAACCAAGAGACTGGCGGACTGCTCGCAAAATTGACCCTTCGAAGACTTGTGGACTAGCGCGCACACCAGCTCGAAACATGAAGCGCTTTCACGCATCTCGCTGATTGAACGAAGCAATCGGTTCAGACCGGATCTGGAGACTCCATTAGATCGTCAAACGGTGTCACGACTATCGTACTACCTTCCAGATTCAGCGCACGGCGCAACAACACCCTAAAATTATCGAACATCCGAGCCGACGCTAATAGCTCTCGGTTTTCGATCGCTAAAGTCGCCGCTTTGTACATACGCCCATAATCAATGCGGTCGAGAAAAATATCTTTCATATCCTGATAATCTTCCGGATCGGTTGTCAAAACCCCGGCGTCATGCAGACGCTCCAAGTCCACCTCAGACAGGGTCATTTCAGTAATCCTGCGCCCATCGCTTCTAACTAAGATGAATTTCACCCCACCCCCTTCCGAGCAAAAACACTCCAAGTCAAAATTAGTTTAGATAAAATAAAACAATTCGATCAATCAACTATACAGTTAATTTATTTTTTCGAAATGTAATATATGCTACTCAGTTATGCCTGTTAGAATTTTTAGAGTGTCGAACGCAAAATGATCGAGCCGTGTATCTTGAAGTCGGCCTTCTAGTGCCGGCCCGATGCTCAAACTGGCAGCTCCGTGCATGAAACACCAAACTGACACGGCAGCGATGTTGGAACCGCGAGGGGCGCTTCCGCTAGATTTCTGCTCGATGTCTTGTGCAAGCAACTCAAATACTGGCGCCGCGAACGGATGCAAAAGCGTCTTACGATCTCCTTCGGTTGCTTCAGCCGAAAACATCAATTGATACAAAGCCGAATGAGTTTGGGCGAATTCCAGATAGGCACGCACCATTCCCAGCAACCCATTTTTTTCGTTCGCCGCAGACAACAATGCTTCTAATCTCAAAAAACCCCTTTGACACAATGCAACAACAAGGCCCGCACGATCGCCAAAATGGTGGTATGGTGCACCAGGAGAAACACCTGCGGTCCTCGCGAGCTCTCGCATCGAGATTGCATCCAGAGAGCGATCACAAAGGACATCCTCCGCCGCATCGAGAATAGCGGATTTTAAATCGCCGTGGTGATAGGTCGCTTTGGGCATCTTTTCGTCCATTGCTCGCAATATTGGATTGTTAATTGACCACTGATTAGATGTAAATCAGCCCGCTATAAAACCGTGGTTTGAACGATCAAACCAGATTGCCCAATCGGGTTCTCAATTGCCTTCATCAATATTAGTGCCACCCCCCACATCCCGGGCATCCCAAATAGAGGTTGCACCAGTGGATAGCGCATCGATAGCAAGTTAAGAGCGCAGAAAAATAAATCACTAACGCATACCGACCTCGAACCTCACAACTCGGCTACGAACTCTCCACGACGACATACGATAAATAGCAAAGAACCAATACGTTACGCTTCAGTTGGTAACGACACACAGTTCGAGTATACTTTACGTGCAATGATTTGCGCCTTCCCTTTGACCTTGCCAAGGTTGGGCTCGTCATTCCTAGAAGCGGACATTACAAACGACGAACTTCAATATTGTTGTTTTGCGTTCTGCGCTAAACATCATCGCGGAACTTCCCGCGTTTCGTTCTGGTGAGTTCGCTCTCGATTTGCCGCTTCATGCGTTTGGCAAGCCAGACCGGCGTCGCTCCCTGTTTTGCAGAAACCTTTTTGCGGCAGCAGTGCCTGATAATCTTTCCAGACCGGCACGGACAAAGCCAATGGCCTTTTGTGCTCGCGCTCGCAAGGATCCTCAGCCAATAATAAAGCGGCCTGATCTTGGCGCTGACCCCAAGGACATCGGCGTACGCTTCGACCAGGCCAGCTCCATAGTGGGCGCGCTCGCCGGTTGGCGGAAACCTGCCATGTTTCTCATAGTATAGCTGACCCAGGAGAAAGTTTCGGACCGGAATAGTGAGGAACGTTTCGAAGCGATTGTCCGGTCGGCGCGCAAGCCACTCCTCTGGGACATAAAGGCAAGCTGAGCGATCGGTGTTCACGTGTCGGTCAGGCGACGTGGGGATGCGATCACCCATCAGCACCACGACGGGAAGACCGGATGGATAGTTTGGCGGAAAGTGAACCCGCAGGGTGAAACTGTCTAAATCAACGCCTTTGTCGCGAACGACGAAACGACCTTTGGCGAATAAGTGATCGCCGCGCTCTTGAAGTCTCAGAAAGGGCTGAGCCGCGAGCGCCGTTTGGACCTCGTCATAGATTTCCGGTTTGGCGACCCACCAGCGTCTCGGTTTATCTCTGGGCCCATGGCTGTGTCGGCGCATCTACATTCTCTGCAGCACTTGTAATGACCGCGACGCGCGCTGGTCCGGTTAACTGTGCCTCACCGAATGCTGCACCCCAGCCATATTTTTCAGATTGGTTCAGCATGGTCGACGCGACGGTTCTGAGCTCCGACAAGACCGTTGAACTGAGCAAGTGAGAAAGATCATTGCCGCTTGGGTTTGCGGGATCCTCGATCGCTGGCAAGTTGGCACCTTTCACCAGCCGCTCCAGAATATGCGTGAACTGACCGTCCAGACTGGTGAACCGCTTACCCTTGAGAAGCTCAATGATTAGCAAATCGAGCGCAAACTGCTTGATATCGAGATCGTGTCGGACGCGCATGAGCTTGCCAAGCTTCAAGGCATCGACCACGCCGCTATATTTGATGTGGTCGATATGGACTTGCAAATTGGTTTTTAAGCGAGATTTCTGTCCATCATTCTGATGGAGATAAGCATCGCCGCGCGTATCATCGACGAAACGGCCTGGGACAACATCGATGTAAAGGCGGTCACCTCGCTGGCCATCATTTTTGGCGAATAGTCGTAAGGCGGCGGTTTTGGGCTGGATGTAATAGTCTCCGGCCAATGCCCGAGCAGTGTTATTATAGATCTCTGGAAGGCTGTTTCCCAAGGTGTTGTCGTCATGTTGAGCGTACACGATGATATCCAGATCGTAGCTTTCCTTGATCATTGTCCCTTTGGCTTTGGAGCCACCATATCGGATCGTGGGGTTGGCTCCGGGAAACGCCGAGCGAATAGTCGCTTCGACATTCTCCCGGTGATCCCGAAGCTCGCACATTTCGCGGCTTTCCTGCGCAATTCGCTGCGCGTTGAGAAGGGTATTTAGGTCTGACGTGCGGGTCATTTAACTAATCTCCAATTGAAACGTGAACCCGCCCTTGGCCACGTCATTATCGTATACATGAAGGGGAGCTCGCGCCTTTGGCAGTCGGTCTTTTCCAAGACTGACAGCAATCGGTGCCGGCACTGCCGGCATCAGCGCGAGCGGTTTATTATCGCCATGTTTTGCAGCGATTTCGGATTGAGCGTCATGCCAGAAGCGGCGAAACGCTGCGAGGTCGTCAGCGGAGCTCAAAAAAGTGGGAGTGGGCGAGGCATCAGCAAGCTCAATCTCGTAGAGCGTGGAGCCGGTTGAAATGTCGTCAGGCAGGGTTTCTCGCGCGATTTTGCCGCTTAGCGACATAAGGATTGCAACAGGCGCCTCTGCGCCGCGATCTTCCAGGCAGGTCATTTTGTAAGCGACGGCATTGCCGGTGACTTGCTGCTTCCATGACCAGTCTTCGGTGTCACGATGACGCTGATAAAGGTCGACCGGGACTTTGTCGCCAAGGCGTGATCCCAAATAGGCAAGCAAGGGAATTGGGCCAATGGCGAATAGCGAAACACGCCCAGCCACTTCTACAGGCCCGCCCGGGCGATAGGCGTGATCGAGGCGTTGATCGATCAACCGACGCCCAACAGAATGAAGGTCTTCTTCCTCACCGAGACCCGTGAGCGCTGTGAGATCGATGCTGGTTTCGCGGCCATCGTAAGGGTGACGCGGCAATATGGCTTCGAACATATCGTTACGGGGAATTTCAACCCGATACCCTCTGATCGGCGCCGTGAACGAGATAAGGTGAGAGCCAAGATCGGGCGCGGCATCGAGCAGGGCGTCGACGCGGCGCTCATGTTTCTCCTTCATGGCTTTTAGAGCGGCTGTACTGAAGCGTTCCGGATGATCATCGATTTCCTTATGGCATGGCTTGCAAAGCGCCATGAGATTATCAACATCGTTGATGTCGATAGGACGCGCGGGATCATCGCCGCGCGGGCCTTTTTCGGAGAATGCAACAATGTGCGCACGGTCCGCGTAGGTGCCAGGCTGCTTGGAGAGATGGTGTTCAAATAGGCGAACATTGCAACCTTCACGTTCGCAGCGTCCTCCGGCTCTGATGAATAGAATTTGGCTAGTCTTTGCGGGGATGGCGCGTTTAGGCGTAAAGCAGGGTGCTGCTGGCCCAACAGGCTCAGTCTGAGTTGCTTCGGCGTGGTTTGGCTTACTTTCCATCAGCACTTTCCCTCGCGGACACCACAACATGAGGTAGGAACGATGATCTACAGGCACAAGACTTGGGGCCGAAAAAAGTTCACGTTTGGTTCTTATTGGGCCTGATAGGGCTTAGCGCGTCTTGCGCTCAAGCAAACGAACGGCCAGCGGGCGGGACGCCTACGGAAGTTAAGCTGAGTTGTATCTGCTTATGCTCGCTCACCGGTGGAGCTAAGTCGTCAGGAGCTCAGGACTCTCAACGCTCGCTCACGCCCCTTCTCGGATTTGTCTCCGTGATCGGGGTTCGTCATCAACCGGCAAACCTCCTCAATAGTGTTTCGAGTGATTGCCGGAACGCCATCTAAATTCTTCTGAGAGAGCATCGCATCATACGCCCGGAACCTAAGTTCGACATGGCTCGCAAATAGGTTCAAACGGATTGGAAATCTGGTTTTCAATCGTTCGGATACATTAGGCAAGAATGGCGTGTGACTGTCCTGGACCACATGTGCTGAGAGCACTAGTGCTGCTAGCTCCTGCGGTCGCTTGCCGAGCAATTCGAGGATCAGCGTGTAAGCAAACGCCAGCTCAGGAATCCGTTTAATATCCTTCAATATCTCAGTTAGCCGACCGATTTCAGCTTCTCGAACCAGTTTTGGCTGCTCTTGGAGCTTTTGAATTACACGTTCGAGGTTCGACTTAATGTCTATGAGACTTCCACGGTCTGCCGGGTCCGTGCTCCCCGCGATCCGTTCAAGTTGAGCGATCGAAATCTGATCTTGGATCTGATTGAGCTGTTCATCCGGTTCTCCGGCTAGGACTTTAAATCGCTCAACCATCCACTTTGCACCCGCTTGCAATTCTCGGTTGGGTGAATGGACGAGTTCGCTCAGACGCTGCTGGCTGTAAGGCAGCGCCTGCGGGTGATGCGATCGAGATCTATCGTAGTGCTCTTGCACTTTGCGAACGAACGTGGCTCTGGGCTCGAATCCTCCATTCCCATCGGATCGCATCCCTTCTTCGAAAAATTCTCTTTCGGTGAAAGGGTCAAATGCGTTCAGGTGACCGATCGCATAAAGACGGCGTTGCGCGCGATTGCGTTGCCAGATGCCGAATGCCTGTAATAAGGCGGCGAGCAGAACCAGATCGACAACCGCTCGAGAGGCAAAAGTAAGGTGCATTCCCAATGATGAACTGTCGCTAGGTTCGTAAGGTCGCTCGATGTCGATGTTATAGACTTCCCACCAATCCACGAAGGGCACAGCTTTGGCGAGTTCTGCCCCGAAGAAGCGCGACCAATCAATAAACGCGTTACCGGAAGCGAGATCAGGATTATACTCAAATGCGCCTGTCACACCCTGAAGCTGAAACAAACACAGGGGGACAAGAATGAAGAGCATCGCGTAACCGAGCAACGCCTCATCCTTCAAATCGTTATCGAACCCGATATGAATTTCGCGCGTGTTCTGACGTTCCAGGCGAGACGCCGTTTCACGATCGGCTTCAACCCAGGCCCATCGCCGACCCAATGAAATTGCGAGGACAATCGCGAATGCGAGCGGCACCAATCCAAATGGGCTGGGCAACGCGTATCCCATCGCACTCAATGGCACGATTATGAGAATGACAAACAAGTGTGGCATTCGCTGCTGAGTTGCACCCGACAGCGGAGCGACGAGCCGAACGAGAATTGAATCTAGCCAGCTATACCAAGCCGCGGGTGAGATAGTGGGAACTCCCGCGACCTTCGCCTCAGCGGCAATCAAAGCTGTGGCTTCGCGCCGGTCTCGGAGAGACTTGGCGACAAGGGGCGCCGTGATCACCGCCAGAAACGCCGCAATCACGAGCATAGTAACAAACACTCCAAAATTATCTTCGATCTTGAACAGCCGGCCTCCAGCAGCCCACGCCAACGTGCCGATAGCTAGTACGCTGATCGTTGCAATCGCGAAGGTTAGCGGCGACACAACATCGGATCGAAACAGTTTGATTCTTCGTCTACGAGTTTCTGCTCGGGCGATTAGGAGTGCTCCAATTATTGCTGGAATGTACGACGCGAGCATTAACCCCAGCAGGATGTGAACTTGGACGGTGTTGATTGGATCGTTGTTAGCGGCGATTGAGAAATCGATTTCGCCGATACGCCCTTCATTTACAGCGACAAAGACGATCGCAACTACGGCAATCTGGCAAGAAATGAGATAGACAAAAATCTCGCTGAACCCTCGTCTAACGAGAGTAGCCTCAAGGTTGTTTCTGCGCTGCTCCCGCTTTTGAATCGCTGGCCCTAGTTGGCCCCAAATGCTAGCAATGCGAATAAGTTGAAACCCAATTAGTCCTAGCACCGTGATGGTCAGTGCGAACGTCCACTCGAGGAATGTAGGTAACACCTGACCATCGACGGCATGCCATCCGATAATGGCCAGCCCCGCGAGCGCCGATAGAACTGTGAGAAAGCAAAACCCGATATAGACAAATTTCGGAACTGACTTTTGGTTTCGATTTTTTCTGCTCGGCCGATCACTCATCCTCGGCACCTTCCCCACCACAATTATTGATAGATTCTAGTCTAGCACTTCATTTCGAAATTGTAACAAAAATCAACTTCGCTTCAACGGTAATGCGCTAAGGGAATGCTGAACTGATGTCTCCTTTTGCTCGGCGCGCTCAACAGGTCGTTGCAACACTTTAGTTTGATTTCAAAACTGGAGTGGAGCGATGAAACGACGTCGTCGAATATATTTTACTGAGGCTCAAAAGGCAGAAATTTGGGATCGCTGGCAACGCGGGGAGTCGATGTCCTCGATCGGGCGCGGCTTTGAGCGGGACTCCTCTTCGATCCATCCGCTGATTTCTCGCACCGGCGGATTTCGACCAGAGCCACGCAAGCGGGGACCCCTGGCCTTGAGTCTTTCAGAGCGGGAAGAAATCTCCCGCGGTCTTGGGGCGGATCAATCGTATCGGTGCATTGCCAAACATCTGGGGCGAGCGCCATCAACGATCAGCCGGGAGGTGATGCGCAATGGCGGCCGCAGGGCCTATCGCGCGACCAAAGCAGATACAGCCGCCTGGACACGCGCGCAGCGCCCCAAGCTCAACAAACTGGCTTGCAACAAAGTGCTTTGCCGGACAGTCTCTGCCAAGCTTCGCCAGCAATGGTCACCGCAGCAGATCGCAGGCTGGCTGAAAAAGCAGCATCCGGAAGACGAGGCGAAACGCGTGTCACATGAGACCATCTATCGAAGCCTGTTTGTGCAGGCCCGCGGCGCGTTGAAGAAAGAGCTGATTGCATATTTACGGTCTCCCCGCTCGATGCGACGGCCGCGTGCCTCCAGCCTGCGCCAGTCGGGCCTCGGGCAGATCAAGGACATGATCTCAATCCGTGAGCGTCCGGCCGCTGTGGAAGATCGCGCCGTGCCAGGTCACTGGGAAGGGGATCTCATCGCTGGCTCAAAGGGCAGTCACATCGTCACGCTGGTCGAACGCCACACGCGCTATCTGATGCTGGCCAAGGTTGATAGTCGCGACACCGAGACGGTCATCGCAGCGCTGATCAAACAATCAAAGAAGCTGCCAAAAGAACTCTACAAGTCGCTGACCTGGGACCGCGGCAAGGAACTCTCGGATCATAAGCGCTTCACGCTGGCGACTGACATCCAGGTCTATTTCTGTGATCCGAAAAGTCCCTGGCAGCGCGGATCGAACGAGAACACCAACCGGCTGCTGCGCCAATATTTCCCGAAAGGCACGGACCTGTCGGTCCACTCGCAGGCTAAACTCAACGCTGTCGCAAGACAGATGAATGAGCGTCCAAGAAAAACGCTGGACTATGACACCCCAGCTGAGCGATTAAATGCCTGTGTTGCAATGACCGGGTGAATCCACTCTCGCATAGCAGACATAGCTGCTGAGACTTGGCGGGATTCCATGCAGACCACGTCAAAGTCCTCCGCTGTTAAACCATGGAACAAAGCCTGGCTCATCGTGCCAGCTTCAAAACCAATCCGCTCGACTGAATAGCCTTTGGACCGAACATGATTGGAGATCGCCTTGACCTCGCAATCCAGGTTGGTCTCTTCGATCAATTCACCTTCGGCACTAAGCACGCACATCGCCACTGACCGCAGTGAGACATCCAATCCAATAAACACGTTCATGGTATTCTCCTTCATGTCCGCAGCCCAATGCTGCGAACCTATCAGGAGCTCGACTGGCGAACAGTCCGTCCGATTACCCATGCTTTTGCTCGCGTTGCCGCCAATCGACATCTTTGCAAGATGGCATGGCATCAGACTTCGGCACCCATAGTCGCGCGATGTAGATCACCGAAATCCCAAACTAATCACACCCACAACCAGTTATCGTGAGGTTCGATCATGTAACGCAAGTGTAACGCAAACCACGATTTTATGCGGTTTCGCGTGACACCCTGTGATCGCCAAGAATGATGAAGCATGTGTTTTTATTGTTTATTTTTCTTGGTTCGTATTCCGGCATTCAACTCATAATCGTGAGGTCGGGAGTTCAAGTCTCCCCCGAACCACCATTTACCTTCCCGATTCGCTTTGCATTCGGTCGCGCCCTGCGTGATCATCCGGCGATTAAGCTTTTATCACGATGTTAGCGGTTTGCTACAGCTCGACCGATCATTAAGCCCGTTGTCTTTGTCCGGTCCTCATTGCAGTCCCGACGGAACCGAAACCGCTGACAAATTCCTTGCCTTATTGAATTCGCGCATGCGGCCGAGGACATCGACCCCGACTTGCGCGTAGAGGTCGAGCAGATCCACAAGAACCCAATTTTCGCGGATCAGTCCATCTTTCAGGCGCCAGAAATCCAAGCTGCGGAGGAGCACTTCCTTATTTGCAGGCGCGATCCCCATCCAACCGTCGTCAGAGAGCGTCAAACGCATATTTGGCCATCCCGTCTCGCAGACATAATCGCCCTCCCCGACCCAATGCGACATCAATTCTCCCATTGCATCGAGTTTGCGATCCGGCATCGCGCGTAGAAACGGAATCTGGTGCCAATTGCGGAAACCTGAAATACCGCGCCCGGTTCCGATACCCGCGGGGCCATACCAATTGAAGCGCGGATGCCAATAAGCGCCCAGATTCATCACGGCAGGGTCTGGGTCCGCTGGATATTTACAAAGATCCTCGAGCATATTGACGACATGTTGATAGGCCTCGCTCCCATCGCCGCTGATTGATCGCCCATCACCGCTCATCGGCGCCGGCGTACAGAGAAACGCGCCTAATTGCGGCGCCATGGGCCAAGCGCGCGCTTGCATCATCAGCTCCGGAATATCCCAGATCGCTTGCACCTCAACGACTTGTCCGTGTTCAATTCGAAAGAACTCATGGTATCGCATGTGCGCCAGGTGGCCTGTGGGCGGAATGTCGAGAAATGGCGCGGTAAACGTGCCCATATAGTTGCCCATCATGCCGACCCAGTCGTGGCCCTCGGGCGTGGTCCCCGCCATGACGATCATGTCGCGGCGCTCTAGATCTGCAAACGCGCTGAGCAGCGGCTTGTAGCAGTCGCCCATAAAGGCTGCGGGGCTGGTGAACGTGCCAAATGGGTGGCACATGTGAATAAGGGCGTCCGGCGAAATCAGTTTCGATAGGCTTTGCTCAAGGCTGGAGGCATCAGCGGTTTCTGCGGCAACGCGGAAGGGTTTAACGATCGCTTTCAATTCGGCGGCTTGCATTTCAATTGGTGTCCTGATGCATTGGGCGTCGCGACGAATACACTCAAATTTAGTGGATTAGCGCAACTTGAAATCCGATGGATAACAGGATTGCATTCGAAGTCAATTTCGCTAAACCTAAGCCAGAACGAGGGTGAGATGACGACAATTCAACAGGCTAAATCGGTTGTTCAAGCGCACATGAAAGCGTTCGATTCGGCACCCAATGAGCAATTGCTCGCGCTTGGCTGCGACGCTCTGAGCCGCGAATTTGCGTGGCGCAGCATGCACCCATTCTATGAGAAATCAGGGATCGACTCCGTGGTTTCGGAATTCTGGCTGCCTTTGCGCACAGCGTTTACAGGCCTACAGCGCCGCGAGGACGTGTTTTTTGGCGGGTTGAACGATGTCGATCATGGGCAAACCGTCTGGACCTGCAGCATGGGGCATTTTGTCGGCCTGTTTGATTCAGATTGGTTGAACATTCCCCATACCGGACGACTGGCGCACCTGCGCTATGCCGAGTTCATGTGCGTCCGCGATGACACAATTGTCGAGAGCGCTTTGTTTTTTGACCTCATCGGCCTGATGCATGAAGCGGGCGTCTATCCCCTGCCCCCGATGACCGGAACTTACTTTGTTTATCCCGGCCCGCGCACCCATGATGGGCGGCTCATTGAACAACAGGACGAGGCCGAGACAGAAGCGACCATTGATTTGATCAACCGGATGATTGCGGACTTGGATTCCATCAATCACCTCAACGCCGAAAAATGCTCGCCCGATCTGCTGGCGCGCACATGGCATGATGACATGACCTGGTACGGACCGTGCGGCATCGGCGCGAGTTTCACAATTGAGCGCTACCAAGAACAACACCAGTTTCCCTTCCGGCTAAATCTCGTCGACAAAACCTATAATGGCCACGTGGCCCGAATTGCCGAAGGCAGTTATGGCGGCTTCTTTGGCTGGTCGAACTTGAGCAATCGAAATGCAGGCGGATTCCTTGGCTTGCCTGCTGCCGCGACCTCAAGCGACATGCGGGTGGTAGATGTGTATCGCCGCGACGGTGACAAACTCGCCGAGAATTGGGTGTTTATCGACCTGCCCTTCTATTTAAAGCAACAAGGATTGGACGTGCTTGAACGGCTCGCGCAATTGCGCCGCTTATAGCCTGTTCCGCCATCTCCCACGGACGCGAATGGATGAGTTGAAATGCCTGAAAAGTCTGCGATTTTCCTGCCCGGGTTCATGTGCGACGAGCGCTTGTTCGCGCCCCAGATGCAAACCCTCTCGCGCGCTGGGGTTGCCTGTTTATTCGCAGATCTAACCCAGGCCTGTTCGATTGAACGCATGGCGGAACAAGTTCTGAAATCGGCGCCCAAGAGATTTGCAGCGATCGGGCTATCGATGGGCGGAATAGTCGCGCTGGAACTCTATCGCCAAGCGCCGGAACGGATAACCCATCTGGCGCTCCTGAATACTACGGCGAGAGCTGACGCTGCAGGCCCTGCGAGAAAGAAACAGCTCGGCCGGGTCGCAGCAGGCGAGCTTGATCTCGTGCTGCGCGAAGAGCTTAAGCCGCAATACCTGGCCCCGGCTAATCGCACCGAGGGTCGGCTCCGCATCCTCGAAAATATGGGCGTAGGCTTGGGAGAGGACGTGTTTTGTCGGCAGACAATGGCTTTGACCATTCGGCGCTCATATTTGGATCTGGTAGACCAAATTCATTGCCCGACCCTGTTATTAGCTGGCGCCGATGACACGGTCTGCCCGGTTGATCGTCATCGCGAAATTGCCGACTGCATCGACCACGCCGAACTCCAAGTGATTGACGCCTGCGGCCATATCTCGACCTTGGAGCAACCTGATCTCGTCTCGAAGGCCCTGCTTGCCCTATTAGAGCGCCCGGCGGCGCATACAACAAAGAGCGGAAACTGCACTTTAAAACTGGTCAAAAACGCAAATTGACTTCGAATGCAATTTGAGTATGCATAAGCTCAGAAAAGGATGATGAGCCATGTCAGAGACCATCGCGCGCACCCGCCAGGGAATAGAAGATCGGATCGTCCGATACGCTGATCTAGCGCCATGTTTAGACGCGTTCATCGACACGAGAACTCCGGGATCGGACAAGAAGGAAAACTTCACCATCATTGGCCCTGGGGTCTCGGAAAATCCCAATCAGCATGTCCACATTGCCGAACCGCACGGCTTCAATATTGGCGGCGCCAGGCAGCCGCCTCATTGTACAAATTCCCAACATAGTCATGACACGGTCGAAGTTTTTTACGTCCATGCTGGCCAATGGCGATTCGACCTTGGTGAGCATGCTGATGACGCACAAATCTGCCTCGCGCCAGGCGATATGATCTCAATTCCGACCAATGTGTTCCGAGGCTTTACGAATATTGGCGAAGACACAGGCTACCTTTGGGCTGTGTTGGGCGGCGATGACCCAGGTCGCGTTTTATGGGCGCCGACAGTATTCGATATGGCGAAAGATTATGGCTTGATCCTGCTCGAAGACGGCATGCTGATCGACACCAATAAGGGCGAAACCATTCCAGCTGGAAAATCACCGATGCCGGTCACCAGTGAAAGCCAGATTGCAGCGCTGGATGTATTCTCTGATGCCGAGCTGGAAGCTTGTGTCATTCGATCTGGTGCGAGTACCAATTTTGGCGCCTTCAATAGCCTATCTGGCATTGCCGAGACGAAATTGATCGGACCCAAACCGATTGACTGGCTGCATGGCTTCACGCTTAGCGAAATCGAGATCTCGCCGGGCGCCACTATCCCAGCACATCGCCTCGATAGTGCAGACGTCTATTTCGTTCATTCTGGCAAAGTGATCATCGCGATGGATGATGACAAAACCATCCTAACCGCTGGCGACACGGTCACCTTCCCAGCCGGCGTACATCGCAGCCTCACCAACGCTAATGATCAGGCTGCGCGCTTGGTTGCCGTTCGCGGCGGCGATGAGGCGCCGACGATTACGTGGACATGACTCAAGCCCTTCTCGGAAAGCGCGCTGTCATCACTGGCGCCAGCCGCGGCATCGGCCGCGCGATATGCGAAATGCTGCATGTCGCCGGTGCGGAGATCATTCCAATTGCCCGTCCATCCGATGCGCTGGATGAGCTTGTCGCCGCTTGTCCGGATCGGTGCACGCCATGGGCCGGCGACGCGGCGTCTGATGAACTTTTGCGCTTTCTGCATGATCAAGACCGGATCGATATCCTGGTCAATAATGTCGGCACCAATATCCCGAAACCTATGGATAACGTGACTGACGAAGACCTCGACTTGATGCTCGATCTGAACGTCCGCACCACCTATCGAGTCTCCAGAGCGGTCCTCAAATCGATGCCGGACGGCGGACGGATTGTGCATATCAGCTCCCAAATGGGACATGTTGGATCGCCCAACCGAACCGTATACTGCATGACCAAACATGCGATCGAAGGCCTGACCAAGGCCATGGCGGTAGAGCTCGCTGCGCGCGGTATACGGGTCAATTCTGTGGCCCCAACTTTCGTCGAGACACCGATGACCAAACCTATGCTAGATGACCCAGATTTCTCTGCCTTCGTCAAGCGAATGATCCCGCTCGGCACGGTCGCTAGCACCGACGATATCGCCCAAGCCGTGCTATACCTGTGCGGGCCTGCCGGTAAAATGATCACCGGCCATTCGCTCATCGTTGATGGCGGTTGGACGGCGCAATAAGGACCACAATGAGCAGCAAACCAATCACCCATGTCGCAACAACCGACATCGCCGACATGATGGCGCCGGGCCCAGAGCGGCGCATGGAGCTTCCGGGTTTCGACGAAGAGTTCGTGGATTTTCCTCACTATATCATCCGTATCACCGAACGGATCTGGCACGATCGCGCCGTAGAAAAATGCCTCGATTGGTATGGTGTAGACTGCGCGATACATACGATGGCGGGCGACATTAGCGGCGCGCAGACCGTCGTTGATAATACATGGGCAACGCTCAAGGCGTTCCCAGATCGCCGTCTCGACGCTGACAATGTCATCTGGTCAGATGAAGGCGATGGCACGTTTTACTCCTCTCACCTGATCACTTCGAAAATGACCAATGAGGGCCCAAGCGAGTTTGGCCCGGTAACCGGCCGCCAGATCCGGATTCAAACCATCGCCGAATGCCTCTGCAAAGAAAACAAAGTGATCGAAGAATGGTTGGTGCGGGACAATCTCGCAGCCGTCATGCAGCTCGGATTTGAACCCGATCGCGTCGCCAAAGAGCAAGCCCAAACCGACAAGATTAATGGCTTCAGCTTGATTGAGTTTCACGAAGACAATCGCGCCGCCACCCTAAACGGAGATGCGTGGAAAGCGCCGCTCGCGCCGGCATCACAGGTCGCAGTCGATGCCCTTCGCGCCAGTCTGTCCGGCGCAGATGAAAGCGCGCTGCAGTCGCATTATGACTTCAGAGCAGACGCGCAATATCCGGGCGACGTTTCCCTGTACGGACCAGACCAGATCGCCACTTGGTGCGCCGAGCTATTGAAGGCGTTTCCAGACCTAAAAATCGCCATCGATCACGTCGCTGAGATTCCATATCTCGGAGAGGCTCGAGACGTCTCTGTCCGCTGGACGGCGACCGGAACCCATGAGGGCGCCGGTCGGTATGGCGCGCCAAGCAATGCGCCGATTTACATTCTGGGCGTCACCCAATTCAGGGTCATGAACGGCCGCGTGCGCCAGCAAGTGACCATTTGGGATGACATCGCCCTGCGCCGACAAATTGCTACCGCGAGATATGAGCGTGGATGATCTTCCCTATATCGTCGATGCGCACCACCACCTCTGGGATTTAGACGCGTGCCGACATACTTGGCTGGCGGAACGCGGCGTTGTTCGGTTCTTTGGTGACCCCGCGCCGATTCAGAAGAATTACCATGTTGAAGACCTTAAGGCAGATCTCGGCGCCTTGCCGGTCAAAAAATCCGTCCATATTCAAGTCGGCGTCGATGACAGCCTGACCGAAACCGCATGGCTGCAGGAGCAATCGACCCAACACGGTTTGCCGTCCGCGATCATCGCTTTTTGTGATCTAACGCAAGACTCGGTCTCGCAAGATCTCGAGGCGCATGCCGCTCACGAGGCCGTGCGCGGCATCAGACAAATCATCGGACGCAGCGCCGAAGAAGACCGCAAGACAGGCACATCAGGATTGTTGAGTGATCCCCGTTTTAAGAGCGGTCTGCGGATACTTGCCGACAAGGGATTGTCATTTGACCTTCAACTGACTCCGCCGCTCATGTCCGCCGCGGCTTCGCTGTTTTCGCAAGTCCCAGACCTAAAGGTTGCGCTGTGTCATTGCGGCTCCCTCAGCGCCTTCGATCCAGACAGTTTAAGCGAATGGAAACAAGGCCTTCAGACCCTAGCGGATCTGCCCAACCTGATCTGTAAGATTTCAGGCTTCGGAATGTTTGATCATGGTTGGTCGCAGGACAGTATCGCGCCATTCGTTCACCGCGCGATCGAAATATTCGGGCCGGAGCGATGCGCATTCGGATCGAATTTCCCCGTCGATAAGCTTTATGCGAGCTATGAGGAAACGATGGGTGCCTATCTCAAAATCTGTGAGGTCTACTCACCTGAAGAGCGGGATTTGATGTTCCGGACGGTGGCTGAGGATTTCTACCAAATTTAGAAATGCTGGCGAACTTTCGCGGTCAAATCGGCTGCCCCAGACAACATGAATCCGTGATCGGAGCCGAGGAGAAACAGGCTCGCCCCAGCCGCACGCCATTTGGGCAGTTCCTCGAGATTAGCGGTGAACATGCCGATCGTAACGCCTGCATCCTTTCCTTTCTCGCAAATCATCTCGACCGCCTCGATCACGGCTGGATCGTTCGGCCCATCCGCGCCTAATGAGATGGAGAGATCAGCTCTGCCGATGAAGAATGCGTCGATCGCTTCAACCGCGAACATCTCGTCTAGATGCTCCAAAGCCTCGGCGTCTTCGATCTGCGCGACCACAACGGTTTCCTCAGCGCTTTTGGATTTGTGTTCCGCCATTTTGCGGGCACCATATCCCGCTGCCCGCGTTGAGCCAGCATAGCCGCGGCCGGTGCCGAAATGTCCATTGGCGGCGACCGCCCGCGCATCCTCGCCCGTGATTACATGCGGCACCAAGACGCCGGTTGCGCCGCAATCTAGCGCATTCAAGATGTGCTCAGGACGGTTCGCCGGAATGCGAACCAAGCTGGGTTTGCCGATATGGTTCAGCGCCAAGACGCAATCATTGATATCGCGGCGATCAAATGGCGAATGTTCAGCATCAAGGCACACCAGATCGAGATCACTGCGCCCGAGCACCTCACACAGCATGGCCGACGGCGTCTTCAGAAAAGTTCCGATCAGCGGTTTCTGCGCGCGAAGATCCGCTTTGAGCGTCATGACCAAAGCCGACCCGATGCGAGCTCCGCTCCGTCGGCCAGAGTTTTCAGTTTGGCATAGACAATATCTTCATCCACCGCACCGAAGCCGGCAAAGGTTGAGAACCCGCAATCGGTCCCCGCGATCACGCGCTCTTTTCCAACAATGCCCGCGAACCGCTCTATGCGCTGCGCCACCAATTCTGGATGCTCGATGAAATTGGTGGTCGAGTCGATGACACCAGGGATGAGGATTTTATCTTTGAGCTCACCGCGCTGCTCCGCATCGGCGAAGGCCGTCCATTCATGCCCGTGTCGCGGATTGGCATTCTCAAATAACAGAGCTTGCGGTTTGGCTTTCAATGCCACCGGCAGCACTTCATCCATGGGCGCATCACAATGGTGTGGCCCTTCATAATTGCCCCAGCAAATGTGCATCCGAACACGATCACCTGGCACATTGCGCAGCGCATGGTTGAGCACTTCAACATGCTGACTCGCAAGCCGGTGATAATCCTCAAGCGGCTTGTCCTTGAACATCATGTGTCGCCCGAGGCCGAGATCAGGCGTGTCGAGTTGAAGGATATGCCCTGCCCCTACAATCGCCTCGTATTCCGGTCGCATGGCTTCCGCCAAGGCTTCAAGATACTCATCTTGGGTGGCGTAATGCTCATTTGGTTGAAACAACGCAATTACGCCCGGGCTCGCCGCATTCATAAAGCTATCGCTGTGCCCCGCACCATCAAGGGCCGCCGAGAAATGTTTTAAGTCAGCTTCCAGCGGCGCCATGCTTTTGACTTTGATCTCACCGACGCATTTCGGTCGCCGATAGGTCGGCGTGCCCCCGCCCTTGGCCTGCCGCTCAAGAAAGCCTGGAAACGCTTCGAGGTCTGCAGGCGCACGACGGGGACTGTCGCCGTCAAAGCCAGTGATGCGATCCTTGATATAGGTGGCGTAGGAGATTTTACTCATCTCACCATCGCTCACAACATCGACGGATGATTGTCTTTGGCGTGCAACGGTGTCTGCGACAGCGCTAGAAATGACGGATTCAAAGGTCTGCTCATCGACCGCTTCACCCGCTTCGTGCGCGAACACGAGATCAGTCACCTGTTTTGATCTCGGCAAGCTTCCAACATGGGTGGTTAGAATTCGATCCTGGCTCGTTTCCATCGCGTTTCACTCCGAATATGCATTCGAAGTCATACGCTTATGTGGGCGCGCGAGCAATAGATCCGCCGGGAATAACCGCGCCTTCAAAGACGCGTTTTTCATGCGATTGATCAGGCCGCTCAACGCGATCAGTAATCATCTTCACCGCCGCTTCCGCCATCCGGCCAATTGGCTGGCGAATTGTCGTCAATTCATAGCTCGCAAACTGCCCCATCCCGATGCCGTCAAATCCGATAATTGAGAGTTCTCGCGGCACAGACAATCCGAGCACGGCTTGCGCTTCATCCATGCAACCCATGGCCATCATATCGTTGATGCAAATCACCAGACTCGGCATCAGTTTGGATTGAGCTTTGATCTCCTGGAGTCCGGCCGCACCGCTTTCATAGGTAAAATCGCCTTGAGCCTGGGCAACAATTTCAATGCCGGATCGGGTCAAACTTTCTTCTACGAGCTTGATACGTTCGCGGCTAACCATGTTTTCTGATGGCCCTGTGACAATCGCAGCTGTGCGGTGCCCCAACGTTTGCAATTGTTCGACAAGCTCATTCACCTGCTCGGCGGGGTCGCAATATACAACCGTATTCGGATGGTCGGCAAAATAGCGATTGAAGAACACAACAGGGATCTGTCGTTTCTCAAGAATCTTATATTGATCCTGCGACATGTGAGAGGCGGAAATCACCCCATCGACTTGGAATTGCCAAGCCTGCTCAATCACCATTTCGGTGTCTTCTTCATTGTCTACGGTGAAGAGTAAGGCGCGCAGACCAGCGGCGGAAAGCTGCTCGGTGATCTTGAACAAGACTTCCGGATAATAAAGATTGAGCCGTCCAGAAACCAGCACAGCGACGAGATTAGACCGTTGAGTGATCAGGCCGCGCGCAATCGCATTTGGCTGATATTCGAGCTCTTTCGCCGCTTTCATCACCCGTTCGCGCATCTTACCAGAAATGCTCGCTCCCGGCTTAAAACACCGCGACACCGCCGACTGCGAAACACCCGCCAGTCGGGCGACGTCATAAGACGTCGCACGCCGACCTTTGATCAACGGGATGACATTGTCATCGGAATCAGACGGTTTGTTTTTGCTCGGGTTGTTGGCCATAGCGTCTCACACGAATATCTGCCTGTTCTTTGTGACCTGCAAACCCTTCTAAAGCGCAAAGACGTGAGCAATATTCCCCAACCATTACAGATGCTTCCCGCGTTGCGCGTTGGAATGTACAGGTCTTGATGAACTTACCAACCCAAAGCCCACCTGTATAGCGGGCGGCCTTCATCGTCGGCAGGGTGTGGTTGGTCCCGATGACTTTATCGCCATAAGAAACATTGGTTTCCTGCCCCAGGAACAAGGCACCGTAATTGGTCATATTATCGAGGAAATAGTCTGGGTCTTCGGTCATAACCTGGACATGCTCAGACGCAATCTCGTCGGCCACTTCGACCATTTCTTCGTAAGAGTCACAGACGATGACTTGTCCATATTCTCGCCAGGCTTCGCCCGCGACATCAGCGGTTGGCAGCCATTTCAACTGACGCTCGACAGCTTCCATCGTTCGCTCGGCGAGGCCTTCGGAATTGGTGAGCAAGATTGCCGGTGATGTCGGGCCGTGCTCTGCCTGCCCTAACAGGTCAGCGGCGCAGAAATCTTCGTCGACAGTTTCGTCAGCGATGATCAGCGTCTCTGTCGGTCCCGCAAACAAATCGATGCCGACTCGGCCAAACAATTGCCGCTTCGCTTCCGCGACAAAGGCATTGCCAGGCCCAACAATCATGTCGACGGGTGCAATCGTCTCAGTCCCGATTGCCATGGCGCCAATGCCTTGCACACCGCCAAGCGAGTATATCTCATCAGCGCCCGCCATATCCATGGCAACGACAATGGCTGGATGCGGCCGGCCTTCGAATGGCGGCGCCGTCGCAATGATGCGCGGCACGCCAGCAACTTTCGCCGTGACGACACTCATATGCGCAGATGCGATAAGCGGATATTTGCCGCCTGGAATATAACAACCGACCGAGTTAACCGGCACATTCTTGTGGCCGAGCGTGACCCCGGGAAGGGTCTCAACTTCAACATCACGCAACGAATCTTTCTGGATCTGGGCGAAGTTTCGAACTTGCTCTTGGGCAAATCGGATATCGCTGATCGCTTGCTCGTCTAGCTCTTCATAGCAAGCATCAATTTCCTCGCGCGACAGCCGGTAGCTTTCAGGGCTCCACTTATCGAACTTTTCGGACAGATCGCGGACCGCTGCGTCGCCACGCGCATCAATATCCTCCAGGATGTCCTCAACCGTTTTGCGCACTTGCGCATCGGCCTTTTGTTTGATGTCGGGATCAATCCCCTCTTTGAGCCAACGAGCCATAGCTATCTCCTTAATATGGAGCGTTCTCTAGCATTTTTGCATTCGAATGCAAATTGAAAAGTTTACGTTCAGAGCGCTTATCCGCCAAGCGTTCCAAACCAGGCCAGAAATAGAATGATGACAGCGAAGAATCCCAACAAATACCAGGCGATTTGGTCGATCCGACCGGGCACCAAATACCAACCGTCCTGTTTTTCAGCCAAGCCCTGCTCTTTGAAACGGCGGATTTGACCGATCACTGTTTGCTCGTGCCAATCGGTCTGAAACCCATCCAGCAGGATGCTCGCTGTCCATGACACCGCGATATTGATCACACCCCCAATCACCACATACCAAGGCCAGGCGACATTGGCGGGCTCGAGACCGAATAACGGGACGCCTGCAACGATCGCATAGAGCCCCACAAACCCCGCGACGACCCCGACCAGCAGGCCGCGTTCCGTCGTGTGTTTCGACAAGAAACCGAGTCCAAACATGGCGAGCTTCGCCCCGACAAAATAAGACGCAACTTGGCTCAAGCGCTCCAGGATCGACCCGCCACTATTGATAAAGGCAAAAGCGACTGGAACGGCGAGTGCTGCCCAAACAATCGTGAAGATACGAGATGCGCCCAGGAAATGCGCGGTACTGGCCTCTTTTCTGAAAAAGCGCTGATAGAAGTCGGTCACTGAGATTGTAGCGAGAGAATTGAGCGCTGATGACAGGCTCGACATAGAGGCTGAAAGGACGGCCGCCGCGAGAATACCCATCAGACCCGGAATCGCCAAAGACTGCGCAAATACGAGAATAATTTCGTTCGGCTGATCGAAAGGTTCGCCTTTGAAGTGCACATAGAGCAAGGCACCGATGAAGAAGAACAAGAAGTAGATGAAGAAGGCTGCGAATCCCATCATCAGATAGGATTTCTTGGCATCTCCAAGCGTTTTCGCGGCAAGCGCACGTTGGACCATCATCTGATTGGTGCCGTAGACGGTGATGTGAAACAGTGTCATCGCCAAGACACCTGCCCAAACCGTCGGCGCGACGGAGAAATCTAGCTCCGTCCGGATCGGATTGAGCTTGCCATCCGTGGCCAAAGACTCGAGCGCGCCGGACAGTGGGCTCACCTCTCCAAGCAAACCCCACAGCACAATCCCTGCTCCCACAAACAGGATGACACCCTGCAACACGTCCGTCCAAATCACCGCGTTCATGCCGCCCATCATTGTATAGACCAACACAACGAACGTCATGCCGATGATCGCGATGCTGACATCGATACCCGTCGCAAATGTGATCACGACCGCTGTCGCGGTGAGGATCGAGGCAGTGGTTATGGTTTGGGTCAGAAGGAAGATCGCGGACATGACCGTTCGCGACGCTACGCCAAATCTCTGCTCGAGATACTCATAGATCGATGCGACACCGCTATTGTAGAAAAAGGGCAAAAACAGAACGACGACTACAAAAATGACGAGCGGATAATTGATATGAATAGCGAGCGCCGCCATGCCGTCCCCGTATGCCCAAGCGGGCCCGCCAAGGAAGGACAAGGCGCTGACATAAGTCGCAACCACCGAGATACCGATTGCCCACCAGGGTGCAGAACGGTCGCCAATCTGATAATCCGCAGCAGTCTTGACCTTGCGGCTCATCATGTAACCGAGAAACAGGTTGCCGATCAGATAGGCCGCAACAATCGACCAATTCAGTGCGCCAAATTCCATGCTAATCAGACCTCCCAATCCGATGAATATTCGAGCAGGTATTCTCTAACGGAACCCTATGACTTCGAATGCAAATAATACCCTAGCGGTTCTCGCCTTTTTGGCAATTAGTTCCTTTAGCGACACCATCATCCGCGAATACGCAGAGGTCATTTTGAATGAATTGGGCGTGACCTGCGACAGATCCCGGTGGTGAAAACCACTCGTGCTCGCTCAAACCAAGGCTGTGCGTATTGCCGGCATATTCGTATGTCTGGCAGGTACCGCCAATGGCGGTGATGTCTGCGCAAAGCTGTTCATTCCATTGAGGCAGCGAATAATAGTCCCGATCTGAATAATGAAGGTGAAGCAGTTCAGTTAAAAATGGCACCGCATTCGTTCCACCAATCTGCGCGATAGGCGCGAGCAATCTCGGATCATGCGCCACGAAATCGCGCCCTTCAGCATTCACGGCGATGGCCCAAGACAAGTCCCCATATTCCCGAACTCGAGCGTTCAACGTGGAATACATGTCCGTCGCTTTTGCGCTCATAGCTTCAGCCACTGTTGCAGCAGAGAAGGTTTCGACCTGCCAGGTCCAATCCTCTGGATGAGGCGACCCAATCCAGTCAGGCGGAAATCCAAACACGAAATTTGGGTTGCTTGATCCATCTTCACCGGTCGCTGATCCGGTCCAGGTTCCGTCTCCGGATAAGAAGGCTTCGGGACTCGTACTCATCGCTTCAAACGTTGCAAGCTGAGTAAAGCGATCGGCAATGTTTCCCGCCCAGATCGATCCGCCCGCGAGTTCAAGTCCCGACGCAGCGCCCTCCCCGACCGCCGCTAACACGGTGAGTGCAACATCGCCGCCCTGCGAATGCCCGTTGATAAACATGCGGGATGCATCAACTTGAGCCGTTTGCGGCACACCATCTTCGCCAGTGATTTGGATCGCTCCTGGTCGAGTGCTGATCGCCATCAGGTTCATCACGTCCACCGCGTAAAAACTCGGCATCAGATAAGCGCCATTGTCCCAGGCCAACATATCGCCGTGCCCGTCGGCTGGAATGCCATTGACCGTTCCGTGTCCGCGATATCCAGGGACCAAGACGACAAACCCGGCATCCACCCAAGCATTGATGACGTCGCCATAAATGTCACCATAGCTGGACTCTGTTGTGCACGCGAAATGCCAGTCCGGCGCATTTTCAGCTCCGACCCAGCCATGAGCAAAGATCATGACGGGGTACCCTGTTTCAGGCGGGGCCGAGTTCGGAACATCGATGCGCGCGTACACGTTGTGACCTTCGGACGAATAAGTTGCGAGAGCCCGCAAGGCTGGTTTTGAACGATCACCGCTCGCCTCTTGTGTGGTGCAATCTCGATCAATGCGTGCAACCACGTTCAATTCACCGCCGCCATATGCGCGGCTCCGGAGCGCTTCGATTGATAGATCTGAAAGCCGGTCCAACCGATCGCCCGCCAGCCGGTTCGATGGTCCTGCATCCGATTTTACGGCGTCACCACTGATACATCCGGCGGCCAAGAGAGTCGCGGCAACGGACGCGAAGAGTTTTGGGATCGCTTTGGGATCTACGCGCATGTTTCCTCTCGCATTCTTCTCATTGCGATTGATACAAAAAAGGGGAGGCCCTGGAAGGCCTCCCCTTAAGCGTCATTCGCGCATCCAGCCACTGTGGAGGATTAACCGAACTGCGCGAACGCCGTGTTTTAGAAGTCCACGCCGAGACGAACACCCCAAACTCGAGGGTCAGAAAAATTCGCCTGAATTGAAGCCGTGGCGATGTCCGCTTGGCTTGGCGTGAAGATGATCGCGCGGGTCAATACCGCTTCATCTTCGAGATTTTCGACAAAGCCTTCGACTTCGAACCCTTTGTTCTCATTACGCCATGTGACGCGCAGATCCGATTTCGTGAACGAGTCTTGCTCAGATCCCGGAACGTTGAAGTCAAAGCCATAATACTTGCCGGAATACGCGGTCTGGAACAATGGCGTGATCGTGTTGCCATTGCCGAGATCGAAGAAGTACCCGACCTGAAGCGATGCAGAAACTTCCGGCGTAAGCGCAGGTCTCCATCCTTCCAGAGACAGAGCTGGCACGCCGCCAGCAGCCACGATCTCACCCGTTGTCATGGTGACGTCCTGGCGACCTTCGAAATTACCAAGTCCGTTGACCCGGCCAACCTGATAGTCGCCGAATTCAGCGTCTTGTAGGGCCAGGGTACCATTCACGAACCAATTGTCGCCTGGCAACCAGTTTGCCTCGACTTCAAATCCGGTCGCGTCAACTTCACCAGCGTTCTCAGTATACTCTGAAGCGATACAAGTGGCTGGAACGGTTGGATCGATACAAGCGGTCACGAAGGACTGGGCGTGCATGTCGCGATACTGGTTGTGATAGAGCGCAACGTTCAGCGTCAAAGCGCCATCAAGCAAAGTGCTTTTGATGCCAGCCTCATAAGCTGTGACCGTTTCCGGATCATAACTGGCAGGTGCTCCCGCAGCAACAAGCGAAGAACCGTTCACACCGCCGATGCGATACCCGGTCGATGCAGTTGCATAGAGCAATTCATCATCGCCGAAATCAAACTCTGCGCCAGCTTTCCAAACGAGTTCATCGGATGTGCCGCCAGTCGCGCCGCCTCGGAGGGTGTTTTCATCATCATTCCAACGCAAGCCGCCAAGCACACGGAAATTATCGGTCAGCGAGTAAGTCGCGTTCCCAAATAGCGCCATAGATTCGGTCTCGAACGTGTCTGACGTGGTCGTGTTATAGCGCTGATATTGGCCATTGTTCAGGAAACCGAACTGCCAATCTGCTTCTGATTGGAACCAGAAACCACCCACGAGCCACTCAAGCGGACCTGTCCCTTGTGAGGCCAGTCGAATTTCGCCGGAATAGCTTTCTTGGAGCGTATCATATCCCGCGAAGCCGTTATTCAGAGCGTCGCCGCCATCATATGCGCCGTTGGAATAATCACCGTCATAGAATTGCAGGTTCTCATAGTCATCATAGGCGCCAATCACAGACAGTTCGGCCCAGCCGAGATCATAATTGACCTGAAGATTGATGCTGTCACCCGATTGCTTTGATCGAGACAGAGCATCTCGCGACACCGAGTATGGCCCAGCATCTTGCTCTGTCGCTTCACCGCCTGGTTGAGTCCGGCCAGACGCATCTGGTCCAGGCTGGTAACAGTGACCGTTCAGGAAGGTCGAATTTGCCGACAATCCCGTTGAAGTCGTCGCATCCTGGTTGTTGCGATAGCATCCGATTTGTTGGTAACCCCAAATCGCTGAACCGTTTGTATCTTGCTCAGTTGTGGTCCAACGCAAGGTTGCATCAAACACATCATTTGGCTGCCATTTGGCCGTCGCCCGGAACGCCATCACATCCTGATTGTGAAGATCGTCACCTGGGCCTTCACGGTAGGTGTTTTCAATATAGCCGTCGCGAACTTCTCCCATGCCAGCGAAGCGCAGAGCAAATGTATCGGAGACAGGCACGTTCAAAACGCCCTCAAGACGCTTCTGATTATAGTCACCCAGGGTGATCTCAGCTGACCCTTCGAGCTCATCAAAGTTGGGCTCATTCGAGATGATGTTGATCGTACCGGCAAATGTGTTCCGACCATATAGGGTGCCCTGTGGTCCGCGCAGCACTTCGACCCGATTGAGATCGAGATAGCTGGCTAGGACTTGCGTTGTGGTCGCGACATAGGCGCCATCATTGAAAATACCGACAACTTGCGCCGCTTCCGGACCAACATTGTTTGTACGGGCGCCACGCATCGCGACCCGCGCTTCATTGCCAGAATAGCCAACGTTCAGACCAGGCACGATGAGTCCGAGACGCTTTGGATCAACGATCCCAGCGAAATCCAGAGCTTCTTCGTTCACCGCGGTGATCGAAGCGGAGACGTCTTGCACATTCTCCTCGACCTTGGTTGCGGTGACGGTCACCGTGCTGAGGCGACGGCGCGCGTCATCATCCGCATCTTCGGCGGTGGCGCTGTCTTGCGCAACGGCTGTCAGTGTTGCTGCCGACAGGGCAACAATCGCCGCTCCGCCAAACAGGCTTTTTGTAAAAAACGAGCGTTTGCTCATGGCATTCCTCCCAATAATCTGTCTCGATCAGGATCACGAATGCATTTTTTGACTTCGAATGCAAGAATGATTTTTTAGCCCACCGCATTCGAAGTCAGTTTTACTCCGAGTGTTGCAAAATGGGCTCAATTGAGAGTGGGCGTTTTAGACATCCCGTGAAACTGAGCTAGGCACAGGGCAGGATTGCCGAGGTCGACATTATAATTCGGGCAACAGTCCGTTGATCGAGACGGGCTGTCAGGCGGTGGAGCGCGACGTCATTCTTACTCAACCGTGAAAGTTAGGGAGGTGGTATAGCTTCTAATATCGGTCTCTGCCCCCTCTGGGGACGGCGCTTGTAGCCGGGTCATGATGAGGTGAGTTCCGAGGCTTTCGAGCGGGATTTCAACCCGGCCTTCGAAGTCTGACCGGTAACCGATCCCCTCGTCTTCGACGCGATCTTTTTGACCGCTCCATGTCAGGACGAGCTTCTGTCCCGCTAGCGGCACCCCATCAAATAAGAGCGACACTGAGAACGTGTCGCTTCGGCCCAAAGTCGAGGGATGCTGGGCTGGAACAATCGCCAGCCGTCCAATTGGGTGTCGAACGCTCTTCCAAGTCGGCGCACCAATGGTGACGTATGTATCTGAGACGGTCGCGGTTTGCGATGTGAGCACGGGCGTGCCGTCTGGCACATAGATCGGCTCGGCATCTTCGCCATTCACGAGGTGATATCGGTCATCGAGCAGAACATATTCGCCGCCCTTCCGGCCAAGGCGCTCACCTGTCGTGATCCGGGTCGTGCCTTGATCTGTGATCTTTTGCTCTAGGATTGTGGCATTGGCAAAGCGTTCGATCCGGTCCGGCACAACCGATTCTCCGTCCGGTTGGATAATCGCAAAAGCGTCTGATCGAACCGGGTATTTCGGCACACAACAATAATCGTTGAACGAGGTCTCGATCGTGATGGTCTGGTCGAGAGACGGCGTGAATGTCGATGGCTCAATATAAGCGGTGTCAGCTGCTGCCGCGCCCGCCAAAGCAAGCGCCGCAAGCGTGGTCCAGACGGATTTGACCATGATTAGTTCAAGCTCGCCAAATTAGTCGTTGGCCGCAAACGATCAGCTAGAGCGCCAATGTCTGGCGTGACGAAATGATTGATCACGTCGCGGGCCTCAGCCAAAGCTGGCTCCAGGGCCGTCTCGCCAGACTTCACCTCGATCGCGAGCGCGAGGAGTGGATTGTAAAGCGCCTCGGTTTCACCTTGGATGGTGATAGCAAATCGTTCATGCTCCGCTTCGATACGGTTCCATTCGGCGCGAACGCCTGCCCAAAACTCTGCTGTTCCGGCCCAATAGTCTTCCGCGGCGGAGACAGGGTAATCATCGAATGCGAGGTAGGTGTTGACCCCAACCTCACGCACCAGCGCGCGCGGCGTTTCGTCGAGCATGAGTTTCGAATTATCCTGCTCATGGACCCAGCCCAAAGGCGTGATCACGTGGCGGTTCACCGCATCGACGGCATGATAATCATCGCGCGTTGTCATATCCCGGCGCGGCAGCGGGCGCCATTCTTGCGGCGGAGTCCATTCTGCAATGCCGTCCTCATAGGTCCAGGTCCCAACCGCGCCATAGCGCGGCGCATCATCGACTTGATAAACGGTTTGAGACCAACTCCCCGCTCGCTCAGAGGGCGGAACATCCTGCCATTCCCAAGCATTCCCGCCGATGAAAACCAGCACACGCGCCGGTTCATATTGCCAATCTTGCCGCCAGTGTTTCACCACGAAGGGAGAGTCATCTGGTCCGACCACGAGCAAATGTTGCAGGCTGATAAAGTCGCCCTGGTCCTCAATGACCCGGACAGATTCGTGCCCGCCCGAGAGCTTAGGTTCTTTCAGCTCGTAACCCTCCACGAATGACACGGTCTCCGTAAAATCAAAGGTGACTTTGTAATCGCCGGCCATGGCGAGAATCGAGCCTCTGTCTCGCTCGAAAGTTTCAGCAACCGGTTCTGCTGTGGCCGTCGGCTCGGCACTGACCAGATCAGTGGTTGTGGAACAAGCTGTCAGGACGCACGCAGCCGCGAAAAACAAGCCGGTTTTGAGAGGGGGCATTTCGGGATCTCCTATGAATGAATGTCTGAAATGCACATATTGCAAATGATAATGACTTGCAATTGCAATATGTGGCGTATAGCAAGATTTCTGTAATTGAGAATCACTCGCAAAACTAAACCTCAAAGGATTCCCTATGTTTCTCCGCTCTCATCGCAGCGAGCTGCGTGCCGCCTTGATTGCCTCCACCGCGCTCATCATAGCGCCTGTAGCCGTCTCTCAAGACGCAGAAACAGGCGATGACGAATTACGCGAAGAGACAGTTACGGTTTACGGGACATCTAACCCCCTCCCCGTTTTCGATTATCCAGGACAAGTCACCGTGGTCGATCGCGAGGCGATCGAAACCCTCGCGCCGTCTACGGTTTCCGAAGCGTTGAGAGATGTGCCCGGCCTTGATTTCGCTGGCGGCCCGCGGCGCACCGGAGAACTCCCAAGCATTCGCGGGCTGTCTGGTCAGAACGTGCTGATTTTGCTCGACGGGGCGCGTCAAAGCTTCACCTCCGCACATGATGGTCGCTTTTTCGTCGATCCGGATCTGATCGGAACCGCGGAAGTGGTTCGCGGACCAGCCTCGGCGCTATACGGTTCCGGCGCAGTCGGCGGTGTGCTGGCTTTTGAAAGCGTCGATGCGGCGGACCTTCTCCGTGAAGACGAGACATGGGGCGCTCGGGTCCGGCTCGGATATCGGAGCGTGAACGAAGAGGCGCTCGCCTCCCTCACCGCTTATACACAGCAAGGAGCTTTTGATGGCTTAGCCAGTTTCGGCATCCGCCAATCGGGCGATATTGAGCTCGGCTCTGGCGCTGATTTGCCGTCGGACGATGATATTCAAACAGCCCTTCTAAAAGGCAGTTACGCGGTGACCGATACCCTGACGATAGAGGGGTCTTGGCAGCGATTCACCAATACCGCGATTGAACCCAATAATGGACAAGGTGTGGCTGGCGCGGGTGACGGCGTTCTCGATCGCGATGTCGAGAAAGATATCACCACCGATACGTTCCGCCTCGGCGCGACCTATAATCCTGCCGCTAATGACTGGTTGGATGCCGGGTTCGTGGTCTACCAAACCTCCAGCGATGTCGATGAGTTTGACGCGACAGTGCCGCGAACCACGGTGCGCGATATTGAAACCACAGGTGTCAGCCTACGTAATGCCTCGCGTTTCAACCTCGCTGGAACAGAGACCACGCTCACAATTGGCGGCGACTGGTACAAAGACGAGCAAGTCGGAACAGACGACCAGACCACAGACCGCACGCGCGGCGGCGTGCCGAATGGCGAGAGTGAGTTTACCGGGATTTTCGCGCAGCTCGAAAGCGTCATTGAAACGCCTGCGGGCCAGTTCATCCTCATTCCAGGCATTCGTTTTGACGAATTCGAAAGTTCCTCAAGCATCGCGCCGGGAGCGGATAACTCTGATGACGCTGTCTCGCCGCGCTTTGCTGCGAGCTTTGCGCCAGGGGGTGCAGAGTGGCTGCGTCTGTTCGGATCGTACTCTGAAGGGTTCCGCGCGCCTTCGATCAACGAGCTCTATCTCGATGGCGTGCATTTCGAGATTCCGCATCCGGTCCTATTCAACCCGGCTATGGGATCATTTGTCTTCGCGCCGAATAATTTCATTCCAAACCCAGATCTAGTGCCCGAAGAAACGCAAACAATCGAATTCGGTGCAGGGGTTGATTTCAAACAGATTTTCGTCCCCAGCGACCGCTTCCAAGCCAAAGTGTCCTATTTCGAAACCGAGGCGGATGATTTGATCAATCTGTCCGTGAACGTGGTCCCAGCAGCCACCTGTTTCGCACCACCATTCTTCCAACCGTGCGATTGGGGAACGTCTGAATCCGCGAATGTCGACCGGGCCGAACTCGAAGGTTGGGAAGGTGAGATGAGCTATGATTCAGACCGCTTCTTTGCCAGTGCAAGCTTTGCCACAATTGAAGGCACGAACCTGTCAGACGGGTCTGATCTCGGCGCGCTGACGCCCGATCGCCTGGCGGTAAACTTGGGTTTGAAAGTCCCGGAATTCAACTCACGCATTGGTGCCCGCCTGCAACATGCCTCGGATTTCGAGCAACGCGTTTCCGATGGCGCGGGTGGTTTCACGCTGCAAGACCAGCGGGACGGTTATGTCGTCGTCGACCTTTACGCTACTTGGCATCCAGATTTCCTCGACGGCCTTCGCTTGGATCTCGGTGTCGATAACGTTTTTGACGAAGACTATGAGCGCGTGTTCGCGGGGGTCTCGCAACCCGGTCAGAACTTCAAAATCGCTGCGTCTTGGCAGTTTGGACAATAGGAGCCCCAGATATGTGTTTGCCGCTCGATGATGTCGCCGTGACTTGTTGGCTTAAGATGCAAATTCGCGAGTTGGAAGCACGACAGGAAGAACTAGGTCCACATCAAAGCTTTAGCCAGCTCGCCAAAAGCGCCTCTTTTTCTTGATAATCACGTAGCGCTGCATCAGGTGTTCGATGCAGCAGCGTGATCTGGTCGCCTGGGCGAATTTGGCCAAGCAAATGACGGTCGCAACGCGCGATGCTGGCGATGCGCGGATACCCGCCTGTCGTTTGGGCATCGCTGAGCAGGACAATCGGCCTGCCTGAAGGCGGGCATTGCACACTACCAGGAAAGACCGGCGCGCTTTTCATTTTTCCATCGCTCGCAATGGTGAGCGTGTGCCCTTCTAGAGACACGCCCATCCGCGTGTTTTGACGCCCGGCCTGGAATGTCTCATGGAACAGCGCATCTCGGGAGGCTGGATCAAGCAGATCTGTCTCTGCCGAGTCGCAAGCCCGCAACCCGAACGCATGAGTAAAGACTGGACGAACCGCGCTCGGCGTCTCGAAAGTCTCCGTCAACTCAGGCAAGGCGTTTGCGGACAAAACATCGCCCGGCTGAATGGCACGCCCTTCATGTCCTCCAAACTGTGCCGGCAGATAAGTCGAGCTTGAACCAAATTGGACCTCGGCTCTAAACCCGGAGTGCACGGCCAAATAGGACCGCGCGCCGACATTAGGCGGAGTGATCTGGAGCCGGTCCCCGGGCTTCAAATGCCAAGTCTGGTGTAAGGCGATGTCCCGACCGGAGACGCGTACGCTCCCGGCAGCCCCGGTGACCGCGATCGAACAGGCCGCCTCGATCTCAGCGTCAAACCCGCCAAAGGTGATCTCCAAACAGGTTGCGTCTCTCGCATTCCCAACGAGCCGATTGGCGAGCGCCATGGAAACCGCATCGGCGGGTCCCGCATTCGGGACACCAAAATGGCGATATCCCTTCCGCGGCGCGCCTTGGAGTGTGGTTTGCAAACCTGGTCTCAGAACCCGCAACATCTAAGCCGCCGTGAACTTTACAGACTGCCCCGGCTGCAGAAGAAACGGGGTCTCTGAGCTTACGTCAAACAGAGGTGCGTCCGTTCGGCCAATCAGCGGCCATCCGCCAGGCCCCGCCAAGGCATAGAGCCCAGTATAAGCCGCACTGATGCCGACTGATCCGGCTGCCACGCGTGGTCTTGGCGTACTCAGACGCGGGATCTCAAACCCGTCAGGCAGTCCCGATAAATAAGAAAAACCAGGGGTGAACCCGATCATCTCAACCCGGTGGATTGCCTGTGTGTGCAGCTCGATAAAAGCACCACGGCTCAGCTGCAGCGCCTCGCAAATCTCGTCTAAATCCGGACCGTATTCACCGCCATATTCAATGGGAACCTCAATCACAGGCCCCGTCATTTCGTCCGCCCTCTTTGGAGAGGTCACCTCAGCAAGCCAGGCTTGAACCGCTTCAAATTTCGCAGGTTCGAAGCGCACGCAAACGCGATCAAGCCCAGCGACAACATCCTCGGCCAGCCCAACGCTGCGAAGCTCTCTCGCGAGCGTTTGCGCATCTCTTGAACTTTCGACTCGAAACTCAAAAACGTCATCGGCAATCCGCGTCGGCGTCAGTGCGGCGGACATAGGGAAATCCCGCTCTGTTCCAATGCCGCTCTGATGGATTGTGCCGCAGCAAAAGCGCCGGGCGTATCGCCATGGACGCAAATCGTTTTGACCGGCAGCGAGATCGCGCCGCGATCATAAGTCTCGACTTCGCCTCGGGTGGCCATGCCCAGCGCCTGCTCTGTTTGCGCGTCAACGTCGTGGATCACCGCGCCTGGCGACTTTCTGTCCCGCAACTGACCATTGGCTTCATACGCGCGGTCGGCAAACCCTTCGGCGACAAAAGTGACGTCATTGGCTTGCGCTGCCGCTTCGAGTTCGGAATTGGGCGGCCCGAATAAAGCGGCCTCCGGTAGCGTCTCAATCAACACATTCACAACGCTCTGCGCGAGCCCAGCATCTAGGGCGGCCATATTATACAGCGCGCCATGCGGCTTGAGGTGCGTGATCGGAATGCCGAGCTGATCGGCCTCTGTTTTCAAAGCCGAAACCTGGCCACGGAGACTGGTTTCTAAGGCATCCCCGGACAAAGCGGACTTGGTGCGGCCGAAATTCTCCCGGTCCGGAAAAGAAGGGTGCGCCCCAGCTGCGACTCCACTTTCCTTCGCAAGCATCAGCGCTGTCCGCATCGATGTCGCATCACCGACATGGCCGCCGCACGCGATATTGCAGCTGGTCACCACCGACATCAGCTCAGCGTCGAACGCGCAACCTTCGCCTAGGTCGGCATTTAGATCTAAGCGCAAGCTCATGCCATCACCCCAGCAGCGCGAAGGATCGACCGCAACCCAAGGCCGAGCGTGATCAAGACAATCGCCCCGCCTGCGAGATTGGCCGCGAGCGTGTTTGTCTGCACGCCGAGCAAGTCTTTCCGGTTCATAATGTAGAGCAAGAAAGCAGCGATGATGGGCAGAAGCAATCCATTCGCATATTGCGCGATCAAGATCAGAGAAACGGGCCGGATGCCGAGCAGGCTGATGCCCGCGCCCACGACGACAACGAAAAGTGCTGTGCCGCGGAAGAGTTTCGACTTGCGGTCTTCATCCCCACCGATGATCTCACTGAGCGCGAATGCCGTGGCCATCGGCGCCGTGATCGCGGAGGTAAGCCCAGCGGCGAACAATCCGATCCCAATCACATAGCGCGCGCCTTCGCCAAATGTAGGCTCAATCGCACGGGCCATATCGGCTGCGCTTGAAATCTCTAGGCCGCTCTCAAACAGACTACTGGCTGCCGTCGAGAGAATGAGAATAGACACAAGACCGCCCAACCCGATTGAGATTGCGGAATCTGTTCGAGCCGCTCGCGTGCCCTCGTCGTCGGCCCATTTCCGCCGCGCGGCTGCAGCGTGAAGGAACAGATTATAGGGTACGATTGTTGTACCGATCAGCGCGATCGCCGTGAGCGTTCCGCCATCTGGAATGCGCGGCACCAGTCCGGCCGCAAGCGCCCCAAGATCTGGCTGTACGAATAAAATGCTCAAGATAAAGGCCGCGCTCATCACTAAGACGAGCCCGATCAGAAGCTTTTCCAATAGCTCGTAGCGGCCAATAAACACGATCACGCCCGCCAAGACCGCCAGGCCTGCGACCAAAGCAGATTGACCCGGCGAGGCCTCGCCAAACAAAGCCCCCAGTCCGAGCGCTCCGCCGCTGAGATTGCCGCCTTCATAGGCACAGTTCCCGATCAACAGCGCGGCAAATACGAGCCCGCCCACGACCCATTTCATCGCAGGCGCGGGCGCGCTTTGCATCAAGGCTTCACCCAGCCCAAGCTGCGCACCGGTTCCCAAACGCGCGGCCATATCTTGTAAAATCACGGTCGCGATCGTCGCAAAAACAAGCGCCCAAATCAGCGCGAATCCGAAATTGGCACCGGCAAGCGTGCAGGCGGTCACGGTACCGGGGCCGATAAAAGCAGCGGCGACCAGAACGCCAGGGCCAAAGTTTCGCATCTTGGGTTGTCCTTAATTCAGGCCGCGCTGGGTCGTCAGATAAGTCGCGAAACTGGCGAGCCAGTGACTGCCCGAATAGTGCTCATCCGAAACCGCAGCGATTCCAGCCTCGCGATGCAAAGCCGCCGAAGCGAGCAAAGCCGCAATGCGCGGATCACCTTCTGGCAGCGCGCTCGCAATACCTTCCAACGCCCAAGCGCGAGACAAGTTGACGCCGTCTAGATGGACCAGCTTGCCGTCCGAGGCATCCAAAACGATCCCCGGCTCCAGCCAGTCGCCGCTGCCATCAGAGGGGATTTGCGGCAAGAACGCACCAAGCCAAGCCGAGAATTCGACGCCTGTTAAGACGCGCCGCATCAAGTCTGCTTCCATAAGGCATGGCGACAGAAAGTCCTCGCCGGATGGTTCATAGCTCAGTGGGCAATTCACATCGCCCCGATGGAATTTGAGGATTTTGTTCGTGAGGTCTTGCTCAAAGCTCTGATCGCCAACGGTGCGGGCATAGTCGAGCATCAATCCAAACGCGAACGCGGTTTGATTGTGAGTGCCTAAGCGGACCGGGTAAGACAGATTTGGCAGCCAGGTACGAGTCTTTGTAACGATGGCCTCTTCAAGCGGACGCAGAGTTTCTCGCCAGGTCTGCATTTGTGGATGGTCACTCTCTTCCAGCTCCGCCACGAGCTGCAAGTACCAGGCGATGCCATAAGGTCGTTCAAACGAGTTACGGCCCGGCGCGAGATAGTAAGCCAGCTCGCCCTCGAAATTTTCGGGCGTGAAGCTTTGTGACAAAGCGGTCCGTATGTCCTCAGCGAGGACCGTCTCAGGATGAGTGTTTAGGAGGCGGGTTAAAAGCCAATGCCCGTGCACCGAAGAGTGCCAGTCAAAACATCCGTAAAATGCTGGGGTGAGCTCCCGCGGCGGCTTCGCATCTTCGGCCGATTGCATGACATGGCTGATCTTGTTCGGATATTCGCGATGCACACAATCAAGCGCAAGCACAGCAAACCGGTCTTCGACCGTCACGGGCGCAGGCCGTTCGGCGGGTGGCACGAGATCGACTGCCGGCTGTTCTGACTCTTGCCCGCCAGAGCAGGCAGCCACCGCGAATAAGGCGATTGCCCCAAAATATGATTTCATGTCGCTCAATCCCATTCACCCTCGATTTGAGAAAAGCATAAAAGATCAATCCGACAAGTCGATGGCGTTCCTGAGCTTGTGAAATGCAGCTTTTAGGTGCGGACGCGCCAGAAGATGAAACGCGCCAGCCGCCAGAGACCGTACAGCAAGCCCAGCAACACAAGCCCGAGGATGATGAGCGCCAGACGATTGTGTTGATAGAACCGCGCCGTGGCATTGTCAGCGACGGCTTGGGCCGAGTTATACCCCTCGGGCATTTCCAAAACGCCATTTGCCGCGGCATAGACCGCATATTCAGCCTGCAAGTCCGCAAAACGTTCTGGCTCGACCGCGCTTAGATCTGTCGTTTCGCCTGGATCGCTAACGATATCGAACAGTTTCCAATTCGCATCTCCCATAGGCGGCATCGAGCGGGTGATTTTGTACTCGCCTTTATAAAGCGCGCTATTGCCTGAGACTTCAATCGCTCGGATGTCATTTGGACCATAGACGCTCTCAGCCTCACCGCGCAGCAAGGGGAGCAAGGACCGCCCTGTCATCGGTTTCGAACCGCTCGGCGCAGAAGGTGCAGCGACCCAGTCCAGCAAGGTTGGCGTCAAATCCGACACCATGGCCGGCGCATCGGTTTTGGCCGGACCGATCTCTGGCCCAGCAATGATTAGAGGCGCTCTTAATCCGCCTTCCGTGGCGTAGAATTTATACAGCGCTCCAGGGGTCGCTGCGGCGGCCGCCCATTCCGGGCCGATAAAGCCCCAACTGCCTGGCTGTCCGGCACGCTCGGGATCGATATTATAGCCATTCATCGACTGCCAAATTTTGAGCCGCAGATCTTCGTCCCCGCGATTATATTCCGGGCCATTGTCGGACGTGATCACAAAAATCGAGTTTTCATATTGGCCTTTGGCTTTCAGATAATCGACAAACCGCCCGATATGAAAATCCATGGCATCGAGCATCGCTGCGTTGACTTCCATCATCGCAGAATAAAGCTCGCGATCACTCTCGCTCAGCGCATCCCAGGCGCGCGCATGCGAGGGCATATCTGCCATCTCGGCATTTTGACTGATCAAGCCCAAATCTTGCGCCCGCGCGAACCGCGCCTTTTGGAGCGCGCCCCAACCTTGATCATAAACGCCGTCATATTTGGTGATGAATTCGGCTGGCGCTTGCACGGGGATGTGGATGGCCTGAAAGGGCAGATAAGCGAAGAAAGGCTGCTCTTGGTCAGTGCCGTCCAAATACTCGATCATTTTGTCCACGATGAACTCGGACGAGTAAAAGTCCTCTGGCAAAGCCGCCTCAACGCCGTCTTCCCACCATGGCGCGTCTTTGTAGTAAGGCATGTAGGATTTATCGTCCCAATTGTCCGCGCCGGAGGCCGCCAAGGCAAAAGAGCGATCAAAACCGTGACTGTTGGGCATTTCATCTTCGGTCTCGCCCAAGTGCCACTTGCCGCTCATCAGCGTGCGATAGCCAGCCGGGCGCAAGCGGTCAGCGAGGGTTAGAACGCCGGGTTCCAAAGCCATCGTGTAACCGGCCTGACCTTTATGTTCTGGCGGCAGAACTTCTGGGATCGTCGCGACACCCGTCTGGTGGTTGTCGAGGCCGGTCAGCAACATGGCCCGCGTCGGCGAGCACAGCGGAGAGGTCCGATATTGGGTAAACATCACACCGCGCGCCGCCAGCGCATCAATATTCGGCGTTTGCGCTTCACCGCCATAGACGCCGAGATCCATCAAAGCGGCATCATCTATCAGAATGACCACAATGTTCGGTTTCGTTTGGTCCGCAACTGGTTGGGCGAAAGCGAGTGTCGTTCCGGCTAGAAATGCGACAACCGAGAGCAATATATTACGCATGGAGATCCTCCTTCTCCGAGATCGGAGAAAGGTATCACTACAAAATTGCAGCTGGCCACTGTCGGATCCGATCGCGTCATTTTTATCCAAAACAGGGATAAAAATGACAATCGAAATGTCAATATCGCCCTATCCCAGTCGGCTTAAGGCGCGGTCTCGGCCCATCAGAACCAGCATTTCGCCCACGCTCGGCCCGCGCTCCATACCGGTGAGCGCTTTGCGCAAGGGCATGAACAGGCCTTTGCCTTTGCGGCCAGTTTCCGCTTTCAGGGCAGATGTCCAAGCGCCCCAGGTCTCTGCTGTAAGCTCGCCTTCAGGAAGCAAACGCGCTGCCTCTGTGATGAAATCTTTGTCTTCCGCATCAATGACCGGCGTGATGTCCCCAAACGCGACCGGGACAAAGCGCGCAGCATCTTCAATCGTCGCGCAGTTTTCGCGCACGAGCATCCAAAACGCTTCATTTGCAGCAAGCGGATCGACCGCGGCCAATCTCGCTTCGGCGTCGGCATAAGACATATTGTGTGTGATGGCGGCATTAAGCGAGGCCAGATCTGCTTCATCAAACCGCGCAGGCGCCCGGCCAATTTTACCGAAATCAAACTCATCCGCGAGTTGGGCAAGCGACTCGCGAATTTCGACATTGTCGCTGGTACCGAGTTTGGCGAGCAGCGAGCAAATCGCCAAAGGCTCGATGCCTTGATTGCGTAACTCGCCCATTCCAAGCGAGCCGAGGCGTTTTGATAGGCTGGCGCCATCTGCGCCGACTAGAAGCGGTGTGTGCGCCATGGCCGGGGCGGTGCCGCCGAGGGCTTTGAAGATCTCAATTTGCGCCCCGGAATTGGTCACATGGTCTTCGCCGCGCACAACATGAGTTATCCCTGCTTCGATATCATCGACGCAGCTGGGCAGCGTGTAGAGGTAGGAGCCATCGGCACGGATTAAGACCGGATCTGAGAGACTGCTGGTCTCAATCGCTTGCTCGCCTCGAACCAGATCATTCCAGATCACCCGCTCACCGCTCAGTTTAAACCGCCAATGGGGTTTGCGCCCTTCAGCTTCGAACGCGGCTTTCTCATCATCGGTGAGGTTGAGGCCCGCGCGATTATAGATTGGCGGCTTGCCGCGTGCGCGTTGCAGCTTACGCTGGCGGTCGAGCTCATCAGCGGTCTCATAACAGGCATACAGCAAGCCCATGTCGCGTAGTTTGTCAGCTGCCGCGTCATATTGATCGAACCGCTCGGACTGTTTGAACGTATCGCCCCATGTGAGCCCGAGCCAAGTGAGGTCGTCTTTAATGCCTTGCTCATAGGCCGCCGTTGAGCGCTCAAGGTCGGTATCATCAATCCGCAGGATAAATGTCCCGCCCTGCCCGGTCGCAAAAAGCCAGTTGATCAATGCGGTACGAACATTGCCAACGTGCAAGTTGCCAGTTGGCGAGGGCGCGAAGCGAACGATAGGTTTGGTCATGGCAGAAGCCTTAGTGAATTCGAAGCGCTCCTTCCACACGAAAACGCCTCAAATGCCAAGTCATTGCCGCCACAATTGACAGCAAGGGTCGAGTCCGCGCACCACGAATCTAAAGAAAAGCGAGGAAATCATGATCCGGACTGTCATATACGCCGCGTCGGCCGGTTTGGTCTTAACCGCCTGCAGTCCGTCAAATACGGATCCCGCCCCCGAGACAAAGGTGCCAGACACAGTGGTCGAGACAGAATCGGACGTTTCGGCCGATCCCGAAACGCCAGTCTCTGAAGCCGATCCTGAGACGCAAGCCTCTCCGGAAGATATCCCAACCATTGGCTATCCTGATGGCTGGGAAATGCAGCTCTATTGGTCGGGCGAATATCCATCCGCTTTTTCGGTCACCCAAGAAGGCGTCACGGTGATGGGACATGAAACCATTACGTTTGAGGTCTATCCGCCCATCTATTGCGGCCTCCCGCACAAAGCGACCTACAGCCCGTGGAACCGAGACCGCAATAATGCCGACCAGGTCGAATATGTTTCAATGGTCTTCCCAACCACGTTCACGATTAAAGAAGACGTGACGATCAACGTACTGGTCGGGGATGGCGAAGAGGAGCTAACCCTCACAACCGGTGATCAACTAGTTTATAAAAGTTATCTCGCGGAAGGCTTTTTCATCGCCGAGAAAGACGGCGTTCAGTATGAAATGAACGAAGCAGATCTTCCCCAATCGACGGTGTTTGAGCAGGGGCCTGAGGATCAAGAATGGGTTAAGGTGACCTGTGACGATGCAGAAAAAACGCGAGCTTGGGTCCTCTATGAAGACGCCATAGGGGCGCCAGGCGTTGAGCCGTATGAATATACCGGCTTCGCAGAGGCCGCTGATCTTCCTTAATCGCGCTCGGCGCTGCGCAAATGATTTCCTTGCCCGCGATTATGGTCTATCTCGCTCCTACCGGGATAGAGGAGGCACCCCATGAGCGACGCGGTAGATACCCCTAAAGCAGGCTGGCGGATGAAAGTCGCGATTTTCGCGCTCGCGGTTTCAATTTTCACCGTGCTTTGGTTTGCCATTGCCGCGCTCGGCACGAAGTTTGGTCTCTGGCCTTGGCAGGTTGGACTTGGACAAATGACGATTGGGATTGGTCCCGGCATTGCGATGCTCGCGCTTGGTCTGTCTATCATCGCCCAAGTCATCGCACTGATTAAAGCGCCTCGGAAACAGGCCTTTATTCTCGCGCTTGCCGCCACGCTTATTGCCGCGTTTTGCATGTTCCGCCTCGCCGGCCTTGGGGCGCAAGCTGGGGCCCTGCCGCCGCTGCACGATATCCAAACCAATTGGGATGATCCCATTCAGTTTAGCGAAGCTTTGATGGCCGATCGCACCGCCCAAGGCGAAACCAACCCCGTGCTCGATGCGCCAACCGTTCCTGATTATGCCGAAGAGCGCTGGCCCGGCACCGCGGGTCGTCTTGTGTCAGAAATTCAGGAAGAAGCAGAAGCTAAAGAGGCCGGAAAAGGGACCGTCTATCCGAAGATGGAAACGCTTTATTTCAGCCAATCCCCACAAGAAGTGGCCGCCATTGCCGAACAGATCATGGACCGCAAAGGCTGGGATATCCTAGAACCCGAAACACTCACCGGCGATCAAGTTCAAATCGAAGCAATCGCCACATCTGGCTGGTTTGGCTTTAAAGACGATGTCGCAATACGCCTCCGCGCTGCGAATGGCGCCACAGCCGTCGATATTCGTTCCACCAGCCGCGTCGGCCTATCCGATCTAGGCGCCAACTCGACCCGGGTTTATGGCTTGATGGTTGAACTCGAAGACCGCGCCCAAGGCCGCCGCGCGCCTTAGAGGCAAGCCTATTATCACCGACACAAAGCCCGTACCCCAGCAGGGTGCGGGCTTTTTTTGGGAGGCGCATTGCTCCCCGCGATCATGTCCGAGCCGGAAGCGGTGAAGTGACTTAAAAATGCCTCTGGTTTAAGTTTGTTTCACAACATGTCTTCTATGGGTCAAACGCGGACACGCGAGTCTCAGGCCCTCATCCTGAGCGAAGTCGAAGGATAAAGGGTCGTGCTTCCCAGAAGCCCGCCTCGTCCTTCGACTTCGCTCAGGATGAGGCTCAAAGAAGGATTTTCATTCTTTCGTCCGCTCCGACGCCGAAAGCTGACACGATCAGAGCGTCCACATCTTCCAGAATAACAGTCGCTGACTCAATATCCGGGATATGCACACGCTCTAAGCGTCGACTTTCGTCAACCGAAACTCGCTTTGAACAACTGGACGCGCATCGCTTGCGGTGACGCGTCCTTCTTCGATCAGTTTGAACATATGACCGAGCAAGCTCATGCAAGCGGCAGGAAACAAGCGTTCTTCGAGCCCGACATACATGGCTTTGACCATGTCAGGGATTGCGGTTTCGCCCGCTTTCATTTGCGCAATCACCCCGTCTTCGCGATCTTGGCGATGCTGGCGATAGGCTTGGATGAACTCTTTCACAAAGGCTTTGCCTTCAATCGGAGAGCCGTGGGTTGGCCAAAGAATATCGAAGCCGCGGTCTTCAATTTTATCGAGGCTGTCGAAATAATCAGCCATATTGCCATCTGGCGGCGCAACAATTGTCGTCGACCAGCCCATGATATGATCGCCGCTCAAACAAGCATTCTCTTCTTTCAGACCGAAACAGATATGATTGGTCGTGTGACCTGGCGTTTCGATCGTCTCCAGGGTCCAGCCGGGACCTTCGAACAAGTCACCATCGCAGGTGCATTCATCGGGTGTGAAGCCCGGATCGTCTTCGCTGCCCAGCTCGCCTTTAGCGGTCGGCTCGCCGCAGCCTTTGGCATAGACTTTACAGCCTGCCCAATCGGCCAATGGCTTGGCCAAAGGCGAATGATCAGAGTGACCATGCGTCACCAGAACATATTTGACTGTCTCGCCTTCAAGCGCCGCTTTCAGCGCGTCAAAGTGCTCTTTAGTGTTCGGGCCGGGATCGATCACCGCAACTTCGCCATGCCCGACGATATAGACGCCGGTTCCGACATAGGTGAACGGACCTGGATTATTCGCGACGACACGGCGCAGGAGCGGAGAAACCTGCTCCACTTTGCCATATTCGAATTCAATTTCACGCACAAAAGGTATTGCCATGGGAGTAATGCTGCTTTGAGTTTCTTCTTGTTTTTGTCGTGGACATATCTGCCCTGATTTCACAAGTCAGGCAAACTACTTACGTTTCGGCGCGAACGCAGCGACAAAGGCTTTGGCCATGCGGCGGGTCGACTTCAACTTGTCGCCAAGCTTGAGGGCGACCGGTGGGCCCATATCGGTTTTGTTCGCGTCGACGATGTAGATTCGTCCCGACGCATTGTCGCGTAGCACGTCGACGCCGCCCCATTCCAGACCGATCTCATCAGCAAATCGTGATATCACGCGAATTTCATCGTCAGAGTAACAGTTCTGCGGCGAGTCGAGCAGAACTTCAGTATTCTCGTTGAGGAAGCGTCGGCCGATTGCGCGGCGCTTGCGGAACACGACGGCGGGCTCGCCGCCGCAAATGCAGCAACGCAGATCTTCGATCAGTCCGCCCGGAATTTCATTGTCGACCAGCACTTGATACGTCTTGTCAGCTAGCGGCTCGGCCAGTGGACCTTCCAAGATCCGGCCATCATGGCAGGCATTCTTTTCAGACTTTTCGACCATCGTGCCGGTAAAGACTGTCGGATCAACGGCAAGGCTATATCCAGCGGCCCGCTCAAACGCAGCCGCCACATTGGATTTGGAAATGTCTTTGCAACCAAAATTGACCAATTTGGCGCCGGGTTTGGTGACCGGCGGGGTGTGATCCGTCTCAGTCGAATCATCAAATTGGAAGACGATGTCGGCAATGCTGGTGTCTGAAATCAGTTTTGCGCCCGAGGCATGCATGACCGGCCAGATATGGTACCAAGGTCTTGGTTTTTCAGGATAAAATGCGATTGTTGGACGTTTATGTCCGGTAATCCGTCGCCATGAGCGCCAGGATTGTGCGAGCGTGTAGAAGGTCAGCCAGGTGAAGATGTCGTTCGCGAGCTCGCGAGTCGCCGGAACGCGGTGCCCAGTCTTTTTGACCAGCCAGGCGCCATCTTCATATTTAAAGTCTGCCAACCAGTTTCGTGACATACTTTACTCCTCAGCCGTCAATTCGGCGCTTTTCTGGTGGATCGCATGCTTAACAGAGGCTAGCAAGCTCTTTCGATCAGCGGAAGTGAATAAGTGCTCACAATCAAGTGACGCCCTTGTTATAAGAGCGGTTTCAACGCCGAAAGATCATAGCCTGCACCTGCAGCAGCGTCGACGATTTCATCCGCCATGCCCTGACCTGCATGGGTCATCGCCCAAGCTGTGATCGAGCGGGTTCCAGTGCGACAATAGGCCAATACCGGCGCCGGCGCCTCGGCCAAAGCCGCATTGTAACGCTCTAGAATATCCGGCGTGGGCGCGCCAGAAAACGGAATCGCGACAAAGGCCAATCCCAACGCCTCAGCCTGTTTGCGAATATTGCCCATACGCGGCTGTTCGACCCCGCCTTCACCATCAGGACGGTTCGCAATCAGCGTTTTGAAACCAGCGTCTGCAATCACCTGGACATCAGCTTCATCAATTTGGGGGGCGACTGCAAAACCGTCTGTGACTTTGCGTATTTCGACCATTCCATAACTCCGGTGTAGATGGGCGTTGACTTTGCCTCTTTGGACGTGAACGTAAGAAGTGTTGTCGGGGCTGCCAAGCCCCGAGTGTTGATTCAATTACACATACCTCTCGAGGAGCCCGACTCAGTGTCAGCCCTGCAGCGTACACTTTCGAGAATTCCTTGGGCCGATACGGCGCGCCGTCTGCTCATTGCTATTCCGACCCTTCTTCTAATCATCACCGTCGCGTTTTTCATGATGCGAATGGCGCCAGGCGGACCTTTCGATGGCGAGCGTAAGCTCAATGCCGCGACCGAGGCGGCTCTTAACGCGAAATTCGGTCTCGATAAGCCGCTCTGGCAGCAATACACAGACTATCTTTGGGGGGTTGCTCAGCTCGACTTCGGGCCCAGCATGAAAACCCTTGGCAAGAGCGTGAATGACCTCATCGCGGATGGTCTGCCGATCAGCCTCGCAATTGGCTTTTTGTCAATTTCACTGGCGATTGTCGTCGGCACGGCAATGGGAATATTCGCAGGTCTGCGCCAAAACACAGCTGGCGATTATTCCGTTATGGGTTTTGCAATGGCGGGAATTTCGATCCCGACCTTTGTCACGGGCCCGCTACTGATCCTGCTCTTCGCGCTGACGTTTGGGATCTTCGCCGTGGGCGGCCTTGGAACTTACCCAAATATCGGGATGAGTTTTCACAATATGACGCTGCCGGTGATCACACTGGCCCTGCCTCAGATTGCGATCATCTCGCGCCTGATGCGGGCGAGCGTGATTGAAACCATGCGTTCAGGCCATATCCGAACCGCTCGCGCCAAAGGACTGAGCGAGCGTGATGTGGTGATGAAACATGCACTGCCATCAGCGATCTTGCCGCTGGTGTCTTATGTTGGCCCGGCCATGGCGCGCGTGATGACGGGATCGCTGGTGATTGAGCGCATATTCGGACTGCCCGGCATGGGATCATACTTTGTCGATGGCGCGATCAATCGCGACTACACGCTCGTGATGGGCGCTCTGATCATCTATGCGACGCTGATCGTGCTGTTCAATCTGATCGCAGACATCCTTTACGCCCTGCTTGATCCGAAGGTGAAATATGACTGACACAATGGATCTGACAGGCCGTAAGGAGGCGGTTGAAACCGCCATTCAGGGCGGGCGTTCCCTGTGGGACGATGCCAAAGCGCGCTTGTTCCGAAACAAAGCTGCCGTTGCTTCAATGTGGATTCTCGGCGTGATGGTGCTGTTCGCCGTCGTCGGCCCGTTCTTTTGGGTCCACGATTACAGAACGATTTCAGCGAATGTTGAACTCGCCCCGACATTTGAGAACTTGCATTTACTCGGCACCGACACACAGGGTCGCGACAGCTTGGCCCGCTTGATGATTGGTCTGCGCATTTCGCTGGCCGTCGGGCTTGTCGCCACAATCGTTTCATTGATCATTGGCGTCACTTGGGGGGCCGTCGCTGGATTTGTTGGCGGACGGGTCGACAATATCATGATGCGGTTTGTCGATGTGCTTTATGCGATGCCATTCATCTTCTTCGTCATCCTACTGCTCACGGTGTTTGGCCGGAACATCATTCTGATCTTCGCTGCGATCGGCGCGGTCGAGTGGCTTACGATGAGCCGGATCGTTCGCGGCCAAACGCTCGCCATCAAGAATATGGAATATATCGAGGCGGCCCGCGCGACGGGCGTTCCCTTCTTCACCATTATTCGCCGCCACATTCTACCAAACGTGGTGGGACCAGTGGCGGTCTATGTCACCCTGACCATTCCGGTGGTAATTCTAGCAGAGAGCTTCTTGTCTTTCCTTGGACTCGGCGTGAATGAGCCGCTCACCTCCCTCGGCGTATTGATTTCAGATGGCGCCAAAGAGATGCAGGACAAACCCTGGATGCTGCTCGCGCCGGCACTCACCATGATGATTACTCTGCTTTGCTTGAACTTTATCGGCGATGGCTTGCGCGACGCATTGGATCCGAAAGAGCGCTAATGCACCTGACGCATTTCATCATCGATGACTTTGTCGGTGACCCCGTCGCGGTGCGCAATCACGCCCTCTCATTGACTTATCCGCCGCGTCCGGAAGGCGTGAATTATCCAGGCCGAAACGCCAGCCAAGCACTCGCCTTTCCAGGTGTGGAAGAGATGGTGAGCAGTATCGTACACGAGCCACTAAAACCGGTTCCGGCGCCACGCTCTTCACACGGAATTCCGCGCCTTGCCAAAGCTGGGGACACGAGCAGTTCCCATGTCCATATCGACAATTTTCATTGGTCGGGCATTCTCTACCTAACGCCGGACGAGCATTGCCAAGGCGGTACGCATTTCTTCAAACACAATCCCACTGGCTGGGACATGGCACCCGTTTGGCCTGGCATGGCGGAGAAAGCCGGCTATGCGGACGCAAAGACCGCGATGAACGAGATCCTTAGCCAGGACATCTATGACGCATCAAAGTGGACGGAGACGATGATGGTGCCGATGAAGTTCAACCGCCTTGTCTTGTTCCGCGGCTATCTCTGGCATGACGCTGGGGTTTCCTTCGGGACGACGCCTGAAAATGCGCGCTTGATCATCCCGCTTTTCTTCGCCAATCCGAACTTGCAGCCGCAGCAGAAATAGATCTGTAGCTTAGACAAATAGGTCCAAAGGATCCCGCCCAGCTTCGCTTTCCAAAAAGCCTAAAGTTTCAAACGTCTGCTTCATTGTCCCGGACAAGGGCGCCTGAACCGTCAAGGGTTTGCCGGATTTGCGCGGGATCACCATCGCGCGCGCGTGCAGGTGCAAGCCCCTAGCGACGCCTTGCGGCACCTCGCGGCGGGTTTCGTATTTGTCATCGCCTAGGATGCTGGTGCCAAGCTCGTGCATGTGAAAGCGCAATTGATGCATGCGGCCAGTCGACGGTTTCAGCGCCACCCAAGCTGCCCGGCGCGCGGCGGTGGATACCGTGACATAATCAGTAATCGCGTGTTTCGAGACTTTATCGCCATGGGCGCCCAAAATCATGCGCTCGCGTCCGTCTTCATCCACGCCCTTGCGCATCCAAGATCGGAGCTGTCCCGCCGGCGGATGCGGCACACCGACCGTCACTGCCCAATAGGTTTTCTCCATATCGCGCGAGTGGAATAGGTTCCCGAGCCGTGAAGCTCCATTCGGGTGTTTCGCAATCAGCAACAGACCTGAGGTTGCTTTGTCGAGCCGGTGCACCAGCCTCGGCCGATGCTCGCCATCTGACAGCGCGTCCAACATGCCATCGATATGGCGTCCGCCCTGCCCCGTGCCTCCTTGCACAGCAATGCCGGCTGGTTTGTTGAGCACGAACATCTCATCATCCTCATGCAGGATGAGCGGCTTTAGGAACGCCAGCGCTTTTGCATTTGGCTGAGTTGGCGCACTCCATGGCGCATTAGCGTCTTTCGCCATCTTCGATGCGAAAGGCGGCAGCCGCACCGACATGCCCGCTTCGAGCCGTGTATTGGCTTTCGCACGCGCGCCATCGACGCGAATCTGACCGGTCCGGAGAAGCTTTCCAAGTTCGCCCTGGGTCATCGGCATGCGCCGCTTCACCCAGCGATCAAGCCGCACGCCGCCTTCTTTTTCGGAGACAATTTCTGTGATGACTTGTCGGCTCATGCCAGCAGCCTTTTCAACGCTAAGAGCCCAGCCGTGAAAGCGGCCAAAGCGCCGACCATATTCAGTCCGGCAAACACCACGCCTTTCATCAGCTCGCCGGTCATAAACATATGGACCGTGTCGCGAGAGAAAGCAGAGAAAGTCGTAAACGCCCCCATCATCCCGACCCCGACCAGCAACCAAAGCGTGTTTTCGAGGACAGGCTCGCGGCTGGTAAACCAGCCCATCATCGCACCGAGAATGAAGCTGCCCGCGACATTCACAAACAGCGTCGCCCAGGCACCAGACACGCCGCCATGCTCGGTAAACGCCAAGCCAACGCCATAGCGCATAGAAGCGCCAATCGCGCCGCCAATCGCAACAAGAAGAAATCCGTTCATTCGGGGCTCTTAGTGGGTTTCGGAAGTGAGCGGAAGAGAAGCAAGTGAGGCAGAATAGGATTGACGCAGGCGCTTGCACTTCGCATCCTCGCCTCTGGGAGGCAATCAATATGTTCATCGGACACTATGGAGCCGCATTGGCGGCGCGGGCGGTGAAACCCGCAATTCCTCTGTGGCAGCTTTTCGTCGCCGTGCAATTGGTCGACTTTGCCTGGGCTGGTTTGGTTCTAGTCGGCATTGAAAAATTCGATGTCGCACCCGGCTTTATGGAAGCCTCGATCTTGGATTTACATCATATGCCTTATACCCATTCCCTCGTGGCCGCCGTGATTTGGGCGATCGCTGCTGGGGCGCTTTACGCCGCTTTACGAAAGGGTGCCAAAGCCGTGACGGCGGGCGTGATTATTGGGCTCGCGGTATTCAGCCATTGGCTCACAGATCTGATCGCACACGGCCCAGATTTAGCGCTGTGGTTTGGCGGCCCGAAAATCGGGCTGGGGCTTTGGAACAGCTTGCTCTGGACCCAAGTCGTGGAGATCGGCCTACTCTTGATCGGCGGCGCGCTCTATCTCGCGCATACTAAACCAAAGGGCACGGTCGGACGGTTTGCCCCATGGCTGCTGATTGGCTTCATGCTGGCGCTGCAAGTCTATAATCACTTGCCGGTCGATCATCCGCCAGCGATCCCGCAATTTGCGATCATGGCGCTTGTCGCGTTCAGCCTCTTGGCAGCTTTGGCTTGGGCCACGGATCGGACGCGGGAGCCAGCTTAGCGGGCTTGGCGCTTTAGACGGTTCAACGCTTCATCAAGTGCTGACAGATAACGCGACCGATCAGCCTTTGAAAACGGCGCTGCGCCGCCAACTTGATCCCCGCCCGCGCGCAGATCAGCCATGATCGCGCGCGTCGCAATAGCGCCGCCAATCGAGTTTTCTGTAAACGGCTTGCCATTCGGCCCCAGCACGATCGCGCCTTTCTTAAGAGCTCGCTCCGCCAGCAAGATATCCGCCGTCACCACCACACTTGCGGCATGCGCCAGTTCGACCACATGATCATCAGCGGCGTCAAACCCGTCGCTAACCGTGACATGTTTGATCAAGGGATGCGGTGGTACACGCAGAAAGCTATTGCTAACCAAAGTCACCGGCACCTCATGGCGCAAGGCGACTTTATAGGTCTCATCTTTGACCGGACAGGCGTCCGCATCGATCAAGATTTGGATCTGACCCGCCACTATTTGTAGAGGCACCAGCGCATGATCGCTTTCTGCACATGAAGCCGGTTTTCCGCCTCATCCCAGACTAGCGAGTTTGGTCCGTCAATGACTTCTGCATCGACCTCTTCGCCGCGATGGGCTGGCAAACAGTGCAAAAATTTAGCGCCGCCTTGCGCGAGATCCATCAGCTCGTCGGTGACCGCATATGGGTCGAGTTCTGCAAGGCGCGCTTCCCCGTCTTTGTCGCCCATGGAGACAAATGTATCAGTGATCACAACGTCGGCACCGGCAACGGCTTCTTCGGCGGTTTCGTAGAGATCGACGCGGCCTTGAAGCTGGCGCGCAATTTCAACATCTTCATCATCCGGCGCATACCGGTCTGGCGTTCCAATCGCGAAAGAAAAGCCAAATTTTGGCGCTGCGTGTAGGAAGCTGGAGCAAACATTATTGCCGTCGCCTACCCAAGCGAGGCGCGCGCCTTTTAGATCGAGGCCAGATTCTTCAAGCGTCTGAAGATCTGCCAAAATCTGGCAAGGATGCGACCGGTCGGTCAGGCCATTGATCACTGGCACAGACGCCGCTTCCGCAAACACTTCCAGATCGCTGTGATTATTCGCGCGCAGCATCACCATATCGACATAGCGGCTGAGCACGCGCGCGGTGTCTTCAACCGTCTCACCGCGGCCGAGTTGCATGTCCGAGGCGGTCGCGATGATTGAGTCGCCGCCCAGCTGGCGCATCGCAGCTTCGAAGCTAAACCGTGTCCGAGTCGAGTTCTTCTCAAAGATCATCGCCATTGTATGGCCCGCGAGCGGCGCATCGGCATCGGTTTTACCCTTTGGCCAGCCTTGTCGGGCGCGTTTCATCGCATGGGCTTGGTCCATGATGGCGCGCAGTTCGCTTGCCTCAAGCTGCCACAGATCGATGAAGTGCCGATAGGTCATTTGCTCCCCCGGAATCTCGGAAAAGCGGCGCTCTTAACCTATTTCCGCGGCGAACGCCACTCAAAGATGGATCATGCGTGATCTGCAGAAATGCCCGGAGAATCCTCCCTCTAAGGCGACTGAAATTGAACTAGCGAACCGCGTCCATCTCAAGTAGAGGCAGAAATACGAATACTTGGCTTTGCAAAAAGGGTTGAGGCACATGGATCGAGTGTTGATTATCGGCGCCGGAGCGGCTGGCTCAGTTGTCGCGCAGAAATGCGCAATGGATCGCGAGACGTTCAAACATATCACACTGGCTTCGCGCCGTTTGGTCTCGTGCGAGAACGTCGCCAAATTGTGCCAGACGCCAATCGATATTGCGCAAGTTGATGCCGATAATGTCGAGGAGACAATTGCCCTTATCGAAAAGGTCAAACCCGATCTCGTGATCAATATGGCCCTGCCTTATCAAGACTTGCCGATCATGGATGCCTGTCTTGCCACTAAGACCCATTATATGGACACCGCGAATTACGAGCCGCGCGATGTCGCAAAATTCGAATATCACTGGCAATGGGCCTATCAAGAGCGTTTCAAAGAGGCGGGTCTAACCGCCATCCTCGGCTGCGGTTTTGACCCAGGCTGTACCAACATCTATTGCGCCTATGCCCAGCAAGAGGGTCTGCTCGACGAGATCGAATATATCGACATTGTCGACTGCAATGCGGGCGATCATGGCAAGAGTTTCGCGACCAATTTCAATCCAGAGATCAATCTGCGCGAAGTGACCCAGGACGGGCGTTATTGGAAAAATGGCGCGTGGATCGAGATCCCAGCCCTCTCCATTCGAACCCTAATCGACTATCCCGAAGTCGGCCCGAAAATGTCTTACCTCATCTATCACGAGGAAGAAGAGAGCCTGGTCAAACATATCAAAGGCCTGAAACAGATCCGCTTCTGGATGACCTTTGGCGATGAGTACATCAAGCATTTGGACGTGTTCAAATCGATCGGCCTGATCGGCCTCGAACCGATCAAGCACAAGGGTATGGACATTATCCCGATGGAATTCCTGAAAGACTTGCTGCCCGTGCCGAGCACTCTGGCGGAGGGTTATACGGGTAAGACCTCGATCGGCGTCATCCTGCGCGGCACCAAAGACGGCCAGCCGGTGACCAAGATGATCTATAATGTCAGCGACCATACGCAGACGAATAAAGAAGTCTCAGCCCAAGCGGTCAGCTATACGACCGGGGTGCCGCCAGTCTCGGGTGCGGCCATGTTCTTCAAAGGCGAATGGTCCGGTGCGGGCGTGTTCAATGTCGAGCAATTCCCAGCCAAGCCCTTCCTCGAAGACGTCGCCAAACGCGGCCTGCCTTGGCACGTGATTGATGTGCCAACCGGCAAGCAGGACGATTTGTTCGAGGTGGAGACTTAACAGCAGCCCCCCGCCTCTTTGGCGAGCGGTGTGTGCGGAATCTCGTCGCGCAGATCCTGGCCATAGGTCGGGATGCTATCCATCGTGTGGAACATTTCCCAGACGACGCCTTGCGGGTCTTTCGCCCAATGCTTGTTCGACTGTGCGTAGCAGCACTGTGCACCGGGTTCCGCCAACGTAGACTGTTCCGCGGCCAGCAGCGCAGCATTGACCGCTTCGAGCTCATCATCGCTCTCAACTTGGATGCCTAAGTGATCCACGCCGCGGGTCGCACCATCGCGTTGACTGACCGCGAGATTGATCTTCGGGTCCTCAAGCATCCATTTCATATAGTCCGGCTCGTCGACGGTCGGCGCCTGGCCAAACAGGGCGGAGTAATAGCGTTTGGTCGCGTTCATATCGGCAGCGCTGATGTGTACATGTAGGCGTTTCATGAGGTCTCCAATTCAAGCTGAGTTTGGACAGACAGCGTGCCGCGGCAGCAGTCTTCCATGAGAAATTCGATGAGCGATTGCAGCGCCGAATAGTCCGCCACTGAGATCAGCGAGCGGCCGTCTCGGCTTTGCCGGATCAGGTCGGCCTCGGCCATGGCTTTGAGATGATGGCCAAAGGTCGTGGCCGGGATTTTGAGCTGCGTGCGCATTTGCGACACGCTCAAACCTTTGGCCCCGGCTTGCACTAAGAGACGCAAGATCGCGACCCGATTAGGATGCCCAAGGGCGGCGAAAGCAGAGGCTGCACTGTGATCGTTCATAACATCTATATATCTAGTTTTTTAGATATATCAAGTGCAGGTTCGTCATGCCACAAAATTCGGATTGCTTATTCGGCACTTGATTGAAGAACGGCATCCATCCCAAGATGCACTCTAGGCAGCGGAGACTTGGACATGACCGCACTGAGAGTGAAGTATTTGTGCACCACATGCCAAGTGGCGATGTCGCGCACATTTGTCCGAGATACGGTCATGAAATGCGGCCGTTGCGGCAAGCCACTATCCTACGTGCACCACAAGTTTCGCGCGCCGTCTAAGCGAGATGACTGGTTCTGGAAAGTTATTCGTTATCTGGAGTCTGCCGGCCAAATTCGTGAATTGGATCGGGGGACAATTCCGCAAAATATGCGCGAGGCTCGCGCCCTAGTGGAACAGAAACGACAAGCCGAAATCGCTCTATCGTCTCATCACAAAAGAGCATTGGCCGAGAGAAAGTGGAAACGTCGGGAGGAAGTCGAGAGAAAACGCCGACTGGCCTGGAAGCGACGCTATTGGGCTAATTTGGCTCGAACAGGCACTAAAGACTCCTAATCGGTTTGAACACGATTTCGTGTGCTGGCTTGAATTGTATCGAAAAACCAAGCACCGAGCGCTTCAAAATCGCTCGAAGGAACAAAGAATGAAACTGCCCGTCTTTTCCAGCCTCATCGCCGCAGCAGCCTTGCTTGTCTCTGCTTGTTCAGGCGCAGCGATTGACCCCGACAAGCCGCTCTTTGTCCCGGCGGTCGATTATGCCGATTTCACGCCCGCTGCGGGATGCGCCGCAGATGTGCCAGATGCGATTTACCGCGCCTGTCTTGATCCAAAGGAACTCTACGCGGCAGCAGTGACCTCAGCCCAAGAGGCGAGCAATCCGCTTATGGTCGTCTGGGGCTTTGAAGAATGCCCGTATTGCCAGGCCTTTCAAAAGGCTGAGTTGAATGAAAACAATCCGCGCACAATTGCAGACTTTGTCGGCAACACGCTCTCAGACAAACAGCGCAAGAGCTTGCCGAATGGCGGCGCGGATTTCCAAGTCAGTGTCCTGCACATCCAGGTTCGCACCCCCGCCGGCGCAGACCTGGCTGAGCAAATGGGCGTCACCGATATTGCCCGCGAACGCGGTTGGCATCGCGTCTGGTCGCCATTTGTGACGTTTACCCGCCCTGGCTCCGATACATTCGTGGCGCAGACGCAATTCGAGCAAGGCGAAAAGCCCTGTGAATATGTCGATGATTTCGCGATTAGCTTGCAGCAGCTCAACTATATTCCAGCCGATCCAACCAAAGTTCGGAAGATGTGCGCGGCGGCTTAACCTGCCCTGGCGCGATGACTTGAAGCACGTGAATTTGCTCAGTACATTTTAGCCTTAGCGATAGGCGAGGGCTAAAGCATGAAGATTATCGACGCCTGGGCACAACACCCAACTCAGCGCCATTCCGAAAACCCAGTGTTCGACTCGCTGCGCCGCTGGACCAAAGGCACGATCCCAGATCAACAGCTTCCCGTCTCCACCACGGTTGCGGCGATGGACCAAGCCGGCGTTGAGATCAGTCTCATTTGCGCCTGGCAAGCGCCGGGCAAGGATATGATCACCAATGACGAAGTGGCGGCATTCTGTGCAGAGTCTAACGGGCGCTTGGTCGGCGTTGGCTCGGTCGATATCTCAAAACCCATGCAGGCGGCGCGAGAAATTCGGCGGTGTGTTGAAGAGCTAGGCTTCAAAGCCATTCGCGTTCTGCCCTGGCTCGCAGAACGTCCGCCGACCGATCGCTTATTCTATCCTGTCTACACGGCTTGTTGTGAGATGGGTGTGCCGTTTTGCACGCAAATTGGCCATACAGGACCGCTTGCGCCATCCGAGGTGGGACGCCCGATTTATCTCGATCAAGTCGCGCTCGACTTTCCAGAACTGGTGATCGTCGGTGGCCATATCGGCTACCCCTGGACCGAAGAAGCCGTGGCCGTCGCGACCAAGCATGAGAATGTGTATATCGACACATCCGCCTATACGGCCAAACGGTATCCGCCAGAACTTGTGCGTTATCTGAAATCCAATGGCCGGAAAAAAGTGCTGTTCGGCACAAATTATCCGATGATCACACCGGCCAAAGCGCTAGAGGGTTTGGACGATCTGAACCTCGATCAAGAGACGCAAGATCTGTTTCTGTTTGAGAATGCGGCGCGCGTGTTCGACTTGAGCGCTTAATGTCCCTAAGCTGCCCCCATGTTCGACACCATTCTTTACGAGATCGAGAACGGGCGGGCCCGGATCACGCTCAATCGGCCTGACAAACTCAACGCGATGAGCCTGAAAATGCAGGCTGAATTGTCTGAGGCACTTTGGGATGCCGATGCCCGCAAGGATGTGCATTGCGCCATCATCAAAGGGGCCGGGCGCGCTTTTACAGCCGGTTATGATCTGGCTGGCGGTGACAGCGTTCCGATCTCACGGCTGCAGTCTGAAAACCCAGACGCGCCCTATCGCGGTTATCGCAGCGTTGATGACGACATTTGGCAACTCGAACGCGCCCAGCGCTATCGGATGACCGCGTTCGACATGCACAAGCCGGTGATCGCGCAAGTGCATGGCCACTGCAAAGCGGGCGGAACCGATCTGGCGCTGCTCTGTGATATCGTGATTGTCGCCGATGATGCTGAGATTGGCTTTCCGGCCGGGCGCGATCTCGGCGCGCTGCCGAATCAATTTTGGCTGCACAATCTCGGCCCGCAATGGACTAAGCGTTTGTTGCTCACAGGCGATACAATCAGCGGTAAACAAGCGGCCGAAATTGGCTTTGCGCTGAAAGCCGTGCCTACCGATATGCTCGAAGCCGAAGTTGAGGGCCTTGCTGATCGCTTTGCCCTGATTGATCCGGACATTCTCGCCGCCAATAAACGCGCGATCAATATGGGCCTCGAACTGATGGGCGCGCGGACGCTGCAACGCTATGCGGTTGAGAATGATGCAAGAGGCCACCAAGCGGCCAGCGCGAGAGGGTTTGTCAAACGCGCTAGGGAAGCGGGTTTAAAACAAGCGCTGAAAGAGCGCGACGCCCCATTCGGGGATGGCCGCGTAAAGGTGCACGGACCAGAAACCCGAAACTCTGACGGCAAGCTGGTCAATCCTGAGGATTAAGCACGTAGCTCACCGGGATATGCGTTCGGATTGCAATTCGAAGGTGCATCTTCACTTCTGTTTCTCTATTTAAGCGTCACGCGCGCAGGGCCGCTTTCCGTCAAAAGGATCTCATGCATGTCTGATCAGATTTCGACCCCGTGCTTTGTGCTCGATCTTGCCCGCCTACGTCAAAATCTCGAAACCGCGAAACGGGTGCGCGACGAAGCCGGATGTAAAATCCTGCTCGCCACCAAAGGCTTTGCCCTGCCAGCCGTGTTCCCGATCATGCGCGACTATCTTGATGGCACCACAGCCAGCGGCGAGCATGAAGCGCAACTCGGCGCCGAGACCTTCGGCAAGGAAGTTCATGTCTACTCCCCTGCTTATGCGCCCGGCGAAGTCGAGCGGCTCAGCGGCATTGCCGAACATATCTATTTCAACTCAACTGCGCAGGTCCGCCAGTATGGCGCCATCGCCAAAGCTGCAGGCACGAAAATCGGTTTGCGCGTAAATCCAGGCTATTCGAACGCGACCCTGGGCGGTGATCTCTATGACCCTTGCGCGCCAATGTCTCGCTTCGGGGAAATCGCCAGCAAGCTCGATGAGGTCGATTGGGATTTGGTCGACATTTTCCACGTCCATGCGCTATGCGAGAGCATGGCGGATGGCTCGATCGGCTTGATCAATCATGTCGCAGAACAATTCGCGCCTTATCTGGCCCGCGTCAGCGCGGTGAATTTTGGCGGTGGGCATTTCCTCAACAAGCCAGGCTATGATGTCGATGCCTTGATTGCCTCCATCAAAGGCTTCCGGGAGCGGTTCCAGATCGAGGTCATTCTTGAGCCTGGTGGCGGCCTGGTCGTCGACACAGGCGAGTTGCATGCCAGCGTTATTGATCTGCATTGGAATGACGGCGCGATCGCGCTACTCGATGCCAGCGCCTCGACCCATATGCCGGATGTGCTCGAAGCCCCTTATCGCCCAGACGTAGTCGGCGCAGGGCTGCCAGACGAACAGGCGCACACCTATCGTCTCGCTGGCCGCACCTGCATGACCGGAGACGTCATCGGCGACTATTCCTTCGCCACCCCGCTAAAGCCCGGTGACCGCGTGATCTTCACCGATCAGATGCACTATTCCTTCGTCAAAGCGAACACGTTTAACGGCAACCCCCTCGCCAATCTCGCCCTCCGCCACGAAGACGGCCGGATCGAGAGGCTCAGTGATTTTGGTTATGAAGCGTTTCGGGAGAGATTGGGGCGCTAAGACATCGCAGCGTCTCAATCGAATGACGCTTAGCCGCAATGACGACAAATCGCGGCCAATTTCTTAAGCAAAGCGCGTATCATGGATCGTATGACCGAGATCTCCCGCGTCGATGAAACGCTCACTCGTATCTTGCCCAACCTTGAGCGCTGGCTGAACAAAGGCCTGTCCGAGCGCCTAACCAAAGGCCTGGTTGAGTTTCTCGTGTTCGGCATCAAACAGGCCTGGGCGTGTCTGTTTGGCGGGCTGTTGCTGCTTGGCATGATGGTGACCGGCTACGCCTATCCCGACGCCGCGCCGATCGCGCGATATGATTTTCTCGTGCTCTATGCCGTAGCGATCCAAGCATTGTTTCTAATCACCAAACTAGAACGCCCAAGCGAAGCGATTGTGATTTTGATCTTCCACATTGTCGGCACGGCGATGGAAGTGTTCAAAACAGAGGCCGGGTCTTGGGTTTATCCAGAAGACAATGTCCTGCGCATTGGCGGCGTGCCGCTCTTTTCAGGATTTATGTATGCCGCGGTCGGGTCGTACTTTGCCCGCGTCGCCCGGGTGTTTGAGTTTCGCTGGACGCATTACCCGCCCGTCTTAGCGACCTTGGCACTCTCGGCGGCGATTTATGTGAATTTCTTCAGCCACCATTATGTCTGGGATGTCCGCTATGTATTGTTTGGCCTGACCGCGCTCCTGTTCTGGCGCACCCGCGTGCATTACCGCGTCTGGCGTTGGCGCCATCAAATGCCGCTTCTGCTCGGCTTTCTTCTGGTCAGCTTTTTCATTTGGATCGCCGAGAACATCGCGACTTTTACACGGATCTGGCTCTACCCCAATCAGGAAGCCGGTTGGCATCTGGTGTCGCTGCAAAAGCTTGGCAGCTGGTATCTCTTGATGATCATTTCCTGGGTGTTGGTGACCCTGGTGCACCGGCCGCAAGCCCATAGATCAGACTAGCTCGGCCACACTAAGTGGCATTGTGCTGCGGTTCCCAGAGCTGGATCGGATTGCCCTCAGGATCAAATACAGTCGCAAACAATCCGTTTGGATAAGGGTTGCCCTCATCCATCTTCACCTCATTGCCGTTGGCCCGTAATTGCGCGACCATTTTCTCCAAATCGTCGACGCGGAAATTCATCATGAACGTCTTGGACGGATCATCGCCGAAATAAGTCGTATCCTGGGCGAAGGGCGCGAACACTGTGGGGCCCTCATCTTGATGCCAGGGCTGGGTCTCATAGTCACTTGGAACCTTATCGATGCCGAAATTCTCGTCATACCAGGTGGCCAGCGCGGATGGATCTTTGGCGCGAAAGAAAAATCCACCAAACCCTGTGATGCGTTGTTTTTCAGACATGTCGTTCTCCCAGAGCGTTGGTCAATCGATTATCTTCGAAAAAACGATTGACGCAATGCGTGCCTCGAATATTTAGGTCACACCTTAAAGGAGCTTTTGAGAGCAGATGAACTAGCGGCACCGGACCTCCGGCATCTCTTCCCGCACTGGCGCGTTTCCCCGCGCCGGACATTTCATACGCCCTAAAAGGACTCATCATGCCCCGCTTACAAAACAAAACTGCGCTGGTCACCGGCGCCGCTCGCGGCATTGGCGCCGCCATCGCAACCGCTTTCGCAAAAGAAGGCGCAGATGTCATCGTTTCCGACATCAATGACGCGCAAGGCCAAGAGACGGCAAATGCGATTGGCGCCCGCTATGCGCACCTAGACGTCTCGTCCGAAGCCGACTGGCAAAACGTTCACGGCGCGCATCCTGAGCTCGATATTCTCGTCAATAATGCCGGCATCACCGGATTTGAATCCGGAGAACTGGTGCACGATCCAGAAAATGCCTCACTCAGCGCTTGGCGCGGCGTGCATGGCGTGAATTTGGACGGCACCTTCTTAGGCTGCAAAACCGCCATCGCAGCGATGAAAACAGCCGGTCGCGGCAGCATCATCAATATCGCTTCGCGCTCTGGCTTGGTCGGCATTCCCGGCGCAGCGGCTTATGCCAGTTCAAAGGCAGCGATGATCAACCACACTCGAACCGTGGCGCTCTATTGCGCGCAGCAAGGTTGGGCCATTCGCTGCAATGCCATCGCGCCCGCCGCCATCCTCACCGCAATCTGGGAACCAATGATCGGCGACGGCCCAGACCGGGACGAGAAAATGGCCGCCCTCGTCGCGGACACGCCGCTAAAGCGATTCGGTCAGCCTGAGGAAGTCGCAGCGCTCGCGATTATGTTGGCCAGTGACGAAGCCGCTTATATGACCGGCGAAACACTGACTTTGGATGGGGGCTTATTAGCGGGTTCTGCGGCAAGCCCCGGCTAAGTCGAAACCGCTAGGATTGGCCGGTTTTCTTGACGGCGTCCGCCAAGCTGAACTTCCCGCTGCCCGGCTTTAAGGGTTGCGGCTGTCCCGCTGCGGGCGCCCAACCGGAGAGCCAGATAATCTCAAAACTCGCGCGGACTTTGCCATCCGGATCGCTGAATCGATCGAAATAGATCTCGGACATCCGCGCCAGGATCCGGCGCGAGAGAGGCCGCCGCTCTTGGCCGTCTCGAGGCGCGAAGGCGGCTTGCTCGCCCATGCCCTTCAAGTCACGCAAAAGCTTCATTGGGTGATCGTATCGAACTGTGACTCGCTCAACATCCGCCACGGGAAGCGCAAAGCGAGCGCGCTGCAGAAGGCCCGCCATGTCTTGCAGGCTCGGCAGCGGAGACAGACGCGGGCTAACGCCACCGGTGATTTCGCTTTCCGCTTCGATGAGCGCGCTGCGCAGTTCCTTCAGCGTTCCCCCACCAAACAGGCTGGCGAGAAATAGGCCATCGGGCTTCAACACCGTGCAGATTTGGCTCAGCAAACCGGGCAGATCATTGGCCCAATGCAAAGCCAAAACGCTGACCACCAAGTCAAACGTGGCCGGGTCATAGGGCAGCGCGTCATCATTCATAGATGCCGCCGTGACCGCCTCAACTGACAAGCGCTCAGCCATCACCTTCGACGGTTCCAGCGCGCTGACCCGGCTTACATAACCGCTCTTTTTAAGGGCCGCGCTCGCCTGCCCCGTATGGGCAAACAGGTCGAGCGCATGGTCAAACTCACGCGGGCTATCACGGAGTCTGTCTAATAATTGAGTCGACTCCTTGACCTTAAGGAAGGCATACTGATCAAAATCAGACGACGCGCGATCCCGATTACGGATCCAACGCACGCGATCAAACAGCACAGGGGGTGGAGACGGCGACATGAGTTCCGATATGCACTGGACCACGCGATCCGCAAGAGCGGGCCTGAGGTCACTTGCGAATTTTGTCTGGCCGCAACGCTCGATCCTGACCGGCGAACGCCATGGTGGCGACGGGGTTTTGACCGCTGATGATTTTTCGAGACTGACCTTTTTGAACGGCGCTGGATGCCGCAGTTGCGCTGTGCCACTGGAGGTCGATTACGGCGAACACAGCCTATGCGGCGCCTGCGCAGCCAAAGCCCCCAAATGGGATCAAGCGCGCGCAGCAATCGCTTATGATCAGGCTTCGCGCCAAGCGATCCTCGAACTGAAACATGCCGGACGCAGGGATGGACTCAGCGCGATGAGCAATTGGATGGCGATGGCCGGGCGAGATGTCCTGCCAGAGACCGATTGGCTTGTGCCCGTCCCGCTACATTATCAGCGCCTGGCCTCGCGCGGATACAATCAAGCCGCTTGGCTGGCCCAGGCCGTTGCCCGCAAGACCGGGACGCTCGCATTGGTCGACGCCCTCTCGCGCAAGCGCAACACGCCGAGCCAAGGCGGGCTTACAGCGCGGCAGCGCCGGCGCAATGTTGCGGGCGCTTTTGAGGTTCGAAAATCTCGCTTGGGCCGGATCAAAGGCAGCACGGTCACTCTGGTCGATGATGTGCTGACAACTGGATCAACGCTCGCCGCATGCACCAAAGCGCTGAAAAAAGCCGGAGCGAGCCGCGTCAATGTGTTGGTGCTGGCCCGCGTTGTAAGAGAGGCAGATCTTACCATATAAGGGGCGACCCGTTGAAAGGACCGCTCTGACATATGGCACAAGTCACCATCTATACCCGCGCGTTTTGCCCTTATTGCAGCCGCGCCCTCAGCCTGCTTAAGCAAAAAGGCGTCGACATGACCCATATCGATGCGGGCATGGACTCGAAGAAAAAAGCCGAGATGATTCAAAAGTCTGGCGGGGCGCGTACGTTTCCGCAGATCTTTGTCGGCGATATCCATATTGGCGGCTGCGATGAAATGATGGCGCTCGAACGCGCTGGCAAACTTGATGCTCTGCTCGCGGCCTAAATGATCAAATACGCGCTCATCTGTTCTGATTGCGATTCGGAGTTCGAGGCTTGGTTTGCCTCCTCTGGTGCGTATGACAAACAGTCTGAGCGTGGTTTGGTGGAATGCATGCACTGCCACGGTACGAATGTCGGCAAAGCGATCATGGCACCGGCTGTGTCTGGCACCAAAAAGTCGGGGCCGCCGGATCCGCAAAAAGTGTTCGGCAAACTCGCGGCGAAAGCCCGGCAGCATGTGTCTGAGAATTTCGACTATGTCGGCGACGGGTTCGCAACCGAAGCCCGCGCCATGCATTATGGCGAGACAGAGCACAAACCGATTTGGGGTGAGACCACCGCCGATGAACGCGAAGCGCTCAAAGAAGAAGGGGTCCCTGCTGAACCGCTGCCCCCAGCCTTCACGCCCGCAAAACCGCGGGATGAAGACAAGCTCAATTAGTTCGCTTCGATGAACGCGATCATGATCCGGACGAGTTCCTCCGGATTATCTTCCTGGATGAAATGGTGCCCGCCTTCAATCACTGTGTGCGGCTGACCGGCGGCGCCGGGGACGGTATCTTGCCAGATTTTGTCGCCGCCCGCTGTCACCGGGTCACTGTCGCCAAACGCCGTTAGGAATGGTTTGTCCCATTTCGCGAAGACCTCATCCATAACCTTCTGGTTTTGCCGTAACTGAGACGGCACCATCATCGGAAAGATCCGCGTTGCCGCGCGATAAATCTCATCAGGAAACGGCGCGGCATAACCCGCCAACTCTGCGTCTGAGAGCACACGCGTCGTCGCGCCTTGAAACAGAGTGGGAAGGTCGAAATTGTCGGAATGGCGCGCAAACGCGATCCAGCGCGTGAAGCGAAACTCGCCATTATCATCGACACTGTCCGGCTTGCCTTCACGCCATGTCGCAAAGCGGATCATCGGATAACCGATCCAGCCGCGCAGCCCTTTAGCGGCTGGAAGCCCGGTATTTGACAGCATGATCCGCGCGTAGCGATCCGGATCGGCAGCGACCATACGCAACCCAATCAACCCGCCCCAATCTTGTGCAAACAGAGTTGCGCCTTGCAGGTCAATCTGCTGGGCAAAGCCCGTCATCACATCGACATGCATTTGATAGCTATGATCGGACTGTTTGAGCGGTTTGTCAGACTTGCCAAAGCCCACCAAATCTGGCGCGATCACGCGGTAGCCAGCTTCGGCGAGGGGCGGGATCATATGGCGATAGAGATAGCTCCAAGAGGGCTGGCCATGCATTAGCAGGATGGTCTGTCCGTCGCGCGGGCCCTCATCAACATAATGGACCCGATACCCCTCGATCTCGATATAGTTTGGCTGGAACGGATAATCGGAAAGATTGGCAAATCTTTCGTCAGGCGTCCTGATCGACTCCGCCGATTTCCAATTCGTTGGTGCCTGCAAAGCGATCACCAAGACAACAGCTAGGATCAGTCCGACAAGCAAAATCCCCAAAATCAGTTTCATCATCACGCCTTCCAAATGTGTTTTGTCCGTTCGCACGTGTTGCAATAAATGACACCTTAAATGTCAGAAGCAAGCGCTTAAAGAGATTGAAAAATTGGTCCGGACGCGCGGTGTTGACGATTGGCGTTGCGACCTAGATCCGCTGCATCGCACCCGCACAGAACTTTCCATAGCGGTTCGCATGCAGCATATCAGAGCCCTGCACGCACCCTGGATATTCAAACCAGCACAACCTCCGCGCGTGACAGCCCGCCATGCTGGTTCACACAATTGTTATCACCACTTTGTGTTGAGCATCGTTGCAAAACCCGAGCACAAGCGGTGTGTGGAGGGATGTTAGGTCAGGGTCGATTTGCTGAGTCGCTAAGCGAAATTGATGTTTACTCGGGGACTCCGAATGACTGACTTGCCGTCCCGCTCATTCAACTTGGTTCGCGTTGGCGAAGCGGCTTTCGAGTTTGACGTCATGATTTATGGCGGCAAACGCTCGCACTTAAGACCGCTGCTCATCTGCCACTCGATAGAGTTCCCGGTTCCGCCTTCGGAGATGTTTTGCGGGGCGATGCAGGCGGCGGGCTTACAAGTGATCTTTGTTCGCCGGGCCGGGTTTGGCAGGTCGTCACCGCTGCCCCAAGCCTTGGTTACCGACGCGCTCATCCGCTCTGGCGCCACGGCGATGGCCGAGGCCGTCATGATGCGCCAGCTTATGACCAAGCTTGGCTTATCGAATGCCGTCCTGCTCGCAATGGGAAGTTCGAATCTCGTCGCGTATAGATTGGTGAAACTCGCCCCCGAAATCACGTTCACTGTTTTCACCAACCCCGTGTTTAATCAGGATATTTTTGAGGTCTTCACACCGGATTGGTTCAGAGCGATGCTCAAACAAATCGTGACGAGCAAAAGCGGATTAAAGGTGGCAATCCAAGGGATGAAGCTCCTCATTCGCAAAGACCCTGTCGCGTTCTACAACCACATCTACCAGAAGAACGCGGACGATTTGCAATACGTCCGAGACAATGCTGACGATTATTGCAAGGCGGGCCAATTGGCTCTCGAGACGACCCCGGCGCAATTGTTCTACGATGCCGTCATGTTGCTCGACCAGGATCCGCTCCTTCGCGACGGGTATTTTGGTGACACCGATGGCGTCGCACTGATCGGCGCAGAGAGCTCCGAATATTGGCGCTCACAAATGAACAGCGAAGCAAATCGACTCGGATTGCCGGTCGCCCACACCCCTAGAGGGGATCTATTTTGCGCCTACACCTCTCCTGAGACGCTGCTTGAGCTTGTCCACTCACAAATCCCCTTAGCGCGTTTCGAATTGGCTTAGCTCAGAGTCCTACGTCGTCAAATACACAGATTTTTGCGCTGAAGCGCCAAAAAATGTTGCAATCTGTAGTAGTTCTTTGTTGCAAATCGCGTCAAATTGCGTGACTTTCTATTCATGACCGTAGCAACACACAAAAACGGGCGTTGATCGATGGGGGACAACAAACTTTCGGTTGAAGACATCGAGTATGTCGCGGACATGCTACGCGCAATTACCTGGGTGAAAGATGACCTGGGCCCCGTTTCGAACAAAGCAATCGAAGACTTGGAAGATAGTCTCGTATCAGCTGAGACCGCGCTTCGACGCATCGCTGCGGAAATGGAGATTTCTGTTTCTGGCCAAGCGAAGTCGAAATAGAGCTTTTTGAGCAATCACTCTCGCGGATCACTTGCTGTGTCCCGGGAAAACACACCGCTAACAAACCCCACTCATCCCCGCATGGCCATGACCGGCGCGCCTGAAACTGCGTTTCAGATCCGGCGAGCGCATTGCAGGTTCGTGATTGCCAGCCAACATGGCCCGGTCTAGATCGAAAGGAACGATAGATTTCTGGGAGAATGAGGCATGGCAGACGCGGCTGCGGGGGCACAGACAAAAGGATTTCTCGGCTGGGTCGAGCGAACCGGCAATAAATTACCTGATCCGGTCTTTATTTTCTTCTATTTGATCATCTTACTGGTCGGGATTTCGATCGTCGCCGATCTGTTAAATGTCTCCGCTAACCACCCAACCCAGATAAATTCAGACGGAACGCCACAAGTAGAAAGCGCCGTCAGTCTGCTGTCTGCTGATAATATTCAGCGCCTTTGGGTCGATATGCCCAAGACGTTCACCCACTTTCACCCGCTCGGATATGTGCTCGTTGTGATGCTTGGCGCTGGGGTGGCGGAACGATCCGGCCTATTCGCAAGTGCCATTCGCGGCGCGGTGCGAAACGCTCCAAAACTCTTGCTCACGCCGCTCGTCGCTTTGATCGCAATGCTTTCAAATCATGCGGCAGATGCTGGCTATGTGGTCATGATCCCGCTCGCGGCGATTATCTTCGCCTCAGCTGGACGTCATCCGCTTGCCGGTATCGCAGCGGCCTTTGCTGGGGTCTCTGGCGGGTTCTCGGCTAATATCTTCCCCGGTCAACTCGATGCGCTGCTCTATGGCATCACCGAGACGGCTTATGATGCGAGCAGCATTGATGCTGGCTGGACCATGAACATTGCCGGCAACACCTATTTCATCATGGCGCTTTTATTCCTCTATATGCCGATCATTTGGTTTGTGACCGATCGCATTATTGAGCCGCGTCTGGGCAAATGGGTGCCGGATGAGGGATCGGATGCGCAAAGCGATAGTGATGAAAACAAACCCCTCACCGATGATCAGAAGAAAGGTCTCTCCCGCGCTGGCTTGGCGGTTTTGGCGGTTTGCGGCCTATGGGCAGCGATGACATTTGGCCCAGGCACACCTTTGATTGATGAAAGCGCCTGCGCAGGCGAAGCGGCGGCGGCGGGCACGTGTAGCCCGATTTCCAATTATGCCCCCTTCTTCCGGTCGCTCGTTGGCGGGTTCCTCGTCCTCTTCCTCGCAGCAGGTTGGGCCTATGGCGCTGCTGCGAAGACCATCAATAATCACAGAGACCTGGTGGATATGATGGCGGAAGCGATGAGAGATATGGGCTATTACCTGGTCCTCGCCTTCGCAGCGGCGCACTTCGTTGCGATGTTTGGCTGGTCTAATCTTGGACTAATCACCGCGGTGCACGGCGCCGATGCGATCCAGTCGAGCGGCTTACCGCTGCCCTTAGTGCTTGGAATGATCGTCTTGTTCTCAGCCCTGCTGAACCTATTTGTCGGGTCCGCGAGCGCGAAATGGGCGTTGATGGCACCGGTCTTGGTACCGATGCTAATGTTGCTCGGGATCAGCCCAGACGGCGCGACCGCGGCTTATCGTGTCGGCGATGGCGCGACCAATATCATTACGCCTCTCATGGTCTACTTCCCGCTGATCCTGGTTTTCGCCCAGCGTTGGAAGAAGGATTTTGGACTGGGCAGCCTGACCGCGATGATGATCCCTTATTCCATCTGGCTGCTCATCTCAGGCGTAGGCTTGATGATGATCTGGATCTTCCTTGGATTGGATCTTGGACCTGGCGCCCCGGCCCAAATCGCGATCGCAGGAGCAAACTAGAGCCCAAGCTCCTTTTGCTTCCCGGCAAAGTCTTCCGGAACTGGCGCCTCGAGCGCCAGTTTCTTTTTGTCTGGCAGAGTGATTTCCAGCGCTGCCGCATGCAGCATCAATCGATCTGACCCGTCTTTACGATCACCATAAATGGCATCTCCTAGGATCGGGCAGCCGAGCTGCGCGAGGTGCGCGCGGATCTGATGCATTCGCCCCGTCAAAGGGCGCGCCTCAATCAGTGCGACCCCTTCCGCGCGCGCACGCACCGTCCAATCGGTTCTTGCGCTGTCCGCGCCTTGCTCAATGCTCCCAGGCACAACCGATCGCCCGGTCTTGCGCAAAGGCACAAGGATCGATCCTTCATCGGCTTTAGGGATCTCGCCTGAGACCAAAGCAAGATAGGTCTTCCGCACGCGACGTTCCGCAAACTCAGCTGACAGCGCAGTGATCGCCGGTTTGGTCTTGGCTGCCAGGATCAAACCTGACGTGCCAGCGTCAATCCGATGAACCAATTGCGGGCGCTTGCCATTCGAGCGCGCGAAGGTCCAGAGCAAGTGGTCAAGTGATGTCCCGCGATTGCCCCGCGTCTGCACGGCAAGTCCAGATGGTTTATTGAACGCAAGGACAAATGCGTCTTCGTAAATGACCAGCGACCTGACAAATGCCTTCTGATCTTCAGCAATGTTCGGGATCGGGCGATTTTTCATAGAGCTCGCGGGGCTAGGCCGAGACCAACATACCGCTGACAATGACGGTCGCTGCGATGATCGTCGTTGTGAAAATGATCCACAAGAACAACATCAGAAACAGGCGCAAACCTGACATCATGATCCCGGTGGACCCGACCACAGCAAGACTGCGCCAGACATAGATGAGAAATCCTACAAAATACCCAATCACCAGGATATCAGGGAGATAAGGCCCGGCGAGCATCATCACCGCGCCGGTGAGATAAATCCATGAGTGCAAGTGCAGTGCATGCACGGCATGATCGTAGACATAAAGCGATCGCCGCCAAATGTGCAGAATACAGAACGAAATGATCGTCATTGGCACGATCAAAATGCTCAAACGCGGCAACCATTTTTCCAATTCAGCGCCAAACTGATCTTGGTTTTCGAGCACCGCAAGGATTTGTCTTTCGATCCCTTCCCGCAACTCATCATCAGAGGTTTCGACGCTGATATTTGCGCGCTCCAAACGCTCGCGCGCCGTCTCTGGGATGTCTTCGAGCGCACCGTTTTCTTGAGCTTCACGCAGACCATTTGAGATCTCAGCGCGGGTTTCATCATCAACGTTGATATACTGTCCAGGAGGCACGAGCGCGAACAGGACAAAGTAGAACACCAAGCTCGCGATCAAGAACAATCTGAACGGCGGCACATACCGCGCGCGTTTCCCAGACGTATAATTCTTGGTGAGCCGCCACGGCCGAAACAATAAGACCGGCAGCGTTCTCGCCAATCGCCCATCGACCGTAAACGTGTCAGAGATCGTTTCGCCGATCAGCGAGACGATTGGCCGGTGAAAACTCGCAGCGAGCTGACCGCAATTGGTACAGTAGCGCTCTTCAACCATATGGCCGCAATTGCGACACGGCTGCCCCGATAGGTCAGCCGATTGCCGCCTGGTCAGACCGCCGAGCGAGGCGATCCCAGCTGTTTCGAGCTCTACTGACATGGTCCCTCCCCGAACCTGTCCCTATTCGCTTCCAGTTGTCTCCGCGCCAACATCAGACGGGCACAACCAACGCGACCGGTGATTATCCTCGGCGTTTTCGGCCCACCCGGTGAGGTTTGGATCAACCAGATTTTTCGTCACCTCAAACCACATTGGCGTAATCGGATAGTCTTGCAACATGATCTCTTCAGCCTGAGCGAATATCTCTGCGCGACGCTCCAGGTCTCGCTCTTGGCTCGCCTGTTCGAGCAAAGCATCAAATTCAGGGTTGGAGTAATTGCCGTAATTTTGCTGCCCAGCATCTGTATCAAGCAGATAAAGATAGTTGAGCGGATCATTATAGTCGGCGAGCCAGCCGCCATCGGCGACTTCGAAATTGCTTTGTCGCAGGTCCGCATAAAGCACTTTTGTATCTTGCCGCAGGATCTGGGCATCGACCCAAGGCGCAATCTCGTTCCAATTCGCTTGCGCAACCGGCGCGGCTTTTGGATTATCACCGGTGGAACGGTGCTTATACTCAAACCGTAGCGGATTGTCCGGGCCGTACCCGGCCTCTTCCAACAAGGAACGAGCCTCGGCGAGGCGATCCTCACGGCTCATAGATTTCCACTCTACTTCTGGGCGGTTTGTTTCATAATTCGCGATCCCCGGCGGCACGAAACTATAGGCGGGGATGAAGCCAGGCGTCAGAACATTATCAACCAGGAATTCCCGGTCCAATGCCATCGCAAGCGCTTTGCGCACACGAACATCATCAAACGGGGCTTGGCTCGAATTGAAGCTCCAATAGGTGGTCAAGAGCCCCGGCGTTGTGCGCGCCCAGCCTGGGAAACGCTGATCTATTTCAGCTTTTCGGCCACCGTCGAAATTATTGTTTATATCGAGATCACCCGCTTCCATACGGCGCTCAACGGCTGCGAGGTCTTCAAGTTCAAAATAGCTCACGCGCCCAAAGCAGAGCGTATCAGCTTCGTAAAAAAGCGGGTTTGCTTCAGCCACAAGCTGGTTACCTGTTTGCCAGAATTTGAGCTTGTAAGGGCCGTTTACCTCGATGTTTTCTGGCTGCACCCAGGCTTCACCGAACGTTTCCACAATATGCTCAGGCACGGGAAAAGTCGTGTAATGCGTCAGCAGACCCAGGAAGTAAGGCGCCGGCTCTTCAAGCGTGATTTCAAGCGTTCTTTCATCGACCGCGCGTACCCCCAATTCTTCAGGGGCCACACGCCCCTCATTGAGCGGCTGAGCGTTCTTGATGATGTAGAGCAGAGACGAGTATTGCGACGCGATGGCTGGATCTTGAATGCGGCGAAGCGCATAGACAAAATCGTTCGCTGTTACCGGTACGCCATCGGACCAAGTCGCATCAATCAGCTTAAAGGTCCAAACCAGACCATCTTCGCTCGTAGTCCAGCTCTCCGCCATGGCCGGGATGACTTCACCGTCTGGGGCATGTTGCATTAAGCCGTGAAACATATCGCCGATGACAATGTTTTCCCAAGCGGCGGAGGATCGATGCGGGTCGAGCGTATCGACTTTTGCGGAAATCCCGCGGCGCAGGGTCAGCGTATCGTCACCGGATCCGCCGCCTCCGCACGCTGAAATAGCGAGGGTGAGCGCTAGGGCCGAGCCCGCGAGAATTTTGTTCAACCGCATCGATAGGTCCTTTTCGAAAGAGATATCGTAGTTTTATCAAACTGTTTCAGACAATTCAGGCTTTGCCCAGGTCAGCTCTGTCGCATCTGACTGGTTCTCGCCCCACTGCCTTAGCGGCGACGGAAAAAGCCAACAAAGCCAAATAGCCCGGCAAGCAGCGATCCAATTCCTCCAGCGACCACAGTGATCGGGCTAATCGATTGCGCCAGCGCAACCGCTTGGCCGATCCGTGAGACTTCAACCTCAACCGAATCTCTGAAAGTGCGAAGCGGCAGGGCTTCATTGTCCATGAGCGCAAAAAGTTCGATGACAAGCTCTTGATTGCCGACCGCCGTGGGTGTCACTTTCCAGCGCCATACATTCTCTGTGACTGGGGAAATGCGCTGCGTTGCCGGCGTGATGGCTTCCACTGAGAAGGCTTCGCCTGACACAAGCGCTTGAACTGTATCGGTGATTTGCGCTTCGCCTTCGACGATATTGCCGGTTCCGGGCAAAGGCGCGGTTGCGTCGCCATTACCGGTTCCATCGAGCGCCAGTGTGACAGTGAACGGGCGGCCGAATCTCGCTGATTTCGGCGTCTCATGCGCAATCGGCACGGTGCGTAAGGAGGCGAGTAAATCATCGGTCGACGTGGAGGCGACACCGACCATATCGTCCAGCGCGGGTTTATCTGTCAGGCTCCGTGTCGGCGGTGTCGACCGCGCCATTGGGGGCTCATCGCTGTTCATATCCAGATTAAACCCGACACTGCCGGGTGGCGGAGTGCTTTCGGCACTCGTGCCTTGGGTTTGCATATATTGATGTCCGCCATAGGCGAGCGCAGCGCCGCCAATCAGGATCAGCAAGAACGAGAAAAATCTCAGCATCACAGACCTCCAACTCTCACAGTCTTGTAAGCTCACCCCGCCATTAGGGGAAGAGTTAACTGAACCTGCATTGAATGAGAGCGCCATACGCTGGCTGCAATGTCACATCAAACGCCGGAAGCTGCGCTAGTTCGAACGCTCTTTGGTCGCGGTGAATCGCAACTCTGGGTTCTTTTCTTGCGCGTATCCGACGTCCCAGGCATTCTTTGCCAAATAGACCGGCGCATCATCTAGATCTGTGCCGGAGGCTGACTTGTTCTTATCCAAAAACGCCCGAAGGACCGCCTCATCATCGCAATGGATCCAGCGCGCAACATTGTAAGGCGCCGCTTCGAACACGACGTCGAGGCCATATTCATTGGTCATGCGCTCAGCCATCACCTCAATCTGCAGCGCACCGACCGCGCCAACAATCATGTCTGACCCAATGCTTGGCTTGAACAATTGGGTCACGCCCTCTTCTGCCAGGCTCTCGAGCGCTTTGCGCAAATGCTTGGCTTTCATCGGGTCGATTGTGCGTGCGCGGCGCAAGATTTCAGGCGCGAAGTTGGGGATGCCAGCAAACCGGATATCGCCGGTCTCAGAAAGACTATCTCCGACGCGGAGTTGGCCATGGTTCGGCACACCAATCACATCGCCTGCATAAGCGGTCTCAGCGATCTCGCGATCCTGCGCCAGAAACATCAGCGGGTTATGGACATTGATCTGCTTACCTTCGGCTGTCTTGAGGCGCATGCCTCGTTTAAACTCGCCTGAACAGAGCCGAAAGAAGGCAACCCGATCCCGGTGATTGGGGTCCATGTTCGCTTGGATCTTAAACACAAAGCCCGCCACGCCTTTGTCGCCGCGTTCCAGAGTGTGGTTCTGATCTTTCTTTTGACAGGTTTGGGGACGCGGGGCCGGTGCGAATTCTTCTAAGACCGCGAGCAGTTCGCCGACTCCAAAGTGGCGCAAGGCTGTCCCAAACACGACCGGCGTCATATGCCCCTCTAGAAAGGCTTGTTTGCTGATCTCAGGCAGCATTTCGCGAGCCATCTCGCTGCCCTCTTCCAACTCTTCAAGCGCGCTGGGGTCGACATCGTCGCGAACGGCGTCCAACTCCACCCGCGCCGACTCGCCAGGTGTTAGGCCCTCATCAGCCGTCTTTTTGGAATAATGTAGAAAATCGCCGGTGCGCAGATCCACCATGCCGCCAAACCGCCGTCCCGAGGCGGCCGGCCAATAGAGAGGGGCACAATCGAGTTGCAGCTGATCCTGGATCTGATCGAGCAGTTCAAGTGGGTCGAGCGCTTCGCGGTCCATTTTATTGATGAAGGTCACAATCGGAATGTCGCGCAGGCGGCACACTTCAAACAGTTTCAGCGTTTGTGGCTCGATCCCTTTGGCGGCGTCGAGCACCATGATCGCGCAATCTGCAGCGGTCAGCGTTCGATAGGTGTCTTCAGAGAAGTCTTCGTGGCCTGGCGTGTCGAGCAAATTGTAGACATTGCCGCGAAACTCAAAGGTCATCACAGAGGCGCTAACGGAGATCCCGCGATCGCGTTCAATCTTCATCCAGTCCGAGGTCGTCCTGCGACGTTCTCCGCGCGCAGCCACTTCGCCCGCCATACGGATCGCACCGCCAGCCAAGAGCAGGTTTTCCGTAAGCGTCGTCTTCCCGGCATCGGGGTGAGAGATGATCGCAAAGGTTCGGCGACGATCTGCCTGTTCTGACAATGACATGGACATAATATTCGCCTCAAAAAATTCCAAAGCGCGATCTAGGCGGTTTTGCGGAGGGCTTCAACGCATGTGTCTGCGGAAACCAGAAACCGGACGTAAGTTTGGGGATCTCAGGCGCGGATACGTTCGCCCTGATCATTCGCCGCGCCGCGTTGATAGGTCTCTAAGACCAGAGGCGGAATGTCCCGCAAATGAGGCTCGACGCTGCCAGACGCCGTGGGCTTGAGGATCAAACTATTCGCGCCGGTTTTCGCGATGATCAGAGCGGCGATGTCCGCGAGCAATTCACGATCATCCTCGGATTGTGTCTCGAGCAATTCTTGGTAACGGTTGGCAGCATGCTCGACAGCGTCGTGGGCCCGCAATTGCCGCGGGTCGCCGCAGCCAATCTCACGCCAGCGTTCCAGCAAATGCGCTTCCGGCGCTGGTATCTCAATCACCTTGTCATTCAGCAGAAACAACATGGTCCACCCCTTAGTTCAGGGTCCATGTCGGTTAATTACGGTTAATGAAGCGTTACAGACGCCGATTATGACGGGTATTCGATAGGCTCGGTGATGAAGTGCCGAGCGCTACGATCTTCAATTTCAATCACCCAAAGATCACGATCGCGGCTCCGAACGCGTTCGATATAAGCGTCTGCGCTGGCTTCGTCTGGACCAACCTCTTGGCTCTCAAGGTCGACAAAAACCCGAGTCCCCTCCATCGAGGTTCGGGGGACATAAATTCGAGCGCCGCCGCTCAAATCAGCCACCTTTATAACCAGATCGCCACGCTCCTCATCGCCACTCTGTAGAATGAAGGCGGAGGCGCCCTCTAATTGGGCGCGCCGGATCAGTGCATCGACCCAGAGTTTTGTATGCAATCGTTCTTCAAACATGACCAACCAAGTCTTTCGGCATTAGGATTGCATTGCGCTTTCTTGTTGATGTTTTGTTTACCCTGATGGATCGCGCTAAAATGAACAAGTCCGCGCTGCTTAAAGGACTGATCCTCTCTGTCTCATTGGTCCTGACCTGCGCGAGCGTTGCAGCTCAGCCGCGTCTCATCGCTGAAGCTCAATCAGTCGTCTTCACCTGGCCACTTGTCACATTTTTGAGTGTGATCATGATCGGCGCGGCTGCGGCAATTATCTGGGACATCAGGTCAGACTAAAGACCTGCAGCTCTTATTCTGCCGCGCGCTTCTGCGCCGCTGATAAAGCAGGGAGCGTGACCATAACTTGCGTGCCCTGACCCGGCATTGTTTCGATCCGCACCTGTCCTGACTGCAATTCAGCCAACCTCTGAACCATTGCGAGCCCCAAGCCGGTGCCTGCCCGACCTTTGGCATTTCGCCCTTGCGCGAATGGTCGAGCAATCCGCGCAAGATCTTCGGCGTCCATGCCCGCCCCTGTGTCGCGGACACTTAAGACGCACATGCCATTTTTCTCAAACGCGCGCATGGTCACCGTATCACCGCGCGCCGAATATTTAATCGCGTTCGAGACCAGATTATCCCAAATCCGCCGCACCGCCCCCGCATCCGCCAGCGCCATAACCTCACCTTCGCTTCGCAGTTTGAGTGTGACACCTGACAATTCAGCAATCCCTTCGGATTGGCGGAAAACACTCTCACCGCTTGCCGCAACATCAAGGGGGGAAACATCTAATTCATAAGTTCCAGCTTCGGCTTTGGCATAGCCGAGAATGTCCTCGACCAACCGCATAAGCGTGTCGCCGCTTTCGCGGATCAGAGACGGATAATCCTTGTAAGCATCTGGCAGAGGTCCGCGTAATTCCGCATCCATAATGTCTGCAAAGCCTATAATTCCATTCAGCGGACTCTTCAGATCATGCCCTAGGCTGGCGAAGAATTGTGTGCGTTCCAACACTTCGGATTTTGCGTCCGAACGATCTTCAATTTGAGGGGTTAAGAGCACGATTTCGCCTGCGCTTGATGGCCAACGGAAAACAGAGAAGGCGCCAGTCACAAGGGACAAGTTTGACTGGGTCTTCGCCTCAAATTGCGGCAGGATTTCTTCTAATATTTTGCCGACCTTCAACCCTGGAACATAGTCAGCGTGTCCCTGATAAGCCCGAATGCGCCCCTGTTTTGAGACACTAAGAACTAGGATTGGATCATTTTCGGTCACAACCTCAATGGTCGAAAGCGAAGGAGCGACTTCAATATTCGTCGGTTCCGTCCCAGAGCGCTGTAACAATGCAATCAGTTGCAGGATGATCAGCGCGGTTAACAGGCTCGCGCCCAGCCAAATCCCGATGAGACTCCCAGACAATATTACAGTCAGCGCCCCAATTCCCGCGACCGCCGACCCGATCGCCATAACGAAAGAGTTAATCGAATATTCTCGATCAATCGGCTTTGTCTTAACGGAATGGTCAGGTCTGTTAGGCATTTTCACGATATGGATTCATTAAATTATCCGTCAGAATCCAAAATTCATCAGACGCTGGTCTATGCGCGACGCAAAAGATGGGCCAGGGTCGGGGTCGTAGAGTGAGGGAGCTTTTCATGACCATTAAAACCGCAATTTCGGCTGCCATCGTAATTGCTGGCTTGAGTCTACAAGCGACAGCTCAACTTGTCACGCCAGCACCCCAAAAAGTATCGGCCACCGCGCCGCAATCGGATCCGCTCGCAAAAGCCGCAGCGCTCTATGCGACGTATCAAGGGGACGTCACCGACGTAAAATCGAACGGCTTCTCATCTGCTGGCGATATCGAAGATTCGCTCAACAATTTGGGCGGACACAATCCAGAACAGCTTACCCAAGGGTGGATGGCCTATTCCGCTTTGGTCGCGGCCCAGAACCCAGAATTCCGTGCTGCCGTGCTTGATATCGAAGGCTATTATGGCCGGGACATGCTGATGAGCGGCATGCAGAACGACATTCGCTATGCACGCACATTGAGCGGCGGCAATGCCGCGGTCAATCAAGCGCTGACGGCCGTGAAAGCCGATAGCAGCCGACTGATCGGCGCCGCAGCATTCGTCAAAGAACAAGCTTACAGCCTCCAAGGCTCAGGCTGGGCCAAAGGCCGACTTGGCAACTCTAAAGCGAAAGCGACCAGTCTGTTTGCATCGACGCAAACCGGCATCCCCGCCCGCGGCAGCCTAGTTCAGGCCATGCACGCGCCAGAGATCAGCACCGTATTGTCTCAAGCAGGTCAATCGGGCGCTCCATCGGTTTGGGAGAGTGTTTCAGGCGCGGCCAGCACCATCCGTGTGCCATCTGCGGTGACGAGCTTCGGCCAATCAAACCGTATCGCGCGCGGCAAAGAACCAATCGCCGATCGGATCACGACACTTGCTGCCTATCGCGTCTTGAACGCTGACCCGAGCGTGGCTGGCTCTATGCGTCAAGCAATGAGCGAACGTGAAACCCAAGCCTGCCTCAACATGGCAAACTTGAACCTGCAGCAATGCGTTGCTGCCGCCCACAAACATTATGAAGTGCCCTTCTGTATCGGCGAGCATGCGCTCTCAGATATCGGTAAATGTATCGGGAAAGTCTCTGGGTAAGGCCGTTTAGGCCCGTTTCAAAGACCAAGACCACCCAAATTCCAAACGCCCATGGCCTAACCGCTATGGGCGTTTTGCTATTTTACCAACTCGCGCCGGGGCGAACACGATAAGCATAACCACCCAACTGAATCACCTGCCCGTCTTGAATGAGCCTAGTCAGCAATTCTTTGTCTTCCTGCGCGGCCTGCGGAAGAAGGCCAGGTTTAAAATACCAATAGGTCTGACAATTGGGATCAATCGCTTTTCCGCTGCGCAGGTACCATTTCAGATCTCGGCCGCCTTTGAAATCTGCTTTGTACGCAGCGACAATCGGATTCTGACGAACCATGTCATGAGCCGAGAAGATCGTCCGGCAGCCTTCCGTTCGCTCGATGTCCGCGCGCAGCGCATTCGCCCCTACATGTCCGCCCAAATTGTTCATGACGTTTTCGGACGCAAGTATGTAGTCTCGACTGCCGGTTTCAATCACCGCTGCGCTAACCAGCGCGAACGGAATGAAGACGGCAAACACGCGCCGGTCCAAGCTCCAGCGGGTTTTCAGGAGTCGCGTTTTCCATGTCTCAAATGACGCTGATACAGGCCTCCAAAGACCAGTTTGTTTCAATCGATCCGGCCAGTTCTTCGACGCGGTCGCACCCGCAAGCCCCGCTACCGATAGCGAGAACAACCAACCTGAATTGCGATCATCATAGCTGCAGCAAATGCCCGTCCCAATCGAGCCTGCGATGGCGACGAGAGCGATCAAAGCCACGATCAACCGCTCTCGACCGCGCAAGAAGAAGATCGCGATCGTCATCAAGCCCAAGCTCGCCAAACGTACAAAATCGGCGAGATTGTCGACTGACAGGAATAGAGCGAGCCCGCGGCTCCAAATATCATCAATTTCAGTTCGGCGCGCGCTAAGTGAGATCAATCCTTCGATCTGAGATCCCGTCCCCATAACGGCATGTTGATAACCCGAAAAGAAAACCGCAAAAACCAGGACGGGTATCACCAACCCTGAGATGGCTAAGAATAGGTTTTTCCAGTCTATTCGCCCATTAAAATAGTCGTACGCGGCAACGATCAGACCGAGGACAACGAGCGGCCAGCCCGCCTGTTTCGTGACCGCTGCAATCCCGAACAAAAAGAAGGGCAATAACCAGATGAGCCGGTCTTCACTCGTGGTTTTGGATTCGTCCTTGGTCAAAAATAGGGACGCCACACCGGCTGCGATCAGGAGCGCGACAGGCTGGTCCATATAGCCCCAGGTGAATTTGTGCAGGATCTCTCCCGTGCCAAGCAAAAGCCCTCCAGCAAAGACTAAAGCCGCAGCCGCTTTGCGCCGACGCCAAAGCTCCCAACTCACGAGGCTCGCCAACACAATCAAGATGAGGTGCAGATTTTTGCTCAAAACCTGCCAGGGCTCCGCACCTTGCGCGGCATAGATCACCGACCAAAGCGTCGGCCAAAGAATGGGATATGGATTTGGATACGGCGCGTATCGCCCAATCAGCAGCTCATTCGCCCAACGGTTCCACGAGACAACCGCATCCCAAGTATCAAATCCGAAATGCTGGCGGGAATCTGCCTTGAGGACCCACAACAAAGCGGCCACACAAAACCCGGCCAATAGGAGCGTGCCCAATGACAGCTCTACCTGTTTCGGCGACCGATTTAGAAAGACGAAATTTGCGGTGATCAGAATGAGCGCGAGCCAGATCAGTATACCAAAAGAGAGTGGTCCAAAATTCATCCACCAAAGCGTCGAGAACACATAAGCGACGGCGATGGAGGCAGCGCTAAAAACGCCAATGATCGCCGGGGATGCGGGCGCGTCAGAGCGGGCAAACCAGACGCTGCCTGCGCCGCACAAAACCAACCATACCCCTAATAGGCCTCCAAAAATCACGGTTTGGTTCCTTTCCCACTGGATGGCGCTTTATCGAAGAAAATGAAGTTCCGCTGGACGACGAAATTGATCGAAAAGAAGAACGTGTTTCCGATCAGGGCCGCGACAATTCTTGGGACATCGAGCTGGGTTTCTGCGAACCAAACAAATCCGTAGAGAAACGCAAGATTCACGCAGACGAGCAGAATGTAATAGAGCGCTTGGTTGGCAAAATCCCCCGACGAATTAAACACCACCGATCGGGCAATCGTGAAAAACAAAACCACCGACACGGCTCGTGCCAGGACCAGTGTCGTTAGGATTGTGGCGTCGAGCGCGGTGAGGACGACTACGAGGATCGCTTCACACAGCGACACCATCAGCGTGATCAAAATGTACCGAAGCAAGACCCAGTAAACTCGCGCTGAATCTACAACGGGATTGAAGTGAGAGGTGGGATTTCCCGGCTCGTAAACCGTCGTAATTTCAACTTGCTCTACAGCTCGGGCATGCATGAGCGCAGTGAGCATTTCGATTTCATATTCGTAGCGGTTGTAAGCGATATCGCTGATCAAGCGGAGGTCTTCGCGGCGGATCGCGCGCAAGCCGGTCTGGGTATCCTGAACATCGACCCCATGGATTAATCGAAACAATTGCCTTGTCAGAACATTGCCGAATCGACTGCGAAGCGGGACCGATCTATCAAACCTCCGGACCCCCAAAACTGTGGTTTGGGTTTCACGTGACCGCGCCGCGACATTCAGGATGTCTTTGGGCAAATGTTGGCCGTCCGCATCCGCGGTGACAACAAAAGACACCCGCTCCACCGATTGTTCCAAAGCATAGCCAAACCCAAACTTCAGCGCCGCGCCTTTGCCTTGATTAGGAGATTGAGTGAGAACCGTGACCGTTTCGAGCTGTTCCAGCTGCTCAAAGATCACGGCACGATCAGGTGAAGATCCGTCATTGATGACTAAGATCTCCAGCGCAATTGCGCGTGATTGAGCCAAGGTCATCGTCTCCGAAACGATTTCAATCAAACTTGCGTCCGGCTCATAGGCAGGAATGATGAGAAGGCAGCTCACGCGTCTACTTTTCTGTAGACCAGATAGCCTTGGGTTAGACCGATCAACCAATTGATAGAGCTATGGACCAAGTCTCCGTAATCTCGCGCGGCGGCTTGGACTTCATTGAAACCCAATGGCCGCTCATCGTGAAACTTCCATTGCCCAGCAAGCTCAATCACTCCGCGCAACACGCGATATAATAGAGTCGGCGTTGGAAATGTGATCAGGACGATGCCGCCTGGTTTGCAAAGCTCAAAGTGGGACTGTGTGCACCTGGCAGTGTTCTCCAAATTGAAATGTTCAATTAGGCCAACACTATAAACGATGTCGAACCGGCGCTCGGGAGATGAGATCTCGAGCGCATCTTGGAGTTGACCGGTGACCAGGCTGGAGTTTTCGAACCGCTGATTGAGTAAGCCAATACCATACGCATTGTTGTCAATCGCCACATAAGTTTGCGGTTCCATTTGCTCACATACCGCATCGACAAAGCAGCTATTGGCGCCCCCAAGCTCAGCGATTTCTGGATGTTCTGTTCGGCAATAAGTTCGCATCAGATTGATGATTTTGCGCTCACTTATTTTGCGTGTGAACCGCGCGGTAGAGGCTGGCTTCGCATAATACTCATCCCAATCGGTTGGCTTGGTGAGCATGACAGACCCTTTTTGACACCACACAAATCCACTAATCTGAATGCTTCCGCTTGATACAGAATACACGGCACCAAGAAAGCATATTCATAATTTTCGCCAGTAGTATGCAAAATCAACTCAGGTCAACACGTACTTTTATAAATAACGAATACTTTGAATTGTTTGCCAAAAGAATTCGTTTGCCTGGCGTCTCAATTCACGATACGCGACGAAACCCGTGCAGCCCCAGACAATGACATTTGCCCATGTCCCTCGAAAAACTCGACGCCACCCAAACGCGGCCAAACATCGAGGGCATTGCGCCATATCGCTACACCTTGGACGGTGGCGGGCGGCATGCGGTCCAACAACTCATTGACGAAAACAATGCCAAACTTCTGCTGGAAGTTGGCGTCTATCTCGGCGGCTCCTGCTATGAGTGGTTAGGTCATTCCGACGAGTTGCACGTGATCGGGGTCGACACTTGGTCGGACGCCTATAATGCACGTGCGGACCTCACTCGTTATCGCGAGATCAACACGTCTTGCTTCCGATACATTGATGATATCGATGCCTTTATCGAGAGCACTGTCGAGCACGGATTTTACGCGTCTGCATTGGCCAATCTGAGCGTCTTTGGCGACCGCTTTCACCCCTATCGAGGCCACGCCCCAGAGGCGCTTTTCGAAATCCGGGATCTCGGCGTCGAACCTGACATCATCTATATCGACTCGGCAAAAGACCGCATCAATCTCAATGCGGCTTATGAGTGTTTTCCCAATGCTAAACTTTGCGGAGATGATTGGACCTGGGGCGCCTCGCTCGGCCACCCGATGCAAGAGGCCGTCAATGGCTTTGCGGAAGAGAACGGATTCAAAGTTCGCGCCAGCGGCGCGACATGGGTGCTGGATAAAATCGCTTAAAATACCGGTAGTTACCAGCCGCCGCCGCCACCTCCGCCGCCACCGCCACCAGAGAAGCCGCCCCCGCCGCCCCCTGAGCTTGAGCTTTGCGGCATCGCGGTTGAGACGCCAGAACTCATGCCCGACACCATGGATTTGGTCATTCCACCCATCGAGCCAAAGGTTCGCGCGCTGACATTTGTCCAGCTGGGATCATAGGCTTTGGCCGCGTCAGGGATCAAACGCTCGAAATGCTTGGTCCAGGGCTTTTCTACCCCGAGCGCAACCGCGTAAGGCAAGAATCTCTCGTAGCGCTCAACCGTCATCGGCGGCGGGGCGTCGCTGCCGACCTCGACAGAATTCAGCTGCAGCTTCTCGGCCTTGTCCATGTAGAGCCTGAACCCTTCCAAATGGGTCCGAACTTTTTGGCCCCGCCGCGTCGGCGCAGGCATCAAATACATGAACAGCCCATTCAGGCCGAGCAAAGCGAGAATGGCCAGCGTGTGCCACCAGGTCCAATACGAATGCTGCAAAATGGCGAACAGGATCGCAAAAACAGACAATGCCCCTCCCAAGATCACATAGATCGGGTTCCACTTGAAATAGGCACTGCCATAGCGATCCGTGACTGTTGTTTTAAACTGTTCATACGCCGCGGTGAAATCTGCATCATATTTTTCACCAAGTTTTACCCGGTCACCACCGTCGAAAACGTCTTCAAACAGGCCGGCCATTTCAGGCGCCATGCTTGGCAATGATGAAGCTCCTGCTTTGGTTAGTGTGGTCTTTTTCTTATTGTCCTTATCGACCTCAATCCGCATCAGGCCGTTAGAAGCGAGATACATCAGGCTGGCGATGAGCCCATCATGCCCGTTCAGGGTGCGATAATAGATGTGATGCGCTGCGGCCGGCGAATAGCCTTCCGGCGGTTCGTATTGCGGGAAGACGGGGCCTTTGACCGGGTCACGCCCAACGCGGTCGAAACTGCGATAATAGAACATGAGCAACCCACCAAAAGACAAAAGTAGCGCCGTTAGAGAGCCATTGCGCGCCCACCAGAGCCAGCCTTGATCCGACAAGGACGGCGGATCGATCACGCCCTTTTCCAGGCCAATCGAAATGGTCAGCCCCTCTCGCGCCTTCAGCGCCTCAGTCGTTTCGAAGACATGCGTATCGCCCATCTGGCGATAAGTTGCGTTGCGCTCAGCCTCACCAAGCCCGCCTGTATAGATATTGGTCTCGGTGATCTGCGCACCGTCCGGCAAGGTCACTCGCGCCGTCGCAGAATTGATTGGGAACACCCAATAATTGCCCGTGACGTTCCAATAGAGCTCGTCCTGATTATCCAAATAGTGGATCTGGTTTTTCACGCGATAGCGGATTTCATACACATGCTCGCGGTAGTCCAAATAGCGATCTTCATGGCCAATCCGCAAACTTACCGCATAGCCCTCTCGCTCGCGTTGATAAGGCTCTTTTTGGCCGTCCTTGCGAACGCTCAGAATTTTGTAGCGATAGGGTAGATTTCCGCCGGTTTCATCATCCTTATAAAAGGCCGGGAGATCGCGCAGAATGCCGCGCCGAATCTCGCGACCTTCGACATTTATCGCGATCGTTTCGGTGACATAGATGTCGCCGTTTTCCTGGACCTCAATCTCTACATCAAAGTTTCGAATCTCTTCTTGCGCTTCCGCGCTCAGGTAAAACGAACAAATTAGCCCGATCGCGACCAGCAACAGTCGAAGGTGCATCATTCGCTTGGCCCGATATCCAGTGAGGGAACCGCACGATCGGCCAGTGTGATTTCAAAAAAGTGGCGCCGCGCAAACCCAAACATTCCGGCGACGAGATTGCCAGGGAAACTCTCCACCGCGACATTCATCTCGCGCACCGCACCATTATAGAAGCGTCGCGCCATTTCGATTTTATTCTCGGTTTCCGACAGTTCGTCTTGGAGCTCTTTGAAATTCTCGTTCGCTTTCAAGTCAGGATAGTCTTCCGCAAGCGCCATAAGCCGACCAACCGGCGCGCCGAGCGCGCTTTCCTTATTGCCGCGCTCGCTGGGGTTGTCTCCAGCTTGCAACGCTGCATTGCGGCGCATGATGACGTCTTCAAACAGCTGCCGCTCATGGCTGGCATAGGCCTGAACCGTGGTCACCAATTGCGGGATGAGGTCCGCGCGTCGCTTGAGCTGGACATCAATGTCCGCCCAGCCATTGTTCACCATATTCCGTTTGCCCACCAATTGGTTGAACAAGATGATCAGGGCGGCCACCAGCACAATTGCTATGCCGACGCTTATATAAATTGCTGTCAAAACAGCCCCCTCTGCATTGGTTATCGAAGACGCAACGCAACCTTAAGGCAAGATTGCGCGCGAATGAAGCAAAACCCAGGAAAACGAGGCTGATTAAAGCTGAACCTCGCTTAGCTTGCGACTTCCCAGCTGCCGAGCGCCGCGTCCATTATCGATACCGCCTCACGGACATCAGAATCTTCGATAATCAGCGGCGGCGCCAAACGCAGAACATTGTTTCCCGCTACGCCAACCAGCAGGCCGGTTTCACGACAAGCGTTCTGGACAGGTTTCGGCAAGGCCTTCAATCGCAGTCCGGTCAGCAGGCCTTTGCCCGTTACGCCATCGACCTTGTCAGGGTGGCTGTCAGCGAGCGATTTCAGCCCCTGCGCAACCGTACCAGACACGCGGCGCACATTCTCCAAAAACGCTTCATCAGAGATGATATCCCAGACAACATTTCCGACCGCCATTGCGAGCGGGTTGCCGCCATAGGTTGAGCCGTGGCTGCCGGGCTGCATGACAGCGCCGGCCGCTTCAGTTGTCAAACAAGCCCCGAATGGGAAGCCGCCACCAACGCCTTTGGCGACGCACATAATGTCGGGTTCAGCTTCGGTCGCCCATTCATGCGCGAAGAGTTTGCCGGTCCGGCCCATGCCGCACTGAACTTCGTCATAAATCAGCAAGGCGCCACGCTCATCGCACAGTTTCCGCATGTCGGTGAGACAAGATTCAGGGATCGCGCGGACGCCGCCCTCGCCTTGTACAGGCTCAACCAAGACCGCAGCCGTCTTGTCCGTCACTGCCGCATCAAGAGCCTCATGATCGCCAAACTCAACTTGCTTAAAGCCAGGCAGCGGCGGGCCAAAGCCTTCTAGATATTTCGGGTTGCCGCCCGCATTGATCGCGCCGAGCGACCGGCCGTGAAACGCGCCCGTGAAGGTGACGATCTCATAGCGGTCGGCATCATCATTCGCCCAATGATACTTGCGGGCGGTTTTGAGTGCGCATTCAATCGCCTCGGTGCCAGAATTGGTGAAAAAGACGCGATCAGCAAATGGCAAGCGCTCACACATTTTCCGGGCAAGCTCTTCGCCAGCCGGAACCCTGAACATGTTCGAGGTGTGCCAAAGCTTTTCAGATTGAGCTTTCAGCGCGTCGACCATCGCTGGATGCGAGTGACCTAATGCACTCACCGCAATCCCGGCGACGAAGTCGAGATAGGATTTACCCTCCTCGGTGATCAGGCGAACCCCCTCGCCACGCTCAAATGCTTCTTCTGGAGGACGGTATACCGGCATGATGTGCTGACGTGGATCGGACATGTTTTGCTCCTGTCTGAAACGATTATTGGCGTTTTCGCCTTTCAGGACGCTCTGCCAGCCTATTCTTTAAAGTCAACTCAGGAGATGATTCCTGCAATTTTTCACCTCATACGTTACACTTGTCACAACAATCATGCTAAGACTCATGCTGATCCGCGGTGAGATTTTCCTTACCATTTTTTCAGGAAAAAAAATCCGATTATTCATTGACGAAAAACGATAAACTGTTATTGTTTTTCAATAATAAATGATCTGGCGGCATCCCTAACCTCTCTCCCCCTGAGCGTCGCCCGATTGATAATCTCACTCCAATATCTTGGCGGCTCCCATTTGGGGGTCGTTTTTTCTTTGTGGAATGTGTTGGGAAAGACGCGCACAGCGCCAAAGAAAAAAGGCGCGACCGATTGGTCACGCCCTGAAAAGTGATTGCAGCGTTTCCTCCCAGAAACTTGCCTGTTGTGTATTGCCACTTTGTCGCAGCGCGTCAAGCACTTCGTGACACCTTCTTAACAAAATTCTCCAAGACAGCGTTGTCAGAGCTGAAGACCTGGTTAATCGTTGCAATTGTTACAGTTTTCGCGCCCCCCTGGGCGAGTGTACGCGCTGCCTCACTCGCTTTTTGAGACGCACAGAGAGCGATTTGATCGCTCACACGCTTGAGATCGAACGCCGTCATCACTGATTCTGGAATCGCACTATCTGATTCGATCCGAACCAAAGCGCGCGCCGAAGCTGTAGCTTCGATCCCGTCTGAAAACACTTCGAGTGTTTGCAATGCGTCTGCAGACCAATCTGCGCGGAGCGACCCCACCAAAGAGGCTTGGCTTTTCAGGATGACACCATCATCCAAGACTTTGAGATCGTTGGCTTTCAAAGTTGCGCCGGTCGAGGTGATGTCGACGATCACTTCTGCAGTCCCCGCGGCTGGGGCCGCCTCCGTCGCGCCGGGGCTCTCGATCAAACGGTACTCTCCGACAGCTTTATCCGCAAAGAACTGTCGTGTGAGTTTGAGATACTTGGTCGCGACGCGCATCCGTCGCCCATGGCGCTGGCGAAACAAAGCGCCGGCCGCCTCGAGATCCGCCATGGTCTCAACATCCAGCCATGCGGATGGAACCGCGACAATCACATCGGCGCCGCCAAAATCAAGCCGCCGCATAACATGCACATCGCGATCGAACGCGTTCGAGAGATCATGCAGCAGGTCTTCGCCTGTAATCCCAATATGCAGGTTCCCAGCGATCAGTTCTTCGGCAATCTCGCGCGCTGAGAGCAACATAATGTCAGCACCTGGCAGCCCTTTGAGTTCCGCACGATAGCTGCGCCCGCCGCCTTTTTGGCGTAGCTTAAAACCGCTTGAGCGGAGCCACTCTTCCGACTTCTCCTTCAGCCGCCCCTTTGAAGGGATCGCAATCGACAAACGTGTCATGAGCGTTCTCCCAGCAAAGTCTCAACCCGGTGCGGAATGATAATTCCGCCTAAGGCCGCGGCATCGACCTTGCCATTCGACAGGTCAGATAGTAGCGAGTCATATCGGCCGCCTGCAACGATGGGGCGTCGCCTTGCGCCATCATCGTCACCCGCCGCGATCTCAAAGACGAACCCGTCATAATAAGTAAAGCGCCGACCAAACCGCGTCGCAAAGCGCGCTGATTTGGTGAAACTCGTTCCGATGGCTGCGAGCTTTTCTGTGCGATCGGCGAAGCGCTGCAACACATTGTCGAGTGACGATAGCCCGCCATCTTTGGCAATTGTTTCTAGCGCGCCAGGCGCTTCTTCGAACGGAACATCGAGGGTCAACACCCGTTCAATAAGCTCGGATTGTTCATCAGAGACTTCGAACCCTGCGCCGACACTGGACCTTGCGTGCAATCGTTCAACAATCTCTTCAGCCGACCGATTACCCACCGGTCGCACGCCGGTGATCGAAAAGATGTCCTCAACGAAAGCGGCAATTTCTTTGCGGCTCATGCCTGAAACACGCGCAGGCAATCCGCTCTGATTGCGCGTCTGGCCAGACAAATAGGCCCGCACACCGCCTTCTTGGCGGAAGGCGCGCCGTAAGCCTGCCGACACGTCCTCAGGAAACCCCAGAGCCTGCACGAAAGCAGGGAATATCGAGAGATCGCCGAAGCTTGTGTGACCGCTTTTAACTCCACACACTTCAGTAGCGTCGACAAGCGTTTGAAACAGCCAGACATCATGCGCTGGATCGCTGGGCGCGCCAAACCGTTCAAGCCCAACCTGCTCGTATTCAAGCGGATCTCCTTGATTTGCCGGCAACCGGAACACCGGACCGCGATAGCGTCGGCAGGTCTCGCCCAAACCGTGCTTTTGGCGCAATCCGCACTCGGCCTGCGCCACTGGCAAAGTCAGATCTGGGCGGAGCGCCCATTCCGTCGCTTCGCCGTCGACGAATGTACAAATCCGGCTGCGGACGGTTTCACCCGACAATTCAAGCGGCACCGACGCCTCGATCAAAAGCGGCGGATCGACAAGATCGCCATCTTGAGTCGCGAGGGCGTTCTCGGCGGCCTCGGCGATACTCATTGCTCTGCCTCCACGATCTCGCGGATGCGTGCGATCATTTCGGCTCGGGGCGCTTCAAGCTGGCCCGGACGCGCCTCACGATACTCTTGATTGCTTTCAATCGCAGCCGCTTGACGCGCGCCTTCCTTCAAATCCTTGATCGTGACGACGCCTTTTTCAAGCTCGTCTGTACCGACCATGATCACAGCCGGCGCGCGGCGACGATCCGCATATTTCATCTGCGGCCGCATGCCCGAACTGCCCATGTAAGCTTCGGCGCGAATGCCAACGCTGCGAAGCTCGGTTGCGAGTTGCAAAGCGATCGCTGGATTTTCGCGATCCATATTCAGGACCACGACCGGGCCATTGAGCTCATCAATCTCACCGCTGATCGAAAATGCGGCTGCCAGGCGACTGATTCCAACTGAGAATCCTGTTGCGGGAATTTTTTCGCCCGTGAAGCGAGCGACCAAATCATCATAGCGGCCACCGCCGCCCACAGAGCCAATCCGAACGGTATTGCCGTCCTCATCCTTGGTCTCTTTTAGCAAGTCGGCTTCGAACACAGGGCCCGTATAGTATTCCAACCCGCGCACGATTGAGGGGTCAAACTTTACGTCACCCTCTGGTGTTCCAAGCGCTGAGAGCGCCCTTGTAATCGCCTCGAGCTCAGCCAAACCAGCTTGCGCGTCTTCGCCGCTACCGACCGCTTGGCCGAGCGCTTCGATCGTTTCACCGCGTGTGGCCCGTCCGGCTTCCGCAAATGCCAAGACGCGTTTAACGCTCGCCGCATCGAGGCCAGCGCCCTTAGTAAAGTCGCCGCTTTCATCCATACGCCCGGCACCGAGCAAGTCAGCCACGCCGCTTGTGCCAAACTTATCCAGCTTATCAAGTGCCCGCAAAATTGTCAGACGAACCGTTTCGCCCGTCGCGCCGACGCCATCCAGCACCGCATTGAGCAGGCGGCGCGTATTCACCCGGATGGCAAACTCTCCATCAGCAGCACCCGCCGCCCGCATTGCTTCAGCGGCCATGGCGATCATTTCAGCATCAGCGTGCGCCCCGGCGGCGCCGACCGTATCGGCATCGCATTGCAAGAATTCACGGAACCGTCCCGGCCCAGGTTTTTCATTCCGCCACACCGAACCAACGGCATAGCGCCGATACGGCTTTGCTAGAGTTTGCCAGTTTTCGGCGGCGAACCGGGCCAGCGGCGCGGTAAGATCATAGCGCAGGCTCATCCATTGGTCGTCATCATCCTGAACCGCGAACACACCCGCATTTGGGCGATCTTGGTCGGGCAGAAATTTTCCCAGCGCGTCGGCATATTCGAACGCCCCAGTATCGAGACCTTCAAATCCCCAGTTACGATAGACGGAGGTTACCCGTTCAATCATCGTCTGTTCCGCGTGGATCAAGCCTTCTCGCTTATCCGGAAACCCGCGCGGTTTCCGCGCCAGATCCATCGGTTTTGGCGGCTTTTGTTTGCCCATTGGTCAGCCTTTGCGTTCGGTCGCGCTCCGCATAGACGAAGCCGTGGTCAGTGTGAAGGTTGCGCGAACAAGGAGACCCCTACTCGATCAACCCAGATGGAAATCGGCGAACGCTCAAACTGTTGGCTCAAAAAGATGAGATGAGAAAACTTGGAGGCGCACCGAACTCATTCGCGCCTCGGGGGACGCGTCAGGTCTTTGGATGAAGATGATGCAGATGTGTTTTCATGACGCCGCGCATACTGAAGCCGACTGCGCCCGTCAAGCCGTAACCCCGTAGGTGTCAGTGTGTGGCGGCGTGAGTTCTGTGAAAATTCACCTATCGGCTCAACCGAATCTTATCGACGATCTGGTAGAAATTTAAACCTGGAATTGAGTAGAGCTTTTGAAACGACTTCTTGATTTTCTCGGCGCTTTCTTCCCGAAGACCCTATGGGTCCCGGATGATGGCAGCCTGATCCTGTCGACGGAGGACATCCATCGGCGGCGGATGATCTATGTTTCGCTCTTCGCCTTTGTAATGACGGCGGGATACACCGCACTGCAAGTCTATCAATTTGGATTTGCTCAATCGGCTTGGTTCAATCTCGGCACGGGTGTGCTGGGCTGTTTTCTGTCTTTGTTTGCCTTAAAAGTCAGCCTTTGGCGCAAACGGCCTGAGCCTTTTATTCGCTTACTTTTGATGGGCTTTTCGGTCTTGCTCTGGGCAGAGATTTATTTCGCTGGCGGGGTCACGGGCTATCATATCGGTATCCTGCCATTACTGCCGGTCGTTGCTGCAATCCTGCTGACAGCGCGCGATACAATTATGTTCACAGTGTTGAACATTGTCGTTGTAGCGGCCTTCGCCATTTTGGCTTTCCAAGGTCAGTTTATCCCCGTCTTTGATATCTCGTCAGAGCTCAATGCGCTGATGACGTCGATCATCATTGCGATTGCGATTCTCGGCTGTGGTGGCGCTGCTGTCATGCTGGTGCAACAAAGCGAAAAAGTGAACCGTCAGCTATTGGAACTGGTTGAGTATCAGTCGCACCTCGCCGCCCACGACCACTTAACCGGGCTCGGCAATCGGATCAGCCTTCAGAAACGATTTGAGAATATTGCTCAGAACGACGCGTTCGACATTCTTTTGATCGACTTGGACGGCTTCAAAGCCGTCAATGACACCTACGGGCACAATGCCGGTGACTTTCTGATCAAAGCCATGGCCGACCGCCTGCGTGAGGTCACCGATCGTCAGGATCTGCTGGTTCGCCTCGGCGGGGATGAGTTTGTGATTCTGCTTGAAGACGTCGACGGCACCCTGGGCAGTGTCCGAAAATATGCGGAATATCTAATCGATATTGTTAGCCGCCCATATCGCTGGCAGCAGGCCGTGCTTCGGGTCTCCGCATCCATCGGTCATGCCCGCTTCCCGCACCACGGCACGAGCCCGAGTAAAGTGCTCAGCCTGGCTGACAAAGCGCTCTATGCTGCGAAAGATGCGGGCAAAGCCCAATGCATCACATACGGGTCTGAAACCTTCTTAAGTCTCGGGCGCGTTACCGGGTCAGGGCCTCAAAGTTCTGAATCAAAACGCAAAATTGCCGCATTCACCCCAAATCTGCGCCAAAAATCTGGATAAGAGTGAATATTCCACAAAGCCGGGGCTTCCGGCGGCACTCGAACCATGGTTCAACAGCCACTTAGTCAGAGCCCAGGCAGTATCTGGGTTTGGAAGCAAAGGGCTGAACCATGACAACGCTTGCACTCGTAGATGATGATGAAAACATCGTCGCCTCTTTAAAGATCTTCTTTGAAGCTGAAGGGTATCAAGTCCGCACCTATCATGACGGTTTATCTGCGCTCGGCGCGCTGACCGATAGTCCGCCTGATCTTGCTATTCTCGATGTAAAAATGCCGAAAATGGATGGCATGGAATTGCTCAAGCGTTTGCGCCAAACCTCGGAATTGCCGGTGATTTTCCTGACCTCGAAAGATGAGGAAATCGATGAAGTGATCGGGTTCAATATTGGCGCCGATGATTTTGTTCGGAAGCCTTGCTCAAACCGGCTTCTATCGGAGCGCGTCAAAGCGGTGCTGCGCCGGTCGCGATCCGCAGATGCCGCCCCAGAAGACGGCGATGTGAAACCGATTGTTCGCGGTCGACTGACACTTGACCCCAATCGCCACTCTTGTTCTTGGGATGGCCATCCGGTGCGCCTGACCGTGACCGAATTTCTGATCTTGCAAGCGCTTGCCCAGCGGCCGGGCTATGTAAAGTCACGCGATAATCTGATGGACGCTGCGTATGATGATCAGATCTATGTCGATGATCGGACGATCGACAGCCATATCAAACGGCTGCGCAAAAAATTCCGGGAAAGCGACAAAGAATTTGATGCGATCGAAACGCTGTATGGCGTCGGTTATCGCTACAATGAAAGCTAGCTTTCAATTTAAGGGGTGGGACAATGAAAACACAGACCATATTGATCGGGCTTAGCCTGGCTGTTGCCGCATGTGGCGGCGCCCCTGACGCGGCGGATCCATATGCGGATCTTGCGGACAATTCGCTCCTTGTGCGGTTCGAAGCGAACCCGGACATCGCAGAAGGCCAGTGCAATCCTAACGTGCACTATGCGATGCGCACGACGGAGGAGAGTATTCTCCTCAACGTCAGTATTGAAGTCGTCGATCAAAACCTGAGCGGCTCTGGCCTGGCGATCTTTGACGCTGAACAATCCGGTGTGGCGACGAATACGGGCGAGCTGAATATGTTCGACCCTTATCCCCTGCCCTGTTCAGAGCTGACGGTTCGCGTTTCCGAGATTACCTGCCGGGCAAATGATCAGGATGCTGGCGAACCATGTCCAAACCCGGTCTTCGAAGGCACGGAAATGTTTGCAGACTTTCGAGGCCTGCCAAACAATTAGTTTGCCAGTTTGAGCCAGGCGCGTGCAGCGGCGAGTGCAGACTTGATCTCGTCTTTACAGAGCAAGTCGGCCATTTCCTGACGGCAAATTTTTGCATCGTCACAGCCTTTGAGCACAGCCAAGTTGAACCATTTATGCGCTGCGACCAAGTCTTGCTCGCAATCAACGCCTTCTGAGTAAGCCAGGCCAACGCGGTATAGCTCTTCACCTGTCGCGGTTTCAGAATTCAAACCGGTCTCTGGTGCAATATCAATCGCCAAATCTGAATATGGCATCTTCTTTTCCTCTCATCTGTCGAGAGGTGTCCGGCTCTAGTTTTCTAAAGTCCGGGACACCCACCATCACAATCACCAATACCTCGGCGACAGGGGTGAGATTGCCGGACAGGCTTTGCATTAAGGTTAACGCCTAGAGCGCTGAAATGGCAGTGTATTAATAAAACCGGGTCTGGCTGTTAACTTCGAATGAGATATTCGGATAATTTTGCACCGGCCACCGGAAAATCGCTGATTTCCGGTAATACGGGCCGTCTCGAGAATTTCTCATTTTTACCATGCCTAATACTCAGAGCTGTGAGCAGGGCTCGTTTTCTGAAGACAATCGCAATCCGCGTTTGGATTTGTTACATGGCGAACATGCTCAATCGACTTCCCCCTCTAAATGCGATCAAGGCGTTTCACGCGGCGAGTCGCCACCTCAATCTGTCTCGCGCCGCAGAAGAGCTCGGCGTGACCCAAGGCGCGGTGAGCAAACAGATCCTCGCTTTGGAGGATTTTATCGGCGCCAAACTGTTCGAACGCTTGCCAACGGGACTCGAACTCACGAGTGAGGGAACCTCCCTTAAAAATGTCACCTGGCCAGCGTTTGAATTGCTGCTGTCGGGTTTTTCTCGTTATGAACGCCGCCCACCGCGCTCACAGAAGGTTCGGATTTCGACGCTGGCATCTTTCGCCTCAAGTATTCTGGCGCCAAGGCTGGGGCGACTTGAAGCAGCGTTTCCCGAGGTTCAGTTTGAGATCCTGACGTCGGATCGCGTACTTGATCACAGTCGAGAAGAAATCGATTTCAGCATTCGCTATGGACAAGCGAGCGCCAAAGACTTGCAATACGACCCAATCGGCTCAGCCCGGATCGTTCCCGTTTGCGCATCGGGCATCCAGATGGACCCGAAATCCCTTTTGCGATTCCAGGTGTTCTCTATCAATGAGTGGCGTGCCTGGGAAGATCAGCATGGTGATGGTTTAACCCGACATGGCCAAAATCTCGTGATTGAGGATTTTGTCGTCGCCCTCAGCGCTGTCCTAAAGGGGCAAGGCTATGCCCTCCTGCCAGAGCTAATCGTCCATGACCAAATCCAAACCGGCCAGCTGACAAGGTTTGGCACTCCGTTAGCCGATTGGCCGTACCAATACTATCTCGCTTACCGGCCACAAGCCGCAAAGCGCAAACCTGTCGCGTCGATCATGGCATGGATCCGCAATGAAATCGCGGCATCATCCGCGACTTAATTTGCGCGAAAATTACTCATACCTCAGTTGACGAAGCCGCGATTCTCATGGCCGGCGGCGCATGCCATCTCCCTCTTCCCGCCCCAAGATGGAAAAGGAGATGACTATGAAGAAGACATTACAACTCGTTCTAATCGGTGCCGCTCTGTTGATGACAACTCCAATCGTGAGTGCACAGTTGTACGAACCCGTGACGGTTTCGTTTGAGTATGATCGCTCTGCTCCAATTAAAACGACTTACCGCAACGCGTTAAAGCAAACGGAAAAAGCGTGCGGGCTCAATCGGGAAATCGCGCCAATGAAACGGGCCCTAAAACGAACATGCGTGACACCGATCTTAGAGCAATTTGTTCTCGCCACGCAGGATCAAGATTTGATCGCTTTTTACGAACGCAAAAACAATGTTCATATCACTGCTAATCGTATCGCCGCTCACTAACCCGGTACGACAGCGGCGATGAGCCGAGGCCCTGGTGCGGCGATCGCGTCGGCCAGGGCCTGATCAAAGGTTTCCGCAGTGGTCGCTTCGACGGCGGGAACGCCCATACTGGAAGCGAGCTGAACCCAATCAATATCAGGTCCGCCAATCGACAGCATGTTTTTCGCCGCCGGGCCCGGATTACCAGCGCCAGTGCGATAGAGCTCAATATTCAGAATGCGATAGGAGTGATTGACGAAGACAATCGTCGTCACATCCGCGCCTTCGCGCGCCATGCTCCACAGAGCTTGGTTTGTGTACATGCCGGCGCCGTCGCCGGACAGACAAATGACTTTCCGATCAGGCGCAGCGATCGCGGCTCCAAGCGCCAGCGGCATGCCCTGCCCGATCGCTCCACCGGTCAGCATCATCCAATCATGCGGTTGAGCGTTTTGCGTGGGCAAGTAAGACAGAAGGCCATTGGAAACGCCATCATCTGAGACGAGCGCGTTTTCTGGCATATGACGCGCGAGGCTTTGACCGACAGCCTGCGCCGTGAGATCTCCACTTGGTTGCTCTGGCTGAGCAAGCCCTTCAACCGGCGCGGCGTCATTTGTATTCAACGCATCTGCGAGCGCCGCAAGCGTCATCGCACTATCTGTGCTTGCATCCCCAAGATCTAAAAGCTCACAGCCTTCCGGGACGAGTAGGCTTGGTTTCCCAGGATAAGAGAAGAAAGCAACCGGCGCGCTTGTTCCAGCCAGGATCATCAGATCGCTGCCTTCGAGATCACTCATCGCTCCTTCAGCGAAATATTGCATCCGCTCTGGTGCGAAGACCCCGGCCCCGCGGCGCATCTTTGCGTAGAACGTATCCGTCAGCACCCGGATGCCTGCCGCTTTTAGGCGCGACGCAGCCTGCAACCCGGTTTCGGTTAGAGCTGTGCCATTCATGATGATCACTGGTTTGCTGGCTTTCGAGATCGCGTCCGCAGCGGCCGTGACGCGCTCGTCTGAAACCTGTCGAAGCGTGGGCGCAGGCAGGCGCGCCCCCAATTTTCCGCCTTCGAGCCAGGCGCTATCGGCGGGTAGGAGAAGAGAAACGGGTCCGGGCTTTGGGCCAAAGCTCGCAGCAAAGGCTTCCGCCGCCAGCTCGCCGGTTTGATCGACTTTGTTGGCAGATTTGATCCACCTCGAATTCGGCCCAGCAAGGCCAACAATGTCTGAGGTGAGCGGCGCATCATATTTGAGATGAGGCACGGCATGATCACCAATCACATTGATCATCGGCGTGTTCGCGCGGCCAGCATTGTGAATGTTCGCGCCAGCATTGAGATAGCCTGCCCCCAAATGCAGAAGCGTCATCGCAGGGGTTCCGGCAACCCGGGCAAATCCGTCTGCGGCACCCGTCGCGACGCCTTCAAACAGACATAAGACTGATCGGATGCGCGGCTCGCCATCCAGCGCGGTGACCAAGTGCATTTCGGACGTACCAGGATTGGCGAAGCAGGCGGTGACGCCATGGTCCGCCAGGGTTCCTACTAAAGCCTGCGCGCCCGTCATCTTTTGTGCGTCTTGCTCGCTCATGTCTGCCCTCTTGCATCTGTGTGTTGCACAGTCTCTAGCGCGACGGTTGAGAAAGAACAGACCCTTCGCGTATCAAGACAAGACGGGACGACACAAGGCCGCCCCGCCAAGGTCCGTAGACAAGCCACAAAGGGGATATGGCTGCGAGGGAACCGAAATTCGCGCCTCGCACGAACTATATCTGCCGCCAAGATCTGAAATTCAAGTCAACTTATCCATGAGATCTGCATTTCTTCTGTATTCGCGCGTTACAGATTTATGACATCACGCTCAGTACGCGCGCCATAGAGCTTGGACACATCTTCGGATCGCAGCCCTTGGGCCTTGTTTTGATTGATGTATCCCTTCTCAGTGATCTCGCCCGCATCCGCTTGCGGCGGTGTGGTTTGCAGCAAGATCCGCGCAATCCGGCTGGCGGCGTTTGGATTCTGCCGATTGTGCGCCGCAAGGCCAACGCGGACCGCTTCAATCACTTTTGGATGTTTCGCGAGCTGATCGAGCGGCAAAGCCTCACCGACCAAACGCTGGCAGTATCCCTCGTTCAAGAAGCCAAGCAAACACACATTGTCTTCGTTTAAGCCGCAAACAACGGCGTCGGACAGGGCACCGTCCACCGCCTGCACAGCCTGCACGCGAAGCTTACCGGCCGAGACCCATGTCCCATTCGCCAGCTTAAATTCTTCCGCCGTCCGACCATCAAAAGCGAGACCCTTGTTCGGTTTGTCAGGATCAACAAAGCGAACCGCATCGCCTAAGCGGTAAAACCCTTCTTCATCAAACGCGGCTTTGGTCTTCTCTTCGTCCCGATAATAGCCAGGCGTCACGTTCACGCCTTTCACCCGGAGTTCCATCTTCTCGCCGGCGGGCACAAGTTTGAACGTGTTGCCTGGCAAAGGCAGACCAATCAGCCCCATCGTGTCATTTGGCCAATGCACATTGCTGGCGGTCGGTGAGGTCTCTGTCGCGCCATAGCCCGCAGACAAAGAAATGCGTTTGCCGGTCACGCGCACGGCGACAGTTTGGATACGCTCATAAATATCCTGCCCCATCGCAGCGCCGCCATAGGCCATGGAACAAATGCGCTCGAAGAAGGTCTCCGCCAGAGCCTCATCGCGCTCAAACTCCGTGGCAAGCGCCGCCCAGGCCGCGGGCACTGTAGTGTGCTGCGTGGTCGAGATTTCTTTCATGTTGCGGATCATCTCTGGCAGTCGCGCAGGCGTCGGCGCACCCCAATCGAGATACAGTGTACCACCCCAATCGGTCATATTGTGCAAGATCGCATTGGCGCCATAGGTGTGGCTCCAAGGCAGAAAATTGCACATGATCTGAACCCCGCCGGAAACCTCGTCGAGACGTTTCTCATCCCAAACCGAGCGGATCATTTTGGCGTTCGCTGCGATCATACCGTGCGTGTTGATCACCGCTTTCGGTTCGCCCGTCGAACCAGAGGTGAGCATAAATTTCGCCACCGTTTCCGAGTTTAGTCGATCATAAGCCTCCGAGACAGAGTTCCCGCCGGGCACCGCAAAATCCTCTAATGACTGCGTCTGATACCCCTTTGGTGCATTGCGCGAATACAAAACCAGCCGGTCTTCGACCTTCATCCCATCGAGCCCGCGCTGATACTCTGCGCCATCCTCGACATAAATAAAGTTTGGCTCGATCAATTCATCGACATAATTTAGGCGCGCAAAATCTTGGCTCAGCAGCGCATAAGCCGGCGTAACGGGAACCACAGGACAGCCCGCCAGCATCGCGCCGTACATCACCAAGGCATGATCAATCGTATTGCGCGAGAGGATCATCACCGGCGCATCCGCCCCGGCATTCAGGAAACCTTGTGCAATCGCCTGCACTTTTGTCCACGCCTCCGCATAGCTGATCTCTTGCCAGCCCTCTTTACTCGAATCGATTGGGTCACGTTGCGCGAGCCAGGTGCGATCCGGCGCGTGTCCGGCCCAATGCCGCAAGGGCCAAAGCATGTGTGGCGGGTGGTCTTTCAGAGGGTGGCCATTGTCCAATAGGATTGATCCGTCCGCGCGCTGATCAACCGTCATCTTTTGCGGCAAGTAAGGCACTTCGCGAAATGGGATATGACTGGTTTCACTCATGGCTTAGCTCAAACCTTTCGTTTCGATCTATTGGCGACGACCACTTAGCGCTCAGTGAATCGCAGCTCAATCATGAGGCGTCAGTCCGCATGCCTTACGCGGTTAGTCAACCTTCCCGCTGGAGCGCGGGATACTCGAACCGGTTGGCAAGCACTGGCGCTGTCATCGTGATGTCAATTCGGTGTGAGCGAAGGTGATGACGGGTTGATCAGACGTTAAGTGCCGCGCCGACAAGAGCGGGCTAGGTCCCAGGCCAAGCAAAACACAAATGGCTATTGGAAGGACTTTGCCTATGTCTCGCTTCGCTTTTGCGGCTCTTGCCGCTTCAACAGTTTTGGGGGTCTCTGCGCAGGCCGATCAAGAGCCCGGCTTTTATGTGTCTGGTTTCATTGGTGCTGGCTTTCCGGGTGATGCCGACTTGCGCGGCACCCAAAACCCCGTTGCTGGCGCTCCAGGAACGGCTGGCGCGCCTGCCAATATTGACGCAGATTTTGACAGCGGCACGACTTTGGGCGTTGCGCTTGGCTACAAAACTCCATGGGAATTCTTCGGACTCTTTCATCCTCGCCTTGAACTCGAATATTCCACCCTCGACGTGGATGTGGATGGCGGCAGCTTTAATGGCGGCAACCAGCCTTTCTCAGGCGATACCGATATCGATTTCTTTCTGATCAACAGCTATAACGACATAATCTGGGACGATGATCAAACCCTCATCCCGTATGTTGGCGGCGGCCTCGGGGTTGCGAGTGTTGACGCAAACATCCTCTATGCTGGGGGCGGCGCAACCGCACCGAACTTCGTCGCAACCGGTAGTGATACAGGGTTCGCGAGCACCGTTGCAGGCGGCCTGACCTGGCTCACTGGCTCACCCTGGGAAATCTATGGTGAAGCGCGCTATTATCAGGTTCGAGACCTTGAGTTTGATCGCCGCTTCATTGGCGGTGGCGCAGACCTGTTCAATGCCAGCGTCGATGACGATTTCGACGGCACCAGCCTTACCATCGGCGCACGCTACAAGTTCTAAGAGATACCTCCCCTCTCTCGATCTCTTAGATCTGCCCGGCAACGTTCTCTCTCTGCGTTGCCGGGCTATTTTTTGTCAGGATGACATTGGCCGCGGTAGCCTCTACATGCGATCTCATGGCTTCACCCTTTACATATCTGCCCCATCGCGCTGTTCTATCTTTGGCCGGACCAGACACGATCACGCTGCTGGAACGGCTGGTTACCAACTCGACCGAAGACTGGACCCCAGGCGAAACCCGATATGGCGCGCTTTTGACGCCGCAAGGCAAAGTCATCGCCGATTATCTTGCGATCAGAACCTCTGAAGGCGTGCTCCTAGACGTCGCCGAAGCGCATATCGAAGACCTCGCTAAACGCTTCAAACTCTTTCGGCTTCGCAGCAAGGTCGAGATTGAACGATTGGAAGACGTTTTCGTGATTGCTGGAATAGAAGACGCTCCAGAAGGCGTTCAGCCGATTTCGAGGGCACACGAAGTCTATCTCGACCCAAGATATCCAGGTGGGCGTTTGCGCGGTCTCGCTACCAAAGAAAGTTGGCCAGCATTGGATGGCAAGGATGCCCAGGCATGGTCCCCCGCCATGGATGCTTATCACTTAGACCGCATTCAGAATGGCGTTCCGGAACAAGGCTTCGATTTTGGCAGTGCTGAGGTCTTTCCGTCCGACATTAATATGGATGTCCTCGGCGGTGTGGCCTTAAACAAAGGCTGCTTTGTCGGCCAAGAAGTGGTTAGCCGCATGCATCGCAGGGGTAAGATCCGTAAACGAACGCTCACGGTGGAGCTGCCCGCGGGCAAAGACCTTAAACCAAAAGCCGATATTCTCGCTCCAGCGCCGATCGGGTCGCTCACCAGCGTCGAGGCACCGCTTGCGCTCGCTCGTATTCGCATCGACCGATGGCTCAAAGCAGAGGCTGATGGCACCCTGGCCATGATTGATGAAACCCCTGTCATAATTACAGAACCGGATTGGCTTCAGGCCGAACTGGCGGCTATGGACGAAACATGACCGATCAAACCCCATGCGGCTGGGCGCCTATCGATGATCCCCTATATCGCGCCTATCATGACGAAGAATGGGGCGTACCGGAATATGACTCGCGCGCGCTTTGGGAAAAGCTTCAACTCGATGGCATGCAAGCTGGTCTTGCTTGGATCACGATCTTGCGCAAACGCGAAACCATGCGCCAAGAGTTTGATGGGTTTGACCCCGAACGGATCGCCCGATGGGACCAAAAGCGCATTGAAAAAGCGCTGACTAATCCTGGTATCATTCGCAGCCCGAAAAAAATCGAAGCGTGCATCGGTAACGCCAAAGCTTTCTTGGACGCCGCTGACAAAGGCGAAGACTTTTCGGACTTCTGCTGGAACTTTGTCGACGGCAAGCCAATCGTTCACCAGCTTCAAAATTATCGAGACGGCCCAACAAAGACCGAAATATCAGAGGCTTGCTCAAAAGCCCTAAAGCAGCGCGGGCACAAATTTGTCGGCCCCGTCATCGTCTATGCTTGGATGCAGGCTTGCGGTCTGTACAATGATCACGAAGTCGGCTGCGTTCGGCACAAAGAAGTTCAGGAGTATTATCGATGAAATCTCTACTCGCGCTTTCGCTCGTGGTCCTCGCTGCGGGCTGTATTTCGACAGCCGAGTTCGATCGGGATCAGGCCTATGCGAAATGTAACTCGATCTCCAACAAGTCGAGCCGCGATCGCTGTATCGCAGATGCCATTAGTCGCGCCGAACGCGAACGTCATAAAGATAATGAGCGCCTCGAGCAAAGCCATGAGGATGCTGAACGTCGCGAACTCGGGCGCGAAATCGCTGGCGCAGGCGACAAATGATGCGACGCGCGGTCTTGCTGATGATGAGCGCCGCAGTCCAAGGTGGGTGTGTGCTCGTGCAAGACGAATATGACCGCCAAAGCCTAGAAGAGTGCCGCGAAGACCCCGCGCCAAATAAGCGATTAGACTGTGAACGCCGGGCTCATGACGCAGCCGCGGAACGCCGCCGGGACCACCTCTCCAAAGACTAATCGACCCGATCTCTCCCCTGACAAACCACAGTTTGAACACACTTCTCCGCAAATAAGTGATCAATCGCTCACGGAGACTGTTGATGCTTAAACTCGTTCAAATGGGACTTGTAGGCTGTGCCTTAGCGGCTTGCACGCCCGCCATTCAAACCCCTGAAATCGACGCCACTTGGCAAGACGTACTCGCCGAACAAGGATTGGCCGCCGCCGAAGTCACGCTGTCTGAACAGGTGCGCAGTCCTGACACGGACTTTCTGCTTGGTGGCATACAATTCCTGCGCGCCAGCGAAGCGATCATGCAAGTGCGATATCAAAACTCATCGGCATCTTTGGCTTTGATCCCGGGCATGCGCAATTCGCTCCCCGCCAATCCAGACGCCAAGTTTGACCCTGCATTCTTGGAGCAGGCGATGACCCAAGCGCTTGAACATTTGTCTCGCGCCGAAATCACACTCGCCCGCGCAACAGGAGAAGAGATCGGTGTCGAGGTTCCGCTAACCGCCATCTGGTTTGATGTGAACGCCAATGGCACCCGCGAAGATTGGGAATCGGGCCTTGCAGTGATGGCGGAGTTGAACGCGACGCCGGATGCGGCCTTTGATGGCCTGGTTCGCTTTGACAGCGCGGATGCAAATTGGCTCAAAGCCTATGTCCACGTCATGTCTGGCATGGCCGAGCTTACTCTAGCGACCGACCCTACGCCCGCCATTCGGACCGTCTATGAGGGGCGACGGGACATGGAACAGCTTGGCGAGATTGAAGGCCTGTTCCTCGACAATGATACAATCGACACGCTCGCCGCTGTCTTGTTGACCCTGCGCGGTGTGCCGGACAAGACCCGCACCCGCGCCGCGCATGCGCACTTCAAGTCCATGATCGCTGAAAATCGCGCCTTCTGGACCGCCGTCATGCGTGAGACGGATTATGAGCGAGAATGGTTGCCTAATCCGCAGCAGACCTCCGCTTTTGGAATTGAGGTCGATGAAGAAATGGCCGCCGGTTGGCAGGCCGTATTGGTCGAGATTGAGAGCCTATTAGAAGGCGAGACTCTTGTCCCTTATTGGCGGATGGAAAACGGCTTCGAAGCAGAGATCGGGATCGGCGTGAACATCGCCAAATTCCTCCAAGAGCCTGGCGATATGGATATTATTCTTTGGCTACATGGCGCGGGCGCTGCCCCTTATCTCGAACGCGGCAAGCTTGCTCGGCTGGAGGCCTGGGACCGGTTTGTTCGGATGACGGGCGGGAATGGCCTGATGTTCGCGGCTTGGTTCAACTGAATCTGACCGACACTGACGCCTCGACGCGCGCCGACCATCGGCCTAAACTAAGGCCGAGAGAGATAAAAGTCGCCGAGGCGACGCGCGAGGCATTGCATCATGAACACCCCCGTCATTTCGGCCACCGGACTTTGGACACCCTCGGAGTCTGTGTCGAACGAAGAGCTTGTCGCCAGCTTCAACGCGTGGGCAGATAAATGGAATGCCGACCATGCCGGCGACATCGCCGCGGGAACGGTTGAAGCCAAAACCCATTCCAGTGTTGAGTTCATTGAAAAAGCGTCTGGAATTAAATCACGCTTCGTCGTCAATAAATCGGGCATTATTGATCCAGATGTGATGCGCCCTGACATCCCTGAGCGTCCGAATGAGCAAATATCAGTATTGGCCGAGATCGCGGTCAACGCAGCCAATATGGCGCTCGAGCGTGCGGGACGTGATCCGAAAGATGTCGATGCCGTTTTGTGCGCCGCCTCTAATATGCAGCGCGGCTACCCGGCCATGGCCGTAGAAATCCAGGATGCACTTGGCATTGAGGGCTTTGGCTTTGATATGAATGTGGCTTGCTCGTCGGCGACGTTTGGCATTCAAACCGGCGCAGATTTCGTTCGCTCTGGCAGCGCGAAATCGGTGCTCATGGTCAATCCAGAAATCTGTTCGGGTCATCTGAACTTCACCGACCGCGATAGCCATTTCATTTTTGGAGACGTCGCCACAGCGGTCTTGATCGAGGCCGAAGACGTGGCGCCGGCGCAGCACTGGAAAATCCTCGGCACGAGTTTGAAAACGCAATTCTCTAACAATATCCGCAACAATTTCGGCTTCCTCAATCGCTGCGCGCCTGACGGTGTTGGGGCAACCGACAAACTCTTTGTTCAGGAAGGTCGCAAAGTGTTCAAAGAAGTTGTGCCCATGGTCGCCAAGATGATCATTGCCGAGCTTGAACGCTTAGAGCTCGAAGCGCCGAATTTGCGCCGGATGTGGTTGCATCAGGCCAATGCCAATATGAACCGGCTGATTGCCTCTAAAGTGCTCGGGCGCGAAGCCACACCGGATGAGAGCCCAACCGTGCTCGACACCTATGCAAACACAAGCTCAGCAGGCTCAATCATCGCCTTCCACAAAAATAGCGATGATATGGTCGCCGGAGACAAAGGCCTGATCTGCTCGTTTGGCGCAGGCTATTCAGCGGGCACGGTGTTTGTCGAAAAGGCCGCCTAAACCACTAATTCCTCCTCAACGTCCAGCACCGGTTCTGGCTCAGCTTGCCGCCCATAAAGCAGCAAGAGAGAGACAAAAGCGATGCTGGTCGCCTGGGAGGAAAACAATTCTAACATGAGCGCGAAAACCCAAGCCGGTAGACTTTGCGATGGCTGCGTCTGAGGCACCGAGGCTTGGGCGCGCAAGTCCGCGCGCGCGACAGCGATCTTTGCTTCCAGATCAGCGCGCCGTTTGGCTAGTCCAAGCTCATTCTGGGCGTCACGATATGGTTTCTGATGGGTACGGCCTGCTGCCTCAACGCCAATCAGATAGGCCTGCAAGCCTTCAATCGACCTGGTTTCGGGCGGAATGGCCTGCAATTGCCGCGTCCAGTCTGCGATCTCTGCTTCAGTGAGCGCGCGCATATCATTGGCGCTTTTCCAGGTCGCTGCTTGGCCCTCGGCATTGTTCATCATGAACAGGCTGGTGCCCGCGATCGAGGTCGCCGCGCCTGCAATCGCAAAGATCAAAGCGCGTGCCGCCTCTCCGCGCCGCCCGCCTGAAATATGCCACCAGAAGAAAGTGAACCCGCCGAACGAACAGACCGAGGCAATCACCCCGCTCCATCCCCAAATCTTGGCTTGAGTTGGATCGCTAACGCCAAGGCTAAAAGCTTGAAAATTGGCAAAGCCAGACAAGCCCGCCGCCGCAAGCCCGGCGCCCAGAAAGATCAGCGCCAGCAAGGACATAATGATCCGCTCGCCCCAGCGCCCATCAGATTTTGGGCGCGTCGGCGGCACAGCGGGTTCGGGTATCTCCGGGATCAGTTCGGCTTGGATTGGATCGGGCGCGGCGGGCACGAGCGACAGCATCGGCTCCGGCAAAGACACCGGATCTGGCTTAGTTAGGCGCGGTTCAATCGGAATAATCTCAGCCTCGGAAAAAGGCTCATTATTCCACTCCGCCGCGTTCGACTTCTCTCGCAGATAAGCCAGAAGCGGCCCCTCTATACCGCAGCCATTGCAATGCACACGGCCCCGCGCGAGCGATAGCTTTAAACCGCGATGCGCGCCGCAGCCTGGGCAATCCTCATGCGCAATGCCGCGATCATCAAAAGCTTCCTCTAAACCCGCGCTTCGCAATGCTTGGTCTAGCACGTCCGATGTGGTGACGATTGCGCTCATGACAGCCCTTTAACAACAAATGATCCCTTTATGTTCTCATTATGTTTCTTTTTCACCCTCGTCAAGCGCAACGTTTGCGTCAACGGAAAGGAATTAACTCGACGCAAACCCGTATCAGACATATACGTCATACTATGACACGCATCCGATCCCGCACGCCCGCCACTGGCAAACGTCGACTCCACCGCCGCCGCTGGCGCGGTCCAGAGAGCGCAAAGCCGAGCCGTGAAGAATTGCTGCAAGCCGCAGCCGATGAGGCGCAGCTGAATGGCAAAAGCCTGACCGCGATCCGCAAACATGTATTGAACGTCTTGTTGGATGCCCAGCGCCCGCTCACCGCTTATGAAGTGCTGTCTTCGCTAGAAGGCGTTGGCTCCGTTTCACCGCCAACGGCCTATCGCGCGCTCGACTTTCTGGTGTCGCTTGGATTTGTGACGCGGGTTGAAAGCTTAAACGCTTACCTCGCGCTCGATTTGGGCCCGAGCGATACCCCCCTGGCCTTTTTCGTTTGCGAGACTTGCGGACAAGCGCAAGAGATCCCCGCCACAGATGCGATAGTGAGTTTGATCTCGGAAGCCGACAATCAGGGCTTTGGCGTCAATCATGCGTCGCTAGAAGTACGCGGAGATTGTCGCGGCAAACTCGGCTGTGACGCTTGGAGCGAAAGCATCGTGACCGCCGAAGACTTAGGTTCGGTCGACCAGCACAGCCACGAATAAAGCCGGCTCATCGCCCTCTACCGCCCAAGCGTGGTTGGTCGCGCGCTGCACGACAACATCGCCCGGTCCGATCACCGTTTCTTCCTTATCAAGGATCAAACGGACGCGGCCTTTCACCAAAATAATCGCATCAAGCGTGTGCGTTGTGTGCATGGCCGGATGTTTAGACGTGTCCGGCTGATGATCGCCCGCGCCCATCGCGATAAAGGCTTGGCGGGTTAAATCCGCGATCATTTCAGGCGGCGCTCCCTCTGGGGTAGGCCCGGAAGAAAACCAGCGAATTTTCACTTTACCTTTTTCTGGCGAAAGCTGCGGCGTGCCAGCCGCTTTGTCCTCACAAGGGGCGGGATCGAGGGGGCCTGAAACCTCATCATGCCAAATCTCGAACAATCCACCGAGATCGCCAGATCGGAACTCGTCTGCTGGGCCGCCATCTATCATAATGTGCGACTTCCCGTCAGCATCATTTGCGGTCACGATCCGGCGTAGTCCGGACAGCATCTCATCCATTTTGCTCATCTGTTTCCTCCTCAAGCGGCGCTTATGCTACGATTGACGCAAGTTAAGGCACATTTCGAGCCGCGCGGCGAGGTGTCTTGACGACCCCCTGTTTGATTTTCTAAATCGCCCACTCAACGGAGACTTTATGTTTAACTTGTCTGAGTCCTGGTAAAGGCCCGCGCCGCGCGCAAGCAACGGCAATGGGCCCGAAACAGATCCAAACCCTGACCCGCAATTTGGGTCAGCCTGTTTCTACGCGCCTGTTAGGCGCACCAATGGACTTACACACATCATGGATATCTCACGCGCCGAACAGCGCATTCTGCACTTGCTCGCTCAAGGCGGGCGGATCGAAGTTGAACGTGGCGAAAATCGAAAAGTGGAACGCGTTCTGTGTATCAATCGCGAAGGATGGCGGGCCCCTGGGCTGGATCTTTGCTTGTTTCGCAAACTGAAACGACGCCGCGCGATCGCCTCAAAACAAGGCCAGCCCTACCGAATTACGCGGCGCGGCTTGGAATTGGTGAGGTCTGAATTCGACAATCGCTAGTATAAACGGGAGAGGCTAGGTCAAAAACGTGACTCTCCCGTCACACTTGCTCACTATGCTGTCATTGCTGAAAATGAAGGCTTTCCTGTTCTGCGAGCGAGTCTTAACTGCTTAGTAAGGCGACACAGTCGTTTAATGTATTCAAACACCGTCAGGAGGCTTTCAGAATGATCCCTCGATCCGCCGCGATCCCAAAAAACTGGAAAACCTTTAGCTTTTCGAGCTTCTTCTCCGCCTTTTTGTATCCCGCATTAGGGCTCGCCATGCTGATCACGATGATTGTTTTAGGGCTTGCTTTATCGGGTCTGACCTTGCGCTGGTACTATCTGCCGCTCGGTCTTGGCGTTGTGGCGCTGTCGATCTTCATCTGCAATGCCGGCATCGGCCCGCTGCATCGGATCCTGCAACACAAGGCCGGTGAACTACGCGCACCGGGCCAAGTTGTGACAATGATCAATCTGATGATCGCCATGCAAGGCACCGTGCGTGATTGGGTCAATTATCACAGCCAGCACCACCGGTTCTCTGACAAGCCTGGCGATCCGCACAACCCGTTTGAATCAAAGCGCTGGGCCTGGGTCGGCTGGATCATCTGGCGCGACGCGAAAGACATGATGCGTCCAATGCCGAACTGGCTAAAAAAGCAACCGATCGTCGATTGGATGGATCGTTCCTACAATTCGATCTCTTTGGTGCTGCACCTATTTATCCCAGCTGCGATATATTTGATCGTCTGGGCCGCGGGCGGATCCTTGGTCCTGACCGCCATCATCCATGCCTGTTTTGTTATCGGCCGGGCGATCCAATTCCACGCGACCGTCTATGGCATCAATGTCCTCGGTCATCTGCCAACGCCAAAGTGGGCAGATCATTTGATCGGGCTCTTAACCGGCGGTGAGGCCTTCCACGACCATCACCATGAAGAACCGCAAAGTGCGCTGCACCGTCCGCGCAAGGGGCTTTGGAACCGGATCGTCGATTATAATGGCACGATCTTGCTGGTGTACGAAAAGCTCGGCTGGGTGAGAAATCTCAAAATCGCCCCACAGTTTGCGTAAGATCGCTTCTCGCGACGATAAACTGGCGCGCTCTTGAAAATTAAGGCTTGTAGCTTGAGACCTCGCTCAAGAAGGATGCCTTATGCCTAATATCGCCAATGATCCTCGCCTCGACCCGCGCCTCAAGGCCGTGCTCAGCATGCTGCCGTCCGTCACCGAAGAAACCGATGTCGTCTCGCGCGAGGCGCAGCTCGCAGAGGCCAACACACCCGAAGCGAAAGCCGCGACAGAGCAACTCCGCCAAATGCTCGAAATGATGGACAATGAGGATATCGCGCCATCAGACGGGCTCGAGATTTCAGAATTGGAATTCCCCTCACAGCCTGACGGAAATCCAATCAAAATCCGTTTCGTCCGTCCCGAAGGACAAGAGAAAGTTCCATGCGTCTATTACATCCATGGCGGCGGGATGATGATCTTCTCTTGCTTCTACGGAAACTATCGGGCGTGGTCGAAAATCATCGCGGCCAATGGCGTGGCCGTAGCAATGGTCGATTTCCGCAACGCGTTGACGCCATCTTCCGCCGAAGACGTTGCGCCCTTCCCAGCCGGACTGAATGATTGTGTCTCTGGGGTTCGGTGGCTGCACGCAAATGCTGATCAGCTTGGCATTGATGCCGACCGGATCATTGTTTCGGGTGAAAGCGGCGGCGGGAACCTGACCATCGCAACCGGACTAAAACTCAAACAAGACGGCGATCTTGGTCTCATTAGCGGTCTCTACCCGCTTTGCCCCTACATCGCTGGACAGTGGCCGCAGGATGAATTGCCGTCTTCGATCGAGAATAATGGCATCCTGATCAATCTCCACTCAAACCGCGGCGCCATGGCCTATGGCATCGACGCGCTCGAAGCGAAGGACCCGCTGGCTTGGCCGCGTTTTGCCAGCGTGGAAGATGTGCGGGGCCTCCCTAAGACCATGATCAGCGTGAATGAGTGCGATCCGCTGCGTGATGAAGGCATCGCCTTTTACCGTCTCCTTATGCAAGCGGGGGTTTCGGCCAGGTGTCGGGAGGTGCGCTGCACGTGTCACGGTGCCGAATTGCTGATGAATGCCGTGCCCGACATTAGTGGCGACACCGCCGCCGATATTGCTCGGTTTGCCAAACTGGGGCGCGAATAATTTTAAAAACGGCTGCGCGCCAATCGCATCAAATCTGCCCGCCAATCCCAACTTGTGGTTTAGGATTGGCGGCGTTTTGCCGTTTTTGATCCAAATCGGAACAGCTTTACCAACGAGGCCCTAATGCGCTCGCGCGGCTTGCGTCCAATTTTCACAAAAATTGAGCGATCAGGCTGAAACTGGTTTTAAGGCCGCTCCTGTATACCCATCCCATCGCCACAGAACGTGGTGTCGAAACCAAATTGGATGGTGGAACTATGACGCAGAACACGCAATCTTTGAGCGTGCGCGGCCCTGACGGTCGCCCGCTCACTCTTTCAGACCTACCAAAGCCAGGCATCACGCGCTGGGTCACACGCCGCAAAGCAGAAGTTGTTGCAGCCGTGACCGGGGGCCTATTGTCTGAAGAAGAAGCCCTGACCCGCTACGACTTGAGCGAAGAAGAGTTTTCAGGTTGGCGCGCGCTCTATTCTAAGCATGGCCGCAAAGGCCTGCGCACAACACGCGTGCAGCAATACCGCTAAACCATTGCGCAAGGGGATTATCCCCTTGTTAAAGCGCCGTTTACGACGCCACCCGTAAAAGAATGCGGGTTAGCCCGCATCTGCGACGGGCGAAGGTATCCTTATGCGCGCTAAAGACAGAACGCCCACCACGCGTCTTTTGGCCCTCGCTGCGTTTCTCCTCGCAGCAGGGCTTTTGTCATTGCGCGCCTATGATGTGTTTGGCACGCCGGATGCTGAACCGGCTGGTGGCGCCGCGGAACGTGAGATCACCTATTTGCTTGAACCAATTGCGGGTAAAAACCGCATTCGCGTTTCGGTGACCGGGCACAGCCCCAAAACAGTCTTAGTGATGATCGATGGCGCCAATGGCGAGGATCTCCGCGCCGTGCGCACCCGCGTCGAGGCCGTTCTATCGGCATCGATTGGCTTTGATCCGGAGACCGACACACTCACGCTGTCCCAGTTTCCGTTCGCGCGCGGGGTGGGCGGCAGCATGACACCATTCGAGATCGCCGAACTGACCGGCCTCGGCCTTTTAAGCCTCATATTACTTGGACTGGTCTTCGCGCCAGCGCCCGCGACAAGCCAAGCCGCGCCTGCACCGATCCGCGATCGCACAAGCGAACCAGCGCCGCAGGCGCGCTCAGCACCGCAAGTGACGCAAGTGCTTGAGCCCAATCAAGATCTGAACGACGCGACAAGCCTCGCCGAAGCCCAACCGAGCCAGACCGCAGATCTGGTTCGCGATTGGATGTCGTATCGGGAGGAATAGATGACGATCCCGATGCTCTCTCCTCAGCCAGGCCGCGCGGACGGTATGATCCGAAGCGCCATGCTGATGCGCGCCTTGGGCGCCAAAGCGGCATCGGTATGGTCGGAGCTCTCTCCCCAAGATGCGGAACGGCTGTCTGCTGCCATGCAAGCGCTGCCCGAAGACAGCGCGGCAGAGCAAAGCGTCCTGCGCTCTTATGTTCAGTCGATGCAGGGCCGCGCGACGCTTGGCGCGCCCCAAACTTCAACTGTCTGGGCGCGGCTCTCCAAGACAGACGGCACATTCATAGCCGCCCTTACCCAAAGCGAGAGCCCCCAGGTCATCGCGCTCATCCTCTCTCGCCTCGCGCCCGAAGCAGCTGCGAACGCGGTGCGCGCTTTGCCGAGAAATTTAGCGACTGAGGCTCTCAAACGGCTTCTCAACTTGGGCGATGTGCACCCATCAGCGGTACGCGCCATTGAATTGGCGCTTGAAAACAGCCTGATCCAATCGCAATCGACCGCACTATCTGGCGGACACGAACATGTGGCGCGGATCTTTGACAGTCTCGATAGCGGTTCTGAGACATCGCTCTTGTCCTCGCTCGACAGTGCTGAACCCGGCGCTGGTGAGAAAATCCGAGCTTTGATGTTCACCTTCGACGATCTGGCGACCCTCGATCCAGGTAGCTTGCAGACCATACTGGGCAGCGTCGACCGCGCGGTGCTGACCGTCGCTCTGAAAGGCGCATCGCAAACGGTGTCTGATGCCTTCTTTAAAAATATCACTCAGCGCGCTGGCGACCTCCTACGCGAAGATATCGCGGCGGTTGGGCCCGTCCGTAGAAGTGAGATTGAAGCGGCGCGTGCCGAGGTTTTGCTGGTCGCTCGAGCATTGGTCAAACGCGGGGATCTGTTGCCGCAAAACCAAGATGACGAGCTGATCGAATGAAGCGGCGCGTTGAGTCTTTGACCCCCTACCCCTTCGCGAGCGATTTTAGCGCGCCTGCCGCTCAAACCCGCGACACCGTACAAATGAGCACGGAAGAGCTGGCTTTGCTGCTTGCGGATGCTCAGGCCAGCGGCGCCTCAATTGCCCGCAATGACAGCTTGGCCGAACAAGCCGATAAGCTTTCGCAAGCCTCGGCTGACCTCAAGCAAGTCCTCGCCAGCATTGTGGATCTCGCCGCCCATCTTGAAACCGCAGCGATTGATGAGAGCGACCGCGCCGACGCCCTAGATCGCGTGCGCCGCCTCGCCGCAGTTGTGATTCAGGGCCAAGGTGACTTATTTTCCGAAGGCAGCTGATTTGTTCATATCTCGGCAACCATTCAGCCCCAATCTGGCCCTTCTCGCAGATCAAAGATAACCGCCTCATGACCACCAATCGCGCTCTCGAAGACTCCCTCATGGATGCCCCGGTAAAAGTGGATGTCGTCCTTGGCGAAGCCAGAATGCCGATGGAAGAGCTGATGGGCCTATCAGAAGGCGAGATTGTCGAGCTTGAGAACCAGACCACTGATTTGGTGGATATCTATGTCTCGGACCGGTTGATGGCGCGGGGCCGGCTGGTCGTCGCGGATGGCCAACTTGGCGTGACCTTGAGCGAAATCGTCGACAGCCGTTCACCAAGTTTCGCTTAAGCCCGAACCATATCAAACTACTCGCGCGCCATTTTCATGGCATGCGATGCGGCGAGTTCTAGCCCTTCAATGGCGACGCCGCTTCGCACCATGATGCGAAATCCGACATACACCGATAGCAACGCCTCCGCTCTCGCTTGCACTTCGGCCAGACCGAGGTCTGGGAAAAGATCTTGCAGCGGAACGATCAAGCCCTTGGTGAGCTGCTCGAACCCGATCGACACTTGCGCCTTGGTTGGGACGTCCAGGTCAGCTTGATCGGCCGAGGCATTACAGAGAAAACACCCCGATCGGTCATTCTTAGTTGCCGCATTGAGCGGCGCTCTGATCAGGGCTTCGATCCGTGCCTGCGGAGGAAGAGACCCGTCTTTCAAGGCGCTTGCCGCCGCTGAAACCACATCTGTGTGATATTGCGCCAGCGCCTTCAGATACATTGAGCGTTTGTCTCCGAAAGCCGCATACAGGCTCGCTTTCTGCAACTCTGTCTCTTTCATAATCATTGAAAGAGAGACGCCATCAAACCCATTCTTCCAGAATAGGTGCATGATTTTTCTGAGGATTTTGATGTCATCAAACTCTCTCGGACGGCCTGGTGCATTTCGATCACGCATCTGTGATCTCCTATATTCTTGACCGATTGGTCTTTAATCCATATTTCAACTCTCGCAGACGCAAAACGTCTCGTTACACCCAATTAAAGACCAAACGGTCAATATTTCAAGAAGGAAGATTAAAATGTCCCAGTCAACTGCAATCCTCGCCGGTCAATCCGCAGACGAGCTCAGCGCATTGTCTCAGAAAGTCACCGGTATTGGCCGTCATGGTCTTCGATTCTCGATCGCTGGTGTGTTGGGCTGGATTGGCGCGATGAAATTCACCGCTTATGAAGCCGGCGCCATTGAGGGCCTGGTTGCCTCCAGTCCGCTAACCAGTTGGCTCTACAGTGTGACCAGTGTTCAAGGCGCCTCTAACCTGATCGGTTCGATCGAAATCGTCACCGCGATCGCTCTGATCGCCGGATTGAAATTTGCCAGAATTGGCTTGCTCGGCGCCGTCGCTGCGGCCTTCACCTTCCTGCTGACCTTTAGCTTCTTGCTGACCGCGCCGGGCTGGGAACAAAGCCTAGGCGGCTTCCCCGCTCTGTCCGTTGTTCCAGGTCAATTCCTACTCAAAGACGCCGTTTTGTTCGCAGGAGCACTGTTTCTCGCCGGCAATGAGCTGAAGCGTGTGGCCGACGCCGCGTAACCCTCAATCATCCAATCGCGCAGGTCGCTAACCGGCGATCTGCGCGGCCCAAGAAAGGATCACATCATGTCTAACGCAACCACCACGTCTCGCATCATCACGCTCGGCCTTTTAGCTGCCCTGACAGGCGTGATCTGGACCATCGCCCTGGCGCAGCAACCATCGCTGTTCGCCTAAAGCTCCAACCCGCACCTACCGAAAGGACCGCTCCTATGCCGCATATCCTGCTCTACACGATGGGCCATTGCCCATACTGCAAACGCGCCAAGGCCTTGCTGCGCGAAAAAGGCATCACCGATTGGGAAGAATACGATCTTGAAATCGTCCCCGAGAAACGCGGTGAAATGCTGGCTCGTTCAAACGGCCGACACACCGTGCCGCAAATCTTCATTGGCGACACGCATGTCGGCGGCGCGGATGATCTCTTCAAACTCGATGCTGCAGGTCGTTTGGACCAGTTGCTCACCCTCGAACCACAACTCTAAGGACTAAGACTATGGAACAACAAAATCTCGCTCAGCTCGACACGCTCCTCGGCATGCTCGCACAAGGCCAATTTGTCGAAGGCATGGAAGCCTTCTTCGCCCCAGACGTGACCATTCAAGAAGTTGGTCAGGCGCCCAAAACCGGTCGCGATCACACCATCGCAGTCGAGAAAGATCTACTCGCCGGCGTGTCGGAGTTCATCCAATATAGCGCTCATTCCAAAGGCGCTGGCGGTGACAAGACCTTTTATGAAGCGACCATGGAGTTCAAAACGACGGATGGTCAACATATTGTCCAAAACCAAGCTGTGGTGACGACTTGGAAAGACGGAAAGATCGTGGACGAGCGCTATTATCATAGCAACGTCTGATCAGTAACGCAGAGCCCGCGCGTCGCCAGGATAGGACGAGGCGTGGGCTCTGCTCTTGCTATAACCGCAAGAGTGATCGATCACAGACAGGACTATTTCATGCTAGGCGGTTGCAATGGCACTCTCGTTTAAAGGCGCAGGACAATTGCTGGTCCGTATCCCAACGGCGCTGTTTCCAATTGCGCTCGGGCTGGCAGGATTGGCCTCCGCTGCGATCATAGCCGCGCCCCGGCTCAATCTCGAGCTTCTAAACACGATCGGCATGGGCGTTCTCTGTCTGGCTGGCGGGATTTTAGTCGTGGATGTCTTGCTGTATCTGATAAAATTACTGCGCCACAGCGACGAAGTCGCCGAGGATCTATCCACCGCCAATCGCGCAAATCTCCTCGCTCCAGGCCTGATGGCAGCGATGGTCATCGGAGGCACATTAGCCGATGCTTGGTCGATGGGCGGCGTGATCTGGGCTGCCGCGTCGGTGCTGCATGTGATTTTGCTGATTGGTTTTGTCGGGCGATGGCTCACCCATGATTATGCACCATCTGATTTGAACCCGACTTGGTTCCTTCCAGCCGCGGGCATCATGACCTCCGGCATGACCTGGCCAGGCATCGGGCCAGTTGAGTTCCCTTTACTGACATTTGGCATCGGCGTGATGGTTTGGGTCATGCTGCTCCCCTTGGTGTTCCGCCGTTTGGTTTTTGAACCTGCGGTCGCCCCAGAATTGCGCCCCAGCCTATTCATTGCCGCGGCGCCGTTTGGCCTGGCCGCTGGAGCGCTTCTGACCTTATTCCCAAACCTTGGCTGGCACGCGCCGAACTTGCTGCTCAGTGGCGGCGCGTTCTTTATCGCAGTCTTGTTGTTGCAGCTGAACTTCATCCGCAAAGCCGGCATCACGCTCAGCTGGTGGGCGACGACGTTTCCCATCGCGACTGTGGCGGCTGGGTATTTTAGGATTTCGGATCAATCCGGAAATATTGCGCTCTATGCGGCGATGGGTTTGCTGATTGTCGCTTGTTTCACAACAAGTTTCGCACTGATCGCAACTGTCCGCGCAACCTGGTGCACCTGCGCAAAAACGGTGCGCAGAACCGAGCAACAAATTGAGGCGATGCAAGGCTTGGGATAGTTTGTTTGGGTGCCGCCATGCGTGACAGCTTTTTGGGCCATCCACATTAAACATCGCCCACAAAGGCGCGAATTCGTAAAAAACTAATAAATCAACAGAATCTGTTAACCATTTCGGCGCAACACTCATTTCATAGAGTGGAGTGTGCTGTATGCGAATGAAGATGTTTGCCGCTGAGTCCTTAGAGGCAGCAAAGGCATTGATCTTCGCGGAAATGGGCGACGATGCGATCATCTTGTCCGAACGCGAAGTGCCAGGAGGCGTGGAAGTCCGGGCGGCGACCGATAAAATGGGCGGCGGAATGGTGCCCAGTGAGTCGCGGATACTAACGCGCCTCGGCGCAAACCCGTCTCCACGTTTGGTTGAGAGCCCGATCCGCAATCGGGTTCGCGACTCGCTGCTTTGGCACGGCACGCCTGAACGTTTTGCAGAACGCATCGCCGATGCTGGGCTAACCGGCGGCTTCGAAACCAGCGAGCCTGGCTCTGCGCTGGCTGCCGGTCTCGACAGCACCATCACTTGCGATCCAATTCCGCCGGTTCCGCACAGAAACATCGTGCTTGTCGGCGCGCCAGGTCATGGCCGCACGGCCACAGCCGCAAAGCTCACCCGCCGCGCTGCGGTCGCAAAAGCTGAAGTGCTGCCAGTTGCTGCAGATCTTGATCTGACAGCAGGCGGCGCGCAACTCGCTGCTTATCTCGAGAAAGAGCAAAACCAAGTCCGTTCGGTCACCACACCAGACGATTTGTTCGCGTTGCTGAAAACGATCAAAGAGAATGACCAGCGCTGCATCATTGATATGCCGGCCATCATTCCGTTTGATCAAGAAGATATGGCGAGCTTGCAGGACCTGTTAGCGGTGATTGATGCAGAACCTGTGCTCGTGATCAGCGCCGAAGGACACCCAGAAGATCAAGCCGAAGCGGCAAAAGCCTTTGCGCGTTGCGGCGTCCGCCGTGCGATTGTCACCAAACTAGATGTCACGCGTCGCCGCGGCGGTATCGTATCCGCGCTGATCGCTGCCAAAATCTCATTCTCCCACCTCGCCATCACGCCATTTATCGGCGGCGGCTTGGTCCCCGCGACCCCATCAAGACTGGCCCAGTTGCTGACAGAAGACGCACCTGCCCATGTCGCTCTAAAAGGAGCCGCATAATGAGCTTCCTCCTTCCAAAATCGCAAGAGCGCCCGAACCAGCGCCCTCCGCGACGCGTCGAGCCTGCCTCGATTATCGCGGTTGGATCTGGCAAAGGTGGGGTCGGGAAAACCTTCATGTCGATCACGTTGGCCAGCGCGATGGCGCAAGCCGGTCGTCGTACACTTCTCGTCGATGGCGACCTTGGCCTCGCCAATGTCGATGTCCAGCTTGGGATCGCGCCAGAAACAGATTTAGCCGCGGTCATTGCTGGCTGGGTTGAGCTTGAAGACGCGGTAACCCCCGTCGATGGCGGGTCTGCTAATGGCGGGTTTGATGTGCTGCCAGGCCGCTCAGGCTCGGGCGCGCTGGCAGAGATGTCTTCAGAAGAAGTCGCTCGTCTCGCCGCGGGTCTCTCCGCCCTCGCGCTGCAATATGATCAAGTCATCTTAGACCTCGGCGCAGGGATCGAAGCCAATTGTATGCGCCTCGCGCGCGCCGCAGATAAAGTTCTGATGGTCATCACCGATGAACCGACCTCAATGACAGACGCCTATGCCTTTATCAAAGTACTAAAAGGTTACGCGCCGAGTGTCGAACAGATGATTGCGATTAATCAGTGCGAAACCAGAGCCGCCGGCCAGAGCACGTTCTCTGCTGTGTCTCAAGCCTGCCAGACTTTCCTCGGCTTCCGTCCGCAACTTGCTGGCACCGTTATTCGGGATGACGCGGTCCGCGAAGCTATTCGCAGCCAAAAAACGTTAATCTCAACAAATTCGTCCTCTCAACCGATTCAGGACGTTATCGCCATTGCTCACACGCTTCTCGGGCGCACTGGGCAAGACCTTCATTCTTAAGAGGTATGAATAAAAACATCGTTTCGAATGCGATTGTTAAATCTTCGGTTACTTTCATTACCTAGATTCACAATGGTTAACGATCACGCTAGGAAAGCGAATAGACTGATTCGGGGAGCTGAATATGCGAGTCTTACTAATTGAAGATGATAATGCGGTCGCCCGCAGTATCGAACTGATGCTGAAGGCCGCTGGCTTTAACATCTACACGACGGATCTCGGTGAAGAGGGCGTCGATCTGGGCAAGGTATATGAGTATGATATTATCATTCTCGATCTCTCGCTTCCGGACATTTCTGGCTATGACGTGCTGAAACAGCTGCGTATGGCTCGGGTGAATACACCTGTCCTGATTCTGTCTGGTAACCCAGACATTGAAGCTAAAGTGAAAACACTCGGCTATGGCGCCGACGATTACCTCACCAAGCCATTCAACAAAGACGAACTGATTGCTCGTATCACGGCCATCGTACGTCGTTCGAAAGGTCACGCTGAGAGCGTTATCCGCACCGGCGAAATCCTGGTGAACTTGGACGCAAAGACTGTTGAAGTCGACGAAGAGCGCGTCCACCTCACCGGCAAAGAATACCAAATGTTCGAGCTGCTCAGCCTCCGTAAAGGCACGACGCTCACCAAGGAAATGTTCCTCAACCACCTGTATGGCGGTATGGACGAGCCTGAACTTAAAATCATCGACGTGTTCATCTGTAAGCTGCGCAAGAAATTGCAGCAGGCCACAGGTGGCGAGCACTATATCGAAACTGTTTGGGGCCGCGGCTATGTGCTTCGCGACCCGAAACCGAAGAAGGAAGCGGTCGCCGCTTAACCCTTCCTCACCCCCGAATTACCTTTAAACCCGGTGCGCAAGCATCGGGTTTTGTTTTGAGAGGCAGCTGAAATCGGGATGGATTTGGGATGCTAAAGTCTTTTAACTCGGATATTGATTCAGCTGTCGATGCCGGTCGATATTGCAAGCCTTACGCGAACACGTCTGGTTGAGGCGCGCCACCTCAAAAACCGCCATCTAGGAGGAAATCTGTATGGAAATCTGGGACGTCTTCGCGGTTTTGAACGTGTTTGGTCTGTTTGTATTTGCCATCTCTGGCGCCCTCACCGCGATCCGCAATCAGCTCGATTTTCTGAGTGTATTGATCATTGCGTTCTTTACCGGCGTCGGTGGCGGAACGATACGCGATGTATTGCTTGGTATTTCACCGGTTTGGTGGGTCAGTGACCAATCCGCCGTGATGATCTGTATCGCGGGCGCCATTGTCGCGAGTGTTACGCATCAATTATTGTGGTCTCGCCAGAAAGCGCTGATTTGGGCGGATGCAATTGGTTTGTCCGTGTTTTCAGTAGCTGGCGCACAATCAGCGCTCGATGCAGGCGCGCCGGCGATTGTTGCGATCTTCATGGGGGCGGTCACAGCAACATTTGGAGGCATCATTCGCGATGTTCTCTTGAGTCAGCCCTCGCTTATTCTCAAACAGGAAGTCTATGCAACCGCAGCTTTGGGAGGCGCGACGGTGTTTGTGATTTTGAGCGAAGTTGGACTGTCGATGGAGCTGGCTGCGATCTTGGCCGCACTATTAACGCTCGCCATTCGCGGCGGGGCAATCGTCTTCGGCTACTCACTTCCTAAGCTTGGCGGCAACGTGAAACGGGACCCTTAGCGAGCACCCGGTTTACAGCGACTTCAGCCACGGATCTTAGTTATTCGTGGACCCGTGCCTCCGGCCAGAGGCGGAGGAAATTCTCTGTATAGAATTTGGTTTTAACGGCTTCGTTCGCGTCTGTGAGATAGCCTTCAAACTTGCCAATCGGGTCACGTCCGCCCTCTACATGAGGATAGTCGGACGAGAATAAATACAGGTCCGGCGAGGATTGCTCGATCAAGACACTGACATCCTCGACCGGGAATGGCGTGAAGCCCATTTGCATAGTGAGTTGCTCAGACGGTTTGCGGGAGAACCTCAAAGTTTCATCTACGCGGCCATAAACGCGGGTGACCCAATCGAGCCGGCGCAACAATTCCGGCACCCAACCCGCGCCAAGCTCTACTGCAGCGCCGCGCAAGTTTGGGTGACGCTCGAACAGCCCATCGATTAGCATCATTGAAAGGAAGGCTTCGACCGGCTGGTGCAGGACCGCGGCATCTTTGGTTCGCACATTTTCACCGCCGCCCATCCAGTCGCGTACGGCGGCACGGCCATTATTGCTCCACGATTTCAGCGCCTGCAGCGGCGACCCGCCAACGTGCAACACGAACGGCACACCTGCTTCAGCGAGGCGTGCCCAGAACGGCTCTAGATCGACATGGCCCGGCGCAAACCCAATCGGTGCGCGATGCGGCACCCAGATCGCTTCCATGCCGCTTTCAATAGCGAAGTCGAGCTCTTTAATCGCAAGCTCGGGCGTATCGAGCGGAACAATCCCAACCCCCATGAGCCTCGGGTCGTCAGCGCAGAAATCAGCCATATGGCGATTGTGCGCCCGCGTCGCTGCGTAGCGAAGCTTCGGGTCCGTCTTAGAACTTGGATGGAAGGGAAGCACGACCGAATGGGTTGCAAAGACGAGTTGCTTTTTGAACCCCAACATGTCCATCGCTTTCGATCGATCACTCGCATTGAACGCCCCCAAAGCTTGGATCTCTTTTGATTGCGAGATCAGTGCATCGCCTAAAGCGATTTGATCAGCGACATGCGTCTCCGAATGCTGGCCGCCCTGATCCATGATCACCGCGACTTCTTCATCGGTCACAAGAGAGGCCGAGTAATTCACTTCCGGGATGTCATCGCGCACATCTGGGTCGGCATACTTTTTGAGGAAATCTGGCAGCTCCATGATGTGACTATCCGCATCATAAATGGCTCGGTTTGCGGGCGCGTAGACCATGATGAATTCCTTCCACATCAAGCTTCAGAGGAAGCGTATGAGATTGGTGGCGCACAGGCAAGCAAGACCTATTGAACGGGGTAGCCAGTGGCGCAGGTTCAATCTTACGGCGCGCGCATCAACTTTCTCCGCCTTGGCAGAGGCCTTTATATTTGGTTCAGTGCCGGACATAAAAATTGGGGACCGGAGGAATGCCGAAATGACACTGACAATCACCCCGAGTGACCAAGCCTGCGGCGCATCCGTCACAGGCGTGGACCTGACCCAGCCTTTAGATCCGCAGATGATTGATGACATCCGCGCCGCCTGGCTTGAGCATTTGGTCCTGTCCTTCCCCGACCAAGCAATGAGTGACGATGACCTTGAACGCTTCACGCTCTGTTTTGGTCCCTTTGGAGATGACCCTTTCATTGCGCCAATTCCCGGCCGAGATCATATCATTGCGGTGAAACGCGCGGCGAACGAGACCTCGCCCATCTTTGCCGAGATTTGGCATTCTGATTGGAGCTTTCAGGAAACCCCGCCGGCGGGCACCTGCCTGTTTGGCATCACTATCCCGCCAACCGGCGGCGATACAATGTTTGCTAATCAATACAAAGCTCTAGACGAGATGCCTGATGAGTTGCGGCAGCGGCTAGACGGCAAGAAAGCCATCCACTCCGCCGCCCGCGGTTATGCCAAAGACGGCCTCTATGGCGACGGCGATGCGAGTGATCGCAGCATGGATATCCGTCCTTCGAATGCGGCGCTAACGAGCCACACTCACGATATTATTCGCACCCATCCCGAAACCGGTCGCAAAGCCATCTTTAGCTCCGCCGCTTATATTACCGGGTTTGAGGATATGGATCCGGAGGCGTCGAATCAGCTCCTCATGGATCTTTATCACTGGCAGACCCGGCCAGAATTCCACTACCGCCACAAATGGCAACCCAATATGCTTGTGATGTGGGACAATCGATCGGTCTTACATATGGCCACGGGCGGCTATGCCGGACATGACCGCCTCTTGCATCGGACAACGATTGGCGCGCGGGTCGCGAGTTAAGGCGTTTCAAAGATCGCAATTTAGACGCTTTGGCCTGCGCTTTGCTTGCTCTCATGGGACCTAAAGGCAATCCCGGGATCGGCTCCGATCATGCAATCAAATGCTCAGAACATCGCAGGCAATGTCAGCGTGCTTCTGCTTGGCGATTCTCGCATGGCCTTTCCGATCGCCAAAGCGCTCCACAAACAAGGCGCGCAGGTCTTTGCTGGGGTCTCGATCTATAGCAATTACCTTGAATGGTCGCGCTATTTACACGGCACATTCTCGCATCCGTCGACGGATAATGGCACCGATGACGCCTTGCCTGCCATCTTGAATTGGCTTGCGCAGAATCCGCAAATTGATGTCATTCAACCCGTTTCAGAATCTGCGTCACGACTGATCATGCGGCATCGCGAAACCTTCGAGCGGATCGCAACGCTGATTATGCCATCGTCGGAAACCGTCTCGCTTTGTTCGAGTAAGGGCGAGATGTTTCGGCTATGCCGAGAACTTGGGGTGCCCCTCGCTCCGTTTGAAATCATCGAGTCCCAGGACGCTCTGCTCGCTGCCAGCCAACGGATTGGGTTCCCGCTCATCGTAAAGCCGTCAAATGTGGATGCAGAACTGTTCGGGCGCAAAGCGATTATTACGCAGTCTGAAAGTGAGCTTGCGTCAGCCTTCCCGGCGTGGCCGAGCGAGCATCCAGAATTGATCATTCAGAAATTCGTCAAAGGTCCGCGCCACAGCGTGATTTTTAGTGCGCAAAACGGGCGCTTGCTGAAAGCGGCGGCGGTGGCCGCTTTACGCACACATGAAGATGACGGCACAGGTTACACAACGCTGGGGGTTACAGTTGCGCCTTCGCAGCCCGTTAAAGACGCGACCGAAAAACTGGTACGCGCGCTCGATTACAGCTTCACCGGATGCACGCAATTCATCGTCGATCCTGACACCGGCGAAACGACCTTTATGGAGCTTAATCCACGCACCAGCCTTGCACGCATCTCCGAAGCTGCCGGCGTTCATCATAGCCTCCTCGGATTGCAGCATGCTCTAGGCGTCGACCTGGGCGATCAAGATGATGCCTGGGACACCAAACACGGTGTCCGATACGTTTGGACGAAAGGCGACTTGATGCGCCTCAAGCGCGGTGTTGCCACGGGTCAAAAGTCGATCTTCCAGGCGCTCTACGAACTTCCTAGCATCGGATGGGACGCGGTTCGATCTTGCCATGCCATATTCGATCTTTCAGACCCTATGCCTGCGATCGGCACCTATTTGAATCCGATTATCGAGAAGTTTCGGACCCCGAACGACAAGACCGTTACTCATGGGTGTGAGGCGAAATATCAGACATGAAGATGAAGCGGATCAGCAGCGGGTTTGATCGGATCGCGATCATCGTCATCCTTATGGCAGGTTTGCTCGTTCTGGCGACGGCTGTGCAGCCTTGGGTCGACCCGCGTTGGCTTTACCTAGACACGCAAACCGTCGGAGAGCTCTCAGGCGACTGCTGCCATATCTATGACGGCGCGATCTCGACTTTGGGCATCATGATCTGGGCCGCTACGGCTGCGATATTGTTATTCACCGCCTGGGTCGGCTACGGTTTGAGACAGAAAGACCTAACCAATACTACCCTTCAAGGTGCTGTGGTTTCAACTCTGCTAGCGCTGGATGACGCTTATTTATTTCACGAAATCGTATTTCCAAAATTGGGCGTTCCGCAAGTCGTGATCATTGCGATCTATACCGGGATAATGGCGGCATATCTCGTCTGGAACTTTCAGTTTTTCAAAACCAAATCGAGTTGGATCCTAGCGGTTAGTCTGGCGGCCTTTGCCGCAAGTGTCGGGATCGATCAAATCGCCCACAGCATCAAGCCCGTTTGGGTCGTCCTCGAAGACGGCGCCAAATTCGTTGGAATCGTGTCCTGGTTTTTGTTCCACTTTTCGCTGTTTTCAGACAGCGTGGTTCGCGCGCAGGTCGTGTCGAAGACTTAGTCTTCGTCCTCAACCATATCAGCCCAGAAGACATCCGCGCTGGTGCGGATGGCTTCAACCAAAATGCAGATTACTGCGAGGGAGAGCACCCACCATGCTGTGCTGGATTGCCCAGCCCAATTCACCAATGTCTCAATCATCACCATGCCTCGGTCTTGCGCCGTCGATCAGGTGAATATGACGGCCACGTCTTAACGAGAGCTGAGTCAAATTCGGCACAGCTGAGGCAATTCGTAATCAAAACCGCCCTATTTCTTTACGCCTGACCGATTTTGCGCAATCACCGGTCGAATGAGTTCAAGAATGCCTTCCCGAAAACCTCCGGCTCGAGTTTGGCAGCGCATGCTGTCCGGACGCCGTTTAGATTTGCTTGACCCTTCCCCAGTCGATGTCGAGATAGAAGACATCGCGCACGGGCTTGCACGGGTCGCGCGCTGGAACGGACAAACCAAAGGCGCCCATGCCTTTTCGGTCGCTCAGCACAGCGTTATTGTCGAAGCCTTATGCGTACAGCTCGAACCGCGGCTGGATCCGAAATCCCGCCTCCTGGCGCTTCTGCATGACGCGCCCGAATATGTCATCGGCGATATGATTTCACCGTTCAAAGCGGTGCTCGGGGATGGCTATAAAGACATCGAGGCGCGCCTTGCCTATGCCATCCATGCCCGGTTTGGCTTGCCCGCAGAAACGCCAGGTAGTTTGAAACGCTTGATCAAAAAGGCTGACAATATCTGCGCCTGGTTCGAAGCCACCCAGCTTGCCGGGTTCTCTGTTGCCGAATCGGATCGCTTTTTCGGGCATCCGCCGCGCGGAATCCAACTCGACCTGCACCCGCAGCCCACCGAAGCGGCGCAAGCTGAGATGATTGGCCGAACCGTCGCGCTGCTCTCAGAAATTGAGGCACCTGCATGAGCCTGCTGATTGGATTGTCAGTAGTGATCGTCGCGTATGATGGTGAGAAACCACGCGTCCTCACAACCCGCCGCGAAGGCGGACTGTTGGCGCTTCCATTCGGTGCATTTGACCCAGGCGAACACAGGACCTTTGAACTGGCTTTGCGCGGCTGGGTGAAAGAACAAACCGGTTTTCAACTTGGTTATGTTGAGCAGCTCTACACATTTGGGGACCGCGACCGCGAAAGCCCAGAAGCCACCTTGCTCGACGCGCCCGCAAATGCCCGCGTGGTCAGTGTCGGTTATCTCGCGCTGACGCCAGAAGCTGAGCGATTGCCAGAAGCGTTCGAAGCGCGTTGGCGCGGTTGGTATCGTCATTTCCCATGGGAAGATCGACGCGCTGGGCGTCCGGCGATAATTGACGACGAAATTGGACCGAGGCTGTCAACTTGGGCAGCCGGCAACCCGGATCGTTTATCTCGCGCCGAAAGCGCCTTTGGCCTGGCGGGCAATGATTGGCCCGACGAAGCCGTCCTCGAGCGCTATGAACTTCTATATGAAGCGGGTCTCGTCTCCGAATGCGCTCGCGATCAAGGCTTGCCATTGCCAGAGGTCCTGCTCGGCGAACCCATGGCATCGGATCACCGTCGTATCCTCGCAACGGCGATGGCCCGCTTGCGTTCGAAAATTCGCTATCGGCCGGTTGTGTTTGAACTGATGCCTGCGCGGTTCACACTCACCGCGTTGCAAAGCACGGTCGAAGCCATTCTCGGCCAGGGCCTGCACAAACAAAACTTCCGCCGCGCTTTAGAACGAACCGGCTTTGTCGAGGGAACCGGCGAGATGGAAAGCAGCACTGGCGGCCGCCCCGCCGAACTGTACCGCTTCAAACGCGAAGCCCTTCGCAAAACCGGCGCGAGGGGGCTAAGCGCGCCCGTGCTTCGAAGTTAAGGGGACCCAACCAATCTGCTGGAGGAGGCAGGATGGCAAGTTGGGACAAAATTATCGCCGTCTACATGATGGCCAATCGAAAGAACGGAACGCTCTATACCGGCGTGACATCAGACCTCTTGAAAAGAAGCTGGCAGCACCGCGAGGCCGTGTTTCCAGGATTCTCGAAGAAATGGGGCTGTAGGAAACTTGTTTGGTTCGAAACGCATGACCTGATTGCTGAAGCCATTCGCCGCGAAAAATCGATTAAAAGCTATCGCAGGAAGAATAAAATCAATTTGATTGAGACGCACAATCCTGACTGGCGTGATCTGTACTTTGAGCTGCTTGAATAACGTCATGTCTCGCGTCTCCCTCGACGAGCGCAGCTCGTCTGAGGGCCCATCATCCGAATTTTAGGTCTCGAGATGGGCGCCCAGATCGCTGACGCGATCGGGCGTGACGCATGAACTTACCTTCTCGCCAAAACCAAAAACACCGGAAACGAAAAGCCTGCGGCTAAGCCGCCCAAATGCGCGGCCCAGGCAATGTTCATAACGCCGACATCGCCGCCCAGAAACGCCAGGACCACATTGATGAGGATCCAAGGCACACTCATTGACCAAGCGCCCTTCCAGCCATTGCGAATGTAGCCGACCGCAGGAAGTAATCCAGAAATCGCCGAAGACGCCCCGATCGCGATGCCGTCTTGCGCTTCGATGGCGTACCAAAGCATTTGCGCAAGCCCACCGCCAATGGCGCAAACCGCGAAGAAGGCCAGGAACAGGCCTGCCGCAAAGGCCGACTTACCAAGCGCTTGCGCGATGATCGGTCCAATCGCGATCAGCATCGCCATGTTCAGCATCAGGTGAAACGACCCGCCATGTAGGAATGTGTGCAAGACATAAGGCGCGAAATCGCCCCAGGGCCGGTACACATTTTCAAAGCTGGGACCGCCTGCAAGCGCGGCCACCGAGAACATCCAGTCTTCAGTGGCGCGGGACGCGTTGAACTGGATCAACGACACCGCGACAATCGCGCAGGTGAGCAACAGTATGACCGTCGGAAATCCTTTGCGGAAAATCGGAGGCTTTTCAGGTAGATCGGTCTGATCATCATAGACTTGCATGCTCTACATATGGCGCCTGGTGCGCGGAGCGCTAGCCCTGCTTTGCCGCCACGTGACGGCTTGACCTTCTTCCAGCTGCGGCCACGATCGCGGTTATGACTTTGACATTTGATGACCTCCGCCCGCCCTGCCCGCATATGGATGACACCCACACAGAATGGCGCCGCTCTGTCCGCGGCTTCGTCGACAAAGAAATCATGCCTTATGTCGAGGAATGGGAAGAGGCCGGCAGGATCCCGCGCGAGCTGTTCAAAAAGGCCAAAGCGGCAGGCATTCTCGGCATTGGCTATCCAACCGAATATGGCGGCGAAGGCACAGAATTTGATCGCTTCCACGGGATCGTGACTTCAGAAGAACTTGCGCGGATTGGTGCCGGCGGGGTGTCCTCTGCGTTAATGATCCATGGTATTGGCCTGCCGCCGATCATGGCGCTCGGCACCGAGGAAATGAAAACCGAAATTGGCCGCAAAGTCCTCTCGGGCGAAAAACAAATCAGCCTGGGGATTACGGAACCGTCCGCTGGATCGGATGTCGCCCAGCTTAAAACCAAAGCGGTCAAAGACGGTAATGGCTGGCGGGTGAATGGGTCGAAGACTTACATTACCGGCGGCATGACCTCGAAATGGCTGACCACCGCGGTCCGCACCGGCGGCGAAGGCATGGGCGGCATCTCGCTCCTGCTCATCGATCTCGAAAGCGATGGGGTCAGCCGAACGGATTTGCCCAAGCAAGGCTGGTGGGCTTCGGACACCGCCACGATCCACTTTGATGATGTCTTCGTTCCGGCGGAAAACCTGATCGGAGAAGAGCATAGAGGCTTTTACGGCATCATGGCGAACTTCAATGGCGAACGGCTCGGCATGGCCGCGCAAGCCGCCGCCTCAGCGCGGGTTTGTGTCGAGGAAGCCGCTGCTTGGGCGCAGGAGCGTAAGACTTTTGGAAAACGCCTCGCGGATCATCAAGTCATTCGCCACAAGATTGCCAGCATGGCGCAGCGCGTCTGGGCAACGACGACCATGCTCGACACTTTTGCTTGGCATGTCCAGAACGGCAACACGCCCGTGGCCGAGCTTGCTATGTTGAAAGTGCAAGCCACCGAAACACTCGAATTCTGCGCTCGTGAAGCGATGCAGATTCTTGGCGGCGCCGGCTTCATTCGCGGCCACCGTGTCGAGCGGATCTATCGCGAAGTTCGGGTCATGGCGATTGGTGGCGGCTCCGAGGAAATTATGCGCGACCTGGCCGCCCGCCAGCTCTCCGTCTAGGCTGATCTTAGGAGGAAGAGCTTATGGACAGTTTTAAAGACAAGGTCGTGGTGATCACAGGTGGCGCGACCGGCATCGGCTTCGGACTCGCCAAGCGGTTCGGCAAAGAAGGCGCGAAGATCGTGATCGGCGAGCCGCGCCAAAGCTACCTCGACACGGCCTTAGCGGAACTTAAGGCGCTCGGCATTGACGCGTCCACCATGGTTATGGACGTGACCGACCCGAAAAGCATAGAATCCTTCGCCGACTTTGCCTGGAACACCTATGGCGGCGCGCATGTCCTAATCAACAATGCCGGGATATCGATTGGTCGCAAAGCGATGGTCGATGTGCCGCTTGAAGACCTTCACCGGCTCATGAACGTCAATTTCTTTGGCGTGTGGCATGGCGCGGCAATCTTCGGCAAACGGATGATAGAGCAAGGCGAACCGGCGGCGATTTACAATCTCGCTTCAGAGAACGCCTTCTTCAACGCGGTGCAAAAGAGTGCGCCTTACATCGCCTCAAAGCACGCCGTCCGCGGGCTGACTGAAGCCATGCGGGATGAGTTTCCCGACTTCATTCAAATCGGCATGATTGTGCCGGGCTTTGTCGCCTCGGACATGACCAAAGGCTCTGAACAATTCGCCATGGATGCAGATACATTCGCGGACAAAGTCGTTGAGCAAATCCGCGCCGGTGAGTTTTACGTCGTTACACACTCTTACAACGTGGTCCGGATCAAACCGATCCATGACGCGATCGAAGCCGCCTATGAGCGCAACGCACCGCGCTATGACGGCGATGACGAATATGACGTGCCGACGCTAATTGCGAAACTCCGGTCGCGTCGGGATGGCACATAAATTGGTTCAAAGCCTTCATTGGCGAAGACTAAAAAGTGCCCCGAACCGCAGCCAGTTCGGGGCAAATGGATTGGCATTGTAAGGAGGCAGTCGGCTAAAATTTATAGCCAAAACCAATGCCAACCACAGTCGGGTTGATGTCGACATCCGCATCGACAGTCGCTCCCAAAGCGGTGGTGAAATCGACGGTCACGTCTGTATTGATCCAGACCTTCTTGATATCGGCATTGAGCAGCCAACCGCCTGGCTCGCCATCGAGGTCATAGTCGACGCCAACTTGCAGCGCGCCGCCAAAGCTTGGATCATAATCGATGCCGTCCGCGACAGATCCTTTGTCCTCATCAAAGAAGAAGGTCGCGTTCACCCCAGCGCCGACATAAGGCTTAAACTGTGTGCCGGTATCGAAATGGTATTGCAGCGTAAGGGTCGGCGGCAGCAGCCAGACATCACCCAGATCGACTGTCGCATTGTCGAGCGCACCCGGCACCGTCACGCCAACCGCGTCAACATCATGCGGGGTCACCGCTAGGATCAGCTCGACCGCAATATTGTCGTTAAAGAAGTAAGTGATGTCGAGCTCAGGCACGTATTGATCGCCAATATCGACACTGCCTGCCAAGGCCGCACTGCCGACCGACAGATCTGCACTTTCATCGGGCAGGACACCAAGAACGCGACCACGAACCATCCAAGGATTGTCATCTGCATAGGCCGCAGCCCCAATCAACGCAGATGTGACCATGAGGGCGGAACAGAATAAAGATTTCATAACAGAGCCTCTTTCTAGGGGTTACCCAGCCTAGGTATGACCTTGATTTACATAGTGAAATGCACTCATTCGCCGCGCGGAAACGTGTCACGCGGCATAGGCGCTCATATCCGTATTCCCCCTAAGTGACTGGGGATGAGAGACTTGCGATGGGTCGAAGATTCCGGCCCATTCTCCTCGGTTCCCTCTTCACTTTTGCGTCCAATCGTCCAACATAGCGCCCATGTCCGATAAGCATGCACACGTCCACGCCAATACGCCTTGCAGTCCGCAAGACGCTGAGGCCTTTCTGGTACAGGCCGAAGCCTTGGTAAGCGGGAAAGGGCAAAAGCTCACACCAATCCGCCGGAAGGTCCTACATCTTTTGCTGGAGAGCGAAGAACCCGCCAAAGCTTATGACCTTCTGGCCAATCTTGATGGCGAAGGCGCTGCGAAGCCGCCGACCGTCTATCGCGCCCTGGATTTCCTGCAAGAAATGGGATTGGCGCATAAGATTGAAAGTCTCAACGCTTATGTCCCTTGCGGGCACGCCAATCACGAGCATTCGGCTGTGTTTCTTATTTGTCAGTCTTGCGGCGGCGCCGAAGAATTGCACGCTATTGAAACCAGCGCGGCCCTGTCAAAGGAAACCCAATCAGCGGGCTTCTCAATTCAAAACGCAGTGATCGAAGCACGCGGCACCTGCCGGAAATGCGCCGCATGATCCCGTTGTGGAAAGGCATCGCGAACACTTGGGACTGTGACGAGATGGGGCACATGAATGTGCGCGTCTATGTCGAAAAAGCCATGGAAGGCTTAGGCAATCTCGCTGGTGCGCTTCAGATGCCGCACGCCTTCCGCGCTAACGCCCCCTCGACCCTACTGCCGACTGAGCACCATATTCGCTACATTCGAGAAGCCCATGCGGGTAAGCCGCTGACCATGACCGGGTGCGTGCTTGAGTGGGATGAGACAAGCGCGCTGATCTATCAGGATATGCGCCATGGTGACGGCAGTCCCGCGGCTGCGTTCCGCACCCGCGTCCAACACGTGGAGTCCAAAACCGGCAAGCCATTTCCATGGAGCACTTGGACGCGGGCGCAATTAGAAGCCCTGATCGACACGCCGCCGGAAGACACAAAACCGCGCGGAATCGATCCTGCCCTCGCGCCCATTCCCAGCAGCATGGCGACCATGGAGCAAGTCACCAAAGCCGGCGCTCCAGAGATCGGCCGCGGCATGGTACTGCCACGCGAATGCGATGCTTTCGGCCGGTTCTGGGCGCCTTGGTTCATGGGCCGAATTTCAGATTCTGTCCCTGTCCTACTGCATGATTGGCGATCCGAAATCGCGGCGTCCAATGGCGATGTTCGGATGGGGGCTGCGGTGCTCGAATACCGCCTCATCTACCGAAAGTGGCCGCGTGCTGGCGATCGCTTCGTCATCCATACCAGTCTCGCTGATGTCGCAGAGAAAACCCATTCGCTGTCGCATTGGGTGTTAAACCCGGACACGGGTGAGGCCTACATTACCAGCCAAGCGGTGGCGGTGACCTTCGACTTGGACAAACGGAAAGTTATTCCAACCCCTCCGGACCAAATCGCTGAGCTTGAGAGAATAGCGCCTCGGGGATTAGTCCTATAAGCGGCGCGCTCCATGTTCGCGAAGCGCTGCCCAATGATGGTGCCGCCGCGATCCAGGTCTTACGCGACTCGATCACCTCACTTTGCGGTCCGGACCACCAAAATAAGCCTGACCTGCTCACCCCTTGGCTCGCCAATAAGACGATTGAGTCTTTTCAGGTTTGGCTTGGGAACCCTGAACGCATCCTCAAACTTGCTTGCCTGGAACACCGGATCGTTGGGGTCGGCATGGCGTCGACGTCTGGAGAGATCCTCTTAAACTATGTCTCGCCGGACGCCCGTCTTTGCGGGGTTTCGTCTAAGCTTTTATCGGCGCTGGAAGACGGCCTCTTCGAAGCGGGCCACACGAAACTGAAGCTCGATAGCACGCAGACGGCTCACCGCTTTTATCGCTCTCGCGGCTGGCGAGATGCTGGTTCACCGTTTCTCGACGGCGGGATGCAAAGCTATCCGATGCACAAAACATTGGCCGCAATGCTTGACCGCTAGTCTTCCCAGGCGCGATCACGCTTTAGATTTGTCGCCATGGTCTGGCGCCCATAGGTCGTTGAGACCCGGTGGACGGTGCAATTCAACATGCCGTCTGCGGCATCTTCTCGTTCCATCTGGTCTTCGCTGCAGGACACGAGCAGCGTTTCCTCAAATGCGGTTTTTCCGAAATACGAATCTGAAACGGCGCCAGCCGTTCCAATCAAGATGAAGCTTGCGAATCCGCAAGCCACCATCGCGGCAATCCGACCCTGCATATTTTCTCTCCCAGGATCAGCGGAGCAGAATATTAACCATTTGTAAAGTCTAGCGGCTTCGCAGCGACCGCTTCATCGGGCCCACATCATCAACTCCTATCCCTTCAATCAGGCTCGAAATGTAGGACGAGAGCTGATCGCGCACATCATAAGGCGCCTCCATTGGGAGGAAGTGTGTTGTGTTCACGCGTTCCTTCAAAATCAGGTGCGGGCACTTCTTGGTCAGCCGCGCTGCGACCTCGTCTGTCAGCACAGAATCGCTATCGGGCCTCAGCACCGTAATCGGGATCTTGTGTTTCTTAACTTTGCCGATCGCGCCCCAAGGGCGATTACGCTGTGCCATGAAGGTTGCCGCTTCCCATTTCGGATCACAGAGCAATTGCCAAACCTGTTTATCGCTGTCGGGATCATTGCCATCTGTTCGATCAAACGCATCAAGAATGTAATCAGCGAGGAACGGATCGCGCCAGGTCGCAAACGCGCCGCGGCCCTTATATTTGTACTGAATATGCTCACGGGAATCGAATTTGTTACGCCTGCGCCTAGCCTGTTTGGCCATATGATGACCGCCGCGCCGGAACCCGAACGGCATTAAATGCATCGCCATATAATATCGCGGCGGTAGGATCACGGGATCGACAAGCACCAGACCCGCAACCTTTTCCGGGCGCGCGCCTGCAATCATCAGTGCCACAGTCGCACCCATCGAATGTCCGCCAAGCACGACGGGATTAATCGGCGATTCGCGATCCAAAAAAGCGATGACATCGTCGCGATAACGCCTCCACGACTGCAACGAACCCGGTTTGGCGGGCAATGTCGAACGGCCATGCCCGCGTAAATCAACCGCTTGTACCTTCGTGCGCAAGCCAAGCGGCGCCAAAATCGATTGATAGGTCATGGCATTAAACCCGGTGGCGTGAAGCCAGAGGGCAGCCAGTTTTTTCGCAGGATCTCCAAACTCCAAAGCCGCTAAATCGCCTTCGGAAGTCTCGAACGTAAAACGACGCATTCTTTGCCTAAACTCTACCCAAATACTCTTCGCAACAGATCCGTGGTTCGAGCCAACGGATTATCGCGAATCTTCTGTTCTTCAACTGCGAGATAATTGAACAGTCCATCAAGGCCAAATTGGACCGCATATGTGGTTAAATCAGATTTGTAATCTGTTGCCGCAATTGCGAGCAGCGGCTGGCTTGATGTGACACTGTCTAGAGCGCGATAGGCACCAGAGGCGTCCAAAGCGGATTCCACATAAGGCGTGAAAGTCTCGCGCAGGCTGGCTTCAGTCCGGCCACGCAAGAAATCGGTCGCTGCGGTATCGCCGCCGCGCAAAATGCCAAGCGCATCTTCAATCGTGATCGATTGGACCGCCTCGATGACAATTTTCTTGCCCGCAGGAACCGCATCCTCTGCAGCCCGGTTCATCCGCAATTGCAGCTCATCGAGTGGCCCAGACAGACCAACACTTGAGAGCTGTTCTTGAACGTCTCCCAGTCGGCCCGGCAGTGGGATCCGGATTTGAGGATCTTTCCAATAGCCATCCTCCACACCGATTTGGGAGGCGACTCGATCGGTTCCAATTTCAAGCGCCTGTCGAAGTCCGGCATCCACTTCAGCAAGTGTCAGCTCGCCACCTGGGCTTTGCGCCCCTTCGATGCCGCCAAGAACGTCGCCTAAGACTTGGCCAAAATCGCCGCCCGATCCGGATTCGCACCCGGCAGGTATTAAGGTTAAGGCCAAAGCCCCGATGATCGTTGCGCGCATCTTCATATCCCTCCACCAATGCTGTCCATGAACCAAGTTTTGGCTGTAAAATCAAATGTCTATCTACTTATCGCCGCGACAGCCTGGTGATACTAGCCTGCTTGATGTAGTTTAGCGAGGGATTTGGAGACGTACACATGCTGAAGAAAACACACGAATGTTTCACAGTGTCAGTTGAGGACAAGGTCGCGCACATTGTGCTGAACCGGCCGCAAGCCATGAACGCAATGAACAAAGCGTTCTGGAATGAGCTGCCTGCAATTGTAAACGAGATTAACACGACCGCCGCGGCCCGCGTGATTGTCATTTCCTCAGAAGGAAAGCACTTCTCTGCTGGGATGGATCTATCGGTGTTCGGCCAGGATGGCGCTGTCATGCATGGCAAAGTGGATCGTCATATTGCGGCTGAAGCGTTTCGGTCAAACATCAAACAGATCCAATCCTCCTTCAATGCGCTTGAAGAGGCTCGGATGCCGGTCCTCATCGCTTGCCAAGGCGGCGTGATTGGCGGCGCGATCGATATGATTTCTGCTGGCGATATTCGCTGGAGCACCAAGGACGCTTTCTTCTGCATCCAGGAAACCAATATCGCGATGACAGCCGATGTCGGCACCTTCCCCCGTTTGCAGCGCTACATCCCTGAGGGCTGGGTCAAGCAAATGGCCTATACGGGCGAACGTCTCGGCGCTGAAAAAGCGAAAGAGATTGGCCTCGTCAATGAAGTGTTCGACACCAAAGAAGAGATGATGGCGCATGTGATGGGCGTCGCGAAGGAAATTGCTTCGAAAGATCCGCTTGCGGTGACCGGGTGCAAAGTCCTGATCAATTATGGCCGCGATCACTCTACTGCCGACACGCTTGATTATATTGGCGTTTGGAATTCCGGCATGATCCCGCCTTCGCATATGCAAGAGGCTTTCGCCGCAAAATCAGAAAAGCGAGAGGCTGAGTTTCCAGATCTTTTACCGCTGCGCACCTCGCCCATGTAGCCTTCGCGCGCTAACTAATTCGAAAGACGACCGTCGCTTTTAGCAAGTGGCGGTCGTTTTGTTTGGCGATCCCGCTGGCAAAGATCAGCGTGCGTGTTTTGCGATCAATGCGGCTTTCGAAAGCGATCTCATCACCAGAAATCGCTTCCGCAGACACATCAAAAGTCACGGAAACAGAATGAAGCTCGCCCGTCTCCAATTGGCTGCCGCAATGATGCTCGATCACCGCTTGCAGCAAAACGCCAACCTGAATTGTGGTCCATGCGCCCGCTGCCGCGGACGCCGTTGACTCCGTTTCAAAGCTGAGCGCGGAGAGAGGAATTGTAAGATCGTTCAAACTCGACATGGCGCTGCTCTAATTCGAGCGCTGCAAAAAGAAAAGGCTCACGGCGCGATAATGCCATGAGCCTATCAAGAGGAAGCTGTTTTAGATCGGAAGCCTAGGCTGCAGCAGCGGTTTCCCGTGCGCCAGTCAGCATATCCGCCACCACGAGGTCACCGAGATGCCCAAAGGCTTCCATACCATAAGTGGTTTGCATGTATTTGCTGATTGAAGGCAGCAAGAGTGAGATTTCTTTGTGCCCGAGACCGGCTTGATGGAGGCTGGTAAACATGCCCTCGCCGACATGACGGCGGCCGCCCGGTGTTTGCTCGATCAAGCGCGCGATCACGGAGGTCGCTGCGCCATGGTCTGCGCCGGTTGTCGCAGACAAAGTCCGCGCACCTGGCATTTTACGGAAAATCGCTTCTGCCAGGGGTGAACCTTGGCGTTCAGCTGTATTGAGAACGATGCCCAATGCGCTGCGGGCTTTCACCTGCGTCATGCCTGTCGCATCAGCGCACGTTTTAATTAGGTTTTTCAGCATTGGGCAGCTCCTTCTCGATTGATCTCTAGGATCAAGCCTAGCTGCCACGCCTTGCCTGAAGGTTACTATTCGGAAGAGATTCATTCACTTTCGAGCGAAAGTGGTTAAGCGCCGTTAGCACCGAGTAAACAAATCAGGCCGATCTGTTTACTTTTGGCCGATTACATCCGGTTTGGCGCGGTAATGCCCAAAATCCCCAGCCCGGCTTCAAGTTGATGCAAGACGGTTTTACAGAGGGCTAAGCGCGAAGATCGCGTTTGAGCATCCACATCATCCTTGAGGATCGGACACGCCGCATAGAAGGCGCTGAACGATTGCGCCAATTGGTAGACATGTTCGCAAATATAATGCGGCATCCGTTTCTCGCGGGCGAGCCGCAGCGCAAGCGCAAATCCATCAAGGGCGAGAACCAGCTTTCGCTCTTCCGGCGCTTCGATCGTGATATCGCCAGATGCAAACCCCTGCTCTGCTGCCCGGCGCAGGATCGCTTTCAGTCGTACCGCGGCATAGAGCAGGTACGGACCGGTCTTGCCTTCAAATGAAGTGAAACGCTCAAGGTCGAACACGTAATTGGTGGTGCGCTGGTTTTGCAAATCGGCAAAGCGCAAGGCTGCGCGCGCCACGAGCGTGCTGATTTCAGCTTTCTCGTCTTCGCCAATATCGCCAGACAGGCCCGCCTCGCCAATCCGTTTCGAGGCTTCCTCGAACGCCATTCCATTCAAATCGGCCAGGCGCAAAGTCCCGCCTTCGCGGGTCTTGAACGGTTTACCATCTGTGCCGTTAACGGTGCCGAAGCCGAGATGCTCAAGCTGATCGCGTCCGATATAGTCGGCTTTGTCAGCGGCCCGGTAGACTTGCTCAAAATGCAAGGCCTGGCGCTGGTCGACCACATAAAGGATCCGGTCAGGACCAATCGTCTCGACCCGGTCTTTGATCGTGGCAAGATCTGTCGCGTGATAGCCCGTCGCGCCGCGCGAATTGACCAGCATAAACGGCGGCATCGGGTTTTTGAGACGCGGTTGGCCATCTTTGCCCACGGTTTCGATATTCTCATCATCGCGCGCAATCTCAATGATCCACGCGCCATCATCCTCAGTCGCCAGACCTCTAGCCTTCAGCTCTTCAACCATGGGCGCGATCAAAGGATCGACATCGCTTTCGCCTTTCCAAAGGTCGAAAGACACATCTAGAAAGCCATAATCAACTTTCAGCGCGGCAACGGACACATCGATGAAATGCTTAAGCAATGCCCGGTAACCGGCCCGGCCCGCTTGCATTTCCGCGACTGCATCTTGCGCACGTTTCGCATAAGCTTCGTCTTCCTTTGAGCGCCCTGACGCCATCGGGTAAAGCCGAGACAAGTCTTCCATCGTGACCGGGGGTTCTGTCGGGAAAGGACCTGTTTGGGCGGCATCAAAATAGATCAGATCTGGCTGTTCATCCATGACGGCGATGATCAGCAGCCCCATTTGCAGGCCCCAATCGCCGAGATGCACATCGCCAGTGACATCGTCACCTAAAAAGCGGAACAGGCGCACTAAAGTGTCACCAATCACAGCGGATCGGATATGCCCGACATGCATCGGCTTTGCGACATTCGGGCCGCCAAAATCAAACACGATTTTTTCGGGATGATCGACCGCTCCGCCGCCGGCCCGTTCGTCCTGGCCAATAAAGGTGGCTTGTTCAGCGAGTGCGGCGGCGCTGACCGTGATATTCAAAAAGCCTGGGCCTGCGACATCAACGCGCTCGACCACATTGGCCTCGGCAATCTTCGGCGCAATCTTCGCGGCCAGCTCGCGCGGGTTCATACCGGCCTGTTTGGCGGCGCCCATGCAGCCATTGCACTGAAAATCAGCAAGTTCGGGACGGTCTGACTGCTTCACCGCGCCCCAGCGCGCTTCTAAGCCCTCAGCCTCAAAAGCCGCGCTGCACGCGCCCGCCAATTGCGTCGCGAGATCTGTCATGTCGTGTAACTCCCGCGACTATTGGCCAGCATTCAGGCGGAAGCGTCGCCCTTGGCGGTTATAGTCAAGCTGTTCTTCGGTCAGATCAAAGCCGATCAAGACTTCGAAGTTTGCGGCCGATACAGATTCGTCGGCTCGGGGAATGATGATCCGCTGCAACAGCTCGGTTTCCGCGGTCACCGGTCCGTCAGAAAAATCAGCCGAGACCGTGAAATGCTCTTTGTGCAGCACTTTGCCGCTGCGCCGTGTGACAGCGACCCAATAGCCGTAATCATGCCGATCGCTGGTGCCAGCAGGTCCTTGACCAAAGGCAAAATCGATCTCGACTTCGGCGCGCACCGGGTCGGTACCGGCATACCTGCAATAGAGCCGCACGCCGACAATCTCGCCGGTATAGGAAACGTTCGGGAAGATCTTCTCTTCGCCGTTAAACTGAACCACGCGCGAAACGTTATAGATGCTTCCAGCAGGCGGGCATGTGCCAGCATTTTGGCGCGTATCGAACGCGTCACCAATGCCAGAGCCTGATTGGCAAGCGCCAATCGCCAGGGCGAGGATGGAAAGGGCGATGATTCGCATATGTGATGCCTTGTCACTCTTGGCCTCGCGGGCGAGGCTATCCATTTACTGCTCAGAGTGTTACCGGGCGAAGAGACGGCGCGCAACGCCCTATCTGCGTCGCAATTGTGAGGACAGTGTAAGGTTATGAAGCCGCTCAGGATTCTGCTGGCTGCCCCGCGCGGCTTTTGCGCCGGTGTAGACCGTGCGATTCAAATTGTCGAAGAAGCGCTGACCAAATGGGGTGCGCCGGTCTATGTGCGCCACGAAATCGTCCACAACCAACATGTCGTCTCTCGTCTTGAGCAATTGGGCGCGGTGTTTGTCGAAGAACTGGACGAGTGCCCCGATGATCGCCCAGTCGTGTTTTCCGCACATGGCGTCCCGAAATCTGTCCCTGCCGCGGCGGCGGCGCGGGACATGGTTTTTGTCGATGCAACCTGTCCCTTGGTGTCGAAAGTTCATGTCGAGGCCTCGCGTCATAGCCAAGCGGGCAAAGAGATTGTGCTGATTGGCCATGAAGGTCACCCCGAAGTCATTGGCACGATGGGGCAGTTGCCAGATGGCGCGATCACGTTGATTGAAACAGTTGAAGATGTCGCCGCTTATCAACCGCAGGACCCTGATAATCTAGCCTTTGTGACCCAAACGACCCTCAGCGTCGACGACACGGCGGAAATCGTCAGTGCGCTGCAAAAACGGTTTCCGTCGATCAGCGTGCCGCACAAAGAAGACATCTGTTACGCCACCACGAATCGCCAAGAAGCGGTCAAAGTGATGGCCGAACGGGCGGACTTGTTTCTCGTGATTGGGGCGGAGACCTCGTCTAATTCCAAACGCTTGGTCGATGTCGCGCTGCGGGCGGGATGCCCTGAAGCCTATTTGGTCGCGAGTGCGGAGAACATTGACTGGTCCTGGTTCGAAAATGTTGAGACCTTGGGCCTGACAGCGGGTGCGAGCGCGCCGGAAGATCTGGTGCAAGGTCTGATCGCCGCCTGCCGCGCGCGCTACGAGATTTCGGTTGAGGAGATCACGACCGCAACTGAAAGCGTAGTGTTCAAACTTCCGCGCGTGCTCGAGCGCACTTAGTCCAGCCCGCGACAGACCGGCAATTGCGACTCTTTCAGGCCAGCGCTATAGCCCAGCGCAACCTCGCAGATTCGCTTTGATCGGACCCCGACTATGATCCCACGCTATGCTCGCCCCGCTATGACCGCCATTTGGGAGCCCACCAGCAAATATGGCATCTGGCTCGAAATCGAGACGCTCGCCGCTGAAGCGATGGAAGAGCTCGGCCAGATCCCGGCAGGCACCAGCGCGGTGGTCCGCGAAAAAGGCGCCTTTGAAGTCGCGCGCATCGATGAGATTGAGGCCGAGGTTAAACATGACGTCATCGCCTTTCTGACCAATGTCGCTGAACATGTCGGTGAGCCGGCACGCTTCCTCCATAAAGGCATGACCAGTTCCGATGTGCTCGATACGTGCCTGAACGTGCAGTTGGTACGGGCCACTGATCTGCTCGCGGAAGGCTTGGATCGCGTCCTCGCTGCTCTGGAAAAGCGCGCCTTTGAGCATAAGCTGACCCCAACTATTGGGCGCAGTCATGGCATCCACGCAGAACCCACCACATTCGGGATCAAGCTCGCAACCTTCCATGCGGAATTCCAGCGTGCCAAGCGCCGCCTTGAGACGGCGCGCGAAGAGGTCGCCACTTGCGCCATCTCGGGCGCGGTCGGCACATTTGCGAATATTGATCCGCGCATCGAAGAATATGTGGCTGAAAAGCTCGATCTGACGCCGGAGCCGGTTTCGACCCAAGTGATCCCGCGTGATCGCCACGCCGCCTATTTCGCGGCTTTGGGCGTTATCGCGTCGTCAATCGAGCGCCTCGCAACCGAAATCCGCCACCTGCAGCGCACCGAACTGTATGAGGCTGAGGAGTTCTTCTCCAAAGGCCAAAAAGGCTCGTCGGCGATGCCGCATAAGCGCAATCCCGTGCTGACAGAAAACCTGACCGGCCTCGCCCGCCTTGTGCGGATGGCCGTGGTCCCGGCGATGGAAAATGTGGCGCTTTGGCATGAGCGGGACATCTCGCACTCCTCTGTCGAGCGCGGCATTGGGCCTGACACGACCATCCATCTCGACTTCGCGCTACACCGTTTGGCTGGCGTGATCGAAAACCTGCTCGTCTATCCAGACAATATGCAGGCGGTGATGGACAAGATGGGCGGCCTGCACAATTCGCAGCGTGTTTTGCTGGCCCTGATCGAAGCCGGAAACAGCCGCGAAGACAGCTATCGCATGGTTCAGCGCAACGCGATGAAGACATGGGCCGGCGAAGGCGCCTTCCTCGACCATCTCAAAGGCGATGCCGATGTGACCGCGAAGCTTTCGGACGAACAGCTCGAGAGCTTGTTTGATGATGGCTACCACTTCAAACGCGTGGATTATATCTTTGAGCGGGTGTTCGGGCGCAGTTGATAACGCGTGTGTGATCTGATCGCTCGCTGAACTGTGCTAACTTAGCTCGGCGTGATTGGAGCTGAAGATGCGATCTTTGTTGACCTGTTTGGCGATGGCCGTTCTTGGCGTGTTTCCCAGCCAAGCTGAGCCGGTGCTCAAAATTATCAACTTCACCGCCGATTGGTGTCCAAACTGCCAAATCCTCAATCCGCGTATTGATGAGGCCATATCTGGCTTCGCACCTGGTACAATTGAGCGCGTTGATCTTGATGTGACCAAGATGCGGGGCGCGGAATCAGTCATCGAACGCGCGGCGGTTCAGACCGATGCCATCGTCCTCGCGGGCGAACACCAAGCCGCTTATCTCTGGGATTGGTATGGCGGGGTCACTGGCATTGCGGTTGCGGTCTCAGCGGATAATGGCGAGCCGATCACTTGCTTTATGCGCCCAATGAAAGCCGATGAAATTCAAGATCGGCTCAAACTGGCGAAAATCCTCGCCGAAAAGGGCGAACCCGGACAGCGCAAACCCGATGGCCCGGACTGCCCAGCGCCGATGCGCGGGTAACACACGGTTAAGCTCTTCGCCTTCACCCTGCCTCAATTTCTCTGCACTAAACCTCGCTGAAGTTGTGCACGAAAGGTGAGCAGGCGTGAGAGCTTCAAACGGCAAACCCGGTTTAAAAAAACCTGCTCGCAGACCCAAAGCGTCTAAGGCGCCCAAGGCACAGGGAGCGACTGTGGGGATCTTTCGCGGACGTCCAATTTTGAAATGGGGCCTGGTCTCGGGCCTGGTTTTGACGCTGGGCGCGCTCTTGGCGGCCTGGCTCTATTGGCAAAGCCTGTATCGCGGCATGCCCAGTCTGCCCGCCACCGCTGAGCTTTGGGATGCTAATCGCGAACCAGCGATCGAATATGTCGATCGCAATGGCAAAACGATTGCCATTCGCGGGCCGCGCTATGGCCGTGCAATCAAGATTGATGAGCTCCCGCCGCACGTCCCGCGCGCCTTTATCGCTGCTGAAGACAAACGATTTTACGAACATGACGGTGCCGACACCCAGGCCATGGCCCGCGCCGCCATGTCGAATGTCATTTCCAGACGCACGGTGTCTGGCGCGTCTACGATCACGCAGCAATTGGTCAAAAACCTGGTTCTGTCACCAGAACAAACGCTCAAGCGAAAAGTCCAAGAAGTTCGCCTCGCCCGGCAGTTGGAAGAGCAGCTATCGAAGAATGAGATTCTCGAGCTTTATCTCAACCGAGTGTATTTCGGCTCGGGCTTTTATGGCCTTGGCGCGGCATCTCGCTTCTATTTCGGCAAAGATCCGCAAGACCTGACCTTGGCTGAGGCGACGCTTCTCGCCACGCTTCCAAAAGCACCGTCTCGCCTCGCTCTCGACAATAACATGGAGGGTGCCAAGCAAAGACAGGCCTATGTTCTGTCCGAGATGATGCAGTCGGGGTTCATCACGCCAGAAAGCGCTCAAATCGCCATGAATGCCGATGTGACGCTGGCGCCTGATCCAGAGCAGAATCCGCAATTTGGCTTTATCTTGGACGCCGCGACCGAGCGGGCGAACGAGATGATCCCGGAAGTCCCAGACGATATGGTCATCACGCTGACGATCGATTCTGAGCTACAGAATAAAGTCTCGGAAGCCCTCGAAGCGCGTATGAATGAGGAGTCTGAGGAGGCAAATGCCGGGCAGACAGCGGCCATAATCATGAACCGCCAAGGCCATGTCCTGGCGCTCTATGGCGGCCGGGACTACACCGAAAACCAGTATAACCGTGCAATGCAGGCACGGCGGCAACCAGGCTCGGCGTTTAAGCCATTTGTATTCGCTGCGGCGCTAGAGGCTGGCATCGGCCCTTATGATGTGCGGATCGATCAGCCAGTGACAATCGATGATTGGTCGCCAAAGAACTTCTCTCGCGCCTTTATGGGACCGGTGACAATCTCTGAAGCGCTGCGCGACAGTCTCAACACGATCGCCGCCACCCTCGCGCAAGAGACCAGCGTTGAGTCGGTCATCTCGACTGCCCGCAAATTCGGCATCAGCGAGGACTTTCAACCCTTCCCATCGATTGCCTTAGGCAGTCAGGAAGTCACGCTGTGGGATCTAACCCGTGCCTATGGGCCGTTCATGACGGGTGGTCGGCGCGTTGATCCCTATCTGATCGAAAAAATTGAAACGACCCGCGGCGATGTCATCTATCAACGTGCAGAATATGAACCGGCGCGCGTTTATGAGAGAGAGCTTGCCGAGACAATGACCGCGATGATGGCGGAAGTGATCCGCACCGGTACCGGCAAAGCCGCCGCAGTCAATGGTTGGCCCATCGCTGGAAAGACCGGCACCAGCCAATCCTCACGCGATGCGTGGTTCGTTGGCGATAGTTCCGAACTGCTCGGTGGCATCTGGACCGGCAATGATGATGATACGCCGATGAATAAAGTCACCGGCGGCGGTCTGCCCGCACGGCTTTGGTCTGACATGATGAAAATCGCCCATGATGGCCGCTCTCCTAGCCTCTTGCGGGGCGCCGATAAGCTGATCCAACTCACACCAGAACAACAAGCGCGGGTCGGATACTATCGCGATCTCGGCATGGCCTTTGCCGGGTTGGCGGAGTCTGGGAATTAAAGGCTCACAAGAGTTTGATAGCCATCGGCTCTATTAGGCTGGTGATCTTGAAATCAGCGCTTTAAACGGGCGCATGCCCAGCGCGTTTCGCATTTTTATTCTGACGTCGCTTGCGATGGTCGCGTTCGCCGCAAACTCGGTCCTTGGGCGGTTGGGCCTGGTTGAAACAGAGATCGGCGCGGGCAGTTTTGCTTTGATTAGATTAGTGAGTGGGGCGGCAGTATTGGCCGCGATCTGCCTCATCCAATCGAAACGGATTTCAGGCTCGATCCGCGGCGGTGTCTCATTGCTAATTTATGCCGGTTTTTTCTCCTACGCCTATCTCGCACTGCCCGCGGGCATGGGCGCGATCATTCTGTTCGCGATGGTTCAAATCACTATGCTTGGCTGGGGTTTGATGCGCGGTGAGAAACTATCAGGCTTGCAATGGCTGGGATTCTTAACCGCTGTGGCCGCGCTGCTTTGGTTGGTTTCGCCCAGCTTAGAAGCGCCTCCGCTTTGGGCGGCAGCGATGATGGCGCTAGCCGGGATCGGTTGGGGCGCGTACTCGCTGATCGGGCGTAGCGCTCGAGATGCAACGGCCGCCACCACTGGCAATTTTGTTATTGCCAGCCTGCTCGCGCTTCCTCTTCTCGCGGTTGTTCTATTCGTGGCGCCCGAACCGGCCCTACCCCTTAATGGTATTGTGATCGCCGTGCTTTCAGGCGCAGTCACCTCTGGGCTCGGTTATGTGATTTGGTACCAGGCTCTGACAAGCCTCACCGCAACCCGCGCCGGTATCGCGCAGCTCAGCGTGCCAGCGATCGCTGCGATTGGCGGGGTCCTGTTTTTGTCTGAGCCGATCACCTTCCGATTTGCGTTAGCGACGACCGCAATCTTGGGCGGTGTCGCGCTTGCCGTCTTGACCGCAGCGCCGCGCTCCACCAAAGCGGGGGAATGACAGATCCCGCACCCTCTCCAGACAAACCGGGAAAGAACGCGTTCTTCTTCGTCGTCATCGCGGTTATCCTCAACATGATCTCATTCGGCATCATCATGCCGGTGATGCCCGCTTTGCTCGAAGACATTACCGGCCTCGCGGCAGCGCAATCAGTCTCATATGGCGGCTGGCTCGCTATGACCTTTGCGGTGGCAAATTTCTTCGCGATGCCGATCCTAGGCGGTCTATCAGATCGATATGGGCGGCGACCGGTCTTGCTCGCATCGATCGCAATGCTGGCGGTGGACCTGCTGATCATGGGCCTCGCTCCGACCCTGGCAGTATTATTTATCGGCCGGTTCTTAGGCGGAATGTTCTCCGCCACCTATTCGGTTGCAAATGCCTATATTGCCGACGTTACCGAACCAGAAGATCGCGGACGTGCGTTTGGCATGATGGGAGCGGCGTTTGGGATCGGGTTCATTCTCGGCCCAGTCTTTGGCGGCTTCTTAGGCGAGATCAATCCGCGCCTTCCTTTCTTCGTGGCTGCGGGCATTGCCAGTATCAACTTCCTTTATGGCTTTTTCATTCTGCCCGAGAGCCTGAAAGCAGAAGATCGCCGCGACTTCAGTATTGCCCGCGCGAACCCGTTCGGCGCGATGGTCCACTTCTCAAAGGTCCCGCGTGTGGCCTGGTTCATTGTCGCGATTGGCCTGTTCCAGATTGCGCACGCGGTTTATCCGTCGACTTGGAACTTTCATGGCGAAATCCGTTATGACTGGTCGGAGTTTGAGATTGGCCTGTCGCTGGCCGCGGTCGGGATTGGCTCTGCGGTTAGCCAAGCCCTGCTCACGGGCTATTTGATCAAGCGGTTTGGCCCCATGCGCGCGGGTCTTTTCGGCCTGATCGCCAATATGGGAGCGCTGTTTCTGTTCTTCTTGGCCGAAGCGCCGTGGATGGCGTACGCTGTGATCTTTGTGTCCGCGATTGGCGGCGTCGCGATGCCCGCGATCAATACGATCACCTCGACCCTGACACCGCGAAACGCGCAGGGTGAGCTGCAAGGCGCGCAAGCCAGTATGATGGCGTTCACGCTGATTTTCAGCCCAGTTTTAATGACCCAAACACTGCAATATTTCGCAACGCTACCAGAGGCGCATGCGCTTCACACCGGCGGGGCGGCGTTCCTATTGGCGGCCATCATTACCGGTTTGGCCATCATCCCCTTCCTGATCGGCGCTGGGATCAATCGGCGGGCGATTGCCGAGGCCGCGCAAGACCCCGCGCCTGCCGAATAAAAAAGGGCGGCCCCAATCTGGACCGCCCCAATTCAATTCGTGACAATAAGGCCTAGCGACCTTTGGTGACGAGGCCGATAATGCCGCCAATCACACCGCCGCCAACGCCGCCATTTAGGAAGCTGCTGAGCAGTCCCATAATCGCTTCACTGCCGAGCAAGGATTGAAAGCCGACATCGGCTGCGTTCATGCCGTAACCACCAGCGAGACCGCCGATAATCCCAGCAATGGCGCCTGTTCCGCCTTTACCGCCAAGTGCTTTTGAGACGATTGGTCCAAGGACCGCACCGCCAACACCATTCAAAATGAGTGGAATAAACTGTTCCATGTTTTTGCCCTCCCGAGGCTATACGAGGGGCCTGTTTTCAGATCTCCCCTCACGTAAGGCACCAGAATTTTTGAATTCTGCCAAGGGCTCTCGCGCAGAACGAGAGTCTGGGCTAGGCAGTCTCATGGCTGATCTTCAACCTGCTTTATTCCTCGATCGCGACGGCGTCATCAATGTCGATCGGGGCTATGTGGCGCGGGTGGACGACTGGGAATGGGTGGACGGCGCGACCGCCTGTATCACCGCTTTTAAGGCCCGCGGCTGGTTCGTTTTCGTGGTCACCAATCAGTCCGGGATCGCGTTTGATCATTACACAGAGGCCGATATGCAAGCTGTGCATGATCATATGACCCACGGGATCGAACAGGCTGGCACCCAGATCGACCGCATCTATGCCTGCCCGTTCCATCAAGACGGCACCAATCCACGCTATCGAAAAGACAGTTTTGACCGCAAACCAAAGCCTGGGATGATCCTTCAGGCCATGGCCGATTTTCCCGTAAAACGCGAAGCAAGTTTCTTGATTGGCGACAAACAAACCGATATCGACGCAGCCCATGCCGCCGGAATTGGCGGTTTTTTGTTCAAGGGCGGCCATCTCGGCGATTTCGCGGAATGGGCGCTCGCGAGTTTTGAGGATGGATCAAGATGAAAACGATCGGTATGATTGGCGGGGTCAGCACCGAAGCGACGCTGATCTATTACAGGACGATCAATGCTTTGGTTCGGCAGCGGCTTGGCGGATATCACAGCGCCGATATGCGCATCCATTCGGTGAACTTCCACGAGTATAATGGCGCGCATGAAACCCGCGATTGGCCGTTTATTCGAGCGGGTTTTGACCAGGCTGCTAAAGGCTTAAAAGGCGCTGGGGCAGAATTCATCGTATTGGCCTGCAACACGCTGCACACGGTGGCCGATGCGATTGAAAACGCGACGGATTTGCCATTTCTCCACATTGTCGATGCGTGCGGTGCAAAGCTGCAGGCAGATGGCCGCAAACAACCGGGATTGCTTGGAACAGCGTTCACAATGGAGCAGCCCTATTTTGTCGATCGGCTGGCTGAAACCACGGGCATGACCCCGTTACTGCCAGATGCGGAGACCCAGAAAGAGCTCAGCCGGATCATTTTCGAAGAGCTCACCCATGGCGTGGTGACCGATGCGAGCATTGCCTATTATGAGGAAGCGATCGAAGATTTAAAAAAACGCGGGTGCGACAGTATCATTCTTGGCTGTACAGAGCTCGGCCTGCTGATCACGGACAAGAACAGCCCGCTACCGCCTTATGACACCGCCCTTATCCATTGCGAAGCGATCGCCGATTACATCTTGGCCGCGTAAGGCCTAAACGCGTTCGAAATCACGAATAATGACCGCGCGGATCTCCGTTTCCGGATAAGCGCCTTCGAGCCTGGTTTTAAACGCCGAGACGATAAGGCCTGGCAATTCCCATTCCCGGTAGGGCCCGAAATCGACGCTTTCAACGGCCTCAATTTTTAGGACGCTGACCGCCAATCCATCTGCGTATAGCGATTTGGCTGTCTCGGGATCGGTTAAAACGCCGACTGAAACCCGCAACCGTCGAGAATTGGGCCCGGAGTCTATGGAAATCGTTGCAGGTGCTGTATGATAGATGGCGCTGTCGCCAGAGAAAGTGACCGTGCCATATTCATTATCGAACGTGTTCGGTTCCGCTTGGACGACATCAGAGAGCAACTTTTCTTTAGGCGCGTCGGCAGACTCTGTTGCCGCTGTTTCATAACCGCCGTCGGACTCCTCGGCTGTGATTTCTTCGGCGGCTTTATCGTTTCCGCCAGAGGTTGCGAAAATGAATCCGGCGCCGCCCAATGCCGCAGCCAAAACAGCTGCACCAATCAAACCGATGGGAGACTTCAAAAGGCCTAGAAAGCCGGGCTTACGCGGGCTTTCCGCAGGTTCCGTAACGGTGTCGGTATCTTCGCTCATGTCGGCGTTCGAGTCCGCATCAGCTTCTGGTTCGGTGCCTTGAACCGGAACGGTGACCACCTCTTCTGGGTCTTCAAAAACCACTTCATCCGGAACGGGCGGCGTCTCGACTGCCGTTTGATCTGCGCTCAAATCAGGATCCGCTTCTATTTCCGTCTCTTCAGTCCGAACGGCGACCACTTCTTCTAGTGCCTCAAAAACCACATCATCGGGAACTGGCGATGTCTCGATTGCCGTTTGATCTGCGCTCACGTCCGTCTCCAACACGCTGAATTTCGATTACAAGTTGAAATTCATAACCTGAATAGTCTTAAGATTCCTTTTGATCTCAGGGATGTGTTTGCAGAGCGGACGTCCGATCCAGCGCGCCTAAAGCGGCTTTAGCGTCTTTCCATTCAGACCGCCCATGCGGCAGACTTCCATCCACTCGTCTTCCAGGACTGGCTGGACTGACAGCCGCATACTGGTGACGAGCGACATTTTCTCAAGCGCTTCGCTCGCTTTGACGGCTTTCAGTGTCACTGGCTCCGGCATGTCGGTCAGGGCGCGGATATGGACGCAATCCCAGCGCTCATCATCTGTGGTTGAGTCCGGCGCGCTTTCGGCTGAAACTTCCACAATTCCAACCACTTCCAGCCCTTCATTAGAGTGATAGAAAAAACCGCGATCGCCAATTTTCATCTCGCGCATATTGTTGCGCGCTTGATAATTGCGAATGCCGTCCCATTCTTCGCCCGCATCGCCTTTCGCCTTTTGCTGGTCCCAGCTCCATTTGAACGGCTCCGATTTGAACAGCCAGTATTTCATGTGCGCTCCTACAAGTAATGCAGGCCATTTAGGTCGCTTTGGGATCAGCGTCCACTGGTTGGTCATCGCCTTCGGTTTGTCGCAGACGTCCTTTCGCAGATCGATGGCGCCCATCGGCAGGTTTCAAACCGCTCGCCACCCCGAGGCCAACAGCTGGCATGTTGCCATAAACGGTCTCATGCTGCCCATCTTTTACCAGGAAAGTCTCGTGCCATATCCCAACATCGCCATCTGACCCGATTTCCTTGTTGAAGGCTTTCCAGGCAGGCAAATGCTCGTGATCTCGGCTCACGGAGTAGGCGTGCAAATGTTCAAAACTGCGCCAATATTGAACCAGGTAGGGGCTGCGCAAACTGAAAAAAGTCTTGGAGTGGAGCAAACCCAGCTCGGGATCCTTTTCAAGCTCGGCTAACATGCGCGGCATCGCCGTGATCACTGGGAACCACTTCCAAAACTTCCATAATTTGTGGACGCGCATTCCGATCAGGAAAATCACGAAGTCACCTTCAATACTCGCCGTCATCCGCCCCGGAATGAGTTTTGTCATGGATAGGCCCTCCCAGTCATTTTTTCTTGGCGCTATGGGTCCGGCAGGCTTCTGCAACCAGCGGCTCAAGCTCTGTCCAGTGCTTATAGTGCCGAATGGCCGCTGAAGCCCCCAACCAAGCGTCCTCAAACGCGTCGCGCGTATCGCCATCCGCCAGGATCGGCAAAAGCGGATCGACGCTGATCCGGATCGTGAACACCATGGCACCGGTCTTGGGCAGTTTGCGAATAGTTTGGCGTTCGACCCGCAAATGAAGGTCTTCGACCTGTTTATTCACCGCACTTGGCCGGTCGGGGGTATGGCGCTTGTCGCTCGCCTGCACCGTCCAGTTAAAGCGCTCCAGAACAACGCCCGGTTTTAGACCAGAGAAGATCCGTCCAACCCGCGCCGCAAGCTCAGGGTCGCCGCGGGGCACGGGGCTGTGCAACGCCCCAAGGTCGAGGCCGATCCGCTCGGGCAAGGTCCAAAAGGTCGGCGCACAGAGGACGCCCGCGATAAGTCGCCAATCGTTCGGGCGTGACGCCTCCAAAATGCAAAGATCATCCGAGACCAGTGAGGCTGCCTCTTCGAGCGCTGTTGGCATATTCTGGTTCGGCACACGCCCCGTGGCTTCAATGATCAGTGCCAAAAGCTCTTCGGCCGCCTGACCGTCCAACGCCCCGCCAGCGACATTGGCGCGCATCATTTTCAGGACCAGACATTTGTCTCGCAGCCAGGCATCTGACTCCGTATCAGGGGTCAGCCATTCAGAGACGGGAATAGGCGAAAGACCGGGCTCAAATTTCGGAATGCCTTGTAAAAAAGGCAGATGCGGAGGGGGTCGCGACTTAAGCGACACCCGCGCTGCCCCAAGAGGCGAAGCCAGCGATTTTCGGCGTGCTCGGCAGATACATGGTCTCGAACTGGTCGAGCTTGAAGCCTTCGGCCTCGAGCATGGATTTCGTATCGCGTGTCAGGTGGCAGCCGCCCGCCATCCGTTTCCAGAGCGGCTCGATTCGGCGCTGCCATTTCGCGACGCCTTCATCTGGTGCCAGACCATGTTCTGAGAACAGGACTTTGCCGCCCGGCTTCAAAACCCGACGCAACTCCTGCAAAGAGGCCCGCCAATCTGGGATCGTGCACAAGACAAATGTGACGACGGCCGTATCGACGCTCTTATCCTCGAGCGGCACTGCTTCAGCGCCGCACGTATAAATATCACTGGGAAAATCGTAATCGCCTTCGGCCATCGCATTTTTCGCCCGTTCCACCATCGGGGCGTGTGGTTCAATCGCGTGCAAGTGTTTAACTTTGGCGGCATCGTAATAGTCGAAATTTGTGCCGCACCCGCAACCAATCTCCAGGACGACGCCTTCGGCTTCTGGGACCACTTTCTCGCGCTGTTTCATCATCGGCTTGGACGAGCAAGCACATGAAATTAGCGGCGGTAATACATATCGATCCCAGAGCCCAAACATTACTCGCTTCCTTCCACCATTCTCCGGCGCGTCTGGCCGTCCATGGGTTCGACCACTAGCGCATTTTGCGTGATCCGAACACGGTAGCTCAAATTATCCGCCATGGGGAAATAAACCGCCGACCCAAACGGCGGCGATCCGCCACTATTTTTTGACGTCACCATGCCCGCTGAAAACCAAGACGGCTTGTCGCCTGCAGGTGCGTCTTCGCTGAGGACCCGATCAAGCTCTTTCTCGCCGCTATAATTGACCAGCGCGCCATAGACATCGAGGCCAAGCTCTTGGTCAAACACTTCAATCTTGCCGTCCTCGCTGACCCGCCGGCCATAGGATGTCGCGCGGGTCAGATCGGTTGAGCTAAACCGGCGGGCATAGCGGCTTTCAATGAATTCTAGACGATAGAGACTGTCATAACCGAGCATCTGTCTCATCGGCGAGAATCGGATGACTTGCGCGCTGACTTGGAATTCATCGCCAATAAATCCGTCTTGAACGATCACCTCGCCAGATGGCAGCGTCATGGTCATCGTATAGGTGTCTTCAGCGCTATTATCTTGCACAAAGCTGATCTCAGCGACATCGCGCTCTTTGGTCAGTGCCTTATAGGTTTGCAGGTTTAACCCGACAAAGGTTCCAATCCCCGCCGCGCCCAGAAACCCGATCCCGAACAAGAACCGCAATCCACCCGCCGCCAAGCGCAGCTTCATCAACCGCCCTATGCCTGCGAAACTCAATGCTAAACCGACAATCCCTGCAAGCGCCGGTAAGATCCACCAGATCATCATATGCCACCTCCTTAGAGCCGCCCCTTATGGCTCGTTGGAATTAACTATATCAGTGGATTTTGATGAAGACAGGGCACGCGCGCAGACTCCCTCACCATCACGCGATAAGTCACTGAATAAACATCTGTTTTTAAATTACTCGATCCACTGGTTCGAGCTGAAATTATGGCTGGCGGGATGCGCTATAATGAACCATGAGCGCCTTAAGTTTGATCCGGATGCAAGGACTGACCTAAAATGTGTTCGCTATTCCCGATCACATGCTGGCTGACGCCGACGATCAGAGGGTCAGGCGCGCGAGCAACGCGGCGGTCTTTGTCGGGATAATCCAATGAAGACAGGAAATGCTGCATACAATTGATGCGTGCACGTTTTTTGTCCGAGGATTTGATGATCGTCCAAGGCGCATCCGCAGTGTCCGTATAGAAGAACATCGCCTCTTTCGCTTCAGTGTAATCGTCCCAACGGTCCAAAGACGCGCGGTCAATCGGAGAGAGCTTCCATTGTTTGAGCGGGTCATGCTGTCGCGCTTGAAAACGTTTCTGCTGCTCGTCTTGGGTGACAGAAAACCAGTACTTGAAAAGCTTGATTCCTGAGCGGGTCAGCATCCGCTCTAGATCGGGCACCTGACGCATAAACTCGAGGTATTCTGTTGGATTGCAAAAACCCATAACGCGCTCGACGCCCGCTCTGTTGTACCAAGATCGGTCAAACAGAACGATCTCACCTTCGGTCGGCAGATGGTTGATATAGCGCTGAAAATACCATTGCCCGCGCTCTGTATTCGTCGGCTTCTCTAAGGCGATGACCCGAGCACCGCGCGGGTTCAGATGCTCAGTAAAGCGCTTAATCGTGCCGCCCTTGCCTGCTGCATCACGACCTTCAAACAAAATAACAATTTTTTGGCCGGTCTCTTTGACCCAATGTTGAACCTTCAAAAGCTCGACCTGCAGCTCTGCTTTGTGGCGTTCATACGTCTTACGTCGCATCTTCGTTTTGTACGGAAACTCGCCATTTTCGAATAATTCACGAATCCGATCCGGATCATGGCGCTGTTGCCGAGCGGTGAGCGAGGATAGCGCCTCTGCCGAAGCGTCACCAAAGGCTTCGCTCTCAGGCAAGCCTGATAATGTTTCATGAGCCATATCTGATCCTCCTACCCTATCCGACGGCGACGTCAGGATGGCGTAGTAAGACTCAGATCAAATACGCAGACTCACCTATATGCGCAGAAATACGGGCAAAATGATTTTAAGCGTTCGCGGCTTTCGCGGCGCGTTTGCGCTCGTGCGGGTCCAAGTGGACTTTGCGCAGGCGAATGCTTTCTGGTGTGACTTCCACCAGCTCATCATCGGCAATGTACGCCAAAGACCGCTCCAGCGTCATTTGCAGCGGCGGGGTCAGGCGCACAGCTTCATCCGTGCCGCTGGCGCGGACGTTTGTGAGCTTCTTGCCTTTGAGCACGTTCACTTCGAGATCATTGTCGCGGGTATGCTCGCCAACAATCATGCCTTGGTACACTTTAGCGCCAGGGTGAATCATCATCGGGCCACGATCTTCGAGGTTCCATAGCGCGAAGGCGACGGCCTCGCCTTTATCCATCGCGATCAGCGTTCCGGTACGACGGCCTTGGATTTTGCCTTTATAAGCCGCGTATTCGAGGAAGACGCGGTTCATGATCGCAGTGCCGCGCGTGTCCGTCATTAGCTCGCCTTGATAGCCGATCAAGCCGCGGGTTGGCGCGTGGAACACCATCCGGGTGCGACCAGCACCTGATTGCTTCATCTCAATCATTTCGGCTTTGCGTTCTGACAATTTCTGCACAACCGCGCCGGAAAACTCGTCATCAACATCGATCACGACTTCTTCGATCGGCTCCAGGCGTTCACCGCCCTCGCCTTCTTTATAGACCACTTGTGGACGCGAGACGCCAAGCTCATAGCCTTCGCGGCGCATGGTTTCGATCAAGACAGCGAGTTGCAGTTCGCCCCGGCCTGAAACGATGAAAGACTCAGCCTCAGTGGAGCGCTCTACTTTCAGCGCGACATTGCCTTCGGCTTCGCGCTGCAGGCGGTCCCAGATCACCCGGCTGGTGACTTTGTCGCCTTCAGTGCCGGCGAGCGGGCTGTCATTGACGCGGAAGGTCATAGACAGAGTTGGCGGATCGATTGGCTGAGCTTCAATCGGTTCCGTCACGCTCGGATCGACAAATGTGTCAGCCACGTTGGCTTTCTGAAGGCCAGAGATGGAAACGATGTCGCCGGCCTCACCCACCTCGATCGGTTCACGCTGCAAGCCTCGAAAAGCTAGGACTTTCGAGACCCGGCCACTTTCAACCAATGAGCCATCGCGAGCCAGGACTTTGACGGTTTGGTTCGGCTTGACCGTCCCAGAGGTGACGCGTCCGGTCAGAATGCGGCCGAGGAAATTGTCCGCGCCAATCGTCGTTGCGAGCATTCTGAATGGACCCTCTTCGACTTTTGGTTCCGGTACGTGTTTGACGACCAAGTCGAACAGCTCATCCATATCGGTGCGCTCTTCTTCATATTGAGTCGACATCCAGCCATTCTTCGCGGAGCCGTATAGGATCGGGAAATCGAGCTGATCATCATCGGCGCCGAGCGCGTCGAACAGGTCGAACACTTCGTCAATCACTTCGTCTGGGCGGCGCTCAGGCTTATCGATCTTGTTGACCGCGACAATCGGGCGAAGGCCAATTTTCAGCGCTTTCGAAACCACGAATTTGGTCTGCGGCATCGGCCCTTCGGCGGCATCGACAAGCACGATGGCGCCATCCACCATAGACAGGATCCGCTCCACTTCGCCGCCAAAATCAGCGTGTCCGGGCGTATCCACAATATTGATCCGCGTATCGCCCCAGACGACGCTGGTCGTCTTGGCGAGAATGGTGATGCCGCGCTCTTTTTCGAGATCATTAGAATCCATCATCCGCTCGGACGTGGCTTCATTTTCGCGGAACGTGCCAGACTGTTTCAGCAAACAGTCGACCAGGGTTGTCTTACCATGGTCAACGTGGGCGATGATCGCAATATTGCGAAGGGAAGTTGGCTCGGTCATCGGGAGGGGCTCTCAAAGCGCTATTTGTCGTTGCGCGCGCCATACACGGGACCGGGGGCTTTGGCTATGGCTTGTGGACACTCCCGCGCCCGCCGCCGCTGAACTTGGCGCTGACAAAGCGTCAGACTTTGGTTAATCAGAAATGGGGCGGACGAAATGAGGGATATTATGCGTCTGATTTTATTGTGCTTGTTTGCGGCCCTTTCGCTCGGCCCAAGCGCGGTCGCGGAGAAACGGATCGCCTTGGTGATTGGCAATAGCACCTATGAAACAAATGGCTGGACCCTCGCGAATCCGACCAATGATGCAGAACTGATCACGCGGTCGCTTGAGGCTGTCGGATTCGAGGTGCATCAGCTGCTCGATGCCGACAAATCCGCCATGGAGGAAGGGTTTCAGCAGCATGCTGATCGGCTCAAAGACGCTGGCGAGGATGCGGTTGGCTTTTTCTTCTATGCGGGGCATGGCGCCCAGCATCGCGGCCTAAACTATCTCGTTTCGACCGATGCGCGCTTACGATCGGCAGCAGATCTCATGCGCCAGCCCAAGCTCGACCTGTTAATGGACTATCTCGACTATGCGGGGAACCAGACCAATTTTATCGTCCTCGATGCGTGCCGGAACAATCCCCTGCCCGCCTCAATGCGCAGCGCCCCGCAAGGTCTTGCCAGTAGCCAGAAAGTGCGCGGCACCCTGATCGCTTATTCGACGGCACCGGGCATGGTGGCCGAAGATGGTGAAGGACGGAGCAATAGCTCTTACACGACCTCGCTCGCGGCACTGATGACTCAGCCAGGCTACTCCGTTGAGACGATGTTTCGGGTCGTCGCGACACGCGTCGAAGACCTCACAGAGGGCTATCAAATCCCTTGGACAGAGAGCGGGTTGCGCGGGGAGGCGGATTTCTGTTTTGCCGGATGCGAATTGCGCGGTGAAAATGATCTCGAAACCGAAGCGCTATCGGAAGCGATCTCAAGCAATGATCCGATGATTTTGGAAGTCTTCCTCGACCTCTTCCCAGAAAGCGAACACCGCAATTTCGTTGAATCGCAAAAGCGCCAACTGGAAATCGAACGCAGCGCGGCGCAAGAAATTGCCGATGCTAAAGCCGCCAATGAAGCGGTCCGCGAGCTGTTTGGCGTCGATCGGCTGATCTCAGAAATGATTACGCCCTGGCAGGATGAGCCGCAGCAGATCACAGCGCGCTTGGGGATGGAAACACGGATCCTCGAAGGCGACCCGGCCTTTGCCAAACTGGATGAAGCTATGTTCGTGTTTTTCGACGAAGGCTCGAGCACGCTCTCCGAAGCAGCGAAGACCAATCTCGATCTGTTTCTGAAATACACGGCGGATTCTCACATTCTCGAGGCCGGGCCAGGCAGCTTATCCATCATTGCCAGTTGCAGCCCGGATGAGACCAGTCTCGAAATCTGCCAAGGTCGGGCGTTCAGCGTCGAAAGCTATCTGCGAGAGCTGGGCCTATATGAAACCGCGATTTTGCAATCTGAGAATTGGGGGTCGATCCGCCAGATTTCGGCCGGCGATAGCGGGATCGATGAGAACGATTTGAACAGATACGCCGCAATCATGCTGTTGAACCGATAGATCTGCTCCCGAACGCCGCAATAACCGGGAACTCGAAATTAGCTTGACTCATAATTATCAAAAATGCTAATTAGCATTTATGGCAAATGAAGTCTTCAAAGCGCTTGGACACCCTTTGCGCCGCCAAGTTATGGCGCTGCTGCAAAAGGGACCTAAGAGTTCAGGCGAATTGGCCGAAGCCTTTGACGCGGCCTGGCCAACCGTCACACGCCATTTGAATGTGCTCAAGGATGCCGACCTCATCACGGCAGAGCGTCAGGGCACATCCATCATCTACCGCACGAATACAAGCGTCGTTGAAGACGCTGTCACCGCACTGCTTGGCCTAATCGGTCGCGACAATGGTGACGATGACATCAAGGAGGCCGCAGAATGATCCGGACGGGTTTAATCGCATCAGCGATCACAATCACGCTTATGGCAGGAATTGCTATCTGGGCGGGGCAGCAACTTCCGGCTGAAAACATTCCGGTACATTGGAATGCCGAAGGCGTGGCGGACCGATTTTCTGACAAAAATGAAGCGCTCTTTCTGCTTTGGCTGCTGCCCACCAGCGCTCTGTTCGGGGCTTTAGTGTTCTCACTACTGCCGCAGATTGAGCCAATGCGAGATAATCTGTTTAAAAGCCGCAAGGCCGATAATGCGGTCTGGATCACCACGATGCTGCTCTTCCTCGGTATCCATTGCGGAATCGCCTATATGATGGTGATTGGCAGCGGTAGCGACATGCAATCGAACGAGTTTGTTCGCTTTGTGATTGCCGGAACCGGCCTGCTCTTCATTATCCTCGGCAACTACCTGCCCAAGACGCGTCAGAACTGGTTCCTTGGCATTCGCACACCGTGGACGCTTTCCAGCGAGTTTACTTGGGAAAAGACGCATCGTTTGGCGGGCCGCTTATTTTTTCTGGTCGGCCTCGTCTGCATGGTCAGCGCCTTCGTAGTTGACGGGATTGGCCTTGTTTTTGTGGTCACCGGCGCCGCAGTTGGCAGCGCGCTGATCAGTGCGGTCTATTCTTTCATCATCTACCGCAACGCACCCGATAAGCGGGTCAGCCCAGACTATATCGTCCAGGCACCCGGGCTTCGCAGAGCCCAGACCTCTACTCGATCGTCTCTTCTGCTTTCAGCATCACAGCCGGCTTATCGTCGCTGAGCATCTCAGTCGGCATCGCGGCTTTCGCTTTCGCACTCGCCCAATCACCGGCATTGACCCGCACAGCATAAGCGCGCGTTTCGATAACACCTGGTCCTGGACGAGCGGTTGCCAGCACGTTCACATAGTGGACGCCAGCCGATTGAGGCTGAAAATCCACACGCCAAGTATGCGTCGTCACATCCGACATGGCGACCTCTGTCACCCGCGTGGCGCCGAAGACTTCAAGCCCATCACCGCCCGTTGCCTCAAGCGTCAGTGTGCCAGTTGGATAGCCTTCATTCACTGTGATGGTCACTGCGCTATTCTCACCGACTTCAAGCGTTTTGACGGCCGGGTGCGAAAAGGTCACCGACGCGCCGGGCTTCACGGTGCTGATCGGCGGCGCCAACGTCACTTTGCTTACAGCCCCATCAGCCGCGATCTCAGCCCTACCACTCGGTGCCACATCGCTGGCCGGTTGTTGCGCACAAGAGGCGATCAAAACGCCCGCGCTGAGCGTTAGAAGGCCGAACAGTTTTCCAGTCTTGGTCATGGTGCTTGCCCTCCTTTATGTCACCGAGAAATCGAAACAGCTATCGCCAGCGGTGTCTTCGTCGAAATTCTTGAAATCATAGATTTCGATCGCATAAGTCCCAGCATCTAGCGTTCCTGTCCATGTTTCGGATCCGTCAACGCCAGACTCCGCACGCCGATCCTGTCCACGATTGTCGCTCGAGAACAAACGGCCATTTTCCCAAATCCTAAAATCGGGATCCGTCGTTCCGGCAGGACCCGATGTCTCAGTCGCCGCCATGGTTAGAGCGGTCGTCGAGTTTAGGGTCAGTGTGATGAACTCTCGCACGCCATGGCGATTGGTATCGCCGTTTACAGCGGTGGAGCAAACAGTGAATGCGGCTCCGCCAACCGTTGCGGTTTTGTAGACCGGCAGCGATTGAGGTAGCGCGCCATTATTGGTCTCGCCAACGCCGCGCGGGCCGCTGCCATTGATATCCTCGGCCGCCAGCAAAGTATCTAACGCTGCGCCACTTACGGTGGCTTCGTCGCGAACCCGATCAGCAAAGGCAAAGATCGTCGTGAAATCTGGATTATTGATATAAGCCGGATCGGTGAACGCATTATAGATCGCCGCTAAGCCGCCATCGATCGTGTCGACGCCATCATCATCGCTATCATAGATATCGTAGAGGATTTGCTGAACTGAAGCCTCATTGAACCAGCCTTGGTCGCGCGACGAACTTGGCACCTCGGTCAGGTCGGATTCGACGCTAAACGCGAACCCGCTCGATTGCTGCGCGCCGTTTACATCACGATACACAGGATCGTCCAAGATCATCCCGGAAAACGCATTGCCCCAGCCTTCGCCAAAGGACAAACGCGAGTCGAGGCGCGGGGTTAAGCTATGCGATCCGCCGGGCGAGTCAGAGCGCGCCAACTGGTCTTCGAAATAATGCCCGAACTCATGCACCACTACATGTGTGTCATACTCATCGGTATCATTGTTTTCCGCGCCAAGAATACGGACTGTCGGGACACCGCCCGCTGTCCGCGTATAGGATGAGGTCCCAATTTCACCATCAGCGACATTCCCGCTGGTCGGCACATTGTTCACGCTCCACAACACTTCTAGGCGTGGAAAATTCACATCCGTATCAACCGCAGCAATGTCAATGACCGCGTCATAGATCCCATCAAGAATCGCAAATGGAGCGGCGGCACGCGCTGTCGCTGACGTGTAGCCACCAACACCGCCGTTTAAGCTTTGATCCCAGCCAGAGCCGGCATTCAAGTTACGGGTTGAATTGGCCGATCCGGAACTCGTCAGGCTCCCCTGCAACACGTAAATCGCATTGCTGCTCGTATTGTCTAAAACCTGAATATTCCACGTCGCGCCGCTGGTGCTGATCATCTCGCTTCGGACGCGCACGCGCACTTCCGTGTCGGCATCTACCGTGACCGAATAACCGCCATTTTCATCGGTGGTGTCGGTATCAAGTACGGTCCCACTGCTATTGACGACTTGCACCGTCACGCCCCGCGCAGGCTCTTGTGTGATCGCATTATAATTAAGACTCGAAGCCACGACCTGCGTTGCCGTTGCCGAGCCGATCTGGTGCGGGACCTTGTCGAACGAGACCTGCCCCGAAATCTCCACAGATCCCGATGGCGGAGGGGGTGGTGGAGGAGGAGGTGGTGGCGGAGGGGGTGGTGAGATTTGTGTCGGCGGCGGCGATGAAGACCCGCCACCACCGCCACAGGCTGCAACCAGCCCGGTGGCCACAACTAACGCAGTTGCATTGACGAAATGCTTGAATTTTGGAGGTCGATTGGACTTCAAGACGGCTCTCCCCGCAGCACAATTACAATCATAACGGGAAACCAACCCCTCGACGACTAATCAGAGGTTAACGCACACAATTCCCCTAGGCTCAACAAGCTGCGCGAAGTTGAGTTTAGGCGCAAGCAGACAATGTCTGCATGACAGAAATTTGAGACCGCGTGAGCGGAGAACGACAAAGAGCGCAGAGAAAAATCTCTGCGCTCCCCGCTCTCTCCCGCGTCATGTCCCGTGCCCACGGGGAGGAATTTTACTCTACCACTCTACTTAACGGTTTGAGCCTTTGCGCTCTTTGACGTCTTCTTCTTCCGCGACGGCGCGGTCTTCAGCGTCAAACTCGATCTCTTCCGAAACACCTTTGCCATAGTCGCGCGCCTTTTTGGCAAGACGCTCTTGGGTCACTGACAAAGTCCCAGCGCTCACAGCCATCTGTTTGTTTGAGCTGACCCCGACCGCGTCAGCATCTCCGAAGTTCGCGAATTCTGCGCCCAGGAAGACCACTTCCCACCCGCGGGCTTCTGCCCGATCTAGCGCGGCTTTAGCGCCTTCGCGTGTCACTTCGCGGGACGAGTTTTCATGACCGTCCGTCATGATCACAATCACCGCTTTCTCAGGATTATCCGCCTCTGCCATCGTGATGGTGCGGTTGATCGCATCAAATAAGGGCGTCATGCCGCGCGGGCTGACCTCATCATTAGTCACATCCGTCCAGGCATCAGGCGTGATTTCTTTGCGTAGGACGTCGAACTGAAACCCTTCTTGGTGATCAAACACCGCCAAGGTCACTGAAGTTTCAAGATCATCGGCTTCGCCATCTTCAACTTTTCCAACCGCGGCAGCATAAGCATTCACAGACCCGAGCGCCTCATCCCAAATGTCCGACATCGAGCCGGTGCGATCGAGAAGGATATAGGAGGAAACAGCATTCATAATCGGCGTATCCGCAATTGGTTCAGGGGAAGGTTTGGTTTTGGCGTGGGCGCCAAACGCCAAAGCGGCGGCGGCCATTACGCTTGCGACGGTCAAGCTGGTGCGTTTCATTTGGTGCGTCTCCCATTGGTTTTCGTGTGAAGAGAGTGTTGCGAGCAAACAAGGCAGCGGGCTGGCCGCAATCAAGGCATTTTAACCTAATGTGTGACCTTCATGCCCGAATTCAGTCATCGCCTGTTCAGGTTCAAGTGAGATGCCCCTTGCGCTGCAGAGCAGTCCGCGCCATACGCGCCTGAATCAAAAATTGACGATGGAGTCGACAATGTCCTCTGCGCCCAAAAAAGTTGTGCTCGCCTATTCCGGAGGGCTCGACACCTCCATCATCCTGAAATGGCTACAAACCGAATTTGGCGCCGAAGTGATCACCTTCACCGCCGATCTCGGCCAAGGCGAAGAGATCGAACCGGCCCGCGCCAAAGCCATCGCGGCGGGCGTCAAACCAGAAAACGTCTTCATCGAAGATGTCCGCGAAGAGTTTGTCAGCGAATATGTCTTCCCGATGTTCCGCGCCAATGCAGTTTATGAAGGCGTCTACTTGCTCGGGACTTCGATTGCGCGCCCGCTGATCGCTAAGCGCCAGATTGAGATTGCGGATCAAATGGGCGCTGATGCGGTCTGTCATGGCGCGACCGGCAAAGGCAATGACCAGGTTCGCTTTGAGCTTGGCTATTACGGCCTCAACCCTGACATTAAAGTCATCGCCCCTTGGCGCGATTGGGAGTTTAAATCCCGCACCGATTTGCTTGCTTTCGCAGAGAGCCAAGGCATTGAGATAGCCAAAGACAAGCGCGGCGAAGCGCCTTTCTCGGTCGATGCCAACCTGCTCCACTCCTCGTCAGAGGGCAAAGTTCTCGAGAACCCAGCCGAAGCCGCGCCGGAATTCGTTCACTTGCGCACGGTGGCGCCAGAAGATGCGCCGGATCAGCCTGAAATCATCACGATCGGCTTTGAAAAAGGCGATGCCTGCGCCATCAATGGCGAGGCAATGAGCCCGGCGACGATCCTGACCAAGCTCAACGAATACGGTCGCAAGCACGGCATTGGCCGCCTCGACCTGCTTGAGAACCGCTTTGTCGGTATGAAGTCTCGCGGCATTTACGAAACGCCCGGCGGCACGATCCTGCTGACCGCGCATCGCGGCATGGAGAGCATCACGCTCGACCGCGGCGCTGGCCATCTCAAAGACGAGCTGATGCCGCGCTATGCCGAGCTGATTTATAATGGCTTTTGGTGGAGCCCGGAGCGCGAAATGCTCCAGGCGGCAATTGACCATTCACAACGTTTCGTCACCGGCGAAGTGAAAGTGAAGCTGTATAAAGGCGGCGTTCACCTGGTCGGCCGCGACAGCCCCTACTCGCTCTACCGCGAAGACATTGTCACCTTTGAGGATGATCACGGCGCCTATGATCAGAAAGACGCCGAGGGCTTTATCAAGCTGAATGCGCTGCGCCTGCGGATCTTAGCGGGGCGGGATCGGAAATTTGGGAAGAATGGGTAGGACGCAGGCCTCTCCAATCCCGACACCAATCCAACTTACGCGTTCCCTCGGACGAGTTCCGAGGGTCCATCGCGCGAGCTTGAACCCCGATCGGGAGAGATCGCATCGCTCTCGTCCTATACCGCGTCATCCCGTGATGGATTGCCCAGACAAGCTGGGCAAAGCGCTGGATGGAAGGGATGCGCACGAAATGCCAATCTTGCCAGAGAACGTAGATTAAGCGCTCCCCACAGCTCGTCTGCGGGGCCCAACGCCTGATCTTTCGGCTTCGATCGAGAGCGCAAGCCCTCCTTTCGATCAACAATCGAAAATGAGACGCTGCGAACTTGAACCACTTCAACAATCCAATACTCAAAATACGATGGCGCGGTTTGATTTCATCGCAACCTATATCATGGCCAATCGCAAGAATGGCGCGATTTATACGGGATGCACGTCAGATCTTCCGGCGCGCGTCGGTCAGCATAAACAAGGCGTAGGCTCAAGATTCACGCGGCAATATCGGTGCTTCAGCCTCGTTTGGTATGAACGGTTCGAGGACTTGGCGTTTGCGGTGCACCGTGAGAAACAAATCAAACGCTGGCCGCGCCAATGGAAGATCAATTTGATCGAAGCGCGCAATCCGATCTGGCTCGATCTATCGCGTGAATTGGTTTGAACGGCGCGACGATTGGTGGCCGCATAAACACCGAATCCGCGAGCAGAATTTCATTCTAAGCGCTCCCTCGGACTTGTTCCGAGGGCCCAGCACGTGATCTTGAAACCACGACCGGGAGGGATCGCGCCGCTCCCAATCCAAGCCGAGAGACCTCGTGATGGATTGCCCAAACAAGTTTAGCAAAACGCTCAATGGTGGGGTGGTGCGCCGAGCCTCAATCCATGAGGGCGCGCAACGGATCTAACAATACAATTTCGCCGACTATCTTGCCCTGCCCAAACTTCTCCCCCAAATGCCTCCCACACAACACGGCTGGAGGAGCAGCGCCTATGACCACCCCTATCTATAAATCCACAATCGGCGTGATGATCCGCCAAGCCGAAGCCTTGGTTGGCATTATGGCGGCTGGGCGCGAGCACCTGGGCGACGGCGCGGACGCGTTCATCAATGAAAAGCTGATCGATGACATGCTGCCCTTCTCGTTCCAGATCCGGGCCGTTTGTCATTCGAGCTATGGCAATGTGGAAGCCATCCGCGCCGGACAAGCTGGCCCTCCGGGAGAGGCAGAGATCAGCTCTTACGCGCAGTTGGAAACAATGCTCAATGAGACGATCGAGCACCTCAAAACAATCGATCCATCAGAACTCGATACGCTGATCGACAAAGACCTGGTCTTCGTCCTGGGCGATTTCAAATTACCGTTCAAAGGCCTCGGCTTTTTGACCTCGTTCGCGATGCCGAATTTCTTCTTCCACATGACCACCGCTTACAATTTGCTGCGCCAAAAAGGCGTCCCGATCGGCAAGCGGGAATATCTCGGCGCCATGGATATGAATATGGGCTAAGGCCCCGATCCCATCAAAAAAAGGCCCCAGACGCCTGAAACGTCTGGGGCTTCTTTTTTGGGGGTTTGACTTAACCTGCGTGGAAAAGCGATGTGATCACATCGGTTCCAGACGCGCCACCCGAGCGGCGACGTCGACGGCGGCGCATCCGAGATTGCAGCTCGTCCCGCGCCACTTTCAAAGGCTGGGCGTCAGCTTCTTTAGCTTCGAGATCTTTGCGGTTCTCACAGAACTCAGCATAGGCTTCGAGTTCGGGCTGCAAGTCGATCGCAGCCAAATCGACCATGATCGTATCGTCCAAGAAGCCAATGCCTGGCAGATCATCTGGGATGATATCATTCGGGTCGGCAAAATAGGCGAGCACTTCCAACACGCGCTCCCGGTCATCACTCTCAAGATTCCAGTCGCGGTCTTTGAGCATGTCGACCATATTTTGAAGCGTCAGCATGCGTGAGACGACAAAAGTCGGTGGATCGCTCTCAAGTGCTTTCACAGCCAAAGCTTCCGCCGCGAGGATCACACGATCATCATCTCGCAGGGCGCGGTTCTTGCGAGCCTTTGACAGGCGGTTACGGAAATACTCGATGTCTTTCGGACCGAGTTCGAAATTGATGCGTAGCGTATCGCCTTGTACGTCCATAGGCTTGATCTCTCCATAAGCGCTTTTGAAACAACACGATGCCGAGAGACGAGCGCAGATGCAAGAGCGAATTTTAATCGACGCGACCGCTTTTCGCTTGCTCGATTAAAGGATCCGGGCTTCGGTCAGGAGGAATTAGACGGGAAGAAACGATGACACGCATTTCGCCAGCACCGCCGGAACAGCTCGCCGAAAGCAAGGATCTTCTGGCCCTCGCCGCCGCCGCGATGGGGTTTGAAGCCAACTCTTTGAAAGTCATGGCAAGACAGCCAGCCATCCTTCAGGGCTTTATGGGCTTGTCGGCTGCCTTGCTGGGTCCGAATGCGAGCCTCGACCCCGTGCTACGGCAGATGATTGCGCACATTTCCAGCGCGGCCGCGGGCTGTGCCTATTGCCAGGCGCACACGGCCCATGGCGCGGAACACCGCGGCGCGGATGCGGCCAAGCTCGATGCGCTTTGGTCGTTTGAGACCAACGATCTGTTCAGCCCCGCTGAAAAAGCTGCGCTCGACTTGGCTTTAGCCGCAGGCAGCGTGCCCAACCAAGCCACAGATGAGCAGTTCAACGCGCTGCGAGCCCACTATAGCGAAGACGAAATCGTCGAGATTGTTGGCGTGATCGCTCTGTTTGGGTTCTTGAATCGCTGGAATGACACGCTCGCCACCACGCTCGAGGATAGCCCGCTGGCCTTTGCAGAAGCCCATCTCGCGCCGCGCGGCTGGAGCGGCGACAAGCATAAGGACTAATATGCCCATTCGCCCTTACCGTTCCGATGACTTTCCGACGCTGTTTGCCGCAAATGAGGCCTCCGTGCCCGGCGTCGGCGCCGAGACAGAATCCAGCCTCGCCAAATGGATCGCGCTTTCAACCTGCTTGGTCGCAACGCACAGGGGCGATCAGCCTTTGGGCTTCATCACCGTGATGGAACTCGACCAGCCAGAGTATGACAGCCCGAATATGCGGTGGTTTGAGGCTTATGCCGGTGAGACGGGGAAATCCATCGTCTATGTCGACCGCATCGCGCTTTTACCCGAAGCGCGGGGGCAAAGGCTGGGTGAGGCGCTGTATGCAGCGGCCTTCACCCAGTTTGCGGATCGCGATGAAATGGGCTGCGAAGTCAACACTCTGCCAGATAATCCCGGATCGCACCGGTTTCATAAACGGCTGGGGTTTAACCAGGTTGGCGAAGCGGTCGACCGGCCGGGCGAGAAAGCGGTCCGGTTTTACACCCGCGCTCTCTAGCGCCCTATCATACTACGCTCTGCCCAACTTGTTTGGGCAGCCCAGCTCGTCATCTCTCCGCTGAGATCGGGAGCGACGTACTCCCTCCCGGTCCTACCCACGCCATCGGATGTTGGGCCCCACAGACAAGCTGTGGGGAACGCCCAAATGAACAGGCGCGGCTTAAACCGCCACGACTTTCTGTTCGATCGCACCGAAGATCGATTTTCCGCTCGCATCTAGCATATCCAGGCGCACTGTATCGCCAGGCTGCATGAACGGCGTTTTGAACTCACCGGTCGCAATCTTCTCAATCATCCGGATTTCAGCGATGCAGGAATAGCCGAGCCCGCCTTCACCCACCGGTTTGCCGGGTCCACCATCGACGCCTTTATTCGACACGGTGCCCGAACCGATCACTGTGCCAGCACTCAGCGGGCGCGTCTTCGCCGCATGCGCGACCAGCCGCGCCAGAGAGAACGTCGCATCGACGCCGGCTTCAGCTCGGCCAAAGGCGGCGCCATTATAATCCACGCGCAGCGGCAAGTGGACGAGATTGTCTTTCCAAGCGGCGCCCAACTCTTCAGGCGTCACCGCCACAGGCGAGAACGCGCTTGGCGGTTTACTTTGGAAAAAACCAAACCCCTTTGCGAGCTCTGGCGGAATTAGACCGCGCAGCGAGACATCATTGCAGAGCATGATCAGTTTGATGTGATCGGCTGCTTCCGCTTCGCTGACGCCCATCGGGACATCATCGGTGATAACCGCGATCTCGCCTTCCATATCACAGCCCCAAGCGACATCACCGAGCGGGATGTCATCGCGCGGACCCAAGAAGGCATCAGAGCCGCCTTGATACATCAGAGGGTCATCATAGAAGCTCTCTGGCACTTCGGCGCCGCGCGCTTTTCGGACCAGTTCAACATGATTGATATAGGCCGACCCATCGGCCCATTGATAGGCGCGCGGCAGCGGGCTTTCGCAATCATGCTCATGGAACCGGAAGGTTGGGACAGAGCCAAGCTCAACGCCCTCTGCCATACGGGCGAGGCGCGGGGCAACCATTTCCCAATCATCCAATGCCGCCTGCAAAGTCGGCGCGATCCGCGCCGCATCGGTGCAACGGGTGAGGTCTTTGGACACGACGACCAGACGCCCATCGCGTGAGCCATTTTTGAGTGTGGCGAGTTTCATAAATTAGCTCTCTTGTTTGATCTTCTCATGCAGCCAAGCCGCGTGGCGCGGGGCCTTTTTGGTTTGGCTCCACTCTTCGAGCATTTCAGGCGCGACGCGTTTCAGCTCCGCATACTGATCGGGCGTACCAATATCGCAGGCGAGCTCTAAACGGTGGCCGTTCGGATCGAAGAAGTAAATCGATTTGAAAATGCCATGATGGGTCGGGCCAAGCACGTCGAGCCCATGCGCTTCAGCCCGCTCTTTCGCCGCTAGCAGCTCTTCCATCGAGCCAATCTTGAAGGCGATATGCTGAACCCATTGCGGCGTGTTCTCATCGCGGCCCATATCAGGCTGTTCTGGCAGTTCGAAAAAGGCGAGCACATTGCCATTTCCGGCATCAAGGAAGATGTGCATGTAAGGATCATAGGCGCCGGTTGAGGGCACATGATCTTCAGCAATCGCGAGCTGGAAATCCATGCCCAGAACTTGATGATAGAACTCGACCGTTTCTTTCGCGTCTTTGCAACGATAGGCGACGTGGTGGACGCCTTGCAGGTTCGGGACATTACTCATCTTTATTGCTCCGCTTCGGGAATAGGATCACGCCGATGACGCCGCCCACCAGCGCAAAAAACGCACCCGCGCCAGCATCAACGGCATATTTCATCACCCCTTCGGCTTCATAGACATAGTCTTTCGCAAACGTTCCAATGAACATGAATACGATCGCGAGTATGATCGCCGGCAGGGACAGTCTCGACACGTTTAAGCAGGCTCCTCAACAGCCAGAACACCACGCTCAACCTGATCACGTTCGATGCTTTCAAACAAGGCTTTGAAATTGCCTTCGCCAAAGCCGTCTTTGTAATCACCGACGCGTTGGATGAACTCAAAGAAGACCGGGCCGAGTTGCGGCTGCGCGAAGATTTGTAAGAGCAGGCGCGGCTCGCCGCCTTCGGTCGTACCATCGAGCAAGATGCCGCGAGACTTCAGCTCGCCTTCCGGCTGGCCATGCCCAGGCAAGCGCTCAGACAGCATTTTATAATAAGTCTCTGGCGGCGCCGTCATAAACGGAACGCCGAGCTTTTGCAGCCGATCCCAGCAGGCGACCAAGTCGTCACAAATGAGCGCAATATGCTGAATGCCTTCGCCATTAAACTCGCGCAGGAATTCTTCGATCTGACCTTTTCCGCCCTCGCCTTCTTCATTCAGCGGAATGCGGATTTTGCCATCCGGCGCGGTCAGCGCTTTTGAGGTCAGGCCCGTATATTCGCCTTTAATGTCGAAATAGCGGATCTCTTGGAAATTGAAGAGCGTCTCATAAAAATCGGCCCAATATTTCATCCGGCCGCCATAGACATTGTGGGTCAAATGATCGACGACTTGGAACCCGCAGCCTTCTGGGTGTTGCTCAACGCCCGGCAGATACTCGAAATCGATGTCATAAATGGTGTGGCTGCCATCGCCGTCAGCATAGCGGTCAATCAAATAGATGATGGAATTGCCGATCCCGCGAATGCCGGGAATGTGGAGCTCCATTGGGCCAGTTTCGACAGACACGGGCTCCGCGCCTTGCCCCAGCAAATGCTCATAGGCTTTGCCGGCATTGCGGACGCGGAAGCCCATGCCGCAAGCGCTCGGGCCATGCTCGCGTGAGAAATACCAAGCCGCAGAGCGCGGCTCATAATTGGTGATGAAATTGATCCCGCCTTGGCGCCAGAGCTCAACGTCTTTCGATCGGTGACGTGCGACTTTGGTAAAGCCCATGCTTTCAAAGACAGGTTCTAGAACACCTTTTTCAGGCGCAGAAAATTCAATGAATTCAAATCCGTCCAAGCCTGCCGGGTTTTCGAACAAATCGGCCATGTCGTGCCTCCATGCATGAGAGTATCGTTTCTAGGGTCTTCGTATCAGCAATTAGTTGCATATGCAACTATATAGATTGGGACTAGCGCCGCTCTTCAACGCGCGCCAAAAGGAGCGGATGGAAACAGATCGTCTCGCTGCTCTGAAAGACCTCACCGAAGCGTTCGTGCGGCGCCCCGGAACCGTCACGGTGCATGTCGCCTCGAAAACCGACCCGGCGCTGTCTGTCGCTTTGAACACGGCGCAATCGCTACCCTCAGCCAGTGTGATCAAGGCGGCGATTGCCTGCGCAGCGGTCGACACACCTGGACTAGACCTCGCGCAGACCATCCCGCGGGCAGACTTGGATGACACCTTTTACTGCTCCATCCTCCACGCCTTCGAGCCCGAGGACGTGCTCTCGCTCAAGAGCTTGATTGGCCTGATGCTGATCGTCAGCGATAACCCCGCGACCAGCGCGATCCTAGAAGCGGTCGGCACGGACACGGTAAATGCCTGGCTGCGCGAGAACGGCCTGACAGAGACCAATATCGAAGTCGGGTTCGATGATGCCTCGCTCGGCGCGCCGCTGCGGGCCAACCTGACCACCGCGGACGATTGCCTCACCCTGCTCAAATTGATCGACCAGACACCGCACTACGGCTTCATCAAACGCATGCTCGCCAACAATCTCCGCAATGAACGGATCCCAAAATGCCTGCCGGATGATGCCGTGATCGCGCACAAGACGGGGACCCTAAACGGCTTGGTCCACGATATTGCCATCGTGGAGAGCCCCATCGCGGCTTATTATTTGGTGGTCTTGGCGGATGGCTTGGAGGACGATGCAGCTTTCGCGCGCGACCTCGCGGCGTATTCGGATAGCGTGTACGGGCTTATGGCCGGATAGAGACCAGCCGAGTGGCTTAAAACGCCCGATGGTGTTGAAAAACTCCGAGTCAAAGTGGCCGAATTCTGATTCAGTGATTTTCGTGCAGATCGAGGAGATGCGCGATGATGGGACGATTGGACGAAGACGGTGCAAAGCTGTTCTATGAGTTCTCACTGGAAGAGATGGTTCCGGCAGATCATTTGCTGCGCAAGATTGGCCGCTTCCTCGATTTCGATGACATCCGGGCGCACCTAAAGCCCTTCTATAGTCACACGGGCCGCCCATCGGTTGACCCGGAACTTATGTGCCGGATGCTGATCGTTGGATACTGCTATGGCATCCGATCGGAGCGGCGCTTGTGCGAAGAAGTTCATCTGAACCTCGCCTATCGATGGTTTTGCAAGCTTGGCATTGAAGACAAGGTCCGAACCACTCAACTTTTTCCAAAGCACGTCATGGCCGGTTCCGTGAGAGTGACTTGTTTCGGAAACTGTTCGAGCAAGTCGTGTTGTGCTGCATGTCCGAGGGCTTGGTCAAAGGCGAGGGCTTTGCGGTTGATGCCAGTCTGATCCGCGCGGATGCGAGTGAAGACCGCGCTGTTGAGAAGGGCGAGCCTGTTGACTGGTCAGACCCAAAGATCGCTTCGCGCCCGGTGACAGAATATCTTGATGCGATCGATCAGACCGAGACTGAAAATAGCACGCCACGCAAGAAGGTATCCCTCACCGATCCGATAGCGCGTTGGACCGCTGCGGTTGGCGGCAAAGCCCGGTTTACCTGGTCAACCAATTACCTTTTGGATGTTGAGACATCGGTTATTATGGACGTGGAAGCCACGCCGGCTCATCGCACCGCTGAAGTCGATGCTGCGAAGCTTATGATCAACCGGACCGAGGATAGGTTTGGGCTCAAGCCCAAACGCCTGATGGGAGATGGAGCTTATGGTGCCGGTGAAATCCTTGCTTGGATGGTCGATAAAAGAAGATCGCTCCACATGTCGCGCTGCTTGAGCCGCCCGGCGCGCCGACGACAAACTTCACCGTCAAAGACTTCGTGTATGATCAGGACCGTGATCTTTATACCTGCCCGAATGGCAAAGAGCTGCGCCATCAACGACGAAACTATAAGGTGCCGCGATCAGGCATCACGAAAGACAAGAAACGAATGTACAGATCGAGCAGCTCAGACTGCGCGGTCTGTCCGCTGAAAGACAAATGCTGTCCCAACGCGCGTAACAAACGTGTTGGTCGATCCATCTATGAGCATGCCAGAGACGAAGTCAGGCGCCTGAGAGAAACGGATGAATACGAGCAATCGAGGCGAGATCGAAAGAAGGTCGAGATGAGCTTCGCGCATCTGAAATGCCAACATGGCTTGCGCCGATTACGATTACGCGGCCCCACTGGAGCCAATGACGAATTTCTCCTCGCTGCCACCACCCAAAACCTCAGAAAACTCGCCAGATACGCCCCGAAACCGTCTACCACCCTCCAAAACGCCGCGTGATACGGTCGAGAAGAGCGAACACCCTGCAGAAAAAGAGGCCTGAACACGATCGAAGAGGAAAGCCCGCGCTCTAGCAGCAGAGTTTTTCAACAGAATTGCCCTAAAACAGACGGTGAGCGTAAATCCGATACCTAGAGGTCTCGGGTTTCTTTAGCGAAGCCATCACCAGCCCTCGCCAACTCTGCTTTCCAGCATGGCCAGTTTGTCAGGGTTACGCATTATGTAGAGCCAAGCAATCTCACCATGCGGCGATGGCGCGAGGGTTATCACAGAATCAACGACCCCTTCCACGCGTCGTACGATTCCGGGCTTGCTGTTGGAGATGCAAGGTTCGAGGGTCCAGTTTTTTTCATCCGCAAAACGATGCCAAATGGCGGCGTAAACCTGAATTATATCCTCTGGTCCAACCAAAACACGTCTTGCGGCGCGGGCTTTGCGTCCACCATCCGAAATCGCAACTGCATTAGGAGCAAACAAGCTCTTTGCCTCTTCAAAGTCATTCGCCGCGGCGGCGGCGAAGAACTTAGAAATGAGTTCCTGGACTTGGTCAGGAGACGCATCAAATCGCGGTCCACTCTCTTGCAGTTTCTTATGTGCGCGACTGACCATTTGACGACAGGCCGCTGCGCTCTTTGCCAACGTTGCAGCGATATCATCATAACCGGCATCAAACGCTTCACGCAGAATAAAGGCGGCGCGCTCTTCCTCTCCCAAACGTTGCATCGCCCAGAGCAATGCAAGTTCGCACTCTTGCGCCAACTCGAAGTCCTGTTCGGGCCCGGCATCGCTCTGCACCAGGGGTTCCGGAAGCCAGGGGCCGACATAAGTTTCGCGCCGCTGTCTCGCTGAACGCAGGGCGTCGATCGCAATGTTCGTTGCTGCTCGGCGCAACCAGGCGGCAGGATTTGAAATGGAGCTGTGATTAGCATTCATCCACCGTAGCCAAGTGTCCTGAACAGCATCCTCAGCGCCCGCGCGGTCCCCCAACATACGATAGCAAAGCGAAATGAGATGTTTCCGCTCTGCTTCAAATGTCGAAACCGTATCTATCATGTCGCCTCGCGCTCTATCGTCTTTATGTTGTCAAAACAGATCTGCTGGCACGCATGGCCGTATCCGAGGCCGCGCTTGAAAACGGGATAGAACCGCCCCGATCCGGCGGCAAATGATGCCGCGATCAAACCGCGTCGACCATGTTTGGCTTCGATTTGGCGTTGAAAATCTTCGACGTTTAGATCACCGCCTATGGCGGCCATTGCAAACTGGAACCCAAGTCCAACATCTCCTGCGCGTTGCGGATCCCCCTCGAAACAGCTTTGCAAGTCTGCCGGGTCAGCGCCTGCTCGGAGCGCCATATCGACAACCAATTGCGCACAGGGGCCACAATCGCCCTCAAGCGTAGAGGCGAAAATTGCGCCGACCCAAACGAGCTTCGCATCTTTTGGGCCGCGATATTGGCTAATCATTGGAAAGCCAGACAGACGCAGGCCCGCACCTGCAGATGTATTGATCACATCCAGCATGTAGCCCACATCGTAGTCGTAGGCACGGCCGAATGCACGCGCACCACGCCTTAGGATCCACTTGATCATTCGATGTCTCCTTGAAGTTTCATCGCTGCGAACAGCGCAAGCCAAGCGGGCACTTGTATGCCGACGAGATTTATCAAAGCGACTTGGTCTAAGGGCGTGCCGCGCGCAATCCAAACCCAAGCGTGTAGGGTTGCGTGCAGGCACACCCAGACCGCACCGAATATTGCGACGGACCGGTTTCGATATCGCCCGCCCCAAAGGAGCGCTCCGCCACTGGTCAAGAACGCGAGCCCTGCATCTTGAATAAAATGTGTGTTGAACGGTCCCATCATGGCGACGCCGGGAGTCTGGTCATAGAACACTTGCGGTGCTGCAAACATGTAAATGGCTGTGAAGAGGTAAAGTCCTCCGACGCCGTAGAGTATGAGTTTCATTCGATTATCTCCATGCCTCAAACTAATGACGAGACAGGATGACAATCTGTGACAGGGCGCCGATTATTGCGCCGGATTGATCAACACAACGCCGCAGCCCTGAGCACGACGGACCGTCTTATTATCGCCCCGCAACAGCCGCTAGCGCCGCGGCAAGAGCCGCGCATCCTGCGGCACAGGATCTTCGAACGTCTTGATCGTGTCGCCCGTGGCCTCGTCGATCAAATGCTGGATCAGCTCGGGGAAGAGCAAGGGTTCAGCCGCTGCTTCCCATAGGAAGAAACCATATGACCCTGGAATGGCGTTGATTTCATTGAACCAGAGCTCACCCGTCTCCTGATTGCACATGAAGTCGATCCGCGGAGCGCCGCGTTTGCCGAGCGCGGTGAAGGTCTTGGCGGCATAGTCGTAAATCTTGTCGCGCAGCGCGTCTGGAATGTCCGGATTGATGTCGCGGGTCAGAGACAGCATGCCTTCGGACGGCTTAAACGCGCCTTTGGTGCCGCCATCGCTGGAGAGATATTTCTCGCGAAAATCGAGCAATTCGGCGCCTGACTTAGGCCGCTCAATCGCGGAAAATTTGATCTCGCCGTCTTTGGCAATCATGGCGATATTATATTCGACCAAGTTCTGAACCTGCGGCTCGATCAGCGCGAGCGTGTCTTTCTTGAGTACATATTCAACCAGCGGCCAGAGATCATCATTGTCGCTTTTTGCGAGGCCTACCCCGACACTTGAGCCAAGATTGGCGGGTTTGACGATGACGGGAAACCCAAAGGACTCACGCACTTCTTTCAGCACAGCTTCAGAATGATGCACGCGGTCGCGATCAACTGTGACATGCGGCAACACATTGACGCCGGCGGCTTTGACCAAAGACTTCGTCACGTCTTTGCGCATTGCGATGGCATTACCAGACGCGGACATGCCAGTCACCGGAATGCCAAGCAGTTCAAAATAGGCTTGCACGCGGCCATCTTCTCCGAACGTTCCATGGAAGACTGGCAGCACGCAATCAACGTTATCGATGGGCGTGCCGTCCATGGCGCACATAACCGGGCCATTATCGCCCCAACGAAACATGACTTGCTTGGCGAGCGGTGGTTTCGGGCTGTAGCGCGCAATGTTGCGGAGGTTCGCGCCGATCCAGAACCGGTTGGCGAAATCGGTATAGACCGGGATAATCTCCAGCCCGCGCACGTCTGCGGCGTCCATTAATTGATGGGCGCTAACGACGCTGACATCGTGCTCAGAGCTCGCACCCCCAAAAATCACCACAGTTTTCAACAGTTTTGCCAATTTTTCACCAGTCTTAAGTCTTAAGCGCGCTTACTGTATTAAAGAGCGAATCGTTGAGCGGGATCAAGCGCACCTATGAGCACTGCATTGAAGCCAAATTTGGTTCAAATTGGGGACGCGACCAAACCCGCCATTGTGTTTGGGCATGGCTGGGGTCGAACCTATAATGATTTCATCCCCGTTGCCGAAGCCCTGGCCCCAGTTGCTCGCAGCTATCTGGTCGATTTTCCAGGCTTTGGCGACAGCCCGCGCCCCGACCAGGCCTGGGGCACCGAAAATTATGCCGAGCATATGGTCGCCTTCCTGCGCGATGAGCACGGCTTGAAGAATTACACTTGGGTTGGCCACTCCTTTGGCGGCCGCGTCGGCATGCGCATCGCGGCCAAGCACCCCAAGATCATCAATCACTTGGTCTTGGTGGCCTCCGCTGGCGTGCCGCGCACCCGCACGCTCGGCCAGCAATTGCGCGGCAAACAGCGCAGTTGGGCGTTTAAGTTCCGCAAGTCGATGGCGAAATCGCCTGAAGCGCTTAAGGCGCTGGAACAGCAATATGGCAGCGCCGACTATGTCCACAGCCGCGAGATCGGCATGCGAGACATTTTCGTCCGCACGGTGAATGAAGACCAGACTAGCTCGCTGGGCCAGATCACCTGCCCGACCACGGCGATCTATGGCGGGTTGGATTTTGAGACTCCGGTTGAGGTCGGTGAGAAAATCGTTGCGGGGATATCCGATGCGCAGCTAGTGGTCTGTCCGCACTTTGATCATATCTCGATCTTGGACCGGGGCCGGCATCAGATCGCGCTCAGCATCAAAGAAAATCTCGGGGGCGCGTAAAGATGTTGCCTTATCTTCCCTTCGCGCTCTTCCTGCTCAGCTTGGCAGGGTTTGGCATGGTTCGGATCAACACGATCCTCACCTATTTCCAGCAAGAAGAGTATGATAGCTCGCGCTTTCTCGGCGCGGTGTTTCGGGTGCGTTTGTTCGATGTGCTCGCAACGCTGGGATTGCTGGCGCTCTTTGTAGCTCAGCATTTTATCGAACTTGGCAACTACGTTTGGCTCATCGCAGCGGCTTTACTCACGCTGATTGCCCTGCCCGAGCGCGGGTACACCTATAAGAAAAAGCTGGTTGCGACAGATCGATTAAAGCGGATCCGCTGGCTCGCTCGCGGGTTCTATCTGATCAGTCTCGGGCTGGTTTTCGTCCACGCCTATGCCGTGTTTGCGATTATCCAAGCGGTGCCGCTTTTGATCATGCTGGCCAACCGCCTGCTGCGCCCGATGCAAGACAAAATCAATCAAGGCTTTGTCGATCAGGCGATTGAGAAGCTCGAGACATTTCAACCCGTAACGATTGGGATTACCGGCTCGTTCGGCAAGACGACGACCAAACATATTCTCGCTGAAGTGCTCGAATCTGCAGGGCCAGTTTTTTACAGCCCTGGCAGCATCAATACCGTGCTCGGCCTGACCCGGAACATCCGCGAGAAATTGCAGCGCGGGCACAAATTTTTCATCGCCGAAATGGGCGCTTACGGCATCGGCTCGATTAAGCGGCTATGTGATTTCAGCGACCCTGAATTCGCCATCGTCACCGCGATTGGCGACGCACATACCGAGCGCTTTGGCAGCATTGAAAACATTGCGCGCGCCAAATCTGAGCTGGTCGAACATGTCTGCGCGCGCGGCGGTCAGGCGGTCATCCCGGTCGAAATTCTAGACCATGAGCCCTTTGCAGAATTGAAGACCGCCTACCCCAATCTGGTCAAAACCGTTGGCCATGAGGCCAGCGCGGATTTTCAAATCGTCAAAGCCGAGCTTGAAGACAGCAATTGGGCGATTGAGATCCAGCCGCGCGATGAGGCTGGCGCGGCACCGATCCACTACACGCTGCCGTTGCTCGGCGACCACAATATCCTCAACTCGGCGCTGTCAGTTGTCCTCACCTATTTGGTCAGCCCCAAGACGGTGAACCGGATCGCCGCCTTTTCCAAAGACGTGGAACAGGTTCAGCATCGGCTGCAAAAGGTCGATAATCCCGGCCAACCGCTGATCCTTGATGACGCGTATAATTCAAACGAGATCGGCTTTAAGAATGCTGTGAAAGTGCTTCGTAAGCTCGCCGATCAGCGCGGCGGGAAAGCCGTTTTGGTGACGCCTGGCGTGGCTGAGCTTGGCCTCGAACATGACCGCGTGCACAATCGTCTGGGCCAGTTTGCCTCCGAGCATTGCGACCTGGTGATTGCGATCAACCCTTCCCGGATCGAGAGCTTCGTGAAGGCCATCGACCAAGACCGCACCGATTTTCATACCCGTGCTTCCTTCGCCGACGCGCGGCGATTGGTGAGTGAACTGGCATCCGACAAAGATGTCGTGCTTTACGAGAACGATTTGCCGGACCTTCTGGAAGAGAGCCGACTGCTTTAAGCTCGAAACCCGCAGGCGAGATTATGCGGCGCGCGCCAACGCTTGAATGCGGTTGAGCGCCTCGTGCAGCTGGACAATTGGCGAAGCGGAAGGCGTCTTTTTGTCCTCAGACCATTGATCAGAGTGGAATTTACCAAGCGCCATTTCACGCGCGCGGCTCACGCGGCTCTTCACAGTGCCTTCAGAGCAGCCGAGCACCTCCGCCGCTTCCGCATAGGTGAAGCCCGCCGCTGCGACGAGCAAGAAGGCATCGCGCTGCGCCTCTTTCAGCGTTTCAATGGCCTGTAGCATGCGGCTGAGCTCGGAACGGGTCTGCAATCCGCAATCGGCGACAAGGTGGAGTTCAATCTGCGTCGTAGAATCTATTTCTCGCACCCGCTCCGCGCGCTTTTGTTGATAAAACTCGTTGCGGACAATCCGAAACAACCAGCCGCGCAAGGCGCCTTTTTGGGGATCAAAACTTGTCCTTTTTTCCCAAGCTTTGAGGCACGCATTTTGAACAATATCATCCGCCCGCACGACATCGCCGCAAAGCACCCGCGCATAAGCACGAAGATCTGGAAGGTGGGTTTCTAAAGCGTCAGAAAACATCGCGAATTCTCAATATTTCCACTCTGGATAGTACCCGTTAGCTAATACTTAGTTTCTAGAAGTCGATGTCTTTGGCAACGAAATACAGGCAATGACATAGAAAATGGCGCGCAAAGGCCGCGGCCACGACACTTTCTGCTGGTGATAATATGCAATAATTTCAACGCGCTAATGCCAATCTCCATTGTCCTCGGAAGTATGTGAAGTCTAAATCCGAACTAAAACCTGCCCTATAGAAATTTTGATTTCAGAGACTTTGCGAATGGCGATCGGTTTCTAAGAAGTTAACACTATTTACGATTAATTAACCAACGCTGCAGACATCATTGGTCAACGAGGGGCCGTTATATGTTTGCTGATGAACTTGAAAAACTCCTGCCAGAAATCCGTGCCTATGCGCGCATGCTCTGCCTCGATCGAGACGTATCAGACGATATCGCCCAGAACGCCTGTCTGAAAGCTTGGAAAGCGCAAGACAGTTTCGATCCGAATAAAGGATCTCTGAAAGCGTGGATGTTCGTCATCACGCGCAATGAGTTTCTTCAACACATTCGAAAACATAAGCGCACCGAAAGTCACGCGCCGACCGATTTCGAAAACTGGCTGACCGAAGACTGTCAAATGTCGACGAGAGCCGCCTGCTCTGACGCGATTAAGGAGCTGTTTGCGCTCAACCCAGATCAACGGGACGTTTTCATCCTGGTTGTCGCCGCGGGCTATTCCTACGAAGAAGCTGCGAGTATTCTTGATTGCTCTGTTGGAACGGTGAAAAGCCGGATCAATCGATCTCGCGAGAAACTGCAAGCCCGGCTGTCCGAACCAGAATCGGACGTCGAACCTGATCCCGAGACCTCGCTCGCTTTTCTCAGCATGCAGGATGTATTCGGTCGCGTCGACGCGCTGACCAGACCCGCAGCTTAGCGCCCCGCCGCAAGGATTTTCTCGAAATCTGAGGTTTTTCAAAAAAGTTTGGAACGATTTCCAACCCTGAGACGTAGGGATTATGGAAACGCCCGTTTCCAAATCTCCATTATGACTTACCCGCACCCTCTCCGGTGCGGGTTTCTTTTGTCTGGGAGACGCTGTTGACGGCGTCGACACTGCGATTGTGTGAGAAACCCGGAATGTAAACTGTTTTACAACCAATGGTAGAATATAAGGAGATACACGTATAAAAGAATACCCGGAGAGAGCCCCATGATTTCATACCCGCCCCCGAAATTCGAGGAACAGAAATCGGAGATTCTCCAGCGATATCAGATCTTGTATGATGACAATGCCCTGAGCGCGACCTCGTTCGCAGACTCCGTGGCCCTAGCGCTCGATACCCCATTTGTGATCGCCGCACTGACCAATCGCTATCGCAGCTGGTACCATTGCACCCATGGTCTGGGCGCCTTTGCGAACAGCGATTTGCAGACCTATTTCGCCCGCATGCATCTGGCGCAATCTCGGTTCGAAGTGGCCGACATCAGCGAAGAAGAGTTCTTCCTCAGCCATACAAGTGGGCTGCAAATCCCTAAATTTCGATCGCTTGCGGGCGTTCCTCTAACCGACCCTAACGGCAAACGGTTCGGGACGCTCTGTGTGGGCGATCGCAAGACCCGCGAATTTACCGAGACCGAGCTCAACATTTTATCGAGCTTTGGGCGGCTTGTGAGCAACGATATCTGCGTTAAGAGCGCCGCGCGCTACGCCGTCAAAGATTTGATTGAGCTCGAAAATGAGAAATGCGACTTGTTCGAGCTGGCCACCATTGACCCGCTCACCAAAGCGCTTAACCGCCGCGCTTTTATGCGCTTCTCAGAACGCGAGTTGGCCCGCTTCAAGCGCGACAATGCTCGCATCTCGACGCTGATGCTCGACATCGACCATTTCAAACAAGTGAACGACGTACATGGTCACGCCACGGGAGACAAAGTGCTCTCAAAAATGGTCTCCATTGCGTCAAACGTCCTCCGCCAAGAAGACCTCATCGGTCGACTGGGGGGCGAGGAGTTCGCGATTGTATTGGTCGACGCCGATGCGATGTCGGCCGCTAAAGTTGCCGACCGTATCCGGCAAGCGATCAAACAGGTGAAATTTCCAAGCGAAGCGGGACCTTTCAATGTTTCTGTGAGCATTGGCGTTGCCGAGCCGCTTCTCAATGAAGCGAGCATCAATGACGCGCTCGAGCGGGCCGACGCTGCGCTTTACAATGCCAAGCGGAATGGCCGCGACCGGGTTGAGATCGCAGCAGAGAATGTCTCGCCCTTCGGCCATGGTGCGAGCCCCAGCGTCACAAACAGACGCGCGAACTAAACTCTACACATAGTTTCCTCCCAGAGCCGCAATTGCGGTTCGCCCATACCAAAAGCGCCGCCCGAAGAGACTTCGAGCGGCGCTTTTTTTTGGAGGCCCGCCGCAGGTAGCGGGCCGGTCCAGTTTCCTTATAGGGTGAAGTGATCCATCACGCCCACAATCCGGCGAACAGCAACCATATAAGCGGCGGTTCTAAGGTCTGGGCAGTTGGGGTGGGCTTCACGCACTTCACGCATCGCGACATAGGCCGCGCGCATAGTGTCATCGAGGCCTGAGCGGACAAGATCGATCTCGCCAGCGCCGCACTCCAGCTTCTTCCTCAAAGACGGATCGACACCATTCGGCAGGACCGCTTCAAGCTGCTCAAGGAAGGCGCGACTGCGCGCTTCTTCCTGACGGCGCTGCATACGGCCAAACCGGATGTGCGAAATATTCTTCGCCCATTCAAAGTAAGACACGGTGACACCACCGGCATTCGCGAACAGATCTGGAATGATCGTGTGGCCACGCTCGACCAAGATATCATTCGCATCGGCCGTGATCGGGCCATTCGCGGCCTCAATGATCAGGCGAGCTTTGATCTTGTGAGCATTCGCATAGGTGATCACGCTCTCACACGCCGCCGGGATCAGAATATCGCAATCATATTCTAAACCGAGCGAGCCATCAGCAACAAACTCGACGCCAGCGAACTCAGCCAAAGGCTTACGCGCCATCAGGTGCGCTTTCAAAGCTTCGACATCGATGCCCTTCGGATTGAAGACCGCGCCATCGCGCTCAACAACGCCGACAATTTTCGAGCCATCTTCCTCACTCAAGAATTTCGCGGCATGGTAGCCGACATTTCCGAGGCCTTGAACGACAACGCGCTTGCCATCAAGCGAGCCGTCTAGTCCGGCAGCTTTGACATCATCCGCGTGGCGGAAGAACTCTTGCAGCGCATATTGAACACCGCGTCCGGTCGCTTCGGTCCGGCCAGCAATCCCGCCTGCGTTGAGCGGCTTACCGGTCACACAAGCCCGGGCATTCATGTCGGTCGGGTTCATGCGGCGGTACTCGTCCGCCATCCAAGCCATTTCGCGCTCGCCAGTCCCCATATCAGGCGCCGGAACGTTCTGCGATGGATTGATCAGATCGCGCTTGATCAGCTCATACGCAAACCGGCGCGTGATTTTCTCAAGCTCGTGGTCTTCCCACTCGGTCGGATCGATAATCAGACCGCCCTTTGAACCACCAAACGGCGCTTCAACCAAGGCACATTTATACGTCATCAAAGCGGCGAGCGCTTCGACTTCATCCTTGTTCACTTCGATCGAATAACGGATGCCGCCTTTGGCCGGTTCCATATGCTCTGAGTGGACAGACCGGTAGCCTTTAAATGTGTGCAGCTGACCGCGCAAACGGACTGAAAACTGGACTTCATATGTGGAGTTACAAGTCTTGATCGTCTGTGCGACATCTCCCGGCAAATCGAGCAGATCAACGGCGCGATCGTACATCAGATTGACGCTCTGAAGAAAGCCAGTCGTTAAGGGTTTTTTAGTTTGGAAATTCATTTTGTCCCACCTTTCCTGATTTTATACAGGATACAATGCATTGTTTTAATTGAAGATAATTGAAACAAAAAGTTCCGGCGGGTTGAGCAACCTAATCGTAAGTATGGTAACTCAAACCCGCCAAATTTCACTTGATCAGGTAAGGTTTTGTTTACCCAGAAATCCGCAAGTCAGAGATCGATGTAGCAATCTTTCGATACGCATCTTTGAGCTCAGCCGCCGATGTCGGATCGAAGTAAAAATCCGGACCAGATGCGCAATAGTTGAGCACTTCGCGACCTGAAGTCGGCGCGCTCAACGCCACCGAATAAACTTTGATGCCAGATGCTTTCATATTGTCGCAAAGGTTGCGCGCTTGGATATTTGAATTGCCCTGTTCAGGGAAAATCTCAGCATTGAAGGCGCCATCGGTCATCAAGATTACGGCTTTGGTGCTGTCGGGTTCGGAATAAGAGAGGGGTGCGGAACCGCCGGTGAACACTCCCCCCCAATGTTCTGAGACCAAATACCACGACCAAGCCACACCTAGATGTCCCGCGGTTCCGCCGCCGGCATTTAGGCTTTTGAGGTGATTGATCAGTGTTGTGCGATTATTGGTCAAAGCGACTGGCTCGCTCTCGCGACATTCATCGCCATCATACCAAGAATGATCTGGACGGTTGGGGTGACCAACATGCCAGACACCGCCATCGCGATGATCTTCATCCTCTTCGAACCAAGCTTGTTGATGCGCAAGATAAGCGCCGGTTTCCGGCCGAGAATCCGTGAATTTTTCGTCGCCATCACGCTCCCAAACACAAGTTGAGGTCAGTGTGTATTCAACCTCTCGAGGCGGACTCGCTTTGCCGCGCACAATCTCAAACTTGATCGTCTCATCAAAAAGTTTGCGGCCGCGCGCCTTTTGCCCAGAATAAAGACGGACCCGAAGTTTGTAGTCGCCCTCGCGCCAATTGCGGCCATGATAGTCGCCGCGCCGATCTCCATACAAAGCGTAGGGATCAAAATTTTCTGTCTGTCGTTTTGATTCTCGCCCGGAAAGGTCAAACCGTATGCTCTTAAATCGACCGCGATACGGGCTTGAATTAGGAACAGACACATCGATGGTCATCCTATGATCTGTCCGGTCGTTTCGGTCCCAATCTTCGATTGCGATAACCGCATCATCACCGATCAGGGAGACAAACTCATCGCGATCCGCATCCATCAGCGTAACCGTAATATCGTCGAGGAGGTCGCCTTCCGTGACCTTCGGACCAGAATCGCCACCGCCTATTGTATGGGTGTAGGTGCGGGTCGCTGGAACGCCAGTCACATCCTCGAAGTGAAGGCCAGCATTAACCATCGTATTATAGGTCACCATGCTCAGGCGTGTATTTTCGATCAGCTGCGGCGCTGCATCAGCGGGCAATAGAATATCAATCGCATCCGTCGCGGCAGCCTTTAAATTGGTGAGGCGGCTCGAACTGTTCATTGAGCCTGAAACGTCAAACATGAACGCAACATCGATCTTATCGATCCCATACTCCGCCACAGCCGCGACCGTGAAATCCATTTTCTCTTGGCCGATTACACGGGTTAGCGAGGTAGGCTGACTGCAGCTCATTGCCGCTGTAATACGCTGGGCAGATGCTCCGATCGCGACATTCGGGGCTTCACAGGTCATCCCGCCATTCATTGGATCAAGTTGAGCATTCATAAATCCGGAAAGCGCAGCGCTAACCTCAGCATCGGTGGCGCCGGTCTGTTTCACGCGCGCGGCAGCGAGGATTGCCGAGTCCAGGATCACCTGAACCTTTTGTTTCTTTTTGATCGTGTTTTGGAAATCGATCGCAAAGCCCGCGACGGCGAAAATCGGTATCAAAGACAGTGCAAAGATCACCGCAACCTGGCCGGCTTCATCAGATATTTTTTTCAATTTTTTTATGGGCATAGAACGCAGTGAACCTCTCCATCGAGGCCCAAGGATCTAGCAAACTATAGTTAATTCCCGTTTGGGTTGATCAATCGAATTTTCTATTGAGGGTAAGGATTGAGTCATATTCTGTTGAGAATTGACAGAGGCAGCGCCCGCTAATCTTGGTCATCTAACCAGGCTTTGAGCTTTTCGCGATCGACCGTCATCAGGGCGCGATCAACCCTTTGCACCAAGCCGAGCTCTTCGAGACTTTTGATCGCTTTTGAAATGCTGATCCGAGTCACCGCAAGGATTTCAGCGAGTTCAGCTTGGGTAAACTCGATCGCAGGGCGGTGCTCTGTAATCAGCATGATCCGTTTTCCGAGGCGAATGATTAGAGGCTCTTGCCGCTGCTCTCTCAGATAGCTGAGCGCAACGAAGAACCGTTCGGAAAGATCTTTAAACAAATATTCGGCAAACAAGACATCCTTGCCGATCATTTCATAAACGGTCTCGCGCTTGATCAAGACGAAGCGTGTTTCAGCTTTCGCCGCTTCAATCGCGAACGGATTGACAATCTGAAGGTGCATCCCGGCATGGTGCAGCACTTCACCAGGTGTGCGATAGACAGCGGTTGGCTGGCGCTGCCCGTCTTGGAAATAAACCAGCGTGGCCAAGCCGGACAGGACAATCAACAAATGTTTATCAGTTTGGCCCAGCGCGAGAATGGTGTCACCGTCATCTGCCTGGTAAAACTCGCCATGCGCTTCAATTAAAGCCCAGGCTGTATCGCTGAGACCTTCCAGACGATCTTCGGCACGGGGAGACACTTCACGCAGCACTGTAGGCTCCTCTTTGCGCCTCAACTGACGGCGATCGACAGTCTAAGCTGGGTGCACTGAGGTTCCACGCACAAATCTTGTCTGTATTAAACATATCGAGACTCGCCCCTATTCTCGCTCTGTAAACAAGTTTGCACGCATGCCCCGCCATAGACTTTTTCTCAGCGCCCGACTGTGACGCGGCACCAGATCGAAATCAGTTTTTCTATTTTCTATTACAATCGCAACAATTGCTACAGTTTAACTGACATCGAAACAGTCATATGTGACTGCGTTTAGAAAGCCATATTCTAGAAATGCGACGCCATGGGGCCCAACCATCGCGCCAGATTCTCCGGTTTCGGTGGTCGCGGCGCAATACATTGTATGGTCGTTGAGATTTGTCAGGCTCACTTTGGCGATAATGGTCTTGCCCTTACAGGCATAGTCTTGGGTGACTTTCACGCCATTCCTGACCGCCAAGGATGATCTCGGAAAGCCAAACGCCTGATCGAGCGAGGCACGGCATTTTTTAGCGTCCAATTGATCGGTGAAAGGTGTGGCATGGACGCGGTCAAAGCTAGCGCGCCGGATCGCCGCCTCACTCAAGCTGGCCGTTGTTTCACACCCCGCCAATGCGATCATCAAACTACCGGTCAGCAAGGCTGAAAATGGGCCGTGAGACATGTGAGGCTCCCTCATTCGAACGCGGGCTCATTTCGGCAGAGTCGCCTTAAGAAAATACTATTCTCGATTGAAATGTATCGCCGAGCCGTTCGAGACGACGATTGAGCGTCAGGGGTTAGTCATTCGTAAATTTTCTACTTTATGTTGTTTTTTGAAACGTGGCCGATTCGGCCCGTCAAATAGATGAGACCCGTATGGCAAAGTCCGAAAACAGCCCCGCACAAGCGCAGCGCAGCCCGCTCACGCTGCTCGCTACGACCGCCTTAGCCGTCTCTAATTTGATTGTCGGAATATTGCAGGAAAACAGGTTCTTAATCGCCGCCAGCGCCGCCTTGGCAGGCCTTTTTGCGGTGGTCTATTTGGTCCGGATCCACCGCCCTGAGCTGTTCGAAAAATTTTCACTCGGCCGGGGTAAAACCGGATCGCGTGGGCGGCGGAAATTTCCGCTTTCGGTCTTCGTTGCGATCTTGTTTGTCGCCCTCCCTGCCCTCTTTTTATTCATGCAGATCCTGCAACCTCAGTATAATTTCAATTTATAATTGATTTACTGATTTACCCTTTAGTTGCTCCATGTCCTTGACGACCCCTGACGAAACCCCTGTTGATGAAGCCATTGGCCACCGTATTCGAATGGCCCGGGTCAACGCCTCGATGACCCAATCCCAGCTCGGCGAGCATTTAGGCTGCTCGAGCCAGCAGATTCATAAATATGAGCGTGGCAGCAACCGGGTTTCAGCAGGCACGCTATTCGTCATTGCGCAGCTGCTCGAATATCCGGTTGATTGGTTCTTTTTAAATCCGCAAACACCGACGGAAACAGATCCAGTCGCCAGCGTGCCGTACCACTGATCCAGACTATTTCGACAGAATGGCGGCTCGGTCTAACTCCGCGGTCAATCCCGCACGGGTCAAGATTGATCGCATCTGTTCGAACAGTTTTACGTCCGCAACACCCGCCAAGCTGACCTGGCGAACTGAGCTGGATAGAATGAAGTCAATCAACCCATCTGACAGGTTGCGTTCCGCGCTGAAGATCGGCTCATACCGGCCAATTCGGATACCCAGCTCATTCAGCCCTTCGCTATTATGCTGTTGTACAAAGGCCACCGGCTGCTGCGAGACGCGCGCATCATCGATACGTTCATGCAATCCAGTGAGTCCAGACGGATCGGGAACCCGTTTGCTCGCAGATAAAACAAGCAGGCACATGGCTAGGCCGCCACTTCGTGCACATCACCGCCGCGGGTGGCAGACTGCTCCAAAATTCCAGGCGTGTCCCAATCGCCTTCAGGTCGAATAATCATCATAGGATCAGAGTTGAGCCGGATCGCATCCGGATGCGCCGATACAGAAATTTCCATCTCGCAATACTCGAAATCCGAGAAAAAGAAGTTTGGATGATCGTCCATCAGGCGGCAGTTTAGCGTTTTCGACCAAAGCGGCCAGAGGCGCGCCTGAATTTGCGCGAGCATTCGGCGATAACCTTTGCGGGACGCGATTTCCAATGACGCCGCCAGCATCACTTTAACCACGCCGCTGCCTCGATAGGCCGGCAGGATGCTGACGCGTTCGATCTTACCAAATCCAGCAAACCAGCGCAGTCTCAAAGTCGCGATTGGCTGTCCGTTTGAATAGGCAATCACGTGTGAGGCGCATAAATCATTGCCATCAAATTCTTCTTCATACGGGCAGTCTTGCTCGGCCATATAGACCATAGACCGCACCGCCACGACTTTTTGAAACGCATCAAGCGTCCGAACCATTTCGATCGGAAATTGCTCAATCAGTTCAGGATCAAGTGGTTTTGCGAGACCAGATTCGCCAATCGGTGAGATCTTGAGCATCATGCCACCTTTTGCTCTGGCACGACCAAAGCCCCTTGCATCCAGAGTTTTTCGGCGCCGAAGCCCGCTGGCGACCAGCCAAGGCTTTCCATCGATCGCGCGCCATCTTCTGTCGCGGCGCGGGCAAAGCAGGGCACCTGGGCGTAAATCGCCATCCGGATTACCCCTGCGCCGCTCATAACCGCCTTCCGCGCTTCTTTCGTCTCGCCGGCATAGATACCGATATAGACGCCCGCACAGGGCTGACCAACCGCAGCGACATGCGCATCATCAGGTGTTTTTGCCACGAATTCATTGTCTTGGACGGCATCCAATCCGGCTTCCGACAGGGGAACTGAGATGACCAGGCCTTCAACTGGGTCACCGAACACCCACGCCGTTATGCCAGTTAGATCGTGCAAATGTGCAAGCGTTTCTGAGCTAATCAAACGGTCGTCAATCAGACGTTCGCCCAGCGCCAACATTTCCGGAATTTCTTTTTGATTCGCCGTCCGCCAACCAAAATTCGACATTTGCTCAATCATTTTGGATTGATCGACAATAAAGGGATATGTCGCGAGTCGTTTTGCTGCATTGGTCATCAATTCGCTCCTTCTAAATGAAGGTTTCTCACAATTCGTTTGCCTGCGATGCAGACAGAATCGAATTGGGGTAGTACAGAAATCGTATAAGGGGCCCTAAATGTTTGAGAATCTGGACTGGGATAAGCTAAAAGTCTTTATAGTTGTTGCCGAACTTGGCAGCATGAACGCGGCTGCTTCGCGTTTGAAGGAGACAGCTCCAACGGTTTCCCGAAAAATTGACGATCTCGAGCGGTCCCTCAATGCGCGCCTTCTGTATCGATCGCCGCGCGGGGTGACCTTGACTGATGCCGGTAAAAAAACCTTACGCTATGCGGAAATCATGTCAGATGCCGCAGATGGATTGCGCAGCGACGTGCTCGATCACGACTTGCCCGCTGAAGGCTCGGTCACGCTTTGTACGGGCGACGGTCTCGCCACTCATTGGCTCGCCCCGCACCTTCCGGATTTTCATTTGCAGAACCCCAAGATCGAATTGCGACTCGAAACCACTGATCGGCCAGACGCCGATTTGATCAATGAGAAGGCCGATATCGCCATTCAATTCCAAGAACCGGGCCGGCCAGATATCGTCTCGAAACGCCTTGGCGTCTTGCACTATGTCTTCTTCGCGTCGCCCGATTACATCAAAAATTTCGGACATCCGACGAGCGTTTTCGACCTTTATAACCACCGCTGCATCATTCATTCCGGATATGTGAACCAGATGGAGCGATGGGCGCCAAAAGCTAAAGAATTCAGAGACTTGATCGATTTTGCACTGGTCACCAATTCTGGCGCCGTGATGGTTGAAGTCTGCGCCAAAGGCGGCGGCATCGCGCTCTTACCAACCTATGTTCACGGGCTCGGCAAGAATATTGTGCCCCTCAACCTCCCAGAGGTCGCCCCGATTCGGTTCTGGCTGACCTATACAGAGCGAGTTCGCAGAATGGCACGTGCACAAATCGTGATTGATTGGTTGCGCGGCCTGTTTCACCAGCAAAAATCCCCCTGGTTCAAACCTACATTTGTTCACCCAAGAGACTATGCAAATGGTTCTCTTGAACAGCGTGAGCAAAGTCTTGCAGATTCTGGCTCTGACAATCCTTAGAATTTGCGCGAGACCCTATTTTTGTTTGGTATTACAAAAATTATGTAACTGTCCGAGTTGCTATAACGCTCAGACTTAGGCTCCAAACAGGTAAAGGGATTTAAAACAGAGACAAACCTATGTCCGGTGATCGGGATGCGCCTAAGAGTCCGCCAGAATGGCGGTCGAAAAAGCCAATGGGTGAGGCATTGCGCGATAAATATAAAGAAGTCCTGCACGAGCCGGTTCCAGAAAAACTCAAAAAGCTGATCGAAGCCCTGAAAGAGCAAGAGCGGAAAGATCGCGATAACTCTGAATGTGATTAAGCCCTCGACATCCAAATTTTGGCCAGTACGGCCCTCACTCACAAAAAATTGAAAAAAAATTCATCCAACTCGGAACAATTCCGAGGAGCAGCGCATTGATATCATGTGAGACGCGAAAACGCGCCACGCTAATCAAATGCGTTGCAAGAAGGAAATTGTAATGGGGACCGAAAAACTGATCGAGCAAGAGCTGCCACAATGGGTAAAATCCGTGCGCCGGCATGCTCATTTTGCGCAATCGATCGAGACAGAAGAACTCGCAGATGCAGAGCTCGAAGTGCAACTCGGAATGATTGATGCGATCAGCGCAAAACAGGCTCTGGGGCCAGTTGATATGCTGCTAAAGCTCAAGCTTTGGGAAAACTATGTCGCGCCAAATGGCAACACAACAGATCTGCCATCAGAGGCCAATCTGATCCTGTCAGTGATCCGCGATTTAGAAGCTTTTGTAGATACGCAAGGGGGCTCTATGGCGAGCTATCCAGGCGGTCATTTGGCCAAGGTCAGTTAAGACCCTGAACCCTTGGCCAAACGGTTTCGGACGCAGGGACTAGCGGGTGCCTGCGAGCCGCAAAACTTCACGTACTGGACCCAAATTCGCGCTTTGGCGCAGATCTAAAAGCAGGTTCATGCAATCATCAAAATCGGTCGTACCTGACTCTTTGACGGCGTGAATTCGGTCAACAATATCCTCATCAAAGAACCAGCTGATCGGGATATCGAACACTTTGGCAATTTCATAAAGCGTGCCCGCTGAGACGCGATTGACGCCCTTCTCATACTTCTGAACTTGCTGAAAAGTTAGCCCGATCATATCGCCGAGTTGGCCTTGGGTCAGCTTCGCCGCGCGACGCGCTTGGCGAATACGACGGCCCACTTGATGGTCCACGTGGGACGGTGTCTTAGCACTCATTTGGTTCTCCATGCATTCAGGCGGCGTTTTTATGATTGAATTTGCCACTCTTCGCGCAGGGATAGTACGGCTGAGTTTATGAAGAGAAGGTAAACTTGTTTACCTTGATCACGAATTGTTCAGCACGGACTGCGAAAAGACCGTTTGGCGGAGCTCGTCCTGAATCGCCTCTGTAGCGGCTTTTAGGGTCGCAATTTGCCGATCGAGAATCTCCTGACGATGTTGCATGTATCGCAAATAGCCATTGGCTATACTCATTTGTGTAAACCCGTCTTGCCGTTGATCGAGTTGCTGAAATTCGCTTTCGAGTTCAGCGCGCTTTTGCTCAACCCCGCGCAGTTCCGACATCAGCGCGGCCAAGCGCTGGACCTGGTCTTTATGCTTAATATCCAGCAATTGCGGAATGATCGGATCAACTTGCATGGCCCGGACCTTTTAGATGCTGACGAACCCGCTCAACATATTGGATCGCCGCTGCGACGGCCGCAAAATGTTCTCTGCGGATCTCTTCTTCCACTTCAATGAGACGATATAGCGAGCGCGCGGTTGGCGGGTCGCGATAGATCGGCACATTATTGGCTTGTGCAACCTCGCGAATTTTCGCGGCTAAGTGATCAACGCCTTTGGCCACACAAATCGGCGCGGAGTCGCCGTTCGGATCCCATTGCAAAGCCACCGCATAGTGTTCCGGGTTGACCATGACCACGGTCGCAGATTCGACATTTTTGAGCATGTCAGAGCGGGCGATCTGCGTTCCACGCTCGCGGCGCTGCTGCTTCAAGTGCGGATCACCCTCGCTTTGTTTCATTTCCTTTTTGACCTCTTCGCGGGTCATTTTGAGGCGCTCGGCGTGCAGATATTGCTGTAGCGGGAGATCTAGGAGCGCGAGCACGATCTGGAAGGCCCCAAAATAAAGGATGAGTTTGAGGATTTGCTCCAGCGTGAATTCGACCAATTGGCCTTTAGAGATCGCGCCCGCTGCGTAGAATTCGGACGCGAAATAGATCATGAAATAGGCTGCGATCAGACCGGCAAACATCATCTTTGCCGCGTCTTTCAAGAAGTCGAGCATGCCTTTCGCGCCATACTTGTTCTTGATGTTCTCGACCGGATTGATCTTTTTGACGTCGGGTTTGATCTTTTTGGTTGAGAAGGCGATCGCGCGCTGAAGGATGAGCGCCAGCAGGACGCAAGCCACAAGCACGCCAAACAAGGGCAAGATCGAGTACATCATACCCGACATGACTTTCCGCGTCTGCGAGCCCTTATCTGCAAATATATCCAGAGCGTACCGGTCAGCATGATAGAACATGCTGGCAAAGCCATCATTCAGAGCTTGTGAGGTCAGCATCAAGAACACCAAAGTGCCCAGGCCAATACCCATTATTAAGCCGGCGGCATTGGCTTCTTTCGATACCGGAACATCGCCATCCTCACGCGCCTGCCGAAGGCGCTCATCGGTGGCATCAAATTCCTTTTCGCCGGACTGGTCGTCTTGCTCTGCCATGCCCTATAACCACACAATCAGCTGCGCGATTTGATCTTGCCAAACCATCAGCATAGCCCCGATCGAAATCGCGAGAAGGAACATTCCGGCGCCGACCAAGAAGGGCGCGCCAACAAAAGCCACCATCATTTGCGGCATGGCTTTATTGATGAAGCCGAGACACACATTGTAGAGCAGGTTCATCGCCACAAAGGGCCAAGCGAGTAGGATCGCGAACGCAAACGCGGCATAGATGCTGTCGAACAAAAAGGCTTGTGCGATCCAGGACGAGCCGCCCACCGGGATCGTCTCATAAAGGCCGATCCAGCTGGCAAAAACCTCAACGTGAAAGTTCATCGAAAATAAAACCGCCGCCCCCGCCATAGACAGCAAGTTCGCAGTTGCGGTTTGCGCTTCGTTTTCAAGCGCCACCCCCAAAGGTTGCGCCAATCCCATCGATTGCGCGATGACACTGCCAGCAATGTTCAGCGTCCAGATGACCACCCGCAATCCAATCCCCAAAAACAGGCCGAGCAGCAATTCTGTGACGATGACAATGCCGAGATCTGTGAGATTGCCGGGCAGGACATAATCCGTGATCCCCATGCCCGATATCGCCGCAGATAGGCCGAGCAGAAGATAGATACGCACCTGCGCGGGGATCATCTGCTCGCCAATTCCCGGGATCAGAATGACCACAAAGGACAGCCGGGCCACCGTCAGAATGAACTGGGCCACCCATGCTGACAGGTCTGGACCGAGCAGATCCAGGAGCGGGATCATACAATCCCTACGATTTGCGGTTTGCTGCTGGAGCGGATCTCTTCATAGGCCAGAACAGCATTGCGAATGCCCTTGCTGGCGAGCACGGTCTGCAAGAATCGGCGCCGCTTCGAGGAGGTTGCAATCGCCGCAACCACGCCGCGCTGGGCCGTCTCGTTCAGCTTTTCTTGAATGCCATTGAGCAGCTCGCTGAACAGTTCAGGGGGCAGCGCGATATCGGAAGCGCCGCCATCTGATTTGATCTCGTGCTCGGCGAATTTTTGCTCCCACGCCGTTGAGAGCTGAACCAGCGGCAAACGTCCATCCGTATCCTGAAGCTTGTTCAAGATTTGGAAGGAGAGGCGTTGACGCACCAGCTCAACCATTTGCGACTGATTGGCACCTTGGGCTTTCGCTTCCCCAACGGTTTCCAGAATGAGGAAGATATTGCGGATCGACACGCGCTCTTCGAGTAAGCCGCGCAGCACGGCCAGCAAGGTCTCAGGCGGCACTTTGGTCGGGATATACTCATCCAGCAATTTCTGATTGGCCGCACTGCGGTCGCCATCCGACATACTGGTCAGCGCATCCAAGGTTTGGATCATCACCATGCGTGTAAAGATCAGCGAGAAATTACCCTGGATCAGCTCAAGCATGTGCGTGGCGAGCACTTCAATCGGCTCGATCACCGGCGTGCCAGCAGCCACCAATTCTTGTTTCTTGGTCGTCGGCAGCCAGCGCGCGGCGGCCTTATAGACGGGCTCTTTGACATGTTCCCCGGTTAGGTGCGGCAGCTGATCTTCTTCAATCAGGGCCAAGACTGAGCCTGGCCGCAACAGACCACTATCGACAGGCACCCCCTGAATGTTCAGGCGATAGGTGTTGCGCTCCATGGTCGGATTATCGGTCATCCGGATGGATGGCAGAACAAAGCCATATTCTTCGGCGATATAGCGCCGGATTTTATCAATTCGGGCCTCAATGCCACTATCACCTTGCAGCACTGTGTTGACCAAGTCGGGCGCCACTTCGAGGTGGATTTCATCGGAATGGATGGAGTCGCCGATTTGGTTGGCTTGGGTTTCTGGGGTCTCCTCGGGCGTGTCAGCTTGCGCTTCAACCGCTTGCTGCTGTTTGCGCAGGAAGTAAGCGGTGACGCCAAACCCGATCGAGGCCAGCATGAAGGGGAGGAAAGGCAGACCCGGGAAGAGAGCAAACACGGCGAGCAGGCCGGAGACGATCATCAGCGAGGTTGCATTGCCGCCAAGCTGCTTGCCGAGCGCCTCGTCAATCGCGCCGTCATCGCGCCCCTTGGAGAGCAGGAGCGCCGCAGATACTGAAACGATGACCGCTGGAATTTGCGAGACCAGGCCGTCCCCGACGGTGAGCACAGAATAGTTCGCAGCCGCTTCACTGAGCGAGAGGCCATGCACCGCCAACCCGAATCCAATGCCCGCAACCAAGTTCAGCGCGGTGATCAGAAGGCCAGCAATCGCATCACCTTTTACAAATTTAGACGCACCATCCAGTGAGCCAAGGAAAGCAGCTTCTTCTTGCTCTTTTTGACGGCGCTGTTTGGCTTCTTCATGGCTGATCGCGCCAACCGCTAAGTCAGAGTCGATCGCGAGCTGTTTGCCTGGCATCGCATCCAAAGCGAACCGCGCCCCAACCTCGGCCATACGTCCCGCGCCCTTGGTAATCACCATGAAGTTCACAATGATCAGAACGCCAAATACGACGAGCCCGACAAACAGGTTCCCGCCCATGATGAACATGGCAAAGCCTTCAATCACGCCGCCCGCAGCATCGGTGCCTGAGTGGCCCTCTGAGATAATCAACTTGGTCGACGAGACGTTCAGTGCGAGCCGCAAGATCAGGGACGCTAAAAGCACGCTCGGAAAAGAGGAAAAGTCGAGCGGCTTTTCAATAAAGATCGAGGTCGTGAAGATCAGGATCGCAAAGGCAAAGGACGCGGTCAGTCCTAAATCCAACACCCAAGCCGGCACCGGCAGGACCATGACCAAGATTACAAGCATTAAGCCCAGCGCGAGGAACGCGGTGGGCGATGCAATATCAAGCAGTTTCGATTGCGTCATCAGGGTCTCAGAGCGTGATCATCGGAAGAATGAAATTGTTGAAGAGATCGAGACAGACGCGCGTCATGTAACCGATCGTGAGAAAGAAGACCGTCACCACGGCAATGATCTTCGGCACAAAAGTTAGCGTCATTTCTTGAATCGAGGTCAGCGCTTGGACCAAGCCAATCGCAAACCCCAAGACCAAAGAAACGCCAAGGATCGGCAAGCCCATGAGCACGCCGGTCCACAAAGAAGCCCGAAGGACCTCAAAAATTTCAGATTCGCCCATCGTCCCCGTGGCTCCATTCTAGACTGGCATGCGCAGTAATTCCTGATAGGCCTCGACCACCTTGTCGCGGACCGTCACGGCAGTTTCGAGCACCATCTCAGCGTTCGCTAAGGCTTCGACCATGGCATGCGGATCCGCGCCGGAGACGGCGGTATCGATTGCGGCTTGCTCGGCTTTCTGCACGGCGGCTTTAAATTCAGATGCCCCCTTTGCGACCACATTGTCTTCGGCAGCAGGCTTGGCTGGCGCTGCCGATGAGGTCGCAACTTTTGCGGGGTTGAGCGAGTTATAGGCTCCAAAACCGAAATTGTTCATTCAAGCCTCCCTATCGCCGCAACACGTCCAGCAGCGAGGTGTACATGCTCCGCGCCTGCTGGAAGGTATTGAGGTTGGCCTCATAAGTGCGGTTGGCTTCGCGCATGTCGGCCATCTCAGTCACCAGAGAAACATTTGAGAGCGTGATATAGCCCTCATCATTCGCCATCGGGTGGGACGGGCTGTACTCTTGCTCACCTTCGGTTTGATCAAGTGCGGTTCGAAGCGCCCCAAAGGACAGCTCATTGCCAGCGCCTGGCTCGGTCAGCAGGATTTTGCGTTGATAGCCGGGCGTATCAACGTTTGAGACGTTTTCGGCGCTCACCGTAATGCGCTGAGAGTTTTGACGCATGCCCGCGACAGACTGCATCATGGAAAATTCAAATGGGTTCATATCCTAGTCCCCTATTGCCTCCGCCCAAGCGCAAGCTTCATCATGTCCAAAGATTTGGAATAGACGGTCATCGCCATATTGTGCTTGCCCACGGCTTCAGCCGATCTGAATACTTGCTCTTCAACGCTCACCGTGTTGCCGTTTGGCGAGGCCGAATCTAAATTTAGACTGTGTTGAAACGGCTGATTGAAATCGATTTTCTCGACGTCTGGTCCGTTGCGTTTCATGAAGTCTGCGAAGGATTCGATTTCCACCGCTTTGTAGCCTGGCTCATTCGCACGCGAGAGGTTTTCAGCGCTCGTTTTCTGCGTTTCAGCCGCATGACGCGCCATCGCCCCGTAGATTTGGAACAGAGACATGTCAGAAAGCATCGGAAAATCCCTTAAGGTTAACGTTTCCGCAAAATTTGCGACTATAAGTTGAAGAAAGGATTAACAGATACCCTGGGTTTAATTAACTTTTAGCATGTCTCGCCCCATCACCTCTCCCGCCCGTTTATGGGGCGCCGTGACCGAAATCCTGCCCGGCATGATTGAAGTCTCCGGCGTCAGTCACGCTGTGGGCATTGGCGATTCCGTAACAATTGAGAAGCCTGGTGAAGATCTGATCGGCGAAGTGATCACCGTGATGGGCGATTGTGTGAAAATCCTGATGTACAGCTCAACCGATGCGATTCGGATTGGCGACCGCGCCTTCATCACCGAACAAGATCAAGTTGAGGTCGGCGATCATTGGCTGGGCGCGCTCGTCAATTATCGCGGCGAGGTTCAGACCCGCCGGATTCCGAAACAGGGCGCGGGTTTAAAACAGAGTATGCCGCTGCAAACCAGCGCCTTGCCCCCGTCGGTCCGCAAACCGCTGGGCAAGCGTCTGCTGACGGGGCTGAACGTGACTGACACATTGCTGCCGATCTGCGCGGGACAGCGCATTGGCCTGTTCGCAGGATCCGGTGTTGGGAAATCGACGTTGCTCGGCACCCTTGCGGGCGGGATGAATGCCGACCGAGTAGTGATCGCTTTGATTGGCGAGCGCTCGCGCGAGGTTCAAGAATTTATCGACGAAGTCTTGCCGCCAGAGGCTCTGCCTAAAACCACAGTGATTGCGGCGACGGCGAATGAGCCGCCCGGCGCCAAAAAACGCGCTGCGTTCTGCGCGATGGCCGCGGCAGAGTATTATCGTGACCAAGGCCATTCGGTCCTCTTCTTGTTTGACTCGCTGACGCGGTTTGCCGAAGCGCATCGCGAAACGGCTTTAATGGCGGGCGAGACACCAGCGCTTAATGCGTTTCCGCCGTCCACTGTGCGCGTGGTCTCAGAGCTTGCCGAACGCACCGGCCCAGGTCCAAAGGGTCTTGGGGATATTACCGCGATCTTTTCTGTATTGGTCGCCGGATCAGACTTTGAAGAACCGGTCGCGGATATGGTGCGCGGCATCTTGGATGGGCATTTCGTGCTCTCTCGAAAGATTGCCGAGCGCGGCCGGTATCCAGCGATTGATGTCTTGCGCAGCGTCTCTCGCGCTTTGCCAAAAGCGGCGACGCCTGAGCAAAACGCCCTGCTCCACACCTATCGCAATTTGATCACCACTTATGATGAAATCGCGCCAATGGTCCGCGCGGGATTGTTTGAATTTGGAAAAGATCCGCATGCGGATCTGGCTTATTCGCTTTATCCCAGTCTCGATAAATTCCTCACCGAGCCCAGCAATGGAATAGAGACCGCGTTCGAGTATTTGCAAAGCCTGATGCAACCTGCGCTCAGCACCCCTGAAGCGGTGCCCGCTTAAGCGATTAGAAATTGCTCAAAAACAGATTTTGGCTCGCGACTGCGCCGAACCCGACAGCATTGCTCAACAAGGTGAGCGCCGTAGCGGCTGATCCAGTTGCCGCGATATTTTGATTAAGCGAGTCCAGCACCTGATAGCGCTGGATCACGCGATCAATCACGTCCGGCTCGGTCAGCTGGTCGATCGACGAGATGCTGAATTTCTTCTGCAATTCCTCATCGAGGATTTCGGCCTGCCGATCGATATCTAATGAGGCAAACTCTGATGGCAGGCCTAACGCGGTTTCCATCACGGTCCGCACCGGCACGCTGCCGAGCATGCGATAAAGATTGGTCTGGTCGGTCGAATTGGAATCTACAAGATCGGCAATTTCGGTCTGATAGTTGAGGCTTAGCCGCATCGCATTGTCTTGCTGGCCAACCGCCTCTTCAAAGGATTCAGACGCATATTGCGACGTTAGGCGTTCGACTTGTCCTGATGCGAGATTGATCATGCCCTCAGAATTCGGCCGCAAAGCGTTGGCGAAATCGGTATAGGCTTGGTTGTTCAAGCGCGCGAGAAAGGTGCTTTCAGGGTCCTGCACTTCCTCGAGCACATTGCGGACATAGCCGGTTTTCCAGGACTCGTCCGCCAACCCAAATGAGGTTAGCGCGATCCGGCGCAAACGGCCATCGGTGACAAACTCCTCCACCGCGATCGGTTTGGAGAGCTTCTCAGTGAAATAGTCGATATCGTTTTTGATCTGCGCAGAGTTTGAGTAGGTCTCGAGCTGCGTGTCATATGTCGACTGCAAAAAGGCCCAACCACCCAGACCTGATAGAGGAATGACCGGTTGGAATACCATTTAAGCCGCCAGAGCGTCGTTTCGATCTTGCCCGAGCATTTGGCTTTCGAGCTCGATTACCTGCTTCAAATAGCACAGCGCAGAATAGTAATTGCCGCGCCGGATCATTTCGCAAAGCGTTGGGATCAGATCGGGTTTAATCGGTGAGAATGCGTCTTTAAGATCCTCGCACGCCCGATAGAGTGCGGGCAGTGTATCGTCTTCTTCGAGATCTTTTGTGATCAGAAGCTGGATTGCGTAATAGACCTGCTTAACGGGGGTATCGACTTGGTCGGGCCGCAAAGCATCGCGGCAGCGCAGAACCATAACATCCGGACTTGGCACGCGAATGCGTCCGGGTTTGTCGCCGTTTTCCAGCATTGTTCCGTTGATAATAAAACGCTCACCAGGAGCGAGTTTTAGCATTAATCCGGACATTCCTAGTCCCCTCCAGCTTTACTCTTTCGCCGTTTAAACCGTTTTGAGCCCCTGCATTATGGACTCGTTGATTTCGATCAGGTCTGCCAAATGCGCATCGCCTGAAAGCACTTGCATAGAGTGCCGGCGGACAAAGACAGCGAGCTCGAGGAGGGACTTCCGCGTCGCCTCTGGGAGCTGATTTTCAGGGTGAAGCAAATCGGTGGAGAGAAGGGTCCACAATTCGAGGTTTCGATTGACGGCATCTGCCCATTTGGGAGCGTCAGTTTTTTCGAGATCGACCGCGTCTCTCAGCGCATCCGTGATTTGATCAAACAGAGCATGTTCGAGAGATTTGTTATCCGCGGTTCGGTTCCGAACTTCACCATACGCTTTGACAGCTAGAGCCTGCAATCAAGCCTCCTAGAATTCTAAAATGAAATCTGGGGCGCCCCGAAGAGCGCCCCAGACAATTGAGTTACTATCGGAAGAGTGACAGCAGCGACTGAGGCGCCTGGTTCGCGATAGACAGAGCTTGGGTACCAAGCTGCTGCTGAACCTGAAGGGCCTGAAGCTTCGCTGAAGCGGCTTCCATATCTGTGTCTGTCAGACCACCGATACCGGTTGTCAGTGAGTCGACCATTGTCTGAACAAACTCGCTTTGTGTATCGATCCGCTTCTGAGCAGAACCGAAGCCAGCTGCGGCGTCGATTGAGGTATTGAGAAGCGTCTCAATTGAGCTCAGAGCTGCGGTTGCACCAGCGTCCGTCGTAACGTCGATGGTTGACAAGTTACCAAGGCCACCAGCCGACGTACCAGCGGTACTGTCGTTTGTAGATTCAGTCTGAATGCTAACCGCTGCACCAGAATTGTTGGTGATCGAGATTGAGTTGTCAGTACGAGACACAACATAGTCAGTCTGACCAGTTGCTGCGAAGAAGTTTGAAATCTGAGTTTCAAGGTTCGCAGCAACAGAGTTGGTGCTCGCATCTGCATCAGCAACATACTGGAATGTGCGCTGACCGATATTGTTATTGGTCGCCGTGTCATCAATGATGATCTGGTAGCCATAACCGTCAGCAACCGATTCGATATCGATTGTTTGGGTCGCGCTATCAGCAACTGATGCCGCGGTACCAGCGTTTGTGCCGCCATTGTCGATGATTGTTAGGTCATCAACAAAAGTCGTACCGAATGTTTCGCCAGTTGCGGTGTTCGAAATCGACAGGTCAGTCCGTGCAACGTCGATATAAGACGCCGAAACAGTGCCGGCAGACGAACGGTCGAGAGACGCCAAAACGCTAACGTCTTCAGTGGAAGAACCGTCGATCAGGTTCAGGCCGTTAAACTGAGCCGCACCAACAATAGATCCCACCTGGTCACGAAGCGCCGCGATGTCGGTTTGGATTTTTGAACGGTCAACGTTTTCTTCTTGAGCAGAAACGATCAGCTCTTTCATGTCCTGAAGAACGTTTGTGATTTGCTCAGAAGCAGACCGGGCAACACCGACAGAAGAGTTACCAAGGTTCAAAGAGTCTTGGATCTGCTTAAAGCTCTCAACGTCTGTAGACATAACAGTCGAGATCGCCCAGATCGCCGCGTTATCCTTGGCGCTGGAAACTTTTTTACCGGTTGAAATTTCTGACTGAACCATTGCGAGGTCTTTGTTGATGCCGCGCAATGTTTCCAGTGCGACCATGGCACTGTTGTTCGTAAGAATACTAGACATTGATGCTTATCCTTATTTGGTTTGGTCCTAAGCGGGACTTTCTGTTCAATGCCATCCTGACACCCCGTTTATACGGGAAACCACTCTTGGTTGTATTTACCGTATTACTATCGCAGGGTGTACAAACCCTTAATTCCGTTACGCTTTACTTTCGAAGCCGCCGCGAGCGCCAGAAAAGTGCACTTTAGAGCCTGACTGATTGTAGGACCCGACCTGCGAATCGCTTTGCAGACGATCGAGCCGACTGATCACGCTCTTTAATCCATGCTGCATGGCGCGGAGATGCCGCCCGTGCTCATCCGCCGTGGCCTGAAGTTTAACCACGCGCTTGATCAGTGTTTGGGGTTGGTCTTTTAAAGCACCGCCCTCAATCGCATTGGCCAGCGTCGTCAGATGTTCAAGCTTCGTGCTCGACAAAGCGTTCAATTCGCTAATCTGCCCTAAGACAATATGTTCCGCTTCCTGTTCAAATACAGTTTCGATCGAGTCGAGGCACGCTTCTAAATTTGCACTATTCATTGATCAGTCCCTTTGCATCTGTGTAAGCGGCCACTGGCGTTGGAAGTTCTTTATCTAAGAGGCCGAGCGGCTGTTGCTGGGCGAGGTCTTCGGCAATCGCTTCAACAAAGTATCGCGAGAACATAGACGCCCCTTCGCCGCCGCCGAGTGTCATTGCTTTCTCCAACCCCGTATGGGTGAGAAGTTCAGCCCAGAGCAATTTTTCAAAGCGCAGCTTCGCATCCTCTGACATGTCTGTCGGCGCTGGTTTGGTACCCTCCGCCGAGGTCGAGGCGGCGAGCTGATTACTGGTGATCGGCGATAGAGGTTGCACATCGCACTCCTTGATTGGTGAATCAAAATTAAATTTAAAGTTGTTAATTACCTCTTTACGCGCTCCTGTTGTATTGCGCGCAGGTTTTTGAAGAGAGCCCGATGATCTCTGTCTTAATGTCTGAGGGTTTGGCCCCGTCGAACGGCGCTAAACCACACGAACCCGCCCGCGATGCGTCGCGTCCGTCCAAAGACGAGGCGTTCTCGTCCGATATGGACTCCCCTGACGACACGTCTGACGTCGCCTCTGAAAAAGAGAGCGCCGCGCAAGACACCGTCGCAGCCGCACCAGCCGAAACAGATCAAAAACCGGCCCCCGCCGGCGAAGACGGATCTCAACTGAATGCTGTAAAAGTGGCGAAAGATAGCGCTCAAGCTGAACCCACTGGTGCCCTCAACCTAGATGCAGAAATCGCGGCCGATGACCCAGATATCGCCGCTAAAGATACCGCCTCTAAAGAGGCCAATGCCCCGCGCACAGCTGAGATCGTCGACACAGTCAAAACTGCGGCATCCGCCGCGGTGACCGCCGGTGACGCCAATCTCGACGCTCCTGTGCAAACGCAGGCTGAAACGGCTGCTCCGTCCCCTGACGGGGAACCGCGTGCGCACGGATCTGAAGACGCTGCCACCATCAAGGGCGCGCCGGAAGCAGATGCTGAGATTAAGCTCGATCCGCGTAGCGGCGACCAAGCCTCTGCTGATGGCGAAGTGACGCCCCTGAAATTCGCAGACACATCAGGTCAATCTGGTGACCAGAATCGAGGCCAGACTAGTCTAACCGCGACGCCAGAAGCTGATCCGCGCTTGGCGGGCGACGCGGAAGCCGCCCCCAGCGACCTGGTGCGGACAAGTGAACTTGCCGACCTAGACGCGCGAAAACAGAATGCCGCTGCTGCTGGCAACGAAAAGCTCATTCAAGCAAGCGTGTCTCGTGACGGGGCGCCGGTCTCTTTTGACCCCGCTCTATCCGTCGTCGCCGCATCTTCGAGTTCTAGTTCAGTAGGTCCCGTGCCCACAGGAGGCCTCGCCCCAACGACGCCTGCGCACGTCATCGCTGCGCCGTCGGATCTGACCAATATTGTCATGAATGCGCTCAAAACTGGCGGTGATCCGCAAGAGCAATTGGTGGTTCAGCTGGATCCGCCTGAATTGGGACGCGTCCTGATCGACTTTAAATTCGACGCGCAAGGCGTTCAGCAAATTACCGTCACCTCTGAAAATCCTGAAGCCTTGAAACGCCTTCGGGAATTGCATTTCGAATTGACTGAAGCCTTGAAGCAAAACGGCCTCTCAGACAGCAATCTGTCGTTCCAGCAACACACGCAAGATCAGTCGCAATCAAATTGGCAGGCCCCTGAATGGGGGCGTGCGCAATCGCAATCCATTGCAGCCGCAGATCGAGATTCTTCGGCTGCCTCCATGCCGCCTCTCCCTAACTTCCAAGGGAGGGATCGGCTCGACTTATTGCTTTAGGAGTAAGCTATGAGTGAGATAAATCCTGTTTCTTCGACCGGATCTACCGGCTCGACAAACACAGCGGCGGCAAACACGTCAGCCAATCAAACCAGTTTCAACGAAGACTTTGACACCTTCTTGCAACTGCTCACCGCACAAATCCGAAACCAGGATCCGTTAGAGCCGACAGACTCAACTCAGTTTGTTGAACAGCTCGCGACCTTCTCCTCGCTTGAGCAGCAAGTTGAAACAAATAATACGCTGGGCGACATCGCCACTATGATCGGCAATCTCTCCTCAATGCTGGCCAATGAATGGCTCGGCCAAGAAGTCGCGGTGTCCTCTAAGCATGTGTCCTATGAAGGCAAACCCGTCGAGTTCGAGGTCGATCCTGCTTACGCTTATGATGAAGCGGTGCTGACCGTCGCCGACAGCCAAAACCAAATCATCTACCAAGAAAAGCTTGATGTTGATCAAGGACGGTACGCTTGGGATGGCGACCTCTCCAACCAAAAAGGTCAAGCCGATGATGGAATCTATCAGTTCCAGGTCGACTTGTTTGAAGATGGCCAAGTGGTGGCTTCCACTCCGGCTGAAATTATCAGCAAAGTGACCGCGCTGGGCAATGAGAACGGCCAGTTGCGCATTGGCACAGATAGTCGCCTATCGGCCAATCTGAGCGACGTCCGGAAGCTCGACGCGAATTGAGTTAAAGCGAATTTGTGAGGACCTACATTAGGTCCTGTTTGGCCATATCCACAATCAGCACATTCACGATCCCGTCGGACACAGAGTCTCGAAGGTTCATCAAAAGCATTGAGCGGATCATTTCATAATGCTCAATATTGGTGGGCTCTTCGAGCGTTCGACCATCATTGCTGAGCCCGATCAGAGTCGTCATGATATTGTCGCGTAGTTTCGGTTCTTCCGAGAAAAGCTTGTCGGATGCGCCAGAAGCGGTTTCAAGCGTGACGTGCAAAATGACGAGGCTTTTGACCTGATCTTCGCGCATCACCGGGACGACGAATTCTCGGCTAAATTTAAAATATTCAGACTCGCCCGTTGAAGCGTATTTGTCGCCTTTCTTGGCATCGCCTTTCTTCTTGCCATGATCGTCTTTTTTGTAATCCCCGTGATCATCATGGTCGCCATGATCATCCTTGGATTCAGAATGATCTGAACCACCAGCCGCCGCTGTCGACGGCGTCTTCAGCATAACGCCGGCAAAACTGCCAATAGCGATAAAAATAATAGCAACGAGGCTGGTGATGATCAGTTTCATGATTGGATCCTTAGAAGGGGAGTACTTTTTCGAGCACTTTCGGCACCATGCCGCGTTTGATCCCGGCTTGGGTTTCTCCGCGGCTGAGATAAGACAGGTTGGCGTCGGCGATTTTCTCGTAAGACACTGTGTTGGTTCGCGTGATATCTTGCGCGCGAATGACGCCTGAAACGGTTAGGTATCGCACTTCGTCGCTGACTTGGGTTTGCTGATAGCCAGCAATGACGAGATTGCCGTTTGGCTCCACGCCGACGACGCGGGCCGATAATCTGAATGTGACTTGTTCCGCCCGATTTAGTGAACCATCGCCTGTGATCCCTGAGGCCCGGTCATAGTCGATGGCAGGCGACAGGCTGGCACCATTCGGCAGAAAGCCGCCAGCGGCCTGCGGCAAGCCGAGAAGCGCCGCAATGTTAAACTGTTCATTGGTTTGACGATTGCGTGACAGAGAGCTTTGCATGCTGGCTTGATCATTCATGTCGACCACAACGGTGAGCAAATCGCCAACATCTTTGGCGCGGCGCATACCCAGCAGTGCGTTCGGCGCCGTGGTCCACAGCGAAGCAGATGTTGCTTGCGGTTCTTGTGTATAAGCGGGCTGAGTTTGCGCCCAATAGGTCGGCTGCTCATGCACGGCAACATCTTGCCCATCATGCGCGCCGCCTGAAGCACATGCCGACAAAGACACAGCCACTAATCCCGTAAATGCGGGAATTCCTAATTTACCCATATCCAGCCTCCTGCTTGAACGATTCCTTCGACGGTTTGGCGCGACTCAAGGTTCAGAACGGGCACTCGCTCGTTCAACCCTGCTTCGCCCAAGGCCCGACCCGTCAGGGTGATTTCGAGCGGACCTTTCATATATTTCAAAGTGACCAATTGATTGCGCTTCACCAGGCGTGGCGAGCGAGTATCTTTGGCGGCAATTGGCTGGCCAGCATAAATCGTGCGGCTGACCTCTCGACCGAGAAGCTCCGCATGCTGATCTTGCCAGACATCGTCCGCAGGAGACGTGTTTTCTTGGGTGATCACAGACCCAGCGCGTAACACTTCATTGGCGGTTAAAGAGGCATCGACAGAGAGGCCAAGCGCCAGACAAATCAGGCTAATCATTATCTTAGCCTCGTGGTTGCAGCGAGCATTTCGTCAGAGGCAGTAATCACTTTCGAGTTCAGCTCATACCCGCGCTGCGCTTCAATCAGATCCGAAATCTCCTTCACCACATCTACGCCAGAATCTTCCAAAAATCCCTGCCGTAATGAGCCCACCCCTTCGCTCCCAGGCACCAAGCGATTGGCTTGACCAGAGGCTTCTGTTTCACGGAACAAATTATCCCCGATCGCCTCGAGGCCTTTTTCGTTCACGAATGACGCGACTGAAATCACGCCAATCGATTGGCCTTCGACTTGGTTGTCAAAATAAGCGGTCACCTCGCCATCGCGCGAAATAGAAATGCGCTGGGCATCGTTTGGAATCGTAATGCCATCGGCCAGCGAGTAACCAGCGGCGGTGACGATCTCGCCATCGGCGCTGCGATTAAGTTTCCCATCGCGCGTATAGACCGACTCGCCATCCGGGGTCCGAACCTCGAGGAACCCCTTGCCATCAATCGCGATATCAAGCTCAGCGCCCGTTTCGCGAAGCGCGCCTTGGGTGATTGCCATCGACACCGATGAAGCTTTCACCCCCGTACCGAGTTGAATACCAGCCGGAACGACTGTGCCCGTCTGCGAGGTGATTGTCCCAGGCGTGAGATATTGTTGATAGACCAGGTCTGAAAACTCGGCGACGCGCGGCCGATAGGCGGCGGTGCTCATATTGGCAATATTGTTCGAGATAACGTCGACGCGCGTTTGCTGCGCCGCCATCCCTGTTGCTGCAATCTGGAGGGATTTCATGGCTTAACTCCTGTGCCTATCGGTCTCTAACCGCTGAAATAAATTGCGTGATGCGTTGGTCCTCTCGCTCCAACAAAGTTTGTCCGGCCTCGTAAGCGCGATGCACTTCAATCATTCGGGCCATTTCTAAAACGGGGGATACATTGGAGGCTTCCAATGCGCCTTGTAGGACAGCGGCGCCTGCTACTGGCTGTAAGCCGCCATCAGCAACAAAGCGTGTGTCTGTCTCGCGCTGCAGCTGTCCTGTTGGGTTAAACACGCCAACCTGGCCAATGATCTGACCATCGGATGAGATGGTGCCATCGCCGGCAATGGTGACATTCGCTGCCTCGGGCGGGATCTGGATGGGTGAACTGCCTTCGCTCAGCACTTTCGCGCCGTCAGCTGTCACCAACTCGCCTTCTGCGGAAATCTGGAACGCTCCAGCGCGGGTCAGCCGCTGTCCGGCATCGGTCTCAAGCCCGAAAAAGCCTTCGCCTTGGATCGCCAGATCAAACTGGCCGCCAGTGAATTTCACAGTGCCTTGCGTCAGATCGAAACTATGCCCGGCAAGCCCGCCCATAGAGAGCGAAGGCGTCTCTTGCCCTGTGGCCATGACATATTCAGCGAAGATGGCGCTGTCGGTCTTATAACCTGATGTGTTTGTATTTGCGATATTGTTCGCGACGACTTGCATCTCTTTTAAGAGACCATCTTGGCGCGCCAGCGTGGTGTAAATACTATTGCTCATTCATGGCTCCTGCCTGTGGGACCGCCAGCGCTTTTCGAGAAGACTCAAGAAGGTCTGCGATCTGATACGGGCGAATCTCTCGCCCCGCCCCATCTGGGGAAATTCCTTTTGAAAGCTTGATCGTCCGCACACGGTCTAGACGCACAACTTCCTCGTCCGATAGACCGGTCACGAGCTTGGCGAGATCAACGTCCCAAAGCGCCCAATTGTCGACAATGGCGCCCTGCTCAATCAGCTCAAGCTGTTTGCTTGGATAGGCAGCGAGGCCCGTATAAGCGGCTGTCGCAATGATCGGCAGATTGGCCTGCAAGGCGCGAATTCCGGCCATGCGGTTGATTTCGGCTTCGGTTGGGAAGTCCTCGCGGACATCAAACAAATCTTGATCGACATGGCCCCAGAATGCGGCTTCGGCGAGCATGTTCGCGACTTCGGGGGTTTGCTCAACCGGCCCGAGGAATTCCTTGACCATGCTGAACAAACCCAACTCCAGAGCTTTGACGGCGCCCTGTTTGCGAAGGTCTGTGCCATAACCATCAATCGGGAGATCGCTATGGAAGCGCGTAAGCGTATGCAGCGCGTTGAGCGCATTCGCCGGGTCGTCGTCGGTCAGATAATCATCCAGCGCGCGAACAGTGTAGCTATCAATCGAAGCCCGAACCTCGTCACGATTTGCGACCGGCAACGCGCGAATGCGCTGCAAGCCTGCATACAAATCCCCGCTTGCAAGGTGATCGATGACGAACTCCAGAATCGGATCGAGATTGTGCTGAGTCTCATTCGTCTCGAGCATGTTCCACGCTTCTTCGAGTACAAATGAGCGGACGGTTGGGCGGAGCTGATCACTGCGCTCAACTAAAATCAAAAGCGCCGCCAATTTCAGCTTTGGCCGACTCATCAGCATGACCAAACGGTCGTCTGATTCTGCGCCGCTCGGCATATCAAGGATCGCCGTCTTCAGCGCACTCAGACGCGTCGAATTCTCAATTTCTTGCGGTGTGAAAGTCGCAATCACCTGTTGCGCGAGATCGCTGCGCCGCTCAATCAACAGCGATGGCACGATGAGCATCGCGGTGTCTTCGCGCAGGTTGTATGGCAGGGTTCGAATGCTGGCGATCTGATTGGCAAGTCGCTCAACTCCGCCCGGCTCGAACAAGACCAATTGCGCCGCCGCGTGCCAAATCTCAGCTTCGGAATGGCAAGCGCTCAGCGCTTCGAAGTAAGCAAGATCAGGCCGCACCCGATTTTCCATCAGCGTGATGAATTTGCGGTACGGCTCCCATTGCGGCTCTTCCCGAGCATTTAGCAGCGCTCGCGATTCCGCGTAGAGGCCCAAAGCGAGTTTTGATTTTAGATCCGCACGAAGCTTTTCGTCTATGCTTTCATCGGCAGCGGCATCAATCGCGTTGGGCAGCTCGGTAAATTTCCGCAATGATCTGACCACGGAGAAATCGAGTGGATAAGGCTGCGCGCAATTCCCTCGCGCGGCTGGCATTGATCTGATTTCTGACCCATCGGCCTGCGGCCCATCCTCGCCCTCGGCAGGGACAAGAAGTCCGCCGCGGATCGCGGTTTCGACAAATGCGTCGAGGTCTTCGCCCACAGCTTCTTGGTCAGTTTCTGCTTCAGGTTCAGAAACGTCGTTCGCTCCGGTTTGCGCATGAGCTGCGGAAACCAGAGCGATGAAGAAACTTGCGGTGGCAAGACGGCGTATCATGCGGCTTGGCGTAATCCTTTCACGGCTTCTTCAACCTCGTCGAAGGACGGGCGGACCCTGGCCGGGGCATGTCGGCGAGCGACTTCGACACAGATATTGATCGGGTTCTTGTGCAGGCTCGACACCAGCACTTCGCCAATCATCTCATAGAAAAAATGCTCTTCTTTGCGAGTATGGGCGACCTTGGTGGCAAAGGGGCCGACGACGCCGTAGGCCAAAAACACGCCAAGGAAGGTTCCGACCAGCGCGCCACCGATCATACCCCCCAGAACTTCTGGCGGCTTGTCGATCGAAGCCATGGTTTTAATAACGCCGAGAACCGCCGCAACGATCCCAAGGGCCGGTAGAGCGTCGGCCATGTTCTGCAGTGCGTGCGAGCCATGCAGATGGTCTTCGAGGAGCGCTTCAAGGTGCTTTTCCAGAAGCTCTTCGACTTGGTGAACATTGTCGAAATTCATGATCATCGAGCGGATCGTGTCGCAGATCATTTCAATCGCGTGGTGATCTTTGAGAATTTTCGGATATTTCTGGAAGATCGCAGACTCTTTGGGCGCCTCAATGTGCGCTTCAATGTCGACCGGGTTTTCTTTGAGAATGGTCAAGAGCTCTGTCATCATGCAGAGCAGGTCTTGATAGTCTTTCTTCTTCCATTTGGGGCCAGCAAAAGCTGCGCCGAGATCACCGGCAGTGTGTTTGATTGTGGCCATATCATTCGCAGCCAAAAACGCACCAGTCGCCGCGCCGCCAATCATCATCATCTCAAATGGCAGCGACTTGAGGATGATGCTCATCTTACCTCCGGCGAGGATATACCCGCCGAAGACCATCACCATGGTCACTACTAAGCCTAATATCGCGTTCACCGGTACTCTCCTTTTGACCCGTACTCACCCATCTTCATCATGCCGCCGTCATCTCTTGGACGAACTCAGGATCGATCTCTGATGTCAGCTTGACTGCGCGCTGGTGTTTCCAAACACCGAGCTCCGCCATCGCGATATCAACCGGACCGTCCACGGTTTTTGCGGACACGATAAGCTTTGAACGATCAGTGCCGGGCAGCGTAATGACACTTCCGCTCTCGAGGCGCGCGCATTCCGCGACACTCATCGGCACCCGATCGATTATGATTTCCAAATTGACGCTCGAATTCTGAACCCGGGGCTCGTCGAGACTTGGTGGTTTCTGCGTTTCTTCGGCATTTGCGTTTGCAATTCCGTCCTCAGAAGACGCCATGGCCAATGCAATTGTCTTTTCGAGCTTCAGCGCCACGCCAACCCGCACCGCCTGGCCTTCGATATCGCTTAAATAGTATACAAGCAGGCAATTGCCTTCGACCGACAGACTCTCAAACGCGACGCAAGCTGGCGGCTCGTCGTCTTCCTCAATCAAACCAAACGCGCGGGTGACGGACTCGCCCAGAACACTCGCCGAGCGCTCCAAAAGTAATTGTAAGAAGAGTTGCGGCGCCTCTGCTAATCGGGCGGGATCTTGTTCTAATTTATTACCGGCCACGCGTGCGGCAATCAAATTGTCGATCGAAACGCCAACAATGAAATCGTCCGACTCACTTTCAAAGCCATAGAGATAGGCGCCGAACAGGTCGTCTGGGAGCGCTGCGCCACGGCACACTTCACGCGACTGCAATCGAACCTTGTTTTCCCCGCCTAATGTCTCGTCGAGCCATGTGGCCACAGAGGATTCAAGCGTCAGCCAAAAGGACCGACTCTGCAGCACTTTTGGCGGCAACCCACCGCTCGATTCAAGCTTTTTCCGAAGAACGGACGTCAAATTGCACCCCTAGTGATCACGCGTAATCTCTACCCACGATTGAATTTTAAGGTGAATAAAACGTTATCGGCGTCGAAAAAATCGCCGTGTAGTTGTATTTCGGAAATTTACCTTACTTTGCTAATCCAAGCCCACTGAACAAAACGGGTGTACGTTATGGCTGCTGATGGTGCTACTGGACTTGCTCCAATCATTATTAAGAAGAAGAAAAAAGTCGTTGGCGGCGGACACCACGGCGGGGCCTGGAAGGTTGCATATGCAGACTTCGTGACCGCGATGATGGCCTTCTTCCTGCTGATGTGGCTGCTCAACGCGACAACTGAAGAGCAGCGCAAAGGCATCGCCGACTATTTCAACCCGACTATTCCCGTCAGCCGGATTTCTGGCGGCGGCTCAGACGGGCTGAATGGCTCTTCGATCTTCACCGAGCAGACTTATGCGCAAAAAGGAACCGGCGCGACGCGAGATGCGACCGCGGGCAGCCCCTCAACCTCAAAAACCGGCACCCCGGATGAGGAAGGTTTGGCGCAGGCTGACGCAGATATCGTTGAGCAATTGCAGCTGGCGATTAGTCAGGAAGCCCCGCTATTGAACGAACATATTCAGGTTAAACTCTCCCCCGAAGGGATTGTTATGGAGCTTGTCGACTCTGAGGATGTTCCCCTGTTCCCGCGCGGCGGCAGCGTCGCGACTCCGCTTCTCACTGAACTCATTCAAACCGTAACCCAGTCATTCGACTCTTTCGGCAATTCTGTGAAAGTGGTTGGTCACACAGATTCAGCTGTGTTCAGAAATGGCGAAGGGTTCGACAATTGGGATCTTTCTGCCGAACGCGCGAACGTCGCGCGCCGTCTGATGATGGAGGCTGGATTCCCGGCAAGCCGTATCCAGGAAGTCTCAGGCCGCGCCGATACCGACCTGCTGGTTAAGGATGATCCGTATGCGGCACAAAACCGCCGGATCTCGATCACACTGCTCAAACAGGAGATCAGTGGTTAAGGGGAGTTATCCGTCTATTAACCTATGATTTCTACTTTCGGTTGCATCGACTGCAGGAGCAACCGACATGAGTATCACATCATCCTTGAACGCGGCCGTTAGCGGCCTCAACGCAAACGCCACCCGCCTCGCAACAATTTCTGACAATTTGGCGAACTCTGAAACGTTTGGATACAAACGCAGTGACGTCGACTTTTCGAGCATGGTGCTCGAACAGCGCAGCTCAACTTATTCTGCTGGCGGCGTAAATGTCGACGCGTTCAAAGATGTGCGCGCAATTGGCTCTCTGATTTCAACCGGTAACGCCACCGATATCGCCGTGGCAGGCCGGGGCTTGGTCCCAGTGACCGACCTTCAGGGCACAACGCTGAATGGTGATGATCGAGACCTCATGCTCCTGCCCACAGGATCCTTTTCCGCAGATCAGAACGGCAACCTGCGCACCCAAAGCGGCAAATATCTACTCGGCTGGCCAGCCGATAGCGCCGGCGATGTTGGTAGCGTAAGCCGCAATAGTGGCGGCAGCTTGCAGCCGGTCAACATCTCGACATCGCAATTCGTTGCCGCCCCAACTGGCCGGATCGAGATTGATATCAACCTCCCAGCGGATGCGACCCAGGCCGGGGCCCCGGCAGGCGCTTACTCGCTGCCAATTGAGTATTATGACAATCTTGGCCGAGCGCAGAATGTGAGATTGGAATTCACACCTGTGGTTCCCGGTACCGGTTCAAGTAATGAATGGAATGTCCAAATCTTTGATGAGGCTGGCGATCCATTGGTGTCCGTCGGTGATTTCAATGTCACTTTCTTGGATACGACCGGAAATGGCGGTCAGATTGATGCAGTCACAGCATCTGGGGGCGCCACCTATTCAAACGCGACAGGCTTACTTTCAATGACGTTTGAGCATGGTCCGGTGGATATTTTCATTGGCCGTCCAAGCGACACGGCTGGGATTACCCAGCTTTCAGCCGCCTTCTCACCCACATCGGTCACCAAAGATGGGGCGCCAATTGGGGATCTGCAATCTGTTGAGATTGACGATCGCGGTTATCTTCAAGCGATTTATGATACCGGCTTCCGGCGCACATTGTTCCAGATTCCGATTGCGGACGTTCCAAATATGGACGGCCTGATCGCCCGTGATGGCCAAGCCTTTAGCATCTCAGCTTCAAGTGGCGATATGTATCTCTGGGATGCCGGAACCGGACCAGTCGGATCGATTTCTGGTTATTCCTTGATGGAATCCACCGTCGACATTGCAGCCGAGCTTACCGACTTGATCGAAACGCAACGCGCTTACTCTTCGAGTGCGAAGATCGTGCAGACCGTAGACGAGATGCTGCAGGAAACGACAAACCTCAAGCGATAACGCTTAGTCCGCCAAGAAAGCCAATGACGTGAGCATTACAGCTGCCATTCAATCCGCAAGGTCTGGGCTCGACGTCATTGGTATGCGCGCCGATTTGGTCGCAACCAATGTCGCCAATGCGACGACGCCAGGATATGTCCGCCGGTCTTTGACCGTCAGCGAGACGATTCTCGGCAATCAAACTGCCGGCGTGCAGGTGATCAGCGTTGATCGCTCTCAAAATGAGATCATGACCGCTGAGCGCCGCAGCCTCTCAAGTGATTTGGCACAAGCCGATATCCTCAGCAGCCGTTGGGGATCTCTGTCTCAACGGATCGGTGATGACATCGAGTCTTCTGCGCTGTTCCAAAATTTGAGCTCATTGCAGGCCGCGATTGATGAAGCGGTGCTGAGCCCTGAATCTGCGACCCACGCCAATACGGTGGTGCAGTCAGCAAACAATCTTGTTCGAGAGTTTAATGCTCTATCGGATCTGATCACCCAGGAGCGTTGGCGCGCTGAAGGAGACATCCAAGAAGGCGTCACAATCGTGAATGCTTCGCTCAAACAAGTTGAAAACCTGAACAAGCAAATTTCAGGAGTTGATCGAACGACCGCCCAAGCGGCGGCCCTTTTCGACGAACGCGATCGGGTGATAGACCGGATTGCCGAATATCTCCCCGTGCAAACGATCGACAGTCAAAGTGGCACGGTCGATCTACTTACGGCTGAAGGCGTGTATTTGCTCGCCGGCACCGCACGCGAGATCGATTTCAACCAAGCCAATGCGATCGGGCCCAATATTACGCTCGGCAATGGCTTATTGTCCGGCATCTCAGTGGACGGCACGGATATAACGCCCGGTGCAACCTCCTTCGGCGCGGTCTCAAGCGGGAAATTTGGCGCGCTGTTCACGCTGCGCGACACAGACCTGCCCGCGCTTGAAGGTCAGCTTGATATCATGGCGCAGGACCTGATTGATCGGTTTTCCGACCCCGCACTTGACCCGACGCTGACACCTGGCGACCCGGGTCTGTTCTTAGACACCAACGCCGCTGCTGGCGACGGCGTTGCAGGGCGTTTGCAATTAAACGCCTTGGTTGATCCTGATCGCGGCGGCGCCGTTTGGCGATTGCGAGATGGTCTCGGGGCGGTCACACCCGGACCACCCGGGGACAACACAATCTTGAGCAATATGTCCGGTGCCTTCGATACCGTAAATGCGATCAGCGTCCCAGGCCTGCAAGGCGGGTTCGCATACTCAGATCTCGTCGCACAATTGGGTTCGCTGACGGGTCAACAGCGCATCCAGAATGAATCCGTTTTGTCATCAATATCGCTTCAGCATCAAACGATAAGAGAAGCCGAGGCCCGGGAAACGGGCGTCGATATCGAGACTGAGATGCAAGACTTGCTGATAATTGAGCAAGCTTATGCCGCCAATGCCCGCGTGATCCAAACAGCCAGTCAGATGCTGACAGAATTGATGGAGATCTAAGTCGATGAACTCGATTTCGCTCAATGGTTTTCTCAACGCATCGGTTCTGAATAGCGTTTCAACTCTCAAAGAACGCATCGCTTCAAGCGCCCAAGAGGCGACGTCCGGGCTCCAATCTGACCTTGTCGGCCACCTGAATGGCCGCATTGATCAGGCCTTGTTGAGCGACAAAGCGATCAACGAAAACAGAGCTGATCAATCTCGCATCGAACTTCGTAATATTCGCCTCGACATCACCGACAATACGCTGAGCTCGCTGCGAGACCTGACCGAAGGACTCTCGCTCGAAATGCAAAGCGCGATCGGCGTCACGGACGTGCCGCGGCAAGATGCTGTCGCGCTCGAGGCCAAGGAAGCGATCACCGAAGTCCTCTCACGCCTCAATGCGCGGCATGGCGAGCGGTTTCTCTTCTCTGGTGACGCCACAGCGACCCCGCCTTTCGCAGATGCCGACACGCTGCTCAGCGATATCCGCAACATCTCACTGACCGCGGTGGATGAAGCAGACTACGCGGCGCAAATCGATACCTATTTCAATGACCCCGCAGGCGGGTTCCAGACCTCCTTCTATCAAGGTTCTCAAACCGCCAGCGATGGCGATGCGGTCTTGGCGAACCAACAAGCTTTTGCGGATTTGTTTCAGGGCCTGGCTGTGCTGGCTTTGGCAAATACGTCTGAAGGTCAACCTTATGCGCGCGCAGGCACACCGGCGCTGGATCAGGCTCTGTCTCGCCTGGAAGGCGGGCGCACTGGCATTGTCGACGTTCAAGCCGGCGTTGGTATCCGCCAAGCAAACCTGCAAAACGAGCAAGTTCGCCTTGAGCGAGAAGAAACTCTTCTCGCGGCGGCTTTCATCGATCTTGCCGGTAAAGACCAATATGAAGCAGCGACAGAGCTAAGAGAGCTCGAGGCGAACCTTGAAGCGTCTTACTTGCTCACCTCTCGCCTCTCGAACCTCTCGCTCCTCAACTATCTGAGATAATTATGCGCTTTTTGTCCTCTCTCCTGAGTATTGCGGTCTTGTTGACCTTAACCGCCGCACCTATCGCGCAAGCGCAAACCAAGTTGCGGGATATTCTTGATATTGAAGGGGTCAGAACCAATGACCTGGTCGGTTACGGCATTGTGGTCGGTTTGAACGGAACCGGCGACTCGGTTCGGAACTCGCCCTTTACCGAAGACTCCCTGTCCAACATGCTCGAACGTCTTGGCGTGAACGTGCAAGGTGAAGACATTCGGCCGAATAATGTTGCAGCCGTATTGGTCACCGCGACCCTGCCCGCATTTTCGCGCAGCGGGTCGAGCATTGATGTCTCGGTCGCTTCGATTGGCGATGCTGGCAGCCTTGAAGGCGGCACCTTGATCCTAACGCCCCTGCGCGGCGCCGACAGCCAAGTCTATGCTGTGGCGCAAGGCAGTGTGATGGTCAGCGGCCTTAATGTCGAAGCTCCTGGCGCGCGCGATACAGTCGGCACACCCACGACCGGCGCGATCCCCGCCGGCGCGATGGTCGAGCGTGAAATCGCGTTCGACTTCAACGCCCAGGAGACCCTGACCCTGGCCCTGCAAACGCCAGATTTCACCACTGCCGCGCGGGTTGAGAACATTATCAATACCGCGCTTGGAAAGCCTGTCGCCTACATGCGCGACCCAGGCACGATTGAACTTAATATTGGCGCAACAGACGGCTCTCCCGCGCGTGTTCTCGCGGCGATTGAAAACCTGCCCGTCCAAGTTGAAACCCCGGCCCGCATAGTGATTGACGAAAAGTCAGGAACGATTGTCCTGGGTCAAGACGTGACGATTTCTCAAGTCGCAATCGCGCAAGGCAATATCTCGATCCGCGTGCGTGAGAATCCGGTTGTTGTGCAGCCTAATCCATTTGCGGAAGGCGAAACGATTGTCTTGCCGCGCACCGATATTCAAGTCGGTCAGACCGGCAATCAAAACATCGCTGTGCTGAATTCAAACACCACGCTATCGCAGCTGATTGATGGCCTCAACGCGCTCGGTGTGCGGCCGCAAGAAATGGCTGACATCATTCGTGCGATGAAGACTGCTGGCGCGATCCATGCCGAACTTGTGGTTCGATAGACCACTCTGAAAAATAGAAACTTGTGAGTTAGAAAGGGGCCCTTTGGCCCCTATTCTTCTTCCGGCTCAGGGCGTTCGAGCACAATCAACTCATCGCGTTTCATTTCCATCATCTTCATCAGGAAATCTTTTTGGATTTGTTCAGCAGCCTCAGCGCTCGGCGCTTTCATCATGCTCAGATCGTCGCGAATACCGTCCGCCATCCGGTTGGAGATATTGTCCAAGAAATAGTCATAGACGGCCTTATACTCACCCTCCAAAACCTTCATCAATTCAAGCAGGAACTCTTGATCCAGAGCTTTGAACAAGACCGGCACATAATTGCGATTGAGCATGGTTGGAATGTCGACCAGTTCGAACATGCCCTTCTGAATCGCGTCGACCTTTTCAGCATGCTTGTCTGACACATGGCCCATGAGGGACGACCGGCGGTCGTTCGGCATCAGGCTGAGAATCTCGCCAACGCCTTGCAATTGCGCATCGCCATCATCTTCGTCTTCTTCAGGCGCGAGCAGGAATTCCATCCGCACCATCCGCGCTACAACAGCATCAATTTCATATGAAGGCGGCGGCGGATTGACCATCTCGCTGAGGACTTTCGACTGCTGGCCTTCTTCGAGCAAACAAATCAATTCCGAACACAGCGTCGCATCGAGATTTCGCAGGATTAAGCCGACAATATTGGGGGTCAGACCCGACAAGTATTTGGCGATATGGGCGGGCTCTCGCTTCGAAAACGTGTCCCAAAGGCGGCTGAAGTCTTCTTTGTTTTCAGGCTCCGGCAGCTGGTCTTCCAGGCTCTCTTCTTGCGGCGCCCCGTAAATTACGTTGAGCCGCGACTCATCGAGCAGGCTTTCCATCAATTGCCGAGAGGTCTCCGACCCGCCTCGTAGCGCGCCGCTTGAACGGCGCAAATGGCCGAGAAAGTCCATCACAATTTCCGTCAGCTGCTCGCGCGGGAGGTATTGGATCGTTTCCAATGATGCTGCGACATTGGCGATCGCATGATCGTCAAGCATATCGACAATAGGTTTCGCCGCGTCTTCGCCAAGCACAGCAATCACCACCGCCGCGCGTTGCGATGCGGTTATGTGCTGTGTGCTTTGCGCATTAGAAGGAGCATTCGACACTTAAGCATATCCTCTCAATAGGGCTTCGGTGATTTTCAACCACCCATCCGCCAGTACAAAGAATCCGAGTTTAAACGGCAGTGAGACCACAGTCGGCGGCACCATCATCATGCCGACCGCCATTAGGATTGAAGCCACTACCAGGTCGATGACCATGAAGGGCATGAAGATCACAAAGCCGATCTGAAACGCGTGCTTGATCTCAGACAGCATGAACGAGGTCGCAAGCAATGAGAACGAGTGTTCTTCTTCCGGCCCCACCGGGCGGTTGAGCGCATCGGAAAGCACAAACAACGCTTCTGGATCGGTCCGGCGCAGCATGAACTCACGGAACGGCTCTGTGGTCAGCTGCCATGCCTGCTGCTCTGATAAGCCGCCCTCGATGTAAGGCGATAGGCCTTCGGTCCAGGCCTGCATGAACACGGGTTCCATGATGAAGAAGGTCAGGAACATGGCGAGCGCCATGATCATCATATTTGGTGGCGCTTGCTGCACCCCGAGCGCTTGGCGCAAGATGGAAAAAACGATCACCATGAATGGCAGACAGGTGACCATCATCGCGATGCCAGGCACCAGGCTGAGAATGGTGACGAAGAGGAAGAGCTGGATCACAGTCCCGCTCAGGCCCTCGCCTCCGCCGCCCAGCAAGTCGCCGAGCGGTCCTGCTGCATCATCCGGGATCACTTGCGCAAAAGCCGCCCCAGTTAGGACGGTCATTGAAAGCGTTAGAACAAGAACGGAGCGCCAGAAGAGGCTCTGCCAGCTCGTGGTCGGCAGGCTAGCCATCTTCTTGTTCCTCGATTTGCGTGAGACGAACGCCAATCGCGCCATCTTCAAGCTCAATCAGCTCACCATGCGCGATCAACCGGTCATCAACCAGCAACTCGATCGGATCTTCGATTTTCGCGGTAAGCGGAATGATTGTGTCTGGTCGCAATTGCAAAAGCTCTGCAACGCTGAGCTTTTTGCGCCCAATCGAGACGACAACATTGACCGGCAAGCCATAAATGGACCGCTTATATTGGTTCTCTGGCGCGATGCTCCGGCGCTCTGTTTCACCAACAACGTCTTCTACTGTTTCTGGCTCTGACATCCTGTCCCTCTTACACGCTTTCCGACCCGCTCATGCGGGCCAGGCTAGACTCAACAAATCGCTGCATGTCGAATTGCAAACCGCCGGTTTGCCAATCTGCATCGACGAAAATTTCAGTTGCGGCGTCGAGCATTTGCAGCTCGCAAATCTCGTTCAACCGCGGCGACGCCTGAATGGCATTTTGAAAAGAAACGCCAAATTGGGTTGGCACTTTCAGCACCAGCTTTTCAATTTCCGGAGGGGCCGTCTCTGCAAGCTCGCGGGTGATTTCTTCGGCCAGAAACGCCTCTGCCAAGTGCGGAAAGGCGGTTTCGATAAAGTCACGTGTCAGTTCGGTGACTTTCGCCACCGCGGCACGTTGCAACCCGTCCATTTGCGCCTCGAGGCTTTGCAGGATGGTGCCTGTATCGATTTCCGGCTGCAACGGAGCGATCGGCGCCTCAACGCTCTCTTCCGCGTCTTGCAGCGCGTCTGGTTGATCCGCTTGCGCTTCAAGCTCTGCGTCAAACTCAGCATCGTTTGACGGCTGCCCGACCATCGTCCGGCGGTCCTTTGGCGCCGGAGCGAGCGCATTTACGTGAAAGCGCGGAAGCGAAAGCGGCGGCAAACTATTCATTGGCCGCTTTCTTTCTGTCTTCTTTCAGCCAGTCTTGCAGTAAGGCGGCCGTCTGTTCCTGATTCTCGCTCGTATAATCTTTCAAATAGTCGATTGGATCGCTCGATTGTTCGAACAGCTCCCCGTCCAGACCGCCCTCTACGGTGCCGTCACCGGAACCTTCTGCGTCGCGATTTGCGGTGCCGCCTTGAGCAAATACCGGACGCATCACACCGAACCCGAGCGCGAGGACAATAATGCCTAAGAAAATCGCCTGAATGGCGGACCATAAATGCTGCTCGATTAAACGTGAGACCATGCCTGGTGCTGGCGTCATCTCGACCTCTGGCAAAGCTTGGAACGGCATCAGCTCAACCGTCAGCGTATCCCCGCGATCAACCTCCAACCCGGCTGCGTTGCGAACCAGTGCTTCGAAATTCTGACGCGCCTGCTCAATTTGGGTCGCCGCGTCCGCAGCCGTGAGATCAATCCCCAGCGCTTCCTGGTTGAGCAGGACCGCAATCGACACGCGTTCGATTTGGCCTGGAAGGCGCTCTGTCTGTGTCCGGGTTTCATTCAGCTCATATGCAATGCTCTCAGTTGAGCTCTTGCTTGTGCTCTCATTCTGGCCGGCGCCGGCATCGCCTTGCGGCAGGTTGCTGGCCACGGTGAGATTGCCGCCGCCTTGATTGGTTTCGTTCGAATCATTGGTCGTCCGCGATCGAACCACCCGCGATTCGGGGTCAAACCGGACGTCAGAAATCACCGTGCGTTCGCGGCTGACATCAACACTGACCGAGACTTCGGCATTGCCGTCACCGAGGCGCGCAAACAGAAGGCGTTTGATTTTCTGCTCTAGCGCTGAGGCCTGATCTTCGGCGACAATCCCAGGCGCTTCAGCCGTATCGGCTGTGGGGCCCGCAAGAATGCCATGCCGCGGATCGATCACGACGACATCTTCAGGGTTCAGCCCGGAAACTGCGAGCGCGACAAGGTATTGGATCGCCTCGGCCTGCCCATTATTCAAGCGGCGCGCGGACGACAGTGTCACGGATGCGGTCGGTGTCGGCGAAGCCCGCGAAAACCCTGAGCGCAGATTGGCGCCAATATGCACACGCGCGGAATCGACGCCCGGCGTGGTCAGGATGGTGCGCGTCAGTTCACCTTCTTTGGCGCGCCAATAGGCAGCATTGTACATCTCTGACGTAACCGAGAAGCCATTGACGCTGTCGAGCAGCTCATAACCTTGGATGGATTGGCGCGGCAGACCGTCGCGTGCCAGGGCAAATCGCGTCCGGTCGCGGACATTGGCCGGAATGAAAATCGCCTCGCCGCGAATCTCATAAGACACATCAAGTGATTCGAGTTCGTTGATCACCTCCCCAGCGCGGACCGGATCAAGACCAGAATAAAGCAGAGACATAGAAGGCTGCAGGGTCGTGCGCACTAAGAAGGTCATCGCCGCCAATACGCCCAAAACGGCCGCGGCGAGCATGATCTGACGCTGCAAACCCAGCGCGCGCAGATTGTCGATGAACCCCATAAGACCGCTTTCTGTTTTCTCGCTACGGTTGAACTTAGTTAATTTCTCGGGCGAAAGCGTTAAGGCTTCCTTTACTAGGGATTGTTTTAAACAGGAAAACTACTTCTAGTTTTATGAGGGACACATGAGCGACAAGCCAGAGGCCAAATCTGAAGAGGCGGCCCCACCATCCGGCGGCATCAATATGATGGGATTGCTCGTGCTGGGCCTCGCCTGTGCGGCGACCTCCTTTGCCAGCGTCTATTTCTTAGCCCCCGCCCCGACTGTCGCAGAAGCGGCGACCGTGGAGGCGGAATATGAGGTCAAAGAAAAACCCGAAGAGAAGAAGAGCCTGACCTATACACCGGTCCAGGAAATCTTGATTACAATCGGCAGCGCGCCAGCGACGCGCTATCTCAAAATGCAACTTTCTGTCGCCACTGACAAAGCCGATGCGAAAAAGGTCAAGCCGGTGGAAACCCAACTGGTCGATGCATTCCTGCTCTATTTGCGGTCGGTTGAGCTGGATGATTTTGAGGATCCGGCTTTTTACAAACATATGCGTGAGCAACTCGGTCGCCGAGCTGACTTAGTTCTAGGGGACGGCATTGTCGAAGGCGTCCTGATCACTGAATTCTTATTGAGGTAAAAGCGTGCCGATTTCTCCTTTCGATATTGCGATCATTCTGATCTCTTCTGTGGCTTGCATTTATTGCATCGTGCTGAGCCGCCGCCTGCGCGCGCTGCAAAACACCCGCAATGGGCTCGGCGCGACGATTAAAGCGCTGTCTGATTCGATCAGTGCCGTCTCCGCCACCACAGATGAAACCCGCTACCACGCTGGCGAACTCGCAGCGCGTTTAGCCCGCCTGATCGAAGAGGCCAAAACATCCTGTCAGCGGGTTGAAGCCCTCACTCAGCGCTTAAACGAAGCGCATGACCGCGCTTCAACCTATACACCACCCATTCACCAACCTGTACCGGTTCCTGCGCCTGTACCTGCACCGAGCAATGGCGCCGTCCAGGAGGCGCTCGATGAGTCAAATCAGCGCCTGCAAGAAATCACGGAAATGATGCACCGGCTGAAAGACCTGTCTGAACAATCGGTCGCTGAAGCAGAAAAGGAAGCACCGGTTCTGCGCCCGCTTCCGACGCAATTACGGCCCCGGATGAAAGTGGTGTAAGGCATGGCGATTAAAGCTGCGAACCGATCGAATGTCCTTTTAACGCTGGGCGTCTTGTTCACGCTTGGGGCGGCCACACGCTTGATCCCGGCAAATGTTGCTGATGCCCGCGAGGCTGACGCTGATGACACGGTCGAAACTGTATCGGCTGAGCCAACTAAGGCTGAAACGACAAACGCTGCCGCCCTGCCAATTGAAGGGCAAATCTGTTTCAGTGAAGATCTGTCAGCGGCTCTGGCTTCAGATCAATTGCGGCTGGAAACAGAGACTGAAAAGCTCGCCGCCCGGGAGCTGGAACTGCAAGCGCTGGAGGCCGAACTGGCTGAAACACGCGCGGATTTGACCGCGCTCCAGGCCAGTTTGGAGACCCGCTGGGAGGATATGCAAGCCTTTGCTGGCGAAGACCTCAACCATTTGGCGCAAATGTATGGGGCGATGAAACCGGACCAAGCGGCGACGATTTTTAATCAGATGGATCCAGGCTTCGCAGCTGGCTTTCTCAGACTGCTAAATTCAGAGCAAGCCGGCCTCATCATGGCGAATATGGAATCTCAGCAAGCCTATATTGTCAGCGTCCGTCTTGCGAGCATCAATGAAGACCTGCGCCGCGAAGAATCCTAATTCTGAGGTGCTAGACCGTTAGCGCTCACTCTTTTGTGATGGCATCCTTAATGTCATATTACTACTTTAACTAGAATTGGTCTGTATATTGCTTTGACCTTGCGCATTAACCACGCAGGATCAGCGATAGATATGACGATAGCGCATCCGGATATGTCCGTGACCATCTTCCGGCAGACTTGGACCACGCGAGACGACCTCCGTGCGAACAGAGACTGTGTGTTTGTCTATGGTGATAATGTTGCGCGGGAAGGCCATCGCGGCCTTGCCCGGCAAATGCGCGGTGAACCAAATGCGCATCCAATATCGATCAGTTGGGGCCCGTTTGAGCCTTTCACACATGCTACAGCTGCGAAAGCAAAGGCTCAAATCGAACAGGACTTAGACGCGCTGCTGGCGCTTAAGTCTTCTCTGATCGTATGGCCGCTGATTGGTATCGTGCCGGATTTTCAGTCCATGCCAGACGAGATTCATCACTATTTACAGGTCCAAGCGCAGCACCGTTTTGGGCTGACTGACCCCGCCTAAAGTCCAAAGCAGGCCCGCGACGCTTTCGCACAGCCATGCCTGCTGAATCCCGTTTGGAATTAACTCTAATTAAAACAACCCTAGATAGAAGTTTCTCATCGAATAATGATGGGATCGGCCATGGCATCGGCGGCGCAAGCACAACAAATCGAAACGGAAGACGACGCTCCCGTCAGCGCACGCACGCTTATTTTTAAGCATTGCAAGGCCGCATTCGACGAGATTCAAAAACACGGCACCCCGCCTGATCCAACCGCTTACGCCGTTTGGTACGCCTATGTCTCGCGCAATCCGGCCGAACTCAGATTGTCTGTCGACCGGATTTTGGCCAGCGGCGGCGCCCTTGATGACTATGAGCTAAACGAACTTTATCGCGAACATGTCAGCCCGAACCAATCGGTGGATAAGAATGAAGCGATAGGCAAAGAAATCGAAAGCAGCATTCAAGACGTCTCGAAGCTTCTAAAAGCTGGCATGACGCAGAATGCCCATTTTCGGACGACCCTGGATGATTTGGCCGAAGCGCCGACAGATCAAGCAGATGAGCAGGATTTCAAATCCCTGCTCGACCAATTGATCTCGGAAAGCCAAAAAATGGCCGTTGTTTCAACCCGGCTAACTGATGGGCTGCGCAAGTCACAGGAAAAAGTGCAAAAGCTCAATGACGAGCTCGAACAGGCTCGCCGTCAGAGCTTGCTCGACCCCCTTACATCCGTCGCCAATCGCCGCGCCTTCGAGAACCGGATGCAGAGCCAAACTGAAGAAGCCAATGCCACTGGATCGCGCTTCTGCCTGGTGCTTGCAGATCTCGATGAGTTCAAGTCGGTAAATGACAATCTCGGCCACCAAGCCGGCGATGAAGTGCTGAAAAAGTTCGCGTCGATCCTGTTTGAAAATACAAAAGGCCAAGATCTCGTGGCTCGTTATGGCGGCGACGAGTTCGCGATCATCCTACCAAATATTGATGTCATGTCGGCCTATAATCTGATGGTCGCCGTCAAACACCAGTTTGAACAGGTCCGCGCTTCAACTTCCCAGTCTCATGCGGCTCAGATCGAGGCGACGGCCTCGTTCGGCATCGCGCCGTTCAAACCCCGCCGCACAGTGGAAGATCTCGTCACAGCGGCCGATACCGCGCTAAACAAAGCCAAATCACTTGGCCGAAACCGAGTCTGTGCCGAAGGGCTGTTTTAAGCCGTCTTCATCGACCTTGGATGAGATTATCCAGCCCCAAAGCGGCGATCTGATTGGCTTCGCCTGGCAATTGACCGAATAGAATCGGCTTTCGGTTCGGCGGGCGATAGTCCTCCCCGCGAATTTTGCGATACTGCGCGGTATATTTTTCCCATGTCGTTATCCCATCCGCTTCAGGCTTAATCACCCGCCGCGAGGTCGTGACGCCGTGGTGGAACTGGTGAAATGTGCCTTCCCCCAGGATCGAATAATAGCGGGTGTCCGGCAAGCGCAATAACCGGTTCAGAAAGTCGAGATTGACCAGGCCGCCGCCGGGAATATCGAACGCTTCATCATACCCGCCAAGCTCATCATACAGGCTCCGCGGCAGGATCGGCGCATTGGATTCATTCAAATATCCAAACCACCCATATCGAGACGAGCCCGCAAGCGCACAAATCTCGAACAACCGATACCCATTTTCGGGCCAATTGATGGATTTTAGCAACTCGTCTTCGACCTCTTGGCAATAGCCTTCTTCGACGGCGATTTGCTGCAATTTATCGCCCAAATGGAACCCAGCCGTAGACGCAAAGGCGCGCGGGCTTTGGGCCGCGGCCTCAAGCCCCCATTTCAATAGACCAGGGCTCGCCATCCGGGCGCCATCAATCACCGGGCAAACCAAAGGCGCGGTCGACAGCGCGATCCCTTCATTCAGCGCGCGCGCCGGCGAGGGATGCGCGTTTTCGACAAAATGATAGCGAACATTGGCCGGCCAACTCTTGTGGATCTGTTCCGACACAGGCCGCGGAGAGCCATTCTCCATCACGATGATCTCGACATCGCTCTCTGATATACCGGTCTGATAAGGCGGCAAGAATGACGTCACCGTACGCGGTACTTCCCGCGCCATATTATAAGAGATGATGATAATACTGATCTTGGGCACTGCAGGTCTGGCAGTGCTTCCCCCCGCGCGAGCGGCTAGCGATCGCCTCAATTTAGCAAGATTTGATATCATTGGACCTACATCATTTGCGCGCCGCGGCCACAACTTGCAATCGTTCATTTTCGTTCCGCAAGTCGCAACAACTCTGTTCCGTTACTCAAATCAAGATGCTGATCACTGTGAAGCCTCTTTTACGGCACCTCAAGAGTTGGCAGAGTGCCGCGTCGCGAGCTATTAGAGCGGCGAACACAATGTTGATACCAGTTAGATTGGCCTAGAAATTAAAAATGGCAGGTTTTCTGATCCTTGGCATGCACCGGTCCGGCACATCCTGTTTAGCAGGGTGTTTGGAAGCTGGTGGAATGAGACTCGGCGCAGTCAATACTTACGCGCCCTTCAACAGGAAGGGAAACCGAGAGCATGAGCCAATTCGCGATGTTCATGACGAGATCCTAAGTCTCCACGGGCGATCTTGGGACAATCCACCCGAGCAGCAAATTCCAATCACCTGCGACCACTTACGCCGCTTGCGGCAGCATGTGGACGCTATCGACACATCAAATCATTGGGGCGTCAAAGACCCTAGATCAATGTTTTTCGCCAATAGCTGGCAACAAAACTTCGATTGCAATTTTATTGGCACTTTTAGACATCCGGTAGACGTTGCAAAAAGCCTCGAAAGCCGTGCGGCGAGGACTGGGAAAACGATGAATCGCGAAAATTCGCTGCAGCTATGGAAGATATACAACACGCAATTGTTGGAGCTGCATCGTGCTAATCGGTTTCAGTTGATTCGATATGGAATAGATGTAAAACTCTACTCAGATCAAATACGTGACATTTCGCGCCGATTAAATTTGAATCCTAACGAAGCGACCGAGTTTTACACCCAGGACCTGACACATCACAGCAGCGTCGAAACACCCGTGCCAAAGTGCTGCCAAGATATTTGGGATAACCTAACTAGCGCATGGGAAGACTTCGAGAGACAGTGTAATCCGCGCAAAACATGAAACGCCTAAGCCTAACAGGGAGACCTCCGTGCAAGTGCCTTTTTTAACCGCCTTATTTCGCCTCGTTGCGGGGGCTGATCGGAAACAACAGGTCAAACCAACACAATCAGGATACTCATTGCTAGAGATCTTGGTCGTGCTTGCGATTATCTCAGCCCTGATGGCAATTGTCGGACCGCGGTTCCTTGGACACGTAGACCAATCAAAGGTTGTGAGCACCAAAACTCAAGCCAAGAACTTAAAAGATGCGCTCGCGATTTACCGGCTCCAATCTGGAAGTTATCCGGACAAGACAGTTGGGTTAAAAGTCCTAATCGACCCACCGGTTGGCGAGAAAATCCTTGATGAAGAAGCGCTTCCGGTTGATGCTTGGGGAAACGCATTTCACTATGAGCCGCCAACGGAAGTAAACGGTCGAACCTCTTCCATTCGAGTTTATTCACTCGGGGCGGATAATGAGCCAGGCGGCGAAGGCCTCAACGCCGACATTTATGGTTAGCAGCCAATCAAACCAAGGCGGTTTCAGCCTAATTGAAACGCTTGCAGCGCTGGCGATCCTGGGACTATTAGCGTCGACGGTGGTCGTCAATTTGACACCTATCGTTGAAGAGCGACGATTTAACTCCATTGAGTCAGCAGTAGAAAATGCAATCTCCGCCGCTCGAATAGCGAATGTCCACGAAAGGCGCTCGATTTCCCTCATAAATTTTCTCGGTGAGAGACATCCAGAACTAACAGGATTCGTGCTTCTCGACTCGGAATTGAAGGTTGTTTCTCGTGGCGCCTGCAATGAAGGACAGCTCGCAATTGAGTATGCCGGCAGAATAAAGCGCTACAGTGTTTCGCCGATCACCTGCAGCTTGACGCCCCTGGCATGATTATTCGCTCCCCTTCAGAACAGAACGAGTCAGTCCAGCAAGGCTTTTCACTTGTCGAAGTATTAGCGGTCATAATGATCGCGAGCACGCTCCTCGTCAGCATGATGTCAATCCTGGTGATGTCTCAAAGATCGTTTCAAGAATTCTCTGATGCAGACGAACGAGCATCAAAACGCTTCTTCTTCGAACAACAATTTGAGGCATTTGCCGGAGCGTTGGAGACCGTGCCCCACCCGGAAATCGAAGGAACTTGCGAACTCAGCGGAGATAAGGACGGCTTCAGTGGGTGTTTCTACGATATTTTCGATGGGTTTGGCGGCATGCGAGCCTTCGAGTTAGAAATCGAAAGCACTGATTTGGGTTCAGTCGTCTGGTTGAAGTACAACGAGCAAGAGATCCCATGGTTCGCGACAGAGACAAAACTATCGATTACATACCAAAACATTGGTGGCGAAGATCAGGAAACGTGGCCAGTCGAAGATTCGCAGCCCACGCCTGCCGCATTGTTGGATGAGCCGATTCCACCGAGTGCGATAGTATTACAATTTGCCGCCACAGGCCCAATTCCAGAAACGAGAAGATTGTTTGTTACGAAGCACCGTTAATTCCGAATATGCTCGCGATCAGAATGGCTTCGTCATGCCTTTATGCCTCGTTGTCATCGCGCTCCTCGCCCTAACTGCAGCGACTCTGTCTCAATCACTCCAGACGGCGACAGCACGGGCGCAGCTGCAAAAGGACGTGATCGACTTTGAATGGTCGATGCACAATTTAGAGCAACAGGTCGTATGGAGATCCGTGCTTGAGCGTGCCGTCGTGAACGCTCAGTTTGACGGTCAAGCGATATCCGGTCGCACGGCGACGCTCATCGAACTTTCAGGGCCCTGGGACAAACGATCCACCCCGATGGAATGGCAGAGCCTTTACGAAAACGAAGATCTAGAAAACGATCGATACGAAGTAACCGTTCAAGACACCAGAGGGTTGCTTGATATAAACTATCCTAGCGAGAGCTATCTGAGCTTCGCGCTCCGCTCCATGGACATTCCACCCTCAAAAAGGCGACGTGCATTGGAAGAAATTCGATCGCGAATATCGGATTTCCAAGCGCTAAGGATCGTTGGGGATGAGGGATATCGCACCAACACTGTTACTGGACTCACTGGGATCGCCGATCTTTGCGGTCTTGAAACATGGGGATCATTTGAGCTGTGCGATGCTCCGGTAGCGCTCGCTAAATATCTGACTTTCGGATCTGGTTCGCTTCCGAACATCAAACTCACGCCAGACAGTTTACGTGACGAAATGGGCGTCCGGGCCTTCGGATCCAGCGACGCCGCACTTATTTCCGACTGGGAACGTGTTCAACAGCGCGAGGGATTTTATGATCCTCTGCTTGCATCCGGACCAGGCGGGTCAAGGTTTCACGTCTGGCTCCATGATCAAAGCACTGGGACACAGCGGTTTTTTGAGCTACATCACTCCTTGGACCCAAACCTAAGCCCATTTCGGATCACCCAAAGATTTGAAGGCGCTGTCGCCGAAGAGGAATAAGGTGGATACCGCCGGATTGTAGAGTATTATGATTTTCTCACCCTCCCTCATTTACTTGGATCGAGAAGGACAACTCTCTGGATCTCTGGGCGGTGTTCTGTCTCAATGGCTCACCGGGAAGCGCATCGTGCTGTCTCGTGCGATCTGCTCACACGAGCGAATAAAAAACGATGCCGGACTAACCCGGCAGAATCAACTCAAGCGCGCATACCTACACGCGATCGAGAAATCGCCCTATGATCGCCCCGGAGTATTTCTTCAAGCGTTAGACCAGGGCACGGCGATTTGGAGCTGGAACGCGGATTTAGTCGAAGATCAATCCGGTGAGAAAAGCCTGCTTTGCGTTCCAGAAAGCGCATTTTACAAAGGGTTGTCAGACGGATTCCACGTCATCCAATGCTCAGACGGCTTTGAAGGGATGTACTGCGGCGGGGATGAAATCCTTCTCAGTCGATGGTGGCCAAATATGCCAACCGAAAACGACTGGTTACGGTTTACCCTGAATGCCGAGCAATTTGGTGCAAAGTCAGGTCCGATTCCAGAAGCAATCGCAATCAAGTCTTTTCGGCGAGGCCCCCCCCCAAAAAACCAGATCGGCTACCGCGAAGCATTTCGGATGGTTGATGTTCCGCGGCTAGTATCAATTGGCATACTAATCGCGACACTCGTCACACTGTATCCGGTATTTAGGTGGGCGAATCTCAGCGCCCAATCTTCCTTTCTTGGATCCGAACTAAGCGGGATGTCGGCGCAATTTGACGAGCGTATAGACCAAATTAGAGAACGCAGCGAGTTGTCCGCCTCGATAGGTGTGTTGGCAGACGCTGTAGACATCGAACCTTCATTTATCCCGTTTTCCGAAGGCATATCAACGATCCAAGACGCCGGCGGCGAGATCCACAGAGTTTCATTCGGAGACGGGCTTTGGGATGTGGGGTTCTCAACAAAAGCCGATTTCAGCGAGACCGAATTGGTCAGAATATTAGAAGAGAACCCAAAGCTTGACGCAGCATCAGTTGAAGCCGACCGGCGGGCTAATTTTTGGATTGCGCGTTTCCGGAACAGCGCAGAGGAAGCCGAGGAATAAGCAATGAATAGACTGCGGCTCTATTTCGAAGAACAACTCACGCCAATGCTTGGCGCTGCACTGGCGGCTTTGTTCTTACTCATCTGCTTTTGGATCTTCGATGCAGTCTCGCGAGCTAATCAGGCTCTTGAAAGCCGAATCATAGATCAAAAATCAGAACTCTCGCAGATGCAACTCCTATCTAGCGAGCAAAATCAGGTGAGCGAGAATGTTGTTCTCGCACAGATGTTAGAGACTCTCGCCTCCAAGACTCTGCGCGAAGAAACAGAAGGCCTTAATTCGGCTTTGTTTCAGCAGCATATCAGACAGACGCTTCAGGAGTGCGGAATGGAACGCGTCTCAATCGCTATATCTGTTTCCGAAGACCCGGAACTTCCAGGCCTTTCTGTTTATGAAGCCGCCGTCAGAGCGAGAGACGCGGATGGCGTTTTCGCTCTCTGCTATCAACGGCTATCAGAAATGGAAGTCGCTGCTAAAATCGACTATATCAGATGGACGAACTCCGGATTGTTTCAGGTAAATGTTCTGGGTTTCTCCGAGCTGTAGGGTAGATTATGTATTCGCTGTTGACCGCATTACATACAAAGCAAGTATGGTTAGGGATCCTAGCCCTATCTGCTTGGGTTCTACTTCATGCTGCGCGTCCTATAAATTCGGAAGCGCTTGCCGGAACGTCGGTAACGAATATCGCGGATCGAGTTGAGCTCAATAGAGGTTCTGATCTCAATGATGCCATGCAAAAACTCACTCGATCGGGTTTCTACGTACCCGTTGTCGTCGACGACCCAAGCGTCACCCAGGCAATCGATATTGCTGGCGCTGAAGCTGCCGCCGTGCCTACGCTGAGGCTAACGCGTTCTTTGAATGGGCGGTGGGCCGCATATTTCGGCACTGGCGAGCAGCGAATTATTGTCGAAGAAAATGACGATATCCATGGCTGGGTCGTTTCTGATATCGGCCCTGCTTCGGTTCAACTCACTAACGAAACGGAATCGCGTCGAATCTATATTTTCGACCGCTTACCGGATGCAAACTCGGAAGATTCGCAACTATGAAACGGTCCCACTACGCATATGTGAGTTTGTTCGCACTAACGCTCAGCGCCTGCGCGACGAGTAGCAATTCTGACGGTCTTGAAGCCTCGGAGATTCCTCAGGTGCGCCCCCAAACGCAAGTAAACGTGGCCAGCACGGCAAATCCAAGTGCCGTACAGTCTGCAGAACTGGGTGTTTCTGAAGAAAACACAGCGGGCGAAGAACTAAGATTCGGTACAGTTCCAAGAATCGGGACACGTCAACCCGTCGAGAGAGTATCCACACAAAGCTATCCGCCTCTCCCAACCGGTGATCTTCAAATGGCGCTAAGCGCTAGCCAATCAATTCCGGAATTCATCGATGTTGTGTTCGGCGATATTCTTGGAACAGGTTACACATTGGGTCCTGGCGTCGATAGCAATCCCGGTATTGTAAACCTACGCACCCCTTCGGAAATGTCACCGCGCGATCTCTACGATACTGCCGTCAACACACTAAGCCTGCATGCAATTAGTGTTGCGGTTGAAGAGGATGAGGTCAAGATTTTTGCGGATGAAGATCTTCGTGACTCCTCCCCTCGGTTTATCCCATCGCGCGCCAGAAGCTCAGTCCCAGCAGGATTGCAACCGATCGTTCAGTACGTGGAAATTTATGCCCGCGATCTGAACGATATGGCACAAATCCTCAAGGACGCTTTTCCAGACTCCAACGACCTGACAGTTCGCGTGAACAGGGCCTCCAATTCGCTAACGATTGCAGGGCTACCACAGCAGACGTCTGAAGCACTCAAGATCATCGAGGAAATGGATGAGCTAGATTATGCAGATACCGATTACGCGGTTTACACGGCGCGAAACTGGAGCGCTGAAGAATTAGGCAAAGCTCTAGAAGAATTGCTAATTTTAAATGGCTTATCGGTATCCAGCCAGCGCGGGGTCACCGCATCGGTAAACCTCAAGACTCTGGATTACACGCAGCAAGTCTATATTTTTGCGCGCCGGCCTGATTTCCTGGAACTCGCTATCGATACGATCCGAATGCTGGACTCCGATGCGTCCCCGGACGATCTGCGGACCACACGAGTATACAAGGCAAAACACTATAAAGCGGAAGATCTTGTCGGGGTCTTAGACAGTGTCGCAAAATTGGGTCAAGCGAGTAGCGATCCTGCACAACTCGCAGCGGGATTGGAGGCTCCAACACAAGCGAGCGGTGGTCCGAATAATATCGCGAACACCGGAAACTATGTCGTCGATTTGCAAGGCAATCGGATCATATTTCAAGCGACGAATGATGAATACGCCGATACGATTAGGCTCTTAAACCGAATTGATGTTCCAGCGTCCGAAGTTCTGATCGAGGTCACCATCGCTGAGGTGACACTTACAGACCAAACCCGGTCGGGTGTTGAGTTTATTTTCAATCAAATCGGTTCGCGCGGCTTCGCCGTCAATGCGGGAACGCTTGGGGGATTAGGTCTTGCCTCCGGCGGATTCTCCGGTCGCGCTCGCAGTGGCGACTACATCTTAGACTTCAGCGCCTTTGCGTCTAACAATGATGTGAATGTCCTCTCTACACCGAGAATCGTTACGAAATCCGGCTCAAGTGCAAGCATTCAAGTGGGTACCGACGTGCCGCTCATTGTTTCGCAATCGGCCGGCGACTCACAGTCGCAAGGCTCCACGGATATTCTACAAACGGTTCAATATCGCGAAACCGGTATCTTACTCGATATCACGCCTTTGGTCCTATCGGAGGATCGGATCGATCTAACAATCAGTCAGGAAGTCTCCTCGGCCGAAGACAATGAAAACCAGTCAATACCCTCTCCGTTGATATCGAACAGAAGCCTCCAAACGGAGCTAACTTTGCAGGATGGTCAGTCGGCAATTTTGGGTGGGTTGATTGAGAACAGATATAGCCGGGGCATTAGCGGTGTGCCACTCTTGAAAGATATTCCTGGCTTGGGGCGAGCCTTCAGTACGGAAACGCTCAACAATTCTCAAACAGTTCTGATGGTGATGATCACACCGTACATTCTCAACTCGAGAGAGGACCGAGCAAACGCAGTCAATGCATTATCGGACCGAGTGAATGACGCGTATTTGAAATCGTTCGCTGGTTCCAAGACATTCACAAAACCACCAGCTCCCATGCACGTGACGCCGGAACCACGGGAATTACCCGAAAACTCTCTTCAAAGTGACGAGACCATAATCCATGGCAAAGTACAGGCAAAAGACGACTTTTAAGACCCCTTGTTGTCTCGGCGTGCTCAAGCTTTCTACGTCTCAACGAGATCAATATGGGATGAGCACGATTGAAGTCATTGCGGCTTTGCTACTGTTCTCGATTGCCTTGCTACCGATCGCTCAAGTGCAAATGAACGCTCAACGTGGGTCGGTAATTGTTAACGAAGCCGAGACGACCGCCAGACTTGAACAACAAGCCCTCACCTATCTAAAGTCTGTCAACTTTGCGGTTCGCCCGACCGGAGAATATTCATTTGGAGATGGATCGCTCAAATGGACCTCTGAGCTCATGGCACCTGACGCTGAAATCATATTAAACCAACGTCGGATCGGTCTATATCGTGTTCAGGTGGAGCTGACTCATGAGCAACGCTTGCTGTCCACACGCTACCTTCACTCGACCGGCTGGCGATAATCTACTGACACAAACGCCAAACTTAAAGGGATACGTCGTACAGGCTTGTCATCGACGTGACCAAGGCGATGACCACGGTGCCAACGATTAGCGAAATCACCAGGATGGCAATCGGCTCGGCCAGCTTTCCTAATCGACTGGACTTGGAATTCACTTCTTCATCCAGCGTGTTTGTCGCAATCAAGAGCATTTCTGCAAGGCGACCCGACTTAACGCCGGTAGAAACGAGGCTAAGGACAAGCGAGTCGATCCCTTCGACTTTCTTCAACGCCTCGTCCAAAGCCAATCCCGAGCGCAAATCACGGGTTACGCTTTGAAATTCAGATTTCATAGCCGGATCCCGTACGGATTGATTGGCTAAGTGCACGGCGTCCAAGAGATGGGATCTGGCATCCACCGAAATGCCAATTGTTCGGGTCCAATTCGACATATCTGCGGTATGCATTAGCGGTCCGAGCACCGGGACTCGATATCCAAGCCGCAGGAATACGCTCCGAACCGAGCTTGACCGCCAAGCCATCAGAACAATGGCCGCAACGCCCCCCAATACTCCGAACAGCAATAAAGAGTTGCCGACCATAAATTCGCTGATCGAAAACACGACGTCAGCGATCATAGGTAAACTCTCGCGTGAGTCCCCAATCATTGAAGAGAAACGCGGGACAACAACGTAAAACATGAAGACGACGGCAATCACTCCAACGATCAAAAGGAAAGTTGGATAGGTCAATGCGTCTCTGAGCTCTTTCTTCATTTTTTCCTGTAGAGAGAGCTGATCGGCCAAGAGCGACATCACACTCCCCAGACGTCCTGTTTTTTCTCCCAGTTTAACCAGGTTGAAAACGAGAGGCGGAAATTCCGGCATCTCGGTTGCCATCGCATCTCCCAAGGTGATACCAGCCCTCAATTTCTGTGAAACAGAATCAAGCTGATCTGAGATATGCTTGTGCTTGGTCGCCCCTTTGAGGCTCTGGAGTCCTTCCAAGACGGAGACTTCAGCATCGACCAGAACCGAAAACTGCTTAAGCAACTGGTAGTAGTCATTGCTCGACGGCTTGCCTGATTTCAGGTCTGATTTCGCGTCTCTGACCTTAGAGACCTCAAACGCACGAATCTGGCGGGATTGAAGCAGCCGAAGCGCTTCTCGCTCCTCTACGGCCTCGATTTTTCCCGAGACCTGAGTTCCGTCAGACGCGACACCTTTATATTTGAATATGGACATAGAACTTCTTCAGCGACATCAACTATACCAGCGTCCGAAAACGCGCTCAATTTCTTCAAGCGACGTCAGTCCACGCGACGACTTCTCTATCCCATCCGTGACCATGCTCACATAGCCATTTGATCGTAGCGCTTTTTCGTCCATGATCTCGGACAGTGATTTTTCCGGAAACTTATTGACCATCGAATGAGCGTTCAACAACTCGAACACACCCACCCGTCCGCTGTATCCACTGTGCCCGCAGTGTTCGCATCCAACGGCTTTCCGGTAATTTCGTTGCTCCGCCGAAACGCCATCCGCGTGCAATCGCGATATCGCGTGGGAGACCATTTCACCATTGGCTTGGGGGACCGAGCAATGACCACACAAACGACGCAATAATCGCTGCCCGAGCACCCCGCGCAGCGAGGCTTTGATCAAAAACGGCTCTGTTCCCAAGTCTTGCAGGCGCTCAATTGCGCCCGCTGCTGTGTTGGTGTGCAAGGTTGAAAACACCATATGGCCCGTCAGTGCAGCTTGAACAGAGACTTCAGCTGTCTCTGGATCCCGAATTTCCCCAACCATTATGACATCCGGGTCATGGCGAAGCATCGCCCGCAATCCGCCGGCAAACGTTAGGCCGATCTCTGAATGCACTTGGATCTGTCCGATATTCTCCATCTCATATTCAACCGGATCCTCAATAGTGATGATCTTGTTTTCACCATTATTGAGCAGCTCCAACACGCGATAGAGCGTGGTCGATTTACCGGACCCGGTCGGACCAGTTACGAGGAAAATTCCATTCGGCAATCTTACAAGCGACTCAAGTTCGCTCAACAGCTTTGCGCCAATTCCTAACCCCTCCAGGTCAGGCAGTGACGATTGTTTACGCAAAAGACGGAGTACAACACTCTCGCCATAAGTGGATGGAATGGACGAAACTCGCAGGTCCACTTCTTCACCAGCCACCCTAATCGTCTGTCGTCCATCCTGCGGCAAGCGCCGCTCCGAAATATCCATGTTCGACAGAATTTTAATGCGCGTGACGACGGAGTCGAAAAGTGCTCTTGGATTGATTCTTTGATGCGCGAGAACGCCATCGACTCGAAAGCGAGTAATGAAATCGATTTCCGAGGGCTCAATATGCACGTCTGATGCGCGCAAATCGACTGCGTCGGAAAGCAAACCGTTCACAAAATCGATGACCGGTGCTTCTTCCGCGAGTTCCCTTAGCCGCGCGACATCGGTGCTGGTCTCTTGCTGCAGGTTCCGGGCGCCCGCATCTGCACTCAATTGAGCAAACAAAGCATCCAGCGTGCGATTGGTCGCGAGAAACTGTCTTAGGGTTCCGTTCCAAAACTTCTGGATGTTTTCTTCACCGCTTGTATCTAACGGATCCCGCTGAATGAAATTCAGTGTTTCGGCATCATCTCCATCGATCCAGATCACCAGATCAAGCGCACTGAGCCAGCCGTCGCTCACATCTAGAGCAAGCATCCCCCTTTTGATATCATCGAGCGATGGAATTGGGGTGGCAGAGGTTTCGATACACTCGATCGATAGGACCCGTTGATAAACATCTAATAGATCTTGCTCTCGCAGCAGCCCGAGCTTCATAACCGCCTGGCGAAGACTCCCACCAATATTGGTTTGAAAGCGTTGGACCTCCGCCAACTGCGTCTCCGAGAGCAATCCACATTCGACTAATGTGCCTGATATACTGGTAGAAAATGCGATGTCGTTTTGCACGCGATTGACCTCGTATTGATAGCGTCGATCCTAAACAAATCTCAGGTAAAAAAAAGAGGGCGCACAGCGTGCGCCCTCTTAGATTTTGTGTCTGTCTCAGACAGTTTCCGACTTAGTCGTCACCGTCCACAGATGCACCAGCAGTAGAGTTGTTGTTGCCGAATGCTGTGATGATGTTCGCAGCATCAGAGTTCATCAGACGGTCACAATCAAGAGCGGTTGTTGCGCCGATGAAGTTGAACAGAATGTCTGCTCGACCAAATTCGCCAGCAGCTGCGCCGATATGAGCGTTCGTGATGACAACCTCAGGCTGGCTGAAGTCATAAGACTGCATGGTGTAAGACCCGTCGAACGAAGCTCCGTTAGAAGAGTTAGACAGTGTTACAATCACGTCTGAAGTCGCAGAACCCGCACCTGTTACGCGCCAAATGTTGGCAGTTGGCTTGGTTGCGTCACCGACCCAATCGAAGGTTTCACATGTTTCACCTTCATAGTTCAGGTCATCAAGTGTTGCGTCTGCAATTGGCTCGTCATCAACGAGTGTTGCATCAGCAAAGTTCAGAAGACCCATGCTTGTGGTCACGTCTTGCTGAGGAACTTGCGCTGAAGAAGCACCGGTCAGAACTGACACTGTAATGTTCTCGATGAGATCATTCACTGCCATTGCAACGTTTGCAGCCACAGTCAGAGATGCCGCTCCACCTGCGCTGAACGCATCGGTGTCAGCACCTTCTTCAGTGTTTGCAGAGTCTAGACCGGTTGGATCAGAAACGTTCACGTCAAATGTCGCTGAAGTCACGTCGGTAGCTGTACCAGTGATCGTCGACAGAGCATTTGCACCATCGTTCAATTCTGTAACAAAAGCGCCGCCCGGTAGGGTCAGACCACCTGGGTTAAACTCAACGGTCAACACACCGAGTGTCGCAGTTGTAGCCGTATCAGCTGGACCTGCCGTCGTTGTGCCGTCAGCGCCTGCATCTGTCGCAGAAGTTGTCACACCAGCTTCAAACGCTTCGAACTCGATTGAGTCGAGGAATGAATCGTTCGCACCCGCGAGGACGTCTGTTGCGATTGAGCCCATGTATGCGTTACCACACGTGATAGCCGCGTCATCCAGCGAGACAGTACCTTCTTCGAAAGTAACGCCGCCAGTGGTCTCAATAGACACTGTGAAGTTCAGCTCAGATGGGCAACCGCTGTACATGATTGGCAGTTCGAGACCAAAATTGTCACCAACGACGTTGTCGTTAGAAACCAAGAAACGGACCGCATTCTCGCCTTCTTGGCCGGTTTGCGCCTGACCAGCGATTTGAACAGAAGAACCTGAAACAGTGATACCTGAACCGCCGTCGCCGTCAGTTACCTCAGCACCGGTCAGATCTGCAGAAAAAGTTCCGCCAGATACCGTCACGTCCACGAAATAGTTTTCGCTCGCCGCAAATGTACCAGTCGCATCAACACGAAGCTCAAAAATACCAACATCAGAACCAGTCGCTGCGAAGCTTGCTTCTTCCGCAACAATAATGGCTGACTCAATCTGAGTGCCTGTGAGGCCAGCAAGTGTATCTGCATCCCCTTGTGTAACTTCCAGAGCTGCAGCGCTCCCCGCAATCAGAGCTGCCGACGCAGCTGAGACCAAAAGTTTATTCATACTCATACGTAAATTCTCCGTTCAGTTTTACGCTCTCCCACAGCACTGCGCGCTGATAAAGACCGCGGGGCAAACGCCCGCACCCACTGCTAAAGAACACTGCGACCGCGATGTCAACAGGTTGGAGATTGATTATTAAACGGCCGCAACTTTTTAGGACAGGTATTGCGAATTTGCCACGACCAAAAATCTGGATATTACCATAATAAACAATCACTTAGGGGATTTCTTGAGGGCTTTATTAACCAATTCAACTTGTTGCAGTTGAACCACGCCAAAGCGTTTCAAAATCATGAGCTGCAAAAAGCGATTTTGCGCGTGAAATTAATCATAAGTGTCTGGTTTCTCGCCGTGTTACAACAATAGCGAGCGAACGCTCCATCAACATTCAGTGGTGATTCGGACGGCTTGAAAGGATGCAATTCGATCCTAATTTTGCTTTATTTTAAAGAGGCGCTGGTTGCGCGGATGACTAAAGCCATCAATAGGTCGGAGCACCAAACCAACCTTCCCCCCCAATGAGGTGATCTGCTCTTGACTGAGATGAAACGGGTCTCTGTCCGGATAAGTGGTAATACCGGCGGACTGTTCTGATGGCAGGTGCGGATTGTGATCTGTTACAAAGAAGGTCGCCATGACGGTGGATTGCGGATGCATACACTGAGAGATCGACCGCAAGACAGACAAACATTGATCTGGATGCAAATGAGTGAAAAGCGAAAAGGCAACTATGAAGTCGAACGACATTTCAATCGGCAAAGCTTGGGTCGCATCGTGCTCAATCAAATTTTCTCTTGGTAGTTTGGTTCTCAATTGCTCCGACAATTCGCGCTCGTATCCGGCATCAAGCAATGGCAGATTGAGATCTGTGCCATAGTATTGTCCAGGATCTAGAAAGTCGACGAGCTTCGCCCCCAGTCGCAGAGACCCGCAGCCAACATCCAAAACCGAGCTTGACGGTTTCATACCCAGATGTTGCAGGCAGTTTAGTTGGAGTGTTCCGAGTTCTTCCCATAGCCCCCCAATCACAACCCTATGTCGATCAGAAGCGACGAGCTCTTTGATCCGTTCGGCGTCGTAGTACTTACTCATGGATGATGAGCCCTTCTTGAGAGGATTTAAATAGTCGAGACCGCGATCGTAACGGAAGCCTGGGGGCTTCGACAAGAATAGATTGCTCATTTTGGATAGACATTCAAAAGCGGCCGGGATAGCGAAGCCCATCTTACGCGTTATGGGCAGACTCCGAATGAATTCCTCACGCCATGGTCGCGCCATCATCATTCTTGGCATGCATCGCAGCGGCACCAGCGCGCTGGCTGGGACTTTGCGTGCGCATGGCGTTTATTTTGGCGAGGTGCTCGATCAGGGCATCCAGTATAACCCAAAAGGTCTGCAAGAAGCGCCCTCGATCCTGTATATGCAAGAAGACCTGATGGCGAAGAATGGCGGGGCTTGGCATAGCCCACCCGACGAAATCAAATGGCAGCCTTTGCATAAGGCGGTGCGCGATCTGTTTATTGAGTCGCGATCGAGCCAGCCCCTGTGGGCCTTTAAGGACCCGCGCACGCTGTTGACGCTCGAAGGGTGGTATGAGGTTTTGCCAAATCTCGCGGGCGCTGGGATCTTCCGTCACCCCGCAGAAGTTGCGATGTCGATCCATACGCGCAATGGGTTTGCTCTGGAAAAATGTCTAGAGATTTGGTGCGCCTATAATCAGAGGCTGCTCGACTTCCACCACGCCCATAAGATCCCGGTGATCGAATTCGTGGGCGACCAAGCCACCATGGAGCGAAGCTTCAAGTCTATGATCGACGCCTTAGGATTGGGCGATAACGCGCCTGAACAGACTTTCTTTGAGGCTGGGATGAAACATCAAGACCGGCCGGATATGGCCCTCACGCCGCGCGCGATTGAGCTTTACCAAGCGCTGCAGGCAGCAGCCTTGTAAGTCATGCTCAGGATCCACTCGACCCGGCTTTTTCCCAAAGATCTCGGCGCGGACCAATACCGCCTGACGGGGATCGCGGCGCGTTGCGATTGGGTCGTATTGTCAGACAAGGCCGCTCCGCAGACGCATCTCATCAAGCAGCGCGGCGGCACAACGCCAAAAACCGTGTTCCTGTCCTTTCGTTGGCAACGGGTGGCCCTGCGATTCTTCGTCGAAACGGTGCTGCCGCAAATCACAGGCCCATTCATTCTCGTTAGCGGTTCTGAAGACACGACCATCCCGAACCAAACCGATGCCCGTATGGCGCCATTCGAGCAGCAGGATCGCGTCGATGTCGCGGCAATCATAAACCATCCCTTGCTCACCGCTTGGGTGGCGGAGAACCTGGACAGCGCCAGCCATCCAAAACTCCACCCGCTGCCCTTGGGCATGGTGTTCAATGAAGACCCGCATATTCGTGAGATGGTCGCGATCCCAACACCGCCGCCGCTTTCCGCCCGGCCGCTGAAAGCGCTGTGTGGTCACCGCGTGCGCCCTGGCGTCCAATGGGAGGCTCGGCGGAAGGTCGCCGATCTTGCAGCCCATGATTGGAGCGATTGGTGCACGCGCCTTGAAGAAAACGTCTCCGAGCGGGCCTTCATAGACCAAATCGAACAACATGCTTTCGTCTTATGTGTCGAAGGCGGCGGCTTAGACCCCTCGCCAAAGGCGTGGCTCTCGCTTTTACATGGTGCAGTCCCAATCATCAAAAGAAGCGCTCTGGACAAAGCCTATCAGCGTCTCCCCGTGGCTTTCGTAGAGGACTGGACCGCTGATGCGCTCACGCCCGCGCTACTGCAGCGCTGGCACCAGGAATTTTCGCCTCTGTTCGATCAAGCCGCGCTTAGACGGGCCATGCATAAACGCCTCGGGTTAGACTATTGGTGGGATTACATTCTCTCGCGCAGATAGCGGCGCTCGCCCAGTCGTCTCACACCCACCACGTTTCCCAAAGGTCTGCAGGTTCGGCTAATTCTGGGCGGAGGTCAGGGCGGGCGATGGCGCCGAGGGCGATTTTGGGCGGTAAGCCGAATTGGCTAGAGAAGGCCGCCTCAAACGCGTCCAAGGAAGTGTATCCGCAATAGGCGGCGACATCTTTAGTCCGCTTCGGATTGGCCTCACCGAACGCCAGGCTGCGCAGCGCATAATCGAGCCGCCGACGCGCGATATAGTCATCCAATTTTCCAGCAACATCTAAAGCGGCATAGATTTGTCCGCGCGGCGCGTCGAACACATCCATCAAAGCCGTCAAGGACAGCTCTTGGTCGAATATGTGCGCGTCGACATATTCCAGAAGTTTCGGCTTTAGCGCCTGATCCTCACCCGCCTGCCGCACGTTTCGGTTTAGTAGCGTCGCTAACAAGGCCGAAAACCGGTCGGCTTCTTGCGGCACGTCTTTACGGGTCATCTGGTCAGCGTCGCGAATAACGCGCTCAAGCTCCCCCGCCACTAAAGCGCCATCCGCCGATTCGAGGTCCAAGATGAGACGGGCTGGATGCCGCAATGGATCATATCCGACCCGGCGATGCGGCACCATGATGCTATAGACTTCAGATTGCGCTGCGATCGAATAGAGCTCTCGCGAATAGTCGAACAGGCAAAACACATTGTCACCAATGTCAAACATCTCGCCCTCATGCCAAATCTGGGCTCCGCCACGCCGATAAATCCAGCCAAACAGAATATCCGGCGCGCCTTTAACCGTCGATGATCCCGGCTTGCAGCACATGGTCTGCGGATCGAAGAAGACGTGCGAGAACACCAGTCGCTCAATCACCCAGCTTTGCGCATGCGCCGCGAATGGCCGCTCCGGAACGAGAAGCGGCTGCACTTTGTGCATATAGCTCATATACCGCGCCCAAGCCTCCGGCCGGTCGTCTGAACTATGCTCAGCAGGATCGAATCCGAGTTTCGGTAGCTCGGTCATTGATATATGATAACGTTTTTCGCGAGCGGCGGATAGGCGAGAAAATTCCGCGTGTTCGGACGCTAGAACGCCAAAACCTGCACCCAGCGCATCCCAAACACCAGACAAAGGACAGCCACTAAAAAACCGAGTATTTTCCGAGACTTACTTGGGGAAAAAATAGATCTCTGAGAACATGCCCGCTCTCGACGTAAAAGGGGCATGCACGCCAACTCGACTGTCCCGGCCTTGATCTGGGACCTCGTGCGATAGATCCGTGACCGGCGCTGGAGATCCCGAGTCAAGCCCGGGATAGGCGGGGTTCTCTTTAAGCCTCATTCTCAGCGAAGTCGAAGGACGAGGGCCTCCTACGGAAAGATCCGTGCGCGCACCGCTTTCCTGACGAAAGTCAGGATTCACGACGGCTGGGCCCAGTCTCAAAAACCTAAGCCAGCCGCCATGGGTACCAGCTTGCGCTGGCGGAGCGGTAACAGGGGCGCTGTCGTCTAATGTCTGCTCCCACCCTTTCCGACTACAAAAAATCAAAACCCCAAACAGAAAAACCCCCGAAAAACCGAAGTTTTTCAGGGGTTTATTTGGGTGCGGGAGTAGGATTTGAACCTACGACCTTCAGGTTATGAGCCTGACGAGCTACCGGGCTGCTCCATCCCGCGTCAGAGTGGCTCCCTCCTATGAGGTTACCAGAAACGAAAAAACCGGCACAAGGCCGGTTCGATTTGTCCACCAAGCAGCTGGTGGGCCCGAACCAGTCGAGCAATCTATAAGGGAAGATGTCTGTTTTTCATCACCAGCTTTAGCTGACCCGGCAGCGACTTACTCTCCCGCGCCTTAAGACGCAGTACCATCAGCGCTAGGGGACTTAACGGCCGAGTTCGGGATGGGATCGGGTGGGGAACCCCTGCCATAACCACCGGGTCGGCAAAAGCTAGCAATGTAAGAAACCAATAAGTAAAAAACCGCAGATATTTAATTTAATGTTCTGGGATGTTTCTGATCTTAGTCCGCATGAGGCGTTCACCACCACACACGAGTTTCTAAAGATCAAGCCAATCGAGCAATTAGTACCAGTAAGCTCCACGCCTCGCAGCGCTTCCACACCTGGCCTATCGACGTCCTAGTCTAGAACGGCTCTCAAGGGAAACCTGGTTTTGAGGTGGGTTTCCCGCTTAGATGCATTCAGCGGTTATCCCGTCCATACATAGCTACCCTGCAATGCGGCTGGCGCCACAACAGGTCCACCAGAGGTATGTCCATCCCGGTCCTCTCGTACTAAGGACAGATCCTCTCAAGTTTCCAACACCCACGGCAGATAGGGACCAAACTGTCTCACGACGTTCTGAACCCAGCTCACGTACCACTTTAATCGGCGAACAGCCGAACCCTTGGGACCTGCTTCAGCCCCAGGATGTGATGAGCCGACATCGAGGTGCCAAACGATGCCGTCGATATGGACTCTTGGGCATCATCAGCCTGTTATCCCCGGAGTACCTTTTATCCGTTGAGCGATGGCCCTTCCACTCGGGACCACCGGATCACTATGACCGACTTTCGTCTCTGCTCGGTCCGTCGACCTCACAGTCAGGCAAGCTTATGCCATTGCACTCAACAGCCGATGTCCGACCGGCTTGAGCTTACCATCGCGCGCCTCCGTTACTCTTTAGGAGGCGACCGCCCCAGTCAAACTGCCCGCCAGGCTGGGTCCCGGTCCCATCCAGGGACGCGGTTAGACAACGAAAAGAATAAGGGTGGTATTTCAAGGATGGCTCCACAACGACTGGCGCCGCTGCTTCAAAGCCTCCCACCTATCCTACACATATTATTTCCGGTGCCACAGCCAAGCTGCAGTAAAGGTTCACGGGGTCTTTCCGTCTGACCGCGGGTACCCCGCATCTTCACGGGGACTTCAATTTCGCTGAGTCGATGCTGGAGACAGTGGGGAAGTCGTTACGCCATTCGTGCAGGTCGGAACTTACCCGACAAGGAATTTCGCTACCTTAGGACCGTTATAGTTACGGCCGCCGTTCACCGGGGCTTCAATTCGACGCTCTCACATCTCCTTTTAACCTTCCGGCACCGGGCAGGCGTCAGACCCTATACGTCGCCTTGCGGCTTCGCAGAGCCCTGTGTTTTTGATAAACAGTCGCAACCCCCTGGTCTGTGCCCCTCAGTTCTAGTTGCCTAGAGTGAGGCCTCCTTCTCCCGAAGTTACGGAGGTAATTTGCCGAGTTCCTTCAGCATCGTTCTCTCAAGCGCCTTGGTATTCTCTACCTATCCACCTGTGTCGGTTTAGGGTACGGTCTATACGGGAGGGCTATTTCCTGGGACTTCCAGGCTGCCACCCCAATCCGATAAGGGATGACAACTTTCGAAATCCGTCACACACTCCCAGGCCCACGAATATTAACGTGGTTCCCATCGGCTACGCCTTTCGGCCTCGCCTTAGGGGCCGGCTAACCCTGCGCAGATTAGCTTTACGCAGGAACCCTTGGATTTTCGGCGAGCGGGTCTCTCACCCGCTTTGTCGCTACTCATGTCAACATTCTCACTTCCGATACCTCCAGCATGCCTCACAGCACACCTTCGCAGGCTTACGGAACGCTCCGCTACCGCTCTTACGAGCCCACAATTTCGGTAAATGGCTTTAGCCCCGTTACATTTTCGGCGCAGGATCGCTTGATGAGTGAGCTGTTACGCTTTCTTTAAAGGATGGCTGCTTCTAAGCCAACCTCCTCATTGTCAAAGCAATCCCACATCCTTTCACACTTAGCCATTATTTGGGGACCTTAATTGGTGGTCAGGGTTGTTTCCCTCTCCACGACGGACGTTAGCACCCGCCGTGTGTCTGCCGATTAGTACTTCTCGGTATTCGGAGTTTGATAAGGTTTGGTAATCCGGTGAGGACCCCTAGCCCAGTCAGTGCTCTACCCCCGAGAGTATTCGATCGACGCTCTACCTAAATAGATTTCGCGGAGAACCAGCTATCAGCAAGTTTGATTGGCCTTTCACCCCTAGGCACAGGTCATCCGAGCACTTTTCAACGTGCAACGGTTCGGGCCTCCAGTGCATGTTACTGCACCTTCACCCTGCCCATACCTAGATCACTTGCCTTCGGGTCTAATGCTACATACTCAGTCGCCCTATTCAGACTCGCTTTCGCTACGCCTACACCTAACGGTTTAAGCTTGCATGCAACACTAAGTCGTTGACCCATTATACAAAAGGTACGAGGTCACTCCGAAGAGCTCCCTCAGCTTGTAAGCATCCGGTTTCAGGTACTGTTTCACTCCCCTCATCGGGGTACTTTTCATCTTTCCCTCACGGTACTAGTTCACTATCGGTCGGTAAGGAGTACTTAGGCTTGGAGGGTGGTCCCCCCATGTTCAGACAGGATTTCACGTGTCCCGCCCTACTCGAAAAGGTCTTCATTTTACAGCTACGGGGCTATCACCCACTATGGCGCAACTTTCCAGATGCTTTGCTTTATTTCAGACCAGGCCTGGTCCCCGTTCGCTCGCCGCTACTAAGGGAGTCTCAATTGATGTCCTTTCCTCCGGGTACTTAGATGTTTCAATTCCCCGGGTTCGCTTAATAACACCTATGTATTCAGTGTATTATATCTCTCTATTGAAATGTATGACCAGCACCCAACCGGAGTTGGATTATAGTCAAACATCTCGGAGATGGGTTTCCCCATTCGGAAATCACGGGATCAAAGGGTGCTCTCGCCTCCCCCGTGCTTATCGCAGAGTGCCACGTCCTTCATCGCCTCTTACCGCCAAGACATCCCCCGGATGCCCTTTTGACGCTTGATCTCATTTTTGAAACTCATGTGCAGAGGTGAACGCCCCGTACGAGACGGCGCGAACCCTATACATATGGGTTTCGATCAGACTTTGTTGGTTTCTTTAACAGACTAACCCTTTATGACAGGCTCACCTCGTTACTCCATCCGGTTAGTGAGGAGCTTGCTGTCGATGACAGCGAGGCGGATTAATCTTCCCTTACGATTACAAACATCCCGGAGACAAGCTCCGGAAACTTAGACACTTTCTTCATTTGCTATGCGGTTTGACGCTAACCAACCACCAAGGAAATGGTGGAGCCTAGCGGGATCGAACCGCTGACCTCCTGAATGCAAATCAGGCGCTCTCCCAGCTGAGCTAAGGCCCCGAAAAGGGTGGTGGGCCGAGGAGGACTTGAACCTCCGACCTCACGCTTATCAGGCGTGCGCTCTAACCGCCTGAGCTACCGGCCCCAATTACTAGGTTGCCCGGTAGCACCAGGCTATGTCCCTGCCAAGCGGCGAGGAACAGCAAATGAAGGAAGAGAAACGAAGACGGCACAAACAACCGCATAGTTTTTGTTGGTCACCGATTGCTCGGGCCAACGATTGTCTTTGAACGTTGCCATAAGGCGTGAGCCTAAATGACAAACATCCTTAGAAAGGAGGTGATCCAGCCGCAGGTTCCCCTACGGCTACCTTGTTACGACTTCACCCCAGTCGCTGAACCTACCGTGGCTTGCTGCCTCCGAAGTTAGCTCACAATCTTCGGGTAGATCCAACTCCCATGGTGTGACGGGCGGTGTGTACAAGGCCCGGGAACGTATTCACCGTGGCATGCTGATCCACGATTACTAGCGATTCCAACTTCATGCCGGCGAGTTGCAGCCGACAATCCGAACTGAGACAGCTTTTGGGGATTATCCCATTGTCACTGCCATTGTAGCACGTGTGTAGCCCTACGCGTAAGGGCCATGAGGACTTGACGTCATCCCCGCCTTCCTCCGGCTTAGCACCGGCAGTTTCCCTAGAGTGCCCACCCAAACGTGATGGCAACTAAGGATGAGGGTTGCGCTCGTTGCGGGACTTAACCCAACATCTCACGACACGAGCTGACGACAGCCATGCAGCACCTGTGCACTGGCCCCGAAGGGAGAAACCGATCTCTCGGAGTCGTCCAGGCATGTCAAGCGTAGGTAAGGTTCTGCGCGTTGCTTCGAATTAAACCACATGCTCCACCGCTTGTGCGGGCCCCCGTCAATTTCTTTGAGTTTTAACCTTGCGGCCGTACTCCCCAGGCGGAGTGCTTAATGCGTTAGCTGCGTCACCTACAGGCATGCCTGCAGACAACTAGCACTCATCGTTTACGGTGTGGACTACCAGGGTATCTAATCCTGTTTGCTCCCCACACTTTCGCACCTCAGCGTCAGTATCAGTCCAGTCAGCCGCCTTCGCCACTGGTGTTCCACCGAATATCTACGAATTTCACCTCTACACTCGGTATTCCGCTGACCTCTCCTGATCTCTAGACTCCCAGTTTCAAATGCAGTTCCAAGGTTGAGCCTTGGGATTTCACATCTGACTTAAAAGTCCGCCTACGTGCGCTTTACGCCCAGTAATTCCGAACAACGCTAGCCCCCTTCGTATTACCGCGGCTGCTGGCACGAAGTTAGCCGGGGCTTCTTTACTAGGTACTGTCATTATCATCCCTAGCGAAAGAATTTTACAACCCTAAGGCCTTCATCATTCACGCGGCATGGCTGCATCAGGCTTGCGCCCATTGTGCAATATTCCCCACTGCTGCCTCCCGTAGGAGTCTGGGCCGTGTCTCAGTCCCAGTGTGGCTGATCATCCTCTCAGACCAGCTATAGATCGTAGCCTTGGTGAGCCGTTACCTCACCAACTAGCTAATCTAACGCGGACCGATCTTTCACCGATAAATCTTTCCCCCGGAGGGCGTATACGGTATTACCTTTCGTTTCCAAAAGCTATTCCGTAGTGAAAGGCACGTTTCCACGCGTTACTCACCCGTCTGCCACTATATCGTTCGACTTGCATGTGTTAAGCCTGCCGCCAGCGTTCGTTCTGAGCCAGAATCAAACTCTCAGGTTGAGAATTGACTTCTGACGATGCGTCATATGCTCCAGGAAAATGGAGCGACGCCTAGCTATAAAGCTTGTTTACGTTTTGACGAGAAACCCTTGCACAAATCACTATCGACCGAAGCCGATATTTTTTGTGAAGGTATTTCTTTTTTGAAACGCAAATCGTCATAGTCATATGTGGTCCTAAAAGGACCGCAAGTCGCCTATGCCGCCTGCGTTTCTCTTCCTAATTCCTGCGATGTCAAACAGCTGGGCCGGAGCCCGATTTGGCGTCTGGAGCATGGCGCCCCGTCGACCGGAAGTGGCGGCTTATACAGCCACCGAATTTTGCGTCAACACCCTTTTTTCGACTTTCTGCAGAGCAATTTCAGCGGACTGAAAAACCCTGATTTTGAGCCGAAAAATCTCTCTGAGCCGTTTGACCGGCCCCGAATAAGAGAGGCATTTCCGTGAAGCGCGGTCTCTACAGACCTGACCTCACCCCGTCAACACCGTATTTCACCAAAACTGCAGAAAAGGTTGCAAACGCAACTTTCTCTAATTTTGGCGACGCAAAGCCGTTGAGCCGTTTAACCGGCCCCACAGATTTGAGGCATTCACGAAGCAAGCCCCCATATAGAATCTGTTCGGGGGTTTTGGCAAGCAAAAAATTCGCCTGTTACGCACATTTCTGCAGATCGTGCATTAACCTTTTAGACACCCTGTTCGCAGGGCCTTTAGCCACTGCGAATCTAGGCCTCCATGGCCTCTGCTTCCGCCAGTACGGCATCGATCTTATACTTCACCAGGTCACCGATCGAGATAATCCCTTTCAGAACGCCCTCATCCACGACTGGCAAGTGGCGAATCCGTCTGTCCGTCATCCGCCCCAGACATGTATCAACGTCTTCTGCGGGTGAGGCCGTAATCACACCACGGGTCATCGCTTGGGAAACCGTCATCGATACGGTCTTTTCGCCATTGCGCGCAAACCGGCGCACAATATCGCGCTCAGAGAGCACGCCGCTCAAATCACCCGCATCATCTACCGCCACGATCGCACCGATTCTCTTTTGGTCGAGCAGATTCGCCGCCTCGGCCAATGTCGCTTTATCGGAAATCGTTTGAACCGAATTTCCTTTATCCTTGAGAATCGTATCGATCAGCATGCGCCACCTCCCTGTGTGTGATTATATATAAAGGCTATAGCACAGCTTCCACGGTTCGCGAAAATATCCGGCGTTTTGTTTCAAACCGATACATTGAGCCGGTCAAATGCCCCAAATCGGGGAGAATCGCCCGCAATACACTTCGCCTGACGCGCGAATAGCGCAACAGAATACCCCAATATTGGCATGACCGTTGCAACCTTCCCGGCAAATGGAACTAGCGGGAAAGAATGCCAATATGAAAGCGCCGAAACATACCCGATCATTTTGCATTGGCGGCCTTGCCGTCCTTGCAGGTGGATCGCTCCTCGCCGCGGCCCTCCCGGCCCAGGCGCAAGAAGCCAGTTCGGTTTCAGAATTCGAACGCCCTTACGGGTTCGGATATGGCGCCGAATCGCGCCCCTTTTCTGCAAACACACGAGACCGCCTCGGAAATCGCGTCATCATTAATGGCTTGATTGAAGGTGGATCTGGGCTCGGCACCGGCCTTTATACCGGTTGGGGTCAAACCGATGGCGCCGCCGGCATGATCGGCACAGGCACCGCGGTGGGCAATCAGCTGAATGTCATCACCAACGGATCGAACAATACGATCATCATCGATTCGACACAGATCAATAATGGCGACCAAACCGTCGTGCTCAACGGGGAACTGGACTTAGAATGATCAATCTCATGAAAATCCTTCCGCTCACAGGCGGTAAAACTACAGGCGCCGTCCTCGCTTCGGCTATGCTTGTCACTGGCTGCATCTCTCCAGTTGCAGGCCCAGGCGGCAATTATACTCAGCCGATCGGCGGCTCACCGGTCACCGCAAACCCAACCCCTTATTCAAATGGCTTGGTCTGCATGGGTCATTATGCACGACAGTCTGGTGTTCGCGCCCCGCGCATCGCAGTTGGACGGATCCTCGATTATACCGGCAAGGCCGATATTGAAGGCGGTCGCCGGGTCACTCAGGGCGGTTCTCTGATGGCGATGTCTGCGCTTGCCAAAGCTGGCGCGGTTCTGGTCGAACGCTTTGACACGTCTGTCGCCGAGCTCGACCTCAAATATAAGAACAATAAGCTAATCGGTGATGCACCGGGCGAGTTTGATAAAATTCACGCCGGATCAATCCCTGGATCAGACTTCTACCTGGTCGGCGGCATCACTGAGCTGAACTATAATATCCGCTCTGTTGGTGGCGAAGCCTTTGTTGGCGACACCGATGCGACCGATCCGAAAGGGACAGCCGGGGCGAAACTGTTCGTCATCAATGTCGGCCTCGACCTTCGCCTGGTCAAAACCGACACTTTGGAAGTGTTCGACGTGATCTCTTATCAAAAGCAGATCATTGGACGCGAGCTCTCATTCGGCATTTTCGACTTTGCCAATGGCAATGTCTTTGATGTCGGCGTTGGTGGCCGCGCGCAGGAGCCTATTCAATTGGCGGTTCGCTCAGTCATCGAACGCGCTTCGCTCGAAATGATGGCCAATCTTTATGGCGCGCCAAACGCAGATGTTTGCGCCCTGACACGCGGCGTCATCTCAACCAATAGCGTCACTGGTGACTACCGTCCGTTCCGCGCGCAATTGGAAGATTACAATGGCGGATCGCGTCAGTCTTCGAATAAATGGCATGAAAACCGTGACAGCGGCTACAAAGCCAAATCAGATGGGCCTGCCCGCTAATGGCTGCGCGACGAGAAACCCCACCGGTCAAGGTGCTTCGCTACACGCTGGCGCTCGGCTGTTTTGCCGGCGTCGCGCTGCTCGCCCCGCCTGCCCTGTCTGAAGGACAACCGGCAACGGTTGAGATTGTCCAAGTTCAGCTCAACGATGTCTGGTCTGATATGACAGTGGTGATTCCCGAAACCGCTTGGGAAGCCACCTCGACCTCGACCGCTGTTGGCAATGCCGCGGCAGGCCTAGTCATGCAAGGCACAGTCGATCTCGACGCGACACAGACGCTTGAAGGCGATGTTCGCGCTGATAACCAAGTGTTAGGCGGCACGGCCGGGCTCGCTGTGGCAACGACAACCGCTTATGGCAACTCAACCACTGGCGGCACCTGGTCGGGTGACAATTACTATCGCGCAGAACAAGTTTCCAACGGCGATGTGTCGGCCAATACGCGGGTCGATATTGAACGCGCGAACAATATTGCGACGGCCACAACCGGCATCGCCAATGTTTCTGTGCCGACCGATGAGTGGGGCACGAACGCGGCCTTCCAAATCCAGGAAAGCAATGGCTCTGTAGAAGCCACAACCGATGTCGATATGTGCTGCGATGGCACCTCGGCGAGTTTCGCAACCACAGCTGGCGGCAATGCGGTTTCCTCGACCGGAACCACCAGCACAAATTATAATGGCGCCGTCCAAACAACCGCTTCCGGCGAGACGATTACTGCCTCCAGCGATGTCTATATGGGGTATGGCCACAATGTGCTGACCGCGACCACCGGATTCGGCAACTCAGCCACCGTCCACAATGAATGGGGCTATGCCACGCTCGGCCGAGACGGATCAGAGCTCTATCAAGGCAATGACTCCGATATTGATGCCCAGTCTTATGTGACCCTCGATGAGTGGTCAGGCTATGCCAGCTCAAGCGCCTATGGCGTCGGCAATGCCGCTGAGATTTCAAATGTTGGCTCTGATACCGGGCTTTATGCCATCCAAAACAACACTGGCTCGGTCTATAGCGAGGCCAGCCTCAACGGCACCTCAAGCTATGATGGCGACGGCATTGTCACCGCCACTTCAATCGGCAATGCGGCAACCGCGACGCTGTGTAATATCTGCGGCGACGCGTCCCTGCACGGACAGACCCAGCAATACAATTCAGGATCAGTGATCGCGCGGGGCAGCGCGACCATTGGTCAATCTGGCAGCGTCTTCGGATCCGCCACCGCGGTTGGAAACTCATCCACCTATCAATCAAACGGACACCAGATCCGGTAAAGCTTGCGACACGAAAACCCCCGCTTCAGCTGAAGCGGGGGCTTTTTGATGTGTGCTGGCGAGATTGCGCTCAATGTAAGGAGCACCCTGAAATTATCCGAGCGAGCACAACACCGTCAGGCCCTCATCATGAGTGAGGTCGAAGGATCAAGGGCCGGGCTTCCCATGTGTTATTCGGTGAGCCCGCCTCGTCCTTCGACATCGCACAGGATGAGGCTGATCGGAGACATAGTCGCCACACGCGTCTCCCTCGACAGCCGCAGGCTGTCTGAGGGCCCATCAAGGAACCTATCCGCGTGATGCAAACTCGCGTGTTGGATCCTCAGACCGCTGCGCGGTCGAGGATGACGCGAAACTCCTGACGTTCTCTCCGACACCGAAAGCAGAACGAGAACGGCTCAAGATTCTCTGCATGAGCCTATGGAATAAGTACTTTTGGAAATAGCCGAACCCCCGCCTCAACCGAAGCAGGGGTGTTTGATTTCCACGGTATCTATTTCAGGATGAAAGTCACCTTCATCACCACACGATATTCTTTGATTTCGCCCTTATCGAGGACGACCGATTGATCCTTGATCCAGGCGCCTTCAACATTGTTGAGCGTCTTGTTCGCTCGAGCGATGCCTTTTTGGATCGCATCGTCGAAGCTCTTCTTCGACCCTGAGATAATTTCTGTAACGCGTGCAATAGCCATTCTGGCCTCCCTTTGTACTCGCAGGTCTAATACCTGGAGACCAAAACTGGCCGGACAAGCCGCGCTTGGCAAGCCTGCAGCCTCATAGCGCGGTGACTATGAATTCAGATCTCGACCAAAGGAGAAGCCAAAAGATGACACCTTCTCCTCGTCACGAAACATGGTCTTTTCAGACATATCGCAGCCGAGATCTTTGCAAAGCGCCTCATAATCGTGTGCGAAACAATGCCATTTCGGATCGAAACTCGTGCCTTTGCGCGGCCATTGACGTTCAAGCACCGTTATCACCGCCACCGACTTACAGCAGCGCGCCAGTTCTGACATTGAATGCTCAATGTTCTCGAACGGGATATGCATCAGCACATGAGACGCGATCCCGATTTCAAATGCTCCGTCTGCAAACGGGAACTTGTCTAAAGGTCCTTCAATGAAGTTCGCATCAACGCTGATTCCAGCGGAGTCCGCGGCCTGTCGTGCGCGATCATTGTAGTTTGTGGACAAATCTAGCGTCGCGATCTTTGCGACGCCTTTGTAGAGCGGAAACAGACGACCGACTCCCGGTCCCAGCTCGAGCAGCGAACTCGCTCCGGATAGCATGGGTCCAAAGAAATCAAGTTCGACCTGACCTATCCCAGGATTTGCCGCTGTGTTTGGATGCTCTCTGGTATTCCAATGTTCGACCGGATCGTATTTGTCTGACATAATGCGTCCCCTGCATTTACGTTAGCTACAACAAATTACGTGCGATTTGGAAACAGACTTTCTGCAAATTTGCCGAAGCAAAACCCCACCGGGTTGCTTGCCCTAAGCCGCCAATTTTTCTGGTGAGCCAGAGCCGCCTTTTGGCGTCGCTTCGACCGGGATCCAGCAGACAACTTCCGTGCCGCCGCCAGGCTGGGACTTAATCCCGACATTGCCGCCATGCAGCTGGACAAAGTGTTTCACCAGCGACAGCCCGAGGCCGGCGCCGCGTCGATCGCTTGAAGTAAAGCTGTCAAAACGGGTCGCTTGATCTTCAGCAGGAATGCCACGTCCATTGTCTTTGACGGTCAGCTTAGCGGTGTCGCCCATTCGTTCGGCCGAAATCGTTACTTGTCCGCCCGGATCAGTGAATCGCAGCGCGTTGGAAATGAGATTGAACAGCACTTGCCGAATGCGCTTTTCATCGGCTTCGATTTTGCCCAGGCTGTCTTCGATATTCGAGATCACTTCAACCTCGGTATCAGCCGCATTGGTGACGCCGATGGTCACGGCTTCTTTGATCAAGGCCTTGAGGTCGACTTGGGTGATATCGAGATCCATCCGCCCCGCTTCGATCATCGCCAGGTCGAGAATATTGCCGATCAGATCATTCAAATGATTAGACGCCTCACAGATCGCATCCACTTTGTCGCGCTGCGCATCATTGAGATCGCCAATGCGCTCCATTTGAAGGAATTCACCATAGCCAAGAATGGTCTGCAGCGGCGAGCGAAGTTGATAGGAGACGTTTTTAACAAACTCGGTTTTGAGCCTGTCAGCTGTTTCAAACGCTTCCGCACGATCCCGAAGCGCGGTCTCAACAGAGCGCTGCGCGGATACATCGGCGAATCCGATCAGCGTGTTCCCGTCCGGCAGCGGCTTGGTCACATAGGTCAGGATCGCCCCGTCCGAGCGTTTCATTTCGCCCGTGGTTTCCTGGCGGGCGCTTGGGTCAGTGATATGGCCTTTGATGGCGGTCCAGGTCGCTCGATCGTGGAAGAGCGGCACACAGAAATCTGCGATATCATCATAGTCCGGCTCATCCTTGAGCAAGTCTTCTTCAACGCCCCAAAGCTCAGCAAAAGCGCTATTCCAAAGTTTCAACCGCCCATCGGTGCCAAACACAACGACGGCTTCATGCAAGCTGTCGAGGGTTTTGCCTTGGGTTTTGATCATGGCGTTATATTTGGTCCGGAGATCGAGTTCGCTGGTAATGTCCTTAAACAGGATCAACAATCCGCCCATAGGGTGGCGCTGGCGCGTTACTTTTAAGGTGCGATTGTCCGGCAAGTGCCATTCGTCTTCTTCGATCCCGCTAATATCGAGATAGTAAGACAGCTCTTCGGCGCGCCATTTCGCATATTCAGATTGCGCTGGCAGTTTACGCCGCTCACGCAAGCGATCGAGCAATTGGCCATGGCTCGGCATATCGAGCAGGAAGCCCTCATCCATATCCCACATTTTCGCAAAGGCGCGATTGTGGAAGGTCAGTTTGCGCTCGCCGCTAAAGATCGCCACCGCATCGGCAACATGGTTCAGCGTCTCGTCATGCGCTTGAACATGTTTGTCCAACTCGTCGCGCGCGCGCTCTTGTTCAGTGACGTCAAACGCCATGGCGCCAACGCCGCCTGAAAGTGGGAAAGACAAGATCCGCATGGCGCGCCGATCGCCGCCTATGGCGATGTGGCGTGTCTCATCTAACTCTTTGCCTTCGGTCAGGGTCTTGCGAACCTGTTCTACGGCTTTCTCATCCAACATGACCTGACGCTCAAGCACGCGGTCCAGGCTGTCGCCGTCGACTGCTTCGACATAGGCCGGGTTTGCCCATTGCAGGCGTCCAACGCCCGAAATCCGCCAAGCTGGGAATGGCGCTTTGCCGAGCATATCCAAGAAGGCTGTCGGATCACGCGCGATCACTTGGCGAGCCTCTTCAAGCCGGCCACGGGCGGAGCTTTCTTCCAGGCCTTTAATCGTCGAGTCCGTGACCCAGACGACAACTCGAGCGCCGGCGGTCCGGCCATCCGCTTCGAGGAAGCGGCCATTCTGTCCGATAATGGTCAGCGAAAACGGATGACCTTCTTCGGCGAGCTCGCGCAAACGCAAGCGCAAAGTTGTATCGATACCGCTGGCGTCGCGCGCTTCCAGATCTGCAAGCCCTTCAATAATTCGCACCGCCGGATCAATTGAAACTGCATCATCGGTAAAGCGCAACAGGCTGGCCAGCGCGACCGGCGAGCCGTGAATTTCAGGCGGTGTGATTTCGTCAGCATCGACATCAATGTCTTCACCTTGCCAAACCAAGATGACACCAGGATGTGCGCCCAGCACTGATTTAAGCTCGGCCACAGAAGATTCAGCATCATGGGCTTTATCTTTATAGCGTTTCGCAGCCCCGCGCGCGCCATCAGACGTCCGCAAGGCCCAAAGGATGAACGCCAATCCAAGCGCCAATGCGCCGACCGCAATTATAAGCGGGATCTGGTCTGCCGTGATTTGCATGACATCCTCCTGAAGCCCCAAGGCGAATCACTCGCTGGCGCATAGCTCTACTGGTTAACCGAATGCTAGCTTAGCGTTAAGTCCGGGTTAACGAAGATGGCTTGAGCGTTAAGGATTTACACGTCTCGCCCAACAAGAAAGGGCTGCAGCAATCGCTGCAGCCCCTCGAATGTGCCGATACCGGGCAGCAAAGCCTATTTGAACAAAGACGCTTTGCGGAAATGCTTGACCAGAAGATAGTAGACCACGGCGCGGTATTTTTTGCGCACAGAACGGCCATAGATTTCCATCACTGCGTCCAGGCCTTCATCCAGCTTCGGTGTATCTTTCAGACCAAGTTTCTTGATCAAGAAACTCTTCTTCACAGTCTCAAGCTCTTTTTTCTGAGTTGCTGAAACCGTTGATGAGTCATTGTTATAGATCGATGGGCCACAAGCAATCGTGACCGCAGTCAGCAATTTCATGTCTGGCTTCATCTCGCACTTCTCTTCAAGATCCTTCGCATACTTGGCGATCAGATCGTCACGCTTACCCATAATATTCCTCCGTGGGATCGGACCGCGAAGTCTTGCGGCCTTGAGGTTCAGAAACGGTACTCAACTTATAGGACTATCTCTCGAGCGGGACTCGACAGCGCGGTCAACCCGTTTCCGACATCCATTAAAAACTGGCAATCTCTTGCCTTCTTGCAACGGATCGCCAAACTATAGCCGTTGAACTGACAGAATCGTCATGCGGTGTTCATCTTGAACGGCCCTATATGACGGTAAGCGTCGCGTGGAGTATTTATGATCCGTACCCTATCACTTGTCAGTCTCACCTGTTTGAGCCTGTGCATTTCAGCTCAGGCGCAAGTCGATGAAGACGAGCTGGTCCGGCTGCCTGGACAAGGCGAGATCCGATCAGAAGGTCTCCGTCAAAAAGCTAAGGCGACTCGTTTGAAGCCAGGCGCTGGTCTGCTGATTACGTTCGATACGAATGATGATGAGCGCATCAGCCCGTCCGAGATCGAAACCGGTATCCCGATCGCGTTTGCCAGCGCAGACAAGAACCAAGACGGGTACCTCACCGCGCTTGAGCAGCAAGACTGGGCGGCCAGCCTGCCCACACGCGATGACAGTCTCGCCAATCCGTTCCGGTTCGATCCGAACCTTGATCGCCGTGCGGACTTAGAAGAGTTCACATCCGTAATCAGCAATCTCGCTTCGGATTATGCTGGCAAAGACAGCACGGACATTTTGGTCTCTGACCTAAAAGCCCCTCACCCGCGCGCCCAAGAGCGTCGTGACGGGATTGAAGAAGCGATCCAAGACCAACGCCGCGACCGTCCATCGAATCGGCGCAATCAGTCCGCCCGGAACTGATCGACTGGGCGCCATCCGGTAAACTTGATCCGCAGAAGAGTCTTTGCTTGAGTGAACGCTTAGGGGCCATTCAAGGATCAGACCGATGCGCTTGCCCACAATTATTGCAACGTCTCTGGTGATCGCCGCCTGCGGTGCACCCGCTCAGAACATGGACTTCACAAACGGCACTTGGGTCGATCTGACTCATGAATTTGATGAGCGCACACTGCATTGGCCCACGTCTGATCTGTTCGTTCTCTCGACCGTTTCGGAAGGCATGACGGAAGGCGGCTACTATTACAGCGCCTATGCGTTTCAAGGCTCAGAACATGGCGGCACACATTTGGATGCGCCCATTCATTTCCAAGCCAAGGGGCAAACCACTGATGAGATCCCGCTCAGTTCCCTCATCGGCCCAGCCATCGTCATTGATGTGAAAGCCAAGACAGAAAATGATCGAGGGTACGGAATTACCGTCGAAGACATCACCGCTTGGGAAGCCGAGCATGGTGAGATCGAAAACCGTCCGATCGTGCTCTTTAACACGGGCTCTGCTGCGCTCTGGCCAGATGCAGAGGCTTATCTTGGCACCGGCCGGCGTGGCCCAGGCGGCGTCGCCGAGCTCAATTTTCCTGGCTTGACCCCAGACGCTGCGGACTTCCTCGCCAATCAGCGATCGGTGCGCGCCGTAGGCCTCGACACACCAAGTCTCGATATGGCTAATTCGGCGAGCTACCTCGTCCATCGAACTCTGTTCGATAAGAACATTCCCGGCTTTGAAAATGTCGCATCCTTGGATGGCATCCCTGCTCGCGGTGCCCATGTTTTTGCGCTGCCTATGAAAATCAAAGGCGGCAGCGGCGGCCCGCTGCGTATGGTCGCCTTTGTGCCAGATGACGCTTAAAGGCTAACGCCTATCCGGCGCGACCGAACGCTTCTTTCAGCCAGTCTTTTACCTCGCCGTCAAAGTCGCTTGGCTCGCTGAGCTTTATCTTATGGGTGCACATGCCCGACATCGCTTCGAGGCGGTCTTGTGGCTCGACCCCTTTGAGATTGAGACCGAGATCGATGCGCGTTTTTGTGCTCGGCTGAATCAGCGCGAACTGCTTCTTACGGCGCAGGCTGACGCTCGTTTTCTTAGGCGCGATCTCAAGCTCACTGCCGAAGGACTGAACATAAGCAACAATCGCATCGTGGAGCGGTTTCAGCGCTTCCTTGCCCTTATATTGATTGGCGACGAGATCCTCATCCGCGACATCCAAATTGCCGATACATTTTTGCGCAATCAGGTTGGCGAAGCCATGGGTCACGCCATATTCGCCCTTGAGCAGTTTCATGATCTCGCCATGCTTCACCGCACCACTCTTGGCCACCAGTGACTGCCAGGCCTCGAGCGATTTACCGGTTTTGTCCGGCATATTATCGATCATGGTTTGGGCGAGCTCTTGAGGGGATTTTGCCATGCTCTAAGCCTCCTTCACGATTTTGAGGTCCGACGGATCGCGTTCCAGCGGCCAATGTTCAATCCGCTGCTCTTTTTTGGCAAACACCGCCATGACCGGGGTCATCAGCGTCACCATCTTTCCGCTAAAGGCGGGCTTGCCTGTCTCGGCGAGTGATTTGAGATTTTTCGCGATAAACACCTGACCGCCAATCATCTGTTTGTGCAAATCACTGCCTTCGATGGCGCGCTCGATGATCAGATCAAATTCGGTGCCGCCATCTTTCTCTCTCAACTCATAAGTAACCTGGCAGGCATCGTCTTTGAGATTGGTCATTTTGAATGTGTGGCTGTAGCGATGGGGTGGCTCAAAGGCGAGCACTTCCCCAACCACCATGGCGATTTTCCGATTGGGGTGGACCATCCGCATCTGCACGCCCGGCTTTAATCCATCTTTTGTGTCGCAGACGCTGCCAAAGAAAAAGGGCAGCGGCTTGTCGGTGGCGACCAAGATCGACCAAACGGTTTCGATCGGCGCCTCAATAAAAGTGCGGTGAACCGATTTTTCGGCATAGTTGGGCTGGTCAGTCATTTTCCCCCTCCTCTTTTGGTACTGTATTGGTTTGAGCGACATGTTCCGCCGCCTGTTTGATAAAACTGAGACGATCCGCCCAAACGGCGCTGAAGCGATCGATCCAACGCTCATGGATGGCCTGGATCGGCATCGCGTTCAGATACAAACGCCGCGAGCGCCCATCCTTTTGGCTGACCAGAAGGCCCGCCTCTTCTAGGACTTTCAAATGGTTCATGATCGCGATGCGGCTGACATCAAAAGCCTTGGCCAGCTCGCCGACACTTTGACCGGGCTTGTCGCGCACCAAGTCCAAAATGCGTCGGCGCGTTTGATGCGCCAAAGCGTGGAAGACCAGATCCATATCGTCATTAGTAATCATGTAATTACTTAATTACATTAAAAGCTAGGAGTCAACGCCTACCTCCAAGAATCTTGTTCCACATTGTTTTTATGAGACTAAATTCGCGCCGTAGGTCCAAAGATCGCTAAAAATCAACCGCGCGACCGGCCTTCTCCCAATCGCCATAGCGCACGCGCTCTTCCTTAGGGCCGCCTTTTTCGCTGGACCGTTGATCCTCCAAAACGGCTTCTTTGGCTTCTTGTTCGGCGCGGCGGGCTTCTGCTTCAGCCAGCGCTCTCTCCGCCGCTGGGCTGATCTGTTTCTTCGTGACGAATTTTTCATCTGACATGAACAAGACTCCCCGCTTTGTTAACTAATCCATATATGTTCCGAGACAGAACGTATTCTTTCAATCCACGCGTGCAAGGAGCCATGTCAAATGGGCACAGCCAAAACCTTTATGCTACTCGCCGCACTGACTGCCCTTTTCATGGCGGTTGGGTATCTGGTTGGGGGGCCTATGGGAATGGGGATCGCCTTTGTAATTGCTGGCGGTCTCAATCTGTTTTCCTATTGGAATGCCGATAAAATCGTCCTGCGCATGCAAGGCGCGCGGCAGGTCGATGACAATGAGCGTAGCCCAGTGATTCGCACCTTCGTTCAGGACACCAAAGCCCTGGCACAATCGGCGGGCATGCCAGAACCGAAGATTTACATCATCGACACTCAGCAACCCAACGCCTTCGCGACGGGGCGCGATCCGCAAAATGCGGCTGTCGCTGCGACCACTGGTCTTCTGAATATCCTTTCACGAGAAGAAACCGCCGGCGTCATGGCGCATGAGCTTGCCCATGTACAAAATCGCGACACGCTGACCATGACCGTCACCGCCACAATTGCAGGCGCGATCGGCATGCTGGCCAATTTTGCGCTCTTCTTCACCAATCGCGAGCGGGGCGGCATGCTGACCGGATTGGCGATTATGATCTTTGCCCCAATGGCGGCAGGTCTCGTTCAAATGGCAATTAGCCGGTCGCGTGAATATGAAGCCGATAAGCGCGGCGCAGAGATTTGCGGCAATCCGCTTTGGCTCGCCTCAGCACTGGCAAAGATTGATCGCGGCGCGCGGTCGACCGTCAATCGCCGGGCCGAGCAGAACCCGGCCATGGCGCATATGTATATTATGAACCCGCTCGCCGGAAAGCGCGGGGACAGTCTGTTCTCCACCCATCCCGCCACGCAAAACCGGATTGAAGCGCTGCAGCGACTCGCCGCAGAGATGGGCGTAGAACCTTCAAGTGTGCGGCCACGCCGCGCCGCTGGCCCGTGGGGATAATTGACCTTTTGCCATATCTAAAAGTCCAACCCGCATGAGCGGCGCCACAACGCGCCTTGCCGCCGCGCAGCTCCTAATGATGGTGCTGGAAGAGCGCCGAACCTTGGATGAAGCGCTCGCCACCACAGATGCTTTCGAACAATTAAGCGGCGCCGATCGCGGCTTTGCCCGCGCTATGACCAGCGCCGCCTTACGCCATCTTGGCCGGATCGATCTCGGCCTCGCGCCTTTCTTGGATCGCCCTCTAGAGACCGCGCCACCGCCCTCGCGCGCATTATTGAGAATTGGCGCGGCCCAAGCTTGGCTGCTGGAAACACCTGATCATGCGGTCGTCGGTGAGACGGTCTCTGCTGCAAAGATGTGGCCGCGCGCGCAGCGGGCGACCGGCTTTCTAAACGCCGTTCTTCGAAAAGTAGTCGCTGACCGATCAGGATTTGACGCCGCCCCGATGGAAGCCAATTGGCCCGAATGGCTGCGCGCTATGATCAGCCAAGGCCTCGGCGCGAAAGCGGCAGCTGCATTGGCAGAAGCTCAAACCCGGCAGCCGGAAACCTATCTCACGCCCAAAGACGGCAACCCTGCCGCTTTGGCTGAAAAACTGGGCGGCGAGGCCGTCGCGGACGTTTCAGTGAGCATCGAAACCAATGCCGTTGACGCCCTTCCTGGCTATGAAGATGGCGACTGGTGGGTTCAAGATGTGGCGGCGACCTTGCCCGCGCGCTTGCTCGGCGCATCCGCTGGAGAGCAAGTCTTAGATATTTGCGCCGCTCCGGGCGGCAAAACGTTGCAACTGGCGGCAACGGGGGCGAATGTTACCGCGATTGATCGATCAAAGCCGCGCCTTAAGCGGCTCAAACAGAACCTGTGGCGCACCAAGTTCAAAGGCGAAGTAGAGGTCATCCAAGCCGATGCCACAGAATGGCGACCAGAAACGCCCGTCGATCGCATTCTATTGGACGCGCCGTGTTCGGCCCTGGGCACACTCAGGCGCCACCCCGAAGGCGCTTGGATCAAGGCGCCCGAAGACGTTACCCGGTTTCCGGACATTCAAGAACGGCTGTTGCGCGCCTGTATTGCGATGCTCAAGCCTGGCGGCACCTTGGTCTATTGCGTATGTTCACCGCTCCCCCATGAAGGCGCGGATATTGTTGAGCGCGTATTGACTGAAACCAACCTCTCTCGCGCGGCCATTCGCCCCGAAGAATGCCCGGGGTTTGAAACCTGCGTCACAGCGGCCGGAGATCTTCTCACACTCCCGGTGGGCACGTTCGGACATGACGCGTTCTACATCGCTCGCCTGAGACGCGATTCCTGACCAAATTGTCATAAAAACAATCGATTCTGCCCCAATCATGCCTTTTCAGGTTCATAGGACGTTCAGCCAATATCGGTGAAAACCGTATCCATAGTTTCCCGTGCATAAGGAGCACACCCCATGACGACTCTTGTCTCAGCCGTGAAGGCCCCAACTAAACTTTTCGCTGGCGGAATTGCCGCCATGACCCTCGCTGTTGCTGGGTGCCAAAGCACCTATGGCGCAAATACTGTCAGCTCTTCCAGCGTCGGCTATGCGATGACCGTGAAACCAGGCGTTGTGACCAGTGTTCGCGCGGTGACCATCAAGCCTGACCGCTCAATTGTCGGCACCGCAACCGGTGCTGTCCTTGGCGGACTTGCAGGATCTGAGCTTGGCGGCGGCGATAAAGCCCAAACCGCGGGCGCGATTGGTGGCGCCGTCCTTGGCGGTATCGCTGGGAACATGATCGGCACAGCTGCTGGCACCAAACAAGGCCTCTCCGTGACGGTTGAGTTCAATGACGGCAATGTCAAAGCCTTCGTCCAACCGGCAGATACCAATCTCCAGCCAGGACAGCCTGTAAACGTCGAATTCCGTGAAGACGGCGCTTATGTTGTCCCGGTTCAATACGCAGGCGGATACTAACCCGCCACCTGCGATATCCCCTGTATCAAAACTGCCGTCAGCCTTGTGCTGGCGGCAGTTCCGTTTTAGGCGTTCAGCATGAGTGAGGTGTTGATTTCACCGTCGATTCTGTCGGCGGATTTCGCAGAATTGGGCGCAGAGATTCGCCGAATTGATGAAGCAGGCGCAGACATGATCCATGTCGACGTCATGGATGGGCATTTCGTGCCGAATTTGACCTTCGGGCCGCCCGTGATTGAAAAGCTGCGCCGTCATAGCGACAAACCCTTCGACGTGCATTTGATGATCGCTCCGGTTGATCCTTTTATTGGCGACTTTGCGAAAGCGGGTGCAAATATTCTGACCGTGCACCCTGAAGCAGGCCCTCACCTTCATCGCACCCTGCAGGCGATCCGCGCTGCGGGCATGAAACCGGGTGTGGCTTTAAATCCCGGCACACCTGCCGACGTGATCGATCCGGTCATCGACGATGTCGACATGATCCTGGTCATGTCCGTCAATCCAGGCTTTGGCGGCCAGAGCTTCATTGAAAGCCAGCTCAGAAAAATCGAAGTCTTGCGCCAAAAAATTGACGCCACCGGTCGCGACATCATTCTGGAAGTGGATGGCGGCCTCAACCCGGAAACGGCCCCGCGCGCCATCTCAGCTGGGGTAACTGCTATCGTCGCCGGATCAGCAGTCTTCCGCGGCGGCCCGAGCGCTTATGCCGACAACATTTCCGCCTTGCGCGCGCCCGCGACAATTTAAGGCTGTCTCCCTGCGATGAGTGAAGCCCATTCCTCCGATCCGTTAAAAGCGAAGCGTAGCGACGCTGAGGATGCGGCAGTGTGGGAAAAATTTGCTGGACGGCCCGGCGAAGACGCAAAAGTTTCAGCCGTCCACCGCTTACGCATTGCCGGCAACGCGCCTGAAGGATTTGGCTTACATATGCGCCAGATCATTCCGCCGGACGAGCTGCGCGGTGAGATGCTGATGCGCGGTGTTTGGCGGATTGGCATGGACCGCCTTGAACATGAAGATGGCGCCGCCCCCTGGTCGGGGGCGATGCCATCTCGGCACTATGCTAACCGATTGCACCGGTTTGATTGGCTTCCCGATCTGTTCACACAAGGCGATGCCGGAGCTGACCGCGCACGGTTTCTGGTCGATGATTGGATCGATAATTTCGGCCGGTTTGACGGCTTCTCTTGGCGCATGGGTTGCGCTGCGGACCGCGTCTGGAACTGGATGCGCTGCGGCGCAGCTTTGTTTGAACAAGGCCTGCCAGAAGCTTGCGACACCCGGTTGGAGGCGCTTGGACGTCAAGCGCGCCACGTTTTGGCACTGGTCGATTCTGAGCTCGAACCGAAAGCCCGGTGGCGCGGGTGCACGCTCGCGGTGGCGCACGCAGTCTGTCTGGGACGCGGCAAGGGCCTGGACGATGCTGAAATGCGGCTCGAGAGCGAATGTACCGCCCAATTCTTCGCAGATGGCGGACATGTCAGCCGATCACCTGCACGGGCGATGCGATGCTTGTCTGATTTGATCGCCATCCACGATCTGCTCAGCCGCAGTGATCGGGAAATCCCGGAATTTCTGACCCGTTGGATCTCGCGGATTGGCGGCATGGTCGCCTTCTTCAAAGCCAGCGATGGGGCTCTGATGCCCTTTCATGATGGCGATGAGCGTTGGCCGGAAGCGGTCAGCGCTGTCCTCGATCATATGGAAACGCCGCCGCGCCGTTTCTCCGTCGCGCCAAAATCTGGCTTTCATAAGCTTGAGAAGCAAAACACCGTTTTGATTCTCGATGCCGGGGCCGCCCCAGAGCCGCCTTTTGGCGACAAAGCCCATGCCGGTGCGCTTGGGTTCGAGCTGCATGATGGCGATGCGCGGCTGATTACGTCCTGTGCCTGCAGCCCCGAAATCGATATCGCGTTCCGCGCCGCGGTGCGTCATTCAAGTGCGCATTCGACGCTGATCCTGGCAGATACAGATTCCTCAAGGTTCACTCCGAATGAGGATACCCGCCTCCTCTACCCACATGGCCCGGAAGGCATCTCAGCCAAGCGGCTCGAAGAAGATGACGAGATTTGGCTTGATGCGCAGCATGGCGGCTATAAGCGCGAATATGGCCTGCTGCACCGGCGACGGCTGTTCATGTCGGGCGATGGCAGACGGTTGACGGGCGAAGATTCTTTGGCACGTCCCGTGTCTGCCGGAGCGACGGAAGATGATGCGCCAATCGTTTATGCATTGAGATTCCATTTGCATCCGACCGTCGAACCAGAAATGGCGGGCGACTCAATTCTGTTACAAAGTGAGCATGGTGCGAAATGGCGCTTCAAATCTAGCCACGCTAAGGCCATGCTAGAGGAGACGATCTACTTAGGGAGAGGGATCATCGAGCGGAGCAAGCAAATCGTGCTGAGCGGCAAAGCCTCGCCCGACAGTGATGGTTCGGCGCCCCCGAACTGCATTCGCTGGGCCTTCCTAAAGGTGGAAAACGGATGAAGCCGCAGGTTGAAGCCAGACGGGCAATGGCCCTGACGCTCGGCTTCGACGTGTTCGCAGCCTTTTTATCGATGCTGGTGGCCGTCCATTATCGTTGGATCGCCACAGATGGAACGCCGCCTGACGCGTGGCCAACATCTCTCATCGCCGCGGGATCTTTTGCGCTTGCTGCTGGAGTCGCCTTTTTTGCTCTACGAGTACACAGACAAGTTTGGCGCCATTCTGGCTGGCCTGACGCGGCTCGGATCATTCAAGCGGTCTTCCTAACCGCCCTCATCTTCATTCCTATCATCTTTCTCTGGAATCGATGGGTCGGATTCCCGCGGACCAGTCTGCCGCTGGCTTTGCTCGTCTGGGTGACTTTGGTTTTCTTGGGTCGCATGGTCGCCCTCTCACGCTCAACCCGGCGGCCTTTTCAGATCTTTCGCGGCACGCGCGCCGACGCACCGCCAGCGATTTTGGTCGCCAATGCAACTGAAGCTGCAGACGTGCTACGCGACCTGCAAGCCACAAAAGGCGGCGCTCCGGTTCGGATATTAGGCTTGATCGAAGCCGACGGCGCTGAGCCTGGGCGCGCGATCCGCGGCGTTCCAGTATTCGGCGACCTGAGCGAACTCGGCAAAATGTTGGACCTTTTGGCGGTGCGCTATGACGGCACGCCATGGGTCGCTGTCGCCGGCACAGTCCGCGCGCGCGAGACCATGAACCAAGTTCTCGAACTCGCGACCCAGCATGGCGCCGAGGTCATGGCGCTCGGCTCAAATCGCGAGGGTTTACATCTCCAGCGCGTGCGCCCTGCGGACCTGTTGGCGCGTCCGGTGCGAAAACTGGATATTGAACCCCTCCATGCCCTCCTCAAGGGCAAACGCGTCTTTGTCACCGGCGCGGGCGGAACCATCGGATCACAATTGGTCCAGCAATGTGCCGCAATGGGGGTCTCGCAACTCACACTCTTCGATGCGTCTGAGTTTAATCTCTACGACATCGATCTGACACTGCGGGAATCTTTCCCGGACTTAGATGTGTTCGCGCAAATCGGCGATGTCCGAGACAAAAAGCGCCTTCAACAAACGGTGCAGCAGGCCAAGCCTGACATCATGATCCACGCTGCCGCGCTGAAACATGTGCCGCTCATGGAGATGAATGCCTGCGAGGCCATCCTCACAAATGTCGGCGGGGCGATTAATGCGGTCGATGTCTCGATTGAATGCGGGCTCGAACGATTTGTCTTCATCTCCACCGACAAAGCCGTGGACCCAGACAACGTGATGGGCGCGACCAAACGCTTGGCCGAACTCGCCCTCGCTTATCGCGCTAAAGGCACACAGCTTGCCGTATCGATGGTGCGGTTCGGCAATGTCTTGGGCTCATCCGGCTCTGTGGTGCCGCTATTTGAACGTCAGATTGCGGCAGGCGGTCCTCTGACACTGACGGATGACCAAGTGTCCCGCTATTTTATGACCGTGGAAGAAGCCGCTTCATTGGTGCTGCAGGGCGTTGCTCATAATGGGAGCCCTGGCGAAGCCTCGCTCTATGTCCTCGACATGGGTGATCCGATCCGCATCCGGACACTGGCCGAAGCGATGATCCGCATGAAGGGCATGGTCCCGTATCAAGAGATTAAGATCAAAACGACTGGTTTGCGGCCCGGCGAAAAGCTGCATGAAGAGCTGACCTATTCGGATGAGCGATTGATCGCCACGGGCATAAACGGCCTCAACAAGGTCACGCCTGAAAGCCGAAAAATGGAGCCGCAAGGCTTTGGCGAAAATGTCGAACAACTGCTATCGGTCGCCGCCGAGCGTCAGCAAAACCACGCCCTCAAGATCCTCGGACAGCTCGTCCCGGCCTATGATCCGCCAAATTGCCGGACTTAGATGATGCCAACCCGTTGACGCCGCTGGGACTCATGATACGCGAGCGAGCGTGATCAGCCCCTAGCCTGAAAGCCGCTCAATGACCCACGCCACCAAAGTTCGCCGCGCCCTCATTTCAGTTTCAGATAAAGAAGGGCTGGTCGAACGCGCCAAGGCGCTAGCCGGCTTTGGCGTAGAGCTCGTCTCAACCGGCGGCACATCGCGTGCGCTCAAAGAGGCCGGACTAGACGTCAAAGATGTGGCTGACCTGACGGGCTACCCTGAAATGATGGATGGCCGGGTTAAAACCCTCCACCCAGCCGTGCATGGCGGCCTCTTATATTTGCGCGACAATGACAGCCACAAAGCTGACGCCGAGCGCCACGGCATTGAGGCGATCGATCTGGTCTATATCAATCTCTATCCATTCGAAGCGACTGTTGCATCGGGGGCGGGGTTCGAAGACTGTATTGAGAATATCGACATTGGCGGCCCCGCCATGCTGCGCGCGGCCGCCAAGAATGGCGATTTCGTTTCGGTTTGCACTGATGGCGGCGACTTGGATTCCGTTTTGGCAGAAATGGCGAGCTCTGGTGGCCGCATCAGCCGAGACACGAGCCGTAAGCTCGCAGCGAAAACCTACGCTCGCTCAGCCGCCTATGATGCCGCCATATCAGGCTGGTATGCGAAACAACTTGGCGAGACGGCACCTGATTGGGTCGGCTTCGGAGGGCAGCTCAATGAAGCGCTCCGCTATGGCGAAAACCCGCACCAGAACGCTGCCTTCTACACAACTGGCGAGAACCGTCCTGGAGTTGCCACCGCCCACCAGGTGCAAGGCAAAGCGCTCTCATACAATAATATCAATGACACAGATGCTGCTTATGAGCTGATCGGCGAGCTTGGAGATGACGTGCCCGCCGTGGCGATCATCAAACACGCAAATCCTTGCGGCGTCGCGCTCGGCGACAGCGTGATTGAGGCTTATCGCGAGGCGCTGGCTTGCGACTCTACCTCGGCGTTTGGCGGGATCGTGGCGCTGAACCGTCCGCTGGATGAGGCCACAGCCCAGGAAATCACCTCGATCTTTACCGAAGTGGTGATCGCCCCGGGCGCAGACGACGCGGCAATTGAAGTGTTCAAGAAAAAGAAGAATCTCCGGCTGCTGCTCACGGATGGGCTGCCCGATCCCGCGGCGCCCGGCACCTTTGTGAAGACGGTTGCGGGCGGGCTGCTGGTCCAAGATCGCGATTTTGGCCGGATCACCAAAGACGATCTAAAAGTCGTGACAAAGCTCGCACCAACCGAGGCGCAGCTTGACGATTTACTATTCGCGTGGCGCGTCGCCAAACATGTGAAATCAAACACAATTGTCTATGCAAAAGACCGCGCAACGGTCGGCATCGGGGCCGGACAAATGAGCCGCATTGATTCCGCTCGAATTGCCGCGCGCAAAGCCGAAGACGCGAAAGAGAAAGAAGGGTTCGATGCACTCCGCACGACAGGGTGTGTCGCCGCCTCCGATGCTTTCTTCCCATTCCCGGACGGCATGCTTGCCGCCGCTTCTGCGGGCGCCAGCGCGATTATCCAGCCGGGCGGTTCGATCCGTGATGATGAGGTAATTGCCGCGGCTGACGAAGCCGGCCTCGCCATGGTGCTAACCGGAATGCGTCACTTCCGGCACTAGCGCGACCATCCTTGCGCCTGTTAGCTACACTGTATGAGCACGCTTCCTCCGCCTTTCGACGCACATGGCCAGCACTGGCTGGATATTCGGGTCTATTATGAGGACACCGATTTCACCGGCATGGTCTATCACGCGAATTATTTGCGCTTCTTCGAGCGCGGACGCTCAGATTTTTTGCGGGATGCCGGGGTGAGCCATCAAAACCTGCTCGCACGAACACCACCAGCAGCGTTCACGCTGACCAATGTCGAGGTGGATTATAAACGCGCGGCGAAAGTCGACGACTTGCTGACCATCCGAACGCGTAGCCTCGGCGTGAAAGGCGTCCGGATGTATTTTGGACAGACCTGTTTTCGCGGCAAAGACGTGATCGCAGAAGGCCGCATCACCGCCGTGATGATTCACACCGACGGCCGTCCGATGCGCCCGATCCCAGAAGTGGTCGCGCAGCTTGAGCCGTACGAATATCAGGCGCCCGCCGAAAGTTAATCTTCAGCCCGACCTTATTGCACCGCATCCTGCCATTCCGGATGTTTATCAAGCGTCGCCTTGGCAAAGGGACAGAGCGGGATGATCTTGTAGCCCTCCGCCCGCGCATCTTCTACAGCGGCCTCGACCAGTTTAAGACCGATCCCCATTCCGCGCATCGAGTCCGGCACGCCGGTATGATCAATAATGATCCGCGTTGCACCGGCACGCGAATAGGTCATCTCAGCTTCATCGCCATTGATGACAAGCACATATCGCCCGCCTTTAGGACCGTCTTCTCGCATTATCTCCGCTTCCGCCATTTCAGTCTCATTGTCTGGATAAGACATAGGTCCAGGCATGGTTCCCGACCATGGCGAAGGGCACGAATAGTCTTATCTCGAAATTGCATGGCGGTGCCTCGAGAAGTGTCAGGATTTGTCAGCAGTCGGGATTAGACTAAACTGCAAAGTACGGAGGATCCTCATGGCCAAAAAGACCGCCCGCGAGAAACTCGCCGTGGAGAAGCAAATCAAGAAAGTCGTCATGGACAAGGCCTGGGCCGGCATGAAACCAGGCGACAGGATGCTCGTCGCCACCCCGCTCATGGTCGATGCCTATATTCGCAAGATCCCGCATGGCAAAACCGAGACGATCCCCGAAATGCGCAACGCTATGGCCGCGGCCGAGGGCTGCACGGGGACGTGCCCAATGTCGACCGCCATCTTCGTGCGCATGGTCGCTGAAGCGGCACTTGAAGACATCGCAGACGGTAAGGCGGTCTCAGACGTCAGTCCGTTTTGGCGGATGATTACCAGCCAAGACAAAATCGCCAAAAAGCTGAACGTGGACCCGGCCTGGATTGACGAGCAACGCGCCTTGGAGGCGCATTAGTTCCATATAGTTCTGTTTGAGATATTCTGACAAAATCATTTTCGATGTATGCGCACTCTGCGAGTTGAAGCCACCCGAGCACGACTGTTTTTTTGGGTCAGAAGCGGACATTGGGACTTTAAATGAAATCGCGCGCCGCGGTCGGAGTTTAAGAGTAGGTGGTACGCAGCTTTTCGGCGAGCCGGTCTCGGATGCTTTGAAGATGCGCGATCTTTTGATCGACCTCTTCGAGTTTCTCGCGGAACATGGCCGCAGCTTTTTCTTTTGGGAGTTTGTCTTCCATGAACATGGTCAGATAGTGCTCAATCTCTGAGAGTGTAAATCCGAGCGATTTTCCGAGAATGATCCATTTTAGGCGTTCTTGATCCCGATCTGAAAAATCATTGTATAGTCTTGTCCCCGCTTGCTTCGGCGTTGGCTTAAGTAGACCGATCTCCACATAATGCCGAATGGAGTCTTTCGTCAGGCCGACTGACCGAGCGAGCTGTCCAATTAGCATAGTATGTCTCTTTTACGCTTGACTGTGGGGTTAACCCCGCAGGTTAGAGCATAGGTGACGCGACGATTCCAGTCGCCTTTTCTCCTCGAGGACTTGCTCATGTTTATCAAAATTGGACTTGCGGTGATTGCTGCTTTCGCTGCATTCGGGGCCTTGGTGTGGTTTGCAGATTTGGGGGGGCTGAAAACGCGTCTCTTCGTTGGCCAGATCGTCAAGATGCGTGTGTCGCCAGAGCGGCTCACAAATGTCAAAACGCCGGCAGACTATGGCATGTCATTCTCGGATGTCGACATCATGACACCAGATGGCCTTCGCCTCAGCGCTTGGGAGATCCCAGCACCGATTGCATCCGACAAAACGATCATCATGAACCATGCGCTGTCGACGACGCGGTATGGCTCTGTAGAGGGACTTGATGGTGTGCCGGTTGAGTATCTGCCTATGGTGAAGCACCTCCACGAGGCAGGCTATAATGTTGTGATGTATGATCACCGCGGGCAAGGCGATAGCGATGGTGGTACAGGCAAGACTCAAATCGGCCCAAAAGCCCCGGTCGGTGTGGGGGCGACAGAGTGGCAAGACGTTATTGGTTCGCTAGACTATGTGAAAAATCATCCGACATTCGGGAATGATCAGATTGCATTTTTGAGCCAATGCATGGGCGCAAGCGCAACATTCCGCGCTTGGACGGAAGCGCCTCAGACATTTTCCGATCCACAGATCAAGTCTGTTGTCGCGATCCAGCCACCAATCGCTTACAAAATGAACGAGCGCTTCATTATCGCGAAAGCGAACATGGACATCGTGGATGAAGTTCTGGAAGCACAGATTGAGAGTTATGGATTTGGTTTTGCGGACAATGTGAAACACGTGAAAAGCCTTACGGTGCCGGTACTTTTCTCACAGGTCGAAGCAGACGAATATACGTTTGACATCGAAACGGGCGTGAATGATGTCCAGCTCATCTATGACGCCGCCGCGACGGAGAAGGAAATTATCTGGGTGCGCGAGACGGGTGATAAGCCTCACGGAACGGGCAAGCGGTTTGACGGCTATGGTTATTTTAACAAATATCCGGAAGAGCTCCTCGAATTCCTGGCTCGGAACTTTGAGATCGGTTCTGAGGGATCAGTTGATCTCGCAGAATAGCCTGGACAGGGGTAGGTTCATACAGCTTCTTGCGGTTGCGCGCGGCTTACAGCTCGTTGCCACTCACGTCTGCTTCGACGCCGGTAGCGGACACTCGCTCCGGGCCACCGATTTCCGGGTTGAATTGACAAATCCGGGGCAGCACTCATTAATCTCACGTGCTCCAACTTATTCTACAAGCCATTTCTTATCCTTTCGGGCCGCGTCTCGCCTGGATTACGGGTCTGTTGGGCATCGCCCTATCTCTGTTAATTTTCGGGTTTTTTCTAACCAAGCCACCAAGCCAATTTTCCGAAACCCCGCCTAGGATTGGTCTCGTCTTGGCCGGAAATTGCGGCGACGACTTGGCGGTCTATTCCACCTTGGATCACGACCAGAATATCCTTCTCGGTGTGTCTGTTAAGGCGTCAGAGCCGGAAGCCTATTCAAGCACGTTTAGACGGCTGGCAGATGAGGTCGAAGCATCAGTGTCCTACGCTCCGCTGAGCGACGAAATCGACTGCGACCGCATGCGACTGGCCGTGGTCGGTCCGCCAAAGTCATCCGTGACACCTGTGGGGGCGGTGTTTGGCGACATTATTGTTCAGAACCATTCCGTCGGGAGTTCTCGGCGCAGTGGGATTGTCGAAACTGCGTTGCGCGAAGATGAAAACGGACCCGGAAGTGACCGCGGCAGTGCCGACCAGGTTCGCGATGGAGCGCGCGCGAAAGTCGGTTTCGTTTCAACCGCCGATTTCCCCGAAATTATCAAACCAGCTGAGTCCGTCGATACAGATTATATCGGGCCAGAAAGCGATTTATTAGGCACGACCGATCCAGATTTTGGCGGCATTTTACAAGACTGTATCGGTTCACACGGCGCCTCTCACACAGATATCGATCTCTCCGAACACCCATGTGTCGCATTCGTCGAAGCGGAGGCTTTACCAGGTTTTGTCGGCGTCGCCATTCCGTCCACGCGTTGCGCTCAACCGGTCGGGGCCGAGCCTGTTCAGTGTATGTCTACGTCCGGACTTGTTCAAAGACGGATCGCTCCGGTCGCCTTGCTGTTCAAAATTGACTGCCCCGAATGCCGAAAAGGACAAAGGTTCGGGTTCAGTCTGGAAGCGATCTTCACCCAGATGAGCGCCTGGATTTCAGGCAATGACAAAACGGTGTCTCTCACCGCTTTATCCACCGATCGGAAAGCACCGACGCCCTGGCGGGATGACGACGCGGCGCGAACCAAACGTTTTGATGATTGGGTTTCAACGACAAAAGTCGGCGCCTATTCAACCACAATTGATAGTTATGTTTGGCAGTCAAAGAATATGGATGAGCGCCGTCAATTCAATCTCATGTGGGGCGCGATTATCCTCGGCTTGGGCATGACGATTCTGATCGAACTTTTGATTGTCTCCATCCATCCGGGCATCAGATTGCAAACCACCCCTCCGGATGAGGACGGTGTGTAATTCGCCACCAGCTCGGCCGAGCAAGGCGCACTAGTTCACATTGAGCTGTTCGGTTGCCTGATCGTATTTCTCGCGGGCTGTATCAATTCTATTCAGGTTTTCCAGCGCCCAATTCCCGAGTGCGGATACTGGCTCGCGGAACGACTCACCCATTTTGGTCAAATTGTATTCAACCTTGGGCGGGATGGTTGGGTGATAAGTGCGGTGAACGAGGCCATCCCTTTCCAGCTTTTTCAAGGTCAGGCTCAACATGCGCTGTGAGATTCCCAAATTGCGTTTCAGCTCGTTAAAGCGAAGCGTTCCATATTCTGAAAGCGAGATGATGACGAGGACGCTCCAACGGTCACCGACGCGCGCCAAAACTTCATTGATGCGCGCGCAATCAGGGCATTGGACAGAATTTAGCATGTTGGTTCCCTTCTTGTGACCAGGGGTCGTTCATGTGCCTTCTTGCGAAAACATACAGTTCCCAATACATCGTCAGTAACAAAAGTATACTGCGCTCAATGGATCACGACAATAGGAGATGGGAAATGGCCAAAACGAGTCTGCTGAGCCGCATTTTTGGGCGGAACAGCAAAAAGAGTATCGCGCCCGTTCAAACACAATCAACAGATAATAGGACGACATCTATGACCCAGAAGACCCTGCTCGAACAGCTAGATTGGCGCTACGCAACCAAGAAGATGGACCCCGCAAAAGCGGTTCCGCAAGAAAAAGTAGACGCCATAGTCGAAGCCATCCGCATGGCACCAACTTCAAGTGGCACACAACCTTTCGAACTGCTCGTCGTCACCAATCCTGAGGTGCGCAGCGAAATTTGCAAAGCCGCGAACGGTCAAACGCCGATTACGGACGGGTCTCACCTGTTAGTGTTTGCCGCCTGGGACAATTACACAGAAGCGCGCATTGACGAGGTGGCAGACCTGAACGTGAAGGCGCGAGGCGATTTGCCTTTGATCGGTCAGTATTACGGAAACCTAAAAGCCAATTATGTTCCTCGCGATTCTGAAACAAATTACGCCCACGCTGCACGCCAAGCCTACATCGCATTGGGTGTCGGCCTGGTTGCCGCGGCCGAGCAAGAAGTCGACAGCACGCCGATGGAAGGGTTTGACCCGGCCGCAGTCGATAAAATTTTAGGCCTAAAAGAGCGCGGCTTGCGCTCAGTTGTTCTCTTGCCGCTTGGCTATCGTGATCCGACTGGCGATTGGCTGCTGCCAATGGCAAAAGTCCGCAAGTCACGGGACACGATGGTGACGTTCGTCGACTAAATCGACCGACGGCCATCACCGCTATGGACGGTCACTGGTGGGCCTTCGGGCGTTGCCAGGGCTCCCATGGGTCAGGAGGAGACATTGCCGGAGTGTCTTAGCGGGGACTAACCTAAGTCGTTTTGGGACCTCGCTTTTTCGCTCACCGACTATTCGAGCAAGATTGATTGACGGAGCTCATCGATAAAAGTTCGCAGTAACGGGCTATCGCTGTCTGACGCGAACACGCCGTGCCATTGCCGTTTAAACCCGGCGTCACCCAAACGTAGTGGCACCATGTTTTGCATGTTATCACGCCTCAACATCCAGCCCGCAAGTGTGGCAACGCCAAGCCCAGCTCTTGCGAGTTCGAACATACCTTCTGTCAACGGCATCTCCGTCACGGATTTGGGCGCACACCCTGCTGGCCGCATGAACTCATCGATAATTGGTGATCCACCGGCCGAATAGACAAGCAGTGTCTCAGGTTCCAAATCGGCGGGGTGGACGACGCCGCGTTTCGCCAGCCGATGGTCTCGCGATACGAGAGCAAAGATTTCGTCCTCAAATAAAAACTCCGACTGACAATTTGGGAACGTTTCTGGATACGCACTCAGGATTAGGTCAACTTGGCGGCTTTCAAGGAGCTTTATTGGAGCGATCGTTGCGGCAATTATTTGTACGTCCAAGTTACAATCATATTGGCGAATTCGGTGCATCACTGCAGGCAGCCATCGATATGTGGTGAAACAATGCGCACCCACACGAATGCGGGCTTGGTTCTGAGCATTCAGATCGCTCAATTCGATGTTCAGCCGACCGATTTCTTGTGCGATCAATTTTGCTGTCTCAAGGGCACGGCGTCCGGACGCGTTCAAAGTAAGACGGCGCCCGGTGCGCTCAAACAGGGGTGCACCAAGCGATTCTTCAAGCTTAGAGAGCCGATAGCTCGCGGCTGGTTGGGTCAGCCCGAGGCGTTCAGATGCTGCCGTCAGGCTCCCCGTTTCGGCAATGGCAATCAGTAGGTCCAAACGATGCGGGAGAATTTCTTTCATCAAATTTTTTTATCAAAATTTTCCAATTATTCAATTGGACTTATATCGCACGGCGAGGCTAGGTGCTCGTCTCGGCGCGTGCAGATTGCGTCGTCGCTGAACTCCAAAATAAAGAGACCTCGCATGCTATCCGCTACCCTCAAATGCCTTTCGCTCCTGATCATCTCTTTTTTGCTGAACATCCCACCCGCATGTTCCGACCCCGTAGATATACAGCGGCTGACTTGGGCGGGGGTCAAACTCTCGAACGAGAACGCCACGGTCTTCATCGACACGATGGCGACAGACATTTGGGACGGCGCTGCGCCGGAAAAGTTTGTCAAACCGGAAGCCAACACGCCGCGCCGCTATGCGCTGATCACTCATATCCACAATGATCATTTCGATACCGAAGGGCTGCACGAGTTGCTCGGCGAACGAGGGTACGTCATTTGTCATCAACCGATCGCCGCTTATGTCGCCTCTCGCGGCTTCAAAGTGATTCCGGTAACGCTCAACCAATCAATTTCGCGAGGCGGTTTTTGGTTCACCGCGTTGCCGGCGAGCGACGGGTTTGGCGACGCTCAAGTCAGTTGGCTCGTGTCGACCGAAACACAGAAAGTGTTTCATGGCGGCGACACGCTTTGGCACGGAGATTTCGAGCGGATAGGCGCGCAATATGGACCAATCGATATTGCCTTTTTACCGATCAACGGCGTGAGTGTCCCGGGGCCTTTGGGGGCCTACTCGCCCCGCGTGATGACCCCTCAGCAAGCCGTGGACGCTGCCAAGTTGCTGCGCGCAAAGGTCATTTCTCCGATTCATTTTGGCGTGACCAGCGCCCCCGGCTATGTCGAGGTCGAGAAGCCATTGCAAGCCCTGCGAGATGCTGTCGCTGACCAACCTCTCTCGGCTGTGCATCTGTTGCCAGGCGACTCGCTGCAGCAATGATGCCGTGGGACGTCGCCACAGTCTCCACGCTTGCGATTGGTCGCCCGAAAGTTCAAATCCATGGCCAGCGAGAAATCCAAACCAGCATATTCAAAACACCCGTCACCGGCCCGCTTTCGGTTGGAAAATCGAATATAGAGGGTGATCGACAAGCTGATCTCAGCGTTCATGGCGGGCGCAACAAGGCCATCTATGTTTATTCAGAGGCTTACTATCCGGACTGGGCCGCGACTTTGAAACGCGACCAACTTGAGCCTGCGCAATTCGGTGAAAATCTCACCGTCGACGGGTGTCGCGATTCGGACATCCTCATTGGCGCCACAAATCGGATTGGTACGACGCTGCTAACAGTGACGCAGCCAAGAATACCCTGTTTCAAACTTGGAATCCGTTTGGGTGACATGACTGTTCCTAAGTTATTTTGGGAAATGGGCGCGCTTGGATTTTATATGCGGGTGGAGAAAGAAGGTGAGATTTGTCAGGGCGACCGGGTGCGCCTGATATCTGTACCCGACCACGACATAACGGTGCACGATCTATGGAAGTGCGTCATGCACAGACAGGTCGTCCGTGCGAAATCTGCTCTCACGCTTTTGCCTCATCTTGACGCGGGCTGGCAGAGACGTCTGCAAGCAATCGTGGCGAAAACGGACTAAGCATCACCGACAGCATCTTCATCAAACTTTACCGATATGGACTGTGGTACATTCACCCACTCCATATCCGCCTCTGCAAGAGAGTGCGTATACTGATCCTCCTTGGTGCGCGACTTGTACCTAGCGGATAACGTCCGCTTTAACACCGAAAGCGGACATTGTGTCTGGGCCATTCGCGAATTCTGGCGTTTCAGGTCCTCATCCAGAGCGCAGTCGAAGGATAATGGGCCGTGCTTCCCAGGAGTTTTCCGATAGCCCGCCTCGTCCCTCGACAGCCGCGGGCTGTCCGAGGGTCCATCTCGGACACGCTCACCATGACGCATCACTTCCGCTCCCGCTTTGGACGTCGATAGCGGACCTTCGGGGAAGGTCGCACACTCGACTTCTACGAGACACGTGTCACATCCGGTGTATTAATGGCGACCAAACGCCAAGAAACTTCGCAAAAGGAGCGTTCTATGCTCGACCTCACGATCAGTGCGATCTTTTTAGCCAACACAATCTGGTACGGATTGGGCTTTATCGCTTTCTACATTCGCAGAGACATATTCGCGAAGGTCGTCGTTCCGGTCCAGGCGGATCGCAACAATTCAGCGTATGCTGCCGTGATTGAATCAGGGCGCTTCATGGGTGGTTTCAACTTTGCTCTGTCAGCGTTGAATCTAGGTCTGTTCCTGAATCTTGCTGCCCTCGAAACGCCAGCTCAGCTTTCACTCATGTTGGCATTCAATGGCCTAGCACATGGGTCGCAATTCTTTGGAAACGTACCAATGGCCGTCCAAAACATGCAAGGTGGCGGAATATGGAACGTGTTCAAAGGTGTGATGCTTCAGATTTTTGTCATCGACTTTATTTTGATGACAGCCAACTTTTTATTGGCCCTGACGGTCTCACTATAGATGGATCGCGCCCGGCCGCCTTTGACGCTGAAAGCGGAGGATAGACGCCTCGCCCGAACAACGCACTCGAAGTCGTCTTTACGCCGCCAGCTTTTCGAGTTCTTGCTTAAAGTCCCGCAGCGCCGTTTTGCCTTTTGGCGTGATGTCATAGATGCCGGTTTTCACGCGTTCGAACCAGCCATAATGGTCATCGGCCATAATGCGTCGCGCCGTTTCAACGCCCGTCACACCCGCAACGATAGACGCTTTAGTGGCGCCGTGCGTTCGCAAATAGCCAAGACAACGCAGAGCATCTTGTCGATAGGCCGTTATCAAGCCGGACCGGGTCGAACCGCCTGTATTGGGATCGCCAACCCGTTTCGCAAATTCCTTGAGTAGCCTGTTTTTCTTAACCGCAGAGCGACGCGGTGCATACGGGCCAGGATCTGTATGCGGAAAGACGAACCCATCCTTGAGGCGCACGGTGAGCAATCCAATTCCAAGCCGACGGCATAGTGCGATGTTTCGTTTCAATGATCTCGCAAACACCTTGCCCGGTTTGTGGGGGGCGGCGATGTAAACAATCTCTGATACAGCTAGACGATCAATGGCTTGATGAAACAAGGAGAGCGAGAAAGACGTTTTTAGCTCGACCAGAACAGGCGGCTCATCACCGCGACACGCGACAACGTCCACGGCGCCAATTTCACCCTTCACGACATAGCCTTGCGCTTGCAAAAACTGCTTAATCGGGGCGTACAGATCGGTTTCACATATTGGATTTGCCATTATTTTCGAACCGTCCCTTTCTCGCCCACAAGCTTATTGAACAAAGGTAAACCGCTGGTTCGAACCGGCGAAGGGAATTTATGGCATTAGTCGCGCGTCTATTTCGACTTTACGCCGAAACCGGACCTTACTGATTGGACTTGGTTAGCCGCGCGAGATGCACAGCGCACAGTCCGGCCGTTAGACGCACCAAGTCCTCACATCTAAGGCACGTTCAGCTCGACCTGCTGACTGTCCACGATCACCATATCGTTCCAGAAGGCGAAACTTTCAGGGGTGTCTGCGCGCAAGGAGACAAAGACCTGCGCGCCGATATTTTCGGCGTCCCAGCGGCTGTTCCAATTTGTGCTCACGCAAAGCGTTTCGGTTTCTCCAGCGCGGATATTCTCTTCGTGTAAATCTGGTTCGCGGTCGATCATCTGGCCCGTCTCGCTGTGCAATTCCAGGTCATATTCCTGCATCAACGCGGTTGGGTTGAGAATATCTGCGCAGATCTTGATTTCGTCTTGGCCCATCGCATCAGCGATCCGCCGGGTGCGAAGTTCGCTAATCTCGCCGCCAGGTGCGCCGCCGAACGCCACACCGCCATAGGTGGAATTGATCAAACGATAATACATGCCGCCATGGAATTTACAGAGCGACGGCCCGACGCCCGGAACCCGATAGACAACGCCTGCTTTCCCGGTGTCGCAGATCGCAAACATCTCATCGCGCATACGGTCATCACACCAAGCCTGGCTTTTTTCTCCCATGCGGTAACAGGCGTCATGACGCGCGCAGACGGGTCGGAACGGACCGTCTGCTAATGGTTCAATCGCAGCCTTTAGGGCGCTGGGGAGTTTGTCCTGGATGAAAGCGGGGCCGCAGCTATCAGCGGCATCCATGTACGCTGCCTCGCGCGCCAGATAATCCTCGCCGACATCCGCTGGTGCATCAACTTGATTCGAAATCAACGCGCACGCAGCGGCGACCAGCGCGACCGCAACCATCGCCGCTAAGATACGCCGGTTCATGCTGCTAGAGCCCGTCTGAACCTGCCATGGGTCATCGCTTGTAATTGATAAGTCTGATCAGTCATTCGTCCCCTCCCACAGCGCCAATCCTGCACGCCGCAGCACGCTAGCGCCAACCCCGGAAAGAATAAAGCGCGCGCTTTGGGGCAGCGCCCCTTCCCCCAACCTAGCCGCTAGCTTTAGAACCGGCTATGGCGGCGCGATGAGATTGCCGCCCCGCCCAGATCTGCATTGGAACGAAGATGGCACGCCCGTCGATCAGCGTGTGGGCGACGTCTATTACTCGGTCGAGGATGGGCTCGCGGAAAGTCGCGCCGTGTTCTTGGCGGGCTGCGGCCTGCCAGAGGCTTGGCAAGAGAGATCGCAATTCACGATCGCAGAACTGGGGTTTGGAACCGGCCTCAACTTTCTCGCTACGTGGCAGATGTGGCACGCATCGGGCCCGCGCGATGGCTGGCTGAACTTTGTCAGCTTTGAAGGCTTCCCGCTCGACCTGGAAGACATAGAGCGCGCGCTGAAGCCCTGGCCTGAACTGGCTGATCTCGCTGCAGAACTGTGCGCAAAATGGCCCCCGCGCGCGAAAGGTATCCGCCAGATCACTTGGCCGGAAGAGCGCCTGACGCTCACCCTGCATATCGGCATGATCGAGGACACCCTGCCGCAATCGCAATTAAGGGCCGACGCTTGGTTCCTGGACGGGTTTAGCCCGGCAAAGAATGGAGCCATGTGGGAGGACCCTATCTGGCCGCTCATCGCAGAACGGTCAGCGCCGAGCGCCCGCGCCGCGACGTTTACGGTTGCAGGCGCGGTCCGACGCGGGCTCTCAGAGGCTGGCTTCAAGGTTGAGAAAAAGCCGGGCCATGGCCGCAAACGCGAACGCTTGGAAGCGGTGCTTGAAACCCCCGCCTCACCGGCGCTCCCAGTCCGGTCTGCGCACCCCAAGATCGCGATTATCGGGGCCGGGATCGCGGGCGCTTGTCTCGCTCATACGCTGGTAGAGCGCGGCGCAGACGTCACCGTATTCGAACAAGACGACGCGCCCGCGCGCGGCACGAGCGGCAATCCACTCGCGTTGATGATGCCGCGTCTCGACGCCGCCGACACAGTCCAAGCGCGCTTGCTTATCGACGCCTATTTAAGTGCCCAAAGCTTCTACGCGAACTGTCCTGGGGCCACGATTACCGAAACCGTTCACACCCCGCGAAATGCGCAAGAAACGCAGCGATTTCAAAAGCTACTGGCCGACCCACCTTTGGGGCTTGAGCAATTAGAAGCGCTCCGCGGGGGCGGGCTCTTACATAAGCAAAGCCTGATCATTGAGCCTTCGGTTCTCATTTCTGCATTGCTCGAAAAGGTGGATGTCAGATGGGGCACTCAGGCCGCGCCAGACCTCAACACCCGCCACATCGATGGCGAGCCGTTTGACGCGGTGGTCTTGGCCAGCGGTTGGTATATGCGCGAGGCTCTACCAGAGCTCGACCTTACAAACCGGCACGGTCAAATCGAGTGGTGCCAGTCTAAAATTGCCGCCCCGCCATCGGCCCAAGCCAGCGGGGATTATGCGCTGGCGCTCGAGCAAACTCGGCTCTGGGGCGCGACGTTTGCCGATCATGTGGACGGTTATCCTCAGACCAGTGAAAAGGCGACGGTGGAAAATAGCGAAGCGCTTGAAGCGCTCAATCCATATTGGCGCCAAGACGCTAAGCAAGCGACGCAAAATGCGCGAGCGGGCGTACGAGCGACCACCGCGGACCGTTTGCCGCTGATCGGCTGGATGCCGGACCCGATCGCCCTCAAAGCGGATCGAAAACTTCTAGAGCGCCAAGCCTGGTCGATCGCGCCTGATGCCTATGCCAGGGCTGGCATTTTCGCGACCGGAGGCTTCGGCTCTCGCGGCTTTACCTGGGGACCTTGGGCCGCCAAAATTCTGACTTCGATCTTGTTTGATGACCCTTTGCCAATTGGCCAAGACGGCTTGAAAATGATTGTGCCAAATCGGCAAATTCTTCGAAATCTGAAACGATCCGGCTCTTAACCAAAACGAATCGGTCGCGAAATATTTCCGCTAAATCGCGCGAATCCGGACGATTTTGCTCGCAAAACGGGTACTCCGCAAATTGACAGCGCTGACTATCAGTTTGACAGCGTTTACCTCGGCCCCAGGGCTGGCCTTGGCCAGACCCTTGCAGTTGTATCCGCGAAGTTCACGCAGCTGGGTGCGCTGGACACCAGAATTTTAGATCCGCGCGAACAAATTTCAGGGGAAGAATCAGTGTCTCAACAGAATGTAGAGTTGGCCGATCTCGGCATCGAAGCCGGCGAGGTCCGCACGAACTGGACCGAAGAACGCCTTTACGAACAGGCCGTCCGCAGCGGTGAAGGCGAAGTTGCCAAAGGCGGCGCTTTGCTCGTCAAAACCGGCAAACACACGGGCCGTTCGGCCAAAGACAAGTTTACCGTCCGGGACGAAACCACAGAGAACACCGTCTGGTGGGACAATAATGCCTCGATGACACCCGCCCATTTCGAAGCGCTTTGGGAAGACTTCCAAGCCCATCTTGCAGGCAAAACCCTCTACACACAGCAACTCTTCGGCGGCGCCGATCTAGATCACCGCGCGCCCGTCCGTGTCGTCAATGAATTTGCTTGGCACTCTCTGTTCATTCGCCACTTGCTGCGCATTCCAACCGCCGACGAGTATTCCGATTTCGCGCACGAGTTCACGATCATCAACAGCCCAAGTTTCCGCGCGGACCCGGCTAAGCATGGCACCGTTTCGGAAACCGTGATCGCGGTAAACTTTGCTAAGAAGCTCGTCCTCATTGGCGGCACATCTTATGCGGGCGAGACCAAGAAATCGGTCTTCACCATTCTCAATTATATCCTGCCAACCAAAGGCGTGATGCCCATGCATTGCTCGGTCAATGATGGCGGCAAGGACGATGCAGCCATCTTCTTTGGCCTCTCCGGCACCGGCAAAACCACGCTCTCGGCAGATGCTAGCCGCACGCTGATTGGCGATGATGAGCATGGCTGGTCTGAGAATGGCTTGTTTAATTTCGAAGGCGGCTGCTACGCTAAAATGATCAATCTCTCGCCAGAGAACGAGCCTGAGATTTACGCCACCACAAGCATGTGGGGCACCGTACTCGAAAACGTCGTCATGGACCCTGAGACCCGTGAGCTCGACTTCTTCGACAATACGCTCGCGGAAAACTCGCGCGGTGCCTATCCGATCTCGGCGATTGAGAATGCGTCTTTGAGCGGCCGCTGCGGCCAGCCGAAAAACCTGATCATGCTGACCTGTGATGCGTTCGGCGTCATGCCGCCGATTGCGAAACTGACGCCGGAACAGGCCATGTATCACTTCTTGTCTGGCTACACCGCGAAAGTCGCGGGCACCGAAAAAGGCGTCACCGAACCGACCGCAACCTTCTCAACTTGCTTTGGCGGACCGTTCATGCCGCGCCATCCAAGCGAGTATGGCAAATTGCTCGGCGAGTTGATCGATAAGTACAATGTCAATTGCTGGCTGGTATCAACCGGCTGGACCGGCGGCGCCCATGGCGTTGGCCATCGGATGCCGATCAAAGCCACGCGCGCCCTTCTGAACGCGGCCCTGGACGGGTCCCTCAATGCGGCAGAATTCCGCGCCGACGAAACATTTGGTTTCATGGTCCCAACCGCGCTCGAAGGCGTCGACAGCACGATCCTCAATCCGCGCGACACATGGGACGATAAAGCAGCCTATGATGCTCAAGCTGAGAAACTCGCGCAGATGTTTATCGAGAATTTCAAAGTCTATGAAGCGCATGTCTCGGCTGACGTAAACGCTGCAGGACCTAAGCTCAAAGTCGACGCTTAAATCGTCGCACATCTTAAAAATCGCCCGCGCTTTTCCGGCGCGGGCTTTTTTATGCGCGGCTGGCGGGCGGGGTGTTAGAGCTTCGACAAGTCCAACAAGCTTGCGTAGCCATCATTTAGGTCCCACCAAACTCGCCATCGAGCATTGGCACGCAGATACTCGATCATTTCCCGCGACTAGGCATCCGCACTCGGGCGGACTGATACCGCCTCATGCCATCGCTTGAGATGCTTGAGGGCCGGATCGTAAGGCACACCGACCAAGCCGTTTGCAAAATCTAAGTTGGCCAAGAGCACCGCATCGACAACGCTATAGGCGCCGCCCGCCACGAATTCATTCTCAGCCAATTGGTCGTTTAGAAGCTTGTACCCAAGGTGGACGCGCTTGCGATTTTGGTCCGCCGCTTCAGGAATCTGTTTGATCAGCCGCGCCGTTAGTGGATGGCCATGAATCCAAACCATGCCCACCGGGACCATGAAATTTAGCTCTACGCGGCGCAGCCACATCTCGATGATCGCCTTTTCAAGCGCGGTCGTACCGAAGAGGGGCGGCTCAGGGTGCAATTCTTCGAAATATCGGCAAATCGCTACGGATTCGGAGATACAGGTGCCATCATCGAGTTCCAAAACGGGAATGCTGCCAATTGGATTTTTGGCTAAAAATTCAGGCGTTTTCTGCTCGCGCTTAACGATGTCGGTATGAACAAGCGGAACCGATATGCCCTTCTCAGCGAGAAAGATCCGCACCCGCCGGGGGTTGGGCCCGGCTTTGTAATCATAGAGTTTCATCCGCCCCTATGCCCCCAACACAATCACGCTGCCATTACGGCCATAGTCAGGCTCTCCGCGATGGTTGCGGCGGCGATTGGAAAAATAGTCATCTTCAAGCGCACATGTGTCGAGGCCGAGATTGTCGACGGCGGCGATGCCCTCGTCCATCAGCACGGCCTCCACAAAGCCGGTTAGATCGAAATGTGAACGATCGTCTTTTCCCGCGATGAAGAGGCGATCGGTCCATTCCTGATCGCCAACAAACGTGTCCCGAAACTCAGGACCGACTTCATAACTGGCCTGCTGGATCGAGGGGCCGATCGCAGCGGCAATGTTCTCCCGGCTCGCGCCGAGCGCTTCCATGGCTTCGAGCGTCGCTTCGCAGATGCCCGCTAAGGCGCCTTTCCAACCCGCGTGCGCTGCCCCTATCACCCCGGCCTCGGCATCCGCAAACAAGACCGGCACGCAGTCAGCCGACAAGATACAAAGCGCCAGGCCTGGCACTTTGGTGACCATGCCGTCGGCCTGTGGGCGGGTCCGCCAAGGCTCCGTCACGGTTACAGTTTTGGCGCTATGAACTTGAAAGCATGAAAGCAGTTTTTTCGCGCCCATCGCGTCGCGAATACGGTCGCGATTATCGCGAATATTCTGCGCTTCATCATCCGAGCCTTGGCCGATATTTAGGCTCGTATAGATCCCGGTCGAGACTCCGCCTTTCCGGCCAAAAAAGCCGTGCCGCACCCCAGACAGGGCGGTCAGTTTCGAACTCTGAGCATGCGGCGGGGCGATCATGATCAGCACTTAACGTGTCCGCCATCAGAAGAGCAAGAGGGTTCCGAAACTTCAAATCGCTTGACGATGTCATATAATTACATATTGTAACTTTATTACCTTAAGGGAGGTTGCATTGTACCGATTGTTTATCACGGGTTGCGCTATCGCGGCGCTCACAAGCTGCGCCACAGCTGAGTATTCAGAACAAAGCTCGACCAGCATGGAGGCTTCAATTTTCGACGCCGCCATTGCAACCTTCGACACGGCGAAGACTGCGGCAAAGGCGTGCCACATTGTGTCTGTTAAAGTGTCGGAGAGGCATCAATGCTCAGACTCCGCGGCACCGTATGATCGGACAGCCTGCTTAGCGTTCGACGCTGCGATCCAACCCGCCCTAGAGCCATTGCGCTATTGCGCCGGTGAAAAAACCGCCGCGCAAGACCCTGCTATGGCCGAGCAATGCCAGGCCTATATCGCGCAGTTTATGGACCCGTGTTTAGGGGTTCATGCCTTACAGCTCACCTATGCCGACCAGGCGCAGAGCCAGGCGTATCGAGTGGCTAAACAATCAGGCATGAGCCATGAAGAAGCGCTGCAATCTGCAGCGCCCAATCTAACCCGGTATCGCGACTAGCGTGGGGCGCGTTTGGCGAGGATGCGTTGCAACGTCCGGCGGTGCATATTCAACCGGCGCGCCGTCTCTGAAACATTGTGGCCGCAGAGCTCGTAGACCCGTTGGATATGTTCCCAACGCACACGATCGGCTGACATCGGATTTTCCGGTGGCTCCGGCAGGCCATCGCCAGAGTTGACCAGCGCACGGACGATGTCTTCCACGTCGGCAGGCTTGGCGAGATAGTCCACCGCGCCAGCTTTAACTGCGGCAACCGCGGTTGCGATCGCGCCATACCCGGTCAAAATCACAGCGCGCGCTTCAGGGCGATAGCGATGCAGAACTTCAACCACATCGAGGCCGGAGCCATCTTCAAGGCGCAAATCCAATACCGCGAAGGCTGGCGGGTTTAGCCGTGCAATATCGCGCGCTTCAGACACTTTCGATGTCGCAGACACCAAAAAGCCGCGCTGGGTGAGCGCGCGGGCGAGACGCTGCAGAAATGGCCCATCATCATCCAAGACAAGACAGGTCCGGTCCTCAACATTTTTGAGGCTTTCATGCAGTTTAACTGTGACTGGAGATTCCATTTTCTGCTCCTTCAGCCGCTAATCTAAGTTATTTTCCGTATTGTCCAACGGCTGTAATTCAGTTCTAGGCCATACTGCTTGCACAATCGCCCCGTGGCGTGGTGCCGCGCGGTTGCGTGTCGCAATTCGGCCCCCTGTGCGCTCGATCAGAGTTTTTGCAATAAAGAAGCCAAGCCCCATATCGCCGCCGCCTAGCTGCGCCTCCCCACGCTGCGAGACATAAGGCTCACCCAGTTTTGGCATGACCTCAGCGGCAAAGCCAGGCCCATCATCGCGGATGGTGACGATAAATTGTGTATCGGTCCAATTGGCGACGACGCGCACCTCTGAATCCGCAAAACTCACTGCGTTCTCGATAAAAGCGCCCAAAGCATGGAGGATTTCCGGGCTGCGGCGGATCACCGGGACTTTCTCTTCGCCGCGCTCGGCGGCTTCATAAGTGACCGCAACCGCCACGCCGAGGCCTTTGTGAGGCGCGGCTGCCTCTTCGACCAGAGCGCTAATCGGCATGCGGGCATGGACGATATCACTGGCTTCGCGCGCGCGGCCCAAACGCTGCAAAATATCCCGGCAACGCTCAGCCTGTTCTGCCAGCAAAGACGCGTCTTCCCGATACGGGCTGTCTTCGGGCAGCATCGCATATAGCTCTTTGGAGACCAAGTGGATGGTCGCCAGAGGCGTGCCGAGCTCATGCGCGGTCATCGCAGACATCGCCCCTAACGCCGACAGGCGTTGCTCCCGCGACATCACAACCGCGGCGGCGTCGAGCGCCCGGACCATTTTCGCTTCATCCTCATTCACACGCTGCGCCGATAGGGCGAAAAACACGATCCCAATACACAAGGCTGCGAAATGCCCGCCCTCAAACAATTGCGGGAAAATGAGTTGCTCCCCTTCTCTCCAAGGCAGCTCAAACGCGAAAAATGGCATCAAAGCCGCCATGCCGATCGCAAGCGCGGAAATTAGCGCGGTGTAGCGTCCTCTAAGGCTCGAGGCAGCGACGGTTACCGGCGCGATCAAGAATAAGAGGAAAGGATTGGAGAGCCCGCCCGTCAAGCTGATCAGCAGAGCCAGCTGCACAACATCGAATCCGATTTGCAGGGCCGCTTCCCAGCCTTTCAAAAGCTGCGGTCCGACGGCTGCGAACGACAGAAACACGTTCAACCAAGCCGACGCCGCGATCACCGCTAAGCAAAGCGACAGCGGCAAATCAAAGCCTAGCCCGAAATGGACGAATAAGACCGCAAGCGTTTGCCCCGCCACAGCTAGCCATCGCAAGGTCATCAACGTCGCCAACCGGGTGCGGCCTTGCGCGGCACCAACATGCGACAGGCCCTCTGGCAAAAGGCTGACCAGCGCTTCATCCATGCTGGCGCGCGAGGCGTTCAAGTCTTCCAAATCAAGGCCCTCAAGTGCGGCGACACGGCCCCTTACCATAATCCGCTAGTTTGCACATAACGACTTCATGAAACTGATTCAGTCTGTCTCACTCGGACTTGCAGGTCTTGCACTGGCCGCCTGTAATCCGTCTTCATCGACGCCGTCGGCTGGCGGCGCGGCAGCGGGATGCATGACCCGCGCCTATGACACAATTGGCGGGCCGATCAGCCTGATCTCACATACGGGCGAGCGGGTGACTGAGGAAACTTATAAAGGCGCGCCGACGCTGATCTATTTCGGCTTCACATTCTGCCCCGATATTTGCCCCGGCACATTGGTGGCGCTGAACCGCGCATATGACGCGCTGCCGGACAATATTGAGCCGCCGCAAACCCTTTTGATCACGGTTGATCCCGAACGCGACACGCCGGAAGCCTTGGCGGAATATGTCTCAACTGCCGCCTTTCCAGACAATCTGGTCGGCCTAACCGGAACACAAGAAGAGATTGCTGCGGCCGCAGACGCCTTCATCGCGCAATATGAGCGGATTGAGACCCCCGACAGCCTGGCGGAATATACGATGGATCACACATCCCTGCTCTACTTGATGGACGAGAACTGGGAGCTAAAGACGTTCTTCGCCGAAGCGGATGCGAATCCGGACTATGTCGCCGAATGCCTTGTTCAACATATTGGATAGAGCGCCGATTAGGCCGTAATCGCCTCGACCTCTGTTCCGGCCAAATGGGCTGAGATGATCGCGACTGCGGCTGAACCTGAGCTTACGCCAAGTTTCGCATAAGCGCGGCGACGGAATGTATCGGCGGTGGCGGTCGTAACGCCCATGCGACCCGCAATCTCTCGCTTTTTCAGCCCGGCTCCGATCCACATAAGTAATTCGAACTCGCGCTGTGACAGACGCAAATGTTTCCGGGTTTTATCGCACGAGCGATGCAGTTGCAGCGTATAGTTTCCAACGCGAAACTCGCTCCGTTCTTGGTCATCGTCACTGACCACAGAATTTACCATATCAAATTTCATGACCGCGCGCTTACTCTGTTCCGCCACTGAGACAAGCGGAATAGACAGCAAGTCCTGCCACTATACTGTTTTTGATGCTGAAATTTCGCAGCAATTTGGATAAAAACCGAAGTATTAGCGCTGCCGTCTTAGCGACTATAAGAAAATAGGCGGCTTTATCCGCCGGTTGAGACACACAGTTTTTGCGGTTTGCCCCGTGGGGCGAACCAAGAATGAAACAAAAAGCTACCGCCAAGCCGCTCAATCCGCGCCCCGCTACCAAGTTTAAACCGGCGCAACCCCTCGTTCAAATCCGCCCGCCCCAGGTCCAGTTGATCTATTCCGCGCCGACGAAGATCGCACATGATCTGCCAGAGGAGACGATTATGCGCACAATGCCGCCGGCCTGCATCCGTGGTCACACCGGCTTGATACGTCGCCATCCGCCCATGTTTTAGAACCAGCATCCCTGCGATGGGATTTCCGTTCTCGAGCGCAGTATACAATCGCGCTTGCCCTTTATTGGCGCTCGCGAAAGCCAAAAGGAAACCAGCTGGATAGGCGCGATATTTGCGCGATTTTTGTTGCGCAGCTTCGGCTTGGAAGAACCATTTGTGCCGCGTGTCATCAAGCGCTTGTTCAATTACGGTGATCGGCGCGTGCTCGGCTTTTTTCAGCTGATTGCGCCATTTTTGGTGGAGGCGCGCCCGCATCTGATCCGCGTCATCAAGGTCCACAATTGCAAGCTCAGCGCCTTTGGCGATCTGCAAACCGCCGGGCCCGCGCCCGTCAATGTACGGAGCGTTCACCACTAAGGGGCCGGATAGGGTGCGGCGCACGTCTGCCAGGAGCGCAGATCCGGTCTCCGCATCAACCGCCACAGGCCCGCGCGAGAGAAGATGAAACGCGCCGATTAGGGGAAGTTTCCGGCTCTGAACTAAACACGAGCCATTCGCGCCTTCAAAGCGCGTGACCGGCAAATCTAAGGCCTGACAAGTGCGCTCGAACGCAAGAGACTGGGTCAAAGGCAAGACGATATCGGACATTTTGCAAACTTGTGGTTGAAACGCTTCACAATTGGTTAAGACTTTTGAGCGGCAATGCCCTCGATCTGTGCGGCGTAATTCCTGTACGCAATTCTCCTGACTGGGGTGTTCGGTTGGCTTTACTAACCCTGCGCACTATGTTGCACTGCACCAAATACGGGATTGGGCCCACATGCTGTACACGTTTGTTGAAATGAACCGCGCCGCGCTTGCGCCCATGCGATTGCTGGCAAAAGGCACGATGCAAGCACTGGAAAACCCGCTCAACCCGTTTTCAAAAACCAGTCTAGGACGCTCGGCCCATGCAGCGAGCAGCGTGTTTGAACGGGCCACGCGCTATTATGGCAAGCCCGAATGGCAAATTCCGAGCACAGAGATTGGCGGAAAAACCTGTGCCGTTGTGCCCGAAACCTCGTGGTCGACCCCGTGGTGCAACCTGGTCCACTTCGCGACACAAGGCGCGCCGAAAGGCCGGCCACGCCTTCTGATTTGCGCACCGCTATCCGGCCATTTTGCAACCCTCTTGCGTGGCACAGTTGAAGCGTTTTTGCCGACCCATGAGGTCTACATCACCGACTGGACAGATGCCAAAATGGCGCCGGTCTGGTTTGGGCGATTTGATCTTGATGATTATATCGATCATGTCCGCTCAGCGCTGCAACATATTGGCGGCGGCGCGCATGTGGTCGCGGTCTGTCAGCCCGGCCCTGCAGCGCTCGCGGCGATTTCGATGATGGCCGAAGACGGTGACCCAGCTCTGCCAGCCACGATGACTTTTATGGGGTCACCGATTGATGCCCGCAAATCGCCAACCGTACCAAACCTGCTCGCCGAAGAGCGCGGCTTTGAATGGTTCCGAGACAAGATGATTTACACCGTGCCCGCCCCCTGGCCGGGCATGATGCGACGGGTCTATCCAGGCTTTGTTCAGCTCACCAGCTTCATGCACATGAACTGGGATCGGCATGTCGATGCCCAGGCGCGCTTCTTCGATCATTTGGTCGAGGGTGATGAAGACAGCGCCGAAAAGCACCGCGCCTTCTATGATGAATATCTGGCTGTGCTCGATCTCACCGAAGAATTTTACCTGCAAACGATTCGGCGCGTCTTCCGGGAACACCGGCTGGCCCGCGGCACCTTCCGCTATCGCGGCGAGCGCTTGATCAATCCAGGCGCGATTAAAACCGTCGGCTTGATGACGGTCGAAGGTGAAAAAGACGATATTTCTGGCATTGGCCAAACCCAAGCGGCGCATGATCTGTGTTCAGGCATCCCGGAAAAGATGCAGATCGATTACATCCAACCCGGTGTGGGACATTATGGGGTCTTCAATGGCCGCCGGTTCAACGATGAAATCGTGCCCCGAATCAATGCGTTTCAAGACATGATAGCTGGGCTTTGACCCCTAGCAGATTACGGCGTTCTACTTAGTTACAGCCTTGTCCAACTGTGCTGGATTTGCAGTTGGAGCCTGTCGCGATAACGCGATGAAGCGCAACCGATGCAGGGGTGCGCTCTAAAAAAATCCTGATCGTCGTCCATGACGGCGAACTCGGGTGATCGGTCTGAGCTGGACGCGTCTCTACGTTCCTTCCACAGTTGAAGTACGCGACCGGCTCAGACCGTAAATAACCGCTCCAGTGATAATCAATCCAATACTCACAGCGACCTCTTGAGGCCGCTCGATCGCGACATAGCCCAAGGTCCAGACCGTCAGCGCCAGATATATCAGCGGCAGCCAAGGATAGAGCGGCACCCGGAACGGTCGTTCAAGCTCAGGTTGGCGCCAACGAAGGATGAACAGGCCCAGCACCGCAAACAGGCTATTCAGTGCGAGCGTAAAACCCGCAAACACCAGTACCTGATCAAAGGTCGCGGTAATTACGAACAGCAAAGCCAGGCCCGATTGTACTAAGACAGCGGTGGTCGGCATCCCGTCAGCATTCGATCTCGCCAAAAAACGGAAGGCTTTGATATCCTGCCCCACCACTTGCAAAACGCGTGGACCAGCGATGGTCATGGCGGAGACGGTTGAGATCAACAGAACGCCCAAAACCGCGCCGGTAAACATCGCCCCAGCCTGTCCAAACACATGCCTTGCGGCAATCACCCCGACTTCAACCTCGCCGACCATCAGGTCCGTAGGTGTGGTTAGCAAGAAGACCGCATTGAGCAAAATATAGAGCAGCATGACGCCGAACGCGCCGGCGAACAAAACGCGCGGCAAGCTGCGTTGCGGTGTCTCCAATTCATCGGTCAAATAGGTCGCGACATTCCAGCCCGTATAGGCATAGCTCACATAGATCAGCGATACCGCAAATGCGCCCGATGTGACGGCACCTATATCGCCTGCCGCAGGCAAAAAGCTGACCGGTTGATAGTCGGCCACCATGATCAAGCCCGCCGCGCTGATGATCAGAATGACCGCGACTTTGATCGCTGTGAAGACTGTCTGAAACCGTCCGCTTGTGTCCCTCTGACGAGTATGAATGAGCGTCAATAGGACGATCAGCGCGATCGCGAGACCTCGCTCAGTCCAGCGAGTTACGTCTTCAGATGCCTCTGGCAAAAGGGACGAGCTGGTATAGGCGCCAAACGTCATTGCCGCCAGCGCCACCGGCGCGGAAAACCCGACCGTCGAAGAAACCCAGCCGGACACAAAGCCAGCCCCAGGATGATAGATGCGGCCGAGGAAATTATACTCGCCGCCTGATCGCGGCAGGGCGGCGCCAAGCTCAGCATAAGACAGCGCTCCACAGATCGCGACCACACCGCCGACAACCCAAAGCATGATCAGCGCAAACCCAGACTGTAAGGTCACCAGCTGAAAACCGAGACTGGTGAACACACCGGTACCGATCATATTGGCGACGACGACCGCGAGCGCTGTCCGTGGAGAAAAGAAGGTTTTCATCGAGTCTGGCTTAAAGAGCGGAGGCGGGCCTTGTCCACTCTCCGTTCTAGGACACCCCGGATTCCTTGTTATCCACCGCATTTTGAGACACTGTGACAATGTTTTTATGTCTCTGTGTCTCTTATAGTGGAGTCGCGCACGTAATTGGGAGGACAAGGTGCACGCTTCGAATACCCTATCCGGTATCGAATTTTCGGCCGAACAGAAGCGTTTCGCAACCGGCACGACGGAGTTCATGCGCGCCAGCACAGTCCCCCTTTACGATATGACCCCGATCAAATGGGACGGGTTCACAGGACGCTACATATCGAACGCTTGGTTTGGGCAAGACGTCTTGTTTACGCAGACCACCAATGACGCAGTCGCAATCACAAGGCGCAAGTCTCAAGCTGAGAATGGCGCCCATTTGATCTTCGTTCATCGCTATTTGGCTGGCGGCGTCCGCGGGCAATTCGGAGATGTAAGCTTAGATCGCGACCCGGGTTCGATCTATTTGTTTGACCAAGCACAGCGGGTTGATTGTATTCAGTTTCCGACCACCGTGCAGGGGATGTTCATCCCCAAAAGACTGCTCGGTTACACGCCTGACCTTCATGCGCCGCTTATTCAACTTGCAGCGGACAGCCCCAATGGGCGCGCGCTCGCTGCTGAGTTCACAGCAATATTTGACCAGCTCTTCAACTTTGATCGGCTTGAATTGGCTCGGCTGGATCGATTAATAGCCTGCCTCCGTTCGGCGCTTGGAACAGCGCAAGACGACCTCGATATCAGGCGCCAATACAGCAATGCCCTGCGTGATCTCATCCGCGCCAGAATAGAACGTGACCTATCCTCTCCCGATCTCAACGTTTCGACTCTGCTTTCAGAATTCGGCGTCTCTCGAGCGTCTTTGTATCGGATGTTCGAATCGGTCGGTGGTGTTCGTCGATACATAAATGATCGACGCGTGTTTCGCGCCGTGGCTGAGATCTCGAACAACCCGATCAAACGAGGCGGAATCGCCGAAATCGCTGAGAAATGGGGCTTTAATTCCAATTCGGGTTTCACGCGCATGGTGAGAGACCATTTTGGGGTCGCGCCAAGTTCGCTCAGCCTCTCAGGTGCGCCTGAAATCGACTATCCCATGGAACCCTTGGCAAACCAGCCTTTCGCGCAGCAGACGGCATTGTTGAAAAACGAGCCGCCGATCCAAACCTGTTCTCAATCGACGCTGCTCAAACATTGCACCGCCAACTCGGGTGCTGCGACCGAAACACTCGAACCGGCGTAAAGTCATGCGGGGCTGATCAGCCAATATCCTCAACTTTCTCGCAAAGGCGCGCTGCAAAACTCGGCCGCCCCCTACCCTCAGACCCGACTCGCCGCTAATACTCGTCCGTCACACAAGGACGAACCAATGCCGAGCGCCCCGATCAATTCCGACAGCCATCTCTATTTGATTGATGCAAGCGCTTATATCTTTCGCGCTTATCACGCGCTGCCGCCGCTGACCCGTGCCTCAGATGGATTGCCGGTCGGCGCCGTGTCCGGCTTCTGCAACATGCTCTGGAAACTACTTGAAGATCTGAAAGGCGATGATCGCCCGACCCATTTCGCCTGTGTGTTCGATAAGTCGTCTTATACGTTCCGGAATGAGATGTTCCCGGACTATAAAGCCAACCGGTCTGAACCGCCGGAAGATTTGCGCCCACAATTCCCATTGGTCCGCGAGGCGGCGATCGCCTTCCACACCCATGCCCTCGAGCTGGAAGGCTATGAAGCCGATGACTTGATGGCGACTTATGCGCGCCAAGCCGAAGCCAAAGGCGCGCGGGTGACCATCGTTTCCTCAGACAAGGATCTAATGCAGCTGGTCACTGACAAAATCTCCATGCTCGACACGATGAAAAATAAGCATATCGGGCATGATCAAGTGGTTGAGAAATTCGGCGTCGGACCGGACAAAGTCATCGACATTCAGTCACTCGCCGGCGACAGCGTCGACAATATTCCAGGCGCGCCGGGCATTGGCGTGAAGACGGCGGCGACTTTGATTACTGAATATGGCGACTTGGACAGCCTGCTCGCGCGCGCGGAAGAGATCAAACAGCCCAAACGCCGCCAAACTCTGATCGACAATGCCGACCAAATCCGCATGTCGCGCGATCTGGTGACTTTGAAAGTCGATGTGCCGGTGGACGTCCCGCTCGAAGAACTCGCCGTCGCCGATCCGGACCCGAAAACACTGATCGATTTCTTGGAGCGGATGGAGTTCCGCACGATCACGCGCCGGGTCAAAGAAACGTTTGAGCTCGAGGGCACGCTCGATGAGGCCATTGAAGACGAGCCAGTTCAAATCGACCGCAGCGCCTATACCTGTGTCCGCGATTTTGACACTCTGGAAGACTGGATCGCTCGCGCCACAGCGCAAGGCTATGTCGCGGTCGATACCGAAACCGACGCTTTGGACGCCCACGAGTCCGGCCTGGTCGGCGTGTCGCTGGCGCTCGCGCCCGGTGAGGCCTGCTATATCCCGCTCGCCCATGTTGATCCCGACAGCGATCCATCTGCCGCGACCGATGATATGTTCGGCATCGATCCGCCGCGCCAGATCAATATGGATAAGGCCCTTGAGGCGCTAAAAGCCCTGTTTGAGGATGATTCCGTTCTCAAGATCGGCCATAATTTCAAATATGATGTCACCGTTCTGGCGCGCTACGGTATCCGCGTCGCGCCGATGGATGACACGATCCTGCTCAGCTTTGTGATGAATGCCGGCATGCACAATCACGGCATGGACGAGCTGTCTGAGCGCTATTTCCACCACACACCGCTGAGCTTCAAGGACGTCTGCGGCACCGGGAAAAAGCAAATCACCTTTGACCGTGTCCCGCTCGACCGCGCGACCGAATATGCGGCGGAAGATGCAGACGTGACGCTGCGGCTCTGGCTCGATGGCAAAGCCCGTCTCCACAAAGAGCATGTCACCACCGTCTATGAAACGCTGGAGCGCCCTCTGGTCCCTGTCCTTGCCGACATGGAGGCCAATGGGATCAAAGTTGATCGCGATCATCTTTCGCGCCTGTCAGCCGATTTCAGCCAATCCATGGCCCGCTATGAGGCTGAGGCCTATGAATTAGCAGGTCGTGAGTTCAATCTCGGTTCTCCGAAACAGCTCGGCGAGATCTTGTTCGATGAGATGGGCATTGAAGGCGGCAAAAAGACCAAGACTGGCGCCTGGCAAACCGGCGCAGACATTCTCGAAGATTTGGCCGCCGAAGGGCACGATCTCCCGCGGGCGGTGATCAATTGGCGGACCGTTTCGAAACTGCGCTCCACCTATACCGAGACCCTGCAGCAACAGATCAGCCCGCGCACCGGCCGCGTCCACACCAATTATGGCATGACCGGCGCGCAGACCGGACGGCTCTCTTCAAATGATCCCAACCTGCAAAACATTCCGATCCGCACAGACGAAGGCCGCAAGATCCGCGAAGCCTTCATCCCAGAGCCCGGCAATGTTCTGATCAGCGCCGACTATAGCCAGATAGAACTTCGCCTCCTCGCTCATATTGCCGGCATTGACGCGCTGAAAGACGCGTTCAACCAAGGCCTCGACATTCACGCAATGACGGCGAGCGAAATGTTCGACACGCCAATCGAAGGCATGGATCCGATGATCCGCCGCCGCGCCAAAGCGATCAATTTTGGCATCATTTACGGCATCTCAGCCTTTGGTCTGGCGCGCCAGCTCTCGATCCCGCGCGACGAAGCCAGCGCCTATATCAAGACCTATTTCAAACGCTTCCCGGGCATCAAAGCCTATATGGATGAGACCAAGAAATACGCAGCCGAGCATGAACGGGTCGAGACGATCTTTGGCCGGGTCTTGCACCTCAAAGGCATCAAGTCGAAAGGCCCGCAGCGCGGATTTGCCGAGCGCCAAGCGATCAATGCGCCGATCCAAGGCTCTGCCGCCGACATTATCAAACGCGCGATGATCCAAATGCCAAGCGCTTTGGACAAAGCCGGACTGAAAGCTAAAATGCTCCTGCAAGTGCACGACGAATTGATCTTCGAGGCGCCAGAGGATGAAGCGGAGCAAACCATCCAAGTCGTCTGCAAAACAATGGAACGCGCCCCGCTCCCAGCCCTCAGCCTAAGCGTCCCACTGGTCGTCGAAGCGGACACCGGAATGAACTGGGCCGAGGCGCATTAAGCCTTCAGCGCGGGGCCATTCGAATAGCCCCGTCCAGACGCAGGCATTGGCCGTTAAAATAGCCGTTGCGGGCAAGCTCCAAGGCGAGCGAAGCGAACTCCTCGGGTTTGCCCAGCCGCTTCGGGAACGGCACCGAGGCCGCAAGGCTGTCGAGCACTGGCTGTGGCGCGCCGAGCATGAGCGGCGTCGCAAAAATGCCCGGCATGATCGAATTGACGCGAATGCCAATATTCATCAAATCGCGCGCCATGGGCAGCACCAGCCCATTCACGCCAGCTTTGGCGGAGCCATAGACGATTTGGCCGATTTGCGCGTCTTGGGCCGCAACTGAGGCCGTCATCGTGATCGCGCCGCGCTCGCCATCCTCCATCGGCTCGAGACCAGACATACCCAGTGCTGCGTGTGAGGCCACTCGGAACGAGGCGACCAAGACGCCTTCGACGCCTTTGGCATAGGTCTCGGTATCAAGCTTCTTATAGCCGCCTGTTTCCTTGTCGAAAGCAAGCGTCTTGCCGCGGGTCGACGCCATCGCGCAGTGCACACAGATCCGCTCTTGGCCTTGCGCGGCGCGCGCCGCCTCAAAACCCGCCACGACGGAGTCTTCATCAAGGATATTTACGTGATGGAAGCTGCCGCCAATCGCTTTGGCGACGGCTTCACCGGCTTCATCATTGATATCAAAGATCGCCACCGGGACGCCCGCCGCAGCGAAGGCCTCCGCGGTCGCCCGGCCAAGACCTGAGGCGCCGCCGGTGACAATTGCTGGTGTGTCTTTCGATAATTGCATGAGAGCTCCTCCAATCGCGGATTATTCAGGGACCGCAAAAACGTGCGCGATCATTCGCATCCCTTCGAAAACCGCACGATCTTCGACATTGATGCCGTCTTCTACGAAGACAAAATCGAATACCCGATCTTCGTCGACATCACTGTGCAGCATGACCAGGAACTTGTCGCCAGGGTCTGCGGGGTGATTGACCTGGATCTCCACATTTTCGTGCGTCCCGGCCCCGACATAGGTGAATCCAGACACCATATCGCCATCTGGTCGGCCATCGATGACGGGGTGTAAAACGACCCAGCCGCTTTTCTCGATCGTCACTTCTGGAAAGGAAATCGCTGTCGATGTACCGCGGAAAGACTTCACCGCATCGCCATCGACTCGGACTTCAGAGAAGGTCGTCTCACCTTCCACAAGCGATAGTCCGTCCACAATAATCGCATTGGCCTCGCCATTCCCAATGCTCATCTGGGGCGCGGCAGGTGCCTCTTGCGCGGTCGCGCAGGCGACTGTCATGGTTGCCGCTGCGAGAATAGAAAAAGCGATTTTCGTCATGTGATTAGAGCTCCCTTATTTATCTTCGGGATGACCCTAAGCCGGATTTGCCAGGAAGTAGAGTCCTGCCTGATTAGGCCTCTAATTCTGCCCGCGCGCGCCGGAGCGCGGCTTCTGCGAGACCCAACGCTTTGTTGAATTCGTGTGCGGTTTCCGTTGAGAGCGCGCGCGTCTCTTCACTGGTTTTTCGCAAAAGGTCTAAATAATCAGCGATGAGTTTCATCTCTTCGCGATCAAGCTGACGGCGCGGTCGAATAAAGTCTCGAAGCTTTATGACGTTCGAAATGGTGAAGTCCCCAGAAGCTTGTTCCAGGTTGACCTTAAGTCGCGGGTTTTGATTCGGCTGTCCCGCGAATGGACGACAACTCAAATAAAAAGCCGCTCCAATCAGGAACGGCTTTTCTGCGAACTGGGCAATTGATTTAATATTTGACCGAACAGCCATAAGGTTTGGCGCTCGTGACCTCAGGCATTCCGCCTTGCGCAACAGCCGTCAGCGCCGCTGTCACATAATTGGTCGCTTTGTCGATATCGGCGATTTTGGTCGAGCGGATCGAGTCGATCGCGCCCTGATAGGCAAGCGTGCCCGCACCATTGATCACATACATATGCGGAGTTGTTTTCGCATCATAAGCCCGTCCGAGAGACCCTTCAGGATCGAGAATGGTATAAGTCGGGTTGGCGCCGCGCTCTACATTTTTCGCGATTGCGGCGTCTGCTTCAAGATGACCTTGTTTGCCTGGCGCAGATGATATGACTTGGAGCCAAACGATATCATCGCCCGCAGCATCGCTTTGCAAGGTCTGCATATTTTTCACAGGCTCAGAATAGTGTTTCACCACGAACGGGCAGTCATGATTGGTCCATTCCATGACAACCGTTTTGCCCGCAAAATCGCCGAGCGAAATTTGCTCGCCTGATGCTGTATCATAATCAACGAAAATGGGCGCAGACTCGCCGCTGACCGGTGCCGCATCCGCGGTGAACGCAATCATCGATCCAGCCGTCAGCGCAACCGCGGTTGCCATGCCCGCTGCCAGGCCGAGATTTCTTCGTGTGAGTGCAATCATAACATGGTTCCCTGTTATTTATACGATGGCGAATAACTTACTTTAGCTCGCTGGTTCAACAAGTCCGGTTACAAGATCGATAGAGAGTAATTCTGGCAAAACTTCTGGCGTGGTCTGTCCCGGCGCATACCAAAGATACATCGGCACACCTGCGCGATTATGTTTTTGCAATTCGAGCGCGATGGTTTTGTCGCCATTGGTGAAATCTGCCACCAAGAACGCGACATCCGCAGCCGCGAACGCATCCGTGACAGGCTGGGTTTGCAAGGTTTGCAACTTATTGGCTTGGCACGTCACGCACCATTCTGCTGTGAAATCCACAAACACGGCGCGGCCTTCCGACGTCAGTTCCGCAACCCGTTCCGGCGACCAGGCTTCGGTCTCGTATTTCGCGGCATAGGCTTCGGTTGGAGCATCTGAGGCGAGGGCTGTGCGGGCCTGAGCCAACGGCCAAATCAAGCCCGCTACGATCGCCAATCCGGCGAGACCTTTGGCCAAGCGCGACGCGACCCCTTCTCCCAAGCGAGCAATCACAACGAAAGCCGCGATCATGCCAACGAGCCAAGCCAGACCAATCACCACTTCCATGGAACTCGTGGCTGAGATTAGACCAAAGACGGGTATGATGATCGCCAGTCCAAGCACAGAAAGCAGAATGGATTTCGCGCCCTGCCCGGCGGACTTGAGTGCCCATATGCCGAAGGCGATCAACGCAGCGCCCGCAACCACCATAGCGGCCATGCGATACCCGGCCAAAGCGCCCAAGACAGACAATAACCAAGCGGCCGTGAGGAACATTGGAAAGGCGAAGACTTGTTTGAGCGTTTCCATCCACGCACCCGGCTTTGGCATGAACTTTTGCAGTCCTGGCGAGAAGGAGAGGAGCAAGAAAGGCAGCGCCATCCCAAGCCCCATGGTCAGCAGCACCAGAACGACATTCACCGCGGGCTGCGTCATCACCGCGCCGAGCGCTGCGCCTAGGAACGGCCCGGTGCAAGGCGCTCCGACCACCGCCGCAAGCACGCCCGTAAAGAACGCGCCTGCGCTGCCTTGTTTCGCCGCGAGGTCTGAGCCAACGCTTTGCACCGAGGTGCCGAGTTCAAACAAGCCGAGCAACCAAAGACCGATCAAGAAGATGACTAAGATCAACGCGGTGACGAGGATCGGGTTTTGTAGCCAAAAACCCCAGATCGCGATCCCAGTAGCCGCGCGCACGCTGAGGATAGCCGCCGCCAAGACGCCGAAACTCACCAACACACCGGCCGTGTACCAAAGGCCATGCGCGCGGGCCTCGGCGGCTTGTCCATTCGCCGCAGATGAGACCAGTCCCATCGCTTTGATCGACAAGACCGGGAGCACGCACGGCATCAGATTGAGGATCAACCCGCCGATCAGCGCGAATGCCATTAAGAGCGGCAGGCTCGTCCCGCCCGAACCACTTAACGCGCCGGTTCCGGCTGAGCGCGTCCCAGGCAGAATCGCGCCCGATGTGGTGGAGACTTCGAAGGCCGCATCGCCCAGAATGACGACACCGGACAGGGCTTCTGGGAGGGCAGCATCGGCGCCGTCCGGAGTGAGCGATAAGCTAAACCCCGCATCGCCAAAGCTCGCGACCTGGTCTGCAGCATGGATGATTTCATGACCATACGGGAAGAAACGCGCCTCGCCCGTCTGACCAGCGACCTCTGCGGCCGCGAGTGACATGACCCAGCTATCGCCTTCTTGGCTGAGGTTCACGTCACCTGGAAATTCCGGCGGCACTTGCGCGAGCGCCGCTTGAATGAGCTCTGAGGCCCGCGTGTCGGGGATTTGTCCAGCGCCGACCGACAGCATCAAGCGAATGTCGACGCTCTCAGGAATGCAAATATCTTCGCAAATCAGATAATCAGCGACGCCTTCAAAGACGAGGGGCCCTTCCACGTCCTCAGGCAGAGTTACCGCGAAGGGCAGAACGACTTGATCGGAATAGCCATAATCCATGATCTGGCCAGGAACCACAGGCAGCAATTCTGGAAGCGGCCATTCAAATGCGCCAATCCTGTCTTCTGCGAGGCCGCCGCGTTCTCGCCAAGTGATTTCAGGCGGAATACCCGCATCGCCAGGATTGATCCAATAGACGTGCCATTTGGGATCTATCTCGAAGGATAGGCCGAACCACACCGTTTCGCCTGGCACGGCAAGGGCGCGTTCGGAGATCAGCTCGACCCGCGCATGACCGCCATCAACGGGCTGCGCGGCAACCAAGGTCCCACCAAACACAGCGGTGAGAAGGAAGAATACGAAACTGCGAAGAAACGTCATTGAGTCGGCCCGATGTCTAATTATCGCGGTTGATATACACATATAACATAGGTGGAAGCCCGCTCGCGAGGATGTGATTTCGCTTTTTAGCCCCGAAAACGAAAACAGGGCGGCTCTAAAGAACCGCCCTGTTGAAATTGGTATGCGAAACAGACGCTTAGAAAGCGCCCGGTGCAGTTGGCGCTGCAGGTGCCGCAGCTGCAGGCGCGGCAGCAGCCGCTTGGGTTTGCTGCGCGATGGCGCGCTGAATGACGCGCTGCCAGTTTAGAAGCGAAATCATGTGTGCATAGATTGCGCCCAGAGCGCCATTGGCCCGCAATTCTTTGAACTGCTCATCGCTCAAGGCGTTGAGTTTGTTCTCATCAACGGCCCAATAATCTGCGATCTTTTGCTGCTCACCTTGCGGGTTGCCTTGCTGATCGCGTGGTTGGAACGCAACAGACTTCTGCTCAAACAAGCCCATCTCACGGATGATTTTAGTGAACTCACTGGTCGAACGGCGCTGACGTTCGAATTCCTTACAAAACTCAATAGCGTTTTGCGTGAACGCGCTCGGCTCGCCATTTTCGAACAGCGGCACTTCTGGCTGATTGGTCACCATTGGTGCATCGCGATCGATACAGAGCAGAAGGCGATCTCCATTATCATCATTCGCGAACACGAAAGGATAGCGGCGCACGAAGGCCGGGACATAATAGTCGACCTCTGTGTTGCCGTCTTCGCGAACAAACACGTTCTGCCCTTGGTTTACGCCCATCACGGCCACAGGCGTATAGTCATCGCCGACAAAAATGATGGGATAGGCGGTTGAGGCCATACCAAATTCAGTAACGGTCACAGGCACAGCGTGCGCGGTGCGCAAAAAACCGAACGGTTGTTCGATGGTTTTAACCCCCAGCCCGGCATGCTGCTCAGGGTTTAGAGGTTGAGGGTTCTTGTAGAACAGTACATTTCCAGTCAAACCTGGATCTTGTGGGGTCGGTGAATTTTCCACGGGTCACTCCGCTAAATAGACTGGCGGGGTGTAACGGAAATGGCTAAGCCCGACAACAGGGAGTCGCGTAAGGAATGCAGCTGTTGCGAATGTTTCATACTTTCCTACGGCCAATCCAGAGGCAAAAGCGTACCGCGCGATCGTTCCGGCTCGGATTAATCGGCGCCCTTTTGGGCATCGCGCTGCCGCTTTCTGCCTGCAGCCAAGGCAATGGCGACTCGCTCTCCGAACGCCGCGCGATTGCACAATCCCAAGCCATCGCGTCTGACTTTTTGCAAACCGAACTCGCCCTATCACCAGAGACTGCGAGCCGTTTAGGCCTGGAACAGACGCTGGGTCCAGCCACAAGCTTTGCCTTGGACAATCATTCGCAAGCAGGGTTCGAAAGACGGCGCCTGGTCCGGATCGAGTTATTACAGCGGCTGCGCCAACGGCCTCGCCTTCCGGACGAGCACCCTTTGATTGATGATCTTGCCATCGCAGAACGCGCGCTCTTGGATCTGATCTCGCTCGAACAGCTCGGCTATGGGCGCTTCAATTATCAAACCATGCGCCCATATGCGATCGATCCCTATTCCGGCATTTGGATCGAGGGGCCCAATCTTTTGGCGTTTCGGCAATCGATCACCACAGTTGAACAAGCGACGGCTTTTGTGACGAGACTCCAGAGCCTGAGCGCCGCGCTGCAAGACACACGGCGGCGGGTGATCGCTGACCAGATGGCTGGCCTCCGCATCCCGCTTTCTTTGTCAGCGGAACTTCGAGACCGGCTCGACCAAATGGCCGACCTCGAAACGGGTTCGCTCGATGAGATTTCCGCTGTTTTCGATCTCCTGACCTTAGATGTACCGGATCTTGAGCTGGAAGATCGCGCAGCTTTTGTCGCGGTGGTGGACGAGGAAGTGGCGCAAAACCTGCGCCCCGCCTATCGCGCCCTAATTGAGACCCTCTCCGAAGCCGCCGGTTCGAGCTCTGACCGATTGGGCGTCTGGGCCCAACCGCTTGGCCAAGATCTGTTTGAAGGCATTTTGAAAGCCGCAACTGGCGAGCCGATTAGCATAGAACGCTTGCATGAACGACATCTCGAAGACGCGGCCACGTTGCGCGAACAAATCGACCGCGCGCTGCAGCCGCCGCCGATTGAAGAGGGCGCTGAACCAACCGCCGAACCTGTGGTGCCGGACACGTTCGCGGAAAGACTGACCTGGTTTGAAGCGTTTTACGCTGCCGATCCTTTGCCAGCGGCCACGATAGAAGAGGTCGCTGCCGATATCCTTCTTCCGCTGGAAGCGCTCGCGCCGCGCTCCGAGTGGGCGGAAATCGCTGAGGCACCAAGCTTTGATTTTCAGACCCTAGCATTGCATGCCTTCGATACGTTCTGGCAGTCCGAACCTTATGCCGCTTGGTGGACGGCTGCTCGAACGGACCAACAGCCTTTACGCGCCCTGCTTGAATATCCCGGCATTGTTGATGGGTGGCGCCTCTATATTTGGAACGCCGAGACAAATAATGGGCGCCCGCCAGTCACACCAGTCGATCGGGTTGCGAGACGGTCGATTGATCTCATCCAAGCCAGCCTCGCGGCCACCGATACAGGTCTTCATTTGGAGCGATGGACACACGTTGAGGCGGTTGCGTATGTGGCAGAAATGACCGCGCTTGATCCGGCCATTGCAGAACAATTGGTGCTTAGGATTGCGGCACGTCCGGGACATCAAACGGCAGTCCGGGTGGCGCTGCATCGCCTGGAAGCCTTGTCAGAACGCGCCAAAGCGGTTCTTGGGGCTGAATATTCAGAAGCCGAGTTTCAGCGCACATTGATCCTAGAAGGGCCCCGTCCGCTCGATATGATCGAGAAGGATATCGAGGCTTGGTATGGCGAGCGCTTGGCCAATTAGGCCGCGAGCGCGAGGTCTGCCTGCGCATGTTCTAGAACAGGGTTTAGTCCAGCCGCGAGATCTTCAAGCGCTGCCGCACGGTCTTGTGGATCAATCTCACGCATCACAAACACTGTGCGCGCGCCATAACGTTCCGCATCCGCCCAAGCCCAGATTGGCTGCACATCATGCAGGCGGCCCCGCAACGTCGTGAGCCGAACTACGCGCCAGCCAAACGGTCCTTGCGCTGCAAACAGCGCCACACCGGCTTCTCGTGCCCATGGCGCGTTCGGCGCCATTCTAACAAATGAATAGGCCTTCCCTGACCGCCCTCGAAACTTCACTTCACGCATCGCTTGTTCTCCTTGTGTTCACATCTTTATATTCCTCTTTTGTTCTCATGCAAGAAGTTTATCGTTAACAAGGTCTTAACGGCGCGCTCGGATAGGCGCCTAAGGCCTGTGCTCCCTAGGGGGGCCGCGACTTGCTCTGTGGATGGTTTTGTACTACAGGGCTTTTGCTCACCCGCAGCATAAGGGTGAGGCGTGAGGCTTTTTACGTAATCGAAGCGCGAAGTCTTGAAGGTAGGTATCCTCGCGCCCATATAATGCTCAAGTTGAGCATAACAGGAGGCTGAAATGGCAAGACTGATCGATGCAGGACCCGGATGTCCGACCCCTACTCCTTTGCGCGGCACTGTCGTCGCTGAAGAAACCGGGCTCGCCTATGACGAAGACGTCAAAGCGAAGACCGATCACCTCTACCCGCTTGTCAGCGATTTTATCACGCCAATGGAATGGCCCGCCGTGGCACCATTGGTCGCCGCGATCAATGATCTGAAAGCCGAGAAGAACGCCGTCATTCTCGCGCACAATTATATGACGCCGGACATTTTCCGCCTGGTTGGCGATTTTCGCGGTGACAGCCTGCAATTGGCGCGCGAAGCGGCGAATGTCGAAGCCGACATTATCGTCCAGGGCGGCGTTCATTTCATGGCCGAGACCTCCAAGATTCTCGCCCCGAGCAAAACTGTCCTGATTTCGAGCCTCGAGGCCGGGTGTTCGCTCGCGAGTTCCATCACTGGCGATGATGTTCGCCTGATCAAAGAGCGCTATCCTGACTATCCGGTCGTCACCTATGTGAACACGACCGCGGATGTGAAGGCTGAGTGCCATATTACCTGCACCAGCTCGAACGCCGCGCAAGTGGTTGAGGCGGTTGCGAAGGAATGGAACACAGACACAGTGATATTGGTGCCGGATCAGTATCTGGCGAAAAATGTCGCGGCCCAGACCGATATCCGCATCATGACATGGCCTGGCGCATGTGAAGTGCATGAGCTGTTCAGCGCAGACGATGTCGAAGCTTTGCGTGAAGCGCATCCAGGCGTTGTCATTCTGGCGCATCCGGAATGTCCACCGGACGTTCTAGAAAGCGCCGACTTTGCTGGATCGACTGCCGCGCTTGCCAACTATGTCAAAGACGAGCGGCCCGCAAAAGTCGTTCTGCTGACCGAGTGTTCAATGTCGGACAATGTTGCATCCGAGAATCCAGGCGTCGATTTTGTGCGTCCCTGCAATCTTTGCCCGCACATGAAGCGGATCACGCTCGAGAACATTCTCGAATGCCTGACCGAAATGAAGCATGAAGTGACGATCGAAGAGAGCGTTCGCGTCAAAGCGAAAGCGGCGATCGATGCGATGCTGGATCTGCCGAAAATGGCAAGCCCACTGGCCTTCGAAACCGGCTTGGCGCCGATGGAGATTGAAGTAATTTCACCATCGTAACGTCTTGTCGCCGCCACAAGCGCGGCTAAGGTGAAGCTGGAGTGAGACAGGAGAGAGTTATGGCGAAGTGGGTAACAACGCTGTTCGCAGGTCTAATGTCGCTTTGCCTATTGCCGGCGCATGCAGACACCAAAGACCCAACCGATGTGCTCGGATCTTGGAGTTTCCAAACCAAACCCTATCGCCAGGGCCAGTGCATTATGACGGGCACGATGCGGCTCAGCTCGCATCCTGGCGAAGGTCTCTATGAGTGCGAACTTACCGCGGTTGAGGTTTGCTCAATGTGGGGCCGGTCAGTGGTCTTGCAACAATGCGAAGCCCGCCGGTTTGGCAATCAAGTCTCGATCCGGTCTCAAATCAAAGAAATGCTTGAGCAAAAGGTTGAGGGGCTGATCTATGTCCCGGACAATTTCAGCCTAACCATCCAGGATCAATCTCGGATGTGGGGCGCTTTGGTCTCTGCTGCGACCGCGCCGGTTGAATTTCGCCGCTCTGAGGATGGCATTTCCTAATGCGAGCTTTGGCGACCGGTCTTCTTGCATGCCTAATTGCACTGCCAGCTTTCGCCGAGGCCGGGGTCGCTGATACCAATATTGCCGGACATTGGACGTTTGAAGCCAACATCGCCGAAGAGTGCGAGTTTGGCGGCCAAGCCTATTTAGAGAAAACTGGCGAGGATCGGTTTCAAGGCGAGGTGACCGCCCGTCAAAGCTGTATCGGTTTGGAAGAAGACTATCTCGTCCGCCAGGAATGTGCCGCTTCGCAGCTTGGCAATCAGCTTTCAGTTCGCTGCCGGATCGTTGAATTTGTGAGCGGCAATGAAAGCCAATTTTACTACCCAGACAATTTCACCCTGACCATTGAATCGTCAGCGCGCATGCATGGCGCCTTGGTGAGTTCTGGAATGGCGAAACCCGCTGAATGGGTGCGCGCCGAAAGGGGCATTTCTTGAACCGATCTAGCGGGCCTCGGCCCGAACGTTTTACCGCCACTGCTCCTGCAGGCGATGCGCGCATTTTGATTGTGGGAGCGGGCCTTGCTGGCCTCTTCCTCGCCTTACGCCTGGCGCCGCGCCCGTGCACGGTAATTTCGCCTGCGCCGCTTGGGCAAGCCGCTTCCTCTGCTTGGGCACAAGGCGGATTGGCGGCCGCGCTCCATCCGCAAGATAGTCCTGAGCAGCATGCCGCCGACACAGTCGCGGCCGGGGCTGGCTTGGTGGATCCGGCCATCGCAAAACTAATCGCTGAAGACGGGCCTAAACGCGTCCGCGACTTGATCGCGCTGGGCGTGCCGTTTGATCGCACGCCAGACGGACAATTGGCACTGAGTCTCGAAGCCGCTCACTCCCACCCGCGTGTGGCGCGTGTCGCAGGCGATCTTGCTGGAAAAGCGATCATGGGCGCCCTCACAGCAGCGGTGAAAGCCGCCGGTCATATCCAGCTGATCGAGCACGCTAAAGCAGTCGGCCTACTGCAAGATGATCATGGGCGGATTGCAGGCGCGGTCTTAAAAGATCGGCGTGGACGGATCTCGACTTTTACCAGTCCGCAGACCGTTTTGTGCACTGGCGGATCGGGAGGCCTGTTCCGAGTGACAACCAACCCGCCGCAAGCGCGCGGCGATGCGCTCGCCATGGCCTCTAGTGCAGGCGCGGTGATCGCCGACCCTGAATTTGTCCAATTCCACCCCACCGCGATGGATGTCGGGCTCGACCCCTCACCGCTGGCAACCGAAGCCTTGCGCGGAGAAGGCGCAATCTTGGTCAATGCTGAGGACCGGCCATTTATGGCGGACTATCACGAAGATGCCGAACTCGCCCCGCGCGATGAAGTGGCCCGCGCCATCCATTCTGAGATTTCTGCCGGTCGCAAAACTTTTCTCGATACCCGGGCCACGATCGGCGCCGACATCAAAGACCATTTCCCAACTGTGTTCGCCGCCTGCATGGCCGCTGGCATTGATCCGCGGGAGACTGTGATCCCTGTCGCGCCAGCGATGCACTATCATATGGGCGGCATCCTATCGGATACGTGGGGACGATCGAGCCTCAACGGGCTCAGCATCTGCGGAGAATGCGCGAGCACCGGGGCTCATGGCGCAAACCGGCTCGCGTCCAATTCTCTACTAGAAGCCGTGGTGATGGCAGCGCGGATCGCTGACCGGTTGCGCGAAGCCAATTTGGTGACACCCGGCAATAGCAGCGCAGAGCTGCCGGTGGAGCTGTCAGATGAAGCGCTCCAAGCCTTGCGTCATGACATGGCCGCAAATTGCGGTGTGGTGCGCGATCGAAACGGCCTGGCCGGGCTTCTGGAACGGCTCGAGCAGCTTGAGATAGAATTCCCTGGCGCCCGCGCCCTATGCGCCTCAAAACTCATCGCTCAGGCCGCGCTTGACCGGGCCGAGAGCCGGGGCGGGCACTTCCGCTCTGATCACCCAGGCCAAACGTCAAACCCTAAGCGCACATTTGCGGTGCGCGATGACGTCCTCAAACCCGTTTTGGAAACGACCACATGACCTTTATCGCTCCGCCGCCGCTCCCAGACATCGTTCTAGAGCCAATTGTCCGTCTCGCTCTGGCCGAAGATCTTGGTCGCGCCGGAGACCTGACGACTGATGCCACGATTGCGCCCGGAACCCAGTTAACGGCCCATATTCGCGCCAGGATGCCTGGGCGGCTCGCAGGCCTCGATGCTGCGGCTTATGCGCTGAAACTGGTCGATACAGACACCAAACTCGACTTGCATAAGAATGACGGCGATACGCTGGCGCCTGGCGATGTCGTTGCGGTGATGACCGGTAGCGCCCGCTCCATCCTGATCGCCGAACGCACCATGCTCAACTTTATGGGCCGCCTTTCGGGCATCGCCTCTCTGACCGCGCAATTTGCGGATCGCATCGCCCATACCAAGGCTAAAATCGTCTGCACCCGCAAGACCACGCCAGGTCACCGAGCGGTTGAGAAACGAGCTGTCCGGTGCGGCGGCGGCACTTCGCATCGCTATGGGCTCGATGATGCCATCTTGATCAAAGACAATCATATCGCCGCTTGCGGCTCGATCGAAGACGCGCTGAAGCGGGCGCACGCCTATGCCGGGCATTTGCGGATGATCGAGATTGAAGTCGACTCGCTCGATCAGCTCGCCGAAGCCCTGCCCCACAAGCCGCACGCGGTTCTCCTCGACAATATGGAACCCGCGCTATTGCGCGAAGCGGTGGCGATGATAGACGGCCAATGCCTGGCCGAAGCCAGTGGCGTGATCACGCTCGATAAGGTTGCTGCAAAAGCCGAAACCGGCGTTGATTACATCTCTTCCGGCGCGCTCACTCACTCTGCGTCAAACCTTGACCTGGGTCTCGATATCCTCTGACCTGTCGCAAGACAGCGATCAATCGGGAGGAAATAGATGGCCAATGCGAATGGACGAAAGTCGATCTTCATCACTGGCGCCGCCTCTGGCATTGGCGCAGAAACCGCCCGCCTGTTTCAGTCCCGCGGCTGGTTTTGCGGCCTGTATGACATTGACGAGACTGGACTGACCTCCGTTGCCGGTGAGATCGGGGCGGACAATTGCCATGTTGCGAAGCTCGATGTCACCAAGCGAGATGACTGGGCTGCGGCGATGTCTGGCTTTTCCGAAGCGACAGGCGGCAAGATGAACGTCCTCTTCAACAATGCCGGAATTGGTCGCCATGGGTGGTTCGAGGATATTCCGCCCGAAGAGTCCGATCTCGTCGTCGATGTGAACGTCAAGGGCGTGATCAATGGCATTTATGCCGCCCTCCCATTGCTCAAGGACACGGATGACGCGCGGATCGTAAACACCGCCTCAACAGCAGGAGTCGTCGGCTCTCCACGCCTGGCGGTCTATTCTGCGACCAAGTTTGCCGTCCGCGGGCTGACCGAAGCGCTAGACGTCGAACTCTCAGGCCTCGGCATTCGGTGCACCAGCCTGATGCCCTGGTTCATCGACACCCCAATTCTCGATATGGGCTTAACCGAAGGCGCGAACGTCAAAATGGCCGATGAGATCCGCGAAAACGGGCAAGAGGTCTATCCGGTATCACTCGCGGCAGAGACCGCCTGGGAAGCCGCGCATGGCAAAGACGTTCACTATATGGCCGGTAAACGCGCTAAACAGGCGAGGTTCGCGGCGCGCTTTATGCCTGGCCGCATGAAAAAACAGATTTTGAGTGGATTACCACCGCGCGATTAAAAGCTGGCTCAGCCGCCTGCGGCAGATTCAATCGTCGAAAGCACGCTTGTATTCAAGCTGGCAACCGTCGCTTCTTCGCTTGGCGCTGGCGTGATCGTTTCAGGTTTTGCCTCAACCGCCGTTTCAGCTGGCGCCACGGCCTGCAATCCGGCGCGGCGTTGCGCTAAGCGAGCGCTTTGACGCGCTGATGCGACAGACCACTCGCTGCCGCGCGGAAAGCGATAGAAAATGTGCAGACCGATTTGTCCGGTCTTGATCAGGCCAGAATTCCATACCGGGTTTACATAAGTCGCGTGGTAATGCGTGGCACCGCCCGTCTTACGCTCGTTCAGATCCATCATGACATGTGCCGCGATGGTCTGGGCTTTGTCCCATTTTGCGCCACGTGGCGCTTTGTTCATGGCGCCGTCGCAGGTGAATGTGAACTGGCATCCGGTTGTCCGGGTCGCGCCCTGGTACACCACATCACAAATTGAGTTTGGATAGCGGTGATCTTTAACGCGGTTTACGATCACTTCAGCCACGCCGAGCTGACCGGCTGTCGTCTCACTGCGCGCTTCGTAATAGACTGCGGTCGCGAGACATTCTTTCTGGCGCAGCATTTCTTCGGCATCGGTGCGTTTCGGCACTTCCAACGTGACCAGGCTGCTAATCGCGGCCTTATCGCGATCGAATGCTGTGTACTGGCTGAGCGCAGAACTTGGGTCACGTTCGAGAGAATATTCAACGAAACGCAGCCAATCATGGCTCATCAGAGCAGATTTGTCGGTCAGCGCGGCGCTGACTTCAACTTGGTCTTCGCGAATTTCAGCGAGCTGAACACTGCGATCGCGGAACTGTTCTTCGTTTTGCTGGCTCGCATTAAAGCCAGAAATCATCGGCATAGACGCAACTAGCGCAAGAAACCCAGCAGCGCCGAGGCCGCCCTGAAGCGCCTTCTTGCGCTCATGCGATGACGCATGCGCACGCAGCCAGCGGCTGATACGCGCGGACACGGTCGTGCCCGTCATCGGGTTTCTGGATAATTCAGTCATTATCGTCTTAAGCTTTCCCACCACACTTGCGAGCGTCATCGCCCTGCAAGTTTCAAACCTTTTCCTTATCGTCGCGGCTCTTTTTTGCCGCTTTGGATGTTGTTCAGAGGTGTGCATATTTCCTGCCAGCCTAGAAAATCAATTCTATAAACACCCGCTAATTGCACATTTTTGGTACTGAAAGGTGACTGAATTCATGATGAATGCGTCATCTTTGGCCATACACGCCGCTAAACGTCCGAATCTATTACAGATTCATTGATGCAGCGCAGCATGGTTAATTTTCACTCAGAATCGCGACTGTTGCGGAAACGCAACACTCCAGGCGATCACAATTTATTGCGAATCCGGAACAAATTCACTGTTTGGCGAATCTAACCTTGCTTTAAAACCGCGTGTGCAGCGGCCAATCGGGCGATTGGGACCCGGTACGGAGAGCAAGAAACATAGTCCAAACCAAGGCTGTGACAGAAGATAACCGAAGCGGGATCACCGCCATGTTCGCCGCAAATGCCAAGCTTAATATCGCTCCGTGTCGCCCTGCCCCGTTCCGCTGCGGTCCGGACCAATTCGCCGACCCCTTCTTGGTCAATCGTCACAAATGGATCTTTTTCATAAATCCCTTGTTCTTCATAAGCGGTCAGGAAGCGGCCAGCATCATCACGCGAAATGCCCAAAGTGGTCTGCGTGAGATCATTGGTCCCGAAGGAGAAGAACTCAGCCGTTTCAGCGATTTGCCCCGCTCGCAGCGCGGCGCGCGGTAGCTCGATCATCGTGCCCACGAGATAATCGAGCGTGGTTCCGGTCTCAGCAAACACCGCTTGGGCTTCGGCATCGACAACCGCTTTCAGGATATCGAGCTCTTTGCGCGTCCCCACCAGCGGGATCATCACTTCTGGCACCGGCTTGGAACCGCTTTCATTAGCAATCGCGACGGCGGCTTCAAATATCGCTCGCGCTTGCATGGCGTAGATTTCAGGGAAGGTAATGCCGAGCCGGCAGCCGCGATGGCCGAGCATTGGATTGCTCTCATGCAGCGCATCCGCTTGCGCTTTCAGAGCTTTCACATCCATCCCAGAGGCCTGGGCGACTTCTTCCATCTCCGCATCGGTGTGCGGCATGAACTCATGCAAAGGCGGATCTAGCAGGCGGATCGTGCACGGCAGCCCGCCCATAATCCGAAAGATCTCTTCGAAATCGGAGCGCTGCATGGGTAACAATTTCTGAAGCGCCGCCTCGCGACCGGGCTTCGTCCCCGCCAAGATCATGCTGCGCACAACTGGAATCCGGTCAGCGTCAAAGAACATATGTTCGGTCCGGCACAGGCCGATGCCTTCAGCGCCAAACTCTTTCGCCACTTTGACGTCAGCCGGAGTTTCCGCATTGGTGCGTACATTGAGTTTGCGGACCTTATCGGCCCAGCCCATGAGCAAGCCGAAATCGCCAGACAGGTCCGGCTGCTGCATCTCAACTTCGCCGAACAGAACCTCGCCCTCGGCGCCATCGACAGTGATGATGTCGCCCTTTTTCACTTCCCTGTCACCGACGCGGAACACGCCAGCTTCGGTATCAATTTGCAGATTGCCCGCGCCACACACACACGGCCGGCCCATGCCGCGCGCAACCACAGCCGCGTGCGAAGTCATGCCGCCGCGCGCCGTTACAATCGCACGAGCAGCGTGCATGCCGTGAATATCTTCCGGACTGGTTTCAACCCGAACCAGAATAACTGCGCGCCCAGCCTCTGCGAGGTGCGCCGCTTCGTTTGAATCGAACACAACTTGTCCGACAGCCGCGCCTGGACTCGCTGGCAAGCCTTTGACCACGACATCCCGCACCGCATTGGGTGAAATGGTTGGGTGCAGCAACTGATCAAGCTGAGCGGGCTCAAGACGAAGGATCGCTTCTTCTTCGCTGATCAGGCCTTCTTTCGCCATATCGACCGCGATTTGCAGGGCGGCAGCGGCCGTGCGCTTTCCGTTTCGAGTTTGCAGCATGTAGAGGACATTGTCTTCGACCGTGAATTCGATGTCCTGCATATCCCGATAATGCGCTTCCAGCGTATCGGCGACATCGGTCAGCTGTTTGTAGACCGCAGGCATCACCTCCTCGAGCGGGGCCTCATCTGATTTAAGTTCATCCGCGCGCGCTCGGCTAATTGGTGCTGGTGTGCGGATGCCCGCTACCACATCTTCGCCCTGCGCATTGGTCAGGAACTCGCCATAGAATGTGTTGGCACCCGTGGATGGATCGCGGGTAAACGCCACGCCAGTCGCAGACGTTTCGCCCATATTTCCAAACACCATGGACTGGACGTTCACCGCGGTGCCCCATTCGGCCGGGATATCATTCAGCTTTCGATACAGGATCGCGCGATCATTCATCCATGACCCGAACACTGCGCCAATCGCGCCCCAAAGCTGTTCGCGGGCATCGTCTGGAAACGGCTTGCCGAGCTTTTCCTGAACCGCGTCTTTATACTGGCCGACAATCGTCTTCCAATCGCCCGCTTCCATTTCGGTGTCGAGCTCAAAGCCTTGGCTGTCTTTATAATCGTCGAGCAGATATTCGAACGTGTCATGCCGCAGGCCAAGCACGACATTTGAGTACATCTGAATGAACCGGCGATAGCTGTCATAAGCAAAGCGCTCACCGGCCTTCGCCGCGAGGCCTTGGACGGTGGTTTCAGAGAGGCCGAGGTTCAGGACAGTATCCATCATCCCAGGCATCGACGCCCGCGCGCCGGAGCGGACAGAAACCAATAGCGGGTTGGCCGCATCGCCAAACGTCTTGCCGGTCTTCGCCTCTAGCGCTTTTAGCGCCGCATCAACTTGCTCGTCGAGCCCATCCGGATAGGCCTCGTTCAAATCGTAATACGCCGTGCAAACGTCTGTGGTCAGGGTAAAACCAGGAGGAACTGGCAAACCAAGGCTCGCCATTTCGGCTAGGTTCGCCCCTTTTCCGCCCAGCAAATTTTTCATTGCTGCGCTCCCGTCAGAGCTCCCACCGCCGAAAGAGTAGACCCATTTGGTCTCTACACCCGCGCCATCACCCATACTGTCCTCCGTCTGACCTTTGAGGGGCGGCTCTGCCTCTCGCATGAGTCTTGAATGCAAGCCAAGCGCCACGATTAGCGCTCAGAATCAAGTCGCTATTTCCACTGACTACGCTGTCACCGAAATTTCTTGCGCAAAATCAGCAGAAATGTCCCGATAAAGGAAAATTATTGTTGCTGCACCGCAACATGATGACACAGTAAAAACACCCCAGTCAGCTTAGGTTCAGGCAAGGCATCGCAAACTCGTGAAGCATTGTGAGACGCACAGGCAATGACTGTGATGGAATCAGTGCACATATTGAGAGCACACAAGACGAGGCTAGGGCTGATGACCAAAATCAAACTGCGCGACATAATCTCGCTCAACACATTCACCGCACTCAGCGCCATCGCACTCTGCGTGGTCCTCGCCACAGATCCATCGCTTTTGGGCTAAGGGACTTATTGGTTTAGGCGCATGAACAGATCGTCCCATTTGGGATTGGTCTCTTCGATCAGTCTGATTTTCCACGCGCGTTTCCAGGCTTTGATTTGATATTCGCGGGTTTTGGCGCTCTCTCGCGTATCGTGGGGTTCACACCAAACAAGCCGAGTCACTCTATATTTGCGGGTAAAGGCGCTCCCACGCCCTTCTCGATGCTGATGGACCCGGCGCACCAGATCATCAGCATGGCCACAATAGAGCGTGCCATTCTTCTGACTGGCCAGAAGATAGACCCAAAATTGCTTCTCCATAACCCAACCCCGCCGATACCTGCGGAGGCAGGTATCCAGGGACAAATCATCCCCACGAGCACTCAGAGGTTGAAACGGTCCCTAGACCCCAGCCTACGCTGGCGTCGCCGGAACCCGGGGATTACCCCTCAATCTTAGAAAAGTCAGCGACAGTGCCGATGGCTTCGCGCATCATATTTAACAGGTTTAACCGGTTCTCGCGGACCTTTGAATCCTCCGCATTGACCATGACGCTATCTGGCCCATCAAAGAACGCATCCACTGGCGCGCGGAGATTTGCCAGGGCCGACATGGCCGCGCCGAAATCTTCTTTCGCCAAAGCCGCCTGCGCCGCAGCCGCACTCTCAGAGACCGCCTTAAATAGTGCTTTCTCTGCTTTTGCATCGAGCAGGCTCTCATTCACCGCGCCAGTAAACTTGGTTTTGTCTTTCTTCTCTTCAGCGCGAAGAATGTTCGCCGCGCGCTTAGAACCCGCCAGCAAATTGGTCCCGTCTTCACTCTCGAGGAAACGCGCGAGCGCTTCGACGCGCTTCACGATCAGAACCAAATCATCCTCGCCGAGCGCAAAGACCGCATCGATCAAATCGTGGCGCTGACCTTGGTCACGAAGGTATTGTTTGAGACGGTCGGCGAAGAAGGCGAGGAGATGAGCTTCATCAAACGATCCCCGGTGCATTCCGGCCGCAGGTCCTCCTTTGATCTGAAGAGACGTTTGGTTTTGGCGCTGGAATTCGGCCATTCCAAATACTTCTTTCAGTTTTGTCCGAACCTCATCCTCCAACAAAATCCGCACCACACCTAGCGCCGCGCGACGCAGTGCGAACGGATCTTTAGACCCGGTCGGCTTCTCATCAATCGCCCAAAACCCAACCAATGTGTCGAGTTTATCGGCGAGCGCGACGGCGATCCCAACCGGCTCGCTTGGCACCGCGTCCGAGGGGCCTTGCGGTTTATAATGATCACGAATGGCGTCGGCGACGCGCGCATCTTCTTTCGCTTCGATCGCATAATACCGGCCCATGACGCCCTGGAGCTCAGGAAACTCATAGACCATTTCAGAAACCAGGTCGGCCTTGGCGAGCTTCGCGGCACGTTCGGCCAAATCCGGATCAGCGCCGACTTTTGGCGCCAGCTCGCGCGACAAAGCCGCAACGCGTTCGACTTTGTCAGCAATCGTGCCGAGTTCTTTCTTAAAGTCGATTTTCACCAGTTTCGGCGTCATCGCTTCCAGCCCGGTTTTCTTGTCATTCTCCCAGAAGAAGCGGCCATCTTCGAGACGAGCTGACAAGACTTTCCGGTTCCCGGCCGCAATCGCCTTGCCGCCATCGGCCGCAGTAATGTTTGCGACCACAACAAAGTTCGGCGCCAGATCACCGGTTTTCGGGTCGCGCACCGCGAAATATTTTTGGTGCGTCCGCATCGAGAGCTGAATGGTTTCTGGCGGCAGCTCTAAGAAAGCCGGATCCATCTCGCCGAGAATGACATTTGGCCATTCCGCAAGACCCACGACCTCTTCGAGCAGGCCTTTGTCTTCAACCAGTTCGAGGCCATGCTTTTCGCAAATCGCTTTGGCGTCCGCCTCAATTTTTGCACGGCGGTCATCACGCGTCAGCAAGACATGTCCTGCGCCGCTCAACTGCTGCACATAATCAGCAAGCCCGGTGACCGTATAAGGCCCGCGGCCATGAACGCGGTGGCCTTCGGTCTCATTGCCGCTGGCAATGCCGTCGACTTCAAACGGCACCACTGCGCCATCAAACAGACAGACAATCCGCTGCAGCGGGCGCACCCAACGCATCTCGCCGCGGCCTGTCCGCATGGATTTCGGCCAATGGAAATTGCGCATCAGATCCGGCACCAGCTCAGCGACAATGTCCGGTGTGGCGCGACCCGGAACGGTCCGCATGGCGACATAGAAGTCGCCTTTCTTGGGATCTGAGCGAACCTCAGCCTGATCAATCGAAGTCAGGCCGGCGCCGCGTAGAAAGCCTTCAACCGCTTTTTCCGGTGCGCCAACTTTAGGGCCTTTGCGTTCTTCGCTGACATCTTCAGATCCGGCAGGCACATCGGCGCACGACACAGCCAACCGCCGCGGGCCTGACATAGCGGTGACCTCTCCGAAACTCAGCCCCGCCGCGTTCAAGCCTTTGGTCAGAGCTTCAGCGAGGTCGCGTTCGGCTTTCGCCTGCATCCGCGCGGGGATCTCTTCACAGAAGATTTCGAGAAAAAGTTCAGCCATATCAGCCCAGAATGTTTGGTTCTAAATTTGATGTCTAACGATTGGTCCGAAGGCGCGTTTAGCGGCCTGATCGCGGGCGCACAAGCGGTGTTTCTCTGCGCAACTCAGGAGGACCGCGCTCAGCGCAATGCCTAGATCGTCTCCATTTCGGTCACGGTGCGCGCGGTCGCGTCCCCATCGCCTGTGTTCACGACAGAAGACGGCTCGATCAACATGATCTCGCATTCCTCATCCGCGCCGGGGCGATGCTCGGTCCCGCGCGGCACGATGATGAACTCACCCGCGCTTACGGTTTCGACCCGGTCGCGAAACGCCATCCGCATCTCGCCTTTGATGACGACGAACATCTCGTCTTCCTCGGCATGCGAATGCCAATCGAAATCGCCTTGGATCTTGACTAAGCGAACATCCATATCATTGACCCGGCCCGCCAGACGCGGCTGCCAATGATCCGAGAATTTCTCAAACTTATCAGCCAGGTTCACTTTGCTCATGGCAAGGGCTCCTCATGGAATTGCGCGCGAATATTTGGCATCTCTGCATCGGTCATGTCGAACATCACCCGGCGGGTATACCCGCCGCGATACCGCTCGCCATCCTTGAAGCGCCAGTCCGCAATATCGGCGGTCAGAAACGGCACATCCTTGCCGCCAGACGTCTCACCGATAAATCCCGCAAACTCCGCCCGAATATTAGAGAGCTCTTCATAGTCACGGCCATAAGCGCTGGAGGGCATAATCACCGTCACGCGGAAGTCGGAATAGTCGCCAATGCCGCTCCGCCACGCCTCAAAGAATACCGGCAGGTTTTGTCGCGCTTCAGAGACCGCGTTCTGCATATCTCGATCTTGATATAGCGCGGGTGAGCCAGGCGTGGGACTACACGCCGCCACAGCCAGAATGACAAAAGCGAACAGCGCCCGGGTCATGCTTCAGCGCGCTCCGCCTCTTGGGTCGCCCATTGCTCTGCTGCGCCGCGCGCCAGATCGCGCACACGGCCAATAAAGGCTTGGCGCTCGGTCGGCGATATCGCCCCGCGCGCATCAATCAAGTTGAAAACATGGCTGGCTTTCAGCGCAAAATCATACGCTGGGAGCGGTTTCCCTGCAGCGCGCAAGGCGTTGGATTGGCTTTCGCAGTCACCGAACCAGCGCTGTAACATATCGACATCGGAATGCTCGAAATTAAAGGCCGATTGCTGACGCTCATTCTCGATAAAGACATCGCCATAAGATAGCGGCGTGGGACTGTCTGGCGCGTTGAACGGCAAATCATAGACATTATCGACGCCAAACACATACATAGCGAGACGCTCAAGCCCATAGGTCAGCTCGCCCGAGACCGGGAACACGTCCAAGCCGCCAACTTGTTGGAAATAGGTATATTGGCTGACTTCCATCCCGTCGCACCAAACTTCCCAGCCAAGCCCCCACGCGCCAACCGTGGGGTTCTCCCAATCATCCTCAACAAAGCGGATATCGTGCACGGTCGGATCAATGCCGATCTCGTATAGCGAGTTCAGATAAAGATCCTGCAGGTTTTTCGGGTTGGGCTTCAGGATCACTTGATATTGGTAATAATGGCCGAGCCGCATCGGGTTCTCGCCATAACGGGCATCGGCAGGACGACGAGACGGCTGAACATAAGCCGCGCGCCAGTCTTTCGGTCCAAGCGCCCGCAGCACGGTGGCAGGGTGCAAAGTCCCCGCGCCGACTTCCATGTCATAAGGCTGCAGGATCGCACAGCCTTGCTCGGCCCAATAATTCTGCAGGCGCAAGATCAGGTCTTGAAACGATTTTGGTTTGGCTTTGGCAACAGGTGCAGTCATGGCTCATTCAGTCTTCAGAAATTCAGAGCTTTCGCCTACTCCCGTCTGGCCGCGGGGGCAAGCTTGGAGCCCGGCTATTTCCAGTCAATGCCCGTGCCGTCGCGCTGCAGCCCAAGCGCCCAGTCAGTGCGCCCGCCGCCTTTGTCTGTGTAGAGGTATTTTGACTCCAATAGGCGCATGGGCCCAGGCCGCAGGGCTTTGCGCGCCCGCACCAGGACCCGTTTTGCCTCTGCACCAGGATAAGAATGGACCGGCAGAACGGTGATTTCCCCGCTTTGGCGCTCAAGCACGGATAAGATCCGGGCGAGATCTGCCGCGCGATGGACCATCACAAATGTCCCCTTGGGCCGCAGCGCAAACAGCATTGCGTTGATCCAGTCTTTCAGCGGCACGCTTTCCAGATAGGCCGCCTCTTTCCCTGTACCGGGCGCGGGAATGGTGCCGGTCTCGAAAAAGGGCGGATTAGCGAAGACCAGATCAAAGCCATTCTGCCAGACCGCCGGAAGCGACGCGGCAGAGCCTTCAACGATCTCGACCACGCCTAAATAGCCATTCGCCTCCACACCTTTGCGGGCAAGCGCGGCCATGTCGGCATCGCGCTCTAAACCTGTGAAATGCAGGTCAGCCAGTCGATACGCCGCTGGCAGGAGCGCTCCGCCAGCCCCGCACCCAATTTCTAAAGCGCGCCCACGCGATACGCCATCAAGGGCCGCCGCGAGCAGCAAACTATCGGTGCCGGCCCGAAAGCCTTTTACGGGCTGATAGACTTTTACCCGGCCCTCATAGAAATCATCGCACGTGATCTCGCTCACGCATCCTTCTCCACGTCGCGCAAAATGAAGCGGGCCCGGTCGGCAAGATCAGAGCGCACCGTGATCCGGATCGGCACCATTGGCCCGCGCCCATCGATCATGGCTGTATGTTCATCCAACACAAAGGGCTCAATCCCTTCTTCAAACAGGATGTGCTTGATATAAGACAGCTTCACTAAATCATTGGTGCGAAAGACTTCTTCCAAAACTCGGTCTCCAAAATGCCGCATGCGGTGGCATACCGCAGCTGCGCATGATCACATTTGCGCTAATGTATGGATAAACCCGTAAAAGTGGAATAGGACCACGGTTGTGACCGCCCAAACCCATCCTTCTGAAACGCCCAGCTATGCTGATATTGTTGATCGCATGCAGTCTATGCTTGCCGATGACTTAAACGCGACAGAACGATTGCTGGTTGAGCGCGCGAAAAGCCCGGTTGATGTGATCCCAAATCTCTCGGGTTATATCGTGTCAGCTGGCGGCAAACGGCTCCGGCCGATGATTACGCTGATTGCCGCTCATGTTTGCGGCGGCACCAATCCAGGCACCCACGCCCTGGCGACAGCGGTTGAGTTCATTCACACGGCCACACTTCTGCATGATGATGTGGTTGACGATAGCGATCTGCGCCGGGGCAAAAAAGCCGCTAAGAATGTGTGGGGTAATAATGCATCCATTCTGGTCGGTGACTTCCTGTTTGCACGCGCGTTCACACTGATGGTCGAAACCGGCAATTTGGAAATCTTGCGGATCTTGTCCAACGCGTCGTCGGTGATCGCAGAGGGTGAAGTTCGCCAGCTGGCCGCTGCCAGCCGAACCGATCTACCGACTGAAGAATATCTAACCATTGTCGAAGCCAAAACCGCCGCGCTGTTTGAAGCGGCCGCGGAAGCTGGAGCATTGTCGGCAGGCCCTGATGGCGAGGGCCATGCAGCAGCGCTCGCCTCTTACGGTAAAAATCTCGGTCTCGCTTTTCAGATCGTTGATGACGCGCTCGATTATGGCGGCACCACATCCGTGATCGGCAAAGCGGTTGGCGACGATTTCCGAGAAGGCAAGTCGACCCTGCCTGTGATCATCGCCCGGCGTCGCGGCTCAGCTGAAGATCAAGCGTTTTGGGATCGCGCTTTGAATATCGAGACCCAAGACGAAAGCGATTTAGCGCACGCGATTCATCTCATTCGCTCAACTGGCGCCGCCGAAGCCACGGTCGCTGAAGCGCAAGCCTATGCGGATCTCGCTAAGGCTGCTCTGCGCACGTTGCCGGAAGGCGCTTGGCGCGATGCGCTCTCTGATTTGGCCGATTTCTGCGTTAGCCGCGTTCACTAATTAATTCGCACAGATTTACTTGCCTGAAACCTCCGAGGCTGAGACAGTACGGGCATGTGGCGTATTTTGACTCTTTCTGCTTCGTGTCTAGCCATCACCGCGTGCGCGTCGGTCAGCCGGTCCGTCAATCCGAGCTTGCTCGAACGCGCTGAAGCGGCCACCAAATTGCGCAGCGATATCGATACGCTCAGCACATTTGCTGTCGCGAAATATGCGGGCCTCACTGAAGATCCTCTGAAATCCGCACAAAATTATGCGCGCCTATTGAGCAGCGTCTCTGATGACCCTTGGGTTGCCGAACAGGCGATATTTTCGGTGATGCGTGTCGGCGAGGTCGAACGCGCGGTCAAACTCGCAAAGCGATTGCCTCAAGAGACGATCTTACAGACCGAACTCCCGCGGCTTTTGCTCGCAGTCGATGCGGTTAAGCGCGGAGATAATGATGATGCGTTCTCTTATCTCACAACGCCTTGGAGCAGCGTTTATCACGCCATGCTGGCCCGCAGCCTCGCCGCCTGGGCTTTGCTCGAAGAAGATCCCGACACCGCGATCAGCCTGCAAAGCCAAGCCGGTGGGACTGAAGGCCTTTATGCGCTGATCGGGCAAACGCTCCGCGCGATCATGAAAGCCAGCGTCGGTGATGAAGCCGGAGCGCGGGAAGACTTTGAATTCCTATGGTCTGTCGATGCGCGCCTCGCCATGGGCGTGGAAGCCGAGGCTCGACTATTGGCACTCGCAGGCGAAACAGACACCGCGCTGACACGGCTGAGCGTGTTCCGCGAGGAAGTTGGCCGCCATCCGGCCCTCCTAGCGCTCGCTGATGAGATCGAAGCCGGTACGGTTGCACCCTTCCCTGAATTCACCGCGGCACAAGGCACCGCGCTTTCATTCTATTTGGCAACCGCTCCACAATCCTCTCAGGCTTTAGGCGATGCACCGGCAGTGTATTTCGCCATGGCGGTTTATCTTGATCCAGATTTGCATGTCGCGAAAACGCTATGGGCGGACACGCTCGATAATGCTGACCGTCGGCCTGAAGCGATCGAAATTCTGCAATCGATCCCAGAAAGCTCGCTCCATCATACCAGCGCACAAGGCCAGCTGGCTTGGGCGCTGCGCCGCGAAGGCCAAGATATGGAGGCTCTGAAAGTCGCGCGGAAAACGCTGATCCAGACCGACAATCGCAATATCCGCATTCAGCTGGCTGATCTCCTCCAATCGCTCGGACGCGACGGTGAGGCAGAGGCGACATTCACGGAGGTCATCGACGCCGACGAAGCAGCGGGCCGCTATGATTGGCGCATCTATTTTGCGCGCGGCGGCGCCAGGGAACGGCTGGGCGAATGGCCACCGGCGGAAAATGATCTGAAAACCGCGATGACGCTGAACCCGGATGATCCAACCATTATGAATTATCTCGGCTATAGCTGGATTGATCGCGGGATAAATCTTCGAGACGGGCTCGACCTGATTGAACAAGCGCTCCGGCTAGCGCCGAACAATGGCGCTATAACCGACAGTTTGGGCTGGGCGCATTATAAAATGGGCAATTATGAGCGCGCGATTTTCTATCTCGAGCGCGCCGCATCCCTCGAGCCAGATCTGGCCGAAGTCTTAGACCATCTGGGCGATGCCTATTGGCAGGTCGGCCGGTTCAAAGAAGCAGGCTTCCAATGGGAACGCGCGTTGAAGTACGCCACCGATGACGAAGAAATTAGCCGTCTACGCAAGAAATTGGATGGCGGTATCGCGTTGCTACAAGCCGCCACCCAAGATCCGATCCCTGCTTATCCATGAGCCAGTTGCAAGACTTCGCGCCAGCTAAGGTCAATCTTTCGCTTCATGTCGGCCCACCAAAAGATAATGGACGACATGATCTGGTTTCGCTGGTCACGTTTTGCGACAGTGACGTCGCCGATATCCTGACTGCAGAACCGGCCAGCCATTTCAGCCTCGCCGTGGACGGCCGCTATGCGAAAGAGTCCGGACCCGCGAGAGACAATCTCGTTCTGCAAGCCGCGCGCGCCATGAATGATGCGCTCGACGGCAATGCCCCGCCGCTCGCTTTTCGGCTGAAGAAGAACCTCCCTTGCGCGGCAGGTATTGGCGGTGGCTCAGCCGATGCCGCGGCCGCTTTGCGTCTGATCATCCGCGCGCATGGCGGTGATCGCGTGCAAGCTTTGGCCGAGACGATTGCTCCGCTTTTGGGCGGAGACGTTTTAGCTTGCTTGATCAACCTACCAGGCTTCATGACCGGCGAAGGGGACGTGTTCGAGCCGGTCTTGAGTGTCCCCAAGCTCCCTGCTGTTCTGGTCAATCCTGGCATCGCCTGCCCAACCGGCCCAGTCTTTCGTGCCTATGACGAGACCGCGCCGAGTGAGATCCCAGAACATCCGCCTTTGCCTGATAATCGCACCGCGACGCGCGCGTTCCAAACTTGGCTCAACGAGAATACGCGCAACAGCCTGCAATCTCCGGCGATGAGCATGCACCCTGAGATCACTAAGACCCTTGCTGCGTTGCAGACGCTGCCGGGCATACGCACCCTCAGAATGAGCGGCTCTGGCGCCACCTGTTTTGCGCTCTTTGACAGTCTCGACATCGCCGCCGATGGCGCGAGAATGCTCAGCGCCCAACATCCCACCTGGTGGGTCAAGTCAACGCTGTTGGGCGGCGCCTGATGAGCGCGACTGTTTGGATTGTCCCAGCCGGATTTACCGCCATCAGTTTCGCCGCGGGATTGTTCGCCTGCGCGTTGATCAAACGGACCGGGATTGTCGACGCACCCGATGGTGCGCGCAAAACCCAATCTGGGCCCGTTCCAAGACTTGGCGGCGTGGCGATCCTTCTCGGCACGCTTATTGGGATGGCGCTAGGATTTGTCACTCTGATGGTCGGCTATGGCGCCGACCCAGTCGCCATTTTTTCTGAGCTGCTGGCGGATGTGTACCAAAGCAACGCTCCGCTCGGCCTGGCCCTTTGCTTTGTCGCCATCTGTTTCTTGATTGGGCTCTGGGACGATATCTGGACCGCCAATACAAAGCTTAAACTGATTACTCTAGCTCTCGCCGCGCTGATGGCAGCCGTCATGGGCTTGCGGGCCTCTGAACTCACGACGCCATTTGGAGATATCGAAACGCCGGCTGTGCTCATCGCGGGCAGCGCCGCTTGGCTGATCGTAATGGTCAATACTGCGAACTTTATGGATGGCTCAAACGGGCTGGCGGTTGGGAGCTTGGCCATCATGGGAACCGCTTTAGCCGCGACCGCGACCCTGGCTGGCGACTGGAGCCTGTCTATCTGGTGGTTCCCGGTGCTCGGTGCGATTGGGGCGTTTCTAATGCACAATTTGCGCGGAACGCTATATGCAGGCGATGCAGGCGCTTTGGGCTTGGGCGCTCTGTTTGCCGGGCTTGGATTGGCTTCTGGACTCAATGTTTGGACGATTGCCACCATCGCCCTGCCCTTTTTAGTCGATGTGCTGATGACCCTGATTTGGCGCGCCAAGCATGGCCGCAATTGGCTCGAAGCGCATCTCGATCACGCCTATCAGCGCTTGATTGCAAGCGGCTGGTCGCATTTGGAAACTGCCGTTCTTTATTGGGGCCTTGCCGCCACAACCGGCGCCATGGCCTAGATTGCGTCAGTCGCGGGCGGGGCTGCTCCATTTGCTGTGTTTTGGGGGCTTTGGATTGCTCTAAGCGTCCTCTGGATCCGGCACCGGCGAACCTCCCAATTGAGCGATCTCAGCGGATAGGGCCGCAGAACTGAGCTTTGCGGCCTGCAGGTTCGGGCGGCAGGTCCAAGCCACCGGCAACATCAAAATCACCAAAGCGCCGCCGACAATCGTCGCCTCAACCTGCCCGCGCCCGGTCATATTGGTGAGCCCCGCAAAGATAAAGAATAGCCCGCCCACTGTTCCAAGCAGGCCGAGAATGAACAAAGCGACCCGCCATGGTGCGGAATAGCCGTACTCAATCTCCAGCTCGGGATTGGCGCGCTCAAACACTTGTAGAATGGCTTGGATCAGCCCGAAGAATTCGTCGCGCGCGCCGCCATGATCGGTATATTCGATTTTGGTGGTGCCCGCTTCAGATTGCAGGTGCAGCCAGGCGCTTCTCGTGCCGCGATAACTCACCGTGTTCCAGCTCGCGCTGGTCACCTTAGCGAGGTTGAGCGCTGCCGATCCCCCTCGCCGCATCAGGTGATCATCTTTGATCGCCCAGATCTGTTCTTTGCGGACGGGCGCCGGTTTGAAGCTAAACTCTCGCATCGGCGCCCCGCAGATTACATGTTTGGATAAGCCGGACCGCCACCACCTTCAGGGGTGACCCAATTGATGTTTTGATTGGGGTCTTTGATGTCGCAAGTCTTACAATGGATGCAGTTTTGCGAGTTGATCTGGAAGCGTGGCGGCTGGCCGTCTTCTTCCACCCATTCATACACGCCCGCCGGGCAGTAACGCGCCGATGGCCCGTTAAAGATATCGAGCTCTGACGATTTTTGCAGGCCGAGATCGCCAACTTTCAAATGCTTTGGCTGGTCTTCGGCGTGATAGGTGTTGGTGAAGGACACATTGGTCAACTTGTCAAAGCTCAGCACGCCATCCGGTTTTGGATACTCGATCGGCTTACATTTGCTCGCGGGCTTGAGATATTCATGATCCGCTTTGCCATGCTTGAGCTGCGGAATGTAACCGAAGCCAACCAGATAACGCATCCACATGTCGGGCATCCCCAGCACCGCGCCGGGCATCGTGCCGAACCGGCCCATGAGCGGCTTCACATTGCGGACGCGGGCAAGGTCGGTCCAGACCCAGCTATCGCGCACCGCTTGATCATAGGTTGAGAGCTCGTCGCCCGAACGCTCGGCCCGGATCGCGCCAACTGCTTCTTCAGCCGCCAACATGCCGGTCTTCATCGCATTGTGCGTGCCTTTGATCCGCGGCAAGTTCACAAAGCCCGCCGAGCAACCGATCAACATCCCGCCGGGGAATGACAGTTTCGGGATCGACTGGATGCCGCCAGAAGTGATCGCGCGCGCGCCATAGGCTTCGCGTTTGCCGCCTTTGAGGAATTTCGAGATATCGTCGTGATGCTTGTAGCGCTGGAACTCATCATAGGGCGACAGATGCGGGTTTTTATAGTTTAGGTGCACCACATAGCCGACTGAGACATAGTTCTCGCCGCCTTCTGAGAAGTGGTAGAGGAAGCCGCCGCCCGAACCGTCTTTTTCTTTTACCGGCCAGCCAAATGTGTGTTGGACAAACCCCGATTTAAATTCCGGATGATCGGCTGGAACTTTCCAAACTTCTTTCAGGCCAATGCCGTATTTTTGCGGATCGCAATCGGCTTCGAGGTCATATTTGGCTTTGACTTCTTTGGTCAAGGAGCCGCGCGCGCCTTCGGCGAACATCACATATTTACCCAGCAGTTCCATGCCGGGCTCATAGTCTGGCTTGTGGCTGCCATCTTCGGCGATGCCCATGACGCCCGCGACGACGCCGCGGACTTCACCATTCTCGCCATAAACGACTTCAGAGGCCGCAAAGCCTGGGAAGACTTGCACTTCGAGTTCTTCGGCGCGTTCGCCGAGCCAGCGGCAGACATTCGCCAGCGAGCCAATATAGCAGCCATGATTGTGCATGAAGGGTGGGAAAGCGAAGGTTGGCATCGGCAAGGAGCCGTTTGGTCCGAGCAGTTTATAAGTATCGGCGCCAACTTCCGTGCGAATCGGACGATCATCGCGCGTACGCCAATCTGGGATCAACTCGTCGAGTGCCTTAGGATCGAGAACGAGGCCTGAGAGAATGTGGGCGCCAATCTCGCCGCCTTTTTCGAGGACAACGACTTCAAGTTCTTCGCCAGCTTCATTGGCCAATTGTTTGGCTCGGATCGCAGCCGCCAGACCAGCGGGCCCGCCGCCAACAATCACTAGGTCGAATTCCATAGATTCGCGTTCGCTCATCAATTCTCTCCTCACAAGCTGGCGGCCGGACTTGCGCGCCACCTAGGTATATTCCAGTATCTGAGCACCTCTTTAGCCAAAGTTTACAAGGTCTCAATGCCCCAAAATGCCTCTGCCGCAGCGTTAAAGGCGCTCACCGCATGGTGGGAGGAGATGGGTGTTGATGTCGATACGGGTGAAATTGCGCGTGCGACGCAGGCGAAAACCAGCGCCAATACTGGGCCTGCACCGTCTGAGCGCGAGACGGCGGCCGTATCTGAAGCGCCTGCGCCAGCCTCCGGGCGGCGCTCGCGGAAGTCTGGCAATAAATCGCTGCATGATTGGATCCAAGAAGCGGAATCACTCGCCGCGGGGGCTGATTCGATTGAAGCCCTAAAGGCCGCCATTGAAAGCTTTGATGGCTGCCCGCTGAAACAGCTCTGCGAGAAAACCGTCGTCTATGATGGCACAATTGGCGCGCCGGTTATGGTGCTCGGCGAAGGCCCGGGCGGTCAGGAAGACCGGCAAGGCTTGCCCTTTGTTGGCAAAGCCGGGCAGCTTCTCGACAAAATGCTGGCCGCTATCCAGCTAGACCGCAAGTCGAATACACTCATCTCAAACGTCAATTATTGGCGCCCGCCAGGCAATCGCAATCCCGAAGCCGACGAGCTTGCCGTCTGCCGCCCTTTTGTGAACCGCATGGTCGATCTCGCGCAGCCAAAAATCATCATCGCCACCGGCGGCGTGGCCGCGAAATCGCTGCTCAATTCAAAGACTGGCATCATGCGGCTGCGCGGCTCAGAGCGCCCGTTTGAAACGCCCGCCGGGACCAAAGCGCCGCTCATCCCGATGTTCCATCCCGCCTATTTGCTCCGCCGCCCGCAGGATAAGAGCCGCGCTTGGCGGGATCTTTTGCTCGTGCAAGCGCGCCTCAACGAAATGGGCGTATCGCCATAAATGCCCGCCCCACTTTCGATCATTATTCCAGCCTTAGATGCTGAAGCCGTTCTGCCGCTTTGCCTAAGCGCGTTGATGCCTGGACTGGAAGCAGGTCTGATCAGGGAAGTCATCCTGGTTGATGGCGGCAGCGAAGACCAAACGCGGCGCCTGGCGGAAGGTGCAGGCGCGAAGGTGACGTCTGCGCCACAAAAAGGCCGCGCCGCGCAAATGCGCCATGGGGTCGAGACCGCGCGGGGCGATTGGTTACTCTTCCTGCACGCGGACACCGCGCTGTCGCGAGATTGGGCCGAGCGCGCCAAAGCCCATATGTCTGAGCGCATCGATAAAGCCGCCGCGTTCACTTTGGCCTATCGATCGGATCATCCGATGGCGAAACGAGTGGCGCGGCGGGCCAATTGGCGGGCCCGGGCATTGGGCTTACCTTATGGCGATCAGGGCCTGCTCATCTCCCGCAAACTCTATCAGGAGATTGGCGGGTATCCCGAGACGACATTTATGGAGGACGTCCAAATCATTCGGGCAATTGGCAAGAAGCGCCTCTCAATTCTGTCGGCCGAAGCCCGCACCGATGCATCGAAATATGAGCGCGATGGCTGGCGCACACGCAGCTGGCGGAATGTCTATTTGGTCGCCCGCTATTGGCTAGGCGCGAATCCGGAAAAGCTCGCCAAATTGTATAAATAACCAATTCGGTCAAAGGTCACGCCATGACATTGGATGCAAACTGGGACGATGAATTAGAAGCCGGCTATATCTATTTGCCGGATCACCCCGGGGCTGGGACGCCAGGTTGCGTGAGCCGCTCAATTGATGTTTTCGCTCTAGATGAAAGTCTGCGCGGATTACAAATCATTCTCGATGTGGACGAGCATAACAGAGTTATCGGAATAGAAGTGGTTCGATGAAACGCCCACACATACTGATCTTCGCCAAACCACCGCGGATTGGGCTTGCGAAAACGCGCTTGGCCAAAGACCTCGGTTCACCGGTCACGGCGCGTCGAATCGCAACCGCATTGCAAGCCAAAACCCTGCGTGCTGCCTTGCAAGGGCCTTGGAACACCGTGCTCTACACCGCACCGGATAAAGAGCTCGACAATTCCTTAGGCGGGATTTGGCCGGTCCATCTTGAGCGCCGCAGCCAAGGGCCAGGCAATCTTGGTGACCGATTGAGCAAAGGCCTGCGCGAAGCCCCGGCCGGTCCGGTCCTGTTCATTGGCAGCGACGCCCCAGACATTTCGGCCGCCCTGCTGCGCCAAGCGATCCGGCAGCTTAGCCGCCATGACGCGGTGTTCGGCCCCGCTCAAGATGGCGGATTTTGGCTCTTCGGGATCAACAAGTCGGCCCGCACGAAAAGCCCGTTTTACGACGTCCGCTGGTCGGGCCCACACGCAATGGAAGACGTCTGGGCCAATTTGCCCACGGATGCATCAATCGCCCTGCTCCCGCAATTGATCGATATTGACGACTCGAAAGACTGGGCCATTTGGCAAGGCCGCCATGAAGCAGAGGTCGATGCGCATGCGGAAGCACAGACCCAAACAGCAGACGCGAATAAAAAACCTGGCTTGTTTGCGCGCTTATTCGGTCGCGGCTGACAGCTCACCGCACCAATTCGGTTTTTTGGTCAGCGCACGCCGTCCGCGGTGCGGCCAAGGGCCCAGATGACCCGCAGCGATTCCGGCTTCGCCGACATCTTGCCCGTTCGCGGACAGCGTTATGACCTCTCGCTTATACCGATCTGGGCCCGAATTGCTGGTGATGACCAATTCAGCATCGCGGGTCAGCTCAACCATGAAGGCTTTCGCGTCAAAGCCCAGCTCGCGCTCAAACTCGCATTTCGCCCCGCCTCGAGCACCAACGCCGCCCGTCTCCGGTGCATCGACATTGGCCAATCGGAACTTCACACCATCAATCCGGCCGCTATCCCCGTCCGACCAATAGATTGAACTCTCCGATGTCGCTATGATTTGATTAGCAACAGAGTCCGAACAGGCCGCGAGCGGCACGAGCAAAAGTAGTAACGCAGTTTTCACACGCTCCGATTGAAGTGATTCGGATCGATTTTGGACCGCTCTCGTCTTTTCGGGAGACCTTTACGGAAAAACCGAATAGTCACCGGCTATGGCACATTTGCTCATCGTCTATCACACGCGCACCCAAGGCACCCGGCAAATGGCGGAGGCAGCCTATCAAGCCGCAAAAGACGAAATCGAAACCCGCCTGCAACGCGCGGAAGATACCTCGCCTGAGGATTTGCTTGCGGCGGACGGGTATCTGTTTGCTGCACCAGAAAATCTCGCCGCCCTATCCGGTGAAATGAAAGCCTTTTTTGACCGGTGCTATTATCCGGTGCTCGGGAAGCTCGAAGGCCGGCCCTATGCACAAATGATCTGTGCCGGGTCGGATGGCGAGAACGCGGCGCGCCAAACCGCCCGGATCGCCACGGGTTGGCGGCTCAAACAAGTGCAGGCGCCCTTGATCATCTGCACCCATGCCCAAACCGAAGCCGAAATTCTTGCGCGAAAGCACATTCCTGAGACCGATCTTGAACGCTGTCGCGAACTGGGAACAGCGCTGGGTGCCGGCCTCGCAATGGGCGTTTTTTAGATCCGCGCTATTTCTTTCCACCCGGCGGCATCGCGCTGACAAAGGCGAAGCCCTCTTCGAGCAGTTGAGTGACGAAGCCATCCGCCGCCAGCATCTCATCGGTCAGGCAAACATAATCGCGCATGGTCGCGCCATAGGACTTAAATGGCCCGGCACCATATTCCTCCAAAAGCTCGGCCTGTCGGGGTTTAGGCAAGCGAATGCCGAGCTGATCGTCTTTATTGATCTGTGAGAACATATGCCCATTGGCGGACGTGTAGGGATTAGCCTTGCCTTTGCGCTCAATCTGGTCCGACGCGGCGATCGCGTTTTCGAACAAAGCAATGAGATCTGCTCGGGTCATCTCCAGGTTCCTGATTACCTCACGGGCTAACCCGCGACGCGATTATCAGGCACGAATTCAATTCCGGCGTCAAACTCAGATTGCCAAACCACACGGGCAAACCGGGCCAATCCGATACGCGACGCTTTAATGCGCACCACTTTTGGGAGCGTGCCGCGGCTCCGAAACCGAATCCGCGCACCGGTTTTGGAAATATCGACAATCACGCCCTCGCGTACCTCACCGCCCCGCGTCTCGATGGCGCAGACACACCAAACGCCTTTGCGAGGTCCGCGTCGATTATTGACACTGGGACGCACAACAGGGACCGGGCGCGCCGATCCGCTCACGGCCCGTTCAATGTTGATTTTGTTTTTCGACTTTGACGAAAACATTGCGCAAATCTCAGTTACTCCAACAGAATAGCCGAAATCGCGTTAAAGTTGAATTACCTATAAATGAGGTACTGCAGTTGAAAGGTTTGTCAGTACCGGAGACCACTCGGGACCAATCGCGGTGTCACTCTACCGACCGACCAATCGGCCCACTATAAGCCCGTTCGACTTTGGCGACCCGCAGCTCATAGTGCGAATACCATCTGTCGATCCCGTTTTTCTGCGCGAGCAAATGCTGGGTCTGTTGTTTCCAGGCGAGAATGCTCTCTTCATCGCTCCAATAAGAAACGGTGATGCCGAGCTTGTCTGCGCCTCTTGTGGTTTCGATGCCCAGATATCCGGGCTGTTGTTCTGCGAGTTCGACCAGAGCCCGCCCCATGGCGTCATACCCTTCGTCATTTTCGCCAAGTGTGCTCGTGAAAATCACGGCGTAATAAGGGGGGTCTGGTGTTTTTGAAAAACCGTCCATGGTGGCAACTGCTCGTTTCTTAAACATGAGTGCATTGGGCTTTAGGTCGGTTCGACCCAGTCCCAGCGCGATACACTCATAGATTCTCCCAATGATGCCACCCGTTTCTTGCGATTTTCGGCAAGTGAGCTGATCGGGCTTAACCGCACCCGCTGCCCGCGGCGACCAGTCCCAAAAGAAAAGAGCTCCCAGATTCACTCTGGGAGCTCTTAATTTTTTCGATGAAGGGTGGGGAATTAACCCGACTTCATCTCATCAAACGGAATGTCCTTATCGACCCGCACATCTTGCGGCAGGCCAAGCACACGCTCTGCAATGATGTTCTTCAAAATCTCATCGGTGCCGCCCGCAATACGTAGGCCTGGTGCCCACATGAAGCTCTGCTGGAACAGTCCATCGGCGGGCATCTCATCGCCCGTCATCAGACCATAATGATCCTGCATTTCGATTGCTGAGTTACAGATATCCTGCAGCTGATTGGCGGTGATGATTTTACCGATCGAGTTTTCAGGTCCCGGCGTTTGGCCCTTAGAGAGTGCCGTTTGAGTGCGCAGCTTAGTCAGCTTATAGCCTTGCGCGGCGACATACCAATCGGCGAGATTATCGCGGAAGGCCGCATCGCTCATGGTCCCGGCGTCCTTGGCGTAGGACATGATCTCAGACCAATCTGGACCCGGCGATCCGCCAACTGCGAGCCGCTCATTCATCAGCGTCACAATCGCAACTTTCCAGCCTTGGCCAACTTCACCGAGCCGGTCGCTGTCTGGGATGCGAACATCAGTGAAATAGACCTCGTTAAACTCACGGCCACCTGAGGCTTGGTGGATTGGGCGGGCTTCGACGCCCTGCTGCTTCATGTCCACAATGAACATGGTCAGGCCCTTATGTTTGGCCGCTTTCGGATCGGTGCGGACGAGCAGGATGCCGTAATCAGAATAGTGCGCGCCTGAAGTCCAGACTTTCTGACCATTGATCACCCATTCATCGCCATCTTTGACGGCGCGAGTTTTGAGGCCCGCCACATCCGACCCAGCAGACGGTTCTGAGAAGAGCTGACACCAGATTTCTTCACCCAAGAGCGCCTTCTGGACGTAGCGCTTTTTATGCGCGTCAGAGCCAAATGCGATGACGGTGGGGATGCACATGCCAAGACCGATCGTAAACGGTCCAGTGGGCGCATCGAACTTGCCTTCTTCTTGGCCCCAAATCACTTGCTGCATCGGCGTCCCGCCGCGCCCGCCCATTTCCTTGGGCCAAGTGATTTTGGCATAGCCTTCCTTGGCCTTGGTCGCTTGCCAGATCTTGGCTTGTTTCATGAACTCTTCGCCCGAGACGCGTTGGCGGAGGGGTTTAGCGCCTTTTGGTTCGAGGTGTTTTTCGAGGAAGCTGCGGGCTTCTGCGCGGAATTCGGCTTCTTCAGCTGTATCGTTGAAATCCATCTGTCTTCTCCGTTCCTAAGCCGCGTTCTTCAATTCGAGCGCGCGGACCAATTTCTCTTTCCAAACTTTCGGGGCGCCAGCTTGCACCGCGAGCAATTTCGCTCTGCGATAGAACAAGTGGCAATCGACTTCCCACGTAAAACCCATACCGCCATGAGTTTGGATATTCTCTTTTGACGCAAACCAGTAGGCTTCACTGGCCGCTAAACGCGCGGCCGCCGCGGCCTCTGGCAGCTCTGCGGCATCCGTCGAGAGCGCCCAAGCGCCATAATAGCAGTTCGAGCGTGCGACTTCGTTTTTGACATACATGTCAGCGAGCTTGTGCTTGATCGCCTGATTGCCGCCAATCGGGCGGCCAAAGGCATAACGCTCTTTGGCATACTCAGTGGCCATTTCGAGACAGCGCGTCGCGCCGCCCAGCTGTTCAAAGGCGAGCAAGACCGCAGCCCGGTTCATGATCGCATCATGCAGCTCAGCGCCAGCGCCTGCTTCACCAAGGCGTTCGCCGGCCGCACCGTCAAACTTGATCTCAGCATGGCTGCGGGTTGGCTCGAGGGTCTTGACCGGCGTCCGCGTGACGCCGTCGCCATTCAGGTCGACGAGCACCAGGCTGGCGCCGCTGCCTTCTTTGGCCAGAACAATCGCATGGGTTGCGATATCGCCGTCTGTGACTGGAATTTTGGTGCCCGACACTTTGCTGCCGTCAAAGGTGACCGAGAGCTTGGACGCATCTGGGTTACCTGGGCCTTCGCTTGCGGCGTAGCAGCCAATGACATCGCCGCTGGCCACACCCGGCAGCACCGCGCCTTTTTGCGTTTCGCTGCCCGCAATCATCAGGCCTTCGGCGAAGAAATAGACCGTGCTCGCGAAGGGAACCGGCGCCAATGCGCGGCCCATTTCTTCAGCGAGGACGCAAAGTTCAAGCGATCCGAGGCCCAGCCCGCCATGCTCTTCTGGGATCGCTGTGCCGAGCCAGCCCATTTCCTTCACTTTGGTCCAAACCCCATCATGATGCGATTTATCATCATCATTCAGAACCTCGCGCACATGCTGCGTGGTGCATTCCCCGTCGAGGAACTTGCGCGCCTCATTGCCGAGGAATTTTTGATCATCGGAGAAGTCAAAATTCATGGCCCACCGGCCTCCCTGTCACTTTCTATGGCATCAACAATAGCGCGGTTGACGTGCACGGAAACCCGTGACGCCACGGTAGGCTCTACCAGGGGAAAACGGGCGAAACCGGCCCGGTCACAGGAACGTAAGATTGCATGCCGCGACAAGATAGCTAAATGAGGTTGGATACAGCCAGAAAGGGCCCACCATGCGCACAGAAACGCCGGTTCAAATCAAACTCGCAGACTATGCACCGTATCCGTTTGCGATTGATCAGGTCGAGATGCATTTCGATCTCGAACCGGGCGCGACGAAGGTACGGACCAAGATGCAAGTCCGGCGTCTCGGCGCAGGTGACCTTGTCCTTGATGGCGTGCAAGTAAAATTGGACTCGATTGCGCTTGATGGAGCAGAGCTCGCCGCAGACGTCTATCAGATCAGCGAAGAAACTCTGACGCTGAAAGACGCGCCTGATACGTTCACGCTTGAAACCCTGGTCACAATTGATCCATCCGCAAACACGGCCCTCTCAGGCCTCTACATTTCCGGTGGCCGGTTTTGCTCACAATGTGAGAGTATCGGCTTCCGTCGGATCACTTATTGGCCCGACCGTCCGGACGTGATGAGCCGCTTTAAAGTGCGGATTGAGGGCGACAAGGCCGCCTATCCGATCTTGCTTTCAAACGGGACGCTCGGCGACACCGGAGACCTTGAAGGCGGGCGCCACTTTGCCGAATGGGATGATCCCCACCTCAAGCCATCTTACCTCTTCGCGCTCTGTGCTGGCGACTATGATGTCTATCGCGACAGCTACACCACCATGAATGGCGCGGCGGTGGAGCTTGCTGTGCATGTCGACAAGGGCGATGGCGACCAAGCCGCTTGGGCGATGGAAAGCCTCAAAGCCTCGATGAAATGGGACGAAGACGTGTTTGCCCGCGAATATGATCTCGGTGTGTTTAACATTGTCGCTGTGCGCGATTTCAATTTCGGTGCGATGGAGAATAAGGGCCTCAATATCTTCAACTCGGCCTATGTGCTTGCCGATGAAGCGACCGCTACAGATGCGGATTTTGAAGCGATAGAGAGCATTGTCGGCCACGAATATTTCCACAATTGGACCGGCAATCGGATCACCTGCCGCGACTGGTTCCAGCTCTGTCTGAAAGAAGGCCTGACCGTCTTCCGCGACCAAGAGTTCAGCGCCGATATGCGCTCACGCCCGGTCCAACGCATTAAAGACGTGATCCGCCTGCGCGCGCGTCAGTTCGCCGAAGATGCCGGCCCGCTCGCGCACCAAGTTCGCCCCGACAGCTATGCCAGCATCGACAATCTCTACACCGCCACTGTCTATGAAAAAGGCGCTGAGCTGATCCGCATGCTGAAAACGCTGATCGGCGATGAGGCTTTCGCGAAAGGCATGCAAATCTATTTCGATCGCCATGATGGCGAAGCGACCACGATTGAGCATTTCTATGCCTGTTTCGAAGAGGCGAGCGGCGAGGATCTGACAAATTTCCGTCGCTGGTACAGCCAACCCGGGACCCCAACCCTCACCGCGAGCGAGATTTGGGACGAAGACCGTAACGTGCTCACGGTAATGCTGACCCAATCCAATCCAAAGACCCCTGGCAATGAAACGCCAGCGCCCCTGCCAATGCCGCTGCGCGCAGCGGCTTTCGCCCCCGACGGCAAAGTCCTGGATGACATCACTTTGCTGATTGAAAACGAAGAAACGGTTTGGCGGATCACCTGTGACACCGGACGCCCGTATGTGTCACTCAATCGCGGCTTCTCCGCGCCGATCCGGCTGGACCACCAAATCGATGATGCCCATCGTCTCGAGCTGGCCCGTTTGGACAATGATCCGTTTAACCAATGGGATGCCCTACAGGCCTTGGTGAAGAAGGATATTCTCGCGCTCGCCTATGGCCAGGCGACGGCGCCTGACACGCACATCATCACCGCCATCGCGGACGCCGTGCGCGCCAATATGGATGACGCGGCTTTCGCTGCTTTGCTCACCCGCTTGCCAGATGTCGGCGAGCTGTTCCAAGAGCACACCCCGGCCAATCCGAGCGCGCTCGCAGATGCGCGCAAAACAGTGCAGCAAGCACTCGCCACCGCTCTGTCCGCAGATGCCGAGACTTATCTTGCGAAAGCCAGCCCCGAACCGTTCCGTCCTGATGCCGAACAATCCGGCGCCCGCGCCCTGCGCAGCGCTTTTATCGGCTTGCTGGCGGCTCTGGGCGGGTCATCAGACACCGCACTGAAGACGCTGTTCGATGCGGCTGGAAACATGACCGAGAGCCTCTCAACGCTGCGCGCGCTCTGTGTCGCAGCTGGCGAAAGCAAACAAACGGCCTTGAGCGCGTTTGAAACCAAATGGGCCAGCAATGAGCTGGTGATGGACAAATGGTTTGCCGTCCAAGCCAGCACGGGCGCCGTGGCGGACATTGCGACTTTGATCAAACATCCAAAATTCGATCTCGGAAACCCGAACCGAGTGCGGTCTGTCATTGCAGTGTTTGCGATGCAAAACCTCGCCGAGTTCCACGCGGCTGACGGATCTGGTTACGATCTTGTAGCTGACATCATCAAAGCGGCGGACCCGAAAAACCCAGCTTTGGCCGCCCGTTTGCTCACCGCGTTTGAACAGTGGCGGTCGCTTGAACCAAAGGCAAAATCGGCGGCCGAACGCACGCTAAAAGCCTTGCAAGCTGGCGATCTGTCTAAGAATGCGACTGACATTATCAACCGCACACTGAGCTAATCTGCTGCCGAATCCCAGAATCGTGCCATTGGTTAACCAAACCTGAACTTTCTGAACCGTAACGAAAGCTTAAGGGATGAAAACGTGCCTCAATAGGTGCGAGCGGAAAGGAACCGGCCGTGGCGCGGCGGAAGGGCGAAAACCAAAAATCCGCTAAGCGGATGCGCAAGCGTCCAAGCTTGAACCTGACGACTGCGCTCGGATTGATTATCCTTATTCAAGGTGTGGCGCTCGGCTTGAAAGCGTTTGATGACACACAGAAATTGCGCGCGGGCACACAAGCCGAAACGCATCGCGAAGCGCTGGCCTTTTCCGAACATCTATCTGGCAAGATCGAGACTGTCGCTCAGACCCTGCAAATGGGCTATCAAGCTGGCTGGTCCTCAAGCCAAATTCAACGCGCCTATCCCGAGATAGAAACGGTCGCGACCCTGGCCGATGCTCTGACCGCGCCAACCGGTAGTCGCTTGCGCGTCAATGGCGAACGGGCAAGCGAACTCTTAGCCACCGGACAGCAAGCCGGTCTCTCAACCAATGATGATCTGATCGTGGTCTATGATCCCGACTCTGGCAGCTCCAGGCTGGCGATCACCCCGGTCGCAAACCTGTTACCAACCCCAGATGGGGGGCGCACCGCTCGCATTTTCAACGACCGGCGGAGCGGCGCAGAATTGATGTCGTCCAGCCAGGTTCGAGCGTGCTCACCGATCTCGAGCAATGCGCTGTCGGTCTGTATTACGCGCCCATTTTCCGTGATGTCTCAGTCAGCGATGATTGATCTTTTGGTCTATGCGCTGCTGCTGCTTGGCCCGTCGCTAGCAATTTTGGGCCTATTTCGCTTGTTCGAACAAAACCGGCTTGTCTCAGAAGCATTCGAAGGCGAAGCCACCCGCGCGGGGCGCATCCTCAAGACAGTCCTACATCAATCTAAAGCCGGCTTCTGGTCCTGGGACGAGAAGACCGCAACTTATCAATTTAGCGAAGAGGCGAGCAAATTGCTCGGCGCCGACGGCGAGTTGCAGCTTTCCAGACGCGAATTCCTCCGATTTGTGCACCAGGACCATGCCGACGCCGTCGAGCAAGCCTTGGAGGGCCTGTCGGAACGCGGCTTCGTCCAACAAGTCTTCACGACGCCAGATCAATCCATATGGCTCGATCTGCGCGCGCAACCTGATGAGACCAGCGGCGCCCTCAATGGGATCCTACATGATGTCACGGAGACCAAGCGCGCCCTCGCCCGAACGCGGCAAGCCGAAAACCGCCTCAAGAGCGCCCTCGAAGGCTATTCTGGGCCATTCGCGCTTTGGGACGGCCGCAAGCGCCTGATCTATTGGAACCGCGCCTTCCAGCGGGTGTTTGGCCTTGAGCCGACGGTCCGCGCCGGCATGGGATATGAGACGATCATGTTGGCCCAGGCCGCGAACGTCATTGACCGGCGCCCGAGTGAGGCCAACGACCCTGCGGACATCATCAAAACCCGTGACGGCGCATGGTACAAAATCATAGAGCGCACCGTTCCCTCGGGCGGTATGATCACGATCGGGATGGATGTCTCTAGCGATATGCGCAACGAGGTCGAGCTGACCAAACAACACGCGCGCTTGCGCAATCTCGTCGCCGAACTGGAACGTTCTGAGACCATGACCGCAGAGCTGACCCGCAAGCTCGAAGAAGAAAAGATCAATGCCGAACGCTCTTCCAATTCTAAGAATGCGTTCCTGGCCAATATGAGCCATGAACTTCGCACGCCGCTCAATGCGATTAATGGCTTCTCGGAAATCTTGGTCGACGAGATGTACGGCCCGCTCGGCGACGAGCGCTACAAGACTTACGCAAAAGACATTCTAGATTCTGGCAAACATCTTCTCGAGATGATCACCGACATTCTCGACATGGCGAAAATCGAAGCGGGCAAGATGACCGTCGATCTGCAATCGATTGATATTGTCGACCCTGTCGATGCAGCGATCCGGATGATCCGGCGTAAGGCAGAAGACAAGAATATCAGCCTGCAAATGGTGGCCAATCCTGGCCTGCCCCTGGTCGAAGCCGACCATCGCGCCATTCGCCAGATGATCCTGAACCTGGTTTCGAACGCGCTCAAATTCACCGACCCGGGCGGCGAGGTACGGGTGACCGTGGATCAAAAAGGCGATGAGCTGCGCGTATCGGTCCGTGACAATGGTATCGGCATTCCGGCCGACGCCCTACCTCGGCTCGCGCAACCGTTTGAACAGGTCAGCGATACGCGCGACCGCAATTTTGATGGCACAGGTCTTGGCTTGGCGCTGACAAAATCCTTCGCGGAAATGCATGGCGGCCGCCTGACGATTGCCAGCAAACCTGGCCGCGGCACGCAAGTCAGCTTTTATTTACCGATCAGCCAAGCCCGTTCAGACGCCGAGCCTTCAGTTGCTTAAGACGGGTCTTCGATCCCAGAAATTGCAAACTGAGCTGCCTGCGCCGCGCAATCGGTCGCCGCTGCTTTCAGCGCCAAGGCACGATCGCTCGGCTCCCCACTCGTCGCCTGCGCGCGCGCAATGATTTGCTTCCGCTCAAGCAGCGTTCGGTCCCGGGTCGCGATGAGGCTTACCGCCATCTCGCAAATCGCGGTTTCGCCCTGCAGTTTGAGGTCCGTCAATTCGGTTGCCATCTCAAAGCGCGGCAGAATACCAAGCTCTGGCAACACGGCATTGCCCGGCTCACCCAATTTAAAACTGTTCAGCATCGCCAATTGCAGCTGACGGGTCGCTGGCCCAGACCACTCGACCCGCGGCACGACACGTAAGCCGCCATCCTCGCCTTCGCTGATGATGTTTTGTCCGCTAATCAGCCGCGGCGCTTCAGGTTCGCGAACGATTAGGTCCTGCGCCAATCCCGCATAAGCAGTTTCAGCGTCGATACTATAAAGGGCGTCTGGCGCAGTGGGCTCAGGCAGGACCGAGACGCAAGCGACCGATAGGCTAAAAGCAACACCAATGATGACAGGCTTCAGGTTCATTAGCGTCACTCCTCATATGGCAAGGGATCACCGATCACCAAGCCTTGCGGGTTTTGTTCAATATCGCGGGTGAGCCGATCCAATCGCGAGATCAGCAGTCGCAACTCTTGGGCGGCTAGACTGGTTTGCTGAACCGTATCAGAGGCGCCGCCTTCGACCAGCAGCGTGGCCGCTTCAACCGCTTTGCGGCTCTCGGTCAGCATCGCGCTGGCATCCCCTGTCGCGCCGTTCAGTTCGCTCACAAGCGCTTTCAAGTCAGCGTTTAAGCTGATCAATTCTTGATCCAGTGAACTGGCAACCGACGTGATATCTTGCGATGCGACGGTGAGATTGTCGCCGGCGCGCTCCAGAGACGCCAGGGTTTGGATGCTTTGGGCCAGCAAGGCGTTGTCATCTTCCGACAGGGTTGCCGTGATATCTCGAACATTGGTGAGGATTTCACCCATGGCGGTGATGTTCTCCTCGGTCAGCAAATTGCTTAACTGATCAATGGTCATTCCAGCTTGGCCTACAATTTCGGCACCGCCATTGAACAAAGCCGTCAACGGAGTTTCGCCCGCGTCGATCACCGCGATATCCTCGTATGGCGCGGGCAAGAGCGGTCCGGCATCATCGCTGCCCGCATTGATCTGAACAAAAGTGACGCCCGTTATGCCCGCAAAATCGATGATCGCGGTGGAGTCAGATTTGACCGGTGTGGTCTTATCGACGCGCAGGCGTGCCCGAACCATAGACGCATCGCGGCGATCGATCCGTACCGTTTCGACCTCGCCCACTTTGATCCCGATATAGCGAACCGATGCACCCTCTTCGAGCGAGACGGGGCCGGGGAATACAACATCATAGATCGCGTAGTCTCGATTAAACTGCGAGGAACCGAGCCACAGCGCGAACCCGATCACAGCGGCCGCTGCCATTAAGACAAAAGCGCCGATTAGCGCGTAATTCGCACGTGTTTCCATCATCCGGCTCCCATAATTGCGCCGCGACCTCTCGGTCCCCCAAAATAATCCTGAATCCACGGATGGGGATTACGTCTCAATTCATCCATCGTGCCAGTTGCGAGAATGCGCTTTTCCCCAAGCACCGCGATCCGATCACAGGTGACCGCAAGTGTATCTACGTCATGTGTCACCAAAAACACCGTTAGGCCTAGGGATTTCTGCAAATCTCGGATCAATTGATCAAAGCCAGCAGCAGTGATTGGATCAAGACCCGCGGTCGGTTCATCGAGGAAAAGCAGCGGCGGATCGAGCGCTAAAGCTCGCGCCAAGGCGGCGCGTTTCCGCATTCCGCCCGACAGATCTGATGGGTATTTGCGCCCCGCCCAGGTTTCCAGCCCTGACATCCGGATCTTCTGATCGGCAAGTTCTTTCATCAAAGCCAGCGGCAGGTCGGTGTGCTCTTTCATCGGCACCATAACGTTTTCACGAACGGTCAGATTGGAAAACAGCGCCCCGTCCTGGAACATAATCCCCCAGAGGCGTTGCAGCGCCGCATGATCGGCCGATTGTAGATGGATCACATCCTCACCGAACACGTGGACATCGCCTTCTGACGGCTCTTTCAATCCAACTATGGCGCGAAGCAGGACAGATTTACCGGTCCCAGATGGGCCGATCACGCCCAGGACTTCGCCTTTCCGCATATCCATATCGAGATGCTCATGCACGACATGTGTGCCATAAGCGGTTTTCAGACCGCGCACTTTGATCGCGAGCTCGGTCACAGACCCATCTCCATATAGAAGATGGCGAACAGCGCATCGATGACAATGATCGCAAACAGCGCCTGGACCACTGATTTTGTGGTGTGATGGCCGAGCGATTGAACGCTACCGCCAACTTCCAAGCCCTGCCGGCACCCAATCAGAGCAATGGCAAGCCCAAACACCGGCGCTTTCGACATGCCGATCCAGAATTGATCAATCGGCACATTGTCTTGCAGCCGGTTGAAGAACACGGTCGGATTGATATCGAGCACCAGCCAACCCACCGCCATACCGCCAGCAATCGCGGTCAGCATGCCGATAAAGGTCAGCACCGGCACCATAATCATCATGGCCAACACACGCGGCGCGACGATGACCTGCATCGGATCGAGCCCCAAAGTCTGCATTGCATCGATCTCTTGGCGCATTTTCATCGCGCCGATTTGCGCGGTGAAGGCCGAATTGGTGCGCCCAGCAATGATAATCGCGGCCAAGACCCCGCCCAGCTCGCGCAACACGCCAAAGCCGACCAGTTCGACCACAAAGATCGTGGCCCCAAATTGCGACAGCGTCGTCGCACCGATAAAGGCGACCACCATGCCGACAAAGAAACTCAAAAAGGCAATGATCGGCACTGCATCGAGGCCGGCATCTTCCATGACCGACACCAAAGCCGTCCACCGCATTTTGGTGGGGCGCCAGACCGCCGAGGCGATCGCTACGATGGTCCCGCCTAAGAATGACAGGGTTTCCAGCGCTTCTTGCCATAAATGCTCAGCGTTTCGGCCCGTCCGCTCAAGCAAGTCGACGAAGCCATGCCCGTCTTCGCGAACCGGCGGCGCGTGTTCTTCTTGGGTTGCCAGCGTGCGCGCCTGGCCAAGCAGATCCAAGGCTTCTGGCTGCGCGCCTGTAATCTCTGGCGTCGATGGCGCGAACGCGCGCAAGGTGCGGTCTGCGAGATAGGCGCCAGCCGTGTCCATACTTTCCAGCGCACTTAAATCCACCTCAGCCAGCGCGTCATGGCCATGGGTTTCACCCAGATCGCGGAGCTTTTCATCCAGCCCGCCTAAGGCCATAACCGTCCAAACGCCCCGCAGCACCAGCCGCGGGCGTGCGCCCCCAATATACTCAAACGAGGGCGAAAAAGACGGATCGTTCGATTTCGACACTATTTACCTTAACCCACCAGCGTTTAAGACAGCCCGCAAAGCGTCATTCAAATTTTACCATTCCGGCAAAGACTTCATCCATGCGCCAGATGACCATCACCCCTCAGTCTTCGCCGCTTAAAGCAGCGTTTGCAATCTCTCGCGGATCAAAGACGACGGCCGAAACCGTGCTCGTCGAGATCAAAGAGGGCGAACATATCGGCCGCGGCGAATGCGTGCCTTATGCCCGCTACAAAGAAAGCCGGGTCAGCGTGGTCGCGCAACTCTCTGGCATTGAAAGCGATATTCAAGACGGCCTGACCCGCCAAGACTTGCAACGCCGCCTCCCCGCAGGCGCTGCCAAATGTGCTGCCGATTGCGCGCTGTGGGATCTCGAGTCCAAGCTCACCGGCACGCCGGTTTGGGAGCTTGCTGGCCTGCCCGAACCGAAACCCCTGCCGACCACAATGACGATCAGCTTGGACACACCCGAAGCGATGGCGGAGGCGGCGAAAGCAACCAATGCGAAAATTCTAAAGCTCAAGCTCGGCGGGCCGGATGACCTTATCCGCGTCGAAGCGGTGCGGCGGGCCCGACCGGACGCGAAACTCGTGCTCGACGGCAATGAAGGCCTCGACCCCGCCGCGTTTCCGAGCCTGGCTGCGAAAGCGGCCAATCTCGGCGTGGTCCTGATCGAACAGCCCTTTCCCGCCGATCAAGATGGCGCACTGACCAGGCGCCCTGGCCATGTCGCGATTTGCGCGGATGAAAGCATGCATACCCGCGCCGATATCCAGGGCCTCGCCAAGAAATATGACGCGGTAAATATCAAGCTCGACAAAGCCGGCGGCCTCACTGAGGGGCTGCGGATTATGAAAGAAGCCAAACGCTGCGGCATGGGCACAATGGTCGGCTGCATGGTCGCCGGCTCGCTCAGCATGGCGCCTGCGATTTTGCTTGGCCAAGTCGCTGACCTCATTGATCTGGATGGCCCGCTTTGGCTCGAAAAAGATGTCGCTCATAAGCTCCGCTACAATGATGGCATGGTCTCACCGCCGAGCCGGGAATTGTGGGGCTAGGAACAAACATTAGATAACCGCCTGCGCCCCGTTCCCGCTCTGCCAGCGCAAGCTGGCACCCATGGCGGCTGGCTAAGGCCTTTGAGGCCGGGCTCAGCCGCCGTAGATCCTGACTTTCGTCAGGAACGCGGTGCTCGAACGGAGGTTTCCATAGGCTGAGGGCGTTTGGGTATTTGGAGGAAGAAATGAGCCGCAGACGCCAGCGGAGGCTGGGGTCCAGGGACAGATCTTAGCCTCACAGCGTTGAGGTCGTTTTTTGGTCCATGGATACCTGCGTGCGCAGGTATCGGCGGAAAGCGACCTATTCATCCCCATCCGGAAAGTCAGGCGGGCTGGGCATGCGGGCCATTGCGGTGGCCATCAGATGCAACCAGATTTTCGCGTTCAGATCTTTCGCTTCGTCATCCTCGCGATTCTCGAGAGACATTTGCAGGGCCGTCAAATAACCAGCAAGCGCGTTTCGTTCTTCAGTCAGATCTGCGACTTTGAAACTCGCGCTTTTCGGCACCGCGACTTCTTTTCCAGCGAGGGCAAACAGACCGCGCATTCCGGCAATTTCATTGACCAGTCGGTCCGCCGCGCCGTCCCAGGCTTCGCCCGCCATCACGGCCATCAAGCCGCTCATCGCCGCATGCCCGCCGGAATAGTCGCCTTCCAATTTTGGCGCGACTTCGGTGACGAGTTTGCGTCCGATCCGATCGAGGATCATGCCAATATCGCTCATCCGCCTGCTCCATATTTCGGCCCCAGCCGCATCGCCAACATCAACTCGTGCGCTGCATGGGTGAACCAGCCCGACCACGCCAAGATCGGGTCATCATTCTCGCCATTCGCGAAGGCTTTTTCCGAGGTCACCCAAATGCCAAGCGCTTTGACATGCGCAAACAGAGACCACCATTCAAACGCCGCCGGATCAAACTGGCAGCCCGAGGCTTCTTGCCAAATCGCAATCGCGTCCGGCCACGGAATAAAGCCCGCGGCGCGTTCCTGATCATTGCCGCACCAGAGCAAGTCCGTCGCCCAAGCGAGGTCTTCATACGGATCGCCAATATGCGCCATTTCCCAGTCCAAGATCGCGGTCAAATAACCTGCGCCATCCTGCAGGAAATTGCCGGTCCGGTAGTCGCCATGGACGATCGAGAGCCGTTGCGCGGGCGGCGGCGGATTGCGTTCCAAGTGTCGAATAGCGGCTTCTGCGACCGGCTGCGGGTCTTTCGCATTGGTGCGGATTTCATTCGCCCAATAGTCAAGCTCGCGCCGCCAGCACGCGTCCAGTTCCGGCGTCTCGATCTCGTCGGCCAAGGCAGAGCCCTCAACCGGCAATGCGGCGATCGATCCGAGATGCCGAAAGAACTGTTCGCCAATCGTGGCGCGGTGCGGCTCGATATCATCTATTTTGAACGGGTTGACGGGATCCCCGCCTTCAATCCGCCCCATGACGAAAAAGGGCGCGCCGAGTGCATCATTTTCTGTTTCAAGAAACAGCGCTTCCGGCACCGGCAAATCGCGCTGGCCATAAGCACTCTTGATCGCCGCAAACTCGACCCGGCGCTCAGTATCGATCAAACTGTCCGGCGGGTCGCGGCGCAGGATGAGCCCTTTGGTTTTTGGCCCCGTCGCGTCCTCATATGTCAGATCAATCGAATAAGTTTGTCGGCTGGCCCCACCATGGATCCGGTTGATACTATCGACGCGCGCATTCTTGGCGCCCGGAAGGCGCGCTTCCGCATAAGCCGCAAACTTGGTTGCGAGTTCCGCCTCAAGCATCGAGCGTATCCTTCCAACCGCTTGGCGCATGCGGACCAAGCGCCAATTGCTCTAAGATCCCAATGCCTTCGCTGGACTGACCATCTGGTCCTTTATGGGTCGCTTTTACGATCGCTTGGATGTGCAGATTATCTGGTTGCTGCCAGGGCAGATTATCCGGCGTCAGGTCTTCGCGGGTCACGGCGAGGTCACCGCGATAAGAGCCATGCCCCATGCTCGGATGACCATAGCCAATGCCTTTCATCATGAACGTGGACAGCGGCTCATAGGTCACTTCATGCGGACGCCCCTGGCCATCTTCTACATGCAACGTCGCACCTGCAGCACGGCGGGTGCCTGCGTGCCACGATACATCCATTTTCGGCCGGTTGAGATGCAAAAGGCCATCGCGATCAGCGCCGTCCATTGCGAGGACCGAACGCGTGTTCCAAGCGCCGCCCGACGCATCTTCATTGACATGAAAATAGAGCGAAAGATTGGGGAAATTGATCGGCGCCCACAGCCAATAGAATTGCGGCAGCTGCATCGGTAAAACCGGTTGCGGATCACGCTCTCCGATTGGACGCACGCCCCAGCTGCGATCGCGTGTGCCGAGGAAGTCTTTGACCTCCACTGCGTCGCCATCAACGCTAAGCTTGCCTTGCCAATGGCCGTTCTGGGTCATCCGGGTGCAATCGATCAACATGCGCGGGCCTTGGCGATAGGTGAAGCGCGGTTCTTCGATTGGAAAATGCCGCCCAGTGAAGGTTACATCAAGCGCGATGCCTTCTGTCTCTTCGAGCGTCAGCCGGATCTGCTTGAGCTCCTCGATCACTTGTACTTGCAGCGGGCCAACCTTGGTGTCCATCCGCTCCATACCCAAGAGACGCGAGACATGGATCGATTTCTGCACGCCGTCTTTGAGGATAGAAACCGCTCCATCCATAACGTTCAAATGCGGATACACGCCGAACGCCGCGGCAAAGAAGACCGACCCATCAGCCGAATAGCCATTGAAGAAAAAGCGGTCATAAAAGTTACGGTCAGACCCTGAAAACGCAATGGGTTCGGGGGTTTGATGAATCGGGTATTCGTCACCTTTGGTGAGCACGGTTTCACTCCTCCCGTGGCGTGATCTCTTTTCGGATCAGTTTGGAGATATAAGTTGGCCCCCAAGCCAAGCAGGCGTCAATGCCTATCGGAGGGAGAACATGGGATCTGTCGTGACCACTCAGGAGGTGAACGCCTTCTATGACGCCGTGTTCAAAGGATCGGGCGAACAGGAACGCGTGCTTGAAGTTCGGGAAAATTATGCGCGGATCCGACAACCAGTTGATCAGGGCAATATTCGGCCCGGCGGCTATATCAATGGCCCGACGCAAATGGCTGTGGCTGACAGTGCAGCTTATATCGCAATCTTCACGCGGATTGGGATCACGCCGATGGCTTTGACCAGCAATTTGAACATCAATTTCATGCGCCCGTGTATCGGCGACGCGGTGATCGCCGAAGGCACCCTTTTGAAACTTGGCAAAACGCTCGCCGTGGTCAGTGTCGATATCCGCGCTGAAGGTAGCGACAAGCTGTCGAGCCAGGCCGTCGTCAATTATTCGATCCCGCTAGAGGACCCGTCATGATTACACTGCTCGGTGCCTTAGCCGGATTTCTCGCGGTCGCCTTCGGCGCGTTTGGCGCGCATGCGCTCGGTGACACAATGACAGAGAAAGCATCAGGCTGGTGGGAAACCGCGACGCTCTACTTGCTCGTTCATGCCGCGCTAGCCACGGCGCTTTCAGCGGGCGATGCAGAAAAGTTTGGGGGCGCAGCGGCAGTTTTGCTGGCCGGCGCTGTGCTCTTTGCGGCGACGCTTTATGCTATGGCATTCGGCGCACCGCGCTGGTTCGGCGCGATCACACCGATTGGCGGTCTTGGAATGCTGGCAGGCTGGGCGATGATCGCTTGGGTGGCCTGGAAAACCTGACCTCGCGAAACCCTTTTCTTACACCAGCCCGCCGCGTATCACCGCCGCAGCACACAAGTTAAAAGGGAGCGCTTCAATGAGCTTGTTCGATCTTTCAGGAAAATCAGCCATCATCACCGGATCCTCACGCGGCATCGGTAAAGCCATTGCCGAGCAGTTTGCAGCGGCCGGCGCCAAAGTGACGATCAGCTCGCGCAAGCCTGGCCCCTGCCAAGAAGTCGCTGGCGCTTTGAATGATCAATATGGCGAGGGCACCGCGATTGCGATCCCAGCCAACATTTCTGAGAAAGATCAGCTCCAAGCCATGGTCGACGCGACCAATGAGGCCTTTGGCAAAGTCGACATCGTGGTCTGCAACGCCGCGTCCAACCCGTATTACGGCCCCATGGAAGGCATTTCAGACGATGCGTTTGAGAAGATCCTCTCTAACAATATTATCTCAAATCACTGGCTGGTTCAGATGTGCGCCCCGCAAATGCGCGAGCGCAAAGATGGCGCGATCATCATTGTGAGCTCAATTGGCGGCCTGCGCGCCTCTCCTGTGATTGGCGCTTACAACATCTCCAAAGCGGCTGATTTCCAGCTCGTCCGCAATCTGGCCGGCGAGTATGGCCCAGATAATGTTCGCGTGAACGCGATTGCGCCTGGCCTGATCAAAACGGACTTTGCGCGCGCCCTGTGGGAAAACCCAGACACGCTGAAGCGCGCCACTTCGACCACCCCTCTGCGCCGCATTGGTGAGCCAATCGAGATTGCGGGGGCAGCTGTTTACTTGGCGTCTGACGCGGGCAGTTTCATGACTGGGCAAATGATGGTGGTCGATGGTGGCCAGACGGTCGTCTAGCATGCCAAAAATGATTGTTCCCGACAGCCTCAAAGAGCGCACAGAGCAAATGCAATTTGCGCCCGCTGTACGCGCGGGAGACATGGTGTTTTGCTCCGGTGTTATCGCAGCCCTAAAAGAGGGTGAAGACGCCACGGAAGAGGCTTATTTTCGCGGCGCCGATGAGGCCTTTGCTGAAATCGACATGATCCTGCGCGAGGCCGGTGGAAGCATGGCCGACGTGGTCGACATCACGGGCTATCACGTCGATTTTGAGAAACATATGGCACCGATTTTTCGCGCCAAAGCGAAATGGATGCCAGGGCCGTTTTTCTCTTGCTACACGCTGATTGGGGTTTCGTCCTTGTTCAATCCGCTCGGCTTTGTTGAGCTCAAAGCGCGGGCCTATATCCCGGCATGACGCGAACAGACCTTTCAAGAGATCAGCAGGTTTTCTTCGATCGGCTGCGCAGCGGCGGCTGGGACAAGCCTGCTGGGATAGAGAATCTCGGCATTCGTCCCGAGGATTGGCTAAAAGACGTGCGCTACGGCTATGTCCGCTATGAATGGCCCAACAGCGGAGATCGCGACATCTCGGATGGCCGCGTCTTTGGCGGTTGGATCGCCGGCTTTAGCGACCATATCGTCTCCATGTGCATGGCCTCAGCCCTGGAAGACGGCGAATGGTTCACCACGACAGAGCTGCAGACCCGGATCTTCCGGCCCGTGCCGAACGGCCTCATCACGATTGAAGGTCGGCTGGTCTCACGTGGGCGTACGACGGGTTTTGTGGAAGCCGACTGGCGCGATGAAAAAGGACGTCACCTCGTCCGCATCAGCGCCGCCAAAGCGATCCGCACACGGGCGGAATTGGAAGGCAATAAGCTACGCTAGGAGCGTTTTGTCACCATTTGCATGATCGATTCGATCATATGACCGGTCATATCTCTCGCATTCTTCAATTCCAGTCGGTCCATGTTCACCGGCAAGGCAAGCGTGCCGTGAACCGCTGACCAAAGCACTTGGACCAGTGTGTCAGGATCACCGTGGATGAGCGCGCCTGTTGCCTGTCCTTCTTCGATCGCGGCTTTCATCAGCGTTGGAAAAGCAAAATTGCTCAAGGGCTGTTTGTCAGGCGTCTCCAGCGCAGTGGGCCGAACAAACATCAGCGCGTTGCGATATAAGACGGCTTGATTGATCCCGAACTCGAGATAGGCGCGTAGCAGCGCTTCAATCCGCGCCACAGGATCTGAATGCTTCGCGGCGAGTGCTCGAAACTCATCGTCCAGCTGTGCAATCCGCCCCGTCCACAGCGATTGCATCAGGCCGGTTAGATCGCCGAAATAGGAATAGATCGTCCCCACCGACACACCAGCTTTGGTTGCTACGGCCCGCGCCGATATCGCCGACAAACCCTCGCGCCGGTAAAGCTCAGCGGCGGCCTGTTGAATCGACCGCCGCACTTGCGCACGCTGTTCCGGACTTGCCTTAGGTCTTGCCATATAGGCGGTTTAGGCGGCTTTCGCGATTTGACGCAAGTTCATTTCGACTTGCAGATTGGCCAGCGGCTCAGCCATCCGCTCTTCCCATTTCTCGAAATTGATATTGTTCGAGTTGCGCCCATAATACCAACCGTCGACAAACGCATCCATAGACGGCACGACCCCTTTGGGGGCCACCAGCGCGGTATGCGCCATGGTCACGGCCAAGCGGATCGCGTGATACGGAAAACGGATCTGTGAGAGATAATAAGACGCCAGCGCCAGCTCGCCAGGAATGGTCGCGCCATAGCCGGTCAGCACATGCATGAAGTCATGGATCTGCGTCCCGCGCACCATCATATAGGCCATATCGGCTGGCATCCGGTCGAGCTTTCCGGTTGATTCTAGCTGTTTCTGGAAGGCGCGATAATCACGGCCAAAATTCTCGATCAGATTGTTCTCTTCAACAAAGTCGCGATACGCAGCTCCGAGTGTGCCGGGCCCATAATGACGGAGCCCTTCAATCGTCAGCGGTTCGGCAATATAGCGCTCTTTAAGAAACTCTGTGGCGCCAGGAATGTCGTGCAACTCTTCCATATAAACATCGATGGCTTCGGTCGTCGCGCCTTCCCACCAGTCGTGGAACAAGAAATAAACCCCATAATCGAGCGGGCGGTCGACAGAGACCATGAACTTTTTGACGAAGTCACGATCGACGATGGGCGGCTTTTCAAACACGGGATTGGACATGGAATTCCTCCTCATTTGTCGTCTATGTAGCACAGGGTTTTAGTTTTGTGAACATGTTCATTTAATTATTTTTCGGTCGCTCAACTGGACTCGCTCCCGGTCTCAGCGTTTGCTGAGGAGAGAGAACCGAGGAGGATGGCTTATGCCGCTCAAATATCTACCCGCGGATACCGCGCCGGAAGCCCTGGCAGACGCGCTCAAAACAGATGGCGCCTGCATTCTCGAAGGCGCTATGTCAGCCGATGCGCTCACCCAATTAAAAGCCGAGTGCCTGCCTTATATCGAGGCGACTGAGACAGGCCGGGATGACTTCACCGGACGCAAGACCACACGCACTGGCGCGCTCGTTGCGCGCTCAGCGGCCTGCCGCGACGCAGTCATGAACAAAACCATCGTGAATGGCGCGAAGACCTTCCTCAAACCCTATTGCGAGACGATCCAGCTCCACCTGACGCAGTTCATCCGCATTCAGCCAGGCCAGCCCGTGCAGCCGCTGCATCGCGATCGATTGGCTTGGGGCGGCTATTTGCTGCCGACTTTGGAGCCGCAATTCAATACGATCTGGGCGATTACAGACTTCACCAAAGAGAATGGTGCCACCAATGTCATTCCCGGATCCAATCGCTGGGACGCAGACCGCCAACCAGTCCGCGACGAGGTTGAGTATGCCGAAATGGAAGCCGGGTCTGTGCTGGTCTATTCAGGCTCGGTCGTCCATAGCGGCGGCGCCAATGAATCCAATGGGGACCGAATTGGCCTGAACATCACTTACGCGCTTGGATGGCTCCGTCAGGAAGAGAACCAATACCTGTCTTGCCCGCCAGAAATCGCCAAAGACTTCGATCCCGAGCTGCAAGCCATGCTCGGCTATGCGATGGGCTCTTATGCTCTCGGATATTTCACCCCGCCCCTGCCACCCGGCAAGGGCCCAGAAGTCGTCCCACCAGACTTCCTCTTCAACGGCAAAGTCGCATCCTGGGGCGACGAAATGTATGAAAAAGTCTCAGCGCGAGCGAAGGATGGCGCGAAATAAGGTTTCGTAGTTCGCGCCGCGCGCTCTACTGCAGACGCGCGATCATGTGATCCGCGAGCCGATAACTCAGCGCCGTTAATGTCAGTGTGGGATTTGCGAACCCGGATGACGGAAACACGGACGACCCGGCCACATAAAGATTATCGACCCCGAAATATTTCAAATCAGTATCAACGACGCCTTGCGCGGCGCTGGTCGCCAATCGCGTGGTTCCGATATGATGCGCCGCATATCCCCAACCAATATCTTGAATGGCCTCCTCGACGCTGCCCGTCAGCCAGCTGTCCAAGGCTAATCGGCCAAACTGCTCTTTCGCCAAAAACCGAGCAAACTCCTTAGCGACCCCAAGAACCGTTTGAACCTCGCGTGCTCCAATCTTCCAGTTAAACCGAAGCTTACGAAGCCCCAACCTATCTCGCTCGGCGCCGAGGCTAACGAAATTATCGACCGACGGCGTCTGCTCAAATTCTGAATAGAAACGAATGAGTCGAAACACGTTTGCATCCGATCGCAGACTTTTCGGAATGAAACTGTAGGCAAGCTCATCAATGTTTCTCGCGGCCCAGATGGCTTTGCCAGCTAAGGATCGTGGCGGCGGCTCTATCCCCGAGGCTTGGCGCAATGTCGGCTCGTAGAATCGAAAATATCCAGCGCCAATCTGCTCGCGTTCCTGTGCCTCTGGAGAAATATTCAAATAGGGCTTCCAGAGACTTTCGCCAGCGCCGCTTTCATCCTCGGTATAAGTGATCGCAGGATCAATATAGTCTGAACCGGTTTTGGTGGCGGCGATCGTACCAATCATACAATTGGGATGCTCTTGGAAATACTTCCCCAAATGAGCACTCGCAGAAGGATCGCCCAGCGGACCTTCGTCAATCATATTTAAGAGCAGACGCGGATTTTCTAACCCTCCACACGCCAATACGAACAATCGAGCACTGGCCGTGCCTTCCTTTCCAGAGAGGGTACGAAACTTAAGACGGGTGACGTGGTCGCCCGGTTCCGATCGCTCAAAGCCAATTACATTGGCGTGCAACAAACAGTCGATGCGCTCATGCTGTTCGATCACTGCTAAGTCGCGCTCCGCCAATCTCAGCGCAAATCGAAGCCCGTCGCGACTACGATACTTCCAGGCTCGATTGTATCCGAACGCTTCATCGCCGCGCGCACCCACGCCGTTTCGCGTGGCTTGGGTAATCACCGCTCGATCACCTGAGCCCAGTTCCAAGAACTCGTGCGCCTGGGCGTGATAAGGGTCCAGATCGTCAAACGAAATGCCCCAACCGATATCCTGCGGTAGCCATGGTTTTCCGACGAGATCGTACGGGCGCAGAGCGTCAGTCTGCCCATTCCAGTGTCCACTCGTCCCACCGAATTGGCGCAGCCTTGTGCCGGTCAGTGAATAGTCGCGACCCAAGAGCTCGCCATCATAAAGGTCTTGGGAGTCTTGTTCGAAGGTTGCGCCTCCAGCCTCTAAAACGAGGACGGAGTAACCTGCGTCGGCAAGTCGAAATGCGAGCGACAATCCCGCCGGGCCCGATCCAGCGATTGCGACATCCGCGGAGTATTCTTGCGGCGCTTCGGCATCGATAAAGTCAATCAGCACGATTACAACATCCCTGTTTCGGGAGTATCGCGCTTGAGAATCAGTAACATGCCGCAAATATCGCGTTCCGTCGGAGAGAGCAGCCAATCACCGGCCAATACCAAGTCGCCAGCATGAATTTCGTCTTCAATTTGCGCCTGAAGGACCTCACTATAGGTCTCATCCCTGAGGACATTTTGTAAATGATCATGAATGTGTTGCAGCGCTGTATCGTTGAGCTGATCGCGCGAGATCCTGACGGGCAGAACTTCACCGGCCCAATTCCTCTGCAAAATATGCTCAAGCTGTTGAATGATTTTTTCGGACACAGTGACAAAGCGAACAGGTTCAGAAGCTGAGGCTTGCCGAACACCGCTGACTCCAACAAAGGCAGCGCCCGATCCCATCACGCCCAGCAATTGCCGCCGCGATGAATCTAACATTGCGGATTTGCGAGCATCACTCATGCGGCGCCCTCCGAAAGACCCGGCGCATATCCAAAAACAGCAGCGTATAGGTATAGACCAAGTTCACGGGCGGGATCAGCAAAGTCACCCAAAGCGATGGATGCAATTGTTCGTCAGCGCGGAGGTAGCGCTGGATAGATCTGACCGTCCAAACGAGAAATGCGACGTAGCTTAAGATGATCAGCAGGCGGAATACATCGATACTCATTCTATCGATCTCCGCTCAAGCTGTTCAGTTTCTTCTTCGACAGGACATGGAAAAAGAGTCCATGACCAATCGCGGGAACCGCTCCGATCGCTGCGATAATTGGAGACAGCCCATGTCGCTTACAGAGCAGAACATAGCCGGGCACATTCAAAATACTTGATATGGCCAGTGTGATGCCATGCAAGACGAGGATAAATACAATTAGATCAAGCATCGCCGCCAATCTCACCCATGAAGTAGACACTATGCCTGGCGCCAAGAAAGATCAAGCGTACACCAGTGGCAAGTCATTGAAATTTATAGATTTGTCGCGACGTGCGCGAACTTTGGATAGGCTTGAACCTCAATTGCGCGAAACTGTGTCAATAAAAGTGCTTATCGAAAGAGCGATGGGCATTGGACTTAGTCGCACTTCGGATGGCTAATCTCTTCCCGTCTACGCCCGCTTATCCTTGGGGGAGCCAAGACTAATATGCGATGTGATTGATCGGACTTGCGGAAGGACGCCCAAGACATTGGCGTGAAAGTCTTTGTAAGCTGGTAAGTCTGCCACTTCGACGCGCAATAGATATTCAACCGCTCCCGTGATGTTGTGGCATTCTCTCACTTGAGGTGACGCCTCCATCGCACGTTCAAATTCGCGGGCATCCTTGGAGAGATGAGCGGACAAGCCAACCATAACAAAGACGGTTAGCCCGGCCCCCATCCGCGTCCGGTCCAGCACGGCGCGATAGCCTTTGATCCAGCCATTCCGCTCCAGCTCCTGAACCCGTCGCAGACAGGCCGAAGGCGACAATCCAACGCGTTTCGCCAGTTCGGTATTGCTGACCCGCCCATCCGATTCGAGTTCAAACAATATTCTTGAGCTTATTCGATCTATTTCCGTCATTTATTGCTCTCACCACTCAGATTAGCACCATTTAAGTGAGAAATTGTGTGCAATCCACCGTATTATTGCAAAAAATTCTTAGGAGTGCGATATGCTGAACTTAAACGACTATGACATGTCCGCTGAACGCGGATTCTTATGCCGCCATAATACCCAGGACATTAGGCTGCCCGATGACTTGGCGGTGATTGAGCGTGTCGCCATGTCCCTGCCCCAGCTGCTTCCGACCGGTCGGGTGCGGGAATTGTTGGCAGAGCGCCTTCCCCTGATCGAGCTGCCCTTAGATCAGCTTAGCGACGCTGAAGCGCGCATGTGTATGGTGCATTATTCCTTCATGGTCCAAGCGTTCGTTTGGGGCGAGCCTGCGGCGCCTGACACATTACCGGAAAATCTAGCGAAACCGATGGTCGCGCTCGCTGATCACCTCGGCCAGCAGCCGCTGCTCTCCTATTCTGGCTATGTCCTCGACAATTGGAGTTTGATCGACCCTGACGGGCCAGTGGATCTCGACAATGTCGATATGGTCCAGAATTTCTTGAACGGTCAGGATGAGAATTGGTTCGTGTTGGTTCACGTGGCGATTGAGGCCGCTGCCGGTCGGGCCCTCGCCGCGTTCGGACCGACGATTAAAGCCAGCCGCGCAGGCGATGTCGCGAAGACGCGAGCGCTTCTTCAGCAGATCGGTGAGGCATGGAAAGACATCAACCGCCTGTTTGATCGGATGCCAGAGCGGTGTGACCCTTATATCTATTTTGAGCGGGTGCGTCCTTACATCCATGGCTGGAAAGATAATCCCGCTCTGCCGGATGGGATCATTTATGAAGGGGTCGAAAAATATGGCTCAAAAGCGCAAGCGTTTCGCGGGCAAACAGGATCGCAATCCTCGATCGTGCCGGCCATGGATGCGCTTTTAGGCGTTGGGCATGCAGCCGACCCTCTGCGTGAATTCCTAGACCAATTGCACATCTATCGGCCGCCAGCGCACCGCCGTTTCATTGATGACACGCGCGCGGCAAGCGGCGTCCGGGCCTTTGTGGAACAAGCCAAAGATCGCGCGCTAACAGAAGCGTACAACACGATCATCCAAGCCATGGCGGACTTCCGCACGCGCCATCTCGAATATGCTGCCAGCTATATCAACAAACAGCAGCGCGGCGCGTCAGGAAACGACACAGAAGTCGGCACCGGCGGTACGCCCTTCATGCGCTATTTGAAGAAGCATCGCGACGAAACATCGGCGCGCCTCATCTCAAACGCTGCGAACGCTGCTTAATAAAAAAGCCCCGCCATAATAGCGGGGCTTTTTCAATTCTGTTTTAGGAACGCTTAGGCGCTCTGACGGTTCTCATCGTCGACTTCTTCGAAGTCCGCGTCGACTACGTCTTCGCCGTCGGCGGCAGCATCAGAAGCTGCATCGGCGCTCGCGGCTTCTTCTTGCTGGGCGCCATAAATGGCCTCGCCGAGCTTCATCGCCGCATTCATCAGCGCTTGGTGCTTCTCTTGAATGTCCGCTGCGTCGTCGCCCTCTGCAGCTGTTTTCAGAGCCGCCGCAGCGTCTTCGATTTCTTTCTTCACATCATCGCCGACTTTGTCGCCATGCTCTTCGAGCTGCTTCTCAGTCTGATGCGCAAGGCTTTCCGCATTGTTCTTGGCTTCGACCAAGTCGCGGCGCTTCTTATCTTCTTCAGCGTTCGCTTCAGCATCTTTCATCATCGCATCGATATCGGCGTCGTTGAGGCCGCCATCGGCTTGGATGGTGATTTGCTGCTCTTTGCCGGTCGCTTTGTCTTTGGCGCCGACAGAGACGATACCGTTGGCATCAATGTCGAACGTGACCTCGATTTGCGGTACGCCGCGCGGGGCTGGCGGGATATCTTCCAGATTGAACTGGCCGAGATTTTTGTTGTCCGCCGCCATTTCACGCTCGCCTTGGAAGACGCGAATGGTCACGGCTGGCTGATTGTCTTCAGCGGTTGAGAAGGTCTGAGACTTCTTAGTCGGGATCGTCGTGTTGCGATCGATCAGACGTGTGAACACGCCGCCCAATGTCTCAATGCCAAGCGATAGAGGCGTCACGTCGAGCAGAACTACGTCTTTCACGTCGCCCTGCAAAACACCGCCTTGGATCGCCGCGCCGAGCGCCACAACTTCGTCTGGGTTCACACCTTTGTGCGGGTCTTTGCCGAAGAAGCCTTTCACCGCTTCCTGGACCGCAGGCATCCGAGTCATACCGCCAACCAGAACAACGTCATCAATGTCCGAAGGGTTCTTACCGGCATCCGCAAGCGCCTTCTTACACGGATCAATGGTGCGTTTGATCAGGTCACTGACCAGGCTTTCCAGCTTCGCGCGGGACAGCTTGATGTTGAGGTGTTTCGGGCCTGTCGCATCCGCTGTAATGAACGGCAAGTTGACTTCATAAGACGAGGCGGAAGAGAGCTCTTTCTTGGCTTTCTCGGCTTCTTCTTTCAGGCGCTGAAGCGCGAGCTTGTCGGCTTTCAGATCAATGCCCTGCTCTTTTTTGAACTCGTCGGCTAGGAAGTCGACGATGCGGAGGTCAAAGTCTTCACCGCCAAGGAAGGTGTCACCATTGGTGGAGAGCACTTCAAATACGCCATCACCGATCTCAAGCAATGAGACATCAAATGTACCACCGCCAAGGTCATAAACCGCGATGATTTTATTGGTGTCTTTATCAAGACCATAAGCCAGCGCCGCAGCGGTTGGCTCGTTGATGATGCGGAGCACTTCAAGACCAGCAATCTTACCGGCGTCTTTTGTCGCCTGGCGCTGTGCGTCGTTAAAGTAAGCTGGAACCGTGATCACCGCTTGGGTGACTTCGCTGCCGAGATAGGCTTCAGCGGTTTCTTTCATCTTGGTCAGGATGAACGCAGAAACTTCTTGCGGCGCGTAATCTTTGTCACGGCCTTTGACCCAAGCATCGCCATTTGGACCTTTGACGATTTCAAACGGGCTCAACTCTTTGTCTTTTTGCGCGGTCGGGTCATCAAAAGTACGACCGATCAAGCGCTTAATCGCGTAGAACGTAAAGTCGGGGTTCGTCACAGCCTGACGGCGCGCCGGCATCCCGATCAGGCGTTCGCCGCCTTCGGTAAAGGCCACCACAGACGGTGTCGTGCGTGCGCCTTCTGAATTTTCGATAACTTTGGCGTCTCCGCCATCCATGACAGCGACGCAGCTATTGGTCGTGCCGAGGTCGATTCCAATAATCTTACCCATATTTCTTTCTCTCCTTAGCCGCCGCCATTTGCCTCGAATCGGCCTGCTATGCAGCACCAGCAACCTGCGGCTCTATACACAAAGATGTCCGAAGGTGAAGACGGTGTTTCAGTCCGGTCGCCTCCGTTCCCCCCGCATGTGGGAAACGTCAGGACATGTTCAAGGGGTGGAATGGAGTTAGACTTGACGAAGAATTTAGTGGGCAAACCCTCATTTCTTACGCTACACCTGTCACATAACCCATGGAGACAGTCTATGCGCTTCCTTGCCACGCTATATATTCTCGCGCTCGCAGCTTGTTCGCCAGCCACATATGACGCTACCAACGACGACACGCCGGCCGCAGACACTCAGCCTGACGGGGTTGAAGCCTCAACAGAAACACCTGAAGCGACGGCCAGCAGCGATCGTCCAGACCTTGAACAGCTCTGGGTCACGAGCGGCTTCTCAGCGCCCGAGGGCGTGGCCGTTGAAGGTGACATATTGTACATTTCCAATGTCGCAGGCGAAGGCGGCGCGAAAGATGGCGAAGGCTGGATCAGTCGTCTGTCGCTGCAAGGCGAAATCCTGGACGAAAAATGGATCTCTGGTCTGAACGCGCCAAAAGGCATGGCCGTTCGAGACGGCAAGCTTTTCGTGTCTGATTATGACGCCTATCACGTCATCGATATCGCGACGGCGCAGATTGAGAATACTTATCCAGTCGACGGCGCTGGGTTTCTCAACGATATCACGGTCTGGCAAAACGGCGTCTATTTGAGTGATTCCGGGTCGGCGCGGATCTTTCAGATCGACGTCAACGGCTACAAAGAATGGCTCGCAGATGACCGTCTGGGCGGCGTCAACGGGCTCACCGCGGATGGCGAGCGATTGCTAATCGCAACCATGGATTCAGGCAGCTTGTTGGAGACCCGCGGCGCTCGAGACCTAACTGAGCTCGCCACCGGAATGGAGAATGCTGACGGCATCGCGGTTTTAGATACTGGCGGCTATCTCGTCTCAAGCTGGCCCGGCCAAATTTGGCATGTGACACCCGAAGGCGAGACTGTCGAGCTCCACAACACCGAAGAGATCCCGACCTACCAAAATGACCTGACCCGTGTTGGCGATATGATCATCGTGCCTAATTGGCAGCCTGGAACAGTTACAGCGTGGCGGCTAAAAACGAACTAGTTCGTCTGTCCCGCACTCACCGCGACCATCGCGGCACGCAAGGTCCGATCGCCGATCTTCCAGCCTGCTTGGAACAGGCTCGCGATCGTGCCGTTCGGGTGTTCAGATGGAATGTTCGCGACCGCCTGGTGCAGGTTTGGATCAAACGCCGCGCCTGGCTCGACCTCAATCGCGGTGACGCCATGGCGCGTGAGGACCGTGTGCAGTTCTTTTTGCGTCATCTCAATGCCGCCGAGCAGACCTTTGCCGCCTTCAGTCAGAGCGTCTCGCTCGCTCTCCGGCAGCGCTTCAAGGGCCCGGGCCATATTGTCTGAAACGCTGAGCAGGTCGCGGGCAAATTTCTCAATCGCATAGACCCGGGCATCAGATTTCTCGCGCTCGGAACGTTTGCGCAGATTTTCCATCTCAGCCATGGCGCGCAGCATTTGATCGCGCAGCTCTTGCTTCTCGACTTCGAGCGCGAGCAGTTGCTGTTCTGGAGTCAGCTCAATTGGCTCTTCGATCTCCGCGACCTCGTCTTCTTCGACCGCTTCATCCGCGGCAGGTGCGTTCGCTTTGGCCGCTTTTAAGATATCGTCCGCGGCAGCTTTCAGATCCGCTTTGCTGGCGTCTGGGCCCAATTCTGGGGCGTCGTCTTTGACTGTTTCGTCACTCATCGCTTCAATTCACTCATTCTTGGCGGTGCTTGCCGAGCACCTCTCCAACCATCCGTGCTGTATAGTCAACCATTGGAATCACCCGCGCATAGTTGAGCCGGGTTGGCCCGATCACGCCGAGGGCGCCAATAACTTGACGTTCGGCGTTCATATAGGGAGCCACAATCACGCTTGAACCCGAAAGCGGAAAAAGACTGTTTTCCGAGCCAATAAAGAGCCGCACCCCGTCTGCATCTCTTGTGGAATCGAGCACTTCCAGCAAGCCTTGTTGGCGCTCCAAGGCGTCAAAGAGCTGGCGCACCCGTTCCATATCTTCGGCTGCGGCTGTATCATCGAGCAGGTTAGCGCGGCCCTGAATGATCAACCGGCGCTCTTCTCCAGGTGCGGCGCCGCTCCATTCGGCGAGTCCCCGCTGCACCAAATCCGTTGCCGCCGCATCAAGTTGCGCTTGGCGATTGGCAATTTCTGTCCGCACATCAGCGGCGGCTTCATGTAGGGTCCGCCCCTTCATCCGCGCCGCCAGATAATTCCCCGCTTCGATCAATACGGTTTGCGGTAGACCAGGCGGGATTTTGACCAAACGGTTTTCGACATCGCCTTGCTCTTTAACCAGCACACACAAGGCCTCGCCGGTCGAGAGCGGGACGAACTCAACATGTCGAACCGCCGCGTCTTGAGTGGGTGAAGAGACCAGCCCTGCCCCGCCTGCAAGGCCAGACAGAAGCGACGAGGCTTCTTTCAACACCCCGCTTAAATCGCGGCCCGCCCCACTGAGGCGACCTTCAATTGCAGCGCGGTCGGCTTGGCCCGGATCGCCCATTTCTAGGAAGCCATCAACGAATAGTCGCAAGCCTGCATGCGTCGGCATCCGCCCGGCTGAGACATGCGGCGCATCCAGCAAGCCAAGGTCGGTTAGATCCGACATAACGTTGCGGATCGACGCTGCTGAAAGCTCGATCCCAGCTTTCGACAATGTTCGCGACCCGACCGGTTCGCCAGTTTCGAGATAGGTCTCGACAATTTGCTTGAAGATATCACGCGAGCGTTGGTTCAACGCCTGCATGATCGATGTGTCTGAGCTCATTTAGATTGAATAGTGCGCGAAGACGGGGGATTCAATCTGGGAATGAGGCTTCAGCGCACAGACTTTTGGTCAATGCGCTGAAACCGATCGCAGGTCAGCGGTCTATTCTTCTGAGAGCGCCGCTTTAAAGCCCCACCCGCCGAACGATTCTGAGACGGCAGCGACGATTTCTGTTTCGCCCGGCTCAAGATGGAGTGCGATCTGATCGACCAAGGCAATTGTACCGAGAAAACGATGATCGCGGGCGCGCCACATTGCATTGCCCGAATAAACCAGGTCGCCATTCACGAACAGTCTCACGCGATCGGAATACCCAAATGATAGCATGCGTGTGCTAGCTTCATCTGCGGACACGGTGAACCGCAGCAGGGCGGTGTTCTTTCCGTCCTTGATCGGTGTCGTCCGGGCAATATTGGCCACACCATCATTCTCAACCGCCAGGGATGTCCAAGGCGTGTCCATCACGTCGAGCACTGGCAATTGGTATGCCTCGCTGATCTCCGACTCAGCAAAAGGAGCCGAGACGTCGAACGATTTAAGGAGCCCGTCTGGCAACGGGTCTGTTTCTGCCGGTTTCCCGATAATTTGGTCACTTGCAGTCGCGTCGCGAACAGTGATGTTCGAGAAATAGGCGCCAGTCTCCTGCATCCAGGGTCGATCAGACGCGTAGAGCGCCACTTTTCCGGAGGCACTCACGCTGCGCAAATCGGGGACGTGGATCAATGGCGTGGACATGTCGCCGACAAAAATGTCTGCCTGGTCCCCGATCGCGACAATCCGCACTTTAATCCAAGTCTGTGGCGGCAACTCTGTCGCCACCGCCTCATTCGGCCCGGCATGGAGCTGCCAAGTCGCGGCGCCATTCGTCAACACCATATATTGCGTCGCGTCCGGTTGTCCGGACTGGTGCGGACGGGTGTAGAATTGTTCGAGATTGGCAGTTTCGGAATCGGCCCGGAAATTTATGCCGATGAATCCAGAAGGATGCGTCGAGGCATAATCGTATTCTATGACCATATCGCCATACTCAGCACCCTCCAGCACGGCCACGTTGCGACTCAAAAACAGGGCGTCACGCCCAAGATATGATTCGATCTTGGCGGCACTATTCTCGCCTTGGTCAGCGGACCATGTCTGGCCATCCAAGACAAACTCATCCGCAGCAGCGGTGACGCTCGCCAGTGCCATTATCGCTGTCGATGTGATCATTTTTCTCAGTATTTTCGATGCCACGTGAAAGTCTCCTATCTTGACCTTCGTGGTGTTCCGGGTGAGCAAATAAGGCAATTAAAGAAAAGCTGAAGAAGCTACAGGCTGCCAAACATCGCGCAGACCATCAGCCGTCAGCTCGGGATAAACCGCATGTCTCTCATTAAAATCGACACTTGGGCTTTTGCGCCGGACACAGGCACGCTGGACAATGGAGAAGAAACCCGGCGCTTGGAAAACCGCACCGCAGCTTTGCTCGAACTCTTGGTGCAGCAACCCGGACAGGTGGTGTCCCAATCAGCGATTCTGGATCATGTCTGGGAAGGTCGGACGGTCAGTCCTAATAGTGTTGCCGTGGTGATTTCCGATTTGAGGCGCGCCCTAAACGATGATCCAAAAGCCCCCCGGATTCTCGAAACACTTCCCAAGCGCGGATATCGTTTGATCGCAGACGTCACCTTGCCCAACCGCCCGCAAATGCCTGCGAGCGATAATCCAACCCGGCCCCACAGCATTTCGAAAACTTGGTTCGGACTTGCGGCGATCGCGATCGGGACTTTGTTGCTAGGCTTGTTCTTGGTCCAATCGGTTTCATCTACCCCGCCGGATCGCACCTCAATCATGGTGAGCGCGACCACCAATGAAACCGGCAATGACGAATATCTACCGCTGTCACGATCGGTAACTGAATTGCTATCGGTTGAGCTTAGTAAATTCGATCATTTCAAAGTCTCAGCGGATGCAAATCCCGATATCGTTATCAACAGCAAGCTCATCTTGTGGGATGGTCACCCGTCCATGTCGATTTTTGCCGAGTCGACGGAAACGGGTGAGATCCTGTGGTCCGGCATGGCAAGCGGCCCCGAGACGCTATTACCGCGACAGGTCCGCGAAGAGATGACCGCATTCGCAGAAACGACCGAGCCCGCTGCGCCAACTGAGTAGCCGGCTATTCGCCTTCAACACCTACCAGACTCTCACCCGTTAGCGGATGATTGAAGCGCGACACACGGGCAGCATAGAATTTTGCGACCGTTTCCATGTCGGCCGTATAGTCGCCACAAGGCACAAGCGTTCCGTCTAGGCCGCCAAATTTATTCTCATAATCGATAAAACCGAGCCCGACCGGCACTTCTGCCGCGAGAGCGATATTATAAAAGCCAGTCTTCCAAGCTTTGACATCTTTCCGTGTGCCTTCCGGAGCGATGACCAGGCACATTTCATCTACTGCATTGTAGGCCTCAACGACTTGATCGACCAGTCGGGTCGAGCCGCTACGATCCACCGGCAACAGGCCCCACCAACGCATCAGCCAACCGAACGTCCCCTCGCCGAGGCTTTTCTTACCCATCCAACGCACCGGAATTCGATAGTAAAACGCGATGCCGAGCATCTGCGTCAAATCCCAATTGGTCTCGTGTGGGGCAGCGATAATGACCATTTTTTTGTCCGGGGGCGCCTCGCCCAGGACGCGCCATCCCATCAACCGATACAGGCCATAGAAAAACACGCGGGCGACCTCATAGGCAAAACTGCGCGGCGGACGCTTTGAGCTCGCGGCTCTGGCCTTCATCTCTGCAATGTCCAACGGCAACGTCCTCACCCGATATATTCTCAGCCCAGACAGAAGACCCAAAACCCGCAATTTGCGGCGAGCAGCTTAAGCTATGAAAGACATATCAAATGACAGACTTCGTTCGCCCTTCCGGACGCTCCGCCGACCAACTCCGCGAGATCAGCCTCGAGACCGGCGTTACTCGCTATGCAGAGGGCTCCTGTCTGGCCAAATTTGGGCACACACACGTGCTCTGCACTGCCAGCTGGACGGATAAAGTTCCTGGCTGGATGCGCGGCACCGGCACTGGCTGGGTCACTGGCGAGTATGGCATGCTGCCGCGCGCGACCCACACACGCGGACGACGAGAAGCGGCGGCAGGCAAACAGTCTGGCCGGACCCAGGAAATTCAGCGCTTGATTGGCCGCTCATTACGCTCTGTCGTCGATCTTGAAGCGCTCGGCGAAAACCAAATCACGATCGATTGCGATGTAATCCAAGCCGATGGCGGCACCCGCACCGCCTCAATTACCGGCGGCTTTGTCGCGCTTGCGCTCGCCTGTCGCTATTTGAAAACCGAAGGCGTGATCACGCGCGACCCGATCTTGAAACAAGCGGCGGCGATTTCCGTGGGCGTTTACAAAGATGTGCCCGTGCTCGATCTCGATTATCCTGAAGACAGTGCGGGCCAAGCGGACATGAATGTGGTCATGAGCTCTGATGGCGGGATCATCGAACTGCAAGGCACGGGCGAAGAACGCCCCATGACCCGCACCGAAGTCGACACGATGATGGCGCTGGCTGAGAAAGGCTGCAACGAGCTATTCGCGGCGCAAAAAGCGGCGATCGGATAAGTCATGGAACGCCTGATCCCGCTGGCCGAAACAGTCGGTGCTCGCTTATTGGCCCGCGGTGAGACGATTGGGATTTCGGAATCCTCATCGGGCGGTTTGATTTCAGCCGCTTTGCTCGCCGTGCCAGGTGCATCGCGTTTCTATCGCGGAGCTGGGGTGATCTACACGCCAAATGCGTTTCGCGGTCTGATGGGCCTCAGCAAAGACGATATAAGCGGTATGCGCTCAGCGACAGAACCCTATGCCCGGCTCATGGCGACGACGATTAGAGCGCGTCTGCGTACCTCTTGGGGGCTTTGTGAGACTGGCGCGGCTGGGCCTTCCGGCAATGGCTATGGCGATGAGGCCGGTCATGTTTGCGCGGCGATTTTTGGCGGCCCGCCTGAAGCATTGGTCGAGCGCAGCACAACCCGCGAAACAGGGATCACGGACCGGGTCGAGAACATGTATTTATTTGCTGAGACAGCACTTGAGTTGCTGCGAGACGGGCTCGATTAAGCCGCTTCGCTCGCTTCATTCGATTGACCATCCTCAAACACGAGAATGTCGCCAGGCTGACAATCGAGTTCTCGGCAAAGCGCTTCTAAAGTCGAGAAGCGCACCGCCTTGGCTTTGCCGGTTTTCAGGATGGAGAGGTTGGCCAGGGTGACGCCGACGCGCTCAGAAAGCTCGGTCAGCGACATTCTTTTTTCCAATAACACCCGATCAAGGGTCACACGAATTGACACGTCATGGCCCTCCTAAATTGTCATTTTCTCTTCTTCGCGAAGGCGGGTGCCCTCTTTGAAGACTTGCGCCAGAATGAGAAGCACGATCACTGCGCCCCAAACGGCCAAATTGATATTGATATTCGCATCATAACCTTCGCCGAGATCCACCGTCGCCGCCAAGATCAGAACCGACGACATTCGAATGACCTCAACCAAGCCGATCGCAATCGCGATTTGGGTCAGGCGCGGCGCGTTCTCAGGGACGAATGGATCGCCATCAGCCAAAGTCGATAGGATTTTCCGCAACTGAGCACAGACAAAGGCAATACCCGGCGCAAACACCAGAAGCCCCACGAGCGCGGCCGCGATCCGCCCGGCCGGCACGCCATCGGCGCGCGCTTCAACCAATGGCAAGTCGAGTTCGCCGCCATTGAGACTGCCCAACAAGCCGATTCCGAGAATCACAAACAAAATCGTGCCGAGAACAATTGCGAGCCAGAAAATCACGGTTACGACGGTTGACAGAACTGCCGCCATTGAATTCTTGCGCGTACCTGACATGCGTTTATGTCATCCTTCTGTCATTTTGCTACGTTTGTCACATAGCACAAAGTCACAAACTTACCGTTAAACGATAAGGTCATTCGTTCAAAAAGCAAGATCGGAGCCACATTGCATGTCTCGCAAACTCGAACCGGGCCGTTTGGTCGCTGCTACGCACAACAAAGGCAAAGTGTCTGAACTAAAAGATCTTTTTGAACCTTTGGGCTTTGAAGTGGTGTCTGGGATCGAGCTGGATCTCGACGAACCCGATGAAACTGAGTTCACTTTTGAAGGAAATGCGCTGATCAAAGCCCGCGCAGCCGCCCAAGCCACGGGCGCGCCAGCGCTTTCCGACGATAGCGGGCTGGAAGTCACCGCGCTTGGCGGCATGCCAGGCGTGCATACCGCGATCTGGGCCGGCGAACCGCGCGATTTCTACAAAGCCATGGAAAAAGTCGAACGCGAATTGCAAGCCATTGACGCCCAAGACCGCAGCGCAAAATTTGTCAGTTGCCTGGCTGTCGCTTGGCCTGATGGACACGAAGTAACGTTTCGAGGTGAGGCGCACGGAACCCTGACATGGCCGCCGCGTGGCGAAATGGGATTCGGCTATGACCCTGTTTTTGTTCCTGTCGGACATGAGGTGACGTTTGCGCAGCTCGAGCCCGCTCAGAAACACGCGATGAGCCATCGCGCGGTTGCGTTTGAAAAATTGAAAGCGGCCCTGCTTTAATGACTGCGGTCGGGCGAAAATACGGGTTTGGACTCTATATTCATTGGCCCTTTTGCACGCGCATCTGTCCCTATTGTGATTTTAACGTTTATGCCGCGAAAGACCGCGACATAGAGCCCTTGCTGGACGCGATGATCGCCGATCTTCACGCGCACCGCACGGTTTTGCCAGGCCATCCGCAGCTCGATTCGGTGTTCTTTGGTGGCGGCACACCATCCTTACTGTCAGCGACGCAAATCGAACGTCTGCTCGAGGCTGCAAATGCCAGTTTCGGCCTAAAAGCCGATGCCGAAATTACGCTCGAAGCCAATCCAAATGATGTCTTAGACGCAGACCCAGCCGATTGGGCGGCGGCGGGGGTGGGTCGCTTATCTTTGGGACTACAGAGCCTCAATGATCAAGCGCTCGCTTTTCTTGGCCGGGATCATGACAGCAAAAGCGGCCGTGCTGCGGTCGACCGTGTACAAGCTTGTTTTGACAATCATTCTGTCGATCTAATCTATGCTCGCCCAGGACAAACCGCTGAGGATTGGCAACAAGAACTAAACGACACCCTCGCTTTGGGCGCTCCACATCTGTCTTTGTACGAACTGACAATTGAAGAACGAACCGCATTTGGAAAGCGCGCTGCGCGCGGTGATCTGGTGCCAATGTCAGACGATGATCAAGCCGATCTTTATGAGCTGACCCAACAGATCTGCGATGCTCAGGGGCTCTCGGCTTATGAAGTCTCCAACCATGCCCGTGCGCCTGAATATGAGTCTCGACATAATCACATCTATTGGGCCAGCGGCGATTGGATTGGTATTGGGCCAGGCGCACATGGGCGTCTGACCGTGAACGGCCAGAGGTTGGCGACCGAAGCTGCACGTCGCCCCACTGACTATATCAACTCGCAAGCAGCCAATCAGACCGAACTTTCCCCAACCGACACCGCACGAGAATTTCTCGCCATGGCGCTACGTCCAACCTCCGGGCTCGATTTGGCGCGGTTCGCAGACCTGTTTGGCGTTGATATTGATTCCGACATTGTAGCCGACCTAAGGGAGCGGAATCTCGCTCAGAACCACGGCGGCAGATTGCGTCTCACATCGTCAGGACGATTGATGGCAGACTATATTACCAGCCTTCTCGCGCCCTATTGATACCGCGACAGCGCTTCATCCAAAATGCGCTCGAGATCTTTTATCGTGGTCACCTGTTTCATCGTATGACAGTGCGGCCGGTAACGCGGCAGTTCGCTGTCGCCGCTGCCCCATTGGCTTTCCCCCTCCGGCGTCAGCCAAATGACACGCTTGACGCGCGCCGCCGCTTCCCGGAACAAGTCCAGGCGAGGATCCCCATAATTTGACCGTCCATCCCCCAAAACAATCAAGGTCGTACGCCGGTCGAGCACGTTCCAATGGTTCATTTTGAGATCTGATAGCGACTGACCGTAATCGGTTGAACTCATACCAATTGAGTTGATGATTTGATCCATGGCGGCCGCGAAGTCTTCGGTCTCAAGCGTGTCGCCGACATCCTCTAGCCGTCCGGAAAAGGCAAAGGACTCAATATCCGGCACCACTTCATTCAAACTGTAAAGCAACATCAGAAAGAAACGCACCACCCGCGCCACTGAGCCAGAGACATCACAGACGGCAACGATCTTTGCGCGATCACGCTTGGTCTGTTTCCAGGCAAGATCAAACGGCACACCATCAAACCCGGCATTGACCCGCAGCGTTTTACGGACATCTAATTGCCCGCGATTTTTCTTCCGGCGCCGCCGGGAGTGTTTCACCGCGAGGCGTTTGGCGATCTTCTGAACCAGCACCTGCATGCGCCCAAGATCGCGGACGTCCAAGGCGGTGAGCGCGGTATCGGCCAGCACATCTTCGCGAAATGCCAGCGTGGCACCAGCGCCATATGTCTCAAATGCTTGTTTGGCGTGCTCGCGCGCTCGCGAGAACATTTGCTTGCGGCCTTCAATCAGCTCTTCGGCATAGGCCTGGCCATCTTCGGTCCGCTCCCGAAAGGCTTGCATCATCTCGCTTTCGAGCCGCTCGACGCCGAGCGATTTCATCATTTGCTGGGCAAAGTAGGACACTTGAGTTGAGAAGCGGATGTCTTGCAGGCCTGCCTCTTGTCCCGCGCGCTCCATCGCCATGGCAATTGCGGTCTCGTCGCCGCTCTCCAGCAAATCGAGCAGGTCACCTGGCCCGTCAGAATCACTCGCTTCGGAATTCTCATCTTCGGATGGTGGCTCGCTCTGCGGCACCGGTTGGCGCGAGAAATAGAGATCGAACAAGCGGTCATGCGCCAGCTTTTCGGTCGGCGATTTCGCCAATACACAGCGCAGCGTATCCAAGAGCCGCTGCCGGTCCGCATAGCCGATCAGTTTCACCGCTTCGGCCGCATCAATCGCCTCACCTGTCGAGACCCGCACATCGGCTGATCGCAGCGCGCGGATAAAATCGGTGAGGACTTGTTCTGCCATTTATCCGGCCGAAACGGCGGCGCGGGCAAGTGTGCGAACATCCTTATCAACCGCCTGGATATCGCTTTCATGCTTCAGCAGCACATTCAGGGTCGAACGGACCATGTCTTCGTCCAATTCTGTAGCGTGCATGAGCAAGAGCGTCCGTGCCCAATCTACGGTTTCGGAGATTGACGGGCGCTTGCGGATGTCGAGATCGCGAAGGCCCTGCACAAAGTCCACCAGCTGCTTGAGCAGAGCGTCGGACACATCTGGCACTCGTGCGCGGACAATCGCTTGCTCGCGCTCGGCTTCGGGGAAATCGATATGAAGGTGCAAACAGCGGCGCTTCAGGGCATCGCCTAGCTCACGAATATTGTTCGATGTCAGGATCACCAGAGGCGGCACTTGCGCGCGAATGGTGCCGATCTCCGGCACGGTGACTTGATAGTCAGACAAGACTTCCAGCAAATAGGCTTCGAACTCTTCGTCGGACTTATCGATCTCATCGATCAGAAGGACAGAGCCTTTGTCTTGCTTCATCGCGGTCAGAAGCGGGCGCGGCTCGAGGAAGGTTTCGGAATAGAAGAGGTCCTCAAACGAGGTCAGCTTATCGAAAGCGGCATTGAGCGTGCCGGCGCCGTCCATCACTTCGCCGAGCTTTTCCTTCAATAGCTGCGTGTAGAGCAGCTGTTTGCCATATTTCCACTCATACAGCGCTTTGCCCTCATCGAGGCCTTCATAGCATTGCAAGCGGTTCAGTGAGATATCGAGAAAGCGCGCCATAGAGGCGGCGAGATCGGTCTTGCCGACGCCCGCTGGGCCTTCGATCAGGATCGGTTTCCGCAAATTGTGCGCGAGATAAATCGCGGTGGAGATTTCGCGCGTCGAGATATAGCCAACCGAAGCCAATCCCGCCGTAATCGCGTCAATCGAAGTGAGAGTTTCATAGCCCGTTTTCGTCATGGCCTTCTGGTAACGGGGCGGTTCCACGCCCGCAAGAATGACCTTGAGGCAAGCGCTCTGGCCAAAGCAGGTGGCGAAAGCTAGGCTCACAACAGAACGGTTTTGGAGCTTTCATATGCGATCCCTGATATTCGGTGCCCTCGCCTTATCATTTGCCACAGCGTGCCAAGCGCAAGACGCAGCACAGATTGAACTTACAGAAGACGAAATTGCCTCCGCCTTGGCGCCGAATTGGCGCGATGTGTCACCGGAGAATTTGGTCCTGATCGAAACCGGGTATGGCGACATTGTCGTCGAGTTGAATCCGGATTTTGCGCCCAATCATGCGGCTCAGTTCCGCAAATTGGTCCAGGATGATGTCTATAATGGCATCCGGTTTTATCGCGTGATCGAAGCCTTCGTTGCGCAAGGCGGATTGCAAGATGAAGAGACCATCGAGCAGTATCCGACCCTTAAGAACGAGAATGATCGGCCACTTTCGGATGCCGCCTTCGTGCCGCTCGGCAATGCCGACCTCTTCGCGCCGATGGTGGGGCATATTGACGGGTTCGCGGTTGGGCGAAGCGAAACGCTGGGCACTGAATGGCTTTTACACTGTCCTGGCGCACTCGCCATGGCGCGCGATAATGATCCCGATAGCGGCAGCACCGAATTCTATATCGTGCTCGACGCCCAGCGTTACCTTGACCGAAATTTGACCGTGTTCGGCCGCGTCATCGACGGTATGCAATATGTGCAAAAGCTGAAACGAGGTGTGCGGGCGATCGAAAGCGGCGTCATTCAAGCGCCAGACGTCGGCGACGAGATTATGTCTATGACGGTCGCCGCGGATATGGATCCGGCCATTCGCCCGGCCTATCAGGTGCAAGCCATGCCTACCCAAGCCTTTGAAGATGCAAAGACTGAAAAGCGCGTGCGCGACGAAGACTTTTTCTATCGCAAGCCGCCTGAAATGCTCGATATTTGCGGCTTTGAAGTGCCGGTTCGAAAATTACCGGACGCTGAGCCTACCCCATCGTCGGAATGATGAAGGCCTGGTCGCCAATGTCGCCTTCGGGCCAACGCGATGTGACCGTCTTAATCTTGGTCCAGAAGCGGACGCCCTCGGGGCCATGCTGATTGGTGTCGCCAAAGGCTGAGCGTTTCCAGCCGCCAAAGGTGTGATAGCTGACAGGGACTGGGATCGGGACGTTCACGCCAACCATGCCGACATTGACTTGCGCTGCAAATTCGCGCGCGGCACGACCATTCTGAGTAAAGATGGCGACACCATTGCCGTATTGGTGATTGCTCGGCAGTGCGGCGGCTTCTTCCAGGCTTGTCGCACGCACAACTTGTAGGACCGGGCCGAAAATCTCTTCCTCATAGGACCGCATGCCGGGCTTCACATTGTCGAACAAAGACGGGCCGATGAAATAGCCGTTCTCGTGGCCTTGCAGCTTGTGGCCGCGGCCATCGAGTTTCAGGTCAGCGCCTTCATCGACGCCCATCTGGATATAGTCCTCGACCTTGGCCTTGTGGGCGGCAGACACGACTGGGCCATAATGGGCTTCAGCATCTGTCGAGACCCCGACTTTCAAGCCACGGGCCGCGTCCAGCATACGCTCAACAAACTCGTCGCCGGTCTTCTGGCCGACCGTGACGGCCACTGGCAGCGCCATGCAGCGTTCGCCAGCTGAGCCATAAGCCGCACCGACAATGTCTTTGACCGCCTGTTCCATATTGCAGTCGGGCAGGATGATGCCGTGGTTCTTGGCCCCGCCCATGGCCTGAACGCGTTTGCCGTGCGCTGTGCCTGTTGAGTAGACATATTGCGCGATGTCCGATGAGCCGACAAAACTCACGGCTTTCACGTCCGGATGGGTCAGGATCGCGTCGACGCTTTCCTTGTCGCCATTGACCATGTTGAGCACACCGTCCGGGGCCCCGGCCTCACGGAACAGCTCGACGAGGCGCAGCGGCACGCTCGGGTCTTTCTCGGATGGTTTCAGGATGAACGTATTGCCGCAGGCAATGGCCACCGCAAACATCCAACACGGGATCATGGCTGGGAAGTTGAACGGGGTGATGCCAGCAACAACGCCGAGCGGCTGACGCATGGAATAGACATCAATGCCAGGGCCAGCGCCCTCGGTATATTCGCCCTTTTGCAGATGCGGGATGCCGCAGGCAAACTCGACCACATCAATGCCGCGCTGAACGTCGCCGCGACTGTCGGCAACCACTTTGCCATGTTCAGACGAGAGCAGCTCTGCCAGCTCATCCATATTGGCTTCGAGCAGGCGTTTAAACTCATACATCACCCGCGCGCGGCGCTGAGGATTGGTGTTGGCCCAGCCCGGCAGAGCAGCCTTGGCGTTCCCAACCGCGTCTGCAACTTCTTGCGTCGTCGCCAGCGCCACGCGGGCCTGCACCTCACCGGTGTTCGGATTATAGATATCGCCAAATCGGCCTGAGGTGCCAGCGACTTGCTGACCACCGATGAAATGATTCACTTCGCGCATCGCGCTTCTCCCAAACCTGTCTGATTTTAGCAGTTGAGATCGCGCATTCGGCCCGCCAAAGCAAGCCTTGTCAGTAGGTCAGTATTGGAATGTGTGGGGCGTGGGGCCTAGCCTGCCAATCGGCCTCGGAGTTCGACTGCAGAAACATGCCCTGCCGCACGAGACATCAGGGCGTCTGCAATGGTCGCAACAAGTTCTGGACCTGCTATCGGTTTCTTCAGTGCCCGGTCGGCCCCCATGGCGATACAATCCTGACGGCGCTGATCAGCAACATCGGCGGTCAGGGCAATGATCGGCACCGTTGCATTGAAGCCGCGCCGTCGGCGAATCTGATCAATCAGGCTCATCGCAGTACCATCTGGCAAGTGAAGATCTGTGAGCACAGCCTGGAACTGGCGGAGCTCAAGGTAAGACTCAGCGGCATGCAAAGTGCCAGCATGATGCACCGTCCATCCAGCTTGCTCCAAGGCGGTAATCACGATCATCGCCGACGCCTCATGATCTTCGACCAAAAGAATATCGCCAAGCTCGAACTTGCCTTTACGCGGTGCCAAGGCGTTGAGCCAATGATTGCTGTCTTGATTAGTGGCTCTCTCGACCGGCACGCTTAGTGTGAAGACGCTGCCACCATTTGGATTATCGGCGTGTGATAACACCCCGCCAAGCGCTTTCGCGAGTGCCCGAGAAATGGTCAGCCCCAGGCCCCAGCCCTTAACCCCATCAATCTCTGGACCCTTTTCAAATACTTTCATGAACCGATCGCGTTGCTCTGGTGAAAGCCCGCGCCCTGTATCGGCAACCGATAGAACCAACATCAATCGCTGCCCGACAGATTCCGTCGACAGCGTCACCTCTACCTGCCCTTCGCGGGTAAATTTCAGAGCGTTGGAAACGAGATTGTTCGCGATTTGCCGGATCCGGCCGTGATCGCTGAGCACATGCGCTGGGCCGTTTGGAATAACACCAACCCGCAAACTCAGCCCTTTGCGCGACGCTTCTCCGCCCCACAAACGTCGCAGATCACTCGCCAATTCGGCAAGATCTGTGGCTTCGGTGCGGACGTTCAGCTTGCCTGCCTCAAGCCGCGCAAAATCGAGTGTATCGGTGAGGATCCGGTCCAATGTCTCGCTTGAGCGGACTATGGTTTGGGCAATGTCTTTTTCGTACTCATCCCGAATCCGAGAGGCGAGCATGTCAGACAGGCCCATAATCGCGGTCAGAGGGGTGCGAATCTCATGAGCGAGCGTTCCCAAGAGCGGGGTAGTTGTATTTGATGCTGCGGGGTTGGGGCCTTGCGACTTGTGCGCGCCCTCCGCTGCTGCACTGCCAGAAATAGCGGCCATCAAAGCGTTGCGGAATTTCGCCGGGCTCAAAACGCCTTTAAACCGCTTATCTTCAATGATGATGCAACCACGCGCGATCACTTCATCTATCTTGGTGCCGACACGGGCGATAAAATCTCGAACGGTTGTCTCTGCGCGCAGGATAAATGCGCGCGCAGACACCAAATCCCCAATCGTAAGATCGGATTGGGCGCCAGAATTGGCACTCACGGCAAACTCAAAGGCCATAACGCGGCTAATGAGGCCCGCGGGCCGCTTGTCTCGCACGAGAATGAAATAGCTAGCGCCCGGATCATTTTGGAACAGCTCGACCACGCGCGACAGGGGAGTCAACGCGGATATTGGTTTTGCGGCTTCGACAAAATCACCCAAGCAAACGGACATAAACCGGCTCTCACACTCTACAACGCGAGTGGGAAAGTGCCTGCAATTCCTTTACGGCTTGCAAATTGCCGCAAGTTTTTTTCTATTTAATGTCGCTATGATGTGAAACGATTTTGCTCACGAGGCCATATTTCACGGCTTCTTCAGCGCTCATCCAGTGATCTCGATCGGTGTCTTCGACAATCTTTTTAAGCGGCTGACCCGTCGCTTCAGCAAAAATCTTGTTGAGGCGTTCCCGCATCCGAACGATCTCGCGGACCTGGATTTCAACATCAGACGCCTGGCCGCCGACGCCGCCCCGTGGCTCATGAAGCAGGAAGCGGGTGTTAGGCAGGGCGAAACGGTTCTCTTTCTTGGCCGCTGAATAGATCAGAGCCCCCGCACTCGCGACCCAACCGGAGCCAAGCACTTTCACCGGTGCACCGACAAATTTGATCATATCGTGGATCATATCGCCGGACTCGACATGCCCGCCCGGCGAAGAGATCACGAGCAGGATCGGGTCTGAACTATCTGAGGCCAGTGCCAGAAGACGCTCGCAAACCCGGCGAGCGAGTTTGTCATCGACGCCGCCAGTGAGCATTATTGTGCGAGCATTGAACAGCGCTTCTTCAAGAAACGCGTTCGGCTCACTCATCGGTTTCGCTTCGTTTTCGTCATCAAGGCGTGTCATGCAGTCTCCGCAATTCTCTTGGCCTGAGATTTGATGTGCGCGGCGCGCTGGGTCAAGCAGCAAGATGCCTATTTTGTGTGGGTAACCGTTAACCCAAAGATTTCAACGATCTCTTCTGGCTCTGGTTCATCTTCATAGCTATCCATCAATTCCTCATTGATTGGCACAGGCGGGTTGGCTGCAATCTCAAGGGAACCGCCCGTTTCCAGATAGGTTGCAATGGACTCAATCCACGCCTCTGCGGGCGGGAATTCGGCGGCCGCGCTGGCTTTGCCCATCCGCGTCATTGTGCCGAGATAGGTCCGCATTTGCGCAGGCTCCATACTGCCCAGCATCGCGCCCCACCCCTCATCGGGATACTCTTTGCCGATCGCATTGGCGAAGCCGAACAGTTTATCATAAATGCCTTTGTCTTCCTCGAACCACCGTGCACCTGTGAACGAGAACGCCTCACGGAAAGCCCCTTCAAACGCTTCCTCTCGATCTTCATCTTCAAACGCGGATTTCAGCGCGTCATAGATCGGCACCGTGATTCCGATATCGAGCTCATTACGCCCGAATCCTTCGGCGTCCCAGCGAAGCGCGAAATCTGCCGGGCCGGTGTCTGCGGCCCAAGTCGCATTGATATTGAAATCGAACGGGATTTGGTCGAGGCCGTGCTCGGGTAGTAATTCGATGGCTTTTTCCACGCCTTCTCGAACCAATTCCATTTGCGCGCGTTCATCCTCTGGCAGGTCATCCGCATCGACCCCGCTCAAAAACGTCTCAAAAAACACAAAGAAAAACTCGCTCAACTCATCGGCATTGAGGGTAGCGCCGGTGAGGCCAAAGCTGAGATCACTTGGGATCACCCACTCAAAATTCTCGCCATTGAAATAACCGCGATCGGCGGTGAGAATGGTTTTGTCATTGAGCTGCGAGACATAATCGGAGAATTCCCAAGTTCCGAGGCTCAGCAAGTCCCGCTCATCCATCATTGGTAATTCAGAGCGCGCCAGGAAGCCCATCAATTTGTCGAGCTTGATGTTGCGCATTTCAGCGATCTCATAACTCTCCTGTTGCGCCATCGTGAACCCGGCGGGGAAGCCCGACATGGTGATCACCTCGCCAGCTGCTGTGGCTTCGGTGTAGGCATTGGTTTGTGCGCCGGAATAGCCATGAGCAACATTCTTCTCGATATTAAAGCCTTGCATGTTTTCCGCTGCCGCAAGCTCGACGGAGACCGAGACGGATGTTTCCGCCCCCGGTTGGCGCATCTCAAAGTTGAAATTGGTATCCAGCGACACGCTTTTCTCGATTGAGAGAGAACGGGATACGGCGATCAATCTTTGTCCAGCATGGACGATGTCGACCAGTTCAGCCGGAATTTCATCGTCAATATCAGTGATCCGCTCAGCCGGCAGGAGCGCAAGTTCCCAAGGTCGCAAGGACACGCCCGACATGACAAACCGCTCGGTATTGCTGTCAAACCGGTCAAATCCGAATTCGAACCCTTCTGGCAATTCTGCATCGAGTTGCTCCAGCGTCTCATCAAAAATAGCGTTTATCGCCGGCACGACTCCGAAATAGGAAACATTCGTGCCTTCCAAGCGGCTGAACAGCGCTCCGGTCTCGGTCAGCCTCTCTCCAGCCAAGCGCGATACGAGGAGACCATCATCATAGCCCCAAAGCTTTGCAGTTTCGAAATTGATGCCAAATTTCTCTGTGCCGCCAAACCCGATGGACAGGCCTTCAAAAACCGTGGCGCCCGTGTTCGCGTCTAGCGACTTTGTATCCCAAGTCACGCTGGCATAGGCTGGCAGATTTGCGACAAGGGCTGACAAGTCCGCCTCGCTTGCGCCAGAGATGGTGTACGGATCGTTCACATATGCCATATAGGCCGCATATTCTGCATCATCGGAGGTTACGGCATCGAGATTCGTTTCGGTGGTGAGCTCCGTGGACGGAGACTCGGCGGGCGTACACGCGGTTAATCCGCCCGCAATTACGATCCCAGCAGTCCAGTATTTAAAGCTCATTTCAAAGTCTCCTTTGCTCAATGCCCAGCACCCACTATGAAAGTGTTTATCACAATTCCGGGCGCGCGCATCTGCCATTAAGGTGGTCACATCGCGAAACATGGTCCCTAACTTTAGGTGGTCAGGGATGGTGCGAATAATGTTCTTTAGATTCTTATGCTTAGTGAACTGAGCCCGAACTTGACGGCTTAGGGTCTGGCATCGGCTCCGTATTCGGATCAATCACTTCGGTCTCCGCAGGTGGCGCGCCTGCTTCAACGGCAGCGGGTGCAGGCGGTTCTGGCTGCGGCGCAGGTGCCTCAGGCGTTGCCTCTGCCTCGATCTCAACCGGCGGCGCTTCAGGGACCTGTTCAGGCACGTCTTCTGGCTCAGCTGCGGCTTCCACCGCCTCTTCAGGTTCTTCGATCGGAGCCTGTTTTTTCGGTTTGCGCTTCCAAAACGGCGCGTTTGGATCGGCTTTGCGATCATATTGCATCGAATAGAATTCATGCGCCGTATGAGTCAGCGGTCTTGGCGTGAGCTCCATCCCCTCCATGCGGAGATATTCAACGACTTGATCCCGCAAGTGTAGACCTGGCAAGGCATGGGCGTCGAAGGGTGTCGCTTTCATCCAATCGCGAACATCCCAAGATCTGGTCGACCGAGCGCGATCGGGCGGACAGCCTTTATGCTCTTCCCACAGATATAAAGTCGCAATCGAGCCAATCAGCGCCCGAACCGCGCGGTTTGCGGGCATTTCCACATCGCTTGCCCCAGCCATGGCGGCGCGTAGGGATTGTTTGTGGGCGCTTAACTCATTGTAATTGCCGCGAATAATCGTCAGACCCCGGCGATCGGCTTCGTTCGGCCGGGTCAATAGTGCATCCAGTTGCGGGTGCACGACCGGGATAACATCGATCTCGCTCCGCAAACTGCCATCAGCGATGCCGCGCAACTCATCTAAAAGGCGTTTCAGATTGAGGCGCATTTCATGGCGAATACCGTCCAGCGAGCGCTTTTCCATGTCGCGTTCGCGATCAACCCATCGCCAAGCCGACCAAGCGAGATACCCGATCGCAATAATGAGGATAAGCAGTCCGGAAACCAAAAAGGTTTCAAAAGTCGCGTTCGACATGTTCGTCTCCCCTTTATTAACCTTCTAGCAAAGGTCTGACGGGGAAGCCACTGGCAATTGGGATCTAAACAGCGACCGGCGCCTTGATGTGTGGATGCGATTGGTAATCGACCAATGTGAAATCTTCATAATCCCAGCCAAAAAGGTCCGTTTTGTCAGGGTTGAGGATCATTTTTGGCTCCGGATACGGCTCTCGAGTGAGCTGTAACCGCGCTTGATCCATGTGATTCGAATAAAGATGCGCATCGCCGAACGTATGGACAAATTCGCCTGGCTTTAGGCCTGTCGCCCGCGCCATCATCAGGGTCAGCAGGGCATAAGACGCAATATTAAACGGCACGCCCAAAAACACATCCGCAGAGCGCTGATAGAGCTGGCAGTTCAGACGGCCATCCATGACATTGAACTGAAATAAACAATGACAAGGCGGCAGCGCCATTGAGGGAACATCCGCCGGGTTCCACGCCGACACAACCATGCGCCGCGAATTGGGATTGGCTCGAATTTCTTCCAACACCCATTCAATCTGGTCGATCACGCGGCCATCTGGCGCTGCCCAGCTGCGCCACTGTTTCCCATAAACCGGGCCAAGATCGCCATTTTCGTCGGCCCACTCGTCCCAAATCGACACTTTGCGCTCTTGCAGCCAGCGCACATTTGTATCACCGCGCAGGAACCAGAGCAGCTCCACAATGATCGACCGAAGGTGCAATTTCTTGGTTGTCACCATCGGGAAGGATTCCGCGAGATCGAAGCGGAGCTGGCGCCCAAATACGCCCAGTGTGCCTGTGCCGGTACGGTCGCCCCGTTCGACACCATTATCGAGAATGTCTTGGAGAAGAGTCAGATACTGTCGCATCTCACGTGCAAACCATGACTCGCCATCCGGTTCCAGTACGAACCCACAGGCTTGGTAAACAAATCATCTGCATCGGCACCAAAATCCACAGTACAAATCTAACGGGACCTCAATCCTGATAGATTATCCCTGCGTCTCATAAAATGGGCGTTAGGACGCAGAAGCGTTGTATAAAAATGAGACACACTGAGCTTTTCAAGAATGAAGGCGGGCAGGTGGCAATTCTTTTCGGATTGGTCCTTATCCCGCTCGTAGCAGTCGCAGGATTTGCGATTGATTTCCAACAAACCGTGAAGCGTAAGGCGAAAGCCCAGCTGATCATGGACTCCGCCGTGCTCGCCGCGGCGCGCGTCAAGCAAACCGGCGCAAATGACACGGAGGTCAAGCTTGCCGTCCAGCAATATATGGACGCGCAACTCGATGGTCTTCCTGGCCTGGCTTGCAATGCTGCTGTCGTGACCGTTTCGACAACGGACGAAGAGATTGATGCCGAAATGCGGTGCCAGCAAACAACCTCTCTGATGAAAGTTGTCGGCCAAAACTATATGCCGTTCACGGTTATCTCAGGGTCAGAATATGGCATCGACAAAATCGACGTCGCCTTCATGTTTGACGTCTCAGGTTCGATGAACAGTTCTAGCCGATTGTCCAACCTAAAGCTTGCCGCGCAGGACGCTGTCGATATTCTATTGCCGGCAGATGCCACCCAAGATCTATTGGAAAACACGCGTCTCGCCATGGTCTCTTACAATGGCATGGTCAATGCGGGCGACTTCTTCGAAGACGTTGCTGGCGTGCCGCCGACCCGAACCTATACCCACACAATCTCTGGGTATGGCGAAGATGATTACACTGTCGGCGACACTTATGATGAGTTCTTTGTCGGTCTCTACGATACAGACACCGACGAACTGATCTCAGAAATTGGTGACGGCGCAATCATTGAAGTGCAAGACCACCAAGATGATGACCTGACGATTGCGGTTACAATGAACAGTTCGCACGATCTTTATGGCCAGGTCGAAAGCATGCGGCTGCAATTGTCAGGAACGGAGTGGAATGACAAAACAGAGAATGTTGAGCCCTACACGATGTATGGTGATAGCGGTCTCAACAATATGACCGGCCAAGCCTGGGACATGGGCGAATTCGAATTGCGCTTAAGAGCGTATTCTGGAAACAATCGAAGCGGTTGGAAGCTGTTTGACGACACGTTTAGTTTCACGCTGGTCCCTGAAGGGGGACAGGAACCTGAAACCAAATCCTACACGCTGACCTCGACCTGTGTTTGGGAACGTGACGGGCCATTCAGGTTTACCGATCTCCACCCGGATGTCGGGGGATATCTCGCCCACCGCCAAGCCTGGTTTGTCGAAGACGATAGCTATTCCAATGGCGGATATTGGGAAACTGGCCACCCAAGCCGACCAAATGACAGCAAATATGATGGCGATGAGTGCCGCAATATTGAGCCTGTTGAATTGACCAATAACCGTAGCACGCTGAGCACGTATATTACCTCGCTCACAGCAGGTGGTTGGACGGCTGGACACTTGGGTATTGCCTGGACCTGGTATCTGGTCGCCGAAGATTGGAACACAATCTTCACCGGTGACGCCATGCCGCTTGATTATACCGAGCCAGATTCGGCCAAAATCGTGATCTTGATGACAGACGGCGCATTCAACACTGAGATTTTCCCAGGTCAGGGAAGCTCCGATAGCCAAGCCCGCGATATCTGCGACAATATCAAGCTCAAAGACATCAAAGTCTATTCAGTCGCGCTGAACGCCCCGGACTCGGGTAAGGAAGTGCTCGAATACTGCGCCACCGGACCTGGTTACTATTTTGAGCCAGAAAACGGTGCCGAGTTGAAAGACGCCTACCGTCAGATTGCGGTCTCCATCTCAGATCTCAGAATCTCGAAGTAAACCCCCACCACCAATCGAGACACTTGGCGATGCACTTCCAAAGTGCATCGCCATTTTTTTACTCCGCAGCGATCAGCGTAGTCTTGGCTTTCGGCAAGCTGCCATTCGGCCAATTCTGCCAAAGCTCTGCTTCCCGCGCCGCAGCTGTTGCAATCGCCGCCTCTTTGACATGCCCATAGCCTCTGATCTCATCCGGGATCTCGGCGATCGCAATCGCCAGATCGAGATTTTTGTCATTCAGATCCGAGAGCATGCGCTCGATATTGTCGAGATACTGATCGCGTAATTTGCGCTCGAGTTTGCGCTCACCCGTCCAGCCGAACGGATCGAACCGCGTGCCGCGAAGAAATTTGAAGCGCTTCATCAGATTGAAGCTGGTTTTCATCCAAGGTCCAAACTGGCGTTTAACCAAATGACCGTTCTCATCTTTCTTCGAGTTTAACGGCGGCGCCAAATGGTAAGCGACTTTCCCGCCTTTAAACTTTTTCGCCAGATAAGCGTCGAACTTTCCATCCGTCCAAAGCCGGGCCACTTCATATTCGTCTTTGTACGCCATCAGCTTATAGCCAAATCGGGCAACCGCTTCTGACAACCGTTCGCCAAGGCCAGCCGCTGTCTCAGCGTCTCGCACGCGTTGCACAGCATCGCGATAGTGCTGCGCGTATTTCGCGTTCTGATAGTCTGTCAGACGCGCCGCCCGATTCTCGATCAGCTCGTCTAAACTCATCGGCGTGATATGACCGCGCGGATCTTTCGCTGGCTCGAGACGTTCTGGGTCATAGGCCGCGACCCGGCCAAGATCGAAGGCCGCCATATTGTCGTCAGCCTTCACACCGTTCAGTTTGATCGCGCGATAAATTCCGCGCAATGAGATCGGCAATTGGCCTTTTTGCCAAGCATATCCGGCCATGATCATATTGGTGTAGATCGCTTCGTTGAAATACAGGATCGCCAGTGCTTCGGCGTCAAAAGCGGCGAAGTCCGTGCTCTGACGTTTCACCCGAGCCGCCAGCAAATCGCTTTCGAATTTCTTCGATCGATCGCGAATAAATTCACTCGTCGGGGTCACATCACTATTGGCGTAAGCCGCGGTGCGATCGGCATCCATAAGGTTAAGCGCATCGCCGCCAGCGGCGACAACCAAATCGCACGCAATCATGCAATCTGTGCTCGCGGGCGGAACCCGCCCCGTGGAAATCATGTCCGGGTCCCGGGCAAAGCGTAGATGGCTGAGCACCGGTCCGCCTTTTTGTGCAAGACCGGTCATATCCAAGCTCGAAGCGGCATTGCCATCGACATGAGCGGCCATCGCCAAAATCGCCGCTACCGTCGTCACGCCCGTCCCACCAACGCCGGTGAACAAAACGTTCCAGACCTCTTCCAGACTCGGCGTCTCCGGCAGCGGAATATTATCCGCATCGATATCCGGCCGCGGCTCGTCCTTGGCAGTGAACTCAGCATCGGTGACGGTGATGAAGCTCGGACAAAAGCCTTTGACACAGGAAATGTCGGTATTGCAGGTCGATTGATTGATCCGCCGCTTGCGCCCCAATTCTGTTTCGACCGGCTCGACTGACAAGCAATTCGACTTGATCGAGCAATCTCCGCAACCTTCGCAGACTTCTGTGTTGATTAAGACCCGCGTCCGGTCTGGCGCGCGCAGTCCGCGTTTCGAGCGGCGGCGTTTTTCAGTCGCGCAAATCTGGTCATAGATCAGGACCGAAACGCCCGGGGTCTCGCGCAATTGTTTCTGGACTTTATCGAGGTCGCTGCGCTCATAAATTCTGACCCGACGCGGCAGCCCTTTGACATTCGCATAGCGCACAGGATCTTCGGTGACGATAACGATGGTCTCGACCCCTTCGCCTTTCACCTGCGTGGCAATTTGTTGAGGCGTTTGACCTGACTCGACCGTTTGCCCGCCAGTCATCGCGACCGCGTCATTATACAAGATCTTATAGGTGATATTGGCGCCGGACGTGACCGCCGCGCGGATCGCCAGCGATCCAGAATGAGAATACGTGCCGTCGCCTAGATTGACGAACATGTGGTCTTCATCAGTGGCGAAATGCTGGCCGACCCAAGCGATCCCCTCACCGCCCATTTGGCTGGTCATGTCAGTGTTTCGGTCCGGCATAAAGTTGGCCATATAGTGACAGCCAATGCCCGCCAGAGCGCGCGACCCTTCCGGCACAACCGTTGACGTATTGTGCGGACAGCCAGAGCAATAATGCGGCGTGCGCACCGTCGGCGTGGCATTGGTACGTGCCGCTTCGCCAGCCCGACCTACGCGCGCAAAATAGGCGTCTGCTTTGTCTGTGTTCCAGCCCTTTGGTAGGACGCCGCGCAAGGCGTCAGCCATTTCAGGGATCGGGATCGACCCGATTTGGCTGAGCAAAGGCTGGCCGTCCACGGTCAGCTTACCTTCAAGTTTCGGCCGCTGTTTTTCGGGCAATGGATAAAGCGCCGCGCGCAGCTGATCTTCGATCAGAGGCCGCTTATGCTCAATCACCAAGACCCGCTCCAGCCCGGCGCAAAACGCTTTAATGCCCTCTGATTCGAGCGGCCATGGCATGGCGACTTTATAGATGGTCACGCCGAGTTTGGCAGCATCCTCAGGCGTCAAACCAAGCGCCGATAACGCCTCAAACACATCGCGCGCCGCTTGGCCGGTGACGATCAGACCGACGCGCGGTTTCGCGCTCGGCAGGATGACATGATCAAGTTGATTCGCACGCGCCCAGGCTTGCGCGGCCGGCAGTTTGAACTCCCGAAGCCGCCGCTCTTTTTCAAGCGGCGGATCCGCGCGGCGCATGTGAACGCCGTCATCAGGGAATTCAAAATCGGGCTTCACGAAATTCATTCGGTTGAGCGAAACATCGACAACCGATCCGCTATCCATCGTATCCGCGAGCGCAATCATCGAGCTCCAGCCGCCTGAGAACCGGCTCATCGCCCATCCGTGCAAACCATAGTCGAGTACATCTTGGATAGAGGCCGGGTTTAGGACCGGAATCTCAGCGTCTTGCATCGCAAATTCCGACTGCGACGGCAGGGTCGAGGATTTGCACATGTGATCGTCGCCCAGAATCGCGAGCACCCCGCCTAAGGGTGAGGTGCCAGCCGCATTTGCATGTTTGAAAACGTCGCCCGTGCGATCAACACCCGGCGCTTTGCCGTACCAAATCCCGAACAAGCCATCGCGTTGCGCGCCCGGGAACAGTCCAAGCTGTTGGCTGCCCCATGCGGCGGTTGCACCTAGATCTTCGTTCAGGCCTTCCCAGAATTTCACGTCATGGGTGTCGAGCCACTTTTGTGCAGCTCGCAATTGCTGGTCGTAGCCGCCAAGCGGTGAGCCTCGATAGCCCGAAATAAATCCCGCAGTGTTATGACCTGCCTGATTATCCAGCCGCTTTTGGTCAAGCGGCAGGCGCACAAGCGCCTGTATCCCAGTCATGTACGCTTTGCCCTCGACAAGATCGTATTTGTCGTCCAGCGTGACTTCACGATGTTCCAAACCGCACTCTCCAGTGTTGCGTTTAGGTCATATATCCCAACAATGTGCCGAAAATGCTTGCCTTCTTTGCGTTTATAGGGCTTATTTGAGCAATAAATAACTAAAGAACGCGCCTATCGGGGGAAAAATTGTCTGAACAGCTCGATACTATTGATGCCAAGATTCTCGATTTAATTCAAAAAGACGCGTCCTTGTCGGTCGCGGATATCGCAGAACGTGTTGGTTTATCCTCCTCCCCATGCTGGCGCCGGATCAAGCGCATGGAGGAGGCTGGGATCATCCAAGGCCGCGTCACGCTGCTTGATCGCCAAAGCCTCGGTCTCGGCTTTGAAGTCGTTGCAAACGTCAAACTGGCGCTGCCAAGCAAAGAAAATCTAGAAGCTTTTGAAGAGCTTGTGGGCAAATGGCCCGAAGTGATGGAGTGCATGACCGTCACTGGCGCTGTCGATTATATCATCCGCGTCACCACGACCGACATGTATGCTTATGACAAATTCTTGCGCGAAAAATTGCTCGGCTCTGCCTTAGTTTCTGACGTTCAGTCGCGCATCATCATCAATGTCGCCAAGCGAACGACCGCTGTCCCGCTCGGATTGGTCAGCGATTACGTGCCCGCAGGATAAGGATCGACATAAGTGACGTGGCCATCTGATTGGCCATAGATCTCAACCTCTCCGCCCGGCCACGCTTCCAATCGCGCATGCATGTTGCCACTGTTCGGATCGCCGCCAAACAGCGCTTCCGCTTCAAAGCTTAACCAAGCCAAAGGCGCGTCCGAGGTTGCAGCGGCCCCTGCCCTGCGGATCAGGTTTGTAATTTCAGCAATCACCTCGCGCGGCGGATAGACCAAAAATGCCGAATGGTAGATGACCGTGACACCGGATGTCGGCCGGGTTTCAAGTTTCTGTTCCAACCACGAGAGCGCATCTGCTTGCGTGACCACCGTTCTTTGCGCTTGCGCCAGCTTGATTGCCGCGTCGAGACGCTCCAATCGCTCTGCTTGATCGGCCCAAGTATAGCATTTGAGGCGAAGCACTTGCTCTGGATCCAACAGATCAATCGGCATCAGATCACAAGCCGCGCGACTCGCAACTTGGACATCCGCGTCCAGATGATCAGGCACAGGCGCCCGCCAATCTGAGCGCACCGTGACGTCGCTATCGCCCGGGCGCTGCCAAGTGCCGGTCTGATAATTGAACTTGTCCCAGTTTTGGTTGAGTCCCGCGCTTGCGCCCATTTCCAACAAGTGCAGCGGCATTTGATAGCGCGCCGCGAGTTTCAAAAACCCTGGAAGGAAAATGATTGATCGTCGCGTTTCATTGGTCTGCGGCGGGCTTTGAATGAAGGTGCGAACCTGGTCGATATTTGCTGCGAGCCAGTCTTTCGCGACCGGCCAAACAGCCTCCATATCCCAGTTCACGCCGCCTTTTGGATAGACTTCGGCAAGCGCACGCGAAGTCTCCGACAAAACGGCATGATGCAGCGCTCCGGCCAGCCTTAGTCCGAGCGCATCCTTGCGCGGATTGGTCGCCCAATCGCCACATATATCTGCAATTGGTCCGCCCGTTTCAAAGTCTGCGGCGAACCGCAACTGCAAAGCTGCCGTGAATGGAGAGCCAAGCGCCTCGCACCATTTCGCCTGTTCAACGAAATGGTCGACGATTTTTGTATTGCCGAGCAAGGTCAGTTACGCCCGCTCGACACACATGGCGATCCCTTCGCCGCCTCCAATACAGAGTGAGGCCACGCCTTTTTTGACGTCGCGATCTTCCATCGCCGCGAGGAGCGTAATCAAGATACGTGCTCCTGATGCGCCGATCGGGTGGCCCATGGCGCAAGCGCCGCCATTCACGTTGACGATGTCATGGCTCAGGCCGAGCTCTTGCATCGCGATCATTGGCACAACGGCAAAGGCCTCATTGATTTCCCAAAGCCCAACCTCGTCTTTCGACCAGCCTGCTTTTGCGAGCGCTTTTTCCATAGCCGGGACTGGCGCTGTGGTGAAATTCTCAGGCTCATGTGCGTGGCTTGAAGAAGAAACGATTTTAGCAATCGGGGTCAGACCGCGAGACGCCGCTTCGGACTCTTTCATCAAAACCAAAGCCGCTGCGCCATCAGAAATCGCTGACGCATTCGCGGCGGTCACGGTGCCGTCTTTATTGAAAGCTGGGCGCAAGCTCGGGATCTTGTCCGGGCGGGCGGTGCGCGGCAGCTCATCCGCTTCCACCGTGGTTTCGCCTTTTCGACTTTTGATCGTCACTGGCGCAATCTCGCGCTTGAATTTGCCGTTCTCTGTTGCTTCTTGCGCGCGTTTTAGGGTTTCGAGCGCATAGGCGTCCTGCTGTTCGCGGGTGAACTGATACTTCTCTGCGATCATGTCTGCGAACGCGCCCATTGGACCGCCAGCATAGGCATCGGTTAGACCATCTAGCGCCATATGATCTTTCGCGGCCATATCGCCGTATTTGTGACCGTTCCGAACATCCATCAGATGCGGCGCATTGGTCATGCTTTCCATGCCGCCAACAATGACGATATTTGCATCGCCCGAAGCGATGGATTGGCGCCCCATAACTGCCGCCTGCAGGCCCGAGCCGCACATCTTGTTGATGGTTGTCGCTTCGAGTCCTTTATCCATACCGGCTTTGAATCCGGCTTGACGCGCAGGCGCTTGGCCTTGCCCAGCAGGCAAGCAATTGCCCATGATAATCTCATCGGCATCATCCGCGCCTAAGCCAGCTTCCGCAACCGCAGCTTTGACCGCCACCGCGCCAAGTTCATTTGCTGACATGCTCGACAAGTCGCCCAGCAAACCGCCCATTGGGGTGCGCGCCATTCCAACAATTACAACAGGATCCGTAGCGGTCATGGTAAGCCCTCCTAAAAGCTTTCGTCTCGCACTTTTTGTGCACCTGCGAACAAATGAAGGAGAAGACAGGCAATCGTCAAGTCACCCAAGGACAGATTCTGTCTCCAGATACCTATCGCACGCGCTGCGGAGCCGTTGCATCTAGCGCCACGGCGCGGTCCATAATGTCGATCAGTTCGTCATTAATGTGGTCTGCGGAATAGACTTTCACATGGCGCAGGGATTTGCCGGTTCCCTCGATACGATCGAGATAATCATCCGCCAGACGCGCGCCTTGCCATAGCTGCAAGTTGCAACGATCACCATGCGCAATCACCGAGAACACTCGTTCATTCCCACTCCAACAGGGGAAACCCCAAGCGAGTTTCACCGTCAGGTGTGACCACTGCGATTTGATGATGTCTTCGAGCGCGATGGCGATAATGGATTGATGCGGTTCAAGGCCATCGAAATAAGCCCTTACGGTCTTTGGCTTCGGCACAGCTTCCCCCAAGTCATTTCGCCCCAGAAATGGTTAATACCCCAAAGTGCGCTGCACAGGCCATAGGGAAATAGCGTTTTTTTTCCGGAGAAATAGAAAAAGGGCGAGCCGAAGCTCGCCCTTTTATATGTCGGTCGGGTCGGCTTACCAGATCCGAATACGGTCTTCGGGCGCCAAATAAAGCGCGTGGTCTGGTCCGACATCAAACGCTTCATACCATTCGTCAAAATTGCGGACGATGCCATTCACCCGGTAATAGGGCGGGCTGTGTGGACCGCGGATAAGCTGCTGGCGCAGAGCCTCTTCGCGATACTTATTTCGCCAGGCTTGTGCCCAGGCCATGAAGAAGCGTTGATCACCCGTGAGGCCACCCAAAACAGGGGCTTCTTCGTCGGCGCTGATCTCGCCATCGCCATTGGTATCCAGGCTCATCTTATAGGCCTTGTAAGCCATAGAGAGACCGCCAAGGTCGCCGGTATTTTCGCCCAGGCCTAGACGGCCATTTACACAAGTCTCGCCATCATCAAGCGGACAGAATTCATTATACTGTCCCACCAGCGCATCGGTTCGCGCCACGAAGGCGGCCTTATCATCTGGCGTCCACCAATCGCGCAGCACGCCGTCGCCGTCAGACTTGGACCCTTGATCGTCAAATCCATGGCCAATCTCGTGCCCAATCACGCCGCCAATCGCGCCATAATTGATCGCTGGATCAGCATCGATGTTAAAGAAGGGCGGCTGCAAAATCGCCGCTGGGAAGACAATCTCATTCCGGGTTGGCGAGTAATAAGCATTGACCGTTTGCGGCAGCATGAACCACTCAGTCTTATCGATCGGTTGACCGAGTTTGGCGAGATTGTCATCCGACGCCCACTGGGCAGCGGCCATCGCGTTTTCGAAGGCGCTGTCTGTGACGTTCAAAGAATCATAGGTTTCAAACTTCTCGGTGAACCCAATTTTCGGGGTAAACTTGGACAGCTTATCTCGCGCTTGAACCTTGGTTTCGTCACCCATCCAATCAATCTCATTGAGATTGTCGGCCATGGCGAGGCGAAGGTTGGCCACGAGCTCATCCATCGCGGCTTTGTTCTCGGCCGGGAAATACCGATCGGCATAGACTCGACCGACAGCTTCACCGAGCGCCCCTTCGACCGCGGAGACGCCGCGCTTCCAACGTGGACGCTGCTCTTCTTGGCCGCGAAGCTGCTGATTGAAGAAGGCGAAGCTTGCCTCATCGATTTCACTTGGCAGCACGCTCGCATTTGACGCGATAAAGCGCGCCGTCAAATAAGTCTTCCAGTCCGCTAGGTCAGCAGACTCCATAACCTCAGCAATTGCTGCGATACCGCCACCTGAGATCTTTTCGAGTTGGTCTTCAGTCAGCTGAAGCGCTTCAATTTCTTCCTCTGTCGGCATGACTTGGCTGACAACAAAGAATGGCTGATCCGCGACGCCGATCTCATCGAGAAAGGCTGTCATTGGGAAGGAGCCAGCAAGCGCAACAAACTCGTCTTTGCTGAGCTTATTATAGGTGAGATCACGATTACGGTTCATCGTACGATCCCAATGCGCCTCGGCAATCTTAGTCTCGAGAGCGAGGATGCGCGCCGCGCCGTCGGCTGGATCTTCATAGCCAGCTGCACCGAGCACTGTCGTCAAAAACGCGACATACCCATCGCGCGTTTCTTGGCTCTTTTCATCATCCTTGAGGTAGAAAGAGCGATCGCCCAGTCCGAGACCAGACTGCGAGATGTAGAAGATGTTCTCGTCGGTTTTCTTAGCATCGATGCTGACACCGCCGCCAATCGGGCTGGCAAACCCAACCGACGCAAAGACGCGTGCCAAATCTTCCTGGGTTTCGATCGCGTTGATCTTGTCGAGATAAGGCTGCACCGGCGCCAAACCCGCCGCTTCAATCGCATCTGTATCGACAAAGGCATTGTAGAAGGCGGCAACTTTGCCTTCTTGGGTCGCCGGATCAGGTTTCTCAGCGGCGAGATCATCGATGATGAACTTCACGCGCTGCTCAGATTTCTCGCGCAGCAGTGTGAAAGACCCATAACGGGTTTGATCGCTGGGGATTTCAAACTCATCATACCAGGTGCCATTCACGTGGTTGAAGAAATCATCGCCCGGATGAACGTCGGCGTTCACGGAATATAGATCGAGGCCAAACTCACCCCAATCATCGCGAGAACTGGTCTCAACTTTACGATCGGCTTCGACCGAGTCGCCTGCAATTGCCGACGAACCCGCGGTTTGCGTCGCCTCTTGCGGGCTGCACGCTGCTAGGACGAGCGCTGCGGCACTCGCATACAATAGTTCTTTCATTCGTTTCTCCCTGAACGTTCGAACAATTGGTAAATTGTAACGCACCCTATGCCTTATTCGGCTGGGACAGGTCTCGGTGTTTCCACACTCGTACCGATCAACTCTTCGCTATCAATCGTGACTTCGCCTGTGTAGGACTCGCCGATCTTGCGATAAGGACGTCCGCCCCAGCTCCATCGGAACACCCGGCCGATCTCGACGCCAACCGCATACAGGGTCGGAACCAAGAAGAGCGAAACGAAGATCGCAAACGCCACCGCATAACCCAGTGAAATCACCATTGGCTTGAGGAATTGCGCCTGCATGGATCGCTCGGCAATCAGCGGCAAGATGCCCACAAACGTGGTCACCGAAGTCAGCAAAATCGGACGGAACCGCGAAACGCCAGCATCGACCAGTGCCTGCACGGCGCCGACGCCTTCGGCCCGTTTTCGGTTCACGAAATCGACCAAGACCAAGTTATCATTGATCACAACACCCGCCGCCGCTGCGATCCCAAAGATCGAGAACATCGCCATGGAGGTGCCAGTGATTGCGTGCCCCAGGATCGCGCCGGTGATCGCAAACGGGATCGCCGTCATCAAGAGCAATGGTTGAGCATAAGACCGGAACGCAATCGCCAGAACGATATACATACAAATGATTGCACCAGCCGCCAGCATTTGTAGCTCGTTGAAGAAGCGCTGCTCTTCCTCGAACCCGCCAGCGGATCCGCGTTCAATATCGGGGAACTGCTTCTCAAAATCCGGCCAGAAATTGACGTTCATATCGGCCATGATTTGACCGCGCCCACCGTCGCCAAGCACGTCGGCAAAGACCGAGACAGAGCGGGTTCGGTTACGACGCAAGATCCGGTTGATGCCAGGGGCATAGGTAAAGTCTGCCACTTGGGTGAGCGCGAGTTCTCGACCGTCCGCCGTTCGTATCCGCAGATTGTCGATACTATCAAGATCTGTCCGTGCCGATTTCGGCAGACGCACCATCACGCGAACATCTTCACCATCGCGCGGCAAGCGTTGCACTTCTTCACCAAAATAAGCTTGGCGAACTTGACGGGACACATCCGCGAGCGTGACACCCAGCGCTTCAGCGCCAGGTTTCAACTCGATCCGCAACTCATCCGCCGCGGCGGTGAGATTGTCGCCAATGTCATAAGCGGCGGCATACGTCGCCAATTGCTCTTGGACCACCGCGGAGGCCTCGCGAAGCCGATCAAGGTCAGGGTGGTTTAGCGCAAACCTGATGCCCGTATCATTCTCATTATCGGTGAAATCGAAGTTGACCTCTTCCGCATCTTGAATCGGCCCGACTAATTCTCTGATTTTCTCAGAGATCTCGCGAGTCGACAGAAGTTCCGGACGGTTTTCCGGCGGCACCAAGCCAATCCAAGACTGGACCTGACTGTTCGAAGCAACGACAGACGCACCATTTAGAACACCGCCCTCATAGCCACCATCAGACCGAAGGATCTGTGAATTCCATTTCGTATTGAGCTCGGTCTCAGCCGCGTTGATGCCCGCCTGCAATTGGTCACGAACTTCCAGCGTCCGTGAGAATGGCGTGCCTTCCGGCATGTCGATCGTGACTTGTACCAAGTCGCTTTCGATTTCCGGCATAAACTTGAACGGCACGACGCGATTTGCCACCAGCATGATCGCGAATGCAAACACGATGAAAAAGAACACGATGGTTGCGTATCGCATCCGCAAAGCAAATTCGAGCAATGGCTTGTAAATGTGCTGAGCGAACCAAATCAGACTGTCAGCAATCCGCCGCTGAAAGCGTGCCAAGCCATTTTGCTTGCTTTTGTCTTCCTTTTTCATATGCGACAGGTGAGCCGGCAGAATGAACATACACTCGATGATCGAGAAGACGAGCGATGCAATCACAACGAATGTGATTTGCTGAGTAAAGGCGCGTGTTGGCCCTGTCAGCATGGCCCAAGGGGCAAATGCGATAATCGTCGTGATAACGCCGAACACCACAGGTTTGAACACGAGCTGAGTGCCGACAACCGCGGCATCAATGCCTTCGCGTCGGCCGCTTTCGACCTCTCGGTGAATGTTCTCCCCCACCACAATGGCATCATCGACAATGACCCCAATGACCAGCAGCACCGCGAAAGTCGACAACACATTCCACGATACACCAAAGAACGGCATCAACATGATGCCACCGGCAAATGCGGTAATAATCCCAATCGTCACCCAGAATGCGACGATTGGACGAAGGAATAAGATTAAGACCAGCATCACCAATACAGCGCCAAGCAGCGCTGATTCAGAGATCAGCTGCATACGGGCTTGGAATGGTTGCGAATTGTCCCAGAGAATTTCAATCTGCATCCCGTCTGGCAGAATGCCAGTCGCGGGATTATTCGCCCGGTCGATATAATCGCGGAAACTATTCGCATAGTTGACGATATCCATACTGTCGGGTTGAACGACCATAACGAACGCGGTCGGGCTGCCATTATGGGTGGCATCAAGATCCGCATCGATGAAGCCATCAATCACCTGCGCGACATCGCCAACCCGGATTGTACCTTGGTCATTTGATTGACGGACGATGATTTTTTCAAACTGTTCTTGAGTATCGGCCAAAGCCCGCGCAGTCATCGAAACATCACCGACATTCGAACGGATTTGCCCGCCTGATGAATTAAGGGATGATTGGCGGATCGCCTGCGCGACTTCCGAGAAACTCAGATTGTACCGGCGCAGCGCATCTTCGGAAATTTCAACCGAGACCTCTTCGTCCAAAACGCCTTGTAGGACCGCCAGCTCACCGCCGCTGATTTCAGCGATATCATCGCGAACGTCATCGGCCACCCGTTTCAAAGTTCGGGAATCGACTTCGCCAAATATGGCCATGCCGAAATACCAATCGCGCTGTTCCCAACGTGTCACACGGGGCTGGAAGGCGGCTTGCGGAAGGTTGTTTATCTGATCGACGCGGAGTTTGATCTCATCGATAAAGACTTGCATATCGATATCGTCGCGGCCGCGAATGTTGACAACCGCAAAGCTTTCGCGAGCAATCGAGGTGATCCGATCAAGCCCATCAATGTCGGCAACGGCTTCTTCAATCCTGGTAATAATCTGTTCTTCGACATCCTGGGGCGACGCGCCCTGCCAGCTCATGGTAACCGAGGCCCCCGCCACTGGAACCACGGGGAACATCTCTCGTTCCATTTGGTTAAAACCGAGAACGCCGCCGACAAAGGCGACAACCATGAGCAGGTTCGCAGCAACCGCGTTTCGTGCGAACCAGGATACCATTCCAAACATTACAGGCCTCCGTCACCAGCAGACGCGACGAGATCTGAGGACACGTCCGCAATACCGGTTGTGTCATCCTCGTCGTCGTCAGATTTTGCAGCTTCATTGTGATTTTTGATTGAGCCATCTTCCATGCGCTGCAGGATGGTGATGCTCATGCCGTCATTTGACCCTCGGATCGGGCTGGTAATCGCAAGATCACCTGGCGCGACATCCGGGCTGCGGAACCAGGCACCATCTGGCGAGCTGAATACCAAATCGACTTCATAAATGCGCAGGGCGCCTTCACTTGGATCGCCGATGAAGATGTTCTCACCCCCGCGAATGGCGGAGCGCGGCGCGACCAACAGGTTTTCGATCTTAGTTCCTGCAATATCTGCATTCACGAACAGGCCCGGAGCCATCGGTGCGCCATTGTCAGAGCCAGCTCCATAAGGATCGGCGAGTTCTGCGATGACATTGATCAATCTTGTTTGGCCGTTCACCGCTGCCGATGTTCGGGTGACACGGCCCGTCCACTGGCGAACCTCGCCTGCTACAGGGGCGGTGAAAATCACTTCTGGACCTGGCGCCGCCGCCGTTTCCGCAAACGCCAATGGCAGACCAAGGCGGCCAAGTTCATCATCCGTAATCGGCAAAGAGACCTCGACCATATCGGTGGCGAACACGCGACCTAAAGACTGTCCTGGCGAAGCGAACTGGCCCACATCGACGTTTTCTTCACGCACACGGCCATCAAACGGCGCGACGACAGCCGTGCGGCGTAGGGCCAAATTTGCGTCCGCCAATTGTGCTTTAGCTGATTCCAGAGCGGCCCGCGCTTCCGCCAATTGTGGTTCGCGTCGCGCCAGCGGGCTGGAATCGGTGATGCCGAGATTGATCAGATCTTGCTGGGCAATTTCGGCTTCGGCTTGCTCTCTGGCAAGACGCTGTTCCGCGCTCGCAACGCCAGACTGCGCGCGCACGACGGCGAGCTCATAATCAGCAACCTCGAGACGGACCAGCACCTGCCCACGACGAATAAAACCGCCATCGATGAAGTCAGGTGATACATATGAAATCCGGCCTGCGATTTGCGGCGCAACAATCAGCTCCCGCTGCGGGCGAACCTCACCTTGGGCCGTGACATGGAAGTCCAAATCTTCTTGGCGAATCTCTTCAGAGAAGACAGAGAGTCCCGAGAATTTCTCGTCCGCTTGTTCCGGCTCAGGCTTGAGGATTTGCACCGTCATGAAGGCGACGACGGCCATTCCCGCCAATACGGCGATTGTGATGATGATTGAAATTATACGGCTCATGGGAGGATTGCCTCTTCGGGGCTATTATTGCTCAACGCGATCGGGTTTGCAGGTTCAGGAACCGGCAATCCGCCGCCAAGAGCGAGGTGGAAACTCACACGGTTTGACGCGCGTGCTGAGCGGGCCGAGATCAAGCTATTCTCGGCACTCAAGCGTCGCGTCTGGGAATCAATCAGGTTGAAGATCGAAACCAAACCATTTGTATATTGTCGGGTCGCCAATTCTTCGGCGAGGCGCGCTTCTTCTAGGGCGCGAGATTGCGCATCTTCTTGCAACGCGAGCAGCGTATCCGCAGCGATCGCATCTTCGACTTCACGCCACGCGTTAAGCGTCGTTGCAGCATAGTTTTCAACTGCCGCACGCGCCGACGCGACAGCAGCATCACGGTCCGCATCAAGCGATCCGCCATTAAATATCGGCGCCGTCAGGCCTGCAACCAACCTTGCAGCGACTCGTGTTGGATCCAACGCATCTGCGATATCGGTTTCAGTGTTTGAAACCGACCCAGTGATGCGAAGACCGGGCAGCATTGCGAGCCGTGCTTGCTCCGCGCGCAATCCAGCGGCCACCACGCGGGCTTCAGCCGCGGCAATATCCGGGCGACGCGTCAGCAACAGCGTTGGGTTCCCAGATGGCGGAATTTGCGCAAGCTCAGGCAGTTCTGCCAGAGCTTCGAGCTCTGCGGCAGGGTATCGCCCAAGCAGAATTTCGAGGCGGCGCGTGGCATTCTGACTGGCCTGACGCTGTGCCGCAATCGACGCTTCGGCCGAAGCTTGGGTGGTCCGCGCCGTCCGCACATCCAGCGCGGAGGCCAAACCGCGTGACAAACGACGTTCTGTCAATTCGAGCGCACGAGACCGCGCCTCAAAGGTTTCAACCGCAACCCGCTCTTGCGCCAAGGCGGCATTTAAATCGAACCAAGCTGACGCGGTTTGCGCCGCAAGCGAAAGGCGCGCAGATGCAAGATCAGCTTCGCTCGCGACAAGATCTGCTTCAGCGGCGTTGATACCCGCCCGGAGCCGGCCCCAAAGGTCAATTTCCCAATTGAGATCGAGCCCGACCCCAAAAGTTGGATCATCGACGCGATCATCAATCGACGCGATGAAATTGCTGGTTCCGCCTGCTGATGCTGAGCCGGACAGGCTCGGCAATGTCCGACCATAAACGCTCCGCGCCTGAGCGCGTGTCGCTTCAACCGCGTAGAATTGCGAGCGGATCGAGGGGTTCGCTGAGAGGGCTTCATTGACCAGGCTGACCAGTTTCTGGTCATTGAACTGGCTCAGCCAATCGGTTTGGGGCACTTGGCCAGCAACGCCAGACGCCGCCCAAACTTCAGGCGCATCCGGAGCGACCGGAAAGATTGCTTCTGGTTGTCCGCCCAAGGTTGGAACACTCGGAACGCTAGAACACGCGCCCAGTGCCAGAAACCCCAATACTATACCCGCTTGTTTCATAGAAACCTCTTCACCTTGGATCGTGGCTTACGCCCGCACTAGCCGACTGTCAACAAATAATTATCGTTTTTCAATAATTGTGAAAAAGCTTTCAGACTTGCCGATCAGCGCTACCTGTTTATACGCCGGAAGGCTCATAACGGACCATATCCTAACTGGAAGTTGAGAGGTCATGTCGCAGGATAAGACAAATATAGAACCCGATCCGCCAAAGCGGTTTCGAGACTTTCTTGTCTTGACTTTGGGCGGCGTCGCGGTGCTTGCGCTGCTATTGCTGACCGGCGCAATCGGATGGGTGGAGTGGGCCACTGGTGCCGTGGTTATGACCGCGGGCGCGCTGGCTTTTTATGTGGGCTCTGCGCCTACGGGCCGAAAAATTCGCAATGCGGAAGTCCTTGAGGCTTCAACGCCGCTCCCCGTTCAGTCGGATGATCGGGCGATCACCTCCTTCATCGAAGCGCTTCCCCTCCCCGCCTTGTTGGTCTCACCCGAGCGCCAGCTTGCCTCGGTCAACCCACATGCCCGCCGTTTGTTTCGCCTGGATAAGGCGGCACAAAGCCTTCCCGTTGCTTTGCTCAGACAACCAGACCTCTTAGCCGCCGCCGAACGGGTTGCCGAAGACGGCGCCAATGAGCGCGTCGAGTTCACCCAGCATGGCGATGCTGAAGTGTGGATGGCGCATGTTCGGTCAGGTCCGGATACAGGATCTGTCCTAATTGTGTTCGAAGACCTGACCGCAGTGCGGCGCGCGGAGAAAGCCCGCGCGGACTTCCTCGCCAATGCCAGCCATGAATTGCGGACACCTCTGACGGCCATTGGCGGCTTCATCGAAACCATGCGCGGCCCGGCCAAAGACGATAAAGCCTCCTGGGATGGGTTCTTAGAGATTATGGGCCAGCAAACTGAGCGGATGAAACGTTTGGTCGCCGATCTTCTATCGCTCTCCCGTATTGAATTTAGTGAGCACCGCCCGCCAAACACACAGATTGAAATTGTTGATCTCGCACGCTCGACAAGTTCCGCGCTGACCCCGATCGCCGCAGACGCCGGGATCAGCCTGCATTTTGATGCACCAGATCACCAGATCAAAGCCATCGCTGATGCAGATGAGATTGCGCAAGTGATCCAAAACTTAGTGAGCAATGCGATCAAATATGCGCGTCCTGGCGGGGAAGTTCAGATTTTGGTTGGGGCAGCTCCGACCATGGCCGACGCGGCGCTCGCATGCGGGAGACAATCGGAAGAGCCCAAACGCTCACTTTTGCTGCAACCCTATGCAGCCTCTGGTGCCCCCGCATTCTGGCTGAGGGTCACTGATGATGGCGAGGGGATTTCAGAAAACCATCTGCCGCGTCTCGGCGAGCGGTTTTACCGCGTCGACGAAAGCCGCGGCGGTAAAATCGAAGGTACGGGGCTCGGCCTCGCCATTGTGAAACACATTATGGCGCGCCATCGCGGCGGCCTGGCGGTCGAAAGTTTAGAAGGGCAAGGCACCGCGTTCGGTGTTTGGATGCCCCGCCTCAAAGACGATGCCGCCACCTAAACCCTACACACCCCCACCTGCCGAAACCCTGATCACGCTCTATTCCGACGAGGCGATCGTCTTGGCAGATAAACCTAGCGGATTGCTCAGCGTTCCTGGTCGAGGGCCTGAAAAAGCCTTCTGCGCCCAAAGCATATTAAGCGAGCGACATGGGCCGGTGCTCACAGTCCATCGCCTCGATATGGACACGTCCGGAATCATGATCTTCGCCCGCACGAAAGACGTGCAAAGAAATCTGTCCCGGCAGTTTGAAAAACGAACGGTCGAGAAGACATATGAAGCCCTGGTACAAGGAACCGTCAGCGACACGTCCGGCACGATTGATAAAGCAATTGCGAAACACTCTTTGGATCGCCCCTTGAGGCATCTCGATCCCGAAGGTCAAACCGCGATTACGCATTGGTCTGTTCTAGATCACACCTCAGAGTCAACGCGCTTGCATTTGAAACCTGAGACTGGCCGCTCGCACCAGCTTCGGCTTCACTTGGCTAGCATCGGACATCCCATCCTGGGCGATGTATTTTATGGCGATCCGACAAGCCATGAGCGGCTTTGTCTACATGCGAAATCGCTTTGCTTCGACCACCCAAACGGCCACGCCAGAATCGAACACGTCGCCGCCACCCCGTTTTAAGTCGCCGCCTCAAATCCAAGAGCGCAGAAGTGTCACAAACGTGTCAACAACGACATGTAAGAGCGCCGGACCTGAGCGAACGACCAATCTATGCTGCATACTTTAGGATACCTTCCCATCGGATGGTTGTTGATTGCGCCATTGGCGGCTGCAGGCTTTTTCGCATTCTATTTTGGACGGCAGCAGATTGGCGCACTGGCCATCGGCCCGACTTTTGGCGCGAGACTCAATTCTCAACCGAATTTTCACGGCTATTTTTTGGCGCTGGCGACCGTCCTACCGGCGGCCTTTGTCTTCTTGCTCTATTTGCTGTTCGCCGAAGACATGATCCGCAGCACCTTGATCAGCGAATTGCCGGAACACTTGATCACGCGCGGCGCTGAGCAAGTCGCATTCTTTGTCGACCGGGTCGCAGAGTATGCTCGGACCCAGCAAACAAGTGTTACAGGTAACCTCTTATTTGATGCCAGCGTGGAGAGATTCTCCACCCTGAACGGCGGCGCACGTCTGGTCGCGATGGGTCTGGCCGTTTTGGCAGGCGCAGCCGGTTTCTACTTTGGAAAACGCCAGCTCAGCCGGAACTTTCCAGCGCGCTCATATGTCGAGCTGTGCATCACGTCTGGCCTGTTTATCTGCGCCGCAATCGCCGTTTTAACCACCGCTGCCATCGTCTTATCGTTGGTATTTGAAACGATCCGGTTCTTTAGCCTCCCCGATGGCCCAAGCATATTTGAATTTCTTTTCGGGACTGAATGGAACGCGCAAACAGGCACCCATTTCGGCGCCGTTCCTTTATTTTTTGGCACGCTGATGATCGCCCTCTTGGCGATGCTGGTTGCAGTGCCGGTCGGACTGTTTTCGGCAATCTATCTCTCAGAATATTCGAGCCCGAGATTTCGCGCTTGGGTCAAACCGATCTTGGAGCTCCTCGCGGGCATTCCGACCGTGGTTTACGGGTTTTTTGCCGCGACATTGATCGCGCCTTTCGTTCGCAATTTTGCGCAATGGGTGAATGCACTGCCCTTCACGCCAGATACGCTCCTAGCGGCGCAGCCGACCAGCGCCCTGGCCGCGGGCTTGGTTATGGGCGTGATGATTATCCCATTCGTCAGCTCGCTCTCGGATGATGTCATCAATGCGGTACCTCAATCGCTGAGAGATGGGGCGCTCGCCATGGGGGCGACCAAGTCAGAAATGATCAAACAGGTGATCCTACCTGCTGCCTTGCCCGGGATCATCGCTGCAATCTTGCTCGCCGTGTCACGTGCCATTGGCGAGACGATGATCGTGGTCATGGCGGCGGGTGGACGCGCCCTGATCACGCTCGACCCGACCTCTGATATCACTACGGTGACCTATCAAATCGTGGCTTTGCTGACCGGCGATACCGCCTTTGATAGCGCGAAAACGATTTCGGCGTTCGCGCTGGGCTTTGTCCTGTTTGGTGTCACCCTCTTGTTCAACATCATCGCGCTCCGCGTGGTGCAACGCTATCGGGAAGCTTATGACTAAGCCGGCTCTTTCCCCAGACGCGTTTGCCGCGCGACGCCTGGAACGGCGAAATGCTGCTGAGCGCCGGTTCAAGCTCTATGGCCAAATTGCGATCGGCATCGCGGTCGGGTTTTTGGCGCTGCTGCTGCTTTCAATCTGCGGCAAGGCGATGTCCGCTTTCTCGCGGCACACGATCGTGCTGACCATCGATCAGCCAGACCTTTCTGAGCGAACTGCATTTGCCGTGAGCGATGTAAATCTCGTAGTGCGCGATGAATTGCTGAATCTGTTTCCAGAAAGTGCCAGTAAGCGTTCGGCTAGGATTGAGCTGTTTCGTCTATCTACACGGCTGGCTGTGTTGCCGCTGGCGGAGGCCGCCACTGAGGACCCAGAGGTTTTCGCCGCGCCTTATCAGGTCCGCCTACCTCTCTCCGACGATCTCGACCTATACCTCAAGAACGATATCAAACAGCATCAAACCGAACCGGTGGGTCGCGCAGGTCGTTTTTCAGAAACCGCCTCGGGTACGTATCGCCTGACGGATGCAGATCCGGATGGGTTCGAGAGATTTCAGAACTTCTTAGCCGCTCTGCCTGCCCCCAGAACCGATATTTTGATATCGCTTTCGGGCGCCTGGTTTGACCTTCAAACAGTGTCAGGCGCGGCGCTTGAGTTGCAACACCTTGCCGGGCCCCTGCCCAATCTCGGTGAACAAAATCGCGCGGCGATCACGGCCCTTATCCTGCCGAGCCGGAGCCAGAACCGGCAAGTCTCCAACCATCAAATCGCGTATGCGCTGCTGCTCAAAGAACGCGATATGATCGACCGCAGATTTAATGGCAGCCTGTTTGCCAGCGCCGATAGTACCTATCCCGAGCTCGCTGGTGCCGCCGCAGCATTGGTGGGGTCGATGTTTACCATGCTGATGACCGCGCTGTTTGCGATCCCGGTCGGAATCTTTGCCGCGGTTTATCTTGAAGAATTCGCGAAGAAGTCTCTGATCACGAACATTATCGAGGTGAACATCAACAATCTCGCCGCCGTGCCATCGATCATATTTGGGCTGCTCGGCGCGGCGGTGTTTTTGAACACGTTTGGCCTGCCGCGATCGGTGCCCTTGGTTGGCGGATTGGTGCTCGGTCTTTTGGTTCTGCCGACAATCATCATCGCCTCCCGCGCGGCGCTGCAATCGGTGCCGCCGTCCGTTCGGGATGCGGCGCTTGGACTGGGCGCGTCGCATTCGCAAGCGGTCTTTCATCACGTCTTACCGCTCGCCACCCCGGGCATTCTCACTGGAGCGATCATCGCAATGGCGCGCGCGCTTGGCGAGACCGCACCGCTTCTCTTGATCGGCATGGTGGCCTTTATCAGCGAAGTGCCACAGACTCCGAGCGATGAAGCGACTGTTTTACCGGTTCTAATTTATAAGTGGTTTTCCGGTGCGGAGCGGGCCTGGGAACCGATGACGGCGGCGGTGATCGTGATCCTCCTCGTCATTCTGGTCGCGATGAATTTGATCGCGACCCTGTTGCGGCGTCGGTTTGAGCGGAGATGGTAAAGATGGCAGACACGAGCACATCTCAAAACAATTTCTCACCGGCAGGGTTCGGGATTGGTGGCGCAAAAATTGAGTGCCGCGGCATCAATGTGCGCTACCAGGAAAAGGTCGCGATCCACGACATTTCGATGAAAATTCAAGACAAATCCGTCACCGCTCTGATCGGGCCTTCGGGTTGCGGGAAATCGACCTTCTTGCGCTGCCTCAACCGTATGAATGACACGATTGAAGGCGCGCTTGTCGACGGTGAAATCATCATGGACGGCGAAGATATCAACTCGCCAGATATGGACCCTGTCACGCTGCGATCGAAAGTCGGCATGGTGTTTCAGAAACCGAACCCATTTCCGAAATCAGTCTATGATAATGTCGCCTATGGCGCCCGCATTCACGGCCTCGCAGGCTCGAAGGCGGAGCTGGATCAAATCGTCGAAGTCTCTTTGCAAAAAGCCGGCCTTTGGGATGAGGTCAAAGATCGCCTCACAGCGATCGGCACCAGTCTGTCAGGCGGACAGCAGCAACGCCTCTGCATTGCCCGCGCTATCGCGATCAGCCCAGAAGTCATTCTGATGGATGAACCCTGCTCTGCGCTTGATCCGATTGCGACGGCGCGGATCGAAGAACTGATCGATGATTTGCGGCTCCGTTATTGCATCATCATCGTCACCCATTCCATGCAACAAGCCGCCCGCGTGTCGCAACGTACGGCATTCTTTAATTTGGGCGAATTAGTAGAATTCGGCGACACAGAAATGATTTTCACCAATCCCGCGCAGCAGCGCACACAGGATTATATCACAGGCCGCTTTGGCTAAGGGAGATGCATGTGGCCGGACCACAGCACATTGTTAGCGCTTATTCTGAGGAGCTTGAACGCCTCTCCGCGGATATCTTGCGCATGGGAGGGCTCGCCGAGGCGATGATCCGAGATGCGTCGCGGGCCGTCGTTGCCCGCGATGCCAAACTTGCCGAGCTGGTGATTGAGCGCGATCACGAAATGGATCGGTTGGAAAGCGAGATTGAACGCCAAGCCGTTCGCATGTTGGCGCTGCGCCAACCGATGGCGGGCGATCTGCGAAATGTGATCGGCGCAATCAAGCTGGCGGGCGGCATTGAACGGATCGGTGATCTCGCCAAGAATATCGCGCGCCGGACGCTTGCTGTGGTCAATGAAGACAATCGCACAACGCTAAAAGGCATTGAACGCATGGGCCAGGCGGTCTCGCGCATGCTGCAGATTGCGCTCGATGCCTATGCCCGCCGAGACCCGGTCACGGCGATCAGCGTACTCCGCCAAGACGACGATATCGATAGCCAGTATAATAGCCTGCTTCGGTCTATGCTGGTCTTTATGGCAGAGGAGCCCGAACAGATGACTGCGCGCTCAAATTACCTCTTCATCGTCAAAAATCTTGAGCGTATTGGCGATCACTGCACCAATATCGCTAAAGTCGTCCACTTCATCGCCACGGGCAAACAAATCACAGAACGTGATGCCGAAACCCAGATGAGCCACACGAAGGAAGCTCAGTCATGAAACCGTTCATTGTTATAGCGGAAGACGAACCAGCCGTTTCAGAACTGCTGCGATACAATCTGGAAGCGGAAGGATATGAAACAGCGATCGCCAGTGACGGGGATGAAGCAATGTTGCTCATCGATGAGCGCATTCCAGATTTGATGCTGCTTGATTGGATGCTCCCCAAAATCTCAGGGATCGAGATTTGCCGCCGCGTGCGCACCCGCCAAGAAACCGCCAATCTACCGATCATCATGCTGACCGCGCGCACCGAAGAAGCCGACCGCATTCGCGGGCTTGAGACGGGCGCGGATGATTATGTCACCAAGCCGTTTTCCACCAATGAGCTGATGGCACGTGTGAAAGCGGTGCTCAGACGGATCCGCCCTGCGCTGATGGATGACCAGATCAAAGTCGGTGACATCCAAATCGATCGCTCGACCCATAGCGTGATGCGCGCTGGCAAAGAGATCCATCTTGGCCCGACTGAGTTTCGACTGCTCGAATATTTTGCGCAGCATCCCGGGCGTGTGTTTTCGCGTGAACAGCTTCTCGACGGGGTCTGGGGATCAGATGTCTATGTCGAAGCGCGCACCGTTGATGTTCATATTGGGCGATTGCGCAAGGCCTTGATGAGCCAGGGTGGCAATAACCCTATCCGTACCGTTCGCTCAGCGGGTTACTCGCTGCGCACGGAATAGAGATCGGCGTCTGGCCCTCAAAAATATCGCGTGCAACGCAGCTGCACGCGATTTCTTTTTATAGATCTTTGACTTTCAGGAGAACGGCTTAGCCGTCTTCTTCTTTGCCATCCTCAAGCGCCGCTTCAACGGCCTGTTCAGCCATTTCGCCCTCGCCTTTTAAGAAGCGATCCAGGAAGGCGACATAGGCCTCAGACGCCGTGATCCGGTTTTCCTTGCGCAGGAAGCCGTGCCCTTCATCTGGGAACAGGACATATTCCACATAGACGCCGTTCTCGCGGATCGCGGCGACCAGCTCATCGCTTTCAACCTGCAGAACGCGTGGATCATTTGCGCCTTGCACAACCAGCATCGGCTTGGTCACATTCTCCGCATGGAAGAGCGGTGAGATTTTGTGGTGACGCTCAGCATCTGTCGCAGGATCACCCATCTCGTCATACAATGCTTCGCGGAACGCGGCCCACCAATCAGGGATGCTTTGTAGTGTCCGCACCCAATTGGTCACCCCGAAAATATTGATACCAACTTCAAACTCTTCCGGGTGGAAGGTCAGAGCGGCGGCGGTCATATAGCCGCCATAAGAGCCGCCAATAACGCCAACTTTGTCGCCATCGACCCAATCGAGGCCGCGCAAATAGTGGCCGGCTTCAACGATATCGCGCAGGTCTTCTTGGCCGTGCCGCTTATCATCCATGTGGAAGAAGGTTTTGCCATAGCCAGATGAACCGCGATTATTGGCGGCATAGATCGCATAGCCATGATTGACCATGTGCTGGATTGCGGCGCTATAACCGCGCGTGCTTTGGCCACCCGGTCCGCCATGAACCCAAACCAGAGCCGGTACTGGATTATCAGCTGACGCTTGCTTTGGCTTATACAGGATGCCCGGAACGGTGACGCCATCAGAGGCGGCGAATCGCTCGACGGTCGCAGTCACCAAATTGTCTTCGCTGATTTCAGGATTGAGCGCGTCAGTCAGACGCTTGGCCTCACCGCCAAGCTTGGTCATGTAGAGGTTGAAAGGTGACGTATCGGTGTTCAAACCGAACGCAATTTTTGTCTCGTCCGGAGAGAAACGGATTTGCCCAAGCTCACCTTCTGGTACGCCATTCAAGACGACCTCTTCGCCGCTCGCCGTGTCGGTGATCGTCAAATCGGTCAAACCATCGGCATTGATGGCATGGATCTGATATTGCCCGCTTGGCGAATAAAAGACGAAACTGACATCCCAATCAGCCGCTATTAGCGGCGCTTTTTCGCCCGTCGTCAGATCATGCGTCCAAGCCTGGCTGAACTCGCCAAACTCATTGGTGCTACAGACCAGCTTGCTCTCATCTGGGGTGAAATCATAGGTGCCATGGGCGATATTGCCTTCATGCTCGGTCACCAAAACTGGTTCCGGTGCTTCAGCCGACAAATCCACGACATAGACATCAGAATCGGCACTTGTCCGCGGCTTGTCTAAAGCGAGCCAACGTCCGGTATCGCTCAGAGCGCCTGGCTGAAACCCGGGATTCTCAAACACCATTGTGGTGCTGTAATCGGTTGGGTTCACCGCATAGAGGTCGAAGCTCGCGGAGTCTCGACCATTGTGCCAGACATAGAAGACCTCATTGTTCGCGCGCCATCCGCCGAACGAAGCTTTCACCTCATCGCCCGGTGTGACGTCAACCAAAGTGCCGTCGAGTTCGCGTACATAAATATGGTTGAGTTCATTCCCGCCTTGGTCAGCGGAAACGATGATCCGATCATCGTTTGGGAAGAAGGACTGTGCGAAATGCGCATCCGTCTCTGAAGTCGTCAGCTGCACGACGGCGCCGTCCGCATCAATCGTCATGGCGTTGAACACGCCGCTCGCGTCAGAGTTTGCCAAAACGCGCGTGCCATCGCTCGACCAGGCATAGCCGGCGCTGCTTGCCAGGCCGAAACTCGTGGTTTGGAAGAAAGCGTCTGCCGAATAGGTCTCGAATGCGACCTTCTCCATCACAGCTTCCGGTTCCGCACTCACTTCAGCTTCGGCCGCAGGCGGCGCTTCGGCAACGACAGGATCGGTTTCGATATTGGCTGTGTTTGCGCAAGCAGCAATCAAAGCTACCGCAGAGGCGCTCATTAGAAATTTCAACATATTATACGTCCCGTAGACTGTTAAGTATGGTTAACCGTAACAGCCTGCGAGATGCTTGGCGAGCCTAAACCGACTCCGAAACGCGCAGGCCAGCCACACGCGTGATCGCGGCTTCAGCATCCGCCATGATCTGATCGACAATGTCTTTCACCGGCAGAATTTCCTTCACGCCACCTGCGGATTGGCCCATGGCGAAGCACGACTTGCTGCCATCTAAGCGGGCTTCATCTGTAACCCCGCCAATGCCGCCAATCACATCGGTTTGAACCGACAAGGCCGCTTGCATTGGAAAGGCTTGGATCTCGTCCGGGCGACGTTCCCAGTCCAGAATGTACTCGTTGGTGCGGCAGCGCATCGGCTTACCCGAATAGCAGCGTGTGCGGGTCGTATCCGTGTCGCCAGCGCCGACCACGGTTTCCTTATAGCTCTGCGCTGCATGGGCCTCGGCGGAAGCAATAAACCTTGTGCCCATCCAGACACCAACCGCGCCTAATGAGAGCGCTGCGGCGAGCCCGCGACCGTCATAGATACCCCCTGCGGCCACCACTGGAATGTTCACCGCCTCAACGGCCTGTGCAACAAGCGGCAGAGTTCCGACAAGACCCGTATGCCCGCCGCCTTCACCGCCCTGCAAAATGACCGCATCACAGCCCGCTTGTTCAGCTTTGATGGCATGTTTCACAGCGCCGCCGACGACCATCACCTTGACCCCGGCGTCTTTGAGTTTTTTCATGATCGGCATCGGGACACCTAGCCCGGCCACAAAACTGTCGGCGCCGCCTTCGATGATGACATCGACGCTCTTTTCCAGACTGGTCGGGTCTGCTGCGAGCAAATCAACCCCGAACGGCTTGTCGGTGAGCTCTTTCACCCGCGCCATTTGGCCAGCGATGAAATCTGGCGACGTCCCCGCCATTCCAAGCACGCCATAGCCGCCAGCATTACACATCGCTGCGGCGAGCTCGGCATAGGAAACGCCGCCCATTCCAGCCAGCATGATCGGATGCCGGGTTCCGAGAAAATCACAAAGCGGAGTGTGAATGGCCATAATTGCCTCCTATTTTTATTGCCTGATAGGAGGGCAACCTTGCGGCAAGACAAGGCATTCCCATGCGGAAATCGAGCAACAATGGGCCGTATGCAGATTCCCCCTGCAATTTACACGCGATTCCCCTATGATTATCGCACGCCAATCGTGGCGTATCTTCTAGAGGGGAAGAGACAATGAGTATGAAACTCTGGATTGCAGCGATCGCTGCGGCTGGTCTGGCCGCGTGTAACGCTGCTGAGGAAGCTGCTGAAACAACTGCAGACGCAGTCGAAGAAGCTGCGGATGTCGCTGCTGATGCTGCAAGTGATGCTGTTGAAGCAACTGGCGACGCCGTTGATGCGGCCGCTGATGCAACAGAAGAAGCTGCCTCCGATGCTGTAGAAGCGGCTTCAGACGCTACCGACGCAACCATGGATGCTGCGGGTGACGCTGTCGACGCAGCGGGTGATGCCGCTTCCGAGGCCGTTGATGCAGCTGCTGATATGGCAAACGATGCGGGTGAAGCTGTCACCGACGCAGCCGGCGATATGATGGACGCAGCTGAAGAAGCTGTTGAAGAGGCCGTCACAGACGTCGAAGAAGCTGTTGAAGAAGAAACAACCGAATAAGGCTGTTCTTAAGAAGACATAGAAAAGGCCCTGGGACAGCTCCCAGGGCCTTTTTTTGTTCCGAAAGCCCAGAGCGCTAGAAGATCGCGTAACCGCCATCGATGATACACGTCGTGCCAGAGTGATAACGCGAGGCATCACTGGCGAGATAGACAGCCATACCGCCAAAGTCCTGCGGCTCGCCCCAGCGCCGGATCGGCACGCGGGTAATAACCTTGGTTGTGAAGACGTCATTGTCCTGCGCACCTTCAGTCATATCCGTTGCGATCCACCCAGGCAGAATGGAATTGGCGCGAATGCCATATCGACCACATTCGGCCGCGATGCCGCGGATCATTGAGGGCAAACCGCCTTTGGTGGCCGCATAGGCTTGATTGCGCGCGGCGCCCTCAATCCCTGCCAGAGACGCCACCCCAACAACAGAACCACCAGGGTCGCCAGCTTTTGCCCGCTCAGTCATATGTTTCACGCTTTCGCGCAGCGTCCAGAACGCGCCGTCTAGATTAACCGCCATGTTCTTTCGCCAAGTTTCGGTGGTCATCTCTGCGAAGCTTGGGGCCCCAAACCCAACGCCTGCATTGGCAAAACAGCTATCGATCCGGCCCAGGCTGGAAACGACATCGGCTGTCGCATCGACCACCGCTTGCTCATCAGAAACGTCCACAGTCCAAGCTTTGACCTCGCCGGATCCGAGCTTTGAGAGCGATTCCACCGCGGCCGTGTTTGCGGCCTCTTTGCGACCCCAAATCGCAAGGCTTGCATTTGAGGCGGCCAGCGCCTCTGCCATGCCATAGCCGATTCCGCGATTGCCGCCCGTGACGAGCGCAACTTTTCCAGTCAAATCAAAAGGCGCATATGCCATTCATCTTACTCCCAAACTGTTTGTGGCTCTTCAGTCGGGGGCGTAACGGTAGGGAAAGCAAACGCTAATTCGCGATCTCGGCGTTCATTGGAATGCGTGACTCCGCACCTGCACCGGCGACCGCCGCCGGATGCTTCCAGAATGCACGAACGTAACGCGCTGGCGTTTCTGATCGACCTGCAATCGGAAGTGTCTGAGAAAATCCATGCCCATGACCATCATTGGCGCGTCGCCATATCCGAGCTCTTCAAATAAATCCGTATCAAGCACTGGAAGTTTCGATTTTGCGATCCGAAAATCGCCAAACCGAAAATCACGAAATGTATGTAAATGTGCGGTTTGCCGGGACAAGTCGCTGCCCTTTAGCTGTTCTTGCTCAAATGGGTCGGGCACAGCACGAGCCTGCCGCGCGAAGGCCGGATTCACAAAGCTGCGAACCGCGCCAGTATCAATCAGGGCAAATCCAGAAACGTCATTTATCTCGATCGGAATGAAAACCAGGCGTTGATGATCATCATATTTGATCGTCGATGCGGTCGCCCGCCGAACCCGTTTGGGGCGTCCGTCATAGACCTGGATGCGCGCGCGACTGAACTCGAAATCCACGATCGAAGACTGAAACAAAGACAGCGGCACAATTCCGTGGCGCACTGGAAATTGGTCGCTCGTGTTCACAGCCACCCGCATATCGCGCCAAGATCGGGTCCCGATCGATAGATCTGAAATCTCTGTCACAGGATACTCGCGCAATCCGCCCAATCCAAGAACGTGGGTTACTCCGACTTCCGGAACGAATGGTTGATCTGCCGCCAGATATTTATCATCGATCATCGCAATTGTTGCCGCGGTGTCGATAATCGCAGTCGATTCAACCCCATTAACTTGGATCGCGATCACCGGTCCTTGGAGTGGATCTTCGATCAGAGGAAATGTCCGCCGCTCTGAGGCCTCAGCGGATTGGAAGATCAGTCCGAGCGTCAGTGCCAAAAGGAAGAACGCAATTCCTCTCGCCTGCCCCACGAAATGTGAACCTGCATTGGCCATTCACCGAGTATGGCACAAATCGCGCGCCTTAGGAAAACGCGTCTTCGTGAACGGCGTTGCGGAGCGGCTTACCGGCCAGAAACAGTTCGAGATTTTCGAGGAACACGGCATCGGTGCGAACCTTAGATCCCTCAGTGAGGGCTGAGATATGCGGGGTCAGTGTGATCCGCGGATGGCTCCAGATTGAACTCTCAGGTGGCAGAGGTTCTTCGCGCACCACGTCGAGATAAGCTTCGGCCGGCGCGCCCGTGTTCAGTGCGCTCATCAGCGCGCCTTCATCCACCAAACCGCCTCGCCCGACATTCATAAATAGGCTTCCATTTGCCATGGCGTCAAAAAACGCGGCGTCTGCGATATTTTCAGTCGCATCCGTCAAAGGCAGACTAAGCAGCGCGACATCCATGTCTGGCAGCGCCGCCATGACGTCGCCCGGCGGGATAATCCGGTCTGCGGCGGGATCAGTACCACCGCTGCGCCGAACGCCGGTCACATCCGCGCCGAGGGCCCGCAAACGGCGCCCACAGGCCTGCCCGATCGCGCCGAACCCAATGATTAGCCATTTTGATCCAGCGATTTCTCGAAATGGGAGACGCGTCCAATTTTTGGCCGCTTGCGCCTCTCTGCGGCGCGCGCCGCCTTGGAAATAGTCCAGGCCAGCCCAGACTACCCATTCCGCAATCGCGTCCGACTGTTCATGGCTGCCAGAGAATAATTCTGCCTTCTTCCCAACGCTTGGATCATCGGATGCTCGACGCCGGCGGCCGAAGACTGAAACCAATCGAGCTGCGGAAACGCCATCAAGGTTTGAAAGAAAGTCATCACTGACGGGCTGAAATAGGCGTCTTGGGTACCGTACGCGATTGCGGCGCTTGCCTCACTCTCGCCCCAAGCATGCTTCAGGTCTCCTTCATCATCTAAGACTAGAGGTGAAACTTGATCAGAGAATCTCTTCAACGCGTCCTCGACCCGGGCAAAGGATTTTGCATGAATCAAAAGTTGTCGCATCGAGGCCTCCTCGCAGGGATCCTATTGGGGGTTTCCACCCTGTTGCCAGCTCTGCCGGCACAAGGCCAGATTCAGTCTCAAGATTATTATCGCGATGTCACTGCGCTTGCAGAGGTGCTGGGCAAGTCCCATGCGATCCGTGTCGCGTGCAATGGCCGCAATGACCAATATTGGCGAAGCTATATGCTGCGTCTGCTTGAGCTGGAAGCACCATATCAAGGCGGTCTCCGGCGCTCCATGGTGAACGGGTTTAATGCCGGGTTCTCATTCGGCAGCGATTTGCATCCGGCGTGTGATAGCAATGCGGTGAACGCCGAAAAAGCCTACGCCGCAGAGGGGCGCGATCTCTCCGCGCGACTGGTGCAAGCAAATATTCCTGGCGCCAATCCCGTCACGCCGCGATAGACTTAATCTTCGCGTTTGACCCGCGCTTTGCCGCGGCCCTGTGCCAAGGCTTTGATCGCGCCGCGAAACGTGCGCACTTCTTGAGTGGTCCAATCGCCGCGAATGAACGCGTTGCGAATATTGGTTTTCATCAACGGCGTTTTATCAGCCGGGTAAAAATAGCCGGCCCGCTCTAGCTCTTCTTCCAAATGCTCAAACATGCGGATCAGATCTTCTTTCGGAGCAGGAGGCTCGATCCCTGCCTTCTCGCCTTCCCAACGACCGACAGCGCCCTGCTGCGCCCCCCAGCTGGCACAGAACACACCCACAGCCTGCGCGAGGTTTAAAGACGCGAAACCCGGATTGACTGGATAAGTCAGAATCGCGTCGGCGAGCCCGACGACTTCGCTGGGCAGTCCATGATTCTCTGCCCCAAACAGGATACCGGTTTTTTGTCGCCGCGCCTGAACAAGCTCAACACCGCCCCGCGCATCGACCACTTGCTTCTCCATTCCGCGGGGTCGCGCCGTCGTCGCAAGCACAGTTCCAAGATCCGCAATCGCCTCGTCAATGCCAGCAAAGACGCCCACCTTCACGCCCGCGTCAAATGCCCCAGCAGAGAGCGTCTCAGCAGCAGGATTTGGCCACCCATCACGCGGCTCAACCAGGCGCAATTCGGTCAAACCAAAATTCAACATCACCCGCGCCGCCGAGCCAATATTCTCGCCAAGTTGCGGTCGATGCAGGATGATTATGGGCGCAGAAAGTGTCATGGCGCCCCACCTGCCTCATCCGATTGATATCGGTCAACCAATCGAAAGCCGCAGGTCCCCTTTTGACGCCGCTGGCAGACCTGCTATAGGCCCCCACAAACCGTTAAAGGCAAAGGACTTCCTCTCATGGCAAAGATCAAGGTCGAAAACCCAATCGTCGAAATGGATGGCGATGAAATGACCCGTATCATCTGGCAGATGATCAAGGACCAACTCATCAATCCCTATCTCGATGTAGACCTCAAATATTACGACCTTTCGATCGAATCGCGCGACGAAACCGATGATCAAATCACCATCGACGCCGCGAACGCGACTAAACAATATGGCGTTGCGGTTAAGTGCGCGACCATCACCCCGGACGAAGCGCGTGTGGAAGAGTTTGGCCTGAAGAAAATGTGGCGTAGTCCGAACGGTACGATCCGTAACATTCTCGGCGGCGTTGTCTTCCGTGAGCCAATCGTGATCAACAACGTTCCTCGCTTGGTCCCAGGCTGGACGCAGCCAGTTGTGGTGGGCCGTCATGCCTTTGGTGACCAATATAAAGCGACTGACTTCCTCGTCCCAGGTGCTGGTAAGCTGACCATGAAGTGGGAAGCGGCGGATGGCTCCGACAGCCAAGAATTTGAAGTGTTCGACTTCCCAGAAGCTGGCATCGCGATGGGCATGTACAACTTGGATCAGTCGATCCGTGATTTTGCCCGCGCCAGCATGAATTATGGCCTACAGCGCAAATGGCCGGTCTATCTGTCGACCAAAAACACGATCATGAAAAAATATGACGGCCGGTTCAAAGACATCTTCCAAGAGGTGTTCGATACCGAGTTTAAGGACGCGTTTGACGAGTTTGGTGGTACTTATGAGCACCGCCTGATCGACGACATGGTGGCCGCCGCGATGAAATGGTCTGGCGGCTATGTTTGGGCCTGTAAGAACTATGATGGCGATGTGCAGTCTGACACAGTTGCGCAGGGCTATGGCTCACTTGGCCTGATGACCTCCGTTCTGATGACCCCAGATGGCAAGACGGTAGAAGCGGAAGCCGCGCACGGCACCGTGACCCGTCACTATCGCAACCACCAAAAAGGCGAAGCGACCTCGACCAACTCGATCGCCTCGATCTTTGCTTGGACCCGCGGTCTGCAGCACCGTGGCCGCATGGATAACACGCCAGAGGTGACAGCCTTCGCACAGAAGCTCGAAGACACGATCATCAAAACTGTTGAAGGCGGTCAGATGACCAAAGACCTCGCGCTGCTGGTTGGCCCGGAGCAAGAGTGGCTGACCACTGAAGGCTTCCTCAACGCCGTTGGCAGCAACTTCGAAAAAGCCATGTCCGCTGGCTAAGATGGGCCTAGGGATCAACATCCGACGAGCTGTCCCGGGCGATGAATATGCGCTCGGGGTGGTTGGCTCGGCCACTTTCCTGGAAAGCTATAGCGAAACGATACCCGGCCCAGACTTGATCGCGCATTGTCGCAAACAACACGCGCCTGACATTTATCAGGGCTATATCACCTCGAATGATCCCAACTATGCGTGCTGGATCGCAGAATCGACAGCGACGCGCGCGCCGATTGGCTATGCCGTCACCAGCGCCGTCGAAGCCCCGACCAAGGGCCTGCCCGGCGATATTGAGCTGAAACGCATTTACGTCTTTTCCAAATATCACGGCACGGGCACGGGTCGCGAATTGATGACCCATGCCCTCGCCCATGCCCGAGAGATCGGCGCCAAGCGCATGCTGCTCGGCACCTATGATCAAAACCACCGCGCCGTTGCATTCTATGAACGCGCCGGCTTCGAAAAAGTCGGCGAACGCAAATTCCCGGTTGGCGACCAAGTGTTTAATGACATCATCATGGGTGTCCGGCTTTAGGCGGCACGGTCCGCTCCCACACCGTTTTCCTGACGAAAGTCAGGATCCATGGCGGCAGGGCGCGCTCTTGAAGACATCAGCCAGCCGCCATGGGTACCAGCTTGCGCTGGCAGAGCGGGAATATGAGATGTTGCTGCCCAATATCCGCTGTCGGCGTCGAAGCGAACATACACGCCAACCCGACTGTCCCGGACTTGATCCGGGACCACGTGCCATCAGATGCGGAGGCGGGGACTGGAGATCCCGGGTCAAACCCGGGATGGACGGGTTTCCTTTTAAGCCTCATCCTGAGCGAAGTCGAAGGACGAGGCGGGCTCATCGGAAGCTCGGCGCTTTACGCTCAGGATGAGGGCCTGAAGCGCCAGCACTCACGAATGGCCCAGACGTTTGAACGTTCCTGATGGCGACGAAACTCAGGTGGCAGATGTCGATGGATGGCAGATCGCGCACAAAAAGACAGGCATGCTTTTTCTGCGCAGAGAACAATCCATGTCAAAGTTTGCAATCGAGGCTTTCTTTTATGATGTGCTGAGTATCGCCGTCGCCAATGGCTGGCAGTTTCACTCTTGGTGCCACGAACCAGATTTACCAAACTGGTCGGCTCGAGTCGCTAATGTCCGCTTCTGACCCAAAGCAGACAATAGCGAGCGTCCTGCTTAAAGACTCATCTGAGCCATCGGATCAAACTAGCTGACCAACTCGACGCGGTAGCTTTCAATCACCGTGTTCGCGAGCAGCTTCTCGCACATGTCTTTGACGCGGGTTTCAGCGTCGGCTTCCGAGACGCCTTCAAGATCAAGCTCAATGACTTTGCCAATACGCGCGCCTGCGACTTCGCCAAACCCCATACGCCCGAGCGAATCGGCCACCGCTTTGCCTTGAGGATCCAGAACTCCTGGCTTCAAACCGACATGGACAATGGCTTTCATGGGAATCACGCTCCGCTGCTTGAGTCGCGCCTGCTTTAACTCAAACCCCTGCTTACTGAAAGGCCGTATAGGCGGCGATCGCAGAAACAGCCAATATCGCTGCCGCCACCCAAGGGACATAAGCAAGGCGGGTCATGCCTTTGATCATCTTATGGAACTGTTCGGCGTCATTCACGCGTGGAAACGGCCCTTCCGGCACCGGCTTGCCGAGAAACGTACAGAGCGGCTCCCAGCCATCCTTCACTTCAAAGACCAGCAAACGATCGGCGGGCAAAGAAGATTTGACCTCTTCGATATGCGCATTCCAGACCGTTTCGGCGTGGCCTTTGTCTTCGAATTTGCCGTCAAACTTGCCGTTCCAGATGATGTTTTTGGTCATGCGGTCGATTTTGCGGGGCTTCGGGATTAACCGTGTCCAAGCCGGTTGTTTCTTGCCGACGGCGTAAATCGTCCCCTCCGCGCTTTTATACCAGCTTTCAAAACTGCGCACAGTGAGCACCACTTTGGCGTCAGGATAGGCCTCGGCCAATTCTTTCCAATAAATACTGGACGGGAAATCCACACAGGCTTGATAGCCATCGAAAATCTTATCCCAGCCAGGACGCTCACCCCGACCGACTGCATCCCAATAATCGAGCTGTTGCGGATCATCGGTCATCAAGACCTCGACCATATGGTGACACTTGTTATAGCCGAGCTGTTCCAGGGCTGCCTTCATTGACAGCGTTCCTGTACGCCCGAAGCCGGCGCCAATCACTTGCAATGCCATAGACCACTCCCCCGTGTTTATGGGGAGCTTATTTTCCGGCGCTGTTAATGTCCACAATCTCGGCGCCTTGCCCAGATTCCTTGATAATGCCGAGGCGCCGAGCAACTTCGGCATAAGCCTCGGTCACGCCGCCGAGGTCTCGGCGGAAGCGGTCTTTATCGAGCTTCTCATTGGTCTCGAGATCCCATAACCGGCAGCTATCTGGACTAATCTCGTCAGCGAGAATGACCCGCTGCATATCGTTCTCGAAGAACCGACCGAACTCGAGCTTGAAATCGACCAGTTTAATCCCAACCCCAGCGAACAGGCCGGACATGAAATCGTTAACCCGCAGGGACAATGCGATCAGCTCGTCCATTTCATGCGGTTGCGCCCAGTTAAACGCCGCGATGTGCTCTTCAGAGACAAGCGGGTCGCCCAAATCATCATCCTTGAGGCAGAACTCAACAATCGCTCGCGGCAATTGCGTACCTTCAGCGATGCCGAGGCGTTTCGACATGGTCCCTGCCGCGACATTGCGAACAACCACTTCGAGCGGAATGATCTCAACCTTTTTGATCAATTGCTCGCGCATGTTTAGGCGTTTGATGAAGTGATTTGGAATTCCGACGCCGCCAAGCCGCGTCATCATGAATTCAGAGATCCGGTTGTTCAGCACGCCCTTGCCGTCCAGAACCGCTTTTTTCTCGGCATTGAAGGCCGTCGCATCATCCTTGAAATACTGGATCAGCGTGTTCGGCTCAGGCCCTTCATAGAGAATCTTAGCCTTGCCTTCATAGATCATTCGTTTGCGTGACATCGCGCATTCCCTCGAGCGTGTGATAGCAGGCCGACTCAGCCGCTCCGCATAATCAGGCGCTCCCCTTACGCGAAACCCAGCCTTTAGGCAAAAGGCTTCTTGCACCCACACCCCCACCACCCCTATATCAGCGGCAGAAACTGAACATCCCGAACAAGGTTGAACACATATGTCTTCATTTGACGATCGTAAGCGCGGCGAAGAAGCCAAATTCGCAATGGACGAAGCGGCCGAATTTAAAGTCATGGCGCGCCGCAATAAGCTCCTCGGACTTTGGGCCGCTGAGCTGATGAATCTGCACGGCGCAGACGCTGAGGCCTATGCCAAAACGGTCGTCCTGTCTGACCTCGAAGAAGCCGGTGACGATGACGTCTTCAGAAAAGTCCGCGGCGACCTAGATAAAGCCGGCGTTGAACGCACGGATTCGCGTATTCGTGACCATATGGCGGAATTGCTGCCGGTCGCGCGCGAACAGGTGATGAAAGAAGCGGAGTAACCCAATGACTGACGCCGTACAGACTTCAATCGACAATGCTGTGAAGGGCAATGATGTGCTGCTATTTATGAAAGGCACACCGACCTTTCCGCAATGCGGCTTTAGCTCAGTTGTCGTCCAAGTTTTGGATTATCTCGGGGTTGAATACCAAGCCGTGAACGTGCTGGAGGACCAAGGCGTTCGGGAAGGCATTAAGACCTATTCCGATTGGCCAACCATTCCCCAGCTTTACGTCAAAGGTGAGTTTGTCGGCGGCTGCGATATTATCAAAGAAATGTTCGAGGCCGGTGAGCTGAAGGACTATATGGCCGAAAAAGGCATCGAGATGGAAGCGGCTTAGAAGAAATTCGCCACCGCTCATTTACTTGAATTTCAAGGCAGTAGATTAAACCGTCTGCATGGAATCCGAGCTGAATAGACAACCCTTCATGGGCTCCCTCGCATATAGCAGTGCGATCTTTTGGATTTTGACCGCTTTCACCACCTGGTCCATCACGCTGTTTCTTCCGGAAGCAACATCGTTCTTTTTCGTGTTTGTATTTATCACGCTGCCTCTAGCAGTGTTCTCTAACACACCGTTTTTCTGGGTCGCCCTCACGGCCAGTGGTCTATGTTTCTATATCGCAATTGTAAGAAATTTTGTTGGCAAACGAAGACCAACCGTATGGTGGACGATCGGATTCAATTTCTTCGGATTGGTTATGGTTTTGACTCCATATCGGCTCGAGTATCTCGAATGGGCGTCTCGCTAAGCCCTCAAACCGCGAAAAAGAACAAATAGATGCACGCGATCAGCGGCAAGAGGCCCATCGCGAACATGATCCGGATGAACTTATAGTGCGCCACCCAATTGTCGATCTTGGCGTCGCCGCTTTCGCGCGTTTCGGTCTCTAGATCGATCCAATCATGCTTTTTCGAAAACGTGTCAGAGACAATAGATTGATCGAGCGAGTCTTCGAAAAACCGGTGCCCAAAATAGAAACTGATCGAATAGGCGATGATGCCAAGCATGATAATGATCAGCCATCCGACCCAGCCCATGCCGCCGCCAGACTCAATCACATCCCAAAAGGCAAACCCGGTCCCCAGTCCGATCACCCCGGCCCCTAAAACGATCAGCCACAACCGCCCGGTGTTCGGCGCGCGCGTATCCTCGCCCATGACCAGCGCTCCTTTTCAAGTCCGCCCTCAGCGTATATCAGCGCGGCCATGACGACCACCCTCGACCGCCCCGCCCCAATCAAGCCCGACGCCATCCCAAAAGTCGGGATCGTATCTTTGGGATGCCCCAAGGCTTTGGTGGATTCCGAACGGATTGTGACCCGGCTGCGGGCTGAGGGCTATCAAATAAGTCCGGATTATTCTGGGGCTGATCTGGTACTCGTAAACACGTGCGGCTTTATCGACAGCGCCCGCGAAGAAAGCCTCGACGCGATTGGTGAGGCGATCGAAGCCAATGGCAAAGTCATCGTCACAGGCTGCCTGGGCGCTGAGCCTGAGGTGATTGAAAAAGCGCATCCGAAAGTGCTCGCCGTCACCGGGCCGCATCAATACGAACAGGTGATGGATGCCGTCCATACCCACCTCACGCCACCCCACAATCCGCACACGGATCTTGTTCCGGAAAGCGGCTTGCGACTGACCCCACGCCACTATGCATATTTAAAGATCTCAGAAGGTTGCAATAATCGCTGCAGCTTTTGCATCATTCCGAAATTGCGCGGTGACCTTGCCTCTCGCCCGATCCATCATGTCTTGATCGAAGCTGAACAGCTGGTGCGCGCGGGGGTGAAAGAGCTTCTGGTGATCAGCCAAGACACGAGTGCGTATGGGCTCGACCTCAAATATGCGCCGCAGACCTGGAAGGGCGAGGAATACGAAACCCGCTTCCTCGATCTTGCGCGCGGTCTATCATCGCTCGGGGTTTGGACGCGAATGCACTATGTTTATCCCTATCCGCACGTGGACAAGTTCATTCCATTGATGGCGGAAGGCGCGATCACGCCATACCTCGACATCCCATTTCAACATGCCAGCGCCAATGTGCTAAAAGCGATGAAGCGTCCGGCCAAGCAAGACCGGGTGCTAGAGCGGATCCAACAATGGCGCCGCGACGTCCCCGACCTCGCCATCCGTTCGACTTTCATTGTTGGCTTTCCGGGTGAGACCGAAGAAGATTTCGAAATCTTGCTCGACTTCATCCGGGAAGCGAAAATCGATCGCGCCGGCTGTTTCAAATACGAGAACGTCACCCACGCTGACAGCCGAGACTTGCCGGGCCATTTGCCCGAAGAGGTCAAAGAAGAGCGCTGGCACCGTTTCATGGAAACCCAAGCAGAGATCTCTGCAGACCGCGCCGCGGCTCAGATTGGCACGACCCAAGACGTCATCATCGACGGCCCAAGCGACGAAACGGGTGAGTATCTCGCGCGTTCGAAAGCGGATGCGCCGGAAATTGATGGTGTGGTCTATTTGAAATCTGCGGCTAATTTATCCCCAGGGGACGTTGTCTCCGCTCAAATCACAGATGCCGATGCCTATGACCTCTACGGGCACGCCGACTAAAATTGCGCGACGGCCGAGGAGGCAACAGCCATGTTAAAGAAGATCATCGCCACCGGGCTCGCCGCCTCTTTCATAGCCACTTCGGCGCTGGCGCAAGACAGCGTACCGTTTGCGGAAGTGCCAACGCCGGAAGATGCCGAAGCTTTGCCTCTGTATGAAGGCGCCGCGCCCGGGTCTGATAATTCTGACCTGGAAGAAGTCTGGCGCAATGCTGGAACCGAACGCTGGGCGACGAATGTCACCCGCCCCACTTTGCTGCCCGTTTTACCAGAAGATCCAGCGGCAACGCGCGCAGCCGTGATCGTGATCCCCGGCGGCGGATTTCAATTCGTGTCGATGGACAATGAGGGCTATGCGATTGCCGACTGGCTGGCCGAACGCGGCGTGGCTGCGTTCATCCTGAAATACCGCACTATGGAAACCCCAACCGAGCCAGAGGCGTTTGGCGCCTTTATGAGCGCGCTCTGGGCGCCGCAGCCAGGCGATCCGCAGGTCGATGTGACCCAAGGTATTCCCTTCGCTGTTGCCGATGCTCAAGCGGCCTTAGAGCTGGTCCGCGCGAACAGCGAAGCCTGGGGCTATGACGCGGACAAGATTGGCATGCTTGGCTTCTCAGCAGGGGCGATCACCGCCCTAGGCGTCACGCTTTCAGACGCGGACCAAGCGCCAAAGCCCGATTATATTGGCTATATTTACGGTCCAATGGATGCTGTGGACGTGCCCGAAGGCGCACCGCCAATGTTCGCAGCTCTCGCAGCGGATGACGGTCTTTTTGCCGGTCGCGGTTTCGGCGTCGTTGAGGCCTGGCAGGCCGCTGGCATTCCAGTTGAGTTTCACTATTACCTGTCCGGCGGTCACGGCTTTGGCAGCTATAAGCGCGGTGTTCCAGCAGATGATTGGTTCGACCAATTCATGGGCTGGATGAAGGCGCAAGATCTGCTCGCGCCTCCAGCAGGAGAATAGTTACTCTTCCTCAAATACCTCTTCGAGAAACTCGGCCTGCGCGCGGTAATAGAACAAACGGTTCGACAATTTCCGCCAGCCATGGCCCTCATCCTCGATCCGGATGTATGGCGCCTCGATGCCATTCGATCGCAGGGTTTTGACCATCACTTCGGTCTCGTAAATATCGATCCGCGGATCCATGACACCATGCGAGAAGAGCACCGGAACTTTGATCTTATCGGCCAAACGGATCGGCGAGTTTTCAGTGTAATAGTCGATCCATTTTTGCTCGCGGATATCGCCATACTCAATCCGGTCAGAGGCTTTGAGTGCTGGCGAGGCAATCTGTAAGGCCGTAACCCAATCAGCCACCCCAAACAGGCTGACACCCGCTGAGAACGTGTCTGGATAGAGAGCCAAGACGGCGTTGACCAGATAGCCGCCATAGGAGCCGCCAGCGACCGCTGAACGGTCCATATCGACCCGGCCATCTGCGCGCAGATAATCTGCCATATCGATCAGATCGCGGACACTATCGCGACGGTTCTCTTGATCATCGAGCGTCACATAGGTTCGGCCAAAGCCCGTCGATCCGCGAACGTTTGGTTCAAACACAGCGATGCCGCGATCGACATGATATTGTACAATCGGATCAAAACTTGCCCGCGATTGTGAGGTCGGTCCGCCATGCACGATAAACAGGACCGGCGGCAGGACATCTTCTGTCTGAGAAGCGTCGTCCGGAAGATAGAGCAGCCCCTGAATATCAACGCCGTCTCGCGCCGGGATGGTGACGCTCTCGGGACGCACAAACCGGTTCAGGTCGAGGCCTGCACTCGTCGAGGTGAAAGTTGGGCTGACCGCGTTGCGGCTTAGGTCCCAGACTTTGATATCGCCTGGTGTGTTCCAGCCATTAATGCCAATCGCCATGCGGTCAGAACCGAGCGCGCAGCTAATGCCGTAAACTCCTTCGGCCAAACGTGGCGTCGTTACTGCGTCGCCGGTCGCCAAGTCGCGGACATGAAGCGTGTCGAACCCATCGACGTTTTCGGCAAAAGCGAGGTATCCGCCGGTTTCACCGCAAAGTTCGATTTGACTGGCATCGCGGTCTGTTTCAACCGCGACACTGAGCTCGCCTGATGCCACGTCATAGAGGTGCACTGCGGAAAATTCCCGCTCGACATTGCTGGAGAAGTAAAAGCCTGAATTGTCTGGAAGCCAGGCGAAGCCGCCATCACCGTGATTAGCGCGCGGGCTCGGCGCCGAGACGGTTGTCATCTCTTTGGTCTCGACATCCATCAAATAGAGATTGTCAGAATCTTCGCCGACCGTTTCTGTCACAATCAGATATTTGCCATCCGGTGAGAGCGCGCGTGCGAAATAGCCAAAAGTGCCTTCAAACAGAAGTTCGGTTTCACCTGTCGTCAGATCGGCTTTGTAGAGATCGAAATCGAGACCATTCCGTTCCGTCGACGCATAAACCGCTTCAGTGCCGCTGGCCGCGATATCGCCGAACGATCGGAAGCCACCTTCAACAGCCGGCAGTAAGAGCCGTTCTGTGTGCCCGTCGGGGGAGACAAAATAATAGGATTCCTGCTCATTGCCGTCATTGTCCGCGCCATAGATTAAGCCCGAACCGTCCGGCATCCATCTGAAGAATGTGATGCCATTGCCAAAGGTGAGCTGCTGCGCCGCGCCGCCTGTCGCCCGCGACACCCATAATTGCGGCACACCAGTCACGCTGTAACGGAACGCAACATGTTCCCCGCCCGGCGAAAGACTGGCACCAGACGCGCCGCGCGCCAGCAAATAGCGTGCGATATCGGCAGGGTCGCTGCCCGCCATTCCAACATTCACTTTGCCAGCCTCAGGCGAAATCGCCTGCAGGCTATAGTCTGGCCCGCCAATCGTTTCCTCCGTCTCCAAGACGATTTCCGGCGGCTCTGGCTTTGTTTCAGCCGCCTTAGTCTCAGATTGGGCCGTGGCGCAGGCGGTCAAGGCCGCGCTTAGCGCGATACTGGAAAGCGTAGAACGGGTCATGGTGACGTCTCTTTCTTTGAATCTAAGCGCTATTGCGCGACACGGGCGGGCCCCAGGATAACGGCATTGGCCAGCAGCATATTCAGCCCATTGAGATAAGCCCGTGTGGTCGGGCTTTGGGTGAAACCGATCACCACGCCATTGCCTTGGCGCTCGGCCATCACAAATGGCTTAAACGCCAACTGCGCGCGGTTTTCTTCCCAAAGATAACCGCTTTCGAGCAGCGTCTCAGCATCGGCAAAGCGGAACACATTTGTCCCGTCACTTTCATTCAGGGGCCGATAGATTTCCCGCCCCGTCACCAAGGCGGTCGCTTCTGTATAGCCTGCCGCGAGCCAATGGTCGGGATCGGCAATCGTCTTGACCAGAACTCCTGGAATGTCTTCCGGGCGGGCGCGGTGATCGTGAATATGTTCCTCATATTCTGCCAGCGAGGCAAAATTGATCCCCGGCACGCGGCCATTATCAGACTCGTCTGCAGCCGCCCCATCACTTGTCGCAAGCTCTAACTGGGTCGACAATAAACCAACCTCCTTGGCTGCGATTTCGCTTACCCCGGTTGAGAACGCGATCAACACGCCGCCTTCTTTGACAAATTCTTTGAGCGGCTCTGCGGACCCCATTTGCGCGACCAAGCCGCCATACGTGTCCGGAATGATCAACACATCATAAGCTGACAGGTCAGCATGGGCGAGCGCCGAGACGCGGATCGGGGTCACCGGCACGCCAAGCTGATGTTCCAACACAAACCGAGAATTACCCGCTGAAGTCGGGCTGGTGCCATTGCCCCAGGCGATCGCAACTTCCGGCATGCTCAATGCGGCGAAGGCCGAGCTGCCAAAATTCGGGCCATCCTCAACCCAGCTATTTGCCATTGGGACGATTTCCGCGCCGATCTTTTGGCTCAGGGCGGTAAGATCCCGTCCAAGTTCAGACGAATTGTCCGCGATTGAGAACACCACGCTGCCTGATGGAAAGGTCCGGCCGTTTTGAACAAAGGCTCGATCCGTGGTCTTGCCCTGCAACCCCGCTTTCAGAGCGGCAATGACAAGCCGCGCTTGGCCGCCATCCGTCCACGGGACCACATAGCCGTATTGTCCTGTGCCCGACGTAATCGCCGGGATAGGGTCTGTCGCCGACACGGGAGTCGCTGCAGAGAGATCTACGCGCCGACACTGAACTCGATCGACCCCATCCATAAGCGGCAGGGACCAGGCGGTGACATCATAAAGCTCATGATTGAGCCCGCGTTCACGACGGCTTTCTTGCTCGGCGATAAATTCGGGCGCCAAAGGCGTCGACTGGCTTAGGAGCGTTTTGATCAGGCGCCCTTGCGGCTGAGCCATATCAATAATCAGCGCGCCGTCGGGATAGCTGACGCGGCATTGCTCGCTGCCGGCGGGGACGCGTTGAACGGCAATCCCCTGCTGGGCCAGTCGGCGTCCCATGGCTTCGGCTTCATATCGAGAAGATGCCAGATTCAAGACGATATAGCGATCGCTCGCACCGGATGCCTCATCGATCGCGGTGCGGCGGAACTCAGCGTAATCGGTCAAGAACGCATTCTTGTTACGGGCGACGATTTCCAAAGTCGCGAGCGATGTCAGCACATTATTGCGCACGCCTTCGGCATAGGTCAGCAGCGTTCCATCCGAGCGCGCGAAGATGAGCCCACGCGGGGAGGCCTGCTCAAATGTCATCGCAATTGCGCCATTCAATGTTGGCCACATATCGCCATAGCCGGGATAAAACGCGTCAAACACTTCGCGGGTAAAATAGTCGACGCCAAAGCGGTCGAACCAGCTCGCCATATTGCGTCCCAGCTGAGTCTGACGCCCGAGCTGCGAGTCGGTGATGTTCGGATTGTACGGGCGCGCCGCGGGCGGGAAATAATAGGTGCTATCACCGCCCATCTCATGGCTGTCGACATAGATCACTGGATGCCATTGCATGACCGCATCAATTTTGCCCCGAGTTTCGGGCTGCGTCATCGCGAACCAGTCGCGGTTTAGATCAAACAAATAGTGATTATAGCGCCCGCGTGGCCAAGGCTGATCATGCTCGGCTGCGAACCGGTCGGCTCTCGGCTTGAGACCCAGCGCGGATGCAAAACTATGCACGAACCGGTCCCGGCCGTCCGGATTTTGGCTCGGATCAATAATGATGATCGAATTGGCCAGAACCGTATCGACCAGGGCGTCATTTTCTGCCGCGATCAGATGGTACGCCATGAACAGTGCGCTATCGGGCGGCGTGATTTCATCGCCATGGACACCATAAGACAGCCAAACCACGGCGGGCGTCGCTTCGAGCGTCTCAGCCGCCAGGGTCTCTCCAGTCGCTAGTGTTGAGAGATCAGCCTGAATAGACTCGAGCCGCGCCATATTCTCCGGCGATGAGATTACCGCATAGACCAATTCTCGGCCTTGCCAGGTCTCGCCATAAGGGCGGACCTGCATCCGATCGGGGGCATGATCGGCCAAAGCGCGCAGAAATTTGGTGATGTCCGCAGCCGACGAAATCATCCCGCCATGTTCATGCCCGACCACTTCCGGCAAGGTAGGAACGTCGCCATCATAATTGGTTTCTGGATAGGCTTGCGCATGTGCGCCCATCGCCAAACTGGTCGCCAAAAATAGGCCCGCAACTATTCTAAAAATGCCCACGTCTCACTTCCCATCTTCTATAGTTCAAGCCGTTATCGCACGCGCGGCTTGATCCGTTCTAGACCCGCCAAAAATTTTAAAGGCTCGCCTTACTCGTCAGGCGACCGTGCCACCCCTTCACGACGTGGATCAGCCCCGCCGAGCAGCCCGTCTTCGGTCACCAAGATCACGTGCAGACCACTATTCTCGCCGCGCCGTTCCTCAACATTATAGCCCGCCGCCTTAAGCTCATCGGCCACTTCTTGGCCGCCTTCACGATCAACTTCGACGCCAACACTTTCGCCACGAGCGATGATGTTCGGCAAGGCGACCGCCTCTTGCGGCGTGTGATCCCAGGCCAACACCCCAAGAATGGATTTCGCCGTATAAGCAACGATCGAATTACCGCCTGGCGAGCCGGTGACCATTTTCACGTCGCCGGCTTGGTCAAAGATAATCGTCGGCGACATGGAACTACGCGGACGTTTTTTTGGCCCCGGCGCGTTCGCAACAGGCAGATTTGATTTGCGCGGTTCTCTGGCAAAATCGGTCAGCTCATTATTCAGCAAGAACCCGTTCACCATGCGCGAGTTTCCGAACGCCGCTTCAACCGTCGCTGTCATCGAAACCGCATTGCCTTCGCCATCAATGATCGACAAATGCGTTGTGCCGGGCGCGTCTTCGGTTGGGTCTTGGCCCCACATGCCGACCATTGGATTGCCACCCAATGCGACACCAGGATCGCCGGGGGTCGGGGTTGCGCCCGGTTCAAACACTTCCGTCGCCCGCACGTCGAGATAGGTCGGATTGATCAGGTCGGCTGACGGAACTTGGACAAAATCAGCATCGGCAACATAGTGATCGCGGTCCGCATAAGCGAGGCGCTGAGCGTCAACAAAGGCGCGCAAGAATTGCTCAGGCTCTGTCGCGCCCTCTGGTAGCAAGCGGTCATACAGGCCGGTAATCGCATTTTGAGTGATCCCGCCTGAGCTTGGCGGCGGCGCCGAGCAAATCTTATATTCGCGCCAGTCCCCACACAGCGGGGGGCGGGTTTTCACTTCGTAGGATTCAATGTCCTCAACGCTCAGAGAACCTGGACGCGGCTCTTCGGCAAGCGTTGCGACGATGGCTTCAGGAATTTCGCCTTTATAAAATGCGTCAGTGCCCTCAGTCGCCACCCGGCGGAGCGTTTCGGCATAATCCGGATTGTCCCTGACAAAGCCCTCAGCAAGCGGTTCGCCGTCGGGATAGAAATAGGCGGCGCTGACCGGATGATCATCGATGCGCGTGAACATCCGCAAACGGTCACTGGCCAGCGTATTCGCTAAGCGCGGACTGACTTCAAACCCGTTCTCCGCAAGCGCGATGGCAGAGTCAAAGTTTGACGCCCAATCCATCTTACCATGGGCATCATGTGCGGTTTTATAAAGCGCGATCGCGCCGGGAACACCAGCAGACTTTCCGGATTGCCAAGCTTCCAAAAAGCCGAGCACTTCGCCATTCTCGATGAAAAGATTTTCATCTGCCGCTGACGGTGCGGTCTCGCGTCCGTCATAGACAACCGTCTCGCCGCTGGCCCGGTCATAAACCACCATGAAGGCGCCGCCGCCAATGCCAGACGATTGCGGCTCTACAAGCCCCAGCACCGTATGAACCGCAATCGCGGCATCCACCGCATGGCCGCCATTGCGCAAGACTTCCAGGCCAGCTTCAACCGCACGGGGATCGGCGGCTGCCACCATCGCGCCTTTGGTCCAGTCCGCACTCGTCTCTTCAACCGGCGGGACCGGAGGCGCTTCAATCTCAATCTCTGCCTCTTGCGGCTGACAGGCCGCGATAAAAAGAGCTGACGCTCCGGCGAGAAGGATAGTTTTTACTGACATTCGATGGCGCTCCGACTTGGCGATTTCTGATCCTCACCGTAGAGCGTAAGCGAATGACAGGAAAGAGATTTCAATGTCCCAGCCGGGTAAAAACAATCTGATCACGGATATTGCTGGAATTCGCGTAGGCAATGCGCATGACGCGGCCGCGAAGACAGGAACATCTGTTATAGTTTGCGACACGCCCAGCGTCGGCGCAGCTGCGGTTGCGGGCGGCGGCCCAGGGACACGCGAGACGGACTTATTGCTCGCTGACAAATTGGTGGATCATGTCGACGCGATCGTCCTGTCAGGCGGCAGCGCTTATGGACTCGCTGCCGGGGATGGCGTCGCCGCCGCCCTCGGCGCACAAGGCCGCGGATTTGGCCTGGTCGACCGCCCAGGTGTTCCGAAAACGCCAATCGTCCCTGCCGCCATTCTCTACGATCTCGCAAATGGGGGTGACAAATCCTGGGGCGATCAGCCGCCTTATCAAAACCTCGGACGCGCTGCCTTCGAGGCTGCCGTTCCCGGCCCTTTCGAGCTTGGCCCGTCCGGCGCAGGCTTTGGCGCGCAAGCCGGTCAGTTTCGCGGCGGTCTAGGCTCCGCTTCGATTGTCACCGAAGACGGTATGAGCGTCGGCGCGATCACGGCAGTCAATTGCTTTGGCTCAGTGTTTATGCCGGGCACAGACGCGTTTTGGGCCTGGCCTTACGAGATCAATGGCGAGTTTGGTGGCGCACGGCCGCCTGCCACCTATCGCGCCGACGCAGAAGATTGGGGCCCGGCAAAACAGAACCCGCAGCTGGGCGAGAACACCACGATTGGTTGCATCGCCACTGATATCGCCCTCACGTCTGGCCAAGCGCACCGGGTGGCGCAAATGGCGCTCGCCGGATTTGCCCGCGCCATACGCCCCGTCTTTGCACCATTTGATGGCGATGTTGTCTTCGTTATTTCAACCGCCCAAAGGCCACTTCCAGACCCAGATGCTTTGAGTTTGGCCCGCCTCGGCGAACTTGCGGCAAACACGCTGGCCAGAGCGGTTGCGCGCGGCGTTTACGAAGCGCAGTAATTTCCTGATATCAGGTGTTGCCATCACGTGGGGCCGAGAGTATGTGTCCCGCTTCCGCGCTTCGGTAGCTCAGTTGGATAGAGTACTTGGCTACGAACCAAGGGGTCGGGGGTTCGAATCCTCCCCGAAGCGCCACTTTTCTCTTCGCCTTTTCAATAAATGATGGATCAAAAATCATCAGACCCCGAAATGATCGAGTCGATCTAGAGGATTTCTCGCGGCAAGCGTTGCCAAATTAGGCGGTCAGTCTATGCCTTAAGCCAACAATAGATCGACGTTGAGATTGGGAGCTCATCATGATTTTCAAGCGATTCCTCACTGCCCTTGCTGGGACAGTTATTGCCGCTGGCTTTGCGGCTGCCGAAACCGGAACCGTCATTAAAGGCGCCGACATCATTGATGTCATCGACGGCAAGAAAGTCCGCGGCCAAGTCGTTGCGGTGCAGGACGGCCTAATCACCTATATCGGCTCTGAACGTCGTTTGCCCGACGGCGAGTGGACCGAGATTGATCTGTCTGGCGCCACCTTGATGCCAGGGCTCTCAGATAGCCATGTCCACCTGACCTCCGGCGCCAACGTGCATGGCTTCCGCCGCCTGACCCGGTCCACCGCGCGCGGCGCCATTAGCGGTGTGGTCAACGCGAAAACGACGCTCCTCGCAGGATTCACCACGGTGCGAAATCTCGGCGCGGCGGGCTTCACCGATATCGATCTGATGAAAGCCATCAATGAGGGTGAAATTATCGGGCCGCGCATTATCGGCGCGGGCCAATCGATTGGGATTACAGGGGGCCATTGCGGCGATGCCACTTTGCTTCCTTATGAGGCCCAACGCAAAACCGGGGGCCGCGCAGATGGACCTTGGGAAGTCCGTCAGAAAGTCCGCGAGAACAAAAAGTATGGCGCCCGGGTGATTAAGTTTTGCGGCACCGGCGGCGTGCTCTCGCCCAATACGTCAATCAACGCTCAGCAATACTCGCTCGAAGAAATGAAGGCGATTGTTGATGAAGCCAGATTGCTGGACCTGAAAGTTGCGGTCCATGCCCACGGCCCGCGCGGCATTCAATCTGCGCTCGAGGCCGGGGTCGACTCAGTCGAGCATGCCAGCATGATCACCGATGAAGGTATCGCGCTCGCAATTGAGCAAGGCACCTATCTGTCCATGGATATTTATGTCTCTGACTATATCCTGTCCGAAGGCGAAGCCGCTGGAATTTTGGAAGAGTCACTCGCCAAAGAACGTATGGTCGGCCGGCTCCAACGGGAACGGTTCCAGGCTGCGGTCGAAGCGGGCGCCAATATGGCCTTTGGCAGCGATGCGGGCGTCTATCCGCACGGCACCAATGCGCGCCAGTTCCCGAAAATGGTCGAATGGGGCATGAGCCCGATGCAAGCGATCCAAACCGCCACCATCAGCAATGCGACCCTGTTTGGCTTGGAAGATGAAATTGGCTCGATCACAATTGGCAAAGCCGCAGATATGATCGCGGTAGACGGTGATCCGCTCTCCGATATCGCAGAGCTCCAAGACGTTGATTTCGTCATGAAAGGTGGCGTGGTTTATTTGAACGAGATCAATCGATAAGCTCAGTTGCATCCATACAGCCGGCCTCAACCAGAATGTTTAAGGCCGGGTCGATCCCTGGCCGGTAGCGTTTCCAACGGGCCAGCGAACTCGTGTACAAAGGCTGACGCACTTGTGCAGAACTTGCCGTGGCAACCGGTGCCCGATTGGTGTGAAAATCGATACAAGCCTGCTCAAATGGCAAGCCGCAAAAATCGAGCAATCGGCGGGTTTCAGTATCGATATCTGCAACCACAGATTCGTAGCGAACCGTTGTGAACCGCGTATTGGGAAGCGCATTCTCAAACTGCTCCACCATATGCTTAAACCAGGTAAAATAGCGCGCCGTTGCTTCAAGATCATAGGCATAATTGTAATATGAAAACGAGGTCGCGAAGAGCTGGCGATAATTGCTGAGTACGGTATCGGCAGGATGCCGCAACAAACAGATGACCCGCGCGTTTGGGATCGCCTTTAAGATCAATGGCGCATAAACCACGTTCAATGGCATCTTGTCGGTAAAGATTGGTGTTTCGATTCCAACCGTCTCACGCACCCGGCGAATGTATGCCGCCCCAAGCTCCTCAAGCGGCGCGGACTTACCCGCCGCTAGGGTTGGTCCGTCCAGCACGAACGGCCCAGGACTTTTGACCTGCTGTTTCAAGAGCAGCCCGAAGTCGGTTAGCTCACCCGCCGGAGACACCTGACTATGGCTTGAGAGAATTCGATCGACCAGAGTGGTGCCTGTCCGCGGCATTCCGACAATAAAAATAGGACCCGGCGCGTCAGGCGCAGCAATCGGGAGGTCTCCCGCCAAGGCACAAGCCTGTTCGAAGACCCGCGCGTCAAAGCTTGGATCATAGTTGAGCTCTTGGCGTTTTTTGACCTTCGCTTTTTCAAGCCAAATAAGGGCGTTCGCCCCGTCCTGGAGATCCTCATACGCCTTTGCAATGGCGTGCCCGATATTCAGACTTGCATTGGCGTCTTGGCTGAACCGCGGAAACAAAGCTTCGAGCTCAGCGATATCGTTTTCGTCAGCTGTCTGTTTCGTGATCGTTACCATCGCGGCGCGGGCGCGGGCATCCAAAGGATCGAGCGCGATCACTTTACTATAGGCTTCTCGTGCCTCCTCCATCTTGCCAATGAATTGAAGCGCTGCACCATAATTGTAGAAATATTCAGGCTGGTTCGGCGCCCCTGCCACGGCTTTCTGATAGAATGGAATCGCTTCTTCGTGGCGTCCGGCGCGAGAAAGCACGACGCCAAGCGTATCCAATGTAAATGGCGTGAGATCTTTTATTAGCGACGCTTGTTTCACCGCATCCAATGCAGCTTCACGTTGGTTCAGCGTCAGTAAGTTTCGCGCTTTTTGAGCGTGCGAGGGCGCGTGATCAGGCGCAAATCCCAGCGCGCGATCGAACAGCTCTACGGCTTTCGCGTGGTTGGCATGGTCTGCGGTCAGAATGCCGAGCAGATAGTAAGCGAGATGGTTTTTGGGGTCTTGTTGCAGAACTGTCAGGCATCGCGCATGGGCGTCGCGATAAGCCTTTTGCGCTAATAGCTTTTGCGCCTCTTCCAGGAGTTGGGACACTGACATGCTTGTTTCTATCTCCAAGGCTGTCTCTGAAAACCGGCCTGATGCTGAAAAATGAGGCAAAAATGCATCAATCGCGGAGAAAATCCATTCTTGCGCGGTGAAAACTGTCACAGGCGCTTTGAGATCTCAGGAAGCTGAGTGAACTGATACATGGAGAGAGTACTACTAAGACACTGCGATAATCTATTTGGAGGACAATATGAGTCAAAAGAATCGCTTTTTAGTTTCTGGGAGCATGCTGGCGTTAGCATCTTCTGGACTAATCTTCGCAGCGCCTGCGATCGCCCAAGATGATGGCGAACCAGACGAGTTACGCGCTGATACCGTAATTGTTACAGCAACCCGCCGCGCCGAAGGCGTTCAGGACATTCCTTTGAACATTGCCGCGGTTGGCGAAGCTCAGATTGAAGAGCAGGGTTTTGACGAACTCGCTGATACGCTCGCCTTTGTTCCCGGGATTAACGTAGTTGATAATGGCGGCCGTCAGGGCAACCCTATCATCGTTCGAGGCTTGAACGCTGAGCCGCTCGGCTCAGGTGACGGCAACAATGATGGCGGCGGCACAGTTGCCACCTATCTTGGCGAAATTCCAGTCTTTGTTGACCTGAAACTGAATGACCTACAACGGGTCGAAGTTCTGCTTGGGCCACAAGGGACTCTGTACGGTGCGGGTACGCTTGGCGGCGCCATCCGTTACATTCCGAACAAACCCGATTTCAATGGCGACCTGTTTAGTGTTCGCTCAGAAATCTCTCAATACAGCAAGGCTGATGATTTCAGCTATGAGGCTGGCTTTACCTTCAACAAAGCATTGGGCGATAATTTTGCTATTCGCGGTTCACTGGATCTAGAAGACGATAGCGGTTTCATCGATTATCCGTTTGTGGTCCAACAAATCGGTGTGTCTGATCCAGACCCGGACTTCTCAGACCCAGCTGCACTCGCTGCTAACTTCAATCCACAAAAAGACGTGAACAGCGAAGAGACCCTCTCCGGTCGTATCGCCGCGCGCTGGGCGCCAACTGAATGGCTCGATGGCACACTCACATACTATTATCAGAACGCTGATATTGGTGGACGTCAGTTCTCTAGCCTGCGTTCAACCGTACCAGCTGGTCGCTATGAATCAGGTCTGCGGGTTGTCGAACCAAACGAGATCACCAACGACTTGCTCGCGCTGGAAGTAACAGCCGATCTCGGATTTGCTGAACTCACCTCTGCGACTGGTTTCAGCCGGTTTGAGGATAAGGGACAACGCGATCAAACCGATCTTTTGATCACGCTCGAGTATAGCTATGAATCATTCCCGACATTCACGGCGTTTACGTTTGAAGAAGGTCGTGCGGAGCGGATCAACCAAGAAGCTCGATTGGTTTCGACTCATGACGGCCCGTTTAATTGGATCGTCGGCGGTTTCTATAACAATCTCCGCGAATGGGGCTCTTCATCCGAGTTTACTCCAGGTTATCCTGAGTTCGCCGGATTTGATCGTCCAGACGCGCTCGAATATTTCTCGATCGGCAACGATGAAACCGAAGAAATCGCGTTTTTCGGGGAAATTGGCTATGACATCACCGATCGTTGGTCGGTGAATTTCGGGGCACGGTACTATGAGTATGATGTGCAGTCATTCTCAACCCAGTCCTTCCCGCTATTCGACCCAACTTTTGTTGCGCAGTCATTGGGCGAAATCAAGGATACGCCCTACGATCCGGCACTGGCGCAGTCTCGCAGCGGTGAACTGTTCAAGTTCAACACGTCTTATGACGTGACCGACGATGTTCTGGTCTACTTCACCTATAGTGAAGGCTATCGGATTGGTGGCCGTAACGGTACCGCACCTTGTCCTGATCTCGGACCGGATGCATCGGTTCAACAAGGCGCTTGTGCCCTCGCACCTGGACAAGAGTTCCTCGAAGCTGACGGCTCTCGTGGGGTTTCAACTCGTGATGAAACACAGTTCGGTCCCGATACGACGGCCAACTATGAGCTCGGGTTCAAAAGCACCATCCTTGATGGCACTCTGGACCTGAATGCCGCGGCCTATTTGATCGAATGGGACGGTGCTCAGCTTGGTTCGGCGACGGTGAACGCGAATATTCCGATCACCATCAATGCCGACGGCGCTGAGACTCGGGGTGTTGAGATTTCTGGTAACTGGCGTCCGAGCGAGTATTTCAGCTTGCGCGGCAGCTACAGCAACATCAGAGCAGAACTGACGGCAGACGTACCGTCTCTTATCCGGACGATTAACCCTCCAGGATTTGGATCTGCGTTTATCGACGGTCTCGCCGGAGATCAGTTGCCCGGTGCACCAGAGCATCAATTCTCTTTCTTTGGCACATACAATCACCCACTCGCCAATGGCAGAGACTTGGCCTTTAACTTTGGTTATTCGTGGCAAGGAGATGTCTTGACGCGAACTGCAAGCAAAGGCGAAGGCGTGATCCTGAAGCCTGTTCGTGTGGCGAATGCTTCAGTCGTTTACGATGCCGACACGTGGAGAGCGACTCTGTTCGCGAACAACCTGTTTGATGAGTATAATGAAACAGGTATTCGGACCACACCGCTGTCTAACCAGACGGTCAATGGCGCGAATGTTAGATCACATGGTGCCTTTGTTGGTGCACCACGATCCATCGGTGTTCGCTTCACTTGGGACATCTTTGACGGCACATAAGCGCGTCATCATCGACAATAAGGAAAGGCCGGATCATCTGATCCGGCCTTTTTCTGTGCTCAAATGAACCACAAAAATGGGTTCTTAGTCCGGCATCTCAATCCGCCGATAAACCAGGTCAGCATAATCATTGACCAGAGCTTCCGACGCATTTCCCGGTTTATAGGTGTGCTCACCAATCTCAGCCACTGGGGTGATCTCGGCAGCTGACCCCGTGATGAAACATTCATCAAAAGTCGAGAGCTCATCTGGCATGATGGCCCGCTCGATGACTTCAATCTGGCGCGCTTTGGCCAGCTTAATTGCCGTCTGGCGGGTGATGCCATTGAGGAAACAATCGGCCGTCGGCGTATGCAATGCGCCATCGCGCATGAAAAAGATATTCGCGCCTGTCGCTTCTGCGACTTGGCCGCGATAGTCGAGCATCAGTGCATCCGCATAACCTTCATTCTCTGCCGCATGCTTGGACAGCGTACAAATCATGTAGAGACCCGCGGCTTTCGCATGACATGGCGCCGTGAGCGGGTCTGGACGACGATACATCGCATGCGTCATCCGGATGCCTTTCATCTTATCGGCGAAATAGTCGCCCCAGGCCCAAACGGCGACCGCCAAGTGGATGGAATTACTTTGCGCGGAAACGCCCATCATTTCGCTGCCGCGCCAAGCAAAGGCGCGGACATAGGCATTTTCCAAGCCGGACTTTGCCAACGTCTCGGCTTTGATCGCTTCGAGCTCATCAACCGACACCGGCAGCTCAAAGCCCATAATCTTGGCAGAGTTCGCTAACCGCTCAGAGTGCCGACGTGAGGCATAGATCACACCGCCATAAGCACGCTCGCCCTCGAACACACATGAGGCATAATGCATTGCATGGGTCAGCACGTGGACTTTCGTGTCGCGCCATGGGACGAACTGCCCGTCCATCCAGATATAGCCGTCACGATCATCATAGGCTTGGTCTGCCATTCTCTTTTCCTGTCTTGCACTTTTACCCAATTCACGGGCATTCTCAGATCACTATGGTGGATGTCAACCAAATACGCGCGAATGCCCCCGGATTCGACCCCCGACTCTTCTTAAGAGACGAAGAGCTGGATTACGGAATTGCATTGCTCTTGGCCGGAGAGCGCGCTCTGATGAAAGCGGCGGGCGACATTGCACGTGACTTTTCGCTTCCCGTTCTAGCAGCGCGTGTGCTGGTAACCGTGCGCTTTCAGCCCGGTCACACGGTGAATGCCCTTCGCGAACAATTGGACGCAACCACCCCAACATTTGCCCGTATCATCGCAGATCTCGAAAAACGGGGCTTGATTGAGCGTCGGCAATCTGCACAAGGCGATCGGCGCACGCGGCAATTGTTTTTGACCTATGAAGGCAAACGCGTCACCGATCCCGCAACCATCGCGATGCGCGACCGGCTTCGACACGCCTATCGCAGCGCCGGCTCCGGCGCCGTGGGCGGGGTCCGTATGGTGTTGGAGGCGCTATTATGAGCAGAGAAACGCATCTTCTTGTGGTCGATGATGATGACCGGATCCGTGAATTGTTGAAGCAATATCTGACGCGCCAAGGCCATTCGGTGACCACTGCTTCCGAGGCCACCGCGGCGCGGAAATTGTTCCAAACCTTTAGCTTCGATCTCGCGATTTTTGACATCATGATGCCGGGCGAAGACGGGCTCAGCCTGCTTAAAGCCCTGCGCGACGAGGGCAATGAAACGCCGGTCTTGTTGCTCACGGCTCGCGGGCAAGCCAGTGACCGGATCGAAGGTTTGCGGCTCGGCGCCGATGATTATCTGCCCAAGCCGTTCGAACCGGAAGAATTGGCGTTGCGCACCGCAGCCATTCTGAAGCGAAGCCATGTCCCCCCGCCGCCAAGCGAGATTGAAATGTCGGGCCTGGTCTTCGACCCAATGAAGGGTCTGTTGACCGGCCCGAGCGGGAATATTCGCCTAACCGATAGCGAGCATCAATTGCTGTCCATCTTGTCGAAAAACCCGGGCGAACCCGTATCGCGAGAAGCGCTCGCCGCACAAACATCGAACGGTACTGAGCGCAGCATCGACGTCCAGGTGACGCGGCTCAGAAAGAAAATCGAACCTGACCCGAGGAACCCCATTCACATCCAAACAGTACGAGGTATCGGTTATCGCCTGATGCCAGACTAAACAGAGTACAATCAAAGGGGCTCTCTATGCTAAAAGTTCACCACCTTCGCGTTGGGCGCTCCGTTTTCACGGTATGGCTGCTTGAAGAGCTCGGCGCACCTTATGAGCTCGAAATCTATATTCGCAACGAAATGGGCCGCGCGCCCCCGGAATTGAAAAACGCTCATCCGCTCGGCAAATCGCCGGTGATTGAGGATGACGGCTTCATCCTCGCAGAATCTGGCGCCATCGCGCTCTATTTGCTGGAGAAGTTCGATCCGGAGAACAAGCTCGGCCCACCGGAAGGCGACCTGAAAGCCAAAGGCGAATGGAACCAATGGCTGATGTATTCAGAAGCCTCCGCTTTTGCGCCGCTGCTGATGAAGCTGCTGCTCAGCCGTATGGAAGATAAGCCGCCAGTCTTCGACATGTTCGCCTCTGGCGAGGTTGCGTTGCAACTTGGTTATCTTGAAGCGCGCTTGGCCGACCGTGAGTTCGTTATGGGCGATCGGTTCACAGCGCCCGACATTGGCACGACGTATATCGCGCAAATGGCTGAACGGCTGGGTGAAATTGGACCCTATCCAAACCTCGCTGCCTATTTAGCTCGCAATACTGCAAGACCCGCGTTTCAGCGAGCCTTGGAAAAAACCGGCGGCTAACCGGACAGCTGAATGATCTCGTCATTGAGAAAGGGTTTTGCGCATCGCCTTCTTATCGCGCCATTGAACAGGGTTGAGACGCCCCGGCGATTGATTCAGCTGGTGGGTTCGGGGCATGAGCCATCGCTGAAACGATTTTCGCAGATGATCCCGACTGAGCGCGGATCTACCCAAATCGAGGCATTAAACCTATAAAGAACGAATGGATCATCCCGCCCAGACTTTTCGACCTGGACCGCTTTCAAGCACGCTGATTGGCCTTTCGCGCCATACCCCGTTCGGTCGAGGCGGCCTGCGCAAGCTCATGGCGAAAAGCGTGCGTGCGCTCAATCCGGGCCACCCTTTGGATGTCAGCCTCTATGGCGGCCAAGCCAGACTGCATCACACAGGAAATAATTCTGAAGTCAAAGCCTTGCTCAGCCCCAAACGCTATGCGCGCGAAGAGTATGCATTTTGCCGGTCGCACATGCCGCGCGCTGGCGGCACGTTCCTCGACATTGGCGGCAATGCTGGCGTGTTCAGCCTGTATGTCGCATCTTTGATGAATACGGGGACGCTGATCGCCGCCGAGCCGCAACCCGCTATGTATGAGCGTCTGAAGACAAATTTCGCGCTCAATCCTCACCTTGCTGAGCGATTGACCCTATCCCTGAATCAAACCGCCGTCGGCGGTGACGCAGTGGGCACACTGACGATTTCAACGCCCGAAAGTGCTGGCCAAGCCTCGGCACGTGTGAAAGCCGGTGATCCGACGATCGAGGTTCCGGTCATTCCGATGTTAAAGCTGTTGAACCAATCCGGCGCCCAAAAACTTGATCTGCTCAAAATCGATGTCGAAGGCTTTGAAGATGGCGTCCTGTTTCCGTTTTTTGCACAAGCGTCGAAAGAGCTGCATCCCAAAGCCGTGGTTATGGAGGCCTGTCATGCGCATCGCTGGGAACGCGATTGTGAGGCCCTCTTGCTCGAACAGGGATACAAGATTGTGCATAAGGATCGCACCAATATGATGCTGGTTTTGGATGCGTGACGAGATGAGCGGCTTTCGACTTAGAGATTACACGCCCCGCGGCCTCTATGCGCGCCTCGCTGCATTGGTCGCGCTGCCGGTAATTGCCATTTTTGCGATCTTTTCGCTCTATTATTATCAAGAACACATTAGCGAGGTGAATGAAAAACTCTCGCAATCGATTGCCCGTGAAGTCGGCCTGATCGTCGATATCTGCGCGGCGGCAGATCATGATCAAAGGCGGGAAACACTCGTCGAAAATCAGCTCGGCCTGATGTTCGACTGCGACCATCCCGGGAAAATGCAATGGCCAGAAGCTGCGCGTGAGCGATTCAGTTATGATAAGGTGCTGCGCGGTCAGTTGGCGTCGGTTACAAGTCAATCATTCGAGGTGCGGACAGTACAAACAGGCCGTGTCCTCGACTTCCGTACGGAAGCGGAGACCGGCACAGTACGAGTGTTGATTGATCGCAAACGGGCTCTCGCCGCCAACACGCATTTTACAATCGTTTGGGTCTTACTCGGCGCAGTCATCATGTTAGCGCTCGCTTTTGCATTCTTGCGCAATCAAGTGCGGTCCATTTTGCGTCTCACCGAAGCGGCAAAAGCGTTTGGGCGCGGCCGTGATATGCCAGGCTTTCGCCCCAGCGGCGCCACCGAGATTAGAGATGCGGCGCGCGCTGTCACCGATATGCGCTCCCGCCTGATGGCCTTCACGGATCAGCGCACGGCGATGCTCGCTGGGGTCAGCCATGATCTGCGGACTCCGCTCACGCGGCTGAAGCTCCAGCTCGCAATGCTCGAACAGACCGAAGAAATCACCGGCGCCCGGACCGATCTCGAAGACATGTCGAAGATGCTCGATGAATATCTTGCCTTTGCCAGCGGCGAGGAAGGCGAACGGGCCGAGGCGCTGCGGCTTGATCATATCACCCGCACTGTGGCCGAACGGATCGACGGTGCAGAAGTGGTCGAAGCTGGAGAGATCTCCGTGACCGTGCGCCCGATGGCGCTGACCCGCACGCTGACCAATCTGATGACCAATGGCGTCGGCTACGGCACACGCTGCGAGGTGCGGCTGGTCAAAGGCCCGCGCATGGCTGAGATTCTGTTAGATGATAATGGCCCTGGCATTGCCGAAGACCAGCGCGAAGACGCGTTTCGTCCATTCCACAGACTAGATGATGGGCGATCGCAAAATGTTGCTGGAACAGGTCTGGGGCTGACGCTGGCGCGAGATTTCGCGCGCCTACATGGCGGCGACATTCGCCTTGAAGATAGTCCGCTGGGCGGCCTACGCGTGCGTTTGAGACTGCCTTATTAGGCCTCGTCCTGTTCAGGCTCGGCCGGCTTCTGTTTGCGTCCGCGATTTTTGATCCACGCGGCGCGCTCTTCGATCTTGATCAGCTCGGAATCCAAAGCAGCCATGGTGCGACTAAGGTCAGCACTGGTTTCTTGGCGCCAAGCGCGTTCCGCCTGTGCAATCGCCCAAGCCAACGCCGTGATTTGGACCCCGCGCGGGATGCGGCTCGCCCCGTCTAGGCCAGCGCAAGCCAGCGCCCATTTCGCCGTTTGCGCGCGCGCCTGAAGCCGCAAGGCAAGGCCATCAATCGACCTGTCTCGCCAGCGCAAATAGGACATCGCGCCATCGCGAACCTCTTCCATGGTTTCGAACCGGAGCATGATGACATCGAACAGGCGCGTCCGCGCGGTCTCATCCTCGTCGATGGAGCCTTCGCTCATCCCTGCATCGAAGATGCGTTCAACCGCTGCGGAGAGATCATCCTTATCGGCGACACCATGAAAGTCTTTCAGAGTGAGCCCTGCTTCCTGCGCGATTTCCGCGAGCGTGAGATCGCCCCACTTTCCGGTCTCGGCCAGCTTGAGCGCTGCCTGTACGCCGGTCTCGATGATTTCATCTCGGCTCATTCGGTCTCCTTTGAGAGGGCAATATCACGCGCGATGGCGGCACCGACCGCTTTCTCAAATACAGATGGCATCGCCTCGGGCGACATCAAGACTTCCAGCGCCGCCTGCGTCACTCCGTTCGGCGAGGTGACATTCTTGCGCAAGGTCGCGGCCTCCTCTTCGGAGCCCTCCATCAGAGCTCCCGCTCCTTCCACAGTCTTACGGGCGAGACGCATAGCGAGCGCAGGGTCGAGCCCATGGGCGGCGCCAGCGGCAGCCATCACTTCAGCCAGTAGGAACCCATAAGCCGGGCCGCAGCCGGACACCGCCGTCGCCGCGGGCAGCAAGTCTTCACCGATTGGCCCCTCCACTTCGCCAAGCGGCGCGAGTAGAGCTTTTAGGCCATCAACCGCATCTGAAGATGTTTCAGGCTTGGTACATAAGATAGTGACGCCTTTACCCACCAAGCCCGGCGTATTGGGCATCGCGCGCGCGACATTGGTGGTTCCGAGCTTGGCTTCAAGCGTCGCCAAGGTGACGCCCGCCATGATCGATAGGATGTGCGTATCTGGTCCAACCCGCGCCGCGATTTCATCCGCCAAGGATCCAAACATTTGCGGTTTCACGGCCACCACTAGCATCTCAGCGGGTTCGCGATCGGGGTTTAAACGAACACTACCATCGCTGCCCCAAGCCTGGACAATGGGTGCTGGCGCGGGATCGACAATATCAATATTGCCTCGCAATCCTGCCTTAAGCCAGCCGCCTGCAAGGGCCGAGCCCATGCGGCCAGCGCCAATCAGCGTGATATGTGTATCTGTCATGCGCGTCCTCGTCATTGACGGTCAGGACGAGGGGTTTAGCCGAGCCGCTTAAGCTTCGCCAGCAGTTTCGAACAGGGCCGCCTCGAGCGCTTCGCGCGGGGTCTTGCCGGCCCAGATAACGAAATTAAAGGCCGGAACGAACATGTTCACGGCATCAAGGCCCGCCGCCATCACCGCGCGAACTTCGCCAGTGTCCGGCTCAACCCGATCCAGCATTGGCAGTGCGTGGCGGAAAATGATCACGCCCTCTTCGGCCCAATAATCAAAGTGGCCGAGCCAGAGACGCTCATTCGCCATCATCACCAATTCGGCAATGGCCATGCGGCGCGTTTCAGTCGGTTTTACATCTAGGGTGATCGAAAAATGGAGCGCAGGAGGCTCGGCGCGATTGGCAAACATGCCGCCCATATCGCCCCATTTTGAGTTCGCGATGCATTGAAGAGTCTCATCATCCTCATCGCGTTGGAATTCCCAACCCGCTTCTGTCAAGCAGCTTTCGACAAGCTCTAGCGCATCGATTTCCATTGTCTGGGAACGATCTACGGACAGGCTCATGGGCTCCCCCTTCCGAATCAGTCAGGCATTCTTGCCTTCGGGTCAGGCTACTCATGCCCGACTCATCGCGCAAGAGTCTTGGTTAAAAAGCAGTGGACGCTTTTATTTCTCTAGGCTTTCCAAGCGCTTCTCGAGGGCTTCAACGCGCTCAAGCGCTTGCACCGCAATCGCCTTCAAGGCTTCGACCTCGTCACGGCTGGCCAAATCCATATCAGCAATCATCGCGCGAACGCGCGATTCACCAGCGGTTTTCACTTCTTCGCCAGCGGCACGCGCAGCGCCCATTGCGCCGGTCATCAAACCCGCGAGATCATCCAGGATGGGGCTCTTTGCAGACATGTGACGACTCCCTTGCGCGTCTTGAACCGATAACCATTTGTCCCTAGCAGATGGGAAACGAAATGCCGACAGGAAAGACCGCCGCATGAGTCTTCTAGCGATATCAGCCATGAGCTTCCCGGAATTCTCGCCGGCGATCTTCCAAATTGATCTTGGATTTTTGGGCCTCGGGAAATTTCCAATCCGCTGGTATGCCTTGTCCTATATTGTGGCTTTGCTGCTTGGCTGGCGACTTGCGCTCGCTTTAGTCGCCCGCCCGGCCCTGTGGGGCGGTAAAAGCCCTGCCGACCGAGACGATATCGACGATTTGCTGTTCTACGTCACCCTCGGTGTGATCCTGGGCGGGCGGTTTGGCTATATCCTGTTCTATCAACTCCCCTATCAGTGGGATCAAACCCTATCCGACCCGATGAGCCTGTTGCGCATCTGGGAGGGCGGGATGAGCTTTCATGGCGGTCTGCTTGGCGTCGTGATCGCGATCCTGTGGGTGACCCGGCATCGCAAACTCTCACTCTTGTCAGTTGGCGACATTGCCGGGGTGGTCGCACCGTTCGGGCCATTGTTCGGTCGGATTGCCAATTTCATCAATGCTGAGCTCTATGGTCGCCCAACCCCTGAAGGCAGCTCTTGGGGCATGATCTTCCCCGAAGGCTATGTGCGCGGCTCAACCCCAAGCGCCTATGATTGGGGAAGCGGCGAATGGGTCTATCGCGGCGATGAAGTCGCCCGCTATCCGAGCCAGCTCTATGAAGCGGTCCTCGAAGGCTTAATCCCAGCGATCGTGCTCACCATCTTGGTCTGGCGCTTTAAAGCGCTGCAGCGCCCGGGCTTGGTGGCTGGACTTTTCTTGCTACTCTACGCCTTTGGCCGCACCGTCTCCGAACAGTTCCGGGAACCCGACGCCTTCGTCTCAGGGCTGCCGGAATGGATCACCATGGGGCAAATCCTATCCCTGCCCATGTGGATTGGCGGCGCTTGGCTGGTCTGGGCCGCGCTCAAAAAGTCCGCGACCTCTCCGCAAACGTGACGACGCTAAAACAACGCCTCACCGCAATGATCCAAGCGAGCGGTCCGGTCTCGGTTGCGACCTATATGGATCTCTGCCTGCACGATCGTCAGCATGGCTACTACGCGACCCGGCCAGGCCTCGGCGAAGACTTCATCACCGCCCCTGAGATTAGCCAGATCTTTGGGGAACTGATTGGGCTTTGGCTCGCAAATGAATGGCAATCGCTCGGCGCGCCCAAGCAGCTAAACTTGGTTGAGATTGGTCCTGGACGGGGCACGCTGATGGCAGACGCTTTGCGCGCCGCGCACTCAGTTCCGGGATTTGTCGACGCCGTTCAGCTCCATTTTCTCGAACCGAGCCCGGTTCTTCGTTCGCATTTGACCGAGCGATTTGCGGATCACGACCCGATCTTTTTGGATCACTTTGAAGACATCCCGCAGGACACCCCGGTCTTGGTGATCGCGAATGAGTGGCTCGATTGCCTGCCGGTCCAACAATATGTGCGGGTCGGCGAGACCTGGCATGAGCGCGTCATCGGCCTCAATGACGAGAATGAGCTAACCTTTGGCTTGAACACAGACGCCTTGCCGCCAGAGATCGGCCGTGACACAGCCGAAGATACTCTAGAGCTGCAGCCTGGCCTCAAAACCCTCGCTGAAGGACTCTCCAATCTCTTCGCGCACACGGTGGGGCGTGCGCTGCTGATCGATTATGGCCCCGCCTCAGACACACCTGGTGACACGCTTCGCTCCTACCAAAAGGGCGAACAGATTGATCCTCTAACTGCCCCCGGCGAAAGCGATCTGACCTGCGATGTCGACTTTGCACGGTTGAAAAGGCTCAGCGAAAAAGCAGGCTGCACGGTGTCCGGACCGATCTCGCAAAGCGCATTTTTGTTGCGGTTGGGGGCGGAGGCTAGGCTCAATCAATTGGCAAAAACCCATCCAGACACCGCGAATGACCTCTATCACGGTATCCGCAAGCTCACAGACCCCGCAGAAATGGGAGAGCGATTTCAGGCGATCTGTATTAGCGGCTATGATTTGCCTCCACCTGCCGCATTTTAGAAACCGCTTACAAAAATTCGCGCCAAATTGACCCTAACGTCAAGGTAAGCCTTGTGTTTCTGGCTCGTCCTGCTACCTCCCGGGGCAACAAAACCTAAGCTAACCTCGGGAGTTGCCCATGAAGGTCCTCGTGCCTGTCAAACGGGTCATCGACTATAATGTGAAGGTCCGCGTCAAATCGGATCAAACAGGCGTCGATCTGGCCAATGTTAAAATGTCCATGAACCCATTCGACGAGATTTCTGTCGAAGAAGCCGTTCGCATGAAAGAAGCCGGAACCGTGACCGAAGTGGTCGCCGTATCTGTTGGACCACAACAAGCGCAAGAGACTATTCGAACCGCGCTCGCCATGGGCGCTGATCGCGGCATTCTAATCAAAACCGATGACGATGTTGAGCCACTTGGCGTTGCCAAACTGCTGGCAAAAGTCGTCGAAGAAGAGAGCCCTGATCTGGTCATTCTCGGCAAGCAAGCGATTGACGATGATAGCAACCAGACCGGTCAAATGCTGGGCGCCCTGCTCGGCTGGCCACAAGGCACGTTCGCGTCTGAAGTCAAAGCTGATGGTGGCAAAGTCAATGTCACCCGCGAAGTCGATGGCGGCCTGCAAACGGTTGCGCTCGACGGCCCAGCGATTGTCACCACAGACTTGCGCCTGAATGAGCCACGTTACGCCTCCCTGCCAAACATTATGAAGGCGAAGAAAAAGCCTATCGATATGAAAGAGCCTGGTGATTATGGCGTCGACATCTCGCCGCGCCTGACCGTCGTCAAAGTAACCGAGCCGCCAGTGCGCGAAGCGGGTGAAAAAGTCGAAGACGTCGCCGCTCTGGTTGAAAAACTCAAAACTGCGGGAGCTGTATAATGGCTGTTCTTGTAATTGCAGATCACGACAATGCGGCGCTGTCTGACGCGACCGCGAAAACCGTCACCGCAGCAAAAGCCTTTGGCGGCGATGTAGACGTTCTGGTTGCTGGTAAAGGCGCTGGCGATGTCGCTGCGGCTGCTGCTGGCATCGACGGCGTTCGTAAAGTGCTTCACGCTGATGGCGACGCTTATGAAAAGCAACTCGCTGAAGCCATGGAAGCGCTGATCGTCCCAATGATGGACGGCTATGACGCCCTGTTCGCGCCAGCCACCACAATGGGCAAAAACGTGACTCCACGAATCGCGGCCAAGCTCGATGTGATGCAGCTGTCTGACATTATCGGCATTGAAGGTCAGGACACATTTGTCCGCCCAATCTATGCCGGTAACGCGATCATGACGGTGAAGTCTTCGGATGCGAAAAAAGTCGTGACCGTTCGCGGCACAGCGTTCGACGCGGCAGGCACCGGTGGCTCAGCCGCCGTTGAAACTGTCGACGCTCCGGGCGGACCGTTCAAATCAACTTTCGTCTCTGAAGAGATTGTTGCGAGCGACCGTCCAGAACTGACTGCTGCGAAACGCATCGTTTCTGGTGGCCGCGCGCTTGGCTCTGCCGAAGAGTTTGAGCGTCTGATGAACCCACTGGCTGACAAACTCGGTGCAGCTGTCGGTGCGTCACGCGCCGCGGTTGATGCGGGCTATGCGCCAAACGATTACCAAGTCGGCCAGACCGGCAAAATCGTTGCGCCAGAGCTTTACATCGCGGTCGGAATTTCCGGCGCGATCCAGCACCTGGCCGGGATGAAAGACTCTAAGATCATCGTCGCGATCAACAAAGACGAGGAAGCACCAATCTTCCAAGTCGCTGATTACGGCCTGGTCGCAGACCTCTTTAACGCGGTTCCAGAATTGACTGACGCGCTCTAAGCGATCGACACATTCTACAGGTCAAACCCCGGTCATCGGCCGGGGTTTTTCTTTGCGTGAATTCCTCTAGGCTGCGCATCAGAGGGGGAGTTCCATGCGCAATGAGATCGCAAAACATCTAGATCATGATCCACATTTTGAGTGGCGCGGGCAGAATGTCACGCGGCTCGAGAACCTATCGGACATTGTGTTCGCCTTGGCGCTTGGCATGTTGCTGCTCACAGGCGCACCTCCGTCGAATTTTGGCGAGTTGATCGCGTTCTTGGTGAATATTGTGCCCGTCGCCGCGGCCTTCGCGATCCTGTTTGGGATCTGGAACGCGCATTTCACATTCTTCAGGCGGTATGGGCTCGCCGACACGAAGATCATTGTGCTCAACAGTATCTTGCTGCTGCTGGTCCTGTTTGTGGCTTATCCGCTTCGATTCATTTTCGACAGTCTGTTTGGCTATGTGATTTTTCTTATCTCGGCCGACCCAACGCGGCTGATGGAAACGGACATGGACATAGTGAACTCGGCAAGAAGTGTGGCCATTTTTAATGCGGGATACTCGGTGATCATTTTTCTGACCAGCCTGATGTATCAACACGCCTTGTCCAAAACCGAGATGCTTGGCCTGAGCGAAAATGAGCAACGGCTAACGAAAAGGACCATATGGAGTTACCGCGGCGAGATGATGATTGCGGCGCTCACCGCCGTCATTGCCATTGCGACGCCGCTCGGCCCGTTTGCCGGTGGCTTGCTATTCTTGAATTGGCCAAATGCGATATTCTGGCGGAAACGATTTGAAATCACGACGAACTAAGCACTGATATGCGCCACTACGCTGCGCGTATGGGGGCGACTGCGATGCTCAAACAAATAGATCCCTTGCCATGTGCCGAGTACCAGACGCCCTTCGCTGATCGGGATAGAGATTGATGTTTGGGTCAGGGCCGTTTTGATGTGCGCCGGCATGTCATCGGGGCCCTCCGCGCGGTGAAGCAGGTAGGACATGGACGGATCATTCGCATCGGGTACCAAGCGCGCAAAGAACGCTTTTAGGTCTGTCAGAACGTCCGGATCGGCATTCTCTTGGATCACCAAAGAGCAAGATGTGTGCTGGCAAAACAGGGTCAGCAAACCTTGGCGTTGATCCGCAGAATCCACGAAGGCTGCCACATCTGAGGTAAATTCATGGAGGCCTGGACCATGGGTCGACAGTTCGAATTTTGCCTGCATAACGAGCTAGCTCAATTGAACAGGGCGACCCAAGAGCCGCCCTTTAATCTTACGTATCCAAGAAGCTTCGCAGCTTACGGCTTCGGCTTGGGTGCTTCAGCTTGCGCAGCGCTTTCGCTTCGATCTGACGGATCCGCTCCCGGGTCACTGAGAATTGCTGACCCACTTCTTCAAGCGTGTGGTCGGTATTCATCCCGATGCCGAACCGCATGCGTAGAACGCGTTCTTCACGAGGCGTGAGAGACGCAAGGACCCGAGTTGTGGTTTCGCGCAGGTTCGATTGGATCGCGGCGTCGACAGGCAGCAGAGCGGCTTTGTCTTCGATGAAGTCGCCGAGGTTTGAATCCTCATCATCGCCAATCGGTGTTTCCAGCGAGATCGGCTCTTTGGCAATTTTTAGAACCTTACGGATCTTCTCGAGCGGCAAGCCAAGCTTTTCCGCCAGCTCTTCCGGTGTTGGCTCGCGGCCAATCTCGTGCAGCATCTGGCGCTGAGAGCGGACAATCTTATTGATCGTCTCAATCATATGCACCGGAATACGGATCGTCCGCGCCTGGTCCGCAATCGAGCGGGTGATTGCCTGACGGATCCACCAGGTTGCATAAGTCGAGAACTTATAGCCGCGGCGATATTCAAACTTATCCACCGCCTTCATCAGGCCGATATTGCCCTCTTGGATGAGATCCAGGAATTGCAGGCCGCGATTGGTGTATTTTTTGGCGATCGAGATCACGAGACGGAGGTTCGCTTCGACCATCTCTTTCTTGGCGATCCGCGCTTCGCGCTCCCCTTTTTGGACACGCTGAACAATCTTACGATAATCATCGATCGGAATACCGATTTCTTGCGCGACCATTTGGATTTCGCCGCGGATGAGGTCGATCTTTTCCGCTTCGCGCTCGGTGAAGCGCTCCCACTTTTTCGACATGGCAGCGACGTCTTCAATCCAAGTCGGATCAAGTTCGCGGCCAAAATAGTTCTTCAAGAATTCTGAGCGCGGGACACCATGTGCATCGGCCAGACGCATTAGCTGGCCTTCAAGCCCCATCAGCTTCTTATTAATCGCATAGAGCTGCTCAACCAGCGCTTCGATCCGCGCATTGTTGATGTGCATCGTCTTAAGTTCATCAACGATGTTCTGAGAGATGCCGTCATACGATTCACGGTCTTTCGGCGTCAGGGCTTTGCCTTCCATCCGGCGACCAACCAGTTTTTCCTGAAGCTTCCGGAATTTGCCAAAGCCGGTGGCGATTTCGTCGAGCTTATCTAGCACGCCTTCGCGAAGTTCGGCTTCCATGCCGGACATCGACATCGCTGCGCCTTCTTCTTCGTCCTCACGCTCTTCGCGCGCGTGGCGTTCTTCAACGGTCTCGTTCTCGCGCGCTTCGGCTTCTTCTTCGTCGAGCTCGTCTTCTTCAGGCGCCGGGTTTTCGGCGCCATAAGTCGCTTCGAGGTCGATCAGGTCGCGCAGCAGAATACGCTCATTTACAAGCTCGTCGCGCCACACCATCATCGCTTCAAATGTCAGCGGCGATTCACACAAGCCCCGGATCATCGCGTCGCGGCCGGCTTCGATGCGCTTAGCAATCGCGATTTCGCCTTCGCGAGAGAGCAGTTCAACCGCCCCCATTTCGCGCAGATACATGCGCACCGGATCATCGGTTCGATCAGACCCACGGGCATTGCCTTTTTTGACAACTGTGCCAGTCGCGCTGGTGGTCGCAACCGCCGTTGATTTCGCAGCCGCTTCGCCTTCTTCCTCATTGTCGACCACTGTGATGCCTTGTTCTGAGAGCATCGCCATCGTGTCTTCAATTCGGTCTGACGACAGCTCGTCTTCCGGCATGATCTTGTTCAATTGCTCAAGCGTCACATAGCCTTTGGCTTTTGCGTCTTTGAGGAATTTTTTGACTTTGGTGTCGCTGAGATCGAGGACCGGACGGTCTTCGCTTTCTTCGAGTACTTCCGCTTTGGCTTTCGCCATTTATCGCTCCTGTCCGCTGCGACCGCTGTCGCAACATACACTTTCAATTCCGTAAAAGGGGGTCAGTTCTGATCCGCCTTTTCTGCAGCTTCATTGAGACGCGCTGTGCGTGCCCGACGTTCCGACACGATCCGATGCCGGTGTCGCGCATCTTCAGCAGTGGCAAATGCCTCTCCTGCGATACGGCCGGTCTCGTCCGCGCCTTCTGGGCGTGCATACTGCTCTAAGGCGATCAGCCATTCCCGCTCCTCTGAACCGCCTTGCGGTATGTTTGGGATGTCGGGATACTTTGTTAACAGTTCTGCAGCGCGCAATTTTCCAAGACCCTCTAAATGGTTGCTCAGGGTCTTCCGGTCAACACCTGAATCTGCAGTATTTTGGCTGATAAGGGCGTCTCTAATCGCTGAAACGTCGGGATCGGGGAAAATGGCAACAGCTAACGCCTCAAAACCGACCTCGGCCAAGTGGTGACTGTCAACCGCCCGCACAACCAAGCCGAGCCCTCTTGTCTTCGCAGGCGGACCCCCACGCAGCGCAGACTGGACCACCTGGCCTCCGCGGTTTGGGGTTCTCCCGCTGCTTCTATTTGCCGATCTCAACTGCCAGAGATAATCGCGCATGCGCGCTTTGAGCTCGCGCTCATAGGCCGATTTTACCGCGCCATCTTGGATCGTGCTGGCCGCTTGCATCAGGCGCTTCTCTAGCCCGGCTTGGCGCTCAGGCGTATCCACGGCTTCAAGGTCGCGTTCACGCCGCCACAGCACTTCGACCAAAGGCAGTGCGCCATCGAGCGCTTTACCCATCGCGCCCGGTCCGTGATCGCGAATAAGATCATCCGGATCCATGCCGTCCGACAGCAAGCAGAAAAAGACGCTTCGACCTGGCTGCAACCCAGGAAGAGCCCGTTCAATCGAGCGATAGGCAGCGCCGAGACCCGCCCGGTCGCCATCAAAACACAGAACCGGTTCGGGCCCTGCGCGCCAGAGCAGGCTGATTTGCTCTTCAGTTAAAGCTGTGCCGAGCGGGGCGACGGCGTGACCGAAACCCGCCTCACACAATGCGATCACATCCATATAGCCTTCACAAACGATCAGGCCGCCTTCATCGGTACCGCCGAACGCTTCGCGCGCGGCTTTGTATCGGTAGAGCACGCGCGACTTATGGAAGAGCGGCGTGTCAGAGGAATTGAGATATTTCGGCTTGGCATCAGGCTGCAGCGCTCGTCCACCAAAGGCGATGACCTGGCCACGCGCATCCTCGATCGGGAACATGAGACGGCCGCGGAACCGGTCATACGGCTCGCCCCCGCCCTCTTTTTCCACCGCCAGTCCGGCTTCAACAATCTCGCTTTGCGAAAAGCCTTTCGATTTGAGGTGTTCGAACGTTTGCCGCCAATCATCTGGTGAAAAGCCAAGCCGGTATTTGCCCCAGCTGTTCGGGCGCAAGCCTCGTCCCTCGAGATAGCGCCGCGCGTCCGCTCCTTCGGGCGCGCGCAGACAGGCTTCATAATAAGCCGCAGCCGCTTCAGATGCTGCGATCAGGCGCAATCGCCGATCATACTGTTCTTGGCTTTCCGGCGTCGCTTTGGGCAGCGACATGCCGGCTTCATCGGCCAGTTTTTCGACCGCCTCCATGAAAGACAGCCGTTCGGTTTCCATCACAAATGAGATGACATCACCGCCCATCCCGGACGAGAAACACTTAAAGATCTTCTTCTGGTCGTTGACGTAAAAACTCGGCGTCTTTTCGTTGGTGAAGGGTGAAAGCCCGACCCACTCTTTGCCTTGTTTTTTCAGTTTGACCTTGCGTCCGATAACATCCGAAGGTCGGATACGAGCTTTCAACTCGTCAACAAAACCGTCTGGAATCCGAATAGGGCCGCTCATTTGATTAATATAGCGCGGGAAACGCCCAGAGCGAAGGATTTTAGCGGCTGGTGTTCGGGAAGATGCATGCAATTTGATCGATTTCTGAAACCCTATCCTATTGCTATTGCGGTATGTCCCGCTGCAGGTGGACATATGCGTTGAAACTAAGATCTGATCCTTACAATGTGCCTACAGAGCGCGAATTTGCCACGAGCATGATTCTGACCGGCTTGGTCATTCTCGTGATTGCGGTCGGCATTGCCGTCAGCGTGACTTGGTACACTACGCGCTTTTACGAGCCAGAGATTCACGCCCAAGCCTTACGCACCGCCACTTTCTTGCCGTTGGTTATCGTTCCGCTCTGTACCTCAATCATTGGCCATCAGGGATATCGGAACCACAAGAAAATGCTGGCCGTGGCGCATCTTGCGCGCACCGACGAGATGACCGGGCTGTCCAATCGCCGTGCCTTCATGCACACCGCCGAAACGCTGTTTGCCGAAACCGATTTTGAATATTCTGGCCTTGGTCTTTTTATCGTCGACCTGGATCACTTTAAACAGGTGAACGATGTGCACGGGCATGAAACCGGTGACCAAGTGCTGATCCACGCCTCACAACAAATCTTAGCCGCGGTCTCTGAAGACTGTTTCGTTGCCCGGCTTGGCGGCGAGGAGTTTGGGGTTCTTGTGCCGTTTCACGCGGTGCCTCAACTGCATCAAATGGCAGAAGCGATTCGGTTCCAAGTGGCGTCAAACCCCTGCTTGCACGACGATCTCACAATTCCAATTTCAGCCAGCGTTGGCGTCGGCATCGCGCACCCACGCGACACTGTAAGCTCAGTTCTATGCCGAGCAGATGACGCGCTCTATGAGGCGAAAGACAAAGGTCGCAACCGGTTTGTCGTCGCCGCTTAAGGCGCGGATATCTCAGCCCCCGCGTCAACCGCCTCTGGCTGGTCAAACCATTCTGCGAGCGCCTTATACACGGCGAAACTATGATCATCATGGGCGCGAACATAGCCTTCAGGCCAGGCGCTAGAGCGGGCTACCACGATGTCATTTTCGCGATCAATATAGAGCGTTTGTCCATTCGCGCCGGAGGCTGTGAACGTTCCATCGGCATAGGTCCACCAATGCCAGGCATAGCCGCGATTCGGGTTCGGGTGCACTTCGCCTGGACGGATATGCGCATCGTCTGAAATCGTCGCGCGATCGACCCAATCGACAGGCAAGATTTGCTCGCCATTCCAAACGCCGCCTTGTTCCACAAAGATTCCGAACCGGGCCCAATCACGGAGGGCGGCATTGTAAAACGCGCCGCCAATCTCTGCACCCTCTGCGCCAGCCCGGTCGAGCACCCATTCGCCTGAATGTTCCATACCAAGCGGTCGCCAAATCTTCTGCTCGAGATAGGCCGCAGCATCCATATCCGTCACCCGGCGGATCAGCTCAAGCAGGACTTGGCTTTCAGCGGTATTGTAGTTGAATTTCGTCCCAGGCTCATGCTCGCGTTTATATTTGATCGCGAGCTCAAAAGCCGGCTTTTTGCCGGTCACGACGCTATTGGTCATGAAATTGACGGTGTCGTCCATCTTGCCGTCGAACAGATTGGGGTCATAGCGAATGCCAGACGACATTTGCAGCGCCTGCTTAATCGTGACGCCATCATAAGCCGTGCCTGCCACCTCCGGCAGATATTTGACGAGCTGATCATCGACACTGTCAATTTTACCGTCCGCAACAGCGACGCCGACCAGGGTCGAGGTGATTGATTTGACCAGAGACCAAGTCGTAAAACGCGTACCAGCATCAGCGCCACGCCCATAGGACTCGTGCACAATCTTACCCTCATGAATGATCATCAGGCCCGAGGTTTCCATCGCCGTATAGAGATCCGCGAGGGTCCGGGTTTCACCTTCATATTCATAGGTGAACCCCTCCAACGCCGCCTCGTCCCGGCTCAGCGGCTGCCGCTCCTCCGATACAGACACGGTCCGGGTCGGATAGAGCTCGCTGGTATTCTGGAAGAAATAATCCGCATCGCCTTCAAAAGCTGTTGCGCGCGCCATCGCATCCAGCGGCGGTGGCACGAAACGCGTATAGGTAAAGACGCCAATGAGTGCGCCAAGAATAAGCGCGATCCCTGCAACCAAAAACGATTTCATGCCAGACCTCCAATCCAGGAGCTCTGATGTCGCGAATTTTGAGAGATACGTCTAGCCTATCGCCGCGCGAACAGCTTTGCTGGCGGGGCCGCATTCGATTTGACCCGGATATTTTTCGCGCAGCGCCGTCATACAGCGGCCGACATCTTTGAGCTTTGAGGCGCTCAGTTGAGAAACAATCGCTGCGGCGGCCGTTTCCAGCGCTTCACCCATGAGCGGCTTGGGCAAAAACTCCGAAATGATCTCAATCTCGTCCCGCTCACGTTCGGCTTCGACAATCCGGCCATTATCGTCGAATTGTTTGATTGCACGCTCCCGCTGCGCGACCATGGTCTCGAGCAATTCCAATATCACTTCATTGTCACATCCGGAACATTCACCGCGGCTGCGCGCGATCACGTCGCGATCATCCATTGCGCATTTTATCAAGCGCAAAGTTTGCGATTCCACACTGTTCGCATCTGTCGCCTCAGCGGAGCTGAGCGCGGTATTTATGCGATTTCGGAGTGTAACTTGGACGGTTTGATCCAATTGACCCATTTATAAGCCTCTAAAGCCGCCTTTTAGGTCCAAAACCGCTTGACGGTCCTGGCCGCAGCACTCTATTTGCCACCCGTTTGCCTGAGAAACCGTTAAAGCCACAGGCGGGCGCTGAGTCCAGCGAAACGTGGGAGATAAGGGCTACATGGACAAAAATCAATCCGAATTCGCCAGTCAGGCGAGTGGCGCGATCGCCCTTGCAGACGGCACCGTATTCCTCGGAATCGGCTCTGGAGCTGTAGGAATTGCGGTCGGAGAGCTGTGTTTCAACACCGCCATGACCGGCTATCAAGAGATCCTGACCGATCCATCCTATGCAGAGCAAGTTGTGATGTTCACATTTCCGCATATCGGCAATGTCGGCGCCAATCCTGAAGATCATGAAGACTCGAGCGATAATTCCGTTCGCGCCGCCGTCGGCACTGTGTTTCGGGATCCGATTACCCCTCCTTCAAATTGGCGCGCCGAGGATCATTTCGACGCGTGGCTGGCGAAACGCGGAATTGTCGGCTTGTCTGGCGTCGATACCCGCGCTCTGACCCGTCTGATACGCGAAAAAGGCATGCAGAAATGCGCCATCCAATACGCCCCGAACGGTAAAATCGATACGAGCTCACTGATCGAAGCAGCGCAGGCCTGGGAAGGGCTCGAAGCGGCGGACCTGGCTGCAAATGTCGATGTCGATGCCGCGATGGACCATTCAGAACGTTTATGGGCGCTCGGAACCGGGTTTGCAGATCAAGATCCACCTCAAAAACACGTCGTCGTCGTCGATTTTGGCGTGAAAAAGAACATCCTGCGCAATCTCGCCGAAGTCGGCGCGCGCTCAACTGTGGTCAGCGGCGATGTCTCGATCGAAGACATCAAAGCGCTCAATCCAGATGGGATTGTATTAGCTAACGGACCTGGCGACCCAGCCGCCACCTTCAAGCGCTCAGGCCAGCTCCTAAAAGCCTTGGTGGATAGTGAGTGGCCTATCCTAGGGATTTGCCTCGGTCATCAATTGCTAGCGCTGACCCTGGGTGCGCAGACCATGAAAATGGAACAAGGCCATCACGGCGCCAATCATCCGGTGCAGGATCTCGCCACCGGCAAGGTCGAAATCGTATCGATGAACCATGGCTTCACAGTCGACACTGCGACGCTGCCGAAAGGTGTCGAGGAGAGCCATAAATCTCTGTTCGATGGCACCAATTGCGGCCTGAAAGTCGCCGGAAAGCCCATCATCTCGGTCCAGCACCACCCTGAGGCGAGCCCCGGACCGCAGGACAGTTTCTATGTTTTCCGCCGGTTCATCGACCTGATGGACGCTTAGCGAAGCGATTTCACCAGGTTCTCAAACGCATCATAGAACCCCTCCGCGGTAATCCCATCGGTTTCCCGCGCGAGGGCGAACCCCGCACCGTTCAATGCGTTTTGCAACATAATCGCGAGCGCATCGACGCGGTGCTCGGCCACGAGCCCTTTCTTGGCGAGGTATCGAACGCCCGCGCGGACATTTTCGATGCCGAGATCATGGTCCTGCTCATACCAGCCTTGAACGCCAATCACAGAGGGACCATCCACTAAGACAATCTTCTGAAATTCTGGGCGCGCCGCATATTTAAGATAGACCCGGCACCCCGCTAAGAAGGCGCTATAGGGGTCTGTAAGGCTCCGCGCGGCGACCGCCGCCTCGCGCGCTTCGTCATCCATCTCGACTTGCAAACGCTGCCATATTTCGGCGAATAGATCTTGCTTGGACTTAAAATGGTGAAACAGCGCGCCTTTGGTAATGCCAAGATCTTCGCAGATGTCATTGATCGAGGTGTCAGCATAACCGTCTTGCGCAAATCGCGCTTTCGCGGCGGCGATTAAGCGCTCACGTGTTTCTTCTGCATCAGACTTTGAACGACGCCCCATACCCAACCGTTATTTCAGCTTGACCCACAACATACCGATGGTATGTATAATCCCCAAATGCAGACGAAAACAAGCGTTAGTTATTGTCTGCGACGGGTTACGCGAGTCTAGGGGACGTACGCGGACCAGACGCAAAGCCGGGCCAGCTTATGCTGACCCGGCTTTGTTTTTTTGACCGATTAAAGCCTAACGTTCGTCTTCTTCATCATCGTCTTCGTTCAATCGGAAAAGACGTGGATCAACCCGAACATTGGTTTCGACATCAACCAGATCAACGACCGTGGTTTGGTAATTCCCATCCACGGTGAGCCATCCGAGCAGATCATAGCTGTCTGCGTCGAACACCATGGTCAGCGTTCCTTCGAGTTCGCCACTTGCATCGCTGACGCGAATCCCAACGCGATCTTCCGAGGTCAATATGCTCAAGACTTCAACATCTTCGTCAACGTTCAGATCCGTCGATAGGATCAGCCCTAAAGGCGTCGCGCCAATTGGAATACGATCCACAGTTTCAAGTTCGCTATCTTCCATCGCGACGGTCGTCCCGTCGGAAACAATCAAGATCGGTGTCGGGTCGTCATAGTCGAAGCGCATACGGCCTGGGCGATTCAGCGCGAACGTTCCCGTGGTAATCGTGCCATCGACATTGGTTTGCATAAACTTGCCAGAAGCAGTCTCCGCCGCTGCTAGAGCAGTGCTGGCCGAGCTTAGAATTGCTGGCCATTCTGATGCGGGCACTTCGCCGTTTGTCGCCACGGGTTGAGGGGCAGGCTCGACCTCGTCCTCAAGGGTGCCGGGATCAGGAAGCGCCGGTGTCGCGATCTGATTGTCTTCAATCACCGTCTCTTCGATTTGCTCCAATGGCAGCGTGGCAGGGTCCTCGGCGGCGTCAGCCGCTTCAGCATCTGCAGGGGTTTCCACGTCTTCCGCCTGTTCCACCGGGCGCTCTATTGCCGGTGATTCATCTAGGGCAGCTTGCAGATTGACCTGCAATTGCGGACCTAAAACTAGCGCAAGCGCGAGCGTTGAAACGAATACAGATAACATTGGGACACTCCTGTAACTGAGACCCACTTAAGCCGGGCTGCGCAACAAAAACAGGGCTGAATCAAGGCTTTTATGCCTGTTTTCGTTGCTTTTGGTTCAGTTGCGCGGCGTTCAGAAAACGCCTGCTAGATCCCCGAACATCTTCAAACTTACCGGGATTGCTTTTTATTCACTTGGCGATTCGGGTCCAAAGTGGCGTTCTAGCCATGAAACTGGGGAGCTTCTCTCATGAAAATTGCACTAACTGCACTCGCGGCAGCCGCGCTTTTGGCGGGCTGTCAAAATGTCTCTAATCGCACGCTCAGCACCACAGCGGGTGGCGCAATCATCGGCGCCGGTGTCGGTATGATGGCGGGCGGCGATGACAAACGAAACGCCGCCATTGGCGCGGTTGTTGGCGGTCTCGCTGGCGCAGGCGTGGGCGTTTACATGGATCGCCAGGAAGAAGCGCTGCGCCGCCAAACCGAAGGCACAGGCATCGAAGTCCAGCGCGTCGGCGACCAAATCGCTCTAAATCTACCATCGGGCATCACATTCGACGTGAATAGCGCGGCCATTAAAGGCGATTTTTACGGCCCGTTAGACGATGTCACGACGACATTGATCGAATACCCAAAGACCGCCGTAGATATTGTCGGCCATGCCAGCTCGGATGGTCCGGATGATTATAATCAAGAGCTGTCCGAACGCCGCGCGGGTTCGGTGCAATCTTATTTGATCAATAGCGGCGTACAATCGGTGCGCCTCCGCGCCATTGGCATGGGCGAGAGCCAACCCATTGCCGATAATTCCACTCAGGCCGGCCGGGTCGCCAATAGACGCGTCGAGATCCTTCTCACGCCAATTGTCGAAGGCGGCGCCTGATCAACAAAGGCCGGAGCAAACGCTCCGGCCTTTCTTTTTGAACTTACAAACTGAGCAATCTGAAGACAGCTTATTTCCGAGAAGAGATCGGCTCGATCGGCAGATCGGTACCCGGCAAGGTCGCGACTGGCTGGTCTGAGCCATTTGGCTGCAGTGTGACGAAAAGCGGATTGGGACGCAAATCATTCATCGCGCCTGTCGAGGCATCAACCCCAGCGCCAATAATCCCGCCAAGCAGAATATTTCCGCCCATGCCCGCGATACCGTCTCCAGAGAGTTTTGGTTCCAGCAAGTGAGTCTCGGAGGCGTATCCCTTCTTCTCGAAGGTCACGTAATACGCCCATTTCCGATTGAGCTCGAGCTTACAAGGCGTGACGCAAGACACATCTCGCAAGATATGCCGCGTGTCTTCGATCGTCACTTGAGCGGTTGGCGGTGACGATTCCAAGCGAACCGTATCTTCGGTCCCTTTGGTGACCGTCGCACAGGCGGAGGTGGATAGCATGGCGGTGACGAGCACGGCTTTGAGAACATAATTCATGACTTACCTCTACAAAGAAAAACCAAAGTGGGAGTGTTTGTATTTGCAGAAGCAAGTGCTAATTGATCACAATTAACAAACGAAAAAAGGCCAGAGCTAAATCTGGCCTTTTCTACTTTATCTATTATTTGTCGTTAAGCCGCAGCTTTTTGCTTTACGCCGCCCGGAGGGAAGCGAGAGTAGAAGGTCTCGCCGTTCGCGGCCATATCGCGCAGAAGCTGCGGGACTTTGAACCGGTCACCATATTTCTCAGCTAGCGCATCCGCCTCAGCGACAAATTCTGGGATGCCCCAGATCAAGTCCATGTAAGAGGCGCAACCGCCAGTATAAGGCGCGAAGCCCCAAGCCAGGATTGAGCCAATATCGGCGTCACGGGCATCGGTGATCACACCTTCTTCAAAGCAGCGCGCAACTTCGACAGCCTGGCGGACCAGGAACCGGTTAGTCAGGTGCTTTTTCAGCTCTGGTGGGCATTCATCGACGGTAACATCAATGCGGCTGTTTAGATCAGGCCAGAGGCGCGATGGCTTGCCCTTCTCATTATAGTCGTAGAAGCCTTTGCCAGCTTTACGGCCGACGCGGCCCTGGTCTTCAACCAGCCATGCCATCATCTGACCCAGCTCATTTGAATCGTAATCAACACCAGCGGCTTGCGCCATTTGGCGACCGACTTTCAGAGCGGTATCGAGGCCGACCGAGTCAGACACTTCCAGCGCGCCCATTGGCATGCCGGACTGGCGCCCAACATTCTCAATGATCGCCGGCTTAATGCCTTCTGCGAGCATCGCCATACCTTCTTGGGTATAGGTGCCGAAGCAACGCGAGGTGTAGAAGCCGCGGCTATCATTGACGACGATTGGCGTCTTACGGATCGCCAAGACATAATCGATTGATTTGGCGAGCGTTTCTTCGCTGGTCTTTTCACCGGTGATGATCTCGACCAGACCCATCCGCTCGACCGGCGAGAAGAAGTGGATGCCGATAAAGTTCTCAGGACGCTGAGAGGCTTCTGCCAGGCCGGTGATTGGCAGCGTCGATGTGTTTGATCCGAAGATCGCATCAGCGCTGATCACGTCTTCCGCCATTTTGGTGATTTTGGCTTTCAGCTCAGGGTTTTCGAACACGGCCTCAACGACCAGATCGGAGCCTTTGACGTCATCGTAAGAATCCGTCGTGGTGATCAGGTCGAGCAGCTTGTCGCCTTTCTCCTGAGTGGTCTTGCCGCGTGACAGGTCTTTCTCGACCAGACGGCGGGCATAGTCCTTGCCCTTCTCGGCATTCTCTTTGGAGACATCAACCAGCACCGTCGGGATTCCGGCTTTGGCTTGGACATAGGCAATGCCTGCACCCATCAGACCAGCACCGATGACGGCAATCTTTTTGAACTCAGTTTTGTCATATCCTGCGGGGCGATTGCCGCCTTTGGACAGTTCTTGCATCGACAGGAAGAGCGAGCGGATCATCGCTTTCGCTTCTGGGCGCTGCTGGGTGTTGATGAAATAGCGGGTCTCGATCCGAAGCGCGGCATCGATCGGCACTTGAGTACCTTCATAGACGCAAGACAGAATGTTCTTCTGGGCTGGGTAATTGCCATAGGTGTTGGCCGCCAGCATCGCGTTCGACATGGTTGCGACTTGGCCAGCGCCCGGCGCGCGGTGGACCACGCCTCCTGGCATTTTGAAGCCTTTTTCATCCCACGGCGCTTTCGCATCTGGGTTGGCTTTGATCCAGGCTTTACACTTCGCAACCGTGTCAGACTTCGGCGCAAGCTCGTTCACGACGCCCATTTTGTGGGCTTTCTCCGCGTTAAAGCTCTTGCCTTGAAGGATTAGCGGCAGCGCTTCTTGAACGCCAATCAGGCGCGGCAGACGCTGTGTGCCACCAGCGCCCGGCAGTAGCCCGATCTTGGCTTCCGGCAGACCGAACTGGATCTTTGGATTGTCATTCGCAGCCACACGATAATGTCCTGCAAGTGCCACTTCCAAGCCGCCGCCAAGGGCGAGACCGTCCAGGGCCACCGCAATTGGCTTGCCGCATGTTTCGAGCTCGCGCAGTGTTTTGTTGAGCGAGAAACCGCGCTCAAATTGCATCGCTTTCAGCTCGGCTTCTGACATTTCAGATTCTGGCTTACCGCCGCCGGCTTGCTGGTTCATTTCACCAAGATCCGCGCCGGCGCAGAAGCCAGACGGCTTACCGGACGAGATCACCAGACCGGTGATTTTATCATTGGTCGCGACTTCTTTTGTGATCGCGATAATGTCAGCGATCGCTTTGCCGGTCAGCGTGTTCATGCTGCGGCCTGGGACATCAAACACCGCGTGCGCAATGCCGTCACCATCAATGTCGAAAGAGAATGTTTCGAGGTTCATTTGTCTTTTTCCTGAGACTCTTGGGTGTCTTCACCCTCATTGGATTCCTTAGCGGACAGCGCCACACCCAAACCGGCGCCGATCGCAACACCGACACCGATCCCGACGCCCATATTTTCGGTGGCAACACCGATTGCGAGGCCGATCGACATGCCGATTGCGATCCCGATTGGGAGACCTGAGCTGCCCATGCGTTTAAACGCGCTCGATGATCGTCGCGGTGCCCATACCGGCGCCGACGCAAAGCGTGACCAGAGCGGTTTCTTTGTCCGCCCGCTCAAGCTCATCAACCATGGTGCCGAGCAGCATGCCGCCCGTCGCACCCAGCGGGTGACCCATAGCAATCGCGCCGCCATTCACGTTCATTTTCTCATGATCAATGCCGAGCAGATGCATCATCAGCATTGGTACAGACGCAAAGGCTTCATTGAGCTCGTACAAGTCGATGTCGCTGACATCCATGCCGGCTTTCTTGAGCGCTTTCAGCGTCACATCGGTCGGGCCCGTCAACATGATGCCTGGCTCAGAACCAATTGAGGCCATTTGCTTAACGCGCGCGCGCGGCTTGAGGCCAAGACGCTCGCCCATTTCTTTACTGCCGAACAGAACCGCAGAGGCACCATCGACAATACCTGAAGAGTTACCCGCGTGGTGGACGTGATTGATCGCTTCCAGCTCAGGGTAGCGCTGCTTAATCACTTCATCAAAGCCCATAGAGCCCATGCCAGCAAAACTAGGGTTCAACGCGGCGAGGCTTTGCATATCAGCGTCTGGACGCATGTGCTCATCATGATCGAGGCGAATGCCGCCCATTTGATCTTTGACCGCAATGACAGATTTCGAGAACCGGCCTTCATCCCATGCTTGCTTCGCGCGGCGCTGAGATTCAACCGCATAGGCGTCGACATCATCGCGAGAGAAGCCCCATTTGGTGGCAATTGTATCGGCGCCGACGCCTTGCGGAGAGAAGTAAGATTTCAGCGCGATTTGCGGGTCAGATGACCAGGCGCCGCCAGCTGCGCCCATTGGCACGCGGCTCATGCTTTCAATGCCGCCGCCGATGGCCATATCGGCTTCGCCGGTCATGACTTTCGCAGCTGCCATATTACAGGCTTCGAGGCCTGAGGCGCAGAATCGGTCGACTTGGACGCCTGCTGTTGTTTCAGCATAGTCCGCGTTCAGCACAGCGATACGCGCAATGTCGCCGCCTTGCTCACCGACCGGCGATACACAGCCGAGCACAACATCGTCGACATATTTGGTGTCGAGATCGTTGCGGTCGCGGATTGCTTCCAGCGTTTGGGTGGACAGCTCAAGCGCAGTGATTTCGTGCAAGCTGCCAGATTTTTTGCCTTTACCGCGCGGGGTCCGCACAGCGTCGTAAATATAGGCTTCAGTCATGGGAGGGGTCTCCTGTCTTTAACTTGTTAAACGCATTATTTTGCTGGCGCCTTCATTGGGTTGATGGCGAGCGAAGCTCGAGCCCTCGCGGCTTCTTTGCCACGCGAGTCATATAGGTCAGCTTCAGCAAAAATCACTTGTCGACCAATGTTGCGAAGCCGGGCGGCGACTTCAATCGCGCCCACTCTCACGGGTCGTAAAAAGGTCGTGTGCAGATCAATGGTCGATGGAAAGGCGCGGGTACCAGTCTTTACTGTCGCAAGCATTCCTATCGTATCGTCGAGCATGGCGGAGAGATATCCGCCTTGAATATAGCCTGCTGGATTGGTGAACTCAGGCTTCCCATCGAACTTCACACGCGTTTCCATCTTGCTCATGTCGAGCGAAACCAGCTCAAAGCCAAGCGACTTTGAACTCTCAGCTGGCTGCGGGAAGGTTTCCGTGAGGAGATGGCTGTCCGGCAAGCTAGAGCGTCCTCGCGATCAGCATTTTCATCACCTCATTGGCGCCGCCATAGATGCGCTGCACGCGGGCATCTTGGTACATTTGGCCAATCGGATACTCGTCCATATAGCCCCAGCCGCCATGCAGTTGCAGGCATTCATCAATGATCTTACACTGTAGATCAGAGATCCAATATTTCGACATAGACGCGGTCGCGGCATCAAGCTCGCCTTTCAGCAAAAGCTCTGTGCAATGATCGGTGAACACTTTCGCCACGGTCGCTTCGGTTTTGCACTCCGCCAGTTTGAATTGCGTGTTCTGGAAATCCATAATCGTGCCGCCAAACGCTTTGCGCTGTTTGACATAAGCCACAGTTTCTCGAATTGCGCGTTCGATCATACCGATGCCTTGAATGCCGATAATATGGCGCTCTTGGGGGAGCTGTTGCATCAGCTGGATAAAGCCTTGGCCTTCTTCCGGGCCGAGCAAAGCTGAGGCTGGCACTCTCACATCATTGAAGAAAAGCTCTGACGTGTCCGCGGCTGGTTGGCCAATCTTCTTCAAGTTACGGCCGCGTTCGAAGCCTTCGACTTCATCGGTTTCGACCATCATGATCGAAATGCCTTTCGCGCCCTTGCTTGGATCGGTCTTGGCGCAAACCAGGATCAAATTGGCGGTCTGGCCATTGGTGATGAAGGTCTTAGAGCCATTAATCACATAGCCATTGCCGTCTTTCTTGGCCGTGGTTTTGATATTTTGAAGGTCAGAGCCCGTGCCCGGCTCCGTCATCGCGATGGCGCAGACGAGCTCACCAGAAGCGAGCTTTGGCAGGAGGCGCTGTTTCTGCTCTTCAGAGCCATAATGAATGATGTAAGGCGCGACGATCGCATTGTGCAGACCGATGCCAAAACCGGCAATGCCTTGCAGTTCAAGCTGTTCGATGATCACCGCATCATGCCGGAAATCACCGCCCGCCCCGCCATACTCTTCGGGGGCTGAGACCAGCAAAAGCCCCTGCTCTGCGGCTTTATACCAAACATCCCGGGGCACCGCGCCTGCTTCTCGCCAATCTTCAACGTGAGGTTTCAATTCCTTCTCGAAGAATTGCGAAACCGCTTCATTGAAGATTTTGATTTCCTCATCCTGACGCCATGGCGACAATGGTACATTGAGGACATCAGACATAGGCAAACTCCCAGAAAGTGGTTATGACGTTTACGTTCACGTCAATGTAAGCGGAAAGACGGGTTTTGACCAGGTGTGACGTAACGGGAAGTTGCAGCTGGGATCGGCAGTTTTACTGGGCATTGTGCCGATAAAAGCGCGTTTCCGGCTCTTCAGCCAAACGGATTTCAGGCGCAAACACAGCGCCCAGCCGCTCTGCCAGCTTAATCGACGCGCCATTGTCTTCGTGAATTCCGCTGATCAGACGCGGCCATTGCAGGATTTCAAATGCAAAGTTACGTGCATTTAGGGCGGCTTCGAAAGCATAGCCTTGACCTTCAAACCCTTCCCAAAGGATCCAGCCAAGCTCCGGTTCTGGCAACGCGATGGCAGTATTCAGAGACACCAATCCAACCGCCTCGCCGCTATCTTTCCGTTCGATCGTCCAGGCGCCGTGGCCAGCAATCGCCCAGCGACCCGTACCCGCTGTGAACAAATCCCAAGCCGTCTGACGATCGACCGGTCCGTCCGTGTAGATCGATCGCGGTGAAGCGAAATAGGCCGCAAATGCCTCGAAATCACCGAGCTTGTAGGGCCGCAGCACCAGGCGCTCTGTTTCGAGCGTTGGTGCTGCGGAAAACCCCATGCTTAGAACCGGTCCGCTGGCAGCGCCATCATCAGATCCGCGCCGGTTTTCAGCTTGGCCAAGTGAGATGCCGCTTCTGGCAATACGCGAGAGACATAGTATTGGCCGGTGACCAGCTTGTCGTCATAGAACGGGTCATCGCCCTTTTTCTCAATCGCGACTTTTGCCATCAGCGCCCACATATATGTCAGCGCTGTGAGGCCAAACAATTGCAGATAATCGGCAGATGCCGCCCCGGCATTGTTAAAGTCGGTCATGCCGTTCTGCATCAGCCAATTGGTGCCGTCTTGCAGCTGAGCTTTTGCGGACTTCAGGCCCTCAATGAACGGCTCGAGCTCGGCATTGCCTTCATGGTTGCCGATAAAATCATCCATCTCGGCAAAGAAGCTGAATACCGCGCGGCCACCATTGGCGGCGAGTTTACGGCCAACCAGATCGAGCGCCTGAATACCATTGGTGCCTTCATAAATCAGCGTGATCCGGCAATCGCGAACGAATTGCTCAAGACCCCACTCTTGGGTGAAGCCTGATCCTCCGTGGATTTGAAGCGCCTCATTGGCCATCTTGAAACCGCGATCGGTCAGGAAAGCTTTTAGCACCGGCGTCATTAGCGCCATATAATCATTGGCTTTTTCGCGGACTTTTTCGTCCGGCGATTTATGGTGCAGATCGCTGTAAAGCGCGGTCCAGTATGTGAACGCGCGGGCGCCTTCGATAAACGCCTTTTGATCCATCAACATGCGGCGCACATCTGGGTGAACAATCACCGGGTCCGCGGGCTTGTCCGGCGCTTGAACGCCTTTCAACGAGCGGCCCTGCAGACGGTCGTTCGCGAAATCAACAGCGTTTTGATACGCGACTTCAGCTTGGCTGAGGCCCTGCATGCCGACGCCGAGGCGCGCTTCGTTCATCATCACGAACATGGTGCGCATGCCTTTATGCTCTTCGCCGACCAGCCAGCCAGTGGCGCCGTCATAGTTCATCACACAGGTCGCATTGCCGTGGATGCCCATCTTTTCTTCGAGGCCACCACAAGACGCCGCATTGCGCTCGCCCGGATTGCCATCTTCGTCGACAATGAATTTCGGCACGACGAAAAGTGAGATCCCTTTAATGCCTTCCGGCGCGCCTTCGATACGGGCCAGAACAAGGTGAATGATGTTCTCGGTTAGGTCTTGCTCGCCACCAGAGATCCAGATCTTTTGGCCGGTGATTTTGTAAGAGCCATCCGGCTGAGGCACCGCTTTGGTTTTGATCAAACCAAGATCGGTTCCGCACTGCGGCTCGGTCAGGTTCATTGTTCCAGCCCACTGACCAGAAGCCATTTTCGGACCGTACATGGCTTTCTGCTCTTCTGATCCACCCGCCATCAACGCCTCAAACGCGCCAGAGGTCAGGCCCGGATACATGGCGAAGGCCATATTCGCAGACGAGGTCATTTCGCTGGTCGCCATGCCAACGACATAAGGTAGGCCTTGGCCGCCCATCTCAGGAGACTTACCGAGCAATGGCCAGCCATTTTCGACCATTTGTTGATAAGCTTCGGGGAAACCGTCCGGTGTTTTCACGCTCGCATCGGCGTTGCGGATACAGCCTTGTTCGTCACCGACTTTGTTGAGCGGGAACAGAACCTCTTTGGCGAACTTGCCAGACTCTTCCAGGATTGCGTCAACCAAATCTGGAGTCGCTTCTTCAAAGCCGGGAAGGTTCGAATATTTCTCGATCGACAGCACGTCGTGCAAGATGAATTGCATATCGCGAATTGGGGCGTCGTAGCGTGGCATCTGGTTATCCCTCAGATATTATAATTAAACCGTGACGCTTGCTCTAGCGTCACGGTTTGGAAAGGTCATTCAACTCATGCGGGTGAGCTGTAGTTTTTTACGCGTCATCGAGCTGTTTGCGGGCAACAGCATCGTAAGCTTTTAGGTTTTCCGCCTCAGCTGCACCTGGGCCGATTTTCTCAAGCTGGCCTTCCAGCCATTCGATCCCATTGTGCAGTTCCTGAAGCGCCATTTCGATGTCTTCGCGCTGGTTCTCAAGTTCTTTGATTTGGTTCTGGAACTTGACCAGGGACATGCGCATCTGAGCACGCTGCCCATCTTCAAGACCATAAAGATCGAGAATTTCGCGAATATCTGCCAGCGGCAGACCCAAGCGCTTCAAACGGACAATGATTTTGACGCGGCCGCGGTCGCGGTGCGAGTAAACACGCGTCATGCCGTCCCGGGCTGGGTGCAGCATATCTTTGTCTTCATAGAAGCGCAGCGCGCGGGGGGTGATTCCAAACTCTCGGGCCAGTTCAGAGATCGAATAAGTACGAGAGTCAGCGATAGAAAGAGATGTTACAGTATCAGGCATAGACGCAACTATGCCCCGTCTTTACGCGAACGTCAACGTCAGGCTCACGTTTACGTAAGCAGAAGAATGAACAAACCTTTCGAATTTCACCTTAAACGTTTACCTTTTTAACTCCGTCTTAAGGGCGATGACGCCATCTCTCTCCATTAGATATCTATTTTGGCGTGTATTTTCGAATCACTCGCGCCGGTTATTGGAGTACCGAGGATGAGCCACTACGGGTCATGGAGCGTCAAGGGGGTTGACGATCGGGCGCGCGCTGTCGCGAAAGAGAAAGCGCGCCTCAAAGGGGTCACCCTCGGCGATTATATTAACACGCTCCTCTTGGAAGGTCATAGCGAGGCTGGTCCCCGCGACTATTTTGAACGTCCAAACGCAGCCCCGCGGCACAATCCGCTGGACGGCTTGGCGCAGCGGATCGAAGCCGTCGAAGCGCGCTCAACCCTCGCCATTACTGGGATTGATCAGTCGGTCTTAGGCCTGCTCGCCCGTCTCGAAAACACGGAAAACTCCACCTCAGCAATGGCCGCCGAAGTCGAACGTATGATCGACGAGCTGCGCGAAACGCACGAAGCATTGCAAGACAAAGTCGGCACGCTGGAAGCCGATGATAGTAACGTCAAAAACCTCGAAGCGATGAAAGCGTTCGAGGATGCCCTCGGAAAACTGGCTTCGCACGTTTATGAAGAAGGTCGCCTGACCCAAGACGAAAACATGGCGATCAAAGGCCGTGTCGAGTCGGGCTTTAGCGATCTCAATGACCGTGTTGAGTCAATGGAAGTGAAAGTCGAATCGACGCTCTCTGACGCCGCGCAGCGGGTTGAGAAAGCGGTTGAACAAGCCGAATTGCGATCTGAAGGCGCGTCACGACAACTCGCCTCTCGCGTTTCCAGCCTCGAATCGTCTTTCGCCACCAAAGTCGACACAGTTGATGCCCGCGTAAAAGCGGTTGAAGGCGATGTCTCGGGCGCCATCACATCGATGGAAAGCACGCTGGTGCGGATTCAAGACCGCTTGCATCGCGCCGAAACAACCACAGACACAGCGCTAAAAGCCCTTGAGCACACTTTCGCGAGTCTCGATGAGCGCATCGACTCGGTTGCGGATATGGCCAGCCCTGAAAAAGCCCATGCTTGGAAGGCTGAACTCGAGGCGCGCTTTGATGCCTTAGCTGCTGATCTGCGCGAAAATGTCGAACAGTCGCGTCGCCAACTCGCAGATGAGATTGAACGCGCGGCTGCAGGCGCCAGCCCAGAACTGATGGGTCAGCTCGAATCTCGCGTGAATGCCCTCGAATCGGCACCGGTGACAGATCAGATCGACGAAATCGGCACCCAAGTCGCGTCGCTCAGCGAGCATATGAAAGATGCTGAGCTGCAAACAGCCGCTGCAATTGAACAAGTTGGTGATCAAGTTGCGGGACTGACCGAAACACTCGACCAACGCGTGATTGATAGCGAACGCCGCAGTGCCGCAGCGATCGAACAAGTCGGCGAACAAGTCGCCACAGCGATTAAGCATGTTCAAGCCCGCCAAGAACAGGGTCAACGCGCGCTAACCGAACGCGTCACCGCTTCTGAAAAACGCAACGAAGCCCGTCTGTCCGACGCCCTCTGCAATATTTCCGACCGTTTGGCTGAGATGCAAAACCAGACCGTGACAGCCGTCTCGCCTGTGCAGCGTGCCATTGTTTCGCTGGCCTCTCGCCTTGAGGCACTGGAAGATTTCACGACACCGCCGCATGCCGAGCCGAGCTCGGATACCTTGCCCGAAATGCCGGAGCTCGAGATCGACACCACGCCGATCCAGTTGAATGAGGTCGAGGCAGAAGAACCCGTTGAAGAGCCCATCGCGCCTGAACCAGAAGTCGCACAAGCGGCCCCAGCAGAGATTGAAGAGTTTGAAGAAGACGAAGACTTCATTGCTGGATTGCCCGATTTTGATGAAGATCCCGAACCGGTTGCCGCCGAAACCAGCGAACTTGAGGCGTCCGTAGATCTCTGGGCACATCTGGATGCGGATAGCGATACGGAGACGGATGAGGCTGGTGAGACGGATGAGGCTGATGAGGATTATCTCACTCAGACTTCAGATGAGAACGCCGCCGATCCATTGCTTGAGCAAATTGAAGATGACGAACCCGATCCCCTGCAAGAACTTGGCAGCTGGGACGAAACGCAAAACGAAGCGCGCGATTCAGACGTGTTCGCCTTTGAAGAAGATGGTTTGGACGACATCACACCCGCTTCGGGCGAGGAGGAGCTCGCGCACAATACCGATACGCTCGCCCCTGAACTGGAAGAATCCGAAGAGCCTGAGCTAGAAGACACCGCCAATTATCTTAACCGAGCGCGCACTGCAGCCATCGCGGCGGCCAGCGATCAAAGCCGCGACAAACGCGGGCGCCGGTCCAAACGCGCCGCGCATGCCAAAACAACTGGCGGCTCCGGCAAAAAACTTCCCGTCATCGCAGCAGCATCCATGTTTGCGATTGCAGCTGCCGGAGCGGGCGGCTGGGTCGCGTTACGCGGCAAGCAAGTCTCTGCGGACACGGAACCCCCAGTCTTGGCGACGAAATCAAACCTCGCAGAAGCGCCCACCGAACAGGTCGAAGAACCATCCTTGACCGGCATTGAATTTGCGGATGCGGCCCAGACGAGCTTGGACGAAGCCCTATTTGAGGATGAAGGCAGCGCCGCTGGGATAGAGGCGCTCGACGCGACGACTGTTGCGCCGGAACCAGCACAAATTGATCTGCCGACTATTCCTGATGCTTTGACGCTTCAGCGCGCGGCCGAGAATGGGAATCCAGTCGCAGAGTTCCAATGGGGTGAAGCGCGTCTTGAAGCGCAAGATCTGGCGGTTGGCGCCGATTTCATTAGTCGCGCCGCCCAGCAAGGCCTGCCGGCCGCTCAATACCGGCTCGCAAAGCTGCACGAGCGCGGACTCGGCGTCCCGAGGGACTTTGTTGAAGCGCGCTCTTGGACCGAACGCGCGGCCAATGGCGGCAATGTCAAAGCGATGCACGATCTCGCCGTCTTCTTTGCCGATGGCGAAGGTGGACCGCAATCGTATGCCGCCGCTGCTGAATGGTTCAGAAAAGCCGCGGACTTTGGCATCGTCGACAGCCAATACAATCTCGCCGTCCTCTACGAGAACGGCCTAGGCATCTCACCGAGCCAAGTTGAAGCGCTATACTGGTATGAAGTCGCCTCCATGAATGGCGATGCCAGCGCGCCTGGTAATGTCAACACGCTACGCGAAGCATTACCGCTTGAGCAATCCCAACAGGCGCTGCGCCGAGCCTCTGGCTGGTCCGTATCGCCGATGGATCGCGGCGCAAATGGCACATTCGGCACCCAGACTTGGGAACGTTCGAGCCGCGCTCAAGTTGAAGCGGTACAGACGGTTCTGAATGGTCTTGGCTATGATGCAGGCACGCCTGACGGTCTTGCCGGCGCCGGTACGCGCACGGCCATCCGCGCCTTCCAGGCCGATTCTGGGCTAGAAACATCAGGTGTGATCGATGCCAGCCTGGTTGAAGCCTTAAACGCTCAGGTCGACAGCTTATCTGGATAACTGCCGCGCGCCCCGAAGCGGATCCGCCGAAACAAGACATATAGCGCGACCACTGCCGTGATGATCGCGAGCCAGCCTGTGCCGGTGCGGGTCCAGTTGTTGACGACGATGCCCAATAGGCCCCAACCGAGGGCCACAAAGTACCAGAAATTCCGACTGATATAATTGGCAAAAACAAATGCCATCACCACGGCAGGCACGAGCGCCATCCAAAGCGATTGCCAGACGGCATCTGTGACCCCGTGCGCCAACAACCAGCGACCAAGATCAGGAACGCTAATCGACACCGCGACGGTCAACCATCCCGCGTAGAGACCTGTCGTGAGGCCAATCAGAATCCGCGTCAGCGTGCCATCATATCGCGCCAATCGATCTTGCCGATGGGCCGCCCACCACGTGCAAAATGCGATCGGTAAAAGCAGCATGAAATCAAGCCAGACCAGTCCCAGGCTTTGGGCACTCCACATCCAAACCAGATTTCCAAATGCAGCCAAAGTCAGCGGCAAGCTAACCCGTTCAATCGCATGATCCGAGGCGACCAGGTTTCGGACGGCGAGGACAAAGAGGCCAAGGAAAATGATCCCCCAAATCGAGAAAAACAGGCCGGGCGGCAATTCAGGCGGAATACCTTCGGCCACAGCGCGATCGCCAATCGTCTCTCCAATACCCATTTGCGGCAGCACGGGCACAAAAAACTGACCGATCGCCGTCAACAAAAACAAGATTTTAAGCGTCAGATTCATGCCGTCCTCCTGCGCCTGTTTGGCAGGCTGCGCCGAAAACTTCCAGTCACTGTTTTTTGAACGTGCTAGCCAGCAGCTGCTGCGGCTTTGTAAAGCGAGATGAATAGCTCTCGCGTGGCCGGCTCTGCTAGCCCTGCCCCGCCGGGCGATTTTGCCATCAGTTCAAGATCGTGCAGCCGCTCAATCAACCGCACAAGGCGCGGCGCAGGCCATTTGCGGAGTCGCGCTTGGAAAGCCGGCCAATCGGACTTCCAGACCGGCGGCTTAAGCTTCATGCCGACATTGCCGCCGCCACTATCGCCTTGCAGCGCGTGGGCTTCCAGCATGCGGCTGGCTTCCATCTCAAACATGCGTACCAGGCTGATTGGGGATAGGCCCGCATCGATCACCCGGTCCATTTCGGCTTGCGCCTGTTCCGGCGCCCCGCTCAGAGCTTTCAAGACGGCAGCCCGCGCGCTTTCATCGGCATTGGTTTCACACAAGGCCCGAACATCTTCGACAGATACCGCGCGCCCCAAATCATGGGCATAGGTGGCGAGCTTTTCCATCTCCGCATTGGCAAGGCTTCTATGGCCCGGCAGACCGCCGACAAAAACAGACAGCGCCTCAGGCTCAATTGTAACCGATCGTTCGGAGAGAAACCGCCCGACCAATTCCGACATATCAGAAGCGCTATCGGCAAACAGGTGTAGTGCAGCCGCATTGGGTGCGGCCTCAAACGCCGTGCGCAGTTTCGATCGTGTGTTCAGCGATCCGTTCTGCAGCACCAGTTTTGCCGCGATCCGATCGCTCGGCAATTCAAGCACGTCTTTCATCAAGGCGAACAGTTTTTCACCCTTGGTCCGTATGCGGATGATGGTGCCTTCGCCTAGTAATGAGACCGCTTCCAGCGCATCGAACAGGCGCGCAGGTTCGCGTTTCACGTCATCTTCTTCCAGGGTCAGAACAGTGCTTGGATTGGCTTTTTCCCAAGCCTTGATCAGCGCATTTGCGGTGTCGGCAACGACGCCTTCATCTTCTCCAAAGATTAGAGCAAACGCGCAGGCAGGATCAGGCTTTTTGGCAAAACGCTCCGCGCTTGTGCCCTGCAGCTTCATTCTTCGCTGGCCATTTTGATCCGCAAATCATCGGCAATTCGGCGGGCGAGCAAAAGCATGGCCCGGTCGGTCGCGTCGATCTGGGCGGTAATGTCTGAGAAAGGGGCGTCTGGGACCAAGAAGCTGGTCTCCGCAGAGCTATTGCCCGACACGGTTCCATCATCATGCGCGAGAACATATTGCGCGCTGACAATAATATCGGTCCGGGTCGCCGCTTCATCGGGTTGAAGTGCTAAGCGGCCAATCCGCTCCCGCAAATTGATACTAAGGCTCGCTGGTCCTTCGAGGCCCGGCAGGCCTGGCGCGAGTTCTTGCAAAAGGGCTTTGCGCAAGGCTTGCCCGGCGCGCCCATCGATCTGCTCAATATTGATATTGCCGCCGCCAGCACCGCCCGCATAGAGCGGAGTAAAGCCGCAAGCGGACAAGGTTAGGGCGAGTATGGCAATAGCTAGCTGTCTCATCACACCACGATATTCACGATCCGGCCCGGAACGACAATCACTTTCTTGATGGTTTTGCCGTCAATAAAGGATTGAAGCGCCGGTTCTGCCAAGGCTGTGGCTTCAATGTCATCCCTGCTGGCGCTCTTGGAGACCGATATTTCGGCCCGTCGCTTACCATTGACCTGGATCGGCAATGTGACGCTGTCTTCGACCAGCAAGGCCTCTTCCACTTCCGGCCACGCAGCAGCAGAGCACAATCCGTCTTCGCCAATCATCTGCCAGCCTTCTTCGGCCAAGTGCGGCATGAACGGCACGAGGCAGCGCGCCAACATCGAGGCACCCTCAAAGCGCGCAGCCAGCAGGTCATCCCCGCCTTGCTCAGCCTTTTTCAAGGCGCTCACCCATTCATGGATGGTCGCAATGGCGGAGTTGAACCGAAACTCTTCGATCGCTTTGTCCACGGCTGCGACCGCCTTGTGAGAGGTTCGGCGCAGTGCGAGCGCCGCATCGGTGTCGCTGGCCTCTGGTTTGGCGACGCTGCTCAGCGTGTTGAACAAGCCCCAGACCCGCTGCACGAACCGGCCTGAGCCTTCGGCACCTGATTGCGTCCACTCAACATCGCGCTCAGGCGGACTGTCAGACAAGACAAACCAACGCGCGGTATCAGCGCCAAATGTGGCAATGATATTGTCTGGGTCGACGACATTTTTCTTCGACTTGGACATTTTCTCAATTGCGCCGACTGAGACCGAATGATCGGTGCCAATCTCCCAAAGGCTACCATCGCGTTCTTCGACTTCCGCCGGCGTAATCCAGCGCTGATCATCGGTACGATAAGTTTCGTGGGTCACCATGCCTTGGGTGAACAAGCCTGCGAACGGCTCGCCGCTCGGCAGATCCACTTCGCCGACATCGCGCATCGCGCGCATGAAGAAGCGGGCATAAAGCAAATGGAGCACCGCGTGCTCAACACCGCCAACATATTGATCAACCGGCAGCCAATAGGCGCGCTCAGCCGGATCATCGACGCTTGCAAAGCGAGCGAAATACCAGCTGGAATCATTGAATGTATCGAGCGTATCGGTTTCGCGTTGCGCCGCTTTTCCGCATGTCGGACAGTCGACATCTTTCCATGTCGCGTGGTGGACCAGCGGATTGCCGGGCTTCTCGAAACTGACATCGTCCGGCAGTTTCACGGGTAGATCTGCTTCCGGCACAGGGACAATCCCGCAATCATCGCAATGGATGACGGGAATTGGACAGCCCCAATAGCGCTGCCGCGACACGCCCCAATCCCGCAGACGATAATTCACGGTGCCTGCGCCCAGTTTCATCGCTTCGATTTTGCCAATCGCCAGCGATTTCGCTTCGGTAATCTCTTTACCATCCAAGAATTCTGAATTCATGATCGCGCCAGGCCCGGTATAGGCGGCGTCCATATCCGCACCTTGGCCTGAGCTGACCCAAGCTGCCGAGGCGGCATCCTTATCGGATGGCCTCACAACTGGCAGGATCGGCAAGTCATATTTGCGGGCAAAATCGAAGTCGCGCTGATCATGCGCAGGGCACGCGAAGATGGCGCCGGTGCCATATCCCATGAGCACGAAATTCGCGACATAGACCGGCAGTTCTTGCCCTTCAATAAAGGGATGCTGAACCTTCAGACCAGTATCGAACCCCATTTTCGGGGCTTTCTCGATGTCCGCCTCGGACGTTCCAATCTTGGCGCATTCAGCGCAGAATGTTTCAAGATCCGCATTATTGGCGGCCATCTCGATGGTTAAAGGATGGTCGGGCGATAGCGCGACAAAACTCGCTCCAAACAAAGTGTCCGGCCGCGTGGTGAAGACTTCGACCCCGTCGGCATGGCTCGCAGGCCCGTCAGCGGCCCATTCAAAGCGCATTTGCAAGCCTTCAGATCGGCCAATCCAATTGGCCTGCATCGTGCGGACTTTTTCCGGCCATCGTTCGAGCTTCTGAACCTGCTCAAGCAAATCCTCAGCATAGTGGGTGATCCGGAAGAACCATTGCACCAATTCACGCTGCTCAACCGGCGCGCCAGAACGCCAGCCCTTGCCGTCGATCACTTGCTCATTGGCGAGCACGGTATTGTCGACGGGGTCCCAATTCACCTTGGCCTTCTTTTGATAGACCAGGCCCTTGTCCATGAATTTCAGGAACAGCCTCTGCTGCTCCCCATAATAGTCCGGATCACAGGTTGCGAATTCACGAGACCAGTCGAGCGACAAGCCTAATTTCTCAAACTGCGCCTTCATGGCCGCGATGTTCTGATAGGTCCATTCACCAGGATGGACATTCTTTTCCATCGCAGCGTTTTCCGCAGGCATGCCAAACGCGTCCCAGCCCATTGGGTGTAGAACATTGTAGCCTTTCGCCTTTTTATGCCGCGAAACGACATCGCCCATGGCATAATTGCGGACATGCCCCATGTGCAAACGGCCCGACGGATACGGAAACATTTCAAGCACATAGGCTTTTGGCATGTCGCCCGCTTCAGCGGGTGTTTTGGCTTTGAACAGCTCAGCTTTCTGCCAAGCATCACGCCATTTGGGTTCCGCCTCTTGCGGATTGTATCTTGAGGCCATGGCCTCCCCCATCAATGTTTTAATTAGTCGAGTTCGGAAGCTTTGAGATTTCGCGCCCGTACGAGGATCGCGTTCTCTAGCTGAATCCCGGTTTCGAGATCGACCGCTGCATCGGTCCAGGTGCCATCTTCATTGACCTGCCGAAACACGCTGACTTTGACACCATCGGCGCGCAGACGTGAGTCGAGAATATAGACCGTCGCTTTGATGCGCTCATCAGCGGCATCTTCGAAAGAGTGCCAATCATAGATGATTGTTCCACCAAACGGATCTGCGCTGACGAGTGGAAGCGCTTGCAGCGTATCGAGGCTGGCGCGCCACAAATACGGATTGGACCCTCCAGCAATCTCTTCGACCACTGCTGCTTCTGTTCTGTCGCTGCCACCGAAGACGCAACCAGATAGCGCGAGCGCACCGAACGTTGCTGCGATGAGCGATGAAACTGCCTTCATATCGTCATTTCCCGTTGGCAAGACCTTGTTGATTAACAGTCTCTATAGCACCTGATACAGAGCCTACCAGTGCCCATTTGCTGTACTGCGAAGCGGAGAAGGAAGACACTCATGTGGAAGCAAACATTCGTCCCCTTCGCGGCGCCGGTTTTGCTCGTGCCGATGGCTTTAGCTGACGGGCCTCAGCCGATTGAAGCTCAGCTAGAGGTCGAGAGCACAACGCTGGTTTCGCCGCACTTGGATGTCGATTCAGGGCAAGATGGTGAAGCGGTGCTGGGCGAGCTGTCGCTGATTGGCAACGTCGAAACAGTGCTCGAAAACGGCGTCCGCATCAGGGCGCGCGGCGCCTGGCGATTGCAAACAGATCACGCAAATCGGCCCGGCGGTATTGGCGGCTTCGGGCAAAATGAGGGTACCCCAGTGGGCGCTTTTTCCGGCCTGTCAGCAGGGCCCACCCTTGAGGATGGCGACACGCGCGGTCGCCTCGAAACCGCCTATTTGCAGATAGATGGCGGCTATGGCGAACTCCGTGTCGGCAAAGACCGCGGCGTGGCTGCGAGATTCTTTGAAGGTCCAAAATCTGCGCTTACGCATGCGCGTTTGGACAGCACATTGCTTGATCCAACTGGTCTTACAACCGTGCGCACACGGCATGACCTCACGGGGCCTAGCTTAAAAGTCTCGTATGCAAGCCCGCGTCTGATCGGGATCCGCGCCGGGGTGAGCTTCACGCCAGAAGCGGATGCTGACGGTCTTGATCGGCGCCCCGCAGCTGGAACCGGCGGCATCGCTCCAGACACACAAAACGCTGTCGAACTCGCCTTGAATGGCACAAGACGGTTCCGCGAATCAGGCTGGCGAGTCGATGTCGGTGCGGCTTGGTCGACAGCAGATGTGTCTACTCAAGGTCTCACCCCTGTTTACCAAGACATGCAAACTTGGTCGGCGGGAACGCGGATTGAGAAAGGGGATTGGACGGTTGGGGCGTCGTGGTTGAATTCCGAGAACGGTCTCGCAAACGGCGACTATAAGAGTTGGACTGCGGGCCTTTTCAAGGAGGCTTATGATATTGATTTTTCAGCAGAATATGGCGAATCTGAAGACGATAATGCGCAACTCAGTACGCATGGCTGGCGCCTCTCAGCAGGGCGCGATTTTGGCCGTGATGCCCGCATCGCCGTCGCATATTTGCATGACAACCTCCGGTCACCCTTGCAAGAATGGAGTGCAACCGGTGTTGTTGTCGAAATCACACTCTCACAAGAAATTGTTCAAGTGACTGGAAATTAAGGTTCTATTAATCAATCTCGCTGCTATCTGTCACCCAGGAGTATTTTATGCGCTACCTAATGGTATCTCTTGGAACGATTTGCGGCTTCGCCCTTCCGGCGATGGCCCAGCAAGACGTGCCTGAAATGCCAGCGCCGACGATTTCCGAAACAGATGTTGCGCAGCCTGATTGGTTCCAATCCTTCAATTTCGGAAATACTGATTTCAATGCTCCGATTTGGCAGGATCGTCCTTCGCAGACCTTTAACCTCGCGTGGATCAATGGCGACCGTTGGAGCCTCAGCCTCGACCTAACGTCTCGGGAAGGGGATTCCCCACTGCCGCGCGAAGAGATGTTGGCGGAAGCGGAATTCCGCATCACGCCGCGAATTACTGTTGGTGCTGATTTGAGCATTGGAGCTGAAGAGCTCGACGATGCTAATCGCTGGGAAGATCAAGAGATCGAAGCCGGCATCCGTCTTCGTTCAGCCTTTAAGTTTTAAATAAAGTCAGGCTTTCGCGCCGCGTTTGCCCCCGCCATAGGCCGGGTCTGCTTTTGCGCGCGCTTCATCCAGAGGCCAGCGCGGCCTAGCCGCAAATGCCAGACCGTCATCTTGGACCAATCCAGCCGCCAATCGCTCAGCGCCCGCAAGCGCGATCATCGCCGCATTATCCGTACAATGCCGGAGCGGCGGTGCAATGAGGCGCGCGCCTGCCGCCTGCGCCACCTCATCCAAAGCCGATCTAATCGTCTGATTGGCGGCAACACCACCCGCCACCACCAAACGCGTTTCACTAGATTGTCCGGCTTTAAACACATCAAGCGCCCGGCGGGTTTTTTCAGCCAAGCAATCCGCGATAGCCAATTGGAAAGACGCGCAGAGGTCTGACTGCCCTTGTGCATCCAAGTCTTCGGCCTCAACCACCCGCGCAGCCGCCGTCTTCAAACCTGCAAAGCTCATATCTAATCCCGGACGGTTCAGTAGCGGACGCGGCAGTGCAAATCGCGCGCTATCGCCCTGCGCAGCGAGGCGCTCAACAGCAGGACCACCTGGGAAGCCAATTCCGAGCGTTTTTGCCAGTTTGTCAAAGGCTTCGCCCGCCGCGTCATCGATCGTCGACCCCAGTCGCTCATAGGTGCCGAGCCCGGTCACCGCAATAAACTGGCAATGACCGCCACTGACCAAGAGAAGCAAATATGGAAACGGACAAGAATCAGCCAAGCGGGGCGACAAAGCGTGGCCTTCTAAGTGATTGATCGGAATGAAGGGCTTATCAGCCGCCAGCGCCATCGCTTTTCCAGTCATCATGCCGACCATGACCCCGCCAATCAGGCCCGGGCCACTGGTGGCGGCAATTCCGTCGAGTTCAGCAAGCGATATTCCGCTGTCGGTGAGTGCTTTTGCCACCACTTTATCGGCAATATCGGCATGCGCGCGCGCCGCGATCTCCGGCACAACCCCGCCATAAGGTGCATGCTCATCGATTTGGCTGTGCACGATTTCAGATAGGATCACGACCTCGCCATCCGGCTCACGCCGCAAAACTGCTGCCGCGGTTTCGTCGCAGCTGGTTTCGATTCCGAGGATACTGATAGGATGGCTCATCGCGGCGATATAGGCGGATCAGTCCGCTGTTGGAACCTTATTCGTCCAGCAGCGCCGCTTTGAGTTCCGGCAACCAAGCTTCCCGGTCGACATCATAAGCCTTCAAAGACCCAGCGAAATCCCAATAGCACCAAGCCAGACTGCGGGCGTCAAATCCCTGCCGAAGCGCCTGCGTCCAGCGCGCGCGATGCTCAATCGGAACCCCTTCATAGACACCAAACTCGCCGACAAAAATCGGCATCCGCAAGCGCTCTTGAATGGCAACCGCCTCATCCAATTCGGCCATCATTTCAGTCACATCCTCACGCGTGCCCCAGCGGACATCCGTCTTCGGAGCATCCGCCCAAGGTGCGCCCTGATGGGTAAAATCGAAAGGGGAATATTCATGATAAGTCAGCATCACCTTCGGGTCATAAGCAGGGCGCGACTCTTCAAGCGCGTCCAAACTACCCCAAAATGCCGTGCCCAGGATCACCCAACGATCAGGATGATCGAGCCGGATTCGCGCCAGCAAGCGCTGGTTCAGCGCATCAGTCAGCGGAGTTGTCATATTCGTATGCGGCTCGTTGATCGTCTCAAAAATGAGCGAGCTTGGTGCGCCGACATAATGGGTCGCAAGCCGGTCCCATATCGCTTCGAGCCGCGGGATATGGGTGTCGGGATCTTGATTGAGCTCATCATAGTGATGGACGTTCACGACCACATTCAGATCCAGCGCCTCTGCCCAACCGAGGATCTCATCAACCCGCGCCAAGAAGTCGGGCTCAATTTCATATGGCGCATCCAGGCTGGTATGAGCCGACCACTTTACCGGAAGTCGGATCGTATCAAACCCGGCAGTTTTGATCCGCTCTAAATCTTCTTGGCGAACGGTGTAGCCCCACTCGCCTTCATTCGGCGCCTCAAGCGCGCTGCCGACATTCATACATCTCGAAATCGGTGCGGCTGAGATCGGCAAGGACGTATCACGGGTCAAAGGCTCAACCGGCGCCGGTCCGCACGCGGCCAGCAATAAGACCATTCCAGCTACAAAATAGCGCATCTCGAGGTTCCTGTTCGCTTTGGCTTGCACCGATACACGTTCATCCTTAGCTGATTCCCATCGCAAGAATGGAACCAGAATGACCAGCGCTCAACCCGTTCGTATTGGGACACGCGGCTCACCGCTCGCTCTTTATCAAGCTGAACTGATTGCTCAGGAACTCAGCCGGGCTTCAGATGGCGCGCTGGTTGGCGAGATTGTCACCTTCAGCACCAAGGGCGATCAGCTCACCACAGAGCGGCTGATCAATTCGGGCGGTAAAGGCCTGTTCACGCGCGAGATCGATCACGCGGTTGATCAAGGCGAGGTCGATATTGGCGTGCATAGCCTCAAGGATGTGCCAAGCATTCTACCGCCCGGCCAGGACCTGATCGCCTTTCCCGAACGGGCCGACCCGCGGGACGGGTTTTTAACCAGCAATGGCATCATGAGACTGCAGGACTTGCCGCAGGGCGCGGTGCTTGGCACCGCCAGCTTGCGACGCGAAGCGCAAGCTCTGGCTTTGCGCCCCGACTTGAAAATTGTGCCGTTTCGCGGACGCGTCGAAACCCGGATCGAGAAACTAGAACGCGGCGAGGCGGATGCCACTTTCTTGGCGATGGCGGGGCTCGAGCGCTTAGGCCTAAACCATCTCGCAAATCCGGTACCGATCGGCGACCTTCTTCCCGCCGCTGGACAAGGCATTATCGCCGTCGCGGCTCGGCGCGATCATCTCTCGCCTGAGCTTCAGACAGCGCTCGATACAATCGACCATCCCGCCACCCGCGCCATGGCAACCGCTGAGCGGGCTTTCCTGGCCGAACTCGATGGGTCGTGCCGCACAGCGATGGCCGCGCAACTCATCAATCGTGATGGCACCTGGCATTTGATTGGCGAAGTTCTTGCCCCTGACGGCCAGAGCAAATGGAGCGCCCGCGCATCCGCGCTTTTATCTGCCTCCAAAGAAGATCTTGCAGCGCTTGGCACCCAGCTTGGGCAGAATATTAGAGATCAAGCTGGCGGTGACCTCCCGGTCTTTGAAGACTAGGCTTCGCGCATGAGCCTCGCTGATTTTCCAATCCTAGTGACGCGCGCAGAGCCTGGCGCGAGCGAAACCGCGGCAAGATTACGGGCTGCGGGACGGACACCGATCCTTGCGCCCATGCTGTCACTCCGCGCACTGCCCGACACGCCCCTGCCCCCGCCCGAGGAGATCTCGGGACTGGTGTTCACCAGCGCGAATGGCGTGCGCACCTATGCAGATCGGCGTGGCGACCGACATCTACCCGCTTGGTGCGTTGGGCCCGCGACCGCCGCAGCTGCAGGTGAAGCAGGATTTGAAACCGTTCTGGAATCGGCGGGAAATGCCATGGACCTCGCCCGCTTCATCACCAAGAACGCTCCAACCCCGAAAAAACCGCTGCTCCACATCGCCAATATCGCCGCGGCCGGGACGTTGAAAGCGATCCTTGAATCCTTGGGATTTCCGATGGTGTTTGTCCCGCTCTATGAGATGCGGCCCGCAACCAACCTGCCCGGGCCGGTCCAGCGTCTGGTGACACAAAACGAACCCGCCTTTGTGCTGGTCCACTCCGAAAAAGGCGCCAGCGCGTTTGCCGCCGCGGTCGCTCCTGGTTCGCTTTCGAATTGGGTTGGGGTCGCGATATCGGATCGCGCCAGCGCGCCGCTTGAACCGTTAAATCTGAGCGCCATCTATAAAGCAGACATCCCGAATGAGGATGGTTTGTTTGCCGCACTCGAGACCGCCCTCGCCACACTTTCGGCGTGAAGCAACTCGATATAGGCTTTTGAAAATACTCGCATTGGAGCGCCAAACATGACCGATCCATCCCTGCCCCCGTCATCCAGGGATGAAGCCCCAATCGATGCCGAGTTTGAGCCGGCTGCCCCGAGCGATGCCAAACGGCGCCCGTCTCGCTCCGGCCCAGGTTGGATGGCGTTTGGTCTTCTCGGCCTGATATCAGTCATAGCCTTGTGCTTGTCCGCCGCGCTTGCCGGATTAGTGCCAGGCTTCAAGCCAGGGGCGAAACCGCTCAATACGCTGCAAGCCGAGCTCACCGAACTGAAATCCGCGGATGAAACAGCGGCCAGCGCGATGACAACGAATACAGGCGAGATTGCCGCGCTGAAATCACGCGCTGATAGTTTGCAAGCCGATCGCACTCGCGCAGTGACGGACATTCGTACCCTCCGCCGCGAGCTTGAGACTTTGCAAGCTGATATTGCGACGCTGCAGCGCGCTCGGATCGCCAGCCTCGCAGAGACGGATGACGCGGCTCCAGAAAGCGAAAACAACCCAGACCTCTCAGCCATTGAATCTCGGGTGGCCGCGCTCGAAGACGCGCTTGTGTCCCAGCTCGGCACTTATGAGACCAGTTTGGAAGGCCTGAAAGCCCGGATTGCGGACTTGGAAACCCAAGCTGAAACGGAATCTCTGACCGCCGCGAATAGTTCCAATGCCCGCACGGAAGCGGCTTTGGCCCTTTCGGCCATCGAAGCGGCGGCGCGACGCGGGCGGCCTTTTCTGACGGCGCAGCAAAAACTCGCCGCGGCAATGCCCGCCAATCAAGCGGTCGAGCGATTGGCCACCATCGCGCCCGAAACTGTCCCAACCGTTGCAGACCTCCGTGCCGCCTTTCCGGCGCTAAGACGCGAAGCCTTAGACCGCGACGCACAAGCCGAGGGCGGGGCCAGCGGCTGGATGCGCGACCTATTTGGCGATGGCATCCAAATTCGCCAAACCGGGGAAGTCACGACAAATGACCGGCTCGATGCGGCGGCGGCGGCCTTACAAGTCGGCGATTTAAGCAATGCGATCCAATCGGTCCGCGCGCTCGATACCAATCTTCAGCCTGTCTTCACAGATTGGCTGGATAATGCGGAGAACCGACTAATTCTGGAAGAGACTTTAGAGGCTCTTCGGCTGACTATGATTGCGGAAGAACGCCCATGATCATCTTGTTCTTGATCATCGTCCTGATCGTCCTGGCAGGGATCTTTGTTCTCTGGGCCTCGCGCCTGCCGGGCGGGCTGACCTTGGATCTTGGTAATGGCACGCTGTACGAATTCGAGCTCGTCTGGGCACTACTCGCCATCTTGCTAATCGGCGCCGCCCTGGCGCTGTCTTGGTCGATTGTGACGGGGCTGGTGACCTTGCCGAGCCGGTTTAGCAAATCTCGCCGGGCCTCAAAGATCAAAGCGGCGAACAGAGCCCTCGCTGATGGCCTTCTAGCCGCTGAAGCCGGCGATGCAGAGCTTGCGAAAAAGCTCTCAAAAAAGGCTGCCCAATATGCCGAAGATGACCGGTTAAAACTGCTCCTCGAAGCCCGCGCGGCAGAGATTTCCGATGATTGGTCTGGCGCCGAGCGCGCTTGGGGGCAACTGACCCGCCTCCCCGGTGGCCAACTTGCAGGCCTGCGCGGTGCCGCCTCTGCGGCCAGCGCACGCGGCGATGCGGTCTCTGCCGTTGCCCGCGCTCGCGAAGCTTTGGAGTTAAAATCCGGCGCCGATTGGCCGTTCAACTCGCTGTTCGATAGCCAAGTGGCTGAAGGCAATTGGGACGCCGCGCTGCAAACCCTCAGCACTGGTGAGAAACGCGGTCAGATTAGCGGCGACAGTTTGCGCCGGCGCCGCGCTGTCTTGTACACCGCCCGCGCCGCGGCCCTGCAGCATAATGAGCGCAAAGAAGCCCAGCGCCTGCTCGCCGAAGCCATCCGTTCTGCCCCCTCTTTTCCGCCCGCGGCTTGGCATGGCGCGCGGCAACTAATGATCGATGGCAAGATCAAAGCAGCGCAAGGCGTGCTGGAGCTTGGCTGGAAAGCCCGGCCGCACCCCGCCCTCTCACAACTCGCCCGCCGGCTGGAAGATAATGCCAGCCATAGCGCGATTGAAGGCCGCCTGAAAAACCTGATCGCGGCCAATCCCGACCATCGCGAAAGCCGGATCCTCGGCGCAGAACTCGCTATGCAATCGCGCAGCTGGCTCAGCGCCGTGAAAGCGCTGGCGCTACTGGTAGAAGAGAAACCGACCGCCCGGCTGTGCCTCCTGCTCGAAAAGGCTTTGCGCGGTTATGGCGACCTGACCGAAGCTGAACGCTGGGGCCGGATGGCCGTCACTGCCGCCCGCGAACCAGAATGGTCTGATATTGACCCGCGCGGCGGCGCCTTCCAATACGCCAATCGCGACTGGGCCCGGATGGTCTACGCGTTTGGCGACGCAGGCACCTTGATCCACCCGCGCTACGAAACTTCGGAACGAGAACTCGAAGCAGGCCGCCCGGTCGCTCTGCCCGCACCCGGCGCCAAGCAGGACACGGTGAAAGCCCCGCGCACCGATGTCGTCACCCCGCCGCTCGATTACGTTCCTGAAGACTAAAATCCGCCTGCCAAGCGTGAAGGTTTCACTTGCGAAGCCCCGCGCCGAGCGGTAATTGAGCGCTCCTGGAATTGGTAAGCCGCGTTAGCTCAGCTGGTAGAGCATCGCATTCGTAATGCGGAGGTCGGGTGTTCAAGTCACCTACGCGGCACCATCATAATTCAATAAAAACAACGCATTAGTCGTTCATGTTCTGAGGCAGATTTTACCTTTCGGCGCATAGAGGCACACATAGGCGCAAAAATACGCATGGAGATTGGTCCAATATTCGTCCAATCAGGACGATTTCTGATTTTTGGGCGCATCAATGCGCTTTGTTTTTATTGGAAATTTTTTCATCGCGAAAAGCTTCACCTCAAACCAGGCGTGATTCGAAAAACCTCCCCTCGTGCGAGGGAGCGGTGACTTCGACTCAATTCGAGTTTGTAACTCCAATCGGCTAGCAGATTCGCAGTACAGGCATCGCAGCAAATTTCGTTTATCTACACTATTGGAGAATCTTCGTAGGTTGGGCGCGCAAAAGTGCCGTTTTCATAATTAAAGTGACCCCAATATGTTGTATCGAGAGTTGACCCACATCGAATATCTGGCGTGCGTTGAGCTGGACGCCAAATTCGACGATAATTCAACTTCTATAGGTTCAGGTTTTATTGTTGGAGATGCTGACAGCTTATATATATGCACCGCGCGGCACGTATTGGACCCTAAGTATCGCCCTCAGAATGATGGATATCGAAACGCCATTATCACGGAATGCCACGTTCGAATTCGCATCCATAAACAAGCAGGATCAATGCTAAATTATCAGCCATATGAATTGGGAGTCCCAAACCCGCAGCTGTTGTTCGACGATCGCGATCATGATGTTTGCGCGATCAAGGTGCCGAAAGCGAACATAAGCTTCAAAAATGGATTTGAACTCACTCACTTTGAGTATGCGGCGTTAGCCAACCAATCACAAATTGCTCAGTACTCAGCTTCGACGCCTGCTTACATCATCGGTTACCCAAAAACCGCACCGCCCGGGCAAAAAATGGCTTCCGGACGCCACGAAAGGATGCCTGTCATCAGGCAAGGCATTTTGGCGACGATCCCCGCTCTGACAACATCTGTGAATGGAGCAATTGGATCTGACTACGGATACCTGGATTGCTATGCTTTGAACGGATTTTCGGGAGGCCCGGTGATCGTCCCGGAGTATGGAATCGAAAAGAAACCTGGTCGACTGATCGCGACAGAGATATTTAGACCAACCCAAATTGTCGGAATGTTGTGCGGCCATTTGCGGAGCAGTGATGATCGCGCCGAAGGAAAGCACTCCGGCCTGAGTTATTATTGTTCGTCAAACACGCTGATCCGATTGCTCGACCAAAACAGATGATGTTCCAAGACACTCGATCACTCGATGCTTGGAAAATTTTTCCAATAAAGTCAGACATTTAGAGAAATTCTTCTGGTCCAATTCTCGTCCAATGAATTTTATACGTAAAATATTCAACAAATTCAAGGCATTACCGACTACGCGACAGCATTCGTAATGCGGAGGTCGGGTGTTCAAGTCACCTACGCGGCACCATTTTTAGTATTTTTATTCAATAACTTCAATTCACTATCAATAATTTTGATATTTGCATCCACCCGATAATCCACCCATTAACCGACCTCCCCCAAAAAATCACCACGGCGAATACAGGCACGAGAACCAAATCTCCTATTTTACGAGTTACAAACTCTATTTACATCGATAGCTCACCTGAAGAATCTCAGGCTGAAAGAATGGCATAAGGCTTCCCGCTCGTGAAATTCGGGCATAAGTATAATTATGACCAGACTCCCGATTTTCACAGAAACCGCAGATGGACAATTGGTGCCGATGAGGCCCAGCGCTCCACCAGACGAAGACAGCCTGCAGGAACTTATCGGACGCTTCCCCGAGATTATATCCGGCGATGGTGAACCCTTGCTCCTGGTTCAACGGGAACAGTCGGTACCGGATACCCTCGAAGGTTCCGCTCGTTGGTCTCTCGATCACCTGTTTGTAAGTCGTGGCGCTGTACCAGTATTAGTGGAAGTAAAGCGAGCAACCGATACTAGAATTCGTCGCGAGGTTATCGGTCAGTTGATGGACTACGCAGCCAACGGGGTCGCCTATTGGCGATCGGGTACTCTCGCTGAGTCGTTCGCGACCCAATCCAGTAAGGATGGCACAGATCCAGATGTGACGTTGTCTCAATTTCTCGATGGCGAAGATGCAGAGGACTTTTGGGCGCAGGTCGATGCGAATTTATCAGCTGGCCGGATCCGGTTGATCGTAGCTGCAGATGTAATACCAAAAGAACTTGCCAGAATTATCGAGTTCTTGAACGAGCAGATGCAATGTACGGTGCTGGCTGTTGAGCTGACTTACTTTGAAGCAGAAGACGGTCGGCGTACACTAGCGCCGAAAGTTATCGGAGAGACCGAGCGCACGGGACTCGCCCAAAAAAAGGGCCGTCCGATTCTCGATCCGATCAGTTTGGAGGAATGGGTCAAGAGGAACATTGCGCCGCAAGGCGAAGCAACATTACGAGGAACACAAGCTTGGATTAACTTCGTCAAGAAGCAGAGAGGTGAAGTCAGCGTCTCAGAGCAACAAGGCTCAATTCTCGCACGCTGGAGGACCGAAGATGGCACAACGACCTGGCCGTTCGTTCTGGGGGCGACCGGACGCCTTGGGACGAGTTTTGGGTGGATCAAATCTCGGCCAGCCTTCAGAAACGAGGAAGTTCGCAGAAGCTACTTACAGAAAATCCATAACGCGGTTGGTGGCTTGAGCACCGACAACACAAACGGGCATCCATCTTTCCGCGTTGAGCGTTTGAGCGAAGAAGCGATTGTAGAAGCGTTTGAAACGTGTGCGACAGACTTAGTGCAACTGGCATTGAAAAGTTAATTGGTATCGGTGACGTTTGAGGCACCACGTCTATACTTCCATCGCTGGGTGCAGACATTAGCTTAACGTCCTGAGCATGTCCCATAACTCACTCTGGCATAGTCCGAAATGAGGGCAGATAGAAACATAAGCTTAGCGGTGTAAGTCGCTCTCATTGAGACAGAATCGAACAATGCGTTGGCGCAAGCGTTTAAGTTAAAACCAACCGAACGAAAAGTCTGGCTTCGACCAAATGTTGTCGCGGTTCTGACCAACTAAAAAAGGATGACCGAATGGCCATCCCTTTTCTAAAAACTGCAATTTGTGATCAGCCTGCCGAATACGGCAAGGATGAGTGGTGCAGATTAATTTTTAAAGCGCCCTCGTCATCCAAGACGTAACCGAAAGTGTATTCCACTTTGGTTTCGTTTCCGTCAGGCCCGGTGAAGTAGTAATTACCCATGGCGGTAGCTGAATCACCGTCTGTATAGATGCCGTTGCTTTCCCAGCGGACATTGGTCCAACCTTTGATCGCAAACCCGCTGTCCTCTGTGCCCTCCGTCCCGATGAAATAGGACAGCGCCTCGTCAAAAGTTTCGCGGAACTGATCATCTGCAGCAAGAGTGGGTTTGAACATCACGGATGTGTCGCCATAGGCGTACAGAGACTCGATGTGCTGTTTGGCGCGCTTTTTGTAGTCGCCATCAGCCGCGTGAACGCTTGAGATAGCTACAATACCTTTACCCCATTCAGTTTGTGCATCGATGATGTCAGCTTTGGTAATACCAGACTCAATTGCTTCCGCACTATCTGCCATCGCCGGGGACATCGCTGAAACGATGGCCAGACCTGCGACACCGCTAAAAACCGCTTTTGATGAGATCTTCATAGTTAGCTCCTTTTGTTATGGCTGGTGCGCGCGAAAGCATCGGTAGTAGAATGTGACCCAGCGTATTCAATGCTATGTCAAAAACAGAACTTCGATTGGGGCGCTCTCACTCGCATGCGATAGCAAGTGGCTTCACATTTAGTGGATTCAAATAGATAAAAGCTATTGATGTTAAAGCTCCAAACTGTTGGCTTTTTCAAGAGTTTTAAACTCGATTGGACTGCATGGGGAACGCGTAGCGCAACCTTAGTCTCGCCAATCTGAAAATTTCACACGGCCTAAACCGTGCGCAAAAGAGATGGTTTCAGATTATGTATCGGATTGAGTCGGGGCGGCGGAGCCTGAACGTATGTGAATATCGCGTTGCGGGAAAGGAATTTCTATACCGGCCTTCTTGAGGGCTGTGAAGATTTTGAACCGCATATCGTTTCGAACGAGCAGAGAATTGTTCGCGTCGCGGATGAAGACCCGCAGCTGCAAGTTAAGTGAGCTGTCAGCGAAATCAGCAAAGTAAACGAACGGCTCAGGTTCCATCAGAATTTGAGGATGGTTTTCGGCACACTCGAGAAGGATCTCGCGCACGTGTTCTGGGTCTGAATCATAGGACACGCCGACAGGGATGATGACGCGCGCAGTGTCGTCTTTGTAGGTCCAGTTTTGAACAGAAGACGAAATCAGTTCAGAGTTCGGAACGATGATGGAGCAGCGGTCGAACGTCTCGATTTCGGTCGACCGAACATTGATTTTCTTCACGCGCCCTTCGCCCGACGCAGTGATCACCCAATCGTCGATTTTGATCGGACGCTCAAACAGAAGGATGAGCCCCGAGACGAAGTTATTGACGATACTCTGTAATCCAAAGCCGATGCCGACCGACAATGCACCCGCGATGATGGCGAGGTTTGAGAGGTTGAAGCCAAGCGCCGAGACGCCGGTAAAGAAGGCGATCAGCAGTCCTACATAGCCGACCAGTGTTTTTAGTGAATGCCGGATGCCCGGGTTGAGGCGGGTCATTGGAAGGATGCGATTCTCTAGAACGCGCTGTGCCAATCTCGTCAGGACCAGGATCGCTATGACGAGGAGCAATCCATAAATTAGATTTGATGGTGAAACTTGTATCGCGCCGATCGAGAACCCGGACATAAAGTTCAAGGCCATGGTCCGGATCTCCGTCCATTCCATGCCAAATATGGCGAGGATCACTGGCAGAGATGCTAGCGCCACTAGAATGTCGACGGAGAGCCGGGTCCAAAACCCGATTATGTCATCCGCAGGTGTTTCGTTCCTAGTCTTCCCGAAAGTGATGCGTTCGACGGCCAACAGCGTCCAGCTGCCCAGGAATTTGCGGAGCAAGAACGCATAGCCCAGGAAGAGCGCAAAATAAGCGGCTTTTTCAAAGACCCATCGCGATAGCGCTGCATAGCCCAGCAGGCTTGCTACGACCATGATCGCTGCGGGCAGCAGCAAGAGCAGCTGAGCGATCGTTTTCCCTAGACCGCTTCTTTGTGAAACCGGCCCGGCCGTTTCGAGCGTAGAGGCCTGATTGGTATCATGCTGTATGCGATGAAGCCTGCGATAGAGCGAGACCATTACTAACCCAAAGATGATTGCTGCGATCAGAGTTTCCAGTCTGAGAAGCGCTCCAAATTCTTCTCTGCCGATGAGCGCAACGAGGATCTGGTCGATCGCAAACAGGGCCGTCACGGAAATGGCTGCTAGGTGAGCACCAGAGGCCGTTTCGTTCGAGATTTTGAAGGTTCGCCAATGATCATTGTCGGGTGCGAACAAGCCACGAGAGATCGCGTTCGCGCAGAGCAGGGCAAAGACCGCCTGCGCAATTTGGTTCAGGGTCTCCCGATACGTCTCTCCGACAAAGCCTGTCTCGAGTATGAGGCGGTGCGCCGCAAAAACGCTCAGCGCTGCGAGTATAATCCGTGTCGATGTTCGGGTCAGCGCAATCGCGGGAGGCCCCGCAGGCGTCATTTCGCGTTTTGGCAGTTGCCGCCACAACTGGTTCGCGACACGGTCTTTGATTGGGATATTGATCAGGAACAGGATGACCCCGCTGCCGAGCAGCAGCCATACAAGCGTCAGGGAAGAACGCGCTTCACTTGCTTCAGCGGCGTCGGAACCTGTAAGCCAGACACGGCCCTTTTGGATGGATTGGGTCAGCTCCGTCGACGCTGTGGAGAGTTCGCTTGGTAAGTAAGGTGGCGGCGCACGGTCTAGAATTCTGGAGAGAAACGCGTCGGTGAGTTGTTGTGCAGACTCTTCCAAAAGGCTGTCGATTTGTTGTTTCAACGCGCTGGCTAGAACCGAAAGTCGATCATATTCCGCGATCCGGTCGGCATAGTTCCGCCTGAGATCTGCGACAGCAGCTGGCTCGCTTCCATTCTCGGGTGACGGCCCAAGCACCCCTAAATCGACCTCGAGTTGCGACTTCGAAGCGCGAAAGCTGCGTTGTAACTCTTCTAACTGAACGCGATTTTCCTGGAGCGTCAGGCGGGCTGCAGAGATGGCGGATGTATCGGGCGCTGAGGCAAGATCGGCTTTCGCACCTTCCACTTCAGTTTGAAGGGTATTGAAGCGTTCCGTCGCAGTCGTTGCATCCTGCGCCAATGCGCTCGTGCAAAAAACCAGTGTTGTGAGGAGCACCAAAAACCATCGATACATATCTTGCTAAAAACTCCCAGCTTCGGTCGTGGACTCTAACCGCGATTAAAGGAAATACCAGCGCGCCCTTGACAATTTCAGTTAGAGTTATAATGTTTAGAGAACGAAAGAAAAGAGGTCTAAACAATAAATGGCTGAACCAGCCGCACTTATCGAAACGTCACAAAGCGATCGGGTTTTGATTTCCATTCGGCAAATCATCCGCGCTGTAGACATTCATTCAAAGCGCCTCGTGCGCGAAACGGGTTTGTCTGCGCCCCAATTGGTCGTGTTGCGGTCTATCGATGAGTTAGGTGAAGTGACAACGCGGGCTTTATCGCTCCATGTCAGCCTTAGTCAGCCAACTGTGACCACCATTCTCGATCGCCTTGAGTCTAAAGGCTTGGTCGAACGGTATCGCAGCCAAAGAGACCGCCGCGTCGTGCATACCAAACTCACGCGTGACGGAAAGAAGGCCCTAAATACCGCGCCGCCGCTTCTCCAAGAAGCTTTTACGGATGCTTTCGAAGCGCTCTCCAAGACGCGCCGTAATGACATTGTCTCTGCCGTGAGTGATCTTGCGCAGATGATGCGGGCCGATGACCTTGATGCATCGCCGGTCCTGACCACCGCTGCGACCGCACGAACATAGATCTTCGTCGCCGGACGCTGGCAGCATCACAATCACCATCGTGCGCTCCGTGTTTTTACGCGTCGAGTGCCAACACGAAAGAAAGGAACACCTCATGACCAATACGGTTCTAATGACACGCAACGAAACACTAGACATCGACACCGATGTGAAAGCTGAAAATCGCACCGCCATTGCCGGCATGCTCAGCAAAGTGCTGGCATCGACTTACATCCTCTATCACAAGACCCAAGGCTTCCACTGGAATGTGACAGGCCCGATGTTTCTGAGCGTGCACGAGCTCACAGAGCGCCATTACAAGGACTTGGCGAAAGGCATCGATGATCTCGCAGAGCGTATTCGAACACTCGGTGAACCTGCCCCGATGGGTTTGACCGGCTACATCAATGATAGCAAAATCCCGGATCAGCCCGAGTTTCCAACCGTCGGACAAATGCTCGAAACCTTGGCGCAAGACCATTTGACGGTCGCCGATGAGATGCGCGGCATCGTCGAGGCGGCGGAAAAACTGAAAGACGTTTACACAGCCGACTTACTGACGGCGCGGATTGGCGAGCACGAAGAGGCCGCCTGGATGCTGAAAGCGCTCGCCGCTTCTTAAAGCGCGACTTTTGGCCGAACACTGGAATAAGGAGACAAACTCAATGTCGATTGAACTGACACAGAACGAAGCCCGTCAGGGTAAAACGAAGAAGAATATGCCCCTCGTCCTAGGGGTATCCACGGCCAGTGCAGCTGCCGCGATGCTCGCAATTTTCGGGATCGCACTGCTGTAAAACCTGGGGGAGCCGCATGGGAGGCGGTCGGGGCCAGTCCTTTTGGGGGCTGGCCCCTTTTTCTATAGCCAATCCGCTTTTCGAAAAAGGTAGAGCAACCCGCCCGTGAGCGCGACGAGCGCAGCACAGAAAAGCGCGAATGCATACGGACTTTCGACGCCTGGCATACCGCCAATATTCACACCAAAGAGACCTGTGAAGAAGCCAAGCGGCAAGAAAACCGCTGAAATGATTGCCAGCACGAACAGGCGTTGATTCATCGCTTCCGCGCGCTGCTCAACAATCTGTTCCTGAATGACCACAGCGCGTTCTCGGGCGAGGTCCAAATCCTCGGCGAGGCGTGTGGTAATGTCCTGGATCTCGCGCAATCGCAGTTTGGCTTCGTCGCTCAGAAACGCTCCGCCCTCTCTCACCAGCGAAGACAGAGCCTCTTTTTGAGGGGCAATGTAGCGCCGAAGTGAAAGAGCCGATCGGCGGAAATGCGCAAGCTTCTGTTTCGGGGCGGGCGTGTTCTGATCGAGCCAATCCTCTTCCAGCTCGTCGGCTTCTTCTTCCAGCTTGGCGACAATCGGTTCCAGTCGGAACGTGAGCCGATCCGCAATAAACGTCACCAAATCACCATGCGTCTCAGGTGGCTTATTGGTTCGATATAGATCGGCGAGATCATCGATCGCCCGGATAGGGTGTGCCCGCGTTGTGATAACGAGGTCGTCGGTGGCCCAAATCCGAATGGAAATCATATCGGTTGGCTCTGCGCCTGGATTGAGGTTGGCGCCGCGCAAATTGAGCAAAATGCCGTTTTCGTAACGTGCCGCTCTCGGGCGGGTGTCTTCCTGAAACAGGATACCGACAATGAGTGGATCAAGTCCGCTAACACTCTCCAGCCAAGTCCTCGCTTCGTCTGATTTACGATCCATGTGAAGCCATAAGCGACCCCGATTTTCGGACTCAAGTTCACCCGTCAGATCGTTCCATTGCAACGATCTGACATCGCCGTCTGAATTCGCCGAAAAGCCTATGATAAGTGGATCTTGCACTGTGTCCGACAATTAGCTCGCCTCTTTATTTTGTGCTTAAGCGTTGACCGGTGTTACTCGAATTCCGATTGGCGAGCATCTGTGGACGGCGGCCCCTTGGCAAGAGATTTTAGTTGGTCATCTGCAGGTTGGCCGTTAGCGGGCATCTGTTCGGCCTATTCGAGCGGCATTCAGACGCCGCTGGCCATCATGCGTTCCGCAAGATGAGGTTCCTTACAAAAGCACGCACTCAAGGGTGCTTGCTCGCAGGTGGATTGTCCTCACTTGTTGAACCTACGGGTCTGCATGACCTCCTTATGCTCTCACCAATCTCGTTTGCGCCTGTTCAGCGCGGCGACTTTATGCCGGCATTAGCTTTGCCGGATTGAACTTCTCTCCTTTGACCATCAGGGCCCAGATCATGCGGCCCATCTTGTTGGCCATGGCGATCGCAACCACCATCATCGGTTTACGCTCGAGCAAACGGCTAAGCCATGGATGCTTCGTGAAGCCGAGCTGTTTCGCTCGGATGATCATCGACATCGCGCCAGTAACCAGTAAGCGCCTCAGCTCCGGGTTGCCCTTCTTGGTGATCTTCCCGAGCCGCTCTCGCCCGCCACTGGAATGCTGTTTAGGCACAAGCCCGACCCAGGCGGAGAATGCGCGACCGGATTTGAAGATCTTTGGATCGGGTACTTCAGCGACCACACGTGTTGCGATGACCGGTCCGACGCCGGGTATCGTTTCCAGTCGCTGGCAGATGGCATTGGCTTTATGGGCCTTGAGGATCTTGCGATCCGTTTCCAAGATTTGCCGCTTCACGTGTCGGAGCTCGCTGGCGAGCGGCAGCAGGCACTCCCGCGCCAGGTCGGGGATGCGATCATCCTGATCGTCAGCCAGCGTGTCGAGGATGGCTTCAACGCCCATCCGCCCTCTGGAAGCGACGATACCGAACTCAGCCAAGTAGCCCCGTAATGTGTTGATCAGCCGGGTCGATAAACGCACCCAATGATCGCGTACACCATGCAGGGCAAGGAGCGCCTGTTGATCTGGTGTTTTGATAGGAACGAACCGCATCGTTGGCCGGGTGACGGCTTCGCAGATCGCTTCCGCATCACGCATATCGTTCTTCTGGCTCTTGAGATACGGCTTCACAAACTGGGGCGCCATCAGCTTCACTTCATGCCCAAGTGCGCTCAGCTCACGGCCCCAATAGTGCGCTGTTGCGCAGGCTTCCATGCCGACCAAACACGGTTCCAACTGATTGAAAAAGGCGAGGACTCGCGACCGGCTGAGTTTGCGACGAACGACAACCTCACCCTCCGTGTTGATACCGTGAACCTGAAAAACCGACTTGGCTAAATCTAGGCCAATAACTGTGATACTCTTATCCATAGGCGTGCTCCTAATGTTGGCGGTGTGGATACCTTCACATTACCAGCTCAGTAGAGCTGGGTGGGACACGCCGTCCACAGCATCAAAAGCAGATGGGGTGGATGGCTCCTGCTCCCGGCGTCGCAATGCGCCATAATACGCAGTCACCATCAGAGTGCTGCAACTAAGAGGAGCCACCCACATGCATGTTATCACAATCGGCATCGATCTGGCCAAGACGATTTTTCAAGTTCATGGCGTGACTGAAGACGGGGGCGTTGCCTTCAATCGCTCGCTTCGCCGTCATCAAGTCTTGCCGTTCCTAGCAAAACTGGACCCGTGCCTGGTTGGCATGGAAGCTTGCAGCACCAGTCATCATTGGGCTCGCGAGATCAGTAAGCTTGGCCATCAGGTGAAGCTAATGCCGCCCGCCTATGTGAAGCCCTATGTCAAACGCGGAAAGACGGACGCGGCGGACGCTGAAGCGATCTGTGAGGCCGTCACGCGGCCAACGATGCGGTTCGTGTCGATCAAGTCTCCGGACCAGCAGGCTCTACTCAGCCAACATCGTGCGCGTCAGCTGCTGATCGGACAGCGCACCCAGCTCTCAAACATGATCCGCGGTCTGCTCGGGGAGTTTGGATATGTTGTTCGCAAAGGGCTGAACCATATCCGAGATTTTGCTGAAGGCCTTCAGGCTGGCAATGGCCCAGCATTGCCGTCTGCGGCGCAAACGGTCATCCTATCTTTGTGCGAGCAACTCTTGCTTCTGCATGCACGGATCAAAGACCTGGAGGCGGAGATCTTCGCCGCGTCGCGCACAGACAAACGGGTGAAGCTGTTAGAGACCATTCCGGGCATAGGGCCAGTCACCGCGTCAGCGATCGTTGCGACCGTCGGATCACCCCATCAGTTTAAGTCGGGGCGTGAGTTTGCGGCCTGGCTCGGCCTGACGCCGCTCAATCGATCAAGCGGCGGAAAGGAACGATTGGGTCGGATCTCCAAAATGGGTGATCGGTATCTCCGCGCCTTGCTGGTTGCTGGCATGACATCGCGCGTCCGTGCAGCCCGCGCACGTCCAGATCGAGTTGACCCCTGGCTCGTCTCTTTGCTGGAGCGAAAGCCAGTTCGGCTCGCCACGGTCGCAATGGCGAACAAGGCGGCAAGGATCATCTGGGCCGTGCTGACACGCGGTGAACCCTACCGAGCATCTGTCACCGCATAGGAGAGAAGGACAACCAAGTTTGCAAGGACGATGAGAAGTGATGGCAATCCGGGTCAGACCGGGGATCAGGAAAACCCGCCTAATGTCGAGGACATTAAATGTCCGCAAACCAGAATGGGACCAGATCCGCGGAAACCATCAAGGCCAGAGGCACAAACGCCTCATTAATAGGCCGGACACAAGACTGTACCTGACCATGCTCGCCGAAACTTCAAAAAGCCCTTGCATCGCAGGAGCCATCCACACAAGACATTAGCTCAGCGGCTTAAGTCGCCCGATGGTGTTGAAAAACTCCGAGTCAAAGTGGCCGAATTCTGATTCAGTGATTTTCGTGCAGATCGAGGAGATGCGCGATGATGGGACGATTGGACGAAGACGGTGCAAAGCTGTTCTATGAGTTCTCACTGGAAGAGATGGTTCCGGCAGATCATTTGCTGCGCAAGATTGGCCGCTTCCTCGATTTCGATGACATCCGGGCGCACCTAAAGCCCTTCTATAGTCACACGGGCCGCCCATCGGTTGACCCGGAACTTATGTGCCGGATGCTGATCGTTGGATACTGCTATGGCATCCGATCGGAGCGGCGCTTGTGCGAAGAAGTTCATCTGAACCTCGCCTATCGATGGTTTTGCAAGCTTGGCATTGAAGACAAGGTCCCGAACCACTCAACTTTTTCCAAAGCACGTCATGGCCGGTTCCGTGAGAGTGACTTGTTTCGGAAACTGTTCGAGCAAGTCGTGTTGTGCTGCATGTCCGAGGGCTTGGTCAAAGGCGAGGGCTTTGCGGTTGATGCCAGTCTGATCCGCGCGGATGCGAGTGAAGACCGCGCTGTTGAGAAGGGCGAGCCTGTTGACTGGTCAGACCCAAAGATCGCTTCGCGCCCGGTGACAGAATATCTTGATGCGATCGATCAGACCGAGACTGAAAATAGCACGCCACGCAAGAAGGTATCCCTCACCGATCCGATAGCGCGTTGGACCGCTGCGGTTGGCGGCAAAGCCCGGTTTACCTGGTCAACCAATTACCTTTGGATGTTGAGACATCGGTTATTATGGACGTGGAAGCCACGCCGGCTCATCGCACCGCTGAAGTCGATGCTGCGAAGCTTATGATCAACCGGACCGAGGATAGGTTTGGGCTCAAGCCCAAACGCCTGATGGGAGATGGAGCTTATGGTGCCGGTGAAATCCTTGCTTGGATGGTCGATAAAAAGAAGATCGCTCCACATGTCGCGCTGCTTGAGCCGCCCGGCGCGCCGACGACAAACTTCACCGTCAAAGACTTCGTGTATGATCAGGACCGTGATCTTTACACTGCCCGAATGGCAAAGAGCTGCGCCATCAACGACGAAACTATAAGGTGCCGCGATCAGGCATCACGAAAGACAAGAAACGAATGTACAGATCGAGCAGCTCAGACTGCGCGGTCTGTCCGCTGAAAGACAAATGCTGTCCCAACGCGCGTAACAAACGTGTTGGTCGATCCATCTATGAGCATGCCAGAGACGAAGTCAGGCGCCTGAGAGAAACGGATGAATACGAGCAATCGAGGCGAGATCGAAAGAAGGTCGAGATGAGCTTCGCGCATCTGAAATGCCAACATGGCTTGCGCCGATTACGATTACGCGGCCCCACTGGAGCCAATGACGAATTTCTCCTCGCTGCCACCACCCAAAACCTCAGAAAACTCGCCAGATACGCCCCGAAACCGTCTACCACCCTCCAAAACGCCGCGTGATACGGTCGAGAAGAGCGAACACCCTGCAGAAAAAGAGGCCTGAACACGATCGAAGAGGAAAGCCCGCGCTCTAGCAGCAGAGTTTTTCAACAGAATTGCCCTAAAAAGGACCCTAGCAAGACCAGCATCACTGGATTCTGTTATCAATCGGCCAGGTATTTTGCACGGGGGCGGATGACTTTTCCGCTTTGAGCCTGCTCGATTGCATGCGCGATCCAACCGACCATGCGCCCCGCTGCGAAAATTAGGAATGGGGCATCGTCGGGCAGATCGAGTGTTAAGCAAAGCGCCGCAAGCGCCATGTCTATGTTGGCCCGGTCTTCGCCGAGGCGTTCGGCCTGGAGAATGGCGCGCTTTAGGCGTGGTTCTGGTTTGGTCCATTTTATGATGGCTTTGGCGCGAGGATCCCCCTTTGGATATAGCGCGTGGCCGATCGCCGGAATGTCTCGGGAGTTCGTGTTGAGTTTTGATCCGGGCATCGCCGCCGTGTTGCTGAGTTGTTGCTTCAGATAGGACAAGGCCCGCGCCGAGGCCTCGCCATGCCGTGGCCCGGTCAATGTTGCGTAACCAGAAAGGGCGCACGCGGCTAAGCAAGCACCCGTCGAGGCGGTCACCCGCGCGGCAAAGGAGGATGGATTAAGTTCATGGTCTGAGACCAGAACTAAGGTGCGACGCAACAGGTCGGTGCCGTTTGGGTCGAGCTTCCAATATCGCGCGAGGCGCTGATGGAACAAACCTCGCCCCGTTTTACCAGACACAGAGTCTGAGAAGCCAATCAAGAGCGATGCGCCGCGTCTTGCGATCTCATCTTCGTGCGCGATTGGTGTGTCTTGAGAGGCCGCCATTTGGGCGAGATAGTTAAAGGCCCTCTCCTTACCGGTGGTGCCTGGAATTGCGATCTCTGGCGTGTGTTCAGGGTGTAATGGATCGCATTGCCAGAGCCGGGCGGCGATGTCCTCAACGGTTGCATGTTCGGCGAGCTTAACGGCGTCGACCCCGCGATAGATCAGTCGACCGTTTCGGATTGTGGTGATTTTGGTTTCCATCACCGGGTCGCCCCAAGCAATAGCCGCAGTGGCAATGTCCGATCGAGAGCGCCCGCGCCGACGGCGCTTCACCAGAGCATCGATATCGACCTCTGAATATAGACTCGCGCGCGGATCATCGGGATGCGTTTGCGCGGAAATTTGCCCACGACTGACATAAGCATAAAGCGTCTGGGCTTTGACCCCTAGCTTGTGCAAAGCAGCTTCACGATCCAACCAAGACATATATTGATTATGTTGATCAAGATTGACGCTGTCCAGCTGTTTTCCGACATAGGCTCAAAACAGACAGGAGAAGATTATGGATTCAGGATTAGAAAATGTAGTCGCGGCCGAGACGGCGCTTTCAGATGTCAAAGGCGATATTGGGGAGCTGATCATCAAAGGCTGGTATGTCGAAAAACTCGCAACATCTTTGGCGTATGAGGACGTCACGCACCTTTTGTGGCGATCTGCCTTTGAAGATGTGCCATCGGTGCAAGAGCTTGGCGCACGGATGGGAGCGGCGAGGGTGGAAGCGTTCAAACGTTTGCCCGATGTGACGTCTCATTCGGACATCATTCAGTATTTAAGACGCGGCTGGGCCAATGAGCGAGATGACGAGACGCTCGACACTGCGATTGCACTAGCTGCGAGCGGTCTGGTTTACACCGCTGCGGCGGTGAGACTGGCTGCTGGTGAAGTGCCGATTGCGCCCGATGCGCGTTTATCGTCTTCCGCCGATTTCCTCAAAATGATCACGGGGACCGTGCCGCAGGCGCATACCGCACGGGCGCTCGACGCCTATTTGGTGACGATTTGCGATCATGGATTGAATGCATCGACCTTTGCGGCGCGCGTGGTCTCGTCGACGCGGGCCGGGCTGGCATCGGCGGTCCTGGGCGGCTTGTCGGCGCTGAAAGGTCCGCTGCACGGCGGAGCCCCTGGGCCGGTGCTGGATATGCTGGACGAGATTGGTGAGGTGGCGAATGCCGAGGCTTGGATTGATCAGGCCTTGGCAAACGGAGAGCGATTGATGGGCTTTGGTCACCGCGTTTATCGGGCGCGGGACCCTCGCGCAGATGCGCTGAAAACCGCGGCCGGTCGCTTGCCGGGTACGGCGGGCCGGATCGCATATGCTGAGCACATTGAACGCGAAGTGCTCGGAAAGCTACGCAACAAATACCCAGATCGGTCGCTAGAAACGAATGTTGAGTTCTATACAGCGATTTTACTGGAGGCGTTAGACATTCCGCGCCAAGCCTTCACCGCGACATTTGCTTGTGGGCGGGTGCTTGGATGGATCGCGCATGCCCGTGAACAGATTTCTGAAGGCCGAATTGTACGCCCAAAATCAATCTATACAGGGCCTATGCCAGAACTGACAAATGCATGAAATCTAGTATTTCGAATAACCGGAGCGGCTTAAATTCGCTCCACAACAGCCTCTCGTCTAAGCGGCGGGATGCGCCCTAGTTAAGACGCCCGGCGAGTTTAGTGGTGCGATTGTTCCGGCCTGATTACGCACGCGGTGGGTTTATTCGTTCTCGAGTAACGACGACTTTCGCGGTCGGGTCTAAGAAGGCGTTGGGTGCATCTTCCCAATCTGCCACCAGCGTCGTGACAAGTTCAGGCTTGAACGCGCCGGACTTTGTGAGTTCCAATATGTCCGGCAGGGATGCGCTAACGTCAGCTAGTCCCGTTTCGAATGAGAGCGATTTTACATACATTTCCCAGACCGGCATCGGCGTTGATTTCCGAAAATAGAAAAAAGCGTTTGTACAGACTCCCCCCGGAGAGAGAGAACGAATGGCAAAATCGAGCGCTCCTGGAAGCCCGCTTGCATCGAAGCTGATTGGATACCGCTTTCCACTGGAAAGCCGCTCGCGATACGATTTCTTCCCTGGCTTGATTTCAACCGGATTTGCGCCGACCCGCTCCGCAATCTCCAGAGAATGTCTATCTGAGCTAACGAAGTCTACTCGTTCGGCCCCCATCGCGACTGCGAGCGCCGCTCCATACAAGCCGACGCTTCTTGCCCGCCCACCAACGACTAAAACCGGTGCTCCGGGATTGCGTTTCAGGTGTGGTCCAACCCCACGCCATCCGTCTGGAATATTATCACTCGCGCTTGCGAGCGCAATTGGGTCGACTCCATCAGGCACCTGAACGAGCATGTGCTCTGCATGTGGAATCCGAACGATGTCGCTCATTGCACCTCCCCAAGCCCCCGTTGGATCCCCAAAGCCGTAAGCAGAGATTGGCGCCGGTCTGTCCGTATCGCACTGTGCCGTTCGACCCGACTGGCAGGTCAAACACTTGCCGCATGAAACCTGGAACGGAACGATCACCACGTCACCGATATTTACTCCTCGGACATCAGCCCCGACCGCGATGACCTCGGCGACACATTCGTGCCCGTATGGAAAAGGCCCTTTGAACGGTTGTTTTCCGAGGTCGTACTTAATGCGAGGATCAAACCAATGCAGCTCCGCAGCGAGGCGCAAAGGTGCAGTCAGGCTTCGGTTCAGGAATGCGGTATCGAGATCGCATCGCGCCACCGCAAATGGGCGGACCAATGCATCGGTTGATGCTTGCAAAACGAGATCGTCCGCTTCACGCCACTCAAGCGTTCTCTTCTTAATAAACATGAGTTGGCGCATGATCTTCTCCGCAGTATGGTGATTGACATATTATGGTGATTGACATATTTGTAAACCCTGATCATCGGAGTAGTGATTATGAAGGGCGCTCAAACCCGCCAAAAATTCGTTGATACCGCGAACACTCTTTTTCAGCGGCATGGATTTCACGGAGTTGGCTTATCTCGTTTGATAGAAGCCAGCGGAGCCCCGAAAGGCTCTTTCTATTTCCACTTTCCGGGCGGGAAGAAGGAACTTGCGATCGCTGCGATTGAGAAGTCGCGTCAAGATGTTCTGGCTCTGTTACATTTCGCTGCGACCTACGCAGACTCTGCCGCTGATTATGTACGCACCATCGGAAAGGGTTTGCAGGCTTGGATCACGCAGTCTGATTTCTCGGAAGGATGCCCAGTTGCTACATTTACGCTAGAGCTTGCCAGCACATCAGCCGAAATCGCAAAGCTCTGCAATGCTGCGTATCAAGACTGGAACGATTGCATTTCTGGATTTCTCGAAAGCACCGGCATTGAAGCTGAGCGTACTCAAAAGCTGGCTACGCTAATTCTGTCTAGTTACGAAGGGGCAGTGATTATGTGCCGTGCGCAGAAGCAACTGACTCCCATAAAAAACGTTAGCGATGAACTGTCGCTGCTTCTGCGTGTCTAAGCTTTCAAATCACCACGAAGAGCGTTTCGCGCACTGCTAAAGAACACTGCGGTTGGATAGAAAAACAGGATCAGGTCATGTCGCCCAATATCGAAACCGTCGTTCGAGAAAGACGCTCAACGCGGGCTTTCCTCTCAAAACCTATATCTGAATCAAGTATACGGGAGCTGTTGGACCTTGCGCGTTGGTCGCCGTCCGGTAGCAACATGCAGCCATGGCGAGCAACTGTTTTAAGTGGCAAGCCACTTGAACAGATGTGCGATATTGCTCAGAAAACGATCCTTGCAAATCCTATGGGAGAACAAGGAGAATTCCCAGTCTATCCTGCCGGGCTTAAGGACCCACACCGAGCGCTGCGCACTGAAACCGGCGAACTAATGTATGAAAAGCTAGGCATCCCGAGAGAAGACAAGTTTGCACGGCTTGAATGGCTCGCAAACAATTTCCGATTTTTCGGCGCCCCCGTCGGGATGTTAATTTCTATTGATCGCGAGCTTGAGCGTCCGCAGTGGGCTCATTTGGGGATGTTCATGCAAACCTTTGCGCTTCTCGCAGAGTCACGCGGTTTTGCGACCTGTATGCAAGAAGCTTGGGGAAGCGTACGCGAAACATTACATACTCGTCTGGGGCTGCCAGCAAACGATGTAATTTATGCAGGCATCGCTGTCGGATACGCAGACCGGGACGCAAACGTCAATTCGTTGCGAACATCGAGGCGCTCTGTCGATGAGTTTACAACCTTTCGAGGTTTCTAACCCTGTCGCTTCGCCGCAAATGTTAATCCATTTGCGATTCAGCCAGACCATAACAAAAAGACAAGCCCAAAAACTGAACCGACCATCATCATGGGTTGTATCCAAACAATAGGAACAGGAGATCGCATAAGTTTGGGTGACAAGATTTCGGGAACGTGATCGTGCGCGCTGGAAAAGGTCGCCGCGTCCTTCGCTAAAGCTTCGATTTGTCGATGCGAATATATCACTACGCTCGTCACCCCGGCACTCACGATGCCACAAAAAACAAAAATAGCGATCGCCAAAAACAGATTGGACTCGTCGCGTATTGCATGAGCAGCCGCAAAAACGCCAAACGTCAAGGTCAACCAAACCATAGTCAGATTGGCGACGCGTGTCGCCATTTGGGATCGAAGGTCAGCGATTTCATAGGGAGTCATTCGAGCAACATTTCTATCAGCTTACACAGGCTACACGCAAACGCCCGATGGGCAAGTCCAGGCTGGCGCCTTGAGATAAGCCTAATTGTCTCAAGATTGAGAATTGAAAAGCAAGCGGCTTAAATTCGCCCCAGAGCAGACGCTGACTAAGGCTGGTGGGCGAGCAAAAGAAGACATAAAGCGGTTGGACGGGAATCAAAGTTAGATCGCTTTATTGGACGAGACTTCAATCGAATTTCGATGCAACAACCATTGAGTTATCGCGGGTTTAGACTTAGGGCGCGAAAACAAGTACCCTTGGAACTGAGTGCAGCCGAGTGAAACAAGTTCATCGCGCTCGGAGGCGGTTTCAACGCCCTCGGCTAAACATTCAATGTCCAGCTTACCCGCCAAATCCGTTAGAGCTGAAACGATCGCATGCTTGTCTTTATTTGAATCGATATCGCTAACGAACATCCGGTCTAGTTTAATTCGATCCACCTTGAAACGCGTCAAATTCGAGATCGACGCATGTCCTGTTCCGAAATCGTCTAGTTCGATTTTGTATCCTAGGTCTCGAAGTCTTTTGACTTGCGAGATTGCGAGATCTTCACGGTCTCCGAAAAGAACACTTTCAACGATCTCAATTGAAATATCGTGGGAAGACAAACCGCTATCGCAAACCCTTTGATTTAACTCATCGATCAGACCGGGGTTGCGGAGTTGGTTTGCGGCGAAGTTCAAACTGACTCGCGGCACATCGATCGCAAGGTCACGCCAGGTTTTTAAGGCTTCAATCGATTGCTGAATACAAATCGTGGTAAGCTCATCGCCGAGACCATTGTCCATTGCGAGATCTAGAAAGTGAATTGGCGCGAGCGTGCCTCTCTCAGGATGATCCCATCTAAGCAACGCTTCCATTCCGATGACGCGCTTGGCTGAAACATCAACTTGCGGTTGGAAATGCACAATCAGTTCTTGCTTGGCCAATCCGCGTTTGAGTTGCTCTAAGGTCGTTCTTTGCCGCTCGCGTTGAATGCGTTGCGCTTTGGAGGAGAATTTGAAGAGACCGCGCCCTGCTGCTTTCGCGTCATAAAGCGCCAAGTCTGCGTTGGAGAGCAATAATTCCGTGTTTCGCTCAGACTGTGAATAGAATGCAATCCCAATGCTCGCATTCACTTGTAACTCTGCACCATTGTAAGAGATTGGCATGGATGCTCCGCGAATGATCGACTCGGCGAGCTTACTGGCCTTCTCTTGTGTAGCATTCTCCCGGGAGAGCACCAGAAACTCATCGCCACCCACCCGGAAGATAAGGTCGCTTGATGAAACCTGTTGAATAAGAACTTGCGCAATAACCCGTAGAATTTCATCTCCCGCGTGGTGACCGTGCGTATCATTGGCAATCTTGAAACGGTCTAGATCTATGTGCATCGCGATCCACTCTTCATCCGAGTTATCGGTGCCGCGAATTTCATCTAGTTTACGGTCCATGCACCGCCGGTTCCTCAAGCCCGTAAGCGGATCATGTAGGGCAAGGTATTCAACATGTTCCTTGGTGGCGGTCAGCTCTTGAAGATCACGAGAGAAAGAGGCCACGTTTCGGGCCATCTCTCCAATTTCATCTTTCCGCGTCGCATCTTCTACTTGGACGCTGAACTGACCATTGCGAATTCGGGTCATGTCAGACGAAAGGCGTTGTAGTGCAGAAGCTAGATGATTGGCGCGATAGAACGCGATTAGACTTCCTACGATCAAGAGCACGATTAAAGAGATCTGTGCGGCCGTCATATGTTCGCGAAATCGCGACCGGTTCTCGATCATTGCGCGTTCTTCAAAAATGCGCGCTTGAGCGTACACTGATGACATCGTCGACTGGATACGATTCTTTTTGACTGAGAGGTTTTCGAACGTCGGAATATTGCTCGAGGGTCTGAGTCCTAGAACAATTTCGGCATTGTCGGCCCACTCTATCGCACTCCGCTCGAGTTCGAGAAGAGTCTCCGCATCTACACCCATCTCAACATGTGACGTCAGTTCTTTGAGGTCAGCTAAAACTTTGTTGCGTAGAGCAGTAAAAGTCTCCGAGATTTCCTCTTGTGGGATGATCCGATCGAAAGAGGTAACTTCGCCGACATACCTATCAATTTCGGCAATCGAAGCTTTTGACGACACAACAACTTCGAGTGCTTTAGTGACCTGTTGCTGATGAATCTCAGCATACTCATGACTGTTTCGAGCTGTATCCGAAATCCAGAACATTGCGCTCGACCCGATGATCAAGAGCACAGCCAAAGGCAAAAATATGCTTATGCGCAGAGATCCAGATCTGCCATTCATCGTTCCGGCACCTCTGGAGGAAGTGCTGGCGTTGTGACGTGAACATCGTTGGCCGATAGCGTCTCTAGGAATGCGATGATCGCATCTATTTCTGAATCGCTCAGCTCAAGATCGGTGACGTCCTCTGATTTGGACGGCCGTGCCAAGCCACCCTCATTATAATGACGAAGAACATCGCGAAGCGACTGCAAGTTTCCTCGATGCATGTATGGCGCTCGAATGGCTACATTTCTCAGTGTAGGTGTCTTAAACGCAAACTGTGCCTCTGCGTTATCTGGCTCATACTTTCCGCGTCCAATGTCATCTGTGTCGAGACCTATGTCGTGAAAATCATAGTCGGTAAACGCCCAACCTGAATGGCAAGCTGCGCATTTAGCTTTACCGGTGAATAGATCGAGTCCTGCGCGTGCTTGCTGCGAAATTGCGTCATCGTCACCATTAATCCAATCATCAAACGGTGCGTGGCCAGATCTCAAAGTGCGTTCATAAGTGGCAATGCTACGAACAACGGTCCCGCCGGATATTCCGTCATCGAAAAGTGTTTCAAACCAACGTTTATACTCAGGGATCAGCATCAGCCGTTCGACGACGTCGTCGATTGTGTTGTTCATCTCTTTCGGGTGTGTGATTGGCTGACTTGCTTGTTCTTCTAGCGAGCCGACTTTTCCATCCCAATGTAGGCGCTTTGCTTCTGCTAAGTTTTCAATAGTGGGGGCGTGCCGGTCCAGCGGCTCATTCATAGCGCCGATGGTTCTGGCTGCTGGTGTCTCCCATCCAAATGACGGATTGTGGCACGATGCACAGCTCATGTTCTGAGCGCCAGAAAGACGCGGATCGAAAAATAGTTTCTTTCCTAGCGCCGCAACCTGGGGAGAGTATGGAGCATCCTCAGGGAAAGAAATCACATCAGGTCTGCGAAATTCATCGCGAAGTTTCTGGTCATCGGGCGGTCCGAGCTGACTGAAAACCGCAATGCTTCCAACGCAAATCAGTTGAAGAAAAAAGTGCCCCATTTGAGACTAACAACCCTGTATTTCGACTTTGGGTTGTATTGTGTTTTGGAGAATATTTGGTGAATTTCCATCTCCAAATTTTCGAATACGGATCTCGTCACCGGCTCGCTGTCTGTGCGTTTTGCTTTCAGTATTAGATTTCGATACTCCACTACAGCGGGCTCACGCACGGCGTGGCAAGGCATACAACGATGCAGAATTCGAGATGAGTACCATCCAATAAAATGCCCAGCCGTTTCGGCCGGGCATTCGGTTCAAGTCTCTTGCAGGCTGGGTGGGGGACGCACGCGGAGACCGAACGTAAACTTGTTTACACATTGGCTCTCGATGCACAACACCGATCAACGCATAACAGTTTTGCGAGCAGAAGGAGACATAAACAGAACTGACCGTGCAGAGCGCCTGTGCACGGTCAGCTTGTAGAGTTGGGAGAACGTCACTGTTCCATTCCAAAGGCGCGGGCGAATTCGCGCGGATCGAAATACTCCCTAAACAAAGTTATCTTACCTTCGTCTACATGGAAGAGACCGCCATAGGTCTGACGATAGGTTTCGCCCGTCGGAATGATGTCGACTTCGCCGCGATATTCGACAAAAATCGTGCGCGGATCCTGCATCGGATAGAAGACTAGATGATCGGTGAAGTTGGCAGCGCCAGACACCTCGGGCCACGCCGCATATTGTGCAATCAAAGCCTCCTTCCCTGTGACACGGCTTGGGAAGTTGCTTGGCACGTAAGGCATGTCCTGGACGGCATCATCGGCCCAAACACTATTCACCTTCGCCATGTCCTTTTCTTCCAGACCTGTGAGAAAATCCATGACGACCGCGCGGGTCTGTTGCCGAAGAATATATTCTGAAGGATCTTTGCTCGCTGCCTCAATCGCAGGACCGAACACGTCGCGCGAACCGATCTCATCGGTTACAGTAAAAGTCATGGACGTGATCTTCCATGCTTGGCCGTCATGAGCGAATTGATAGTCATACTGGCCATCGACCTGCCAGTAGGCGTCGTTAATCCAATGACCTGCCGCGACCGCGGCCGTGGCTGTAGCCGTCTCGCTGTTGATTTGCGTTTGGATAGAGGACAGGGCGTGACGCGTTCGGTCAAAGCCTGGCAATACGCTTGCCCATTCGGTCATCAGGCCTTGCGGACTTTTGATCTCGGCGGGCTGTCCGCTCAAGGAAGAATAGTCGATCATCACTTCAGGCGCATAAAGACGTTCGAGCGCAGTGAACTCGCCGCGATCAGCAAGCGTGCCCACACTTTCAACAATTGTTGTGATGGCAGCTTCGTCTTCGGGCGAGGCGTGCGCAATGGGGGAAAGGGAGAATGCGGCGGTCATAGCTAGGGTTCCAATAAAATATTTCATGAGTGTCTCCAGGGGAATGCGGGCCCAACGCATGGCTGGGCCCTTAGGATCCAGATTAGTTTTCGATGAAAAAGGCAGCAGCGTAATCGGCGGCTTTTTCGACTTGCGTCTCACTGTCATAGAAATCGAATTGACCGACGCCGTCGAGCCAGATGGACTGGCTGCCTTTAGAGGTGAGCGCAGCTTCAAACTTGCGCGCGCCTTGCGGGATGGCGGCAGCTTCAGAGTGCACGACCAGCACGGGCTGAGTGATTTCAGACGCGGTCCGCACACTGTCAAAAGTCAGCCAGCCTTCCCAGGAGGCGAGATTGAACGTGTTTTCCCATTGTGGGATCCGGCCGCGGTTTGGGTCATTGTAGTACCCGCCATCCATTGCCATGAGAGCTCCTGAATCTGCATCGCCTGCAGCTGCAATGAGTTGCGGCTCACCGGTTTCGGCTTCAGTTGCGGCAGCTGCACGGCCGGTCTCGATGAGCGCCGAGACGCTGTCTTCGCCGCCGTAGACAGTTTCAACAATTTCAGCATCGTGCAGCCACGGTGCCACGAGGGCGACAGACTGTAAGATTGGCGAGCGCTCTGCGGCCGTCGCCATGTATCCTGCACTGGCGCAGACGCCGAGACCGTTGACGCCGCTGACATCGCCGCGGGTGACTAGGAAGTTTCCTGCTGCGATGATGTCTTCGACTTTCATCTCAGGGCTTTCCAGGCTGCGTGTGTCACCGCCGCTTTCACCCCAAGTGCGGAAGTCGAACGAAAGCGCCATCTGCCCGCGCTCGGCGAGTTCAGAGGCATATAGCCCGGACATATGCTCCTTGATGGAGGTCCATGAACCTGTGACGATTACAGCTTCGGACGGGTTCGCATCGGTGACGCCTTCGGGAATATAAAGGTCTCCGACAATCGTATCGCCGCCGGAGGTGAATGTGACGCGCTCCACGGTGTAAGACCTGTCAGCCGGTATTGGCGTTTCGGCTGCAGACGCGCCTGCGAGGGTTAGAATGGAAGCAGTTGCTGCAAGGGTTTTGATGAATTTGCTCATTGGTTTGGTCCTTTAGGTTTAAGTTCCCGGAACGCTGTGTTCCGATGAAGCCAACCTAGAGGCGGGGGCGTTTGTTTGATTGCTGATCCCTGCGCAGGTTTTGAAGATTCCTGCTTTTTGACAAAACTGCCCTATATGACCCGGCATGAAGACTTACCAAGAAATCTACCCCTCCGAGCCCTTAATGCGGTCGGGCGATATAGTGCGTCAGCGGGCCAGTGATTTGCTCAGCTTGGAATACTTCGAGGCTGACCCAGATGAGATGCCGGCGCAGGCTTTCGATCAGCATCATATTCTGATCAGTCTGAAGGAAACGCCGCACCGCGTTGAAAACTGGCGGGACGGCGAGCACCGGGACTTCATCTTTCATCAGAATGAAATTGTGGTGACACCGGCTGGGCTTGAAAGCGGGTGGCGCTGGCACGAGCAATCAAGGTGTATTGTGATCACTTTGGATCCTGCGAAGCTTGAGTCCTTTACTCAAAATGAGCTCGGCGTTCTTCTGACAGATCAGCAATTGCATGATCTTCCGCAATTCGAGGACGAGGACATTACAAGTGCGGCGGTGATGCTCCTGGATGCGCTTCGCTTGCCCGGACACAGCTCAGACTTGATGTTTGAGAGCCTTGCGCGCGTGTTTCTAGTGAAACTCGTGCAGAAGTATGGCGACGAACGCAGTGAAGATATCGCCTTTTCCCCGGCATTCAGCGCCGCCCATTACAAGCGCGTTCTGGATTTTGTGGCAGACAAATATGGCCAGTCGATCCAGATCGAAGACATTGCCAGACAGGCTGGACTTTCAACATCTCACTTCTCGCGCTTATTCAAACAAACGGTCGGTGACACCCCTTATCAATTTCTGATGCGCTACAGAGTCGAACGTGCCAGCGAGATGCTCGCCGATCCGTCTAACGCGCTGATCGATATTGCGTTGGCATGTGGCTTTTCCGATCAGCCGCACTTCACCAGGACGTTCAAACAGATCAAAGGCGAAACGCCGAAGCAATGGCGAAAGAAAGCTGGATAAGAGACGATCGAGCGTCTTAGACTTGCTCATCCCTAGCCATTCATGGTTTCGGCAAAGCGAGCAAAACCAGACGCTAGCTCAGCGGCTTAGGTCGCTGGTTATCAAGCGTTTGTTGCATTCTGAGTTATTTCATTCGCGGGCCCGCCACCAAATCCTGGCGACGATCAAAGCTCAAGTATCGCTGCGTGCCTCTGATCACGCATTATCACAGATGCGGTAAAACCTATCGCCGCCAGAGTTTTCGAGTGAAACGGAACAGAACGAAGATCAAACCGCAAAATACCACACCCACAACAGCCACGGTGAACATATGTCGGCGCAACATTTTCGCTCGCGCGTTGTGGCCAATTTGAGCTTGCACATCAAAATCAGCTGGCAGCGCCACAACCTTTAGGTCCGCGGCGTAACGATTATAGTCAGACAGCATTTCTTGATGCAGTTCCGTTTCTTGCTCCGAAAGGTCGATTGTTTCGCCTGGGTCATCCACAATGTTATGCAAACGCCAGGTGGCGTCACCATGCGGTTTCGTATTTCGCGTTAGCTTGAACTGTCCTTTGAACAGCGCGGCGTTGCCTGCAACTTCGAGTCCCACTGATTCATCATCACCATAGACTTCACTCTCGGCATTCGTAAGCACAGGCGACAAGCTACGTCCATTCATGGTTTCGCTTACGGGCAATCCAGCCATATCGATTATAGTTGGTGCAATGTCGGTTACAAAGCTTCGCGCTTTCGTAAAGCCTTTAGGATCAATGCCCGGACCGCTGACAATGAGAGGTACACGGGTTCCACCTTCGCTTGCGTACATCTTAAATAGCGAGCCCGGTGCGGCGGCAGCGCTCGCCCACTCAGTGCCGATGGCAACCATACTTCCGCGTTCTCCCATACCTTCGACATCCGTATGGTAGTCGTTTGCCCGCATCCACAATTTGAAAACCGTGTCTTCGATCGGGTCATTGAACTCCGGTCCGTTATCCGATGTGATTATGAAAATCGTATTGTCGAGTACATCTTGCTTTTTCAGGTCATCGACGAGACGACCAATGTGGAAATCCATTGCTTCAAGCATGCCAGCATTGACCATCATGCTGCGCTCATAATGTTCTTTTTCTTCTTGGCTGAGTGAATGCCATGGCCGTAAATCGGGGTGCGTTTCTGGGGGCGAAGCGGTTTCCGGAATAAGCCCTAGCTGTTTTGCCCGATCAAACCGTTGCTCGCGAAGTGCGTCCCAACCCTGTGCATAGACCCCTACATATTTGTCGGTGAACTCTCGGGGCGCTTGCACAGGTATGTGGATTGCTTGAAATGCGACATAGGCAAAGAACGGTTGAGCTGTGTCTCTTTCTCCGAGATATTGGATCATCTTGTCGACGAGAAACCGCGACGAATAGAAGTCGTCCGGCAAAGTCGCTGGCTCACCATCCTCGAACCAAGGCGCATATTCGTATAGCGGCATAAACGGCTTTTGTTCCCAATTGTCGGCGCCTGAAGCGTCGAGCGCAAATGACCGGTCAAAGCCGTGTCGATTGGGAAGGTCGTTTTGATCCTGGCCAAGATGCCACTTGCCCGTCATATAAGTTTGGTAGCCCGCTGTCTTTAGCGTTTCGGCAACCGTTTCTACTTCAGGCAATAGACGAAGTTCGTAGCCCGGTTGGCCTTTCTGTTCCGGTGTTATGACTTCCGGGATTGTGCCGACACCGGTTCTGTGACTGTCCAGACCTGTTAGTAGCATCGCGCGCGACGGTGCACAGAGTGGTGACGTGTGGTAGTTGGAGAATCTGACGCCTTGGTCTGCAAGCGCATTGATATTGGGCGTATGCGCCTCTCCGCCATATTCGCCAAAATCCATAAACGCGCCATCATCGACTAAAATAACAACAAAGTTTGGCCGGGCATACGCGGTTCCAGCTGTCCATATCGCCGTGAGGAGAAAGGCAAAAAGACTCGATACGGTTTTCAACGGCATGAGAAGCTCCTCTTGACGGAACATCAATTTGGACGGGCGCGGTGGTGTTTAAAATAGATGGGTAGCCAGTCTGTCCCTTCAGCTTTCAGCTCTGGGGTCACATTGACAGGCCGGTTGGCTCGAGAATTTTGTAATAGCTTTTCAAAACGACTTTTCTTCGACCAAAGCCTCGAAACGGTTTCGTCTGAGTGCAGTCGCGCAGGTCTATGGGCGGTGACGGACTTCATTTCTTCAGGACAAATAATTTCTGCCTGAAGAATATCCGCGGCCGCATCTCCTAAGAAAAGTCGGGCTTGGGCTTTATGCTCATCACTCAGAATCTGAAATCGCTTCTGGATTTCAGCTAGGCAATAGACTCGATATGGCGCCGTCATCACCGTCCACTCTAAACCATCGACCTTATAGGATGTTGTATCCTCACCTTCTAGGAAGGCGTTTCGGTTTGCCAGTAAGTACGGAACATAGTCTGACGCCATTTTTTGCATGAGGTCTTTAAGATCGTCGGGAACCGTCGAAATTTCCGGCGCTGCATTCACGTCTTCTGGCCGCGTCGCCCAAAGTCGCGCTACCCAAGAAAAAACGTTTGGCGCACGGACTTGCATGATTTCTTGTGGGGTCGGGTCATTGCTAAAGTGCGGAAACATCGGCCCCTGCAATCCGAAATCTGCTTCACAGGGCCTGTACCCAAACAGGAATGGACGCTTTTTTAGAATTGGCTGCAAGAGGTCAAGCAAATCGATATAGAGTTGTTCGATCTGACGATTATGCCGGTCGCTAACCAAACCGTTCCGCTTGAGGTGGACGCCCGTTTGACGAGATTTAATGACCCATCTCAGCATGAACCGCGGCAGGGGCAAACCTCTGGCCGCAATCGTATACGTGAATTCATCGCTTCGCCGGCGCTCGTCCATGTCGAAGGCCCACCGATAGTATAAAGCAGGTGCCCAAAGCCACTCATCGAAGCTGTCTTCTAGAAAGTAGCTGCAAAACGCCACCAACGGGTCTCTCGGCCGGATGGGCGTTTCTGGCGTCCCATTCTCAAAGGCTTGGATGATGGGTGTTGTATCGCAAAGCCACGTACCATCTGGGCACTCGACCAAAGGAAACTGCGTGACGCCGACTTTTTTGGGAAGCTGAGCGAAGCCCGGGGAGTCGAGTTCAACATACTTGTAAGGAATGCCTTTTACCTGGAAATAGTTCTCGAGCTTTTTGGTGAAATAGGAACAGAACATTCCATAAATGGTATAATACCCCTCTTGTATGTTCGCGGTGTTGCTTTCCATTCTCTCCTCCAAAAGTCTCATTACCGTTCGGGTTCCGGGCTAGGCTAGAACAGCGAGGCGTGCTGCCCACCGTCAATGACAATGTTCTGTCCGACGATGAATCTTGCGAGCTGACTGCACAAGAACGCGGCCATCGGAGCGAGATCATCCGCCTCGCCGACGAACCCTGCAGGAATGTGATTATTGGCCAGAAAGTGCGGGCGTACGACTTCCGATACAGGCTCCAGGCCGAAGGCAGCCGCATAGTCTTTCATGATTTCATTTGCACCTTCAGTTTGGAACATGCCCGGCAACAAATTATTGATATTCACGCCATGCTTGGCGATTTCCCGGGAAACGCTTGCTGTGTAATTGATGAGGGCTGACCGCGCGGGGCCAGACATGAGGCGCCATATCATCGGGTTTTTAGCCGAGAACGTGGCGATATTCACAATCCGCCCCCACCCCTTTTCCTTCATCGTAGGTATATAGTTCCGCATGATCTCTATCGGACCGACCAGCGTGGTTTCAATCGACTCTCGCCACATGTCCGGCGTGACTTTCAAAAAGTCTCCATTGGGGGCTGGCGGCTTTATCGTGATCGCGAGAATGTCCGGCTGTGGACACGCCTCAAACAAAGCTTTTCGCCCTTGTTCTGTTGAAGAGTCGGCAACCACAGGCGTCACTGATGTCCCGTACTTCTCTGAAATCTCTTTTGCTGCATTGTTGAGGCGTTCTTCGCGGCGCGCAGAGATATAGAGATCTACCCCCGCCTCGGCTAAACGCTCAGCGGTCGCACGGCCCATTCCAGCGCTGCCGCCCGCCATGATCGCTGTTTTGCCCTTGATACCCAGATCCATCTTGGTTCCTCCAATTTCTGGAATTCATGTTCATTCTGTTTACGAGTGCGTACGTCTATTTTCTTCCGAGGCCTTCGCCATCGAGCCGCCATCGAAGTGTTTCGATCCGGTCCTGCCCGAAGAAAGGCTCGCCCTGAAAAACCATAGTTGGCACGCCCCAATGCCCGGCTTGTTCGAGTGCCTGATGATTGTCGGCAACAGAGGCGCGGACATCGGCTTCGTGCATGGCGGTCTCCATGTCAGTAAGACTTAATCCGATGTTTTTTGCTGCTTGTGCCAGGTGATCAGATTTGTCCCAATCGGGTATCCCACACCAAATCACTGCTGCCGCTGCATGTGCGAAATCGATGCCTTTGCCCAAGCTCTCGGCGATGACGCCCAGACCCGTTAGCCACCAGATCAGGGGCTGTTCCTCAGGGACAGAAAATGTCTCTCGGTCTTGAATGACGGGATCTGGTTTTGGCCAGACAAAGGCCAGACCCAGAAATTCTGCACGACGGCGCGCATCCATGACGATGTAGCGCGGTCGCTTTTTGTCGGACGCGTCGAAGATCGTGGATTTCGCGCGTAGCGCGATCGGTAGAACCGGACGCAAACGCACTTGAACCTCATAATCCTCACGAAGCTTGAGAAGGTCAGTTGTGACCAAATAGGAGTATGGACTGCGAAAGGACCAAAAAACGTCAACCACGTTCGCCATGAGATTTTCTCCTCCCAGCGCACCAAGAAGCGTGCAGCTATTGATGCCCAGAATGGGAGGCGGGGCCGAATTGCGCGAGACCGAACCAGGCCACACACTATCCATATCAGGCCAAATCGGATGCTCGCTTGCGATATTCAGACGGTGATTGTCCGGTCCAACCTTTAAAGGCACGTCCAAAATGGGACGGATTGTCAAACCCCAACTCGTAGGCAATCGAAGCCACAGCTTCCGCAGTCTCTTTAAGCAAGGACTGAGCAAGTTCTTGCCGCGTCACGTCCAATATCTTCTGATAGGAGGTTCCATCATCTTTAAGGCGTCTTCTGAGACTACGCGGGGACATTCCCATCGTGCTCGCGAGCTCTGCGAGTTTTGGCGGCGCAGAGATATTATTCAGAAAAATGGCGGAAACTCTGTGCGACAGATCACTTTCAGCATGAGCCGCAGCGAGTTGAGCTTCACACATTTCCTCTAACAACCGCACCGTCTGCGGGTCGGCTTGCTTTAGAGGTTGATCGATGAACGCCGGGTCGAGGATGACGCGGTTCTGCAACGCACCAAACATCAATGCGAAGCCAAACTGGTCGCGCACGGCACCGAAATCAGGTGGTGGCGGCAAAGCCAATTCCAGTCTTCGAACCAGATGCGCGCCATTCAGGGGGGCAAGAAAGACGCGGTCAAGGAACAAAGCATAGGCCGTGATCGCAAAATATTGGACCTGCTCATTGCGTACGGTGGGCTCCAGCGCAATCGCCAACCCAGCGTCCTTCGCGATTGTCCGCGTATCGAGCGTACGGGTGAACAGTCGCCCATATCTAGAGAACAGGCTGAGTGCGCGAGAAATGCGGCCACTATTGATCACTGCCATAATCGCCAAGCTTGATGTCGCGATATCAACTTTTTGGGAAATCCGCAGCGCCAAGTGCAGATCGTTCGTTATGGCCAGCACACGCAGAATAAACTGCTCATGTTGATGGGCGCTCAGCCGAAACGTCTCATCGGCAAGTTGTGAAGGCGAGATATCGATCCCTTCAAGCAATTCACCTTCGTTATAGCCGTCTTCTGTCAGGACCGAGAGTATCAGTCTTGGAAAGTTCGGTAGGTGTTGCACCTCACGTAGCGTTCGCTCTGATTGCATCTAACTGCCAAGTTAATGTTGGAGTATGTGTAGCTTACTATCACTCCCGTTCTTTTTTCAAATCACGAGGTACTGACGCGTTAGCGAGAGTAGAAAACACGGTTATGCTTCCATGCTTGGTCGAGATCACGGTCAGGATTAGAGCAACAAAGAATCGCTCTGGAACAACCGCTCGGCTGGTCTGTTGCGCGAGCAAAAGCATGGGTAATCGGGCGGACTGTTAGCCAGTCGAGCTCCTGATAGGTTCGCAGCATTGGGCTGCGGACATGAAGGAGAATACGATGAACGTGTTTATTGGATTGGATGTTTCGCTGCGATCTGTGGCGATGTGCGTGCTTGGTACGGATGGTAATCCGATCGAAGAGACCAACCTGGATTGCGAGGTTGAGGCGATCTCAGATCATATCCGAACCAAGGGCTATTCAGTCGAACGGATTGGTTTTGAGGCTGGCACCATGAGCCAGGCTTTATTCCATGGTTTAACAGCCGAAGGCTTTGACGTGGTCTGCATGGAATCCCGCCAAGTCTCAGCAGCCATGTCTGCTATGCGGAACAAAACCGACAAGACCGACGCGCGAGGCATCGCTCAAATTCTTCGGGCGGGCTGGTACAATCCGGTTCATATGAAGAGCCGCGAGAGCCATGAGGTCAAAGCGCTGTTGGCCGCTCGCAAAGCCATCCTCAACCGCTGCATCGATTTGGAGAATGAGATCCGGGGGCTGTTCAAAGCGTTTGGGATCAGACTGCCATCTCGTCTCAGCCGACTTCGGTTCGATGAGAAAGTCCGGCCGATCATCGAGGCCGATGATACGCTCGCCTTTGCACTCCTGCCCATGCTGGATGTCCGGGGCGAACTCTATGATGCTTATCGATTGATGGAGAAGCGTGTCATCGCCGTGTCGCGGAAGGACCAGGTTTGCAAGCTACTGATGACGGCGCCTGGCGTTGGTCCGATCACAGCCCTCTCGTTCAAAGCGGCTGTCGATGACCCAACACGCTTTAAGTCTTCCAGACTGGTTGGGGCGCACTTCGGCCTAACACCGAGACGCTTCCAATCTGGCGAGATGGATAATACGGGGCGTATCTCTCGGGCCGGCGACAAAGACGTACGCGCGACGCTCTATATTGCAGCCAACTCACTTCTGATCGTATCGGGGCGGCCATCGTCGTTGAAGGCGTGGGGCCTGAAACTGATCCGAACCAAAGGCATCCGGCGTGCCCGCATCGCAGTCGCGCGCAAGCTTGCTGTGATCCTGCACCGGATGTGGATCACGAATATGCCATTCCAGACGGAGGGCGTCGCATGATCTAAACCCTAGAGATACCCGGTTCGTCCTGGTCTGGACGAAGTGTGTGGATGACGCCGTTTATGTCTCCTGCGCTCGAAGACGAAGCGCGCGCAAAAGCAAGGCGCCCCACAACACAAGATCACACACATGCATGCAGCGGCGCCAACGCTATGCGCCAACCAGACTGCGAAGAGAAGCGTGACCCAGACTTGGCGAAGAACCGGATCAAAGACGAAAATATGGAGCTTGACCCGAAAGCCCGATTAGAGAAGCAGAAATAAACCTACAGTACGCTTTCGTTGGCATCGAAACGTACCATAGACCTGACCGCCGTCGAAAAGAATCAGAAGGTCCCCATGAGCAATTTCTGAATGATCGGAAATTTGACACCCCAACTAGTGATGAAACCGGCGGTCTAATGCACGCTGACTAGGTGAGCTTATTCTCCTATGCCGCCTCCCCTGAATGACTCTGGAGACAAATCTGGAAGCCCATGAAACCTTACATAGGATTTCGGATAGGGAAAGATCTGCACAAAATCGTCGTGAGTGTTTCCAAAGTGAAACTATATCTGATTGACCTTTAGTTTTCGGATTAGTTTGAATCCCTACGTCCGCTCGTGAGGTCTGCAACTACCCCAAAATGGTCGGAACGTTTCCGGCCTCGATGATCTTCGGCAGGCCTTCCGACGACCGCTTTAACATTCAGCGGAGCTGTAACAGCGATGTGATCAATTGAGAGCTGGTCTACGCCATTTAGTGGACCTCTTGTGACCACTTCATAATTCTCCAGAGCTAGCTCCAAAAGTTCGTAGGAGTGTTTAGGTCCCCAAGACCGTGGCATTCTTCGGTTGAAGTCTCCCAGTACTATCGTCGGGCCTTCTATTGCCCAAACATCTAGATATGACATTAGTTTTCGAAGAAACGCATTGTGTTGGCTCCATGGCTTTTCCTTGGGTGTTACGCCGAGCGGACTGGCAAAATGGTAAGGTACGCAAATTCCAACGATCCTAGTTTGGATTCCAGCTAGATTGCATAACCCTGTAACGGCACTGCCGGTCTCCTCTAGTTCATTGATGACCTCGACAGATACCCAAGGTTGATGAGACCAGATTAGCACTTTGCGCTCGTCTTCTTTTTGAGGGCTCCAAGCAATACCTTTCGAGGAGATTGTAAAACCTCCGAGAGTTTCTAAGGAGTCAACCCAAGCTTCCGTTAGGCAAATCACGTCCGGGGCGATGCTCGCAATCTCTTCGATTAGAGACTTGGCTTGCCATGAGCCGGGTCGTTTGCGTTCGATATTCCAGTTGACCAACCGAAACATAGTTTACCTTTTCAGATAATAGTTAGTTCTCCACGCGCGGAGGCGCGTCACCGCAGGGTAACTTTACTTAAGTCGCAGGTTATGACCAGCTTGCTTGATGAGCATACGAGCAGCACCATCCGCACAGTCCGACCCGTACAATCTTGCGGAGCTGGAGAGGGGACTGCATTCAATAATGGCGGCCATCTCTCAAAAGTCCGATAAGCAATTGAGTAAAACGCGTTTTGCGGGTCGTTTCATCGGTGGAAAAGTCGCGGGCGTTACAGCCATGTCAGCTTTTTATGGAGCCGTCGCAACCTTCGGTACCGCGAGCACGGGCACCGCAATCAGCACCCTAAGCGGAGCGGCAGCGACCAATGCGACTCTCTACTGGATTGGTGGACTGGTCGGTGGGGGGGTGGCTGCAGGCGCAACAGTGATGACCTTCGGAGCGACTGTAATAGGTGCTGGCGCAATGCTATGGTGGTCGCACAAGTTCGGTTCAAAACCTAGACAATTGCGCGATCTGGAGCTCCCTGAGAAGCGCATCCTGTGCAGCTGCGACATTCTTTTGCGAGCGTTGGAACCCGAAGCGAATGATATAGCGAATACTTCCCGGCGAACTCCCTCAGGGGCAGAGCGGATGCTTCTGTCTCAAGATGGAATTCAGCCGATTATAGCGGCGATTAGCTCGAGTTTGTTGTCAAAAGAAAGAGAAGAGCTCCTGAAGAAACGGCTTAAAAGAAAGTATGTTAAAACGCTCAGGGCGGAATACGAAAAGCTGGTCGAATGGCAGAGGGCGTTCGCGCGAACTTATACAAAGAAGTCCTCGAGAAGAGCAAAGCCACGTATTTCTAACGGGTCGGTTTTGCTCCAGCTTTGGCGCATCTTCTTCAGCAAGAAGGAACAAGAAGTCGACATTGAGCGCACTGCATCCGGATCCGTGTTTCTGACATTTGTACATTTGATCAAAGACCCCTCTGGCCCCATGAGCAGCGAACATGAGTTTGTTTTAGATGCCATTCGACGTTCGAGGACCGAGCTCTGTGATGCGACGGTGGAGGAAGTTTCAAACTTTTTGAGTTTGCTTTCGTCCGACGAGCTTACAGAAGTCACAAAGGTGACAAACGATCTATTTAAGGCTCACGTTAAAAATAAGTATCGGTCTTCAAATGAAAACATAGTGGGAGAGGAGCAGGATTTAGATCAAGGCGATCTCACATTTGTGCTTGAAGGAGGCGAGATTGAAAGGGTCCGGCACGTCGCTTCCATAAACACCGATGAGATCCATGAACATTTTCAACTTCATCCTGCAGTTGAGCTTCGCGCATCTGAGGCGCTAAAACCACAACAACTAATTGCGATTCTCGAGGGTCTCGGAAGCACCGAACTCAAAGAATTTGTTCTGAACCAAGATGTCATACGTCGGCTCGCAGAATTGAAAGCACTTGGGTTTATTAGCAGTATCTCCGATGAACTTATTTCATCTGCTTACGTGGTGGCCGCGACAACGGTGCATTCAATCATAGTGAAGAAACAAAGCCCGGAAGCAGCGCTCAATGACGCGCTCATCATTTCGGGCATCATTACATCCGGGAACATCATATCTAATACTCTCGGAGATTCGCTAGGGTTACCATAAGGTCGGATTGAAAAGGGCGGAAGTATTTTGCTCCAAGCCTAGAACTACTCGTTAGTGACCGAACGCCATTTGAGTACAACTTCTATAGCTCATGAATGTTTATTGTTTCGGCTTAGCGGAAACTCGAATCAGCGGTTGCGCGAGCAACAGACACAAGGCCGTCAGCCTAAAACATCTTGTAGTGAATCTAATCGTAGTTTCTAGATTGCACGTTGCATTTCTAGCGCGACCAGTGCGTCTGTTGAAGGTTTACCCAGATAATACCCCTGTCCGCGACTAACGCCCAGCAGCTTGAGCGTATCGAGCTCGGACTTGGTTTCGATACCTTCAGCGATGATTTGTGCGCTTGTCTCCCGGGTATAGAATACCAACGCGCTGACTAAAGCGCGGCGCGCCAGATCTGAATCCACATTTCGAGTGAGACTCATGTCGAGTTTTATGAATTCTGGATCAAGTTGAACAATGTGCCGCAGCGAGGAATGCCCAGCTCCGGCGTCATCAATGGCGACCCTTAGCCCGCGCTGGCGTAGGATTGCGAGTGCTCTGTTGACATCATCATAATCTTCAATCACGGCATGCTCAGTGATTTCAAGCACCACTTTGCTCAGATCGAAAGAATGCATCTTTGTCTGAAACGCATCAGTAAGCAGAGTCCTTGGTGATACGTTGACCGACAGATAAGTATCGCAAATCATGCGATCTAAATTCTGTAGAGCTACCTCAATTGCAGACAACTCAAGCTCAGTGGATAAGCCTACGTCCGCCGCTTCATTGAACCAAATGTCCGGCGAACGAACAGGTTCAACCGAGAACCGGCTCAACGATTCAAATCCCGCCGTGTTCATCGTGAGGAGGTCGATGATCGGCTGGAAAACAATATTGAAACTGGAGTTCGCTACGACGCTTCCAACACGCGCGCGCTTCACCTCAAAGTCCTGACGCGCTTGATGGTCTCTTTGAACCTGTGCGGCTGCCAAATCAGCAAACATGCGCATGGTTTCGAGATCACGTGAGTTGAGGGATAAATTGGGTTCAGGACTGAGGCAACAGAACATGCCAAAGGCGCGTCCATCAGGAAGTCTGATCGGAATGCTCATATGCGAACCGATCGGAATTGCCTGGGTAATCGGTAAGGCGGTACAAATGGGTTCTTGCGATGTGTCTGGAATGAGCTCCGGCAACCGACCTTCCAGTATATGCTGACAATACACATCCTCGAGGCTCTGGCTGTCACCGACATCGATCAGCTCTTCAAGGCCCGGCGCGCTTACGTTCCTAAAGATAGATCGACCATCCACGAACTCTGAAAGATACGCGACCGACATGCCCAAATGCTTTCGGATCACGTCCAAGGCGGAATCAACTACATTTTGATCATACGGATCTTGTATGTTTTCCAGCGCGCGAGACGAGGTAGACGAAGACATATTTAAGCTTTCAGTTTCAGTATTTCGTCTCGGCTAACAGCTTAAAGTTGTTTTTACGTTACTCTAAGGTCGCGGTATTGGAACCTCTCAGCCGCTGCGAACTGAAGCAACAAGCCTAGATTTGCAGAAGCGTCAAAAAAGCAATCAAAAGGAAACGAAAAGAACGATCTAGTTTTCTACAAGCAATCTGAAAACAGGCGGTCGAAACTACGATTGTTCTTGGTCCCCAAGAAACGATACTCTTGTCTTATTGGATTGGGTTATGACGGTCTTTCTTGATCCACCTGCTGCACTGGAATTACGATTTCGAAGTTCGTGAAGAGCTCTTGCGCCCAGCTAGCTATCGCCTCATCCGCGGAATTGCGGCAAGTCAGAACAGCTTCTTCGAATCTATCGACTGCTTCCGGGCTAGCCACCTTCTTGCAAGCGACAAACTCTTTGGATTTCTCTCTTATGAACGAACGCGCGGTCTCACTTGTTGATGCAACGAGCGGCGTTAGGAGTTGATCCAGAGCCAATTCTGGACTGGACTCTAGCGGCAGCATCGCCCCTAGCTCAAAGTATAGCTCGGTGAAGTGCTCCACGCTATCTGGCGTGGTGGTAACTTCCTTGAGGTTGATAAACGTATCTTTGGCGACCTTTTGCTTTGTGTTCTTTTGCATACCACTCAATAGTTTTTTCCAGCTTGAGGCCGTTTTCGTCACTATCTCCGTGCCATCGAGCACTCCGAGAGCATGCTGTGAAACTGCGGCGCGAAATGGTCCAACCGGTGGTCGGTAACCTTGCGACAATCGAATGAACAAGTGGGTCATTGCGCTACTGTCTTCTTCTTGGAAAAACTGCTCCCAATCAGATTCATCAAATGCGCCATAGTATGAGTCGAGAGCGGCTGGGATTTTGTCTAGACCCTCTACTCCGTATTCATGAATGGCTTCGACCAAACGAGGTGCGACTTTGAGGCTATCGCTTCCTCCAATATGATCGTCGAATTTTTCAGACCAGTTTGCGAACTTACGCAAAAACTTTGTGACTAAGTTATCGTCTAGCAGCTCTTCTATCTCAAAAAACCTTGTCATGACGTCTGAAATTGACAGGCGATTAAAGTTCGCATCGAGAACCAGGCGACGGAATGTGGGGACCAACGGTGGTTGTGATGCATCGGCTAGAGTGAATGTCATCCATTCAGCAAATCCGTCAGCTGTCGCGATAAGGCCTGATAATTCCCTTATCACTTCATGTTCATCGTCATAATTTGAAATCAGCACAGCCACGCGCGGAACTAATTGAGATATATCGCCAAAGTGAGGATGGTTTGTCGGCAGTTGTGGGGAAAGATTGCCATTGCCAGTCTTGGCAATCAGCCAGAGCAAGTGAGCGGTTACGACTGGATTTTTGCTATCAGCGGTACGATCAAGATGCCACAGCAGAGAACCATCATCGTATTGTTGTTTGATCCTAGCAATTAACGGATTTTGATCGGAAGCATTAGCGATAACACTTTTGGAAAGCTTCAAAAGTCCTTCCAACGCCGCGGGAGATAGCTTTTCAGAATGCAGTCTGTTGCAGAGCCGGTCCAAACATGTCTGCAGGAATGCTTGTTTTGCAAATTTCGGAGCACTATCTATCGCTCGAGCGACCACATCTGGCGCTGATGTAACAAGTTCCAGACTGGCGGTGGCGAGCTCCTCGTCGGAATGCCGCATTTTGAATGAACTCGCGGAAACATCCGATAACTCTCTGCTTTTTGCGAATACACCGATCGCAAACTTCTGTCCGTCAGGGAAAACGATCTGTCGAAAGAGCAATTTGGCTGCATTCGCGTTTTGCCTCACAATGGCCTGGGTGGCATAGCCGACAAACGTGACCCAATTTCTTCCGGTCTCGTGCGTACGGTCTTCGATTTCAGGTAAGCCGCTGGAGTACCAAGAAATAACTGCGCGAGTTCGCTCCGTGAGTTCTTCGGCCGGTGAATGCCCAAGAATTTCTGCCAACCCAGTATAGTAGTTGGCGTCTTCGGAGTCGCACTTGTCCAAGAATGGAATGGCCTCATCCAAATGCGCCCAGGTCTCTACCAAGTGCCGTTCGTTGAACTGATCGTGCGCTAAGAACTCTCCGGCAATAGCTAGCGAGTAACCTCGGTTTTGTGCCCAGCTCTCCGCGTTCCTTTCGATAAGGTCGGGCAAGACCTCCCAGAAGCCCGGCAACTTGGAGAGTCGCTCAAATTCACCGAATTCATATTCTTCAATTGATTTCGCGATATCTTGGCCCAGCAACACTTGGTATGCGTGTTGCGGATCAACGTTAAATGCGAGCGCAACCATATTTCTATGCCAGTCGCCGTCTACGATGCGGGCTTGGCGTCTGTCGATGATGGATGTTGATTGCAATACCGACGGGTTTTGTTCAATCCGCGACCGGTTCAATATGTATAACGCAATGTGAGCTACTGGAATGTCGTCCTGCCATTGATTCCAAATCGTGCCAATTTCGTTGACGTAGGTGTTCAGAGAACGAGGAGTTGCGTGCTTTTTTTCATCTTGAAGCCGAATATCAAATAGGCGGTGAACCTTCAGTCGCTCAGCTTCCGGCAAATTTATGGGCAAAGACCAATCCAACTTGTCGAACAAATAGTTTTTCCAATCGGTGGCCACGGGTGGTGCCACCCTCATGGTGAGGTCGAACGACTTTGCCACTAGGCTTTGCGCATTCTTAATCGCCGACTCGTGGTCGCTTTGATTCTCTTTTTGAAATGCTTCGGAGATATACGCGCTGTCGAACGGTATCACTGCTGTCACTGCGGACTGGGGAAGCTTCGCTCCTCTATTTCTAGCAGCAAAAATGGATCGCGCTTCGCTCCAAACTTCAAAAAAATTACGGATGGGTAACCGGTCGATATTGTCCAATACTAATATTATGCGGTCGTTTTTTTTCTGAGCGACGGAAAGCAATTCGCGAAAGAAGTTCTGAAATTCCTCCCCTGTCGGGCTTCGCTCATTTACATGCTGTGTAAAACTATCTTGGTCGGTTTCGCGAGAGAACAAACGCGTCGCGGCAGACAACGCAGCCAGCGGGTCATTGACATCTTTACGTAGCAGGCTCGCCAAGAATGCGAAAACAAAAACAACGTATAGAATAGGCAGCGCATACAATGCGATCTTCTGTAGAATAGGAATGATCCAATGTGGATCAGGGCTCGTGGCGAAAGCGAACGGACTAAGCCACATGTACACCAGCGGCAGCAGCGGGAATGCCAAAATAAAAAAAATCGCCGAGAGTTTGTATTGACGTGAGTTTTCGACAGTCGTCTCCACGCGACGATCGCTAAGTTGCTTAGAGTATGTTGCAGCCGTTTTTGTGGAAATAAGGTCTTTGTTTTCAAGCCAACCAATCAACTCTTCCAAAAAGGCGAGCTTGAGTAGTTTCGGTTGATGCAGCCATAAATCGAAACAAAAAAAGTGATACTTCAGTTTTGTCTCATTCGAAGTCTTAATTATACGTTCTGTCAAACGAATGACGCTCGACTTTCCAGCTCCCCACTCACCGTCCAGGCCGATCGCTCCATCATCTTCGGACAGTTCGTTAATTGCGAGAGCGAGGGAACGAGCTGTGCGCTCGTGACCTTCGCCAGAAAACTGGTCGTGTTCCGCAGGTTCGTCGCGAATGAGTCGTGCGAATTTTTTCCGCTCTGTTTCGGCCATATTCTTTCCAGTTCTATTCGAAGAGTTTGAACGCGCCCCGTAACTTTGAGAGTAATGGTAGTCGTTTTACTTATCTTGCATCAAGGTGGGTATTGGTCGAACTTTTTTGAAAATTTCGCGCTACATTTTCGTCCACGAATTTTGATTGGGAGCTTAAGAATACTAAACCCTCGCTTAGAGACTGATTTCGGAAAGAATGATCGCGAATCAAGTTTTAAGACATTGGAAGCCATCGACATGCCAAAGGTGTATTAGGCTGTCCCGAGGTTGAATTTTTATGTCTCTTGTGAGGACCTGCAGCCTAGACACGCTGTTACTTGTTCTGGGAAAATCAAATTGCGTCTCATATGCTAACCAGAAGATTTTGGCTCTGGACTGAGCAGCTCTAAAAAGTGGACGTCTAGGGCAACAGAAAGCTCATACACTGTAACAATAGTTGGATTACGTTGCCCCTTCTCCAATCCGCTTATGTATTGCTGACTGAAGCCAGATAGCTCCTCTACTCGCTCTTGAGTAAGACCTTTCTCTTTTCGAATACGAGCAAAGTTGGCTCCGACTATCACTCTCACGTCCATCCGTGGAAGTTGACATGAATAGACGCACAGCATTATCAACTATAATATGTATTTAGTCGACACTTTGATGGTCAGAACACTTTGAGAGGAAATTAGAGATGCATAAGGGCTTAGTGATAAGTGTATTTTTTTTCGCGATAACAGGCTGCGTGAACCTTTCTCCCGAAGCTAAGTTGATGGGACGCGATACAGGAGATTTTGGTTCAGGTACGATTGAAAACGTTGTGTTCGGGAATTCTGGCAAGATAGAAATTCAGCTACGAAACGAGATCTACACCGGTCAGTGGATCACTGTCAGAAACGAAGGCAGCACCCAACTACAACTAATGAGCGCGTTTTACCCTTCTGGAGCGATCGGTTTGGCGGGTGGATCTAACACCAAACGCTCAGACTTCGGCTTTGGCTCGGCGCTTCTAGGAAGTAAAATAGGAAACACTCTGCATTGCGAATACCAATATAGTTTGGTGACGATAACCGCGATCGGAATTTGTGAACACAGTGACGGAGAAATCTTCGATCTACAGGTTGGATGATCCAAAAACTTCGAGGGTCCTCTCTCTGACTTCACATTTGGGGGGTAACGCGCGATCGCAAGAATTTTCTAGCGATAGATTTTTTTATCGAAATATTTGAAATACACCGAGGGGACACTCGGGACATTGGATTATTGATTATGCTTACGTAACCGGAAGGCCATCGTAAACTTACTAATTTGACGTGTCCCAGGCGTCCCCCAATGTACGACAATTAAAGGCCGGGTAGCTCCAACGCTCGTTTTAGACCACGAAAACCTCTTGCGCGGTCTGACTTATATCTTTGGTAACCTCGCTTAAGCAGTCCTGCACTGATCTGAGTGGTAGACCATGGCGTAATACCTTCTTTCTGCGCCCACCGATGAAACTCCAGGCGTAAGCTCTCGTTGGTGATTTTTGCTGCGCTATCTTTCTCGAGACAGTCAGTAACAAACTTTCCAAGTACATCCTCATCATCTATGTACTGCATAGATCTATCTACAATGGATTGCGGGATTTGAAGTCCGCTCTCATACCACTTTACCGCTCCATCAATCGCCCACCGCAAAATAGCTGCAGTTTCGTTTTTGAGCTTGTCTGGTAGGTTTCTATCTTCTTGGCCGTTAGGGATTGTGACATCGAATGGGATAAGACAAATCCGTCTCCGAACAGCTTCGTCAATGCCTTTTAAGGCCGGGATATTATTGGCATCAACCAGCAACGTGCATTGAGGCTGAAACGTAAAATTGTCTTGGCGCATGAATCTGGCAGTCAACCAATCCCCACCGGTTATTTGCTTAATTAATACTTCGTCCCAAGACCGGCCTGGAGGTAGTTCCGACGCTCGCGCAAAACGCGCTCCTTTCAAATACGCGAGATCAGTTGCATGCTGTTCGGTCCTTTTATCCAACAAAAGTTTTGGCGAGATTGTACGTGAGTAATCTTCTGAGAGAATCTGGCTGTAAGTGTTGAACAATGTAGACTTACCATTTCGTCCGGTCCCATACGCGATGAACAGTCTGTGCTCTTTGGTCGAACCAGTGAGGCCGTATCCCAGCAACCTTTGTATAAAATCTATTTCCGCATCATTGTCAGCGAAGATTGTTTTGAGGAATTTGATCCACTGCGTTGGCGGTTCTCCTGTGGCCGCAGGATCGACGGATGTAGCTTTCAAGAGAAAATCAGTTCGTCGACGAGGCCGCCAAATTCCGGATCGAAGGTCAACAATTCCGTTCGGTGTGCCAATCAGTGACGGTTCCACATCCCATTCATTTATCGACTTGGCTGCACCGACGCTCGACCTCATCAAGGTGAATACGGCTTTAATCGTGTTTAGACTCCCGATCCGTTTATTCTGCCGCAGTCCATCAGCCGACCGGAGTGCATCGCGCAACTCGCGTCGTAATCGCGTTACCGGATCGTGTTTTGATATCGCTATAGACCAGCGTTTTCCATTCCAATTTGCCCAACGATCGAATTCAGGAATGTAGAACATTTCACCGTCCCAACTGTTTTCGAAGATTGCTGTGGCAAGTTGGTCATCAGACATGGATGCATCAATCGGGATCTTTTTTTGATCTGCTGAATAAACTTCAGCACAGCTACGAATTGCTTTCATTATTGTTGCGTGCCGATAGTCCGGGCGTTTTTCATATTTCGGCCTGATAAGAGCGGACTGTCTGAACAGACGATCCATTCTTCGGGCATCCTTACCCGTCCAAAAAGCAAGATGGTTCATTAAAGCCAGATCGGCGCTAGATCGATCGAAACCGTCCAACTTGTTATCCCCGGGATAATACTCAGACAGAACGATTTCTCGTTTGATCCATAAATCTTCGAAACTGGCTTTTTGACCGAATGAACTAGCCAACGATCTTGACCGACGGGCGCGGTCGATAAGTTCGTCATCGGATTCTAAGGCAGAGTAGTTTGGGTCGCACCCATCGGGGAGTTGGTACTTTTCAAAATCTGGGTGAGCGATGCCTGGTAGCGAGGGGTTAGCGAGTTCCTCTCGCTCTGGAACAATGGATTTTAGAACTTCTGTCCAATCGCGGTCAACTTCGACGCCATGGATACGCGCCCAACCGGAAGGGCCAAACGCGATAAACCGCCTTTGAGTATAAAACTCCTTCCAACCGTCCCACTTATTTCTCGAATTCTTGAGCAATGATTTGTCACATTTCCCAAAAATGTGGAGCCCAGCACCAGACTGAGAAACTTCGCCCCATGCTCCCGGAAAGAGGCTTACAATCTGTTTGGCTTCGTACGACCAGTCATTCGTCTCGTGATCAAAGCATTTATCAAGATCTAGAAAAAAGTACGGATCGTTTTCCGTTAGAACGAACCCAACAGAAAATCCCGTCTTTTTAGCTGTTGGATGATCAATCCAGTTTTGGGAATCAAGGGGGTCGATGGCATGACCCTTTGTATCACATGGGACTTTTGCGTGTTTACCATTTCGCTCGATAAGGCGCCAATTAATGAACTGGCTTGGCAAGCCTTTTGGAATGCTCATTTGACATCTCCGGCTTGTTCTAAGTTTTTTGCTTCCTGGATCGCTCTCTCTAGTGCGGCACGAAGTTCTTCCGCTCCTTCAATTGGTAGCAATTCAGCGTAAGGCGGAAGCTCGGCAATCCCGTGGTAGCCAACAAAAACACCCCCTGGAAAAGGAAGGAGTGTTTTTTGCCTTTGCTCACAGATCGATGATCCAGACCACAAGCTCGATATGTATTTTGTAGTAACAATTCTACGCGACATGATCAGCCTCCGAACATTCGAAGCGATTGTCGAAATTATCCAAATCGATCGCGCGCCACAGATTGCGATGTCCAATTTTTATCGGTTCGGGGAATTGGATATTTGGGTTTTGTATCCAGCGATAAATCGTAGAGCGGCTAATCTTATAGCGGCTTTCTACCTCGTTCGACGCAAGAAAAATGTTCATTTGGGCACCTCTTGAAGTTTTATGGTGCTTCATTCTTGTTCGTGTCGTTCACCGCGTCGTGGAGTAAAATTAATTTTGTTTATTCACCTACACTGCAGCGAGCCTTACTCGATGCTTTAGAGTTTTCTGTTTTTCCAAACCGTGCGCACGTGGTTGCGGCTGACGCCGTGCAACTCTGCCATCATGTTCACGATGGACTGTGCCTCATCTTTTGGGCTCTCATTAGTTCCTAATTTGAGACCCGTACCTTCATCGAGCAAAGACATCGTTCTAGCAATTTCATGATCCCTAAAGTTGTCGGGTTTTTTCCCTCGCTTCAGACGTGGTTTTGATCTTACTCCTAGCTCAAAGAGCAAAAGAAAACGGCAAATGTCCGAGCTTACGTCCCGGTCATTCTTCAGTTGCCGTTCAGCAAATCGACGTAAACCATTATAGAAAATCGCGTTATTCTCACATAGCTTGGATATTGCGTCTGAGAAGCCTTCGCTTTGCAGCCATCGCCCGAGCAAAGCGTCCGGATTTAGTTCGGGCGTTCGCGTTTTTTGAGAATCTAGTCGCCCCTTTAAAAGGGCCTTGAAGTCGTCATAGGATGCTCCAGCGGACGCCATCTTTTGGAGTTCAGAAACTTCTTTATCGCGTTCTTTTCGAATAAGGATGGTAATATCGTTTTCATCATGATCCATCGATAAAATCAGCCCACCTTTGCATTAACGCTCTTCGTTGCTCGATATAATCAGTTCTATTGTAAGAGCGCTCAACTCTAGAGCCGATGGAATGTGCCAGACACGCTTCTGCTACTTCCCATGAAATGTCTGTATTTTCTGAGCACCAAACTCTAAAACTAGATCGAAACCCGTGCGGTCTTGCGATGAGACCTCGTCGCTCCATCAATCGAGACATTGCGGCGTCTGACATCACGCCTTTTCTTACACTCGGAAACAAAAAGCCGTCCCTCGAATATGGCCGGGCTCGCGCAATTATGTCCTGCGCCTGTCTTGGAAGAGGTACCCGGAAGTCAGGTGTCTTTCCTTTCGCACCCTTCATGTTCTCATGGGGAACAGTCCAAACGTCACCCACAACTTGCTCTTCTCTCATATACCGAATGGGCTTAGATCGCGGCCCGATAGTTAGAATGAGCAGCTTCAACGCGAGATGAACGATCGTATCTTCAATGAGAGAAGAATAGAAAGCTGGAACCTCCTGCCATGGCATAAACGGCGTATGCTTCGTCACGTGTTGTTGCGCGCCGAGCAATGCCTTTGCTTTCGTCGGAATCTGTAAATCGACGTCCAGTCCCAACGCCGCACTATGCTTTAAACATACCGAAAGTCGAGCGAGCGCTTTCTTTGCGGTAGCTGGTTTTTCGTGCCAAATAGGGGCCAGCGCATTCCTGACATCTATTTGGTCTATATCAGCGACAGGAATACGTCCGAGTTTTGGTAAAACATAAAGCTCAAGCGGTGAAAACCATCGCCCTGACTTACCGTCATTTTTCAGCTCCGCTTTTCGGGTTTCGAAGCAATCCTGCGCAATATCGTTCAGCAAGTTTAGACTGCGTTCGTCGCGCCGCCTTTGTTTATCGCGCTCTTTTATCGGATCTTTTCCATCGCGAACAACGGCGCGCCAGCGATCAGCGCTTATTCTGGCTTCTTTCAGTGACACCGCCGGTGAGGGACCGAGGCCCATCTCACGTCTTCTGCCATGCACTGTTATTCTCAAAAACCACTGAGCTCCGCCGTCGGCACGCTTGTAAAGCCACAATCCTCCGCCGTCAGAGTGCTTACCCACCGGTGCATTCTTAACAAAAGCAGGTGAGAGTTTGTTCAAAGGACGGGCCATTTTCGTCCACCTTACTGTCCACCTTTTATGGTGCAACATCGTGAACTACCATGCAACAGCGTGAAGCCAGAAGTTTCTCTAAATATCTGAATTATTTGAATAACAACACGTGATGGAGCCTGCTGAGACAGCAATTCACGTCTCCTACGCGGCACCATTTTTTCCGCGCGAAACTCTCTGATCGCTCGCGATTCGCGCCGGTTGAATCGTGGACCAATATTGGAACCTAGAGCGCAAGAATTTTGCACGGGCGGGGTCAGCGTTTATACTTCACATGCCCTTGTTTGAGGTAGGTCCGTAACTCTTGGATATCGATCACCGCGCTGATCAGTGTGGTCAGGATCACGTAGACGATGAACCATGACAGTGCTGGGCTCACTGCCTGGGTCATCAACCAATAGATCAAAAAGGGCACGATAATCACCCAGTGCGCATGCCCCACTGGTCCCATCAGCTTAGAAAAAGGCGCGCGTTTGTGGATCTGGCTAGCAATGATGCCCGACAGAAGGCGGCCGAGCAGAATAACCGCGCCGGGAAGGGTCGCAATGAAAATCATGCCCCCGATGAGTTGTGGTAAGGGATAAGCGATCGCCCATAACTTGATCGTCCAGGGCAACGTGCCCATCGCATTGAACCAGATCCAAATGTCTTTGACGAAACTCATCGCTGCAACACCCGTATGCTCAGGCAGCCGCGATTTGGCGAATCCGGTCGTGCGGCATGACCGTTTCGACACCCGCCCGCGCCATGGCCAGGGTCGCTTCATCCGCAATGGATGGATGCCCCGTTCCAAAAGGCGGCGCTGGATTGTATTCGAGAATGAGCTCGATCATGCGCCCAACATCTTCACCCGCAATTAGCCCGGCAACCGTCAGACCAATGTCAACCCCGGCCGTCACGCCGCCGCCAGTGCATCGATTGCGATCCACCACGACGCGTTCGTGCATCGGGGTCGCTCCAAAGGCGTCGAGTGTGTCGATCACAGCCCAGTGACTGGCCGCTTTATAGCCGTTCAATAGGCCAGCTTTGCCGAGCAAGAGCGTCCCGGTGCAAACCGAAACGATCCAGTTCGCCGCCGCCCCTTGCTGAGCCAGAAACTCTACAGTTGCTTCGTCCTCGAGAATATCGATAGACGGCGTGCCGCCACCGGGAACGAGGATGATGTCTGGGGAGCGAGACGCTGTTTCGAATGTTGCATCGGCTAGAATCGTCGCCCCTGCATCTGTCGGGTTAGCGCCCGCTTTTTGCGCCACGATTTCCGTTTTCGAACCGGGAATTTGCGCGAGCGGTTGCATAGCGCCAATCAAATCGAGTGTTGTGAAACCAGGATAAACGAGGGCTTGAACCAGCATGGCGTGCTCCTTGAGCTTGTCATTTCGTACTGTTTCGTACATTAATATCGGGTCGTCAATAATTAATTGCGAAACGGTACATAATGTCTCAAGTGAAGCGCAAACGCGGTCGCCCCGCGAGCATCGACAAATCAGCAGCGATGCAAGCAGTCATCGAATTGTTCCGTTCAAAGGGCTATGCGGCGGTATCGCTTGATGAGCTCTCCGATGTCACCGGATTGAGCCGGCCAAGCTTGTACAGAACCTTTGGCAACAAGCTTTCTATGTATGTCGGGGCGATGAACGCATTTGGCGAGCAAGTGCGGGAGCAGGCCGTTCCGGCCTTGCAAGCAGACGGGCCATTAGAGACGGCCATTGCGAGTTTTTTAGAGGCTATGCTGTCGATCTATTACCGCGACAGCGACATCGATCCTGGATGTTTGGTCTTCGGCACCGCGCCTTCAAGCGCAGATGAAGCTGCCATCAAATCCCGCCTCCGCGTCGGGATAGAGCAACTTGACGATTTGCTGCGCTCAAGGATTCTGCGGTCCGTTCCAAACTGCCCCACCGCTCAACTCAATACCGCGACTCATCTGGTCGCAAACACATTGATTGCCTTCTCCGCCAGGGCAAAATCCGGCGAGTCGCAGGCGAACCTGACCATGATGTCCCAGAACTGCGCGCGGGCCGTTTCAGAAATGCTTGGCGTATCTTCGGCGCAGACATCGCTTTAAGACGCGATAAGCTGAGATGGATATCGCTACGCACATCAAGGTCTTTAAAGGCTAAGCGCCGTTCAGAACCGCAAACTGCTTTAGAAAAATGGTGGTCGATACTAGGTTCGAACTAGTGACCCCTGCAATGTCAAAGCGATCTTTGGGGTTTTGTCAGAGTTTGCGCACGCTTGCTCAAGATTGAAATTTTACAATTAAAACAAGATATTGTAGAGTTGTTACGGCTGCTAAAACTTGATCACCTTTGCGCTGAGTTGAGGGAGTGGTGGTAACATGGTGGTAACACGAGCTGGACGAATTGGAGATTGGAATGACCGAAGTTTCACTCAAACTGACGAAACGTAGCGCCGAGAGCTTGCCACCCAAATCCGCCAAATATGTAGCTTGGGATTCAGAGGTATCGGGGTTTGGAATACGCATTATGCCGTCCGGTTCCAAATCATACATCCTAAAGTACAGGATTGGGAGAGGTCGCTCTGCAAAAACGCGAACCATAACGCTCGGCAAACTGGAAGACTCAACACCTGAAGCCTCAAGGCGATTGGCCAGAGACTGCAAAGCCGAAGCTCGATTGGGCCAGGACCCATTCAAAACCGAAGAGCACTTGGTTGATGACGGCACCCAAACCTTCGCCGAGCTATTCGAAACTTGGCAGGAAAAAGCTGCGCATATCAGTCGTCGTACCGGTGCACTGCGCAAAGCCGCTAACGTAAAATTGGATGTAGACCGTTTAAAGATTCACGTTTTGCCGTTACTCGGTGACAAACCAATCAACCAGATCAAACTAGCCGATATCGCTAACGTGCGGGACCAGATCACCAGTGGGGCGACAAGAACCCAAAAAAAAACGAAGCCACGTGGCGTTCGGCGCGCCAGCGGCGGTGCCGGAACGGCCAAAAGGACAATAGGTATTTTGTCGAGCGTGTTCGCTTACGCCGTCGAACACGAAATTTTAGATCGCAATCCTTGCAAAGGTGTACGACTTGCTCCGAGCAAAAGTAACGAACGCTTCCTGACCGAAGCCGAAGCGGGGCGCTTGGGAGAGGTTCTCAAAAACTGGGAAAGCCGTGCAAACGCGAAGCAAGCGGTTACAATTATCCGGCTTCTTTCATTGACCGGGGCACGGCGTTCGGAAATTTCGGAACTCAAATGGTCTGAGATTGATTTCGACCAGGGATTTCTGCGACTCGGCGATACCAAGACAGGAATGTCAATTCGGCCAATTTCTAAGCTCGCGTTAGACTTGCTCGACCTACAGCCACGGGAGCATGAAAAATGGGTGTTTCCAGCATCGACAGGACCCGCAGCTTATCAAGGTCTTGGAAAAATATGGCGCCAAATAAGAATTGAAGCGGGCCTAGAAGACGTTCGCATGCACGACTTGCGTCATAGCTTCGCAAGTTTTGGAGCGGCCAAAGGTCTCTCGCTTCCTATGATAGGAGCTCTCTTGGGCCACAAAAGTTTTGCGACCACCCAACGGTATGCACACCTGACGAACTCAGCTGCTCAAAAAGCGGCTGAAGAGATTGGGCGGGTTGTAGGCGATGCCATGGATATTTCGCTACGTTAAGTGCTCTACCAGGAAAAGAACCCTCGGAAGCTTGATCACACCCAACGCTATGCGCGCAGAGTTGGTGTCAGGGCTCCAAAACCGGTCAATAGCGGCATGGCGGGAATTTCCTAAAAGCAGACACAAGAAACTGGTTACGCCCTCCACCTTGGAGGGGGTTAGATTATAACGGCCCTCGTCTGGAGCTCAGTTCAACCTCAATACGGTTGAGAAGCTTACGATCGATCTGGTAGAAATACATCAAGCTTCCCGCCACCAGGAAGAATATGCCGGGAATGATATTGAACATCATTTTAATGCCGCTCAAAGCAGCATCTGGTTGGGCTTGAACAACTCCATCTACAGGGGCCAGAAATCCATACAAAGCGAGTACCGATGAAGGTATGGCAACACCAACCGCGGAGCCGAATTTCAATGAGAACATTGAGGCAGATACCGTTAAACCGGCGCTGTTTTTCCCCGACTTCCATTCGCCATACTCAGAGCAGTCCGTGTACATCGCAAACAGCAGAGTAATCATGATACCAAAGCAGAACATCATAATTGTATGCGTGACCAAAGCAGGTAAGAATGCTTCAGGCGATATGAAATTCACGACCAATGCGGTTGCCGCGACAAAATTCGCGGTGATCATAAGGGTTTTTTTGTCGGCTTGTTTGGTGAGAGCGGGCGTTAAAAGCGCGCCGAACAATTGCCCGATAAATCCAACGGTTATGATGACCGAAGCCGCGTCCATCCACCATAGCAGTTTCGCATCGTCCAAGCCCATATTGTATTTCGTGAAAAATGCCACCGACGATAGTCGTCCGATCAATCCTATAACAATCAGAACCCCTGAGACGGCGAGTACAATCCAGGAAATGTTTTTGAAGAGGACGCCGAGGTCTTCAGATATTTTAGACTTTTGTGGAGTCTTCGGCGCAATGCGTTCTTTCGTTGCGGCGAAGGTGATCAAGAAAAGCACAACCGATAGAATGGCAAACAGGATTATGGTCAGCCGGAATCCCGTCACTTCGTCGCCGCCTCCGAGCCAATCCACCAGCGGCTTTGTGGCTGCGCCGACAAGGATCGACCCCAAGGAGGCAAACACGAAGCGATACTGCGTGGCCTTTGTCCGTTCTGTACTATCAGGATGGATCACGGCGAGGAGCGCGGAATATGGGACATTGATCGCGGTGTAAGCGAGCATGACGAGCGAATAGGTCACATAAGCGTAGACGAGCTTCCCTGTGGGCCCGAAATCAGGACCAAGGAAGAGCAAATATCCCAGCAAGGCATAAGGAATGATCGTCCACAGAATGAACGGGCGGTATTTGCCCCATCGCGTATTGGTCCGGTCTGCGATCATCCCCATTGCCGGATCCGTAAAGGCGTCGGCCCATCGGGTGATCAGAAACATAAACGCAGCGTGGCCCGGATGAATACCCCACACGTCAGTGTAGTAGTACAAGAGAAAGATGCCAAAGAAGCCATTGTAGAAATTGGAGGCCATATCGCCCAATCCGTAGGCGACTTTCTCCTTTACGCTCAGCGGCGGATAGCTGGTCATCGTCATTTCCTCCCGGTGGCGCTATGCAGATTTTCTGTCGGCCGAATTAAGTCATGCCCCAAATACAATCGATTGTATAGTGGGGTGTCAAAGGTCTTTACTGGTGTTGAGAGGCCAATAATAGAGCGCCACAGAGTCCAGCATCATCGCCAAATGCGGGTCGGTCGATCAATGTCCTGCCGGCAATCGACTCGTCTCCAAGATAGTTTGCCATCTGACGGTCATAGGCTGAACGAACCATGTCCAGAAGATGCGGCGCCAACATCAAGCCGCCACCGAGAATGATACGCTCCACTCTCAAAGTCAGGGTGAGCACGCGGCACGCTTGCGCGAGATAATCGGCAGCGATCACCCACCCATGATGATTGGGCGCAAGATCTTTGGGTTCGCCCCATCGCGCACGCATCGCTGAGACCGAGGCCAGTCCCTCAAGACAATCCCCGTGAAACGGGCAAATACCCGCAAATGAGGTATCATCTGGGTGTCGCTTGATCGGAATATGCCCAAACTCAGGATGCGTAGGCTGTCCTGCAAAATGGCCATTGAGATAAATGCCAGCCCCGACTCCTGTCCCGATCGTGATGTAGACCGCTGACGCGGCGCCCTGCGCTGCGCCGCTAGCCATTTCGGCGAACAATGCGCCGTTCACATCGGTATCGACAACTGTTTCTGTCGCGAGGGCGTCGGTAAAGAACGCATGTAAGTTAGTTCCTGCCCAATTCGGCTTGGGGGTCGAAAGGATGGTTCCATAAGTGTTGGATGTTCGATCAATATCGATCGGCCCGAAGCTCGCAATACCCAAGGCTTTCAGATCGGATCGAGAGACGACCGATTTGAAAAACGCTGCGCAGGCTGACAGCGTTTCCTCTGGCGAGGTCACGCGAACGCGATGCTTATTCAGCAGGTTACCGTCAGCGTCGCTTACGCCGCATTTGAAGGTCGTACCTCCAGCATCAATGCCGGCGAAACATGGCCTTGGATTGGTCATTTATCTCAACTCACATTAGGCGATCGATACTTATTGCAATCGATTGTATTTCTGATAGCATAAAGATCAAAGCAATTACAATCATATGTTTATACGGATTATCTCAGAGCATGCACGTCAAGTCAGCGCCAATCCCTCGCGCAAGCGGAGATGTGTTCCAGGGCGGGATAACTCACCCGGACCTATGGCTTTGGGATAGCTGGACACTCAGCGAACCATCCGGAGATCTACATCTTTACTGCCTGGCACTAAGCAGAAGGATGGCAGATGGCACCCCCATCGCGCCGCCGGAGCGGAATGATTTTGCATTTCATGTCCGCCATTTTGTCTCGTCCGATCATGGAATGTCTTGGCGTGACGATGGTCCTGTCCTAACGCCTGGACAGGTTGCAGACGGCGCTGATGCACGCAATGTGTGGAGCGGCTCAGCGCTGGCCTTGGATGATGGGCGGATTGCTTTCGGCTTCACTGGCGTAAGAAATTGCGGGGCTGATCGGCGATTCTTGCAAACCATCTGTGTTGCGACCGGCCCAAGTCCATTTCGGGTGGATGCAATCCCTCAAGCCGCCATCAGCTGCCCGCTACGCGACTATGATGCGATTGTTGAAAAGGGCTTTTATCTTGGTCCGCGCGATAGTCTTGGGAGCGATTTGGGCGAGGATGGCGGGCCGATCATGGCCTGGCGTGACCCGTTTCTTTTTTCAGATCCTTCTGGAGGTCTCCACGCTGTCTGGTCGGCCAAAATATCTCCAATACGACCGGCGATTGCGCATGCTCGACTGAAGCGGGATGGTCAAAACATCATAATTGATGAGCTGAGCGCTCCCATCGAGCTGCCAGATGCTGACTTGATGACACAAGCGGAGGTCCCGAAGCTTTATCAAGACCCCAGGTCTGGAGATCTTCTTCTCATGGTGTCGGCCTGCGATCGCCATTACGAAGGGCAACCAGACTCAGAGTTAACCCATCATCACCGCTTGTATCGCGGTGCGGATATGTTGGGGCCATGGCAAGCGATCGCTCCAGATACAAGCAAGCTGCCCGGATTGCATGGTTTGTTCGGCGGTAGCGTCATCGATTTTGATCTTTCGCTTGGCAGCTTTAAAATCCTTGGGCCTTATACCGAGAATGCCGGACCCGAAAAGCAATTGCGGTTCGCCGAACCCAAAGAAATTTTCGTGGAAACAAATATCGCCACAGCGCCGGTCGAAACCACTTAGCTTTGCTTGGTAGACGCTCTCACAATCAGACGTGTCGGCGTCAGCTGCGGATCGACGTCCTCTCCGGCAAGCTTGCGCAACAGCAGATCGACTAACATTTCTCCGCCCGCTGCAATGTTCTGATCGATCGTCGTTAAAGACGGCGTTGAAAGGCTAGCCTGACCGATATTATCATACCCGACCACAGCCACGTCGTGCGGCACCGATCGCGATTTGGACTGCAGGGCTAGCATTGCTGACATCGCCAACACGTCAGAAACCGCAAATATCGCATCAAAATCTGGACCGTTTTCAATGAAGGCGGATACTTCCTGAAACACTGATGCGCTGCCAAACTCAACATCCAACATAAGGGCTGGGTCATGTTTAACCCCCTCTGCGATGTGAGCGGCTTGGAAGCCCTCAAAGCGCAAACGGACCTCTGGCAAATCATTGGGCCCAAGGAAGAGTATTCGTCTTCTGCCAATTGACAGGAGATGTTCCGCTGCTAACCGACCGCCTTCTTTATTGTCACTCCCCACCAAGGTGTAATTGACCGGGTCCGCGAGACCTCCCCAAACAATGACTTTCTTTGCCAACGGCCCCAAGGCTTCGAGCCGGTCGGAGCGCCCCGCCTGACCGATAACAATCAAGCCATCGGCTTTGCCAGTTTGCAAAAGACGCTGTTCAGCGATTTTTTCATCTTCTTTGGGAACGCTAATGATCAAATCATAGCCGCGTTCGGAGGCGGCTTGGCTGACAGCACCAACCATCTCAAGGTAAAAAGGATCGGAAATTGTTTGGCCTGATCCCGCTCTAAGGGGAATAACCATGCCGATGGCTTCCGAAGATTGCCGTCTGAGGTTGCGCGCCGATGCATTGACCGCATACCCGGTCTCTGACGCAATCTTCAGAATCTGCGCCTTGGTTTTCTCTTTGACGAGTGGGCTGTCATTCAACGCACGCGACACAGTCGATACGTCGACATTAGCGAGCCGCGCCAACTCCGCCATCGTAATTTTACCGGGTTTGATCAAGGCTATTCCTCGTCCAGAAGCTCAAGTCTGAATTATATGCTGGCATAGGTTACTACATTGACGCAATTCGAAAAATAATTTGCGACCGAGTACGGAAACCTTCTCTTCTCCTCAATATCAAAACAGCCCGCCTGAACGGCGGGCTGTTGATAATTATCCAAAACTGGGAGGAAGGTATGTTTTGGATATTATTGCTTAGAAATTGTAACGCAAAGTCGCAGAAATCGTTCGGCCGTTGATTGGACGGAAGCGAACAAAATCACCGATGGCTGGATTGCCTTCCTCGCCTTCAGTGAAGCCAACCTCGTCGAACAGATTGTTACCTGCGACACTCAATGTGAGATTGTCTTTCAATTCGTAGTTCACATAAGCGCCAATCGTCGTGAAGCCTGGCAGGTCGAACTGGTTACTATCCTGTACCGGAGCATCCCCCGTGCTGAAGATGTTCAGACCTAGATCGTAACCTTCGCCCTCAAAATACGGATTGATGTTCAGAGTATAAGGCGCCTGACGACGCGGTGTATTGCCGAGATTGGCATTGGTTGCCGGGCCTGAGATCTTGGAATCTGTCAGCGTGACATTGCCCGATACACCGAAGCCTTCGCCAAATGTGAAGTCACCTTCAATCTCAACTCCGCTTGTATCAAATTCGGTTTGGATCACGTTTTGCGTGGTTACTTCGAATTGCGCTGCCTCGGCGACCTGAGCGTCGAAGTAAACAATGCTAAGATCACCCGCATCGAACCGGAAACGCATACCCAGTTCGAACTGCTCCACGAAGTTGAGGAAGAGATCATCGTCTGGAGACGTACCGACGCCATTTGCCACGACGAGGTTCCCAGTCGAGCGATCAGGCGCAGTTAAAGAGGCGCCTTCAGAATAGTTCGCAAAGACCGCCAAACCATCATTGACGCGATAGTTTGCACCAATCGAATAACTATCAAAGTCGGCGTCGTAATCGGTGCGGACTAGCGCAGATGAGTCAAATCGTTGAGCGCCCTGTTCGTTTGTACCGATCGTTCCATCACCGTCAGCATCAAACGGTCCGATGATCGCATTTCCGAAGCTGATAAACTGTCCTGAAACGCTATTATTTGTTTGGCGATAAGACGCTTCAACGGTCAGATCGTCCAAGTCAAAGTTTGCGGAGACATATGGCGCCGTCTGCTCAATATCGAAATCCCAATAGACTGAGCAGCAATTACCGAAGTTTGGATTGCCATAGCTTTGGCCATTGATGAAGGACCCGTCCAGCGGATTCAGAAATAGACTTGATGCGTCGTTGGTTATGAGGCGGCCGCCGCGAAGCACTGCTCTGGCATCATTGAAGCTCCAGACCTGCTCACTTGCCTGATCAGCATAGAACAAACCGGCTCTCAGCGTTACGAACTCAAACTCTCCTGTCAGGCTAAAATCGCTGAACAGGTTTCCGACATCCGGAACCGCTGTGTTGAACAGGACGTAATTGATGTTTGAAGATCCGTCCGGGTTTGTGCTGTCCAATCCAGCCGGGAACGGTGAATAAAAATTCCCCGAGATGTCTGCCCACCGCGCTTTACCGTTGAATGTGAGGATGTCGGTCAAATCATAAGATCCCTCGATCCCGATAGACGTCATCTCAGATTCCACGCCCTCGTCGACGCTGTCGCGCGAATCGCCGAGGCGCAACGCAACATCGTTGAGACCGAGCGAGTTGGTACCAGAACCCAAGTCGAGACCGTTCAATGCGCCTATAGAACCATCATTTTGAACAATCCCAGGAAGCGGCAAGAAGGTCGGCACGCGATCATCAAGATGTTTGAAATGAACGACGACATCGCCTCGATCAAATTCTTTGCCGACAGAAGCTTTGATCTGGAACCCTTCTTCCTGATTGCCAACTGTTTCGCGAACACCTTCGCCAGAACGCACAAAACCACCAACATGGTAGTAAATGCCGTTATCGAGCACGTTCCCGAACTCAGCATCAAGGCGTATGGCGCTATAATCGATACCAGATGTCAGCGCGACGGAGCCGCCCCGTTCAGTCGGCTTTTTGGAGATCAGGTTGATGATACCACCGGCCGCGTTCGGCGCTTGCGTGGAAGCAGAGCCGCCACGAATGGACTGGACTGAACCAATTGTACTGTCGACGCGAAGGTAGCTATCGGCTGTACTGAAAGCGACATCACCGACCAAGAGGGTTGGGAACCCGTTCTCTTGAAGGGACAGGTATCGTGAGCCACCTGAAGCGATTGGGAGACCACGAACCTTGATGTTCGCGTTTGCGTCGCCGCCCGTGTCTTCTGACTTTACGCCAGGGATCGCACGAAACAGCTCATTAACGGATCGCGGTGCAAGATTTTGGATTGTCTCTTCTGGCAATGCAGAGACTGACGCAGAAGAATCGAAAATCGTCGTCGCTTTCGCAACCCCGGTCACAATTACGGTATCTTGCCGCGCCTCTTCTTCTACCTGCTCTTGGGCGATCGCGCCGGCATTACAAAGCGCAAAAGCGCCCGCGCTGATGAGCAAAGATTTTTTACGTTTGAACATTTTTAGGTTCCTCCTGATAGGCCTTGTCAATCGGCTCTTCCACTTTCGCAGCATGAGTAAGCACAAAAATGCAATCGATTGCAAGGTTAAATTACAATCGATTGCAGATGTTTCGGCATCAAGACCTGTGTGTTGCAAATAAACGACACACTCGCAGCCGCGATGGATCCGGCAAAGCAAAAAGCGGAAGTAATCTGTTGCGAGAAATTGGCCTTGGTGCGTTCCTAAATCCAGGGAAGAAGCGGCGAAGTGGTTCTTTCGAAATTCCTTGTGGAGGTTTGGCTGCTCGATCCCAAAACGCGTCAGAATTCAACTAGCAGGAAGTTCCTATTAGGAGACGTGCCGAGGTCGCTGTTTGACGTCATTGGTGGACGTAAAGTCGAGGAAACTAGCTAATCACCACAGAGCCAAGGTATTTGGACGAGAGCTTGTACCTCGAGATTGGAGGACGCGAGTGAACACGGACTCGTTCCAATACCGCTTGCTTTTGGTGTTTGAATGCTACGAAGAGCCTCAATCCCATAGTGTTGATAGTGATCGCTAAGGGCGCTTCCCTAGTTTTTATCTGACTGGCTTAGATCCTCCGTCAGCGTATTCAGGGAAACGGCGCCCCTGTGGATCCCGCTGCGAGTTCAAGCATCATTGCTCGATCAGAAACTGTAACCGTATCTGCAACCAATCGTATGAATCTCGCGACCTCATCGCGATGAGCCGCCCATACCCATCCATCGAAGACTTCGAGCATTTCGAGCATCGCATCAACGCTTGCAGGCTTTAACCTCGAGACCAAACGAATTCCGACTTCCATGAAGAAGTAGAGTTCATTCACTTGAGAGGCGTCGTCTTTGATCAGTTGGGCAGCGCGTTTGAACAAAGCCTGGTAGTGGCAAATGACGCGGTCAGATAATGCGTTATCCAATTTCGGCACGGTCTGAAAGAGCGACGCCAGTAATTGAAGATCGCGGACTTCAAACCGCTTGATCCAAAACCGGACCTGCCGCAGGACGCGAGCCCACTGGGCTTCATCTAAACCGTCGATACCTGCCATGTGCAATTGGTTCAGCTTCAGCTCGTTAGCACCAAACACATCCTCGACGAAGGCGGCCCGTTCTTGGATGACTTTCCGCATCCACTCGTCGTCACCAGACAGAATGTCCATCGACCAGTCAGGGTGATCCCCGAGCCAAGACCCAAACTGATTTGGAAGACTTGCCAAACTAAGTATGGCCGGATGAGGGAACGCAGCCTCTTCTTGGAACGAAATCTCTTTAGCGACTCTTGCAACTTCCTCTTTTGGTAGATCCTCACCTGCCTCGCCAATCCAAGCACCACCGAGCCCAGAACAGAATTGAACATGAGTCAAAACGTTTGGATCAAGCACATCATTTGATCGAAGCGTGGCTTTTAGCGCGAGCCGGTTCGAGGTCGATCGTTCAACGAACACGCCCGAGAGCTTTGTAAGGTCGGCGCCACGCGGGATCAAAGCGCTGAACACGCGACCCGTCCATGCCCAAGCGCTTATCCAAATCTCTTCCAGCGAATGATCCGGCGGAAGACTTGCATAGAGGCGCAGCGCCACGGCACGCGCATAATCAAGTTGTGCATGCCGGTTTTCTGTCATCTCCAAACCCGCCTCGGTGACCAACTCTGTTCGCGCTGCGTGTGCTGCTTCGTTTTTCTCAAACAAGTGCAGTAAGTTTCGTCTGGAGACGGGATCGAAGCAATCACCCGCTAATCGTTCTGATAGGCTCTTTGCCTCCGCCTCTCCCAAACTGGCAAACCACGCTTCGCAGCATTCCGGAAACGAGATTGGAACCCCAGACCACCGGCGCACTGCCTCCAGCATCCCAACCTTTTCCGCGAGCGCTTCGAACGCACTCACATTGCCTTGTGAAAGGCCGATATCGGGCGAGATCCAATCCAGCATGTCAGCCAGACCTGGCGCCGCCAATTGATCGAGGCGAACTGCATCGCCTCCTTTTAGCTCGCAAAGTTGGTGCAGCCGTCCTTCGGGAGAATTTGACAATTCATCTAAGACGTAAGCGCGCTTTTCAGCGGAGCGCGCTCGTCCAAACCGTCTTCGCCAAAAAGTCGCGTCCGCGGCGCACATGTCGAAGGTCGCCAATCGCTCATCAAGAGCTGCTCGACGGATTGCGTGATCGCGGGCGCCGATCGCGACTGGGATGAGACGTTCAATGACGCGATCGCCGACCGCTGCTTGAATGTGGGTTTCATCCGACCTCGACAAGACAACGATTAAACCATTTTCGACAGTTCGGGTCACCTGATCATCACTGTCAATCAAAGCATCGACGGCTGTCCAGAGATCATCTTGCAGGAAAAACAGATCATTCACCTGCGTGCCAAATGTCACTCCAAGCGCGTCTCGTATGCGAGGTTCGCGGCAAATCGCTTGTTCCAACTCATCGGGGCAGACTTCCAAAAAGCAAGCCACAATGCCGCGCCCGACACGGGCCTCGTTCGATGTTTCGTCATGCTCGAGAACGTCATTGATGTGACCTGCCGTCACTTCAGCGATACCTATCACGAATGGATCCAAACCACCCGAATTGAACTCAATCGCAGGCTTTATAAGATTGGTGTAAATACACTCCAAAATCTCGGCAAACTCGCGACGTCTTTCTGGTCCAACCAAGCCAGCTTGAGACAAGAATGACAAAACGAATGAGCCATACCATAACTCGCAGATTTGGCGCGCACCTTCAGGATTGACGTCTGCGCGCCAATCAAGTCGAAAGCTTTCCATCACCCAAATCGTCGCTGTCAGATCAAGGTCTTTAGATCCGAGCGTATTTTGCAAAATCAGTTGAACAACATTGCTCGCCAATAAGTACTGTCTGATCGCCGCTTGGCGCTCATCGACCGCGTGAACGCCAAGCGGGCCGAAAACCGTACCCTGAATACTTGCAAAGCGCTCAAAGGTTCGCCGCATCGCTTCTAGTCGCGGCGAGGCTTGCCGGCTCTCATTCCAGTCAACACTCAGCGCCGCATACACCTCTTCCGCGGTCGGAAGGATGAAATCATAGCCTTGGCGCCGTAATTGAAATTTGTAGTCATCCTGTTGCGCCCGCGTGATCAAGTCGCGCTCCCGCAACATATCAAGAATGACCTGCACGCCAACAATTGGATGACGCGGGCCATTCGAGTGACCGTTCAAAAAGCGATCATCGCACCAATAGGCGGCTCTCCGACTAGAGGCATAATTCATCCCGGATCGAACCGTCAGATCGAGCGTGTTGCCCTCTTCAGCCTCGGCCTCTGCGGATGGGGCGGGCGCAAGTCGAAACCGACCCGCGCTTAACTCTGATGACAAGAATGATCGAAGGCTCGCCATTCGATCGGCGACCAAACTGCCATTTTCGTTCGACCTGAATTCGCGCTGAAGCTCTTGAGCATGTCTCTCACTCATTGAGAGTCTCACCTCACCTAACAATTGATCCAAGCGGCCAGCAACTTCTAAGGGCTCAGGCGTGCCATCTGTTAGAAAAACAGGCGCCCTATCTGAGATTACCTTCTCGATCCGCTCATCATTCAGGTCGTGCTCACAGATATCGCTATCTGTGGCGACGTCTCCTTCAAAGCAAATCCGCACCGATCCTGCTGGCCTGAGGCGTTCTACCCTGATCTCTCCAGCCTTAATGGCTTCGACGATGCGCTCCCTGGCGGCAACGCGGTCGGGCTGATTGGGGCGGGCAGACATCTCCATATCAATAATTGAATCGGCCCACGCAAATGGCAGCACAACATCGATTTCCGCTTCTTCCAAAAGCGGCCATAGATCCAAAATGTCCGCCATGAAAATAGCCGATAAATCCATCAGAACTTCATCAACATCTCTCGGACCGATACTACCTCCCACGGCATGCGAAATTTGCGGCGAGAGCCCTCCAAACTCTCCGTTCGATACAGACGGCGTGAAATAGAGCAATCCAAACCGTTCGTTGAAAACGGCATGGCCAAAAATTCGGCCATCGACATATGCGGCAGTCGTTCGGCGCGCATTGTCCGCCGATGCGATCATCCAGTCTCGGATCTCTTCAATCGTCGCTGATCGAATGGGTCCGTTCGGATTTGCCAGCACAAAGGCTTGCATATGGCGCGTATAAGGTGCTGCCTGAGCTGGCATCAGCTCCAAAGCAAGGATACCAGCGCCGAACGCCACGGCCTTATCTGGATCGAATGCAAAACTTGCTTTCAAAAATCGTTTTGCATTCTTCGGGTCTTCGCTCGCAATCGTGTTTGCCCATCGCATGAGGATTTCGGCGGTGTTCGCGATCGGATTACCAGCGCGCAACGCGCGATAGACCACTGAGCCTGCGCCTCGAAGATTGCCCAACTGAAATTGAAGCCGCGCGCGCACCATATAGTTTGGTTCAGAGGCGTCGGTGTAAATGGTCTCGGCATAAGAAAGCGCTTCGGGCAGTTTCCCGGCATTTGATAGGAAGTTGATCCGCTTGGCCGCATAGTGAGCGGGAAGCGGTTCTGGCAGATATTGCACGCTTTGGCTCTCATAATAGTCGAGCGCAGGGACCGGCCCCTCGATTTCAGCAATGCATTGGGCGATGATTTCAAACGCTACAGGGGTCGCGACTTTCTGTTCGAAAAACTCTCGCTCACCAAACAACACATCCCACTTGTTTTCACGCGTGAGCCGCATCGCCAACTCAATTCGAAGACTAATTTCAGTTTGCTGGTCTAAGAAGTGCTGCTCAATCACCTCCAATGTCGCATCGACCCGTTCAATCTCTCCAGACCGCATCCGCTCGACTTCTTGTTGCCATGCCTCAACCTGCGGGACATCGCCGAGCTCAAAGGTTTGGTCATGGTCCGCGAACAGGGTTTCCAGCTTGTCGACGTCTCCGGAGTCTCGCCACAAAAAGAATAACGACGCTGCTGCATTTAGGTCTCGCGCGTCGTTTGTCAGTCGCTCCAAGAGCCAAGCCTCAACCTTAACGCGATCAAACTCAATCTGACGCCCAAGACACCAGGTCACAAATGACGGGCAACATGGCCCGTCCTCCATGGCCGCTATGACCAGTTCAGCAGCTTTCTCAGGGCCGCCTGGCTCATCCAATGCGGCAATAAAGGTCCATAACCAAGCAAGCTCTCGGTCCGCTTTCTCCGGCGCGGTCGCAGCGACCTCCTCAAACCAAGTAGCCGCTTGAGACCTTCGCTGCTGCGAAACTGCATCTCGCCGAACGAGAAGCGGCGAATATGGGCTCGGACCAGAAATGCCCAGAAAGCCCAAGCCCGGCGCGACCGTCGCAGAATAATAAATCGCTGCTCTACAAATGCGTGCCATCAAATCATCAGAGGCGGCAAGATAGGCCTTATCGGCCTGTTCGATCGCAAGATCGTCTTGCCCAAGACGCGACAGAGCCGTGGCGCGCACACGGTGATACCAAGGCGTGAACTTGCCTTCCGGTTCTGGCCCGTCATCCAATATTTTCAAGGCGCTGGCAGGATCACGCAACTCGCTTTGATAGGCGGCTTTCAAAATGCGCTCTCTCAGCGTCCGAGGATGACTTATCGCCTCGACCGCGGCTTTCATTCCGTTTTCTTGAGCGATGATTTGGAAATCGGCATACCGGTCTTTCGGCGGATGAAGCGACCGCGCCTCTGCATGAGCGGCTTTAAAACCTTCTATATCGGTCGCGAAATCAAACATCACCGCCGTTCGAATGACCGTTGCTTTTTGCTGCGCGTTGAACGTGCGCCAAACACTCAAATCCTTGCGCAGGCGCCCAGCTTCTTCAATCAGCTCCGATTTTGCACCCTGACGAGCGAGCTGGATCAACTGGTCTATCTTCGCCTGTACCAATGGTGCCCGGCTATCTTCAAAAGCGCGAACTTGAGCCTCCAAAGCGTCGATTTGAGCTTCAGTCGCGCCTTCTACGCCCACAACACTCGGCGCGCATAAGACATGCGCCCACCTCCGGCCGAGATGCTGGACGACCACGGCTGGATGTGGCCTCAGACGATCGATCAGACCACTTTGGCTCCACACCTCGCATGTGATCCCAAGATCAAGAATAATGGACCGCGCTTCCTCCACATGCTTTTTGCGCGTTTCAGTTCGTTCCTCGCAGGCCAAGCATAAGACAAATTGGGTCACATCTTGCCGCTTCCACTTCTTGTCCCAGTTTTTTGCAAATTCTTTGGCCGCCCCAACAATTCGCTGCTTGGCCGGATTGCGGTCTGATCGACATGATCCGGCCACCAGACCGCTTGTTCCGAGATCGACGAGGAAATCTACGCCATGCTGTGCCGTGCCTCGTTTTTCGTGTAGATCACCACTAACCACATTTTCGAAATGCGCCCTAGCGACATCGAGGCAAAGATACTCAAATGCTTCATCGCTCTTTGAGCTGAAGTCAGGCCGGTTCGTTCCGGAAAAATCTGGGTCCGGAAAAGATGACATGGTTCACGATCTCTCCTTCCCCAATCGGCTTAAGTCCTGTCTTGATTGCACTAGAAGGTGATTCGTCGCGTTTACCGACGCTCAGATGAGCGAGCCAAGGCGTGATTGTTGCGCGGTTAAAAACTCGCATTTGCGCGGCAGCAAAGCCGGCGTTGCGGTTTTTCGAACGCACGACGTATCGCTTTTCTGGCGCGCGAAAGCTCGAAAGTGGACACCCTCGTGCGAAAGCGTTACTTGCAACTCAACGTCAACCAGAAAGCGAATTCTGTTTCCAGACAGGCGTGCAAACTCATCGCTTTGAGCACCAGGCATGTGCGCAAACAAACGCTTGATCAGGCCAACTCACAACATCAACTCGCCAGCTGAAACATACGCGTCATGTCCTCAGACTCAGATCCAAAAGACGACTCTCAAGATGGACTTGATGCCTCTATCGGTGATCGGCTTGTCGCGTCCTTGAAAGGCGCCGCCTCCATACTTCCACTGGCAGGTGGCCCGTTAGCCGAATTGATCGGCGAGATCGTTCCAAACCAGCGACTTGATCGCCTGACAGCTTATGTGAGAGCGTTGGCAAACCGTGTTGAGCTCTTAGATGAGGCGCAAACAAAAGCGCTTTTGCAAGACGCGGAAACAATCGACCTGGTCGAACGCGGCGCTTATTCTGCCGTGCGCGCAACGACCGAAGATCGGATCGCGCACATCGTCGCACTCGTGAATGCCGGCCTGACCAAGGGTGAGCGTGACCGCGTCCGGCGCAAACGATTACTCGGCGTGCTGGATGCACTCGATGTCGATGAGTTTTCCATCCTGCGCGCTTATGGCGTCTCAACCGACATGACCATGGGGTCAGACGAAGATGACCCGTTTGAATCCGTAGACCGCGTTTTTGAGCCGACCATGGACGACACCGAAGAGGACATTGAACGCCATCACTTATATGAACTCGGCGTCTCCAATCTCTTGAGACTTGGCCTTTTGCGGCGGCGCTACCCCGCGCGCTCGACACTTGGTGAGCTTCCTGAGTTCGACCCAAGAACGGGCGAGTTTAAAGGCAGCGTCGAAATATCAAGCCTTGGTCGCTTACTGCTCAGAGAGATCGGATTGCCAACGCCGTATGATCAGGAACGCAAGTCCAACTGATCCTGCAGCCAATGAACACACCGGGAGGAACCAAGCTTGGATCAAGCGCGACTTAAGCCTCTGAGCTTTCGTCTCCTTTTGCTCGCTCACCTGAATTGGTCGGTAGACGATCGTTGACGAATATCAGCTCCAGATTGGATCGCGATTGCAATTGAGGAGGCTTGCGCAGCTGAATTCACCTCCAGCTTTTCAAAGATACGTTTCTTGAACGTATCGACGGTGCTGCGTTGGACGTTCAGCGCGCTGGCAATTTCGGCTGATGTGAATCCATCAGCAATGAGCTTGAGCGTTTGCCACTCTCTCAGAGACAGGCCAAAATCCCGGTGCCTCTCTGCATCTATCGTCGCCATGAGCACCTCAAAGCGGCCCAGCATTTTCCAGTCTGAAGTCGTGTCCGAATGTGCCATCTAGCACTCCATTAGTTTGCCGCTCGTTGCGGTGCGTGAGCCCCAGATGAGCGTCGAAAGAACGCAACTATCGCGACCAGAGAAACCAGGCACCATGTGCCCTCCAGGACGAGAAAAGGAAGATAAGAAATCAACCAGGACGCATAAGCGGCAAGGCCCGCGCCAACGGCGTTCATGGCGCTGTACATGAAAGACTGACGATCCAGTATGCCAAACACATTCAAAGCAAATGCGATCAACAGCAAGGATACCCCGGCTGCACCGACCCAGTCTGAGTATTGAAATGGCTCTAACATCGCTTTTGTTCCTTCAAGGTTCATGTGCGTCCGCAGGGGATGGGAGGGCAAAACATCGCCGTGCGTGAGCGATTGGCTCATTGAGATTGCCGACGACCAAACAGCCAGAATGTGGCTTCATCAGCTTTCTGAAAAATCGGCCATCGCTTGCGGTTTGATGTATCGTGGCATGTTTTGCCCGGACTGTTTTGCAACTTCGATCAGGACTTGTTCGATCCAAGCCGCATCCATAATGTTCATGAACTGGCCGTCAGCACCGAAGTTGATATTGGCGCCATTGACGACCATGAAGCCCTCTGCCCCTTCTTTGCTCTCAAAAGTGTGGATCGAGCCACCCGGTTCGTAGAGATAGCTGCCCTCAGTTTGCACATCTTCGGGGTGCTCAACATAAGCCCAAGCGCCCTTGGTGGTGTAAAAGTGCACGGTGCCTGTGTGGTAATGCGTTGGCAGAATCGTTCCTGGCTCAAACCTGGAATACAATACCCAGAGCCCATTCTCGACATCGATGAAACATGGTGTCACGTGAACGCCAGGCAGCGCATCTTTGATTTCAGCTCCCTCGTGCCGGTTAAGTGTAAGCAAGTAAGGTTGGTGGTTCACTTGGCTGAGGTCAGCAACGTGCGAGGATGGGTTGGTAGCGGCGGGCTCATGAGATAAGGACATGAAGGTGTACTTTCGGTTCAGTGTTTCGAATTTGCGGTGTGGTTACTCTGCCGGAGCGTTCATCTTCTCCAGCCACCACTGGTTCAATTGCCAGATTGACTTCTCGAGCGGCGATAGACGCCCCTGTTTCGTGAGCGGGGCTTTGAGCCCTTCCCAAACTTTGTCATTGGCATCGATATCTTCGTGATGAACGACACTCACCAGAGCGGCGTTGCCTTCTGCAGCTTCACCAAAACCGTCCAACGCCAGATGGGATTTGGGTGACAGTAAGTGGATTTTTAACAGCATCCGATCCGCCGCCTGCGGAAACACTTGATACCACGCGACGCCGGTGCCTTGGAACGCCAATAAGAAATGGGGAAACATAACCGTGGCGAACAAATCGCGTTCTTGCCATGGCTCTAATCCTTCAATTGGTGGTAGCCCAGGCGCTGCCGCCTCATGCGCCGACGGCATGTGAAGAATTGACCAGGGGCCAGTATTATCGGGGATCTTTGAATCCCTGGCATGGAAAAGCGACTCCAAAGACTGAGCATGCGTCGCGATGTGGTGGTAGGCTTCCATGAAGTTCTCGACCAGAACTTTCCAGTTCCACGGACTGTCAAACTCGAGTGTTTTGACAACGACCATCTCATCGAGCTTGTACTTTTCGAAGTAGCTTGAGTAGTCCGCCACTTGCGGCGCAAAAGGGGGCGCGTCTGGGTCGAGGTTTGCCATGATGAAACCGTTCCAGAGCTCGGTTTTGATTTGGGGCAGCTTGCAGTCCTTCTCCGCAAACCCTTCTGCCCCGTCCATTAGAGGCGCGCGGATGAGCTGCCCGGTCGTGTCGTAGCTCCAGGCATGGTAGGGGCACGTAAAGAGCTTTCGCTTACCTTCACCTTCGGCGATCGGCGCTGCGCGATGAAGGCAGACGCGGGACATGACACGAAACTCCCCATCGATACCATGCACCACCATCACCGGCTGTCCAAACAGATCGAGGGATATGTATTGCCCGGGCTCAGCGATCTGATCCACGCGGGCCAGCGGGAGCCAGCTTTTTCGCATGATCTCTGTTTCTTCCAACGCATAGATATCTTCGCTTAGGTAAGCCTGCGGTGGCAGCGTGTACGCGTTCTCCAAGGGCTGACGGACGCGCTTAATTTGGTCGGCGGTAAAGTCTGGGATACGATCAATCAACGTGGTCATGCTGGCACTCCCGTTTCTTCAGATGCCAACCAATCCGACATGCCGAGTTCCGACATGACAAACGCGCGCCATTTCGCATCGTTCATTGCTTTTCGGCCAGCCAATATTTCTGGTGCAGCGACACCAGGCTCGTATCGGAGTTTTGGTTGTTCAGCGGACGCGGCTTCGAGAATTGTATCAGCGACCAGCTGCGGATTTTCGCCTGCGACTTCGCCTTCAGACGTCGACGCCACAACTTGGTCATTGAACGCATCATAGGGCGTGTCCCGAGAGAAGAAGCTCGACGCATCGGTATTGTGCATACTCATGCCAGTATTGAAGAACGCCGGCCGAATTGTGCTGACCGATATACCAAAGCGCGCTACTTCCATCGCCAGGGACTCAGCCATGCCTTCGAGAGCAAACTTACTGGCGCAGTAAATGGATTCACCGGGAATGCCCGTGACACCCGCCATGGATGAAACGAAAATGATGCGTCCGTACTCTTGCGCGCGCATAACCGGCAACACGGCGCGCGTCATGTCAGCGGCTGAAAAGAAATTGGTGTCCATGACCTGATGGATATGATTGCTGTGCAGTGTTTCTAGTGCCCCAAAACTGCTCATCCCCACATTGTTGACCAAGACATCAACGCTGCCCGTGATCGACTTGACCTCTTTTACAACATTTCGATTTTGAGTCGGATCGAGCACGTCGTGTTCTAGCACGGTCAAGCTCATGTCTTGTTCCATAGCCCAGGCATCGAGCTCTGCACGGCGCTCAGACGCACGCCGCATCGTTGCAAACACATCGAAGCCCGCTCGAGCGAGCGTTTTGGCGGTGAGTTGTCCAAACCCGGTCGGGCGAGAGCATCCAGTAACAATGGCTGTGGGCATAGCTTCCTCCTGATTTCGAGGGGCGCTGTAGCATAGGTATTTTGCTTGAGTCAATTATTTTAGATCGATCGATTTAAATTAGACATTAAGCTTCAACCTCTATAGCCATGTCACATGACCAATAAATCGCCTGATATCGCCACCAAGAAACGCCGCCCCGTCGGACGACCTCGAGGAGATGGCAAACCTCATCTGACCCGACAGCGGGTCTTTGAGATCTGCACCAAGCTCATTGCTGAGCATGGCTTTGCCGGAACGAGCATTCGAATGATGGCGACTGCATTGGATGCCTCGCCAGCATCGCTGTTCAATCTGTTCGGATCCAAGGATGGCCTGTTGAATGAGCTCATTTCATATGCAGCGCAGGCGTCGCTCTCATTTTACGAAGAGCTCAAGGCTATCGATGCCGAACCAGAAGTCCTTCTCTACAAAAGCATTTATGAAGAAGTCGTGGCCGTCGCATCGGCAGACCAAGACTATGTGGGCATCTTCTACCTTCCGGAACTCAGGAAGCCGGAATTCGTATCCGCGCAAGCTGTCCGAACTAGAATGGTTGCTCACTATGCGGGACTAATCAAAGCATGCTTAGCCAAGAACACTTTAAGGGCTGACCAATCGCAGCTCGCCGCGGAGCAGGTATTTCAGCTGACAGAGACGTCTATTCTGGCTCCGCAACTGGCGAATGAGTTGACCCCCGAGGAACAAGCAAGGGCAACGGCTGATTTCTGCTTTCGCGCTATGCGTTGCGATGAGGTCAAACTGCAGAGCGTGCGAAAAACAGCTGCAATGATCGATCTGCGTATCATGCAACCGACAGCCTAACTGTCATTGTCCCAGATATATAGGATTTCGCGTCTCAGGAGAGTTTTCTAGTCGTGCCGCGCTCAAATCGAGGCAGACCACAGGCGACCAGAAAATGTCTTTTGCGACCTTTATAGAACAGCAGCTTCCTTGCATGCGGCGCTATGCATTTGCGATGGTTGGAAATCTCGAAAGCGCTGATCAATGCTTGGCGCAAGTTGTCGAGCGATTACTCGAAGCGCGCGACGAAGAAACCCCAATCGACCATTTTCGCAAAGTCGACCTCTTCATTCTGTTGCAGCGTTCCATCGTTCAGCATGATCCGAAAAGCGCCAAAGATGTCATGCGACAGCTGGTGCTGCTCTTAGAACTCGAGGAATTCTCGATTGATAAAGTGGGCATGATCTTGGGCATCCCGCTCGATGAATTATGGCATCTGGCGAATAGCGAGGAATACGCTTCCAAGTGCGATTCGATGCGCATTGGCCGCGATTGCTAACGACTGCTTTTGATGCTGTGGACGGCGTGCCCCACCCAGCTCTGCTGAGCTGGTAATGTGAAGGTATCCACACCGCCAACATTAGGAGCACGCCTATGGATAAGAGTATCACAGTTATTGGCTTGGATTTAGCCAAATCGGTTTTTCAGGTTCACGGGATCAACGCGGAGGGTGAGGTTGTCGTCCGACGCAAACTCAGCCGGTCGCGAGTCCTCGCCTATTTCAATCAATTGGAACCGTGCCTGGTCGGCATGGAAGCCTGCGCAACAGCGCACTATTGGGGCCGCGAGCTGAGGGCACTCGGGCATGATGTGAAGCTGATGCCCCCACAGTTCGTGAAGCCGTATCTGAAGAGCCAAAAGAACGACATGCGCGATGCAGAAGCGATCTGCGAAGCCGTCACAAGGCCAACGATGCGGTTCGTTCCGATCAAAACACCAGATCAACAAGCGCTTCTTGCCCTACACGGTGTGCGTGATCACTGGGTGCGTCTATCGACCCGGCTGATCAATACGTTGCGGGGCTACTTGGCTGAGTTCGGAATCGTCGCTGCCAGGGGCCGGATGGGTGTTGAGGCCATCCTCGACACGCTGGCTGACGATCAGGATGATCGCATCCCCGATCTGGCGCGGGAGTGTCTGACGCCACTCGCCAATGAGCTCCGACATGTGAAGCGGCAAATCCTGGAAACTGATCGGAAGATCATGAGAGCGCATCGCTCTAGTGATATGTGTCAGAGATTAGAGACCATCCCTGGCGTTGGACCGGTCATCGCAACACGAGTGGTTGCGGAAGTTCCCGATCCGAAGATCTTCAAATCCGGCCGCGCCTTCTCCGCCTGGGTTGGTCTTGTGCCCAAGCAGCATTCCAGCGGCGGGCGAGATCGGATGGGGCGGATCACAAAGACAGGGAACCCAGAACTGAGGCGCTTACTGGTTGCTGGCGCGATGTCGATGATCATCCGAGCCAAACAGCTCGGCTTCACGAAGCATCCATGGCTCAGCCGTTTGCTCGAGCGCAAACCGATGATGGTGGTTGCGATCGCTATGGCCAATAAGATCGGCCGAATGATCTGGGCCCTGATGACCAAAGGAGAAAAGTTCAATCCGGCAAAGCTTTTGCCGGCATAAAGTCACCGCGCCGCTAAGGCGCAAACGAAATTGGTGAGAGCATAAGGAGGTCATGCAGAACCGGAGTTTCTGACAAGTGAGGACAATCCACTCGCGAGCCAGCACCCTCGAGTGCGTGCTTTTGTAAGGAACCTCATCTTGCGGAGCGCATGATGGCCAGCGGCGTCCGAAAGCCGTCTCAATAGGCCGAACAGATGCCCGCTAACGGCCAACCTGCAAATGACCAACTAAAATCTCTTGCCACGGGGGCGCCGTCCACAGATGCTCGCGTTTCGGAACCGCTTGGACCGTTCCAAGGCATGTGCGAAGATGCATCGGTTGACGACGATCACAACAAAGATCGAATAGCTAAGAGGCAGCGGAATGAATCGTAATTATTGGGGCGAGTGCCCATTTATTTTGTGGCTGATTGGCTGTTTCGCTCTTTGGTTTGTTCCAAGTTTTGCCGTCGCACAAGGCAGTTACTTGAACGAAACCCTGATTGAGGAAACCGCCGCTTTCGATCCCGAGGATTGGCGTCCCATCCAGGCGAAAGACTTACCAAATCTCGGAGAAAGGGTGTCCGTTTCACCGCAGAACAGGGGTGTTCTCCTATATGCAGAAGACTCAATTGCCGTCTTCAATCGGGGGAATGTGCGCACGCGCGAACAGAACGCCAGTGGGCGCCCCATCTCGAAGGTCATTCCGGAAGGACCCATTTGCTCCGCCCCCGAATGGCATCGCGAGTGGCGACAAGATAGCACGCGGTATAATATCGCACCCGTGGCCGTGCCCTCCATGCACGTTGTTGTCGTCATCAACGAGTTGCCGACGTTTGAAATATCGCGTGAGTGGTTTGATCAAACACTGAAACCGGTCATTCGTGATCAGGTGGTCGAAAATTATTGCGGCGGTAAAACGGTTTCTGTCCAGGCGGACATCTGGCTGGTGGGGCTGCAACACAGCTCAGAGGGCGAGATTTTTAATATCGCGGAATTCGCTTACCCGGAGTATCGCGTGGGTGCGAATGCCAGAGAACACAGTTCGTTCCAACTTAACGCAGGTGCTCAATCGCTGCGCATCAGGCCTTATGATGCAGGTTTCGCGACAGGTTTCTTCTATTTCTGGGACAATCTACTGGAGCCCAAGCGAACGCGCTTAAAAGCCATGGACTTCGATACAAGCGAAGCAAACACGCTATCGCTCTCTCTCGGATTTGGTGTTTCCGAGTTTGCAAATGGGAAAATCAAAACGCTGACTAAGAAATGGGAACGGCTCTCATATGCCGACTATAACTGGCACCAGGCGCAAAGCGCAAAGCGAACGCAGGACGTGCTTGCCGCAAGGCAGGAAGCTGAGGACCTCGCCAAAGCGTTTATCGCTGGCCTCGCAATCTTGCAGTTCCGCAATTATTGCTACGGAAACGATACGCCCTGGTGGGCCTGGGACCTTCACGATGTTTGGCAGCGCCGCGAACTCGATGCGTGCAAACACTACTTCGGCGAATAGCCCTCTAAGCGTGAGGAGAACTAGCAATGTCTTCCCGCGTGTTCTTGAGTTCTGAAAGCCGTTGTGTACGTGTAACCCTAAAGGATCTCAGAAACGCGAAAGGGGACATTGCGTGCTCAAGACTCTCTCAACAATGATAGTATCCATCGCTTGCCTCGCGACAGCATACGCAGAATGCGCTGTTTACGAAGCCACATCTTCGGATGGAGCAATCGAGTATAGTTGTAGCGACAATCGCCATAGTCGTTTGGCGATGCCAGGTTCGGTTCGAAATGAAGCCAATCAAGCGCTCGGTATGCCCAACCCTCGCAATTTGATTGTGAAGATAGATGCGGGTGGAACCATCATCGATAGCTGGGTCAACCAGCGCGGATGGAGGGCGACAGGACAAGGCGGCGGTGCTGACTCAAGAGCCGTATATGCAAGCCCTGGCGCTGACGCTGATGCGTTGCAAGCCGCCATTGTATCTGGCGCCCCGGTATCGGCTTGGGTCGCGACCCCACAGGGTACGAGGTTTGATCTGTTTTCGGTAAGTTTCGCTGTGAGCGAGCCTCAAGTGTCTTCACAGGACGTCGAACCCGCGCCGCTCAACTCGAGCGAAGGAGACCTTGCTGGATTCGACGCGGAGATGGCATTGGCGCATTTGAATGGGCGCACCAGTAAGGCTTTACTCGACAAGACCTGCGTCATTGAGATGGCAACAGAGAAGCGAGATGAGGTACGCGCATCATTGACCGCACAACAACAAGACGCCTCGGCGACCGCGCGCGGACGCCAACAAAATTATGAGGGCGATCGGGCCGCGACAGTTGCCAAACTCGCAGACTATAGCAGCCCTGAACTAACCGCTCCGAAAATTCTGGCGCGTATGTTTGAACACGGCGACTGTCGCAGCCGGGAACAAGCGAACGAGTATTACCTATCAGAGTGTCAACGTGCGGGCGGACGCGATTGTGAATGCAAGGCGGAGTATTTCGCAGAGAATTTCGTTTCCAAGACACGGATTGAATGGGGTGATGAAGTGCAACGCCTTCGGACAGATGCCATGTCTTCTTGCCGATAACGATCCAGTTTTGGTCGCATAAACCGGGTTTCTGCAAGTTTTCTTACGTCTGGTTTTGCTCGCCAAACAGACTCACTCAGCCTTCCTAGATTCACTCCCCAAGTATGCCCTTCGGGAGCCTTACCTCTGGCAATTATCCAAGTACATCCGTCACTATTTTTTCGATCTGAGCTGAATTCTTTCGCGACACTCCGATGGCCGCTCTCCATGCGGGTCCCTTTTCCATCGCAACTGACAATGAGTTTGCGAGCTCAGCCGGTCGATCTTCGCTAAGCACTTCAAACAGTACTTCTGCTTGAGCTAGGTCTTTTTTCGCTTTTAGGGCAGACGACGAGTGCCTGCGCGCCGCGACGATCAGCTTATGCACCGCATAACGTTCTGGCCTCGGAACTTGGACCAGCACACCAGAACGATAAAGCGCTACCGCAGGAATTGGCTCTGCGATCAGGAAATTCAGGAATGGAAGCGCCTGTGCATAGACACCAAGTGGATCCAGTTTGAGAATACCGCTATCTTCGCGCATCAATGGTACCAAGAATTCGACTTCGGTACCGCCTCCTCCGCCCATGACCCATTTGGTTGGACGATTCCTACGATCAAGCCCGGGGGCCGGTTCTAAGCTTAAATCCTTGAAGGTCTCCGGCAGGGCCGGATCAACTTCGTCTTCGATCACGAGCTTAAGGTTCTCAAAGGCAGCGATGTCCACGTCGCCTGTTACGGCAAGCGTGTTGTCAAAACGCACGCCGAGTTCGGCGCGATATAAGCGAAAAGCATGTGTCCCGATAAGCGTTCCACCCAGGCGAAAGACACCGCTCCTGGCCATTGCATTTAGGACTTTTCCAGTGTCCCGATCTAGGGCTGGAACGCCCGCGGCGCGCAATTGTGCAACCATGCTGGCACAGCGACGCTCAAAGGCATGTGTCTCTTCATTTGCAGCTTCGGCGGCCTGGATCCGTTCGCGAACCTCAGGGGTGTCTGGTCCAACATATTTCTGAGTGGTCTTGTCGCCGATCCTCTGGCGCGCGTACCAATACTTTCCTTTCTTTCCCATATCTCGAAGAAAGGGTTTTCCCGGAACATCAGAGATCGCTCGTATTGCGTGGGCCTGCAGCAGGTCCTGATATGTTGTATGGATCGAAAGGGGGAAGCTATGCATCACGCGTTACACCACATAAGTATATTTTGTAGTGTAATACACTGGTTACACCACAAAAGCAATATTTGTGGTGTAACCAAATCATCTAACCAGACGTGAAGTGTGGACCAAGCTGGCACCGTTCATGCTTCAGACTTTCTGACCAGCAATGGAGTATGCAATTTCGGTATCTGAGTTGAGTTTTAAAGATATGGAACGGTTCTCCGAACTCGGAGAACTAGCTGAACTATTTGAGTCTCTCGAAGTCGAACTCAACGGGGAGGCAATGATGCAGCTTCTAGTCGCCGATCTATTTGCCGGAAGATTTGATCCAGAAATTCCAAATGAGGTACCCTCCCGCTATGCGACCTCAAAGTATACGAGCAAACAAACGCTTGCAGTCCCAAGCTTGTCTTTTGCGAACCGGGTAATGTTGATGTCAGGAAGCGCCAGAGGCGGGTGCCGCTATTTGTATGGCACTTCGGCCGATGTTGTTGCCATTTTGTGGAAGATTAAGGCGCTGCCGTTCGATGCCCCAGAGCAATTGACGGAGGACTTTATCAGTTCAACCATCAATAGATTGTCCAAACTCCCGATAGGTAGTTATGGCGACAGAGCTCGCGACCTATTAGATTGCATAATGGTCGACAGAACCGTTTTACGGACCTGGTTTGAGGCTGCAGGGATGATGACTCCGCAAAACGGAAACGTTGATCTCGACGCCGCAAACGACCGCCACGTGGCAAATGGAGATGATCTGGTACCGCTTCGCCTCGTTGAGAATGAGAAAGAACGTTTAAAACCTGGGAGACCTTCATCTGACCTTTGGCCGCGCGTCCAGGAACTTGTAGCCGAGTTGCACAGAAAGAATCCAGAAGCGTACAATAACGCGATGGCGTCAGAGATTCATGAACGACTTGTCGCCGAGTTCCCAGACCAAAACGTTCTGGCACTCACCACTATTCAGGGTCGAATGATGCCGCTTCGGATGCAAGCACGCATCGAATTGGACGAGTAGAAATTTGAGGCAACCAGGTCGGGAGAGATTTCTTCTACAAAGGGATATGTCGCGCGAGAACTCCGCCCATTACGTGTATTATTACGACTAATTATGCGCATCTGCGCTGAAGTTTGACAAAACTGTTTTCCTTTTTCGCCAACGAAATCTGTGCTCGCGTTTCTCTATCGATCACCGCGCGGAGTAGAGTTTATGTCTAATCACAGCATTCCACATCTTGAACAAATTCTAGAAGGCAACCCTGGTTGGCTAGATGAAGCCATCGACACCCCGTCAGTCAGCAAAATGACAGGCGTGCCGATTTGCACGCTCACCACATGGCGCAGTCGAGGAGGAGGACCGAGGTTTCTGAAGCTAGGAAAAAGTGTTCGCTATCGCAGGCGAGCGGTTCTTGGCTGGATGGCTGATTGCGAGGCGCCGTACATTGATCGCGATGGTAAAATCTACCATGACTGATGTATCTACTCCGGTCTCTATTCGATTAGCCCCTGAAGACATAGACAGGCTTTCAGAACGAGCCAAACGCATTTCTGGGACTAAGACGGGAGTTGCCCGCGAACTGATCAGGTCTGGTCTGTCGGATGGCGACCCCTTCGAACAAGCCAGTCGACTACTGAAAATCGAACGAAAACTCGCGATCGTCACTCAAGACATTCACTTGTCCAAGACCTCTCAATCTGAACTCCGAGCCACCGTCGCGCGCATCGAGAAAATGTTTGAGCAACTCCTGCTTGCCCTCAGCGGTCAGTTGAAAGCCGAGAGGAACTAACATGTCGAAGATCAAAACGAATCTCCTAGCCTCATGCGCAGTGTTAGCGGTGACGGCCTTTGGGTCTTACGAATTAGGCTTCCACTATTATCGGGCTGGCGTCGAAACCGCGCCGGGACAAATTTCGTATCATGATCGGGCATTCATGGATGACTGTGCCAAGGCCCGAGTTGCGTCGCTTTTCTACGATCCTGTTGGCGTCGATACATGGTCCCACTGCAAAGCGGTAATGAAGTATTACGAAACGCAGCCGGCGTTTAATCGACGACTTAATCTCGTTTCAGCTTTATCCGGTCTTAGCGTCGCGACGCTGATCGCGTTCTTTTGGATCATGAAATACGGATCGAAGCCGCCAAAAGTTGTGCGCGGGCGACAGCACTTCAAAGGTAAGGCAGCTATCAAGCAACTCAAAAAGATATCACGCAAAGAATGCAAACAATCTGGCCAGGGCATTGAGTTTCCACTGAACGTTCCGATGAGCCTCGATAGAGAGAGTCGACACTTCCTCGCCTGGGGTAGTACGGGTGCGGGTAAGACGACTGCGATGCTCCTTTTGATGCTGGGCGCGATCCACCGCGGTGACAAAGTCCTAATCCTCGACACGAAGGGCGATCTGACTTCCAAGCTGCCATACATAAGCGGCGTTATGGCCCCGCATGATGCGCGTTCCTTGAAATGGGATATCGCCTATGATTGTCGTACCCCGCAGGAAGCGCGAGAACTGGCGGCGCGCATAATACCGGCCAGCGGATCGGACCCGATGTGGTCAAACGCAGCGAGAGAGATCTTCGTCGCCTGCATTGTCTCGCTGCAAAACACCCGTCCAGAATGCTGGAACTGGATGTATCTTCGCGACCTGGTACTCGCCGACCCAGAACGACTTCTCGAAGTCGCCCAGCGCCATTATCCAGCTGCGACGCAGTTTTTGCGTGAACCGACCAGCAAAACCACTCAGAGCATTCTGACAACGTTCAAATCTCATATGAACATTGTGTTGGTATTGGCAGACGCCTGGCCAAGAAGTTCGGGTGGCTTCTCGATCCGGAGGTGGTTGGACCTACCAAACTACGGTCCGGTAGTGCTGCAGCGCGACGGAAAGTTCCCGCAACTCTCTAAGGCCTGGCTTTCAGGGATAATTGGTTTGCTCGCAAGCTATGCTGGTTCACCGGCAATGCGGGAGAACCCAGATACTCGAACTTGGCTCTTCCTCGACGAGTTTCCCCAGCTAGAGCGAATGGACCATTTCTCCACGCTTTTGGATGTCGGTCGCTCAAAAGGCATCAGCGTCGTCTTGGGCGCGCAAGACCTCTCTCAGATCCGGAAAACATATGGCCCTGATCAAGCCAATGCATGGATCGGCATGATCGGCACGCACATCATTACTCGAATGAACCTTGGCGAGAGCGCTGAAATCACGAGCCGCTTGCTCGGCAAGCAAACGGTAGAAGTTGAGCGCAAGAGTGAGACCTGGACCAATGGACTGCGATCTACGAGCAAAACGACGGTCCCGGAGATCCGTGACGTGATCACACCTTCTGAGCTCTCGGATCATCTTGGCGTCACTAAAGATGGAATCCGTGCCTTGATGGTGGGCCCAGGGCAGCACGTGTACGACGTCGAAATTCCGTTTCTGGATCTGCCCGAACAGCGGTCTGCCAGCGTGCCTGCCGACTGGACTTCGAAATGTGCGAGAGATCTCGCTCCACTTCCAGAACGCAATCCGCTTCGCGAAGAGCGCCCTATCCTTTCTCCGGATATGGCTGACTTTATCAGCAGAAAAGCCGAAGACGGATTTGATGCGTAATGGTCGCCTCCATCTCGGCGCGCAAATCCGTCGCTGCGGCAGTCGCTTACTTCCAGCATATGGCGCAAGACGAATACTACACAAAAGAAAATGAAGCCGAAGCGGAAAGCGATTGGGATGGACGAGGCGCAGAACGCCTTGCGTTAGATGGAGACGTTAACCGGAGAGACTTTGAATCTCTTTTGAACGGCTATGATCCAAAAACTTCGGAGCCGCTCGTTCAGACTAGTAACAAGTCTCACGCTCCCGGTTGGGATATGACCTACAGTGCTCCCAAATCAGTATCGGTATTGTGGGCGCTGTCACCTCCAGCTGAACGCGTGAAAATTGAAGCGGCTCATCGCCAAGCCGTGTCGGTTGCAACAAAGCACCTTGAAGACAACCACGCCCTCACGCGGCGAGGAAAAGGCGGAGCCGTGCGTGAGCCCGTTGCCGGGTTGACGATCGCTCGTTTCCATCACCACACGAGCCGAGATCTCGACCCGCAGCTTCATACGCACGCGTTCATATTTAACGCTGCGCCGCGGCAAGACGGAACTTGGGGCTCGCTGGTCAGCCGCGAACTTTACAAAGCACAAAAAGAAACCGGCGCAGTCTATCGAAATCACTTAGCGAACGCGCTCGAACGGGACGGTTATACAGTCGATCGACAAGGTAGCTCGTTTCGCATGCGAGCAATCCCGCATCAAATCGAACGTGCGTTCTCCAAACGTCGTCAAGCGATCGAAGAGGCGGCCAAAGCACATGGGTACAGAACACCAAAGGGGATGGAACTCGCCGCGCTTCGGACGCGCCAAGCCAAGCGCCCCCGCGAGCGCTCTGCCCTCTTCCAGGCATGGTCTCAGGAAGCGCGAACGCTCGGCTTTAAACTGCCCGACAGGCGACAACAGCATCAACCAAATCTCGCTGTACAAGCAACGGTACCGAGTGAAAAAGTAACGACGTTATCGTCACCTTTAAGTCATTCGATTCAACGCCTTGTGATGACGGCCGCTCTCGCTCTTAGCTCGTCTCGAGGCATGTCCGGATTGAGCGTTTCGCTCCGCAAATCTAATAGAGAACGTGACGTGGAGATCGAACGCTGACCGTGCACAGGCGAAATCCGTTGTGGTTACTAGGTTTTGGCTGAATCTTGCGCGGCTTTGTAAGCGACAATACAGCTGAGCGTATACAGCGAAACCTTCAACAACCGTAGGTGTTTCAGACAAAATCGCTTGCGCTTTGTCAGCACCAAAGGTGCATGGGGTGTGAAACGAAACATCCCCTTTTGTTCTGCCAATAATCGGCGGCATTCAGGGCAAGTTGGAATAGGTCGGGCGTTCGATGCGGATTGGTTTTTATATTTGTTTTCAGGGTCTTCGCCTCTGGATAAAATAAAAACCGATCCATCCTGACAGGTTTCAGGGACGGCATCGAACAGGAATGCGGGCTTTCGGATTTTCTCTTCCCCGTGTGTCCTGAAGCTTCCCCAGGATGTGCAAATATTTTGTCCTGATGGGGAAGCATCGGGAGAGACCCTATGCCTGCTAAACCCATATCACCCACCAGTAATACAAAAGCCATTTCAGCCGACCGTTTCGAATGGGACAGTGAAGTTCCACGCCTCGCTCTGCGCCATCGACAAGATCGACAGCCAGCTTGGTATATTCAGATATGCGTGGATGGACGAAACTTGCGGCGCTCGATTGGCCCGAAGGCGTCGCTGAACCTTGACCAAGCCCGCGACATAGCCCGCACGCTAATCGCCGAACTCACCGGCCAAGCCGCGCCGGTGCCACTTGTGCCGGACAAGCCAACAGCAACCGTCGCTGAGTTTGCAGAGCGTTTCCTCGCACATGGGACACCAAACTGGAAACCTGCCACGCTAAAGGCGCACCGCAGCCTCTTGGCTTGCTCGGTCCTGCCTCAGTTCGGGTTCAGGGAGGTTGGCTCCATAAATGCCCAAGAGGTCGCTTCCTGGTTTTCTCAGTCTCAAGCATCGCAGGGAAGCCGAAACCGCGCGCTTGCCGTTCTCTCGGGCATGATGCGGCATGCGGAAATCCTTGGGCTTCGTACGCCGGGGTCAAATCCTTGTCAGGGGCTGCGCCGACGAAAGAACCAGTTTCAGGTTCATCAGCTTAGCCGCGAAGATTATGGACGGCTTGGCGAGGCCCTAAAACGTATTAAAGATACTGAACCGGTCGTCGTGGCTCTCATCCGATTTCTCGCCCTCACGGGGTGTCGCAAATCTGAAGCGCGGCTTCTGCGATGGGACATGCTGGACGCAAACCGCGCGGCACTTCCAGACAGCAAAACTGGGCCGCGCGCAATCTGGCTCGGCAAAGCCGCGCTGGAACTCCTCTCTGAACAGCCTCTTCTTTCTGAGTTTGTATTCTCGATCAAAGGCAAACCAGTTTCTCCTGCGCGTATCGCGAAAGTTTGGGCAATCATCCGCGAGGACATCGGGCTTCCAAGTTTGCGGCTCCACGATCTGCGCCACGGGTTTGCGTCGATTGCGATCTCGTCAGGTGAGGCACTGCGCACGGTTTCAGGTTTGCTTGGACATTCTGAACTGCAAACGACGGCGGGGTATGCCAAGTTTGCAGAAGCTCCTGTGCGGCAAGCTGCCGAGCGCGTGGCTTTGCATCTGGAGCGCACTCTTGCCGGGCCTGCTGCGAAAGCCCTGCCGGAACCGCCACCGCTGGTGGCAGAGTTTCTAGGGCAGCGGCTATCAGTTGCTGACTTCGCAGTCGAACGCGGCGTTAGTGCGTCAACCTTGCGCCAGAAGGTCGGTGCCTACAATCGCGCGCGACGAGCCGCTATTTCTGGCTCGGAGACGAACTGATGCGAAAAGAACCGATTTATCTCAGCGACCTTTCCGCTCGTGCTGCCCGCCCTGCTGGTAAGGAGTACACGCTGCCAGACAACCGATTGAGTGGGTTTGGCCTGCGGGTGCAACCCACCGGAACTAAGTCTTGGGTCCTGAGGCTCAAGATCGACAGCAAGGCAAAACGGGTCACGCTCGGCAATGCTCAAACTATGAGCGCTGAGGAGGCGCGGGCGCGAGCCCACCACAAGCTTTCAGCGTCCGCGCCTCCGGTTATCTCATTGCTGGCTGCGAACGATAAGCCCGCCATCAAATTGCATGTGCTGGCGAAAAGGTTCCTGAAAGCGAAACAATCAACATGGAAACCTACGACCATGAAGGCGGTAAAAACGTATCTCAACAGCGCGATCCTTCCGGCGTTTGGTGACTACGCCATAAACCGACTTTCCACCGCCGATATCGCAGACTGGTTCCACACCTACAGCGCGACTAGTCCGGGCGGCGCTAATCAGGCGCTGTCGCATCTGCGGAGTATGCTGAAGTTTGCGCGAGAAAACGGCATCCTGCCTCCCGACTCGCCTGATCCGTCTAAGCCCATTCGTCGCAACACGCGCCGGGCTAGAGGACGTTTATTGAACAGCCATCAATTGGCAATGCTGGGCAGTTGGCTAAAAACGCCGCCAATCCGGTGGCTTAATGTTGCCGACGCGATCCACTTGATCCTGTTGACAGGGTGCCGCTCAGGCGAAATCGCAAGACTTCGTTGGGATGAAGTCAACGAAGATCGATTGACGCTGACGACGACCAAAACGGGCGCACGCGAGGTCGTATTGTCTAAACCCGCACGCAGGATCCTAGAAACGAGACGAACAAATGCGAAATCGAAGTTTGTGTTTCCGAAAACCGCGAACTCTAATTTGCCGATTGCCTCGATAGATTCATCTTGGCGCGCAATCCGAAACCTGATCGGCTTGCCAGAAGACATTAGGTTGCACGATCTTCGTCATACCTACGCCAGTCACGCCATACTGACGGGCGAGACGCTAAACATGGCGGGTCAATTGCTTGGGCACAGGCGGCCAAAGACAACTGAAATCTACGCTCATCTTGACGCGCAGCATCTTGAAGAGGCGGCGGAGAGGATTTCGGCGCTATTAGTTAATTGGATGTCGCATCAATAGCATACCGAGTTAAAACCAGTTGTTTCATGACATATGTCAAGCCATTGGTTCGGGCTGAAAACCCGCAAGCTGACTGGGAAAGTGGTACGTACGCATCGGCTTTTAATCGTAGCAACTTCCCGGAAATGCTGGGCCGCTTACGCGCAATCATAGCCATTTCATCGTTTCGATAAATCATTCGGCGGTCCTGGCCGAATATCTGAAAACAACTCGCTAAGCGTCTTATCAGTCGAGCCCAAGTCTGAAAGAAGCTTCCGTGTTCTCTCAATCACCTTCGAGTCCCTGCTGATATAACCCAAGGGTACGGGCAAACCACGTGGGGCTTCTAGCGGTTCATGCACGATCACACTGCAGAGAACATCTGGGATCAAGAGAACCTCCAACCCTCGTGGGACGCCAAGCCTTTCGTTATCTATCGTTTTATCAAAAACCCGCGAAAGAACCCACTCAGCATTTTTTGCACATACACCAATTACATCTGGCGAATTGTCGATTTCACCATATCTGTCTTGCAAAGTTGCTACGATTTCAGAGAGATTTCTGGTAGCACCCCAGTGGGGCACATTTGGAGCAATCCAGAATATGCTTTTTGGCGAATGATCAGGCGTTGATGCGTATTTAAGTTGGTCTAGCAAACGCCTGAGGTTCTCTTTTACAAACAAGCTTCCGAGGACAGGAATCGTCTTCCGGTCTGATCTAACTTCACCGACCCTTCCGAGGCATTCATTGTAGTAGCGACGGATCGCCAGTCCATCCGAACGGGTCCACTCGGCGAGGAATTCAGTTGCGGTGGTTGTTAGGACCTCAAAGGATCGTTCAGCATCATCACTCTTAGAAATGTATAGTGTTTCCGCAAAGTCCTGCACGGCACGCAGAATGTCGACCCGGTCTTCAATTTGATACTTGTCACCCCAATCCGATAGATTGACTTCAGCTGACGTAGGACTCCGTGGCTTACTTCCAATATTGATCCTTACGGTTGCAGAAAAACGGCTTAACGGAGTAGCGCCATCCACTGAATAGAGAATTGGACGATCTTGCCATCTACCAGTCGCCGATGAAGAAAACTGCGAGAAGTTGCGTGAGAATAGACTAATTACTTTATCTCCTGCACTTGATGCGGCGGGAGCGTCCAAAATCGCCAGTTCAGGAAACCTTAGCTCTGCAAAGGTTAGGCTCTTTCTTTCTTCAAGGCACAATGAAATCAAATCTATGCCAACTTGCTTTGACAACTCTTCAACGGCAAAAATCTTGGGGATGGGAGAATCGTGTGTGAATAGCTGCTCTCCCGCCGCCGACAAACAAACTTGACCGTCGCCCCGCGTCAGATAACCAGCCTCATCCAACTCAACCAGAACATAGCTCAACTCTCGATGGTTGAGACCAAAATAATGTCCGATGTCATTCTCATCAATTTCGCCGGTGGCCTTTATCAGCCTCAAAACGAATTCGCTCAGTACAGAGAAATTCTTGGGAACCGCAGCTTTGTAAGTCACATCGAATAAACGACATGGAAGCAAACAATCATATACGCCAAGGGGGTAGAATTCGTCCGCCTCTTGCTGAGTCATCGACCCGCTAATCGTCAAGACAGCCCTTTTTGGCACCTTACTCATTTCGCCACCTCGTTTTCAGCAGAATCGCGCTTCAACAACCCAACGACATCCAAGGTAGATGCGTTGCCTTCGTCCTCCTGATCTTTGATGATGTCAGACAGCTTCGACAATGGGTTTTGTTCGGGCCAAGAATGTCGAGCTCCAACTATTATAAGCTGATCCATTGCTCGGCTCATCGCAACATTTATGCGATTAGTTTTGGCCAGAAATCCTGGTGCAATTTTTTGTTGTCCGTTTTCTTGCAGGTCACGATTGTTCCGGACTAAAGAAACTATAACGATGGGATTTTCTTTGCCTTGGTAGCTATCTACAGTATCGATCTTGATGGTTCGACGCACAGATTCGCTAAGTCTGAGATGCGCCACCTTTTGCCGTAAAAGTTCTTTCTGGCCTGCATACATACAAATTATGCCCACCAAGTGCTCAAATTTTCCTTGTGACTGAACATATTTGCGGAAGGGTTCACATTCATCGAGCGATTTCAGAAGGGCGAGGACCACATCAGCCTCTTTGCCGTTTCGCAAACTACTCGAGTCTCTAATTTTTGATTGAAAGGCATTCGATTTGAAACCGTCAGTTTCGGCCCAGATGATCGGTGCGTTGAACTCCGCAGGCAGAATGCCCGGTGGTAAGATTGGTTCTGTCCTACCACTTTTCAGCTTCCCATCATAAAATGCCCTCGAAACAAGTCGGCCAATAGGTGGCAACATTCTATACTGCGTATCAAGTACTGTGCGGCTACTTGTGCCATCAAAGCTATCGAACATTCTCTCAAAATCACTAGCGAGTACATCGCTTTCGGGAAGCCCCGTTTTTTGGCGGACTCGGCTAACAACTTCGAATGAATGCAGAGGCTCTAACTGATTGTGGTCTCCAACAAGCACAGCCCACCGCGCGGTCTGAAGTGGAACTGCCAATTCACTCGATGTGCAGCGGGCCGCTTCATCGACGATCACGAGATCAAAATATGAAGCCGTTAGTCCTAAAGAAGGGCGTCCTAGTCCAACACAAGTTCCAGATACCAGCTGACGAGTTCCAGCCAAGAAAGGCTCAAAACTTCTTCGCGCGCTGGATTCGGTAAACAAGAAATCTTGGGACAATTCCACCAGCTGTCGAAACTTCAAAAGAGCTGCTGGCGAAACCTGCATATTGGTTGGCTGAAGCAAATTAATTTGGGCAGCGAAATTACCAAACAAGTCGGACACCGAAAGGCTGGAGTCCAGAATTTGATCTTCGTCGAAACTGAGGCCCAATGCTTGCAGATTATTTTGCAAAGATCTTTTCAAGGCACTATTCTCGCTAGAGCTCTCTAATTTAGCAGTAGCGCGATACTGAGTGATCAGCGGCCGAATAACGAGTTGCAACCGCATTAGCGGCTCAAACATCGTTCCAAAATCGCCCAAGTACTTCGAAATATTTTCGAGACGCAAACGGAATTCGGCTTGGAAACGGTCTTTGAACAGCGCCTCCAATTGCTGGGTATGAAATGGCATAAGCGGCTCAGATACGACGGCCTCATTGCCCACCCGCATTAGGCTAGGCGTGCTCTCTTCATTTGAGAACAGTTTCAATACTGCCTCTGTTGCATTATTGACAGCCTCATGAGACTGGCTCGCTATAAGAACATTTCTTATTAGTTTTTTGTGCAGCGCATAGTGAACAAGCGCGGCGATAAATTTTGTTTTTCCCGTTCCCGGCGGTCCTTGCACCAGTCCAAGTGGACGTATTGAAACGGCTCTCTTTAAGGCCTCGGCCTGCGCAGAGTTTAGGCCGTAACGGTCAAGCTCTTCGTCAGTTGGCAAGCATTCGGCGTTGACAGTGGTTGCCACTGGAGCGGCAAATGCGTCCATCAAGTTCTTGATCCCCGCATTGCCTGATGCGACCCGCTCAATCGCATTTTTTCTGCGCCTAAGACTTTCTTCTTCGAAATGGCTTGTGAACTTAAGTAGCTGACCGTCTCTCACCAAATCAGTAGACGCGATGGAAATATCTGCCGAACTACTCTCAATGACCACCGAATCCTTCGACGAACGGCGAATATCCAAAACACCTACGCGACGCCAATTCCCCCTTCTTTCTTGCCTCAGAACTCCAACAGTATCTGAAAGCGAATAGTCCAGCGTGCCAGCTTCGAGTTCGAAAGGCACAACATGTCGCTTGAGGTCTGTTCGGTAGGTACTGTTACTGAGCGCGGTACCTAACGTTGAAAACTCCTCTTCAGATTCAACGAAGGAAGTCCACAGGGCACGTACGTCAACGTCGCCGGGGGTCTCGCTCGGTATTTTTGTTTGACCGAACAATTGATCAAGTGCGGCATCGCCTTCTGGGTTTGGCTCTTCCTGATCTTCTCGCTTACTATGATCTGGAGTAGCTTCACGTGCCGCCCAGGCGTTGCGAAATTCTTCCAATTCAGTGATTATGCTTAAATGTTCATAGTTGCGAGTTGACCCGGCTTCGATTTCAATCTCGCCATTAAAAACAGCAATCTCGTGTTGCGCAATTCGTTCAATCTTAGTCTGCTCAATTGAACGCTTAAAAACGCTGGTCGGGCGGGCTTCAAGATCACAGTCTATGACAAGCTCTTCACATAACCCCCGCACCATAAACCGCGATCGACTGGGGTGTAATCGAACGTGAAATCCACCTTCATCGGACACAAAAGCATGTTTTTCGAACCCCGGAGACTTCAGGACGATTTTTGTAACTTCGACTGTTTCCTTTGTAGCGATTAGGCCCGACAATATTTCCAAAACCGGACTAAGAGTTGTATTTGCCAAGTCCCCCGTCTGGCACTTTTTTAGATCACCAATAGCCATCTCAATATCATCAAATTCTGATGCTATGGGGTCTAGTAGCTCTTTAACAATTTCTACCGTAGCAAAACGATCTCGTTCAAACCTGCCGCCTTGGCTCGGAGAATATCGGCTTGTACAAATTTCACCGTCTGCCTGTGGTGCGAAATCAAGGCTATCAATGATCACCGGTTCCACTACATCACCGTCTTTGAGTACGATGTTGTCCGGTTTTAGATCTCCGTGCGTCATTCCAAGCGCATGAAAATCTGAAACAGCTTTCGTTAACTTCGAAGCTACGGTGAGAATTAGGCCACGCAAACCTTCAATGGTTTGATCGTCTTCGATGAATTCTCTAAGCACCCGTCCGTCGACGAATTCTTGAACAATCGCAATGGCATCTCCAAGCCAAGCAACCTCTTTCACAGAGACGAAGCTGTCGAAATCGCGCTTGCTGTACTCATCAGCACGACTGAGGAAATCCAGTATCTTCGCGCCCTCTCTTTGACTGTTGTTCCACGAAACAGACTTCCAAAGCTTCACCAGAAACGTTTTGCCATCAACTCTCGATTTCCATTGTTCGACCTCGGCGCTTTCCTCCAAGAGCTCGGTCTCAGGATAAGCGCTAAGAAGGGCTCGCTGCGAAGCGTACTTACCGGAAAAATTCTCCAACCCAGAGCTGATCTCAGCTCGCGTGGGACGAGCCTCAGTCGATCGGTTAAAAGCGCTCAATGCTTCAACAGCACTTGGAAATCTATCACTCGGGTCCAGAGCCAACGAGGTCTCAAACCAGGAATGCAAAGCGCCATATTCACGAAGCGGATCAATAGAAGCATCCCACTCGGCAGGCTGGCCCTCACTAGCGGAGGGCGGTTTGCCAAAGAAGAGATGATGAAGCAGAACGCCCACCAAGAACACGTCTTTGGGCATCGAATGCGCGTCCTCAATATCTAGAATATCCTCTGGAAGAATCGCACTAGATAAAAATTGGTAGCGATCGGTTCCCAGTGACTTCACCTCAGGGGTTCGGGCCGCCATCAAGTGTGAAATACGAATTGTGGAGGGGCGTTCGATCCACAAGCTGTGCGAACCGATGTCGAGGTGCGAGACTTCAATTCTATGAAGACTTTCTAGCCTTGAAATTATCTGGCGACCAACTTCGATTTTGTCATCAATGTTTAGTTTGTTGCCATCTGAGACTATCCAGTCTCTAAATCGCTTAAGTCGTTTCCTCCGATCATACACTTCCCAAAATTTGACGCCTCGTTCCGGATCATCCGCAACTAGTCCCAGCAATGCTTGCTCAGCATCTGTACCTAGTTCACGGATAAATCCGAACACCTCACGCTCTCGGCCTGCGATTTCATTTCGGCCATCCTCATTTTGAAACCGGGTGTCTGCTTGAGTGAAGTCCCAAAGTCTCAAGGTGCCAAAAGTTGTAGCGCTATTCCGGTCCTCAACTTCGTATTCAGAATATACTTTTCTTGGATGTTCGAATGTCGCTGCTTCGGATTGCGCAACATAATTTCCATATAACCGCCGTCCGGGTTCAACTACACCACTTCCTGCATTAAAAAAGCTAGAGGTAATCCTCTTCCAAGGCTCCTGGTGCAGAGAATTCGAAACAAAATAACCAAAAGCAGGACCGAATGCGGCGACTCTTCTTTTCGGATCAGCAACTTTATTGACAAAATCTTCAATCTGAAAAACGCGTTTGCGCTCATTAGTGTCCAGACCTGAAAAATCAGCTTTTGATGTAACGACAACGAAGCCCTGAATGGTGGGGACCTTTGGACGCTTTCCATTGCTGTGTTGCTTAATGTGGGCCGTCATCAGTGGAAGCAGGTCGCGTACGTTTTGCAGCATTTTTTGAACTGGCGAAGCACCTAGATTGCGGTCGCCATTCAGCCAGTTTCCGTTTGAGCTGCTGATCGGACCTTTCCAATCTTTCAAGTCAATAAGCATAACTCTGTCGGGTGCCACGAGTACAACGTCTATTTCACGCGATTTGTGAGCCGAAAATATCAGATCTAGGTTTGTGTAGGCGAACCACTCTCTGGGTAGTTTTTGCAGTGCATTAACGCCAACAACCTCGCGTGCATGTATACCAGACCCACAATTGATAATTTTCACCAACTCATCTCCACACACCAAATTGAGAACCAACTTATACGGCAATTTCAATGGTTCGGAAGAACCAACGCATGCTCAACTAAACGGAATTCGCCGTGCTGCGTGTGAATGGCGATTCGATCTTGATCCGACAGTTTTCGTGAAATAGAGTCCCCTAAGGGTCGATAGACCCGAAAGCGTATTATGCGTCTGACCGGCAAAGGTGAAAGAGTTGTCCTCTGTTTTCCTTGCCATTCCGAACTTGATGTTTTGTCCTCATACGCATCGTTTAGGTGCATGGGGTGTGATACCGAAACTCTCTTTTCCAACGTCTCTTTCGCGAGGCATTTGGAGAATGACTGAGTTGTTACGCGTGGGTTCGATTGAAGAAATATCGCTGCACTATCAGAGGCTTAGACTTTGAGAGTGGTGATCAAGAAGATGGCGTTTTCGTCCGTCTTTACTTTCATCGAGCAGGCCAGCTTGGACCCGGATTTCTGCTTCCCCGTGTGTCCTGAGCGCTTCCCCGGGATGTGCAGTCTTTTGTGTCCTGACGGGGAAGCATCAGGAGGTAATCCCATGCTCGCCAAACAAACCAAGAAAGCATCCCGCAACCAGACATCCGACAAAGATCGCTTTAAATGGGATGACAAAGAACCCGGTCTCGGCATCCGTTTCCGTGCCGGACGTAACCCCACCTGGTATCTACAAACCCGGATCGAAGGTAAAACAGTCCGCCGTTCACTCGGGCTTTTGCATGATCTATCCCTTGCTGACGCCAGAGAGATTGCGCGCGAAGCGAGAGACGAATTGTCTGGAGCGACACCTGCGCCAGCCTTGGTGCCTGAAACTCCAAAAGCAACGGTCGCAGATTTCGCAGACCAGTTTCTGAAGGATGGCGCGCCCAACTGGAAACCGGCCACCATCAAGGCGCACCGCTATGTTATTTCGCGTTTCATTGTTCCCGCCTTTGGCACCCGCGACCTTGCCTCGCTAACTGCTGAGGATGTTGCCGCATGGTGGTCCGGTCTCGATGCATCTGCCGGAACCCGGAACCGCACCCTTGCCGTTCTGTCTGGAATCATTCGGCACGGAGAACTGCTGGGCTTGCGCTCGCCGGGGCTTAACCCCTGCCAGGGGCTCCGGCGACGCAAGTCCAGCTTCAAGGCCGATAGATTGACGTCTGAAGATTATGGACGGCTTGGCGAGTCCATCAGAAGCGTTGAAACGCGCTGGCCTGTGGAAGCTGATATATTTCGATTTCTTGCCCTGACAGGTTGCCGCAAATCCGAGGCGCGTTTCCTGCAATGGAGTATGATCGACGGAAAACGGGCGGCGTTGCCCGACAGCAAGACCGGACCTCGCGCCATCTGGCTTGGGTCTCCAGCTCTCAAACTGCTCGCTGAACAGCCGACTCTCTCTGACTACGTCTTCGCCAAACGCGGCAAACCTGTTTCCAACAACCAACTCTACAAGATTTGGCACCGCGTTCGCGAACATGCAGACCTCTCCGCTCTCCGGCTTCATGACCTTCGGCACGGGTTCGCATCGGTTGCCATATCATCGGGCGAACCGCTGAGAACCGTTGCAGGTCTTTTGGGGCATTCAGACCTGCAGACGACAGCAGGCTACGCTCAGTTTGCCGAAGCACCCGTTCGCGCAGCGGCTGCGCGGGTCGCCGATCATCTGGGCGAGGCTCTGGCCGCGCAGAAGCTCCGGGCTGCGCCTCTGCCCAAAGGCATTGTCGCCGACTTCCTCGCCCAAGGTCTGCCGATGGACGCCTTTGCCGAAATCAACGGTATTAGCCTATCTACTCTGCGCCAGAAACTTGCCCGGCACTTCAAGGACGTCCGCGCGTCACGTGCCAGCAGTGAGGGTATGGAGCAATGAGCGGGGCGAAGAGACACTTGACCGATGCGCTGGCCCGAAAGGCAAAGCCCAAGTGCCGGGAATACGCCTTGGCAGACGTAGCGCTACAAGGGTTTGCCCTTCGCGTTCAGCCATCCGGTTCTAAGGCGTGGATTTTGAGGATGCGTGTTGAAGGCAAGCTGCGCCGGTTCACGATTGGATCGCCAAACACAATGAATGCCGACGAAGCGCGAACCCGTGCGTTCCAATTGCGCACAGAGCACCAGCCGAAAACTGTCATTCAACTCGCGTGCGCGGACGAACCGGCCATCACGTTCCGCGAACTCAGCCACTGCCTGCTGCAAGCATCTGTGGACGGCGGCCCCTTGGCAAGAGATTTTAGTTGGTCATCTGCAGGTTGGCCGTTAGCGGGCATCTGTTCGGCCTATTCGAGCGGCATTCAGACGCCGCTGGCCATCATGCGTTCCGCAAGATGAGGTTCCTTACAAAAGCACGCACTCAAGGGTGCTTGCTCGCAGGTGGATTGTCCTCACTTGTTGAACCTACGGGTCTGCATGACCTCCTTATGCTCTCACCAATCTCGTTTGCGCCTGTTCAGCGCGGCGACTTTATGCCGGCATTAGCTTTGCCGGATTGAACTTCTCTCCTTTGACCATCAGGGCCCAGATCATGCGGCCCATCTTGTTGGCCATGGCGATCGCAACCACCATCATCGGTTTACGCTCGAGCAAACGGCTAAGCCATGGATGCTTCGTGAAGCCGAGCTGTTTCGCTCGGATGATCATCGACATCGCGCCAGTAACCAGTAAGCGCCTCAGCTCCGGGTTGCCCTTCTTGGTGATCTTCCCGAGCCGCTCTCGCCCGCCACTGGAATGCTGTTTAGGCACAAGCCCGACCCAGGCGGAGAATGCGCGACCGGATTTGAAGATCTTTGGATCGGGTACTTCAGCGACCACACGTGTTGCGATGACCGGTCCGACGCCGGGTATCGTTTCCAGTCGCTGGCAGATGGCATTGGCTTTATGGGCCTTGAGGATCTTGCGATCCGTTTCCAAGATTTGCCGCTTCACGTGTCGGAGCTCGCTGGCGAGCGGCAGCAGGCACTCCCGCGCCAGGTCGGGGATGCGATCATCCTGATCGTCAGCCAGCGTGTCGAGGATGGCTTCAACGCCCATCCGCCCTCTGGAAGCGACGATACCGAACTCAGCCAAGTAGCCCGTAATGTGTTGATCAGCCGGGTCGATAAACGCACCCAATGATCGCGTACACCATGCAGGGCAAGGAGCGCCTGTTGATCTGGTGTTTTGATAGGAACGAACCGCATCGTTGGCCGGGTGACGGCTTCGCAGATCGCTTCCGCATCACGCATATCGTTCTTCTGGCTCTTGAGATACGGCTTCACAAACTGGGGCGCCATCAGCTTCACTTCATGCCCAAGTGCGCTCAGCTCACGGCCCCAATAGTGCGCTGTTGCGCAGGCTTCCATGCCGACCAAACACGGTTCCAACTGATTGAAAAAGGCGAGGACTCGCGACCGGCTGAGTTTGCGACGAACGACAACCTCACCCTCCGTGTTGATACCGTGAACCTGAAAAACCGACTTGGCTAAATCTAGGCCAATAACTGTGATACTCTTATCCATAGGCGTGCTCCTAATGTTGGCGGTGTGGATACCTTCACATTACCAGCTCAGTAGAGCTGGGTGGGACACGCCGTCCACAGCATCAAAAGCGGGCGTCTGGAAACCCAGCACGATTAAGGCAGTGACCACTTATCTAAACGCCGAACTCCTACCTACCTTCGGAGACCGTCCGATCAATCGGTTGACAACCGCAGAGATAGCAGCGTGGTTCAACGCCTACAGCGCTCGACGGCCAGGTGGAGCCAATCAGGCGCTCACGCATCTGCGCACTGCTCTGAAGTTTGCAAGAGAAACGGGTCGCCTACCGCGTGACGCCCCAGACCCATCGAGCCCGATCCGCAAGAACACAAGGCGCGCGCGGGGACGGCTCCTGAATGCCAACCAGCTCGCAAAGCTGGGAGCTTGGCTGGAAGCGCCCCAGCTGCGCTGGCTGGACGTGGCTGATGCTATCCACCTGATCCTGCTGACTGGCTGCAGGTCCGGAGAAATTTCGCGCTTGCAGTGGGCTGAAGTTCTTGAGGACAGGCTACGGCTAAAGGCATCGAAGACCGGCAGTCGGGACGTGGTTCTGACGCCGCCCGCCATAGCAATCCTGGTGCGTCGGCGAAAGGGCACGCGGTCACTCTATGTGTTCCCTGCCAGCCACGACCCCGGCAAGCCTATCGGGACATTGGATGTGCCGTGGCGATCTATCCGGGAGCGTATCGGATTGCCCCGTGAAATCCGCTTGCACGACCTTCGCCACACTTATGCAAGCCAAGCGATCATGACTGGCGAAACACTCAGCATGGCGGGCCAGTTGCTAGGGCACCGAAGCCCCCAGACAACCGAAATCTATGCCCACCTTGATGCGCGGCATTTGGCTGATACGGCGGACAGGGTCTCGCAATCGATACATGAATGTCTGGAATCAGGGTGCGAAGCAGCCGTTTGAACCTCTCAGGTTAGGTGACCGAGATTGGCCCGAAGCTGCCGTTAAGATTGTGTCATCGAGTGTCGCCCTTTGGCGAAACCACGTCGTAGTTTAACGATGGAAAAACAGCAGGGGTATTCCAACCCCTGCCATTCCATACATTTATAGATCTATACTAGACGATATTTCCAAAGCATCATCGACTTCAACGCCCAGATATCTGACTGTGCTTTCGAGCTTGCTATGCCCCAATAGAAGCTGAACGGCTCGCAAGTTGCCGGTTTTTCGATAGATCAAAGCTGCCTTCGTTCGGCGTAGAGAGTGGGTCCCATATGTTGCCGGATTCAAACCGATTGATGCCACCCAGTGTTGAACCAGCCTGGAATATTGCCGCGTCGAGAGGTGTGGCGATGATCTCACTCGGCTTTTAAACAGATAGTCCTCGGAATTTAGGCCTTTCTCGTCGATAAGCGCTTTGACTGTTTTGCGAGTGTTCCTTGATATCTCGAAATGAACGGGTCGCGAGGTCTTCTTCTGAATAATCACTCCGCGGGTTTTCACCTCACCTCCGGCAAAGATGTCACTCACCCTGATTCTAACAAGATCACAGCCGCGTAGCTTGCTGTCGATTGCGAGATTAAACATAGCGAGGCTCCGCGTGTTACCTTCAAGTTCGAGCCGTGTGCGAATGGCCCAGACTTCCTTCATTTTTAAAGCTGGCTTTTGGCCTGTCAGTTTTCCACCAGCGATGTGATTAGATGTTTGGAAGCTTTCCGACATAAGTGATTGAAATAGATCGTCCTGCATATCTGAGTCCTTCAATGGTCCAACCACACCATGCGGCTGGTTCGATGAAGGCATGCAATTCAGCGGCTTGCGCGAGTGGGAGCAGTCGCAAATAATGCCGAAATCGCTGAATCCAATCAAACTTATCAGCCTGATCGAATAAGTGTTTCTTCAATTTTTCCCGTAAACCCACCGCGTGAGTCCCGGCCTGTCCAGAATAACGGTCCTACCATAGTTAGTGCTGACTAGACCCAACCCGGACATCTTCTTGAGTGCAGTCCCTATCGTGTTGCGTGACACGCCCATTTGGTGAGCGAGTCTGGATTGATTGAGCGAGACTTCATCATCGAATTCCGAAAACTCCAATAGGCGCTTGCCCAGGCGCCGCGCCAGCGGAAGACGACGCTCTTCTTCCAAAGTATCAAAGGCGCGCCCCAGACGGTCACTCAAAAAGCCAATCAACTCGCGGCGCGCAGAAGGATTTGAATCGATCAGCTCCCAGAGTTCCCGCTCGCTAATCTGGATCAAATCGCAATCCTCAATGGTCTCGCCTGTATGCGATCGGGGGCGTTTCATCAAAAGCGGGAAAAGTCCGAAGGCGTCACCAACTGTCAGAATGGCGGCCACGCTTGAGTGTCCATCCTCACTGGTTCGAAACATTGAAATCCGTCCAGACACGATAAGCGAAAAGCTTTGGGCTGGTGAACCTTGCTGGTAAACGAGTCTGCCTGCTGCGATGTGTTCGCGTCGCCCCGAAGCCGCAAGGAAATCAAACAGGCGTAGCGGCAAGCGATCGCGAGCTTGGGTGACATGAGGCATTTTTGCATCTCCTGAGTGACAGATGCTTGAATTGCACAATTCTTGGCATTCTTCATGTCTTTTTTGCCGTAGCGGATTCAAAAAGGGAGGAAGCTATGCTGAGACAGTTTAGTGTAGGCATTTGCGTGTTAGCTTTGGCACTCGCGAGCTGTGGGCAAGTCGAGTCTGCCGATGAAAATGCGGAAAGCATCGCCACGGGAGACGCCATCGAGACGGCTGATACATTCGGCCCAATACCCGGACCCAGAACGTGTTTCTGGATGCGTGGCCCGCACAGCGCTGATCCGTATATCAATCTTGCCTATCCAGATGCCAACGTCTTTTATTGGGCATCCACTTTCACCGTACCGGATGACGCTGAGTTACGCATTGAGGGCGAGTATCCCTACTCGCGCTACATGTCTCTGATTTCCTATGACGAACGCGGGCGCCCGGTCGAGTCGCTTGCCGACTATCTGATCGCACCCGGCGCGGCCCCCGACGGTCCATCCAGCGCGGATCTCGCACCAGAGCGCAAGCCGGTTCGTTTTGCCTGGAACGTCGCTCATGCACAGGACGTCGATGATAATGGCCGCAGCATCAATCCCTTCATTCCCGGCAACCGCAGGGACAGCAAAAACCGGGATTATTTTGTAAAAGTGGTGAGCGCGGCCCCTGAGAACGAGCGCGCCATTGGAGAGCGTACTGAGAGCAGTAGTGGAAATATTCTCCATGTCCCGCGCTATGGAGCGGGCAATCAACAGATGGTGCTATATCGCATATATTTGCCAGATGACCGCAAGGCACCTGATGGCGGTGTCAGCCTGCCTGAGCCTGTGCTTGTTTATCCTGATGGCACGGAGCTGCGTGGCCAGGACGCCTGCGATAAATTGAATTCAAGTCAACCGCTGGCGATCTCTCTCGACGCTGTTGGCGTGCCGCCATCGGAATATCGCAAACTGATCAACCAGCCGGACAAACCTGACACCTGGCCCTCCAAGATACCGGCTGAATGGTTCATCCAACTCGACCGGGAGAGCCTGCTTGGCATCTACACAGGCTACACCAATCCGGATGCGCGGCGGTCTGAAGGCGGATTCTACCCCAACCTTGATAACCACTACATACGCACGATTATCAATCGCAAGCATGGCAAAGTCTTCATGCTGCGCGGTAAAGCCCCTTCCACGCCCACAACACACAAGGGCGACATGGTCATGGGCGATGGCGAATTACGGTATTGGTCAATCTGTTCTAATCAGGGGCTGTCAAACACGCGCGTCAATGATTGTCTGTTTGACGAAGAAATACCCCTCGATGCGCGCGGTTACTATACGGTGGTCATCAGCCGGGAAGAAGACCGTCCGAGGAATGCTGTCCCTGAATGTGGCATCGGCTGGTTGCCGATGGCGGAAGATGGTGACGGCCTGTTCGACCCAGATGTGACTGTCGTGCAAATCCGGCACATGTTGACCGCGCCAGATTTCGATCATTCGGTTCAACGCGTCTTCCGCCAGGAAAATCTCGAAAAGGTGATGGGCCAGTACCTTCCGGTTTCCAGATACGGCCTTCCCAACCAGATCGAGACATTTTTTCCATGTATGCCGCGATCCAAATCAGCGGACTGATATGAACATCAAACAGTGGCTGACAGCGATAGGACGTGTGCAAATTGCTTGAGGCGCTCGTTCGAACAAAATAATCATCAACATAGAAAAATTTAGGAGGAATATCGATGTATAAATCCATTCTCATGACGGGCGTTTGCCTGGCGCTTGTGCCAGGTTTCGCCAGCGCACAAGAGTCTGACGGCACTGAGGTGCAGGAAGCGCGCCGTCTTACTGCAGTGACAGTGACAGCACAAAAGCGGGCACAAGACGTTCAGGATGTCCCAATCTCCATCTCTGCCTATGGCGAAGACTTTATCGAAGATTCTGGCGTCGAGACGCTTGGCGATATCTCGCTTTATTCGCCAAACTTCACCATCACCAGTTCATCGCAAAAGACCAATTCCCGTATCGCCATTCGCGGTGTCGGCTCGGTTGGTAATGCAGGCATCGAACCGTCTGTCGGTGTCTTTATTGACGGTGTTTATTATCCGCGCCCGGGGTCTGTCATTGGCAATTTGATCGATCTTGAAGCGATTGAAGTTCTGCGCGGTCCGCAGGGAACGCTTTTTGGCCGCAACACGCCGATGGGCGCTCTGAATGTGCGTACAAAAAATCCGTCTGATGATTTCGAGTATTATGTTGAAGGCGGTTTCGGCTCTTATGATGCTTTTGACCTTGGCGGCGTAATTTCAGGCCCTCTTAGCGACAAGGTTTCTGGGCGTCTAAGCGCAAAATACTCAGAGCGCGGCGGCTATGGCGACAATCTGCTGACGAACGAGGAGTATGGCGAACAGGATGATTTCAATATCCGTGGCAAGCTATTGTTCGACTTGAGTGACAATTTAGAAGTCAAGGTCTCTGCCGATTATGGCGAAATCAACTCAGGCGGTCAGGCGATCGAATTTTTGAATGGCACAGAAAGCCCGGTATTTCTGGGTACGCTTCAGGCGCTTGCGGGGCCTGATGCAGCGCAAATTCTGACAAACGACCCGTTCGATCACGACATCTATCAGGATCACCGCGACAGTTTGGCTGATGAACAGTGGGGCGTTGCGGTTGATGCGTCCTGGGAACTCGGTTCCGGGCACACTCTTCGTTCAATCACCAGTTACCGCGACTGGGAAGCCAAGTATTTCGAGAGCGCAATTCGCCTGCCGATCCAGCTCTTCCCACGCAAGACAGACTATAATAACGAGACCTTCAGTCAGGAATTCCAGCTGCTGTCACCGACGGGTGAGACCTTCGAGTATGTCCTGGGCGCATTCTTCTATGACGAGACATATGAGATCAGTCAGGATTTCGATCTTGGCGCACAATTCTGTATTCCTGTCGTTGCCGGGCTCGCGGGTCTGCCAGCCGCCCAAGGCTGTGCCGCAGGACAGCAGATTGATGCTTCCGATGGTGAGTTTGCCCAGGATCTTCAAAGCATGGCCTTCTTTGGCCAGGGCACATATCATGTGAATGACCAATTATCGTTCACGCTTGGTGGTCGCTGGACATCCGACGAGAAGGACGCTGACTTCTCAAACGTTGTGAACAACCCATTCGTCATTGCGCTCAGCGTGCGTGATAATGAAAACCGCCCGGGTCTGACTGTCGACGATTCAAAATTCACATACTTCGCCAATGCCAGCTACTTCCCGGTTGATGACACAATGCTGTTCGCAACGGTTTCAACGGGTTACAAATCTGGTGGCTTTAACACGGATGGAACGTTCCCCGCCCTTACCGAAGAGCAGCGCGTTTTTGCTGAGGAAGACACGACCAATTACGAAGTCGGTATCAAGACGCAATTGCTTGATAATACCCTTCAGCTGAATGCGACGCTGTTCCGGATGGATATTGAAGGATTCCAGGACCGGGCCTTCGATGGCATTTCTTTCATCACGCGCAATGTCGGTGAATTACGCCAGCAGGGTGTCGAAGCTGATTTCGTCTGGGCTCCGCTCGATCAACTGACCTTCAACGGCGGTCTGTCCTATCTTGATAGTGAATTCCAAGATTATCGAAACGCTTCGCCGCTTCCCGGCGGGCCTGTGCAAGACCTCACCGGGCAGAGAGCGCATTTCGCTCCAGAATGGCAGGGTTCACTTGTCGCCGACTGGACGGACGCATTCACACCCATCTCCGGCACAGAATACTTCCTGCGCGGCGAGACCCAGTATGTTGGTGATCAGAATATCGGGGGTAATACCAATCAGAACCCGCAATCTTTCCAGGAAGGCTATCAGCTCTTTAACGCACGCATCGGCCTACGCGCGGATGATGAGCGTTGGGAAGTCAATCTATTCGGCAAGAATTTGGGTGATGAAGGGTACTGCCTGACGATCTTCGATCAACCTTTTGGGGGCCAACTCGGCGGGGTAAATCCTGTGGCAAATACAATTCCCCAGCGCTGCGCTGTAGGGGCTCCGCAAACTTGGGGTGTGCAACTCAAATTGAGAAACTGATATTCGCAACAGATAATCAGGACACATTACTGACGCCGCCTGTGTTTTCATTGGCGGCGTCTTTCGGTTTGATAGTGTGCGGCAACCCTCATCGGTGACTGAGCGCTAGTGATGGATTTATGGCCTTCAAGGACAAATGTTTGCAACGAACCAAACTATGAGCGCATAAATGTTGGCTACTTTTGTCCGAAAACCTGCAAAAAGCAGTCATTCGCGATTTATGACCTAATGTCTCGATTTGGCGAGAAATTTCCGTTGGTCAGGTCAAGGCCGAACGTCAGCAAAGGGCGTTGCCAGACATTAGATTTTTGAAACGCCTAGATCATCTCGTAAGGCCGCCTTTAGCTTGTCATGAGCCTCATATCGTTCCGCTACGTCGTCATTGGTCTCAACGATTCTGGCGATGGCTCTACGCACATTTGGAGGAGAGACTAAGTCACATCGCATTTGCCAATATGCAAAATTCTTGGCGGCCTTGTCAGATCGAGAGACAGCCGCCTCGTGGTATGCTTCCAACAATCCGATGTATGCCGCTTTGCGTTCTTCAAAGTTCCGTCTTTTCGTCTGACTTCTGTTTTGCAACCAAGACTGAGCGAGGGCCGTTATAATCGAACCAAGACCAAATGCCGTTAAGAGCGGAAGAACGAGCTCCGGGTTCAATTTCTTTGTCCTTTGATGTTGCTCACTGAAATTTTCGCCTTTTGAACGCTCGTATGTCTTTGCGCGTGAGTTTGAACCACTCGCCATTTGCACGTCTATCAGCAAATCGTCGATGCCAGTAACTTTCTATCCCACTAGGGTCGTCGGTCCGTATCGTATGAACAAGATCGACCTTTTCAGGCATTGAAACACCAATCTCCTTTACTCGACGCTCGATCTCCTCACTTCTACCAATTTTGTAATGAGCGCCTGACTTCAAAAGGTACACGAAACCTTCCTGAGCACTTTCCTGGACGGTGTTTGTGTCTCCTTGGTCGGGTAGTAAGTTGGCTATAGCTGCAAACTCTTCATGTCCGGCCACCCAATCGGAAAGCGCACGAAGCAACGAGGCCTTGTTACCAAAGTGCTTCGAAAATGTCGTGTGTGAGGGAAAGCTTTCATTATCGCGCGCATGCATTCGCACATCAACTTCGGCAGGTATTCGTCCGAGTTGTTGAACGAACTCAGCGTATTGTTGAAGAATACGATCCGAAGAAAGTTTACCTTGCTTTTTGTTGGGTTCGAGACCCGCTTCAATAAGAGCCGCACTCCAACTCCTCCAATGAACGCCGTACCACTCAGGTTTTCTAATCCCTGTCTCTCTTTCAAACACGACCATGCCCGGGGCGCGGTTGTTTTTTTCATAAACTCGCTGGATTTCAGATAGTATGAATTCACGAGATGGCATGTTGGTGTCCTGCTTGGGGTATTAGCAATCCCCGTAGCACAACAGCAATTGCTCCAATCTGCAAGTGCGGGTGGGTCGTCTCGTCTGCTTCGTGGGATATTTGAGCTATCAGATTTGGGTCGCATAGCGAACGAATTTGCGCGAAATATTGAATGCCAATCGAAAGACTTGATCATCATGCAAATCGACGACATTGTGACCACGGGCCGCACGGTCCGAGTCCAAGTTGGCGCAAAGTCAAAAACGGACCGCATCTGAGAGCATTGGTTTTGCTCAATAATTATGGCGGCCCGTCTTGGAGTTTCGGTATCTTCCTTCACCGCTAGGTGAGTGTGGTGTGAACTTACTCATCTATCGAGAAACACTTGGTCTATTGCGGCTCAGACGCTCTATTTTACACACTCACGACCCCAACCTTGGCAACGCTTCGATCTCTCCTAAGTCATTGAAAATAAAGAAGCACAACGTTGCCCAACGTAGTCTAACGTAGTCGATCATAGCGCAATATAGCGCTTCGAAGTGGACCGACGTTGCCCATAGGTTGCCCCACTTACACGTCCAGCCATCGTTTAATCACCGGGAAAAGTACTGTCGTTGCGATCCCATCTACGGAACGGCTCGACGAATTGCGCGGCGTAGCGGACTGGAAAGTCGGGGCGTCCAGCGACCCCGAGTTCCCCGTCTCGTGGCTGCGGGCGATCCTTGACGAATGTGCCAAGCAGGTGATCCCAGATCATGGTGAAAAGGCCAAAATTGACATCGCCTTTGACTTTGTGAGCGAGGTGATGGTGGCGATGACCTGGTGCAACCGCCCAAAAATAGATCAGAGGCCCGACCCGCATATCCACGTTGGAATGTTGCAACATGAGCTGGATCGCCACAGCGAAGCCAAGCAGCGCGCCGGTCTCCATAGGCATGCCCATCAGCAAGAGAGGCGTCGTACCGGCTGTAAGTTCAATCGCCTGATGCAGCGGATGCTTCATCAATCCGTTGAACCCATACATCCGTTCAACGCTATGATGGACGGCATGAAGCCGCCAGAGCGCTTCGATTTTATGACTGGCGTAATGCGCCATTGTAATTCCGAAATCGGCGATCAGGATTGTCATCCCGAGTTGAGCCCAAAGCGGCCACTCGCTCGGCCAGACATCGAACCCGGTCGTTATCGCCGCCACAACCGGAATGAAGGCGATCGCCGCGATATTCGATACCTCGTTGATGATCGCATGCAGCGTATCGCGGCCAGCATCCCCCTTTGAGCGGTTCCACGCCGCCTCGAAAGGCGCAATGCGTTCGGCAAGGAAAGACAAAGCGATCGCGGGCAACAGCAGCCCCGCCAACCAAAGTTTACTGCCGTCATTTTCAACCATCCAAAGGGCCGCACCGATAAACCCAAAAAAGAAAATCGGTGCGTATAAATAGCGCGTCGCGTTGCGTAAGGCTGTCATGACTCAGAAGGAACCTGCTGCGATGCCGCCGAAGCATTGGCTTGGCGCAGATCACGCCGTGCCTGGGTTAGAATTCCCCATGCCGAATGGAGAAAAATACCGACAATGATCAAAGCGACAACTAAATCTGGCCACGGCGCGCCGGTCAGCGCGACCAAACCAGCAGCAATTAAGACCGCGACATTGCCGATCGCATCGTTACGTGAGAACAGCCAGACCGCTCTCACATTTGCGTCGCCATCGCGGTAAGGGAGGAGCGGCACGATCGCGACGAGGTTCACGACAAGCGCGCCAAGTGCAAAGGCGCCCATGGCAAAAGGCTCGACCGCGCTCTGGTCAAGTATTCTGTTAACTGTCTCATACAAAATCCAGATCGCCATGACGCAGAGAAACGCGCCCTGCAGCGCTGCCGCCCGAGCGCGCCATGCGAGCGACCAACCGATCGCGAGGATGGCGATAAAAGTGATCGACCCGTCGCCGAGGAAATCGAGCGCATCGGCTTTGAGCGCCTGAGAATTCGAGAAATAGCCGCCGAAGAGTTCGATGAGGCCATAGCCCACATTAAGGACGACAACGATCCAAAGCGCGCGGCGGTAACCGGGCGATTTTTCGATCAGTTCTTCATCGGCGCTGCAACCGCAATCATCAGCCATGGGAAGGCTCCGTTCTTAGGTTTGAAGACGCGCCAAAATGAAAATAGCGTCCAACGCGCCGACAATATTGGGTGTAGTCGGCTCCAAAGTGGCGCTTCAAATGGGGCTCCTCGACAATTGTGATGTAGCCATGAACCAGAAGCGCGAATGCGACAGCGAAAAGGAATGCGAGCAGCGATCCGCTCGCCGTTGCTGCGCCCACAAACATCAGCCAGTAGCCGAGATATTGAGGGTTCCGCGAGCGCCTGTAGATGCCGTGCTCAATGAGCTCGTTTTCCTTCAGGCCGTACACCCGCGCCTGATCGCCATAGGCTTTGCGGCCAAGATAGATCACATAGGCGCCAAGGACGATGATCGCGCCGCCTGGCATTAGCGACCAGAGCGTCGGATCGTAAGCAGAGCCGCGGTCCAGCCACGCCACTGCGAACGTCGCTAGAGCATGGCCATGCATTGCAAAACCGGTCCAGATCGCCATGGGCCAGGAGACGCGGCCCAGCCTTGCGAAATCCCGTTTCACCAAAAGCGCCATTGGCAAGGCCAGGATCGCGTTTGCGATCATGATTGCTGTCAGCCCGTTTCTCAGATCCAATGTCTCAAACATCGGCGTCACCCTTTTCAAATCATCGAGTATTGTCTAATCCCTACAGTCTACAGTGACTGTAGAGGCAAGAGAGAAAGTGACGCCCCGATGAAACCGATGACGATAGGCCGTTTATCCAAGGCAGCTGGCGTGAAAGTTACGACCATTCGCTATTATGAATCCATCGACCTGATGGGAGAGCCGGATCGCAGTGATAGCGGACAGAGACTCTATGGGGATGATGCTGTTCAGCGCCTGTCTTTCATCCGTCATGGCCGCGAATTGGGATTTCCGACGGAGGCAATCCGGGAGCTGATCACCCTGCAATCCAATCCCGGCGAAGACTGCGCGGTCGTCGAAGCGATCGCTGAGGATCAACTCCAAAACGTTCGAACGCGTCTGAAACAACTCCGAGCCCTGGAGCGGGAACTGAAACGTATGATAACGAGCTGTGAGGGGGGCAAGGTTTGCGAGTGCCGCATCATGTCTGCGCTTAACGATCACAGTGATTGTATCGCGCAAACCCACGAACGCGTAACAGCGTTGTAAAAAACAGCTTGCCGCTCTAGTGGCTGTAGAGATTAAAGACATTTGGGCGGTCATCCTGCAAACGGGACAAATGAAGACGGTCATGCAAAGAACCTTCATGAGAATTGTTGTTATGTTCGTCATCGCAACATCTATTTTCGCAGCACCGCTTGCGAACGCCGTCCATATCGAGACCAGCTCAATCGATTTATGCATTGTTGAAGGCGTTCAGGACTTAGCCAATAGAGGACATGCGGACCATGAGCATGACGGTCATTTACATCAGTGCGCTCAGTGTCATGTTCATTTTCATCTAGGCAACCAGCCGCCAAGGTCTGTCCTGGCAGAGGATGGCGATAACCACAGGTTCCCTCTGAGCAGTCGAGCCATATCAGCATCCATATCGCCGCTCTTGCAGCCCCCGAAAACCTGAATCTGTTCGCGAACGCCATTTTACGCGTTCATTTCTCAACAGATTTCGGACCTTTATAATGTCAAAATACATCTATGCACCCACAGCATGTGTTGCACTTGCAATGCTGGGGCACCCTGTATCGATCGCTCAAGAAGTGACGTTGGACCAAACCACGCCCTCTGAGAATGAAGAGCGCGATAATCACGACGACCACACAGAAGATGGTCATGAGAAAACCCTGGACACGATCATCGTCCAAGCGACGCGATCTGGACGTCTGCTTCAAGATGAACCGATGCGCGTTGAAGTGATCGACCAGGAAGAAATCGAAGAAAAAGCGCTAATGAGGCCGGGCAACATCGCGACACTCGTAAATGAAACGGGGGGCATCCGCGTTCAGATCACGTCGCCTGCTTTAGGGGCGGCAAACATTCGCGTGCAGGGCCTTTATGGTCGTTATACGCAATTGCTCGCCGATGGCCTGCCTCTTTATGGAGGGCAAGCCTCGTCGATCGGATTGCTTCAAATCCCGCCGACCGATCTTCGACAAGTCGAGGTGATAAAAGGCTCTGCCACGTCACTTTACGGAGCCTCGGCATTGGGCGGTGTGATCAATTTGGTCTCGCGCAGACCCGGAGAAGAAGCCGAGAACGAAGTATTGCTCAATGTAACTTCGCGGGATGGACAAGACTTGACGGCATACACCGCAATGCCGCTGTCAGATTCCCTCGGTGTTTCATTGACAGCAGGCGCGCATCGACAAGGCCTACAAGATTTTGATGATGATGGCTGGATCGATATGCCGAGCTATCAAAGGTGGACAGCGCGCCCACGTCTGTTCTGGCAAGGCGACAGCGGTGCCGAGGTATATGCCACACTCGGCTTTATGACCGAAGAGCGCGATGGCGGAACACGTGACGGGTTTACCGTTCCAGATGGGAGCTTCTTCCCGCAAGACCAGGATACAGTTCGGCTAGACGGCGGACTGGTCGCTGACATCCCGCTCACCCAGTCTGTGGAGGGGCAGTTTCGTGCATCCGGAATGGTTCAAGATCACGATCACCGCTTCGGCGCGCTGCTCGAAGAAGACCTCCACGAAAGCTATTTGCTTGAGGCCTCCGCATCTGGTGCAAACGCGGGCACAAATTGGGTTGCCGGTGTCGCATGGCAATCAGAGATTTACTCATCCGATACGTTCCCTGCATTCGACTACACCTATGATGTTCCTGGCATTTTCGGCCAGGTCGATCACGACTTCACCGACAAAGTCTCTGTGTCGGTGAGCGCCCGCTATGATGACCATAGCGAGTATGGATCGCAATTCAGCCCTCGGCTATCTGTTCTCTACCGGCCTGGAAATTGGACATTTCGGGGGTCGGTCGCTGACGGCTTCTTTGCTCCGACCCCGTTCGTCGAGGAGATTGAAGCAGCCGGACTGTCTCGTCTCGAACCGTTATCTGGAATTGTCGAGGAGACCGCACAAACGGCATCGTTTGACATTGGCTATCGCCAAGGCGGAATTGAGGCGAATGCAACCTTCTTTGCCTCGGATGTCGATGGAGTGACCAGGCTGGAGCCTTTTGCAAGCGCGCCAGGTGGTGAACTGGACCGCGTACGGTTGGTCAACGCGCCCGGCAAAACCGAGCTTCGTGGAACGGAGCTGCTTCTTCGCTACGTATGGCGAGACTTCAAAGTTACCGGAAGCTACGTCTATATCGACTCAAGTGAGCCAGACGAGCTGGGAACCGGGCGTCAGGAAGTTGCGCTTACACCGAAACATACTGCGGGCATGGTCGCGATGTGGGAACGCCACGGCGAGTTCAGGCTTGGATTGGAGATGTATTACACCGGCGAACAGCGGGTTGAAGACAGTCCGTTTCGTACCACGAGCGACTCGTATCTAGATATCGGTATCCTTGGAGAAAAAACGTTTGGTCGGATCAGTTATTTCATCAATGCCGAAAACATTCTCGACGTCCGACAAACGCGAGAAGAGCCGCTCTTGAGGCCGACACGTGCCCCTGATGGCCAATGGACGACCGACATTTGGTCTCGCAACGATGGGTTCATCGTGAACGGTGGCATCAGGGTGAAATTCTAGTTGGTTTTTTAGTTCGCAAAAACCTGGCCGCCCAATGCACGCTGTGTTGGGCGGTTGGTCGAGCGTCTTAAACTCGTCCCACGATCGTAGCCCGTGATGACTTCATTGGGTCGATAAGCCAATGCTAGCTATTCGTATATTCGCGTCCGGCGATGTAGCTTACGATGATAGGGCGTCAATTATTGGGCATTCCGGGGTGTCGCCTCGAGCGCACTCTTTTGTGATCCCACTTAATGTTCGTTCCAGCCGCTTCAGATCAGCAATTTTCTTTCGCACTTCGGATAGATGCGCGGTGGTCAGCGCATGAACTTCAGCGCAGGAGGGCGCTTCGTCGTTCAGCCCCAACATTGATCTGACTGCGTCCAATCCGAAGCCTAAATCGCGGCTTCGCTTTATGAAGCTCAATCTCGCTAAGTGCGATGGATTGTAGATTCGCTGCTTCCCAACTGATCGAGGAGGGTCGGGCATAATCCCAACCTTCTCGTAATAGCGAATGGTTTCGACCTTCACGCCTGTTGCCGAGCTCAATCGCCCAATCGTGATGTCAGACATGCTTGCACCTATAGTTACTACAGGTTTTATCATGCTCACATGTTGGATGAATTAGAAACAGAAAAAGACGTCCAAAAGCGCGGCGGCTGGTTCGCGAGCGGCGGTGTGGTCGCAAGCTTTTTCGCCTTTATCGGTGCATCTTGCTGCGTACTACCGATCATTCTGGTAAATCTCGGAGTAAGCACGACTCTGGTTGCCAAGCTTGGCTTTTTCGCCCGCAATCAGGCTCTGTTTCAGTGGGTAACTTTGGCCTTGTTGGCGTCGGCCGCGTTCTTCGCATTTCGAAATGGACGACCAAGCATGCGCGTTATCGTATTGCTTGTGATCGGCTTTGCATTGGCAGGCGTTGCGTACATGCTGCCGTCTTATGAGAGGGAAATATTGGAATGGCTGAACTTGATGTAACCGGAGGCTTCATCGCCGAGTCTACGGTGACCTGTCCGGAATGCGGTCATCAATCAAAAGACACGATGCCGACCAATGCGTGTCAGTTTTTCTATGATTGCAAAGGATGCGGAACTGTTCTGAAGCCCAATCCGGGCGACTGTTGCGTTTACTGCTCGTTCGGTGACGTAGCCTGTCCCCCAATCCAAGTCGGCGATGATTGCTGCGGCTAATAATTACTTAGACACCGAAATCAAACATTGGGATCGCTACCCTGTGCAGTTTGGGGTTTTCTGAGCGACTTCAATTCGCACCAAAACGGCCTCTTGAATTGTCTGTTTTGAGTCATCTACCGGACATTATTTGGAGACTAATCATTCGATGAGTCGCCAATATGGGAAGTGGCTTCTCCGTCTTTCGCGTTGGACTGAAAGCGCCCGCTACGGCGACTACATCGGACCGGCGGGGTTTTTCAGGACCATTATAAAAATGTGCGGCGAATGCAGCGAATAGCCAAGGCTTGAATATACCCTATAGGGGTATTATTTATCTGCTGTCGGCATACAACTGACGCGGCGCTGCGCCCGCAACCCGAAAGGAGGCGACTTCATGAAAATCACATCTGTGGGACATACCTTGTCCCTATTCCTCGCTATTACATTTTTGATCTGCATCGGCTGGGGCCTTGTTACGCCCCCAGCGCTGCACATGCATGGTGCCTGGGAAGGTCTGCTCCCCGGCTTTGAGTTCCTGACGCCGCTTGGCTTCGGAATTGGGCTGATCGAGAGCTATCTCTACGGCTGGTATATCGCTCTCGTGTTCGTGCCGCTCTACAACCGGTTCAACAAATCTTCCTGAGCACTATCGGTCGCCGCACCAGCAAGTTTGTGGCGCGGCGTTCCCCTATTTGAGACCTTACATGACCAATCACGACCATTCCCAACACGACCAGCATGGCGATCATTGCCATTCATCAGCGCCCACACCTGATAAAGACTATGACAATATCCCTGCAGAATATTCAGGCATGGTGTGGACCTGTCCGATGCACCCTCAGGTTCGCGAGACCTCGAACGTGGGGTGCCCGATCTGCGGCATGTCCCTCGAACCGGAAACGGTCAGCGCCGAAGAAGACACGTCCGAACTCGACGACATGACAAGGAGGTTCTGGGTCGGGCTCGTCCTTTCCGTGCCTATGGTCGCATTTGTCATGGGCGAAATGATCCCCGGAAATCCGCTCGGCAATCTGGTCAATCCCACTCTCGGCGTCTGGCTGCAGGCGGTTCTGGCGACACCGGTTGTTTTGTGGGCGGGCTGGCCCTTCTTTGTTCGCGGGTGGCAGTCGGTAACACGGCGTAGCCTGAATATGTACACGCTCATCGCGATGGGGGTCGGCGTGGCCTATGTGTATTCACTTGTCGCCTCTTTTGCGCCTGACGTGTTCCCCGAGTCTTTTCGAGGTCATGGCGGGACCGTTCCCGTTTATTATGAAGCCGCCGCTGTGATCGTGACACTGGTTCTTCTCGGCCAGGTCCTCGAACTGCGCGCACGAAGCGCAACATCCGGCGCGATCCGCGCGCTGCTTGAACTATCTCCGCCGACAGCGCGGCGGATGGCCGAGGATGGCAGTGAGGAAGAGGTCGATCTCTCAGAGGTCGGTGCCGGCGACCTGCTAAGGGTGCGGCCGGGTGAGAAAATTCCGGTCGATGGCACGGTGCTGGAAGGACGCTCGTCTGTCGATGAATCCATGGTCACCGGCGAGCCGGTTCCCGTTGAGAAAAACAAAGATGACCGCGTGACTGGCGGCACGGTTAACGGCACCGGGTCGTTGGTCATGCAGGCGACACATGTTGGCGAAGACACACTGCTATCGCAAATCGTTCAAATGGTTGCTGCCGCGCAGCGCTCGCGTGCACCGATCCAGCGACTGGTCGATCTTGTTTCGTCATGGTTCGTTCCGGCTGTCATCATCATCGCCATTCTGACGTTTATTGTCTGGTCGTTGTTCGGCCCCGACCCGGCCATGGCGTTCGCCCTTGTGAACGCTGTCGCGGTTCTGATCATTGCCTGCCCGTGCGCCCTTGGCCTTGCAACGCCAATGTCGATCATGGTTGGTACTGGCAAAGGCGCTTCAAATGGTATCCTTATCAAGAATGCCGAAGCGCTCGAGACGTTCGAAAAAATCGACACGATCGTCGTAGACAAGACCGGCACGCTCACACTTGGTCGCCCGGAACTCGTTCTTGTTAAACCCGCCGGTCCGTTTGATGAGGCCGCTCTTTTAAGCCTTGTTGCCGCCGTTGAGCGTTCGAGCGAACACCCTCTGGCCGAAGCGATTGTTCGGGGTGCTGAAACACGCAACGCGCCAGACTCCACGGCGACAGATTTTCAATCGGTTACTGGAGAAGGCGCGCATGCCAGTGTCGATGGACAGGTGGTCGCGATTGGCAACTCAAAAATGATGAAACGGCTCGGCGTCTGGTCCGATGAATATGGAGTCGAAGCCGATCAGTATCGCTCGGAAGGTCAAACCGTGATGTTCGTGAGTGTCGATGGGGCGTTTGCGGGCATGATTGGCGTGGCCGATCCAATCAAAGAGACAACGCCGGAAGCGATAAAACGATTGCACGCTGAAGGGTTGAAGGTCGTCATGCTGACCGGCGACTCCAAAGCCACGGCTCAAGCTGTGGCAGCAAAAGTCGGGATTGATGAGGTCCATGCGGATGTTTCTCCAGAAGACAAGCACAAGATCGTTTCAGAATTACAGTCTGGGGGCGCGCGCGTCGCGATGGCCGGCGACGGGATCAATGACGCCCCTGCGCTCGCTCAAGCTGACGTCGGCATTGCAATGGGCACCGGGACTGATGTGGCAATGGAGAGTGCTGGCGTCACTCTGGTCAAAGGCGACTTGCTCGGCGTTGCCAAGGCGCGAGAGCTGAGCCGCGCGACGATGCGGAATATTCGTCAGAACCTCTTCTTCGCCTTCATATACAACTCACTCGGAGTCCCTGTGGCCGCGGGTGTGCTTTACCCGTTTTTCGGATTGCTGCTCAGTCCAATGATCGCTGCCGCTGCGATGAGCCTGTCGTCCGTTTCGGTAATCGCCAATGCTCTGCGACTGCGCGCGCTTGAGCTGTAAAGACCACAGCCAATCAGGCGCCCGGGCCCGTCAGGCTTGTGGCTGAGGCAATCGCAATGATGATTCCAATGAAGAGAAGACAATCGACTGTCAGTGTTTGGCGTAAAAGTCTTCGGCCAGCCGCTGGATCTTTGTTTATCTGAAGCGTCACCCAGAATTTGTTAACAGCGCCGACCCCTAAAGCAACCAACGCCAGACTAAACTTGATCGCAAGCAATCTTCCGTAGTCACTTTCGACCAGTGTGGAGACCGAACCGCCAATCTGGAGACTGAGCCAGACACCTCCGGCGATCAAAGTCGGTATGCTCCAGATCGCTACTGCGCTGAAGCGTTTCATGCACTGCAAAAGATCCGTGTCGGACATGGTTTTTACAGGCCACAAAACGATCGGCGCAGTGACCCAAAAGGCCGCAATGGCGACATGGATTGAAACAAAGATCGGGTTTAGCCCGGGCGTATCCATGCCATGGGTGTGACCGCCAAGCCCTGCGCCGGCGAAAACGGTGATCAATCCGGGCACTGAGAGCCATTTCAAGCCTAAGGCTGCAGAGATGAAAAGCACTAGTGCGCCAATCACATAGGCGAGCGTCTGATCCCTGTTCGGCGTCCATACCCAACCGAAAAGGCTGAAATCAAAACTGTCTTCAAGGCCGCCGGCCAGTACAGCATTCATCAAGAACAATCTCAGGCAGACCGCCGCTGATAGAAGAAGTGCGAAGCCAGCGATCAATCGCCGATTCTGGGCCCCGGTGATATAGGCTTGGAGACACAGGCCAGCTGAGCCGAGCAATCCGACATAAAGGACAATTTTGGTAAATAGCGTCAGTGCAACCAGCACCTGACTAGCCAGTGATCGTGAAGTCGACTTCACCCTTCATAACATGACCGTCCTTGGCCACAGCGCGCCATTTGAGGACGTACGTACCGGGCTCGAGCACTGGCAGTGGTACCGAAAACGACTTGCCCATCTCTCCCGGAGGCTCGAACGCGACCTCAACACGATCACCGTCCAATGTCTCAAGGTCCAAACCGGCGAGACCAATGTCCGCCCCGAACGAAAAGTCGAAAGACGCGGGCGCAGCTTCGATCTGCGACCCATCCTCTATGTTTGACGACACGATGCTCGTGTGAGCGAATGCCGGGACCACCGTTACCGAAAAGACCGCGACGGTGGCTATCAGATTTCTGAGGAATTTCATGAGCGCCTCTAGCGTTTGGTAAGACATTTGCTATATCTATATACCCGGTAGAGGGTATTGCCAATGAAAACTGACACAAAAGAATCTGCGCTCAAGCGCCTTGCCCGAATCGAAGGGCAGGTGCGAGGTGTTTCGAAGATGATCTCCGAAGATCGATACTGCATCGATGTCGTCCGGCAGGTCCAGGCGGTCAAAGCCGCCTTATCGGGACTGGAGAAAGTCGTCCTCGACGATCATCTGGAAACGTGCGTCGAGCACGCGTTGACCAGTGAAGACGTGGATGCTCGCCGCGAAAAAGTAGAGGAATTGGTCGCTGTCCTTGGCGGTCGGAAAAAGTGACTTTCAAATATACCCCTTAGGGAGTATAAGATGTTAACCTGTATAGAGGTAATCTGACGGACTTATGTTGAAACTGACGCGCCTTATAATTTTGGTAGCCGTCGCCTTCATGGTGGCGCGACCGGTCATGGCGTGCTGTATTACGGGCCACAACGAGGCCCCGTCATCTGTTCATTCTGCCGAGACGCCTTCTTGCCATGATGCTGCTGATAGCTCGGAGCATACATCATCAGATTCATCCGGCGAGATGCCAGGTGACATGCAAGACCCTATGGAATGCCCCGGCTGTTTCGATTGCGACAGCGCCATCATGCAAGCGCAGACGTTTGATGAAGGCGCCGTACTTACTGAATCGCCATCGGAAATCGCGGTAGCTCTCCTGACGGCGCGATTTGAAGGTTTTCATCACAATTCGACGGTTCTTACGACCGGCCCACCGGGCCAAGCTCCGCCGACAAACCCGACACCCGTAACGCTGAAACAGCGCCTGTTGATTTGATCCGGTAGCGCCGCGCGATCTTGCGCGGTTTTCGCTGCTCGTTTCAATCAACTTGGTGCTGACCTATGCCCCCACTTCGAAAACTCGCGCTTCTGTGCGCTGTCCTGGCAACGCCCCTCATGGCGATGTCTGTCGCTGCGCAGTCCATGGATGAACTCGAATCGCGTCTCTCCGACCATCCAAGTCTCGCCGCGCTCACTTATCAGGCGGACGCCAACCGGGAACGCGGTCGAGCCGCCACGGCATTGCCCGACCCAGTGGTATCGGTCGGGATCAATAACTTTCCGATCTTCGACCCCTCATTTTCGGACTTCCTGCCCACCAATAAGGCGATTGGCGTGCGCCAGGAATTTCCAAACCGGGCTGGCCGCGAAGCGCGCGCGGGAGAGGCGCGCAGCCTTGCGGCGCAGACAGATCTTGTCCGATCAGCGCAGCTCGCGGCCTTGCGCGGCGAACTCATCTCGCTGCTTCATGAAAAAGCCCGTATCGAAAAGCAGCGCGCGCTGGCCGAGCTCCGCAATGCAAAATATGACGAACTGACCCAGGTGGTGGAAACCGAAATCGATGCCGGACGTCCAGCGGTATTCAGGCTTGCTGAAATTGAATCAGAGCGCACGAGCGTCTCCCGCATTCTGGTCGATCTTGATCGCGAGACCGCACAAATTGATGCCCGCCTGATTGATCTTGTCGGCCTGGTGCCAGTCACGCCCGCGCCGCCGGTAACCGCATCGGACTGGACAGGCGAAGCCATGGACTTTCATGCCGTACGTGTCGCGCAAGCCAGCATTCGAGTCGCAGACCAGTCAGTTGATGGTGCTGAAGCGGCATGGCGCCCAAACTGGGGTGCGCAACTGACTTATCAACAGCGTGAGTCCGGCTCGAATTTCGCCGGAGATGACTGGGTCTCCGGCATGGTCACCTTCAGTGTTCCCCTTTGGGCAGAGCGCAGCCAGGCGCCAAGTCTTCGCGCTGCAAAAGCAGATCGCGCGAGCGCCGAAATGCGCTATCAGGCATCTGCGCGCACATCGGCTGCTCGCTTTGCGAGTGAGGCAGCCGCCTGGCGCGCTTCACAGGATAATATCGCGGTTCTCGAGCGCAATATCGCCGCCGTTGAAGACGAAATTGCCGCGCAACTGACCACTTATGAATCCGGTGTCGGTGACTACGCGCCGATTATCGACGGCGAAATCGCCATCCTCAAACTGCGTTCTGACATCGCCACTGAGGCAGCCCGCATGGCCGCCGCGATTGCTCGTATGAACGCGCTCCTGGTGCAATCATGAAACAGTCCTTCGTTATTTTAGCGGCCTCAGCTGCCATTTTAACAGCCTGCGGCGAACCCGCCGCCGTCGTCGGTTCAAGCTCAGGCGCCACATCGGCAACGTCGACCCCGTCAGCTGAAACGTCCCAATACACCTGCCCGATGCATCCGCATTACATCTCGACCGACCCAGATGGTTCCTGCCCGATATGCGGCATGGACCTGGTCCCGGTGAACGTAAACGCAAGCGCAACGCCCGGTGATGGCGCGATCGTGGTGGCACCTGAAATGATCCAGACCATGGGCATCAGGACGGCGCCCGTCAGCGTCACCAATTTTGGGCGGTCATTGCGCGCCTTTGGCACCGTTGAAACAAATGAACGGTTGGAAAATGTCAGCGTCTCGCGGCTTGAAGGCTGGATCGATGACTTGCGCGTCCGGGCCGAGGGCGACACCGTTCGCCCCGGCGCGTTGCTGTACCGCGTTTACAGCCCGGACCTCATCGCTGCGCAGAAAGACTACCTCGCTTCGCTCACGATCGGCAATGAGAACCGTGTCGCAGCGGTTCGCCAACGGCTTCGCTCGGTCGGCATGCAGAATACGGCGATAGAGCGCCTGACTGAGACGCGCACCATAATAGAGCGTGTTCCTGTATATGCGGAATCAGGCGGAACGGTTGCAGAGCTTCAGGTTAGCGAAGGCGACTACATCAAACCTGGCACGCCGATTCTGCGCCTGCAATCTTATGCCGGCGTCTGGATCATCGCCCGCGTACCTGAACAAGACTTGGCGCTGATCGATACCGGGCTTGCAGTCCGTCTTGAGTTTCCGAGCGCGCCAGGCGCGCCAGCGGAGGGCCGGATCAATTATATCTACCCCACGATCGATCCGCGAACGCGAACCGGCGAAGTGCGGATTGAAGTCGACAATGCGGCCGGATATCTGCGTCCTGGCGCCTATGCTGACATTTCGTTGGATCTTGGCGGTGAAGCGCGCCTTTCTGTCCCAACCGAAGCCATTCTTCGAGACAGCCGCGGCGCGCACGTGATTGTGGCTCTCGGGCAAGGCCGGTTTGCCGGGCGCGGCGTCCAGACTGGTATCGCTGCTAATGGCCGAACAGAAATCATTGCCGGTTTGGAGTCTGGTGACCTGGTCGTTGCGAGCGGTCAGTTCATGCTCGATAGTGAGGTGAACCTGCGCGAAGGCTTTTCAAAGCTTCAGGTGCCAGTGGCGACTGCAGCCGGGCCTGACACGCCGCTACCCCAGCTTCCTGTAGACGCCAGCACGCTCGCCGAGATCGACCATTTCACGGACATGGCGCTCTATTTCCACGAGGCGCTGACGGACGGCTATAAGATCGATCCCTATTTCCTCGATCCGGCCTTAGGTCTCGGTGAGACTTTGCGCACACGGTTTGCGAACACAAAGCTGATCCCCGTCCTTGAACGTTCTGAAATCGCGCTGCGCGCGGCAAAAGAAGCCCGTGAAGGTGATGCCCTGAAAGCCGAACTTGAAAGGCTCATGGAAGCGCTTGAACCGTGGTTGCTGGAGGGCGCGCCAATTCATTATCGTGATGCAGGTCTAACACTTTTCCAAGAAGCAGACACAGACCGTCTCTGGCTTCAGGAGGGCTCAGCACCGAACAATCCTTATGGCGATAACGCAGCCAGACCCGTGTCCTGGCCCGACCCTATGGCGGGCATGGCAATCGACACCGGGGAGCGTCCTTCGACCGATCCCCATGCAGGGCATCGCTAGGAAACCGTCATGTCAGATCACTCTCCCCACACGCCTGACGATCTTGCCGGACGCGACCCTTCCAAGTCATGGGTCGCCGGTCTGATTTCCTGGTCGATAACCAACCAGCTGATTGTCCTTGTGCTCTGCGCAGCGCTCGCAGTGTCAGGTTGGATGGCCGTTCAGAACACGCCGCTGGATGCGGTGCCCGATCTTACGGACACGCAGGTCATCATTCGCACAGATTTTCCGGGCCAGAGCCCTCAAATCGTCGAAGACCTCGTTACGTATCCACTCTCGACCAATCTTCTTGGCTTGCCAAAAACCAAGGACGTACGTGGCTCATCCATGTTTGGCACCAGCTTTGTTTATGTCATTTTCGAAGATGATGTAGATCTGTATTGGGCCCGATCACGGTTCCTTGAAGCGCTCTCGCGCCTTGGAAATACTCTGCCGGATGGCGCGGTCCCGCAGCTCGGTCCTGATGCGACTGGCGTCGGCTGGGTTTACCAGTACGCGCTGGTCGACAAAACCGGTGGAACTGACCTGGCTGAGCTGCGCTCCCTGCAGGATTGGTTTCTGAAGCTTGAACTTGCCGGCGTCGAGGGTGTCTCGGAAGTCGCCTCTGTTGGCGGCTTTGTTCGAGAGTATCAGGTCCTGATCGACCCGAACCTCTTACGCTCCTATGATATCCCGCTCCGGCGGGTATCTGAGGCCGTCAAGGCCGCATCCAGCGAAGTCGGCGGCCGTGTTCTCGAACAGAGCGAAAGCGAGTTTGTGATCCGCTCGTCAGGCTATGTTGATGAGAAAGCCGATCTCGAACAGGTCGTTCTTTATGCTGCTGATGGTTCGCCGGTCTTGTTGTCGGCCGTCGCGCGGATCATTGAGGGCCCCGCGCTTCGCCGAGGCGTCGTTGAGTTGAATGGTGAAGGCGAAACGGTTGCCGGGATCGTCATCATGCGCGACGGCGAGAACGCACTGACGGTTATTCAGCGTGTCAAAGCCAAACTTGCAGACCTTCAGCGCGGCCTGCCCGACGGGGTTGAGATTGTCACTGTCTATGACCGTGCGCCGCTCATTGAAGGCGCGGTGAAATACCTCGAAGAAAAACTGCTGGAAGAAGGTATCGCAGTGGCTTTGGTCATTCTGATTTTTCTCCTGCATGTGCGCTCGTCGCTCGTCGCGATCATCACGCTACCACTTGGTGTTCTGGGGGCATTTCTGATCATGTCGTTCCAAGGAGTGACGGCAAATATTATGAGCCTGGGCGGTATCGCCATTGCGATCGGGGCGATGGTGGACGCCTCCATTGTGCTGGTTGAAAATGCGAGCCGCAAACTGTCGGAGATTGGCGATAAGCCAAGCGCGGCGGAGCGACGCCGCACGCTGATCGCGGCGGCGCAGGAAGTCGGTCCAGGCATCTTCTTCTCACTGTTGATCATCACCGTCTCGTTCCTTCCGGTATTTGCTCTGACCGGTGAAAGCTATCGTCTGTTCAGTCCGCTCGCTTTCACCAAGACCTATGCGATGGCCTTCGCGGCCATTCTCTCTGTCACGCTAGTGCCTGTGTTGATGCTGTATCTGATGCGGGGCAAGTTTCGACGGGAGGAAGCTAATCCGCTCAATGCATTTTTCATCTGGGCCTATAAGCCGATCCTTCACGCCGCGCTAAGGTTCAAATGGGTGACCGTCGCTCTTGCCGTCCTAATGACGGCCAGCGTGATCGTTCCGTTGCAGCGCATCGGATCAGAATTCATGCCCGCCCTATATGAAGGCGAACTACTGTATATGCCCACCACGCTGCCCGGCGTTTCTTCGACCAAGATGCGCGAAATCCTCGGTCAGACCAATCGGGTGATGATGACCGTGCCTGAGGTTGAACGCGTCTTTGGCAAGGCGGGCCGAGCAGACACCGCAACGGATCCTGCGCCGCTAACCATGATCGAGACATGGATCAAGCTGAAACCAAAAAGCGAATGGCGACCTGGTATCACGGTCGATGACATTACCGCTGAGCTTGATGCGAAATTACAAATGCCAGGCCTCGTCAATTCCTGGGGCTACCCGATCAAGATTCGTATGGACATGGTCTCAACCGGCGTGCGCACCCCGGTCGGTATCAAGGTCACCGGCGACAATCTGATCGAAATCGAGCGCATCGCACGCGATGTTGAGACAGCCGTTGGGGACGTGCCAGGTACGCGCTCTGCCTTCGCCGACCGCGTGCTCGGCGGCAAATATCTGGAAATCACGCCGGATCGGGCTGAGCTGTCCCGGCGCAATATCGATATGGGCGTCTTCCAGACTGTTGTTCAGACTGCGCTTGGTGGCATGCGTCTCTCCCAATCGGTCGAAGGCCGCGAGCGCTATGACATCATGCTGCGCTATGACAGGCCGTTCCGCGAGACACCTGAAGACCTTGGCAATATCCTTGTCCCAACGCCGACCGGGGCGCACATCCCGCTCGGCGAGCTGGCCACGATCGCTTATACTGAGGGCCCGCCCATGATCCGCTCAGAGAATGCGCGGCTGACGGGTTGGGTATTTGTCGACATCGCGGACCGAGACATGGGCAGCTATGTCAGCGAAGCCAGACAAGTGGTTGCCGACGCAGTCAGCCTGCCGGCTGGCTATGCGGTCGAGTTCTCGGGACAGTATGAACAAATGGAGGCGGCAAGCGAGCGCCTGCAGATTGCTATCCCGGCCGCCATCGGTCTGATCTTTCTGCTCTTGATGCTGCATTTTGGCCGCCTTGATCGAACTGCGATTATCATGCTCTCGTTGCCATTCGGTCTGATCGGAGGGCTGTGGGCGGTCTGGCTCGCAGGCTACAATCTTTCGGTTGCCGTGGCTGTTGGCTTTATTGCACTCGGCGGAATCGCGGTCGAAACGGCCGTTATCATGCTGCTCTATATTGATGGACAAGTACGAACAGAAAACCCGACCAATCGGGAAGACCTGTTTGGCGCCATCACCCGCGGCGCAGCGATGCGTGTGCGGCCAAAACTGATGACCGTGCTGACAATTCTTGTCGGTCTTGCGCCGGTCTTTCTGACCGATGGTCTTGGCGCCGATGTCATGCGCCGCATCGCGCTGCCCATGCTTGGCGGCATGGTCTCAACCCTATTGCTAACCCTGATCGTGATCCCGGCGATCTACTATATCTGGGTTGGCAAAACACTGTCTGCTCGCCGCCCCAAAACTGAGGCAGAGCATACACCTTTCAACAATCCCTAAGGAGATCCCATACAATGAAACCCTTCATTCTTTTCACTGCGAGCGCCTTTGCTCTGACGCTCGCTGCCTGTGGCGGAGCTGACGGCGATGCGCCAGCCCCAACCCCCGCTGCAGACGCACCGATGGACATGGCAGACGGCACCATGGACCATTCTGATCACAATATGGGCGACGGCACGATCGGTCATGGCACAGGCATCATCAAATCTGTCGGTGCGCAGGGCGACTTCCTGACAATTGATCACGGTCCGATTGATGGCATTGGCATGGGTGCCATGACGATGGGTTTTGACATTATGGGCGATGTCGATCTGGCAGGCTTCGCCGACGGCGACCAAGTCGCGTTTATGGTCAAAAAGGGCCGTGACAATTCCTATCGCATCACTGAAATCTGTAATACCGGGACAGATGGTGAAGACTGCCTTGAAGGCATGATGGATCACTAGATCCAGATAGGGAGGGCGTGATATGGGCTTGCTCAGATGGTCTGTTCGAATTCACAAATGGGTTGCCCTGATTATCGGCCTTCAAATCCTACTGTGGATTGCAGGCGGGTTGGTGATGAGCGTGATCCCGATTGAGCAGGTTCGCGGTGAGCACAAGGTGGCTGCGCCTGCGCCACTCTCCCTTTCTCCCATCCTTGTCCTCCCCCTATCAGACGCAACAGACCGCGCTGGTCTGATCGAACTGAGGGGGGCCTCGATAGGTCAGGTGATGGAGCAACCTGTCTGGCGGTTGACGGGGGCTGAAGGCCAGCACTTTGTTGTCAATGCGCAGACCGGAGAGTTGATGACGCCCGTAAGCAGTGATCTGGCTGAGCGTATCGCGAACGCCGATTATTCCGGAACGGGCCAACTGAAAACGATCGAGCGCGTAATTGATCCACCTGCCGAATATGGAAGGCCCGGACCCGTTTGGCGTGCCACGTTCGATGATGGCGATGCAACGACGCTTTACATTGATCCTAGCACGGCAGAGGTCCGGGCGCGTCGATCATCGACCTGGCGGTTCTACGACTTCTTCTGGAAGCTACACATCATGGACTATGATGATGGCGCTGACTTTAATCACCCGCTTTTGATCACAGCGGCAGGAGCGGCAGTATTTGTCGCTTTGTCGGGTTTGATTCTGTTATTTATCAAAATGCGCCGTACGTTGATGGTTTGGCGCCGTTCCAAACGTGGAAACTGATCTCGCAAAATATTCGACGCGTTCACATACTGAAGCTTTGCAAACCGCGTAAGGCGAAAGCTGCGATAAAAGCCGATTCACCTCAGCGGAAGCGCCGCGGGAATGGTCAGCAGAACATGAGCCGCAAACGCCCTGCTTTAGAATCGCTCGACATGGAACTCGTCATTGTCCACTTCGACGCCGGGAGCAGTCATAAGGATCGCAACCCTGTGTACGTTGGGGTTGTCTCAGCGTGTTAAAATCACCCAGATCGCACTCTGATCGAGAGGCAGGAAACAGAAGTGACTTGAGCGGCCGCCAACCTCATGAGATTCAGCGGATGGGGGCCGCAAAATTATCGCGTTGGCTCACTTACTCTTGGGCAGAGTTTATTCTGAAAGGGGGTCTGGCCTTGGAGGCAAACTCAGAATTTTCGGCGTTTCCGAGTTTCAGAATCAAATTTCTTTGAGGTTTGTTCAGTAACACCTGACATGCGCCAATTCTTCCACAAGAAAATTTGGTGGTAACACGGTGGTAACACGAAGACCGAACAACTTATCTTCGGAAATTTTCATCCCGCAAGTTATTGAAATGTTGGGAGAAAATGGTGGTCGATACAAGGTTCGAACTTGTGACCCCTGCAATGTCAATGCAGTGCTCTACCACTGAGCTAATCGACCATCCGTTTTGAAGGAGGCGTCATCCCCTGTTGGAGACGCCAAGTCAAGCCTGAACTGCAACCAATATCAGGCCGCCATCACCCGTTCGACTTCATCGACCAGTTCGCGCAAATGGAATGGCTTGGAGAGCACTTTCGCCCCGGCTGGGGTCGGCGAGCTGCCGGACAGCGCCACCGCTGCGAACCCCGTGATAAAGACGATCTTCATGGCCGGATCGAGTTCGGCGCCGCGGCGGGCGAGTTCGATCCCATCAATGCCAGGCATCACAATGTCGGTGAGCAGGAGATCGAAGACTTCGCGCTCAAGCGCTTCCAGCGCGCCTTCGCCATCTTCATAGTCTTGCACATCATGTCCGGCACGGCGCAGCGACGCCGTCAAAAAACTGCGCATCGCGTCATCATCTTCTGCCAGCAAGATTTTGCTCATCGAACATCGTCCCTAAATTATTCGCACTCTTCATGGTCGATAGACCGTAAACCCTGAGTGAATATGCCGGTAAAACGCAAATAAAAAGTGAGCGTATAAGCGATTTCGAGTCGGTTTGCGATGCTCACCGTTTTTTTTGCCTTGACCTGAGGCACAGAACATCGACCTTGAACCCAATGCAAACTGCCGCTCAATCGCCTAAAACACTGGATGACGCTCTGCCTGAGGCGTACGAAATGACGCGCGCGCGCGCTTTGAAGGCGCCGGTGATTTTTGCATCCCCGCATAGTGGCACTTTGTATCCGCGGCAGATGACAGACCTCTTATCGGTTCCGCTTTGTGATTTGCAGCGCACAGAAGATGCGTTTGTCGATGAGCTTTACGTGTCTGCCCCGCGCCAGGGCGCCATTCTGCTCCAGGCGAATTTTGCGCGCGCCTTTGTCGACTTAAACCGCGATGCGCGCGAGCTGGATGCCAGCATGTTTGCTGATGGCTTGCCGCGGGTGGCTGGCATGCCAAGCGCCAGGGTGAAAGCGGGCCTCGGATGTTTGCCGCGGGTGGGTGCCAGCGGCCGCGACATCTATACCAAGCAGATCACTCGAGCGGATGGCGCATTTCGCTTAGACACGGTCCATGATCGCTATCACGGAGCCCTGCAGGCAGAAATAGAAGCGCTTAAGCAGGACTGGTCCGATGTGTTTATCATCGATTGCCACTCTATGCCGTCCCGCCAGCCTGGCCGATCAAACCTACCGGATGTTGTGCTGGGAGACCGGTTTGGATCAAGTTGCTCCGCGCGGCTCACCTCGAAGGCAGAACGGTTCTTTCGCAGCGAAGGCTTTAGCGTGACGCGCAATGCGCCATATGCGGGCGGGTATACAACGCGCCGCTATGGCCGGCCGCGGCGCGGCGTTCACGTGCTTCAGATTGAACTCAATCGATCGCTTTATATGAATGAGCTGGACGTACAAAAATCAAATGGCTTCAGCCATCTCAAACAGCAAGTGTCGCGCTTGATTGCAGACCTGGTCGATCTCGCCCTCTCAGAGAACACCTGAACAAAAAAAAGAGCCGCGCTAGAGAGCGCGGCTGTATCAGGTAAGGGAGGAAACGCCAGAAGGCGCTAGCACCACAGTGCTGATCTCAATTTATTGTGCGGCGCACAAAATACAACCCCATCTATGCGGCACTGCCGCATAACTCCGATGCACTGACGTATACGTAAGCGTCAAACAATCGCCCCAAAAATTCTAGCGCACTGATTTTTCCAACAATTTAGGCAATCGGCACGCAACTTGCTGTTGAGAGGTCCAATATCCATTTCGGGACTCCGTGAGGGGGCTCCGATCATCCGGGAGAACGGTATGACGGACAATACGGATCTTAATGTCGGAAAGCGTTTGCGCCGACGCCGACGTCTTTTGGGCATGACCCAACAGGATCTGGCCAGCATGGTCGGGGTTCGGTTTCAACAGATTCAAAAATATGAGTGCGGGGCCAACCGTGTGACCGCGTCTCGACTTTACGACCTGTCACGCGCTTTAAACGTCTCGGTTCAATACTTCTTTGACGGTTTAGAAGGCGACTCGCTTCAAGGGACGGCCGCTAACGATGCCGAGCGCCTGGATGCGGACATTTTAAGCCAAAAAGAAACGCTCGAGCTTGTCCGCGCTTATTATCGCCTGGGCGAACGCCCACGCCGCCGCCTGCTTGAATTGGCGAAAGCCTTGGAAACTGAAGCATCTGACACTGGCGCCGCTTGACCTGAACGGACCCGCGCGGCTAAGCGCGGGGCATGACAGCTTCAATCGACTTTGACGCAATCCAAACGGCGCACACGCTTGCAGATGCCGCACGGCACGCTATTGCGCCACATTTTCGCGCCTTAGAGACAATTGAAAACAAGAAAGATGGGGCGGATTTTGACCCCGTCACGGTCGCTGACCGCGCGGCTGAGAAAGCCATGCGCGAAGTATTGGCCAAGCTTCGCCCTGATGATGCGATTCACGGCGAAGAATATGGCAAGCAAGACGGCACAACCGGCTGGACATGGGTGCTCGACCCGATCGATGGCACCCGCGCCTTTGTCGCTGGACTGCCGGTGTGGACCACGTTGATTGGTCTTGTTGATGAACAAGGCGACTCTGTCGCAGGCACCATCGATCAGCCAGTCCTTGATGAACGGTATTTCGGCTCGTCTGATGGATCATTTCTCAGACATGGCGGCAAGGACGTTCCGATCCATGTCTCTGATTGCGGTGACTTGAGACAAGCCGTGATCGCTACGACCGATCCATTTATTATGACGCCGCCAGAACAAGGCGCATGGACGCACTTGCGCCATACGGCGCGGATCACCCGCTATGGTTTAGACGCTTATGCCTATGCGCGCCTCGCAGCAGGAACGATTGATTTGGTCGCCGAAGCAGGACTAGCGCCCTATGATGCCGCGGCGCTCATACCGGTCGTTCGCGGCGCCGGCGGTCTTGCCTGTGACTGGCGCGGAAACCCAGCAAAACCGGGCGGGCAACTGGTCTGTGCCTCAAATCAAGGCGTCCTTGATCAAGCTCTGATATCGCTCCGCCGATCGGCAAACTAAAGCCATTCAAGAACTAGCCAGAACGCGGTAAAGCGCGCTAGACGAAAAGCCATGGCTCAAGATGTTGCCCTCGTCGAAAAGCGGACCCCAACCCGGCGTGCCCCGGGAAGATGGCGGTTAAGCTCAATCATCGACGGCCGGGCCCTCCGGGTCAAACTCACCGCAGCGGCGCTCAGCCATGAGGGCGATGACAAAGCCGCGCGAAAAGAGGCGCTCGACATCTTACATGGCGCCTTGTTCCGAGGCCGTCTGATCGCCCAGGAACGTCTGCAACAAGGCGCTGATGGGCTCGACACCGCACGTCTGCTTTCGGCGGTGCAAGACGAAGTCCTCCATGCCTTGTTCGATTTCATCACGACCCATGTGTTCCGAGCCCGGAACCCTACGGAGGGCGAGCGCATGGCGGTGTTCGCCACTGGCGGTTATGGCCGGTCGGTGCTCGCGCCATCTTCAGACATCGATCTACTCTTTATCCGCGCTTACAAAGCCAGCCCGCATGCTGAAAGCGTTATCGAATATATGCTCTATGCGCTTTGGGACATGGGGCTGAAGGTCGGACATGCATTCCGGACCCCGCAAGAATGCGTGCGGCTCGCGAAAGAAGACGTGACGATCAAAACCAGTCTCCTCGATGCGCGGTTCCTATTCGGTGACAAGGATTTGGCAGAGGAAACCCGCGAGCTGTTCAATCGCCAAGCCGTCGTCGGAGAAGACGCCCAATTTATCGCCGATAAGCTCGGAGAGCGAGACAATCGACATGCCCGCCAGGGCAATGCGCGATATTTGGTGGAACCGAATGTCAAAGAAAGCAAAGGCGGTCTGCGCGATCTCCAAACGCTATATTGGATCGTCAAACATATGCATCCCGACGAGACTGAGTCGCTCGAAGATGTGATGAAAACCAAGGTCTTCACCCAGCATGAATATCATCTTTTCATGCGCGCGGCCCGGTTTCTTTGGACGGTACGCTGTCACCTCCACTATATTACTGGACGCCCTGAAGAGCGCCTAAGTTTCGACCTGCAGCCAGAAATCGCCGCCCGAATGGGCTATCAGGATCGCGGCGAACAGCTCGGGGTTGAGCGGTTCATGAAGCGCTATTTCTTGGCAGCGAAAGATGTCGGCGGACTGACACGCATCCTGGCGGCGAAATTGGAAGCGCAGCAAAAGGCGAAACCAGAAGGATGGCGCCGCTTCCTATCGCGCGGTGGCCAATCCAAAACTCTGTCTGACGACCGATTTAAATTGGTCGGAAACCGGGTCAATTTTGCCGATACTGATATTGTTCCAGAAGATCCCACTGTCTTACTGAAACTGTTCCAAATCGCTGATAAAAGCGGCGTAGACGTCCACCCAGATGCGCTCACTTTCGCGACCCGCAATACCAAAATCATCAATGCCAAAAACCGCTCAAACCCGGACATGGTCGAGGTCTTCCTGGAGATTTTGCTGGAAAGCGACAATCTCGGCCTGACGCTGAACCGCCTGAATGAAGCGAGCGTATTGGGACGGTTCTTACCCGAGTTTGGCGGCATCGTGGCGCAGACACAGTTCAACATGTATCACCATTACACGGTCGACGAGCACACGATCCGGGCGATGGAATACATCTCGAATATGGACAAAGGCGAAGATGGATTTGCCTTGGCCAAGCAGCTTTACGGCAAAATCGAAAACCGCCGCGCGCTCTACCTCGCCATGTTGCTCCACGATACCGGTAAAGGCCTCGGCGATCAGCAAATCGAGGGCATGAAAACCGCCCGCCGCGCCTGTCGTCGCCTCGGTCTGGATAAAGCAGAAACCGAACTCGTTGCATGGCTGGTCGGCAATCATCTTGAGATGAGCGAGACCGCCCAAAAACGAGACATCGCAGACCCCCGGACCATCGTGACCTTCGCCGAAAAGGTCATGGATCTTGAGCATTTACGGTTGCTCTACATTCTCACTGTCGCGGATATCCGCGCTGTTGGTCCAAATGTTTGGAACACATGGAAAGGTCAGCTGCTCGGCGATCTTTACCACAATACCGAAGCGGCGCTGCGCGGTGGGCGGACAGATGAGGCGACCGTCACCGCAGAATTACAGGCGCGCGCGGAAGCCAATCGGGAACTGGTGGTCGATCAGTTTGGGACGCTCCCGCAAGTCATGCTCGAAATGGATGAGGCTTACTGGACCGGCTTCGATGCCGAAACCCTGGTCGAACATGCCAAACGCCTTTCAAGCTCTGACGACATTATTGTTAGCGCGACATCCGGCAGTGATGATCGCACCAGCCTGTTCATCTCGGCGCCCGATCGGGTTGGTCTGTTCGCGCGTTTGACCCAAGCCATTGGCGGCCTTGGCGCGCACACAGTCGCAGCGCAGGTCTTCACCGGCCCGTCCGGGCGGATCATCGATGTCTTCGTCCTCGAAGATGGCGAAGGCAACCCATTCGCGAAAGGCGATCGCAGCCGCCTAGACCGGATGGAGAAAAGCATTCTCGCGGCGATCGATCCTGAAACGGACTTGCCTGAGCCAAGCCTGCGTCAGAGCCAGCGGAAAGCGGCCTTTATCGTCCAACCGCGCGTCACAATCTCTGAGGACGCCTCGCAAGCCTATACGGTGATTGACGTTTCAGGGCGCGACCGCCCTGGCCTATTGAGTGATGTCAGCCAGGTCTTGGCCGCCGCCGGGATCTCAATCGTATCAGCGCATGTCGGATCGTATGGCGAGCGGGTGTTTGACGCGTTTTACGTCAAACTCCCGAGCGGATTTGACGAAGACATGAAATCGTCATTGCGTGACCAACTCCTCGCCGCGCTTGGCCGCGAAGAACCCGATGGTCCCAGCACCCCCGCGCGCAAACTCAAACGCGCCAGCGCAGCTGATAGTTTCTAAGGCGATCCCGACTCTATGAGCCTCTTGCGTAACACGCTCACACAATCCTCGCTGACCATGGGCAGCCGGATCCTGGGCTTTGTCCGAGACATTCTGATCGCCGCGAAGGTCGGTGCGGGGCCCATCGGGGACGCTTTTGTCACTGCGCTTATGTTCCCAAATCTGTTCCGGCGGATTTTCGCAGAAGGCGCTTTCGCGCAGGCCTTTGTACCCGCTTATGCGCGGACGCTGGAAGCGGAAGGCCCAGAAGCCGCCCAAGAAGTCGCCAAACAAACCATGCGAGGCCTGTTTGCGGCGACGGCCGGTCTGGTCATCATCGCACAATTCGCGATGCCCTGGATTATGAAAATCATTCATGGCGGCTATGAGGAGAGCAGTGAGAGTTTCCAACTCGCCATTTTGCTCACTCAGATCACCATGCCCTATCTCGCCTGCATGGCGCTGGCGGCGCTGTTATCAGGGGTGTTAAACTCGGCTGGGCGGTTCGTGCTATCCGCAGGCGCGCCGACTTTGTTGAACATCTGTCTGATCACGGCCGCCTTATTGGGCGATGATCAGCGCAATACCGCCATCCTCGCATCGATTGCGGTGTCGATTGCCGGTGCCGCCCAAGCCGCCCTGCTTTGGTGGGGCGTGAGCCGCCAAAAAGTCTCACTATCACTCGGCTGGCCGAAGCTGACCCCAGCGGTACGCAAAGTCATTGCCTTGGCCATCCCTGGAACGATTGCGGCGAGCGGTACGCAGATAAATATTCTGGTCAGCCAAGCGCTCGCCAGTTTCGAAGAAGGCGCCAAGTCTTGGCTGTTCTATGCCGATCGTTTGTATCAATTGCCGCTGGGAATTGTCGGCGTTGCCGTTGGGGTTGCGATTCTGCCCAGGCTGGCCCGCGCCGCGCGCTCAGATGATGGCAAATCCGCGAACACATTGATGGATGATGGCATTGGCCTCGCCATGGCGCTGACGCTACCTGCAGCCATCGCCCTGATGGTTGCGCCCGCCTATTTGATCGAAGGCCTGTACGCGCGCGGGGCGTTTTTGGTCTCAGACGCCCAGCAAGCCGGTTTGGCGCTCGTCCACTATGGCTGGGGCGTCCCGGCCTTTGTGTTGATCAAAGTGCTCGCCCCGGGCTTCTTCGCGCGCGAAGATACTAAGACCCCGATGCGGTTTGTGCTCTTCACCGTCGCGCTGAACACGATCTTGGGCGCGGGCCTGTTTTTGTGGTTCCGCTCGCAAGGCTGGCCCGGCTTTCCGGGGCTCGCCATCGCCACCAGTGTCGCCGCTTGGATCAATGCTGCTTTGCTATTCTTTGGGCTGCAGGCCCGCGGTTGGTACCGCCCCGGCGGCCGACTGATCTCTCGATTGATATCGGTCACACTGGCGAGCGTCTCGATGGGGGCGGCATTGCTTTTTCTGTTGCAGCACCGCGAGACGCTGCAAAGCTGGGCCCCTTACGGCAAATTTGTGGAAGTGTTGGCATTCATCTCCATCGGCGCGGCCGCGTATGGGATTGCTGCGATACTCTTTGGCGCGATCCGCCTACGTGATCTCAAAGCGATGGTCCGCCGCAAAGCAGCATAAATTCCCCACTAGCCAGGCGGTCAAAATCCGCTAAACCCCGCTGCCATGACTGAGCAAGCATCCTATTCTGGCCCGCAGCGGATTTTCTCTGGCATCCAGCCAACCGGAAATCTTCATCTTGGTAATTATCTCGGCGCACTGAAAAAGTTCGCCGACCTCCAAGATGCCGGTTGGGAAGGCATTTATTGTGTCGTCGATCTTCACGCCATCACAATGCCGCACCCAAAAGGCGCGCTGGCCGACCAGACCCGCCAAATCGCTGCTGCGATGATGGCCGCTGGGCTCGATCCCGATACATCGACCATCTTCGTTCAATCCTCAGTACGCGCCCACACTGAGCTGACTTGGATTTTCAACTGTGTCGCGCGCATGGGTTGGCTCGAAAAAATGACCCAGTTCAAGGATAAGTCAGGCAAAGACGCCGAACGCGCCAGCGTCGGTCTGTTCGATTATCCTGTCCTGCAAGCTGCTGATATTCTCGCCTACAAAGCGACCCATGTTCCGGTGGGCGAAGACCAAAAGCAGCATCTTGAACTGAGCCGCAACATCGCGGCCCGTTTCAATCAACAATATGATGCGCCCGGCTTTTTCCCAGAGCCAGAAGGCCTGATCGAAGGGCCTGGCGCGCGGATTATGAGTCTCAAAGACGGCACCAAGAAAATGTCGAAATCCGACCCGGCCGAAACCTCGCGGATCAATTTGATCGACGATACAGATACGATCGCCAAGAAGATCAAGAAGGCGAAGACCGACACGCTCGGCGATATGCCGGAAACGGTTGAAGACATGGCGCCGCGCCCTGAAGTCGCCAATCTGGTCGGCATCTATGCTGCGCTGGCAGGGATCAGCGATGAGCAAGTGCTCGCCGAATATGGCGGCAAAGGCTTTGGCACATTCAAACCCGCTTTGGCAGAGCTTGCGGTCGAGAAACTCTCGCCGATCACGAATAAGATGCGGGCCTATCTTGATGACCCGGCAGAGATTGATGCCGCGCTCGCGAAAGGGGCGGAAAAAGCCAATGCTGTGGCTGAGCCGATCATTGAAGAGGTGCGACGCGTTGTGGGCTTCTGGCAAGCCTAATCTCGGCCTATATCCATTGCGATATAAAAGGAAACTGTGATGTCTAAATGGCTTCTAAGCGCGGCTGTCGTCAGCCTTGTCGCGGCGTGTTCTCCGTCGGATGCACCGACACCTCCCGCGAGCGAGACAGGTCCTGTGCTCTCGTATAGCGATGCTTTCGTGATGGAGCCGATTGGCGGCCGTGATATGACAATGGGCGGTGTGACCCTCAGTGTTGAAGGCGGCGATGTCACCCTCACCAGCGCCTCCGCACCAAACATTGGCACAATCGAATTGCACACAATGGCCATGGTCGATGACCGTATGCAAATGCGTCAGGTCGAGAATTTTGAAATCGCCAGCGGCGAGACTCTCGAGCTTAAGCGCGGCGGCAATCACTTGATGATGTTCGATGTCGGTGAAGGTGTCGTCGGCGGCGAGACCGTGGACATCACATTTAATTTCGATGCAAATGGTGAGCCGATGACCCTGGTCGTCGAAGCCGATGTGCGGGTCGTGGGAGAATAGGTTTGAGCGATCTAACACAAGACCAGCAAGACAAACTCGACGCAGCAGCCTTCCGGCGCCTTCTATCGCATCTCGACAATCGCAAAGACGTCCAGAATATCGATTTGATGATCCTTGCCGATTTCTGCCGAAACTGCCTCGGCGACTGGTACCGCGAAGCGGCTGAGGCGGAAGGGATCGACATGTCCAAAGACGCCGCTCGGGAACGGGTCTACGGCATGCCCTATGCGACTTGGAAAGAGAAATTCCAAGGCGAGGCAACGCCAGAGCAAATGGCCGCGTTCAAAGCGCGGAAATCCGAGCGCTAAGCAGGCCGCGACATCGGGACGGCTCAATTCGCGCGTCTCGGGACGCCTCCAGGCCCAATTTACTCGAGATTTGTCCTGACAGGTTTCGTCATCCGAACGCCTTAAATAACGCACTTGTCATCCCTATCTATGCAATATCGCGATAGGGACTATTCGCGAAAGAGGGAAAGACGCTGCCGATGATCGGGGCTATGACCCTCACCAACGATAGAACCGAAGCAGATGCCTAAACGTATAGGGTCTTGTGACGGGGACAAAGGAGGACCAGTAATATGGCCAACACAACTGCGAGCCGCGCGCTCACGCTGAGCCCTGAGCAAGGTCTTAGCCGTTACCTCTCAGAAATCCGTAAGTTTCCAATGCTCGCCAAAGACGAAGAGTTCATGCTCGCCAAGCGTTGGCAGGAAAACGAAGACACTGAAGCCGCCGAGAAAATGGTGACCTCGCATCTGCGCCTGGTGGCGAAGATCGCGATGGGCTATCGCGGCTATGGCTTGCCGATGGCGGAAGTGATTTCCGAAGGCAATGTCGGCTTGATGCAATCAGTCAAAAAGTTTGACCCGGATAAAGGCTTCCGGCTCGCCACTTATGCCATGTGGTGGATCCGTGCCAGCATTCAGGAATATATCTTGCGCTCTTGGAGCCTGGTAAAGCTCGGCACTACAGCCGCGCAGAAAAAGCTTTTCTTCAATCTCCGCCGGATGAAAGGTGAGATTGATGCGCTGGATAATGCGCAGCTAAAGCCAGAGCAGGTCACGCATATTGCCGATAAGCTCAACGTCTCGGAAAAAGACGTGATCTCGATGAATGGCCGGATGAACGGCTCAGACGCCTCCCTCAACGCCCCGATGGGCGCAGAAGGCGACATGGAGTGGATGGATTGGCTCGAAGATGAAGAGCCGAACCAAGCTGAAGAGTTTGCGCGGACCCAAGAGTTCGATGCGCGGATGGAGCTCTTGCAAACCGCAATGGCGGATCTGTCAGAGCGCGAGCAGCACATCCTTCAAGAACGCCGTCTGACCGATGAACCAAAAACGCTCGAAGAGCTGTCTGAGGTTTACAATGTCAGCCGCGAGCGCATTCGCCAGATTGAAGTGCGCGCGTTCGAAAAGGTTCAAAAAGCCATGCAAAAAATGGCCAAAGAACAAGGCCTCCCAATGGGCGCTTAGGCTTTGAGCAAGCAAAACATCATTCGAATATCAGACAGGGGCGATCCACGGGTCGCCCCTTTTGTCAGCGTGCGAGAGCGAGATTTAACCGGCGGCGCCGACGGGCGCTTCATCGTCGAAGGCAAAGTCCCGCTTTCAATCTTATTGAGCCAATCGCGGTTTGCTGTTGAGAGCCTGTTTCTATGCGAGACCCGGCTCGAACCCCTGGCGGCGCTTTTGCAGCAAGTGGATCCCAGCGTGCCAATCTATACGGCGCCGCAGGTTTTGATGGATGAGATTGCTGGGTTTCCTATCCATCGCGGGATCCTCGCCTGCGCGCGGAAGGGCGCGCCATTGCCGCTTGAGAGTTTTTTGAGCGCCAAACGTCTATTACTGCTCAATGAAATCTCCAATCATGACAATGTCGGCGCGGCGTTTCGCAATGCGGCGGCGTTTGGGGCCGACGGCGTGCTGCTTGATGCAGGCTCCTGCGATCCGCTCTACCGCAAGTCCATTCGGGTCTCGTCAGGCGCGAGCTTATGGCTGCCCTATCATCATGGCGGCAGCGGGCTCGATCATGTCGAAATCCTGAAAGCCGCTGGATTTGAAATCTGGGCAATGACGCCGCGCAGCGACGCTGAGCCCTTGCAAAACCTAGCGCCGCCGGAAAAGCTCGCCATCTTGCTCGGCGCTGAGGGCCCGGGCCTGCCGAATGCCCTAATCCAAGCCGCACGGCCCGTGCGAATCCCAATGCGCGCCGGCTTTGATAGCGTTAATGTTGCGACGGCTGGTGCAATCGCCCTCGCCCATGTATTCAACCCACATTAATCGAGACGCGCTCAGCTCAGTGGGAGAATAAATGCGTTACATCGTTACCGGGGGATATGGGTTTATTGGCTCTGCCGTCGTCCGCCAGTTGGTCGCCGCCGGACATGATGTCTTCAATCTCGACAAGAAAACCTACGCCGCAAACCCGGCCGCGATCGCCGGGACGGCTGTTCAGAACGTGCATGCCTGCATCACTGATCGCCCGGCTGTGGAAGCTTTGTTCAAGGCCGCGCGCCCCGATGCTGTGCTGCATCTCGCCGCTGAAACCCATGTCGACCGCTCGATTGATGGGCCCAGCGCGTTTATGAAAACCAATGTCGATGGCACATTCTGCCTGCTCGAAGCGGCGTTGAATTGGTGGCAGAGCGCAGGCCGCAGCGAGCAATTTCGGTTCGTCCATGTCTCCACCGATGAAGTGTTTGGCGATTTGGGCCCAGATGATCCGGTGTTTGATGCCCACACGGCCTATGCGCCCTCCTCGCCCTATTCAGCCAGCAAAGCTGCCAGCGACCATTTGGTGCGCGCTTGGCAGCGAACCTATGGCCTCCCGACGCTGGTGACCAATTGCACGAATAATTATGGGCCGTGGCAGAATGCTGAAAAACTGATCCCGACCGTCATCCGCAAAGCCATTCTTGGCGCGCCGATCCCAATTTATGGCGATGGGCAAAACGTCCGCGATTGGCTCTATGTCGAAGACCATGCCCGCGGCCTGATTGAGGCTTGCGGCGCAGCCCCCGGCTCAACACTCTTGTTTGGCGCTCGCGCTGAGCGTAGCAATCTCGAGCTCGTCAAAGCGATATGCGGCCTGCTCGATGAAATCCGACCGAAAGCCAATAAATACGCCGATCAAATCGAGTTTGTCACCGATCGCAAAGGCCATGACCGCCGGTATGGGGTCGATCCGTCCAGCGCCGAAACGCTGATCGACTGGCAACCTGAGCACGATCTCGATGCTGGTCTTCGGGCGACGGTAGAATGGTATCTCGCCAATCTCGATAGCGATTTGGTCGATGCAGATGACCGGCTCGGCCTGGCACGGTCTTAGACCTTTATTCCGCGGCTTGCGCCTTCCCACCATTGGTTAGACGCCGGATCACATCGGCCACATCGCTGCCAAAGGCGTGATGCGGCATGTGCCCACCATCCGCGAGTTTGACCAGCTCTAGGCCCTCGACTTGATGTTTCAGCTTGCCGACATGCAATGGCGGGCTGATCACCGTGTCGAGCGCGCCCGAGAACACCACAGTCGGGACTTTAATCTCGTCATAGCGCGCTTGCTGAGCGCCAAGCTCAAGCCGAAGCGCATTCACATCCTTCGCATTCGCCGAAAAATTTGACGGTCGGAATAACAGTCCAATCCCCGATTTTTCGAAATAGCCCTCTGGCGCAGGTTTAGGCGAAAACACATTGGTGACACCGCGCTTGACCTGCGCAGGCCCGACAATCGGCACCAATTGGGTAAAGGCTGGCCCGATCAGAGGATGCCCTGCATATTTGTTGTACCAAGCCTCACCGCCGCCGCCCCAATCATGGCTGACCGGCGCGAGCAACACCAAGCCTTCGACAAGTTCGGGATGATCGAGCGCGAGCCTGAGCGAAACAGCGCCGCCAAAACTATGCCCGACAACAATCGCTTTTTGGCCCGGCGCAAGCGCCTTCAAGGCGCCCGCAGCTTGTGCTGCCTGCACCGCCAGCGTGTCCGCATCCGCGGGGCGTTCAGAATGACCATGCCCAGGGCGATCGACCATCAGAATGCGGTGCGTCTCAGAGAGGCGCGGCGCTAAGGTCCAGGAAAACTCCCGCGCATTCGCCGAGGCGCCATGGATCATTAGAACAACAGGGCCATCTCTGCCCTGCTCTAGCACGTGAACATCAGCGCCATTCACCTCGACCAGCTGACCGTCTGCGGGATGGTCTTTGTTGACGCGCGAAGCATAGGCCGCGCTGTTCAACCAAGCAGCCGCACCGCCAAGGGCGAGGACGATTACTCCAATTGTCAGCATTCTCACACCGGCCGGCCTTCCTGTTCGCGCCGAATGCGATTTATACCGCGCTGGGCCGAAGGAAAGAGCGGATAGATCTCAAGCGCTTTTGAATAGGCCTCAAGCGCTTCCTCTTTTGACCCCAGTCCCTCAAGCACCGCGCCAAGACCGCCCCAGGCCCCAAAATGACGAGGCTCTAAACGCAGCGCCTCATTTACATCGCGCAGGGCTTCTGGATAGTTTTCTTGCGCCAGAAACACCGTCGCCCGCCGGTTCCAAGCTTCGGCATAGTCCGGCTGGATTGCGATGACGCGGTCATACAGCGCGCGGGCATGATCCAAGTCGCCAAAGGCTTGGGCTTGCACCGCCCGCTCCATGACGAGATCCGCCGCAGCCGAACCACTTTCCATCCAAGAGGCCCAGATATCGAGTGCGACATCATTGGCTTCTTCTTCGCTCGGGGCATTTTTTAACTCGTCAAACATCTCTTCAGACGGCCCGAAATCGGGGCTGCTGACGAGAAGAAGTCCGACAAAGGCGAGCGCTTTTAGCATGGTTTAGACTATGGGCCGTTGAGCAATGAGTGCCAAGAAAAATTAGCGTGAAGCACTGTATCGGCTGCAAATGGGGCTAAAATCCGAGCGCTTCGGCGATGGCTTTCACTTTCGCTTCGCGGTCTGGCACCGCCGCATCTATCATTTTGTAATAGCGGTCCAAGATCTCTGGCGAGACTTTATCTGGCGAACCAGCATCAAAGGGCGGCATCGGGTCATATTCAATGCTGAGCTGAATGAACCGGGCGAAATCCTCATTGCGGATACGCGCCGCCAGGGCCAAAGCAAAGTCTATCCCGGAGGTGACCCCACCGCCCGAAAACCGGTTTCGGTCTTCAACAATCCGCTCCCGCACCGGGATGGCGCCAAAATATTCGAGCTGATCAATCGACGCCCAATGACAGCCTGATCGGTAGCCCTTGAGCAGCCCCGCCGCGCCGAGCACCAGCGAGCCCGTACAAACCGAGGTCACCCAATCGGCTTTCTCGGCCACCTTGCGGAGCCAGTCTAAGACCTCGCGGTCCTGCATAATCTCCATCGTGCCGAGCCCACCCGGCACGCACAGGATATTGACGTGCTCGATCTCATCAAAGGTGGCGGTCGGCAAAAGCGGAAATCCAGCATCAGTGGGCACTGGGTCTTTGTTTTTCCAGACCAAGTTGAGCTCTGTGTTCCCGAGCCGTGAAAGCACTTGCGCTGGGCCGGTTAGGTCCAATTGCGTGACATTTGGAAACAGTAAGAACGCAACCGAATGCGGGGATAAGTCTGGCATGGCCATCTCCTTTTTGGTGAATGGCCCAGGCGATCGGCACTCGTGACTATCATCGACGCTCCCCAGTGGTGCTCCACTTCATTCGCCAGTCGCGCCGCGATCGAGGATTATAGAACGCTTGCAGCGCGCGGTCTATGGGCCCGCCTGAGGCCAATATGAACCACACGAGCAGCTTTGTTGGCACCGCGTTTCAGCCGCTGAATAATTTCGTTCACCCATTGGGACTATTTCAACCCATCTCAGATATTGAGACCCCACAAGACATAATCGGGGGTTAGAATGAACCAGCGTTTCAAACTTATCTTGGCACTGGCAGCCGTGTTCGGATTATCGGCATGCGCCCCAGGTGATATGTTTAGCGGTGAAGGCAGCGGCGAAATGATCGCGCCGGAAACACCCCTGATTGTCGCCGAAGGTCAAAGCCGGACACTCATGAGCCAAGTTTCCATCGGCCAGCCCAATCTTGTCGCAAACGAGCTTCCAGCGGTGTTCGAAGCGATCGATGCGGAGCCTAATTGTAGGATGCCGCGACCGAGCGGGGCGTCGAAAGTTGCCTATGTCTACACCTATGGCGGCGGCGTGAAGACCCCTCTTCAATACATCGCCGACGGCGAGGACGCGGAACTGATTGCCGCACGAATCGCCATGACGAAAGAAGTCGCCAAAGAGGTCGCGCGCGAAGGCGGGTTCATTGAGGGCGCGATCGCGAGAGAGTTTGCGGGTTTTGCAAAAGGAAACTCTGTCGAGTGGGCGACCCGTGTGGACGTCTTGGTCACCGAAACCGAAGCCCCGGTGTTTCTGGTTCTGACCTCCTATAATGCGATCCTTTGGAATATTCAGCTGGCGCCAGGTGCCAAACTGGATGGTGTCGTGGTGAGCGCATATGAAGGCGGCGCGATTGCAAATGGCGCGTCCGCTCGCCGCACAGGCTTTATGGGGTTTGACGGCTCGCCGAACCGGTCCTGCCGTTTGGACGGGCGCGGCAAACCCGTGCCAAGCGCGGACCGCATCGCGAGCGCCAAGGATCTAAATCCTGATTTCGATCCGCAAGGCTATAAGGAACGATGGGACGCAGAATACCGAGACGGTCAGAAATTCTTTGCCGTCGAGTTGCGTCAAAAAATCGGAAAAACTCCAACCTGGGTGCTCAATGATGCGCGCGGCGAAACGTTTCAAGCGGTGCTGGTTGGGCCAGTGCCAGACGCGCCCTTTCAGCAAGAACCGATCACACGCCTTCAAATTCCATCCTATATTGCGCCCTATTGGGGCACGCGGAAAGGCGCATTTCAATATTTTGGGCTGGAGTGAACCGAACGCGCCTAAAGCAGCCCTTCAGCCATCAATCGTGCTTTCAGCCCCTCTGCACCCGTGAACTGATGCGTTTTGAAACCCATGGCCTCAGCGGCGAGGCAATTATTCTCGCGGTCATCAGTGAACAGCACATCACCGGGATCAGGATTGCCCATTCGTTCGAGGGTGATTTCATAGATGCGGCGGTCGGGTTTAACCACCTTCTCCGCCCCAGAGACCACCACATCGCGTAGCAATCTGATCATTGGAAAGGCGTCAAACGTCTCTTCCGCGACTTCTGCCGGGATGTTGGACAGCCCATAGAGCGGCACACTGTTTTCTTCGAGCTCAGCCATCAGCGGCGGCATACCCGGAACGTAGCCTTCAAACATATCCAGCCAGCGCGTGCGCCAGGCTAAGATCTGCGATTCATAGTGCGGATATTGCGCGATCAGGGGTTTGGCATTCTCTGCCATGGAAACGCCGCGATCATGGTGAACATGCCAATCCATGTTACACACATCGCGAACAAAGGTCTCAGCCTCTGTTTCAGACTCAAACAAGTCGCGATAGAGCCGGATTGGTTGCCAATCGACAACCACATGGCCAAGATCGAAAAGGACGATGCGAGCACCCATCTCAAATGAGGCTCAGCTGTTCATCTCTGACTCAGCCCTGCTTTGCTTTGAAGCGTGGGTCAGTCTTGTTGATGACATAGGTCCGGCCACGGCGGCGAACGACCTTGCAGTCACGGTGGCGCGACTTGAGTGCTTTGATCGAGGATTTCACTTTCATGGCTTTTGCCCAAACGTTAGAACTGTTTTCACGAAAGCGCGGGACATACACATCGGGTCCGAGTGAGTCAATCATGGCTTACAGGCTTTTCCGCAAAGGGGTGCATGTGATGAGGGACTTTATGATCAAACGGCCAATCTATGGCCTCTTGGCTGGCGCAGCGCTGATGACCGCCTGTGCCTCAGCGCCTCAAGCCGCTGGGCCAAGCGCGCCGGGGACGAGCGGTAATGGCGGGGTGGTTGAGACACCGACCGTCCCATCGCTGCCGCCTTTTGCGGCGTCTGGACATGATGGAATGGATGCCTGGCGGTTAGATTTTGCCAATCGCGCAATCGCCGCTGGCCGAAACCCAACTGTCGTTTATGAAACCCTGCGCAGCATCTCCCCGCTTGAGCTTTATCTCTCAGACAATGTCTCAATTGCCGGGACAGACGTTGCGGATCAGGCGGAATTTGCCAAGCCGATTTGGGACTATGTCGAATCAGCCGTGACAGAAGGCCGGAAAACGCGCGGCGCTGAGCGGCTTGCTGAACTTTCAGCGACCTTTGATCTTATTGAAGCCGAATATGGCGTCGATCGCGAAGCAATTACTGCGATCTGGGCCATGGAAACCAATCTCGGCTCTTATATTGGCAATTTCGACGCCGCAAATACACTGGCCAATATGGCGGTCGAAGGCCGGCGCCAGCGATTTGCAGAAAGCGAGCTGACCGCTCTGATGAAAATCCAAGAGCGCGGCGAGGTTGACCGAGATGACTTGGTCTCCGGATGGGCGGGCGCGATGGGACAGACCCAATTCATGCCCTCGACCTTTTTGTCTTACGCCGTCGATTTTGATGGCGATGGGGTTAAAGACCTTTGGAACAGCGCGCCCGACGCCTTGGCGTCCGCCGCAAATTATCTGAGTGCCTCAGGTTATCAAAAGGACCAGCCGTGGGGCATTGAGATCTTGGCCCCGAGCGATTTTGACTGGTCGCTCGCCGATGGTGAAGACCGGCGCCTATCGACTTGGGCAAGCTATGGCCTATCCCCGATGTCCGGCGGAACGTTTACCGCACCCGAGACGGCTTATGCAGAGTTCTGGCTGCCCACCGGCGCGTCTGGCCCGAAATTCCTGCTGTTCAAGAATTTTGACGTGTTCAAGACCTATAACCGGTCTGACAGCTACGCGCTCGCGGTTGGTTTGCTAACTGATGGCGTCGCGGGTGTAACAGGTCCCATCGCCAGCTGGCCAACCGATCTGACCCTGCTCAATAAGCGCGATATCATGATTTTGCAGAGCAATCTGAACCGGCTGGGCTTTGACGCAGGCGCGGTGGATGGGATTGCCGGACGCGGCACCAAAGGCGCGCTGCGGCGGTTTCAGAAAGCCAATGAGATTATCCCGGCGGATGGATATCCCACCACGATCGCCCTCGATCAGGTCCTCGCCGCGAGCTAGAGCTCATCCGCTTCGCCGACGCCGGGCGCAATCGCTTTCCAGGCAAATAGCGCCATGGAGATCAGCAATCCGACGCAAATCCAGAAGGGCAGAGCCGGGTCAACAAACTCGTACAAGAACAGGCCAAACAGCGGCGTGATGATATAGCCCATCCCATTGGCGGAGATGACCAAGCCTGCGACATTGCCCTGCAATTGTGGCGACACCGCGAGCGAGGCGCCACTTGAAAAGCCAGGACGGGTCAGCCCTTGACCAATCCCAAGGAAGAATTGCGCAAAGATCAGTGTCGCGAAGTCTTGTGCTGGGATCAGCAATAGAGCCCCGATTAAAAGCGGGAAACAGCCGGTGATCATCAGCGTCTTGTTCTTCAGTTTCAGCTTTGGGATTAAAACCAGCTGCGCTGTCATCACGGCCATCGCGCCGACCATAAAGGCCGGACCTGTATATTGGGCCGCCTGAACGCCAGTCACATCCAGCTTATCCATCACCGCGAACACAAAGACCTGGGTCAGGATGCCGGTGACCAAAGACAGTGTCACCGCATAAGCCAAGAACGGGAGCACATTGCGCGATTTCCAGAGGCCGATGGCGCCCGGAATCGCTTCAATCTTCGTCGCATCTTGGACGGGTTTCCGATTCTCCGGCAGGTAATTCCACAACAGGACTGACATTGTCGCCGCCATGATGGAGGTAATGAGCATTGGGCTCAGCAATCCAAAATTTGCAACCAGAACCGCTGCGAAGGCAGGCCCAACAATGGTTCCAAAGCTAAAACCCGAGGTGACAAACGCGATCTCGCTTTGGCGTTCATGGGGGTCCGTTCGGTCTGCCACATAAGCCTGGGCAGCCGGACTAGATCCCGATCCGATCAAACCAAACACGGATCGTGACAAAGCCAGGCAAGCAAAAATCGCGAAGGGCGCAGTGATCCATTCAGAAATCGCTGCCCATGATGATAAGAGCAGCAAAAACATCGACACAGCATAGCCTGCGAGCCCGAAAGACGCGATCCGGCGGCGGCCATATCGGTTTGAACGCTTTCCCCAAAACGGCGACGAAAGCGACCAACACAAAGCCGACAGCGAGAAGATCGCGCCTGCCATCCAATCGGGGAGCGCCAGCGTCCGGGTCAAAGGCGGAATAACCGCCGCGATCAGCATCGTATTGCCAGCGCCAATCGCCATCAAAGAAAAGAATAAGAGAAAAAACGCCCCGCGCCGATTGGGCTGGGGCGTTTGATCTAAGCTTTGGTCGGCGTCACTCATGCGCCCCTTTTCTGCTCATGCGCCACAAAATCAAGATCTGATTCAATCATTCTTAGGCCTGCCGCCGCGTCGGCAACCGGTTCGAAAGGTTCTTCTGAAATGATCAGACCCTGACACCGTCATCCCAGGAATATTTCATGATCCAATTGTTTGGATTCGCCATTGTCTTACTGATCGTCTCTGGCGCTTTGCTGATCAGTGGGGGTCCAGCTGTTTTGTCGGCTTTGCCCTTCGAATTGGCCCTAATCGGCGGCGCCGCGATCGGTACTGTGATGATCGGCAATTCTGCATCGGTTGCGAAAGCCGCCTTCGGCGGGTTTGCGCAAACTTTGCGCGGCGCGAAATGGTCTAAGGATGATTATGCTGGATTGCTAACATTGATGCACGAGCTTGTGCGCCGGGCCCAGCGCGGGGGAATCGTCGCGATAGAGCGCGATATTGAGGCGCCTGAAGACTCTGCCCTATTCGCGACCCAACCGCGCCTGCAGAACGATCCGTACGCCATCAATCTCATCTGCGACAGCTTCCGCCTGATCGCGCTCGATCCGAGCATGCGCCAACAGACAGCCACCTATCTCCAAGATACGGTGGCAGAGATGGTTGAAGAACGGCAACGCGCCGTCGGCGCACTTCAAACCCTGGCCGATGCTCTCCCCGCGCTCGGCATTGTCGCCGCGGTTTTGGGCATCATCAAAACCATGGCGATGATTGATCAATCCACCGCGGTGCTTGGGGAAATGATCGCCTCAGCGCTCTTAGGCACCTTCCTTGGGGTCTTTTTGGCTTATGGACTGGTCGGCCCGATCGCTAATCGATTTGGCCAAATCGTTGAAGAAGAAGCGATTTATCTCGATACAATTGCCCGAATTATCACCGCCTTTACCCAGGAAACCGCGCCCCGCACTTCGATCGAGATGGCCCGGGCTAGCCTGCCAGCCCACCTTCGGCCAAACATCTCCGACCTCGATGAGCACATCAAGATTGTTCGGTTGGAACAGGCCCAGCGCGCCGCCTAGAAACGCCTCCAACAGCGTTCCTAATCCTGAAAAATTTGATCTATCCGCTTAATCGGATCGCAAATCCGCTATCGGATACTCGCGGGTGAGGGATGCAGAATAAAGGCGCTTAGCCCATGCAGACGACCGAATTCGAGACACCCAACCCGGCACCATCCTATTGGTTACGCGGCATGCCAGCCCTGTTGGCCAACGGCCTGTGCGGCCTGATCGCTATTTTTGTCGCCATTGCGGCCATGACATACGAACCTCATTCAGGTCCCGGTGGCGTCGGATTCGATCATATTGTCCGGATTATCTCTTTTGCGGGGCTCACAATCTGGGTCACGTTTACAATCGGCATAAGTCGTCGCGGCGCAGCTGCCATGATCGTCCTCGGGTTCGCCGTGTTTCTTGAGCTGGTGATTGTCCCACTGAGAGAGTCCGGTCTCTCGACCATTGCGTCGGCAAATCTTGGAATTGTCTTGGCCTACTGCGTTGTCCAGATGTACTGGTTCGCCCTGCAGGCGCGGTCTAAAAGAGACCGATTGCACCTAGAACCAGCTAAAGACTAGCCTTCGCACCAATCGCGCCCTATTTTCCAATTGGATTGATTGGGGAGTGAGGGCTTGTCTCGATTTGAAGAGCTAATCTCAACCGTGTCGCGCTATCAAACACTGGCGGCAGAGAATTATTCAAGGGTGAGATCCCTAGCAGAAGAGCTGCGTGCCGGACTCTGCGCCCATATTGGCATGAAAGACGGCATCTGTGTCATGCTGGTGCCGCCGTCCGGGCCGTTTGAGCCCAAAGACTATGGTGACCAGGCTTTCTCAATGCCGCCTGAAGGATTCCGTCCGCTTGGCGCCATTCAATTTGGTCTCGCCGTCCGCGTTTTGTCTGACAAGGACTGGATGCGCGTCACCATGCAATGCCAGAAAATTGGCGACGATTTCATCGCGCAAATTGTCGGCGGCGACGAATATCGACTATCGATCCCGCTCAAGGATAATGATCCAGAGCCGTTCTATGATCACATCTATGAACACGTGCTTGAATGGTTCCAAACGCAAATCGAACGCTATGAAGCGGGCGATTATGGCCGGCGTGAAATCGGCTTTGATGTGTCCCGAGATCATGACGAGGTTGCAGCCTAAATCGGCTGCGCTGGACGACTTATGGATATTGGCATTCTTCTCGCGGGCGGCGCTGGACAAGAGGTGATCTTTGCCTGTGCATTGATCGGCGCACTCGGCGTTGGCGCGCAATGGCTCGCTTGGCGTCTTCAGGCGCCTGCAATTGTGCTCATGTCGCTGGCTGGCCTCGCCGTTGGCCCGCTTTGGTCGGTGATTTTTGGCAATCCGCTGCTCAGCCCACAACAGTCATTTGGCGATGTGTTCCGGCCGATCGTCTCGCTCGCCGTAGCGGTGATCCTGTTTGAAGGCGGATTGGTCCTTAAGTTCGAAAATTTGCGGGAAGCGGGCGCCGCGGTTCGGCGCATGATCTTTATCGGCGGACCGCTCGCATGGGTCTTAGGCGCCTTCGCCGCGCGATTTGCGGCGGGACTAGATTGGGCCAGCGCCATTGTATTCGCCGGCGTTATGGTGGTCACTGGCCCGACCGTGATCATCCCGCTCCTGCGGCAGTCCAAGCTTGGCGGACGTCCAGCTAAATTTCTCAAATGGGAAGGCATCGTCAACGACCCGATCGGGGCATTATTTGCCGTTGCTGCGTTTGAATTTATCCGCGTCGCCTCGGAAGGCCAGAGCCTTTTTGGCGCCGGACTTTGGATCATTATGGCAGCCACTTATGGCACGCTGCTCGGTATCTTCTTTGGCTGGGCGATGGCGAAAGCCTTCCGTGAGGGCTGGACGCCGGAATACCTCAAAGCGCCGATCATTCTTGCCTCGATCGTGCTCTGCTACACGATGGCTGAGATGTTCCAGAAAGAGATCGGCCTGGTGGCTGTGACGGCATATGGAATGATGCTCGGCAATTCCAAACTGGCGGGCCTGAACGAGCTGCAAAAGTTCAAGGAAGACATCGCGATCCTGCTGGTCTCGGGCGTGTTTGTGATGCTGACGGCCGATCTCACGCCTGCAATTATTAGTCAGGCGATCAATTGGAACACGCTCGCCTTCTTGGTCTGCATGCTGTTTATCGTCCGGCCGCTTTCGGTTTGGATCGCCACTTATGGCACGCTCTCTCGCAACGAAGCGCTCTTGCTCGGCTGGATTGCGCCGCGCGGGATTGTTGCGGTTGCCGTGTCAGGCCTGTTCGGTTCGCTTCTGGTGGATCTTTCGCGCGAAGGGCGGTTCTTCTTCTCCGGGGCGGACCAGATTACGCCGCTGGCCTTTGCGATGGTATTCGTCACAGTTGTCTTGCACGGATTCACAATTGGGCCGTTGTCGCGGGGCCTCGGTCTGGCGCGCAAAGAAAAGCCTGGAGTGTTGATTGTCGGCGCCAATACTTGGAGCGTTCAATTTGCGCGAGCGCTTGAGCAAAGTGGGATCGAAGTCATCGTCGCGGACACCAATTACCGACGCCTCAAATCCTCGCGAGATGCCGGCTTGGATATCTTTATGGGCGAAGTCATGTCTGAAGATGCCGAGCTGAAACTGGACCATGCCCGGTTCTCAACCGTCATCGCGCTGTCCACCAATGACTCCTACAACGCGCTCGTGTGTAGTCATTTCGCCCCGGAAGTTGGGCGCCACATGGTCTATCAACTCTCAATCAACGAGGATGAAGAGAGCGATGATCGCGGGCTCAGCTCAAATGCGCGGGGCAGGACCTTGATCCGCCGCGGCCGGAATTATGACAGTTTGATCCGGGATCAGTATCGCGGCTGGGAGTTTGCCCGTACCCGCCTCACTGACAAATACTCGCTCGAGGCGTTCCGCAAAGACCGCCCAGATGCGGACATTGTTGCTGAAATCCGCGCCGACGGATCGCTTTTGCTGCTGGGGCCGAACCGTGAAGCGCGCGGCGGAGAAGGCACAGTGTTGATTAGTTTTGCGCCCGAGCTGAAGGATCAACCGAACGATCAAGCGGAACTGTCTCCGGCCTAATCTGCCGTCACGGCGTGAAGGTCGCGGCCATTTTTGCGAAGCCATGCGCGTTCCGCTTTCCAGTCAGGGCGGCAGGTCTCAACATGCGCCCAAAAGGCCGGACTATGGTTCATCTCGAGCAGGTGCGCGCATTCGTGGGCGGCGACATATTGCAAGACGGGCGGCGGCGCCATGATCAAACGCCAGGAAAACGCCAATCGGCCATCTGAGGTACACGACCCCCATCTCGATCTTGTGTCTTTCACCGTCACGCGTCGCGCTTCGACCCCCAGCATCTCGCAATACTCGATCACCGAATCAGACAAATCTGACTTTGCGGCTTTCCGGAGATATCGCTCAACCCGTTTTCCGGTTGTGTCTGCATCTCCTGGCACACGGAGCACCAAAGGCGGCCCAATCTCCAATTTCGGGACGCGTCCAGTCCCTTCCAGACTGATTTCACAGCGCTCGCCGCGCAAGCAGAAGTCTTGACCTGCTCGCAGCGCCACTTTCTCCGGAAGCGCCTGTAAATGCTCGGCAATCCAGTCGATCCGGTCGCGCGCAAAGGCGGCGGCTTCACCAATCTTTTTTTTGCTCGGCGCGACTGCCACAGCCTCGCGATTGCGTTCGTCGAGCCTTAATATCAAGCGACGGGCTTTCGGATTGATTTCAAAGCGAACATTCACCGTTTCACCGGATTTTGTGCGCAATGCCATCTTGTCGCCTTTATCGATAATCATTAAATAGCCTCGACAGGATTAGGCGATAAGCTTATGGGACTCCGGTTGAAAAGGGAATCAATCATGAAGAAATTAATGTACGGTGCCGCAGCGCTCACTCTATTGACGGCGTGTGGCGGTGAAGAAGCAGCGACAGAAGTCACGATTGCCGAGCCAACGCTAAAAGAACTTACTGTTCGTGCGGGCGATCCGGCTGAAGCAGCGAGCGCGCTGGCGGCAATGTCACTAACCAATAGCGGTAGCGGCGTTCTGTCATTCGCGGGCAGCACAACCGATGGCGCGACAGCAACCTTTACGGACCTGTCAATCACCGGCGAAGACGCCGTCAAAGTCGGCTCTCTGGTGCTTGAAGGCCTCGAAATGGACGGCGAGCAAGCCAATTTCGGTAAAATGAGCCTGAACGACATCACCCTTTCTGAAGAAGGTGAAGATGTTGAAGTAAAGCTCGGCTCTATTGAGCTTGTGAACCCGTCGCCAGAACTGGCCGGGTGGCTCGCAGCCAGCCTGAATGGCCAGGAAGTGCCGTTCCCAGCCGCTGACAAGGTCGTTTTTGACAGCTGGTCGATGAATGGTCTGACCGGCGATTTCGCAGAAGACGAATCCGAAGGCACGTTCGGCATCGAAAAAATCGAAATTCGCGACATGACCGATTTGAAAGCCGCAAAAGCGGTGATTAGCGGTCTAACACTGGTCGGCACAGACGAGTCGGAAGGCGTAAACTTCGACATCAAACTCGGCAGCATGACCGCAACAAATGTTGACGCGAAATTTGTCAAAGCCATTCAAGAGAATGTTGATGACGAAGAGGCCATAGTCGCCGCATTGATGGATATGGCTTACGACAATCCAATGGAGCCGGGCTATGACTCGTTCAAGCTCGATGGCCTGAATATTGACGTGGCTGGCGCCTCATTCGCCATTCCAAGCCTCGTGACTGGAGTTGAGCGGAACGCCGCTGGCCAAGCCACCAAATTCGTAACTCAGCCTTATTCGATGACGCTCAAAGCCGATGGCGCTGGCGGCGAGGTTGGTGAAGCGCTGCTGCAAGGCCTCAGCGTGGTTGGTTATGAAGAGCTGGAACTGAAAGGCGCTGGCGTCATGTCTTATGACCCAGACCAGGACATTGTCTCATTCGATGCTGGCTCGAACTATCTTGAGCTTGTCGATGGCGCGAAGTTTAGCCTCGGCGGCAAAATCGAAGGCTATAGCGCCTACACCAGAGACATTGCGGGCGCGTTCGATATTGAAGAGCTGTCTGCTGGTGCAGAGCCAGATCCGACCGCCATGACCAATGCGCTTGGCAAGCTGACCTTCCACAATTTCGAAGTCTCGATTGCGGATAACTCGCTCTTGGATCGCGCCTTCAACGCAGCTGCAACCGCGCAAGGTGCTGACCCAGCTGAAATGAAGTCGCAAATCGGCATGGGCCTCGCGATGGCGCCAATGATGGCTCAAGGATCAGGCATTGATATGGCTCTGATCACAGAAGCGACCACCGCGCTCTCAAGCTTCATCAATGATGGCGGCACGCTGACCTTCAAACTCGCGCCAGAGACACCGCTCTCTGTGGCGTCGATCATGGAAAACCCAGATCCAGCAGCCTACACTAAGGACTCGCTTGGATTTACGGCGACGCAAAAATAGGCGTTCCAAATCTCAATCAGAAGCGCGCGATATAGAGACGTATCGCGCGCTTTTCTTTTACCAGCGAACCACGCATACTAGCTTCATGAAACTTGCTTTTTTCGGAGATGTCGTCGGCAAACCAGGCCGCCAAGCTGTGCGCGAACACCTGCCGGGCGTGCGCCAAGCCTTGGGCTTGGATTTCGTCGTCGTAAATGCCGAAAATGCCGCCGGCGGATTTGGCCTTACCGAAGCCATTGCAAATGAGTTTTTCGACGCGGGCGCGGATTGTCTTACCCTTGGCGACCATGCGTGGGACCAACGCGAAGCGCTGACTTATATTGAGCGCGAACCGCGACTATTGCGGCCGATAAACTATCCGGAAGCTGCGAGTGCGCCAGGCAAGGGCGCACACCTCTTCGTGCTTCCGGATGGACGGCGCGTGGGCGTTATCCAGGCGCAAGGCATCGTGTTTATGAAACAGCTCTTGGAAAACCCATTTGGCGCCGTCGATCTCGCGCTGGATGAAATGCCGCTAGGGTCAGTCGCAGACGCTGTCATTGTCGACATGCATTGCGAAGCGACCTCAGAAAAAATGGCCATGGGACATCATTGCGACGGCCGGGCCAGCGTCGTCGTCGGCAGCCATACCCATGTTCCAACCGCCGATCATATGATCCTGTCAAACGGCACGGCCTATCAAAGCGATGCTGGTATGTGCGGCGACTATGATAGCGTCATCGGCATGCAAAAGGACAATTCGCTGCGACGCTTTTCCACGCAATTGCCGGGACAACGCTATGAACCGGCTTTGGGCGAAGGCACATTATGCGGTCTGTTTGTCGAAACCGATGATGCAAGCGGGCTCGCAAAACGCTGCGAACCGATCCGCGTCGGGGGGCGGTTGTCTGAATTGCTGCCAACCCTTTGAATTCTCAGCTGAGCTGGGTTAAGCAGCGCGTTCTAATGATTGACCGTAGGAGCCCCCATGGCTGGCCATAGTAAATGGGCAAATATTCAGCACCGCAAAGGTGCCCAGGATAAGAAGCGCGCGGCGCTGTTTTCGCGCCTCTCGAAAGAGATCACGATCGCCTCGAAAATGGGTGGCCCTGACCCCGATGGCAATCCGCGCCTGCGCCTTGCAATCGCCAATGCGCGCGGGCAATCCATGCCTAAGGACAATATCAAACGGGCGGTTGATAAAGGCCAAGGCGGTGGCGGCGAAGACTATGTCGACATCCGTTATGAAGGTTTTGGTCCCGGCGGCGTTGGCATCATTGTCGAAGCCTCGACAGACAATCGCAATCGTGCCGCCAGCGAGATCCGGACGGCATTTTCGAAAAATGGCGGCAATCTCGGCGAAACCGGCTCAGTCTCTTTCGGGTTTGAGAATGTCGGCGAAATCCAATTCGCGCCGGAAGCCGGCGACGAAGATACGATTATGGAAGCCGCGCTTGAAGCCGGTGCCAGCGATGTTGAAAGCGACGAAGACGGCCACTTCATCTATACCGAGCGCGAAGAATTGTCCGACGTGGCCGGTGCCCTTGAAGGCCAGTTTGGCGAGGTAGAAGCCAAATCGACCAAGCTCATCTGGAAACCCCAGAACACGGTGCCGATTGCCGGTGAAGATGCGGAAAAGCTGATGCGCCTCCTCGATGTGCTCGATGATCTCGATGATGTCGCAAATATATACGACAATTCGGAACTCTCTCCCGAAGAGATCGAACGGTTAGCAGGCTAAGCCTGGGTCTTGATCACGGCGGAACAAAAAACCGTGAAAACTGAAATCAGTTCTCGCATTCTTCGAGGCGAATCGTCATATGCAGCCTTCCAGAAGAAACGCGTTTGGACGATCTGAAATGAAACTGACTCATCCGCTATCCATCAGCCTGTTTGCCGGGGGCTTTGCAGCGCTCGCCACATTCTTTTTAAACGCTGGGGCTGAAGACCGACCAAACATCACGACCAGCCAAGCAGGCGTTGAAACAGCGATTTTCGCTGGCGGTTGCTTTTGGTGCGTCGAGAGCGATTTTGATAAGCTGCCAGGTGTGCTTGAGACCGTGTCAGGCTACACGGCCGGAAATAGCACAAACCCGACCTATAAAACCCATACAAAACAAGGGCATTTAGAGGCGGTCAAAGTTGTCTATGACCCGACCAAGATCGAGTATGGCGAGCTTGTCCACTATTTCATGCGCCATATCGATCCGACCGATGATGGTGGCCAGTTCTGCGATCGCGGTAATTCCTACCGGACCGCTGTGTTCGTAGACAGCGCAGACGAGCGGGCAGAAGTCGAGGAACAGTTTGCTGAGATCACTGAGGCCAGCCTCCTCCCGGCGCCGATTGTTACGCGGGTCTTGGATGAAACCACATTCTATGACGCCGAAGGCTATCATCAGAATTATTACCAGAAGAACCCAGCACGCTATAAGCTCTACCGGGTCGGTTGCGGCCGCGACAAGCGCGTTGCCGAGGTCTGGGGCGAGGCTGGCGACAGCTAGTTTCCAAACAATTTCAATCTAATCAAAGCGGGTTTCAGCACGCCGCGCAGACAGTGTGTCTTGCGCGATGGCGCCATCGCGCCCAAATAGGCCCAGCTAAGCATAATGGAGACCGCTTCTCATGACTGAAGCAGCCGCATCACCGCATATCGTCGATTCATCCGATCAGAATTTCATGACCGATGTGATCGAAGCATCGAATGAACAACCGGTCCTGGTTGACTTTTGGGCCCCCTGGTGCGGGCCGTGTCGGACCCTGACGCCAACGCTTGAAAAAGTTATCGGCGAGCAGAATGGCAAAGTGAAGCTGGTCAAAATCAACACTGAAGAACATCCAGGTGTTGCCGGTCAGATGGGCGTGCGATCGATCCCATCCGTGTTCGCTTTTGACAAAGGCCGTCCTGTTAACGGCTTTCAAGGCGCGCTACCAGAAAGCCAAGTTCGTCAATTCATCGAGTCCATTCTCGGCGGGACGGATGGCGCGAAACAGCTGCAGGAAGCCTTGGATCAAGCCGAAACCGCGGCCCAAAGCGGCGATATCGGTACCGCCGCGCAGCTTTATGGTGCGGTTATGGAAGCCGATCCGGAAAACGCCGCAGCGATTGCAGGGCTCGCGCGTTGCTATCTTGCCAATGATGATCATGATCGGGCCCGACAAATCTTGGACATGGCCCCAGAAAACAAAGTGAATGACCCGGCGATCAAATCGGTTCGCACCGCCCTCGATCTGATGGCGGAAAAACCGCTTGATGAAGACATGGCGCAAGCGAAAGAAACGGTTGCCGCTAACCCTACCGATCACAATGCCCGGTTTGACCTGGCTGAGTCGCTGATCGCGCAAGGCAAAAACAAAGATGCTTCCGAACACTTATTGACCATTCTCGAAGCCAATTTGGAGTGGGAAGACGGCAAAGCAAAAGCGAAATTGCTGGAAATTTTCGAAGCCGCCGGTCCAAAAGATCCGGTTACAGTCGAAGGGCGCCGCCGCCTCGGCTCGCTGATGTTTTCGTAAGAAGCCGCATTAAGATCTCGCCGCGCCCTGTGTTCAGCCCATCTTATGCTATAGGATGAGCCAAACAGGAGCCGGTGTGACCCACGAGACCTACCGAAAATTGTCGGATCTGCCCGAGATCATCCCGGTGTTTCCGCTCTCGGGCGTCCTTTTATTTCCGCGTTGGTCTTTGCCGCTCAACATTTTTGAACCGCGCTATCTCAACATGATTGATGATGCGATGTCGGGCAGCCGGATCATCGGAATGATCCAATCGAGCGGTGGTGACCGCGCCCATCCAAACCTGGTCAGAACCGGGTGTGCCGGCCGGATCACCTCTTATTCAGAAACCGACGATGGTCGCTATTTGATTTCTTTAACCGGGATTTGCCGCTTCGACGTCCAAGACGAACTCGGCGTCGACACACCATACCGGCAAGTCCTGGCGGATTGGCAGGCCTTCGAAAGTGACCTTGTTTCGCCGCCCGAAAGCGCGCTTCCGGATCGCTTGGCGCTCACCAACTCGCTAAAACGCTATACCCAAATCAACGCCATGGAAGTCGATTGGGAAGCGGTGGAGCACGCTCCAATGGAAACTCTGATCAATGCGCTTTGCGCCGGCTGCCCGTTTGGCACGCTGGAAAAACAAGCCTTGATCGAAGCTCAAACCGTTGCAGATCGGGCGCAAACTCTGATCACGCTGCTTGACATGGACGTGCCAGGCGATGACAGCTCGACCTTGCAATGACCGAAACCAAAACAGACCCAAAACCCGGCCCCTGCGGCGTCAACCCACGCCTGCTTGAAGTCTTGATCTGCCCGGTAACCGGCGGCCCGCTTGTGTTCGACAAAGACGCTTGCGAGCTGATCTCCCGAAAGGCCAAACTCGCCTTTCCCATTCGGGATGGCTTGCCGATCCTGTTAGAAACCGAAGCCCGCGATCTGGACACAATACAATCATGAGTAAACGCGCTTGGCCCACCGAATTGCGCTTTTCCAAGAGCAAACGCGCGCTCCACATCACATTTGATGACGGCGAAGCCTTTGCCCTGCCCTATAAACAGCTTCGGCTCGACAGCCCGTCTGCAGATGTGCAGGGCCATGGCAGCGGCCCTAAACCGCCCCCGCCAATTGTCAGAGATGATATCACTGTCGATAAAGCCGACCCGGTCGGGCGCTATGCGGTGCGCATCCATTTCAGTGACGGTCATTCAAACGGACTGTTCACTTGGGCCGATTTGCGGGAGCTCGCCGAAAAGAGCGCCGCGGCTTAAGCCTACTTACAGAGCGTTCCATTCGTGCCTATATGGCTTCAGCACAGAGGCTGGGGCGTTTGAGGACGGTCAGCTATCCGCCGACCTTAAGTTCCGTCAGGGAGCTGGCTCTGGACTGGACCGTGGTCCTATCTAACCGGCGCCCACCTAGTCTCTAGGTCGACGGGATACGAGACCCGAGACGGCGCTTTCGGTCCTGTGCGCTATCGCACTACATGCCATGTGGTTTGGCGGCCAGCGAGATAATTGACGCGCTGCCCATCGAAACAGGCATCTTGCTCGAGCTTGATCTGCGCATGCTGATCGGACCATTCAGGCACCGGCGCTTTCACATTCCCTTCGATGGCGTAGCAAGTGTTCTCATAGACCGGCCAATCGCCGCGAACAGGCGTGCCGTCTTGATCATCCCACATGCCAATTGTCGGCCCTGGCGCGTGCCCAAAAAAGCCGAGCGGATGGGTATAGACCGAGCAGATATAGTCGCCCGCATCGCACTGCGCACGCGTGTCAGCGAGGACTTGATTGCCCGTCTTCCCCGTGGCGAAGGCGCCGGTGTGATGGTCTTGCCAACGGTTCCCCACGGCCATGGCCGCCTTCAAACCCTCCGGCACATCGCTTTCGCCAATATGGGCGATATAGCCCATTTCTTGGGTGTCGGTGCATAGTTTGAGATAGCAAATTCCAACATCCGTATGGATCACGTCACCGCGCTGAATAACCCCTTCTGTGCCGCAAAAGGATTGCTCGGCTTCGCAAGCGAGGCCTGGTCGTTGGACATTGACATAGGGATTGAACCAGGGCGCCAGATTTAGGTCTTCAAACCGCTGGCGCATGTACCAGGCAACATCATCCGTCGTGGTGACGCCCGGTGTGATGACGTTCGACGAGAACGCCTCGCTGATTACCGAGCGTGCGAGGCTGACAATGTGCCCATAAGCCTGCATTTCGTTTTCGCTGCGGGTTTCGATCCAGCGAATGACCAAGTCTTCCGCGCTGACCAAACGCCGTTCCAGCCGGTTTGGCAGAACGGATTCGAGCTTCTGATGGAGCCCATGGGTTAAGCCGTCCGCCACTGGCCAATGCGACGAGACATTAATGCCAATCCGCTCTGGGTTTTTGTCTTCGATCAGATCCGCCAGCGCCTGCCATTGTTCATCGAGGTCGCCGCCTTCCCAAGCCGCAACATAGGGCTCACCGAGCGGATAGCGGTTGACGGTGAGCATCTCAAACGCGTCCTCGGTCTTGTGAAATACTAAGATCGTCGTTCGACGCGCAGCAAAGGCAGGTTGCGGGACAAGCGTGAAATAGACCGGATCTTCGGCATATTCGCGATTGATCACGAGCCACATATCGATGTCGGTTTCCTCCATCAATTTCGGCAGCAAATTCTCAAGCCGGTCGCGCGTCATCTCGTTTTCCGGCGCAATGCGGTCACGGAACTCGAAGACTGCGCTGACATCACGAACCTCGCGGCCTTGCGCAAACTGATTGTAGGCCTGAGCCAACGCCCCGGGCGCCAGAAGGCTCATGGCCAAAACGGCCATCATTAAACGCTTCAATCCAACCAGCATGCCGCCACCTTTCTCCAACCGAAGGTCAGCATAGAGCGGCCTCACGCACCTGCAAGATAGTCGGGGTCTCTATTTGGGTGAGGTGGTTTAATTTAGGGCTTCACGCACTTTCGGCATGATCCGGCGACTCACTGGCACTGTCACATCGTCTGCCAAGGATAGCGTCCCAGTGCCGGAGGAGTCGCGTTTCAATGCGGCGACATGCATAACATTGATCAAGTGCGAACGATGGACGCGCAAGAAGGTGGCTGGAAGGACCGATTCCAACTCGTTCAAACTCATCGAATGCAAAACGGTTCGTCCGCCAATCAGGACAATCTCAGTATAACCGCCAGCGCCGCGGCAATGTACGATTTGCCCAGTCTCAATGCGTTCAATCGACCCGGCGCCTTTAATATTGATATGGCTGGACGCGGCCCGTTCGCCAGCTTCGGCAAGCGCTTGTTCTAGGCGATTGGCGCGCGCTTCCTCATTCCGGCGCTCGCGCTCTTCGTCAGCAAGGATGACCGCTTGTTCGATGAAGAGCAGCAGCAGCAATAACGCCACGAGCAGGAAGAACACAGTGTCCAGGAACAGGCCTTGAAAGACAACAATCGCCAGCAAGAAAACCAAAAGTGCGATAAAGTAGAGAAACGCCCGCGTGCGACCTTGATACGTCCAAATACCCGTCGCGATCAGTGTTCCCAAGAGCGGAACGGTCATCCCTGTCAGCGCCTTATAGTCAAAGCCATTCGCGATCATCATGCTTAGCACTGAAAGCGCCGCGAGCCCGGCAACCCATTTGAGCGAGCCGCGCGTCATAAATGTCCGAAATGTGTGAAAAGCGACGCTGATGCCGAAGGCTGAAGAGAACACGGCGATCGCGATCAAACGCATATCGTGAATGGGATACGCATAAGCTACCAAGTTTCGCAAAGCTTCCGAGACCAATTGCGCCGCTGCAAAGAAACTCATCGCGCTTAAAGTGAGCGACCGCACACGTGCCGTTCCGATCAGCGCCATGACGCCGAAGTACAATCCGCCAAGACAGAAGAGGCTGAGCGTGACCAAGGCCATGATCAATCGCGGCGACATTGTATTGGAATACGCCCCTGCAGGCGCGATGCCGACCAAGTGCAAAGGCCGATACAAATCGATGATGCCGTGATGTGCGGAAGCGCGAAACACGATCTCATTCTCGCCGATCCGGAACAGGTTCTGCGGTGGATAAAGTTCGGTATCCATTTTGCCAGGTGTCTCACCGGCCGCATCGGCTGCGGGTGTTCCATTTGCGCCGACATATACGCCGTTCAAATAGACTTCGCTGGCCATTTTCCCGGACAGGTAAAGGGATAGAGGTTCGCCGCGCGCTCCGCGCACTGAGACCAAGTTCACTGTGGTTTTGACCCAAATATAGCTCCCCTGTGGATCAATCTCTTCCGCCCGCGCGGTCGCGCAGGTGGTTGCTGTGAAGTCCGGAGGGGAGGTTTGTGCCGCGGTGGCGGGGCAAATTGTGACCCGATCCAAATCGAGCAAGGTGAAGCCGCGCGCCTGCCCGAAAGCAGGCCAAGCCAAGACCAGAATCGCAACTAGCAATGAGATAAGTCGAACCATGACCTACCGTAGACAGGATTGACCGGGCCGGACAGCGCCGTTTGCCAGAAATTCGCTACCGTTCGCACAATCCACGCAAGCATAAATTCAATGATTCCTTAGGTTTGGCGCATCGCAACGCTTTGGAGCCATTCCCATGAAACTCTCATCCTCTCTCCTCCCTTTAATGCTGCTGACAACAGGTGCCGCCGTCTCCGAGGCTCAAACTCTGCCGGGCGAAACTGAGATCTCGTTTGCGCCCAAATCCGGAGACCCGGTGCAAGCCTATGAGGGCGCGCTCACCGTTCCCGAGAACCGGAGCAATGCCGACAGCCGCTCAATCACGCTGAAATATGTTCGCTTCCCCGCGACGGGAGAGACCTCTGGTGCGCCGATTGTGTACTTGTCAGGTGGCCCAGGAGGTTCTGGCATCCAGACCGCTAAATATGACCGCTTCCCTCTTTTCATGGCGATGCGCGAGTTTGGCGATGTCATCGCGTTCGATCAGCGCGGAACCGGCGCCTCAAACGATCTGCCGACTTGCACCTCTTCCTACCATATCAGCTATACCGAAGCGGCGTCTGACCAGGAAGTCTTCGATAAAGAACGGCAGGCTTTTGCTGAATGCTTGACCTTTTGGAAAGACCAAGGCGTGGACATTTACGGCTACACGACCTCAGAGAGCGTTTCGGACTTAGACGCGCTGCGCCAGCATCTCGGCGCCGAGAAAATTGACCTTTGGGGCATTTCTTACGGCTCACACCTATCGCTTGCGGCCCTGCAGCAAATAGATGACCGGATTGGGCGCGTGGTGATGACGGCGATTGAAGGCCTCGACCAGACCGTCAAACAACCTCTACGCGGGGACGCATATTTCGATCGCTTACAAGCTGCGATCGACACGGATCACGACGCCAAAGCCAAATATCCGGACGTCAAAGCAATGATCCGGCGCGTACTGAACCAGCTTGAAGAGACTCCGTTGCACCTCGATTTCCCAACAGAAGATGGCGTGACTGTTCCGATCCTCATTCAAAAGCGAGATCTACAAAAATTCACCTCGGCTTTGGTTGCAGATCCAGCGCGTGCCGTTTGGGTTTTAGACGTGTATCGCGGTTTGGATGCCGGCGACACGACCGCACTCACCGCATTGCTCCAACGCGCGATTGATCCAACCGACACTGCGATTTCCTTCCGTCCGATGACCTATTTGATGGATGTCGCCTCGGGATCTGGGCCGGAGCGGCGCGCCATGATTGAAGAACAGGCGAAGACGGCTTTGCTGGGCCAGCATATGAATTTCAGTCTGCACTTAGAGACAGTCGACGCAAAGCTGGACCTTGGCGACGCCTTCCGAACCGCACCGGTCTCTGATGTCCCCACTTTAGTTCTGTCCGGCACCTTGGATGGCCGGACCTATCCCGAAAGCGGTCAAGAAGCGACAGCAGGTCTGTCGCAAAGACAGACGGTCATCGTCGAAAATGCCGGGCACAATTTGTTCATGATGTCGCCCGAGATCACGGAAGTCATCCAAGACTTTATGCGTGGCGGTGATGTCGATGGACGCACGCTGAAAGTCGATCTTCCCGACTTTTAGACCCGCATCAGACGGTGGGCCGCCAATTGATCATAGATCTCCAAGGCGGCCTCGAAAACACCCGTGAGCTCTGGGTCGACGTCTGGCAAATCGCCGGGCGCCGGCCCAAAGCCGCTAGAGCGCCAGACGGCGTCGTACCAATGCGGCGCCCAGGCACCGTCTTCGGATTTGGGGCCAGCTTCCCAGGTTAGCATTTGCTCCGTCCAGAGCAGTCCGAGTGCGTCACATAGAGCCATCAAAGCGCCAGCCGGATCGCGCAGAATATCATCGCTATCAATGACAATTGGCGGGCGCCCCTCAACCTCAGAGGCCTTTTGAAACAGGCTCAACTGCTGGGGAAACCCGATCGCTTCAAGCGACACCTTCTCCATTTTGCGGGCATAGGACGGGATCACTCGGGCCGGGTGGCGAATGAGAAACACATTGCGACAATGGCGCATCCAGCTGCGATCAAAGTCTGGCAGCATGTGATGGGTCATATGTTTTTGATAGACCACCGGACGATCTAGACTTGGGACAGCGATCAGGTCTGATATGACCGCGTCAGGGTCAACGCTTTGACTGGCAAAGATCTCGTCTGACATCGGATGGTTCAACTCGGTCTGTTTCAAATAAGCCGCGTAGAAGGGTTCATCGAAACAGACCGTATCGGGCCGCGCGCCGAAGCTGCGCATCATTGTCGTCGACATGTTTCGCGGCCCAGACCACATGGCGATGCGAAGCGGCTTGGTCGTCATGTGATCGGCGTCAAGTTCGTTTCGATCAGCGCTTTGTACAGCCCCGACAGTTTCTGCGTCATCGGGCCGTTAAGCTGCGCGATCACCCGGCCATCTACTTCGCGTACGGGTGTCGCGCCAGCAAAGGTGCCCGTGATGAACGCCTCATCGGCCGAATAGACATCAAACAGTGAGAAGCGCTTCTCACGCACCGGAATGTCGCTCTCGCGGCAAACTCGAATGATGTTTCCGCGGGTAATTCCGCCGAGGCAATATTCCGGCGGACTGGTCCAAACCTCGCCATCGCGAACAATGAAGAAATGCGTCGAATTGCAGGTCGCGACAAAGCCATCTGGATCAAGCATGAGCGCTTCGTCAGCACCGGCTTTGTCAGCTTGGATACAGGCCAAGATACAATTCAGCTTGGAATGCGAATTGAGCTTTTGGTCCTGCTCCGCTGGCCCTGTCCGCCGCACATGAGCCGTAAAGAGCGACACGCCTTTGGCTTGGATCTCTGGCACGGGCGATTTAAATTCCGGAATGATCACGATGGTCGGCGGTTTGATCGTGAAGCGAGGCCCTTGATAAGGCGTCTTCTTCACCCCGCGCGTGACCATCAAGCGGATATGAACGCCCTCCGTCATGCCCTGGGCTTTGAGACAATCAAACAGCTGCTGGGTAAGAGCTTCGGGGCTCAGACCGATATCGATATCAATCGTCTTGGCGCCGGCATAAAGCCGCTTCAAATGCTCATCTAAGAACGCGACTCCGCCGCCATGGACGCGCATCCCTTCCCAAACGCCGTCGCCAAGCAAATAACCGCTTTCAAAGACCGAGACCGTGGCCTGATCGCGATGTTTCAGCTCGCCATTTATGGAGACCTGAATGTCGGCATTGCGCTCATCATAGACATAATCGTGAACGCCGTGCGCATCATCCATGATTAGCCCCCAACGCGTCGTTCTTGTCCCGCCCAATAAGGCTCACGCAGATCTTTGCGCAGAATTTTACCCGACGGGTTGCGCGGCAAGGCTTCAATATAGTCGACCGATTTCGGGCATTTATAGCCAGCAATCTTCTCTCTTGCCCAAGCAATGATGCTTTCAGGCGTTGGATTTGCGCCATCTTTCGGAACGATAATCGCTTTGACGGACTCGCCCCATTTCTCATCTGGTACGCCGATCACAGCGACATCGGCCACGTCCGGATGCCCAAAGATCGCATTCTCGACCTCGGCTGGATAAACGTTCTCACCGCCTGACACGATCATGTCTTTGACGCGGTCATGGATGAACAAGAACCCATCTTCGTCAAAATAACCCGCATCGCCAGTATGGAAGAAACCATTGCGAATTGAGTCTTCGGTGGCCTCTGGGCGGTTCCAATACCCTTTCATGACGAAGCCGGACTGGATCACAATCTCACCCACTTCGCCGATCGGGACGGAATTGCCATCTGCATCAACACAGCGAACGATGGTCGACGGATACGGCACCCCGCAAGAGCGGAGCTTGCCCCAGCTTGGATTATGCGCTTCGGGCGGCAAATAAGTACCGCCGCCAACCGTTTCGGTGAGGCCGTAGAGCTGCGTAAACTGCGCGCCCATCACTTCGACGGCCGTTTTCAACAGGTCTTCAGTGATCGGCGAGGCGCCATAAAAGACCTGTTTCAGCGTCGAATAATCGCGCTCACGGAAATCCGGCATTTGCGACAACATCAGAATAACGGCGGGCACCCAGAATGCATGATTGATCTTCTGAGTTTCGATCAAATCCAAAATTTGTGCCGGATTAATCTCAGGCAGGACGACCGTTTTGGCCCCCTGCGCGGTCGCGAGCACACCCGCATTCACACCCGCTACGTGGAAGAGCGGCATGGCATTCATCACCACTTCGCCGGCTTCATAGCCTGCCCATTGCAATGCGCCCGCCTGTTCCATGAAAGATTCATAGTTCGCATTGGTCAGCATCACGCCCTTTGGCAAACCCGTCGTTCCGGACGTGTAGAGCTGGATCACATCGTCATCATCAAGCGTTTTGACCGCTGGCGCCGCGCCGTCTTGGCTGTCTCGCCAGGCTGTGTATTCAGGCCACCCCTCGCGGCTGCCATCGACGGTGATTATGTGCTGCAGATGCGGACACTCATCTTTGATTTGGTCGATCATGTCGAACCATTCGGGCCCGACAAATAGCACTGAGACCTGGGCGTCAGAGAGAATGAATTGAACCTCCGGCGCGGCCAGACGCGTGTTGACGGCATTCATCACCGCCCGGATTTTCGCGCAGCCATAGAGCATTTCGTAATAAAGCGCGGTATTCTTCGCGAGATAGCCCACTCGCTGATTGACCTCGACCCCTAAGCCCGTCAGCCCATGGCTCACTTGATTGGCACGCTTATCTAGCTCGCCAAATGTGGTTTCTTCCTCATTGCACCAGAAAGCGACTTCACCGCCTCGCAACTCGGCTTGAACGCGCGGAATATCCGCCACATGCGGCATCGTTTTCGTGTCGAGCATGTCGAACCACCTCCCAGGTCTTTTGTGTTTTCATTTGTTTTAGGCAACATTGGAGACTTGGAAAGCCCAATCAAACAGGCTTAGTCTGGTCGAGACGTCTGGGGAGGCAAACAAGCATGGCAAACGCCCAAAGCATTATTCTTCATCAGTTTGATCGATCACCTTATTCAGAGAAGATCCGATTGGCACTGAGAATGAAGAATCTCGGCTGGGCGTCAGTGGAAATTCCGTCCATCATGCCAAAGCCCGATCTGATGCCGCTCACCGGCGGCTATCGCCGAACGCCAGTGATGCAAATCGGTGCAGATATTTTTTGCGACACTTCGATCATGCTTGTCGAATTAGAAAAGCGCTTTCAGATCCCGGCGCTCAATTTGCCAGGTCATGAAGGTCTCGGACGGATGGTATCGGGTTGGACCGATGGAAAATGGTTTCAGACCAGCGTCGCCGTGATTTTTGGCGCGATTGGCGAGCATATGCCGCAAGAGTTTATCGATGACCGCACCAAAATGTCAGGCCGCGCCTTCGATGTTGATGCGATGAAAGCCGCCGCGCCCTTTATGCGAGATCAGTGGCGCAGCCAATTGATGTGGATTGAAGAACGGCTCGCCGGCGGACGCTTGGCTGGCACCGGTGATTGGCTGGTCGGTACAAAGCCCGGCATGGTCGATGTGCACGCCTATATGAATCCCTGGTTTGTGGAAAATAACGTTCCAGACTTCCTTGAAACCTGTTTTGAGAGCGCGCCGTTGACCAAAGATTGGTATCACCGCCTCAAAGACTTCAAAGGCCAAGCCCCGGAAGAAATTAGCGGTGCCGACGCGGTGGAAATCGCCAATGCCGCAGCGCCGCGCCTAAAACCGGCCTCCACAGCTGGCGATTTGCGCGATTTCGAACCCGGGGACCGGGTCGCCATCGCCCCAGATGATTATGCCAAAGACAGGGTTGAAGGCGACCTCGTGATTGCCAATTCAGAGCGGGTGATCATTGCCCGGCAGGACGAGCGTGCAGATAATTTGCACATTCACTTTCCGCGCGTCGGCTATGTATTGCGCCAAGCGTAATCGTTTAAATCCACATCGCCTTTAGGTTCGTCGCCCGCAATCAAAACGTCAGCGAAATAATGGTTTCGGTCGCGATGCCCGGCTTCGTCTTCGCGGACAGCGATGACAACATCTCTTAGGCGCGCGGTGGCGGGGAGGGTCCAATAATCGATGGCGATCTGAGGTGCTGGCCCGTTCTCTAATCGACCCGCATCAATTTCTTGCAGATAATGGGTATAGCTGGTCACCGCTTCTTCTTCGAAATAGCCGATGACGCGGTGCGCGGTTTTCGGCGCAAACAGATAGAGGAAGAAATAGAAATTATAGAAAATGGCCTGCGCGATCATGATCAAACCGCGCTCGAACAAAGTCGGCTGCGCCACTTGAATGAACGTCATCAAGTGCATGCGTTCATTCTCTGCCTCGTCGAGCAGTTCTTTGACCCAGCCTTGATCGTCGCGCATCCGGCGAATGGCGCGCAGATGCTGGAGCAATCCGGCCACCATGCCCGGCACCGCAGCAACGGTTTCGAGCACAACCGCCCGGTGGCCATAGCGTTTGCGGAAAAACAGATCGGCGAAGAAACGCAAGAATTTCACAAAAACAAACGCGATCCGGTCGCGAAGGCCTTCGGGTTTTCTGTGGGGTTCAATATAGCTCATTTGCGATCTCCTTGGCATCTCAGCCTTAGGTAATCGCCCTTATGCTCGGCATGAGTTGCTCAATTGCCGCGCGACAGAATGTGCCAGGTTTGGCTAGCAGTCAGCGTCGAACCGGTAGGCGACAAAATGCACTGGGTCGCCGTTCGAATAGTTGAGCGCGTAGACCGGGTCTGATTCCTGGACACATAGAGATGTGCCATTCGCCTGCTCGAGCAAATCGTCTCGAATTTGCGCTGCGGGCGGGATGCAGTCATCACCCAAAGCCTCGCAACGGCGCGCTGGGCTGCCGCGCCCCTCTAAATTGATCAAATAGACCACAGGATACGCGCTCTCATCCGCAGGAAGGGTCAAAGGCGTTTCTGGGGGGTGCAGGTTCTGTGTCCCGAATGTCATCACATAGGAGGGCTCGGCATAACCGACCGCCAAAACGCGCTCGGGGCTGGTCCAGCCGGTCTCACACGTCTCGCTCGGAACCCCGCAAACATCTTGCAGCGCCAGACGGGCGCTTTCGGTTGGTTGCGCCCAGAGCTGGGTTGGCAGGACAAACGTCCGCGCGTGCCAGCCCAAGAATAGGCTCACCAAAACGCCAAAAGCGGCTGCGACCCCGATTTTGCGGACAAAGACCGCAACCAAAGACGCGATCAGAGCTGCCGCCCCAAGCCCCCATAGCCAAAGCGGGAAGTTTGCATAAGCCGCCCATTGCTCGATCACGAGTTCCGGCGACACGGTTTTGAAATCACCTGCCGCTTCCGTCTTGATCAGGCGCGCCGCCCAGGGCGAGCTGACGAATAGCAAAAGAGCGCCGCCAAACGCATAGATCGCAAAGCTCATCCATTTCGACACAGGCAGCCCTGCGCCTTCGACCATTTTTACCCCCGCCCAGCCGCAGAGCAGACCGATGGCTGGATAGGCCGGTAGAATATAGTGGCTGAGCCGCGTCGGCATCAGCTCAAAGAAGATGGTTGTGAGCAGCGCCCAAGCGACCAGGAACCGGATCGCCCGGATCTCCTCGGTGACGGGGGCGGCCTCTGCCATCGACCAACGCGTCTGCCATTCAGGCCGCGTGCTGAGCCACCAAAATCCCGCAATGATCAGGCCCGCAAAGGCAGACGGCGCGCCATTGCCGATCTCGCCAGGCACGATCCAAGTGACGAGCGTTGTTAACGCCCCCAATGCCAAGACAAAGAAAATCGCATCGGTGCCTCGCTTGCGAGCTAGATCACTCGATCCTCGCAAATGTTTCCAAGCCAGCACCATGCCCGGGACGAGCAACAAGACAGCCGGGAAGAACCAAACCGGGATATGGCTCAAATGGTAGAGCGGCCAGCCAGCATGCCCTTCTGAGGCTCCGGCAAATTTGTCCTTTAGGTCTTTCCCGATCGCGCCTTCTAAGAAGGTGCCATCGGTTGCGAATTGGATAGCGATCAACCAAGGCAGGAACATCGCAGCAGCCAGAACCGGACCTGGCCACCAGATCAGAGGGCGCCACCAGTCGCCGCCTTTGCCTTCGCCAGCCTTTGCCCAGACCCACGCCCCAAACCCGGCATAAGCAGCGACCATTGGCGTGACAGGGCCTTTGATCAGCAAGCCGCAGCCCATGGCGAACCAGAATATCAGCGCGATACGCTTGGGGTTCTCAGCCTGCCCCATATAGAGCCGCGCTAGCGCGCCAATTCCCCAGGTCGTGAGAAAGACCAGCATGCCATCGGTTTTGGAAATATGGGCTTCACTGGTCAGCAACAGCGTGGCGCCAAACAGGGCTGCTCCTAAAAACGCAGCCCGCCGTCCAATCAGCACCATCCCGCACCAGAAGGTCGCCAAAGTTGCCAGCGCCGCGCCAATCCAGCTCGGCACGCGATAGGTCCAAATATCGAGCTTGTCTTCGTCGCCTAGAACCTGGGTCGCACCGGCCTGCAGCCAATGAATGCCCGCCGGTTTTTTGTTCCGGTACTCGTCCTGATAGCGAATGATCAGATAGTCGCCGGTTTCGATATATTGCTTAGACGCTTGCGCGAACCGGCTCTCGTCGCGATCCAAGGCAGGCATGTTAAACACACCCGGCGCGGCCGCCGTCAGCGTAATCGCAAACAGCAGAATCCAAGCTTTCCAACCGGACGAAAGACGATCAAGCATATTCATAGCTCGCTCTTATCCTGAGCCTTCGCCGTTGAATAGATTAGCAATGCGGACTAGCGTCCTCGAAATGTGGAAAAATGGGAGTGGGCATGTCCTGGTGGTTCAAGATTGATCTGTGGAAGCGCGTCATCGGTGCGCTCATTCTCGGGCTCGCGTGTGGCCTCGGGCTAAGATACGGCATGGGCGCAGAAGCGGGCGGCGCTTTTGCCCAAGACTGGATCAGTTGGGCAGGAGATCTGTTCCTGCGTCTGATCCGAATGCTGATCGTGCCTTTGATCTTCTTCACGCTCGTCTCGGGCATCATCGCGATGGGCGACCCGAAACGGCTTGGCAGCCTCGGGGTCCGAACGATCGCCACCTATTTCTTCACCACAGCGATCGCGGTGACGCTGGGCCTGATTATGGCGACGATTTTTCAGCCGGGCGCTAGTCTTTCGCCTGAAACGTTCGCAGGGGCGGATACAAGCCGAATGCAATCGGTGGCCGAAAGCGCCGCGCAAGCGGGCGGCATTGTCGACCGATTACTAGCCATTGTTCCGACCAATCCGGTGCAGGCGCTGGCCACTGGCAATATCTTACAAATCATTTTCTTCGCCATCATGTTCGGTGTCGGCATTTTGATGGCGGGTAAGATCGGCGAGCCGGTCGCGAAATGGTTCGATGGCGCCTCAGAAGCGATGATGAAAGTCACCATCATTGTCATGGAAACGGCACCGATTGGCGTGTTTGCTCTGATGGCAACGGTGATGGCGACCCAAGGCCTTGGCGTGTTGCAGAGCCTCGGAACCCTCGCCATCGCGCTCTATTTGGCCTGCGCTATCCATATCCTCGTGACCTATGGCGGGATCATTATCAAAGGCGTGTTGGGTTTGCCGTTCATCCCGTTCATGCGGGGCATCACGGATGCGCAAGCGGTGGCCTATTCGACTGCGAGTTCGTCAGCCACATTGCCTGTGACCATCACCTGCGCGGAAGAAAATCTTGGGATTGATAAGGCTGTGGCGGGCTCTGTTCTGCCCCTCGGCGCAACCATCAATATGGATGGCACCGCCATCTATATCGGCATGGTCGCCCTGTTTGGCGCTCAGGCCATGGGCGTTGAAGTCTCGCTCACGCAATATGTCCTGGTCGCAGTCATGGCGACTTTGGTTTCGATTGGCGCCGCTGGTATTCCAAGTGCTGGACTGTTCCTATCAGGGCTCGCACTCGCGCAAGTCGGCATCCCGGAAGAACAAGCCTTTTTGATCATTGGCTTCATTCTACCCTTTGATCGCCTCCTCGACATGATGCGAACGCTGACCAATGTCACTGGCGATACGGCCGTCGCGACAGCAGTGGCAAAGTGGGAAGGCGAGTTGGATGAGGACGTCTTCCGCGCCGCGGATAATCTGTCCGCTCACATTGATGACCGGGAACCCGCGCAACTGGCTTAGATCGCGCCGCGGACAATCTCACCGATCATCTTTGCTTCAGCGGCGCGCGGCGACCCGGTGCGCCACGCAATGCCGATCCGGCGTCCAATCAAGGGTGTCTCAAAGGCCTGCAATTCAACATCGGCCCCAGACGTCACACCGGCATCAATCGCGAGCCTTGGCAATAAAGACACGCCAAGTCCGCCAGCCACCATATGCACCAAGGTCGGGAGGCTCGTTGCGGTGACGTCGGCGCCGTCCCGTTTGCTAGGAAGACGACAAATCGACAGCGCATGATCGCGCAAACAATGGCCGTCTTCTAAGAGCAAGATGTCTTCGTCCAATAGATCGGAAGATTTCAGGTCGCTGCGTTCAGCCAGGTCATGTCCCGTCGGCGCCACCAGCAGAAATTCGTCTTCCCCGAGATCCATCGTCTCGACCCCAGAAGCCTCCCAAGGCAAGGCAATTAAAGCGGCGTCAAGCTTTCGGGCCCGCAAAGCCTCGAGCAATCGATCGGTCTGGTCTTCGCGTAAATAGAGTTTCAAACTCGGATGCGCCGCGCGCAGCGCTTTCAAAGTCTTCGGCAGTAGGAAGGGCGCGATGGTTGGAATGGCCCCCAATCGGAACGCACCACTCAAAGGCGCACCGGCTTGCTGCGCCGCGGAGACGAGATCTGCAGTGTCTGACAAGATGCTCCGCGCCCGTTCCACCGCCGCCGTACCGGCTTGAGTTAAAGACGCGCCGCGAGCTTCCCGTTCGATCAGTTGAACGTTCAACAGGCCCTCAATCTCTTTGATTGCGGCAGACAAAGTGGGCTGGGTCACGTGACAGGCCTCAGCCGCCTTTGAAAAAGACCCATTGTCGGCAACAGCACACAAGAATTCGAGTTGGCGGAGCGTTGGAAGATGCATAGGTTCTTTCTATCTCATCAACTCGAATTATCAATTATCCAAACAGCACCGCCTGCCCTATGTTCACACTTAGTTGATTGAAAAACGTTCCTGGGCCGCTTGAATAAGTCCTCCAAAACGCCATTTCATTCCCATCACGAGGACAGTTTTCGCCTCGCTCAAAATCGCACCGGTGGCTACCGATCCCCAATCCCTCATGCCGCCGGAAAGCGCGGTCCTGCCGGACCCTTTCCCTCCCCCTTACAAGGTTCTCCGGCAGGACCAACGCCTTAACAGGCCGATTACAAAACCACGTGACTAAGTTTTGACTTGCTAAGCCCACCCATACAGGCATGCTATGCACTCATGGACCTTACAGCACCTGGCCTTCAAAACGACCTGATCAAACTCGCGCAATTGGACGAACAGTTTCGCGAGGCCTTACGATCGAGCGATACCGCTGAGCATATGTGGTCATCCTTACCGGCGATCCAGCGCGGTGCCGGATTTGATGCCTATTATGATCATGTGCAGCGCCAAGCGGAAACGGGTGAGATGTATGCATTCGCCCTGCTCGACCCGAATGATGAGGACCGATTTGTCGGCGTCACGGCGCTGGTCAATCCCAACAAGATGCATCGCCGGGTCCGCTTAGGCTATACATGGCTGGAGCCGCATTTGCGCGGCCGGGGCATTTATGCAGCGACGCAAAAGCTGTTGATCGAGCGGGCGCTCGAATGGGGCGCCAAACGTATTGAGTGGTTTGTCGAAGAACCGAACACGCGGGCCATCCGCGCCATTCAATCGCTCGGCGCGATTCAAGAAGGGGTCTTGCGCCAATATGAGAAATTTGCGGCGGGCGAATGGGTCAATGTCGTCGTCCTGTCCATGGTCCGGGACGAAGCGAAAGAAGCGATCCGGCGCCTCGATTTGATCATGGCAGAGTCTGAGGCTTGATTCTTAGCCTCACCCGTGCTTTACGCGCGCAACAATCACCGCACTGACAGTACGTGCGCGTTGACCGGGACTTGAGCCCGGCGATGTCCCCCACTCGGCGAAGGCTCGCTCAGTGGGGCGCTACTGCTTTGTGTTGGCGATGAGAGCGCTTATCTGTTCTGTGGAACCAGATCGGCAAAAGGAGTGACGCGATGTTTGACGCGCTAACAGACCGCCTAGGCGGGGTATTTGACGGATTGCTCGGGCGCGGTGCGCTGACCGAGAAAGACGTGACCGCTGCCCTGCGCGAAATTCGCGTGGCGCTGCTCGAAGCCGACGTCGCCCTGCCCGTCGTCAAAGACTTTATCAGCTCGATCAAAGACAAAGCCGTCGGCGAAGACGTCATCCGTTCAGTAAAGCCCGGCCAGCAAGTCGTTAAAATCGTTCATGATGGGCTCATTGACCTCCTTGGCGGCGACGAGGCTGAAACCGGCCTACGCGTCGACAATCCGCCAGCCGTCGTGATGATGGCAGGTCTGCAGGGCTCAGGTAAAACGACCACAACCGGGAAACTCGCCAAGCGCCTCGCTGATCGCGACAAGAAAAAGGTCCTCCTCGCCTCGCTCGATACGCGCCGTCCAGCGGCGATGGAACAGCTTGCCATTTTGGCCGATCAGTGCGGTGAGAACGTCTCCTCGCTCCCAATTATCGAAGGCCAAAGCCCGGCAGAGATTGCCCGGCGCGCCCTGCAAGCCGCCAAGCTCGGCGGCTATGATGTCGTCTTCCTCGATACCGCCGGCCGGACCTCAATCGACGAACAGATGATGGCTGAGGCGAGCGAGATCGCCAAAATCGCGACGCCGAATGAAACGCTTCTGGTCGCCGACTCGCTGACCGGACAAGATGCGGTGGAGACCGCCAGCCGGTTCCACGAGCGCCTGCCGCTGACCGGCTTGATCCTCACCCGGATGGATGGTGATGGCCGCGGCGGTGCGGCGCTGTCCATGCGCGCGGTCACGGGCCTTCCGATCAAATTCCTCGGTACCGGTGAAAAGCTGGATGGACTCGATGCGTTTGATGCCAAACGCCTGGCAGGTCGAATTCTTGGCCAAGGCGACATTGTCTCGCTGGTTGAAAAAGCTGGCGACCAGATGGACGCCGAAAAAGCTGAGAAGATGGCCAAGAAAATGGCCAAGGGGCAGTTCGATCTGGACGACCTGGCTCAGCAGCTTCAGCAAATGCAGAAAATGGGCGGTCTAGGCGGCATTATGGGGCTTTTGCCAGGCGCTAAGAAAGCCAAACAAGCGCTCGATGCCTCCGGCATGGATGACAAGGTCATTCTGCGCCAGGCGGCGATCATTTCCTCAATGACCAAGAAAGAGCGCGCCAAACCTGCTCTCCTCAATGCCTCGCGCCGCAAACGGATTGCTGCTGGCGCTGGCGTCACCGTCCAAGACGTCAATCGTGTCCTGAAAATGCATAAGCAGATGGCCGGGATGATGAAGAAGATGTCCAAAGGCGGCATGAAGGGCATGATGAATATGATGGGCCAAGCGGGTGTCTCACCTGCCGATCTCGCCAAAATGGGCGGCGGCGCAGCGATGCCCGGCGGGATGCCTGGCGCAGGCGGCTTGCCAAATATTCCTGGGCTCGGGGGGGCTAAAAAATGAACTCTCCTGTCGACCAACTCACCCAATACCGCGCCAGTATCGACAATCTCGATGCCATCCTGCTGCACACATTGGCAGAGCGATTTAAAGTCACTCAAGCCGTGGGCAAGCTGAAAGCTGAGAATGACATGCCGCCCTCTGATAAAGCGCGGGAAGCGCGTCAGATTGAGCGCCTGCAAAAGCTCGCTCAAGAGAGCGGGCTCGACCCGGTTTTTGCTGAAAAGTTTTTGAATTTCATCGTCGCGGAAGTCATCCGCCACCACGAAAAATTGCGGGAGGAGAAATAGTGTTTTCTTCCCCAACCCTACCGGCGACACCTGCGAAGGCAGGTGTCCATGGCCCCGAATTTCCCCATGCGCTTTTGGCAAATGCCTGGCCATGGATCCCTGCCTGCGCAGGGATCAACGGGACGAACAAACCTAAAGAGATGCCCAAATTCTAGGAGTAAACCATGGCCCTCAAGATCCGACTCGCCCGCGGCGGGTCCAAAAAACGCCCTTTCTATAGTGTTGTCGTTGCTGACAGCCGCATGCCGCGCGACGGCCGCTTCATTGAGAAGATCGGCACCTATGATCCGCGTCTGCCAAAAGACAGCGAAAGCCGTGTCAAAATCGACGGCCAGAAAGCTGCTGACTGGATCAAGAAAGGCGCCAAGCCAACCGATCGCGTTGCCCGCTTCCTGAGCCAAATCACACTCGAAGGCGAAAAAGCGCCGGTCTATGGCTGGACCGCCAGCAACAACCCGCAAAAAGGTGAGCCCGGCGCGAAAGCGAAAGAGCGCATCGAAGAGAAGGCTGAAAAAGAAGCCGCTCGCAAAGAAGCCGAGAAAGAAGCTAAGGCTGCTGCCAAAGCTGAAAAAGAAGCTGCAAAAGCGGCGAAAGCTGAAGCTGAAGCAGCCGAAGCAGAAGCCCCTGCTGAAGAGGCACCTACGGAAGAAGCTCCAGCCGAAGAAGCGGCTGCTGAAGAAGAGAAGTCTGAATAAGATCCACGCTTCGATACGAATAGTAGAGACCCCCGATCCTTGTGGTCGGGGTTTTTTATTGGGCTGCTTCGTCGGCGCTCTGCAAAAACTCCGCCCCGGTTTCGATATCGCCGAGCGCAGTCTTGAGCTGGGCTTGTTGCGCGGGGGTGACTAGATCATCCAAGACCGGCTGGGTTAAGATCAAATGCCGAACCACGCGCGCCGCGATCGGTAAGCCGCGCACCAATGTATCTTGACTGAGATGCCACAACGCGCCGCGCGGATGCATAAAATTGTTCCGCGCCTCAACCAGCCGATCAAAACTCTGCCGCGCTGCCATGCCAAAGGGCAGCGTAAACGGCGCTGGCAATCGATCTTTCGACGCCGCGCGCAATAGAAGCTCGGTCGCGCCCGCTTGGCCTGGAATAGAGTCGCCCGCCGCGCGCAAAGCGATCGCAGCGGCTTGTTGTGCCATCAAAACTCCGCCCGTGACCATCCACGGGTCCTCGACCTGCTGCGTTACATAGAGTTCGAGCCGCTGCGCCGTGAACTCGACCGTCTCACAAAGCGCGGTTTCTGGGGTCATTCGGTGCCAGACGCCTCGAGCTCGGGCTGTTTGCGGAAGTCCCAGCCGGTTTCAGCCGCGATATAGGTAAAGGCGGCATAGACCGCGACGTTCTGGCGAAACTCAGCCGGGTCAATCTTGTCAAACGTATCATCCGGTGTGTGGTGATAGTCGAAATAGTCCATCCCGTTCTGACCGGGCGTGACAACGGGAACCCCAGCGCGCGCCAAGATGCCAATATCTGGTCCGCCAGAGGCGCGATTGTCGCCTGGTGTCACGCCCAGCGGCATCAGCAAGTTTTGAAGCGTGCGCGCATAGGGCAACGCCGCCTCGCCAAAGCGCGTTTGAAAGCGCCAGATAGGCCCCGCGCCGAAATCGCTTTCTGCTGCCAAGATATGTTTATCGAGATCATCGCCATGCTCACGTGCATACGCCGTCGCGCCGAACAGGCCGACCTCTTCGGCGCCATAGAGCACAACGCGAATGGTCCGCCGAGGACGCTCAGGCAGGTCCGCGATCAACATGGCCGCACCAACGACAATGCCGCAGCCTGCGCCATCATCCAGCGCGCCAGTGCCTAGATCCCAACTGTCTAAATGACATCCGATCAATACGATCTCATCGGCAAGATCGGTTCCGGTTATCTCTGCAATGACATTGCCGGAGGGGGCATTGGTTTTAATCTCGGTTTGGATGTTCACAGACACCGTCACCGGGCCGCGTTCCAAAAGGCGGGTCAGCTGATCTGCATCTGGACCCGAGACCGCAGCAACCGGCCCTGCGCCTTCCGCCCCGTCGCGCGCCATGATGCCGGTATGGGGCATGCGATGGGGCTGGGTTCCTACTGAGCGGATCAAGCAAGCAAGCGCGCCTTTGCTAGAGGCGGCTTCTGCACATTGGCTGCGTTTGCGCACCGCCATGCCATAGCCAGAACCATCCATGGATTTGATCATCGTCTCGTCAATGAAGACGATTTTGCCATCGACTTTTGAGATCGGAGCCGATTGCAAATCTGCAAGGCTTTCGAAGCGCACGACTTGTCCCGCGACCCCACCTTTCGGAGTTGCCGCAGATCCGCCGAGCGCGGTCGCGACCAAAGGTTGGGGGCTGGGTGAGAGGACCGCGACTGATTCTGATTTTCGCGACCAAAATGGGATCTCAAAAGGTTCGATCCGGACTTGGTCAAACTGCAACTCGGTCAGCTCAGCGACTGCCCAATCGCGGGCACGCGCCTCGGCGTCTGACCCGGCCAAACGCTGACCAACTTCAGTGGTCAGATCTTCGACAAAGGCCAGGCCGACATCGTCAAATTCGGCTTGTTCGATAAGGAAGCCAACTGTCTCGGCGATCTCGGGAGACAGCTCCGCAGCTTCTTGCGCCATTCCGGTAAGTGGCAAGGCGCAAGTTGCTACACTCGCCGCAATCATGCGTTTGATCATCGTTAATCTCTCCCAAGTCTTGAGGGAGAGATTAATTGGATTTGCAACAGCGTCCAGAGTTAATAGGCGCGTCAGATTAGGCCGCGAGTGCGGCTGACCGATCCTTCAGACCGGGCAGATGCGTCTAAGTGTAAAAGCGTGCGGGCCAAAGATGCCTCCATTATTTGCAACGCAAACAAGGTGGGTCTTTGGCCCGCAACCGGACAGAGCTCATTTTCGGCATTCTGTTATGCCATTATCGTATAATTATGGGGCGACAGGTGCGCCCTGATTGATGAGGGATACCAATTGCGGAATACCCTCGGTTGGCGGGCGATCTTTGTAGCCCTCTTCTTTTTGGACCCCGGCCACTTCGCCATTTGCCCGAATATAGACAATCGCTGGGTGGGGGATGCCATCGAAACGGCTGCCAGCCGCAACGTCGGTGTTGCGCAGACCAAATGCATCAATCGTCGCCGATCCTGTGTCAGACAGGAAGGTGTAGGACAGCGATTTATCGGCTGCGAATTCTGCTAGCGTTTCTGGCGCGTCATAAGTGATCAGGTTCAAAGACCAGCCAACCGCTTCGAGATCCGCCTTCACGGTTTCAAGCTCCAAAGCTTGGGCTTTGCAATAAGGGCACCAATCGAGCGAGCGGCTGAACACCAACACCGCGCCGTTTTCGCCCGTGATCGTCGCGAGATCGACAGCATCGCCCGCCGCCGTCACCGCTGCCACGGTTGGGGCTGTTGTGCCAGCTTCGACGCAAATCATGTTGCTGGTCTCGACGCCGGTATTATCCGCAAATGCGGCAGCCCCTGTCATCATGAGTGCCGACGCTGCGATTAAAGATCGAAACATCAAAGCGACCCTCCTTTTAGTCCATCTTGCCGTTGTCCTTACAGGGCCAACGCGCCCGTGGATAGGGGGCTCACAGCGGTGTGATGCATGTGTGACCTGGTCTAGGAATTAGGCCTGTCGGCGGGCGCGCCACTCATCCGCGCTTTGGCCATAGACATCCCACATCATGCCTTCGAAAGGCGGCGGAGTCGGCGCTTTTCGTAAATATCGGCTGCCGAGTCTCTCGGCGACACGAACCGATCCGGTGTTTTCGGGCAAGATTGTATGAATGATTTCGGTCCAGCCAAGATGATCGACCGCATAGTCCATCGCCGCCGTCGCGCCTTCGGTCGCATAACCATTTCCCCAAGCGGATCGCGCGAGCCCCCAACCAATTTCAGTACCTGGCCAGCCGTTCGGGCGCCAAGGACCGAGCCGTCCAATCCAATTGCCTGTGGCTTTTTCGATGATCGAGAACATCGAAAACCCTTCAATCGTCCAAGCCCCAGTCATCGCACACACAGAACGCCAGGTGAGCTCCGGGCCTTGTACGCCGCCTAAATATTTCATCACGTCCGCATCGGCGTGGAAGGCCACCCAAGGGTCAAAGTCTTCCTTTTGAGGCGGCCTCAGTATGAGGCGATCTGTTTCGAGAATTGGTCCTTCGCGCACTAAAAAACCCTCCGCTGAAGACAGCGAAGGGTTTCTGCAATTTGATTTCAGGTCAAGCCTAAGCCAGAGCAGGCTCAAGCTTTTTACAATCCTCAACCAGGCCTTTCACAGCGGCCACAGAGGTCATGAACATGTCGCGTTCGGTATCATTGAAATCGAACTCTACGATTTTCTCCGCGCCATTCCCGCCAATCAGCGTTGGAACACCGACATACATGCCATCCAAACCATATTCGCCATCACACCAAGCCGCAGACGGCAGGACGCGTTTTTGGTCTTTTAGATAAGACTTGGCCATCGCAATCGCTGATTCAGCTGGCGCATAATAAGCCGAACCGGTTTTCAGGAGCGCAACGATCTCGCCGCCGCCTTTCCGGGTGCGGTCTACGATGGCATCCAGTTTTTCTTGGCTCATCCAGCCTTGTTTGACCAATTCAGTCAGCGGCAGACCGCCAACCGTAGAATGGCGCACCATTGGCACCATTGAGTCGCCATGCCCAGCCAGCGTCCAAGCATGAATATCAGCGACGGAAACGCCGGTCGCTTCTGACAAGAAGTAGGCAAAACGGCTGGAATCGAGCACGCCCGCCATGCCAACGACTTTATTGGTCGGTAGACCAGAGAATTGCTGAAGCGCCCAAACCATCGCGTCGAGCGGGTTGGTAATACAGATCACGAAAGCGTTCGGGGCGTGGGCTTTAATGCCTTCACCAACTGCTTTCATGACTTTCAGATTGATCCCAAGAAGATCATCACGGCTCATGCCAGGCTTACGCGGCACACCGGCGGTGACGATACAAACGTCCGCACCGGCGATATCTTCATACGCATTGGCGCCTTTCAGGTCGACAGAGCTGCCATAGACCGGCGTTGATTCTGCCAGATCGAGCGCTTTGCCTTGCGGCAAACCTTCTGCGATGTCGAACAGAACGACGTCGCCGAGCTCCTCACGTGCTGCGACGTGAGCCAAAGTGCCCCCAATCATGCCTGAACCAATTAGAGCGATCTTCTTGCGAGCCATCCTTCGGGCCTCCTATAGAAATTGAACCATTTGGCGCTTCCCCTAGCCGAGCCAAGTCACTCGCGCAATGTAACCTTGGTCGCAGGGGCAAATTTTGGGCTGGATTTGAAGCGCGAAATCGGACAACAGAGGGCTAATGATACCTCGTGCGCGAAAATCTCCTGTCCCGCTCGACGCCTGCCATTTGGCGAAAGCCATCGAAATGATTGGCGATCGATGGACATTGCTCATCTTACGAGCCTCTCTTTTTGGCGTGCGCCGTTTCGACGATTTTCAAAAGGAATTGGGCATTCCGCGGACCGTACTATCGGGCCGTTTATCTAAACTCGTGGACAATGGCGTGCTCGAAAAACGCGCTTATAAGGAAGACGGCAAACGCGCCCGTCCGGAATATGTTTTGACAGAAGCGGGCGAAGGCTTGCGGCCGGTGCTCATGGCGCTCACCCAATGGGGTGACGAGTTTGCCAGCGATGGCGCTGTCCCACCGATCACATTTACGCACGCCAAAAGCCGCCAAAAAGTCCGGCCTGCTTTTGTGGATGAAGATGGGCGTGAAACGCCAATGTCGCAGACGCGGGTTTCGCTGCGGCGCTAGCGGGCTTTGCCCCAAACGCGGAGTGGATCGAAGGCGCCGGTCTCAGCCGCTTTCTGCAATTGTGCCAGCTGGTCTCCAACCGGGCTGCCGCTTTCCAGCACGCCGCGCCCATACAAGGCCTGATCGAGGCGGCAAATCCGCTCAAACAGGTTCTCAGACCGTTCAACCAGGTCGAGGAACACATCAGGAAGTCCGCGGCCGCGCTGGGCACTGGCGTCTAGAGCAGGGTCTTCACGGCTGATTCGATATTTGGTCTGCATCGCATCATTCGGATGCATATCCCCATCCCGAACAGCCTTCTGCATGACCAGCCAACTCGCCGCCTGCATTAGGCGCGTAGTCAGTTCCATACTCCAAGCGGCATAGGTGAGGCTGGCCTCACGCGGCAAAGTCGATGATAGTTTGCGGCCCGGACCGTCCAGGTAAGACGCGGTTTCCTCGACCAAAGCCATGCCGTCGACAAAGACTTTTTCAAACACTTTTCCATCCGTGAAAGACAGATCAGTGAGCTCTGACGGCGGAGACTTTGATTGATCAACCATGCTCAAGCAACTTCCAGAAATGACACATACGCGCGGACTCTACCCCGGCGCTTCCTTAGAAGACCTTAATCACTCGCGCCAAAAAGCGCATCAGCTGCAGATTTATGTGACTGCTTTTTATTGAGTTCGGCTTCGCAGGCAGCGATTTCGGCCTGCAATTCCTCGATCCGCTCTTGTAATTCTTCGACAGAAAGACGCTCTAAATCGAGTTTCTTTTCTGGGATTGGCTCATCTTCAAACATGGTTTGCTCTTTCCCACTTGGTTGGCTCACCTCTATGTAGGCAAGAAGACGAAAACAAACAGGAGTGTCAAATGGGCGAGAAGATGTGGGCTGTGGTGGTTGAAGAGGATCAACCGCTCAAGCTGGGCGACGTTGAAAAGCCCAGTTGCGGCCCGAATGATGTTTTGGTCGAAATTGTCACCGCCGGATTGAATCGGGCCGATCTGGTCCAAAGACGCGGGCTGTATCCGCCGCCACCCGGCGCATCAGAGATTATGGGGCTGGAATGTGCTGGCACGATCGTCGCGATTGGATCAGATGTTTCGAGCTGGTCGATTGGCGACCGCGTCTGCGGGTTGATGGCCGGCGGCGGCTATGCGGAATTCGCAATCGTCGACCAAGGCTCTTTGTTCAAGATCCCAGACGGCATGAGCTTTGACGAAGCCGGAGCCCTTCCAGAAGTGATGATGACGGTTTGGGCGAATATTTTCGACCGCTGCCAGTTCAAATCCGGTGAAGCGGTCCTGATCCACGGCGGCACCAGCGGCATCGGCACGATGGCGATCCAAATGCTGAAAACCGCCGGCGCTTCGAAGATCATGATCACCGCGGGCAGCGCTGAAAAATGCGAGAGAGCCAAAGCGCTCGGCGCCGATATCGCGATCAATTATCGCGACGAAGACTTTGAGCAGGTAGTGCGGGATGCTGGCGGCGCCGATATCATCCTGGATATGGTTGGCGGCGATTATGTTCAGAAGAATATCTCCGCAGCCAAGGTTGGCGGGCGGATCGTCAATATCGCCTATATGCAAGGCTCCCAGGTGCAAGTGAACTTGATGCCGCTTATGTTGAAACGGCTCGTTCTCACGGGAACCACGCTGCGCGCGCGCCCGAATGCGGATAAGCAGCGCATCCGTGATGCGATCCTGGCGGGTTTCTGGCCCGCTGTGCTGACCGGCGGGATCAAGCCCGTGATCGATACAACCTACCCTTTCGATCAAGCCGAAGCGGCGCAAGCGCATATGGCGAAAGGCGGTCATATCGGAAAAATCTTGCTGTCGCGCCAGAACAGCTAGGGCGCACCAGCAGAATTGACGAATCGCAGCAGAGTTAGGGTTTCAAAATCGTCCGTATCCCGCTATAGGCAGAGGGTTAGGTAATTTCTCGCCTGAAACCTGACCGCCCGAGACCCGAGTCTCGGGCGGCTGCATTTCTGGCGCCCATTTCAAGGAGCTTTCCATGGCCGATATTTTGATGCCCAAGGCAACCGCGGTCTGGTTGATCGACAATACTACACTGACCTTTGATCAGATTGCTGATCTCTGCGGTCTGCACCACCTTGAGGTCAAAGGCATTGCCGACGGCGATGTCGCTGAAAATATGCGCGGTGTTGATCCCATCTCTGGCGGCGAGCTCACCCGCGAAGAAATCCAAAAGGGCGAAGAAGATCCTGATTACCGTCTGAAAACAGCGCCTTCTAAGATTGCTCATATCCCGCAACCAAAGCGTAAAGGCGCGCGTTACACGCCAGTCGCCCGCCGCGGCGATAAGCCAGACGCCATCGCTTGGTTCATCCGCAATCACCCTGAGGTGACCGATCCGCAAATCTCGAAACTGATCGGAACGACCAAAGCGACGATCACCAATGTGCGCGACAAGACCCATTGGAACAGCCAGAACATCAAGCCGGTCGACCCGGTGACGCTTGGCCTCTGCTCTCAAATCGAGCTGGACGAAGTGATCATGAAAGCCTCGAGCCGGCGCAAGAAAATGGATGCTGAGCGCGCGGCGCAAGAGGAAGGTCCAGGTCTCGCACCTGCGGACGAGGTTGAGCAAACGGTCGATTTCAGCGAGCCGGTTGCACCTGCCGCAGACGAGCCGTCCGCTGACGACGTCTTCAGCGCGTTCAAAGACTAAGAACGCCCCTTTCCGCAGCTAGAATGCGTGGAGACCCTGATGGGACGCCAAAGAAAACGTAAAGGCGATCCAGTGCATGGCTGGCTCGCGATTGATAAGCCTGTAGAGGTCACATCAACGCAAGTCGTCGGCATTTTAAAACGCCTCTATAATGCCCAAAAGGCTGGTCATGGCGGTACGCTTGATCCGCTTGCCGATGGCATTCTACCGATTGCATTCGGGGAAGCGACCAAGACGGCCCAATGGGCGATGGATTGCGATAAGGAATACGTCTTCACGATTGAGTGGGGCACCTCAACCGCCAGCCAAGACAAAGAAGGCGAGGTCATTGCCTCGTCTGATGTTCGTCCAAGTCGCGACCAGATCGAGGCGGCATTGCCGAGCTTTGTCGGCGACATCGAGCAAGTACCGCCAAAATACTCCGCCATCAAAATCCAAGGCGCACGCGCTTATGATTTGGTGCGCGACGGTGAAGAGTTTGAGATCCCGTCCCGGCAAGTCACCGTCTATGAAGCCGAGCTCGTCGACACTCCTGATCCGGATCATGCGACGCTGCGGGTCGTTTCGGGCAAAGGGTTTTATGTGCGCGCCATGGCCCGCGATCTTGCCGCCATGTTAGGCACCGAAGGCCATGTCAGCGCGCTGCGCCGTACCCGGGTTGGCGCTTTAGACGAACCGTCCAGTATTAAACTCGCAGACCTCGAAGCCCTGGCCGAAGACAAAGAGGCGCTGATCGCGACGCTGAAACCGCTCGAGACAATCTTGGATGATATACCGAAGATTGAGATTGATCGCGGCGATGCCGATGCGCTGAAGCTAGGGCGCGAAGTGGTGCTGCTGCCGCACATTATTGAACAATGGCGTGCCGAAGCCGATCTCGAGTCTGATGATCGCTTGGCGCTCGCAATGACGGATCAACAAGCCGTTGCCTTAGGCGAAGTTCGGGCCGGACGGTTCCAACCTCGAAAAGTTTTTCAACTCTAACCAGGCTGACGGCTAGGCTTGACCGCGTCAGTCAAAAAATGCACCTGTCCGGCTGAGCGCGAGTCGGCACAAATTGTGAGGGTTTAGTATGCGTGTAGCGATGATCGGGACGGGCTATGTCGGCCTGGTAAGTGGGGCCTGTTTTGCTGATTTCGGACACGTTGTGACGTGCGTCGATAAGGATGCCAGCAAGATCGACCGTTTGCATCAAAACATTATGCCGATTTATGAGCCGGGTCTCGATGATCTGGTTGAAAGCAACGTCAAAGAAGAACGTCTCTTCTTCACCACCGAAGCCAAAGACGCGATCGCCGATGCGGATGCTGTCTTTATCGCGGTGGGCACGCCGTCACGTCGCGGCGATGGCCATGCGGACTTGTCTTATGTCTATGCCGCCGCCGAAGAGATTGCTGAGCTGATGACTGGATTCACGGTTGTTGTGACCAAATCTACAGTTCCTGTCGGCACCGGCGACGAAGTCGAAGAAATTATCCGTAAGAAAAACCCCAATGCCGATTTCGCTGTTGTCTCTAACCCAGAATTCTTGCGCGAAGGCGCGGCGATCAAAGACTTTAAGATCCCTGATCGCGTCGTGGTCGGCACTGAAGACGATCGCGCCAAAGAAGTGATGGAAGAGCTCTATCGTCCGCTCTTCCTCAATCAGACCCCGATCGTGTTTACCGCGCGCCGGACCTCTGAACTGATCAAATATGCGGCGAATGCGTTCCTGGCTGTGAAGATCACTTTCATCAATGAAATGGCGGATCTGTGCGAAGCGGTTGGCGCCAATGTCCAAGAAGTCTCGCGCGGCATCGGTCTCGATGGGCGGATTGGTAAAAAATTCTTGAATGCAGGCCCCGGCTATGGCGGCTCTTGCTTCCCGAAAGACACGCTGGCTTTGACCAAGACGGCGAACGATCACAACTCGCCCGTCCGCATTGTCGACACGGTGGTTGAGGTCAACGCTTCGCGGAAAAAAGCCATGGCGGGCAAAATCATCAAAGCCATGGGCGGCGATGTTTCCGGGAAAACGATCGGCGTGTTGGGCCTCGCCTTTAAGCAGAACACTGATGATATGCGCGACGCGCCAAGCCTGGATATTATTCCAGCACTGGTCGAGGCGGGCGCCAAGATCAAAGCTTTCGATCCAGAAGCGATGGAAGAGGCCAAACACTTGCTGGATGGTATCGACTATGCCGACAATGCTTATGCTGCGGTCGATGGCGCCGATGCGATGGTGATCCTAACCGAATGGGATCAGTTCCGGGCGCTGGATTTAGCGCGAATCAAGGCATCCTTGAACGGCGATGTTGTTGTCGACTTGCGCAACATTTACGCACCTGAAGACATGTCCAAACGCGGGTTCTCATACACCTCAATCGGACGCCCTGACTAATTGCTAAGAGGCTTTGGAGGCTGAGCTATGAAATTCTTCGTCGATACCGCAGACACGACTGAGATTAAGGAGCTGGCGGCCACGGGCCTGATCGATGGCGTCACAACCAATCCGTCCCTGATCACAAAATCTGGCCGCGATTTCAAAGAAGTCATCGCCGAGATTTGTGACCTGACAAACGGCCATGTCAGCGCTGAAGTGGTCGCCACCGAATGGCAGGAGATGGTCGCGGAAGGCAAGAAACTTCAAGCGATTGCCGAGAATGTTGCTGTGAAATTGCCGCTCACTATGGATGGTCTGCGGGCCTGCCGTGAGCTCGCCAATATGGGCACGGCGGTAAATGTCACGCTCTGCTTCTCCGCCAATCAGGCTCTGCTCGCAGCGAAAGCCGGCGCGACTTATATCTCACCCTTCATCGGGCGTCTCGACGATATCAATATTGATGGCATGGAGCTGATCGAAGAAATTCGCGTCATCTATGACAATTACATGTTCGAGACCGAAATTCTCGCCGCCTCTATTCGCAGCGCGAACCATGTCAAACTCTCCGCTTTGGCGGGCGCCGATGTCGCGACCGTGCCGCCAAATGTGCTCAAGGGCCTCGCCAATCACCCGCTAACCGATAAAGGCCTCGCAGCCTTCCTGGCAGACGCGGAAAAAGGCGGCGTAAAAGTCTAAATGGGACAGGCGCCGCCCGCGGCGCGCATAAGATCGAGATAGTCTTCGAGCTGTTCGCCGAGATCATCCATTCTCTTATAAGCCGCCTCGGCTTCAGGCGTCGCATCATCCGCGCGTCGCGCCTCAGATAGTGCTCGGAACGCGGCTTCTGCAGATCCATTATGCTCCGCCATTAGTGTTTCCATCGACTCTAAAGTGGAAATGGCGGTGTCGCGGGCCGTGTCTGGTAAGGCTAAGATTTGCTTGCTTGTGCAGGCACAATAGTCTTCAGCTGAGATGCTCGCTTCCAAAATATCCCGCTGCACATCCGGATCAGCCATCACCGCATTGCAGGTCTTATTGAGCGATACTTCGGCGCTATCGCCACACGCGGTCAGAACCAAAAAGCCGGCTGCTCCAATCAGAATTTTACGCATTTTCGTCTCCCTCATCTGGGGCGTAGCAGACACAGAAAAGGCGCGACTGTCCAGCCGCGCCTTTGGAAGTTTGCGGTTGCCTTTCCGGCTAGCCTGTCAGCACTGTCTGCGGCTTGCGCTTGTCGAACATTGACCAAACGCCGCTATCGCCATGCCAGTCGCCTTGCGTGGCGCCTTTTGAATATTCCGTCGCGCGGGCTTCGAAGAAGTTGGCATGCTCGACGCCGTTGAGGATCTCAGTCAGCCACGGAATCGGGTGTTTCTCGACGCCATAAATCGGATCGAGCTTTAGCTGGCCCATACGCCAATCGGCGATGTAGCGGATATATTGCTGAATATCGGTTGGCGTCATGCCTTCAACTTCGCCGGCTTCGAAAGCCAGTTCGATGAACTTATCTTCTAGCTGCACCACAGTTTCGCAGGCTTCGCGGATGCGGTTTTTCACGCGTGTGTTCAGCGCGCCCGTTTCTGCGGCGAATGTGTGGAACATTTTCATCATGCCCTCACAATGCAGCGACTCATCGCGCACTGACCAAGACACGATTTGGCCCATCCCCTTCATTTTATTGAAGCGTGGGAAGTTCATCAGCATCGCGAAGGAGGCGAACAATTGCAGGCCTTCTGTAAAGCCGCCAAACACCGCCATAGAGGTGAGGATGTCTTCCTCGGTCTCGGTGCCGAACTGGCCGAGATAATCATGCTTCGCGGCCATTTCCTCATATTCCATGAAGGCCGAGAACTCAGAATCTGGCATGCCGATCGTCTCAAGTAAAAGCGCATAAGCGGCGATGTGCACGGTCTCCATATTGGAGAACGCTGCCAGCATCATACGGACCTCTACCGGCTTAAATAGCGGCATATAGTTTTCCATATAATTGGCGCCGACTTCGACGTCTGACTGGGTGAAGAAGCGGAAAATCTGAGTCAGCAGATTGCGCTCTTTATCATTGAGCTTGTTGACCCAGTCTTTGCAATCTTCGCCGAGCGGCACCTCTTCGGGCAGCCAGTGCACCTGTTGCTGCAATTTCCAAAAATCATACGCCCACGCATAGCGGAACGGCTTGTAAGAATGGGACGGTGTTAAAAGTCCCGGAAGTTTCGCCATACCATCGGCCATGCTCAAACCCCTTAAATGTCTATCACACTACATATAGTGTCTAAATCCGTTACCGCACGCAAGATGTATCCTGATGATCTGCGGCACTTCTCCACAGCCTGCCCACAAGAAAGTGAATGTTAACCTCGAATCAGGCCTGTTCCATGAGCAATGGCATGGTGTTTGCGAGTCGATCCGGCGTCTGCAGGACGGGGATGAACACTTTGACGACAGCAAACACGGCCACTCAACGGCTCCATCATTTTGATTTATTAAGAGCAGTCATGCTGCTGCTGATTGTCTTGGTGCACATCGCGCATGTCTACAATCCCGTGGCAGATTGGATTGTCTCATCGCCGGAGTCGAGCTGGCTGGCGCCGATTCTATCGGCGATTCCAGTCTTTTCGATGCCTGGTTTCTTCATGATCTCCTCGATCCTTTCAATCTTCCTCCTGCGCAAAAGAAGTTATGACGATTGGGCGCGCGGACGGCTTCTTAGGATCGCCGTTCCTCTTTTCTTTGGGATTTTGATCCTGAGCCCGATTACGATTTACGCGGCCAGCTTGGCTGCGGCGGCAAAAGCAACTGAGACAACCTCATTTTTGGGGGATCTGAGCAGAGACTTTTCCATTGTTGATCGCCGTTGGATCGGACACCTTTGGTTCTTATCAACACTCGGAATTTTTACGCTGATCGCGTGGTGGGGTTTTGCCAAGGGCGTTTTGATGCCGTGGCTGAACAACACTGCGAAAATGCTGGTCGACTTAGATAGAAAAGTGTCGACCTGGTGGACGGTTGTGGTCACCATCAGCTTGTGGAGCTTTGGCGTCAAAGCAGCCTTCTATCTATTCAAATCATTCTTAGGATTTGAACCCACCATTATCGCTCTCCTCAACGCAGATACACTATTTTCCTACTTCCCAATTTTCATGTTGGGCTTGCTGCTCGGTGCCAGCGAAGAGCTAAGATCAACCCTGTTTCGCGCGACCCCGCTGCGCGTATGGGTCTTGGCGACAATGTTTACCGTGTTTGTCCTCGGCGCGGGTATTGATAATTCCGTTTGGGGGATCGTTCGAAAACTCATATCAAGTGGTTTGGGAACGGGTATCGCGCTGTTCTTATTCGGATATTTGGCCGATAAAATCGGCAAACCTAATCCCACCGTAAAAGCCATCTCAAAATACTCTTATACCGTCTATCTGGTGCACTATCCCATTTGCAACCTGCTCGGATACTATCTCATTTTCGTATCTTGGGACCCGACGATCGAGTTTCTCCTAGCGGTATTGCTCACATATGCACTGAGCTTTGTTGCAGCCTGGCTTATCGCCCGGTCAAAGCTGCTGACCTTCGCTTTCAACGGCGAACCGTTTTGGAGGAAATCAGCCCTCAAGCAGAACCTCAAAATGGGCCGTTGAATTCAACGCGCAATCGATACCGACACAGCCCCGAAACGTTGAGGTCCGCTTTGCGCGACGAACTCTTCGGTTCGGTGAACATAGGTGAAGGCGAGCTGCACATCGCCTTGATGTAGCGCGACACCAAATTGCAGATCGGCGCCATAGTCTCTTCGGTCTTCGACCCGCGCACTGTCGCGGAAGAGATTGCCATCTAGGAACATATCGCGGGCAATGGCGCGACCTTCAACGCCCGCAAAGACATATCCGCCGAAGGGTCGGCCCGGACGAAACACACCGGCCCCGGCAAGCGCGGGCCGAATGCGCGGAGGTCCAAAATCAGAGGACAGATCCCAACCCACCCGAGCCATTCCGCCAATCGAGGCATAGGTGCGAACATTGCCCAGCGTGGCCCCGCCATGCAGAGCGTAATCTGTTTCTAGTCCTAAAGGCAGATCTGGCCCCTCAAACTGCCGCATCCGCTGGGCCGTAATCTCGATCCCAAACTCGTCTTTGAGTTGCGAGTCCCAGCCTCGCGGTTCGACCGCCTGGATCAAATCATGCCAATTCTCTTGCACAAATTGCCCGCCAGCAGAGGGGCCGACCACGCCGAGATTGACCTGCAAGACATCCTGTACCATCTCGCCCGGCCCCAGTCGTGTCGTGCCGACCACCGTTCCAGACGCATAGAGCCACGCCGCATAAGGCCGGTCTTCCGGATCTGGCACCGGCGCTTCAATATCTTCGGGCGTAAAAATCGTGTGTGAGAGCGCGAAGCCTTGCCGCAATTCGGTTCGGTCGAGATCTAAGAAGGGAATGCGATTGGCGACCCAATTCAAACCCGGGGTTACTTTATTGGCCGGTCGCACGCGCTCTATGCGAAGCCCATTGGAATAGTTTCGATCGGTACCGCCGAACAGATCGTTTTCAGAGGTCAGAGACCAAACGCCAACCGGCTGCGGCGGCTCTAAAGCCGGATTAACTGTCTCTTGCGCGCCAGCGGCGGTCATAAAAAAAGCCGCCAGACTGGCGGCTCCTATACATCTTTGAGCAACCATGCGCTCAGCGCTTAATGGTAAAGCTCACTCCCGCGAAGTCCTGATTTTCATTGGCGCCGAGATTTCGCTCCCGATATTCGACTTCACGCCGAATATAGCTGAAAGAAATCTGGCCCAAGCCTCGCTCAATCGTCACGCCGGCTTGAACATCGCCGACGGTCACCTTGTCCCGAAGCGCCATAGCTCCAACAGCCACAAGCCCCTGCTCATCCGGCTCCCAGACCAACGCTTCGCCATCGGCGCCTGCGAACAGATACCAGCTTGAATTGGTTGGCTCGCCGCGCTTGTCGAAGTTCTGACCGATGCGCACCTCACCCCCGAACCGGCGAGACGCAAACTGTCCATCACGCGTGATTTCGACACGTGGCGCGATGCCAACGTCAAAGCCCAGGCCCGTTTGTTCAGAGGACGCAGACAGCGCGATTTCCGCGGTCAAACGTCTCTGTTCGCGCGGCACAGGCGAGAGATTAGCCTCTGCCCGATCAGCCGCCACGTCCGTCATAATAGCCCCAGAGTAGAGCCGCCGCGAGTTCAAAGGTTTGCTACTATCAAACTTAAATCCGAGATCAGTGTCTTTTGGCAGTTGAAAGCCGAAATGCCGCGTCGTTTCGGTTTTTGCGAAGGTTCCCGAATAGACGAGATTGACGCGAGTCTGAGAGCGTTGTCCGAGGGCGCGACTGGCGGCCAGAATAGTTTCATCATCGATTTGAGGTCCCGAATTCACTTGCGCGTGAATACAGGTCTGACATGCCATCGCGGCCATCAAAGATGTGCCTGCAATAATCATTCTTCTCAAGCCTCTCATCGTGTCAGCTCCGTGGTCCCCTAAGAAGCTGACTGATCATCCTTACCTTAACATGAACGTTTGACGTCCCAAAATCCGATTGCGCGCCTCTCTATTAAGCTTTTGCGGATCACAGAAACGTGATCATGCCCGTATTTATTAGCCATCTGGGTCCAACTTGACCCGTGAAACAATGTTAACTCAGGCCAGTTTAATCTTCATTTTTGCCGAAAATTTGCGCGTTTTTGGGCTAAAGTCGCCCGAAGAACACATTATTGGAGAGCGAAAACAGAGCTGTTTTCGTCTCAAGTAGGCGCCTAAAACGAAAAAACCCCGCCAAATTGACGGGGTTTTGATTGATTAATTGAGCTCGTTTACTGACAGGCGAGGCACTCGTCATAGTCGGTATTCGGAACATCCATCCCGCTCATACTGGCTTCTTTTTCGTCCGCCCCGGCGAAACTCGCGCGCTGCACGGACTTAGAGCGACAATAATAAAGCGACTTCACACCACGCTCCCAAGCTGTCCAGTGCAGCATGTGCAGGTCCCACTTATTGATGTCGGCCGGAAGGAATACGTTCAGCGACTGCGCCTGACAAATATAAGGCGTGCGATCGGCCGCATGTTCAATGATCCAGCGCTGATCAATTTCAAACGCGGTCTTAAATGTCGATTTCTCGTGCTCGTCCAAGCAATCCAAGTGCTGAACCGATCCTTCATGTTCGAGAATAGAGGTCCACACCTCATCTGTGTTCTGACCTTTTTCCTCTAGCATTTGCTCAAGATACTTATTCTTGACCGTGAACGACCCGGACAGCGTCTTATGCGTGTAAACATTGGCCGGGATTGGCTCGATGCCGGCGCTGGTGCCGCCACAAATGATCGAGATTGAGGCCGTCGGCGCGACCGCCATTTTGTGGCTGAAACGCGCCATCATGCCAGCTTCGGCAGCATCTTCACAAGGCCCGCGCTCTTTGGCGAGCTTGACCGACGCCGCATCAGCGCCTTGGCGAATATGTTTGAACAGTTTCTCATTCCAAACTTTCGCCATCGCGCTCTCCATCGGGAGATTGAGCGATTGGAGGAAAGAGTGGAAGCCCATTAGGCCGAGCCCGACAGAACGTTCGCGCTTTGCAGAATATACCGCGCGGGCCATTTCTGGTGGCGCGCGATCGATAAAGTCTTGAAGCACATTATCCAGGAAGCGATAAACGTCTTCGAGGAAGAGCTCGTCTTTGCTCCACTCAAAGAATTTCTCTGCATTAATCGAAGACAGGCAGCAAACCGCTGTACGATCTTCACCATGATGATCGACGCCAGTTGGCAGCGTAATCTCGGAGCAGAGATTAGATTGCGTCACTTTCAGGCCAAGCTGGCGCTGGTGGGCCGGCATCGCATTGTTCACGGTGTCAGTGAACAGCAAGTATGGCTCGCCGGTTTGAATACGCAGCTCGAGAATTTTCTGCCAAATCTTACGCGCATTCACTTTGCGCAGCGGCTCACCTGATTTCGGAGACAAGAGCTCAAACTCTTCATCATTCTTCACCGCTTCCATGAACGCATCGGTGATATTGATGCCGTGGTGCAGGTTCAGAGATTTCCGGTTGAAGTCGCCAGAGGGCTTACGGACTTCCAGGAACTCTTCGATTTCCGGGTGGTGGACGTCCAAATAGCACGCCGCGGAACCGCGGCGCAGTGAGCCTTGGCTAATCGCCAGGGTCAAAGAGTCCATCACGCGAATGAAGGGAATGATGCCGCTGGTTTGGCCGCTATTGCCGACTTTCTCACCGATCGAGCGAACATTGCCCCAATAGGTGCCGATGCCGCCGCCATTAGACGCGAGCCAAACATTCTCAGTCCAAGTGCCGACAATATCGTCCAAGCTGTCGCCGACTTGGTTCAGGAAGCAAGAGATGGGCAGGCCGCGGTCTGCGCCGCCATTTGACAGGACAGGCGTCGCCGGCATGAACCAAAGTTTCGACATATAATCATAGAGACGTTGGGCATGATCAGCGTCGTCCGCGAAGGCCTCAGACACACGTGCAAACATGTCCTGATAAGATTCTCCAGGCAGCAAATAGCGGTCCTCAAGGGTAACTTTTCCGAACTCGGTGAGCAGCGCGTCGCGAGACCGGTCGATCTTAACGCTCGGTACGACTCGCAATTCTGGCGCGCCGGATTGCACGTCCTTAGATTTAGCCTGTTTTGCGATCGTCGCGTTATTAGTGCCTGCCATAGTCTCTTACCCCTTGCATAAGGCCCGTCACATATAGGTATTAATCAGAAAACCGCCATATACGGTGTTTCAAATCAGCCCTCACACAACATATTGTGCCTCCAAGGTTAATGAGAGGTCAACAGCGGGCGTCTCAAAAACGTCATTTTGGCGGTGGATAAGTGGTTAATGAGAAGTTAATTCATCGCCCCCACGCCCGTCCCAATTGGGGCTGCAAGGGCACTGCTTTCTTTGAAAAAAAATTCCTTACCAAACGGCTTGAATTTTTTAACGAACCACGCGTGTAGCGATCTTGGGATTCACGACACAATCAGACGAAGACGAAACCACCACCTACTACATCTAGTAGGTGCACGGTTCGAAGGCCCGGCATATAGCGATTGCACTGGTCGGCGCCCTGAATACTCTGCGGAGACCCTCGGATTTAGACAGGAGCGGCCGCCAAGTGATTCGTTCAACTATAAGTTTGTTTCTGCTGTCGGCTTGCCTCTCGGCGCCCGCCGCAACTCCACAAAACGCGAATCAACTGGATTGGCTGACAGGGTGCTGGCAAAGTGAAGAAGGGGACACGCGAGAGATCTGGTCGGTGTCTGAAGGCGGCTACCTGTTTGGCTATTCTGTTGTGTATCATGAAGGCCACGCGGTCTTCTTTGAACAGATGCGCGTTGATCCCGGCGAGACGCCCACTTTCAACGCCTATCCGCGCGGCACCGGACCGTCCGCTTTTCCGGCCATCGAGATCGAAGTTCAATCCGTAACCTTCGCCAATGCCGCGCACGATTATCCGCAAAAGATTCACTATTATCGAGACGGCGCTCATCTGCGCGCTAGGATCTCCAAGATCGATGATAGTAAGCCTCGTGACTTCGCCTTTCGACCTTGCAGCAGCGAGTAACCCTCAGCGAATGCAGTTCCCGACCATCCTCGCCTTTACGCCGCGAGCGCGGCTCCCTAGAACTTCTATGCAATCGTCAACGGGGCGACGAGGAGCTGCTACATGCGCATAATGATCGTCACGGACGCCTGGGAGCCGCAGGTGAATGGCGTGGTTCGCACCATGCAGCGCGTGATCGCTGAGCTGGAAGCCGAAGGTCATGAGTTTGATGTGATCCATCCCGGCGAGGGCTTTCAGACCATGCCCCTGCCGACCTATCCCGAGATCAAGCTCGCTTTGTTTGCTGAGCGTCGCATCAAAGAACGGTTTGAGGCTTTCGAGCCGGATGCCATCCATATTGTCACTGAAGGCACGCTCGGCATGGCGGGCCGGAAAATGTGTTTGAAAATCAAACACCCCTTCTCGACCGCTTATCATACGCGGTTTCCAGAATATGTGTCGGCCAGGATGCCGATCCCGACCGCGACGGGTTACAGCTTTGTGCGCTGGTTTCACAAATATTCTGGCAAAGTCATGGTGCCGACGCCGAGCATGGTCGAAGAGCTCCGCGAGAAACGTTTCATCAATCTGGTCGCTTGGACCCGCGGCGTTGATACCGAGCTGTTCCACCCGTCGCGCCGGATCGAGGCAGGCACGACGGATGATCCATTTAACAACCTGCCGCGTCCGATCTTCCTAAATGTTGGACGCGTCGCCGTCGAAAAAAATATCGAAGCTTTTGTTGAGTTGGACCTGCCGGGATCGAAAGTCGTGATCGGAGACGGCCCAGCGCTGGACAGCCTGAAAAAGAAATATCCAGAAGTCACCTTCCTGGGCGCCCGGTTTGGCGAAGATCTCGCGAAATATTATGCCAGCGCCGATGTGTTCGTTTTTCCAAGCCTCACCGATACGTTCGGCCTGGTTGTCCTCGAAGCTATGGCCTCTGGCACACCGGTCGCCGCTTTTGAAGCCACCGGTCCGAAAGACGTCATTCCAGGTTCAAATGCAGGAACAATTACCCCGGTTGGCGGCGACCTCGCGTCGGGCGCGAAGGCTTGTCTCGAATTGGACCGCGAGACCTGCCGCACCTATGCAGAGGGTTATAGCTGGCGCTCAGTTGCCCTCGCCTTCTTGGAAAACCTGCAACCGCTTCCGACGCCCGAACGCCGCCGCTTTTGGCAAAAGCTCAGACGCAAAAAGAAAACATGGATCGATTGGGAACAGTTCACGGATTGGATGAACACCCCCGATGAATCTCAGAAGAAAGAAAAATAAGAGGGCTTAAGGAATGACCTGGGAAACCGGATTTTCAGCAATCAATGTTCTGGTAATGCCGGCATGGGCTCTGTTGATCTTTCTGCCGCGAGCGAAAATCACAAAAGCGGCCGTCCACTCTATGCTGTGGCCGGTGCTAATTGGCGCCATCTATGCGACGCTTTTAATTGGGGCGATGGCGTTCGGACTGTCTGATCCGGACGCTGGGTTCTCTTTCAGCGGCGTCCAGGCACTCTTCGATCACCCGAATGGCGTTTTGGTCGGCTGGTCGCATTATTTGGTGTTTGATCTCTTTGTCGGTGCATGGATCGCGCGCGATGCGCAGCGCCGCGGCATCGCGCATTGGCAAACCATTCCGTGCATTTTAGGGTCTTATGTCTTCGGACCGGTTGGCTTGCTTCTCTATGCAATATTGCGGTTTGCGACCGGCCATGGGTTTATGCTCGAAGAGCGCTGATCGAAGAGGGAATCTCCTCGACTTGATAGCGACGCTATTGTGACAGCGTAATCAGGTGAGATGCGCCCGTCTGACACGCTAGACTGGCGCCGATCTTGCGTCTAAAGACCCCACAAATTCAGCATCTTGGCAAAAGAGGTTTCACTATGGCTCTTCGCGTCGCAATCAATGGCTTTGGCCGTATCGGTCGTTTGGTCCTGCGCTCTATCATCGAACACGATCGTAAGGATATCGAAGTTGTTGCGATCAACGATCTCGGTCCTGTCGAAACCAATGCGCACTTGCTTCAGTATGATACGGTGCACGGCAAACTGAACCAAGAGGTCACGGTTGACGGCGATATGATTCGCGTTGGCGATCGCGCTTTTAAGTGCACAGCCATCCGCAACCCGGCTGAGCTACCGCATGGCGACATGGGCATTGATATCGCTTTTGAGTGTACCGGCATCTTTGCGTCTAAAGAAAAAGCAGCGGCGCACCTCGAAGCTGGCGCTAAACGTGTTCTCGTATCTGCCCCAGCAGGCGGCGCCGACAAGACAATCGTGTTCGGCGTCAATGATGACACGCTCTCAGCTGACGACCTGGTCGTCTCGAACGCATCTTGTACCACCAACTGCCTGTCGCCGGTCGCAAAAGTTCTAAACGACACAGTCGGTATCGAGCGCGGTTACATGACCACGGTTCATGCTTATACCGGCGACCAGCCGACCCTCGATCGGATGCATAAGGATCTGTATCGGGCGCGCGCTGCAGCCAGCTCAATGATCCCAACCTCAACCGGCGCCGCGAAAGCGGTTGGCCTGGTCCTGCCAGAACTTGCTGGCAAGCTGAACGGCTCTGCGGTTCGCGTACCGACCCCGAACGTGTCGATGATCGACCTCGTCTTTGATGCGGGTCGCGAAACCAGCGTCGAAGAAGTCAACGCCGCGATTAAAGCTGCAGCTGACGGCCCAATGAAGGGTGTCCTTGGATATTCAGACGCGCCACTGGTCAGCGCTGACTTCAATCATGACGCTCACAGCTCAACCTTCGCAGCCGACGGTACCAATGTCACCGAAGGCACTTTGGTTCGGGTCTTGTCTTGGTACGACAATGAGTGGGGCTTTGCCACGCGGATGAGCGACACCGCCCTCGCTATGGCGAAATTCCTGTAAGGATCGCGATTGATGGCAGACTTTAAGACCCTCGACGATCTCGACCTAGTTGAGAAAGTCGTCGTCACCCGGATCGATATCAACGTGCCCGTCGAGGATGGGCGCGTGACCGATACCACCCGGATCGACAAAGTCGCACCAACCATCCTGAAGATCCTGGAAAAGGGCGGCAAGCCCGTCTTGCTAGCCCATTTCGGGCGCCCAAAAGGGCAGCCAAACCCGGACATGTCGCTACGCGTAACGGTTCCCGCGCTGGAAGCAGCTCTGGGAAAGCCAGTCACTTTCGTAGAACGTCCAGACCGCGCTGCGATCGATGCCACGCCCGCAGATGCTGTCATTCTGGTCGAGAACACACGATTCAGCGCGATGGAAGAAGCCAATGACCCGAAAATGGCCGGCTTCTTAGCCAGCCTGGGCGATGTCTATTGCAATGACGCGTTCTCCGCAGCGCACCGGGCCCATGCCTCAACCGAAGGCATTGCTCGTCTCTTACCGTCTTGTGCTGGTCTGCTGATGGAAGCCGAGCTGAAAGCGCTTGATGCAGCTCTGGGAACGCCGACACGGCCCGTCCTAGCCGTCGTCGGCGGCGCAAAAGTCAGCTCCAAGATCGATCTGCTTAAAAACCTCGTGTCGAAAGTAGATGCCCTTGCGATTGGCGGCGGTATGGCCAACACTTTCTTGGCCGCTCGCGGTTACAGTGTCGGCAAGTCGCTCTGCGAGCATGATCTGACCGACACCGCGAAGCAGATCGAAGCCAACGCAAAAGCCGCGGGCTGCGATATTCTCCTGCCAATGGATGTGGTTGTGGCGAAAGACTTTGCCGCCAACGCGCCCCACCGAACCTGCGGCCTCGATGAGGTCGCTGATGATGAGATGATCCTGGATGCAGGTCCGCAAACTGTCGCAATCCTGGCCTCCGCCCTCGATGCCGCTAAGACATTAGTATGGAACGGCCCCCTCGGCGCATTCGAACTGACGCCATTCGACAAAGCTACCGTTCAAGCGGCCCAAGCCGCTGGCACGCGGTGCAAATCTGGCAGTCTCATCGCTGTTGCTGGCGGCGGTGACACAGTGGCCGCTCTTAATCACGCCAATGTGGCACAGGACTTTACACATATTTCCACTGCAGGTGGCGCGTTTCTTGAATGGATGGAGGGCAAGCCTCTTCCTGGTGTCGAGGCGCTCAAAGGCAACTAAATGACGTCAAAATTCTTCTTCCGCTGGACCGATATGTTCACGGAAGCAGAGGCCGCCAAAAAGACAGCGGTGTCAGTTTCATACACAACTAACCAATCCGGGCTGGTCGCAAAACGCTGCCAGCCTTTTTTCTATCTTGAAAGGGACCTTTAAGATGGTGAATCAACACATGACGCAGCAAGCGGCTCAGAAAGACGGCTTTGTTGCTGCGCTTGATCAATCGGGTGGATCGACGCCAAAAGCGCTTAAGCTTTACGGCATCGAAGATGACGCGTGGTCGAATGATGAAGAAATGTTCGGCCTCATTCACGAAATGCGCGCCCGCATCGTCAAATCACCGGCTTTTACTGGCGACAAAGTCATGGGCGCTATTCTGTTTGAGCGCACAATGGACGGTCAGATTGACGGCATGCCGACGGCCAAATTCCTTTGGGAAAAGCGCGGCGTTGTTCCGTTCTTGAAAGTCGACAAAGGCCTCGCGCCTGAAGAAAACGGGGTTCAACTCATGAACCCGATGCCAGAGCTTGATGCGCTGCTCGAACGCGCAGTCGCAAACGGCATCTTTGGCACCAAGATGCGTTCAGTTATCCATGCTGCCAACGCCGAAGGCATTGCGGCGAATGTTGCCCAGCAATTCCAAGTGGGTCTACAGATCCTCAGCCACGGCCTGGTCCCGATTATTGAGCCAGAGATCAATATCACGATCGCTGACAAAGCGGCCGCCGAAGATCTGCTCTTGGCGGAGATTACCAAACAGCTCGACACCGTGCCGGCTGACAAACAGGTCATGCTGAAACTGTCCCTGCCGGAAAAAAGCAACCAATACAAAACCCTCGTCGACCATCCGCGCGTAATGCGCGTCGTTGCACTGTCTGGTGGATATAGCCGCGACGAAGCCAATCGCCGCCTCTGTGAGAATACCGGCATGATTGCAAGCTTCTCCCGCGCGCTTACCGAAGGATTGTCAGCCAAACAAAGCGACAGCGATTTCGATTCTCTGCTGGCGGGCACAATTGACAGCATCTATGACGCGTCTTGCGCCGGCTAACGCCCAATCAAGACATGTTTGGAAAAGGCGGCTCTTCCCTCGGGCCGCCTTTTTCTTGGCTGGCGGTTAGTTCTGAAGGCTGGCTGTGATGCTGGAATAGAGTTGTTTGATCCCATCGCGCGCGTCGCTTAGCACTTTCAGCCTGTGTTCGTCCGGTATTCCGTCTTCGCTCGCTTTCAGCGCCAGCGAAACGCATTCTGCCGCCGGAATGGATTGCACATCGTATAGCCATTCTTCTCGGTTAACAGATTTCATAAACGAGGAGAGTTTTCGGTCCCATGCCAAGGCAATCGCCGGCACTCCCAGTGAATAGGCAGCAATCACGGCGTGCATGCGATACGCGATTAACACATCAAGCTCCGAAATGATGCCGCTCAGCTCTTTTGGATTGCTTGCGGTCGGGAAGGAGAGGACGGTTTCATCACCCAGCGCTCGGATACGATCATACAAATCAGCCGCATACGTTCGATCTTCGGGGCTTCCATTTGTGAACACTTTCAAATGGAAACCTTGCTTGATCGCTTCCCGCGCGACATCAACATACCATTGGTCAAGATAGTCACGTGATGGGGTAAGCGCGGAGTGATACTTGATCGCCACATGGCTCATAATCCCCAGCCCGAGCACAGGGCGCGGCCCGGTCGCCGGTTTAGATTGAGACCGGACGGGCAAGTCATAGACTTGCTGCGCCAGTAGGCCAGGATCCCGTACGACCAGCGCTTGATGACCTGTCGCTTCTCCAAACCGGGTGTCCCATTGTTCTTTTGACTCAACGTCGCGAACAAAAACCCCTTTCACGTTCGGCTTGCGAAATGCCGCTCTGATCATCGCTTCGCCGCGAGGGCTCCAATCGCTGGCAACCCCAGCAGCATAGATAAAGCTTGGCAGACCAAGTTTCTCCGCTTCCTCAACCGCGAGTGACAGTTTGGTGGGAAAATTGAGGTCGATGTCAGACAATAAGTTTCCGCCACCAATCACAACCGCATTGGCGCCGTGCAATGAGCTAGCATAGTGAGGACGCCAGCTTTGCGCGGATTTAATCGCTAAAGGGATGCGAATGGCGTTGCGGCGCACCCGCGTGGGCATTTTTTCAAGCACCGACATGATTAGTGCTCGGCCCGCCATCTCATCGCCATAGGCTAGCCTTTGAGCGAGATCGATCGACCAAGTGTCCCGATCTGCGCCCAAGTTGATGAGTCCCTCTTCCAAGCACTCAGAAAGCAATCCGTCGCCTAAATTCGGGCTAAATTTAGCATTGAACAGCCTGATTTTCGGCGCAGCTGCGTGCGTGTAACCTCCGTCGAGGCCCCTGCTTTCACTGGCTTTTTTCAACTTGTTCAACTTATATCCCCAAAGTTGGAGCCTCCAGAACGATAAAACGCGGCAGCTCGCAAGGCATGCCGAGATCCTGGAACTCAATTCCCACACCGCGATCAAAAACCAACGCCGCACGTTTACAAGTCAGAAGTTTGCAAACCATGTGCCGGGTGTTTTCGGTATTCAACACGCCCTGTCATGGTAACCTAAAGCATTAAAAAAATTAGGCAAAAGTTGATCCGCGATGCGTAGCGAACCAAAATCTCTCATCTGGCGGCTAATCCACACCGGTCTCCTCTCGGGCGGGATGAGCGCTTTGGTGGCGCTGATTGTGACCATGGTGAACACTGGAATCGATTCCGGGCTTGGGGAGCGTTGGCTTATTGCTTGGAGCCTGGCCTATCCAGTTGCCTGGTTCGCCGCCCTGATTTGGGGGCCGAGCGCACGAAAACTCACCAATTGGTTGACCGGAACCGACCGAAAATCTTGACGAATAGGTCAAGTTGAGCGCAAACCCAGCCATCATGTCCGATCCGCAACGCGAACGCCCGCGCCTCTATTTGATCACGCCGCCGCAGATTGCGGACATTCCGGCATTTGTGGATCAGTTCCGCGCCGCTATACAAGGCGGCGACATAGCCAGCCTACAGATCAGACTGAAACAAGGCGATGAGATTGATACCGCAGCGACGCGCGAACTGGCGCAAGCGGTCAAACGCATTTGCCTCGCCGAGCATATTGCGCTGATCATCAATGACAGCCCGCAATTGGCCCGGGCGCTCGAAGCTGACGGCGTCCATCTCGGTATGAATGATATGGAGATTTCTGAGGCCCGCAGCATTGTCGGCGAAGACATGATCATCGGGGCGACCTGCAAAAACTCCCGTCACCACGCGATGATCGTTGGTGAAGCTGGGGCCGATTATGTCGCGTTTGGAGCATTTTACCCCAGCCAAACTAAGGCCGATACGACGCCGGCCGACCCTGAAATTCTAACCTGGTGCCAGATGTTCCTGACCCTGCCTTGTGTGGCGATTGGCGGGATCACATTGGACAATGCTGGGCCGCTGGTTTCAGCGGGCGCAGATTTCTTGGCGGTTTCCAGCGGCGTGTGGGACCACCAAGATGGTCCCGCCGCCGCGGTCGCAATGTTCAATCGCGTGATTGATGATGCGATGGCCGCTTCGAAAATCTAGTCCGATTTTGAAGGCGCGGCGCGGCCCGTCACTTGGTCGTGCAGCGATTTGTCCATGCGGAAATGCGCAAGAACAAATTCAGCCACAACGCGCAGCACCAAGATCGCAATGATGGCGCCTATCGGCGTTTTAATCATGCCCCAGAGCGCTGTATCCCAATCATTGTCGAGATAGGTCAGCCAGAACCAAAACCGGCGAACCGCATGCCACAGGATGCCAACAATCCCAAGATAATAGAGGATCCGCGTCAACGTCTCGCCCATGGATTTTTCAAAACTCAGAAAACCAGAAATCATGCCCATGATTACCCCTCCGTATTGAGCAATTTAGCATATTCAACCTCAAGCGGAGCGGTCTGTCCACAAAACTTGACCAAAGCGCCCGTCACCGCTACCCCGCGCGCTCTACTGATGAGGACGTCACATGGCCAAAATCAACGGCAACGAAATCAAACCCAATATGGTGATTGAGTATAATGGCAGCGTCTGGCGCGCGATGAAGTGCAGCCACGTGAAGCCAGGCAAAGGCGGCGCGTTCAATCAGGTTGAAATGCGCAATCTGTTCAATGGCTCGAAAGCCAATGAACGGTTCCGAGCCAATGAAACCGTCGAGCGCGTTCGCCTCGAGCAAAAAGACTTTCAATTCCTCTATGATGCTGGCGAAGCCTATGCCTTCATGGATCAGGAATCATTCGAGCAAATCGAGCTTCAAAAAGACTTTGTCGGTGATGATGGCGATTTTCTACAGGACGGGATGACCGTCGAAATCGAATTCTATGGCGACACGCCAATTGGCGTCGCGCTGCCGCAGCAGGTCACGCTGACAGTTGAAGACACTGAACCCGTCGTCAAAGGCCAGACAGCAGCAAATAGCTTTAAACCAGCCACTTGCGACAATGGCGTGCGCGTCACCGTCCCCCCTTTCATCGGTGTTGGCGAGCGGATTGTCGTGCAGACCGAAGACCGCACATATTTGCGCCGCGCTGATTAAGGCCCTTCAGACATGTCTAAACCCTCAGCGCTCGGCAATGTGATCATTGAAGCGGCTCGCAAAGCGGGGCGTTCGCTGGCCCGCGATTTCGGTGAAGTCGAGTTTCTGCAAGTGTCCAAAAAAGGCCCGGCGGATTTTGTCTCAAATGCCGATCACCGCGCCGAAGACATCATCTATGAGCATCTAACCAAGGCCCGTCCTGGTTATGGCTTCGTGATGGAGGAACGTGGCATTGTTGAGGGAAGTGACAAGACCAATAAATTCATTGTCGACCCTCTGGATGGGACTTTGAACTTTCTTCACGGGCAGCCGCACTACGCTGTGTCGATTGCGCTGGAACGCGAAGGAAAACTGTTTTCTGGCGTCGTTTATGATGTCGCTAAGAATGAAATCTTCTGGGGCGAAACCGGACGCGGCGCTTGGCTTGGCCAGCGCAAACTTCGCGTCGGCGGGCGAAACAAACTGGAGGAAGCGGTGATCGCCACAGGAACGCCGTGGGTTGGTAAATCTGAGGAATATCACGATCGCTTCGCGCGTGAGATCCAAGTCATGACCCGCAGCGTCGCAGGCATCCGTCGCTATGGTTCGGCGGCCTTGGACTTGGCGTGGGTGGCGGCTGGCCGGTTTGACGGGTTTTGGGAAAGTCATCTTAAGGCCTGGGATATCGCCGCTGGAATGGTCTTGGTCAGAGAGGCGGGTGGCGCAGTCACCGAACTAAACGGCAAAGGTGATCCATTGGTTTCAGGATCGGTGCTTGCGAGTAATTCCGATCTGTTGCCGCTGCTCGAAAAGCGCTTACGCCAAGCTGGGGCCAGACCCCCAAATGTCGACTGATCAAACGCCGGAACCCAAGATGGGCAATGGCCCTATCACGCGCCTACGCGCGGGAATCGCTTGGCTCAATGCGAACAAGAAACAATTTTTTTGGTGGTGGGTCGGCTATCAAGCCGTCAAAGGCATGCTGACCCTATCATTGATCTGGATTCCGCTCTTGTTGATTTGGCTTCGCGCCCGCGGCGAGGCCTAGCCAAACACCGACGCATAGGCAGCTGAGGCGATCGCCAATCCGGCGGCAGACCCCCCGGCAATCACCACGCGTTTCAGCAATTTGTTCACCGACAAACGTTTGAAAAAGAACACAAATAGCGCGATCAAAGGCAGGATTCCCGCCAGATACGCGATAGCGAGAAAGAAGCTCAGCCCTGCTTCGTCACCACTTTCGACCTCTGGCGGCACGGTTGATGTATCGGGAGCAGCTGGATCCACAGTAGGCGGCGGCTCAGTCCCTTCACCAAAAGTATCATCCCACATCATCAGTTGGCCCGTCATTTCTGCGCATGAGCTGCCATAGAAGGAGACGTTCTCGACGCCTGATTTGCACTGGGAATTGAAGTGATTGATCTCAACAATCGGTGTGATGACCTGCACCGCAATTGCGAACAAGATCACCAAAAACGCATACGGAATCAGGAAGAATCGAAAGATATATTTGGTGCCCATCGCCTCTTCACGGGCGACGGAGGACCAGACGATAAGCGTTCCTGACACCGCGATGGCAATGGCCATCACGTCGAGCCCGTTAATTGTCCAACCGAACGAGATTTTGAAGAAATTCGCAATCAGCGGAAAGATGCCCGCAAACAAGCTAGAGATAAACTTTAGCGGACCAATCAGTGTGAACACCATGCCGATCAGCTTGATCAATTGCATGATCAAAAACCCAACGCCAAGCGTATCCGATATGGATCGCAGCACTTGCCACATAAAACCAATCCCTCTCTCCGAGGTGGAGTTTGGCAAACTTAATGAAACTTCACAAGCAAGCGGTGATCAGGCTTTTTAGCGGTCGAGTTCGATATCCCAATAGAGATAGTCCATCCACGTCTCGTGTAGGTGATGCGGTGGGAATTTACGTCCCATTTCCTGCAAATAATAATTGCTGGGGCGCTCTGGCTTGCGGTTTGGATGCATCGCGCAATCCTTTGGCATCCGCCCGCCTTTTTTGAGATTACAGGGCGAGCATGCCGCGACAATATTCTCCCAAGTGGTCTGGCCACCTTTCGAGCGCGGGATCACGTGATCAAAGGTCAAATCATCTGGCGAACCGCAATAGACGCACTTAAACCCGTCACGCAGAAACACATTGAAACGCGTGAAAGCTGGCACCCGGTCCTGCCGGACAAATTCCCGCAAAGCGATGACCGATGGCAAGCGCATTTCAAAGCTCGGGCTGCGGACATAATGATCATATTCAGCAATGATATCGACCCGGTCGAGAAACACAGCTTTTACAACGTCCTGCCACGGCCAGAGCGAGAGCGGATAATAGGATAGTGGACGGTAGTCCGCGTTCAAAACAAGAGCTGGGCGGCCATTCGGCGGGGCGGAAAGAACCTCAGCCATGACAAAATCTCTCTGTCATGAGGGCGGTCGGGTATCGAACCTTCGTCTTGAAAGCGGGCGCTCCTTTTAGTGTGTGCACAGCCTTACTGATTCGCTGTAACGATCATATGACAGCCGCTTTGGCCGTCCAGGTCAAATCAAAACGCGAATTTCTTTGGGCAGCACACGGCCAAAATCGCTCAATCGCGGACCGAGTGGAGCCAATCATATAGGAGGTGCGCCGCCACGGCGCGATGCGGACGCCAGCCGTCTGCGAGCTCGGAAAACGCCTTCGCAGACAGCCGCGCTTCCGCACCTGACAAACGTTTATGCGCTTCCATCAAGCCGACATCGCCATGCGGAAACGCGTCCAAATGGCCAAGCGCCGTCATTAAAAAGGTCTCCGCCGTCCAAGGCCCTATCCCGCGAACAGAGACCAGCCTTTTCCGGGCCGCATCAATCGGGATCTGCGCCAGCACGTCAAAATCGAGCACGCCCGATTGGACCGCTTCGGCGATTGCAATCAGATGGCCGAGTTTCGGTCGGGACAGACCGCAGGCCAACAAGCGCTCTGGATCATCTGCAAGCACCGCGCGCGGCGTTAGCTCTGTGTGGCGGGCGCACACCCGTCCCCAAATCGCATCGGCCGCTTTGGTCGAGATCAGTTGATAGACGACAATTTGCGCGAGGCTTTGATAATTAGCGGGACGGCCACGCCAGTTCGGCAAATCCACCTTGCCATAGGCCTGTTTTAATTCTGGATCGGTTGCCGCGAGCGCTTCACACGCCGCGCGCAACACTGCTTCGCGGGGCGCCGTCATTTAAGGTCCGCGCGTGTCCGGCCTTGAGCGGCGAGCCCCTCATCAAGCAACCGGTCGCTGCCCGCTTCCAATCGCGCTTCTAGCTCAGCCAGCATCGCTTTGGGGTTCATGCCTGGCGTGATCGGCGGCAGGACTTCATAAACAACCTTACCCGGTGTCCGCACCATGCCATGAGCAGGCCAGCACAGACCGGAATTGGTCGCCAGTGGCAGCATTGGAACGTCCAGTGTCTTATAAAAGGCGCGCACGCCCGCGGGCTTACAGTCCGGCGCGGCCCCAGGATCGCTGCGCGTACCTTCCGGATAGATCAGCATTTGCCGGCTTTCCCCGACCACACGAGCCTGCGCGGCGGCGAGCATTTTGCGCATCGTCTTCGCGCCGCCCGCCCGGTCAATCGCCAGCATACGCGTTTTCATCGCATACCAACCGAGCGCCGGATACCAAAGCAGCTCGCGTTTCATAACCAGGACAGGGTCATCAAAAATCAAAAAAGGAACAAACACATCCAGCATGGCCTGATGTTTCCCAGCAATCAGAAGCGGGCCACCCGATACATGCTCCAGTCCGCGAAATTCGACGTGAACGCCGCAAATCCACTTCAGGCCGAGCACGACCGTGCGCGCATAGAGGCGAATGACCCATAAGATCGCACCGCGCGGCAGGAATAGAGTCGGCAAAGCCAGAATGCCGAGCACCGCCATCCAGCCATACAGCCAAATCACATAAATAAACGACCGGATTGCGTTCACAGTGTTTCCTTAAGCGATGCCAGCACCGTCAATCGCGCGGCCATTCGAGCGGCAAGTCCTGCCATAATCGGGGTCACCAAAAGGATAACAATGTCCCAAAAATCCAAGCTGAGCCGCGGTAAAAGTTGCGATTCCACGCCTTGCGAGCCGCTGCCGGTAAACACAATCAGGGCGGTGACCATCAAAGCGGCGACCGCGCCACCAAGCCCAGCTTGCAGCGCCAAGATCCAGAACCGGCGTTCAAACAAGCCCGCAATATAGCGGTCCTCTGCCCCTGACAGGTGCAACACATCGACAATATCCCGCCGCGCCAAAAGAGCAGCATGAGTGGCAAAGGCGATCACCGCGATCGCTGTCGCCGAAAGCAGCGCCACAATCGAGAGTGCCACCAATCGCAAAACCCCTAAAGCGCCGCGAACATTATCCGCATAGCCGGCATTGCCTGCTACATCGCCATCAACGCCAAACTCATCAAGCAGGCGGTTTATATCATCACTGGGATCCCCGACCGCCATGTCCGCTTGTACGACCATCAGCATCGGGATGGGCAAGCCATCTGGCATCCCGCCCGGGCCAAGGCTTGGCTCCAGCAGCGTTTCAACCTCTTCGCGGGTTAGAACGCGCGCTTCAAAAACATTGGCCAGCGCGCCGGTTCGATCAGCAAGCTGTTCCGCTGTGCGCCGGTCCGTGTCGCGCATAACCACCGTAATATCGCCTTCAATCTGCGCCCCCCACGCTTCGGCGGCTTTATAGGTGCCGCGTGTGGTGAGAGCAGCGAGCGCAGCGAGAAAACACAGCGCGCCAATGACAAAGAAAAGCGCAGCTTCGCGGGCGTCGCTGGCGGGCAGAAGGGGTGACTCGCGGCGGCTCATTGCGCGGCTCCATACTCGACATCCCGCACCAATAGTCCGTCATTCAGGCGCAAGACCGGGACATCAAACTCGCGAATGAGGTCTAGATCATGTGTTGCAATCAAGATGGTCGTGCCGACGCGCTTATTCAGCTCCGCAAATAGGCGCAGAATTTTCCGGCCCATTTCAGGATCAACATTGCCGGTCGGTTCGTCCGCGATGAGCAGATCTGGCTTATTGATGAGGGCTCTCGCAATTGCCACACGCTGCTGTTCACCGCCTGAGAGCGATGGCGTTGGCGCATCCACTCGTTCGCCCAAACCAACCCAGCGAAGCAGGTCGATGACTTCGTTTTTGTATTGGTCAGATTTCTGCCCGGCGACACGCAGCGGCAGGGCAACATTCTCAAATGCGGTCAGATGATTGAGCAGCCGGAATTCTTGGAACACGACCCCAATTCGGCGCCGCATCGCCGCCAACTGCTTGCGTTTCAGCTCATGGGTTTGCCGCCCAAAAAGACGGATGGCGCCGCGCGTCGGCCCATGCGCCAAATACATCAGCTTCAGCAAGGACGACTTCCCTGCCCCAGACGGACCGGTCAAAAATGTGAAACTGCCTTGGCGCAACACCAAGTCGAGCTCGGTCAACACTTCCCCAGTGCGTTCATAGGTCAAACTCACCCCGTCCAGGCGGACTGCGGGCTCATCGCTAAGATCAGGTCGAAAGCGAGTCATGTTCATCCTTCAGCAATAGGCTTTAGGGCATATCGACTATTCCTAAAAATTGCGCGAATGTCCAAGCCATGATCCTTACGTGCCCGGAATGCGAGACCCAATACTTCGCGGACGACGCCACCATTGGCGAAAGCGGCCGAACGGTAAAGTGCGCAACCTGCGGCCATTCCTGGTTTGTCGGGCCCGAAGGCGCGAATGAAGGCGCCAACGCGCTGGGCGCTCATGAGACTTACAGACTAAAAGTGCGCGAACGGCGGCGGCGTAAAAGCCGAAACGCCGCGATGAGCGCGTGGACGGCAACAGCCGCCGCCTTTGTCGTGATTCTCACCGGATTGGTCCTGTTCCGCGGCGAGGTTGTGAAACATTGGCCCGAATCGGCAACAACTTATGCAGCGATCGGCATGCCGGTAAACCGGTTCGGCTTAGAGTTTCTAGACACCGAAGCGGAGCGCTTCTTTGACGGCACAACCCCAATCCTAGAAATCCGCGGCGCGGTCCAAAACACGTCCGGGCGGACGGTCTCTGCGCCGCTGGTCCGGGTGATATTGCTCGATGATCAAGGCGCACAAGTCGCGCAAGCCTTTGCGCCAATTACGCCCTCCTCCGTACCGGCTGACGCCCAGGCTGTTTTTGCCGCAAGAGTGGAAAACCCACCCTTTGAATCATTCGAACTTGAACTCGACCTCGTTCCAGCCGATACGGCACTCGCTGAGAACAGGTAAACTTTATGGCCCTTCCCGAGATTGAGACCGTCCTTTCCGAACCGGATTTGATGGCGCGAATTGATGATCTTGCTCATCGCTTGGCCCCCAGCCTGACCGGCGAATGGACCGCGATCAACATTCTGATCGGCGCCACTCCGTTTACCAGCGATCTGATGAAAGCCCTCGCCCGATTAGACGTGCATCCGATTCTCGATGCGCTCTGGCTCGAAAGCTATCGCGATGCCCGCGAGAGCTCTGGCCGGGTGGTTGTCCGCGCCGACATTGCGCGCCAGGTCAAAGGCCGCGGCGTTTTGATCATTGATGATGTGTTTGACACTGGGCGCACGCTCGAATTTGCCAAACACCATTTGCTCGCCAAAGGCGCGCGCGAGGTGATTACCTGCGCCTTAGCCCGCAAGCCTTGGGCGCCTGAGGGCGAGACCAATGTCGACTTCCACGCGTTTGATGCGCCAGGCCGGTTCTTGGTGGGCTATGGCATGGATGATGCCGGACTGTATCGCGGCCTGCCTTATATTGGCGCGCTCGATTAAAGGCTGCGATCGAGCCATTCTAAGATATCAGCGCTAACCTGTTCGGTGCCTGGCTCATCGACAATCCAATGCGCGTGATTGCCATATTCCATATAGTCACCCGGATGCGCCGCCTTCGCGTATTTCGCGCCGGTCTTGCGCACCGCTTTGATCACGGTAGCGCGGTCTTTCTTAGCGCCAATCGTTAGCGTCGGGACATTGATCTGCGCTTCATCAATGACGCCGGGATTGGCAAGATCATGATAGACCCGGCCACTGTCGAACAGTGCTTCGGCATAAATTGCGTCATGTCGGTCTTGTGGCACCGCGTTGAGCACACCCCAACGAAAGCCTTTGGGTCCGACTTTGAACACACCGCCCGGGACATTTTTTTGACCAACTTTAAGAATGCTCCAAAAGGTCCTGAGCACTCTAAGATCGGTGACCGTGCAGCCTTTCGGTTGCGCCGGTGTGAGAAAGATCCCGGCACGAACCGCGCCTGTTTCGGTCAGCTTTTGCGCAATCAGCCCGCCCATGGAATGTCCAATGATAACAGGTGCTTCACCCGTCTTGGCTTTGATCTCGTCCGCCATCGTAGCGGCGGCGCTCACATAGTCGCTCAGAGTTAAATCTGCGAGCCCGGCGGGCGGGTCCTCTTTGGTCCGGAGATCGGGAAACAAGGTTGGCGTTTCACAGGTCCAACCGGCCATGGCGAAATCGCGCTTCATGCGCTCCCAAACTTCGCCGCCGCAGCCAACGCCGTGGATCATCAATAGAGTTTTCGCCACAGCCAACTTCCTCCCAGCGCCGCATACATTTGCAGCATAGGCGTAGTTTTGAGGAAAAGGAAAGAAAGGTCTAGGTCGGTTCACCCCATCGCGCGAACCGTTTGGCGACCTCTTCATAGACCGGCCGTTTAAACGGAACGATCAGGCCGGGAAGCTCTTCGAGTTTGGCCCAGCGCCAGGCGTCAAATTCAGGCGTGTGCTTGTCGAGGCGAACGTCGCTGTCAGAGCCTTTAAACCGCAACGCATACCATTTCTGACGCTGCCCGAGATACGGCCCGCCCATGCGGCGCAACAGATCTGGCGGAAAATCGTAATACAGCCAGTCTTCGGTTTCTTCGAGAATATCGACCAGTTTGGCAGCGACGCCGATTTCCTCGTCCATTTCGCGTAAAGCGGCTTCGACGGCTTCTTCACCCTTATCGACCCCGCCCTGCGGCATTTGCCATTGAAACGCGCCGCGTCCATTGACGCGCCGGCCAACAAAAACGTGTCCAGCTTTCGAAAACAAAGCCAGCCCAACATTGGCGCGGTAAAGCGCAGGATCCCGTTTCTTCTCACTCACCCTTGCGGGTCTAGCTGAGCCTGTTGAACCTGGCCAGCACCCAGCGACTGTTTGGCATAGTGCGAGGCCGGGGCCAAAGCGATGCCTTTTGCTTCAAGGGTGGGCAGCCATTCTTTGAGAATATCAAACGTCACCGGGAAGGGCATTCCCGTGCCGAGCGCAGCGCCGCGTTCCAGTGCGGTGGTTTCAAGCAGCAGCAATTGCTGCGAGATCTCATCGGCGCCTGGACGCGCATCAATCCAAGTGGTGGCTTTTCCGAAGGCGAGACCAGACTTGCGCGCGCTCACCCCAAACTCGGACCGGCCCAGACGTCCATCGTCAAACAACGCCAAGCCTTTATCGCTCAAAGCCGCTACGACCGGGTCAACCGCCTCGCTACTGGTGGCGTATTTATCGCCCATATAGTTCATCACACCGACATAGCCGGGGGTGCGTGCCAGCAAGGCAGCTAAGCGTTGCCGGTTTTCGTCAGGAGACAGGTCGGCTTCCAATACCTGCGGATGCGGACGTTGGCGCCCATAGTCATAGGGCTCCATGGGAAGCTCGATCAGGACTTCATGTCCGGCGCGGCGAGCGTCACGGACGTAGCCTCGCAAATTGTCAGCGGTTGGCGCAAAAGACAGTGTCACTTCGGGCGGCAACTCGTTGATCGCTGCTCGGGTCCTGGTGCGATTGGTGCCGAGTCCGCCAACAATGATCGAAACGGTGGGTTTGCCATCAGTATTGGTGAAGTCCCGCGCATATCGCATCAGCGGCGCGTCTTCTGAAAGGACGGGCGCCGCTGGCGCGGCCTCAGAGTCCGCCATTTGGATTTGCGAGACCTGACTATAGGTCTGTCCAGGCAGAACTGTGCGACCATTGATCCGCACGCCAGACGGCTTGGTGTCAGTCCGTGCGACGGCTTTAACCGGACGGGCTTCACCATATTCCACCCCAAGATCAGGTTCGTCCCCTTGTGGGGTCTGTTCCGCGGGTGTTGCCGCTGCAAGGCCGAGCGTTCCTTCATATGCGGGCCCTTGATAACCGGGCAAGCGCGGGTTTAGCTGCGGCGCGTCATTTGGTGTCTCATTAAACAGAGCCATGCGTACAGATGGGCTGCCAGCGTCAGGGCTGCCGAGCAAATGCATAGCAGACGCCGCAGATCCAAGCACGAAGGTCAGTGTGAAAGCCCCAAGCGCGCTATGCACAACGCCGCTTCGAAAAGGGGATGGATCACGCGCAGAGCGAGCAGACATTGAGGCTCCTGAGAACACTTTAATTCGACCAGCATTCAGTTTGCCGCTCTAATGGTTAAGAAGAGGCAAACTTGAATTAACCTTTGGAGTGATTTGCACAGCTTCACGACCCTGAATCGATTAAAATTCAGCAACTGACTATCTGAAATAGAAACGCGTCGTGCCGCTACTTAGCCGGAGCGGCTTTCTGTGCTCGCGACGATGCCGCCTGAATTTAGAAATTCGATCGCTTTTTCAAGCTGATAGTCGCCCTCATAATCGACAGGCGGCATATCATCCGGGATATGCGGCAGATCGCGAGCGGTGCCGTCTTCATTATCGAGCGCGTTTGGCAGATCGGCTTCTGAATAGCGTCTGATCCGCGCCAGATCTTCTTCACTCACGCGGCGGTTGGCAACTTCAATGTCAGGCACGATGCCCGTGGCCTGAATAGACCGCCCAGATGGGGTGTAGTAACGCGCCGTGGTGAGGCGGATCGCGCCACGCTCAGCGCCCAGTGGCATGACGGTCTGAACCGAGCCTTTGCCGAAACTGGTCATGCCGAGCACCGTCGCCCGATCACGGTCTTGCAAGGCGCCAGCGACAATTTCGGACGCCGATGCGGAACCATTATTGATCAACACAACCAGCGGCACGTTCTTAAACACTTCGCCGCGCTGGGCGTTTGACCGCATCACATCGCCGGGGCGTCGGCCAATGGTTGAAACAACTTCGCCACCAGACAGGAACTGATCGCTGACTGAGACCGCTTCATCGAGCAGGCCGCCACCATTATTGCGTAAATCTAGAATGATCCCGTTTGGACGGCGTCCAATCTCATCCCGGATTTGATCAAACGCTTCGATCAGCTTGGTTGTGGTCTTTTTATTGTTGAAGGTCGCGATGCGGATATAGGCGATACCGTCGCCCTTATCTTCGAACTCAACATATTTCGGTTCGATCACTTCGCGGGTTAGCGTGACATCGAACGGGTCTTGCCCGTCGCGATAAACGGTGACCGTCAAATCTGTGCCCGGCGCGCCGCGCATATCGCGAACCGCATCATCAAGGCTCAAGCCAACAATCGCTTTTGCGTTTAGGTGGGTGAGCAGGTCGCCTGGCTCCAAACCAGCGCGACTGGCGGGCGTATCATCCATTGGCGTGACGACTTTGACGAACCCGTCTTCCATGGTCACTTCAATGCCAAGCCCGCCATATTCACCGGATGTGGTCACTTGAAGCGCTTCAAACTCGTCTGGCGACATATAGCCAGAATGCGGATCGAGGGAGCCAAGCATGCCGTCAATCGCAGCCTCGAGCGCGGCGACCTCATCAATTTCTTCGACATAATCGGCTTTGGCGCGCGCCATCACTTCGGTGAACAAAGAGAGCTGTTCGAACGCGGCTTCATAACGCGGCGACGAATTCTCTGCGTCTGGCCATGCGACGGCTGAAACCCCAACTGCTGTCGCTCCAAGTACGACCCCCAGCGCGGCTCCTGTCAGCATAGCTCTCATAGACGTTTCTCCTGTTCCGGCCTTAGCCGCGTTTCATCCAATTTGCCGGGTCCATGGGCTCACCGCCTTTGCGGACCTCTAAATATAGTTCTGGCTCACCCGCGGCGCGCTCAGCCATGCGGGCCACCGGCTCGCCCTGTTGTACCGATTGACCAACAGCGACATAGCTCGACGACATTCCCCATAAAAGAACATGGTATCCGTCGCTTGTCGAGAGGATCAGTAATTGTCCATAGCTCCTGAATGGGCCTGCAAACTCTACAGTACCGCTAATTGGGGCAGAAACTTGAGCGCCGCTACGGGTCGCAAAGGCGACACTTTCAGATTTGGCGCCACCTGGCATTTTATCGCCCCAGGCGCGGACCACGCGGCCGGTCGCCGGAACGGCCAACACGCCAAGCGGTTGAGAAACGGTCGCGCGCGGCAGGTTGGCTCGTTGGGTGGGTCGAGGTCGTGTTTGCTCGGCAAAAGCGAGCCGCGGTTTCAGGCGCGGCGCCGCCGGAGCGGTGGATTCAAGGGCGAGGATCAAGTCCCGGAGCGTTCCGGCTTTTTCACCAAGAGATTCAGCGTGTTGGCGCAAAATCTGGGCATCTGAATTGACGTCCTCAAAGGCCGCACGCTTGGCTGTTGTGAGCTGAATAATCTCTTCTTTTTTCAGCGCCAAAGCGGCATCGGCGGCGGCCAGAGTCTTTTGTTCGCGCAACACTTGGCGCTCAATGCTTCTGAGCTCGCTAATCTCTTCGGTGAGAACCTTGGTCTTGCTGCGTACTTCTGGGGCAACCTCGCCCATTAGGATCGCCGCCCGGATGGCTTGATTGGCATTCTTCGGCTGGGTCAAAAGCGCTGGCGGGCGGTGGCGGCCCGAGATCGCTAACGAGGCCATCAAATCTTCGAGAGCCGCTTCTCCCTCAATCAAATCCGTCCGCGCCATGGACAATCGCGACCGGAGCGAGACCAGTTTCAGTTCTGTCGATATCGCTTGTTCTTCCCGACGTTGGCTTTCCATCGCTGCTGAAATCAAATCGCGTTCGAGCTTTTCGAGATCACCCGCCACGACGCCACCAGCAGACTCCAATATCGCCAGCTGTCGCAAGGTTTCTTCGCGCTCGGCTTCTAAAGCTTCCAAGTCGGCGCGTGACACATCATCCTGGCCTTGAACAGGCAAAGCCGCTGCCGCAAAAACCGCGGTGCAAGCCAGAAGGTGGCGCACGAATCGAGAATGCCTCAGACGCATCTGATCAATATGCCACAGGCCTGGTGATCAGGACATTAACGCAATCGGTGAAGCCAAATGCCGTGCCGTACGGTTCGATTAGCCGTCTTTGGCCGCGATTTGATCGGCAAGATCGACGATGACTTTGGCCTGTTTCCAAGTCGCGTCATCTTGCATTTTACCGTCCAGCATCGCAACGCCCGCCCCGTCCGGGATGGCCTCGAGCACCCGCCGTGCAAACGCCACCTCATCAGGATCTGGACTGAATACCTTCTTCGCCACCTCAATTTGGCTCGGGTGCAGCGTCCACGTGCCGACACATCCCATCAAGAAGGCATTGCGGAATTGCTGTTCGCAGGCTTCCAAATCGGCGATATCGCCGAACGGGCCATAGAAGGGCTTGATCCCCGCCATTCCGCACGCATCGACCATTTTACCGAGCGTATAATGCCAAGGATCTTGTTGCGCGCCTGTGCGAGCAGATCCATCTTCTTTAGGATCTTCAATCACCCGGTAGAAAGGATGACCACCGCCCACTCGTGTGGTTTTCATCTTGCGAGAGGCAGCAAGATCCGCCGGGCCGAGCGAGATGCCTTGCATACGCGGCGAGGCGAGCGCGATGTCTTCAACCCGCGCGACGCCTTCGGCGGTTTCCAAAATGGCGTGCAATAGGATCGGACGCGAGAGCCCAGCTTTCGCTTCCAATTGCGCCACGAGTTGATCGACATAGTGAATGTCCCAAGGGCCTTCGACTTTCGGGATCATCAGGACATCGATTTGCTGTCCCGCTTTGGTGATCAGCTCGGTCACATCGTCCAAGAACCACGGCGAATTAAGACAGTTCACCCGGCTCCACAGGCCCGTGCCTTTGGCTTGCCAATCGAGCATGCTGGCCATTTCGATGACGCCCGCGCGGGCCGATTCTTTCGCATCGGCGGGGATCGCGTCTTCCAAATTTCCGAGCACCACGTCACACGTGTCCGCCATGCTGGGCACTTTCGCGCGCACTTTGTCGAGATGCGGCGGCACGAATTGGATCATCCGCTCGACTCTGACAGGCAGCTCTAATAGTGGCTCGGGCGCGCCCGCGGCAAGCGGTTTAAAAAATTGGCGCGGGGCTTTTTGGCTCATCGATGATCCTCCGATTTGACGCGCAACCTAGCGAGCAAAACAGCGGAGGCAATGGGGACTTAGGGGCAGGCCTATTGCGCCATCGGATGCGCGGTCTCTAACAGTTCGGCAAGTTCGTCGGTCAGCACGTGGGTATAGATTTGCGTTGTCGCGATATCGGCATGCCCCAAAAGCGTTTGCACGCTGCGCAGGTCAGCCCCGCCCTGCAGGAGATGCGTCGCATAGGCGTGACGCAGAGCGTGCGGATGGACGCGGGTTGGAGACAGCCCAACCTTAATTGCCAGCGCTTCTAGCATTTGCGCCAAACGGCGTCGGGTGAGGTGGCCGGTTTTGCCCCGGGATGGAAACAGAAACGCCCCGCTGCCGGTCCCATATTTGTCATCATCGCGCAGTTCGAGCCAATTGCGGATCGCGAGCAATGCTGGCGCGCCCAACGGGCACATGCGTTCTTTGCCGCCTTTGCCGCGAATAATCATTTCCCTTGTTTCCCAGAGGCCGAGGCGGCGGCGCGGAAGATCGCCGAGGCGCAAGCTCACCAATTCGGTCACCCGCAACCCAGCGCCGTAGAGCAGTTCTAAAAGGCAGGTCATGCGCGGATCATCAACGCAAGCCCGGAGCAAGTCATCGACATCCTCGCGCGACAATACATCGGGTACATCGCGCTGAACTTTCGGCGCATCCAGTTTGGAGGTTGGATCATCCTTGCGATCACGCTCTTCGAACAAGAAACGGAAAAATCGCTTTAGCGAGGACAGTTTGCGCGCTTGGGTCGAAGCGGCCAAACCGTCTTTGGCGAGCGATTGCATCCAGCCGGAAAGGTCTCGTGGATCGGCCGCGCACAAAGTCCCGCCAAGATAGCCTGAGGCCTCAAGCAAGTCGCGACCATAGGCGTCTAGCGTGTGCGGCGAAGCCCCACGCTCGGCAGACATCATTTCCAAGAAAGCTTCAATACGCGAATGATCAGACATGCGTTCTGTCTAAAAGACAGACCTTAACGCCAAACGAAAACGGGCGCTCTGATGGGAGCGCCCGCTTAGATTTGCTAAAAGAGGCGCGTCTACTCGACCCCTTCGCCTTTCAACATGATGGAATCCCCATCTTCGGTATCTGGATCGCCATTCTTCCTGTGCATCGCCACGACGACGCTGGACAGCAAGAGGATCGCAATCAAGTTCGGCAAGGCCATGGAGGCATTGGCGAGATCACCAAATTTCCAAACGAACTCAACCTGCGCCAAGGCGCCGACAAAGATCACTCCGACCCAAAGGAACCGGAACGGCTTGGTCGCCCATTCGCCGACCAAATAAGTCAACGCCTGTTCGGCATAATAAGACCAACCGATAATCGTGGTGAAGGCAAACAGCGCCAAACAAATCGTCACGATCCAGCCGCCACCGCTAAACGCTGCTTCATAAGCGGCATTGGTAATCGCAGAGGCTTCAAGGTCTGCTGCGAGCCAGATATATTGGGTTTCGCCGCCATCAGCAGTGACCCAAGTGCCAGTCGTGGTCAGGATCACCAAAGCCGTCATCGTACAAATCACCAGTGTGTCGATAAACACACCGATCATTGCGATCTCGCCTTGCTTGACTGGGTTGCGGGTTTGCGCCGCCGCGTGTGCGATTGGTGCAGACCCTTGGCCAGCCTCGTTAGAGAACAGGCCGCGCGCGACACCAGCGCGAACCGCCGCCGCCATGCCGTAGCCCGCAAGACCACCAGCCGCTTGCTCAAGTCCAAAAGCGGATTTGACGATCAAAGACAGCGCCGCCGGGATTTCGGTGACATTCATCATCAACACGACAAAGGCTGCCGCGACGTAGAAGAGCGCCATGAACGGGACGACTTTTCCGGCCACGCTACCAATTGATTTGATGCCGCCAATGATGACCGCAAAAGTCAGCACCGCAAGCACCAAGCCGACGCTCCATGTTGGGATACCAACGCCGATTTCTGCGCCGCTTCGTACGACCGTTTGGGTGATCGAGTTGGCCTGAACCATTCCGCCAGTCGCGGTGGCGGAGAACAAGGTGCCGATACAGAAGAAGACGGCGAGCCAGCCCCAATTCTTGCCGAGCGCGTTTTTGATATAATACATCGGGCCACCATTGATGCGGCCATATTTATCACGCTCTCGATATTTGATGGCGAGCGAGCTTTCCGCAAACGCCAAGGCCATACCGAACAGCGCGGTCAGCCACATCCAGAAGATCGCCCCGGGTCCGCCAAGTGTAATCGCGGTTGCAACCCCAGCCAGGTTCCCGGTTCCAACTTGGCCTGACAGGGCCGTGGACAGGGCTTGCCAAGCGGTGATCGTGTTTGGGTCACCATCGCCTTTGCGGCTACCCCACAATTCCGCCAAGGCCGGACCAAACCGGCGCAAAGGGCGACCGCCCAAGCGGATCATGAAATATAGGCCAGACCCTAAAAGAAAGACCGCTAAGGGCGCAAAGGGCAAGACCTGGGTGCTGCCCCATGAGCCGCCCCAGATAAACCCACTAAGATTATCAACAAATCCGTAAAACGCTTCCATAATGCCTCCCCGGCAAAGCTTTTTTCTCTACAGGTCGCCACCCTAGAACAGAAACGGGCGCTGTGAAGCGCCCGGTCCCAAGTTTTTGCAGATATCTGATCAAATGGGGATAATCTATCCCACAAACCCTTCGCCAACGCCAAAATCGCGTCGCGCTGAAACGATCGTCACCACGACCCCTGCAAGCACATCAAGCAGCGCCATAATGGTCAGGATGAAGAAAACAGAGGTCGCGAAGTTCGGATGCAGCAGGAACAGCATCAAGCAGACAATGAACACGATCATTGAGAGCGCGTGGTTCATAATCGTCGCTGTGCCAGTGCTGGTCGATTTCAGGATTTCCATAAACAGAACACCAATCGAAAGCAGAAGCAGCGCGTCGCCTTTGGTCAGCACCCATTCGATCTCGCCGCCAATCATGCCGATAGAGAAGAACTTTTGGCCCAAGATGGCCATCAGAGGCGAGACTTTCTCGCTCAATACTTCATTGCCATGCGTCAGCACGGCAGGATCGCCATTGCTGGTCAGGGCGATCAGGCAATAAATGCCCACTGGAATTACAAATAGCGGAAATGCGCTAAGTAAAAGTCGCATCAAACTTCCCCTTTTCCGTGGACTATGGCCATTCTGGCGCTCCACCCTTTGCTGTTTTTCGTCGAGACCCGCCATAACAGCGCCCGGAAATGGTACGGTCATGGCGCGCCTCCTCGCCTGACCAGTTAACCGTAATATGGATTAATGCAAAGTGAGCATGTCTGCGATCACCTCAAAATCTCCGTCCTATTTCGTCCTGAGCGGGCCGCCTGGATCAGGAAAGACGAGCCTGCTCAAAGCACTCGGGTCGCGGGTTCAAACCGTCGCTGAACCGGCGCGCCGCGTGCTGGCAGAGCAAAGGCGGATCGGCGGCACAGCAACCGGTGACCAAGACCCCGCCGCCTTTGTGGCCCAAATGCTTGCGCTCGCTGTGCGAGATTATGGGGCCGCCTCGGGCATCTCAGTGTTCGATCGCGGATTGCCAGATTTGCTTGGCTTTACAGCCTTTTATCAGCTCGATGACCGCGACATTCGCGAGGCCATCGCCGCGCACCGCTACCAATCAACAGTCTTCTTTTTACCAGGATGGCAAGAGATTTATGAGAATGACGAAGAGCGCACGCTCGATTTTAACGGCGCTGTCGCGTTCGGGGACCTTATTCGTCAGGGCTATGAGCAATCCGGCTATGACTTGGTCGATGTGCCAATTGGGCCTCTTGAGACGCGCGCGGCATTTATTCTGGACCAGATAAAGACCTAGATCTCGTCAGATCCACCTGGATTACGACGGCGGCGAATGAGCCACATCACGCCGCGCAGATCTGACAGCGCGTCTCCGAGGCGGCCAAAATTGGTGTATTTAGATTGCCCTGCGCCGCGTTCGCGATGGTTCACATCCATAAACTCGACGCCATAGCCTTCAGCATTCATCAACGCTGGCATGTAGCGGTGCATATGATCGAAATAGGGCAAAGCCAGAAACGCCTCGCGCTTCATCACTTTGATCCCGCACCCGCTATCATCGCATTCATCGCGCAAGAGGCGTTTGCGGAAGGCATTGGCAAAGCGAGAGCCAAACTTTTTCCAAGACGAGTCTTTGCGGCTGGCCCGGCGCCCCATCACCATAGTCAGGCCTTCTGGCGCATCGGCGCGGGTCAGGCTGCGATACAAGGCGGGAAGATCTGCCGGATCATTCTGACCGTCCCCATCTAGGGTGCCAATAATCGGCGCGCGCGCATGCTGAATGGCGGTCCTCAAAGCCCGCGATTGGCCCGCATTCGAGCGGTGCGCAATCACGCGAAGCTCAGGATATTTGGCTTTCAAACTGGCCAGAACTGCCCGCGTATCATCCGTCGAGGCGTCATCGGTGATGACCATCTCATAAGCGCGTCCAGCTAGGGCGGCTGCGATCTCGTCAATCAAATGTTCCGCATTGCCGGATTCATTGTGCATTGGCACACAGATCGAGAATTCTGGGGATGAGGTCACAGGGGGTCACTCCACTAAGACAAGACCGCCTGCCTTTAGTTGATATCCAGCGATTGCGAAACCTCAAGACTGAGGACATGAGTGTTTTTATGAGCGATCTTCCCATTGAACCCTTGCTGCCAGAGATTGCTGCGACGCTGAAAGCGCGGCAGCGATTGATCCTTGGTGCGCCGCCCGGGGCGGGGAAGACGACCCGCGTGCCCTTGGCACTGGCGGGCCTAATCGATGGCTTCGATGCGCTGCCCGGTAAAATCGTCATGCTCGAGCCGCGCCGGATTGCCGCCCGCATGGCCGCGCAACGCATGGCCCAGACCCTAGGCGAGCCGCTCGGCAAGCGGATCGGGCTCTCGACCCGGGTGGATCGCAAGACCAGCAAAGACACTGTGGTCGAGGTGATCACCGACGGCTTGTTCACGCGGCGATTGCTCGCAGATCCAGAGCTTTCAGGCGTCAGCGCGGTGATCTTTGACGAGATTCACGAGCGCAGCCTCAGCGCCGATCTGGGCCTCGCCTTGGCACTCGAAGTCCAGTCCGCTTTGCGCGATGATGTGCACCTGCTGGCCATGTCAGCAACGCTCGATACATCGTCGATGGCAGGCAAACTCGACGCGCCGGCGATTGAGAGCGAGGGGCGGCAATATCCGGTCGAGACCCGGTATCTCGGGCGCACACAAGACCGGCTTGAAGATCAAATGGCGCGGGCAATCGAGCGGGCTGTGCGGGAAACTGATGGCTCCGTTCTCGCCTTTTTGCCCGGCGCTGGCGAAATTCGCCGGACCGCAGAACGCTTGTCGCATCTAAATGATGTTCTCATCGCTCCGCTGTTTGGCGCGCTGAGCCCGCAAGATCAAGACGCTGCCATTCGACCCTCTCCCGAGGGCCAAAGAAAAGTCGTGCTGGCAACCGATATCGCGGAAAGTGCACTGACCATTGAGGGCGTGTCTGTCGTGGTCGATAGCGGCTATGCCCGGGTGCCGCGCTATGTCCCAGGCGGATTGTCCACCGAGCTTCAGACGGTGCGCGCCGCCCGCGCCAATGTCGACCAACGACGCGGCCGCGCCGGACGATTAGGCCCAGGTATCTGCTATCGGCTCTGGGACGAGGCAGAGAGCCGAGGCCTAACTGCCGCGCCAGAGCCAGAAATCCAAAATGCCGATCTGTCTGGCCTTTTGCTCACACTCGCTGATTGGGGGGAAGCAAAGCCGGAGCGCCTGAACTGGCTGACCCCGCCAGCCCCTGGCCGCTTAAAGGCAGCAAAGCAAGATTTGCGCGCGCTCGGCGCCCTCGATGAGGCCGGAGGTCTGACAAATATCGGCCGCGCGATGACCAAATTGCCGCTTTCGCCGCGCCTCGCAGCCCTGATTGTTCGCGCCGAAACGGATCCTCATCGCGCACTCGCCGCGCAAATCGCAGCATTGATCAGCGAGCGGGGGATTGGTGGCAACAATGCTCATCTTAATGAACGACTGGCGAGCTTCCAACGCGATCGTGGGCGGCGTGCTGAGACATTGAAACGCCAAGCCGCGCAATGGGCTGGCGGCGGGAAAGCATCCGGCAATGTCGCTGAAATCCTAGCCCGCGGCTGGCCCGACATGATCGCGCGAAAACGGCCAGGCAGCAGTGCGCAATATGTCCTCGCTTCAGGCCGCGCCGGTCAAATCGATGACACATCCGCCCTCGCCAAGTCAGACTGGTTGGTCGTCGCCGACATGGTTGGCAGCGCGAAAACCGCTCGGATTACGCTCGCTGCCCCGCTGGATGAGCAGCTGGCCCGCTCCATCGGCCGCGAAGAAACCCGCGAAACGGCTGAGTTCGACCCAGCCAAAGGCACATTCAAGGCCCGCCGCGTAAAAGCTATCGGCGCCATCATTCTCAGCGAACAACCGCTCCCCAAACCTAGTCCAGAAGCCGCGAACGACGCGTTCTTGGCCCATATCGAGACAGACGGTTTCGCGCCCACCGGTCTGGGTGTGCCGATGCAGACCATGTTGGCGCGCTTGACCCATCTCCGCACCCTATTCGGCGCCCCTTGGCCAGAATGGGGCTTCGACGAGCGGTCCCAGACCGTCAGAGATTGGCTCGGCCCGATTTTGAGTAACCAATCATTTACCATGCCGACACCCGCCACGCTTCGGGATGCGTTAAAAGCGCAGCTCGATTGGCCACTCCCCAAAGAGTTGGATCAATACGCGCCCTTGGCGGTTGAGCTCCCCTCTGGGCGAAACGCAAAGATTGACTGGCTCGATGAACGGGCGCCGCTGGTGGAATGCAAAGCCCAGGAACTCTATGGCGCGCAGCAGCATATCAGCTTGGCGCAAGGGCGTTTGCCGGTGACGCTGCAAATTCTATCGCCGGGCGGCAAACCTGTGGCCACAACCCGGGATCTGCCTGGCTTTTGGCAAGGCGGATATCGCGACATGGCAAAAGATATGCGCGGGCGGTACCCCAAACATGACTGGCCCGATCAGCCTGAAACCGCCAAACCGCATGCTGGGATGACCAAAGCGCGGCTCGCTAAAAGCTAAGCATCGCGCCACTCCCCGCTATTTAGGCCATCAATCGTCCAATTGCCGATCTGATACCGGATCAGGCGCAGTGTGGGATGACCGATCGCCGCCGTCATACGCCGCACTTGGCGATTTCGGCCTTCTGAAATGGTCAGCGAAATCCAGCAATCTGGGATCGATTTACGCACGCGGATCGGCGGCGTTCGCGGCCACAAGTCCTCCGGCGTCTCCATCCGGATCACGTCTGCAGCGGAGCTAAGGCCATCTTTGAGCTGTACGCCGGATCGCAGCTTGTCCAATGCAGCCTCATCCGGGATGCCTTCAACTTGCGCCCAATAGGTTTTTGGCGTCCGGTTGCGCGGATTGGTGATTTGCGCCTGAAGCCGTCCATTATCGGTCAAAACCAGCAAGCCTTCACTGTCCCGATCAAGCCGCCCGGCGGCATAAACGGCGGGCACATCTATGAAATCAGACAGCGTTTGCCGCGCCGATCCCGCAACGCCTTTGTCGGTAAATTGCGACAGTACATTGAAGGGTTTGTTGAACAAAATAACGCGAGTCATGTAGGCACCCGAACAATAATTAATCCGTATCGCAGCATATTTTTAGTCCGGTTCCGTTGCATTTCTGAAGACATATGGTAAATAGGAGGCCTCATTAGCGTAAGAAAGTGAAGGGAGATAAGAACATGAACACACTTCCCATGCACAACAAGGCTGGTCACCAGTCAGACTCATTTAACGGCCCAATCCTCGACCGCGATAAATTGCGTGAGGGCACTTATGTGGCAATGCTCACTGCAATCGGATCGATTGTCCTCGTGCTCGCCGTGAAGGCCGTTTACCTGGCCTTTTAGTCACCAAAAACTGAACCCACATATAGCTTTTCGGGCGGTTTTAAGTCATAAGCCGCCCGATGAGTGAAATGACCCCTGATAAGTCCAGCAAATCGGTCTTCATCAAGACCTATGGCTGCCAGATGAATGTCTATGATAGCGAGCGTATGAAGGACGTCCTCGCCCAGATCGGCTATGCGCCGGTCGACAGTCCCGATGGCGCTGATTTGGTGGTCCTCAACACCTGCCATATTCGCGAAAAAGCGACAGAAAAAGTCTATTCTGAGCTTGGCAAAATCAAGAAGCTGAAACAGGCGCAGGGCGGCAAGATGACCATCGCTGTGGCTGGCTGTGTGGCCCAAGCTGAGGGCGCTGAGATTATGCGCCGCCAACCAGCGGTCGATTTGGTGCTTGGCCCACAAGCCTATCACAAGCTGCCAGAGATGATTGCCCGCGTGCATCGTTCCACAGGCGAGCGGCTTGAGACTGAGTTTGAAACGCTGGAAAAGTTTGATGCGCTGCCCAAGGCTCGCCAGGCCGACGGCCCGGTCGCCTTCCTATCGGTGCAAGAAGGCTGCGATAAATTCTGCACGTTTTGCGTCGTCCCGTACACGCGCGGCGCGGAACTGTCTCGCCCCGTCGATGATGTGATTTTCGAAGCGCGGAACCTGGCCGGACAAGGCGTGCGCGAGGTTCAGCTGCTTGGTCAGAACGTGAATGCCTATCACGGCGCGGCCCCGCAGCTTGAAGGCGGTGAAGAGTGGACCTTGTCTCATTTGGTTCGGCATGTCGCTAAAGTCGGCGGTCTCGACCGGATCCGCTACACAACCAGCCACCCGCGCGACATGGATGATGATCTGATCGCCGCGCATGCTGATACGCCAGAGCTGATGCCGTTCTTGCACCTGCCAGTTCAATCTGGCTCGAACAATATCCTCAAAGCGATGAATCGCGGCCACACGCGCGAGCACTATCTCGACATTATGCGCCGGATGAAAGAAGCCCGGCCCGATATGGCGCTCGCGTCTGATTTCATTGTCGGGTTTCCAGGCGAGAGCGATAAAGACTTTGAAGACACGATGGATCTGGTACGCGAGGTCAATTACGCGATCGCTTATTCGTTCAAATATTCCGAACGTCCTGGCACGCCTGCTGCTGAGATGTTCGGCCAAGTCCCTGAGGACGTGAAGAATGAGCGCTTGCAGGCTCTGCAAGCGCTTTTGAAAGAGCAACAGACCGCGTTCAACGCCTCCAAGATCGGCCAGACCATTCCTGTCCTGGTGACCGGCAAAGGTCGCAAAGATGGCCAGATGCACGGGCGCTCGCCGTGGTTGCAGGCGGTGCATTTCGATGCGCAGCCAGACCTGGTTGGGCAGATCATTGATGTCTCGATCAATGGCGCGACCTTGAACTCGCTCTCGGGAGAGCTCGCCGTCAAATCGAAAGAGGTCGCCGCTTGAGCCAAGTCTGGACCCCAAAGGACGCGTCACTCCTGCCAGTGATTTGCGGCCCCAACCACATGAACCTGCTCTATCTCGAGAATGAGCTCGGGGCTGGAGCACTGAAAGCAGAAAGCCAAGGCGGCGGAATCGCACTCGAAGGCTCTGCCGAGGCGGTGGCAACGGCTGAGCTGGCTTTAAGCGTGTTTGAAACCGTGCTGGCGCAAAATCCAAATGCCGGGATCGCGGCGCTCGAAGGCGCGGTGGAACAGGCCCGCACACCCAGCCAGCACTATCGCACGCTGACCGGCCTGAAAGTACCGATCAAAGCGCAAACCAACATGCAGGCGAAATATCTCGATCTGCTGACGGGCGCTGAGAATGACCTGATCTTCGGGGTTGGCCCGGCCGGGACAGGGAAGACCTTTTTGGCCGTCGCTGCCGGCGCAGCGGCGCTCAAAAACAAAGCCGCGTCAAAACTGATCATCACCCGCCCCGCGGTCGAAGCGGGCGAGAATCTCGGCTTCTTGCCCGGAGATCTCGAAGAAAAAGTTGAACCTTATTTGCGCCCGATCTGGGATGCGCTCGATGAAACCCTCGGCGCAGATCAAGCAGGCCGATTGCGCGAGAAACGTGTGATCGAAGTCGCGCCGCTTGCCTTTATGCGCGGGCGAACCTTGAAGAATGCCTTCGTGATTATGGATGAGGCACAAAACGCCACGGTCGCGCAGATGAAAATGGTTCTGACGCGCTTGGGCCGCGACAGTCGGATGGTCGTGACTGGCGACCCTGGCCAGGTCGACCTGCCCAAGAGCCAAACTTCGGGCCTCGCTCATGCCTTGCGGATCCTGCGCGGCGTGAAAGGCGTCGGACGAGTGACGTTCACCGCCCGCGATGTCCGCCGCCATGCCTTGGTGAGCCGGATCATCGAAGCCTATGACAAAGCCGCTAAATCAGACTCAGATGATTGATCTCGATTTACGCGTTGCGGAGCCGGAATGGGCGAAACGCTTGGCCAACCCGCAATCCATTTGCCTTCGCGCACTTGAAGCCGGCGCGACGCAAAAAGCCGTCAAAGGCGAAGTCGCGGTCTTGCTGACTAGCAATGACGAGATCCAAACGCTCAATCGCGACTGGCGCGGCAAAGACAAACCAACAGATGTCTTATCGTTTCCAGCGGATCCAATGGATCGGCCATTCCTCGGCGACATTGCGATTGCGCTCGGCGTGACAGAATCCGATGCGACCATGCGCGGGATTCCACTCGACCAACACTTATCGCATTTGTTAATCCACGGGGTGTTGCATTTACTCGGGCACGACCACAAAGATGACACAGAGGCCGCCGAAATGGAGGCCTTAGAGATTGCGGCGCTTGCGTCACTAGGCTGGCCTGATCCATATAGTTAGCTTGCGATTCGAACGCGCCAAACAGGACCGAAGAAAGACATGTCGGAAGGACGCAAAGGCTTGCTAGGCCTGTTCAAGAAAACCCCGGACGACCCGGTCGAGCCCTCATCGGAAACGCCAGAAGCGCCGTCTCAACAAGAGATGCGCCTGCGGATCGCTGATTTTGCCAGCGCCCGAGTCGAGGATGTGATGATCCCGCGCGCTGAGATTATCGCGGTCGAACTGTCGACCAGTATGGATGACCTGATCCAACTCTACGCCAATGAGGCTCACTCCCGTCTGCCCGTCTATCGAGAGACTTTGGATGATCCGGTTGGTGTGGTTCATATTCGAGATTTGATCGGTGAGATCGCGCGCGCCAATGGCGACGCCCCGAAAGAAGATGATGCCCCGCTGGAACGCTTGCGCCGAGACATTCTTTTTGTCCCGCCCTCCATGCCGCTGCCTGACTTGCTGGTGAAGATGCAAGCCTCGCGCACACATTTGGCCCTGGTTGTCGATGAATATGGTGGCACCGACGGGCTCGTGAGCCTTGAAGACTTGGTTGAAGAAATCGTTGGCGAGATTGAAGACGAACATGACGAGGAAGTCGCGCTTCTGATCCGCCGCGGACGCCTTGCTTGGGAAGTCGATGCCCGAATGGAAACCGAAGACTTTGCCGAAGAGACCGGGCTCGATCTCGAACTCGAAGATCACGATGTCGACACGCTCGGCGGGGTCGCGTTTGCCTTGGCGGGCCGCGTGCCTCTGCGCGGGGAAATTTTGCCCCACCCGAAAGGGGTCGATCTTGAGATCCTAGAGAGCGATGTCCGCCGCATTCAACGACTGGTGGTTCGCAAACCTGCGGCGGAGTTGAACTCATGATTGAGCATCAGGAAACGCGCAGCCACGGCTTAGGGGTTCTCACCAGCGTGCATGAGGCGGTCGCCCGCACCCGCGGTATGACGGCGGGTCTGTTCGCGATTCTATTGGGCGCGTTCTGTGCGCTTGGATTTGCCCCGTTTCACCTTTCTCCAGCGCTCATCATCGCTTTTGTGGGCCTGGTCTGGATGCTCGATGGCGCCCGCAGCCAGCGCCGCTGGGGCCGCGCCATGTTCTTCCGCGCCTGGGCCTTTGGCTTCGGCTATTTCCTTGTTGGCATGTACTGGACGGCGCTTCCTTTCCTCGTGGAGCCCGAAAAGCACGCCATCTTCCTGTGGATGCCTCTGCTTCTATTGCCAGGCGGCATGGCTCTGATTTGGGGCGCGGCTTGCGCCCTCGCCGGCGCGTTTTGGTCGGCTTCACCGTCGCGGATTTTCATCTTTGCGATCTTCATGGGCGGCGCAGAACTCATCCGCGGAACGCTATTTGGCGGCTTCCCGTGGAACTTGCCGGGCACGACTTGGGCGCCAGGTGGAGCCTTATCGCAAGTCGCCTCGATTGGCGGCATTTACTGGCTGACTCTGATGACGCTCTTTGTCGCCGCTTCACCGTCCGCGCTCGTGGATACGCGCGACGCAAAAGGTGTCCTGGGCCGCGCTGTGCCGGTGATCATGGCGGTGGCTTTGGTTGGGTTCTCGTTTGCTTGGGGCTCGCAGCGGCTCGCCAATGACACGGTCCTAACCGAGCGGTCTGTTCTATTAATGGATGCCGGCGTCCCGCAACGCGAAAAGTTCGACGATTTCGGCGAGCCTGTCGTCGCCCGCTATATTGATCTGCTCCGAAACGTTCCGAGCGAAGACGGCGATATCCTGATTTGGCCGGAAGGCGCCCTGCCTTATGGATTACTGCCTAACCCCTATTTTGCCGACAATAACGCGCTCGATTTGGTGTCTGCCTTCCTTGGACGGCGCGCGCTGATTGCCGGATCGCCCCGGTTTACAAATGAGGACGGCCAAAGCCGCGACTATAATAGCCTTGTGATGTTTACCGCTGGCGCCAACACAGCCGAACTCGCAGCGCTTTATGACAAACACCGCCTGGTGCCGTTCGGTGAGTTACCCGCCTCGAAGATTGTTCCATTTGGCGAAAACCTCGCCGGCATCCTGCCTAAAGCGATCCAGCGGATTGCCACAAATGGCTTTGAGCCAGGCGCCGAAGCGACTGTTCTGCTGCCGCAAGTCGTGGCGCCCCCTTTTATTCCTTTGATTTGCTATGAGGGCCTGTTCCCCGAAATCGTCCGCAAAGCTCAACCACAGCGCGAGGCAGCGGAGTGGATTGTGGTGATCTCAAACGATGCCTGGTTTGGTGGCGGCCTTGGACCCGCTCAGCATTATGCTCAGAACCGGTACCGTGCGATTGAAAGCGGCTTGCCCATGGCTCGGGTCGCCTCGCGCGGCATGACGGCAATGGTCGATGGCTATGGTCGAGAGATCGCACGCGGCAATCCTGCGCCAGGCGATCCTGCGGGCTGGAAATCCTCGATTGTTCGAACCGGATTGCCGGAAAAACTCGCAAACACACCGTTTCAACGGTTTGGGGACACGTTTTACTGGTTGACATTGGTCCTATTTGCTGGACTAGCCTTTATGAACTGGCGACGTTAGAAGAATAGTAGTGGTATAGAGAGTTCGGGTAGCGGATGTCAGAAAATAAAGTCCCCAGCGGTATCGATCGAATTGTTGGCCAAAGACTGCGGTGGCGTCGTCGCGAACTTAAGCTCACGCAAGAACAGCTCGGCGAGAAACTCGGCCTCACCTTCCAGCAGGTTCAAAAATACGAAAAAGGCGTGAACCGCATTTCCGCAGGCCGCTTGTTCGAAATGGCGCAGGTGCTCGGGATTACCATCACCTATTTCTATGAAGGCGTTGATGATTTGCTGGAGGGGCCCAGCATGCTCACCGTGCATGAAGAAGACCATCCACCCAGCCTGCCCGTGCTCGATGGCGAGGCCATGGAACTGGTCAAAGCCTTCCAGCAAATTGGTGATAAATCGCTCCGTCGCTCTCTCTTGGACACGATCCGGGCGGCCGCCGCCAGCAATGAATCCGGCACCGCGGCTTAACCAATAGCTGTGGCTCGGAAGCGACAGCCATAATTCTTTTGCAACTGCGAAGAAAATCTGAGGTTGCTTTGCCGCACTGCACAAGCAACCTAGTTTGCTTACAATAAAGACATTCCGACGGGAGACGAGTGTGGCGGAAATCAAAACCATCGGCGTTGTTGGCGCTGGGCAAATGGGAAATGGAATTGCGCATGTCTGCGCCCTGGCCGGATATGACGTCATTTTGAATGATATCTCGCAAGACGCGCTCGATGCTGGGCTCACAACAATCGAGAAGAATCTCGGCCGCCAACTATCCCGCGAGTTGATCTCCATGGATGAGATGAAAGCGGCGCAAGCGCGGATTTCAACCACTGTCGCTTTAGATCCACTGGGCGAGGTCGATCTTGCCATCGAGGCAGCAACTGAGAACCGCGAGATCAAAGAGAAAATCTTTGCCGGCCTTTGCGGCGTTGTTCCCAAGCACGCCTATTTGGCCACAAACACCTCCTCAATCTCGGTCACCCGGCTTGCTTCGACGACCGACCGCCCAGAGAAATTCATCGGCCTACACTTCATGAACCCGGTTCCATTGATGAAATTAATGGAAATCATCCGCGGCCTCGCCACCGATCAAGAAACCTATGAAATGGCAATGGGCCTTGCCGGGCGACTCGGCAAAACGACCACAAATGCCGAGGATTACCCGGCCTTTATCGTCAATCGCATCCTGGTTCCGATGATCAATGAAGCGGTCTACGCGCTCTATGAAGGCGTGGGCACAGTCGAGAGCATCGACACCGCCATGCGCCTTGGCGCCAACCACCCAATGGGCCCGCTCACCTTGGCGGACTTCATTGGCTTGGATACTTGCCTATCGATCATGCAGGTCCTCCATGACGGCCTCGCCGACACCAAATATCGCCCCTGCCCGCTATTGGTAAAGTATGTCGAAGCCGGCTGGGTCGGCCGTAAAGTCGGCCGCGGCTTTTATGATTATTCGGGTGATGCGCCTGTACCGACGCGCTAAGCCGACCGATCAAGTAAAGCTATTTTTTAAGCAATATATAATTGGAATCTTCGCAGAAGATCCATCGGTTTTGACCAACACTATCAATCTAGGGACCCGCGATTAGAACCCTGTCTTTTCGCGATACGGCGCCCCAACATTCGCGTAAACAGCGAATATTGTTGTATAAATTTGCCAAAAGCCTATCCCTCTAATGACTGACCGATAATTTTTCATCGGACTTTGGGTTAAGGGGATCGGAAATATTTGGGTAGTGATTTGGAATCCTCTACGGAAAATGTCGAAAATTCTGGCGCAGAGCGCGCAGCAAACGATGACAAAACGCCCCTTGTTGTTGACCTTGATGGCACGCTGATCGATTCCGACATTCTCGTTGAATCTGCATTCGCGCTCCTTGGAAAATCCCCACTCAGTATTTTCGCGCTCATCTTTGTTTTGCTGACTCAAGGAAAAGCAGCACTTAAGTCCTATATTGCGGACAGATCTGAGATCGACGTTTCCGTCCTCCCCTACAATCAGGCCGTCTTGTCCTTGTTGCAGCAAGCGCATGCAGACGATCGCCCTCTATATCTGGCCTCCGCGTCCCACAAAAAATATGTCAAAGCCGTCGCGGAGCATCTCGACATATTCGCCGATTGGTTCGCGACGGGCAGCGACACGAATTTGTCTGGCGACGCAAAACGCGACCTCCTTATGGAGCAGTGTGGCGAAGCAGGCTTCGACTATATTGGCAATGCTTCTGCCGACCTCTCAATCTGGGCCGTTGCCCAACAGTGTATTTGTGTAAATGCGAGTTCGAGCGTCAAAGCGCGTCTGAAAACGCTCTCTCCGACGGCAAGCTATATCGAAACAAAACCGCCGCGCCTTAGAACTTGGATCAAGCTATTGCGCATCCACCAATGGGCAAAAAATTGCTTGGTTTTTGTGCCGCTGGTCACCTCTCAGGCGATCTACAGCAGCTCGGTCCTTTATTCTATCGGTGCTTTTTTCACATTCTCGCTCACCGCATCATCGATCTATATTATCAACGATGCGATTGATTTGGATGCCGATCGCAAACATCCGAGCAAAAAAGGACGTCCTCTGGCGGCTGGCACGATTTCGGTGTTTTCAGCGATGTTGGCGGTTCCGGCTCTGCTATCGATTGCGCTCATTGGGGCGTGGTTCATTAATCCGATCTATTTCGCAGTCCTGCTCGGATATCTCAGCCTGACAACCGCTTACACGTTTAGCCTCAAGCGAAAGCTCCTGGTCGATGTTGTCGCCCTGGCCAGTCTCTACACGATTAGAGTTATCGGCGGCGCCGCCGCCATCTCTGTGATGGTCTCTGAATGGCTGCTCGCCTTTTCCGTTTTTCTCTTCACATCCCTGGCATTAATCAAACGCTATACAGAACTCGTCCTTTTGTTTCATGAGGATTTGCCCGACCCGACCAATCGAAACTATCGCAAAGCAGATTTGCCGATCATCGCCGCACTAGCCGCAGCGGCCGGGTTCAACGCCGTGACGGTGTTCGCACTTTATGTCTCAGACCAAGATGTTCAGGCATTATATGCGCGTCCGCAACTTCTTTGGCTGATCTGTCCGATGCTTCTATACTGGTTGGGTAGAGCCCTCATGCTCGCGCACCGGCGCTCAATGAATGATGATCCAATCGTATTTGCACTGAAAGACCGGAACAGCCGCGTGACGGTTTTCGCGGCTGGTATCGTGATGCTGTTGGCAATGTTCGAGTTGCAAATTCCGGGCTTTCAGGCTGGAGCTGCATCACAATGATTGAGAGCATTCAGCGGACTTACGATAAAGGTTTCGATGCGACGGTTGGAAGACTTCGCATTGCGAAAATGTGGGATCACATCAAGCGGGACCTAACATCAAACAGACAGCATCTGACGAAAAAAGATGCCTACATTGCGATGGCTATGGGACTGTTGGGCGCCGCGATTTCCGTGTGGGCCTTTTCCCAAACCAACCGGGTTCCTGAACTCCATACGACGTTCAATCTCTGGTTACACGCGGATGTCGCGAGATATGCCGAAAACTTAGTCTCCGCCGGCGGCAGTCACGGTCGGACCTCCGTCCACCCCCTATTCTCCATTCTATTATATCCGTTTGGGGCCACCCTAACCGCTTTTGGTTTGGACCCCCTCACAGCCGCAAAAACGTTGATCGTTATCGTGATGGGCGCAAATGCAGCGCTATTCAGCCTTGTCGTTCGGCTGTTGGGTTTAGATCGCATCGCGGTTGTTCTGTTCAGCCTCGTGTTTGTTACGACCGCAACCTTCATGTTTTGGAGCGCCGTCGTGGAGAGCTTTCAGTTCTCGGGCTTTTCCGTTTTGCTCTCTCTGTTCATGATGTTTCGGGTCAAAGAGTCTCATTGGGGCTGGTGGGTGCTCCTCAATGTGCTGACCCTAGGCTTCCTAATAACCAATTGGGTATTCGCCCTGGTCGCGATGGCGGTCAGGCTCAAACTGAAGCCCTTTATTGCCATCGGCGCGTCCTCTTTTGCGCTCGTGGTCGCATTGTCGCTCGTCCAAAATGCAACTTTTGAGCGGGCCGCGATTTTTTTGAATCCCGAAACGCTGCTTCGAGAGCAAGAATATTTTCAGCCAACACTGGAAGCGAAAGGGGACTATGACGAAGGCTTCAAGCCAAGCTCAAATCTCCGCAGTATTTATGTGACCACCATGGTCGCGATGCCGGTCTATGTTCAACAGGAACGTCGCATGCGTCTGGCGACGACCAATCAAAATTCTGGATTTCCGGAAGGCGAACTAGTGCCAATCCTTGCTGTGATCGTGTGGGTTGCGCTGTTTGGATTAGGGGTATGGGGTGCCGTCAGGTCGAAACAGCTTAGGCTTCCTTTCATCGGGTGCGGAGCAATGCTCGCAGCTCAAACAGTCCTTCACCTAATCTATGGCGAAGTGACATTCCTTTACAGTATGAGTTTTATGCCGATGGTCATTCTGATAGCGTCTGCGGCCTATTTTTCTCCATACAAAACGCTGTCGCTGGCCTTGGCTGTAGTATTAGTTGTCACGGCCGGATTAAATAATGAGAGACGGTTTCAACACACAATTGAAGTCGCGCAGTGTTTGGCGGCGCTTCCGACTGTTCAGAAAATGCAAGTCTATGAACTGGTGAGAGACAATCCTCCGGACGAAGACTTTTTCGATCCGAAATTTGTCGTGGACACTAAAGATATCTGCGGAACCAAGTCCCCAATGTAATCTCACATCTGGATTGGCACTAAGATTGAGGATTCTCTATGTCGCTACAAATCATTTCGCTCATCATGATCAGCGTGCTTCTCAGCGCGGGGTCGCAGATTGTTCTCAAGAAAGCGATGATTGCGGACTCAGTTCAAAAGAGCATTGCATCTGGAGACGTCATCGCGATCTCAACAACATTGATCACATCGCCAATGATTCTTGCTGGATTGTTTAGCTTTGGCCTGAGCGCCGTGTTCTGGCTGTTCGTGTTATCAAAGGTTCCCCTTTCTTCTGCCTATCCGTTTGTCGCTCTCGGCATTGGAATTACAGTAATTGCGGGGGTTACGATTTTTGGAGAGACCGTATCCCCCGTCGGCGCCATCGGCGTGGGGCTGATTGTGCTGGGAATCCTCTGCGTCGGCTCCCAAGCGTAGGCCCACCAGGCTTCATCTCATTGTGAAGCGTTTTAACTCCGCCAGCGTAGCGTCACCGGTTTGATCTTATTCACAAAGTCGCGCTTCTCAGATCGCGCTGCCGCCCATTCGCGTTTCAGCATCTGATACCATTTGGCTTGGACATCGATATCATCGATCCACATCATCGCCTTTTGGTGCTCCATTCCGAGGTTTTGCAGATCCACCATATCGCCATCTTGGCGCAGGAATTTGCGGGCCATGGGTTTGGCAACTGGAATCGCGAGATTGAGCAGCGGTGCGCCGGTCCACCAGGTGAGCTGGGTGATCCGGGTGCGTTTCGGCGCTTCCGGCGTGAGGCAGGTCAGTGTCACCAGTCGCGCGCGATCGTTCGAGATGATCTCCCAGCGAAAGCCAGGCAATTGGAATCGGATCTCAGTTTCGACCTCGTCGCCGAACACCCATTTATAGAGTTTCGAATTGGAACTTGGCTTGTGACGATCAATCGCCCAGCCGCGATCGGCCGGAATGAACGGCTTTTCTTTGAGCTTCAGCCCCACAGATGGCGGGCGCCACCACCATTGATTATGCACAAAAGGCACATGCGCCGGGTCCATCAAGCCGACCACGGCATCATCCATATGGGCATTGAAAACATCTTCGATGACGAATTTGGGCTTGTCAGGGAGCGGCCCAAAATCCGGAGCAGGAACATCGGGCGCCCCGTCAAAGCGCGGATTATCCGCTACAAAAACATAGATCGCGCCATTCGCTTCATGCACCGGATAGCGCCGCACTTTCACTTTCGAAGGTTCATAGGGCTCAGACCCGGTCAAAGACGGCATATGTTTGCACACGCCATCGGTGCCAAACCGCCAGCCATGATACGGGCATTCCAGTGTCGCCTCGCCATCGGTCTCAACTTGCCGCCCGGCACTCAGCGGCACCAGGCGATGCGGACAAATATCGCGCAGCGCAAACACCTCGCCTTGCTCCGTCCGGGCCAGAACAATCGGTTGGCCGATTACGGTTCGGCGCACCTGTTTACAGGATTTCAGCTCCGCCGACACGCAGGCCAAATACCAACTATCGGTCAGCCACCCTTCCGGTGTCAGACCAGGCTTTTGCTCGGGTTGGGTAGTATCGATGAGCGTCTGAGTGTCGGCCATGAACCGCTTATACCTATTCTTGGTAGATGCGTGAATAATCGGCAAACACTGAGCCGTCGAGCGCTTCTGAAATGATTTGAGTGGCCAGTTCAACATCGAGGACCCGGCAGCAGATTTCGAGCGCCTCAGCGCTCAGTCGCCCCGCATCGCAATATCCAAGCCCCGTCCAGCCGAGCTTTTCGGTCAGGGCGTCTTCCACGTCTTCCTGTTTGTCTCGGTCTGCGTCGGCATCGTTCGACGCCGGGAACTCGACAATCAAAGTCGCATAAGCGCTTTCGCCAATCTCTTCGAAGCCAAGATCGCGCGCACCTTGTAAAACGCCAGAAAATTGTTTCTCGAGCGAGCCAAAAATGTGCACACGATGGCTGGCGGTCTCGCCTGGCTCACCGATATAGCCCCAATGCTCCACGATCCGGCGATGCTGCGGCTCGATCCAGGCCTCATGATAGGCCGCTATTTTTCCGGTCTCGTCGCGTTTGAAAAGTCTGATCATTCGCCCGTCATGCGTCACAAACCGCCTCGAACGCCAGCCTTTTTTCTGGAGCATGCAACCCAAAGCCTGCACAGCCCAGACGAAACGCGCCTTTTATCGCAGTTCTTGCTGCAGCTTTGCTTCCCTTAGCGAGCGGCCAAGTCTATATCGCGCTTATGACACCACGCGATAAAATTCGTAATTTCTCCATCGTGGCGCACATTGACCACGGCAAATCGACTCTGGCTGATCGTCTGATCCAAAAGACGGGCGGTCTGACCGAACGCGAAATGTCCGAGCAAGTGCTCGACTCGATGGATATTGAGAAAGAGCGCGGGATCACGATTAAAGCGCAGACCGTTCGGCTCGATTACAAAGCCAATGATGGCGAGACGTATACGCTGAACCTGATGGACACACCTGGCCATGTCGACTTCTCTTATGAAGTCAGCCGCTGCCTCGCCGCGTGTGAAGGTTCGCTCTTGGTCGTCGATGCGAGCCAAGGGGTCGAGGCGCAAACGCTTGCCAATGTCTATCAAGCGATCGACCAGGACCACGAAATCGTCCCGGTGCTGAACAAGATCGACTTACCCGCTGCTGACCCAGAAGCGGTGAAAGCCGAGATTGAAGACATTATTGGTTTGGATGCCTCGGACGCGGTTGAGATTTCCGCCAAGACCGGGATCGGCATTGAAGATGTGCTCGAAGCGATCGTGGAACGCCTGCCTGCGCCGAGCCAGGGTGAGGTGGACGCCCCGCTGAAGGCTGCGCTCGTGGATGCCTATTACGACCCCTATCTCGGCGTCGTTGTGATCGTCCGAATGCATGATGGCGTACTGAAAAAGAAAATGAAAATCCGCATGCTGAAAACGGGCGCGACTTATGATGTCGACCGGGTCGGCGTGTTTAAGCCCAAGCCAACCGATGTCGACGAGCTCGGGCCCGGCGAAGTGGGTTTCCTCGTTGCTTCAATTAAAGAAGTCGCGGATTGCGCGATCGGGGACACGATCACCACCGACAAAGCAGGAACCGAAGAAGCGCTGCCCGGCTATAAAGACGTCCAACCCGTTGTATTCTGCGGCCTATTTCCGATGGATGCGGGTGATTTCGAGGAGCTCCGCGCTGCGATGGGCAAGTTGCGCCTGAATGATGCGAGCTTCACCTGGGAAATGGAAACCTCCGCCGCACTCGGCATGGGCTTTCGCTGCGGCTTCCTCGGGCTGCTGCACTTAGAGATTATTCAAGAACGTCTCAGCCGCGAGTTTGACTTGGACCTGATCGCGACAGCGCCAAGCGTGGTTTATGAAATGTCGATGACAGATGGCACCGAGATCGAGCTGCACAACCCGGCTGATATGCCTGACGTCGTCAAAATCGAAGAAATCCGAGAGCCGTGGATTGAGGCGACGATTTATTCGCCGGATGAATATCTAGGTTCCATTTTGAAACTTTGTCAGGACAGAAGGGGTATTCAAAAGGAACTCTCATATGTTGGTGGCCGGGCCATGGTCAAATATGAGCTGCCGCTCAATGAAGTTGTGTTCGATTTCTATGACCGGCTGAAATCCATGTCGCGCGGCTATGCGAGCTTTGACTATGAGATTATCGGGCACCGGGCGGAGAATCTCGTCAAGATGAATATTCTGGTCAATGACGAGCCGGTCGATGCGCTCGCCATGCTGGTTCACCGTGATCGCGCTGAAAGCCGCGGCCGTCAGATGTGTGAGCGGTTAAAAGATCTGATCCCCCGCCAAATGTTCAAAATCCCTGTCCAGGCTGCAATTGGCGGCCGGATCATTGCCCGCGAGACCATCTCAGCGCTGCGCAAAGACGTGACCGCAAAATGCTATGGCGGCGACGCAACGCGCAAACGCAAACTGCTCGACAAGCAAAAAGCCGGTAAGCAGCGCATGCGCCAATTCGGAAAAGTCGAAATCCCGCAAGAAGCCTTTGTCGCGGCGCTCCGGATGGATGGGGACTAGTAGGGGCTTCCACACTGAAAACGTTCGACTTTGACCCGCAAGAATGGGCCTCACCGTAGAAGGGTCGAACACGACAGCTTTGCGGGTCCGCGGCTAGTCACGCTCCTGAATATGAGCGCACTTTTATTTGCGTTGACACGGACAGCCGGCCGCTTAGTTTCGAACTCGAAATAATAAGCAAGCACCTCCGTTGGGGAATATAATGCGCTTAGTGGGGATCGACAGAGTCGAAGCAAGAGGTCTGACTCAGTACAGAGCAGAATATGAATCGCGTTCCGGCCGACCATTCCGTCTGCACTTCACGCTGCCATCACTCTATAAAGCGCCCGAAAATCAAGATGCGTTCTTCGTCGTTGGGATCACGCTCGCGATGATCCTTCGTGAAGACTATGAACAGTCCATACCTGTTTCAAAATCCCTTCTGCATGGCGTTCGGCAAACGGTCAAAAAATGGTGCTCGTGGCATTCATTCTTAAAACAGATCAAGATTAAGACCCCGACCCGTTTGAACGCTCAAACAGCCGATTCTCACGACGATCGCGTAAATGCGAGCTTTTTCACCGGCGGCGTCGACTCTTTGTTTACAACCGTGAACCATCCGAACGAGATTGGCGGCCTCATCTCGATTGCGCATAGTTCCGCGGATTTTGAAGAGATTGAGCATACGCTCGCAAACCTGAGAGGGTTGTCCGGCTTTGCTGCGCAAACCGACCGAAAACACTTTGTCATAGCAACGAATGTTATGACGCTGGCGCCTGAAATGCTCGACACCTGGTCGTGGCTTAGTCACGGCGCTGCTCTTGCGGCGGTCGCACATTCCCTTTCCGGCGAGATCACGAATGCGATCATCTCCTCTTCGGATACCTGGGAAACACTCGTTCCGTGGGGGTCTCACCCAGATGTCGATCGGCTTTTTTCGAATGAATCGGTGACGATGGAGCATTACGGGAACGATTTCGGACGGACGCAAAAAACGGAACGCATCGCGGCGGACGCTTCTGCCCTGTCGACGCTTTCAGTCTGTCATCACGGGCGAGCTGCGAACCAAGAAATCGTGAATTGTTCCAAATGTGCAAAGTGCATCCGCACCATGATCACACTCGATTTGGCAGGGGCGTCACCGGCCCAAAGCACAACATTTGATTGGTCGCACTACCGTCTTGAGGCCATTCGGGACTTTCGGCTAACAAGCGAAGACGATTTGGTGTTCTTCGACGAAATCAGCTTGAAGTGCGAACAGGAAGGACGCAGTGATCTCGCAGCTGCCGTAAAATCAATGACCAGAGGATCCAATACGCTCATGATCCTCAAAAAGCTGGAGACTTATTTACGGCGCAGAATACCAGTGCTCGCGCAATTTAGGCCGGTCTTGGTACGATGCCGCAATGCCATTTATCGCTCATTTAAAATCACCACGAATGCTGATTAACCTTTTCCGCAGCGTTTAGATCCACGAAATCACTAAAACTTGAAATCCGCGAGCGCCCGCCTGCCGTAAAGAGAGTCTGGTAACTGGTGGAATTCGCCACTATGTTCCAAACATCGCCCTGAGGGTACAAACTCCGGGCGGGCGTTAAGTCCTTATCTGGCAGGGTCCTTGAATGGTCTACCTCAGGTTCGGCTCGACCTCCGTCCCTCAGACTAAGGAATTCAAATATGGCCATGGATGCCATCACCCCAAAAGATCAAATCGATCTCACCGAAGAAATTAAGCGCCCAAGCATGGAAGAAGCGATGGATGCCGTTCGCACATTGCTGGCTTGGGCAGGCGACGATCCGCGCCGAGAGGGCCTGATCGACACGCCGAAACGAGTCGCAAAAGCCTATCAAGAATTCTTCGCCGGATATGAGATGGATCCAGTCAAAGAGCTGTCGCGGACGTTTGAAGATGTGCAAGGCTATGATGATATCGTCATGCTGAAAGACATCGATGTAGAAAGCCATTGTGAGCACCACATGGTGCCGATCCTCGGCAAAGCCCATGTCGCTTACATGCCGACCCATCAAGTCGTTGGCATCTCGAAAATCGCCCGCGTGGTCGAAATTTTCGGCAAGCGCTTGCAGACCCAAGAGACGATGACCGCACAGGTCGCCGATTGTATCACCGAAGCCCTACAACCTGCGGGTGTTGCGGTGCTGATCGATGCCAAGCACCAATGCATGACCACGCGCGGTGTTCACCACAAGAATGTGGCGACGATTACCACGCAGTTCACGGGCGTCTTCAAGACTGACAAAGATCTACGCAACCGCTTCCTTCGGTTCGTCGAACAATAAAGCCATTGACCCTTTCCAGGCTTTCCCGATGATGAGGCAAAGCCGGGGAGGATCATATGGATTTAAACACTGCCAAACCCACACTATTTCTCGCCACGTCCAATCCGGAAGCGGCGAGAAATTTTTATGAAGAACAGCTGGGCTTAAAGCTGTCAGCAGACGACGAATACGCTCTAGTCTATCAATTGGCGGGGACTGAGCTGCGCCTCTCGAAAGTACCAAACCACACGCCGCTGCCCTTCACGGTGTTAGATTGGCAGGTTCCAAGCATTGAAAATGCCCATGCCGCTTTGGCAGAAAAGGGCGTCGAATTTTCGATCTTCGACGGCAGGGGTCAGGATGATCGAGGCATTTGGCAAAGTCCCGATGGCGGCGCTCGTATTCTCTGGTTCAAAGACCCTGATGGAAATGTCCTGTCGGTCTCAGAGCGCGCTTAGAGCCCGATTTGCTCGCGCGACTTGTTTGCGTTAACCATGACGGGTTGCGCGGAAAGCCGCCCAACATCCATAATCAATGGGAGGATGGACTCATGAGAAAGTTTTTCGCTGTAGCGCTCGCTGCTGGATTTATCGCAGCCCCTGCATTTGCAGCAAAGGTCACCGTTTCGTTCGCAAGCGATGATGGCACCACGCAAGAGTGGACCTTTGACGACTCGACCAATACCGCAACCATGGGCGATATCAGCGCGTCTTATACGTTTGATGCAGAAGCCGGTGTGCTCTGTGCCGATATTCCAGAGCAAGGCGAAGTTTGCGCCACCTTTGATGGCGTTGCGCAAGCGGTCGGTGAAAGCTCTGGCTATACGCTCTCAACCGGCGGCGGCGGCACAGCCACAATCACAGCAATGAGCGAATAAGACCCGTTCTCGCTTTAACAATACAAGCCTGGAGCCATCGCTCCAGGCTTTTTTATTGACTTTTAGGCGCTTGGAACATATTGTTTATCAATAAGAAGGAGGCCTCCCAATGCATGCAGAAATCGTCCGTCTCGGATTGCACCAAGTCGATATTAAAATCGTCAATGGCGATGATATGCATGTGCTGCAATGGCGCCGGAACCTTTTATGGGACGAGGTCCTCTTAAATGGCAAACGCCAAGCGCATTCTTCTGGATTTTTCGGCCGTGAGAAAGTCTATGGCTTAGTCTTCGGCGCCAATGAGACGGGTCAAGATGGAACTCAAGTCATGCTTTTGCTCGACCCGAGTACAGAATATGGCAATTGGAGCCAGTCACAACGGATTAGCGGCGTACGGCTCGAGGCAAAAGACGGTCCGATTGTGTCTTATGGCTCGCTCGATCCGCAAGCCTTGCAGAAGCCGACAACTTTTGCCGATTGGATGAGAAAAACAATGGGCATGGAATGGGGCGACCATTCTTCCCCGCGATAGATTTAGACAAAGAAAAAGGGCGCCGAGGCTAAAACTCAGCGCCCGTTTCCAATTCAGTCTAACGGAAGATTAGTTCCTGCCGCTAACCAATGGCCCCTTGAGAACATAAGTGCTGTCGCGAAGCCCGACCAGGACATCAAGCGCCGCAGATTCCGTGCCTTTCAGCTCATTGAAGCGTACCCGAGGAATCGAGCTGCGCGCCAACATTTCACCGGACGCTTTATCAACCAGCCCCCAAGCCACAACTTGCTGATCATGGCGGGTGAGTTTTGCCTTCAGCGGCTTTGTGCCTCGCGCTGAAACTGGGATCGCCTCGAGCAGGTCGCCCTCAGCGGCAGCAAAGACTTGCACCACATAATATTGCCCGGCTTCTTCAACCACACCGATGCCAACATCGGTAAAGCTAGCCCGCATCATATTGGTGACGTTCAACCCGTCGCGTTTGAGCTTTGTGTGCACCGTGGATGCATCATCGGCAGCGCGAGCGACCGTGACGTTCGAACCAGACGCACCAACCAGCATGGTTCTGTCGAAAGCTCGGATCCGGTGAAGATGGTCCCGGCCCTCTAGATCGACATGATCGGCATAAATGCGCACAGACATATCAAGCGCATGAGACATCGCCGCTTTATCGAGCGTGGCACGGCGATTGAGCGGCGCGAGGCCATTCGAGGCACGCTCAGCATTGATCGCTTCAAACAAGCCATCGGCGACGGTGGCGTTAAAATTATCCGCGCTCTCAATGCAATCCGAGGCCTCGGAAACACAGGATGCGAGATCCATTGAATAACCATTGTCTAGGCCGCAACCGGCCTCAGTCGCACCTGCTGTTCCAGAGAGCGCAGCGCTCCCGGCAACCGTCAGCGCGAGGAGGAGAGTAGATTTCAGTTTGTCATATTTTTGTAACATCAGCATCATGTAACTTATGTGACAGATATATGTCAATAATTTATAGTCCGAATTCGGACCATAAATTATCCTTAACCGGACAAATAGTTAACAAAAAAGCCGCTCCTTGTCGGAGCGGCTTTTAAAATTGTTTTGATTCCAAGGGGAAAGCTTAGTCGTCGCTGTCTTTTGCGACTTCTTTTCCGGTCTCTTGGTCAATGTTTTTCATCGACAGACGGACCTTTCCACGATCATCAAAGCCCATCAGTTTGACATAGACTTGCTGACCTTCAGAGACGACGTCTTTCGGATGGCCGATGCGCTCATTGGCCATCTGTGAGACGTGAACCAGGCCGTCTTTCGGGCCAAAGAAGTTCACGAACGCACCGAAGTCTTTGATCGAAACGACTTTGCCTTCGTAAATCTCACCGACTTCTGGCTCTGCAACGATCTCTTTGATCATTTTCAGGGCCTTATCGATGCTCTCACGATCGGTGGCTGAGACTTGAACTGTGCCATCATCATCGATGTTCACTTTGGCGCCGGACTCATCAACGATGCCGCGAATGACTTTACCGCCGGAGCCGATGACTTCACGGATCTTGTCTTCTGGAACTTTGATGATTTCCATTTGCGGTGCGTTGTCCGCAAGGCTCTCACGCACGGTGTCCAGACCCTTGGCCATTTCCCCGAGAATGTGAGCGCGGCCGCCTTTGGCCTGCTCGAGCGCGGTTTCCATGATCTCTTTGGTGATGCCTGCAATCTTGATGTCCATTTGCAAGCTGGTGAGGCCCTTCTCGGTACCCGCCACTTTAAAGTCCATGTCGCCGAGATGGTCTTCGTCGCCGAGGATGTCAGACAGGACAGCAATGCCCTCGTCATCCTTGATCAGACCCATGGCGATCCCAGACACAGGGCGCTTCAGCGGCACACCGGCATCCATCATCGCGAGCGAACACCCGCAAACAGTGGCCATAGAAGATGAGCCGTTAGACTCTGTAATCTCAGACACCATGCGGATCGTGTAAGGGAAGTCTTCGTGCTCTGGCAGAACCGCGCGCAGTGCGCGCCAAGCCAATTTCCCGTGACCGGTTTCACGACGGCTGGTGCCGCCCATGCGTCCGGTCTCACCCACAGAATATGGCGGGAAGTTATAGTGAAGCAGGAACTTCTCTTTGCGTGTACCGTCTAGGCCGTCGATGAACTGCTCATCGTCGCTGGTGCCAAGGGTCGCGACACAGATCGCTTGCGTTTCACCGCGGGTGAACAGCGCAGAACCGTGTGTGCGTGGCAGGAAGCCAGCTTCGGCTTCAATCGGACGAACTTGGTCGAGTGACCGGCCATCAATCCGCTTACCAGTTTTGATGATGTCGCCGCGAACAACTTTCGCTTCAGCCTTTTTAAACGCTGATTTGAAGACATTGGCGTCCATGCCGTCTTCATTCTCTTCCGTCGCTACCAGTTTCTCAGCCGCTTTTTCGCGAGCTTCACCAACAGCGGCCTGACGCTCAAGCTTTTCAGTGATCTGGTAAGCTTTAGAGAGATCTTTGCCGACCAGTTTCTGGATTGCGCCGAGTTCAGAAGAAAGATCTTCAGCTTCGAACTCAAATGGCTCTTTCGCCGCCGCTTCAGCCAGCTTGATAATCGCGTCGATCACTGGCTGCATCGCTTCGTGTCCGGCCATAACCGCGCCGAGCATGACATCTTCAGACAGCTCTTTGGCTTCTGATTCAACCATCATCACAGCGTCGCTTGTGCCTGCAACCACCAGATCAAGCTCAGATTCTTCGAGCTCTTCGACAGTTGGGTTGATGACATAGGCGCCATCCTTATAGCCGACGCGAGCAGCGCCGATTGGGCCCATGAATGGGGCACCAGACAGAACCAGTGCCGCAGAGGCGCCGATCATGCCGAGAATGTCTGGATCGTTCTCAAGGTCGTAAGAGACAGCGGTCAGAACCACTTGTACTTCATTCTTGAAACCGTCGACGAAAAGCGGACGAATTGGACGGTCGATCAGGCGAGACGTCAGGGTCTCTTTCTCAGTCGGGCGTCCCTCACGCTTAAAGAAGCCGCCTGGAATGCGGCCTGAAGCGTAGTATTTTTCCATGTAATTGACGGTCAGCGGGAAGAAGTCTTGTCCCGGCTTCGCGGATTTCGCGAAAGTTGCCGTCGCCAGTAGGCTGGTATCACCATAAGTGATCATAACCGCGCCATCAGCTTGACGGGCCACTTGGCCTGTCTCGATTTTCAGTGTCCGGCCGGCCCATTCCAGCGAGACTGATTGTTTATCAAACATAAGGTTTTGCTTTCTTTCATACATACGAAAAGCCCGCCAAGTCCCTATGACCGAGCGGGCTGTTTTGAGAGCCTAGCGGCGAATGCCGAGCTCTCCGATGAGCGTTTGGTAACGCTCTTCATTTTTCCTCTTCACATAGTCGAGGAGTTTGCGGCGGGTGGCGACCATCGCCAGAAGCCCGCGGCGGGAGTGGTTGTCTTTTTTATTGTCCTGGAAGTGTCCGGTCAGATTGTTGATCCGTTCAGTCAGGATCGCGACTTGGACTTCAGGGCTGCCTGTATCACCTTCGGTGCGGGCAAATTTCTTGATCAGTTCGGCTTTACGCTCAGCTGTGATCGACATCGATATACTCTCTTTTATCGCCTTGCGGCGGGTTAAATACGCGGCCGAATGGCCTGTGTTTTGAGGGAGGGCGGCGCGGGTTCAGCCTCGTCCGGGATGTCGTCCAGAAGGGCTAGGTTTGCACGTTGCTCGCAACAAGCCGCGCATGTGGCACATTTGGTTGCATTTGGAAAGGGTTTCTTGCGGCTCGAACCGGCGGCTCAATTTGGGTGAAGTTAATTATAGAGCGACCGATACGTGTCGCTTGAACACCGCTTCATAGACCTTCCGTTCAACCCCATCGGGTTTTCCCAATAGGTTCCAGAAAATGGTCACGGTCAACACGTAAACCAGGACGGAAATGGCCGACAAGCTGGCGATCGACAGCAAAAGCATCCACGGGCTATCATAGATAACGTATCTGGTGGTGAACCATAGAAACAGAGCCATGACCATGAGCGAGATATACGGCATCACCAGCACTCTTATTTGCTTCACGTAGCCTAAGTTCAGCAATTGCTTCACCATCCAGAGCGCGCTGCCGAAGAATACGACCGCCCCCAATGCTTGCGCGATGAAGAAGCCAGGCAGTCCAAACAACCAGAAACCCAGATACAAAAACACAGCGAGCGAGACGAAAGCGATAGCATTATGAATTGCATAGAAGACCGTTCGGTCTTGCGCGTAAGCCACGCTGCCGGCAGGACCTGTGGGGGCTGAAAGAAGCGAACACGCCGCCAAAATCGCCAAAAAGGCCGGCGCTTCCTGCCATTCTTGCCCAAACAAGAACAAAACGATGGGTCCAGCCAGAACGGCGAGGATCACAAAAATCGGCCCGGTTGCCAGCAACACAACCCGAGAGCTCGTGAGATACCCGGTTTCCAATGACCCTTCTTTCTGCAGCAGGGAAAATGTCGAAATGAACGGAACCAAGAGCGGGCGCAAAAAGGCCTGATGGACGATGCCATTCAGATTTGAACCAACACTATAATTCCCAGTCGTGGTTCGGGAAGAAAATTGCGCCAACACGAACACATTTAGCTGCCAGTGCGCCGCTGAGAAGAATTGCGAGACGGTCGTCCAACCAATCATATTCGCGAAAATTGACCACGATTTAAGCGACCATTTTGGCAGGAACGGAACGTAAATATAAGTCGCCATCGTCAAAAAAGCGGGGGTTAAGACCGTCATCAGCACAAGCGCCCAGTAGCTTTTCGTGATGATCGCAAACGGCAACGCAATCGCCATGGTCGTAGCGCGGGCCACAATCCCAATAACCGCCTCCGGATAATAATTGATCCGGCGGGCAAGCAGAGTCATTTTCGGATTGAACAGTCCCCGAACCGCCGGAGCGAGCGCCAATACGGGCATCAGGGCGTTCAAACGCGGTTCGTTAAACATAAATGCCGCAACAGGCGTCAAAATCAAAATGATCCCGACCACAATCACCGATCTCAAGATTGAAATCGAGAATGCCGTGTAGAGCATATCCCTCGTCACTCGTTTGGAACGAATGAGCGCCGCGCCGACATGCATTTGCAAAATCGCCTCGGTGACTTGAACAAAGATCATCGCAATCGCGATGAGCGCAAAATCTTCAGGCGTCAGCAGTCTGGCAAGAACGAGCACCAGAAAAAAGTCTATTAGCTTCGCCAATAGCTGAGATCCCGACAGCGCCAAGCTCGCGCTAGCGGTCCGGCTAACTATTTTCGATTTCGTCACCGCTCAGTCCAATACTGCTATACTCACGCGTCAGGATGCAACTATTATACCTGAATGCGAAACACATCGCATTCAGCGCAGGCGTGCATCTCATCAGTCTGCCTCGTTCTCAGTCCAAAAAAGAGCGGGCCAATGCAAGATCAGCTCTGACATTTGCCCTCAAACTAACTGCATTACCGAAGAAATTGGGCGGTATTGAGCTCGAATCACAGCGCTACAACCCCGCGCGACTGAGCGCCGTATTCTGAGCGTCTATCAGGGATTCCTCACTAAATCCTTCGAGACTTTCCTCGAACAAGCGATGATAGTTAAGTTCAGCCCCTAATCTCAAATAGGCCGCCCCGAGGCCGATTGCGGCTCGATCCATAAATACGAACTCAGCTGGGACTGTCACCGGGCCCTTCTCTTTAAGCAGCCGCCGGACGGCAAATGCTTCCTTGCGGCCATATTCGCCGGGTTTCACGCCATCAGCGACGCTCCGCACGCGGTCATCAATCAGTGGGCCATAGATAAATCGCGCCCAGATGCTCAGCACTTCGACCAGTTCTGTGTTGAGGCCTTTAAACCCCCATTTCTCAAACGCGGCATAGACTGCATCAAAATCATCGGCGAGCAGTCCGCGATAGAGATCGACCACGCCGGCAACGAAACTTGGCGGGAAGATCCGGATGCAGCCAAAGTCTAGGAGATTGAGCGCCTGCCCGTCTTGCGTGACCTGATAATTGCCCAAATGCGGATCGCCATGGATCACCGCCGCGCCGGTGAACGGCTTCCACCAGGTCCAGAACAAATGCTGCGCAATCGTATTTCGAACCTCTTGCGGCGCCGCCTCATAATCATTCAGGCGATCACCATTCACCCAAGACATAGTCAACAGACGGTCCGTACTCAGCTCCGGCACCAAGTCCGGAACCGTGACATATTCCGCGTCTTTGAGGAGATATTGGTACAGCGCCAAATGTTTGGCCTCGCGGGCATAGTCGAGCTCTTCGCGCAAGCGATCCGTGACCTCTTCGATAATCTCAGACGTATCGACCGACCCATCCAATCGCTTGAACATGCCAAGCAGCATTTTCAGCTGGCCAACATCGCTTTCGACGGCGGAACTCATATCCGGATATTGCAGCTTACAGGCAACCTCGCGGCCATCATGCAGGGCCGCCCGGTGGACTTGGCCCAGGCTTGCCGCATGCGCCGCCTCCTTGCCAAATTCGGCAAATTTGCTCTGCCAATCGGCGCCCAGTTCAGCGCGCATACGCCGTTTCACAAACGGCCAACCCATGGCCGGCGCCTGAGCCTGCAATTTGCTGAGCTCATCCGCATACTCCTCAGGCAAAAAGTCCGGCACGGTCGAGACCATTTGCGCGACTTTCATCAGCGGGCCTTTGGATTTACCCAGCGCCGCCGCCAGCGCTTTGGCAATCCGCTCATCGCCTTTCTCACCGCCAAACATCGCATTAGCGGCAAAGGTCAGACCTGCACCGGACAGGTTGGTTCCAACCTTCATTGTCCGCCCCAAACGCGCCGAGAGGCGGTTACGCTCAGGGTCTTTTTCAAAGTCTTCTACGTCGCTCATAGCGGCTCCAAGGTCCGGTTTCCTTAAACATAGACCTAAAAGCGCCCCCGCGAAGAGGAGAAGGAGTCGCGGGGCACGCACATTCCCCCTGACAAACTGATCCTGTTCACTCTATATTCCCCGGATGACGGGACCGAATCGCAAACTGAGCATCTCTGAAATGGCCGCGGCGAAAGCGCCGGTGGCGAATACGGGTGCGGATTACCTCACGGGGCTGAACCCAGAGCAAAAAGACGCGGTCCTGACCACAGAAGGACCGCTTCTTGTCTTGGCCGGCGCCGGGACCGGGAAAACCCGCGTGCTGACCACGCGCCTGGCGCACATTATCGCCTCTGGGCTCGCTTATCCGAGCCAGACGCTGACGGTGACCTTTACCAATAAAGCCGCCCGCGAAATGCGCGAGCGGGCGCTAAAGCTGACCGGCGAGGCTGGGGAAGGCTTGCGCTGGCTCGGCACGTTCCACTCGATCTCGGCGCAAATTCTGAGGCGCCATGCTGAACTGGTTGGACTGAAATCAAGTTTCACCATTATCGACACCGATGACCAGGTCCGGCTCTGTAAGCAAATCATTGAAGCGGAGAATATTGATCCGAAGCGTTGGACGCCCCGCTATCTCGCGGGCCTGATTGATGGCTGGAAGAATCGGGCGCTCCTCCCGCACAAAGTCCCGAGCGATGAGGCGTATCAATTCGCCGATGGTAAAGGAATCAAATGCTATGAGACCTATCAAGCGCGTCTCAAGGTGCTGAACGCCTGCGATTTTGGCGATCTGTTGATCCACAATATCACGCTGTTTCAAGACAATCCGGACCTGCTCGCCGACTTTCACAGAAAATTCAAATACATCCTGGTCGACGAGTATCAGGATACCAACGTCGCCCAATATCTCTGGCTGCGCCTGCTCGCCCAAGGCAATTCGAATATTTGCTGCGTCGGGGATGATGATCAGTCGATCTATGGTTGGCGCGGGGCGGAGGTCGACAATATCTTGCGCTTTGAGAAGGATTTTCCAGGCGCCAAAACGGTTCGCCTAGAGCGCAATTACCGTTCAACCGAGCCGATCCTCGCTTGCGCCTCGGCAGTGATCTCGAACAATAAAGGCCGGCTTGGCAAAACGCTGTTTGTTGGCGGCGATTGGGCTGGTGACCCAGACGCCAAGAAAGTCCAAGTCCGCGGCCTGTGGGACGGTGAAGCCGAAGCGCGGATGATCTGTGATGAGATCGAAGCCTGGGCGGCCAAGGGCGGCAAGAACACCTATGAGGACTGCGCCATCTTGGTCCGCGCCTCCTGGCAGATGCGTCTGTTTGAAGAACGCCTGATCATTCTCGGCATTCCGTATCGCGTGATTGGTGGCCCGCGCTTCTTCGAACGCGCCGAGATCCGCGATGCCATGGCCTATTTGCGGCTGATCCGCTCGACTGATGATGACTTGGCCTTTGAGCGCGTCGTCAATCAACCCAAGCGCGGCGTCGGCAATACGACCGTACAAAAGCTGCAACGCTATGCCCGCGATGATGGCCGCAGCCTGTTCACGCTGACACCGATGGTGCTGCAAACAGATGAGATTAAAGGCCCGGGCAAGCGCGGGCTCACCCAATTCATCGATCAGATCAATCTCTGGCGCGACCGCCATAATGGCGGCATGAGCCATACTGAGCTCGCGCAAGTGATCTTGGACGAGTCGGGCTATACGGACATGCTGCAAAAGGATCGTAGCCCGCAGGCACAGACGCGGCTTGATAACCTCAAAGAGCTGATCAATGCGATGGGCGAGTTTGAGAACCTGACCGGCTTTCTCGAACACGTTGAGCTGGTCATGGACACGGGCGGCAAATCAAACGGGGACGAGGTGCAAATTCTCACCCTGCACGGCGCTAAAGGCCTCGAATGGCCGCTGGTCTTCTTGCCGGGCTGGGAAGAGGAAGTGTTTCCGTCTCGCCGCTCGCTTGATGAAAGCGGCGCCAAAGGCCTCGAGGAAGAGCGACGCCTGGCTTATGTCGGCATCACCCGCGCTCGCGAGGTTTGCCGGATTAGCTTTGTCGCAAATCGCCAGATCTTCGGCCGCTGGCAAAGCGTGCTGCCGAGCCGCTTTGTTGACGAGCTGCCGCATGAACATGTCGAAGCTGAAGCCGAGACCGGCTATTCCTCTCTGCCCGGTGGCGAGGATGGTTTTACCGGCACCGTCGAGGATTTGGGCGAACGCTCCAGCTATTCATCACCCGGTTGGAAACGGCTCAAAGAGAATGCCGGAAAATATGAAGACGGCCCCGTCCTCGAAGGCAAGGCGAACCTGATGGCATCCGAGAGCGGCCATGCCGGCTTCAAGCTCGGCCAGCGCGTGTTCCACGAAAAATTCGGCTATGGCAAAGTTATGGATGCCAATGGCACCAAACTCAAAGTCGCGTTCGAGAAAGCCGGCTTGAAGAAAGTCATCTCAACTTTTGTGACGGCGGCTTAGCCCGTTCCGATTATCCCGCGCTTGACGCAGGATCTCCAGCCGCGTGTACTACCCCATGCGGGACGAGGTCCCGGATCAAGTCCGGGACAACGGAGCCTGGATTGTTTTACACATATATCGTCACCAATCGGCCGCGCGGCGTGCTCTACACTGGGCACACGGATGACATCAATAAACGGGCCTGGCAGCACCGCACACACGGTTTGCGAGGATCATTTTCGGACAAATATAATTGCGAAATACTGGTCTGGCTTGAGGCATATGATACGCGCGAAGAAGCCAAGGGCCGCGAACAACAGGTCAAAAACTGGAAGCGCGATTGGAAAATTGAACTGATTGAACGCCAAAATCCGGAATGGCGCGATCTCGCCGACGCGCTGCACTAGCCCAACGCCGCCTATCCCGGACTTGATCCGGGATCTCATGCGATGGCTTAGGCGAGCCGCCGCTCGAGGCTCCGGGTCAAGCCCGGAGACACGGAAATTGGGTTGCCTGGCCGCCTTCAGCGAAAAGCACCAAAGATCTGCTCTTTATATGTTATTGACCCAACAAACCGGAACAGAATAAGGCTGTAGAACGAGCTGTTTTCAGGTCTATATCTGGACTAGGCCTTGTTTACGAACAGCTGAGGATCGCCCGATGACCAAATCACCCGAAGATGCCCTAGACGATTTTCTGGAAACGCTGCGCCGCGAGTTTCGGTCTGATCCCGAGCTTGCGCATCGCGTGGTGAAAGCGCTGGGTGTGAAAGTGGAGCTTCGTGGATCGAAGGCAGCGGATGTTCTGAATGCGCTCGAACTTGTCGACAAAGAAGGCCATGACGGCGCGCGCGAGACCCTGCGCTCTTTTTCAAGCGCGGAGCTTAAGAAAATCGCGAAGAACAATAATCTCGCGACGCCCGTGGATATGAAATCGCTAGACGATGCGGGTCTGATCGAGGTGATCGTGACCCGCGCTGCCAATAAGATTGCGGAACGGCGCTAGGCTTAAGCGATTATAATGCCGCTTTGAGCGCTTGATCGAGATCGGCCATCAAGTCTTCCGCATCCTCGATCCCGATGGACAAGCGGACAGAGTCAGGCGCCGCGCCGGCTGCAATTTTTTGCGCATCGGTGAGCTGTCTGTGCGTGGTCGAAGCCGGATGGATCACCAACGAGCGAGCATCACCCAAGTTTGCGACATGGCTGAACAATTCGAGTGAGTTCACGAACTTCACGCAAGACTCATAGCCGCCTTTCAGCTGAACCGTGAACAAAGCCCCAGCGCCTTTGGGACAGAGTTTTTGCGCCCGCGCTTTGTAAGGCGAGCTGTCGAGCCCCGCATAGGTCACGCTGGAAACCGCGTCATGGCCCTCAAGCCAGGCCGAAATCTTCTCAGCATTCGCGACATGTTTCTGCATCCGCAGAGACAAGCTCTCAATCCCCATCAGTGTGTAATGCGCGCCTTGCGGGTTCATCGTCATGCCAAGGTCACGCAGCCCGATGGCGATCGAATGGAAGGTGAAAGCTGCTGGGCCAAAAGTCTCGTGGAATTTGAGGCCATGATAGGCAGGCTCGGGCTCCGTGAGGGAGGGGAACTTGCCCGCCGCGGTCCAATCAAACGCGCCGGAGTCCACAATTGCTCCGCCAGTTACGGTCCCATTTCCGGTGAGATATTTGGTCAAAGAATGGGTGACCAAAGTGGCGCCATATTGGATTGGATTGCAGAGATAAGGTGTCGCGGTCGTGTTATCGACGATCAGCGGCACTTGCGCCGCCTGAGCGATTGAGGCGATGGCTTCGAGATCAGTGACATAGCCGCCGGGGTTCGCGATCGTTTCACAGAAAATCGCTCTTGTGTCTTCGTTGACCGCTGCTTTGACCGCATCGAGATCATCAAAGTCGACAAAGGTCGCCGCCCAACCAAACCGTTTGATCGTGTGGGTAAACTGCGTCACGGAGCCACCATAAAGCCGGGTCGAGACGACGACATTGCGACCTGGTTCCATGAGTGGGAATAGCGCCATCAGCTGAGCCGCGTGACCTGATGAGCAACAAACGGCCCCGGCGCCGCCTTCCAGCTGCGCGATCCGGTCGCCCAGCGCCCCAACGGTTGGATTGGTCAGACGCGAATAGATGTAACCCACTTCTTGGAGATTAAACAAAGCCGCCGCGTGATCGGCATCGCGAAACACATAAGCCGTCGATTGATAGATCGGCACCTGTCGCGCGCCTGTAGCAGGATCTGCGACGGCGCCCGCGTGAATTTGTTTTGTGTCGAAGCCGGTTTTGTTTTGCGTCATAAATACATCTCTGTCGAAAACACCACTTAGAGCAGCTCTAACCGATCTGCCAATATGTGATCGCCGATTCATTTGCTCTTAACTGCCGACATCCCAACAGCTGCGACTGTCGCGCGTCTGCCTGGCTTAAGCGTTGCGAAAAAGTACACGCTCAACTTTTGGTGTATGGATTCATGTTTTTGAGAAAGTAGACTGCAGCAAAAGAGCAGCTCACATCAACTCAATCTCAGAAAAACGATAGTGATCTGCAGCCTTTATATTGAATTTGACTCAATACCCAAAATAACCAAATTGAAATATTTTGCCTGACCGACTTGGAAAACATAATGGAAAACACGCAACAGAACGCTCGATCATTGGACAAACAATGGGAGACGAAAACCCTTCTATACTTGTTGCTATTCCTGGTTCCATATTTTGCCGCGACCACCGTGTTTCAAATACGTTCGGGTTTTGCAATCAACATGGAGGGATCACCTTTTGACCGGATGAATGGAGGATTGCTTTGGCTCGCCTCCTCTATGGCGCTTATGAATGCGGTTCTGCGCAGCGATGATCTAAGACGTTCAGCGCTCTGGTTGTTAGGATGTGCGGCGATCGGTGTAGTCGCGCTGGATGAGTTATTTGCCCTGCACGAACACTCCATAGAGGTTACCGGCGATGATGATCACCCAAAAATCTTGTTGTTTCTTTGCGCTGTCGCCGGCGTGTTTGTTTTGAACAAGCTGGAGAACCTCAATCGCAAAGTATTTTGGCTAATTATTGCGGGCCTGAGCGTCCATTTTATCTATTTGATGGTCGATATGGGAGATGGAGACTATTTCACGATCCCTGCTTCGAAACAGACGCTGCGTTGGTTCGAAGAGTACCTCGAACTCACCGCATCAGCGCTGTATTTTAGTGCGCTGTTTCTTCAGGCGATCATGACCTTCAAGGTCGCAAAAGCTGAGGAATAGAGATTACGAGAGCTTTTTTGAGAATGCGAGAACGTTGAAGCCTCTCATCATTGAGGTTATTGTATCCGATCGCCTCGCCGCCTTATTCCTGAGCAGTTCGCAATATTCGCGCAGTTTTATTCGCGTTGAGCGAGAATCTGGTTGAAGCGGACGGGCTCATATCGCAATAATCGCTTCAGCTAGGGACGATGTGACAGCGCTGCAAAGCTCGAATTGATTATGGGGGGAAGTATGTCCGATTTGGCCGCTTCGGAAAACACGAATGTCGCAGATACGCGACTGACTTCACTGACTATTTTTTCATACGCATGGGCAATGCAGAGCCTTATCCAGCTTGTCTATTTTCGAGCTTGGTTTGAGACAGGCCAACCGCTGGGATGGATTTTCCTATTCTTCTCGCTCGCCGTCTTTCTGTTTCCAGGGCGCATCAGGCTGTTCGCTGGCATGGTCGCGTCTGGTTTAGTCTATTATATTTCGATTTGGCCGTTTGTGGTGAACCACCATCTAGGCGATCATGTCATCGCCATTACGATGCTGGCCGCCGCTGTGATTGTTCTTGGCAAGAAGCTGCTCTCAACTGACCCGCTGACTGACGAAGATTCTGAGGATTGGTTCGACAAGTTTGCGCCCGTGGCGGGTGCGATTTTCGCCTTTGTTTATTTCTCGATCATCGTGTCGAAACTAAACGGTGCATTTTTCGATCTCGAGATAAGCTGTCTATCCGGAATGATCGAGGAGGCGGAAGCTGATCGGCCTTTGGTGCGGCCGTTTTTGGGCCTGTTCAGCGTCGAGTTCTACTTCTGGGTTTTCATTGTCGCCGAGACCCTGTTGCCCTTCATGTTGGCTTATAAGCCGACGCGTCTACCCGCCTTCTATTTTGGCGTGCCCTTCCACATCCTACTCGGCCTGATGGGTCACTGGCCGTTCTCGTCAATGATGCTGACCCTGTACATTTTGATGTGTATGCCGATGCTGAAAGACGTGTTGCGGCCCTATGTCCAAAAAATCGATGAAATACGCGCGGATGCAACACCATGGCTCCCCGGCTCAGCACTGTTTGCGCTGCTCAGCGGCTTCTTTTTAGTCATCGCTGCGGTCGGAAAACCAAGCTGGGCTTGGCTGCTTTGGTCTGTAATTTTGGCGGCAGCAATCCTGTTTGGCATGTTGCGTGAGCATATGGAGAACGGTCTTTTCACCGGAAATGGCGTTATAAATGTCTGGGTCAAACACCCTGGCTGGTTGTGGGTCATGTTCGCATTGGCGGTCGTCAACTCAACTGGCCCCTATCTCGGTTGGAAGACCCAAACCAGCATAGCCATGTACAGTAATATGCGCACCGAAGGCGCGTTCAATAATCACTTCTTCATTCCTGATTTGCCAGTCTTTGGGTTCCAGGATGATCTGGTTGAAATCATTGATTCCAACAATGACGAGATCCTCGCGTTGAAGACCTACCCCGCCCGATACGGATTCGTAGGACAAGAACATGAGGTCTATCGCGTTTACTTCGAGTTCCGGCGCGCCGTCAGCACCCTTGAAGATCCAGATCTTGAGATTACCTATTTGCGTAATGGCGAAATGAGAACGTTTAAGCGAGGCGATGACGGGAACGTGGACAAAGACCTCGATAAACCACTTCCGATCCTCCAAGCGAAACTTCAATATTTCCGCCCGGTCTTCAAAAGCGAGCGCGCATATTGTCTGCACTAGATCCATCTGCCCTGAGCCAAGAAAAGGCGAGTTCGGACAATTGGCTGATCTATGATGGCGAATGCCCGTTTTGCAGCCAATATGTAAAACTGGTTCGGATCCGGGAAGCGGTTGGCGGGTTGAAACTTCTCAATGCGCGGGAGGGAGGTCCGCAATATGACGAGGTTTTGCGCGCCGGGCTCGACCTTGATGAAGGCATGGTGCTGAAGCTGAATGATCGGCTCTATCATGGCGACGATTGTATTCACGCCCTCGCCATGTTGAGCGAACCAAAAGGCTTTTTCAATCGGCTGAATGTTTGGGTGTTTAAGTCGCCTAAGCGTGCGGCGTTCCTCTATCCGATTTTGCGCGCTGGCCGAAATCTGGCGCTCAAACTGCTTGGCCGAAAGAAATTAGACCACGAAGAAGCCACCAGCTAATCGCTACGTCCACAGCGATAAATCTCAGCGTACTTTAGTGCTTGGTCGCTTCGTCTTCGCTGCCAATACCGTCCCAGAATTTTTTCACGCGGCCCATAAAGCCTTCCGATTCTGGGTTGCAGTCTTTGCCTGAGCAATCGCAGAACTCGCGCAGGATTTCTTTTTGGCGGGCGGTGAGATTGCGCGGGGTTTCGACGAACATCTCAATATAGAGATCACCCGTTTGGTGATTGCCGCGTAGGCTTGGCATGCCTTTGCCGCGCAGGCGGAGCTTTCGGCCGGTCTGGGCGCCTTCAGGAATACTGACACGAGCGCGGCCGCCATCAATAGTCGGTATTTCCACCTCGCCGCCAAGCGACGCGGTGACCATGGAGACCGGGGTCCGGCAATAGAGATTAGGGCCATCGCGCTCAAAAATGTCATGTTCGTCGACATTTACGAAAATATAGAGATCGCCTTTCGGCCCGCCCTGCGCGCCAGGTTCGCCCTCACCTGAGAGCCGGATCCGCATGCCGGTCTCAACACCCGCTGGAATCTTAACTGACAGGTTGCGGTCTTCTTGAACTTGTCCGGCGCCGTGACAGGTTTTGCACGGCTTCGCGATCACCTGGCCTTTGCCGTTACAGCGGCCACAGGTGCGCTCCATAGTGAAAAAGCCCTGCTGCGCGCGCACACGTCCCGCGCCTTGGCAAGTTGGACAAGTCTCGGGGCTGGTCCCAGGTTCCGCGCCGCTGCCATCGCATGTGCCGCAATCGACCGCAGAGGGCACATTGATGGTCGCGTCCTTGCCGTTGAAGGCTTCTTCAAGCGAGATATCCATATCATAGCGCAAATCCGCGCCGCGCTGCGGACCGCCGCGGCGACGTCCGCCGCCGAAAGGATTGCCGCCAAAGACTTGGCTGAAAATGTCTTGGAAAATGTCGTTCGGGTCACCGCCGCCAAACGGGTTGCCACCACCGCCGCCCATGCCATTTTCAAACGCGGCGTGGCCAAAGCGGTCATAGGCCGCCTTCTTTTCAGCGTCTGATAAGACGGCATACGCTTCGCCGACTTCTTTAAACATGGCTTCAGCTTCAACATCATCCGGATTTTGGTCCGGGTGATATTTCATTGCCAGCTTCCGATAGGCGCTCTTAAGGGCCTTTTCGTCCGCATTTCGGTCTACGCCGAGCACGTCATAATAGTCGCGTTTGCTCATGAAGCGGGTACCTATTGTTCTAACTCTCTCTCGACCGCCAAGGTGGGGAGGTCCGAAGCGAAGTGCAAGGCCTTATACTGCAGGCCTAACCTACCTTTTGCTTTCCAGTGTCGCCAAGCACACGTTCAGAGATTTCCTTAGGCACAATCATCAAAGTGTCAGAGAGGGTTTGATCCCATTCATTGAGCAGCTCTGTGGCGCGCTGAGACCCTGTGCGTTCTCGATGAATTTCCAGCATCGTCTTGAACACATCCACATGTTTTTGATCCATCGTGCCGACGGCATACCAATCAATCGCATCTGGGTTTGCAACATGTTCAAACCGCTTTTCTGGGTCCCAGATATAGGCGACACCGCCGGTCATCCCGGCCCCAAAATTATCACCAACAGAGCCCAAGATCGCGACGCGGCCACCGGTCATATATTCGCAGCCATTTGCGCCGCAGCCTTCGACAACCGCTTCCGCGCCTGAGTTACGGACGCCGAAACGGACCCCCGCTTGCCCTGCCGCATAAAGATTGCCGCTGGTTGCGCCATAGAGACAAGTATTGCCGATAATGGTGTTTTCGCCGCTTTGGTAAGAGGCGTTCGCGGGCGGGCGAAGTTGGATAGTCGCGCCGGACAGGCCTTTGCCAACATAGTCATTCGCATCGCCAATCACGTCGAGCAGCAGCCCTTGCACACTAAACGCGCCTAGTGATTGGCCTGCACTTCCAGTCAGGCGAATGTGCAAGCGGCCCTCTGGCAACGCCTTCTCGCCAAATTTACGAACAATCGCGGAGCTAGACCGGGCGCCGATTGAGCGCTGAACGTTCTGCACTTCGTAAGTCAGCTGCATTTTCTCGCCGCGTGCGAAGAAAGGATCGCCATCGCGGAGGATTTGCGCGTCGAGCGTGTCGGGCACATCTTCGCGGCGATCCGGTTCATAGGTGACCGGCTCAGCTGTATCGACTTGCACGAGCAGCGGGTTCAAGTCCAAATCATCCAAGTGCGGAGCCCCGCGAGACACTTGCGCCAAGAGATCCGTCCGGCCGATTGCTTCATCCAGAGAGTTCAGGCCCAGCGACGCCAAAATCCGGCGCACATCTTCAGCAATGAAGCTCATCAGGTTGATGACTTTGTCGGCAGTGCCGGTGAACTTGGCTCGCAAAGACTCGTCCTGGGTACAGACGCCAACCGGGCACGTATTGGAGTGGCACTGACGCACCATGATACAGCCCATAGCCACCAAGCTGGCGGTGCCGATGCCATATTCTTCGGCACCGAGCATCGCGGCAATCACAATGTCTCGTCCGGTGCGCAGACCGCCATCGGTCCGCAAGGTGACTTTGTCGCGAAGATTGTTGAGGCTGAGCACTTGGTGCGCTTCAGCCAGCCCCATTTCCCACGGCAGCCCGGCATATTTGATACTGGTCTGCGGTGAGGCGCCGGTACCGCCAACCCCGCCTGCGATCAGGATCACGTCTGCCTTCGCCTTGGCCACACCCGCAGCGACCGTGCCGACGCCCGATTGCGCAACGAGTTTTACGCAAACCCGGCAGTCCGGATTGATCTGCTTAAGGTCGTAGATGAGCTGCGCCAGATCTTCGATCGAATAAATGTCATGATGGGGTGGCGGGCTGATCAGCGTCACACCCGGCGTAGAGTGGCGGTTTTTCGCAATGAACTCCGTCACTTTAAATCCAGGCAGTTGGCCACCTTCACCCGGCTTCGCGCCCTGGGCAACTTTGATTTCAACTTCGCGGCAATTGTTGAGATATTCTGCGGTGACACCGAACCGGCCAGAGGCCACTTGCTTGACCGCAGAGTTCATATTGTCGCCATTTGGCAAAGGCCGATAGCGCTCTCGCACTTCGCCGCCTTCGCCAGAAACAGACTTGGCACCAATCCGGTTCATCGCAACATTCAACGTGCCATGCGCTTCCGGGCTCAGCGCACCCAGCGACATGCCGGGCGTTACAAACCGTTTGCGGATTTCATTGACCGACTGCACCCGCTCAAGCGGCTCTTCCGGACCGGCCGGTTTGAAATCCAGAAGGTCGCGCAACTGGATGGGCTGGTCGCGTTTGTCGATGACTTGCGCATATTTTTCGAACAGGCTGTACTCACCCCGATCACAGGCAGCCTGCAACATATGGATCGAGTTGCCATCCAATGCGTGCGGTTCAGAACGCGCGCGCAGGCGATAGAAGCCGCCGACCGGCAAAGCGATGACGTCTTCATCGAACGCCTCTTCGTGACGGGTCACCGCATTTTCTTCGATACCGGCCAGGCCAAGCCCAGAAATCCGGCTCGCCAGGCCTGGGAAATAGTCGGCCACAAGCGCCCGCGACAGACCCAGCGCTTCAAAATTATAGCCGCCGCGATAGGAAGAAATCACCGAGATCCCCATCTTGGACATGATCTTCAGCAGGCCAGCTTCGATGGCTTTTTTGAAGTTCAACACCGCTTCGCCAAGCGAGATATCGCCAAGCAAGCCGCGCGCATGGCGGTCAGCGATCGCGTCTTGAGCGAGATAGGCATTCACGCAAGTCGCGCCAACGCCGATCAGCACCGCGAAATAGTGCGTGTCGATACATTCTGATGAGCGCACCGTGATCGAACAGAACGACCGCAAACCTTGGGCAACCAGGTGCGAGTGTACCGCGCCCGTCGCCAAGATCATCGGGATCGCAACATGGGTATCGCCTTGGGTTTCATCGGTGAGAACAATATGCTCTCGCCCTGCCCGCACCGCATCCTCGGCTTCTTGGCGAATGCGCGCCAGCGCTTGTTTCAGCGCGCCGCCATCGCCGGTGGCATCGTCCAGCTCGAATGTACAATCGATTTTCTGGACACCTTTGCCGAGCATGGCCGTCAGTCGCTCATACATCCCCGTCGACAGGACCGGACTTTCGAGCACGAACACGTCTTGCTGAGTCTCATCTGTGGTCAGGACATTGCCAAGATTTTTGAACCGCGTTTTCAAGCTCATCACGCGGTCTTCGCGCAAGGGGTCGACCGGCGGGTTGGTCACCTGGCTGAAATTCTGACGGAAGAAGTGCGAGAGCGGCCGGAACTGTTCAGACAGGACCGCCACCGGGCTGTCATCGCCCATTGAGCCAATCGCTTCTTTGCCATTCTCTGCCATTGGCGCGAGGATCAGCTCAAGCGTTTCAAGGGTGAAGCCCGCCACTTTCTGGCGGCGCATCATCATCTCTGTTTCAAACAGGCGCGGTTCTGGTCCAGGGCCGATCTCCGGGTCGAGATCGCGCACGTTTTTGAGCCATTTCTCATATGGATGCTCTTCGGCGAGCTCGTCGACAATTTCTTCATGCTCGTAGAATTTGCCGTTTTGCAGATCCGCTGCGATCATGCCGCCCGCTTGCACATGGCCGCGGCGAACAACTTCATGTCCCGAAAGTGGGCACATACCAGTTTCAGACCCTACCGCGAGAATGCCGTCACCCGTCAGCGCATAGCGCAGCGGCCGCAAACCATTACGGTCCAGACCTGCCACCGCCCAGCGGCCATCATAAGCGCAGACCGCTGCCGGTCCGTCCCAAGGCTCCATCACCGAGTTGCAATAGGCATAAAGCGCTGCGTGTTTTTCAGGCATGATCGAGGCGCGTTTTGACCAGGCTTCGGGGATCAGAAGCGCTTTCGTCATTGGGGCCGTGCGGCCTGCCTTACAAAGGATTTCGAACACCGCATCGAGCGCGCCGGAGTCTGAGCTGCCTTGGGGTGCCACAGGCTTCACATCGTCGACATAGTCACCAAAGGTTCCAGAGACCATTTTGATCTCATGGCTTTTCATCCAGTTGAGATTGCCGCGCAGCGTGTTGATCTCGCCATTATGAGCGAGCATGCGGAACGGTTGGGCCAGCGCCCACTGGGGAAATGTGTTGGTCGAGTAGCGCTGGTGATAAATCGCAACCGCGGACTCAAAGCGCTCATCTTTTAGATCGAGATAGAAATTATCGATATCCTCGGCGAGGAACATGCCTTTATAGATCAGCGACTTGTGGCTGAGCGAGCAGATATAGAAGCTTGGAATACCGGCTTCACGCGCCCGGCGCTCAATCCGGCGGCGACAGATATAAAGCGCGCGCTCAAGCTCTTCTGGATCGCGGCCGCGATCATCGCGGAACATGATTTGTTCAATTTCGGGACGCGTATCTTGCGCCTTCTGACCAATGATCGAGACATCGACCGGCGGTTGGCGCCAGCCATAGATATAGAAGCCGAAATGCAGGATTTCCGTTTCAACAATTGCCCGCGCCGCTTCTTGCTGACCGAGATCCGTACGCGGCAAGAAGATTTGACCGACACAGATCGGGTCCTCTGTTGGTTCATGGCCGCAGCGGCTGACTTGATAGCGGAAGAATTCCTGCGGGACTTCAACGCGGATGCCGGCCCCATCGCCGGTTTTGCCATCCGCATCGACGGCACCGCGGTGCCAAACATTCTTCAGGGCCTTAATACCCATCTCGACGATCTCGCGCCGCGGCTTGCCGTCGAGCGCTGCCACAAGGCCAACCCCACAAGCGCTGTGCTCGTCTTCAGGATTATAGGCGTGCGCATCGATCAGGCGCTGACGATTGTCTTGATAATTGCGAACAAAATCAGTCATTGTTTTGTTGCTCCGCTTGGTATTTTTCGAACCGCTCAAACATTTGCGCGCTGGTGATCCGCGGCGCGTCTGTATCGAAGCGATAATAATCAGGTTGTTCGTCGACGAAGATTTCTTCGTGAATGGTGAGGCCTTCAGGCAGGTCAAACAGACCCGCCTGGCTGCTGTGGATAACGTCAGAACCGGTCAGGTGATAATACAATGTCGTGCCGCAATTGCTGCAGAAGGCGCGCTCTGCCCAGTCCGAGCTCTGAAACGCTTTGATCTGTTCTTTGCCCGCTACAATATGCACGCCTTGCTCAAAAGAGGCCGCCATGGCGGGGCTACCGTGCCAACGCCGACACATATCGCAATGGCAGATTTCGAGTTTTGGCGCTCCGCGGCCTTCCAACTGAACCGCGCCGCACAAACAATGTCCTTTATGAATTTCTGCCATATCTTACTCCGCCGCAACTTTGCGCTGTTTGGCGTTCGCGCGCATCGCTTTGTGCATTTGCTCTGCTGCCTCGCGCCCATCAACGATGGCCCAGACAACCAGCGAGGCGCCGCGCACGATATCGCCCGCCGCATAGACGCCCGGCAGACTGGTCTCCATCGTCTTAAAGTCGACTTGGATCGCGCCCCATCGGTTCACTCGTAGCGCGGATTCATCAAATAGAACCGGCAAGTCTTCAGGATCAAACCCGAGCGCTTTGATCACGATATCCGCCTTCATATCGACGGTTTCGTCCGTCTTTTCAGGCGACTGACGACCAGACGCATCTGGCGCACCAAGCTTCATCCGGCGCACTTTCACGCCTTTAACCTTGTTCGCTTTGGTATGCAGCACGGCATCAGGGCCAGAGAGCCATTCGAATTTGACGCCCTCTTCTTCGGCATTCGCCACCTCGCGTTGCGAGCCTGGCATGTTCGCGCGGTCGCGACGATAGAGACAGGTGACCGATTTCGCGCCCTGGCGCACCGCTGTACGGACACAATCCATCGCCGTGTCCCCGCCACCAATCACGATAACGCGCTTACCGTCTGCATTGAGCTCTCCGGTTTCAAACCGGTCCACGCTGTCACCGAAGCTGACACGGTTCGAGGCGGTTAAGTAATCCAGCGCTGGGTGAACCCCGTCAGCGCCGACGCCCGGCACTTTCAGATCCCGCGCTTTGTAAACACCCGTCGCGATCAAAACGGTGTCATGACTGTCGCGAATTTCATTTAGGCTAATCTCTTGGCCGACATCGCAATTGAACCGGAAGGTGATCCCGCCCTCTTCCAGCAATTTGATCCGGCGCTCGACAATGTCTTTTTCGAGCTTGAAGCCGGGAATGCCATAGACCAACAAACCGCCGCCGCGATCATAGCGGTCATAAACAGTCACTTGATAGCCTTTACGGCGAAGTTGCTCTGCCGCCGCCAGTCCGCCTGGCCCCGCGCCGATAATGCCTGCCGATTGCTTTCGCTCGCGCGGCGGTGCAATCGGTTTGACCCAGCCCTTGTCCCATGCCGTGTCAGTGATGTGGCGCTCGATGGAGCCGATGGTCACCGTGCCGTGCCCGGATTGTTCGATCGTACAAATGCCTTCGCACAGCCGGTCTTGCGGACAAATCCGGCCACAGATTTCCGGCATATTATTGGTCGCGCTTGAGACGGCATAGGCCTCCTCCAACCGATCCTCGGCTGCGAGTTTGAGCCAATCTGGGATATTATTCTGAAGCGGACAGCCTTGCTGGCAGAACGGAACCCCACATTGCGAACAGCGCGATGCTTGGTCGCGCGCAGCCTTTTGGGCATAATCGCCATAAATCTCATTAAAGTCGGTTTTGCGCGTTTTCGCCGAACGCTTTTTCGGCATCGCGCGATCAACTTTGATGAATTTCAGCATCTTTTCTGCCATAACGAGCTCCCAAGGGTAGAGGCTTGCTTATGCGCAATGATAATCGGGGCAGCAAGGGTGAATTCTACCTTTCTATATCATTATGGTATTTATTCACTGCCTTGAATGAGCCAAAACGATGTACACAGATAGGCATAGAATGAAAATATATCACATCAATATATTTATTTGAGCCGTGCGTGTTGGCGCGAATTATGCGAGACCGCGTCATTAATCGAAATCTGTGGGTTCTTGATGTCACTGCTTCAACTCATAATTATCGCGTTGGTTCAAGGCGTGACGGAATGGCTTCCAATTTCGTCTTCCGGGCACGTGCTGCTCGCGGCAAACTTATTCACGCTTGAAGGGCGCGACGAACTTCTGATCAATGCTGTGTCGAACCTAGGCACCCTCGCCGCGATGCTGATTTACTTCCGAAAAGACGTCTTGGCAGCCACGCGCGGAGGGTTCGAGCTGCTCGGCGCAGGGGTCAGCAAACAACCCCTCTCGCGAGGCGCCCATCTCGCGCTATGCATTATTGTCGCGACCCCACTCGCACTGGTGGCCGCTATAGCTCATGAAATGTTTGTTCCAGACAGCATTCAAGCCAATCTTCGCAGCGTTTGGACTGTCGCTGGGGCGACGATCGGCTTTGGCCTGCTTCTATGGTGGGCCGATGTCGCAGGCGGAAAAACGAGAACCGAAGCGGATATGACAATCGGGCACGCGGTGATGATCGGCGCCACCCAAGCAATTGCCGCCTTAATCCCGGGTACTAGCCGGTCTGGGATCACCATGACCGCAGCCCGCGCCCTTGGTTATGAGCGCACCGAAGCAGCGCGGTTTTCGATGCTAATCGGCGCCCCAATTTTGGCAGCAGCTGGACTTTATGGTGCCGTTGGATTGCTGAGTGCAGACATCACAGGTGGGGTCGTCACGCCGCAAGACGGATTAATCGTCGCCGCGCTAGCTTTTGTCTCTGGCCTCGCCTCGATCCATGCTTTGATGACGTTGATCAAGCGGATGAGCTTTCTCCCCTTTGTCATCTACCGGCTCTTGCTAGGGTTCGGACTCATTCTCGCCGCACCCATTCTGGGATTGATTTAATTGAAGAAAATTCTGTCCTGACACTTTTTTACTGGCGTCTTGGCACGATCATCCTTTTATAAGACGGGATATGTCGAAAAGTGCGGACCACTGGTCCAGCCAATCTGATCGAGTAGTGATGACGCGCCGAGAAAAGAAAAGCGAAAGCTTAGACATCCGACTGCCATTCCAACAGAAGCAAGACTTCATGGCGGCGACAAAGCAAAGAGGCGAAACCGCCTCGCAAGCTCTGCGACGATACATTGCTGACTATATCGAGGAGGCTCGACTGGCCGAACAACCCCATCCGGTCCAGGAGATCACTATGACCCTCGCACGACATCGATTTAAAACCCTCGCCACCGCCGCCGGCGCGGCCATTGGCGTCTTCTCTGTCACCGCCCTGCCATCCGCCGCAGATTCAACCGCATTTGAAGCACTCGATAAGAATAAGGACGGCGTGCTGACAGAAGGCGAAATCGCGCCTGGCTATGACGCTGACATTATCCAAAAGCTCGACACTGACGGGTCAGGCGGGGTCAGCCAAGCCGAACTCGAAGCCGCGGGAGACCATATCGTCATCCATGACAGCGAGGTAGATTCCGAAGAAGACGGCAAAACAGTCACTCGTAAAACCATGAAAGTCCTCAAGTTTAGTGATTCAGAGGATGGCGATATTCATGGCGAACTGACCACAGAAGTCGACAAGAAGATCACCATCAAACGCATGGGATCAGGCTCTGAACTGTCTGAAGAAGAACTCGAAGCGCTTATCGCAAAAGCGCTCGAAGACGTTGAAGGTGATTTCGATATGGATATCGATCACGACACCGAGACCATTTATGAAGACATCAGCGAGTCCGGTGACAAACGGATTATCGTAAAACGGATCAAGCGGACAGAAACAAGCACAAGCTCAGAGACTGAAGCCGAGTAATCCATGCTGGCTTAGGCAAAACACGAACACCGAAAGCCTGTCCGGACACGAAAAGTCTGGCGTATGAACGGGCTTTCGGTTTTCATGACGCATCGAAGCGGTCCTGACATAAGGACCGGCAATCCTTCGGAGAGCGGCATGACCAAACAGCGCCCGGAAAAGAAGACAGAAATGATTGAAGTGCGGCTGCCGCACTCTAAGAAAGCAGCTTTTAAGCGCGCGTGCGAGGAAGAAGGGATTTCCGTCAGCTACGCTGTGCGGACCTTTGTCGATGCCTATCTCCGACGATCTCGCCGGATGAAAGTCAAACGTATCGCAAAGGACATTTCGATGACCCTCATCCGCAACCCGCTTAAAACGACAGGCGGCCTCAGCGCCGCTCTGACCGCAGCTTTCGGCATCGCTACACTTGCCACAGCACCGAGCTTCGCCGACCGCGACGCTCAACCCATCGATCTTCCCAGGCCCGAATACCCAATCGACTTGGCAAAGCAGGGAGTCAGCGCACATTGTGACAATTATTTTGATGTCAGCCCGGAAGGCTATGTCATCAATCTAGAGGTTAAATGCGGACATCCAGGTTTTGTTGACTCATCGCGCAACGCTGTCGCAAGCCTCAAATTCGAACCGAAAATGGTAGATGGCGTCGCGGTTAAACGAAAAGGGGTGGTGTATCCGCTGGTGTTCCAAATGGCGGACGATGAGGACAATCTGATGCCGCCATTGATGCCCAATTCCGAATAACCCTCTTTTATCGCCGCTCTAGTCGAGCGTTACGCTTCCTGCAGCTTTCTATTGAATAGCTCGACAAATGATTGCGCCCATTTAATCGGCGTGTTGGTGATATGGTGGGCGCGCTCGAAGGCATTGCAGCTGGTCTCAAGGACCAGGTCATTGTCATTGCTGAATCGATCGAGAACGTTCGCCAGATCGCTTGAATCACTCGGGTCAAAAACCGATCCAAGATTGAGATCCCTGACCTGTTCGGAAAGCGTACTTGGGTCCGAAATAATGATTGGCAGCCCGCTTTGCGCGGCCTCCGCAACGACGAGGCCATAAGGCTCTCGCCAGCGCCCTGGAACAACCAGCGCGCGCGCTGTTTTCGCATGGTCTACAAGCTGATCGCGTGAGCAAAAGCCATAGAAGCTTGCTTGGTCATGCTGATTTTCCAAACTGTCGCGCAGCGGACCTTCTCCCGCAAAGGAGACCGTAACGCCTGACAATCTGGCCGCTTCAACTAGAATATCGGCGCCCTTTTCCTCGGTTAAGCGGCCGATATATAGGAAATTGTCATTTGCCTCAGCTTCGATCCGCATGTCGGTATAAGGCACAGAGGGGTTCGGAATACTGGTCAAGTTTTTCGGCGTAAAACCCGCCTCGCGCATGAGTTTTTCCATACCTTCATGCAAGCATACGAAACTCATGGGGCTATTGGCAAAATCCGCAAAGTGATTGAGGCTGACCTGACGCGCCATTCTCCACATTTTGTGACCGCGACCGCGCCGGTCGCAATTGCTCGCCCAACACGCCGCAGACATCGGCTTCAGCGAACAGGCTTCGCGCTTTTGAAAATTCACCAATCCGCCATTCGGACAGATATTGAAGAAATCATGACAAGACACGACGGTCCGACTCGCGACTGATTCGAGTGCCGCAAAGACACTCGGCGACAATATCTGGGCCCAATTGTGCAAATGGTATCCGGTATCCGGCGTATCGTTTTGAGCGATAAATTCCTGAATCTGTTTGGAAGCGCGTTGGTTGTAAATTCCATTGACGAAGGTTTTCGCGGACACTTCCGAAGCTAAGCTAGGGTGAGACAATGCGACCACATTGATACCATAGCGCATCAGGCTCCGATCATCATTGGCGCCAGTAATATAGGTAACTTTATATCCGAGCTTACGATACTGAATCGCGCTCAGTCTCGCGAGTTCAGTCGCCCCGCCTCGAGCTTCGATTTTATCATGTATTACGACTATGTGACGCAGTTTCATTATAGTCAGTCCCCGTGACAGACCGTACAAACTGCAAGAACTATTCCATTTGGCCTACAAACCCTGTCACTATTGACGACTAGGCTCGGCTGCCACCCTAATTATATGGCCATTTGAGGCGTTTTTGCCCCGGTTGCAGATCCAATTCTTGCCTGCATGATGTCGATAAATTTCTGTGCCCAGTCATCCGGCGACGAGCAGATTGCATGGGCGTTCGCGAATGCGTTTTCACTCATAGTCCGAGTCAATTCATCATTCTTAGTCCATGACGACAATCGGCCCGCCAAATCTCCCGGCTTTAGTGGGTCAAACACTGAACCCATTTCTCGAGAATTGATTTCTCCGGACAACATACTTTGCTTAGAAATCAAAACTGGAATGCCGCTCAGCGCTGCCTCGGCGACCACTAAGCCGAACGGTTCTCTAACCCGGCTAGGGACAATAATACCGCGAGCCTTCTGGGCATATTTTTCGATCGCTGCATGGTCGCAAAATCCAGCAAATTCCGCTTCGGGATATTTGGCTTTGAGTTCATCTTCCAAATCGCCCTCGCCAATGATCATCATTGGCACCCCGGCCTGGTGCGCTTCTTTTAGCGCGATATCCGCTCCTTTTTCAGCCGACAGGCGCCCAACAAAGAGGAATGGTTTATTTTGTTCGCAGGGGACACGGCCATTTGTGTAAGCGCTGGCTGGGTTAGGAACGCTGGTAAGCAAAGGCGGATTAAAGCCTACGGAACGCAACAAGTCCGTCATGCCTTCATGTAAGCTGACAAATGTCATTTCGCTTTCATCAAACCGGGCAAGCCGATTAAGGTTCACCTGGCGCAGCATTCGCCAGTATTTATGTACAGTCCCGCGCCGATCGCACTGACTCAGCCAACATTCTTTCGACATCGGCTTGAGCGAACAGGGCGCGCCCGTCGGGAAGTGCAGTAATCCACCGTTTGGACAGGCATTAAACAAGTCATGGCATGAAACAACCGTGCGGTTGGCCACCGGCGACAGGGCCGAAAAAATTCCCGGTGACAGTATTTGGGCCCAATTGTGAAGATGGTACGCTGTCGAGTCTGTATCGTTTCGTTTGATCCATTGAGACACACGTTTTGCAGCATGAGAATTGTAGAGCCCGCTTGTGATCGCTTCAAATCGCGGCTGCTGCCGAAGCATGGCTTGCCCCAAGCCGATGGTTTCGATGCCATACTCACTTAGGCTTCCATCGTCTGGAACTCCGGTAATGAAAACAACGTCGTACCCCATCGCACGATAGCGTATTGCAGACAGTCGTGCGAGGCTTGTCGCGCCACCAATCGCGTCTAGTGTATCATGCAATACGACTATGCGGTTCAGCTTACTCATTCCCCACCTTTTCTCGCATCAGAAAAACCATGCATTCTGCGCGCCAACTCTAACTTAAGATGGCATATGTTTTGCTGTCCCCGTATCAACAGCCAAATACTCAACCTCGCCGAGAGTTCAATAGAGGACAAAAAATTTATGTCGACCATTGCCGTAGCGATTGCGTCTTTAGGACGACCAGAATCTTTGGGCGAAGTCCTAATGTGTCTGAAGTCACAGAGCCGACATGCTGACCGAATTGTTCTCTCTGTGACAAGCGAAGCGGATTTACCGGCCGATTTTAACGATCCTGATGTCGAAATTATCATGGGATCAAAAGGCGCAAGCACGCAACGCAATCGCGCCTTGGATCACCTTGGATCCAGTGTCGACTATGTCATTTTCTATGATGACGATTATGTGCCATCCCGCTTTGCGATCGAGAACCTGATTTCCTTCTTCGACCAAAACCCAGATATTGTTGGCGCAATGGGGAATACGTTTAAAGACGGGATCGGCGGACCGGGATACTCATTCGCGAAAGCCTCTCGAATGGTTCAGGAAAAAGATTCCGAGCCGGCCCCGACACCCGAAATCTATAAAGACGTTTCGGGATTGTATGGATGCAATATGGCGTTTCGAAATGAAGCGATTGGAACAGTGAGATTCGATGAGAACCTGCCAATGTACAGTTGGTTGGAAGACAATGATTTTTCGAACCAACTTCTAGGTCGCGGCCGGCTGGTTCATACCAACGCTTTTTGGGGCGTTCACTGCGGCATCAAAAAGGCGAGATCACCCGGTTTAAGGCTCGGATATTCGCAAATCGCAAACCCAATATATCTCAGCCGGAAAGGCACCTTGCCTTGGCCGAAAGCCCTACACTTGATGAGTCGAAATTTCCTCGCCAATCATGCCAAAACCTTAGCACCTGAACCGTGGGTCGATCGCTGGGGTCGCGCTAAGGGGAATTGGTTGGCGATCCGACACATCTTCTCGGGAAAGCTTGACCCAACGCATATTACCAATCTTTAGCGTCGAGTAGTGTTTTTGGGCGATTAGAAATGAACCGACCGAATTCCGCAGCAGAGTTAAATAGAAAGTCGATGTCCAATTGAGCGTTTCAATTATCGGTATTATCATTGCTGCCTTGGCAGCGCTTTCGGTGCTTCGGTCTTCTGCTTTAGCGCTAACCATCGTTTGCTGCGCCGGACTCTTGCAAGCGGCTTCGGCGATGGCGTTCGGCCCTGCAAACATCACACCTGGCCACCTTAGTTTGCTGTTCTTTGGCGCCGCTGTCCTAATTCGAGAACGCTCCATTGCGTTTGGGTCGCTCGCGCTTCAGCCGGGGCGTCCGGGTATGACCTTGCTACTGCTGAGCATATGGGCCTTGGTTTCGAGCGTTGTCCTTCCTCGTTTGTTTTCAGGGTCGTTCTTGGTGTTCCCGCTGGCAGCGCAAACCCGCGGCATTATCGAGGTCCCGCTGCAAGCCACCAGTTCTAATTTCAATCAGGCCGTCTACTTCCTGGCTGGTATCATTGTCTTCGCGATGGTGTCTTCCATGGCACGCAGCGCACAGATGATCGAACGCGCAGCGATGGCGATCATCATATGTACGTTTGTAAACTTTATTATCGTTTTCATTGATACAGTCACCTTCGCGGCGGGACTCTCTTCGCTTTTGGATTTCATCCGAAACGCCGACTATGCTCAGCTGTTTTCGCATCAATTTATGGGCATTAAACGGGTCACCGGTTCGTTTCCTGAAGCCTCTTCATTCGCGACCACTTCAGTAGGATTGTTCGCGTTCAGTTTCCGGTTGTGGAGAGCTGGGGTAAAGCCGCGCCTCACCGGGATCGCCGCTTTGCTGACATTCGTCGCGCTACTATTTACGTTCTCCTCAACAGCCTATGCTGCGATCGCCGTCTATCTCGCATTTGCTTATGCCGTCACGCTCACGGGCATGGATATTCAGCGGACGAGAAACCCGTTCTCCGCAGTCAATAAGCGACTGTTTATCGCCGTCGGGCCATTGCTTGCTTTGCTGGGCGCAATTGCAATCGCGATCGCGCCAGAAATCCTCGACCCGATTGTGAAGACGTTCGATAATTCGATCGCGAGCAAGCTTGGCAGTGCGAGCGGGATTGAACGGACATCTTGGAACATGGGCGGGTTGAATGCCTTCGTGCAGACCCTCGGATTAGGCGCCGGAACGGGGAGCGTTCGCACATCAAGTTTCGTTGTAGGTGTGCTCGCAAATTTGGGGATTATTGGCGCCATCCTGTTTGGTGTCTTCTTCTACCAATTGTTCAGATTTAAGCCCGAACTGAACACGCCCTGGGCCACCGAAGATAGTGTCCACTACGCATCTGCTGCCCGCGCGGGATGTATCAACATCTTGATTGCGTCTTCTATCTCAGGGTCTTCAGTTGATTTAGGCATCCACTTTTATGTCATGGCGGGGATCGCTTGCGCGTCGCTATTCTACCAAAAGGCCAGCCGCTTCCCACTCAATCCAAACGCGCCAGCTCACGAGCCGAATGGAGTTGTCGCAGCGTTGATTCCGAACAAACGATTTGTCTGATGTTAGACCCGCATCGTGGGCCGCCACCTGAGCGCAAAAATTTTGCTCAAATTTTAAGCAGAGACGGCCAATATTCTCCTACGAGGTGAAAGTCCCTGCTTTAGGAAGAATACCTATTGCACTTCAGATTTCGGAGGAGCATAGATAGCCACTGTCTGACAAGTCTAGCTGGGTGGCGAAGGCATCAGGCATCAAACGAGCAGAAGCTCTGTGTATTGTAGCATCCAGAATTGGGGGGTGAAATGGTCTTCAAATATAATCCTGGCGACGCTCACGAAGAGTTCGTGAACAAAGGTTATGTTCATCTGAAAGATCTTTTGGATGACGGTTTTTTGAACCATCTCCAAAGCCACTATCAAGAATCCTTGAAAAGTGCGCAGAACGAGAAAGAAGACTGGAAGGTCTACGGCAAAAAACGCCAATATTTATTCGATTTTCCATCTGACAAAGACGCCATCGAATTCCGTGACGGAATGGCCGCTTTGCTCGGATATGACAAAGACGCGCTGACGATTTCAGAACGTCACCTCAAAGTCTATGACGCAGCCGCGGAAGATTATCCCGCGCCTCACAAGGATCGCGCAGCGTCTTCCGTGTCGATCGGACTTCCTGTCTTCTTGCCGGAAGGTTCGACAGTTTGTGTTTTTCCAGAATTGGATTTCGGACCGAACCCGGAAGAACGCGCAGTGTTCATGACCGATCGCGATCATCCTGATTTAGCTCAGATCTACGAGTTGGAAAAAGCCATAACCCTCAATGAAAAAGTTGGCGATCTGGTTGTCTTTCTGGGGTCTTCAATTTTCCACGAGCGTGTAAAAGCCGCTGGTGCTGCAATCCTGTACATTAAAGTCAATCAGGACGGTCGTGACCCGCTGGGCGAGAATATCTTTGGGAAGATCGCCGATACCGAGTCGGTATAGCGCTTGCATCCAAAAAATAGAGAAAAGTAGACGAGGATAGCATGGCTGAGAAACTCAAGTCAGCGGAGATGACGCCTGGACCTGGCTTCATGATCCGTTCGGATTTTGACCGCCCATCGCCCGATCTGATTAGCAAGTTTTCCGACTTTGAAACTGCCGATGTTTCCGACGCGATGAACCGCTTATACGCGATGAGCGGCAAGCTTCGAAACTTATCAAACGACAAAGAACTGCTTGGGCCAGCGCTCACCGTGAAGCTATACCCCGGCGATAATTTGATGATCCACAAAACGCTGGACATTGCCAAACCCGGCGACGTGGTCGTGGTGGATTGCAGCGGTGCCATGACGAATGCTGTGTTCGGCGATCTGGTGGCGAATAAAGCCAAACATCGGGGCATTGCAGGCTTCATCATTGATGGCTTGATCAGAGATGTCGACGGCGTCCGCGAGACAGGTTTACCCGTCTATGCGCGCGGCGTGACCCCGTTCGGCCCTCTTCATCGCGGTCCAGGCGAGATCAACACACCGGTCTCTTGCGGCGGCGTAGTTGTGAACCCAGGCGATATCATCAAAGCAGATGCAACCGGCATCGCAGTGGTTCCGAAAGACTATGGACCTGAAATCCTGTCGCGACTTCAAGCCAGCAAAGACCGGCAAGCCGCTTATGTTGAAAGTGTCAAACGCGGCGATTTCTCAAACGCCTGGGTTGATGATCAACTTCGCGATACTGATTGCGCATTTATCGAATAGATGGCGTAGTTTCGCGAATGGGTGGATTGGGCGATGGCATCGGGATCTCTTGTACGGCAATGGCGTCGGAATAAGCGGCGCCTCCTGAATTTGCACGCGGGTCTCGCGCGGCGCCGTTTAAGACCGGTGCGGGCGAAATTCTATTCTGATCTTTGGACCAATTCGGCTGAGGCGATTGGAGCAGAAATATCGGCAAAGCCAAATGGCCTCTTGGAAATTCGCAAAAACAATCTCGCCACCTATGTCCGCCAATCTGACCTCATGCTGGATAGCGACATCACGCTGAGCGTCTTCGCGAACAAAGCCCTTCATTACGAATTGATGGTCCAGAAATCACTGCGCTTGCCTGAATTCAAGAATTTCACGCTCGGCTCTCTTTCCGAGGCTGAGCAATTTCTCAAAGCGCAAGCCGGACCGATCGTCGTAAAGCCTGCCGATGGCACCGGGGGCGGTCAGGGCGTCGTCACCGGCATTACCAATTTGAGCGCGCTTAAGGCAGCGGCGCAGCATGCATCCGGATACAATCCGCGCCTCATCGCGGAAAAACAACTGACCGGAGCATGTTATCGCCTAGTCTATTTAAATGGCGAGTTTCTAGACGCTGTCAGACGCGATTCTCCCAGTGTCACCGGAGACGGTACGTCAACCATCGCCCATCTCGTGAAAGCCGAAAACAGCGCTCGCGAAGACATAAATAATATTCGCGCGCTGAATCCGCTTATCCTCGACCAAGAGAGTCGAAACACATTAACCGCCGATGGTTTGACCCCAAAAACGGTTTTAGCGGCCGGGACATCCGCTCGCGTAAAATTGGCCGTCAATGAAAACTCAGCTGCTGAGAACCACATTGTCCGCGAGCTAGTGAACGCGGAAATCATTGAGCTTGGCGCCCGCCTCGTCCGAGATTTTGGTCTCAAATTTGCGGGACTCGATATAACCTCAGACGACATATCTGCACCTCTGCTCGACGGGGACACCTATTTCAATGAGATCAATGTAAACCCCGGGATTCATCATCACTATCTCGTCTCTAATCCATCTCAGAGCGCAAAGCTCGCCCCGCAATTGTTAGATCGGATGTTCACCAGCAAAATGGGCACAATTCAGTTATGACCAAATTCGACCCATCCACGCCCGTTCTTTTGCTCGGGGGCAAGCAAAACGCCGTCGCCGTGGCCCGAAACTTAGGCAAGAAAGGCGTCCCGATTGTCGCAAGCGGCTATTCGGACTCTCGGGCAATTTACTCGAAGTACTGCAAGCAGACATTCGTGGTGCCGGCAAAAGCGGATGCAACCGAATATTGGGCTAACCTGCTTCTGACGGACCGGCCCGCGGCACTCCAGAACAATATTGTGCTGCCGTGTTGTGATGAGTCTTTGGCGTTTATCGTCGCGAATTATCAAGCCCTGTCCGAACACTATGCCTTGGAAGAGCTTGTGCCTGAGCAGCGTGAGATGATGCTCGACAAACAGGCGACTCTCGATGCCGCCCATAGCGTTGGCGTGCCGGCGCCGAAGCATTGGACGGTCCAATCGATTTCTGACGTTGAGAAGATCAAAGACGAGATCATGTTTCCGGTTATGGTGAAGCCGATCGACTCCTATGCGTTTGTCCACACTTTCGGGAAGAAGCTCTTCATCATTGAGGACAGTTTCGATGAAGTCGTCGAAAAGGTAGCGCTGGCACACGAGAAAAATCACCAGGTCATGGTTGTCGAGATGATCCCAGGTCCAGATCGTCTGCTTAATAGCTACTATACCTATCGGACAAAGGATGGCGTGAAGCTCTACGATTATACAAAGAGCGTCATCCGCAGATGGCCGATCAATCGCGGCGGCTCATCCATGCATCAATCTGAGTGGCTGCCCAAAACCGCAGAAATGGGACAGCGCTTATTTGATGGCCTGGAGTGGCAGGGCATTGCGAATGTGGAGTTTAAAACAGACACGCGCGATGGTCAGCTGAAGATCATTGAAGTGAATGCAAGATTCACAGCCGCGCATCGCCTGGTCACCGATGCGGGCGCGCCGATTGATGAGATCATTTACTGCCATCTGACAGGTCAGCCTGTTCCGACATTTGATACATATTCGAGTAAGCTTAGAATGCTCAATCCGATGCGAGACCTGATTGCCTTTCTCGCCCTGCGCAAACGCAAAGAGATCACCACCTTTGGCTGGCTCAAAAGCCTATTCGAACAGAAGTTCATTCTGTCCTATTTCAGCTTAACAGACCCTGGCCCGATGTTGGCTGAGACCCGAGGCGACCTTTCGCGTGTGTTCAATAAAATAAAGGGCGCGGTCGCGAAATAAAGCGCATGAGACTTAATCATTCCGAGCTGTCAGCTGTTACCCAAGATATCCTGCTCAGCGCTGGTATTAGTTCTGAACAAGCTCAAACCGTGACCGAAAACCTTATCTGGTGCGATATGGTTGGACGCCGGAATCACGGAATTGAGCGACTTCCAATCCTGCTGAAACACGTCTCTGCCGGGACCCTTCGCAGCGCGCCAAATATGAAATTCGACTCCTTGAGCCCCACGATGGAGCGGCTAGATGCGGACCAAGCCTTCGGACATCACGCGGGACGGATCGCGATAGATCGCGCAATCGAACTTTCCGAAACATTCGGGATTGGCATTGTAGGGGTTCACAATAGCAACTTTTTCGGCGCCGGCGCTTACTATGCTGCCCGCGCCGCGGAAGCTGGGAAGCTTAGCTTAGTCCTCAGCAATTCATTTCCAAAAGTCGCGGCACCTGGCGGGCTTCAAGCTGTGCTCGGCACGAACCCATTTACCTTCGGAGCACCTCGACGAGATGGGCATCACGTCTTGGTGGACATGTCGACCGCGGCTGTCGCCGGCTCCACGGTGCGCGAGAAAATCGTCGCAGGTGAAACATTCGAGCCAGGCGTTGCGATTGATGGCGAGGGAAATCCAATTCTGGATCCCAATGAAGTTATGGCAGGAACTCTGCTGCCAGCGGCTGGCGCGAAAGGCTTCGGGCTCGCTTTGATGGTCGAGATATTGAGTGCGGTGCTCACCGGCGCCGCGATCTCTCACCAGGTTGGATCGATGTACAAAAATTTCGAACGAAGCGGGGAAAATGGGCACTTCTTTATGGTCCTCAACACCCAAGTCTGGCTGTCGCTCGAAACGTATTTCGATCGAATGGATGCGCTCGGCGCTGCGCTCAACGCGACCCCGCAAGATAGTGAAACGCGCTTTCCGGGTCAGGTGCGTTGGCAACAATACGAAGATAGTCTTGAAAACGGAGTAGAGGTTGATGCCAACATGCTTTCGTCCTTCATGGCACTTGCCGAACAGCAGGGTGTGACGGTGCCGTGGTAGGTTAGAGTTTTAGGGGTTGGGAAAACGCTCATGGCGAACGAGCCATTAAAAATCGCGCTTGTCTGTGACCGCCGAGGCGACCTCGAGCCTTGGATGCAGCGGCTTGCCACGCGCATAGAAGCCACCTCGGGACTCGAACTTTCTGCGCTCATTGAACGTGATGCCGACAAGACCGAACGTCCGAAACCGGCGCTCGGTTGGTGGTGGAGGCTCGAATCCAAACTCGCCGCCAAACCAAAGGCGGCAAACACCTCCGAGTTCGAGAACGTTCTGTCCGAATTGCCCATCATCGGCAGCACCGACGCACGAGCGATCAGCACCCTAGAATGCGATATTATTCTGGATCTGACCCATCAGTGTGGACTTGGAGTTGACCCTAAACTGTGCCGTTTTGGAGTCTGGGTCTTAGACATGCTTGGCCCGACCTATGGCCATGAGTCCGTGCGCGCGATCGTCTCTCGCTCGCGGTTGATTGAGATAAACCTTTGCCGCCTGAGCGCGGAAACACCCAAGGCAGACATCATCGGCACCGCGACCTTGAACACCAAATTTATTGCGGCACTGAACCATCTCTATCTTTGCGAGAAATCTGTCACGCTGATCATGCGAGAGCTCAAACGGGTGCAGCTCGATGGCGCGCTTCAAGCCTCCGGATCAAAGACCCTCGCGCAACCCGCATCGCTCTCATTCGCAACCCTGTTCAAATATGGAACGCATCTCGGCCGCGAGGTGGTCACTCGGATCGGAACCAAAATTGGCTCAAAACTGGGCCTGCGACCAGGCATGTTCTACTTGCAGACGGCGCAGGCGTCGCTCGCGGCTTTTGATCCAGCCAAAATGACGCCTCAACCGGTCTCCGGAAACACCTATTACGCTGATCCGTTTCTGTGGGAAAAGAATGGCGAGACCCACTGTTTCTTTGAAATCTACGATTATAAAACCTCGCACGGCCATCTCGGGGTCGGGCGTTTCAAAAATGGTGTTCTGACCGAGACAAGGTCGATTATCAAAAGCGACTATCACATGTCGTATCCGTTTTTATTTGAGCATGGCGATCAGCTTTACATGATACCCGAAACCTGTGGGGCGAAGCGAATAGAGCTCTGGAAATGCGTCAACTTCCCGGACGGGTGGGAACGCGATCGCATCTTGCTCGATGACGTGATTGCTGCGGATACCAGTATCGCCGAAATCAATGGAGAATGGTGGCTGTTCACCAATATTTCCACAGATCCTTTTGGCGAGATGAACTCCGAACTCCATGTTTACAAGATCGATGGGCCAGACCTGAAAACTCTAACCCCTCATCCGCTTAACCCTGTCGTCTTTGACGCGCGGACCGCCCGCAATGGCGGACGCATCCATCATGAAAACGGAGCTGTGCTGCGGGCATCACAAAATAATTCGCATGGCCTTTATGGCTACGGATTAAACCTCATGAACATCGCTAAGATCTCGATGACCGAATATGTCGAATCCCTCGAACGGGCAGTCGAACCAGACTTTAAGCCCGATCTCATCGGATGCCATCATATCGACATCCGTGATGGATTGGTGGTCATTGATGTCCGGAAACGGATTGGCGGGCGCGCCGGCTAAGCGCTTTCGCTTTCCTGGTGGTACTGACCATAAGGGCGGAACCGATAGAGATAACTCGGAACAATCGCCTCGACGGACTCGACATGCTCAACCCCTAGGTCAGCGAGTGTCAAAGCCTTGTCTGAGACGACATTATCGGTCTTCAGCATCTCGACTTGATCACCCGTGATCGGTGGTGCACCAAAAATCCCAGAAGATAGTGGCCAAACATACCGAAACACCGCTCCAAAGGTCAGACCGAGCGGTTTGGCGATGAAGAATGGCAGCGGAAGCGCGTACCGCTTTCGGTCAATTGTTTTGCCGATATAGTCGTAGAGGTCGTTGAAGGAATAGACGCGCGGGCCGCCAAGCTCATAAGTCTTGCCGGCGGCATCGCTTCTGGAAACCGCATTGGCGATCGCGTCAGCAACATCTCCGGCGTAAACCGGCTGCAGTTTCGTGTCTCCGCCGCCAATGGCCGGAAGGAAAGGCGCGAATGTCGAAATCGGATGCGACGACATCGCTGCAAAGCGATTGAAGAACTGGTCTTCCGGGCCAAAAACGATCGATGGACGCAGAATGACCGCACTGGGCACCGCGCTCCGGACTGCTTGCTCGGCTTCTGCTTTGGTTTTTGCATAATCAGCGCGAGAGTCAGGGTCCGCGCCGATCGCCGAAACATGCACCAGGGTTTCAACATTCGCCGCCGCGCAAGCTTCTGCGATGTTTTTTGCGCCTTCGCGCTGAGCGCCTTCAAAACTCTGGCGGCCTTTTTCATAAAGGATACCGACCAGGTTCACGACCGCATCAGCGCCCTCTATGGCCGCTTCCACAGAAGCTTTGTGCCGAACATTGGCTTGAACGATATCGACCCAGCCAGGTGCACCCGCGAGCCGCACATCTCCAGCCAGATGCGGTCGACGCACCGCAACCCGAACGCGGTAACCGGCTTGAACAAGGCTACGAGCGGCATAACGCCCGATAAACCCAGAGCCGCCAAACAAAGTTACGAGTTTGTCGCCCATTGCACTACCCTCCGAACCTAACGGAACTTCCACTTAGATTCGGTTTTGATCACGCCGCCCGCGTCTTGTCTATGTGGCAAGACATACAAATCCGTCGGCTGAAGCGCTCCTTGAAACAGCCGTAGGCCTCGCCCTATTCCGCGGGCGTAGGCCGTGTCAGGCGCGCCATCTCTGGACGGACATAGAGGAAGTTCAATGACGTATTTCGGATCATTCGCTCGAACACCAATGGCGACAACACAGCGACCATCAGTATGATGAAGGTCGAGAGACCGACGCTGCCCAGAGGATCACCGATACGTTCAATGATCTTCTCGGTCACCTTCATCGGGATATAGAAAGTCAGATAGACGACAATCGAGTTCTGACCGATATAGCGAATGAGATTCCCGACATTATGCTTGGCCATCAACACGCCCAACGCGCACACAGCAAAGGCTCCAACCAAGCCGAATATCGGCGCGATCAGCGGCACATGGTGCAGGTCTAATTCTGCAAAATACCAATTCGTCACACCCCAAATCAAAAGCCCGATGATGAGCGCTTTGGTGTGCGGGCGCACGAACTCTGCGCCTTTGAAAATCAAACCGGCGCCAGCATAACCGACATAGAAATAGATGAATCGGTCCATAAATCGGCTCAAGGCGGTCCAATCGGAGTGGAATACACCGGATTGAACGAGGGTGTTTAACGCAAAGCCAACCAAAAGCATGACGGTCACCGGGACCTTCCGCGTCAGCCGGGTCACAACGTAGAACACGGCGAGCATATGCAAGAACCAGAGCGCGTTTACCGGCTCGACAAAGGCGGTCAAAAAGGCCTGGCCAAATCCAACCGGGTCAGAAATCAGAAGGCCAGCCTCTTTCAATGGCAGCAAAATAACCAACCAAAGCGTGTAGAAATAGAGGAAGTGTACGACTTTTCGATCATAATAGGATCGCGCGTCCGAATTGATCGAACGGTGCAAAAACAAGCCCGCGATCAGGAAGAAGTCGGGCATCCGGAACGGTTGCGCAAAATCGACCACCGGTCGCAGCCAACCTTCCGACCCAGCTAGGAATTCATAATTGACGACCGTGTGCATCATCACGACCAAGATCATGCAGATGCCTTTAGAGTAATCGATCCAATCGATCCGATCAGCTTGGGTTGTTTGCCCCCCAACTGCAGCCGCGCTTGGGTTAAATAGATCTCTGATCATGGGACATCGCTCCAGCCATCACGGCTTCTCGTTTTGATGTTAAGTAGGCGGTAGATAAAGTGGCGAACGCGCACGAAAAACGCCCTGTGGCGCCCGGCAGTGGCTAATCGCCTGCGCAAAAAGTATTCGATGGTGACAATCCAATGGTACTTTTTGGCATAGGTGATCGTATTGGTGAGGACACGCTCAATATCGGTGCGCTTCACGCGCCTCGCTTCTTGTAACATTTCCGAGCAATTGACGTGACCCGCCAATAAAAACGTTGTCAGCTTTTCGGGTCGATAATCTGACCAATCAAAGGTTGGCGCCTGCTCAGGCGACAGGCCAAGCAGGTCTAAACCAATCATTGTGCGCAGACATTTTTGGCATTGAGAGCAATTTAGACGCTCACCGGATTGGGGGCCATGCTCACAGATCGACAAATGGTGCATAAACTCAGGATTGCTCGATAGCACCCGTAGTTTCTCAAATCGATTGGTTTCGGCGCCAATGTGATCCACGGATAATCTGGAGGATGACAACAGACGGTCGGTTTCTGGATGAGACCCCCAGGGCCGCAATTGGTCATAAGTGAACGACGAGGATATCAAGAGCCGGTCGATCGATTGCCCAAGGAAATAACCAACAGCTGCATATGCCGTTCCGTGCGCCATGCTCGCCCACGCATCCGTGATCTCAGGAAACGCGAACATCATATTGGTTTCAATGGTGACGAGCGGCTTGCCCTGAGTCTCGGCAAAGGCGTGAAGCGAAGAATTCGGTTCAATCAATCCTGGAAGGTCCGGTGCCTTCTTTCGATGGACGACATTGATGAGCGTCGCGATATCGTCGGCATGTTCATGCACTGTGAACAGAGAATCAATTCCGCCGGTGAACAAGCACCCACCGTTTTTTAGCTCAGTATTGGCAGCGGCGTCGCGAAACGCGGGCACTCGAATTTCAACGAGCTTCTTTTTACGCCAATCCTGCCAGCGCTGCATCAGCTCGCGCATATTATGGTACAGGCGGGAGTCTATCGGTTCTGAGTGCTCATAGGGCTCGGATCGAAGATAGGCTGCGAGCACCCCGAGAACGAAAAAATGATCCGCGGTCTTGGGAACATCCACAGACGCATCGGTTGCAAAAAACACCGTACGGCGGGATCCGTTTGCGAGCTCATAAACCGCCTCGGAAAAAGTTGTTTCAGCAGCTCGACTGGAAATCTTCAGAAGCTTCATGAATGGACTGTCCGAGAATGGTAGGTTGGCCGTAAATCAGTACCCAACTGTGCCAGAAGCATGCCAATCGGCATGCTTCTGAACGCTCAAACACGGTTTTGTTATTGAGCCCAATCTAACCGGTCATATTGTCCGTAGATTGGGCAATAAATAGCGCTGTTATCCGGACGTATAATACTTGTCGTAGGACTTGTATCCGGAGTGGCCATAGCCTTGTCGGTGGTACTTGTTCATGTCCACGCGGTTCAACGCAATTCCGGTTACGCGGGCGCCGAAATCTGTCAGAATAGACAAAGTTTCTTTCAGGGCCGCGCGGTTGGTTTTCAGCCAGCGGGCGACGACGACTGTTTGATCCACCTTGCTCGCCAATACGCGGGTTTCCGCCATGAGGAGAATAGGGCCGGTATCAAAGATAATGAGGTCATACTTCTCTTTTAGCGGCGCCAGCATATCATCGAATACTCTTGAGCCGAACACATCCCGAGGCGTGTGGCGATCCGCGGTCAGTGGAAGGATGTCCAGGTCGGTTTTTTCGTCTTTTACAATGGCTTCTTCGAGAGAGCATTCGCCGAACAGGTATTCTAAGAATCCGTGCTCTTGAGAATCTCCAACCGAATTGGATGAGAGTTGACGGCGACGGAAATCCCCATCGACGATCAGCGTTTTGGTGCCTGACATGGCGCACATACGGCCCAGTCCAAACGTCAAGGTCGACTTGCCCTCGTCAGGTTGCGAGGAGGTAATCGCAACAGTTTTGACGGTCGAATCCAGATCAGCAAACATCAGTGATGCGCGTAGATTCCTCAGCGCTTCGGCATAACTCGACATCGGATTGTTCACCAGGAAGTCGCCAGGTTTCTTCCGGCCCGAACCAGCAATTTGCGGGAAGTTGCCTAAGAATGGGACTTTGAAATTGGCTTCGACGTCCTCTCCAGTGCTGATTTGGCTATTGAGCGATTCAATAATCATCACAACCAAAGCACCCAACATGACGCCAAGGACTAGGCCAATGGCCAGATTGAGCGATGTTTTCGGGAAGGATGGGCGTGATGGTACAGTCGCTCGTGACAGAATCCGAGCATCGGCTTGCGCGAGATCTTCTTGATCATCAATTTGCTTATAACGCTCGAGATAGGTCTCATAGGTCGTACGCGACGCCTCTGCATTGCGCTCCAACTCGCGAAGCCGCACGCTCGCCCGATTATTCTCGGCAAGTGTCGCACGCATGCTTGAGAGGTTCCGCTCCAAACTGTTCAAGCGTTGACGAGAAATCGTGACTTCGCTTTCCAGATTTGAGACTAGACGGCGTACCTCAGTTTGAATCTGAGATTCGACGTTTGAATACTCGCGATTAATCCGCTGAATTTCCGGGTGGTTCGGCAGATATCTGTTCTCGAGATCGGCCTTCTCACGATTGATTTCGGCCTGCTGGCGACGCAGTTCGTTGATCACAGACGATTGCAATGCCTCGCCACTGACCTCAGCAGAACCGCCGCGCTGGGCAATCTCGCGAATAGAGTTCAGACGCGCTTCTCGCTCAGCCAGATCTGCGCGCTGAACAATCAATTGCGCATTCAAATCCGTCATTTGTTGTTCGTTTAGCGTCGTGGCGCCGGTCGCAAATAGACCAGAGGCCGCACGATAGGCTTCTACAAGGCTTTCCGCTTCGTTCAGCTCGACTCGGAGATCAGATAGCTGTTCTTCGATCCAAGCATTGGCACGCCGGGTCGCTTCGTACTTCGCATCCAACTGCTCAACCAAATATTGGTCGGCAATTTCATTGGCGATCGCAGCAGCGAGTTTCGGATCATAGCTATCTGCAGAGATCGCAATACCGTAGGTCGTGCCAATTCTATAAGCATTGGTTTTGGAGAGCAGTGAGGACACAACCGAGTCCATCTCAGAGCGTCCGCTATCGCCATCGCTAACGGATTGCGAAGCGTCATCACGTGATGATCCACCGAACACACCTTCCAACATAGACATTGCGGTGCGTTTCGCTTGATCGATACTGCTTCGCTCGCGGAGCCGCGAGTTGAACTCAGGGGATTCGACCAGATTGAGCTTTTGGACAATCTTCTCCGCCAGCGTACGCGACCGGATAATCTCAACTTCAGTGTCGACCACCGCTGCGTCTGGTGCCAAGCCGGATAAAACCGAGCCGACATCTACGACATTCGTTTCACGTACATCAATGATGACGGAAGCGTCTGTGGAATAGACAGGTCTCGCTTGAAAGGTGAAAACCGCGACCAGCGAGAATACAAGGATCATCGTGATGAAGAAGACCGGCAGACGACGTCTGAAGGCCCTCAATATCTGATTTGGATCCGTAATTTTCTCGTCTACAGCTGCCCCATAAGCAGGCCGATCCGTCATTCTGGCGTCCAGTCTAAATGGCTTGTTCACTACATCCGTCCTCTAATGGCACACACATTCTGTTATGCCAGCAAGTCTCGGACCGAATTTCGCCGATTAGGGGAATATGCGCAGCCCGATTAAAAACCGATTTTCGGAGAAATCCTGCACATTCGAGGACTGATCCGTCAACTCATAAGATCCATCAACCCAAAGATTCGGGTTCACTTTCCAAGTTGCGGCCGCTCGCAGGTTCCAGCGGTCATCATTTCGGTCAACATTCTCGAAATCGAAATTCGTGAAACGCGCCTCGCCTGAGACGATTACATTGCGGCGGAGTTCATGATCAGCGCGTGCACTCACATTGGTCCGAACAGCCGCATTTGATTGCGACAGACCTGGGTCAATGACACCGCGGCCCGCGCCAAAGCTCAGCGTGGTTAGCTGGCTCGCAAACCATTGCAGGCCGCCATCGACCGATAGGCCGCTCACATCGTCTACGGTTGGATCGTCATATTCACTTTGGAACGCACCAATACCTATATCGCCTCGAATGAGATTGCGGAGTTCGAAATCAGTACCAACCCGCAGCGAGGTGTTTGAGAAATCGCGGTTCAGAGCGGTAAAAATATTTGGCCCATCATAATCTGATTCACTGTGATCAACTTCGGCAAACACCGCCCAGTCGCGCTCGACAGCGTAAGACGTCCGCACCACCAGTGACGTGACATCGCGATCTCGGAAATCTTGGTCTTGAATCAATCCGTCATTGAGGGCGACATCATCATAATCAAATGTCTCGAGCCCAGCGGCGCCGCGAATACGTAGGCGTCCGGCTTCGTATTGAATCCCGGCTTCACCGCCAACACGCGTATACTCGACAGGTTCGGATGCATTCTCGACGCTCGCGATATTTGAACGCGGCTCGGTTAGGTCATCCGCCTGGAATGCGCCAAACAGGTTAACTTCGCGACTGACATCAAGTCGACCGTCGCCGCCGAGATTTAAGTTTGTGCGACTCTCAGAAGACGTGTCGCCATATTCAATGTGGTCAATCCGCCCTCGGAGACCAAGCGCGTGTCGGCTCCAAGTCGAACGAACATCGATGCTGGGCCGGATGCCCAAAAAGTAATCATCGACTTCATCATTACCCGTCGCAAAAAGGTTTGAAGTCGCGCCAGCCGTAAACGACACTTCAGGCGTGATCTCAAATCCGTCTGTCCGGATCGGAAGGGGATCAAACTCGGGCTGAGAGCGATCGGTGACCGCCTCATATTTATTACGGATGAAGAAGTCTTCATCTTCCTGCGCCACGGCGCTTCCGGCTCCAATGGCAACGCAGAGCGCGCCCAGCGAACTAATTTTGAGAAGATTCTTTTTCATTGTGAATCGTGCCTGTCTAGTTTGATACCCGCCCCGGCAACTATCCCTGAAAAGATGTAGTTCACCTTAACCGAACGCACAAAACTGTGCGATCGATTTTCAAGGATTTCATGTAAAAACTACTCTTGATAGTCCGAAGATGGCGGATCTGAAGGTGATCCGCTAAGTGGCGGCAGATCGGAAGAGTTTGACAAGATAATGCTATTCGGAGCGCTAGGCCCTTCTGGCTCTTCGGTTTCAAAGCGCACCGGTGTCGCAGCAGGTTGTGCCGCGCCTAGCCGCGCTTCGAGCGTTGCCATATCTGTCTCTGCCAAAGCAAGCATGTTCACAGCGAAGCTGTTCATCTGCCCGCAAACATTGTCGGCCGTAGACAGAAGCTTCAGCGCCGCAACGACATCCGTCATGCTCGCTTGCATTTTTGTCGATTCAGCTTTGAAGTCAGCCTGTAGCCGCTCCACCGAGTCACAGTTTGCATAGGCCGCAACAGTCCATGCCAAAGCTTCACCATCGAGCTTAGAATGGGACGTGTCCGCAGCAGCCGACAAGCTCATAAGACCACCCACGGTAAGCGAAGCGATAAGTTTTCCAATCATCACGATACCTCTTTTTTTATTCCATACGCGAAATATTCAGAAGAGGAAAGTTCCGCTCCCGTATCACGCGAACCGCCTAGAAAAACCGTTCTACGACGCGAATTGTGTCACCTGGTAGGATTTGGGTCGATGGATCCAGTTTCAAGCGAAACTCCTCGGAGTCCTCCGCGCCCTTGATCAGGATAAAACTCTCATTCGCACGATACGTAAAACCGCCTGCTGTTGCGACGGCGTTTAAGACTGTTAGCCCGTTTGTGTACGGGTACTCGCCGGGCTGACGCACTTCACCCAAGATATAGAACGGTCGATAGTTGAGCACTTCCGCGTTGATCCGCGGCTCACGCAAATAGCCATCTGCATAGCGCGCTTCAACCGCGCGCTGGAATTCGCGGACCGTAAGATTGAGCGCAGGAACCTCGCCAATCAATGGCAGCGAAACCGTTCCGGTTCCATCGAGAACATATTCGCCAGAGAGTTCGGGTTCGCCAAAGACGGTGACGCGTAATTGGTCTGCAGAGCCCAGGCGGTATTCCCCGACTGTTCGCTCCGCCATGGCTTCAGGTTCCGCGCCGTTGCTGGCAGCGGGTGTTGACTGACAGGCCGAAATCCCAACCAGCATTGCTGCGGCAAATCCAAAAACTAAGCGCTTCATGCACCCATTCCTCTTCGTTCTACGTTTCGGTGGCGATGAATTCCACCTCAGTTCCTGTTAGCTTCGCAGCCGTGAGGCGCCCCGTAAAGTAAGCACCTGTATCAACATTGATCCGTCTGTGGTCGCTGTGCGGGGTATCGACCGGCGTATGCCCGTGAACCACCATAACATCGAATGTCGAGTTCTCTTTCAAAAACTCATCTCTGATCCACATAAGATCATGATCGGTTTGCTCTGCGAATTTCTTGCCAGGTCGCAAACCGGCATGCGCAAACCCATACCCGCCAATCCTTACGCTGGTCGGAAGCGACATCAAAAATGTCTGATGGCCATTGGGAATAGCCTTTAAGAACGCATCATGTGCATCCTCCCACTCGGCATTCAGAGAAAGACTCCTTGGGGGCCTTACGCCGTATGACACAAGCGTCTCCCGGCCGCCATAAGCGGCCCATTTTGGGCCAAAACTCGGGTCCGATAAAAATGATAGAAGCGCGTCTTCGTGATTGCCTTTGAGATAGTGGGTTTCAAACGGCGCAAGCCGATCACTCAATAGCGTCTCAATCACCTGACGAGATTGCAGCCCGCGATCTATATAATCGCCCAAGAAAACCAAGTGCGGCTTCCGGTCGAGATCCGTGATGTCGGCTTCGATTTTGTCGAGCAGCTTTGACAATAGGTCAGCGCGGCCGTGAATATCACCAATCGCATAAACCACCGCGCCCTCTTCCAGCAACGGACCTTCCGCGCGCTCTAAATTCGCAATGGGAGCCGCTGATCGCTTAGATTTAGAGGGGCGAGTCTCGCGCTTTTGCCGAGACACCTTTTCAGCAGCAACATCTCGCCGGCCGAAAAGTGAAATCAATTGGTGTGTAGAACGCCCTAAAAAGGCTCGGCCAGCTCCAACCATAGGTAATAGCCATCGGCCGATTTGCTCGGCGATACGCATGATCCAGCGTTGGGGTCGTTGGAAATGATCAGGCATGGTCTCGACTGGCGTCCCGTTAACGCACCATATAGTCTTTCGCGGTCACGAAATCTATGCGTTTGCGTCAAGCACTCTTCAATATGGGCCGATGACCATGCATTCATCGTACCAAGACGTGAAGTGGTTAGAACACGATCGCAAACACGCTAGCCCAGAATGCTGTGCAAATGATGGTGACCCCCAATGCAGTCGGCCACAAAGGCCACTTGGCGGATCGATCGTTTACTGAACGCGAGCTCAGCTGCGTTTGCGGCGTGGCCAGCACATCTACAGTTTGCCCGGCGACTTCATTTTGGCGCAATGCGTAGCGCATATAAGTCTCTTTGTATCTTGCTCAGGTTTGTAGGTTTAGGACGATCAGATTGACTAGTTCTTAATCGATTGGGGTATGTTTCAACTATTAACCCCGTCGTCTCTTCTTCTACTTCTGATCTAGCGCACTTTTTGCAAGAACAAGCCATAATAATCGGTAATTCAAGAATGAAATCGAGCAAACCACTGATTTTACGTGTGATTTTGGCGGCCCCTATTGTGGGAATAATGGCAATTGGAGGCGTCACAGCCTATGCGGCCATGTCGTCCAATACGCGAATCTCAGAGCTGCAAACAACAAATGTTGGAGCATCGGAGGCGGCAGAACGGCTGCGCTCGAGTACAGTCGTTGAGCATCCTGGAGAGTGGATCGCGGTGGCAACCGCCCTGAGTACGGAGAGCGCGCAGAATGATGCCCGCTCAATTGACCTACTTGAGCGCGCTTTAGCCGAGGCGCCGGATGATGCGAGCGCCTGGGCGCTTTTATCCTTCTTACACACCCGGCAGTCCGGTTCCTTCACGCCCGCAGCTGAAAACGCTTTGAGAGAATCAAACGCGCGCTGCCCAATGTGCAACAAGGCGCTAATGCAATGGCGCCTTACCTTTACGCTGCAACACTGGGATCAAGTACCTGAAGATGTCCGCATGTCAGCTTTTGAAGGCGCCGATTTTTTGCGCTGGTGGTATTCTGATCACGACTATCTCCGGCAAGTTGGCAACAGTGCCAAAGCCCGGGGCATCCCGTTCAATGAATATCGCCGAAAGGTGAACACAAAAGTTCGCCCAAATGAGATTCCAAGCGCAGGCTGAACGCCTAAATCTCAATCCCATTATCGGCGAGGATTTTCGAGATTTTTGACTTGAAATGGTCGGGACTGAATTGATTAGCGTGCTGCTCGATTTGATTGGGATCGAACGAGGCGCGCTCAAATCCTTCAACGGCCTCGATGAGCGAGTCCACAGATTGTTCCGAGAAGAGCAGCCCCGTTTTGCCATCAATCACGGTATCAAGCGCGCCGCCCTTACCATAAGCAATTACGGGTCGGCCCGAAGCCATCACTTCGACCGGGATCATGCCGAAGTCTTCTTCGCCTGGAAAAACAAGCGCTTTGCAGGCCCCAAAGTGCTGCTTAAGCTCTGAAAATCCAACGCGTCCGAGAAATTTCACATTCGGCCCAGCGCGTTGCTCAAGGTCTTTTTTCTGTTCGCCATCGCCGACCACGATCAGTGGTTTTCCCAGCTTGGTGAACGCGTCCACGACCAGATCGAAGCGCTTGTATCCAACGAGCTCCCCGGCAGCGAGATAGTAATCGCCTGGTGTCTCTGTGCGGGCCTTCGCGAATTCCGAAACGGCGACAGGCGGGAACACAACTTCGCTGTCCCTGCGATAGAATTTTTGGATTCGTCGCGCCACAAAATTTGAGTTTGCAACAAACTGATCGACTCGTGCAGCGCTGGTCACATCCCAGGTTCGAAGCCGGTGCGCGATCCCAGGAAAGACCTGCCGCGCGACAAAGCCCGCGCTACCAAAATAGTGCGGGTAGAGATCCCAAATATAGCGCATTGGGGAATGGCAATAACATAAGTGGAAGGCGTCCGGACTGGTGATCACGCCTTTGGCCGGTCCAGACTCTGACGAGATCACAAGGTCATAACCGGTGAGGTCAAGCTCTTCCAAAGCCCGGGGCATGAAAGGCAGATATTTCTGATACTGAGACGTCGCGAAGGGCAGCTTAGAGATAAACGTCGTCTCAATCTTGTGCCGGTTTAGCGTGTCGCTGAGTTTTGAACGATCCACCACATGCGTGAAAATATCCGCCTCCGGAAACATCTCGCACAGCGTTTCCAATACGCGCTCGCCGCCGCGCATATTCGTCAACCAGTAATGCACCAACGCAACACGCATGTTCTCAAACCTTGGATTTGTTCTAGGCTCATCCGGTTGGATGGTCGGCCGTCATTAGCACCAAGCGATTATCGCTTCGTAAAATCACCGCTCATTGAAGAGAAATACTTTAATGCTCGAGTATCGAGTCTATTTCGCGCCATCGGATAGCAAGACGGCAGGCACGGTCATCACCATGATCTGAATGTCTTTGAAATAGGTTCTTTCATTGACATAAGTCACATCAAGCGCAACGCGCTCATCATAGCTCGTTTCACTCCGGCCGCTCACTTGCCAAAGGCCAGTCAGACCCGGGCGGACGCTCGCATAATAGGTGAAATAGTCGCCATATTTTTCGACTTCATTGCGGACGATCGGACGCGGGCCAACAATCGACATGTCGCCGCGGATGATATTGATCAGCTGCGGCAGCTCATCCAAAGACGATTTACGCAGGAAATTTCCAAACGTCGTAATGCGGGGATCATTGTCGAGTTTTTGAGTCGCTGCCCATTCAGCTCGCGCTTGCGGATCGCGCGCCAATAATTCTTCGAGTTGCTCTTGTGCATTTACGTGCATGGAGCGGAACTTGTAGCAAAGGAACTCGCGACCATTGAGACCAATCCGTCTCTGTTTAAAAATCGCGGGGCCGCCATCCGACAAACGGGTGATCACGGCGATCGGGATTAAGACCGGCAACAAAAAGACAAACGCAACACTCGCCACGAACACATCCGTAACGCGTTTTAGAGCTCCATTTGCTCCGACTTTGACACTCGCATTCTGCAGTGCAGCGTAATCTGCGTTTGGCAGATCACGCATATATGGCTGGTATCCCATTCTGGTCCCACACTTTCCGCCGGCTAGCCCGGACACAACTGTTCTAACGGGGAATTAGCAAGTTCCTTGCCAAATCTGTTAGAAGCTGCCCACCTTCCAGGTATTAGCCGCCGTTGAAATAACTCTGACGAAATTGCTTATGGCGCGGGTTTTGCTGCAATTGCAAACATGTTCGCGTGTGAGGCGAAAAATTTAATGTTTGTTAACCTACAAAACCAAAATGCGAGCAGAGTTGCCGCAGTTTTAACCGACCCCTTATTCGTCTGATCCTATCCTGCAGCCACCGGAACAATTGAGCCAATCATGTCCCCTTCAAATCCAATCCTGTTGAGAACGCTCGGGATGCGGTCCAAGCAAGACATGGTGATGGGCGTGTCTGCCCTTTTGATGGCTTTCGGCCTGCTGTTATCTCACCTCGTTGCCGGAGCTGACATCGCCTCGGTCGCCGCGCCTTTTGTATTATGCGCATGCGCGCTGCTGGTTGTATTGTGCATTTTGGAACAGGCCAGAAATGTCACCATCGCGATGGCAGTGGTCTCATGTCTTTTCTTGCTATGGCTCGCATTCGATTGGATTGGCTCATGGCATCTTGCCAGGCATGAAGTGCAAACTTTGATCGCGGCGGGCGCGATTGCGTCGATCGGCTTCACGATTGGACGCACCAATAGAGGCCTTAAGCTCGCTTGGAACACACTGATCTGGTCGATGCTGGTTTTCGTGGCGATTGCCAGTTTCTCTTTCTTTTCTGCCCCGCCGAGTTCCGAGACCTTTGGCAACCGCCTCAGCGCAGGCTTCGGATCTCCCAACACTGCTGCTACCCTGTTTGGTCTGATTCTGTTGGTCTCATCGGCAAAGCTGATGGTTCGCTTTCAAAGCGCACACTTTAATGCTCGGCCGCGCGGCGATCGCCTTGCGCTTCTTGCTCAATACGAATTCTTCACGATCGCACTTGTTTTGGGTGCTCTAATTTGCCTTGTGTTCACCGTCTCTCGCGCGGGAATCTCAGTCGGTTTGCTGAGCTTTTTTGCGCTCGTCGGATTTGAAGTCTTCCGGATGCGTAGCCGAGGTCATTTTTCATTCTTAAGAAAACGACGTTCGATCCTTCTATTGCTCGTTCCAGTTGTCGCTATTTTGGCGCTCGCAATAACTGGCGAGATCAATCAAGCCAGCCAAGAATCCTTATTAGAGAATGCCTCTGGCCGACAATCAATCAACCAAATCTATTGGCAAGTGTTTCTGGAAAAACCTTGGTTTGGACATGGCCTCGGCAGCTTCAACGCCATCAATGATCAAATCACCACGGCAGATAATGCTGCCACGCTGATGCCGCTGGGAGCGGTGCACAATGTGATCCTGCAATGGCTGGTTCAACAAGGCATCTTCGGCGTGCTCGCGATGGCGGCGGTGTTCGGCATCATATTCTATCCCATTGTCTCCGCGCTTCGGTCACGATCTAAGAAACCGCGGAATTTCCTGCGCCTTGCGGTGGCTGCGACCTTCCTCGTCTTTGCGCATGGCATGGTTGACTATGCCCTCGAAATCCCGAGCGTGATGTGGACTTATGCCTACATTCTCGGGCTCGCAGCCGGATATGCCTCTATGATCCGAGTGCAACGCCACCAGTCTGACGAATAACCCTTCCGAGATCGAATCGGATATGCCAATAAAGCGGCGAGGGAGACTGACTTTATGTCTGCAACGATCGCGGCCGTCGCCAATCTCAAAGGCGGCGTTGGAAAATCGACCACCACGCTGATGTTAGCTGATGGGTTGGCTTATTATTACGGCGCTGATGTGCTGGTCGTGGACCTCGACCCACAAGCCAATTCTAGCCAAATGTTGTTGACCGATCGCGGTCTGCAAATGGCGTTTGAGCAGGGCAAGGGCGTTCATCACCTGATCAAACAGTTTGCCGATAATGAGCCGCCAAACTTGGCTAATCTGATCCTGCCAAACGCTGTGACGCTCGAAGAGCTTCGCAAGGCTGAAGAACGCGATGAGCGCATGGGCTGGATCTCGATCCTCCCAGCACATACGCAATTGCGTCTGACCGAGATGGAGCTTGAGGAAAAACTCTATACCAAAGGCATGGCGCCAAGCCGGCTCGCCAGCTATCTCGCCGGGCATATGGAAAAAGCGCTCGAGCCGCTGGCCAATCTATATGATGTGATCCTCATCGATACGCCGCCTTACTTGTCGCCCATGGCGCGCGCTGGCCTGTCGATCGCCAATCAATATGTCACGCCAACCTTGGCAGACTCTGTCTCAATCTGGGGCACCAAACAATTCTCCGATTGGATCATCGGCAATGTCACGCCGCATCTCGCCTCGAACAATTTTGTCGTGATTACGCGGTTCCGAAACACCAAATATGCGCGCACGGCTGAGACAGAGCTGAAAGAGATCTATCTCAAAGACCGCACATTTGGCCCGACGATTCCTGAATCTGTCCAGGCGTTGAACGCGATGGATCGCGCGGATCTCGATAGTTATGACACGCTGCGCGGTAAATATGGTCGGCTGCGGAATGACGTGAAACGCCTCGCTGAAAGCTTTGCCGGATTTCTGGCGAGCAAGTCGAATGGGCCGCCGCCAAAAATGGTGCGCGACTAGAACTAAAGCCGCTGTAAAGCCTGACGCAAAGCCATCAAATCATCCGGCAAAGGCGTTTCGACAAAGATCTGCTCGCCCGTGATCGGGTGCGTGAACCCCAGGCTCGCCGCATGTAGGGCTTGCCGCGTCAGCTTACGGGCAAGGCTTGTGGCCGCGTCAAAATCAGGTCCGCTACCATGCGCTTTGATCCCGCGATGGCGACCATAGACCGGGTCGCCGATCAGCGAATAACCAAGATGAGCGAGATGCACGCGGATTTGATGGGTCCGCCCGGTTTCTAATTTGCACTCGATCAAGGCCGCCGCTGGAAGCGCCTCGCTCTTGCTGATCTCGCCATAGGATTCGAGCGTCTTATAATGCGTAACGGCATGCCGCCCCTCACCATCCGGAACCACCGCCATTTTCTTGCGATCACGCGGGCTTCTGGCGATATCACCCGTAATCGTTCCCACAGACGGCCGCGGGCGCCCGCGGGTCAGCGCGAGATATGTGCGCTCGATGTCATGGGTCGCAAACAGCTCGGATAAGCCTTGATGCGCGCGTTCGGTCTTTGCGACGACCAAAACCCCGGTCGTCTCTTTATCAATGCGGTGGACAATCCCAGGCCGCTCCACCCCGCCAATCCCAGGCAGCTGACCTTTGCAGTGATGCAGCAAGGCATTCACCAAAGTGCCTTGCCAAGTGCCTGGGGCCGGGTGGACCGCCATGCCAGAGCCTTTGTTGATGAGGATCAAATGCTCGTCTTCGAACAAGACGTCCAAGGGAATGTCTTCCGGTTCTGGAACAGCCGGCACCGGATCGGGCATCAGAACAATATATTCAACGCCTGGAATGGCCGGCGTTTTTGGATCATCTTGGACCTGTTCGGACTTGGCGTTCCGCTGGCGAACATGGCCCTCTTTGATCAGCGTTTTCGCGCGTGATCTTGAGAGCGCCTCGAGCTGTTCGCTCAAGAAACGATCCAACCGGGTTCCCTTATCATTTTCGCCTGCTAAAGCTGATAATTCTGTCATAAGAGCGGTATAAACCGACCAGAAGGCAAAGGTCATGCTGCAATCGCAATTGCAGGCGCAAGAAGAGAGGCTGAATCATGGGGAAACTAACGCGGCGCGGGTTGCTTGGCGCGAGTGGCGGCATATTGGGTTTGGCGGCCTGTAGCCAAGAACCCATTATTGATTCCGAAGCGCGCATCACGGTCAGCCCAGATGATCGCGCGGCCTATCCTGGAACCGTCAATTTTATTCATGGGGTCGCCTCAGGCGATCCTTTGCCAGATAGCGTCATCATTTGGACGCGCGTCACCCCGGATGCAGCCTACCCCGATGTGCTCATTCCAGTCAGCTTTGGCGTGTTTGAAGATGAGGCGATGGAAAAGCCGGTGAAATATGGCCAAGGCTATGCCTCGCCGGATCGCGACTATACGGTAAAGGTCAATCTAACCGATCTGGAACCCGACACAGTCTATTATTACCGGTTCAGCGCAAAAGTCGCATCCGGCGATGTGGCCTCTCCGATTGGGCGCACGCGCACGACAGCGGCGGCAGGCGAAACCCCGGTTAAATTCGCGGTGATTTCTTGCTCAAACTATCCGTTTGGTCGGTTTCACGTGTATCGCGAAATCGCCAATACAGCTGACCTAGATGCGGTCATCCATCTCGGCGATTACATTTATGAATATGGCATTGATGGCTATGGCGGCTCTGTCGGCCAAGAAATTGACCGTAATCATGAACCGCCGCTCGAAATCGTCACGCTGGACGATTATCGAACCCGCCATGCGCAATATAAGACTGATGCCGACCTGCAAGCGGCGCATGCAGCCGCCCCGTGGATCTGCACATGGGATGATCATGAGAGCACCAACAATTCCTATCGGTCCGGCGCAGAAAACCATAATCCGGAGCAAAATGAAGGCAATTGGAGCGACCGCAAACAAGCTGCGGTGCAAGCCTATCTGGAGTGGATGCCGGTGCGCGACCCAGCTGTTGGGCGCGCGCGTGAAGCGCTTTATCGCCGGTTCGATTTTGGCGATGTCGCCTCGGTGATCTGCCTTGAAACCCGCCTCACCGGCCGCTCTGATGAGATTAGCTGGTTCGCCGAACTTGGGGGACTTGAGTCAAACCAAATCCCGTTTGCCGCCACAGAGACAATGATCCGGGTCCAGGATCCTGAACGGACCATGCTTGGCACCGCGCAAGAAGAGTGGCTCGATCGTGAGCTGAAATCCTCCACCGAATCCGGGAAGAGTTGGCAAGTCTTAGCCAACCAAATCATCATGGCTCGCGTGCGGCCGCCAAACTTCACCCGGACGCTCACCGATGAGCAAAAGGCGGCGCAAGATGTTGGCTATATTCAACAATTGATCCCGTTTAGTCAGCTCGGCTTGCCGTTTAACTTGGACGCTTGGGACGGGTTCCCGGCGGCGCGGGATCGGCTTTATGAAAGCGCGAAATCAGCAGGCGCGCGGCTTGTGACCTTAACCGGCGACACACATACTGCTTGGGCGAATACGCTGGTCGACGCCGATAGTGAGCAGCGCGGCGTTGAGTTTGGCTGCACCTCAGTGACCTCCCCTGGCCTCGGGACTTATATAAAAGATGTGCCTGATCTTGGGGCGCAATTTGTTGAAGCGAATGAGGAAGTCGATTTCTATGATCCTTTCGACAATGGCTTAATTGTCGTCACGCTCACCAAAGAGGATGTGCGCGCGGACTTTAAGAAAGTGTCTGACGTGACGCAGGAAACCTATACCGCCCGCGACGTTGCATCATATGTCACCACGCGCGACGGCGACGGTATGACACCGCTTAAAACTGGCTAAGACTGTGCGTCGCGGCGGCACCCTTGCCGCGGTCAAAAATCCATGCTGTCTCGCCACCAGATGAGACAGTTATGGAGGGCGCTATGGGCGTTTTAGACGGCAAAGTCATTCTGATCACCGGCGGCGGTAATGGCATCGGCAAAGAGTGTGCGCTCTTAGCCGCGCGCGAGGGCGCGAAAATCGTTGTGAATGATCTCGGCGGAGCGCTCACCGATAGCGGCGACGCATCTGGCGATGCCGGGCTTGCTGAGCAAGTGGCTCAGGAAATCCGTGATGCCGGCGGCGAGGCGGTGTCAAACTCGGAAAGCGTCACCGATCTTGGCGCCGTGCAAGGCATGGTCGAGCAAGCGAAAGACACGTTTGGCGGCTTGCACGGGATCATCAATCCAGCTGGTATCTTGCGCGATGGCATGTTCCACAAGATGAGCGAAGCTGACTGGAAAGCGGTGATCGACGTCCACTTGCATGGCTCGTTCAATGTTACGCGCGCCGCGGTGGAGCATTTCCGAGAGCAAGAGGATGGCAGCTTCGTTCTGTTCACCTCCACGTCCGGCCTGATCGGTAATATCGGCCAGGCCAACTATGCCGCGGCTAAAATGGGGATTGCCGGTCTTTCGCGCATCGTCGCCATGGAAGGTGCCCGGAAAAATGTACGCTCCAACATCATTGCACCATTTGCCTGGACGCGGATGATCGCCTCGATCCCGGTTAAGGACGAAGCGGGCGCCGAACGGGTTGAACGGATGCGGACCGGCATGCGCGCAGATCAAGTCGCCCAACTCGCCGTCACTCTTTGCGCCGACGGAGCAAAACACGTGAACGGGCAGATTTTCAGCGTTCGCGGCAATGAAGTTGTGCTGTTCAGCCAACCGCGGCCGGTGAAATCTGTGTCACGTTTGGAAGGCTGGACACCAGAAACCCTGATAGAACAGGGCTTTGGCGCGATGGAAGGTAGCTTCACCGATCTTGGCGCTACAACCTCTGTGTTCCCCTACCCGCCAGTCTAAGCTATCTCCGGCGGCGTGAGTTTTGCAGGCCTTGCGGCTTGTTGAGAGGACGACGCCGATGGAAAATGACAGCGAGCTGGCCGTCGAAGGCTGCGTGACGATCGAAGGTCAACGCATTTGCGGTGACAATCTCAGCGTGTCTGAAATCGCAGAAGCCGCGGAAACGCTGCCGGCGATTGAAGTGGTTGAAGCGCCTGAACCGAACGGCGGACCATTTGATTGGGCAGATCCGATCCTGGCAGACCCCTTGAGTTGGGCGCAATCGAACCTGCTAAACACCGAGCTGTTAATGCCATATCTGTGGCAGGTCGGCGCAATTATCGGAGCGCTTCTCATCGGCGCCATCCTGACCCCGCGCTTCCGTGATCTTGTGATCGCGGGGCTGGTGCGGCTGCCAAAAAACATCAGAGCCTTGGTCGAGGAGACCGCGCCCAAACTGGTTCGCCCAGCGCTCTGGGCCGCTCTACTTTACATCGCGCAAACCGCAATGACCGGGGCGGGCATGGAAAGCGCGATGGTGCGGATCGCCTCTTCGCTATCGCTCGCCTGGCTATTGATATTAGTGGTGACAGCTTTCTTGCCCGAAGCCTTCCGCAAACCTGCGGGCTGGGTGATCTGGGTGTTCGCCGCGTTTTACGCAATTGGCATTCTCGATGAGGTCATGACGTGGCTGAACTCGATTGGTCCACCGTTTGGCGGACGAACGATCAGCCCGGTCTTTGTGGTCCAAGCCATCGCGACCGTCGCGCTGTTTATGTTTGCGGCGAGCTGGCTCGCGAAGAAGCTGAAAACGCGCGTCGATGAGCTGCCGCAAGTTGAACCCTCCCTGCGCATCCTGATGGGCAATGCCGTTCAGATAGGTCTCTTCTTTGGTGCCGCTTTGCTGGCGATGGCGGGCCTCGGCATTCCATTGTCTGGCCTCGCTGTGCTCGGCGGTGCGATTGGGGTTGGTCTCGGCTTTGGGATGCAGCAAATCGTGGCGAATTTCATCTCAGGTGTCATTCTGCTCACCGACAGGTCGATCAAACCGGATGATGTGATCGAGGTCGACGAAACCTATGGCGTCGTGAAATCACTGGGCTTGCGCTATGCCTCCGTCATCACGCGTGACGGCAAAGAACACCTCATCCCGAACGAGATGTTGATCACGGACAAAGTGGTCAACTGGTCTTACTCTAATAAAGAAGTGCGGGTGAAACGCCGCCTCCGGGTCGAGTATGAAACTGATCTGCGCCAAGCGGTGGCTCTGGTCGAACAAGGCGCGATGCTAACCGATCGTGTGCTCGCGCGCCCGGCGCCGAAATGCCTGGTGATGGAGTTTGGCGACGAGGCGATCGAGATTGAAATTCGGTTCTGGATCAATGACCCAGAGAATGGCGTCTCAAATGTGTCGTCGGCGGTGATGCTGAACATTTGGGACAAGTTCACAGAAGCCGGGATCGATATCCCGCTGCGCCATGAAGATGTTCTGATCACACCAGGCTCGACGCTAAAAGTTGAAATGGTGAAAGCATCGAAGAACGAAGACGCCTAGCGCAGCAAACGGCCTTTTCGCGCGCGATCCACCATCAAGACAAAGCCGGTCACGACCATGGTCAGACCCAAAAATGCAAACAGTTTCATCCACCACGTGTCGAACCTGTCCTCGCCCGTCACGTCCATAATGTGAAACCGCCAAAGGACGTCAAAGATGCGCCAGAGATTGGTTCTCACGGATCGGATCTCGCCGGTTGTGGCATCAAAGTAGATCCGTTGCTGCGTGCGAGCATCTTCAATCACCCAAGCCGGCAGCGCACCGCCATATTCACGGGGTGCATGATCGATCAAATAGGTCGCCGTGGCTTCTGTTCCGGGAATACGCGCATCGCCCTCACCATTGGCGAACCGCCTTTGCAACGCCCGAAACGAGACTGAATCCAAGGGCGACCAAGTTTCGCCCGTGATCGCATCGATCATCTGTTTGGTCTCACTGGTCGTGATCACCCAGACCGGCCGATCCAGGAAGGGTTGCAACTGCGCGCCCAGCCACACGCCTTCGACTTTTGCCGCCGCCTCCGCCGCGCTGACCTGAACGGCCATGGTCTCTAAAGATCCATGTTCAATCTTTGGACGCCAAGGATCCCCGCGAATGATCTCAATCGGGAACAGGGTGAAGAACAGACCACTGACTGTCCAAAAGAACAGCTGGATGCCGACGACAATGCCAACAATTTTGTGCAAACGAGAAAACCGGCGCGCAGTAAGGGACATGTCTTGGCTCCAAGGCGATCGCCGGTTTGCTCGCACACTTAAGGGCTGGCGTTAAGCCCACCCGGCGGCCCCCGACGGATAAAAAGCCTTTAGCAACTTCTCTGTCCTATGACGGGTTCAAGTTCTGAGGAGGCCGGACTGTGCCCACGCTCTCAATTGTTGTGCCTATGTATAATGAAGAAGAGGCCATGGATGGCTTTTTCTCCCGCGTGCAACAGGTGCTGCAAACGGTCACGCCATCTTATGAAATCATCTGCGTCAATGATGGCAGCCGTGACCTAACGCTTGCCCGTTTGCGCGCCAAAGCCGAAACTGACCCCCGTGTGAAAGTGGTCAATCTGTCGAGGAACTTTGGCAAAGAGATCGCGCTCTCTGCAGGCTTAGACCATGCCTCTGGCGATGCGGTTATCCCCATCGACGCCGATTTGCAGGACCCGCCAGAAGTCATCCCTTTGATGCTGGCGAAATGGCGCGCTGGCGCAAAACTGGTGCTCGCCAAACGCCGCGATCGTTCCTCTGATTCTTGGCTCAAGCGGATGACCGCGAATGGGGCCTATTGGTTATTCTCTAAGCTGACCCACCCTAAAATTCCCCAAAATGTCGGCGATTTCCGTCTCATGGATCGCGAAGTGGTCGACGCTGTGAACCGCCTACCAGAGCGATCTCGCTTTATGAAAGGCCTGTTCGCTTGGATCGGATATGAAGCTGAGATTGTCGAATATGACCGGGAAGCGCGGTCTGCTGGCGAAACCAAGTGGAATTATTGGAAGCTTTGGAATTTCGCCCTGGATGGCATCACGTCATTCTCTTCCCTGCCGCTTCGCATTTGGTCCTATCTCGGCTTTGGGGTGAGCCTATTGGCAATGGCTTATCTCGCCTGGACAGTGACCAAAACGCTGGTCTTCGGAATGGATGTGCCCGGCTATGCGTCGTTGATGAGCGTCATCCTCTTCTTCAATGGGATTTCCCTGATCGGCATTGGCGTGATCGGCGAATATCTCGGCCGGATCTTTACCGAGGTCAAAGCGCGACCGCTGTATCTGGTCTCGGAAAAAATCGGCTTCGAAGCAGACGCCCAGTCTGACACGCCTGCGACTGAGAAGCGCGCTTAGTTCAATCGTTAAAAAATAACAAAAGAGTCATATTTTCCCTATTGACCACACTTGTAGTCGTCGCTATTGACCACATCTGTAGTCAAAAGGTGAGATGATGAGTCTACAAATCACTCCTGCTGAACTTGAAATCATGAAAGTGCTGTGGAAACGGCCTGGCATCGGGGCATCCGAAATTGTGAATGCCCTAGACGGTGAACAGGACTGGAGCCCGCGCACGGTTAAGACGCTGCTCTCGCGCTTGGTCGAGAAAGGCGCGCTCGAGACGCAAGCGGAAGGACGGCGCTATCTGTACCGCCCAACCGTCGCCAAGCGAGACTACCAAAAGAAAGAAGCTGGACAGTTGATTGATAAACTGTTTGGCGGACGCGCAGCGCCTTTGGTGGCGCAATTGGCTGATGCCCGTGGGCTCAGCGAAGATGATATCGAAGAACTCGAAGCTTTGTTGGGGAGATTAAAGCAATGAGCTGGACAGAATTTCACCCATTCGTTCAGGAAGCCATCCTAACCACCACCGCAGTCAGCGTGCTGGTCTTGTTCGTGCTCTTGATCCGAAAGCCATTCGCCCGTCGTTATGGCGCAAAAGCCGGTTACTTGCTGTGGGCGCTGCCTTTAGCGCGGTTCATAACCCCGCCTTTGCCAGGCAATTGGTCGCTTGCTGGACTGCTCGGCTTTACCCGTCCCGCGCCGGTCAGCGAGACGACGCCGATTGTCACCGAATCTATGCCGATCCGAAACATGTGGGTCGAAGCTCCAAATATAGCCGCTCCTATTGAAACGGCAGCTCCGGCTTCGACACCAGACGTCATTGTACTGAGACAACCCGAACTCGTGGTCGAATCCTCGACCGGAACAAGCTTGCTGGAGGCCACCCTGGTCCAGGCACCCCTGATCCTGACTTGTGTCTGGCTCACCGGGGTGGTCCTCTGGCTTGGTCGTTCGATCTATCAACAGCGCCAGTTCCTCAGCTTGATAAAAGCCGACTCTGAGCCCGCGGAATCCGCCACTGTTGCTGAAACGCAGCGGATTGCGAAACAACTCGGCATCAAGCGGGTACCAGATGTCCGCGCCAGCCTGCTCTGCAGCGGTCCATTGGTCACTGGCCTCAAGAACCCCGTCATTTTGCTGCCGATGTGGTTTGAAGAAGACTATGACGCCACTGAGCGTCGGGACGCTTTGGTCCACGAGCTGATGCACCTCAAGCGCCGCGATCTCTGGGCCTTCCAAGCGGCTCGGATCGTCGCCGCTACCCAGTGGTTCAACCCGCTCGCTTATACGGCACTTCGGGCGTTCCGGACCGATCAGGAAGCGGCGTGTGATGCTGACGTCATCGCCCGCGCAAAACTCTCTCCAGCTGCTTATGGCCGCACTTTGGTCAAGGCTGCACGCCTTGCCCGCCCCTCGGATCGTCGCATCGCTGCGGCGAGCCTAACCCTCGCTCATCCCATAAAAGAAAGACTAATAATGATGACGCACCCTACTCCGACCCTTCGTAGCCGCCTGATGGGCGGAACCCTGGCCGTGGCGCTTGGCGCTGGCGCTGTCTTTGCGACTGCCTCTTGCACTTCATCGGTCGCGCAGGAACTTGATGGCGCACCGCAAGAGGGTGGCTCTAGCACGCACTCAATCACCGTCGATCATGACACAGATATGTCCTTTTCCGTGACCGTAGATGGCGAGACCTTCTCTTTCGATATGGCTGACCTACCGCCGATGCCGCCCATGCCGGCTATGCCAGCCATGCCGGGCATGGTGTTCGAGCAAGACGGAAACAGCTTCCATATGGAATTTGATACCGATAAGCTCGAAGCGCTCGAAGACAGCCCTGAATTCGCTGAGTGGGAATCCAAAATGGAAGCCTGGGGCGAAGAAATGGAAGCCTGGGGCGAGCTCGTTGAAGAACGCGCAGAAGCCTGGACCGAGAATATGGAACCCCACATTGAAGCCTGGGCCGATGCACAGTCTGAGCGGTGGGAAAGCCAGGTTGAGCTAATGGTCGAACGGGCCGAGCGCGATGCAGAACGTGCTGAGCGCATGGTTGAACGCCAAGCCGCCCGTATGGAACGCGATGCCGCCCGCGCGCAGCGTGATGCGGAACGCGCCGAGCACCGCAATTCTTGGGTCTGGCACCGAAGCCAAAACGATGAAGGCGGCGGCGGCGGCTATACCGGCGTAACCGAGCCTGAAACCCGCGACTTCGGCAATAATTCCTTCAGCAAAGTCAATGTCGGTAGCGGTGTCGCAGTCGTCTACACACAGGATCCAAACGCCTCGATCACAGCAACATTGAAGCGCGGCAGCTGGGACCAGATCGACATCAAAGTTGATAATGACACGCTGATCGCGAAGAAGAAAAAGAACAGCAAATGGGGACGGTATGGACCACAAATCACAGTCTATGCGTCATCGCCTAATCTAAGCTCTGTTGATGCGTCTTCCGGCTCTTCTTTCAAAGGAAATGTGATCGCTGGTGACCTTCGGGTGGATGCTTCAAGTGGCTCGTCTCTTTCGATGGAAGGTGCCTGCAAAAATCTCGATCTCGATGCATCATCTGGCTCCAGCGTATCGCTGAACAAGCTGGAATGTGAAAGCGCCGATGTCGACGCGTCAAGCGGATCTTCGATCAGCGTCTATGCCTCGAAAAAAGTCGATGTCGACGCGTCGAGTGGGTCTTCGATCTCTGTGAGCGGCAAACCCAGCGACGTCACCACAGACAAGTCTAGCGGCGCTTCCGTTCGTATCCGCTAGGACTTTCGCAAGCTCTCCTCCCCGAACCCGCACGCACATGGGTTTCCCTTGAGAGTTAAACCCCGCCCTTCCCCGGGCGGGGTTTTTTGGTCGATCCGCGACCCATACCAAAACAGCAGAATTGAATTCAGTTCCGTCTCTCTACCCTCACGGAGCAGCGATGCCACTTTGTCGACATCGCAGCACAAAGGAGACTGTCATGATTGAGATCAGACGCTTTTCCGATCTTGGAACATTTCAAAATGAATGGCTGAACGCCCATTATCATTTTTCCTTCTCTCACTATCACGACCCCGATCGCATGGGGCACGGTAAACTGCGGGTTTGGAACGATGATACGATCCTACCGCAGACGGGGTTCCCGCCGCATGGACATCGCGACATGGAAATCATCACTTATGTCCGAACTGGCGCGATCACCCACCAGGACTCGATGGGCAATAAAGGCCGCACCGAGGCTGGCGATGTGCAAGTCATGAGCGCTGGGCGCGGAGTCCAACATTCAGAGTGGAACGCTGAAGGCGAAGACACCACGCTCTTTCAGCTTTGGATCGAACCCGCAAACACAGGCGGTGATCCTGATTGGGGCGCCAAAGCGTTTCCTAAAGCCGACCGGTCCGGAGAATGGGCCACCCTCGCCAGCGGACGGGGTGAAGCTGGCGCGTTGCCAATTCGCCAAGACGCCGCTGTCCTCGGCGCCACACTGAAAGCCGGAGAGCAGCTCGATTATAGTGTCAAAGCCGGGCGGTATGGCTATTTGGTCTTAGCCGCCGGGTCGATCGAACTGAATGGCGAAGTTCTGCACGCCCGCGATGGCGCGGCGATTACGGGCGCATCTACACTCACTCTAAAAGGCTTAGAAGACGCCGAAATCGTATTTGTGGACACGATTTAATCTATCCCTCGCAAGGCCGTGATTGGAATAGAGAGGAGTTTTGCCCTATATTCTATTCAGTTTTGACCACGAAAAGGAGACGACGCCCATGAAAACCTTCTTTGCAGCCATCGGCACTCTGGCGATTTTGCAGACCGCGGCAGCGACTGAAATCGCAGTCACCTACAGTGAAGACTTTGCCGAAGAACTCGCTGACAATTACGGCGAACGCGAAGGCGAGAAGCTCACCGAAGATATTCTTCAAGACCTCGAGAAGGCATTCGAAAAAGCCGGGGTTGATCCTGCCAAGGTCGATGTCGAAATCGTTGACGCGAAACCCAACCGGCCTACCTTCGAGCAGCTCTCTAACGAACCTGGTTTAGACGCTTTCCGGTCAATTTCGATTGGCGGAATGGAACTGGTTGGTACCGCTTACGATGCGGACGGAAATGTGCTCGCGACCCAAGAGTATGAGTGGTTCGAGAATAATATTCGCGACGTTGTCGGATCCGCGACCTGGACCGATGCCAATCGCGCCTCTCGCCGGTTCGCGAACAAACTCGCAAAACAGCTCAGCGACAGCTAACCGCGATCGCCGGGATAGATCTCCTGGCCATCCACTTCTAAGCGAAACAGATCTGGCCGGGAATAATGCCCGGCTGGATCGCTCGCGACTTTGCAGGCGCGAGCCAAAGACAGGTCAGCATCTGCGACGAGTATTCCCTCTTCGTTCGATAGGATCCCTTCGACCACTTCGCCGCGCGGATCGATTATCGCCGACCCTCCATTATGGTCGAACTCATAAAGCGGCTGGAAACGATCCGGCACGTGCGCCTTCATACGAAGACCTGCTGAACAAATCACCCAAGCCCCTGCCTGGCTCGCAAAGGCGCGACTGAGCAGTAATTGTCGCGCCCAGACCGGTTGGCTCGGCGCCTCCTCGGGCTCTCTACCAGGCCAAGCAGCAACATGAACGTCGACACCCTGCGCCATCAAAGCATAAGCAGGCAGCACGGCATTGTGCTCCCAGCAATTCAGCGAGGACAGCCGGCCCCAATCGCGCTGAACGGGCTTTAGGCCTTTCGCGTCACCATCGCCCCAAACCGAGCGCTCATGGTGGGTTGGTTTCAGTTTGCGGTGGCGGTTTAGAATTGTGCCATCCCGGCCAATCGTCAGCATCGTGCAGTAAAGCGTCGCCTCGGTTTGCGGATCGAGCTCATTCACTCCGATCACGAGATCCGACTTCGCGCGCTTGGCCGCTTTGCAAAGGGTTTCGACTTCCGGTCCATCCAAGCGGACGCCATTTTTCAACAGCTCGCTGGCCGCCTGCCACCAGATATCAGACAGCGGGCTATCGATAAAAAACGGATAGCCGGGCAACCAAGCTTCCCCAAACGCGATAACATCTGGGTGTTGCTTGGCCGCTTGATCGATCCAATTGACGGCGATATCGAGGCTGGCTTGTTTATCGAAAAGAGCGGGCGCGGCCTGGACGGCACACAAGCGAACAGTATCAGTCATGCCCTCCGATACGCCCGAACACGTCGTCAAAACAAGGGCCTCACGAAAAGTTTGATCGGCTCAGTGGCTACGTCAAATAGGCGCTCCGGAGACGATCGCGCTCCGCGTCCCCGATGCCGAGCGTTTCCTGCAAATAAGTGTCCACGCTGCCTGATTGAGCAATGACGCTATCGAGCGCGGCTTCTAGGAATTCCGCATCAACCCCGACAAAGGGGTGATAGACGCTGTCTTCATAGTCTTTGCCGATATGCTCGTTGAACAGACGCGCCATTTCCGGCAAGCGTACGGCGACATTGGCAGCGCTATTAGTTAGTTCGTAATCTGCGAAGATCGCCTCACGGTCGACGCCCAGCACATGATGGGTCAGCGCGCAGAGAATTCCGGTCCGGTCTTTCCCGGCGGCGCAATTGACCACACCTGCCTCACCCGGCGCCAATTCTGCGATGGATTTAAACCAAGCTGAGAAGGTTTCGATATGCTGCTCTTTGAAAGGCGCAGCGCGATAATAATCGACCATCCAGCCATGCGCTTTCGGGGCATCAACGGAGACTTCCGACAGAAACCGAACATGCGGCGCTTGGGTTGCGCTGCCTTTGTCGCTGGAGAGCACCTGAACGCCCTGAACGGGCCAGCGATGGCCATGACGTTCGCGTTCATCGGGCCGGCGCAGATCGGCTTGGACTTTGATATTATAGTCCGCCAGCGCCGTCAGATCGGCTTCACTGGCCTCACCAAAATGCGCGGAACGAAACAAGACGCCAGCGCGAACTTTGCGTCCACCCGCGCCCTCATAGCCGCCAAAATCACGGAAGTTTCGAATATTCTCAAAGGATTTTACGCGGTCTTGCATGGTGGCTCCTAGCGGAATGGCGGTTCGTCGAACGCGCGGAGTTTCCGGCTGTGAAGCTTGGCATCGCCACTCGCCAATTTCTCCAGGGTCGCGACGCCGATTTGTAAATGCTGACCAATCGACTTTTCATAGAATTTATTGGCCGCGCCGGGCAATTTGATCTCGCCATGCAGCGGTTTGTCCGAGACACAAAGCAAGACGCCATAGGGCACCCGCAAACGGAAGCCGTTGGCGGCGATCGTGGCGCTTTCCATATCGATCGCAATCGCTCGCGACTGGTTAAACCGCCGGGCGCTGTCACTAAAGCGCAGCTCCCAATTGCGATCATCCGTGGTCACAACAGTGCCGGTGCGAAGCCGTTTTTTGAGCGCATCGCCGGTTTCGCCCGTGACGTCCGCGGAGGCTTCTTGCAAGGCCACCTGAACTTCGGCGATTGGCGGGATCGGGATGTCGGGCGACAAGACTTCATCCAATACGTGATCATCGCGCAAATAGGCGTGGGCGAGCACATAATCGCCAATCGCCTGGCTGTGGCGTAGGCCGCCGCAATGGCCAACCATGATCCAGCATTCTGGCCGCAGCACGGCGAGGTGGTCGGTGATTGTCTTGGCGTTTGATGGCCCGACGCCGATATTCACCAGCGTGATCCCGGAACCGTCCTCGGCGGTGAGATGATAAGCAGGCATCTGAAACCGCCGCCAAGGCGCATTGTCGATCAGCTCGCGCGCATTTTCAGTGTCTTTGTCGACGACAATGCCGCCAGCCACGGAAAGCGTTTTATAGCGCCCACCGGCCTTCAATTGTTCCAACCCCCAATCAACAAAAGCGTCGACATAGCGGTGGTAATTGGTGAACAATAAATAGCGCTGGAAATGCTTCACCGGCGTTCCGGTATAGTGCGCGAGGCGTTTGAGCGAGAAATCTGTCCGCGGCGCGTCAAACAAAGCGAGCGGGCGATGTGCATAAGGCTCAAACAGCTCGCCATCGGCAATCTCATCACCAATATCGCTCAGCTGAGGCGCTGGGAACCATTTGGCGAGTTCGGCGGGATTAATTTCGTCGAGGCCGCTGGCTTGGCCCTGATCCCAGACATAAGCATAAGGGATTTCAGCCGAAGAGCGTTGCACTTCAACTTCGACATCATAGTCGCGCATCAGAGGGACCAATTGTTCGGTGAGATAGTGGCGATAAAAATCTGGCTGCGTGACCGTGGTGGAATAGGTTCCCGGTTCTGACATTTTGCCAAACGCGCGCGAAATTGGTGGCGGCGGACCGTCCGGATTGTAGCGAATAATCAGTTCGGGATAGCAGAACACGCCGTTCGCGCGGGCCTCCGGATCTGGTGTTTTATTCTCGTGAAGATAGTCCTGTAGCGCCGTGCAGAGCGCATCAACAGCTTGGGAGTAGAGCTTTTCCAGCTCGTCTATGATTTTTTTGGGAGTTTCTAGTTTTGTCATGGCCTCCTTTGCCGCAAAGCGGTTTCGGGGTCAACGTGGCGGTGGTGTTGTGGACACCAAGAACGCCTCAATCGTAAAAGCGATATTAGTAATTTCGGCTCGGTTTCAAACCTGCTCTTAAGCATGGAACCCTTATCCCATGGGCTTGGATATGGTGAAAGACGACCGGCATGGGCCAGCGCTCGCTTACACAATTTGGACGCTTTGCCGTGGTCGGCGGCCTTGGCTTTATTGTCGATTCTTGTGTGACTCTGTCGCTCATTCATCGCGGAATTGACCCTTATACCGCGCGCATCTTTGCCATTGCGCTGGCGATGATGGTTACCTGGCGCCTCAATCGCGCGCTCACATTCTCAGCCAGCGGCTCCAACCAAGCGACAGAAGGCATCCGCTATTTTACCGTCGCAATTATTGCCGCTGTCCTGAACTATATGATCTATGCCGGACTGGTGTTCAGCTTCCCGGCTTTGTCGCCGCTAATCGCGATTGTGATTGCGATAGGCAGCGTCACTCTGCTGTCCTTTATGGGTTATCGGCGCTTAGTGTTTAAGAGCGCCGTCTAACCAAATGCCCCATTTTGCGACCGGGCTTGGCGTTTCGCTTGCCATACAGGGTCAGCACGCCATCCGCTGCTAAGACTTCCGGCGGCACCAAAGCCTCTTCACCTAAGAGATTGAGCATCTCAACATCATGATACCGGGTCACTGGCCCGAGCGGCCATCCCGCGACAGCGCGAATGTGTTGCTCGAACTGGCCCGTCGCGCAGGCTTCTGGGGTCCAATGCCCGGAATTGTGCACCCGCGGCGCAAACTCATTTGCGAGCAGAGTCCCGTCCGGCAACACGAAAAACTCGAGCGCCAAGACGCCAACATAATCGAGCGCATCGGCAAGTGCTTTGGCGGCTTCCCCGGCGCGTTTTGCAACCTCGTCAGGCAAATCGCTAGGCACCACAGAGCGCTTGAGGATCCCATTAATGTGCTCATTGCGCGGCATATCAAAGCACACGGACTCACCGGCGCGATCACGGGCAATGATCACCGAAACCTCGCGCTCAAACGGCACCATGGCTTCAAGAATACATGGGGCATGATTCAGAGCCTTATGCGCCGCCTCATAATCATCGCCTTGGGCTAAGCGGGCCTGGCCTTTGCCATCATAACCATCGCGCCGAGTCTTGAGGATGCCCTGGCCGCCAAACCGCTGAATCGGTCCAGCGACATCGTCAGAATGGTCGATTTGAGCAAACTCAGCAGTTTGGATGCCGCAGTCTCGTAGATAGGTTTTTTCAACGATCCGGTCTTGAGACACTTGCAAAGGGCGGGCGCCAGGCCGGACCAGATTCCCCGCCGCGATCAAAGCTTCTGCCGCTTCGACTGGAACATTCTCAAACTCATAGGTGATCGCGTCACATGTACTCGCCCAAGCGAGCAAGCTTTCTGTGTCGGTATATGAGCCAATCGTGTGACGCGCTGCGACCCGCGCTGCCGGGCAATCTTCTTCCGGGCAATAGATCGAGATATCGAAGCCGAGCGCTGCAGCGGCGGAGCCAAGCATGCGGCCGAGCTGGCCGCCGCCCAAGATTCCGATCGTGGCACCGGCTTGCAGCGCGGTCATCCTTCCGGAATCTCCTGCACGGCGTCCGTTTGCTTGGCGCGGAAGGCGTCCAATTTTGCCGCGACATCTGCGTTTTCCAGCGCGATGATGGAGGCTGCGAGCAAACCGGCATTCGCTGCCCCTGCTTCTCCGATGGCAAGCGTCCCGACCGGTACGCCTTTTGGCATTTGAGCGATTGAGAGCAAACTGTCGATTCCGCTCAGGGCGCGAGATTGAACCGGCACGCCCAAAACTGGCAACGGCGTCATTGATGCCGCCATGCCGGGCAAATGGGCCGCGCCGCCGGCGCCCGCAATGATAACTTTGAGACCTCGGCCTTTGGCAGCACCGGCATAATCGTAGAGCCGTTGCGGTGTGCGATGCGCCGAAACAATCCGCGCTTCGAACGCAACGCCCAGCTGATCTAACAACTCGCACGCTTTTTCCATGATAGGCCAATCGGACTGGCTGCCCATGATCACGCCAACAACCGGCGCATCACTATTCGAGGTAAGGGCCATCGAATCCCCCGTTTCAAAGCGCGCAACATAGAAATGCTGCTTGCCGCGTCAACTGTTCATGCCCTGGGCTTTGCAGCGCGTATCGCATAAGCTTTGAAAATGATTGAGTCGTCGCGTCCCGAGACAGAACAAGAGCGGTTCAACGCCCGAAGATCGGCGCGGCAGAGGCTGGTGGCTGCCTTAGGCATCGATATGGATGCGCTGCCGCGGGAGGCCCAAGCGGCTATCGAGGCATTGGCCGGAGAAGTCCTCGGTTTGCGAGAGGATCGTGAACATCTCAAACGCGAACTCGAAACCGCCGCACATTTGGCTGATCGCGATACGCTGTGCCCGATCTTCAACCGCCGCGCCTTTGAGCGCGAGCTGACCCGCGAAATTTCTCTTTCCGAACGCTATGGCACGCCGCTTTGCTTGATTTTCATTGATCTCGACCGGTTTAAACAGATCAATGATCGGTTTGGTCACGCCACCGGCGACCGGGTGATTCAGCACGTCGCGGAAACCCTGGTCGAACATGTCCGCCAGAGCGATATTGTCGGCCGACTTGGCGGCGATGAGTTTGGCATCGCCCTGACCCACGCCGACCTCGCCGATGGGCGATCAAAAGCGGCGCGGCTGGAATCGATTATTAGCGCGCTGGTGGTTCGGGATGCCGAGAACGAATCGCTCGGGGCCGTTCATTTGGGCGCCTCATGTGGCACCGTGCTTTGGCAGCCAGGTCGCGATGCCGCCAGCCTGATCGCCGAGGCAGATGAAACTATGTTTCGCCGAAAAAACGACAAAAAACGGTCGCGCTGAAGCCTTCGAACGCAACAATTTTTCAAATCAAGGATTCTTTGAGCACCCCACGTGACTCCCTTCTCAACCTATGGTTATCTGTTGCCATAAAGACACAGAGATCATTTCAGCAAGAAGGAGTGTGCCTATGTCCCTGCAAGGTCGGATCGAAGAACTCTCAAAACGTCACGCACAAATCGACGAAAAGATCGACGAAGAACAAAAACGACCGGCAAGAAACGACATAGTGCTCAGAGATCTCAAACGACAGAAACTTAGGCTTAAAGAAGAGATTGGTATACTCCGCGCAAGTTAGGCGCGTTCCAATCATTTGAGCGGCTCCGCCTGCACCACATTAGAGCAGGCAGGAGCGCCAAAATGGACAAACCCGTCACCCTGATTATCGGACTCGGCCAAACGGTCGGGGACGCGGTTGCACGCCGCTTTCTGGATGAAGGTCACGCTGTCCTGGCGGTTGATCCTGATGCGCGCCTGCTCGACGAGCTTAAGAAAACCGCTGGCGACAAAATCGCGTATCATCATGGCGCAACCCATACCAAACTCGGTCTGCGCAATGCCATGGCCGCGGCGCTAGAGAGCTATAGCTTTGTCGACAATGTCGTCTGTATTCCGCCTCTGCCCGAGCCGGATCGTTTGATGGATCTCGACATGGAAGACTTCGAAACCGTGTTGATGAAAACTGCTCGTGGCGCCGTTCAGACGCTGCGCGTGTTTACTCCTGAGTTGATCGCGGAGCGCCCTGAAGCGGAAAATGCCGCCGATCGCACACGCCAAACGGGAACTTTTACATTCATACTCTCCTTAGGCGCGAGTATGGCGCAACCAGGCTGGTTCAGTGAAAGCGTCTCTCAGCACGCGATTATGGGCATCATTAAAGCCGCCGCGATTGAGCTTGCGCCAGAGGCGGTGCGGGTCAATGCGGTGATTGCCTTGAGGCCGAGAGCCGAAGGGCGAGAGCCTTGGCTTCAGGAACGCACGCCCATGGGACGGCCTTCCCTGGCGGAGGAGATCGCCGAGACCGCAACTTTCCTCGCCAGCCCAAATAGCGCGATTATAACCGGTGAAGCGATCACCCTGGATGGCGGGCGCCGCTTCTTATCGGGCCTAATTGAGTCTGACGACGATTAGAGACGGTTGCCGCCCTCGTCCTGCGACTTCGCGTCGGAAGAGGGCTGCGATATTTGCCTCTTATTTCGGGTGACAGATGACGGGCATCCACGTGTAGCCCTTCACAAACGCGCCTGATGTCAGGCTTGGCTCGTCGAGCACTTCGACATGGCTGAACCGCTCGAAGATTTCTTCCCACAAGATACGCAGCTGCAATTCACCAAGGCGATTACCAACGCAGCGGTGGATGCCAAATCCGAACGACAAGTGATTCCGGGCTTGGTCGCGATCAATGATCAGACGGTTAGGGTCTTCTTTCCAGAAGCGTTCGTCGCGGTTGCCCGAGACATACCACATCGCAATCTGGTCACCCTTTTTGATCGTTTTGCCGTGCATCTCGACATCTTCGAGCGCGGTGCGGCGCATGAAGGCGAGCGGGGTCTGCCAACGGATCACTTCTGACACCATGTTCGGGATCAGCGACGGATCCTTCTTCAGCTTGGCATATTCTTCTGGGAACTTGTTGAGGCCATAGACTGAGGCCGTCATTGAGTTCCGGGTTGTGTCATTGCCGCCAACGATGAGCAGGATGACATTCCCAAGCAGTTCCATCGGCGTCATGTTCTTGGTCTTTTCGCCATGCGCAAGCAGGCTGATCAGATCATTCCGCACGGGCTCGCTTTGTTTCTTTTGGAACAATTCCATGAACGTGCCGAGGCACTCCATGAGTTCCTCTTTCCATTGCTCTTCCCCACCTGGGCAAATATCCGGGTTTTCGCGGTTGGTAGAGACATCTGACCAACGCGTGAGTTTGCGGCGATCTTCAAACGGGAAGTCGAACAGGGTGGCCAGCATCATTGTGGTCAGCTCGATCGATACCGTATCGACCCAATCAAATGGCTCACCCACCGGCACAGAATCCAGGATTTCCTTTGTGCGGGCACGGATCAATGGCTCAAACTCTTTGAGCATGTTTGGCGCGACCGCTGGCTGAACGGTTTTGCGCTGCTCAGAGTGTTTCGGCTCATCCATGGCGATAAACATCGGAAGTTCAAAATCTTCCATCGGCTCACCGAGGACGATGCCGCCATGCTCCCAGCTGGACGAAAACCGCTTATGGTCGATGTCGACTTTCATAATGTCTTCGTAGCGTGTGACGGACCAGAACCCGCCCGCGAAACTATCTTCTGTCCAGTGCAATGGATCTTCATCGCGCATCCGGCGGAACAGTTCCCAATACGCCCCTCTGCGCCAGATCTCAGGATCTACGAGATGCATTTCATCAAGCGAAATGTTCTCAACATCCGGCAGAGCCCCGTCGAACGTAAGATAGCCTTCAAAGAGCGGCTCGCGCTCGGTGATTTTTGGGCGCTCGAGATTGTGTGGAATTTTGGTCAGCGTATCAGCCATCTATGCCTCCGGATAAGCGGTCTTGCATGCCGCAATTATGACGTCGGCGTCACCTTAACACAGGTGTTTCAAAAAAACCATGACGCAGGCGTCATTTTTTTCATTTTTATGCGGGATAGCGTTCATTTCGGGCGTTCCAAATTGCCACCTCGAGCGCATCTTTGAGGCTTTTGCGCTCAGCCGGCGTTAGAAACCGGCCAATCACCCAGGCTTTATCGGCATGTGCGAGCTTCAATTCACTCGGCCGACGCTCTGGGAAATCGAGACTGACCCGCGCAAACGCTGTCGGGAGGTTGGCCAAGCGCGGCGGTTTTCCTGGCACTGAATGGACCAGATCAATCTGATCCGCGGTCACCCGCACCTGCGTTTCTTGTTTGAGATTACGGAAGCTCCAACGAAAGGCCAGCCATATCGCCAAAGCGTCGAGGCCGAAAAACCCAATCACCGGAAACGCGCCCATTGAGACAAAAGCGAGGCCCGCAATGAAGCTCATCCCCGCTACGACCGCCATAACCACGGTAAACGCGCGAGGGCTTAGCGACCTGTTGGGCGTCAGAGTCGCATCGAAATAGATGATTTCCGGGGTCGTCTCCATGTCGGAGAATATAGGTCAAAAAATCACGCTGGCCGCAAGTGCGGCTGAGTATCGCAAGAATCGGATTTTCTTCTGTCCAATGCTGGCCTAGGTAGCAGATATGGCTACGACGAAACGCAAACGCGCCCCGCGAACATTTGGCAAAGAGAAAGCCGCAGAGCTATTTGCAGAGCTGGCAAAGGATCGCCCAAACCCGAAAACCGAACTCGACTTCGTCAATCCTTATACTTTGGTTGTCGCCGTTGCTCTGTCAGCACAAGCGACCGATGTTGGGGTCAACAAAGCCACCAAAGAATTGTTCAAAATCGCGGATACGCCTGAAAAGATGCTCGGGCTCGGGCTTGAAGGCGTTGAGAGCCATGTGAAGACGATTGGTCTGTGGCGCAATAAAGCCAAGAATGTCATCGCGCTGAGTCAAATGATCATTGATGAGTTTGGCGGCGAAGTGCCTCAGACGCGGGAGGAACTGGTCCGTTTGCCGGGCGTTGGGCGAAAGACAGCGAATGTGGTTCTGAACGAAGCCTTCGGACAGCCAACCATCGCGGTCGACACGCATATTTTTCGGGTTTCAAACCGCACCGGTCTCGCGCCTGGCAAGGATCCCGATCAAGTCGAGGCGAGCCTGGAGCGAACAACCCCCGATGAGTTTAAGCTCGGCGCCCACCATTGGCTCATCTTGCATGGGCGCTACACATGTGTCGCCCGCAAACCAAAATGCTGGACCTGCTCCATCACCCATTTGTGCAAGTTCAAAGACAAAACACCCGATCCCGCGACGATCTCTTCGCTCGGGCCCAAGGCCCCCAAGCGCAAAGCCAACGCGAAGAAATAAGCTTGCGCCCGCACGCGATCCGACCTTAAACGCCGCCTATGCTTAAGACCCGCATCATTCCCTGCCTCGATGTCAAAGATGGCCGCACCGTGAAGGGTGTCAATTTTGTTGATCTGCGCGATGCGGGCGACCCGGTTGCACTGGCCAAAGCCTATGATGCGCAAGGCGCAGATGAGCTTTGTTTTCTGGACATCACGGCCAGCCATGAAGGGCGTGGCACATTGCTCGACATTGTCAGCGCCACGGCCGAGCAGTGTTTCATGCCGCTAACGGTTGGCGGCGGCGTCCGAAGCGCGGAGAATATGGTCCAATTGCTGCGCGCTGGCGCCGATAAAGTCGCGATCAATTCTGCCGCGGTGGCCGACCCTGATGTCGTCTCGCGCTGCGCCGCAAAAGCTGGCCGACAATGCGTTGTTGTTGCAATTGATGCCCGCAAGACGGGCGATCATTGGGAAATCTTCACCCATGGCGGACGCAAACCCACCGGCATTGACGCGGTTGAGTTTGCACAGCTCGCCGAACGCAAAGGTGCGGGCGAAATCCTGCTGACCAGCATGGACAAGGATGGCACCAAATCAGGCTTTGACCTGCCGCTAACCAAAGCCATCACCGATGCCGTGTCGATCCCGGTCATCGCTAGTGGCGGCGCGGGCAAAGCGGAAGACCTCGCCCCGGCCATTCTCGAAGCTGGCGCAAATGCCGTGCTCGCAGCGTCGATTTTTCATTTTGGTGAAGTCACACTAGAACAAGCCCGCGCCGCGCTAAACGCCGCTGGCGCGCCGGTTCGCCCGCTTTAGGAGCATAATATGTCAAACGCCCCCCTCGGAAATGCGCACGGCCTGATGGATATGCTGGGCTATCTCGCGATGACAATTGACGCCCGTGCGAGCGGTGATGGCGAGCGCTCTTATACCAAGAGCTTGCTTGAAAAAGGCCCGCTCCATTGCGGCAAGAAAATCGCCGAAGAAGGTGCCGAACTTGCCCTCGCCCTCGCTGCGCAAGGACAAGATGAGGCCGCCGCTGAGGCAGCAGATTTACTGTATCACATCTTGGTTGGACTGCGCGCCAAGGGCGTGAGTTTGGATGAGGTCAGCGCGGCTTTAAAAGCGCGCCAAGGCATCTCTGGATTGGATGAAAAAGCGAGCCGGTCGTCCTAATCGCTTGTTTAGGCGCGCGCTTTCGCCTATTTTGAGCTCATGATCCGAGCCCTGACCTCTTGCCTTTGGATTATCGCAGCCCTGGCGCTCGGCTTTGAAGCCGTTGCCCAACCGTGCGATCTTCGGATGCAAATGGAGCAAGAAACAGCGCATGAGATGCATGCGGACATGCCTTGTCATGATGGCATGGCTGTCAAAGCAGACCACTCAGAGCCGACCCCCAATCATACCCCCGAGCATGAACGCCAAGCGTGCTGCTGCGCGGCCTTGCTCGGGAATGCGATGACCGTTTCTGCGCCGGAACTCGGCCAGCCTGCTTTTGGGGTCACCCTTTGGGCAATCCCGATGCCAGATAACGCCAACTCCATTCTCCTGGAATATGAGCCCCCGCCACCGCGGGCATGATCCTTTTCACCTAAGGATCAACTCACACAGGACATTCAAATGAAACGCATCCTACATGCAGGCGTCACGCTTGCGCTGGGCGCTGCATCGTTCTCTCTGACAGCTGAAGCGAGACCGGTCTCCTATCCGGGCGGATGGACACTGATGCAACAGAACAATGGGGATTTTTCCTCTGTTCACGCGCATTACTCGCCGACGTTCAGGGACTCAATCGGGCTCTATATTGAGCGCAATTGGGACGCTGACTATCAGTTTACGGGGCTGCAATATAACCGCCTCGTCAAACGGTGGAATGAACCCGGCGCGCAAGCCAACCTGTATTTCAAAGCCGCTGCGGGTCAGGCCGACCCATTTGGCAATGATGCAGACACTGAGCTTGCCGGCTTTGTCGGCGTGGCGGCAGATTGGGAAACACGCCGCTGGTTCGCCTCTTATGAAGGTCGCGCTTATGATCTCGGATATACGCGAGACACGCGGCACTCGGCCCGGGTCGGCGTTGCGCCTTATATTGGCGACTATGGCGACTTGCACACCTGGTTGATGCTGGAAGTGCAAAACCACCCAGAAGCCGAAACCCCAAACACAGTGACCCCTTTGGTCCGCTTTTTTTATGACGTTCAGCTGCTCGAAATCGGGTATACGCCCGAGACCGAAGAGTTTCTGCTGAACTGGATTGTCCGCTTTTAGAAAGGAACAGGACAGATGAAACAGATTGCAATCGCGGCCTTTGCCGCAACTTTTACCTTCGCAAGCCCAATCGCCGCCGCAGAAGAAACCGCCCCAGCTCAGTCCACAGCGATGACGAACACCATGATCACCGCGAAAGTGAATGGCATGGTCTGCGACTTCTGCGCCCGCGCCGTCACCAAAGTCTTTGGCAAAGAAGACGCTGTAAAGAACGTGCACGTCGATCTCGACAATGGGGAGATCCATGTCACACTTGAAGCCGGCGGCACGCTCAGCGACGATCGTGTCGCCGAACTCGTCAAAAAGTCGGGCTATGATCTCGTCTCGATCGAGAGAGAAACAGCATGACCGCCATGCAAGACGAGGTGAAATCGCCCAGCGTTTTGCCGGCCACCCTGGCCCTCTTCACGTCAGCGACAACGCTGATTTGCTGCGCCCTTCCGGCCATGCTGGTCATGCTTGGCATGGGCGCGGTTTGGTCTGGCGTGCTTGGCGCGGTGCCCGGGATCACCTGGTTTGGTGCCAATAAAGAGCTGGTATTCGGTTTTACTGGCTTGGTGCTAGCAGCCTCTGGCGCGTGGCAATGGCACGCTCGCACCCTGCCCTGCCCAGTCGACCCCGTAAGAGCCCGCGCTTGCACACGGCTCCGCCGGATCAGCTGGACCCTCTGGGGGATCAGCGTCGCCGCTTTCTGTATTGGCGGCTTTTTCGCTTTCTTCCCAGATGTCGCTGCGGCGCTATTCCTCTAGGGTAGCGCTGGACAAAATTCGTTTGGACCTTCACCCTTCTTGAAAAGGGAGGAGGTCCAAATGGCCAATCAGCACGCCGTTCCCATCACCGGCTATCAACCGAATCTGCAAGCCTGGTTCGACTATATGATGGACGGACATGATCGCGGAAAATTGCTGGAGATGCTGCACGATGATGTCGTGTTCCGCAGTCCGGTTGTCCACACCCCGCAAGAAGGTAAAGCGATCACGTTTGCGTACCTTTCAGCGGCCGGAAACACGCTGGGTAATGGCACGTTCCAATATACGCGCGTATTCGATTGCGGCGACAAAGCCGTGCTTGAGTTTGAGACGGAAATGGATGGCATTCACGTCAATGGCATCGATATGATCGAATGGGACGCGGACGGCAAAATCACCGATTTTAAAGTCATGGTGCGGCCGCTCAAAGCAATCCAAACCGTCCATGCCGCGATGGGGAAAATGCTCGAACAAATGAAAGCGCAAGCTTGACCGCACCCACGCTTCTGACCGCGCGGCTGAAACTTACCGGACCACAGCCAGAAGACTATGATGACTTCGCTCAGATGTGGGCGGATGCCGATGTGGTGCAGTTTTTGGGTGCGGAGATTAGCAATCCACAAGATGCTTGGCTTAGGCTGATGAGGAATGCCGGGTCTTGGGCCTTGCTCGGCTATGGCCCTTGGATCGTCCGCGACCGCAAGACCGATGCGTTTATCGGAGATACCGGCTTTTCCGATTATCGGCGCGGCATGACGCCTGATATTTCCGGATATCCCGAAGCGGGCTGGGTGTTTGCCAAACGTTTTTGGGGACAAGGCTATGCAAGCGAAGCGCTAACCGCGACCCACGCCTGGCTGGACGAGATGCACCCCGGGCGATCCGTTTGCATTATCGAACCGGATCACGGTGCGTCTATTCGAGTCGCTCAAAAGCTCGGATACCGCGATTTTGTCGGTTCGGACTATAAGGGCACGCCCATGCTCATCTTCGAACGTTTCAGTCCGGGCACAGGAAAAAGCTAGCGATTCAACGAAACCACCGCTATTTAGCGGAGATGGTTACAACATATCTCGATTTCGAAAAGCCGCTCGCCGAGCTTGAAACTAAGATCGCTGAGCTGGAATCGGTTGCTGCCCAAGAAGGCGGACCGCAAATCAATGATGAGCTCGCAAAGCTCAAAGAGAAGGCTGCGAAACAGCTCAAAGACACCTACTCTTCGCTCAATCCGTGGCGCAAAACCCAAGTTGCACGCCATCCGGAACGGCCGCACTTTAGCGATTATGTCGAAGGTCTGTTCGACGATTTCCAAGAACTCGCCGGTGATCGCGTCTTCGGCAATGACGAAGCCGTTCTTGGCGGGCTCGCCCGCTTCAAAGGCCAATCCGTTGTCGTGATCGGCCATGAAAAAGGGCGCACCACGGAAGCGCGCCTCAAGCACAATTTTGGCATGGCCCACCCCGAAGGCTATCGCAAAGCCGTCCGCTTGATGGATTTGGCCGAGCGTTTTGACCTGCCGGTCATCACCATGCCCGATACGTCCGGCGCATTCCCGGGTAAAGCTGGGGAAGAGCGCGGCCAAGCCGAAGCCATTGCGCGCGGCACAGAACGGTGTCTTTCTCTACCGGTTCCGATGATCACATTGATCATTGGCGAAGGCATGTCAGGCGGCGCGATTGCGATTGCTGCCGCGAACCGCGTGATGATGATGGAGCACTCGATCTATTCAGTCATCTCACCTGAGGGCTGCGCTTCGATCCTCTATCGCGACGCCGCGAAGGCCAAAGAAGCCGCCGAGGCGATGAAGATCACAGCGAAAGATCTGATGAAACTGAAAGTCGTCGATACGATCGTGAAAGAACCGATTGGCGGCGCGCATCGCAATCCGCAGAAAGCCATCGCATCGGCCGGCAAGGCGATTGATAAAGCGCTACAAGAGCTGATGGCGCTAACCCCGCATGAGCTCAAACTCCAACGCCGAGAACGCTTCTACGCCATCGGCCGCGAAGGCCTGAACTAAGACAGCAAAAGCGCAGCGCCTGAAGCGCGCATGTCCTTTCAAATTGAGACAAAGAAAAAGGGCGACCGTTTGGTCGCCCTTTTCAGTGTCTAGATGTTCCCTAAGACTTAGCTACCGCCAAAAGTCTTTGTCAGGCTAATCTTAAACGTACGACCGAACGGATTGTGCGTATACGGATCGTAGTTCAAATCGAACGCTGCGAATGGTGGATCTTCATCAAACGCATTCACAACAGAGAGCCCGAGATCGATATCCCATGGGGCGTCCCAGTTGTAGAACAAGTCGAGCGTTGTTTGGCTGTCGATCTTGTCAGAACCATTTCCGGTAATGTCACCGCGCTCATCATCATATGAGTCGATGTGACGAACGACACCGCGGAAATTGTGATCGCCGACCGCATAGTTGGCTGTCACATTTGCTTTCCACTGCGGCAAAGACCGCGAGAAGTTTGAGCGGTTGAACTGATCAACACGATCACCGCCCGCAATGGTCACGCCATCAATATCAAGATCACCGACCTCGTATTCGATAATGTAGGTTGAGTCCAAGCCGAGTGTGAACTCGCCTGCACCCATATCCCAAACATTCTCCATCCGAAGATCGAAGCCTGATGTTTCGATGTCCGGTCCGTTCACAACGTTTGTCGAAATCCGCGAGATCTCAGCAGGATCGTTGATCCCGTCATTGTTGTTATCGGTGAACGAAATTCGACCAATAATGGCATCATCGTCAGTCGAAGGCGTCGCCAATGCGGCAAGAGCTGCGGCAATAATACTCGACTGTTGTTCCACGATGATCGGATCAGAGAAGTCGAAATTGTAGTAGTCGAGAGAAGCGGAGAAACCGCCATTCTGAAAAATACCGCCGAGGTTGAAGCTGAAAGCGCTTTCAGGGCTGAGGTTTGGATTACCAGACTGATCCACCGCTTTAAACGCAGACGTTGGTGCAACAAACTGAAGCGTCGTCACCGTGCCAGACAATTGGTTCAGTGTCGGCCCGCGGAACGATGTCTGAGCAGACCCGCGGAACGCGAACGCATCATTGATTTGCCACTTAGCGGCAACTTTAGGATCGAAGGTTGAGCCAACCTCACCGCCATAATCCTCGTAGCGTGCGGCAACTTGGAGATCCAAATTATCGTAAAGTGGAATTTGAAGTTCACCGAACACCGCGAAAATTGACTGGTCCTCATCCGCCGCGTTTGTCCCGGCTAAGAATGAGTATGGTCCAGTGCCGCCTGGTCCGGGTGTGACGGCGAGATCTGTCAGATCGCTTGGATCAACCTCATACGTCTCACGACGAATTTGCGCACCGGCCGCCCAACCTACAGAGCCACCGCCTGCTTGGACGTTACTCTCTCCAGAGAATACCGCATCAAATACGAGAAGGCTCGTCGTTGCGTCTGTCTCATTCGGATCTGTCAACCAATCCGCGAGCTCTGCAGAGTTCGCGAGACTTGGAACATAGTTCGGATTTGCTTGTCCGGTAATCGCACTGGCAGCAATCGCGTTGGAGAATGGGTTGTAATATTCACATCCACCTTGGCCTGCGACTGCACCTGCATTCACCGCTCCCGTGACTTGGTCAGCACAAAGGCCGAAGCCGCTCAGAGCTGCCGTTAGACCGCCAATATAGGTGTCATTGGTCAGGCGATAGCCTTCCGTCTGAGAATAGCTAACCGCGAAGTCATAGTTCACATCATTGGCGAACGTACCGGCATAAGAACCGGACGCAGAGAATGAGTCATACTCACGAATACCTTCTTGCGCGCCGCCAGTGCCTGGGAAACCACCCCAACCAAAGGTCCGGCCAATGAACAGAGCGCCGATACCACCAGCGAGAGCTGATCCTGGATTGTCAGCGAGATATTGCTGATAGCCCGGAGCGCTTGCTGGCACGAACTGACTGGTCAGAACCTGCGGTGGGTAAGATGGAGACGTTTTCCATTCTGGCACTTCAATTTGAGAATAGAGGAACTCGAGGTGCAGATCACCGTTGCCAATTTCGCGATTGTACTCGGTGAAGACTTTCAGTTGCTCTTCTTCTTCGACCAGATTGTCGAATTGAGTGAACTGGAAGCGACAGTCACCAACTGCAGGGTTGATGATCCCCCCTGCCGCGACACAGCCTGAATCCACTTCGGCACCAACCGGTGTTCCAGCTGCACCAATCACGACATAACGACCTGGATTGGACAGAGAGGAGAAACCACCCACCGGGTTTTCGGTGATTGAAGAGATCGCCCAGTCTTTTTCAAGTAGCGGCGTTTCAGTCCGCTTCTGATACTCAACCGTGGTTACCCAGTTGAAATTATCGCCTTGAAGGCCGTATGCGGCTGAAAGCCGATACTCACCATCCGAACCATCAAACGTTTGATAGTCACCCGACAGTTCCAGACCGTCCAAATCATCTCGTGTAATGAAGTTCACGACGCCTGCGATCGCATCTGAACCGTACAGCGCGGCAGCGCCGTCTTTCAGGACTTCCAAACGACCAATCGCAGCAGATGGAATGTTATTGGTGTTTACAAAGAGCTGCGCTTGCTCACCGATCCCGTAAGGCGAAAACGTTTGCCGGCGCCCATTCAAGAGAACCAATGTCCGCGCCGGCCCAAGACCACGCAAGTTGACATTTGACGTGCCTTCGAGACCGTTAGATGCAAACTGGTTGGTTTGACCGTCTGTACCTGATGAAGGTCCAAGGTTCTTGATCAAGTCGGTAACCGTCGGGTTGCCTTCAAGTTTAAGATCTGCCGCTGTGATGACGTCGACCGGAAGCGCAGCATCTTCAGGTGTCCCCTGAATAAACGAACCCGTGACCGTGACGGTGTTTTGGCGTAGCTCTTCGCCGTCACCTTCATCTTGCGCCATCGCTGTGCCGCCAGCCATCAAGGCTGCGAGCGAGGCACCAAATACCAGTTTTCTACCAAGCGTCATATATTCCTCCGTGTATAACTTTACGCAGCCGCAACTCATGTGTTGGTGCAGCTTCACCGATGAACATATTTTTGTGAGCGACTTGTTAAAGAGACGATCTATGCTGCAGCGCAATATAAACAAATTGACAACGCGAGACAATGAATGTGTGAACTGCGTATCGAGGATCGATATCGCTCAATTGGCCTATCCAAATGATCGAAAACACGCTTAGACAGCCACATGACTGTTCCTATTGAGCAAATTTCTACCTTCTTCGCAGATGCAGCAAATCCTGCGACGTTTCCAAAATCAGTGTTGCGCTTTCGCAACAGCCGATGGGCAGATCGGGTTGGTCTTGGGGATTTGAGCGACGAGGCCTGGGCAAATCACTTCGCTCAGTTCGCGGCATTGCCCGGCAATCTCTCTACCCCGCTGGCGCTGCGCTATCACGGGCATCAGTTCCATACTTATAATCCGGACCTCGGCGATGGCCGCGGCTTTCTGTTTGCGCAAGTGTGGGATTCGAGCGGACGGCTGCTTGATCTCGGCACCAAAGGCTCCGGCCAGACCCGATGGTCGCGTCAGGGCGATGGCAGGCTGACGCTCAAAGGCGGGGTGCGCGAAATCCTCGCCGCCGCCTATCTCGAAGCACTCGGCGTCAACACCTCAAAAGCGTTCAGCTTGATTGAAACGGGTGAAGACCTGCATCGTAATGATGAGCCATCGCCAACGCGCTCCGCTGTCCTGGTTCGGCTCAATCATTCACATCTGCGATTTGGAACCTTTCAGCGCGCGGCTTATTTCGACGATACCGAGGCGATGGCGGCGCTGGTTCAGCATATCATTGAACACTATTATCCAGACTGCGCAGATGAGGCGCTCGGCACAGCCGCGCCGGCTCTGTTTGAGCGCATGGCGCAAGCCACCGGCGCGATGATCGGACAATGGATGGCGGCCGGATTTGTGCATGGCGTCATGAACACCGACAATTTCAACATTACCGGCGAAACGTTCGACTTTGGGCCCTGGCGGTTTCTGCCGAAAAGCGATCCAAACTTCACCGCTGCTTACTTTGACCAGCAAGGCCTGTACCGATTTGGCCGTCAACCGGCGCAAGGCCTATGGGCGTTGCAACAGCTTGGCGGCGCGCTTTCGCTCGTCGCGGACGAAGATGATCTAAGCCAGGCATTGGGCGCGTATGAACCTGCCTATCAAGACAGTTTTGCCGCACATACATTGGCATTGCTGGGGCTCACGCGCGCCTCCAGCCTGCATGAGGATCTCGTATTTCTGCAAGATTTTTACGGCTGGCTCACCGAATCAGAAGCGCACTGGCCGCAAACCTTCTATGATTGGTTTGGTGGGGAAGCCAGCGCCCAACGCGCAGCAAAAAGCCCACAAGCCGCGCTCTACACATCACCGGCGTTTGAAAAAGTCCGCGCGACAATTGAAGCGCGCGCGCCCGATCGTCCAGAGCGTCTAAGGCACGCCTATTTTCAGGCGGACCGCCCGGTTGATCTGATTGTCGACACGGTCGAAGCCTTATGGGCGCCAATTGCCGAAAGCGACAATTGGCAGCCTTTAAATTCTCATCTCGATTGGATCGAGCAAGCCCGCTTGGCTTATGATTGGTCAGCCGCCCCGATACGGGCCCAGTGAAAGACGTGACCTGAGGCCAATATGATTGCGCCAATGACGGTTAGCTGGGTCTCATAATCATGCAGAGATTCCACAAAAGCGCCGACCATTAGCAGGCTCAATCCGGTGACGATCAAAGTCGCCGTAAAAAGGCTTGTGCGTTTTGAATTCAAAGCCAGCAGCGCGAACGGCAATGCGGCGATGACAAAGGCTTTGTGTAACCATTCTGCTTCTGCAAAAACGCCAAGGCTCGGTAGACTGGCAGAAAGCACCGGCAAAATCAGGCAGTGGATAAAGCACAGGCTCGAAAGCGCGATGGCTGGGGCGTCAATGACCGCTGTTCTAGACGGGAGGGTGCTCATCAGAAGGCCACCCGTACACCAAGGCGAAAGTTCTGACCAGGTGCTGGAATCAAGTCTTTCAGGACAGATGTTGCGAACCGAACTTCTTCGTCTGTGATGTTGCGCGCTTCGATGAATGCTTCGGTACCTTCTCCACCGATTCCGAAGTCATAAAGGTCGATTTCGCCGCGCAAATCCAACGTCGTATAGCCATCGGTCGGCAGCTGTCCGGCGCCAGGATCATCTTGATCGCCAGCAATCGTCAAAGCCGCGCCGAGCTCATAGGCGCCCCATTCGGCGCTGATATCGCCATTGAAGGTCACGGGCGGAATGAATGGGACATCGCCGCCACCGTCGAGGTCGGCATCAACGAAATCAACGCTGCCGGTAAGTTCCCAGTCGGCGCCGAACAGGCCTTCTTCGAACACTAAGTCCCCATAGATTTCGCCGCCGACGAAGCTCGCATCGTCTTGGGTGAATAGGAAGACTGGCAAGCCATCGCCTTCACCCGTTACTTCGCCATCAATCAGGGCAACGCCCGGCGTCAGGAAAATAAAGTCGCTAAATTCAGTGACAAACAGGTTGATGCCGATACTGGCATTGTCGCCCGCCCAGCGCGCGGTGCCTTCGAGGTTCAGACCGCTCTCTTTATCAAGATTGGGATTACCAACTTCAAACTGATCCGTCGCCAAGTGTGGTCCAAAGGCAAACAGTTCACTCTCGTTTGGCGCCCGCTCAGTATAAGAGATCTGACCGCCCAGCCAAAAGCCCGCCTCATAATGTTTGTGCGCGCCAAATGAGGCGCTGAACAAGTCATAGTCCGCCGAGCCGAACTGCTGATTATCATATTCGACATTGCCAATTCGAAGGCCGCCCTCGACAGCGATCACATCATCCCATTCTTGCGTTTCATATAAAAAGAACCCGACGCTCTGGATGTCGGTTGGTGTGATAAAGGCCTCTTCGCCGACCGCACTGAACTCGCGATCCGCATATTGAAACCCAAAGGCGCCCTCGAACCCTGCGAATGTGTGATCGAACTCTACCCGGCCTTCAACGCCTTCATTCTCGAAAATCGTACCGGCTTCACCTGGAGCCTCGAACTCGGTGTGCTCATAATCAACCACGGAAAGGGTACCGATAATATCGGTGAAGAAGCCATTATTAACGGTCACGCCACCGCGGACATCGACGCGGGTTTGTTCAAGGTCGATGAACGGGTTTTCTTCTTCCTCGCTATGTTCTTCGCCCTCTTCTTCACCTTCTTCGTCATGACCTTCTTCGTGACCATGACCCGGCAGACCATATTCTGAAGTTTGCTGGCGGACGGCGACACCCAAGAACGCATTCTCGCCGACCCAACTCACGCCAGCCGCCAAAGTCTGGGTTTCCACGAAAGAGTTTTCCGCAGTGCCGCGCACTTCTTCCTCTTCGCTATGCTCTTCGCCTTCTTCCTCTGCCTCTTCGGCCTCTTCAAGCTCCCGCTGAAGCGAAGACTCTGCGAAGTCAGGGATGTCATAATTGTCGAAATCGCGCATCGACCCGGATAGGGTGAAGACCAATTGCCCAGCGGTGAATTGTCCACGTCCAGCAAGCTCGGTGCCTTCATTCACGCTATTATAAGCTGTGAACAAGTCGGCTGAGACATGCTCGCTAGGCAGGTCTTGCACAATCAAGCCATCAATCACATTAACGACCCCGCCAATCGCTTGACCGCCATAGCCTAAAGCTGCTGGGCCCCGCAAAATCTCGATCTTTTCCGCGTCGATCCCATCGGCGCTAACCTGGTGGTCGGGAGACGCCGCGGACACATCGATGACACCGATCCCATTGGTCAAAACTTGTACGCGCTCAGCGCCAAGCCCACGCAGGATTGGTCGGCTGGCACCCGCACCAAAGAACGTGGTCGATACGCCCGGCTGGCGATCCAATGTGTCGCCCAAGCTTGCACTCAATGTTTCAAGAATGTCCTCGCGATCAAGTGCGGTGGCATTGCCGACCAGTTCATCTGCAGAGCGTTCGGGACCCGGCGCTGTAACAATGATCGTCTCTTCTCGAAGCTCTTCGGCCTGCACGCCGATGATCGGCGTTAAAGCCAAGGGAGAAATAGACGCTAAAAGGAGGAAACGGGACATGGAACCACTCGTGTTATGTTATCACTTTTCATGCGTTCTATTCACCCTGGCGTTTCTTGCAAGTCTTTTTTGTGGCGCGCCGCTGCACATGCATGCTTCGCTGCGCCGCATCCAAATGTCCGTGACTCTTACAAGCCGCGAATATACCTAGGCGCGATACGAAACGCGGAGGATCGGCATGGACGGACTAGCCGAAGTGAAAGAGAACCAAGTCTTAGTTGGTCTGACGGGCTTGCTTCAGGATTCAATTGTTGCTTGCGACGCTTATAAATCCGCCGTCCACACAAAGATCAGTTCCATCCTCGCGCCGTCTGGAAAAGTCGATCGCACCGCCTTTGCCGCGAACCAGCATCTGGCACATGGTTATGCTTGGCTCGTCACCTATGTCGAAACACTAAGGGAGACGGCAAACTGGGCCGCTCGCCTCGAAGCCGAGGGCAAGCTCGGGGACATTGACGCGCTGCTCGCGCAAATCCTATTCAGCAAATACTTGGCCGACATTGTTGGCGGCGTGCCGATGAACCAAGGTGAGACGGTCCGCCCCCACGAGTTTGATGCCTTAGACGCTGTCAATACGCTGTTCGACAACAAAGCTGTGCGCACGCTGATCGAACGTGGGTTGACGCCAGACAGCATGTCCGCCGCGGCCGCCTTCCTGCCGGATAGTCTCTCCCGCGCAACCGTCGAAAATACCGGCGAAGACGAAACCATGGCGATGATCCGCGACCAGTTCCGCCGATATGCCGAAGACAAAATCGTTCCATACGCCCACGAATGGCATCTCAAGAATGAATACATTCCAATGGATGTGGTCACCGAGATGGCTGAGCTCGGCGTGTTTGGCCTCACAATCCCGGAAGAATTTGGCGGCCTCGGTATGGGCAAAACGGCCATGTGCGTCGTCTCCGAAGAACTCTCGCGCGGCTATATCGGGACAGGCTCCCTCGGCACGCGTTCAGAGATTGCGGCTGAGCTGATCCTAATCGGCGGCACAAACGCTCAAAAAGAGAAATACCTGCCGGTGATCGCGAGCGGTGAAATCCTACCGACCGCCGTGTTTACCGAGCCAAATACCGGGTCGGATCCAGGCGCGCTACGGACACGCGCCGTTAAGGACGGCGATACCTATAAGATTACAGGCAACAAGACCTGGATCACCCATCCGGTTCGAGCTGATTTGATGACGCTCTTGGCGCGGACTGATCCGGAGACCAAGAATTTCTCCGGCCTTTCCATGTTCCTGGCTGAAAAGCCGCGTGGCTCGGATGCACAGCCATTCCCAGCAGACGGCATGACCGGCGGCGAGATTGAAGTGCTCGGCTATCGCGGCATGAAAGAGTACGAGATCGGTTTTGACGCATTTGAAGTCCCCGCCGCGAACCTGCTCGGCGAAACCGAAGGTATGGGGTTCAAACACCTTATGGCGACTTTTGAATCAGCTCGCATTCAAACCGCCGCTCGCGCGGTCGGCGTCGCGCAGTGCGCCTATGAGCTCGGCTTACGTTATGCCCTCGACCGGGCTCAATTCGGCCAACCCATCTTCAATTTCCCGCGCGTCGCAAACAAGCTGGTTATGATGGCTGCAGAGCTCGTCGGCATCCGGCAGCTCACTTATTTCTCTGCCCGACAAAAAGATCAGGACAAACGCTGTGACTTAGAAGCTGGCATGGCGAAATTACTGGCCGCGCGCGCTGCGTGGGCGGCAGCAGATAATGCGCTTCAAATCCATGGCGGCAACGGATTTGCGCTGGAATATCCGATCAGCCGGGTGCTGCAGGATGCGCGTATCCTGAACATTTTTGAAGGCGCAGGCGAGGTTCAAGCCATGGTCATTGCGCGGCGTGTGATTGAAGAAGGCAATTAGGCGCTGCCTCTATTCCGCGCCATCCGCGCGCGGTGTAAACGCGCCATAGGCAGCAACCTTTTCTTCTATTCCAAGCTCGCTCGCGCTCCAATGATCAAACACCTCGCGACCGCGCATGCCGGCGTCCGCAGCTAGGGCTGCAACCCGGCCGGCCCCGGAAAATCGTGTGGTCGGCAATTGGTCTACAATCGGATCCGCAAACGCCTCATCTGGGTGGATAATCTGCCACCCATCTTCCCTTAGAGCTGTAATCATCTCTGCTGAGAAACTCGCAGCGAGATCATTTTCGTGCAGCAATAAAACCTGCGCCGGACGACGCCCGAAGACCGTCTGGCCGAGCGCGTCATAGTGGTTTGCCGCGTCCAACACCATCTCGACATAGACCTGCGACAGAGCTTGCATATCCACGTCCGCCCCGCTGCGCACGGCCTGGAACCAAAGACGGTCCAAGTGCCAATCATAGGTGTCCACAGTGACATAGCCGCTGATCAAATCGCGGTCGGCGAGCGCTTTGCGCAAGGCGTCGCGGCGCACGGCATCCGCATTCGTCTCACCCTGCCCGCCTTCATCCAAAAAGGGGAACCGAAACCACGGACGGCGATTGGCAAACGGCGCGAGTTTTGTTTCAGCTTGATCGATATCGGCGATGTAATCGTTTGTCGGGGTCCGGCTCGCCCAAACATGCTGATCGCTATGATTGGCGATCAAATGACCGGCAGCCGCATAGGCATTGATCCGCGCGACACCGTCCGGAAGATCCAGGCCTTTTGTGGTGACGAAAATCGCGACAGGGCCGGACTCGGCGCGATCTAATTGCGCGATGAGAGCGTCAGTCCGCTCGTCGCCTGCATAGCGCGGCCCAGCGCCCAAAGGCGCGTCATCATAGGTGAGCGCGATCCGTTTTAGACCCGCGTCAGGCGCCGCATTTGAGGGACTGTCAATACATGCAGACACGGAAAAAAGAAGGACAGCAATCAACCAACGAAAAACCATCGCTAATCCTACTCAGAACCGAGTAAAAAGCACAATCGGTTTTCGAGCGAGATCACCAAACGCGACCGGCAAATTCGCGCCAATCAAAATCTCAATTGCACGCTCACACCTTATTAAGCCCACCTGTGGCATTATGCGGGCATACGCTTGTAATGAGAGATCTGAGCCATGCGCGCTTTACCGGCCCTGTTCGCCATCGCTATGTTCGCCGTTCCGGCCTTCGCTGACACTGCACTGCAAGGCGGCCCGCTGACGGTTGAAGACAACACTTACCGGTTCGGCGATCTCTACCATTCCGAGCGCGGCACCACAGTGGAAGCCTGCGCGCAAAAGTGTACGGCCGATCAAGGCTGCGCCTCATGGTCTCTAACCCCTGCCACCTTCCGCATGGGCCCGCGTTGCGAGCTAAAACGGACCCCCGGAGAAGCCATTTCCCGCCCTGGCGCTACATCTGGCATGTCAGAGGTTTGGCAAATGGACCCCGCCCGCCACGCAGCGATGCGCTATCAGCCGCGCGTGCCTGAAAGTCGCCAACCGGTTGCCGTACCACTGGATCAATTGCGGCCATCGCCCGTGCCGCGGACATTTGGTGACCCGCCACCTATTCGCGAACCCGAGCTGATGGGCGCACCTGGTCCGCAAGCGGCGATTCAACCGACGCCCGGAAAAGCGGTCACGCTCGGAGCGCCGACCCAGACTGCGCAAGTCCATCGCGGTCCGGGTGAGGGCGTCGTTCCTGAATATGTGAAACAGCCGGCCCCGCAACCTGCTCCACCGGCCTATCAAGAGGCGGCACGTCAGGCCCCGAAACCCGTTTTCAAAGATCCGGCTCATATGGCGCCGACGGCGACTCCCGTTGCCGCAAATCTCAACGCTGTGGTGAAACGCCAAGCTCAGACGCCGCAACCGGCTCCGATGCCGGTCGCAGCACCGACGCCAGCTCCTGCACCCGTGCCGATGCCAATGACAGAGCCTGAACCGCAACGCGTCCCTTGGACGGAGCGCACTGGCACAACGCCAAACTATTCCGTAGGCGGCAGCGGCTATGTTCCTGGTGACGAGGATGCGACAGCAGGATTCGTCGAAGGAGTTCCAGAAGCCGGAACTTAATCGCGCTTCGGGCGTTTTGACCGCGCGCGCATTTTCTCGACTTCCTTGGATTTATCGCGATTGGGCTTAGGTCCGCCGCGCCCGACAAAGCTCCGTCCTTTACGGATCGGTTTGCCGCTTTCGTCGGTCACGCGTTTATGCTTGGGCGGCAGCGAGGCCGCGATCAAAGCCGCCCGTTCCTTTGGTTTTAACGCCCGCCATTTACCCGTCTCCAAATCACCCATCTCGAGTGGTCCAATTCGGATACGTTGAAGATCGACCACGCGCAATCCAACCAGATCGCACATGCGCCGGATCTGACGCTTGCGGCCCTCTTTGAGGATAAATCGAAGCGTTTGACCCTCCACGACCGTGACCTTAGCAGGCTTGAGCCGCCGCTCATCCAAGCTGAGACCATTGCGCAATAGGGTCAGGCGCCCATCCGTGATCTTGCCTTGGACGGTGACCAAATACTCTTTTTCGAGACTGTGCTGAGGCCCAATAATCGCTTTGGCGAGCACGCCATCATCAGACAATAGTAAGAGACCATGCGAATCTTGATCGAGCCGACCAAGCGGGGCGAGGCTAGCATCTTTCGCAGGGCCACGCGTGCCATCGGTTGCGTTCGTGGTCTTCAGCAAACGAACCGCCGGCACTTGATCGTCTTCAGGCTGGGCTGAGACATAGTCGACCGGCTTGTTCAATACAGCGGTGAATTTGCTGGCAATTGCCTGCTGCGCCCGGGCGGCGAGTGTGAGGGTTTGTCCGGGCTCAATCTTATGGCCGGGCCGCTCGACCACGACCTCATCAACAAGCACACCGCCCGCCTCGATCAAGGCCTCAGCTTCGCGCCGAGAGCAGAGCCCGAGCTCAGCCATCCACTTGTTCAAGCGAACCGGCGCATTGCCGCGATATATGTGCGCATCTGACATAGCCGTCCGTTTGACGCCCCCGGGTCTGAGCGTCAATCGAGAAATGCCAGATCTGGATATTCCCTTTTGCCCCGACTCCCTGCTAAAGGCTGCGCCAAACATAGGAGTGGCCATGAAAACCGCTGTCATCGTCTTTCCCGGTTCGAATTGCGACCGCGACGCCCAAGTCGCGCTCAGACAAGCCACAGGCCAAGAGCCAGCAATGGTTTGGCACAAGGATGGAACCATCCCTGAAGGCACAGACTTGGTCATGGTGCCGGGCGGGTTCTCTTATGGCGACTATCTACGCTGCGGTGCTGTCGCGGCGAACAGCCCAATCATCTCTCAACTGCATGCCCATGCCGAGCGCGGCGGGTACATTCTCGGCGTTTGCAATGGCTTTCAGATTCTTTGTGAGACCGGCCTGCTGCCCGGCGCCTTGATCCGCAATGCTGGCCTTGAATTTGTCTGTCGGCCTGAAGTCTTGAAGATTGAAACCACCAATACGGCCTTCACTAATGCTTATGCGGGCGGAGAAATTACGATCCCAATCGCGCACCATGATGGCAATTATGTCGCCGACGTGGAAACCTTGAACACACTCGAAGGCGATGGCCGCGTGGCGTTCCGTTACACGGACAACCCAAATGGCTCCGCACGCGATATTGCCGGGGTGATCAGCGAGAATGGCCGGGTGCTCGGAATGATGCCGCACCCTGAGCGCGCGATTGGCGGCCATGAAGGCGGCACCGATGGCCTCGGCATGTTTGAGAGCCTGCTCGCGGCAGCCTAACCCAAACGCTTGCCCCTATCCCCGATCCGCGCCTAAATTTCAAAAAGGGAATGCGGAGGGATCAAAATGAGCTATGCCCAGGAAACCCAAGACGCGGGCCGAGAAATCTTCCCAGATCTTGCGCGCGCATTCGCTCTAATCGGCATTTGCGTGGTGAATGTTGGCGTCATCGCGTGGCCGATGATGTCTGGATACGGCCCCGAAGGCACTGCAACCGAGATCGACAGCGCCGCCTTCTTTAGCGTGAACGCGTTCTTCCTGATGAAGTCTTACACCCTGTTTTCTTTTATGTTCGGGGTCGGTTTTGCCTATCAAATGCAGTCCGCGCAGCGCCGCGGGATTGGCTTTGCGGGACGCTATTGGCGGCGCATTTTCGGCCTTTTGGCTTTTGGACTGATCAATGTCGCCTTCCTGTTCCAAGGCGATATCCTGGTCATGTACGCGATCCTGGGCAGCCTCCTCTTTCTGTTTAGAAATAGCAGTGCACGCACCCTCTCAGGCTGGGCCATTGGCACCTATGTATTGCAGTGCACTTTGGTGGCTTTCATGGCCGCAAGCATGGCCGCCTATAGCCATTTTGATCCCGAGAATTACACGGTCGAGATGGCGACCATGGCCGAAGACGCTATTCGAGATTCAGAAGCCTATCGCTCTGGCGATTTCACCGCCGCCATCGTTCAACGGTTCACGGATTGGGGCGGGGTCATCACCTTTGGCATGATGATGCAGGGCATCGGCGCGTTCTCATTTTTCCTGTTCGGACTGTCTGCGGTCAAACGTGGGACGATTGCCAACCCCTCCGCGCCGTTTTGGAAACGCTGCCGGTGGGTGTTCTTGCCGATCGGGCTTGTGATCAGTGGGATTGGCGCTTGGTTCACGCTGCAAGGCGGCGGCGGTTTCGGCCCTAAAATTCTGATGGGCATGGCGATCATTATGCTGGGCAGCCCGTTCTCAACCGCCAGCTATCTTGGCCTAATCGCGAAATGGGCCGAGCAGCCTGGCGGCACGGTCAAAACCTTCCTCGCCCGCGGCGGCACCTCATCGCTCACCGCTTATTTGATGCAGGGCCTGATCCTATCGCTGATCTTTAACGCCTATGGCTTCGGCCTGTTCGAACAAGTCGGTGCTGCAGGCTGTGTTGCCATCGCGTTTGGGGTGGCGCTGTTCACGGTCATTTTTGCAAGCTTGTGGCGGACAAAATTCAAGCGCGGACCACTGGAGTACGTGCTGCGCGGCTGGACCTATCTCGGGGCGCGGTAATCCAGGCTCATAAACGCTCTAGCGAATCTCAGCGGCAAGCGCTAAAGCGCGCGCATGACTGACACATCTGCGATTATCGCCGCTATGCAGGCTCAGCAGGACGAAGCGTCCGCGCAAGAGCATGGGATCAATGCTGAAGAGTGGGAGCGTCTGACCACCCGCCTCGGACGCCAGCCCAATCTGGTCGAACTCGGCATCTATTCAGTGATGTGGTCAGAGCATTGCTCCTACAAATCCTCGCGGCGGCACCTGTCCAAATTCCCGACCAAGAATGAGCATGTCATTCAAGGCCCCGGCGAGAATGCAGGCGTGATCGATATTGGCGACGGCCAGGCGGCGATCTTCAAAATGGAGAGCCATAACCACCCATCTTATATCGAGCCCTATCAAGGGGCTGCGACGGGCGTGGGCGGCATCTTGCGCGATGTCTTCACCATGGGCGCGCGCCCGATTGCCCTGGTCAATGCGCTGCGCTTTGGCGATCCGAGCCATCCCAAAACGCGCAGCCTGGTGGCCGGCGTCGTTGCCGGGATTGGCGGCTATGGCAATTGTGTTGGCGTGCCGACTGTGGCCGGCGAGACCGAGTTTCATTCCGGCTATAATGGCAACATCCTGGTCAATGCGATGGCGGTTGGCCTCGCCGATCAAGACAAGATTTTCTATGCCCGCGGCGCAACGCCCGGCAATCCGATCTTCTATGTCGGCTCAAAGACCGGCCGCGATGGCATCCATGGCGCGACTATGGCCTCGGCCGAATTCTCTGAAGGCGATGAGGACAATCGACCGACGGTTCAGGTCGGCGATCCGTTCACCGAAAAGCTGCTGATTGAAGCCTGCTTAGAGCTGATGGCCACAGATGCGATCCAAGCGATCCAAGATATGGGCGCCGCGGGTCTGACCTCCTCATCAGTCGAGATGGCCGATAGTGGCGGCGAGAATGGCGAAGGCATAGGCGTTGAGATGGACTTGGACAAAGTTCCGCAACGCGAGACTGGCATGAGCGCCTATGAGATCATGCTGTCGGAAAGCCAAGAGCGTATGCTGATGGTGCTCTATCCAGACAAGATCGAGCTGGCGAAACAGATTTTCGACAAATACGATCTCGACGCTGAAGTGATCGGCATGACAACCGATTCTGGGCGCATGGTGCTGAAACAATTCGGCGAGACGGTGTGCGATATCCCTGTCGCGCCGCTGGCTGAAGATGCGCCGAATTATGACCGGCCCTGGGTCGAACCGAAAAAGCGAGCGCCGCTGGATCTCTCTAAATATCCCGAGCCGGAAGATTATGGCGAGGTGCTGCTGAAGCTGATGTCTTGCCCGGACATGGCCTCTAAGCGCTGGATCTGGGAGCAATATGATCGCCACGTCATGGGAGACACAATCGATAGCTCGCAGAGCATGGGCAATGCAGCGATTGTGCGCGTTCATGGTACAAATAAGGCGCTCGCCATCACCTCAGATTGCACCCCGCGCTATGTCGCGGCGGACCCGTATGAAGGCGGCAAACAGGTGGTTGCGGAAGCCTATCACAATCTGTCGGCGGTTGGCGCGAAACCGATTGCGATCACTGACAATCTAAATTTCGGCAATCCCGAAAAGCCCGAGACGATGGGCTATATCGTCAAAGCGATTGAGGGCATGGCCGAGGCGTGTAAAGCGCTCGATTTCCCCGTCGTGTCCGGCAATGTCAGCCTATACAATGAGACGGACGGCATCGCGATCCCGCCGACGCCTGTGGTTGGCGGGGTCGGCCTGATTGAGGACTTGGACAAAGTCGCGACGCTGAAAGGCGCGCAACCCGGGGATGTGCTGATCCTGATCGGCGAGACCAAAGGCCATCTCGGTGCATCGCTCTATGCGCGGGAGATTTTGGGGCTAGACGGCGATGAGGCGGGACCACCGCCACCAGTAGATTTGGCGACTGAGCAGAAGAACGCGGATTTTGTGCGCGAGCTGATTGAGCAAGGGCTCGTCAATGCGGTGCACGATGTCAGCGATGGCGGTGTGGCCTGTGCGGCGGCGGAATTGCTTTTAGGGTCTGGTCTTGGATTGGATGGCGCTTTGGGCGCTGGCGATGATCAACGCGCTGCGTATTTCGGCGAAGGCATCGGACGATTTTTGATTGCGGTTTCGCCACGCGATGCGGCAACAGTTCAAACGCGCGCAGATCAAGCGGGTCTGCCTGGTTTATTAATAGGTGATTTGGTTGATGGAGATGGGTTCTCATTGGTCAATGATGGACCGGTACTCGATGTCTCTCTCTCTCGCCTCCGCGATGCGCATGAAGATTGGTTACCCAGCTATATGAGCAAAGTCGAGTAAAGCGCGTTATTTACCGGCGATACCTGCGCAGGCAGGTATCCATGGATGGGATTTGCCGTCTAACAATTTGGAATATTTAGTTCTTGGACCCCAGCCTTCTCTGGGGTCTTTGGAATGTGACGTTCTAATCAACTACCCGCGTGGGCCGCGCAGGGCTTCGCGTGCGAGATTCTTCGGATAAACGCCAAGGATCTTCAGCGAGTTCGAGAAAAAACCCAACTCCTCGAGCGCCAATTGGACCCGGCGCTCATCCGGATGACCTTCAATCTCAGCATAGAATTGTGACGCGCTGAACGAGCCTTCAATTTGATAGCTTTCAAGCTTAGTCATGTTCACGCCATTCGTCGCGAAACCACCAAGCGCTTTGTAGAGCGATGACGGAATGTTGCGCACTTGGAACAGAAACGCGGTCATGCATGGCCCGTCTTCTGGACCAATGTCGAGCGGTTCAGGCGACATGATCACGAACCGGGTCGTGTTATGCGCGGCGTCTTCCACATCGTTGGCCAAGATTTCGAGATCATATTCTTCCGCGGCAAGAGAGGGCGCGAGCGCTGCTGCTTTAATGTCTCCACGCTCGGCGACTTGCCGCGCTGCCCCAGCTGTATCGGCCGCGGTGCGCGCTTGAATGCCATGCTTGCGCAAGAAGTTCCGACACTGCCCTAGCCCCATGACATGGCGATAAGCGCGCTCGATATTTTCCAGTTTTGCGCCCTTTAGAGCCATCAGCTGGAACCGGATCCGCATCAAATGCTCGCCAATCATGTGCAAGCTGGTGGACGGCAAGAGGTGATGGATATCGCCGACACGGCCCGCAATTGTATTCTCGACCGGAATCATTGCGAGCTGCGCTTCACCGCCTTCGACCATAGCGATGACATCTTCAAATGTGCGGCACGCGACCGGTTCATGATCCGGATAAACGTCCAAACAGGCAATATGCGAGTTGGCGCCGCGCTCCCCCTGATAGGCAATTTTGCCTTGTGTCATCTTTTGATCTCCAATTTCGATCCGGTCCCTATTTGCCAAGCCTTTCAATATAAAGACCCTGATAATCAACCTGCGCGCTTTCGCCGCTGAATCAGGTAACGCGCAATCTGCCACATCTGTATATATTGATTGCGAACGCATAGCGTGTCAGAAGGCGCGCGCAAGATTGGAATATGAGGGATCACCTATGGGCGAACTCGGACTCAACAAGATTTTCGGGGCACTTCTGGCTGTAGGCCTTGTAGTTCTTGGCCTGAAAGAGGTTTCAACCATCGTCTTTGGCGGCGGGCATCACCACCATCATGAATACGAATCACTGAACGCATGGGCCGAATCAAACTTTAAAGGCTACCGCGTCGATATTGCTGACGCTGGCGGCTCAGGCGAAGTGCCTGTAGAGGTTTATGACCTTGGCGCGCTTCTCCTTGGCGCAGACTTGGCGCGCGGCGAGCGCAGCTTCAAAGCGAAATGCGCCTCGTGCCACACCATTGACCAAGGCGGAGCCGACGGCACCGGACCAAATCTTTATGCCACGCTGGGCGCTGCCAAGCAGAGCCATACAGGCTTCAATTATTCAGGCGCGCTCGGAAACACCGAAGGCGACTGGTCTTGGGAGCGTATGGATGCCTGGCTCGAAAATCCATCAAGCTATGCGCGCGGCACAAGCATGGCCTTTGCTGGCTTGAAGCGGGATGATGAGCGCGCCAGCGTGCTCGCTTATCTCGCCTCTTACAGCCCAGACGCCCCTGTCGCGCCAGAGCCACTTCCAGAGGTCGCTGAAGAAGGCGATGCGGAGGAAGCTGCTGGCGATCTCGCAGAAACTGATGAAAACGTCATCGAAGGCGCTGCTGACACCGCAGGTGATGCAGCCGAGGCCGCTGAAGCGGCTGCCGATCAAGCCATCGAAGACGCTGCAGGCGAAGGCACAGCCGCCATCGCTGAGGCTGCCGCTACTGCCGAGGAGACGATTTCAGAAACCGTCTCTGATGCCGCTGATACAGTAACCGACGCCGTCGAAACGACCGTTTCTGACGCCGCGGATACGGTTGAGGAGACAGTGACGGATGCAGCAGAGACTGCGGAAGAAGTGGTCGAAGAGGCTACTGAGACGGAAGAGTAAGCCAGTCCGGCTGCACACCTCTCAAACTTGAAACATCTACGCGGCGAGCCTCTAAGGGCTCGCCGTATTCATTTGCAATCCGCTGAATCGCAGGCGCGAGCGGCTCTTTCATTGTCGTCATAAAGGTCCCATTGGCGTGCAGCAGCGTTTCACTGTCTGCCATCAATCCGACATGCCCCTTCCAAAAGAGAAGATCACCGCGCTGCAAGGCACCTGGGGCTTGCCACTGCGCGATCGGGTCGCCAAACCAAACCTGCTGCATATCGCTATCGCGCGGACACAGAACACCACACGCACCAAAGGCAATCTGGACGAGGCCGGAACAATCGAGGCCCAAACAATCGCGTCCGCCCCACAAATAAGGCGTTCCCAGAAACCGCTCGGCCACGGCAACGGGATCGGTTTCATAGGCGCCGGCGTCAGCGATCAAATGATCCACGATCCATCCAGCCCGCTCAAACCGCAAATATCGCCCTTCGCGATCGCCTGTCGCCGTCAGTTTAGCGCCGGCCCCCAGCACAAGATGCGCCGCAGCGGTGATCTTAGGGTCGGTATAGGTGTGCAGACGGCCGACACTCACGCGATGGGTCACGTCCAGGACGGCGGCCGATAGAGCGTCCATCAGAACCCAACCGACATAGCGATCTGTTTCGCACTGAACGAGGCCAAACCCGCCCTCTTCATGATGCAAGAGCACTGTCTCGCCGTGTAAGACTTGGCTCACCTGCGTGCTCTCTGACGCAGGGGCTTTGCGCAGCGCAGCAATACCAGCATTCACCTGCATCCGCTGCCGCGAACCGCCTTCGGGAAGGGTTAGTCTTGGGTCTTGATATGATAGCAAAGCGTATCTCCAACCGATTCAAGTTAGAGATATAGACCTAAAACCAAGGAAAAGTTTAGGCGACTGCGCGGCCAAGCTCTGATGTCTGATCACTGGTGATCTCGCCAGCTTCCGCAGCTTGAATCTGTCCACCAAAAGCGCGCAGCCAATCCATGCCTTTGGTCGTGCGCTCAATATGCACGCTGCGCAGATCGTTTTCGTCAGGAATGCGCTTAATCAAGTCGTTGCGTTCAAGCACATCAAGCGCCCGCGTAACCGCAGGTTTCGCAATGTTGAGGTGGCCAGATAGGCCCCGCACCGTGTGCGGTCCAGGTGTTAGCGCAACCGTCATCAAGACCGCTTGCTGCCGGGCCGTCATATCAGACTCGTCAGACCGCACATAAGCCGTCAAAGCGCAGCGCCAGAGATCCAGAGCCTGCCTTTGTGTCATCGCCATTTTCGCTCACCTTATTTCGTTTGGTAAGCGAATCAGAATCCGATTTGCGACTCGCGTAAAGAGTCCAGAGAAATTTTTGCTGCGAAGAAAAAGCCCTCATCCGGAGCGACGTCGACGGACGAGGGCTAGCCGTTTTAGAACCACATCCTTCGACTTCGCTCAGGATGAGGAGACCAAATACAAGTTAGAAATTCAACACTCTCGCATAGCGAACATGCGGCAGTGATTTGAGCTGTTTGACCAAATCGGTGGATGGCTCGCTATCAATTCCAATCAGCGCAATCGCCTCGCCGCCCGCATCGGTGCGTCCGAGATGGAAAGTCGCGATATTGATCTCTTCTTTGCCGAGCAGCGCCCCAAGTGAACCAATGAAGCCAGGCTTATCGAGATTGTTCACGTAGAGGACGCGCGAATTGAAATCGCCTTCTAGCGCCATGCCTTTGACTTCGACGATCCGCGGTTGGCCAGCGATCAGCGTGCCCGCGAGCGAACGCCAACCGGGTTCTGGGTCGTTTTCGGTCCGTTTGGTCAGGACTTTGATACGGATCAGACTGTCATAGACCGGGCTGTCTTCGGTCTTGGTCTCCGCCAGTTTCACACCGCTCTCATTCAGCACTTCTGGCGCCGACACCATGTTCACATCACCGCGCGATGGCCGCAGCAATCCCGCTAGCGCGGCGGCGGTGAGCGGCTTGCGATTGAGCTCAGCAACCTCGCCTTCATATTCGATAACGACTTCTTCAAAGCCATAATCGCTGATCTGACCGGCAAACAAGCCGAGCTTTTCCGCCAAGGCGGCGAAAGGCTTTAAACGCGGCGCTTCGTCTGCGGTGATGGAAGGCATGTTCAGCGCATTGGTCACCGCGCCCGTCAGCAGATAATCGCTCATCTGTTCGGCAACCTGCAGGGCAACATTTTCCTGCGCTTCGGTCGTCGCCGCGCCCAGGTGCGGGGTGGCGATAAAGTTCGGAGCGCCGAATAGGACGTTTTCTTTCGCTGGTTCTTCAGCAAATACATCAAAGGCAGCCGCGCCGATATGGCCGGACTTCAAACCTTCTGCGACCGCTGCCTCGTCGACTAGGCCGCCCCGCGCACAATTGACCAAGATCACACCCTTTTTGGTTTTTGCGAGCGCGTCAGCCGACAGGATATTGCGGGTCTGGTCGGTGAGGGGTGTGTGCAAAGTGATCGCGTCCGCACGGGCCAGCATGGCATCAAGATCCGCGGCCTTTTCTACACCAAGTTCTACCGCCCGCTCTTCTGTGAGGAACGGATCATAGGCGAGCACTTTCATCTGCAGGCCTTTGGCCCGCTCGGCGACGCGCGCACCAATATTGCCGCAACCGATCAGGCCGAGCGTTTTGTAAGAGAGTTCGGTGCCCATAAAGGCTTTTTTCGGCCACTCGCCGGCTTGGGTACCCGCATTCGCTGCTGGAATTTGCCGAGCGGCCGCAAACATCATCGCAATCGCATGCTCGGCCGTGGTCACAGCATTCCCGAACGGCGTGTTCATGACCACGACGCCTTTTCCCGTGGCGGCTTTGATATCGATATTATCGACCCCAATCCCGGCGCGGCCGATGACTTTCAAATTGTCCGCAGCAGCGATGATGTCAGCGTCTGGCTTGCACGCAGAGCGCACGACGAGGCCATCAAATTCAGGAATTTTCGCAATCAGCTCTTCCTTGCTGAGGCCAACAGCGGTTTCAGTTTCCAGGCCGCGATTTTTAAAAATATCAACGGCGGCTGGGGCGAGTTTATCTGCAATCAGAACTTTAGGCATCTGTGTCTCCAAGGCGCCAATCGGCGCGATCTAGTCTGTGAACAAGGCAGTCATCGTCTTTATCAAACAAACGACGACCGATCGGTCGGAAGCCCAGGCGCTGATAGAATCGATGGGCGTCCGTATTAGAATTCAGGGGGTCAATTAGGATGGCTTCGACAACCGGATCGGCAAAGGCGCGATTGACCGCGAGACGCATCATTTGCGTTCCATAGCCCTTGCCCAGGCAGTCTTTCTCGCCGATCCAAATATCCATGGCGCGCAAGTTTGGCGGACAGTCTGCCCCCCAATAATGTGTGCGCTCCAAAGCCGGATCGATGACCTGCATGGCGCCGATGGCCCGTCCGTTTAGTTCGGCAATGAAATAGGCGCTGGCCGGATCATCGCTGGTAATCTCTTCCAACCATTCCGCATCGTCAAAAGCCACATCAGCATTGGGATCGTCGCTGGTCGCAGCGATCACATGCGGTTCGTGATCCCATCGCTCAAGATGGGGCACGTCCGCTGGCAGAGCAGGTCGAAGCACGAGCGTCATGGCCGAAGCCTTCGGGAGCGACTACAGCGCAGCGAGTTCTTCGGCGAAGGTCCAGTCGAGCCACGGCGTCAGTTTCGCGACATCGTCCGGCTCAACGGTTGCACCGCACCAGATCCGTAATCCCGGAGGTGCTTTAGCATAGCCATTCGCATCGAAACACGCATCCTCATCTTCCAGACGCTTCATCATACGTTTGATGAAGTCGCGCTGGGTCGGCTCATCCATTTTGACAAAAGTCGGATGGACAATCGAGAAGGTCACGCCGGAATTCGAACGAACATCATCATCCGCGCAGAGGAACTCAATCCAATCGGTCTTGGCGACCCAATCCGTGAGGATCTTAAGCGAGCGATCAGAACGGGCTTTGAGGCCCTGATAACCGCCGCACTCTTCGGCCCAATCGAGGGCCTGAAGATAGTCTTCAGTACACAAAAGCGAAGGCGTATTGATCGTATTGCCTTCGAACAAGGATTCGTTGAGCTTGCCGCCTTTGGTCATGCGGAAAATCTTAGGCAGCGGGCGCTCTGGCTTACAGCTCTCGAGGCGGCGCACCGCATTCGGCGACAGGATCAGCATGCCATGGGCAGCTTCCCCGCCTAGCACTTTTTGCCAAGAATAAGTCACGACATCGAGCTTTTCCCACTCCATGTCCTGAGCAAAAACCGCTGACGTTGCATCACAGATCACAACGCGGTCTGGGTTCGGTTTGATCCAATCGGCATTCGGAACCCGAACGCCGGCCGTGGTCCCATTCCAAGTGAAAATAATGTCCGCATCGTCGCGGGCTTTTTCAAATGGCGGCAGCACGCCATAATCGCCAACATGGATGTTACAGTCGACGAGCTTCAGCTCGTTTACCGCATCGGTCACCCAATCTTTGCCGAAGCTTTCCCAGGCAAACACATCGACGGGACGCTGGCCCAACATCGACCACATGCACATTTCAACAGCGCCTGTATCAGACGCCGGCACAATCGCCACACGGTAATCCTCAGGCAGGCCGAGAATGTCTTTTGTGCGTTCAATCGCTTGTTTCAGCTTCGCTTTCGCGGTGGCTGAACGGTGCGAGCGCCCAAGCGCGGCAGATTCAAGTTTTTCGAGGGAAAATCCAGGACGCTTCGCGGTCGGCCCAGAAGAGAAAAGCGGACATGCAGGACGCACGTCGGGTTTGGCGACATCAGTCATCTGTTTGTACTCCTATCCTTACAGATAGGCTGACTCTCGTTGGGGAGAGCTGGCCCACCGCGCATATGGCGCAGGCCAGACCAGAGTGCAAGCTAAGAATACGGAATAAAGGAAAAGAGCGGATCCGCTACGGGAATTGCTTAAGCTGCAACCGCCACATCGCTCTTCGCGCCCGGCATTTGTTCGAGCAGGAAGTCGTGAAAAGATTCCGCCCGCTGGATAAAGCGGTTGAACGGAAGCTTGGCTTTAAAGATGGCAGAAGGCGCGACATTGGCTCCGCACTTTAAAGCTGTCATCACCGCTTGGTCGCGTTCTGGCTGAGCCGAACAGACGGCAATCCGGTGTTTGCCCATATTGGCGACGCGCGCGATCGTCATGTCGCCATCAAAGCTGTCTGGTAGGGTCAAGTCGAGTACAACAAGATCGAAACGTTCAAGACGCAGGCGGTTTTCCGCTTCCATCAGGGTCGTTGCCATAACGAGGTCAACCGGAACGCGCGCCCGCGCTGCTTTGTCGGCAGCCACCAACAATAACTCTCTTACCGGTTCGTGATCTTCGACCCAAAGAACTTTCATCAAAATACCCTTACGACTCTACCAGTGTTTCCCCGGCGATCCTCGCCTAGCCCTCTTCTGAAACCCACTTTGCCACCAACCGATTACAGGATGGTAAAGCGAAAGTGACCAAAGTGTTGACAATGCTACAGGTTCGGCCCCGCTGACCCCCGGCGTCGCCAAGCTGGCACGAACTGTGATAGAGTTCATATCAAGACGATGATTCCCAATGGAGACGGGACTTTATGACGAGCAAAACGCTACCAGCAGCGTCCACCCACGCGGCCTTTTTGGCTGAGCTGGAAGCGAGCGACGATCATATTGTTGATCGACTAATAAAAGAACGCTGCCCAAGTTTTGTCGATCATTGGTCCTGGCCCGTCATACGTCCCTTGCTGTATTCGGTACTCGGTTATGATCGCGCCTGCCGAACTTCAGATTATTTGCAGACACTAAATGGCGGCGACAGTTTCGACCATTTATCGACTGAACTGGCAGTTGATCTCTCTCTCAACGAGATCGAAAAAATGCCGAAAGAAGGCCGCTTGGTGGTCGCGGCCAACCATCCGACGGGATTGGCTGATGGCGTCGCGGTTTGGGACGCGTTGCGGCGCGTCCGCCGTGACATTGTATTCTTCGCCAATGCCGATGCCTTACGGGTCAATCCAGGATTTTCCGACGTTTTGATCCCGGTTGAATGGGTGATGGATAAACGCTCGCCCGCAAAAACGCGCGAAACCCTGCGGCTCGCCAAAGAAGCCTTCGCAGCTGAAAAATGCGTTGTCATCTTCCCGTCTGGAAAACTCGCCAAGAAAATTGACGGCGTCCTCACCGAACAAGACTGGATGCCGACCGTGGTCAGCCTAGCGCGGAAACACAAAGCGCCGGTCCAGCCGCTGAATTTAAAAGCCAAGAATTCGTGGCTCTATTATCTGTTCTCGCAAGTGAATGGTGAGCTGCGGGACATTACTTTGTTCCACGAGCTTCTCAATAAAAGCGGTAGCCCGTTTGAAATGACGTTCGGACCACTGATTTCGCCAGAGCGTTTAGAGGGCGATGCCAGCGCGCTCACACTGGCCCTGCGCGAATATGTGTCCGTCCATTTAGCGGACGGTCCGAAGATCGAGTTCGACCCCAACCTCTAAACACGAAAAAGGCCGCATCGTTCCGAGCGGCCTCTTCCAAACTTGTCTTCATTATTCCGGATTACGGCTCGGTTTATGCTTTTTGCGCATCCGCCGTGAGCGCTCCGTGACAATGTTTGTACTTTTTACCGGATCCGCATGGGCATGGCGCGTTGCGGGGCGTGTTGGCCCAGCTTTCTTCGGCTTGCGCCACCATGGAGTGCGGCGCTTGCTCGGCCACGTTTTGCGGTGTTCCAGGACGCTGATTGACGCCGGTATCTGGATCCAAGCTGGTTTCAAACGTTCGCTGTGGCGGGGTCGGAACAGGGCGTGGCTGTGGCGGCTGAACTTGCGCCGTCATGAGCCAACGGGTGACTTCCAAACGCATCTCTGACAGCATGTCATAGAACAGTTTGAACGCTTCTTCTTTAAACTCGTTGAGCGGGTTGCGCTGGCCGTAAGAGCGCAAGTGGATCACAGACCGCAATTGATCGATCTGCTGCAAGTGTTGGCGCCAACGGCCATCAAGGACTTGTAGCAAGATCTGTTTCTCGATCATCCGGAATTGGCCATCCGCGGCCAAGTCTGTCTTCTCATTATAGGCTTTGGTGGCAGCCTCTTCGATCCGTTGCCCGATCTCGACATTGGCCACGCCTTCTTCGCCAGCCCATTCTGCAATCGGCAGCTCGAGGCCAAGCAATTCTTTACAGCGCTCAGTGAGGCCTTCGGTATCCCAAAGCTCAGCATGCGCTTTTTCTGGCATGTGGTGCGCAACAATCCCGTCAATCACGGACTCGCGCATGCCTTCAATCTCGTCGAGCACGCTTTCGGCGCGCATGAAGTCGATGCGCTGCTCAAAGATCACTTTACGCTGATCATTGATGACATCATCATATTTCAGAACATTTTTCCGAATGTCGAAATTGCGGGTCTCGATTTTCTTTTGTGAGGTCTCGATCGCCTTGTTCATCCAAGGGTGAGTGATGCCCTCGTCTTCTTTGATGCCGAGGCCCTTCATGATTGAATTGAGACGTTCAGCCGCAAACACGCGCATCAGGTCATCATCCACCGCAATGAAGAATTTCGATTTGCCCGGGTCACCTTGGCGCCCAGTTCGGCCGCGCAGCTGATTGTCGATGCGGCGGCTTTCATGGCGCTCTGTCCCGAGGACATAGAGCCCGCCAGCTTCCAGCGCTTTTTTCTTCGCGACTTCAATCTCGGCTTTGATTTGATCGGTGATCAATTGCAGCTCGCCCTCAGATGGCTCGCTGCCGGTTTTCTCGACATGCTCGTGCACAGCTTTCGCAACGCGCATGTCCAAGTTTCCGCCGAGTTGAATATCGGTTCCGCGACCCGCCATATTGGTCGCCACAGTCACCGCGCCGGGCACACCCGCGTCGGCAACAATTTCAGCCTCTTGAGCGTGGTGTCGCGCGTTCAGGACTTTGTGCGGGATCTTCGCGGCGGTCAGATAGGTCGAGACAATCTCAGATTTTTCGATTGAGGCGGTACCAAGCAGAACTGGTTGCCCCTTGGCGCGCGCTTCACGAACTTCTTCGACAATGTCTTTATATTTCGCCGCAGCGACGCGGTAGACGACATCATCATCATCGATCCGCTGGATCGGCTTATTGGTCGGCAGCTCAAACGTCGCCAGCGAGTAGATATCGCCAAACTCGGACGCTTCAGTCATCGCCGTACCGGTCATCCCGGCCAGCTTTTCATAGAGACGGAAATAATTTTGGAATGTGATCGAGGCCAGCGTTTGGTTCTCTGGCTTAATGTCGACATTCTCTTTGGCTTCGATGGCTTGGTGCAGGCCTTCCGACAAGCGGCGGCCTTCCATCATCCGGCCAGTAAACTCGTCGATCAGCATCACCTGATCGTCTTTCACGATATAGTCTTTATCGCGATGGAACAGTTTGTGCGCTTTCAGCGCCTGGTTGGAATGGTGAACGATTGAAACGTTTGCCGGGTCCCAGAGCGAGCCGTCTAGAATGCCCTCTTCATTGAGGCGCTCTTCCATCTTTTCGAGGCCTTCCTCGGTGAAGACGACAGACCGCATCTTTTCATCGAGATCGATATCCTCATCGTCCAATTCAGGAATGAAGCGGTCAATGGAGCGATAAAGTTCAGACCGGTCATCGGTTGGGCCAGAGATAATCAGCGGCGTCCGCGCTTCGTCGATCAGGATCGAGTCAACTTCATCGACAATTGCAAAGGCGTGTCCGCGCTGAACCATCTGATCCAGCGAGTACTTCATATTATCGCGCAGATAATCGAAACCATACTCATTATTGGTGCCGTAAGTAATATCGCAAGCATACGCCGCGCGGCGATCTTCATCCGACATCCGGCCGCCGCCGGGCACTTCGCCGCGGATCACACCCGTGGTCAGACCTAGGAAACTATAGAGCTTGCCCATCCACTCCGCGTCGCGAGACGCAAGATAATCGTTCACGGTAACAACATGCACGCCTTCGCCGCGTAGCGCGTTGAGATAGACTGGAAGCGTCGCAACCAAGGTTTTGCCTTCGCCAGTCCGCATCTCTGCAATCGCGCCATTGTGCAAAACCATGCCGCCAAGCAGCTGCACATCGAAATGGCGCATGCCAAGCGCGCGTTTCGCGCCTTCACGCACAACCGCAAAAGCTTCGTCTAGAATGTCATCTAAAGTGGCGCCGTCGGCTAAACGCTTGCGAAACTCATCTGTTTTCGCGCGCAGGGCCTGATCCGAGAGCGCTTCAATCATTGGCTCAAGCGTGTTGATTTTCTGCACCCGGCGGCGCAGGGGCTTCAGTTGGCGATCATTTACAGAACCGAAAATCTTCTGAGCTAGGGACAACATCTAGGAAACTACCACGCTGTTTGAATTAACCCCAGAAATCATAAAAAACTTTCCGAGGTGTGGACGCGTCAACAAATGCATCCAAAACTGATCTCTCGACCATTGTCTCAAGCGGACTTAAGAACGCCACCGAGCTGTGTCAATTAGCCGAAAGCGGCAAAGGAATTCACATTATGCAAATGAACCGTCATTCGTTCGGCCTCGCCGGAATTATTGGCCTTGCACTGTTCAGCTTGACTGGCTGCGATCCACAATCGGACGTGCGAACCGCAACAGTTACGATTGATAGCGAAACCGCCGCGCTGGTGAATGGCGAGCCGATCTATATGATCGATGTCGAACTCGAAGCCGTCGCCCAAGGTCAAATCGAACCCAACTCGGATTTTGGTCCTGCCAATCCTGAGTTTCATCAGATCTTGGATCAGTTGATTGACCAACGTCTCTTGGCCCAAGAAGCCGAGCGGAGAACCCTCGATCAAAACCCTGAAGCCTCTCGCCGATTAGCCGCGGGACGGGAACGTCTTTTGGGAAATATTCTAGTTGAGAGCCTGGTCGCCAATGAGGTCACCGATGACGCGATCGACCGGATGTATGAAGAGCAGGTGAAGCTGCAACAGCTTGATGATCAAGTGCGGCTGCGGCAAATCATGGTCGAAACAGAAGCAGATGCCGCCTCGGTTTTTGCGGAGTTGTTGGCAGGACGCGATTTTGCTGAAGCGGCTTTGGAACATTCTCAAGACGTCCGCACTCGGCTCGAAGGTGGTGACCTTGGCTGGGTCAGCCCAAACGATTTGGCAGATCCCTTGCCGGCGCGGATTGGCGATACGGTGACCGGCGAAGCGTCCTCACCGTTTGAAACCGAAGACGGTTGGCTAATCCTAAAAGTCGATGAGCGCCGCACCACACCGCCAAAGACCAAAGCCGAAATGCGTCCGGAAATCATCACCTTCCTGACCTTCACTCAGATCAGTGACATTTTGAGAGAATTGCGCGCCCGAGCCGATATTCGCCGGCGTGACCCGGCTGAATATCTCGAGGACACCGAGCCCAATGACAGCGCAGCAGACGAAACAGAAACGCCATGAATTTGACCCCGTCCCCATTTGCGCCGGCTGAATTTCCGAACCTTCCAGCGGTCCTGGGCGTCCGTGCCGCGACCGGCTCGCGCGGATTCTATGCCAAACGCGGGGTCAACCGAGATGATGTCTTCTTATTTGAATTTACGCCAGGCACCACCTGCGCTGGCGTGTTTACTCAATCTGCGACCGCATCTGCAGACGTCCATTGGTGCCGTGATGCACTGGCGCGGGGCAAGGGCAAAGCGACTGCGCTGGTGGTAAACTCCGGGAATTCGAACGCATTTACCGGCCCCGAAGGTGTCTTGAAAAATGACGCCACACTAGCCGCGATGGTAACCGCGCTTTCGGCGGAAAAGAACCATTGTTTCCTCGGCGCCACCGGTGTGATCGGTGAACCACTCGAGGATGCCAATTATGTCGGCAGCATTGTTCCCGAACTTTCTGAGGCACTCGCCGCCCCAGACTGGGAAGCCTGCGCCAAAGCCTTCATGACCACCGACACCTATCCCAAAGGCGCCGGATTTATCCGCGACCTCGATGGCATCCCGACCGCCTTCTCGGGCATTGCCAAAGGCTCTGGTATGATCGCGCCAAATATGGCGACCATGTTGGCTTACGTCTTCACCGACGCCGCGATTGCACCAGCGCTTTTGGATGTCGCACTACGCGAGGCGTGCGGGTTGAGTTTCAATGCCATCACCGTTGATAGCGACACCTCGACCTCTGACAGTCTAATGGTGTTTGCAACCGGCGCGAATGGCGCCCCGCCAATCGAAACCGAATCCGATCCAAGGTTTGCTAGCTTCAAAACTGCCTTGAATGAGATCTGCCTCGACTTGGCCTTGTCGATTGTCAAAGACGGAGAAGGCGCGAGCAAGTTCATCACGATCGGGGTCGAGGGCGCAGACTCAGATCGATCGGCACGGACGATTGCGACCGATATCGCGAACTCTCCTTTGGTCAAAACTGCACTTGCGGCGAATGATGCCAATTGGGGCCGGGTGGTTATGGCAGCTGGAAAGTCGGGAGAACCAGTCGATCAAAACCAATTGTCGATTTGGTTCGGCGACGTTCAGGTCGCCGCACAAGGCGCGCGCGCTCAGGATTATGACGAAGCCCGCGCCACGGCCGCTGTTTCCGAGCCAGAAATCTCGATCCGCGTCAAAGTTGGAAACGGGCCGGGTAAGTCGCAGATCTATACGTGCGACCTCACCCACGCCTATGTCGACATAAACGGAGCCTATCGCACGTGAAGATCGTCTATGTCGCCGCCGCCGCGATCTTTAACCCAGAAGGCAAAATCCTCTTGGCCCAACGTCCAGAGGGAAAATCCATGGCGGGACTGTGGGAGTTCCCTGGTGGCAAGATAGAATCCGGCGAGACGCCAGAGCGTGCATTGGTGCGGGAGTTAACAGAGGAATTGGCCATTACGGTTAGCGAAGATGACCTCGAACCGATCACATTTGCCAGCCACGCTTACGAGAGTTTTCACCTTTTTATGCCACTTTATGCCGTGAAGAGATGGATAGGGACGCCGCGTCCAACTGAAGGACAAACACTCGCTTGGGTCGCACCGCAAGACTTGCACAGCTACCCAGCACCGGCCGCCGATATCCCACTTTTCGACGCGTTATTGTCTGGGGATAAAGAGCTATAAATCATGAGCACACTCTACAAAAAAACACGGGACCTGTTGCAAAATGAGTCCGGCGCGACTGCGGTAGAGTATGGTCTTCTTCTCGCGTTGATGACGCTTGCTTTAATCGGTGCCCTGAACGCGACTGGCGACGGCGCCGCCGGTAAATGGGATGATAATGCCGATCAAATCGGCACAGCGATGGACAACTAAGAGGCCAAGCTCTCGCGGCGTTCTCCCTTGACCTAAATCATTTGCGCGGCACCCTCCAAACAGACGCGGAGGGTTGAAATGAGCGCACCAACACCATTTAAAATCGATATCCCACAGGCAAAGCTCGATTCTATCCGAGCGCGCGTGGCGGCCTATCAGTGGTTTCCTGAACCTGCAGGCCTGCCCGAATGGGCGCTCGGCATGTCGACGCCAGTCCTAAAAGATATCCAATCCTACTGGCTCGACACTTATGATTGGCGAGCGGAAGAAGCGACGCTCAATCAATATCCGCAATTCATTGCCGAGATAGACGGCTTGCCGATCCACTTCCTTCACGTGGTCGGCGAGGCGCAAGGCAAGCGGCCTTTGCTACTGACCCATGGCTGGCCGGGATCTGTGTTTGAATTCTATGACTCGATTGGCCCTCTCGCCTATCCAAGCCAGCATGGCGGCAAAGCCGAAGACGCGTTTGACCTCATCATCCCATCTCTGCCCGGCTATGGTTTTTCCGGAAAACCGAAAGCCCCAATTGGACAGCGCGCCACCGCCAAGCTTTGGAACACGCTGATGTGCGACATGCTTGGCTATGACACTTATCTCGCGCAGGGCGGAGACTGGGGCGGCATGGTCACCTCTTGGCTCGGCCTCGACCATGGCACCGTAGATGGCAAAGGCGGGTGTGAGGCGATCCATCTCAATATGATCGGCCTGCGCCCGAATCCAACCCTCCCGCAATCAGACGAAGAGAGCGATTGGGTTCAGCGCGCGCAAGCGGCCATGCAAGCTGAGGGCAGCTATTTGATGCAGCAGGCGACCAAGCCGCAAACGCTCGCCATGGCACTGATGGACAGCCCGATGGGCACCGCCGCTTGGATCTTGGAGAAGTTCAACACTTGGACAGACCTCAAAGGCGGCAGCTTGTTTGATATCTATACGCGCGATCAATTGCTGACCAATTTGATGATCTATTTGGTCAATGACGCGATCGCCACCTCGGTTTGGTATTATGCCGCATTCTTCGCTGAGGGCGGTGCGACGCTGCCAGAAGGTGTGCGCTGTGAAACACCCACTGGCTTCGCGAATTTCCCAGGCGAAACGGTCTACTTTCCACCGCCTCGCTCATGGTGTGAGCGCGCTTATAATATCACGCACTGGTCCGAGATGCCGCATGGCGGTCATTTCGCCGCGATGGAAGCGCCGGACTTGTTTGTCGAAGAGATCCGCACCTGGGCGCGAACGCTAAGCTAGCGGCCAGGCCGATACGTCCGCGCTGCATTGGCCTCAACATCTTCGCGCGTCAGCAAAGCTGGGCGCCATTCTTCGGCCGCGAAGAGCGGCGCTTGATCGGCATAATGCGGGGACGATGCATCCAAAGTCGCGGCGCCATATTGGTGGATGACGTCGGCGCGCTGATTGCCCTCAGCGTCCCATTCCACCAAAGCGATCCAGGTATCGCCTGCGTTGGCCCTTAAGATCCCGTCTTCGCCAATCTCTACCGGATAAATCGCCCGCAAGATGTCCGGGCCGCCGCTGACCGGAAGGCTAACATCGCCGCGCACAAGGCGATTGATCTCACCCCATTCCGGATCGATCCGGCCATAATGCGTGTCGAGATAGGTCACCGCTTGGCGGAACGCATCGGCTGGTGTCGGCGCTGGAATACCGGTCAGTTTTTCAGTCACCGCATGGATGGTGGTGAGCACACCCAATGCTGCGTGTCGGTCGGTTTTGCCGGTTCCATAAGACCAAGCGGCCAAATGATCTGCGGCTGCCTGTAAGGCTGGATCGGCGCTCCAATCCTTCGCCAGGACAGCTTTAACCGTGCGGTCGGCAACCGACCCTTGCGCGTAGGTATTGTCGAACTTCAGTGCGAGCAGCGCCTCGCGCGTCATCGGCGTTGTGCCATCGGTCAGCTCCATGATCCGGAGCGAGCGATTGGTTTGATCGGTCTGCAAGCCCATTGAGCGTGCGAATTGTTCTGGGCGTAGATTGTCTGGCCCATCGGTGGCGCTAAACGGTTCATTATTCGCGTCAAAGACAAGCCCCGATTGCGGGTTTCGCAAAATCGGCACGCGATCATAGGGCAAATAGTCCTGCCAGATCACGTCCGAGCGATCGCCCGGCATATCTTTGGTCCAGTCCCAGCCCGCCGCGCGGTCTGGATATTGGCCATTATGGATGAGGGCCACGACGCCATCGCGATCGGCATAGACATAGTTCAGAGCCGGGACGGCATGGATCGCCATGGCGGCGTAAAACTCATCCCAATTGCGGGCTTTTGCCGTGCGCATACGCTGCTCAGTCTGGCGCATGGCGCCCATGCCCGCATAACGGATGGCATAGGTGCCGGTTTTGGTGCGGATGGCGGGGCCATGTTCAGAGGTCAGCACTTCACGCTTTGCCGGGAATGCAAACGGCCCCCAAAGTTTGACCGCCAGGTCCGCGGTTTCCACTTCCAGATCGCGCCACTCACCATCCAACCGGTACTGGTTCGGATCATCCGGATTGATGGTCAGCACATAGACATCCGCCAAATCTGGCTTGCTGACCGTGTTGGCCCAGCCGAGATAATTGTTGAAGCCGTGCAAGATACTCGGAGACCCCGGGAAAACCCCGCCATGAATGTCGAGGCCCTCTTCGGAGACCATATGCGCTTCCCACCAGGCCACGGGTCCCGTCATTGGTTGGTGCGAGTTGATGACCAGCCGTGTGGTGTCATCGCCTGAACGTTCTGGCGCAACCGCGAACGCGTTCGAGCCGCGCGGCGGCGCGGTTTTAGGTCCAATCAGCCAAGCCCCGCGCCCTGAACCCGGATCGAGGGAAATGCTCTGAACCCGCTCGTCATTATAGACGTCCAAGAGCGTTTCATCGAAGCCATAAAAGAAAGGCGTGCGAAACAGAGAGCCCGCGAAAATATCCTGCGGCTTAAACGGAAGCAGCCCTTGCCAAGTCTCGTCCAAATGCTCTGACGCATAGAGGTTCAATCCATCAGCATAGGCTTGCGCATAGGCTTTTACATCGGCCGGGACCTCGCTTTCATAGCGTTCATCAATCGTGTCCCAGACATTTAAAAGCTCGACCAGGTAATCAGTCCGGGCCGCATTCGCGCCTTTATATCGGCCAAGCACACCGCGGGTCGCGGCAACGGTTTCCTGGATTGTTTCATAATCATCTTCAGCATGCGCATAGGCCAAGCCGAAGGCCGCATCATTATCGGTTTTGCCGTAAATGTGCGGCACGCCCCAAGTGTCGCGAATGATCTCAACATCATACTGAGCCGCTGCTGTTGAGAGGTCCGCCGCGCTCGGATTTTTCGGCAGCGGGTCCCAGGTATAGACCCCAGCACCAATCACCAGGAGGCCAAACAGGGCGACAGCGCCTAACGCAATTTTTTTGATCATTGATTGTCTACTTTTACCGGAGGGTCAGCATAGGATGCGGTTTGCCAAATCACCTCATCGGGCGCTTGCAGCAGCTGCCTATACATCTCTTTCGGATAGGCTTGATGCGGCTTGTCTGGATCATAAGGCGGTTGTTTCACGCTGCCGCCTTCTCCCGCATAGGGGTCAGGCGCCATAGATTGCGCTGCTTCTTCAGCGCTGATGCCAACCTTCTCAAGAACCGACGGATCGACCCAAGCTTTTTGGTCAATCTCAGCGTCAGACGTTGCAACTTCCAAAGTCATGTTTTCAGGGCCGCCAAAATAGATCGATTGGCACATGCCATGATTGATCGGACCGATGACATTGACGCCTTTCTTTCGGATCCGGTCGCGGATCGCAAGCAATTGGTCCGGCGTGTCGACTTTGAAAGCAAGGTGCTGCATCGTGCCAGCCGCGCTCGGGCCAGCCCCAGTGCCCGAATGGGTGACGCCCATCTGCACCGGAATGTCATTCACCGCTGGCAATTCAACAATCGAGAAATAGCAATGGTCGTCTAAATGCATAAAGGCGTGGATCCCGCCGGGCACGCCATGCATGTCGAATATCGCTGAGAGTTTACACCCCAGAACATCGGAAAAGAATGCGATCTGGCTCTTAATGTCGGCTGACATGATTGCCAGGTGGTGGATACCGGTTGCTTTGATCATCCACTTGCTCCCTTGTCTTTGCGTCATACTGGACTCGTCGGTAGAAAGCGCCAAGTCTTCACCCTGCGGGAGGCCAGATGGAGGTAAGCCATGGTCGAAGTGATCCGAGAGCCCTATCTGGTGCTGCATCAAGAGACGTCTGGCTTCAAAGACGTGTATGGTGGCGCTGGCGGCACGGTGGTCGTCGAATGCATGCATATACGGCCCAAAGACGGCACGTCCAAAACCGTAATCGTGTTTTCGCACCCAATCGGTTCTGGGGCATTCCTGCCGTTAGTGTCTGCGCTGGCCTATGCCGGACATCATGTGATTTATTGCAATCCGCGCTATCGCGGCAATGACACTGCCCTGATTATGGAAAAATGCGTCGCCGACCTTGGCGCCTGTTTAAAGCATGCGCGCGAAAAGCTCGGCTATGAGGCGATCATCCTCGGCGGCTGGTCTGGCGGCGGGTCGCTGTCCCTCTTCTATCAAGACCAGGCTGAAACGCCGACCATCACCCACACGCCTGCGGGCGACGCGTATGATTTGGCCAGTATGGGCTTGCCGCCTGTGCAAGGCATCATGCTGCTCGCCGCCCACATTAGCCGCGCGATGACGCTCACTGAGTGGATCGATCCGTCCATCGCAGTCGAAGCGCGGCCCTTCGCGCGCAATCCAGAGCTCAATATTTACGACCCCAAAAATCCCAATCAGCCAGCCTATACGCCGGACTATGAAACCCGTTATCGCACCGAACAAATTGCTCGCAATCGCCGCATTACGGCCTGGGTTCAGCAAACACTAGAAGACCTCCGGAAAGCCGGCGAGGTGAACGCGGAACGCGCCTTTACGGTGCACGGCACGATGGCGGATTTGCGCTGGACCGACCCGACTCAAGACCCGTCCGATCGTCGCCCGAACACGTGTTATTTGGGCGAGCCAAAAGTCGCTAATGATGGCCCGGTTGGCCTCGCGCGGTTTTCCACGCTTCGCTCGTGGCTGAGCCAGTGGGGCTATGACACGACGAATGCGACAGGGCTTGGCAATGCGGCGCGGATCTCCTGCCCTGTGCTGGTCATCAACAATACCGCAGATCTCGCCTGTACGCCGAGCCATGCGCAGCGTCTGTTCGATGCCGTGGGACATGACGACAAAGAAACTCACGATATCAAAGACGCCGATCATTATTATATCGAACGGCCTGATCTGTTGCCGGAAGCGGTGCGGATCTGCTCGGATTGGTTGGAAAGAAAAGGCTTTGCAAATTGATTTTGAGTTGGCCTTTGCCTCCGCCTCAAGTAGCGTTCGGGTATGAATGAAGCTGCGATCTTAGCCAAACACATCGACGCCGCCGATCGCGTGGTCGTGTTCACGGGTGCGGGCATCTCGACGGAGAGCGGCATCCCCGATTTTCGCTCGCCTGGCGGGGTTTGGTCGAAAATGCAGCCAATCTATTTCCAAGATTTTGTGTCTGACCGTGAGGCCCGCCGGGAGGGTTGGCGGCGCGTGTTTGAACGCACCGCGGGCTGGGTCGGCGCAACCCCAAATGCCGGGCACCACGCAATCGCGAAACTGGTCGACATGGGCAAAGTCACATCCGTCGTGACCCAGAATGTCGACAATCTACACCAGGATGGCGGGGTGCCGGACGAGAATGTGATCGAGGTCCACGGCAACGCCTCATATGCCAAATGCCTGAATTGCGGGAAACGCTATGACTATGAAACCCTCCGCCCGCGCTGGGAAGCGGACGAAGATATTGTCTGCGATTTCTGCGCCGGGCTTTTAAAGTCGGCGACGATCTCTTTCGGCCAAGCCATGCCGGAAGACAAAATGGTGTTCGCTGAAAGTGAAGCCGTCTCTTGCGATTTGATGATCGCGATTGGGTCGTCTCTGGTCGTTTATCCCGCTGCGAATATCCCGCTTATCGCGAAACAGAATGGCGCGAAATATGTCATCATCAATCGCGAAGAGACCGAACATGACGTCTATGCAGATTTGGTGATCCATACCGAAATCGGGCCGCTTTTGCGCGAGACGATGATGGAATTAGGCACACCGCTGGAATGAGTGACGCTTGGCGAGACGCGCTCACATTCGCCGCCCTTCCTGGCGCTGCGCGGGTTCGCCTTGAACGGCGGTCTTATGTCGAAGATGGAACCCCAACCATTGACTACCGCCTCACCTCTTTCTCGGCGGACGGGGAAACGCTCGGAGATGATCGCGATTATGATCTCCTCAAAGCCGCCATGCGCCCCCTGGAAATTCTTGCGGAAAATCACGATCACAAAGATTTGAGGATCGAACTCGACTTGCAAACAGGGACCCTGTCCGGCTTCGATTAGGGTTAAAATACCCAATAATTTCAATTGCCTGCTGATGGTGCGATTAGCCCCCTTCCCCCGCTTCCACTTTTATGCTTTTTGCGCATTTCTTGCACTGCACAATAACCCTTTACCCAAGGGTAGGCAGTACCCATATATGCATAGCAGGCGGGGCCTGCCACGTAGATTTCGATAGGGAGGGCGAGCTTTGCTGGTCAACATGTTGAAAGGTAAATTGCACGCAGCGACCGTGACGCAGTGCGATGTATATTATGAAGGATCGGTCTCTATCGACCAGGATTTGCTCGACGCCGCGGGGATTTTGCCGCACGAGCGTGTCGACATTTGGAACATTACCAATGGCGAACGGATCTCCACCTATGCGATTGAAGCCCCACGCGGCTCTCGCACGATTGGGATCAATGGCGGCGCCGCCCGCAAATTTGCGCTGGGCGACCGCGTCGTCATCGCAGCTTTTGTCCAAATGGAAGCCGAACTTGCCCGCCAACATCAGCCGCAAGTCGCGCTGATGGACGAGCATAATGAGATCAAAACGCCAAGCGCCGCCTATTAAGCAGCGCCCGGTTTTGAGGGTAGAAATGTAGCGTTTGAAAGCCCGCCTATTTGGCGGGTTTTCTTATTCCGCGGTTTTGCGAAGCTCAAACGTCACATTCACACTGACCGAATAGCCAACTTCTCCGCTGGCAATCGGCGTCGAACTTTCCGCACTGCGCGCCTGTGCCATCATCGCCATGGGTTGCGGACTATAGCCGCCACTCTCAGAGATCGTGACCACACGCGCCACTTCATAGCCAGACGCCGCCGCATACAGTTCCGCGCGCGCAATCGCTTCTTTCATGGCGATATCGCGGGCCGCATTTTTCGCCGCCCGATCATCTTCAAGCGCAAAGCGGAGGCCGCTAAACGTGTTGCCACCCGCGCTCACCAGCGCATCCATCGTCTCACCCAACGTGTCCAGGTCGCGCACACGTACCGTGAGCTGGTTCGAGGCTTGATACCCGGTGAGGCGCGGCGGCTGGCCGGATTGACGGTTCGAATAATCATATTGCGGTTGCAGCGAGAAATTCGAAGTCTGCATATCCTTGCGGTCGACATTCGCTGCTTCGAGCGCTTCGAACACGCCATTCATGGCCGTCGCATTGGCCGACATCGCGGTCTGCGCGGTTTCGCCCTGGGTTTGTACGCCCGCATTCAAGAAGGCGATGTCCGGCTCGCGGTTGACCGAGCCTTCCGCTGAAATGCTCAGCGTGGTCTCGGGCTGGATGGAGTTCGGATGGCTTGTCTGAATGGGATCAGCATTTGGCGTCACGGTCGGCACGGGCGCAGCATCTGACCCGGTCAGTGACGTCCCGCCAACATCCTCTGGTCCGCCGCCGCAGGCCCCAAGCACAAGCATTGCTGCCACCATGGATCCGCCCACCAAATTGCGTTTCGATCTTATCTTCATCTGGTCCCTCCTTGAGACTGTTGAAAAACTTGCAGTCTCTATTCAATTGAGCCATTGCGACGAGAACAAGTCTAGCGTTTTATGCTAGCGTTCATGTTGAGAACATGGGCCTGTAGCTCAGTTGGTTAGAGCGGACCGCTCATAACGGTCTGGTCGGGGGTTCAAGTCCCTCCGGGCCCACCATTTCTTTTTCATCCAATCAAAAAGGCCGCAGAGGATTGCTCTGCGGCCTTTTGGTTTTTGCATCGCGCGCGGGGTTAGAACCTGAACGTTACCCCGGCCCAGCCAGCGTGTTCGGTGAAATTGTCGCTGCGTGTGGTGTCATAGCGGATGTGGCCGAATATGGAGTCGGTGAATTCTACTTTCGCATCGGCACCGACCACGACCCGGTCGCTGTCCAATTTGGCAGAGCCGGGGCGGAACACCGCGCCGGGGACGACCAAGCTGGCGGCACCCGTAATATCCGTGTCGCCAGAGACGTTCTCCCAGAGCACTCTGGCGCCGGTTTCGATTTGCATGTCGCCAAACAGGGTCGCGATATAGCTGCCTTGCGCGCCGGCCCCGAGCAGGATTTGCTGCGCGGTTTCGGCCTCATAGGTCAGGTTCAAGATCCCTGCCCCGCTCTCTTTGAACCGGTTATAGGTGCCGGTGGTCAAGTTTGCGGTGATCAGCGGGCCGAAACCGACGCCTTGCGGCGCCTCACCCGACCACATCAAGTCATAATAGGCTTCGGTCTTGAAGCTTGAGGCTTTGCCTTCGGTTTCTGCTACTGCGATGGCCGGGCCGCTTGGCATCACGAAGACGCGTTGCAGATCATAATCCTGCCAAGCGTGAGAGGCTGCAGCGGCGAGGAAGAGCGCGTTCAGCTCAGCGTTTACAAAGCCGCCCAGATGCACGCTATCGACTTCGCCGTGCGAGAAGCCGCTATCGAGATCGGCCTCGGTGAAGCCCGTCGACAGACCAAACAGGATCGGCATGCCATTCTGCACAAACAGGTGCTGGGCGCCGAAGCTGAATCCAGACGTGCCGCCATCCCAACCATATTGGTCATCGGAATTGCCGACATCATATTGGCCGCCCAGTCCGGTGGTCCAGAAGCTCCAATCACCATTCGTCATGCCATTATGGCGTCGCTGCATGAGATTGTCGGCGAACAAGTCGCTGGCAAACATGCCGGCCATCAAGGCTGACGGCGCGAGCTCTTTTGGCGACAGGAGCGGCTCTTCAGGCTCTGCCGGCTCGACCGGGTCGACTGGTTCTTCGCCACCAGGGTCAGGATTTGGTTCAGGTTCAGGCGTTGGCTCGGGCTCGGGCTCAGGCTCGGGCTCGGGGTCGGGCTCTGGCTCGGGCTCGGGCTCGGGCGTAGGATCGGGGTCCGGCGTTGGGTCTGGATTAGGATCCGGGGTGGGATCTGGTCCGGGCGGAGTTGGCGAGACGGGCGCCGCTGGGATGTTCACAATCGTCGCTGTGTTGCCGCTCACATTGACCGCAAAGTCTACGTCCATCATGTTATCTGTAATGGTTGCGAATTTGCCTGTGACGCCCATTTGCGCGTTTAGGAATTCATAATCTGTCGCTGTGTTTGGCAAGGAGAGAATAATGATCTCCAAGGTGCCGCCAAGGGAGGCGGTTCCGGAGATATCGAAAAAGTCGCCACGGCCGCGCTGGCCATCATATTCAATCGGGAGTGCCCCGGTCGAGCCTTGGGTGAAATTCCCGGTGAGATTGAACCGGCCTGGCGACGAGCCGATATTCAGCGTGCCATCATTGACGAGATTGCCGGTAAAGAACGACCCATCTCGAGCATTCAGCACAGCACCCATGGCGATCATGCCGGTGGCCGCCTCAAGCGTGGCGTTCTCGGCCAGGATGGTCGTGCCCGTGTTGAAATTGGCATTGCTCCAGCCGGTATGCGTGCCAGCCAAAGTGAAATTGTCGCCATCGAAATTGATGATCTCAAATTCTTGGATCGAGTCATTCGTGCCGCCAGAATTGGTCAGCGTTTTGGCCGTCATGCTGGTAATTTTGACCGTATCGGTATTATCGCCGCCAAACACGGTCGCGCCTGGGCCAATCGTGCCGCCAAAACTGAACGTGTCATTGCCGGTGCCCATCAAGACATCGGCCAAGACTGAGCCGTCGAGCTTCAGTGTGTCTGCGGTTATTGCCCGTTCCGTAACGTTGGGAAGAGGGTTCGTATCAACGCCTTCAAATACGATCGCACCGCCGGCGGTCGCAGAAACCGAGCCGTCACTGGTAATCGTAACATTGGCGCCTGCGCGCGTCATGATCTCAACGGTGGGTTCATGCGAGTTGGTCGATTGACCATCCACAGCCCCGGTTATTGTCAGATTTGTGGCTTCGGTTCCTTCGTTACGGAGCTCCACCGTGGAATAATAACCGACAGTTGCGCCTGTGACATCGTTCACCGTGACGTCGATCGCACCAGCGCTTGCGCCCTTGGATGTGATTTCCAGCCCTTTATATCCCGCTGTAATTGCGCCGGTGACGTTTATATCAATCACGCCCCCTTCGCTGTGTGCAGCAATCCCGGTTGTGCCCGATGTAATGTCGCCAGCGCTTCGGATGGTGATATTTCCGGCGCCGCTGTCAGCATCAACACCGCGCGCCGCAGTCGACTCGACGGCGCCCACAAGATTGAGATTGATCGATCCGCCGTCACTTTCAGCACGGATGGCGGTGTTTTTCGCGCTGACATCGCCGATTGCGGTGCCCTCTATCGTCCCGCCCATATTGATGTCTCCGTCGCCGCTATAGGCATACAGACCCGCATAGTTTGGGCGTGGACCATAAAGAGGATTATTCGGGTCCGTATATAAAGTCTGCCGAGGGGCAGACACATTTTCAATTGTGATATTGCCGCCACCGCTTTTGGCATAGAGCGCTTTTCCAACAAAATCGTCCAGCGCACCGGGGGGAAGGCTCTCAAGGGCGCCAGCCCCGCTGACAGTCCCAATGTTTCGAATCTCAATATTCCCACCAGCGGATTGCGTCACGAGGCCCGCTAATACGTTTCCAGACACCTGCGCTAAGTCTTGAACGGTGATATCGCCATTATTGGTTTTCAGAAGCGCACCGACGCCCCGTGAACCGACACCTCCGCTGCTGGCGCCAGACAGCGTAATCGTTTCGCCATCCTCCGTCGTTTCTAGGGTCGCACCGATGGCCCCCCCTGAAATTGAATAGCCGGCCTCGACATTGACCAGGATGGACCCTGCACCTTTATGTTCGACGTCGAGCCCTGTTTCCCGTGCTTGAACAGACTTGTTTGCGTTAATGGTGACATTCCCGCTACCATTGGCCTCCACATCAATGCCGGTTTTACCGACGCGAATGCGATCATTCGCTGTAATATTGATGGCCCCGCTCATGTCGCCGCCAAAAGCTTTGATTCCAGTTGTGGTGTTGCTTCCGTATGGGAGGGTTTGATCGAACTCATCTGAAACAATCGATGCCGTTTGTGGGGCAGCAGGATCGAATGGCAGCGCCTCGGTCGTGATCGTCAAATCGCCGGTGTAATTCTTAGCGTCTATCCCGGTGTCGGCGTCGACGATGCGGCCGCGTAAAGTAATGTCGAGACCAGACCCGCCATCATTCTTGCCATAGATGCCGCGCGTACTGCCCCCATTGAGCACGCCATCAGCTTCAATCGTCGCGGCGCCCGTGCCATAGTGTTTTAAGTGGATGCCATCTGTCTTTGCCGTGATGTTTCCAGCCGCCTTGATCGTAGACGTTCCGGTCCCGCCTTTATTCTCGGCGAAGATGCCCGAGCCACCCGCATTAATATTGCCGTTCGCCGTGATGGTGAGATTTGTGGTGGAGGCGGCATTATTAACTTTGATCCCATCCTTATTCATGCCTTTGGTGGCATTGACCGCTCCTGCGGTAATCGTCGTCTCGCCAGCGCCGTCATTCTTGGCGTAAATAGCATGGTCGCCAGCATCGACTGTGCCGGTCGCTGTGATACTAATGTCTGTGCCGGACGAGGTATTGGCGGCATAGATCCCATATCCATATGTGGTCGTGACCGCAGCCGCGTTGATGGTCGTCTTGCCGCTGCCCTGATTCCAGGCGAAAATGCCCCGGTCGGCAGCGTCAACAAGGTCCGTCGTGGTGATGCTGAGATCTGTGGCATTTGCGTAATTGCGGGCATATAGGCCGTCTTTGCCGGAGGATCTGATGGCTGCGGCGTTAATCGTGGTGGCGCCTGTGCCGCGATTCTTACTGTTAATCCCAACAACGCCCGCCTCGATCGCACCGGCGACCCGGATATTGACCGCCCCGCCATCGCTACTTGCATCGATGCCGGTACCGGTGGTGAAGATATCGCCAATCGCACTGTTCGGGTTGGTGTCGTCGGCGCCGATATTGATGCTGCCCGTGCCGCTAATCGCGCGGATGCCATTGGCGCTGCGGATATTTGCCGTGGTCGCGTCATTATCGTGATCAAACTCAGGAATAGCGACATTCTGGATCGAGATATCATTGCCGTCGCCAGTATACGTGTAACTGCCGGTTGGATCACTAGTGTTTGAATCGAGAATTGGTTGACGCTGCCGCGCATCGGCATCAATCGCCCAGCTGCCTTCGCTGGTGACGCTGTCTATGTTCTGGATCGTAATCGTGCCGCCGGATGAGCGCGCATAAATGCCCTGCTCTGAACCGCCGGCGACATTGGCCAGGTTCTGAATCACGATCGGGCCGTTATTGGCGATCTCTTCGATGCCCTTCGCCGAGCCAGAGATACTGCCATAGAGTTTGCCGGTCGTCTGATCGACATAGCCCTGGATGGTCGAGCCAACGCCATCCGCCGTGGTGATTAGCGAGACCGCATCATAGGCGTAGAATGCGCTATAGTTGTCGGTAATGCCATTGCTGATGATCGAGCCATTTTTGCCGAGCGTGATCGAGGCGCCTTGCCGACCGCTATGCGCAGCCAGGATGCTTTCTTGTCCTGTTTCCACCGCGCCGTTGACGGTGATATTAAGCTCTGACGTGCTGGCGGCGGTTTTCGCATCTATGCTGGTGCCCTTCACGGCAGAAATATCGGTAACCGTGATGTCGGTTTTGCCCGTGCCATCATGGCGCGACTCGATCGCCGCTCCGCCACCACCAATCGTTATCCCCATAATATCAAGTGGCAGGGAGGTAATTTTACCCGAAGCGGTGATGATTTGATCGGTGGTATTGGCGCCGTTGCTGACCGCAATAAGAGGCGTGTTCGAAACACTTTGCCTTGTGATCGGTCCGTTAAGTGTGACCAAGGTTTGTCCCGCAGCCGGGTTGTTGGCCAGGTCCAAAGTCTGGCCATCATTTATAATCTCGGCAAGCCTAGCCTTATTCCCATATACTTCGCCCAGGGTCACTTTGACGCCATTTACATTGGCTTGACCGTCAACGACGAGCGGTCCTTGGGCGAGCTTCGCAATATCGACATCGATTATGCCCGTACTATTACTCACAGCACTGACCGTTCCCGTGATCGACCCCGTCGACGTGATCTTCAAATCGCCATTACCGCCTACAATATTTGCACGCACTGCATTGTCGGTGGCGTTTGGGTCGTCTGGATCATAGTCTCCAGCTTTGATCGCGCCACTATTGGAGAGGGTGAGGTTCCCATCGGTCGTTTTTAGATAAACAGCCTGGCCGCGATTGTCGTAATTGCCACCATACGGAATACCAATCGTGCCATCTGCGGGCGTTTGAACTTGCGAACCCGCATTAATGGTCAGGCTTTGATGACCAGCTCCATTCAGGCTGATCGCTGGGGTCTGGCGGTTACCCGACGCTGGCAGCGATGCAGAGACATGCGTCTGGGTCGTGCCATCGCCGATGATGACGCTGGCATTGCTTGCGGTTGAGTCGATCGGATCGATAACGCCTTGCATGTAGTCCTGCACGCAGGTGACGGTTTCGTCATCGTCGAAGTTTCCATTGCCGCTGGTCGTTGGATCGTTGGGATTGTCATCCATACAGCCATTCGGCGGCAAAGCTTGCGCCTCGGCGCGTACGCCATAGAAGCCTCCAGGCGCGACTAAAGCAATGATCCCGGCCGAGGCAGCGAGCATTAATTTATTGCGCAGGGGCGCCTTGGGTGACTCGGCCAATGGCTGGGTGTCAGACTCCGCGGGTGACGCCGGATGACGCTTAAGTGACTTCTCCATGAGACCCCTCTTTCCAGGCAATTTCTTGTCTGGGGCGAATAGAGAAGAAGAAATTCGCGCTGTCTTTCTCGCAGCGTCTCAATCTCAGAAAGATTGGCGAAAATGGGTGCTTTTTTCGGGGCTGATGTTGCGCAACGGCAGAGAAAATTATCTCAGTGTCTCAAGGTTTACGGCCTGTTAAGGTCCGACTCAGGCTTTGCCGCGACGTGCCTTGAAGAAGCCGCGAAGCAGGGCGCCGGACGCCTCTGCATGGGTGTGATCTTGGACAATGTCCGGACGCCAATGGCAGGTTGGCTGATCAAAGAATTTTGGGCCGTGCAGCACCGCGCCGCCCTTCGGATCATCAGCCGCGAAGACCAGTTTTTCGATCCGCGCAAAACTGATCGCTCCGGCACACATCGCGCAAGGTTCGAGCGTCACATAGAGATGTAGTCCAGGCAGCCGATAATTGCTCAAGCGCGCCGCCGCCGCCCGCAAAGCTCTGATTTCGGCATGCGCGGTTGGGTCATGATCAGCAATCGGCTGATTGTGCGCTTCGGCAATGATCGTGTCACTCTCAGGATCATAGATCACCGCGCCGACGGGCACTTCGCCCAACTTTGCGGCCTGCTCAGCCAGCTCTAAAGCGCGCTGCATGGGATCTTGTATGGACGTCATCTCTTTCCCATCGCGCCGCAAGCGCCTAAAGGCAAGCCATGCGGATCGTAGCAGGACAGTTTAAAGGGCGACCGATCCAGGCGCCAAAGAGTGATGCAACGCGGCCAACATCTGATCGTGCGCGCGAAAGCCTATTCAATATCCTAGCTCATGCCGACTGGGCGCCGGAGCTGGATGGTGCTCGTGTGATCGACCTGTTTGCGGGCTCCGGCGCGCTCGGATTAGAGGCGCTGTCCCGCGGCGCCGGCTATTGTCTTTTCGTCGAAACCGCCCATGCCGCACGCGGCGCCATTCGGCAGAATATTGAAGCGCTGGGCCTGTTTGGCGCGACGCGTATTCATCGTCGCAGCGCTACAGAATTGGGCGAGCGCCCGGCAGGGATTGGCGCCCCATTTGACGTGGTTTTTATCGACCCGCCGTACAAGAAAGGGCTGGTTACGCCGTGTTTACAGGCGCTCAAAACGGGCGATTGGTTGTCCGAACGTGCCTTGGCGGTGGTCGAAACCGCTGCGGATGAGACGCAAGAACTCGACGGCTGGACCTGCGTTTCTGAGCGCAGCATCGGTGCAGCTAAGCTCTGGTTCTTGCAGCCAGCTTAGTCCTGCAAGAATTCCTTTTGGAGATCGACACTCGACTCGCCACTGCCGAGATAATGCGCGCAGGAGCCGAGCCAGCGCTCTGCCTCTGCCCGGCCCTTGTCGCGTAAATCCGTGAGGAAGGTCCAACTCGTATCATATTTGGTTTGCAGTGAGAGGTCCCGCAGCACCTGGCCGCCGCGTAGGGCATGAATGGTGAGGCGGCGATACTGCTTCATCATCGTCTCTTTCAGCATGCCATCATCGAGAAGCTTCTGAACAAAAGCGATGGCGCGCAGCTCGCCGATGAGCGAGGCGTTAAAGCTGATCTCGTTCAGCCGGTCCATAATTTCCGGCACGCGCTTTGGCACGCCGAGGCGCGAGATCGGGTTGAGCAAAACGAGCAAGACATCACGCGGCGCCTTGGCATAGATCAGCGGGAACAGGCTGGGATTGCCCAGATAGCCGCCATCCCAATAGGCCTGACCATTGATTTCAACCGCCCGAAAAGTTTGCGGCAAACAGGCGGAGGCCAGCACCGCATCGCGCGAGATCTCACCATCTTGGAAGACTTTGACTCGGCCCGTTTCGACATTGGTCGCCGATAAAAAGAGATCAAGCGGCGCCGCATGGACCGCGTCGAAATCGACCGCTTCATCCAAAGCATCGCGCAGAGGATTAATGTCGAAGGGATTGAACTCGTAGGGGCTCGCAATGCTGGTAAACGCCATCGCGGCCTGGAAAGGTCCGAACGGTAAAGCCGTAAAGGGCGAGTTGGCCCAAGAGAAAGCCGAAAAGGGCGCGCCCTTTTGCGAGACAGTGCGCCAATAGCGCTCCAGATTCTCTTTTGCGCCATCCGCGCCGCCTTGGGTGAGGCCCGCCGCGAACGCCACCGCATTGGTCGCGCCTGCCGAGGTCGCTGTGATTGCTTTAATCGTCAGCCCAGACTCTTCGACAAGGCGATCGAGGACGCCCCAGGTGAAGGCGCCATGAGCCCCGCCGCCCTGTAAGGCCAGGCTAATTGCTGTGTCTTTTTGTTTTGCCATCACGCGCCTTCGATCATTAGCGACCCCTTTGGCACAAACTGTTTACGAGGTCTTCAAGACAATCTGTGCAATCTGCCTGCCATGCGAACCCCTGCCACTCCTGTTCACGACCTTCGTCCCGTTCCGGCCGTAGGCGTCGTTTGTTTTCGGGATAACCAGGTTTTGCTGATCCGCCGCGGCACGCCACCTAAACAAGGCGAATGGTCTCTGCCCGGTGGCCGGGTTGAGCCTGGCGAGCCGGTCCGCGACGCTGCCTTGCGCGAGTTGAAAGAAGAAACGGGTGTCGACGCTGAGTTGTTAGATCTGATCGATGTGGTGGACGCGATCTTTGAGAACCGCAGCGGCGACCTCATCACACGCCATTATGTTTTGATTGATTTCGTCGCCACTTGGCGCAGTGGCGAGCCAATCGCTGGAGATGACGCCGCAGACGCACGGTTTTTTCACCTTTCTGATCTAAGCTCGCTCGACATGTGGGACGAGACGCTGCGCGTTATCGACGCCGCAGCGTCACGGCTCGGACTTGAGCGTGAGGGCAGACAATGAGCTTCTGGCACTTGATGACATTCCCAATCTTGCAACAGATGCAAGAGACTGCGCCGGATGAGAGCGGTGATCCGATTGAAGCGATCACTGAAACCACTGCCCAAGCCACTGAAGCGGCGACTGAATTTGTCGATTGGATCGGATCTGGCGAACTTGAAGCCCTGATCGCGCTCGGGCTCGTGGTGTCGCTCACCTTCGCACAGATTTGCGCGCGTTGGGCGATCCTGAAAGGCATTGTCCGTCTGCCGCAAAGTGATGAGTTCTCCTTCACCGCCCTTCTTCAGCGCGTGGTGAAAAGCTTCCATACCTATTTCATGGTGATGATCGCCTTCGCGCTGACAGATGCGATGCTTGGGCTGCCGCAAGCCGTCTCAGTGATTGTCAAAGTTTTCTTTGTGCTCGCGGCGATCTTGCAGATTGCTGAATGGGTACAGGAATTTGCCGTCTCGTTTATCCGCCGCAACGTGGCGCGCTCGAGCGGCGATGCACGGGCGCTCGCCTCCGCATTCAATATCATTAAGTGGTTTATCTCAGTTGCGGTCTGGTCGGTCGCGCTGCTGCTCATTCTCGACAATGTCGGCGCCGATGTCACCGCGCTGCTCGCCGGTCTCGGTATTGGTGGTATCGCCATAGGTATTGCCGCCCAAGGTACATTCCGGGACCTGTTCTCGTCTCTGTCGATTGTCATCGATAAACCATTTCAGGTTGGCGACACAGTTCGCTATGGAGAGAGCTGGGGGATCATCGAAGATATTGGCCTCAAGACCACTCGCATCCGCGCCAAGTCTGGCGAGCAAATGATTATTTCAAACACCAATCTCTTGAATTATGAGATCCACAATATGCAGCGCATGTCCCGCCGTCGGATCGAAACTGTGTTTGGGGTGATCTATCAAACCGATCCGGAGCTTGCAGACCAGGTGCCTGAGATTGTTGCCGAGATTGTGAAAAACGTGCCGGCGGTCGATTTTGAATATTGCGGCATGGCGGCGTTCGGACCGAGCTCGCTCGATTATGAGCTCGTCTTCTATTCGCTACATCCTGAGTTTAATCGCTCAATGGCGGCGCGATCACGCGTCTTGCTAGCTCTGTTTCGCGAGTTGCAGAATCACGGATTGGAATTCGCTTATCCAACGCAAACATTGTTTGTTGAAGGTTTGGCAGAGAAAGCCGCTTAGGCCCTATTCGACGGTCCAGCCGCGCGGTGTCTTTTTGGCCTCTAGCGTAACCGTGCCATTGTCTGCCGTTTCCTGATAACGCGTCTGCGTCCGGTCAGTCCGGGAGCCAGATAGCCGAAGCATGAGCGCATAAGCTGCCAGCGCAATGCCAGCAGCGGCAGTTGCCACGGCGAGAATGCCAGCCATAATCACGATCGCGATTGCCAGCAGCCCCTTTACGCACAGGTTTCCCATTCGGCGCAGCAGCGCGAAGAGATTATTCGGAAATCCGAAAGGCGCAGTATGTGTAGCGGTCATAGCTTCCTCGTTAGCCAATAGATGGCGTGCAAGAGCGGTGCCGTCAATGTTTAGATTATGACCGTTGATCAATTTGCCGCGATGAGACCGCGTTCTGCTCGAATGCGAGCATAGGCGCTCGTAATGGTTGCAGCTTTCTCATGCGCCGCGTGTTCAAACTCGCGCGGGGCGCCATTTTGAATGACGCGGTCTGGGTGATTGTCAGCCATGAGGCGTCGATAGACGCGCCGGATTTCATCAAACTCCGCATCATGCGCGACCCCGAGCACATGATAAGGGTCGTTACGGTCTGGCCCCATGTGGCCCGCTTTGATCCGCCGAAACGTCGCTTCGCTAAACCCGAACGCGGTTGCAACGGTCTGCAAATAGGTCATCTCATCTTCAGTCACCACGCCATCGGCCGTGGCAATCATAAACAAACCATCAAGGACACCTTCGAGCAGACACGGTCGCGCCGCGTATTTGCGGCCAATCTTGCGGGCATAAGACTCATAGCCTTTGACCGTTTGTTGGGCGAGGTTGAATACTCGGCGAACGGCGGCCGCATCCTTAGGCGCGGTTTGAAATACCCGCGAGAACACCATGATCTCATCATCGGTGACCCGGCCATCAGCTTTCGCCATTTTCGCGCCAAGGCCGACAACAGCCGCGGTGAAGCCGACATCATTCGGATCTGGCGCGCATTCCAGGTCAGCCGGGACGGGCTCATCGACCACGTCCACGTCAAATAAGCGCTTACCGCTTTCAATCAGACGCTGCCACAAGTTCATGAGCACACCTATAACGCGTATTTCAGGAAAGTGTGAATGAGCGAAACTGACACGCCCCTTAAGCGGTCTGAATACGATTCATTAAATTCGAGTCATCAATAATCTATTTTATATACGATAGCGTATCTTATATGACACCGAAATGGTTCGGGTCTTTATTCATAACGGAGGCTTCCCCGTGAAACTCGCTACTCTCGTAATCTCAGCTGGCCTGCTCGCTGCCCCAGCATTCGCCGACACCTGTTCTTCTAAAACCGCGACGCATCGCGTTGATGCAAGCTACACAACGGCGGTCGCTGGTGAAGGATATACAAAAGCCAAGTCAGACATTGTCGACACCGCCGCGGCGGCTGGCTCATTCACGACTCTACTCGCGGCGGCCGAGGCTGCTGGCTTGGTTGACGCGCTGAAAGGTGACGGCCCGCTGACCGTATTCGCACCTACAGATGACGCTTTCGCGGCTCTGCCAGCTGGTACCGTCGAAACCCTTCTACTGCCAGAAAACAAAGACGCGCTTGCCGACGTTCTGAAGCTCCACGTGATCGCGGGCTCGAAAGTCAAATCAGCGGATCTTGCCGGTCAGCAGATCACAGCGACCACACTGAATGGTGATTTGAGTGTTGATGGAACTGATGGTGTTGTCCTGACTGCACCCGGTTCAACGGCGACCGTTGTTGCGGCAGATGTCGGCGCCTCAAACGGCGTGATCCATGTGATCGATACGGTTCTGCTGCCAGCAAGCTAAGCTGCCAGCCGGTTAAAAATGGGAAGCGCTGCGTCCCCCCCATCCTACGCTTCCCATCGTCCCGCCAGACTTGCACTGGCGGGACACTTTTATTTGGGCGGCAGGTTTGCCTTTTCGGCCCGCAATTCCGCAACTTCTGCTTTCAGCTCTTGCAGCAAGACCAGAATTTCATCGCGCTCTTTGTCGGCCGAGCCAAATTCCTCATCCATCTCTTCTTCGATTTCCTCGAGATGCTCTTCGGTCGCAGCACGCTGCTCAGCCGCCAATGCATCGACGATAAGCGCGATAAACAAGTTCAAGACCGCGAAACTGGCAATGAAGATGAAAATCAGAAAGAAGAATGGCGCATAGGGATTGCCGTCATCGACAACTTTTTGAACGACTTCGAACCGCCAGCCATCCATGGTCATAACTTGGAACAGGGAATAGGCCGAGCTTGGGAGGTCTCCAAACAATTGCACCACTTCTGGATTATCTGTGTCGCCAAACAGGTTGGTCGCCATGACCGCACCGACGTAGGTTAGCAGCGCAAGCACGGCGAGGATGGCGCCCATACCGGGCAGGGCGTTGAGCAAAGCTTCAGTGATCCGGCGCATCATTGGAACGATGTGCAGCAGCCGCAAAATTCGTAAGACCCGCATCGCGCGCAGCACCGAGAAGGCCGCCCCGCCGGGAACAAGAGAAATGCCGACCACCAAAAAGTCGAACCAGTTCCACCCGGACTTGAAGAAATTCAGCCGATAGACGGACAGCTTGAGAGCGATTTCGACACAAAACACAATCGTCACGGCTTGGTCGAACCAACTGAGCGAAGACACAAATTCTGGCGACAAGATTCGGTCATAGGTCAGGATGCCGAGGATGATCGCATTGACGATGATCAATGTGGTGATGAAATTCCGGAACAGCTTCCCTTCAATGAAGGATTCCACGCGCGAATTGCTGGTCTCAAGATCAAGCGTACCTTGTTTCATACCGAAACCCTTTATCGCGCTCGCCGCCGGGCGATTCTCTGCCCTCGCGTTTTAGCGTCCCTTGCGAGAGGATCAATCTGTCAGAATCTCAACCTGCACACCAGCGAACAGAAAGCTTGATCCGTCGACAGCAAACCCGGTGCTTTGCGCCCGTTTCAGACAGGCCTCCGGGTCAGGATGGATCAACGTGTATTTGCTTAAATAGTCCCGATCGCCCGGCACAATGCGAACCGCGCCGTCTAGGAGCGCAATCTCCCAAATACCATGCCCAACAGATGTCGGCGCAACGCCCAGTACACCACCCCAGCGCGCGGCTAAGTCTTGCGGATTTGATGCTGTCACTTCCAGAAGTTTCAACGCACCTGGGCGCACGGCGCTCTGCCAATTTGGTCCGCCCCAACGCCAAGACCCTGCAGGCCGCGCCTCATCAATCGAAACAATTGCCGCGCCAATATCCGCGGGGTGCAGATGGGTCGCCGAGATATCTTTCAGGTCAACATCCCAGACGCGGCGAATGCCATTCGCATCGACGTGTTCTCTGACCCGCTCAAGATTGTCCGTCTGAAAGATCGCCATGTAGCCGCCGCGGCCTTGGCTGCGATCGATGAAGCGTCCAGCGGCGGTCTTTTCCTCAACCGGGACGACCACTTCCAAAAATTGGTCTCCCAGCGCGAATACGCCATTGGTGAGGCCAAACTCGCTGACGCCTGGGTCAACGAACCCTGTACCCAGATCCAGGATTTGGCGCAGCTGCTCAATATCGTCGGCATCATAGGACGCGAATACGAGTTGCCGGAGTCGAGGAAAGGTCATGGTCAATCTGCCGAAGTTGTTGTGTCGCTGACAATTTTCCAACCGCCATCCATATCTCTGAACACGAGCGTGAACAGACCGGAAGGATTGTCGTCCCCGCGCGCTAATGCCCAGCCGCCATGCACCACAGCCGCATCATCGCTGAGCATGTTCACTTCTAGCCCTGAAAAGGTCAGTTCCCCCATCAAAGCGCGGTTAGAGTAATTGGTGTGATAGCGATCGCGGGTTTCTTGCCAGCCTCTTGTGACGGTGCCCCCAGACGCAAAGCGCAGATCAGGAGATTGCCAATAATCCTGCATAAAGGCATCGATGTCGCCCGCATTCCAAGCCGCTTGCTGACGGGTGAGTACATCAATGATGGCCGTTTCATCGGTCGCTTCGCTACCGATCAATTGCGTATCATTGACGTTTACGTTGACGGCGCAGGCCGGGAGCGCACACGCCATCAGCATCGCCGCCACACATGATCTAAACTGCATTCGGACCTCCCTCAGGACTATCTCTCCGTGGCGAAATCATTTACCCGCTTGGACATCTTGGCAAGTGCGTCCATATCAAAGCCTAGAATTTCGGAGCCATATTCCATGATGATGATCCTCTTGATCCTTGGCGGGTTCGTTCTCCTATTCATTGGAGGCGAGGCACTGGTCAGGGGGTCGGTTGGCATTGCGCGCAAAGTTGGCATGTCCGAATTGGTGATCGGCCTGACATTGGTTGGCTTCGGCACCAGCCTGCCGGAGCTGGTGACCAGCTTGCAAGCGCTTAGCGAAGGCGCCACAGGCCTTTCGATTGGCAATGTGATCGGATCAAACGTCGCCAATATCATGCTGGTGATTGGCGCCGCAGCCTTTGTCCGTGCGATCACCACCAATCCAGCGGCCCTAGCGCGAGATGGCGCTTTTATGGTTGGGGTGACCGTCTTGTTCGCGGTGATCGTTTGGATTGACGGGTTCACCCGCACTACCGGGATCGCCTTTACCGCTTTGCTGGTCGTTTATCTCGTTGTGTCTGTAATCTTGGATCGCAGGGCAAACAGCGCCGCTGGCAACATGCATAGCGGCGAAGCAGAAGAGTTTGAACATGACGACCCGACCTGGCTGTCTATCGTTATGACCATTGGCGGCATTGCCGGTGTCATCATTGGCGCCCGGTTCTTGGTCTCTGGCGGCTCTGATGCGGCCCGCCTATTCGGCGTTTCAGAAACCGTGATCGGCATCTCAATCGTCGCGATTGGCACCAGCCTGCCAGAGCTCGTGACCTCCATCGTCGCCGCCCGCAAAGGCAAAGCCGACGTCGCGCTTGGCAATGTGCTGGGCTCAAATGTGTTCAACATTCTCGGCATTCTCGGCGTTTCCGCTATCGTCTTCCCGTTCACGCTCATCGAGACAAGTGCAGTTGGCGTGCCGCTTGAAGTTGCGGCGATGCAATTTGGTCAGGCCGCAAGCATCGTAACTTGGACAGATATGGGCGCACTCTTCCTGTCTGTGTTCTTGTTATTCGTCTTCGCTTTCACGGGCCGCAAGCTCGCCCGCTGGGAAGGCGGCGTCCTTTTGGCCGCTTACTTCCTCTATATCGGCATGCGGTTTGACCTCATTCCAACCATTGCGGGGTGACCATGTCTGACAAGTCGATTTATGACGGTCTTGATCAACTCGGACAGCAAACGGGCGCGCCTGCCTCGCCTGACGAAGCCAAGCTTGAACGTGTGCCCAATCCGCACGCGGATACGCTTTATCTGGCGCGCTTTGTTGCCCCAGAATTCACCTCGCTTTGCCCCGTGACGAACCAGCCGGACTTTGCCCACTTGGTCATCGATTATGCGCCGGGCGATTGGCTGGTTGAGAGCAAGAGCTTGAAGCTCTTCCTGACCAGTTTCCGTAATCATGGCGGCTTTCATGAAGACTGCACACTGCGCGTCGGCAAAGAGATTGCGACCCTGCTGGATCCACGCTGGCTACGGATCAGCGGCTATTGGTATCCACGCGGCGGCATTCCAATTGATGTGTTCTGGCAAACCGGCCCCGTTCCCGAGGGCCTTTATGTTCCCGACACCGGCGTCGCGCCTTATCGCGGCCGCGGCTAAATCTCTGAAATCTTTCCATTACTCAGCTTCCGTTCAGCCTTCGCGCTGTACCGGTTGCGTATGAAATGGCTGATGGCATTCTTCTTAGGGATCTCGCTCGGCGTGCCGCTGGCAGCTGCGGAGCCGCCTGAGTGCGCTCAATCTGAAACCGCTTGTGTGCTTGATGCCGCTTGGAGCGCTGCGCTCATTCTCGATGAAGACAAGCGCCTGCGTTTGGCGCCAGCCTTCTTGGAGATCGCCGCACTTTCAGGCGAGGCAGAGGTGATCGAGAAATGGGAATCGCGGTTTGAACGCCAGATCAGTGACGCCCCAACCTATCCAGATTATGGATGGCAGGTGGCTGAACCAATCCTCGAGGCAAAGGGTGTTGACGCTCTGCTATCTCTGGCCAAACGCCGTGCGGATCCACTCAATTTCGGGCGCGCTGATGTCTTGCTATCGGCAGGCACCCATTATCAATCCACCAAGCCGAAGACCGCTTTGCAGATCAATCAGGCGATGCTCGAGATGATGGCGACAGCCTCCTCCTTCGAAAAACCAAACCTCGCCCATGCCGCCGCAGAGCTTGCCATGGTGCGCTGTGACGCAGATCTCATGCAGGATGCATTGCGATCAACCGATGCACCAGATAATTTGCGATACGCGTTTTGGCGGTCACGCATTTCTGGCAATGCAATGCGCCTGGTAAGCGAAGTTCGGGCGATTAAAAACGAAGATGATACTCGCGACATTCGACGCGTTTTGGATGGCTACCGCGCCATTTTAGAACATGGTTACTGCGATCAACAGAAAAGCGAGATTGGCGGCTGAGCGATTCAGCTTATACTTTCAGCATGATAGACGCCGATCAGGATCCACCAGAAGCCATTTGCGGCAGCGCCGAAGTCGGCGCGCTTGCACACTTATATCGCGCTGAAGTCTATCGCTCGACGATTTGGCGTCAGCGTTTGGACATGACAACCAATTGGGCTGTCGTGTCGACGGGTATCGCGTTCTCTGTGAGTTTCGCGAATGAGCAAGCCTCGCCTTTGCCGATCGTCTTGGTCGGCTTGCTGTCGGCCATGTTCCTCATCCTAGAAGCGCGCCGCTATCGTTATTTCTATGTCTGGAAATTCCGCGCGCGGATGATCGAGATCACAAATTATGTGCCAATCCTGCGAGGTGATGGCGCGCAAATCGCGATGGATAAAGGCACGGCCCTGTCCGACGATTATATGCGCCCGCGTCACCGCATATCGGCGATGCGCGCCATCGGCCGACGCCTACGCCGCAACTATGGCTGGCTCTTTCTGATCCAAGGCGTTGCCTATTATGCAAAAATTGGCATGCACCCGAGCGATGTCAGCTCGTGGTCAGAGTTCCTGTATCGTGCGCATATTGGCCCTATCCCAGGCTGGCTCGCGCTCGTTGCTGGCATAGTATTCCATGCCGGATGGATCACGTTTGCCCTTTACACTTGGCGTTTAGACAAAGCGGACAAGCGGATCACAGCCGATTATCTCGACCCTGAATTGGCGTCTGGCGTCGCCGAGGATGGCGTTTAGGCTGCTTGGCGGCTTGGACGCTATTTAGGCCCGGCCACCCGGCCGCTATCGCATTCATAGCCGAGCGCATATTTCGAAGTGGTGCCTTTCTTGCGACCATGGAAGATCTTGCATGAGCCGGTGCCATTTAAAATGGTTTTGATCTCTTCGCAGCTTATTCTGGCCGGATCGACGGGCCCGTTCTTTTCTTGGACCATGGCTTTAATCGACTCAAAGCCATTTTCCTTCTTGGCTTTTTTACTCAAATTCATCGTCGCATTCTCGCCAAGCCCGAGCGAGAGCTTATTGCCGACACGGTCGCCATTATCGTCGCGGGCTGAGATCCACAGATAGCTCGCCATCGTGGTCTGGTCGAGCGACGTGCCGCCCGAAGACCCACTCGCCTCGCCTGTTTTGTTGCGAAACTTGATGTTACATTTGTTGCCATTCACCGCACATTTGGTTTCAGAGATATCACATTCAGCACTGGCCATGGGGACCGCCAAGCTTCCTGCTATGAGAAAGGCTGTGCTGGCTAAGAGGGTTTGCGCTTTCATGGATAACTCCCTGAGCGTGTTGATTCCGAATGGAGGATGACGTGGCCGGCGGGCGCAGCGATTGAACCGCGCTATCTCACATGAGCTTCTGTTGGACCGCCAACATTTCCGCCATCACATTGATAACCAAGGAAGTAATTCACCGTGGCGCCTTTGGTTTTCTGACCGTGGAAGACTTTGCAGGTGCCATTGCCGTTCAAAACGGCTTTGACGTCCTCACAGGACATGGTGGCGGGATAAACCACACCGCCATAGGCATCTGATGCCAGTTGCACATCGTGAAAATTCTTGTTGGCCTTCTTGTCGATATTCATCGTATTGCTGGCGCCTGCAACAATGGTCAGTTTATTGCCGGCTTTGCTGCCATCGCGTTTGCGGGCTTTGACCACCACGGTTTGAGCCGAAGAGGTTTGGTTGATATTCGAGCTGCCATCAGACCCGCTCGTATCGCTGGTGCGGTTCTTAAACTTGATATTACACTTGCCACCATTCACTGCGCATTTGGTGTCAGAGATATCGCACGCGGCGCTGGCGAGCGGAGCAGCAAATGCGCTGGCCATGAGGATTACGGCGCTCGTCAAAACGGCTTTATGTTTCATGAGAGACTCCAGGTTTTTTTCTGAAATAAAAGTTTGAGACTGGCTCAGTCTTTTGGACCGGCGACATTGCTGCCATCGCATTGATAGCCGAGCTGATATTCCATGCTTTCGGCGCCATAAGCTGGCTCGCCATGGAATATCTTGCAGGTGCCATTGCCATTCAGGACCGCTTGAATGTCGGTGCAGCTCATGGTGACGCCATCGACCCGGGCCATGGCGGGGGATGTGATGCGGATTTTGGTGAAATTCTTTTTCGCCTTCTTATCCATATTCATCGTATTGCTGGCACCGGCATCAATGGTCAGCGCATTGCCAGCCGTGTTGCCATTATCTTTGACCGCTTTGACTTTCACAGTCTGCGCCGAGGAGGTTTGTTTGAGATCCGTGCCGGCCGACGATCCGCTCGAAACGCCGGTTTGATTGCGGAACTTAATATTACATTTTCCGCCATTCACGGCGCATTTGGTTTGCGAGATATCGCAAGTGGCGCTTGCCAAAGGCACCGCCAAAAGGCTGGAAACACCGAGAACGAGGACACTGCTGAATATGCGAGAATTCATTGGATACTCCACTATTGAAAAAATCGGGACGCGGACGGGGATTAGAACGAGCCGTTGACCTTCCCGCCATCGCACTGATAGCCAAGGCCAAGCTGCAAACGACCCTGTTCTTGCTTTGCGCCGTGAAAGACTTTGCAGGTGCCATTGCCGTTCAAAACGGCTTTGACGGCCGCACAGGACATGCCGACAGAATCGACGGATCCAACTAAGTCTTTGGACGAGATGCCAATGAATTCGAAATTCTTCTTGGCTTTCTTTTCGATATTCATCGTGTTGCTCGCGCCAGCGGTAATGGACAGCGTATTTCCTGCTTTAGAGTCATCCGCTCTGATCGCCCTGACCAAAATGGTTTGGGCCGAAGAGGTTTGTTTAATATTCGAGCCGTCACCGGAACCGCTTGCATCGCCGGTGCGGTTCTTGAACTTGATATTACACTTACCACCATTCACCGCGCATTTGGTGTCAGAGATATCGCACGCTGCGTTTGCCATAGGGGCCGCAACCATGCCGGATAGGCCAAGCGCGAGCGCGCCTAATAGGAATCGATGGGTCATTCGAAGCTCCGTTCGTTTGAGATGAAAAATGCCCCGGCTCAATCTGGCCCACCGACATCGCCGCCATCGCATTGATAGCCAATGATGCCCTCGACCTCGCCGCCTTGCTTGCGGGTGCCGTGGAAGAGTTTGCAAATGCCCGTGCCGTTCAGCGTCTCGATAATGTCGGCGCAGTTCATATAACTGCCATCGTACATGACCGGGGCATTGTCTGAGGTGATGCGGATGCCATCGAAGCCTTTCTTGGCTTTCTTGGCGACATTCATGGTCTTCTCGTCCCAAGCCTGAATGATCAGCTTATTGCCGACTCTATTATTGTTCTTGTCGACGGCTTTGACTGAAACAGCTTGCGCGGCGGAATTTTGGGTCAACGAAGAGCTGCCATCCGAGCCACCCGTATCGCCGCTTCGGTTCTTGAAGTGTATATTACACTTACCGCCATTCTGGGCGCATTTGGTTTCAGAGATGTCGCAATCCGCGCTCGCCACCGGCGCGACGAGCGCGCCAGCCGTTTGAAAAAAAGCGCTGGCCAAAACAGTTTTCTGTTTCATGATGAGCATCAGAGTCCTTCGATTAGGCCTGAAAAACGGGTTAGGTGGCGTTTGGATCAATTGGACCACCGACATCGCCGCCGTCGCACTGATAGCCGAGTCTACCTTGCGTATCGCCGCCAGGTGTCCAGAGGCCTTGGAAGACTTTGCAGGTACCGGTGCCGTTGAGTGTTTCGATAATCTCGGCGCAGCTCATCCGAACGCCTTCATACATTTTCGGGGCATTGTGAGAGGTGATCCGGATCCCGTCGAAGCCTTTCTTGGCCTTTTTTTCCATATTCATGGTCTTGGAAGAGCTGACCGGAATGCTGAGCTTATTGCCGACTTTATTATTCTTCTCGTCGACGGCTTTAACTTCGATGGTCTGGGCGGCCGATCTTTGATCTAGACTGGAACTCCCATCCGAGCCCCCTGTGTCGCCCGTGCGGTTCTTGAAGTGGATATTGCACTTGCCGCCATTCAGCGCGCATTTGGTCTGAGAGATGTCACACTCAGCGCTTGCCAAGGGCGCGGCTAAAAGGCTTGAGAGGCCGAACGCGATGCCGCTAATGAGGGTTCGAGAGATCATCAAAAACTCCGATCTTGAGAAAGCCATTTGGAAACCAGGCCTTAGTCCGGCCCCCCGACATCACCGCCATCGCATTGGTACCCAAGATGCGTTGAACCCAGGTTGAGGCCGCGATCTCCTTCGTCATGGGCATAATCGCCTTGGAAGATTTTGCAGATGCCGGTGCCGTTCAGGGTTTCGATAATATCGTCGCAACCCATCTTAACGCCTTCATACCACCCCCCAGCATTGCCAGACGTGATTTTGATCGCATGGAAGCCTTTCTTGGCCTTTTTATCGATGTTCATCGTCTTCTTGGCGCCCGCCTGAATGGTCAGCTTATTGCCGACTTTATCATTCTTCTTATCAACCGCTTTAACCTGAACAGATTGAGCGGCGGAACTTTGCTTCATGGCAGAACTCCCATCCGAGCCCCCTGAATCGCCCGTGCGGTTCTTGAAGTGAATGTTGCACTTGCCGCCATTCAGCGCGCATTTTGTCTGAGAGATATCGCACTCTGCCGTCGCGGCGGGCGCGATCGTGCCAATGGCGAGTGCGCACAGGGCAGAGCTTATCAGGGTCGGCAGTCGCATAGATCAGGTCCTCCAGGCTTCGCCCCAAGACATCAAACCCTGCCGCGGCGTTCTACTGTCAGATCCGCCAGCCGCCTGAGAACACCGCGCCCTGACTCAATTGCCTTGCGCTTGCCCGTCCCTTCCTGTATGTCCGCGCTTTCGAGAATTCAGGGCCGGTCAGTAATCGTCCCATAACAGACTCTAAGAGGCACCCCGCGATGAAAGCCGAAGGCCATCCAGATTATCACTTCATCACCGTCGTTATGACTGACGGGACGGAGTATCAGACCCGCTCTACATGGGGCAAAGAAGGCGATCGACTCGTCCTCGATATTGACTCAAGCTCACACCCTGCTTGGACCGGCGATCGCAATGCGAACCTGGACCGCGGCGGCCGCGTGTCTCGCTTCAAAGACAAGTTCAAAGGCTTTATGTAAGCCGTTCGCCTATTGGCGATTTTGACAATGAAAAGCTCGCATCCTCGGATGCGGGCTTTTTTTTCGCGACCAGCGCCATACACTATCCGCAAAGGATATGAGGGACGCAAATATGGCGGGACGCAAAACGCAGATCGAGCCCAAGTCTTGGGACGATTTGGAACAACGTCCCGGTTTTTCTGGCCTGCGCAATATTGCCGAGCGGGATACGCTCCCGAAGCTCAATGACGCCATCCCGCGGCGCGCCGAAACCAGCCCCATCAATGCCCTGTATGGCGGCGGCTGTTTTGTGGCGGCGATTGGGCTCGTCCTATTGGTTGCCCTCAGCTCAACCTTCGGACCGCTCGGATTTATCGCGGCCATCATTATCGGGTTTTTCCTCGCGCGGCCGAGCATCGAGAAAATCGCGCGTATCCAAATCGATCGAATGATCAAAGACCTTGCCTTTCGCGATGCCGTTTTTACGCCTTTGGCCGGTCATCTCGGCCTCACCTATATTGCGGCACCGGGCGGCGGGCAGAGCATTGTCGCGCAGCAAAGCAAGGAAGGTCTGTTCCAAGCCAGTTTCAAAAAACTCCATGCCGCACTCGAAGAATATCGCGGGCAAGACGAGGCTGTCGCCGCGGCGCGGGCGTCAGGCTTGGTTGAACTCGCGACCGTGATCCATATTGGCGGCGCAGATGAAGCGACTAAGAAAGCCCGCGAGACCGGCCTCACCCGACTTGAGGACGGCTTCTCCGGCGAACATACCGGACTGCATTTTGATGCGTTTGAAGTGGTTCGGTCTCCACGCCGCACCGATGACGGAACCGTATATGAGGCTGAGCATGCGCTTTTGATTGTACTTAAACTTCCGCGACCTTTGCAAAGCACAACGCAAGTTCGGTCCAGGAAAATCGGCTGGCACAAGCCGGGCGACGCGGAACGCCTCGAACATGTTCGCCTTGAATCGAATGAGTTTGAAGACGATTTTAGAGTCCGTTCAAATGATCAAGTCGAAGCGCGCTTTGTCTTCACTCCCGATGTGATGCAACGCATCCTCGAACTCGCCCATGGCGAACCGATCCGCGCTACCGCTCAAGGCGACCATTTGGTCGTCGCCTTTGAAGGCCCGAACCGATTTGATCTGACCAGCGAAGACACCGGCCTTGAAGGCGATGCCGCGATCCGCCTCGCTATCGGACAAATCGGTGAAATGTTGGACTTGGTCGAGGCGGTCGGCGATCTCTTCGGCATTGAGTGAACGGCAAATTCGAGTAACCAACAGAACAAAGACCACATTTGTAGTCAAAATCGATTGACTTATTGTTTTTCGATATATACATGAGGGAGGCGTTCAGGATCCCAAACCCTGTTTAATGGAGCGAACCCTCATGATCCGCACTTTTACTGTCGCCAGCCTTTTTGCGCTGGGCTTTGCTGGCGCTGCCAGTGCCGAAACCCGTACTTATGATGTCGGGTCGTTTACAAATATCGATATCTCTGCCGGCCTCGATCTCAGTTTTGAGCAAGGTGCAGCCGGTCCGGTTACCGTCGAAAACAAGAAAGGCGATTTCAGCGATATCGAAGTCGAGGTCAGAGGCGACACGCTGGTGCTGAAGCGCAAGAAGAACAATTGGGGCTGGGGCCGGAAACGCGAGCGTTATGGCATCACAGTTAGCGCGCCGGTGATTAGCGGCGTAGAAGCCTCATCCGGCTCTGATGTGATGGGTCGGGGGATGAGCGGCTCGACCGTTTCGATTGATGTTTCTTCTGGCGCAGATGTCACTATTACCGGCGTTGATGGCGGCACCGTCATTATTGAAACCTCAAGCGGCTCAGACGCTTCAATCTCCGGCACCTGCGAAACGGTACGTGCCGATTCTTCTTCCGGTTCAGACATCGAAGCGCGTGATCTGATTTGCCAAAATGGCGAGGCCGATGCGTCCAGCGGATCTGACATCTCGATCCATGTCACCGGCAGCGTCAATGCTGACGCTTCGAGTGGTGCGGATGTCAATGTCTATGGCGGCCCGACCGATGTCACCAGCGACAAATCGAGCGGCGGATCTGTCTCCATCAGAGGCTAAGTGCGCTTAGTCGAACTGAAAATCGTCTGCCTTATAGCCCGGATCAGGCCAAGAGAGGTTCATATCCTCCAGCGCGCCACGAACGATCCGGGCAATCATTGCATTGCGCCGCGTGCGGCTGTCAGCGGGCACCACATACCAAGGCGCGTGCTCGGTTGAACAGCGCTGTACCGCGGTTTCATAAGCGCCCATAAAGTCAGGCCAGAGCTTACGGTCTTCCAAATCACCTGGATTGAACTTCCACAATTTGTGAGGCTCTTCCAGACGCTCACGAAGCCGAATGCCTTGCTCTTCATAGCCAACATTCAGCATGAACTTTAGCACCGTCACGCCGTTCTCGCTGAGGTGTTTTTCGAACGCGTTGATCTGCTCATAACGCTGCTCGACTTTTTCCGCCGGGGCGAAGTTGCGGACCTTTACGACCAGCACATCTTCATAATGTGAGCGATCGAAGACCCCAATCCGGCCTTTACGTGGTACGGCATCATGAATGCGCCAGAGATAATCATGCGCGAGTTCAGTTTTGCTCGGCGCTTTAAAGGCACGCACCTGCATGCCGAGCGGACTGGTATCGGCAAAGACATTACGGATAACGCCGCTTTTGCCGGCCGTATCCATGCCCTGTAACACGACCAACAAGGCCCGGTCTCGATTGGCATAGAGCCTATCTTGCAGCTCATTAATCGCCTTAGCATCGTCTTTCAGACTGTCTTTGGCATCATCCTTGTCTTCGAACAGAGAGCGATCGCCGGAATCGCGTTTTGAGAGGTCAAAGGATTTGCCGGGCGCGGCGATGAGGGCCGCTTTGACATCAGATATCTTAGGTTGGGGCACTCGCTATCCTCCTGACGAGATGACACAAAAAAGCTGCGGCATGACAGCGTGGCTTTGAAGTTTCCGCAAGTGCTGGCTTACTCTTCTTTTTTCAATTCATACACAACGACGCCGAAAAAGCAGGGTTCGCTTGAGCATTCTGTCATTGTCACTTCAAGCTCGTGGTCGCTGAGGGGACGAGCTGAGAACTCGAACCCTGCCACTGCCGTTCGCTCGGTCTCTTCTTCAACGGTCTCCATATTCGACGAGAACATGGCTGCATTGAGCTTTAAACCAATCGCATCGCAATCCTGATCGCACATCGCATACGCGGCATAGTGCTCGAAATCGACGAGATCTTTCAATTCAATCGTTTGGCTTGCGCCTGCCATGAGCATTCCTTTTTGCTCATTCACTTTCTCAACCACATAATTGTTATTGCGCGCAGTCTCGAGCATAGCCGCGTGCACATTTTCGAGCTGAACATCGACCACATCCTCAAAGCTCGTGGCCGAAGAGGAATCCGTTGAGGCTGAGCTCGGCGATTTAGCCTCTGGATCGGTTTTGAACACACCGATTCCATAGAAGCAAAAATCTGCGCTGCAGCTCACCATGTCGAGGTCGAGCTTGTAATGATCGCTGTCTGCGTCGGTTCGAAACTCCAGGACTGGGGCATCATCATCTTCGATGTCGGTATCGAGCGTCTCGCCGTCATCATTCTCGATTTGCATATCGATGTCGGAGCAATCTCTATCGCAGACGCCAACAATCAAATAGCCCGTATTCGGCTCAAGGTCGGTCAGATAGTATATGCCATTCCGATCATTGTCGGTGACGCTGATGGTGCGGTCGACCAATTCCATCTGCCGGTCAGCCGCCTCCATGATCGGTTTCATACGCGATTCAACATCATTCAACTGTCCCAAAACGATGTCCAAATATGCGCTATTGTCTGCAGTCACTATTGGTGTGGCGGTCATTCCAGCGATCAACGCCATGACCGTAAGTCGTTTCAACATGAGCTCTTACTTCCCCCTTTTCTTAAGGCCACCGACCACGGTTCCTAAATGAGAGCAAGCGGCGCAGTGGCGTTGAACACAAAAAAACCCCTGCCGAAGCAGGGGTTTGGAATTTCGATTTTCGTCTTCGTCTTATGAAGAATAGTATTCGACGACCTGGGCAGGTTCCATCTGGACCGGGTATGGGACGTCAGAAAGCTCTGGCATCCGAACATAGGTCGCGGTCATCGCTTTAGGGTCGACCTCGATATATTCTGGCAGGTCGCGCTCTGGCGAGCCAAGAGCTTCCAGAACCAGCGCCATGTTGCGAGACTTTTCACGAACCTGGACAACGTCGCCTGGCTTCAGACGGTAAGAGCCGATATTGGTCTTTACGCCGTTCACAGTGACGTGGCCGTGATTGACGAACTGGCGCGCTGCGAAAATCGTCGGCACGAACTTCGAACGGTAAACAAAGGCGTCGAGACGAGACTCGAGCAGACCGATCAGAAGCTCCGCGGTGTTACCTTTCCGGCGGGCGGCTTCAACAAAAGTCGCGCGGAACTGTTTCTCAGTGATGTCGCCATAGTGAAACTTGAGTTTCTGCTTGGCCATCAACTGCATCCCAAAGTCAGAGACTTTACCACGGCGATTAGGACCGTGCTGACCTGGCTTGTTTGGGCGCTTATTGACTGGTGATTTGGGGCGTCCCCAGATGTTCTCGCCAACACGGCGATCAATCTTGTACTTCGCCGAGTGACGACGTGACATATTAGACCTCAATTTTTGACGTGGGCTGGTTACTCTCCAAATGAAAGCAACGATTACAACGGCAGCACCACACCGACCCGTCCTGAAGCGGCGTCTAAAACAGGATTAGAGGCCAAGAGTCAAGCGCCAGCACGCACGTCTTTGCATGCTGACGCCTATCGAGAAGCAGCGATTAGGTCTTGAGTTCAAACAGGCCTATCGAGTTGCCATCTAAATCACGCGCATAGCAGAAATGACCGGCAGGGATTTCGATATTCTCAGACTCGACCTTCCCGCCCGCCGCTTCGACCCGGGCGCGGGTCTCAGCCAGCGTATCTGGAACGACGAGGTGAATGGTCGAGCCGGCTTCAGAAGGTGTGCCGGGATAGAGGTGCCCTGAAACCCCGCCTTCGTCATCAGAGACAGGAAAGGTGACGATCGGGTTCGGACCGCCATCGACCGTGGTCAGCTCCATATTGAAGACTTTTCCGTAGAAAGCTATCGAAGCGTCGAGATCGGTCACGGGGATTTCGAACCAGCAGGCAAAGTGTTGGGGCTTGTAGGTCATATTGGTCGCTTTCTTTGGCTGTGATTGAGGCCTCTGAGATACCAGTCCTCAAGTGACAATCTCTGTCAGCAAAGCCGAGCCTCGTGTCGAACATGCCATTAAAACGGTTCGGCGATTAACGCGGCGGACCGTCTTGACGATACCCATCTGATCCCGCCCCATACTCCTAAAGACAGACAAGGAGGAATGCATGGCGGATTTAACAGGCAAGGTGGCGGTGATTACAGGCGCTGCGAGCGGCATCGGCGCCTCCGGTGTCGAAGTCTTCGTGAAGGCAGGTGCGCAAGTGGTCGCCGCTGACTTGCAAGACGATAAAGGGGCCGCGCTCGTGGCCCGATTTGGCGAAGACAAAGTCGCTTACCAGCATTGCGACGTCACCGACCCCAAATCACTGGAAGCGCTGATGCAGTCGGCTGTCGACACATTTGGCGGGCTCGACATTCTTTGGAACAATGCTGGCAGTGGCGGCACTTCAAGTTCGGTCGAAGAGCTCGATCTTGATGGCTATGATTTCACCATGGACCTGCTTTTAAAGTCAGTCTTTGCCGGAACTCATTTTGCCGTGCCGCACATGAAGGCGCGCGGCGGCGGCAGTGTGATCAATACCTCCTCTATTTCTGCGGTCTGTGCGGGGTATGCCCCGATCACTTATTCTGTCGCGAAAAAAGCCGTGGCGTATTTCTCAAAAATGGCCGCGGCCGAACTGTCCAAATACAAAATCCGGGTCAACGCAATCTTGCCAGGCTTTATCGCCACATCGATCTTCGGCGCCTCGCTCGGACTGTCGCGCGAACAGGCGGATCAAATGGCCGAAATGGTCGCTCAAGCGGGCGGCGCCATGCAGCCGATTGGGCGCACTGGCAAAGGCGCTGACATCGCCGAAATGGCGGCCTTCTTGAGTTCTGATACAGCCGGCTTTGTCACCGGTGGCGAGTTCGTGGTCGATGGCGGAATGACCGTCGGACCGCCGCATAGCTGGGATGATGAAATTGGCGGTCCACTCTTGGATGCGCTCGGGATTACGCCCGAACAGGCCGAGCAAATGGCAACAGCCATGCGCAGCGGACAGGGCAGTTAAACCGGTTGGAACGGAATTTAGCCCTCATCCTGAGCGAAGTCGGAGGACGAGGGCGGCGCGTATCACAAACACATCCTTCGACGTCGCTCAGCATGAGGACATGTTGGACTTAGGCCGCGAGGCCCGGAATTGCTTCCACCTGTTTGAGCAAATCTTCAGCGGTTGCAGATCGCGCGACTTCCGTGCCGCGATCATCAAATAGCACAAATTCGCCGTTTGACTTGCGCAACGGAAACCGGCGCCAGTGCGCGCGGGTGCGGTAGAGCGTGATTTCACTCGGCGCTTCGCCCGTGGCGGACCACCCAGTCCAAACATGATCCGCTGGAATAGAACGCCAAAGTTGGTCAATGGCGTTAAGGTCGGCAACAGAGAAGGTAGACATGTCAGACAAGGAGGAAGGATCCGGTTACCAAGGCGTTAAGACTGCGAAGCTTTCAGGGAACTTGCAAGGCGCGTTCCTAATGATCCTGTCAGGCGTCGGGTTCACAATCTATCTCCTTCTCAACAAGCTTCTATCCTCTGATGTTCACCCTGTCTTTTTGGCTTTTTGGCGAGCGTTTCTTGGCTTGGTCATGGCCATTCCATTTGTCGCCGCGATTGGTTTCTCCAAATTGCGGACCAAGCGACCCGGCTTATTGCTACTCCGCAGCCTCTCAGGGACGCTTGGCTTTACCCTCGCCATTGTCGCGGTGTCGGACTTTTTCACGCTGACCTTGGCCCAATTTAACGCGATCAGTTTTACGCGCCCGCTTTTTGTCACTCTGCTGGCCGCCATTGCATTGCGCGAATTTGTCGGTCCGCATCGTTGGGCAGCGTTGGTGGTTGGGTTCTTAGGCGTATTGGTGATGGTCATGCCTGGCCTGTTTTTCTTTTGGCAGCCAGGCGCGCTTGATCTCACAGGCTTTGACCTTGGCAGTTTGGTGGCACTGATCAGCGCGTTTGGACTTGCCGCCGCCATTGTCATGGTGAAATTTCTAAGCGCGGAGCTGCCTGCCATGGTCTTGCTGCTCTATGCCAATCTGCTTTCCAGCCTCCTCTTAGCACCCTTCGTCTATGTATTTTGGCAAGATGTCTCGCTCCAAGATTGGGGCTTGATCCTGGCCATGAGCGGGTTCGGGTTCGCCTCTCAATTCTGCTTCATCTATGCAATGAGCATTGGCGATGCGTCTTTCCTTTCACCGATGGACTATTTGCGCTTGCCCATGGCGGCGGCAGCAGACTTTTGGGTGTTCCGCTTGATCCCCGGAGTCAGCGTCTGGGTCGGCGCCGCGATCATCGTCGTCTCGACCTTCTATATTGGCTGGCGCGAACGCCGGAATGCCAAACTGAAGCGGTAAGCTTTAACCGGCCATTGCCAAATCTCATTTAGACGCCTAAGCCAGCGCCAATTGAAGGAGCCGGCGATGCTGAAGCACGTCATCTGTTGCGTCTGTATTTGCGGCTAAGACCCACCCGTCTTAGCCCCGCATCGCCTTGCCCTTTTTTCCCAGACAGACGAGCCTGACATGTCTATTCGCCTTTACGATACGCTGAGCCGCGAAAAGCGCGTTTTCAAACCTCAAGACCCAAACCGTGTGACCATGTATGTCTGCGGTCCGACGGTTTATAATCGCGCGCATATCGGCAATTTCCGGCCCGTCATTGTGTTCGATACTTTGTTTCGTTTGCTGCGCTCCGCCTATGGCGAAGATGCGGTCGTCTATGCGCGGAATGTAACCGATATCGAAGACAAGATCATCGCCGCCTCGCAAGACACGGGCGAGACGATTGAAGCGATCACCCAGAAATACGCCAAAATCTATGATCAGGACGCCGCAGCGGTGAAAGCCTTGCCGCCGACTGTGATTCCTTGGGCGACCGAACATGTTGGCGAAATGCTCGACATTATCGAAGCGCTGGAGCGTAAAGGTTATGCCTATGCAACGGAGGCCGGCGTGTTCTTCAACGTGCCGCAAATGAGCGATTATGGTCGGCTCTCCAAGCGCAACTTGAAAGATAATCAAGCCGGGGCTCGCGTGGATGTGGATCTCGGCAAACGCGACGCCGCTGATTTCGCGCTTTGGAAATTCGCCAAGCCAGGTGAGCCAGAAGACGCCATTTGGGACAGCAAATGGGGCCGGGGTCGACCAGGCTGGCACATTGAATGCTCAGCCATGGCAGCCAAACATCTCGGCAAAACAATCGACATTCATGGCGGCGGGATCGACTTGCAATTCCCGCATCATGAGAATGAAATCGCCCAATCAGAATGCGCCCATGGCGAGACCATGGCCAATTATTGGATGCATAATGGCTTCCTCGATATGGCCGGTGAGAAAATGTCGAAATCGCTCGGCAATGTCGTTTTGCTGAACGATTTGCTCAAAGACTGGGACGGCGAAGTGATCCGTTTTGCCATGCTGAGCGGTCATTATCGCGCGCCGCTCGATTGGACGACGGATTTGCTCGAGCAGGCCAAAGCGACGCTCAACCGGATTTATGGGTCGCTCCGCCGGGTCTGGGACGCGGAAGGCGGCCAAGCCCGCGATCGCGGTGTTCGGGACGCGTTGAAAGATGATCTCAACACGCCGATTGCGCTTGCGGAATTATCTCGCCTCTCTGGCGCTGCAAACGGCGCGGCGGACCGGAAAGATCAAGCCGCCATGGCGGAAGCGCGTGCCGACCTACTCGCAGCTGGCGCCTTGCTGGGGCTGTTGACCAATTCTCCGGCGGAATGGGAGCAAGGCGGTGACAGTGATGAGAATGCCCGCATCGATGCGCTGGTCGCGGCGCGGGTGCAAGCGCGCGCTGATAAGGACTGGGCCGAAGCCGACCGGATCCGCGATGAGCTCGCCGCGAAAGGTATTGAAATCATGGACGGCGCGACCGGCGCGACGTGGCGGCGGGTTTAGACGTCGCTATCTGACCGAGCCGCAGTCGACTGGTGTCCTCTTAGTCTAAATCCGTAAGGAGATAGCGGCGAAGGAGCGGCTAGAGATGCCCGATACGAATGATCCATCCAATGGCTATGACGCGATTGCGGACACATATATCCAGGTCCGAAGTCGAGCGGGGCGTGTCGTGGTGGCCGATTGGGCCAATAAACTTCCGAGTGGTGCCTCCGTATTGGACCTTGGTGCAGGATATGGCGAACCATACATGTCGGTCTTGTTGGATGCGGATTTGTCCATTTCAGCGATAGACGCTTCACCGAGCATGGTGTCCGCTTTTCGAATGCGGTTCCCCACAATCGACATTGCATGCGAGCCCGTGGAGAGCTCGCACTTTTTTAACAAGTCCTTCGATGCGGTGCTTGCAGTCGGATTGATTTTTTTGTTGCCAGAATCCGCGCAAAAGAAGCTCATCGAGAAAGTTGCCAAGGCTATGAAACCGGGAGGCAGGTTTCTAATGTCGGCACCCATCGAGGCTGGCACATGGGATGATCTGTTGACCTCCCGATTGTCCATTTCGCTCGGCGAGGACGTATATCGTGCGCAATTGAGCCGGGTGGGGTTCAGTCACATTGAAAACGTCAATGACGACGCCGGGTCTCACTATTATAGCGCTGTAAAGGAATGATGCCGGTTTAGGCGCTGCGCGGTTCACGCATTTCTAATGCGGCGCGGCGCAAAGCCGCTTCCGCTGTGGTTAGGCTCGCTTCGAGGTCTTGCAACGTCTCTTTCGACACATGCAATATCTCGTCTTTGGCCCAAACCACGGCGCGCAACATGTCTGCGATATATTCTATATCGGTCGAGCCTAGCGTCTGTTCACTCATTATACGTCCCTCGGCGAACTCTTTCGCCTAAATCGCGAGGGGGCCCTACAGGTTTCCCGTGAACAGGGAAACGGCTCTTTTGCAGCACCCAGCAAATAATTACAGTTGAACTATGTCGTTTCACTCCGAAGACCAGACAAAATCGCAAAAATATTTACTGAAATCACAGTATACTAACGCCCTCCACATCACGAATTTTGACCTTATCGGTAAGTACAGGCATTGTGCGGCCCTGGCGTCGGCAAACAAATTGTCAGGCCTAACGCTTTTAGCGTAAACAGCCCCATGACTCAGGTCCGAAACCTCCGTACGCTTTTACAATCGCTCTGCTCTGAGACCGATGGCGAGACGGTTTCGGTTGGGGATTTGCTAAATGCGGTTGGGCGGCGCTCTTATGGACCGGTTATTCTCTTGCTTGGCTTTATCGCGATTAGCCCGCTGACGATTATTCCAGGCGCGAATGTATTAGTGGCGCTGATCACGTTGATCTTTGCTATGCAAATGGTCATCGGGCGACCCTATCCCTGGATCCCACGGAAGGCCCTGGAATTCAGCTTTCCGCGCAAGCATATGGTGGCGGGGGTCGCGATGGCGGATAAATATGTCGCGCAAGTGGACCGGTTTCTGAAACCGCGCTTGGTGTTTCTAACAAGACCGCCCTTTGTAAACCTTGTCGCGCTCGCTTGCGTCGGCGCCGCGCTCGTAACGCTGCCGCTATCCTTTGTGCCGCTCGGTCCGGTCATCCCCAGCCTGGCCATCTTACTCTTTGGCCTCGCGATTACCGCGCGCGATGGGTTTGTGATTGTGCTCGCCGGCGCCAGCCTGGTGGGTGCGTGTTATGTTCTGATGCGCGTTTGGGCACTTCTGCCCTTCGTCCAGGGCTTGATTTTAGGGCGGTTCAGCGCGACATGGGCCTCATGGTCGATCTATACCACAACCGCGTCCTCGAACTGGCAGCCGACATTCCCAATGTCGGATCGCTAGCCGATGCGCACGGATCAGCGACCAAAGTCTCTCGCATTTGCGGCTCTACCGTGCGCGTCGATGTCAAACTCGCAGACGATGGTGAGACCGTTACAGCCATCGCCGTCGACCCAAAAGCCTGCGCCCTCGGCCAAGCCGCGACGGCGATCCTTGCCGAGCACGCCATCGGCGCGACTTATGCCGAGCTGGTCGAAGTACGGGACGCTTTAAAAGCGATGCTCAAAGATGGCGCTGAACCGCCAAAAGGCAGATTCTGGGAGTTGCGCCACCTGGAAGGCGTTCGCGATTATCCGCCACGCCACGCTTCGACCATGTTGGCTTTTGAAGCGATCTTGGACGCCATCGAGACCACCCGAACCAGTCGGGCTGCGGCAGCTGACGCGCTGCCCGCGGCCTAACTCAGCGCACATCAGGGCCAGCGCCCTATTCGCCTGAGGTCAAAGCGTTTAAACCCGTTTTCAAGGAATCAATTGGGACACCCGTCTAATGTCCGGCTTTCGCCGCTCTCTCATGTACGGACTGCTTCGAGTCTATAAACTGACTCTCTCTCCGGTCTTCATGCTGTTTGGCATTCGCTGCCGGCATGAACCGACTTGCAGTCAATATTGTGCCGAATGCGTTTCACGCCACGGTTTTTGGAGAGGCGGATGGATGTCGCTGGCACGGTTTCAGCGATGTCGGCCCGGCGGTTCGCGCGGCTATGATCCGGTTCCACTGAAAACAGAACACACCCCCTTTTGGGCACCTTGGCGTTACGGAGATTGGGCTTTGACAGAACGCCCATTTCCTGGTCATGGGCCTGATAAGAAATGAAAAGACGACGAAGATGATTAAAGTCACGCTTCCAGACGGCGCCGTACGAGAATACGAAGACGGTGCGCGTCCTTATGATGTCGCGGTGAGTATCTCAAACTCACTCGCGAAAAAAGCGCTCGCAGCGAAAGTTGATGGCGAGCTCTATGACCTGATGCGCCCTCTTGAGGGCGATGTTGAGCTCGCCTTGGTCACGGCGAAGGATCCAGAAGGGTTAGAGCTGATCCGCCATGATGCGGCGCACATTCTCGCCCAAGCGGTTCAAGAAATGTATCCCGGCACACAGGTCACAATTGGGCCCGTGATCGATGATGGATTCTATTACGACTTCGCCAGAGAAGAGCCATTCTCGTCAGAAGACTTCGAGAAAATCGAAAAGAAAATGGCCGAGATTGTCGATGCCGATTATCCGATCGTGCGCGAAGTTTGGGACAAGGACCAAGCCATCGAGACATTCAAATCGATCGGCGAGGATTACAAAGCTCAGATCATTGATGACATCATCCCGCCCGGCGAGGCGATTACGGTCTATAAGCAAGGCGATTGGTTCGACTTGTGCCGCGGGCCGCATTTGCCGAGCACTGGCAAATTGCCAAAAGCGTTCAAGCTGATGAAGCTGGCCGGTGCCTATTGGCGCGGCGACAGCAATAATGAAATGCTACAGCGCATGTACGGCACGGCTTGGACCAATGAGAAAGAGCTCAAGGCCTATTTGAATCGCTTGGAAGAAGCGGAAAAGCGCGATCATCGTAAGCTCGCGACACAGCTCGATCTGTTCCACCTCGATGGTGAAGCCGCCGCCGGGTCTGTGTTCTGGCACCCGAAAGGCTTCCAGGTTTGGTTGCAGGTCGAGGCCTATATCCGTCGGCGCCTTGCCGAGGAAGGCTATGATGAGATCAAGACACCGCAGCTAATGGACGCCGCGCAATGGGAGAAGTCCGGCCACTGGGGCAAGTTCCGCGAGAACATGTTCGTCGTGCCCGACTTCATTCCCGATGGCGAAGGTGAGGTGAAAGTCCCCGCCGACGCGAAACTGATGGCGATTAAGCCGATGAACTGCCCGGCACATGTCGAAGTATTCAAATCGGGCCAGAAATCCTATCGCGATCTGCCATTGCGGCTCGCGGAGTTCGGCTGCTGCCACCGCAACGAACCGCACGGCGCCCTGCACGGCATTATGCGTGTCCGCCAATTCACCCAGGATGACGCGCACATTTTCTGTCGCGAGGATCAAATCATCTCAGAGACAGAGCGTTTTTGCGCTTTGTTACAAAGCGTCTATGACGATTTCGGTTTTACGGATGTCGCCGTCAAACTCTCGACACGGCCAGACGTCCGCGCTGGTTCTGACGAGATTTGGGATCGCGCTGAGGCCGATCTTGAAGAAGCGATCAAACATACCGGCCTGCCCTATGAGATCATGCCGGGCGAAGGCGCATTTTATGGGCCGAAACTCGAGTTCCAACTCACCGACGCGATTGGCCGAGTCTGGCAATGTGGAACGTTGCAACTTGATTTCGTATTGCCCGAACGGCTTGGCGCGGAATATACGGCCGAAAGCGGCGAGAAGGCACGTCCGGTCATGCTTCACCGCGCGATCCTCGGATCGATGGAGCGGTTCCTTGGCATCCTGATTGAGGAATTTTCAGGTGCATTCCCGCTCTGGTTAGCGCCCGTGCAAGTCGTTGTCGCGACGATTTCGGAGAGCTCTGACGCTTATGCCGAACAGGTCGCCGAAGAGCTACGCGCGGCTGGCTTACGGGTCGAAACCGATCTTCGGTCAGAGAAGATCAATTACAAAGTACGTGAACACTCGGTGCAAAAAGTGCCGGTGATCGCGGTGGTTGGTCAGCGTGAAGCCGAAGAGCGAAAGATGGCACTCCGCCGGTTTGGTTCGAAGGCGCAAGAAATCGTGACGCTCGATGAAGGCAAAGCGATGCTCGTGCAAGAAGCGCTCGCGCCTGATCTTAAGCGCGAAGAGATCGCCTAAATGCGTTTGGGCCAGCGAACGTTCGCGCCGATCCTTGCGGCCATGCTCGTTCTCTGGCCCATCATCGCTTATATGGGTGCGCAGGGTTATTCGGCCGCAGTCGCGATCGCGGCGCTTTTGGGCCTGTTCTTCGCCCGCCGTCCGGACATTGATCGTCTATTCCTAACTGGGACGGCCTTTGCGCTTTGGGTCGTCATCGCAAGTCTCTGGGGGCCGGATGCCGAGGGCCTATTTGTGGGTGATGTCGGGTCCGGATCGTTCTCGCTCGAAATGCCGGGCATCCGATTTGCGCTGACTGCGCTCGCAGGCTTAGGGGTTTTTGTTGCGCTTCAGTCTGTTGGTTCTGGCGCGGCGACCCGAAGTTTAAAGGTTATTGTTGGCGCCGGATGGGTGCAATTTGGCGGTGTCGTCATCACCGCTCTGTTCATGGCGCAAGTGCTAGCGCTGCTCGCGCCGATCAGCGATCCAGTGAGCGAAATGCCGCAAAACATCATGCGAAACGCCAATGCGTTTTTGATGCTTTTACCGTTTTTGCTGGCTTGGCTGTGGCAGCGCGGCCCCGCACCAAAATCAACCTATATGGCGATTGCGCTTGGGGCTGTTTCCTTCCTGGCATTTGCCCTCACCGGCACCCAGACCGCTTTGATGGGCGTCGGTCTCATGCTGGTCACGATGGCAATCGTAAAACGCTACCAAGAAGGCGGGTTCAAGATCATATTTGGTACCCTTGCCGCCTATGTCCTAGCCGCGCCCCTGATTTTCTCGGGCTTGATCGCACGGCTGCGCGACCTTGGCATTCCGCTGCCAAAATCCTTCTTTTCGCGGTCTTATTCATGGGAGCTGGTCGGCACCAAGATCGCCGAGTCGCCGATTATCGGACATGGGCCCGAAGCCTCGCAAGGGTGGCAAGACAAATTTGGGGATCACCCAGAATGGCTCGCTGATGCCAGCGCGCGCTATGGGGCCGAATATGCTTGGGAAGTCTATCGGGTCATACCCAGCCACCCCCACAATATGTCGCTGCAAGTCTGGGCCGAGACAGGCTTGATCGGCGCCGCGCTGGTTGCCGCTTTTTTGGTCTTTCTAGGCTGGCGCTTGCCGCCCCCTTCGGCATGGACCTCAATCTCGCGCTATGCTGCTGCGGGCCTGATTGGTGTCTGTGTCGCGATTTGCAGTTTCGCCTACAGCATGTGGAATGAGGCCTTTTGGGGATCGGTAATCTTGGCGGCGGCGGTGATTTATTTACAAGCCCGCCATGACGGACAGACCAGCGAGGCGGCATGACCAGTGTTTCCGTCATTGTCGTGACTTATAAAACAGGCGTGCGGTTGAAAGAGTGCCTCTATGCGCTCAGCGCCGATCCGGATGTGGGTGACGTGGTCATTGTCGACAATGGCAATCCGCCGGACATGCTAGACTGGTTGAGGGCGTTTGAAGCCAAATGCGACACAGTCAGTCTGATCACGGGACATGGCAATATCGGCTTTGGCGCTGGCGTAAATCTCGGGGTTAAAACCACCGCGCAGGAGCAAATCCTGGTAATTAATCCAGATGCCGTGATTCGGCGCGGGTCAGTTCCATCGATGCAGAGCGTTGCTGCAGTCCTGCCAACCCCCTGGATTGTTGGCGGAAAAATCTTCGATCTGTGGGGGCACGAGACTCGCGGTGCCCGGCGTCGAGAATTGACCCTCTGGCGCGCCGCAGCCAGCCTGGCGGGGATGAACACTTGGACTCTAGAACAAACACCGCCGCCGGAGCACGCGGTTGAAATGCCAGTTATTTCCGGCGCGTTCTTTCTCACCTCAAAAGCCAGTCTGGCGGTGTTGGACGGATTTGATGAAGCCTATTTTCTGCATGTCGAGGATGTGGATCTCTGTCGCCGCTGCCGCGAAGCGGGCGGCACTGTGATGTATGATCCAAACGCGGGTGCGCTGCATTTTGGATCGACCTCCGACGCCTCATCAAAAACGGTGGCGAAGCATAAAGCCGATAGTTTGGTGACGTATTTCAGGAAGTTCGCGCGGTCGCCACTTGAGAAAATGCTGGTAGCGATCGCGATGCCCGTTATGCGGATCGGCATGCGCTTATCAGGGCGCTAAGGGCGCGGGCTCAACAATGCTGGTCACGCTAGGGGTTAAGTCCTGGAAATCATAATCTGAAATCCGAAACGCCCAACCCTCGGCCTTGGCGTTGATGGCCTCTGCGCGCCTTGCCCCTTCACCAGCTTCAACCGCGCGGAGGGTCACCCAAAACCCGTTCGGCTCGCGAAAGGCCTGTAAATCAATCTCGAGCCCATCAAAGGTCTCGCTGATATGCCGCGCGATTGGCGCATTGATCAAATCTGCGGCCGGTTTCACATCTTGAGGTGTCAGGCGCGTGATGGCTAAAGCGGTAGATGAGGCCGCAAGGCGAGAGATCAGACGATCATTCTGGTTGGGCGGCGCCGGCCGGAAACTGCGCGCATCATTACCTTCCGCGCGCCGCAAGTAGAGCGATCGATTCGACGAATCTGTAATACGAACTGAGCGGATCGCAGCTGGATCTATTTCCGCTATGCTGAGATCCAACCATGCGCGGCGATTGTAGAAGGGCGGCAGCGACCCATCCGCACGGAACGTCTGGGTCTCGCCGGGATTGCGGACGTATAGATCTTCATTTTTGCGCCCGATGACCACGCTTTGAGTCAGCGCATTCTCTGGACCAAAGACTTCCAAAAGGACGCCATTGCCGCCCTCGGTCGGATCCCCAAGTCCGAGCCGGTCATGCTTATACGGATCATCGGTTCGGCGGACATCAAAGCTGAGCGTTTCGAGCCCACCCGCTAGCTCCGCAATACGATCTCTGCGCACTGGATAACCGCCAGTCTCTGCCATCACCCATCCCGCCGCCGTGCGTTCCAGCGTGTAACTTTCATCCGCCAATGTGAACCGAATGCGCTGGGCCTCGGCGCGTTGCGCCCCAAAACCCGCCAAGATCGGCTCGCCCATGCGATTATGGGACGCGCTTGGCGGACTTGTGGTTAAGTGGGTCAGGCCGAGTAAGACCCAAAGTCCGACCGCGACAACAAGCAAGATCAGAACAGATTTCCGGCGGCTATTTTGATGGATCCTGCTCATGCTTCCGACCCTCTCCGTTGCCGGAAAAACAGAAGCAATCCCAAAGCGCCCATGAGCAGCGGCCCGGTCAGTATGGTGAATAGACGCAGCTGCAGTTCAAGTTGATCGATGTCAGATCGAAAATCCCGTTCGATTTGCCGCAACCGGCTCCGCGTTGTGACGATGTCGTCCCGCAAGCGCGCAAGCTCGTCGCGTTCGGCTTCGCTGAGTTCGGCATTGATATCGCCATCAAAGAAGCCGCCCGTGGCGCCAACCGTTTGTAATTCCTCAAGCCTCTGCTGCGACACAGCGAGGCGGCTTTCGAGACGCGCTTGCTCACTGAAGAATTGTGCTTGAGCTTCTTCTCGCATGCGGTCGACCGTTTCCATAGCCCGCCGCCCCGGGGCGCGGGCGCGCAGACTCATTAATTCAGAGCCGCCCGAGAGGCTATCAAGCGCGTTCAAGATGAAGGTCGCATTGTCGGCAAACGCGATACCGCTTTGCAAGTCGAGATAGAGGCCGTCATCAAGCATATCAGCATCAGACAGGATGATGATATCTGCATCCACAGCGCTAGTGGTCATATGCGGCGGCGCTTCCGCGGCAGCAGCGCGCGCAAGTTCCGCATAGATCGGATCATCTGGAATATCGGGCAAAGGCGCACCGTCTGGAAAAGCGCTAATCAGGGGCCCAGAAACCCGGACAGCCAGGGGCGCAGGCCCAAGATCGCTGGCTTGATACAGCCCAATCGCGTCACCAGCAGAAATCTCAACAGCGGCGCGCTCAGCTGGAATGGCGCTGGGGGCAGGGCCTGTTTGCATCAAAATTTCACGCGTGCCCGGCGCTCCATCGGACAAGATCAACCGACCCGGCGCGCCGAGATTGACCGTTCGGCCAAGATCCGCGGTGACAATGCTGTCGCGCGACATCAAGCTTGGCGGCACCGCCAGAAAGAGCGGGTGTTGCAGAACCGTGGTCCGGCCCTCACCGGCATCTGCCTCAATCGAAAGCGCTGTTTCCGTGTCAGCGACCGCATCATCGGCGAGGCGCACGCCCCAGACCGCAACAAAGTGATCTAAATCAGATCGGATCTGGCGGTTCGTCATATTGAACGGCCCCGTGCCTTGCGCCGTCTTCGCCGCAGGATCGAGCAGGATCAGCGCCCGGCCGGTCCGCAGGATAAATTGGTCTATCTGCCAGAGCTGCCAAGGCGTCAGTTCTGGCGGATGGACCAGCATGAGGACATCGATTTCACCGGGCAGCTCGACGAAATTCTCTTCGATCAGCTCAACCGTGAACGTCTTCGCCATTTCGCGGCGCAAAGAATAGCCCGCCTCATCGGTCAGCGCGCTCATACCGGGCAGTGTGGACAGTAGGCCCACGCGCGCCGGTTCTGGCCGATCGAGCCGGGCAATCATGCGCGTGACATCATATTCGAGACTGGTCTCTTGCTCAGGCGCCAAAAACGGGATGACGCGCTCATCATCAACCGCATTGCGACCGATCAGACCGAAATACAGCGGGTCGCCGCCATTCGTGTCGACCGCGACAAGGCCGGCAGCCAGAGCCTCGTCCTCGGCTTCAGAGAAGGGTGCAGGATCAATCTCGCGTAAGCGAATATCGGCGCCGCCAAGGGTCGCATAAGCTTCGAGCAATTCGCGGACCCGCACGGCATAAGCGCGAACGGCTGGAAACTCTTGGCCGACGCTGCGCGTGTAAACAAATGTAAGATCAATCGGTTCTGACAAGGAGGACAGGGTCGATTTGGTGCCATCTGAAAGCGTGTAGAGATTGTTCTCAGTGAAATCTGCGCGGGCACCAGCCAACATCGATTGCGCGAGCAAGTTCGCGGCGGCGAAGATTGCCGCCAACAAAAAAGTCGCGGCAATAAGATAACGGCGCGGGCTCATTGAGCACCTCCCCGTCTGTGGCCGATAAACAGCGTGTTGAGCGTGATGCACACCGCAATAAAGCCAAAATAGAAAAATAGGCCGCGCAGCTCGAGCACGCCGCGCTGGGCGGTTTCAAAATGCGTGACGAAGGAAAATTGCGCGACGGCGTCTCCAGCTTCAGGTCCGAGGGCGCTTGCAATCGCGCCTGAAACAAGCGGCCAGCCCGCAGCGGTTAGAATGAACGCCACCAGCACACCGATAATGAAGGCAAGCACCGCGCTTCTGGTCAAAGCCGACACCGCTGCACCAATGGCGAGATAAGCCCCGGCCATGATCAGGCTCATGAAATAGGTCAGCGCAATGGCTGGATTATCGGCCGGGCCGAGCACATTCACGGCGATCCACCAGGGAAAGGTCAAAACAAGCGCCAGTGCCGCGACCGTCCATGCCGCCAGGAGTTTGCCAATCACCAATCCTGACAGACTGACCGGTAAAGACAGTAATAGTTCTGAAGTGCCTTGGTTGACCTCGTCGGCCCAGAGCCGCATCGCGAGCGCCGGCATGAACAACATGAAGAGCCAAGGATGCCAGTAGAAGAAGGGGCCAAGATCCGCCGCGCCCGTATCGAAGAAGCGGGAAAGATCCCAGGTAAAGATGCCGAGCACCAAGAGAAAGATCGCGACAAATACATAAGCTAGCGGCGTCGCGAAATAGGCAGAGATCTCGCGCCGCCAAGCCGCGCGGATGCCGGTAAACAGTCCATGCCAATCGATCGCGATCATGACGCGACCACGCGACTATCAGCGAGATCAATAAACGCTTCTTCCAGTCCGCCCGGTTTGCTTTTCGCCAGATTCTCCGGCGTTTCATCAGCAACCACACGGCCTTTGTCGATCACAATCACGCGCGAACACATGGCGGGCACTTCGTCCAAAGTGTGGGTTGAGATCAGGATCGCTTTTTCCGGTGCCATTCGCGCCACCAGCGCCCTCACGGCGCGCTTTTGGATCGGGTCGAGGCCATCAGTTGGTTCATCCAGCAAGAGCACTGGCGGATCATGGATCAGCGCCGCCGCAAGGCCGACCCGCCTACGATACCCTTTAGAGAGCGAAGCAATTCGTTGTCCTGTCACATTGGCGATCCGGGCATCGGCAATCACGCGATCGACAGCGTTCTTTCGCTCACCACGTTTCAAATCATGCGCATCGGCCATGAAGCGTAGAAATGTGAGCGGCGTCATATCGCGATAAAGCGGCGCGCCTTCAGGGAGGTAGCCAATTTGGCTCTGCGCCGCGCGACGGGCTGAGGTAATCGAATGACCATTGACGATCGCGTCGCCAGTATCGGGCTCAAGCACGCCAGCAATCATTCGCATTGTTGTCGATTTACCCGCGCCGTTCTGGCCGAGAAAGCCGAGCACTTCGCCTTTCTCCAAAGCAAAGCTCAAGCCGGCCACTGCGACATGATCTTCAAACGCTTTTTCCAGATTTTGAAGCTCGAGCATTTATGGGTCGCAGTCTGTTACCAGAAGTCGGTTAACCTCATTCGTTAGCGCAGGCCAGTAAAGGGATCACCAAGCACGTGCAGCTAAATTTCTGTTCATGCATAGCGAACCATTCTCTTTTCGGAGCGCGGTCTTTAATGTTTCGTTTGTAGGAAATGTGTGTCGAGCGGCTCAAAACAGTCGCCCCGGGGGGCTGGGGGGGCTGATGGGTCCGGAAAGACTGCTAGACTTCGCCGCCCGACAATTGCAAACTGATCGTAATCGGTGACCGCGGCAAGGCGTGAATTAGGCAAAACTGCCCAATTCCGTATTAAAAAAGCGTCACGACTTTGGTAACTGTAACGAATACGCGCTTCATGAGCAAAATAACGCCTCTCAAAAAAACGCAGCGAAAGCCAAAAATCGCGTTCCAACGCAGCGAAATGAACCTAATTCTTGATGTCTATGGCCGCTTGGTCATGTCTGGACAAGCCAAAGATTATGCAGTTGGGGCGCATAAGGACCAGGCGGTGTTTGCGATCTTCCGGCGACATGCTGAGACCCCAAATTGGACTGTGGTAAAGACACCCGCACTCGCGCGCATGCAAGGTGCCTATTCTGTGCTCGGGGCGCAAGGACAGATTTTGAAACGCGGGCGCGACCTCAAACAAGTGCTTACTGTGTTTGAGACCCGAAAATTTGAGATTGTTCGCTAATTACTGTCCGACCAGACGTTGGATCAGGCCCATCACACCGGTAAATTTCAACCCGCCATCTCGCACGGCAAGCGCATAGCAGACACCATCCATGTCGCCGGTCGGCTGATGGATATCTTTCGGGCCTTTAAGGCTGATATCACCAGGCCCAAACGATCCGCTTTCATCACTGAAGCCGCCTGAGACCACTAGGGTAAACTCGCTGCCTTTATGACTATGCTTGGGAACCGTGCAGCCGGGTTCAATTCGGTAGAGCTCAACTTCCGCATCGCTTCCGGCCTCGAGTTTGAGGCGACGAATGCCTTGGGTTAGGCCTTGCCATTTATTGGTTTGGAAGGAAGTCAGCGCGGTTTCCCGAAGCGGTTCTGGCAGGTCGAGAAGCTCATCGAGGCCTTCTCCCGCCATGTGCACAGCTTGGGCACGCGCATCGGGACGACCATCCGCCTCGAACGCATCAATCATCGCAAACGCTTTATCCATCGCGTTCGCGCTAACCGCGACGCGTTGTTCGGTTTCCAAGAACACGCCAGCAATCGTCTCAGCCCGCGCGACAGCGCGCGCGACTTCAGGACGCAAAGCCGATTGGGTTTCCACCAATAGACAAAACGCTGGGTCTAAGCAGCCTGCGCCATAGCTGCTATAAACTTCGCCAAAATCGTTGATTGTCGCTTTGCCCATTGGCGTCGCGCGCTCCTCGAAACTATCCCTCAGTTTTGGCGATATTGTCGGATCAAGGTTATCGTCAAGCAAATGCAGCTCCAGATTGCAGTCATATACTCAGTGATCGCGTTCCAAGGAGCCACGCAAACGCATGAAAGCAAGCCGAATACGCGACTTCACAGTGCCTAGTGGCAACCCAAAGGTCTTTGCAATTTCAGAGTGTGAAAGCCCTTCATAGAAAGCAGCCTTCAGGAGGACGAGTTGTTCCTCTGGTAGCGTTTCAATCACGTCGCGAACTCTCGCTTCTAATTGTACGCGATTGACGGTGATATCAGGTTGTTCGGCCTCGGCCGGTTGCAGCATCCGATCTTGCGCATCGAGTTCGGGCTTATTGTTCCGGCGCAGCGTGTCGATCCGCCGGTTCCGCGCGATTCGGAAGATCCATGTTGAAACAGAGGCTTGGCGGCGATCATACTGACCGGCTTTGCGCCAAACATTGAGCATCACCTCTTGCATAATTTCTTCCGCTGCAGAGGCATCGCTGCCCAAACGCATCAAATAACTTTTCAAGCGTGGGGCGAAATATTCGAACACCGTGGCGAAGGCTGGACGCGATTGCGCGCTGGCGATTTGCTCGACGCAATCGGCCAATCGTTCGCGTTCGGATGGATCGCTGCCAGTGGTCTCGAGGGACACCTGTTTCCCCTGTGTCGCTTCACACACGTATAAAGCGCTCATACCGGAAGGATTGCAACCTTTGCGAGACAACAAACTCATAATCGCCCGTTAATCTAGTGTGTCTTATTTCAGCCCTAAGGACATTACATAAGAATTTGACCCCTGGCTATATATTTTATTGCATGTAGGAGAGTTTATATGCACCGGCTTGCTCTTGCCCTTCTTGGATCGGTTTTTGGCGCCCAATTACTAGCGGCCTCAGCGAATCCATCAGTTGTGCGGCAATATTCAGACTGGGTGGTCTTCACCGAAAATGTCGGCGGCGAGCGCCTGTGTTATGCGGCGACGCAAGCTACGGACAAAGCGCCAAAATCCGCCGACCATGGCGATGTGTGGTTCTATGTATCCAACTGGCAGTCCGGCAAAGCCCGCAACCAACCGAGCTTAAAAGTCGGGTATGAGTTGCGCGGTGACTTGCCAGGTAAAGCGAAAATTGGCCGCTCTGACTGGGCCTTGTTCGGCGTCGGGCGCGAAGCTTTTGCCCAGGATAATGATGATGCGAAACTGGTCCGCCAGCTCAAGCGCGGCAGCGAGCTGCGCGTTGAAGCCACCTCATCGCGCAACACCCGCGTGACCTATCATTTTTCTCTGAAGGGTTCGTCTGCCGCGATTGACCGGGCCGCTTCGACCTGCCGATAGGTAAAATTTCACCTTCCCCATTAGCTTTTGGATGATGTTAAGAGTTCTGTGTCAGGCTCAGCCCGAGCTTTAAAAAAATATAATTGGAGCGGGCGAAAATGAGCTATTCACAGGTGCGGGGGGTTTCCCTCCGTTCAAGCCTGGCCGCGGCGGTATGCCTTGGCCTGGCCGGAGCTGCGCATGCAGCAAATGATCTAACAGAAGCCGGAACCTCGGTTTCGAACACATTTGAGTTGAGCTATAGTGTCTCCGGCACCGCGCAACCCATCATCACCAATGACAATGTGAGCCCTCCAGCCGGTGCAACCGTGCAAGGGATACCAACATTGTTCACGGTCGACCGGAAAATCGACCTGATCGTCACCGCAACCAATAGCACGCTGGCAACCGCGGCAGGTGTGGATGCGACTTTGACATTTGAGGTTTTGAACGAAGGCAATGATACAGCCGCCTTCTCTTTCTCAATTGCTGATTTGGACTCAGGGGCGAGCACCTTTGATGCCACCGGCGTAATTGTCCGCTATTTGGTCGATGCCAATGATAACGGCACCGATGATGATGGCGCTTATACAGTCTTGACCGAGACACCGATTGGAACCGCCGCGGGATCCGCCGCGTTTACAACCGATGTCCCAAAAGGTGTGCGCGTCTTCGTTCAAGTGCAGGGCACGGTGCCCGCAGGACTCGCGGATACGACATCTGATGATATCACACTGGTCGCTGAGGTTCGGGACCCAACGGCCTTCTTAATCGAAGCCTCTGCCACGCCAGGTGAAGTCACAGCGGCGTCGGGCGGCGCCAATGTGCTGACCGGCTTAGCTCAAAACGTCCTCGCGGACGGCGTTGGTGTTGCTGCGGCCGAAACATCCGGCGTTGCGGACGGTTTGTTTGCAGCTACCGGCATCATTCGGGTCGAAGCGGCGGATTTGACGGCGACGAAAACCGTAACCGTGATTAAAGAGCCAGGCACGGATGATCCATTTGTTGGACTCACCGACTGTGACACGGCTGTAGCTGAACCGAATGCCAAAGCGGTGCCAGGATCTTGTGTTGAATATGTGATCCAGGTTCAGAATAATGGTGTCACGGCAACCGCAACCAATCTTGTGATTGACGATGTTCTGCCAGCCGAAGTCTCGTTCGTCGCGGCAAGCCTTGCGACCACAACGACGACCGGTTTCGAAGATGATTCAGGTATCGGCGGCTCTGGACCAACGCTGACCGTGCCAACGACGCCAGCTGAGAGCGATTGTAACGGCACGACGACCTGTGTGATCCAACTTTCCGATGCGACTCTGGCCGCCGGTGAAGTTGGACAAATCGTCATCCGCGCTGAAGTCAAATAAACGCCGCCCAAGCCTAAAAGACCAAAGCCCTGGCGTTTCCAAAACGCCGGGGCTTTTTCTATTTGGGCCCGTGCAAAATGGAAACGAAAACCCGCGAAATTTCATGCAAATTTCTTAAATTCCATCGAATTATCAGAGCTCTGTAAGGAGAATAGTAACCATACTCCGATAGGGTCTTTCGTATAGGGCGGCGATAGATCAGCCCAATTTATTGAGTTCGCGGATAGACCCAAAAGAGGTCACCCGCATGATGGTGGAGAATCGGGGATGAGCTTCGGGTGGAAGCGCATCGTAGCCGGTTTGCGGTGGCTTGCGTTTGCCTGCTTCGCAATGACGGCAGTGTCGCTATCGGCTATGGCTGATATTGGCGACCGTGTATCCAATACAGCGATTATTTCTCAAGATGCTGGCGCGGGCACACTCTCTTTCCCAACCAATACGGCCGAGTTTACGATCCAGCCGCGGCGTACGCCGTCTGAGATTGAGTTCTTCAGGATTATCGAAAACGCACCGGATGCCATCCGGGTCAACCTGAATGGATCTGACTACAGTCCATCCGGCGCACTGAACGGTCCCTTTCAATCCTTCGGCGTGGTCTCTGTCTTTCAGCAAAAGCCTCTCGACACATCGACACCGACCTCTCTGGTTCCCGCAGAAACCTATTTCTCTGGTGAATTAATCGTCGTTCGAGTTGTGGACTTAGGCCAGAATGGCAATTCAGATCGGATTGAAACCGTCGTCATTACGGTGACCGCAGATAGCGGTGACGAGATCACGCTTCAGCTCTATGAAGATGAACCTGATTCTGGGCATTTCTATGGGTTTTTCCCAAGCACAGCCGCCACAACGCCGCGCTTCGATGACACGCTAACAGCGCCGCAAAATACTCAACTCACAGCAACCTATATCGACCAGTTTGACGCCACAGAAGTGTCAGTCGATACGGCACTTATCGATCCGTTTGGTCGGGTCTTTGATAGCACAAACGGCACTTTGCTCGATGGCGCGCGCATCACAATTGTCGATGCCGCAACAGGCGCACCTGCTGAGGTGATGGCGATTGATGGCAGTGGCGCGTTTCCATCAACTGTCGAATCGGGCACAGCCGCCGCAGACTCAAATGGTCTGTCTTATCAGGCCTCTACCGGCACATTCCTTTTCCCGGTTTTGATGCCCGGTCGCTACCGGCTCCAGGTCGAGACGCCAGCGGGCTACGATTTCCCATCGGCGCGCGCGGAAGGAGAGCTTCAGAACCTCCCAAATGCTCCGTTTGATATTTGGACTGACGCCTCGTTTGCGGCTGAGTTTGAAGTCACCACAACTGGCCCACTCAGCCTGGATATCCCGCTCGACCCAGCGACCGACCTAAACATTTCCAAGCGCGCATCGGTCTCGCAGGCCTTTATTGGGGATTTTGTCGGTTACACCGTCGATCTAGATAATGCAGGCGCGCTCGGCGCCCCGGTCTTGGTCCAAGATACTTTGCCGCCTGGATTTCGCTACACGGCAGGATCCCTCAGGATCAACGGTGTCGCAGGGGCTGCGCCGGAGATCTCGGCAAATGGCCAAGAATTGACCTTCGCCGTCGGTCTCTTGGCTCCGGGCGAGTCTGTTCAGCTCACTTATCTCACATCGGTCGGTCCAAATGCCTCACTCGGGGACGCGATCAACACGGTGATTGCTGTGAACGGGGCCGGCGCTGCGATCTCCAATCGCGCCGATGCGGCGGTCTATATTGAAGAAGATCTTCTGACCTCGCGTTTGACGATTATTGGACGCGTGGCAGAAGCGGCCTGTCGTCCCGATGAAGCCTGGTCAAGATCGATCCTTGAAGGGAACGGCGTTCCTGGTGTTCGGCTTTATATGGAAACCGGCCGCTATGTCGTCACGGATGCAAATGGCCAGTTCCACTTTGAAGGCATTCGACCTGGAACACATGTCGTTCAAGTCGATGAAGCCACATTGCCAGCCGGATACGAGCCTGTCATTTGCGAAGAAAACACACGCTATGCGGGCAGCGCTTTGTCCAAATTTGTCGACGCGCAAGGCGGTTCAATTTGGCGCGCGAATTTCTATCTGCGCAAAACGGACGCGGTCTCCAAACCCGTCGAACAAGACGTCGCAAAAACTCGCGATGAAGAGCTTTACGACAAGCAATGGCTGAACGCCCAGACTCCATCTGGTCTCGAATGGGTCTATCCGGCGACCGACCAAGCGCCTCAAGGTCGATCGGTTAATCTGGGTCTTCTGCATGGACCAAGAGAACGTGTGCGTCTGGATCTCAATGGTCGCCCCGTACCCGGCCTGAACTATTCCGGTAAGGATCTCTCTGCGACCCGCGAAGTTGCGATCTCTCGCTGGTCGGGCGTCGATATTCAGCGGGGTGAGAATGTTTTCGTCGCTCGATTATATGACGCTGAAGGTGAAATGATTGACCAAAGCATCCGCAAAGTCTGGTTTGTGGATGAAGTTAGCCGCGCGACCCATGTGGATGACCAATCTCTCCTGGTTGCTGATGGTCGAAACAAACCGCGTGTTGCCATCCGACTTGAGGACGGGGACGGCAATCCTGTCCATGAAGGCCGTTTGGTCGAGATCAGCGTCGCCGATCCGTATCGTCTGGCGCATGAAGCTGAGGAAGAGTTTGAAGCCCCTGTGAATGCTGCCTTCTCAGCGGTTTCAGGTGTCCGCGTTGGCGCTAATGGCATCGCACATGTGGAGTTAGAACCGACCTTGGAATCTGGCCGCGTTCGGCTACAGGTTTTGCTTCAAGACGGCAGCTTTGAGGACATAGATGTTTGGCTGGCGCCGGAAAAGCGTGACTGGATACTTGTCGGACTCGCAGAAGCCGAAGGCATGGCCTCGCGGCTAGAAGGGTCTGTAGGACGTGGCGTAGAAGAATTGTCCAGCGATGGCCGGGTCGCCTTCTTCGCCAAAGGCGTCATCAAGGGTGATTGGTTGCTCACTCTTGCCGTCGATACATCCAAACGCCACGGCCAGCAGGACCGTGAAGTGTTCGACGAGATCGATCCGAATGCCTATTACACGCTCTATGGCGACCGGACCTGGCAGTATAATAATGCCGAAAGCCAATATCCGGTCTATGTGAAGCTTGAGAAAAACACGTTTCAGGCGCTGTTTGGCGACTATGAAACCGGCTTTACCGAGACCGAACTTGGCCGCTATACGCGCCGTCTCTCAGGCCTAAAGGCTGATTATGAGAGCGAGGACACTTCCTTCACAGCCTTCGCCTCAGAAACCAATCAAAGCTTCATCAAGGACGAGTTCGCTGCCGATGGCACGTCAGGACCGTACCGGCTGAGTGTCGCGCCATTGGTCCGATCTTCCGAAGTGATTAAGATCGAAACCCGCGACAGGCTGCGTCCTGATATCATCCTCAGCGAGCGTTTGCTGAACCGCTATAGCGATTATGAAATCGACTATGTCACGGGCGAACTATTCTTCCGGCAACCTGTGTCAGCGACCGATGCGGCGCTTAATCCGAACGTGATCGTGGTCGACTATGAAACGACCGAAGCCGCAGAACGCGGCATCACGGCGGGGGTTCGGGCCGAGAAGCGCTTCCTGGATGGCGCGATCCAAGCTGGCGCAACCTTAATCCACGAAGAGGATTCAGGATCTCTCGAAACTGATGGCTCTAATCTCGCAGCCGCAGATCTAACCCTGCGCCTAAGCGACAATACTGAAGTTCGCGCGGAAATTGCCAGAACCGAAACCGATTCCGACCTCGGAAAGGAAACATCAGACGCCGTTCTGTTGGTCGCGCAACACCGGACCGAGAAAATCCTCGCCACGGGGTATATTCGCGAAGAGGAAGAAGGCTTCGGATTGGGGCAGCAAACCTCTTCGACCAACGCGGTCCGCCGGATTGGCGCAGAGCTGAGTGCTGAAATTGGATCAAAAGTAAGCGAAGATGGATCCGACCGAACTGAACGGCGCGTGACCGCACAAGCCTATCAAGAAACCAATCTCAGCCAAGGCTCAGAGCGGCAAGTGGCGGACGTGGTTGTGCAGCAAGACAGCCAAACCTTTGGCATCAGCGCTGGCCTGCGCGCGGTTTCTGAAGACTTTGGCCAAGTTGCTGAGCCTCGCCAGTCGGTCTTGCTCCTCGCGGGCTTGCGCAAGACTTTTGTCGATCAAGGCCTCTCAATCAGCGCCGTCTGGGAAGAACCGATCCAAGTCGGCGGCGACAGCAATGACGAGGCGTCGCTCTTCCCGGGTCGAGCTGTGTTTGGCGTCGACAAGACGCTCGGTAAACGCGTCACCGCTAATCTGCGGCACGAAGTGACCAATGGGGCGACATCATCAGGCCAAAACACGGTTGCGGGCCTGACCTGGGAACCAAGTGGCGGAACACAGGTTCGCGCCAGCACGGACATGATCACAGGCGATAGCGGACGGCGCATCGGAGCCACTGTCGGTGTCGACCAAGTGTGGCAGGTCAATGAAGCCTGGACGGTTGGCGGCGGCCTCGCTCGCCGGGCAAATGTCGATGGCGGCGATGAGCCGCTTGACCCAACCGCCGATGCTGCGATCAGCCCGCTCGAGGATGGTGTCCGCAGCCCGCTGACCCAGGCAGAAGCCTATACGTCCGCTTATCTTGGCGCCAGCTATCAAACCGAAAGCATGGCGGGATCAGCCCGGGTCGAAGCCCGTGACAGCGCTTCAGGCAGCCGTTTGGTCGCCGTGCTTGGTGGCGCGCGGGAGATTACCAAAACGCTGTCCTTCTCAGCCGCGGCCCGTCACCAGGACGAGACGCTAGACGGTCAAGCTGACCGCACCGAAACTGATCTGCGGATTGGTGCGGCCTGGCGCCCCCGCGGCGAGGGTCTGGTGGTTTTGAACCGGCTCGACATCGGCCAATCGAATGAGGAAGGCGTTCAAGAGCGCTCGAAGATCGTCAACAATCTCGCCGTTAATGCGATGGTCACCGATCAAACTCAGATCTCGGTCTATCATGGCATCAAACATGTCGATGCGGAGTTCGAGGGCGCTAGCGCGTCGGGCACGACCAATCTGATCGGGGCAGAGATTCGCCATGACGTAACCAAAACACTGGATGTCGGCCTGCAGACCACTTGGTCCTCGAATGATGGTTCTGGCACCACCGCGTGGTCATTCGGGCCGAGCATTGGCGTCAGCCCGAAAGACAATGTCTGGGTGAGCCTTGGCTACAATGTCTCAGGCTTTGAGGATGAGGATTTCGAAGCGGCGAGATATCGTAACGAAGGTCCGTATATCAAACTCAGAGCCAAGTTTGACCAAAACACCGCTCGCAGTCTGATCAATGCACTTGGCTTCGGACAGGAGTAATCCAGAGTTTCGCACATGGACCCTGGTTTGTATGGCGATTGCGCTTGACTTCGCAGCGTGCGCCACGCACGAGACGCGCCATGGCACACGTAAAGATTTGCGGCTTGAAAGATACAGCCCATGTTCGCGCCGCTGCTGAGGCTGGCGCGGATTGGGTTGGCTTTGTGCTTTATCCGAAAAGCCCGCGCAATCTGCTGGGTGAAGGCGAAAACGGATTGGATGAAGTGTGCGCCTTGTCCGAGTTTGCGCAAGACCTCGGCCTGCAATCGGTGATCCTGCTCGTCGATCCTGATGAAGACCTATTCGAAGATGTCCTGCACGAGATTGAGCCTGACGCCATACAGTTGCACGGCAAAGAAACTCCAGATCAAGTCTTGCGCTGGTGGCGCGATTGCACCGGCATATGCGAGCTGTGGCGCGCCGTTGGCGTCGCCAATGAGGACGAGCTCGAAACGCTCGACCAATGGCGCGTGGACCGGTTTCTGATTGATGCGAAACCGCCCGAAGATGCCGATAATCCCGGCGGCAACGGCGCCGCGATGGATTGGTCGCTTTTGGACGGATTTGACCCCGGCGTTCCTTGGCTGCTAGCGGGCGGTCTAACTCCAGAAAACGTCGGAGAGGCGATTGCTGCGACAGGTGCGACCGCAGTGGATGTTTCCTCTGGCGTCGAGCGCGCGCGGGGGATAAAGGACGAGGACTTAATCCGCGCGTTCATTGACGCTGCCAAATCTGCCTAGAAAGCCCTAGAAAGCATAGTCATGGATTTGAGAAACACTTGGGACCAATGGCCCGATGAAAATGGCCGTTTTGGTGAGTTTGGAGGACGCTATGTCGCCGAAACTCTGATGCCGCTCATTCTCGATCTCGAGAAGGAATATCGCGCCGCAAAACAGGACCCGGCCTTTAAAGCCCAAATGGATGATCTCTGGGCCCATTATGTGGGCCGTCCCAGCCCGCTTTATTTCGCTGAGCGCCTGACCGAACATTTTGGCGGTGCGAAAATCTATCTCAAGCGCGACGAGCTCAATCACACTGGCGCGCACAAAATCAATAATTGTTTGGGCCAAGTCCTGCTCGCCATGCGCATGGGCAAAACCCGCATCATTGCTGAGACCGGTGCCGGCCAACATGGCGTGGCGACGGCAACAGTTTGTGCCCGCTTTGGACTAAAATGCGTGGTCTTTATGGGCGAGACCGATGTTGAGCGGCAAAAGCCGAACGTATTTCGGATGAAACTGCTCGGCGCTGAGATTGTCCCGGTCTCATCCGGCACCGGCACGCTGAAAGACGCGATGAATGAAGCGCTGCGCGACTGGGTCACCAATGTCGAAAACACATTCTATTGCATCGGCACCGCCGCAGGCCCGCACCCTTATCCTGAATTGGTGCGCGATTTCCAAAGCGTGATCGGCAAAGAAGCCCGGACGCAAATCCTTGAGCGCGAAGGGCGTCTGCCGGATGCTGTGATGGCCTGTATTGGCGGCGGCTCCAATGCGATCGGCCTGTTCCACCCCTTCATTGAGGACGAGTCGGTCCGGATGATCGGCGTCGAGGCCTCTGGCCACGGCATCGAAACCGGACAGCACGCAGCCGCCCTCAATGGCGGCGCACCAGGCATCCTGCACGGCAACAAGACCTATCTCCTGCAGACAGATGATGGCCAGATCATTGATGCGCACTCAATCTCAGCTGGCCTCGATTATCCGGGCATTGGTCCTGAACACAGTTTCTTGCGTGATACGGGCCGGGCTGAATATCTTACCTGCACCGACAATGAAGCGCTTGAAGCGTTCCAGCTCTGCACCCGCCTGGAAGGGATTATCCCCGCGCTTGAGCCAAGCCATGCGCTAGCGCGGGTCGGCGATGTCATCGAGACCCTCGATAAAGACGGCATTCTGATCATGAACATGTGCGGCCGCGGCGATAAGGATGTGTTCTCGGTCGCCGAAGCTCTGGGAGTTGAGATGTGACTGAACTGACCCTTTACCGCATCACTTGCCCGCGCCAACGCGTGGCCCGCGCCATTGCTGACGAGGCGGTCGACACGCGCGCTGCGGCGTGCGCGAATATTGAAGGCCCGATGGCGTCAACCTATCGCTGGAAAGGCGTCGTCGAACAGGCGTTTGAATTCATCCTATGGCTCAAGGCGCCGGCTGCAAACTTTGCCAAAATCGAAGCGATTGTCGCAGCCCATCACCCTTATGATGTGCCAGCCATCGTAGCGCTCGGCTGTACGCAGGTTAACGCCCCCTATCAGGCCTGGGTTTTAGAGAATACGGATACTGAATAATGCCGACTTCCCGAATAGTGACGCGCTTTGACAAGGTTAAAGGCGAAGGACGCGCAGCTTTGGTCGCCTATTTGATGGCGGGCGATCCGGACCTCGAAACATCCTACCAAGCCTTGTGCGCGGTGCGCGATAATGGTGCGGACGTCATCGAACTTGGCGCGCCGTTCACCGACCCGATGGCGGATGGCCCCGCGATCCAAAAAGCAGCCCTGCGCGCGCTTGCCAACAAGACCACACTGAAAGACGTGTTGGCCCTGGCCAAACGGTTCCGCGAAGACGATCAAGACACGCCGCTCATCCTCATGGGCTATGCCAATCCGGTGCACACGCTTGGCTATGAGGCGTTTGCAGAAGCCGCCGCAGAAGCCGGTATTGATGGCACAATTTTGGTAGACTTACCGCCCGAAGAAGATCAACCGATCCGCGACGCCTATGCCAAACACGAACTGTCCGTCATTCGCCTGGCCACTCCGACCACGGACGAGGCGCGGATGGCAAAAGTCGCCGAAGGCGCGAGCGGTTTCCTCTATTATGTCGCGGTTGCCGGCGTAACCGGCGCAGGCTCTGCCGATCCGGAAGAGATTCGCGCCGGCGTTGAGATGGCGCAGCGCGTTTCTGGGCTTCCAGTATGTGTCGGATTCGGCATCAAGACCGGCGAACAAGCGGCCGCGATGGCGAAAATTGCGGACGGGGTTGTGGTTGGTTCTGCATTTGTAGAACATGCAAGACTTGCAACTGTGGCCAAAACCACACAAATTACAGCAGAGAAGATGGGCGGATTGGCCCTTGAGTTAAGTACGGCGCTAAAGGGTGGAGTGCCAACCTAGCAAAGTCCTGGATCGGGCAAAGGGATGGTGACGAAATGAACTGGCTGACCAATTTCCGCACACCGGGCCTGAAAGGGCTATTGTCGGGGAATAAGAAAGACACGCCTGATAATCTTTGGGTGAAATGCCCGCTATCTGGCGAGCTTGTCTATCGTTCGGATCTCGAAGAGAGCTGGTATGTAACCCCTGCGGGCGCGCATTTGCGGATTTCACCGCGCCGCCGGTTCCGGCTCTTCTTTGACAATGAGCGCTGGGAACCAATCCCACTGCCGCCAGTTCCAGCCGATCCCCTCAAGTTTAAAGACGACAAAGCCTATCCGTCCCGCATCAAGGGCGCGAAAAGCAAAATCGCCAAACGTGATAAAGAAGAAGCGCCTGATTCCGGCGCTGTCGCGCCGATCGCTCAGGACGATTGTATGGCCGCGGCCTTTGGCAAGGTCGACGGCATCCCAACTGTGATCCTGGTCCAAGACTTCGCCTTTATGGGTGGATCGCTGGGCATGGCGGCTGGTGAAGCCTTTATCGCGGCCGCACAAATGGCCGTCGCGCGCAAAGCGGCCTTTGTGGTCTGCTCAGCCTCGGGCGGCGCGCGAATGCAAGAAGGGACCTTGTCTCTGATGCAAATGCCGCGCTCCACGCTAGCCATTCAGGAAGTCAAAGAAGCCGGCCTGCCTTACATCGTGGTCCTTTGCGATCCGACCTCAGGCGGTGTTTCAGCCTCTTATGCCATGCTGGGAGATATCCACATGGCCGAACCGGGCGCGATGATTGCCTTTTCAGGTCCGCGCGTGATCGAACAGACCATTCGCGAAAAGCTTCCCGAAGGCTTTCAACGCTCTGAATTTCTGCGCGAAAAAGGCGCGATCGACATTGTCGTGGATCGCCGCGAGCTGAAAGCGACCCTTTCCCGGGTGCTCGGCCATTTGATGCCGGCTCGCAGTGCAGCTGACAAAGATGTCTCGACGCTGCCGGTAGAGGCGCCCTCGGCTGATGCCCCCGCGCCTAGACCCGACAAGGCTTAAGCCCCGTGTCCGCCGCGCTTGATGCGGCCGTAGACCAATTTGAGGGCCTATATCCAGAAACGATAGAGCTATCGCTCGGTCGGATCGAAGCGGTATTGGAAACGCTCGGTCGGCCGCAGGATAAGTTGCCGCCGACTATTCATGTCGCTGGCACCAATGGCAAAGGCTCAACCTGCGCCTATTTACGCGCCATGGCCGAAGCGGCAGGCCTCAGCGTCCATGTCTACACCTCACCCCACTTAGTACGCTTCAATGAGCGAATCCGCCTCGCCGGGGAGTTGGTCGCCGATGAGGCGCTCACCACCTGGCTAGACCGCGTCTATGCGGCACTTGAGGGTCGAGAGATCACGCGATTTGAAGCGACCACAGCGACCGCGCTTCTCGCCTTTAGTGAAGTTCCGGCGGACTTGCTGATCCTCGAAGTTGGGCTTGGCGGCCGGTTTGACGCGACCAATGTGATCGATCAGCCTGCCTTGAGCGTGATTACGCCGGTTGATTTCGATCATAAACAGTTTTTGGGCTCTGACCTCGCTAAGATTGCCGGCGAAAAAGCCGGGATCATTAAACCCGGACGGCCGGCTGTGTCAGCGATCCAAGCGCGGGTCTGCGGAGATGTGATCCGGGCGCGCGCCGAAGAGCTTGCTGCGCCGCTTACCCTATTGCGGATGGAAGATATCGAAAAAGTGCCCGAACAAGTGGCTCTGCCCGGCACCCATCAGCGCTATAATGCGGCCCTCGCCGGCTTAGCGATGCGCACCTTGAAACAGCCCACCATTCCCGACAGCGCGATCTGGGCAGGGGCCCAATCGGCGGTCTGGCCCGCTCGCATGCAGAAATTGGCGCCAGGGCCGGTGACCGAGATGGCGGGCAATGCGGAGGTTTGGCTCGATGGCGGCCACAACCCACACGCGGCGACCGCGATTGCTGAGCTGCTGCGCGAAATGGGCGGCAAGACGGTGATGGTCACCGCGATGATTGCCAGCAAAGATCATGGCGGCTTCTTCCACGCCTATAAGGGCGTGATCAGTTCGGTCCACACGATGCCAAATGCGCCGGGTCATGCCGGGGCTGAACCGCAAGCCCTCGCAGATACGGCCCGGCAATTCATGCCGCAAGCGTCGGCACATGCTTCGTTGGCCTACGCCATGGCTGCCGCAGCCGCCGAGCAGCCCGACCGGATCTTAATTGGTGGCTCGTTATACCTTGCGGGCGAAGTGCTGGCGCTCAACCACGAGCTACCGGCTTAAGCGTTCTTGATCGTCAATCCGCCATCCACAGGAATCGCGGCGCCGTTCAGGTAAGACGCGGCTGGCAAGCAGCAAGATAAGGTAATATGCGCCACCTCTTCAGGGATGCCGTAGCGGCGGATCGGCACCCGGCGTTTGGCGAAAATCACTTTATGATCGTCTGGAATGGAAGCGTTGATATTCGTCTCAATCGGTCCGGGGCAAATCGCGTTACAGGTAATGCCGTCTCGACCAAGATCATTGGCCATCGCACGAGTTAGCCCGATAACGCCATGTTTGGCCGCAACATAAGGTCCATTTCCCGGTGTCGCGCCAAGCCCTTCGGTGGAGGCAATATTGACGATTCGGCCGCCGGTTTCGGTTTTCATCAAATAAGGCAGTGCCGCACGGATCATCCGTTGGTGTGCGGTCAGCATGACATTCACGCTGTCATGCCAGATGTCTTCATATTGATCCTCAGAGGGGTGAGCGAGCCGGGCAAAGCCGGCATTATTGATCAAGATATCGAGCCCGCCAAACGCCTCAACGGTGGCCGCAACCGCCGCCTTGATGGCTGCATGGTCAGAAACGTCGAGCGTATAAGCGGCCACGTGATCGATCCCTGCATCGCGGATCTCTTGAGCGACGGCCTCGACGCCTTCGGCGTGCATGTCCGTCGCCATCACATTCGCGCCTTCGCGGGCAAATAGATGGGCTGTGGCGCGCCCCATCCCACTTGCGGCGCCTGTGATCAGAACCGTCTTCCCCGCCACCGACCGGTCGAGCTGTTTATATGGGATCATGCTTGTCTCCTGAATATCGGCGCACGCTAACGCAACCCAACAACAAAAAAAGCCCCGCCGTCGGGCGAGGCCTGTTTAAGAATATCGGCGAAAGCTCTCGATCATTCCACTCTAGTTACCAAACAATGCCGATCGCCAGCGCGAGCGATGTTAAAGCCTCGGGCATAAACATCTGCCGTCTCCTCAGCATCCAAGAACCGGATCGGGTTGGTGTGATTATAGTGGATGAACTGGACCCGTGATCGGACCTCAGCCCGTTGGCCGTCCAATCGCTCCATCGTTTCCGTGACGCGCGGATGAGGGATCAGTGTCATGTCGCGGCCAGGGAGTTCATGATTGTCATAAAAAGTCGCGTCGACAAAGGCGAAGTCGACTAGCCCCAGCATATCCTCCAAACGAAGGCCAAAATCTGTGTCCCATTCGTCCCAACTATCAATGTCGGGTAGGTAGAGCGCGTTTTTGCCGTGTGTCTCGATCAAGAAGCCGACGGTCTCGGAATATTCATCTCGGTGCGGGACGCGATAGGGCGTAACCTGGATCGCCTCAGAGAGCACACTTGGCACCCGGTCTTCGAGCGGTTTCAGCTCGATATTCTCCAGATCCACCAATTGGCCCCATGGACCGTTCGATTGCAGATAGTCCGCCATGCGCGGCATCGCATAAACAGGCACGCTCGACGCGCCAGCGGCTTCTCGCCCCAAATACATCAGACCGGCATAGTGGCCGATATGGGCGTGCGTTAAAAACACCCCCGACAGAGAGAGCTTATCGCCAGACCCGGGTGCAAGCGTGTCGAGTAAGTTCATTTGCTGGGTGATCTGCGGCGTTGCGTCGAACAAGTAGCGCCGGCCAACCGCATGGTCGACGAGCGCAATCGAAGTCGGTGTGAGCCTTAGGGCTGGGTCGGCCCAGGCCGGATCGTGCGGGTTCCCAATTTGCGGCGCACCGGCATCTTGCCCCGCGCCCAGAACAATCAGTTCGATCGCGCATTCTGTTTGTTCCGGGGCGGCGGTCGCCTCTGCCCCCGCCCCATATTGGGCACATCCGGCCAAGAGGGTCGCGGAGATGCCCCCCGATATCGCTTTGCTTGGTTTCAAGAAACACCTTCCGATCTTTGCGACGACTGTCACCGTCACGCGTGTTGAGGAAGATCGGATGAAAACAGTTTTGCCGTCAATCCCTCCCGCGTATCTAGCTGGTTCCGTTTTCCTGACGCAAGTCAGGACCCATGGCGGTTGAGATCGTCAGCCAGCCGCCATGGGTGCCAACTTGCGTTGGCAAAGCGGGATGTCGGCGTTGGGTCACTCGCGAGCATACCCCGACCATTAGGCCCTCATCCTGAGCGAAGTCGAAGGATAAAGGGCCGCGCTTCCTATGTGTTTCCCTGCGAGCCCGCCTCGTCCTTCGGCTTCGCTCAGGATGAGGCTAAAAAACTGCTCCAGCGGCACATCGGCCAACGCTACTAAGGTCGAAAAGACTCAAACATCGCTTGAATCGAGTCCTCCAAAACACTCAAAGACGCGGTGCCGGTGCGAAGTTCATGCAAAGCCGTTTGCTCGACCAAAGCATTCAGAAAGGCCGCAATCAATTCGGAGTCTATGGCGCGAACTTCGCCTTTGGCCACGGCTCTATCCAAGAGCGCTTTGATAAATCTAAGACTATTTGAGTTTTCGATCGCTTTGGCTTTTTCAGGTCCCAAAGCGTTTGGACCAATCTCAAACAGAATTTTTGAAACGCTTGGGACGCGCACTTCTTCGGTCCACGCTAAGCAGGCGCCTTTTAATTGCGCCAAGGGGCTTGTGGTTTGCTGTACCTTGTCAAACGCGCGCTCCATCGCGGTGAGCGATTCCTCCGCATAGATGGCCTCTATGATCTCCGTTTTACTTTTGAAGTGATGATACATCGCGCCCTTACTCAGGCCTGTATCATCGAGGACGCTTTGCGTCGTGGTCTTGTCCAAGCCGCGATCCAAAAGCGATTTTTTGAACGCCTTTAAAATCAGAGCGCGCGTCGAATCTGATCTCTGCTTTTGGGTCGCCATTGGAATTCTTTACATTCTCGGTTTCTTTTTGTAAAACAAACCGACGGTCGGTTTTATGAAAGTGAATGAGATGTCAGCACAAGTAGACAATCTGAATAAAATGCTCGCGGTCTGGAATACGACAGACCCCGAAGAAAAGGCCGCATTGGTTGAGGCGGCGTTAGAGCATAATGTTCACTTTGCAGACCCCAATCACAACATTATCGGTCGGCAGGCCTTTCTCGACATGGTGGAACAGGTGCAGGCGCAAATTCCTGGCGCCAAATATTCTCGCGCCAGCGAACTTGACGGTCAGAACAATTTCTATCGCTATCACTGGGCCATTCACCACAATGGCGAGCTCATCATGCCAGGCTTTGACGTCACCGAGGTCAATGACTCTGGCAAAATTGTCAAAATTATCGGGTTCTTCGGGGAGATAAACCGCACGGCGGATTGAGCTTCACAGAACAAAAAAGCGCCCGTGATTATCTCACGAGCGCCTTCAGAAGTTTGGGATCCCAGTCTCGCGCTAGGTATTCTCTTTAATCCATTCCGTAATTTTCTGCTTAGACATCGCGCCTGGATGGGTCGCGGTGACTTTGCCTTGTTTGAAAATCATCAGGGTCGGCAGACCGCGAATACCATATTTCGAGGCGGCCATAGGATTATCGTCGACATTGATTTTTGCGACTTTGATATCGCCGTTTAGCTCATCCGCGACGGCATCTAGATGCGGTGCCATGGCTTTACACGGGCCACACCATTCGGCCCAAAAATCGACCACGACAGGGGTGTCGCTGGCAACGGCGTCGTCAAATGTCTCGTCAGTAATATGTTCAGCGGCCATTGTGACCTCCTCTAAATCTCTCGTGCGGCATAAAATAGGGACTCTTTGCGTGCGTCAAACCCCGCTGTCTACACGGTTTAGTGATTCTGATAATTGCTCGCCTGGAATTTCGATCAAGTGCGGACCGTCCGTATATAAAAGCGCGCACCGCACAGGGCGATCGGGATAGATATCGGACAAGACCGCCCGATAGGCGGCAAGCTGAACGCGATAGGCAAACTCAACATCGGCCGCGCTTTTTGGTGCGGGCCGGTCGGTCTTGTAATCGATGATCAGGATTTGATCGGACCCGATGATCAATCGGTCGACTCGCCCATTGACCATTTGTCCGTTCGGAAGCGTGCCAACAATTGCCGCTTCGCTGCGCCCGCCTGGCGCGAAAACACCCGCAAAGTCGGGATGGTTCAATGTGGCCATCGAGACTGAGAGCATTTCATCCACCTCTTCAGGTGTCACGTCAGGCTCCCGCGTCAGAAATTGATATCCAGCGTCCTCGCGCCCGTCTGGGGCGATCTCAGGCAGGGTCTGTAACAGCGCGTGAATCAACCGCCCGCGCCGCAATGCGGCTGCACGCCCGGCTCCGAAGGGCAAGCTGACCGCTGATCGATCTTCTGTCAGGCGAGACGGCGCAGCAAGCCGCTGCGGCGGCTGGGCGGCGGGAGCTGGCTGCTTGAGCCAATCGGGCACATCTAAAAGCGTATCACCTCGTTGATGTGCAGGCGGTGCCGTCTCCGGGGCTGGCCCAAACATCATCGGCTCTTCCGCTTCTTCATCTGGCGCCTCGTCTCCGAGTAAGGCGCGCATGGCCAAATCGCACCAGCGATACCAAGACGATTTGGCATAGCCCGACTTGCTGTTTCGCGCCCCTGCGCCGGCAATGATCAGCCGGTCCGACGCGCGGGTCAGCGCCACATAAAGCAAACGCCGCGACTCGCGCTCGCCTGCTGCATTCGCGGCTTCACGCAAAGACGCTGTTGCTGGCGCGTCGGTTCGCGAGGATGGGCTATAAAGCGGCACACCATCGGCGTTGAAAAACAAGGCATCACCAACCGGCTTAGTCCCGCTGGTCGTATCCGGCACGATCACCACTGGCGACTGCAACCCCTTAGCGCCATGAACCGTCATCACGCGAACAGCGCCATCCGGTTCACCAAGTTCCCGCTTCAAGACCGTGTCCTGGCGTTCAATTTCCGCCAAGAAGGCTTGCAGACTGCGCGCCTTGGTCATGTCATAACCAAGCGCTTTGGACATCAGCGCCTGGACAGGGTCACGGACCGGCTCGCCAAGCCTCTGGATCAGCTTATCCCACCCACTCAACCGGTCCACGTCCCGCTCGGTCAGAACGCGCGATAGAAATTCGAAGGCTGGCTGGTCTCGGTTCGTAACAAGCGCCTGACAGAACTGTTTCGCCGCATGGAACTCGCCCTGATCGACCGCTCTCAAGCGGTCCCAAAGCGAGGTGCCTTTGGGCCGTCCATAGGCCAGGGCAAACAAGTGCCGGTCGTCATCTACCAAGCCGCAAAATGGCCCGCGCAGGATTTCCGCCAACGTCAAATCGTCCTTGGGCTGAAGCGCAAAGCGGATCAGGTTGAGGCAATCCTGGACGCCCAAATTATCTAGAAACCGGAGCCGATCCGCGCCCGCCACGGGGACGTTTTCTTGCTTCAGGCTCTCAATCAGCGCGTCGAACAAATCGTTCCGGCTGCGGACGAGGATTAGCACGTCCTCGGGGCGGACGGCCTCACGTTGCCAGCTGCGATCGCTCTGCTCGCGCCAAACCGCCTCGCCTTGGTCGAGCATGTGGCGGACTTGTTTGGCGATTTTGCGCGCCAGGCGCCGGCGCGGCGCATCGGCGGGCACGTGATCGGTTGGCGCCGTCCAGGCGCTGTCTTCTTCATCCGATGGCGCGGCAATCTCAAGTGGCCAGACCTCGACGCGCCCAGGCTGATTAATTCGGCGCGGCGCGTGCGGCGTCAGATCGGCTTCTCTAGGCGGCAGCGGGTCAGTCGCAGCGTCGCCGAGCGGCACAATGGCGCGGACTTCATCTACGAACCGCAAGACTTCCGGCGTCGAGCGGAAGGACATCGCCATTTCGGGTAGATTGACTCTTCGGTCTTCAGCGGCAGCGACAATTTCTTCCCGGCGGACAAAGCTTTGGCGTTCCAATTCAAACTTTTGCTGATCCGCACCCTGGAAGGAGTAAATTGACTGTTTGGGATCCCCGACAACAAATTGCGTGCGCGGTTCCGCCAATCTCTCGCGGCCAAGTCCGGATTGGAATTCTTGCACAATCGCATTGATCAACGCCCATTGCGGCGGGCTCGTGTCTTGCGCCTCATCGAGCAATAGATGGGTCAAGCCGCCATCGAGCTGATATAAGACCCACTCAGCCGCGTTTGAGCGCGTTAGGAGCGCATGCGTGCGGGCGATCAGATCATCAAAGTCGAGCGCACCGCGCAACTGTTTCTCGCGCTTACAGGCCGCCAGAAGCGGCAGCCCGACCTGCATGAGCGCCAGACTGCGTTCACACAACGCGCTGGCCTGCAGGTCTTTCTGAACGGCTTTCATGCGCGTGATTTCGCGGCCTTCCGGCGCGCCAGATTTAAGGCTGCGACTGAACAAGTCTTCCACCAGCGGTCCGGCTTTTGAGGTGTAGGGATTGCTACCGGACGGGAAATCCCGCTTCGCGCCCGCGATCGCGGCCATATAGACTTCATAGCGCGCACGGGGTTCGGTGATCGATTTTAAGGCGGTCAGAGCATCCAGCAGCTTTAGGTCGGCTCTGCCAGGTTTCGACATCGCTTTCAAAGCATCCAAAGCCGCGTCGCAGTCGGCGTGTCGAAAATCATCTCCCATCGCGGCCCGCAAGATCTCATCCTGGGAACGGCCATCACTTCCGCTCGCCGCGCGGATGATTGGCGTGAGTTCGTCAAGCGTGGCGGCCCGTTGCTGAAGCCCTTGCAAGGCGTGTCGATGCGGCTTCAAGGCATCTAGAGCCGCGCCAATTCCTAAGCCGCCGGTTGCCTCGGACAGAATGGCGAGCGTCTCGGGCGCGATCGCCGAACTCGTCTCCAATCCTGCCGCTAGAACGCCGCGCCAAAGCTCTTCGGCTTCGTCCTCTTCAATCGCTGCAAAACCAGGAGATATCCCCGCCTCAAGCGGAAATCGGCGTAGAATCCGTGCACAGAAGGCATGGATGGTTTCGATCCGCAGACCACCAGGCGTTTCAAGCGCGCGCGCGAACAACCGTCGCGCTTCCCGTAAGTCTTCATCCGTATACGAATTTATGGCGCTCTCTTCGAGGCGGGCCAGCGAATCTCGCAAGTCCTGATCGCTCGCGACCGCCCAATCCCCAAGCCGCGCGTAAAGTCGCGCGAGCATCTCATTCGCCGCCGCTTTGGTATAAGTGATACAGAGGATGGAATCTGGCAGAGCCCCGGGACGACCATCAGGGCGCCGCAAGAGAAGGCGCGCGACGCGGTCGATTAGAACTTTCGTCTTGCCCGATCCCGCATTCGCTTCGACCCAAACCGATTGCGCAGGGTTCGCCGCATCCGCTTGCGCCCGTTTCGCCGCCTCAAAGCTTGGCGAGTCGGGGGAGAAGACAGCTTTAGTCATAGGTACTCAGTCCCGTCCATTCGGACCGCCGGGCCAAGCGCGAAAAGGCGCTTTCATAGGCCACACGCTCTGGCCGCGGCGCGCTCAAATAAGGATGATTGGGGTCTGCGAAGGCGGTTAAAAGAGAAATCAGGCCCTGCTCTGCGTCGCTGATAATGTCGGCCATAGACTTGGCCTCAAGCTTCGCGCGCGGGGCGGCGGCGCCGATATTCTGAACCTCGAACCGTGTCCCGAAGCGGATATAAGTCAGTGCGTCGACAGGCGCGCTTCCTAGCGCCTCATACCCGCCCTCGCGGGCAATCAGCCCCTGCAGCGGCATTTGCGGGCTCAACCCAGCGCGGACTTGTTTTTCGCTCGGCGGCTTACCGGTTTTAAAGTCGAGAATCGCGACACTGCCATCGGGGCGCTGTTCTATTCGGTCCGCTGTGCCTTTTAATTTAAACGCCTCGCCGGCGATATTCAGCTGAATTGCGCCGAATATTTCCGTATACGGATCACCGTCTACGGCGCGGCTTTGGTCGGCGCGCCAAACAAGATAATCCTCGCAAACCTGACGCCGGACATCACTCAATGAAATGAGATCGGCTTCATCCACACCGCCCGCGCGCAACTCCTCTTCCAGAATACGCAAAAGCGCGTCGCTTTCATTTGGCACCTTCTCGAGTTCAAACCGTTCCAGCGCTTTATGGACCGCCGTGCCGCGAACGCGCACATCTGGCGGCAGGATCAAGGGATCAAGCGGGCGCAGGCCTAGAACATATTCGCAATAGATGGCGTAAGGGTCGCGCACCAGCTGCTCAATCCGCGTCACTGAGAGTTCTTTCGGACGCGCCGAAAGCGGCGGCCGCGGCACGGGCTCTGCGGCAAAATCGTCTGGCAGAGGCGGCGCTTGTTCAATCGCATGGAGCCAATCGCGCGGGTCAGACCCTGCGGGCGGCGCCAAGGCGTCAGTAGCCGTTTCACCGAGTGCCCCGCGCGCCAGCGTTTGCAATCGCCACAACCATCGCGACGCGATTGCAGGCTTGTCGTCTCGGCGCTGACTCGACAGCAGTGTGACGTTCGGTGCTGAGGCCAATTGTGCAAAATCATGCGCCGACAAGCCAATCCGTTCATCAGGGTCGGACAGACCGATTTCGCGACGAAACACGCGCGGTAGAAAGGCGTCGGCGGGGGGCTGCTCTGGCCAAACACCCTCATTCAATCCGGCGAGGATCATCCGATCCGCGGTTTGCAGCCGCGCTTCCAACGGTCCCCAAATCGCGAGGCGCGGATGCGGCTGGCCGTCGGACACTGATTGCAATTGCGCTTCCGCCGCCAATAACTCGTTCCACGTTACGCCCGCTTGCGGTCCAAGCGGCGCGGACAATACCGCCATATCTTGGAACAATTTCGACAGGTTGGCGCCATCCTCTCCGGCCCACGGATACGGCGCAGCGCCGACAGTTTGCGCCAGCGCGTCGACCGCTTCCAACCAAGCCGCGCCCTCAATTGGCGCGCTTGAAAAGTCTTCCAATTTCACCGCATCTGGGGTCAGGGCTTCAATAATCGGATGCTGACCCAGTTTGGCCCGTAGAGCTTCCCAAGACGCCCAAGTCCGTGGCCCTCGCAGCGCAATATCGAGCGTTTGGATATCGATCTGGTCGAACTTGCTGCGTCTATGATTGAGCACCGCCATCAGCGCCACCGGGTGGGACAAGTCCAACATCCAATCCGCAACCAGCAACGCCAAACTGCCTGCATCGGTTTGCGGCAAAGGGCGCCCGGCAGAGGGCGGCACGTCGATGTGCCAGCGGCTCAGCATCGCACTGACACGCCTCGCCAGGCCTGCATCCGGCGTCACCAGGGCAGCGGTTTCACCCTCGCGTTCTAGCGTTTCCCGCATCAAGATCGCCGCGATCAGCGCCTCTTCGCTCTCATCGCTTGCATCGATCACGGTGAGGCCGTCCAATGCGTCATGCACGAAGGCGGCGGCATCCCCGTCCGGGGCGAGCTCTTTGAGATTGGTGGTCCAATCCGCTGTGCTCTGCGCAGGCGCAAGCGCTTGGTGGATTAGACGGCGACGGGCGCCCGTGTGTTCGGCTTTTTGGGGGCTCGGCCAAGCGGCCACGCGTTTGGCATCAAGACCGAGTGTTGCAAGCGCGCCAGCGAGCGCGAATTGAGGGTGAGACGGGGTCTGCAAAATTTGGTCGAGTGTAGACTCTGAAAGCTCCAAATCGAGACCTGGTAAAACAACCAAGCCCATTGGGAGTTTTAGCGCGGCTTGCATCAGCAATCGGCTGGCCGGAGTCGCACCCGTCGATCCTGCTATAATGACGGGTGATTCTGGCGGCGCCTTCTCCCATTCCGAAACCATTGCTTCCGCCGCAGCGAGACGCCTGGCATAGGGATCCATAGCCGTCATATCATCTAGTTCAGCCGGCCATTGCTCGGTGATAATTTGCAAAAATTCGAGCGATTGTTTCCAGTGCTCCGCCAGCTCGGCATGCGGCACCAGATCCTCCAATTGATCCCACGCGACCGGGCCAGAGAGCGCTGCTTGATCGAGGAGGCGCACCAATTCCCGCGCCGCCGAGAGACATGAGACGGCAGGCAATCCTGCGCCTGATCGATCGAAATAGGCCATCACCAATCGGGTCAATCGGCCCAGGCGTTCGGCGGGTGAGACGACTGGCGGCAAACCAGCCAAAGCTGCCTCGGCACTGGGCGGCGGATCGCTCGTCTCGAGATCGCCCAGCGCCCGTATGTTCGGCAACAGGCAGGCTTTACCGCCCGCCGCGCGATGGATGGCAAAAGCGAGCGCCCGCTCCGACCGCCGGTTGGGGACATAGATCAGTGCGTCGGCGAGCGCTTCAGGATTGTTAGCGAGATCAAGATCATCCGCCAGGGCACTGGCAAGATCCCCCAGGAAATCCGCGCCAGCCGGAATTGAAAAGACGCGCCGGGAGTGATCTCCGAACAGCATACTCATGCGCCATGACACCGGAGCCAGAATTCCGCATGCTTAAGCGCGTCTGGATCTCCAACGTGCAGCCAAAACCGGTCGAGCGGTAGACCATGAAGCCGCGCTTTCGGGATCAAATCATTCCAGATTCGGTTGGCTGAGAACGGTTCGACCGGTGCACCGTCATATAGCTGCGGCTTGAGAATGCGGACCCCGGCATAAGCCCAAGGTGCGGATGCGGCTTCCCCGCGCCGAGACAGAACGCCTTTGTCATCCCGGAAAAAATCGCCCGCCCCCGGAAATCCCAAACATCTCTTCGTATCCGCGAGCAGGAGCAATTCATCCATAAGTTCTATTTTGAAACTTAGTGCGAGCGCCTTGAGCGGCCCTGCGCCAGTGGGTTCCCAAAAGGCATCCGTATTCACAACAAAAATTGGGTCATCGCCGAGTAATGGACGGGCCTTGGCCAAGCCGCCGCCGGTTTCCAAGACTTGCGCCCGCTCATCGGAAATGATGATCTCAATGTCTGTACGGTTGGCAAGGTGCGCCTCAACCAGATCAGCGCACCAATGCACATTGATGACCGCGCGCGCGACCCCGGCACCGACCAAATTATCCAGCAATCGATCCAGCATGCTCCGCCCCGCCACTTCAAGCAATGGCTTTGCAGTCGAATCGGTGAGTGGCCGCATACGTGTTCCAAGCCCAGCGGCCAGCACCATCGCAGTATGAGGCATGTCGGTCATCGCAAAGTCTCCAAAACTGACGGCGCCACTTCGGTCACAAAAGCGCGCATCTCCGCGGCGCTAGGATGGGTCAGATTCTGCGCCAGCATCAATTTTTGCCGCGGCATGAAAGTCTCATATCTCGGCTTGCCATCGCGCTTCATCAACCGCGCAAAGACGCCCGCGATCCGCAGCGCATTCAAAGTCCCGATCACCGCCAATCGTTCGCGAAACGCGGTCTCGTCTTTGCCTGTTTCATCGAGATACGTTCGGATGGCGGTGTCTACAGCATCATCGGATACAGGACGGCGGGCATCCTGGGTCAGCATGGCCATATCCCACGCGTCCCAGCCCATCACCGCGTCTTGGAAGTCGAGCAATCCGATTTGACCGTCCGGCAGCCAAAGCAAGTTTTCGGCATGATAATCGCGCAGAGTGAACTCGCGTGGGAAGTCCATCGCGCGCTCAATCAGACCATCACGCACGCGCTCCCAACGAGCGCGATCCGCATCACTCATCCGCGCCGTCTCATCATAAATGTGGAACCAATCGGCAAACAGATCCGCATTCGCGCCAAGCGCAATCGCATCAAACTCCAAGATCGGCCATCGGTCTTCGCCGCCTTGAAGCACGGACGGATTGGCGTGGCGGTGCAGCTTGGCCAGATCTTTCGCTGCCTGTTGATAGAGCGGCACTTCGGCCATGCCGTTTTCGATTAAGCGCGCAAATTCCCGTTGCGTGCCAAAGTCTTCTATTATCGCCAATCCAATCGCGGCGTCGTACGCGAACACTTCAGGCGCGCGCAGGCCAGCTTGGCGGAGATAGTCAGCAATCAATACGAAAGCATCGACCCGGCTGGCTGCGAGGCGCGTCATTGCGTTCCAGCCCTTCTTCTGCCGCTCTTCCAGCGTCATTTCTGGCGTGCATGGATCACCTTCGATCCGCGGCGCGTCCATCAAGATTGCGGTTTCGCCACCCGGCCCAGTCAGCCGCGCATAGCGCCGGGTTGAGGCGTCTTGGTCAAACCAGTGAATATGCGCGCCAGCCCAGCCAGCTTCCGTCAGAAACAGAGTAATTTGCTCAGGTCGATTCGGATCAGAACTCATGCAGGCGAGTCTGCCAGTCTTCGCCCTGTGGTTCCAGTCGGGCCGTGCGAATATCCTGAGCCAGATCGATGTGCAGGTCCAAGCGCCAAGCCGGAAGGTGCGCCCCAGCACGATCTGGCCATTCAATCAAAGCCACCCCATCTTGGGTTTCATCCCAACCGAGCTCGAACACTTCACCCGGGTTATCCAATCGGTAGAGATCGAAGTGAAAGATTGGAAAAGCCGGTCCATCATAAGTTTGCACCAGCGTATAGGTCGGGCTGGGCACCTCAGTCGCTTGCCCCATCAGCGCCGAAATCAGCGCGCGCGAAAAAGTCGTCTTGCCGGCGCCAAGGCCGCCATGCAGCGCAATCACATCGCCGGCTCTAAGCCTTGGTGCAAGCCGCTGGGCGAGCGTCGTGGTGGCCGCCAGATCTGTCAGCTCAAAGGACAGCAAGGCTTGTTCCAATCGCTTGCACAAGCGCGCCTGTCGGTTCGCAACCCACCGACAGTCGAACAAACCCGTCTGGCACATCGTCCCCCCAACGGGCCCGGCGCTCAGCACTCGTATGCACGCCGCCAAAGCTGGTCGAGGCAAATATGGCGGGGCAATCATTGATAAAGGCCTCGGCTTTGTGTTCGTTCGCAAAGGTGAGGCCGATGACAAAGCCCATGCCCGGGAATTTAACCTGTTCAATCGCCGCATGACCTTCGAACAGATCCATCAGCGCCAGGGCATTGGCGCACATACGGTCAAGCCGCACCTCTAGTGTCATCAATCCGCGGTGCAGCAAGAACGCGGCAAACGGATCGGCAATGCAGCCCGAGACTTTGCGCCACTTAACCAGTTTTGCCAGAAGCGCCTCATCGCGGGTTGCGACATGCCCAAACAGGCAATCAGAATGACCTGCCATCGCCTTTGTGTCGGAGCTCACAACTAGATCCGCGCCAAGGTCGAGCGGGCGCTGCAAAAGCGGGGTCAGCGTCGTATTATCGACAACCAGCTTCGCACCAGCCGCCCGCGCCGCTTCTGCGATGGAGCGGATGCTGCAAAGATCCAAGCCCGGATTAGAAGGGGTCTCGGCCCACACCACAGCGTATCCGGACAGATCTGTCGTCGCAAAATCGCGGGTTGGGACCGCATCAAAATGGATGTCATGTTCGGAAAGGATCTCCTCCAACATGACGCGAGTGACGTAATAACCATCCGATGGCACCAAGACCCGGTCGCCGGCTTTGGTCGTCGCCATCAAACCCGCCGTGATCGCAGCCATGCCTGATGGAAAAGCCACAACCGGCGCCTCTTCCAAGGCAGAAATCGCGGCTTCTGCAGCTTCAACTGTGGGGTTGATATCTCGCCCATAGGTATAGGGCGTGTTCGGCGTGCCTGCGAGGGCATACTTCGCCGTGGTCACGATTGGCGGGCTAATCGGCTCACCATTATCAAGACCGCCCGAACGAGCATGCAGCATCGCCATGATTCTCTGGGAATTCTGATTATCCATTCGGGGCTTGTGCCACAGTCTGCATTTGTGGAAAAGAACGTGAAAACTTGCCGCAGCGTTGCGGCTTGCAAAAAAATGACGCATGCGTCATGAAAATATCGAACTCGGGAGGGTTGCAAAGCCGTGGATCTGTCAGGTGCACAACAAGTTGTCATTATCGGGGGCGGCCAAGCCGCTGCGCAAGCCTGCGCGTCTTTGCGCCTATTTGGCTTTGAAGGCGGCATCACACTGATCGGTGAGGAAGCCGCCCTGCCTTATCAACGCCCTCCGCTTTCCAAAGCCTATATGAAGGGCGAACTGGCGGAGGAACGGCTCTATTTCAAACCCGCCGCCTGGTACGAAGATCAAAATATCGACACGGTGCTATCCGTTCGCGCGACCAAGATTGATCGCAGCGCACAAACTGTGGCGCTCGAACACGGTGGATCGGTGCCCTATGACGCCCTGATTATTGCCACTGGATCGAGACCACGCGCGCTCCCGGTTGAAGGCGCGGACTTAGACGGCGTGTTCGATCTCCGCGATCTCGCCGATGTCGAGCGCATTCGCCCGCGCATGATTAGTGGCCAGAAAATGGTGATTGTAGGCGCTGGTTATATTGGGTTGGAAGCCGCCGCTGTGGCCCGTCAAATGGGTTTAGAGGTGACAGTTCTAGAAATGGAAGACCGCGTGCTTGCCCGCGTCACCAGCCCAATCATGAGCGCGTTCTTCACTGAAGAGCACACCCGCCAAGGCGCGGAGATCCGCACGGGCGCCCGTCTGGCGTCGCTGAAAGGGGCAGAGGGCAAGGTTTCCCAAGCCGTGCTCGCCGACGGCACAGAGCTCGATGCCGACATCGTTCTGGTTGGCATTGGCATTCTGCCGAATGTTGAACTCGCCGAAGCGGCGGGGATAGCTTGTTCAAACGGCATCCTGACCGACCAGGATGCCCGCACCAATGACCCGCGCGTGTTTGCCGCTGGCGACTGCGCTGCACGGCCTTTGGTTCATTATGGGCGCACAGGGCGGCTCGAAAGCGTCCACAATGCGATTGAGCAAGGCAAACTGGCCGCCGCCGCGATTATGGGCAAACCCCGACCGACCGAGGACTGTCCATGGTTCTGGTCGGATCAATATGACTTAAAACTGCAAATCGCTGGGCTCAGCCAAGGCTATGACGAATCTGTGGTGCGCGGCGATCCTGCGAGCCGTAAATTTGCGGTCTTTTACTTGCAGAACGGTAAACTCATCGCCGTTGATGCGGTCAACAGCCCGCCTGAATTCTTAGCGTCCAAGAAACTCATAATGACAGGCGCACGACTTGCATCAGAAACCCTAAGCGATACATCACAATCCATGAAAGAGATCGCGGCAGCCGCCGTATAAGGAGACCCACCAGCAATGGCCAAAATTATCTATGTCGATCACGAAGGCACAGAACGCGTCGTCGAAGCCACCAATGGCGAAAGCGTGATGGAAGCGGCGATCAAAAACTCGATCCCTGGCATTGATGCCGACTGCGGCGGCGCCTGTGCTTGCGCCACGTGCCACGTCTATATCGCGGACGGTTTTATGGACAAAGTCGGCACACCAGAAGACATGGAACAATCCATGCTCGACTTTGCGGAAAACGTTCAGGCCAATTCACGTCTGTCCTGTCAGATCAGCGTCAGCGACGAGCTCGACGGTTTGAAAGTGACAACACCAGAGAGCCAGCACTAAGTCGCTGACCTTGTCTCGAGATTGAACGCCTCTGCCTTGGCAGGGGCGTTTTCACGTTTCCTGACGTGGCGTGACATCTTGGTTCCTAAAAAGAACTGACTATTTCCACCCCAGTCACAAACCTTGCACGGGGCCTCCTATGACCAGCTATACTGAGCTGCTTGCCAGCCTGAAACGCCATGCGGATCACAGCATTGATGCGTACATTCCTGAAACCTGGATGCAAGGCCGCACGACCTATGGCGGGCTAACCGCCGCACTTTCCTTGCAAGGCGCCATGGAACTGGTTGATGATCTTCCGATCCGAACAGCGCAAGTGGCTTTTGTTGGCCCGGTCGGCGGCGATATAAAAATCAAGCCAACACTGCTTCGGCGCGGCAAGAACACAGCCTTTGTCAGCGTGGATATTACCGCAGAAACTGGCGTGACGGCCCAAAGCATATTCGCCTTCGGCAAGGCGAAGCCCAGCGCGGTGAGTTTTGATGATATGCCTATGCCCGAAGCGCCAGCGCCGGATCAAATTCAACCCTTCTTTCCGCCGAATTCCCGGCGCCCTGGCTTTACGCAAAATTTCGATATGCTGATCGCTAGCGGACAGCCGCCAATCTCAGGCTCTGATAATCCCGCGATTGGCCTGTGGATGCGCCACTTAGACCCAAAAACACCGCAAGACGCGACTGCGGTTCTGGCGATCGGCGACGCCCCGCCACCCGCCGTTTTGTCGATGCTACGCGAGCCTGCACGGATCAGCTCAATGACCTGGATGGCTGAGTTCATGACTGATGACATCACCACCGATCCTGATGGCTGGTTCTACGCCCAGCACACCGCCCAACTCGCCAAAGACGGTTATTCCAGCCAATCGATGCGCCTCTGGAACCGGCAAGGCGACCCGATCCTCGTGGGCCGCCAAACGATTGCAGTTTTTGGCTAATCGCCTATCCCGTTAAGGCGGGAGGATACGGTATTGACGACTGAGCCAGTCATTGCAGCGATTGATGCGGGCGGGACCAGTTTTAAATGCGCGCTTGTAGGTAAGGATGGGACGCTGATCGCTACCTGGCGCGTGCCAACCACGACACCCTCAGAAACTCTGGATATCTGCGCCGCTTCGTTTCGAGAACAGGCACAGAAGCACAAGGTCGATCCGATCGCGCTCGGCATCGCCAGCTTCGGACCGGTTGATACAGACCCGAAGTCACCGTCCTTCGGAAAGATCACCGGAACCGCGAAACCAGGTTGGAACAGCGTACCGATCGGCCCTCATTTGTCGGACGCCATTGGGGTCCCCTTCTATCTCGATACCGACGTCAATGCCGCCCTCTTGGCTGAGCTGAGATGGGGTAGCGCAAAATCGCTAAACAGCGCCGCTTACATGACGGTCGGGACCGGGATTGGCGTGGGTATATGTGTAAACGGCGGGCTCGTGGGACAACCCACTCACCCGGAGTTTGGCCATATCCGCGTCGCGCGGCACCTAAGCGATCAAGCCTTTGCGGGCACGTGTGCTTTGCATGGCGACTGCCTTGAGGGATTAGCATCGGCAAAATCGTTCGAAGCCCGGTGGGGCGACGCGGCGGTGGTGCCGGCAGATCATCAGGCCTGGGAGATTGAAGCCCACTATTTGGCGCAGGCCTGTCTCAATCTCTATATGATGACTCGGTTGGAGCGGATAATTCTGGGCGGCGGTCTTTTGCAGGCCGATCACCTTTATACGAAGGTGGCCGCCGCGTTCGATACATTGATGGGCGACTATCTACCCGTGAGCGGAGCAGAATTGATCACCGCGCCAGGGCTCGGCGAGCATGTCGGTGTCTTAGGGGGCGCTGTCTTAGCGCTAGAGGCGTTTAATTGACCAAAGCCGCCTTGAGGCTTTCCAGATAAGCGACCTGCTCTTCGAGCGCGACGCTGGCATCTTTGCCTTCGGCGAGCAGGGCTTGGCGCGCTTCATCGAGTTCTTTTTGGACGCTTTCAGCTGACACGCTGTCCATGTTCACAGCTTCTTCAGCCAAGATGGTCAGGCCGGCTGGGGTCACGTCCGCAAAACCGCCGCGCACGAATAAGCGCATTGTGGTTTCGCCGCCATTTTCGACGCGAACGACGCCATTCTTCAGCGTGCTCATAAACGGCGCGTGATTGACCAGAACGCCAAACTCACCGTCGGTGCCGGGGGCGATAACATGATCGACCTCACCAGAGAACAATTCCCGGGCCGGGGAGACGAGAGAGAAATGCAATTTGTCAGCCATGGCGCAATCATCCTTCGACTTCGCTCAGGATGAGGCAACCCTTTGCCTCGATCCGAAGAACGTCCTCACCCTGAGCGAAGTCGAGGGGCGAGGACGATGGGATGCTTAGGCCGCGTCAGCGAGCATTTTCTCTGCTTTGGCTTTCGCGTCATCGATTGAGCCAACCATGTAGAAGGCTTGCTCTGGCAAGTGATCATACTCACCTTCGATGAGGCCCTTAAAGCCAGCGACAGTGTCTTCGAGTTTCACCTGAACACCAGGTGAGCCGGTGAAGACTTCAGCCACGTCAAACGGCTGTGACAGGAAGCGCTCAACTTTACGCGCACGAGCCACGACGAGTTTGTCTTCTTCAGACAGTTCGTCCATGCCGAGGATCGCGATAATGTCTTGCAGTTCTTTATAGCGCTGCAGGATTTCCTGAACGCCGCGAGCGACTTCATAATGGTCCTGACCAACGATCAGCGGATCCAAGATGCGAGAGGTCGAATCGAGCGGGTCTACGGCTGGGTAGATGCCTTTTTCCGAAATTGCGCGGTTCAGAACCGTGGTCGCATCCAAGTGCGCAAACGAGGTCGCTGGCGCTGGGTCGGTCAAGTCATCCGCAGGCACGTAAACCGCTTGCACAGAGGTAATTGAGCCTTTGGTGGTGGTCGTAATCCGCTCTTGCAGGCCGCCCATATCGGTGGCCAGAGTAGGCTGATAGCCCACCGCAGAAGGAATACGGCCAAGCAGCGCTGACACCTCAGAACCGGCCTGGGTGAAGCGGAAGATATTGTCGACGAAGAACAGAACGTCTTTGCCTTCAACATCGCGGAAATACTCAGCTTGCGCGAGACCGGTCAGAGCCACACGTGCACGCGCCCCTGGAGGCTCGTTCATCTGGCCATAGACCAGCGTCGCGCGGCTTTCGCCTTCCAGATCGATCACGTTCGCGTCCTGCATTTCATAATACAGATCGTTACCTTCACGGGTCCGCTCACCGACGCCCGCAAATACGGAATAGCCGCCGAACAGTTTCGCGATGTTGTTGATTAGCTCTTGAATGAGAACGGTCTTACCAACACCGGCACCGCCGAACAGACCAATCTTACCACCCTTTGTGTAAGGGCAGAGCAGGTCGATAACTTTAATCCCGGTGACCAGAACTTCAGCTTCAGTAGACTGGTCTACAAAGTCAGGCGCTGGGGCGTGAATTGGCGCACGTAGGTCTGTTTCAACTGGGCCACGCTCGTCAATTGGCTCACCGACAACGTTCATGATCCGGCCGAGTGTGGCTGGGCCAACTGGCACTTTAATCGGCTCCCCCAGATCGGCGACAGCCTGGCCACGAACCAGACCTTCAGTCGAGTCCATCGCGATTGTGCGAACTGCGTTCTCACCGAGGTGCTGTGCAACTTCGAGCACAAGGCGGTTGCCATTGTTTTCACACTCAAGCGCGTTCAGAATGTCTGGAAGGGCGCCATCGAACTCAACGTCGACAACAGCGCCGATAACCTGGCTTACGCGGCCAGTCGCTTTTGATAGGTCCATGCGAGGCGTCTCCTTAGGAGCGGGTTTAGGTTTCGGGGCCGCCTTTGGGGCAGCCGTGGTTTTAGGAGCTGCAGCAGCAGATGCGGCAGCGGGTTTTGTTTCAGCGGTGGCGGGCTTGCAGACGCCGCACGGCCGGGCATCTTTTTGACCCAAAGCGGCCATGGCCGTCTCGGCCTCAGCAAATGTGTCAAACGGACCATGCCATTTGTCATCATCATTGGTTTGGTCGCCGCCAACACCTTGGCCATCATTGCAATAACGGCACTCGCTGGTGTGCAAACGGGCGCGCTTATTGCCAAAATTCTCGTAGATCCAATAGGCCATCTTAGAGCGCCTCCGCACCGGAGATGATCTCGATCAACTCTTTGGTAATTTGCGCCTGACGGGCGCGGTTATATTGCAGGGTAAGGCTGTCGATCAGCTCACCGGCATTTCGTGTCGCATTGTCCATCGCCGTCATCGAGGCGGCTTGCTCACCGGCAGCATTTTCGAGCATCGCAGACAGGATCTGGGTGTTCAAATAACGCGGCAGCAGAGCTTCGAGGATTTCTGGCTCAGAAGGCTCATACGCATAGATGGCGCCGCCAAGATCAATCGTCTCGGCGTCTTCTGGCGCTTCAGCTGGGATCAGCTGTTTCGCAACCGGGTTTTGCGTCAGAACGTTTTTGAACTCAGAGAAGACCAAAGTCGCAACATCGAACTCGCCGGCTTCAAACCGCTTGGTTAGGTCGAGGCCAAGGCCAATCGCGAATGGCGTGAACTTGTCTTTGGCGTCTGACAGATCGACATGATCGATGAACAGGTCCGCATAAGCGTGCTTCAGCACTTCGCGACCTTTTTTACCGACCGTGATAATCTTGACGGTTTTGCCGTCGGCTTTGAGCTCTTCGATTTTCAGCCGGGCGGCTTTCGCGGTATTGGCGTTAAAGCCGCCACAAAGACCACGTTCCGCCGTCATAACAACCAGCAAGTGAACCTTGTCATCGCCAGAGCCTGCCAGCAGCTTTGGGCCGCCAGCGCCATCACCCATAGAGGCGGTGAGGTTCGCGACGACATTCGCCATCCGGCTTGCATAAGGCTTAGAGGCCTCAGCTGCTTCCTGCGCGCGGCGCAGTTTCGCAGCGGCGACCATTTGCTTCGCCTTAGTGATCTTCTGTGTGGATTTCACACTACCGATCCGGTTTTTCAGTTCCTTAAGGCCAGACATTTGGTCAAAGGCTCCTGGTCGTGAGGGTTATCTTAGGCGAAAGTCTTCCCGAAGGCTTCCAGCGCGTCTTTGATGCCGTTTTCGACACTTTCAGAGAGCGCTTTCTCGTCACGGATTTGCTTCAGCAGGTCTTTTTTGTCGTTCCGGAGGAATGACAAAAGCTCAGCTTCGTAACGTGTGACGTCGCGAACTGGAACCGCGTCAACATAACCACGCGTACCGGCATAGATGACACAAACTTGTTCTTCGATCAGCAGCGGGCTGTACTGAGGCTGCTTGAGCAGCTCCGTCAGACGCTCACCACGGCCGAGAAGTTTCTGTGTCGCGGCATCGAGATCAGACCCGAACTTCGCAAAGGCCGCCATCTCACGATACTGGGCGAGTTCACCCTTCATCGAACCAGCGACTTTCTTCATCGCTTTGGTTTGCGCCGCAGAGCCCACACGAGACACTGACAGACCCACGTTCACCGCAGGACGGATGCCTTGATAGAACAGATCGGTTTCGAGGAAGATCTGACCGTCTGTGATCGAAATCACGTTGGTCGGGATATAGGCCGAAACATCGTTCGCCTGGGTTTCAATGATTGGCAGTGCGGTCAAAGACCCTGCGCCATTGTCTTCATTCATTTTCGCCGAGCGCTCGAGCAGGCGGGAGTGAAGATAGAAAACGTCACCAGGATAAGCTTCGCGGCCTGGTGGGCGACGCAGAAGCAGAGACATTTGGCGATAAGACACAGCTTGCTTTGACAGATCATCATAAATGATCAGCGCGTGCATGCCATTGTCACGGAAGAACTCACCAATCGTACAACCGGTAAACGGTGCAAGGTACTGAAGCGGGGCTGGCTCCGAGGCTGTCGCCGTAACGATCACAGTGTAATCGAGGGCGCCGCGCTCTTCGAGGGTTTTGACAACCTGAGCAACGGTAGAGCGCTTCTGGCCAATCGCAACATAGATACAGAACAGCTTTTCGCTATCGTCTTTTGCCGCGGCGTTGGTTTCTTTCTGGTTCAAGATGGTGTCGACGCAGACAGCGGTCTTACCGGTCTGACGGTCACCAATCACCAATTCGCGCTGACCACGTCCAACTGGGATCATGGCGTCGATCGCCTTAATGCCGGTCATCATTGGCTCATGCACAGACTTACGCGGGATAATGCCCGGCGCCTTAACATCAACCCGGTTCCGAGACGCGACGTCGGTCAGCGGACCTTTGCCGTCAATTGGGTTGCCCAGCGCGTCGACAACGCGGCCAAGCAGGCCTTTACCGACAGGTGCCGAAACGATCTCGTCGAGGCGCTTAACTGTGTCGCCTTCTTTAATGCCGCGGTCATCACCGAAGATAACCACACCGACATTGTCGCTCTCGAGGTTCAGCGCCATGCCTTTAACGCCGCCGTCAAATTCGACCATCTCACCGGCCTGAACATTGTCGAGGCCGTAGACGCGGGCGATACCGTCACCGACGGAGAGAACTTGTCCAACGTCTGAGACTTCAGCCTCGACGCCAAAATTTTCGATCTGCGACTTAAGAATGCCGGAGATTTCTGCTGCGCTAATAGACATGTGCGTCTTACGCTCCCTTCATGGCGGTGTTCATACGATCCAATTTGGCGGCAACACTGGCATCGATCAAAGTTGATCCAATACGCAATTGAATGCCCCCAATGAGGTCGGCATCGACCTCGGTTTCCAGTTCGACATCGCTACCAACTGCCTTGGCGAGCACTTGCTCAAGCCGGGCGCGTTGGTCTGCGCTCATGTCAGATGCGGTTCTCGCGACAGCGCGTTTCACGCCGCGCTCTTTCGCATAGAGTTCATCAAAATGCTTCGCCGCGCCGATAAGATCGCCGCCGCGGCCATTCTGAGCCATGGTGCCGATAAAGCCCGTAGCGGTTTTTGACAGACCCGCCTGTCCGGCGACGGCGACAAGCGCTTTAACCTTGTCCTCACGCGCGAAGGCTGGGCTTTCGAGCAAACGGGTCAGGTCTTCGCTGTCAGCCGCCAAGCTTTCAAGCGTTTTCAGGTCGCTCGCAATTGTCGCGAGTTCCCCTTTTTCTTTCGCAAGATCAAACAGCGCGCCGGCATAGCGGCGGGCGGCTTCACTAGCAGTTGTCGCGGATGCTGCGGCCAAAGCGTCGTCCGTTAGCTGTAGGGCGAAATTGCCCTGGGTCTGAACCAATAGGAATCAAGGTGTAGCGACACCCTAGTCCTGAAACTTGTGCGGGCACCTAGCACCTTGTTTGTGGACTGACAACACGTCGGATCAGCCCAGGCTGCGACCGAATCGCGCGGTCGCGAGGTTAAGCCTCGGCGATAGTCATTGCAGCGGTGGCGATGTTCTGCGATTTATGCCGCATGCCGCGCCCATTTCCCGACCGATACACGCACAATCATCAGGCCCAGAATGACGGCTCCGTGGCGTTTGAATGTTCCCGTGATAGTGCAGTCTGGCCGTGGCTAAGGTTAAGCGCGACCCATCCGATTTTGGTGCAGACGATAAATTTCTGGGCGTCAATCGATTCGGGCGAATTTCTCGGAACCTTCAATCCCGATACATGGACGGCTCTAACGCATGTGCGTTGGGAGTGCGGCGCCCCAGATGCTGGTCTACCGCATCGCGGCACGTATCAATCGATCCAAGATGCCGGCCGCGCCCGCTATAAGCTCGCCTTCTTTGATCAGGCTGATCAGATGGTCGCAGAGCTCGCTGGCCAAGGCGTGACCTTCCGCACCCGCAATTTCGAAAAATGGCGCGACGGCTCAAAAGAAAAGCTAAAGCCCCCGGCCCCGCCTTTGATGAATTATGCCTCCGCAGCCGCCGTTGGCGTGCGGTCGGCGCCTGAGAGCTTTCTCGCGCCGCTCCGCCACAGCGAGACCATCTCGACCACCGGGTTGATCACCAAAGAAAACGGCCTGCGCCCAGCCCATCCCTATATTGGCGGCTCAGGTGATCATGTGAACTCCACCCATATGGGCGAGGTCGGCCGCCAATTCGGCCAATTGCTGCTAGGTCGCCCTTTCTTTCACACAGGCGGCGAGATGGAGTTCCACCACTATGTCGAACTCGGCAGCCCGTTCGGGGTGGAACTTCTGGGACATTCCGTGGCCGAATCCCAATTCGACCTCATCGTCCGCCAAGGCGGCCGCGACTGCACCACGATTAAGATGCAATATGCGGAGGCGCAGTGAGGGGTATAGGATTAGGTGCGAACGATTCCAAATAGGCCCTGATCCTGAGCGACGTCGAAGGATAAAGGGCCGGGCTTCCCTGGACTTTGTAGTGAGCCCGCCTCGTCCTTCGACTTCGCTCAGGATGAGGCTAAGACAAGGCATCTCGTTTTACAATCTGCTCAGATGCGTTGGGCAGAGCGCTGGAAGGAGAGGTCGCGCACAAATTTAGTGATGAACTGCTTATCGGGCCCAGTCACCGGCGGTTCCTGCGGAAGCAGGAACCCATGGACGGTAATTGAGGTCGGGATTGTGGGCGCCTCTCCCTGGATACCTGCCTGCGCAGGCATCGGCGGAAAAGGGAATTTACAAACCGCGTCGCTATCCCATCGGCGTGTGTTGCCCGGCTTCAAATTCTTCCGCGAGCTTAAATTTCCGGATCTTGCCGGATCCTGTGAGGGGCCAGTCAGTAACTTGCACCCAATAAGCCGGGGTTTTTTGCGGCGACAGGCGTTCGCGGACGAACGCTTTGAGCTCCCCCGCCGAAAACGCATGGTCGCTCTCGCTGCGAATGAAGCAGGCGACTTGCTCGCCCCATTTCTCGTCCGGCACGCCGACCACGGCAACCTCATCAATCGCGTCATGTTCGAGCATGGCGTTCTCGATCTCAGCCGGGAACAGATTCTCGCCGCCGCGAATAATCATCTCTTTGACCCGGCCAGTAATCTTGACATAGCCGCGCGGGTCCATGCGCCTGAGATCGCCGGTGTGCAGCCAGCCTTCGCTATCAATCGTTGCCGCTGTCGCTTCGGGATTGTCATTATAGCCGAGCATCACACTATAAGCGCGGGCGCAAATCTCGCCCTGTTCGCCAATCGGGATGACTTTATTGCTCTGCGGGTCGCGAATAGAAATCTCTGTATAGGCGACCGGCTGCCCAATCGTCTGGGTCAGATCTTCTTCTGTATCGGTGTGCCAGGCTTGGGTTAGCACCGGCGATGTCTCGGTCTGGCCATAGACGATCTGAATCGCGGCGCCAAAGGTTTCAAACGCGTCGCGGCACAGCTGCGGCGGGACCATGGAGCCACCCGATATGATACACTCGATCGATGACATGTCGGCGCCGGACTGACGCACTTCATGGATCAGTGCGACCAACATTGTCGGCACGCCCAAGATGAAGCGGGCTTTTTCGCGCTCAATCACGCGAACAACGGTCGCCGGATCAAACATTGGAGCGAGCAACATCGTTGCCTGCCGGCCAAATCCACCGAGGACGAGAATGGCACACCCGGTCGTGTGGAAAAGCGGCATATGGTGAACGAATACGTCGCCCGGCTGCAGGTTGCCGCGGGTTAGCGTGTCGACGCCGTTTCGGACCAAGCCATTATGATGGAGCAGCGCCCCTTTCGGAAATCCGGTGGTTCCGGACGTGTACTGAATCTGCACCGCATCGCTTGGCTTTGGGTCTCGAAGTTCGCCTTGATCAGCGCCAGCATAAAGCGCGTCATGGTCCGTCAGCAGAATACGATGCGTGATGGCTGGGATTTCATCGCAAACCGAGTCGGCAATCTCTTGCATCGGGTTGCCGCGGAAATCGGCGACATAATAGATCGCTTCAGAGCGCGATTGTTCGAGCACATATTTCAGCTCGCGCTTCTGATAGGCCGGGTTCACGGTGACCAGGATCACGCCAGCAAGACCGCAGGCCAGCTCCAAGAGCACCCATTCAGGGACATTATTTGCATAAATCGCAATCCGCGCGCCTTCTTCGTGGCGGGTGGCCAAGGCACGCGCGAGGCGCTCGGCATCAGCGAGCAATTCCTTATAGGTCCAGGTGCGCCCAATCTCACCGTCAAAACCGAGCTCTTTAAGGGCCGGCAAATCAGGCGCAGCAGCGACAGAGTTGCGCAACATCTCGCCAATCGTCATCGCCGGTGGCTCGTCGCCTTGTGCTGGAAAATAAGAGTCTGTGAGATTGACGTTATACATGTTCTGGGCCTCCCGAGCCGAAACTATCGACTCTCAAAGGGCATCCGGCAATCCCTCGCGCAGGGGAATTGAGACCTAGGGCGTAGAAAATATCTCAAATGCATAAAAAATTATTGTATAGCAATAATTAATTGAGTATATGCTCCTCAAGTTAGGAGTTCCCAATGACCGACACAGAGATTCAAAAAACCCGCGACACCCATAGAGATCTCACCTATGTGGCGTGGGTCGTGGTTGGCATCTTAGCGCTCAACGTCTCTTACTTCGTCGGTGAAGAAGTCGGCGAGATTTGGTACACCTCATCGTCAGATCTTTGGGCGATAAACAAGGCGCTCTGGATTGGCATTATCAAAGCCATGCCAACCATACTCATCGCCTGGGCGGTTGCGGATTTTGCGTTTCTCTTCCAACGCTGTTCCGAAGGCGAGGTCCTGACAGACGAGAATGTCAAAACGGTCGAACAAGCTGCATTTGGCTTGATCGGCGCTGGCGCTTGGGCGGGTATTATTTCCCCAACGCTCCAAGACTGGCTGACAGAGCGCGTGCGCGGCGTGCTTTTCGAAATGGGTGACCTCGCATTGGCGACGGCGATGATGGGCGTGATGCTCTATGGCCTGTCTCTGGTGCTCAAAGACGCTGTTGCGGTAAAAGCCGAAAATGACGAGTTCGTCTAATGTCCGCTGAGATCATTGTTACGCTCGATGTCATGTTGGCGCGTCGGAAACGGCGGGCCAAAGACCTCGCGGCGGAGATCGGCATGACAGAAGCGAATCTTTCTCTGCTGAAGTCCGGGAAAGTCAAAGGAGTCCGGTTCGATACATTAGCTAAACTGTGTGAAGCGCTCGAATGCACACCAGGAGAGCTTTTGGAAGTTACAGTGACTGACGCAGAGTGAGGCTTGCCTCCCGTTACGGGACAGCACCTACCGGTTTAAGTTCTTAACTCTCTGGAGGACCGATCATGAGCGCGCCAGCCACTATCGAAATCAAAGACGAAATCGCGATCATCACTATGGATGATGGCAAAGCCAACGCGATCAACCCGCCTATGCTTGAAGCGCTTAATGCTTGCCTCGATCAAGCCGAGAAAGACGCAAAAGTCCTTATCATTACCGGACGCGAAGGCCGGTTCTCTGGCGGCTTTGACTTGAAGCTCATGATGAGCTTGCCGGGTGAAGACGTGAAAGCTTTGGTCGATGGCGGTGGCAAGCTGGCGCATCGCCTCTACAGTTTCCCGATGCCAGTGATCGCCGCCTGCAATGGCCATGGTGTGGCCATGGGCTGTTTCATCTTGCTGTCTTGCGATGTGCGGATCGGTACAGCCGGGGCGTTTAAAATCGGCGCCAATGAGACCCAGATCAACATGGTGCTACCAATCTTCGCGTCCGAGCTGGTCAAGGCCCGCGTCGCCAAAGATTTCCTGACCCGGTCAATGGTGTTTGGCGAATTGTTTGACCCTGAGACTGCGGTGAAAGCCGGTTATCTCGATCAAGTCGTTGATGCCAGCGCCTTAATGGCGACCGCACAAGGCTATGCCGATGGGTTAAAACCTCTGAGCAGCCCGTCCCTGACCGGCAATAAGCGCCTGCTGCGCCAAGAGACGCTGGCAACCATCGGCGCGTCGTTGCCGGATTAAACCGCAGGTTCGATACAGCCGGCTCTGTTGTCGGCAGGGCCTGCCCGCGATAGATATTTCGCATGCGCAAGCTCGATATCAGCTCGCTCGCCTTCAAATCAGCCCCGCATGAGGTGCTCGCTGAGGCTTTAGAGGCCGGACCGTTTGCACAGGTGAAAGTGCCTTTGCTCGGAACTTTCAAAGCGGCACTCACCCATGAGGCGGTTCATAAAGTCCTGAAAGAGTCCGAAACCTTCGCGGTTGATGCAAGAAATGCAGGGCATCGTAAGCCGTTTGGGTTACCCTTCATTCCAAAGTCTCTGCGGCTATTATCGCAGAATCTCTTATCTCTGGACGATCCGGATCACCAACGCCTGCGCCGCTTGGCGGATGCGCCATTCCGCCGGGCCGCGATTGAATTGCAACGGACTGAAGTCGGAGCGCTGGTCGATGCTTATTTGGATCAAGTCGCGCATATGCCCGGGCCCAGTGTCGACCTGATTGATCAGGTTTTTCGTCCATTACCGCTGACGGTGATCAGCCACATGCTTGGACTGACGGAAGACGCTAAAGCACGTCTGGTTAAGACGATGTCTGGGTTTTCGGGCGCAGCAAGCGGTTGGGGCATTTTCCGAGCGATTATGGGCATGGGCGGTGTCATTAAACAATTGCGCGAGGAGATCGAATTCGCGCGCCAAAACCCGCGCCCCGGCCTGCTGAAAGACCTGATCGCAGCGGAAGCTGATGGCGGCAAGATGAGCGAAGATGAGCTCATCTCCCTCGTCCTTGTATTATTTGTCGCCGGTCATGACACGACAACCAATCTGCTCTCGAGTGGGCTCCATGCTTTGCACACTGAACCCGGCGCCTGGGAGACAGCGAAAGAGCTGGATGCCGACGGATGGCGTGTCGCCGTGGATGAGCTGATGCGCTTTGCGATGCCTATTCACATGACGAAACCGCGCTTTGTCCGACAAGATGCCGAGATCTGTGGCGAAACCTTCAAGCGCGGCGAGAAAGTGATCGCCCTCCTGGGCGCCGCCAATGTCGATCCAGCCGTGTTCACCGCCCCGCTGACGCTTGATCTCGCGCGCCGGCCCAATCGTCATACCGGATGGGGCGGAGGCCCACATATCTGTCTCGGTCTTCATTTGGCCAAAATGGAAACCGAACTTACCCTTTCCAAATTGGTTGAGCGCTGGCCAGAGATGGCTCTGAGCACGCCTTTAACTTGGTCAAAAAGGATCGGAACGCGAGGGTTTGAGCAGATGTGTGTGCAATTGAAAGCCTCACCGTGATTTATCTCACACGCCATGGGCAAACTCAGTTGAACGCGGCTGGTCGTTTGCAGGGACATTCGGACTCGCAATTAACAACTAGGGGAATCAGCCAAGCCCATGCCGTAGGGCACAAGCTTAAAGCGCTGATTGGATCAGGTCCTATTGATCTCTGGATCAGCCCCTTGGGGCGCGCCCAAGAAACAGCCGCCATCATCGAATCCTATCTGGCGGTCGCTCAAGTAAAAACCGATGACCGGCTCGCTGAGATTAGCCTCGGCGATTGGGAGGGCATGACCATGGAGGATATTGAATTCACCCATCCTGGTATGCTCGACGGTTCATCACGATTCGATTGGGCTTACAGAGCCCCAAAAGGCGAATCAGAAACGGCGTTTAGCGCTCGATTGCAGAGCTGGCTTGCGGAGATTGAGCAATCAAAAGCGCGATCGGTTGTTGTTTCCCATGGCTGGGCTGGCATGGGATTGCGATCCTTATATTCAGGCCTCGCGTTTGAGCAGGTCAGCGCCAAAGGAGACTCCCACGAAGCCGTGTTTGAGTTCTCAGCTGGAACGATCCGAGAACTCTAATATCGGACGGCCACGAGCCCTTAATAAAGCCCAGCTGCCCGCAGCAATAAGACGATCCCGATCGCGGTGACCAACCATTTCATCCATTGGCGGAAATTCACATCATTCATGCGCTCGAGCACGCGCTTGCCGAGCGTGGTTCCGAGCATGGAGAGTGGGATAGCGGCCGCGAACAACCACCAAGGCGGCAGTGCGCTCCAACCCGCGGCAGTGACCACAGGCACGCTCCAAAACCCAATCTTGACCAAATGGCTCAGCGCTTGAGTCACTGATTTGGTCGCCACGATTTGTTGGCGAGTCATCTCGGCGCGCACAAAAAACAAATCGAGCATCGGCCCCGCAACCCCGGCGAGCGTGTTCAAACCTTGCACCCCAAAGCCCGCAAAAATTGCGTGGTCGGCACGCTTGATGTCGAGATGTAAGCGTTCTTTTGGCAGCCAAACCAGCATCGGGGTGAGGCCGAGCAAAAGATACAGCGCTCTCTTATCCGGCGTCCAACTGACGAAGAATAAAGCGGTAATGCCAGCGGTCGCGCCAATGCAGTAATATCCGAACACGCGCCAATCGATATGCGCGCGCAGTAAGAAAGCGCGATAGCCATTGGCGAACATTTGGATGCCGCCATGGACGATCATCGCCATCGCAACGCTAACCAGAGCGACCAAGACAGCCATCAAAATGATGCCGCCCGCCATGCCGAAAATCCCGGATATGAAAGACGTCACCAGGGTTGTCGCAAGGATGATTATGGCTGCGAAAAGACTCATCGGCGCCCTCGTGCGCTGAGTCTCTGCTTGCGGCAAACCACCCTCGTATGTTCCCGGAGTGACCGTTCGTCTCAGTTGAGTTCACCTTACCCCGCGAGACGGTTTTACAAGTTTACGTGCGCGTCATACCGTGTGGGCAGTTGATACGTGAATACGAGGAAAAGTGATATGCCGTATACCGAAAGTGGGCCTGGTGAGCTGAATGATGACCTGTTCGACCTGCGAATGTCAGACGACGCGCGACCACTCTATGATCATGTGAAGAAATTCATTGCTGATGTGGTCGACCCGATGTCGATCAAATTCCATGAGCTCGATAAGAATAAAACCGACATCTGGTCGTATGCGCCAGGTCAGCTTGAAGTGCTGGAAGAGGCGAAAGACGAAGCCAAGAAGCAAGGGCTTTGGAACTTCTTCTTACCAGACGCTGAAACCGGCGAAGGCCTGAAGAATCTCGATTATGCGTATATTGCGGCCGAGCTTGGCAAGAACGCGCTCGCTTCTGAGACAATGAACTGCTCAGCGCCTGACACCGGCAATATGGAAGTACTTGAGCGCGTCGGCACACCGGAACAGAAAGAGCAATGGCTGAAACCGCTGCTCGAAGGCAAGATCCGCTCCGCCTTCGCGATGACAGAGCCTGCCCTGCCAAGCTCTGACGCCAAGAACATCTCTACCCGCGCTGTGCTCGAAGGCGACGAGTGGGTGATTAATGGCGAGAAGTTCTACATTTCCGGCGCCGGCGACCCGCGCTGTAAGATCATGATCACCATGGTCAAAACCAGCCCGGATGCGGAGCCGCATAAACAACAGTCGCAAATCCTGGTGCCAACTGACGCGCCTGGCGTTAAAATCTTAGACGGTATGCAAGTGTTTGGCGATTATGATGCCCCGCATGGTCACATGCATATCGTGTTCGACAATGTTCGCGTCCCGAAAGAGAATATGCTGCTCGGCGAAGGCCGCGGCTTTGAGATTTCTCAGCTCCGTCTTGGGCCTGGCCGTATTCACCACTGCATGCGCTCCATCGGTGCCGCAGAACGTGCGCTTGATATGATGGTTGTCCGCGGCATGACGCGCCAAGCCTTTGGTCGCGACTTGATCAAACTGGGCGGAAATATTGAGAAAGTCTCTCGCGCTCGGATCGATATTGAATCCATGCGGATGATGGTTCTGAAAGCCGCGAAAGCCATGGACGTGCTCGGCAATAAAGAAGCTCGCGTTTGGATCTCTATGGTCAAAGCCATGGTTCCAGAGAAAGTCTGCCGCATTATCGACGAAGCCATCCAAATGCATGGCGCAGCAGGGGTCTCTCAGTGGACGCCGCTGGCACGTCTTTACACTGGTCAACGGACGCTGCGTCTGGCGGATGGTCCGGATGAAGTGCACCATATGGTGGTTGGCCGCGCCGAGACGCGCAAGTATTCTGGTGAAGAAGAAGATCCAGCTTTGGCCTCTGTCTGGCGCAAATAAGCCAGCGCCACCAACCAGAAATTGAGAAGCGCGGCCCTCGGGTCGCGCTTTTTTCGTGACCGCCTAAGAAAAATGGGATGCACCAAACAGGTGCATCCCAAGTGGGTGGCCGGGTTAGAGGGGCGGATGAACCCAGGCCTTGAGCTTGTCCGGTACGGTCATGGAGTAACCGCCTGCGACAGATTTCTACTTAAGCGCGAGTTGCTAACAATTCGTAAACACTTGATTTTTCTACGCCTAAACATGTAAAAACCTGCTTCAGTAAGCACAACTATTATTTATATAAGTAAATATGAGTCTAAAAAGAATCTTGTGAATTTCGATTCTTTGGATTCGCTGTAGAACACGTGTTTCGAACTATCTGCACTAATCTATCTCAAAAACTACTTTGGGTAGAATACCGTCTCTCTGGCGATTCTGCGTGCTTTTGATTGGAGCGCCTTAGTCCGCGCGAGGATCATTCCACTCGCTCGCGATGCCCTGCCCGCCGCGCCGGGTCAGCCAGAACATCCCGAGCAAGTCGAAAATCCCGGCGCCTAGCCGCCCGAGGAAACCATACTTTGATTGGCCATGCCAACGCGGGCGATCATTGACCAGCTCTTCGCGCACATCCCATCCGGCTCGCTTGATCAAGGCCGGCAAGAACCGGTGCATAGAGGCAAAATAAGGAAGCTCTTTAAACGCTTCGGTTCGGATCAGTTTCCACCCGCAGCCAGTATCGGTCGCATCATCGCGCAGCATAAACCGGCGAACGCCATTGGCCACGCGCGACTGCAACCATTTAAACCCGCTATCATTTCGGCTTTTTCGTTTGCCCGCGATAATCCCGAGCTTTCCAGTGTCTTGGCCTGCAATCAAATCTGCCCAGAGCCGGGCTGTATCATTGATGTCATTCTGCCCATCGCCATCGATCAGTTGGGTCCAGGTGCCGCGGATCGATTTGAGGCCGGTGAACAAAGCGGCCGACTTTCCCGCGCGTTTCACATGGGTGAACACATTGACGGTTTCGGGCCAGCGCGCCACAGCTTCCGCGAGCTCTTTCTCGGTTGCGTCACTCGAACAGTCATTGACGCAGATCACGTCGAACGCGATCCCGCCAAGGGCCTCATGCACTTCTTCCAATAAGGGCAGCACATTTCCTTCTTCATTATAGAAAGGAATTAGGACGCTTAGCTCAGGCGCGCTCATTTTCCGGACTCGATCCTCGCCGCCAAGGCTTCAATCCGGGCGGCGGTATCAGTCAGCGCTTGTGCGGCGCGTTGGACATCCGGGCCCGCTTCGGCAGCTTGCGCTCGGTGCGACGCGTCGAGCTCGTCCAGAAGCGCTAAGGACGCGATGAGCAACAATCGGTCGTCGCCGATATTGCCAACCGCTTTGGCGATTTCTTCGATCCGCGCATCGAGTTGACGCGACAATGCGATCAGCCGCTCTTCTTGTCCCGGGGCACAGGCCACTGAATAGGGACGGCCGCGAAGTCTTATATCCGCCTTCGCCATTAGCTCTGGCCCTCACGCCCAAGCGCAGCGCGGACTTCCGAAATCGCGGCACCAAGCGCTTCAGAGGCTTCGTCGGCGAGTGCCTGTAATTCTTTTTCGCGGGCCAGCGATTCATCAAGCTGTTCCGCCAGCCGGGCGCGATCTTCCATCATCACCGTCAGTTCTTGGCGGAGCACGGACGGATCCCCTGAACGCTCGAACAGGCCTCCGACCGCGCCTTCTAGTCGGGTCAGTGCTTTATCCAATCGAGATGCGGCAGCTTCGATAACGCTCATAGTCTCTCGTTTGCGCTCATTACGTCGAAAACTCAATAGTCACCGATGCTAAGTCTTGACAGCGATGGCCACGCTGTCCATTCCCCGGGCGAAATAATACAGGACAAGAAGCATGACAGTTTCCAATCGGGACATGGCCAATGCCATCCGCGCTTTGTCAATGGATGCGGTTGAGGCCGCCAAATCTGGACATGTCGGTTTGCCGCTCGGAATGGCCGACGCAGCGACCGTTCTGTATCGTAAGTTTTTGAAGCACAATCCGGCCGATCCCGATTGGGCGGATCGCGATCGGTTCGTTCTGTCGGCGGGCCACGGCTCTATGCTGGTCTATTCGCTGCTTCACCTCACCGGCTATGACAGTGTCAGTCGCGATGATATTCGTGCGTTCCGCCAGCTTGGTCGCACCACCGCTGGCCACCCAGAGAATTTTGTCACCAAAGGCGTCGAGACGACGACGGGTCCGCTCGGCCAAGGAATCACCACAGCGGTCGGCATGGCCATGGCCGAGCGACATCTGAATGCACGCTTTGGCGATGAGCTGGTCAATCACAAGACCTATGTCATCGCTGGCGATGGCTGCCTGATGGAAGGCATCAGCCAAGAAGCGATCACGCTGGCGGGCCACCTCAAGCTTTCTAATCTGATCGTTCTGTTCGATGACAACGCGGTGACGATTGATGGCGGCACCGATATGGCCGACAGCACCGATCAATGCGCCCGCTTTGAAGCGTCCGGCTGGGTCACCAAAAAAGTCGACGGCCATGATGCCGATGATGTCGAGGCGGCGCTGACTTGGGCCCAGGATCAAGACAAGCCAGTCATGCTGGCGGTCAAAACCATTATTGGTTACGGCGCCAAGCGAGCCGGCACAGGCCCGGCCCACGGCGGACCTTATGGCGAAGAAGAAGTCGCCACGGTACGCGAAAGCATTGGCTGGCCGCATGCCCCATTTGAAGTGCCGGCTGACATCGAAGCGGCTTGGGCGGATGCTGGAAAGCGCGCGCATGCTGAGCACCTGGCTTGGAAAAACCGGCTCGATAATCATGCTGACAAAGCCGCATTCGAAGCTGCGATGGCAGGCGCGCTGCCAGCAAACCTCTCCGACATCGTCAACGCGCACAAAAAATCTGTGGTCGAAGGCGGCAAAGACGACGCGACCCGTAAATGGTCGGGGGCGGCGCTTGAGCCTTTGACCGAAGCCATTCCAGAAATGATTGGCGGCTCGGCCGATCTCACCGGCTCAAACAATACCAAGACCAGCCATACCGCGCCGCTTGGCCCGGACAATTGGGCCGGTCGTTACGTCCATTATGGCATCCGTGAACACGCCATGGCGGCGGCGATGAATGGCATGGCGCTGCATGGTGGCGTGATTCCCTATTCTGGGACTTTCTTGGTCTTTGCGGACTATTCCCGCGCGGCGATCCGCCTCGGGGCTCTGATGGGCGAACGCGTCATCCATGTGATGACCCACGATTCCATCGGCCTCGGGGAAGACGGCCCAACCCACCAACCTGTCGAACATGTAGCGAGTCTCCGCGCGATGCCGAACATGACCGTCTTCCGTCCTTGTGACGGCGTCGAAGCGGCGGAATGTTGGGAATTGGCCCTGCGCAATGAGACGGGCCCAAGCACGCTGGCGCTCACCCGCCAGAAAGTGAAATCGGCGCGAACAGCGCACACGGATGAGAATCTCTCGGCCAAAGGCGCTTATGTCGTCTCCGACGCGGATGGCGCGCAAGCTGTGCTCATCGCCACCGGGTCTGAAGTTGAAATCGCTCTCGCCGCCCAATCCGCGCTTGCTGAGAAAAATATCCCGGTCCGCGTTGTTTCAATGCCGAGCATGGATCTGTTCGAACAACAGACTGGCAGCTACCAGACCGAAACGCTTGGTGGCGACCTACCGAAGGTTGCGATTGAAGCTGGCGTTCGTTTTGGATGGGACCGCTGGATCGGCCATGATGGCGGCTTTGTCGGCATGAGCTCTTTTGGCGCTTCCGCGCCATATCAAGATCTCTACAATCACTTCAACATCACCGCCGATGCAGTCGTCGCCGAAGTCGAGCAGCGCGTTTAGTCGGCGAGTTTCGGCACGCCGGGCAGAAGACGCGCCGGCGAATAACAAATATCGATCTGCGACCCAGGATGGCCATGGCCGCGATCGGGTCTGGCGAGATAGGCGGCCAAACTGGCTTGCGCCGCGGCATCGAATTCGCTGCGGGTCAGTTTGGTCGTGATCTGCCCAAGTGAGCGCCGCGCGAAACAGCGATGCAAGTCGACATAGCGCATGTCAGCGACATCCTGCCCTGTTCGCGCCCGGCGAAAGGCCATCCGCATCGGATCGCGCGCAAAAGTTAGCGTGGCTGGCCACCCGGCCCCAAACGGCACCGCCACCCAAGCCGCTTGGATCCCGGTATCCTCATCAACCTGACTAAAATAGAGCTGATAGATCATACCATCTTCGGTCGGCTCAGCGTGAACCGATACATGCGGATGGCGCTCAAGCCGGGTCCGCCAAGCTTCGATAAATTGATCGCGCTGACGCCAAGCGGCTTTGGTTTCACCTGCAGCCAGAAAGGTTGAAATCGCATAGAAATTGGAGAGCCGGTCGGTCATTGGCCCAGCATTCGCAAAATGGCTGGCCGCCCGTTTGGCCTCTCCAAGATCCGCCGCCGCAATACCAGCGATACGGCTAGCGTCATAGAATTCTGGGCGGTCTGGACAGGTATCCAGAAACGCCTCAGTGACGGCCGAAATATGCTCAGGGCTTTGTTCAATCTGCTGATCGTGAAGCGCCAATTGCCAATCCATGGCATCTTGCAATCCGCAGTCTTGCGCAGACGCCTTATTGATCGTGTTCATCGCAATAAAGCTGGTCACCCCAGCCGCGATCGCTGCACCAATATATCGCCGGGTGCGCCGGCTCAGAAGTTTTTTTCCGCCCATTGGGGGACGTATTGCAAAGCCAGTGCCGTTTACCCTGACAGAACGCGCTCGACCGCCCAATAAGCGCCGATCAGTCCGATCACGCCGCTCGCTGGCCAAACAATGGCGGTCCGGTAAAGCCCGTCAGAAATGCGGTGACGCAAGGGCCAAAGCAGCAGCGCCGCCAGCGCGATCACAGACAGCTGACCCACCTCGACCCCGACATTAAAGCCGATAAGAGCACTCCAAAACTGGCCCTGGGGCAAGCCGAGCGAGCCAAAAAAGCCTGCGAAGCCCATGCCATGGATCAAACCAAAGCCAAACACGACCAAGGGCCGCCACCGCGTCATGTCTTTGAAAAACAGGTTCTCTATCGCCACAAACGCGATCGTCGCCGCAATCAAGGGTTCCACGATACTTGCAGGCGGTGCGAACACGCCCGCCGCAACCAGACCAAGCGTGATTGTGTGCGCGACCGTAAACGCCGATACTTGGATTAAGAGCGGTCGTAATCGACGGGTCGAGAAGAACATCGCGAGCACAAACAGGATATGATCCAGCCCGCCGGGCAGAATGTGCTGAACCCCAATTTTGATATAGAGCACGAAGGTCTCAAATGCGGGGCGCTCGAAATCAATTGTCTCTGTTTCGGTGAAGTCGGCGGTGTACGTATCTCCGCTGGCGGGGCGATCCATTTCTTGCAACGCCTGACACAGCGCCGGATCCATGCCGCCATCGAGTGTACAAAACTCATCTTCGGGGTGCGCCGTCGCGGTTGAAACGAGAATGAGACACGCCGCAAGGCTGAGTAAGAACAGTCGGATCACAAGGGTCTTCCTTTAGCGAAAGACCGGCTGCGTGCGCTCCGCGTGATCATGTTCATGCTCATGCTCTTGGTCGTGATGATCGTGCTCGACGCCAATATGCGCGTGATCGTGTCCAGGGAGGGGCAACATAAACAATGCGACCGCGATCGCCACCCCAACCGACAGCGCTGCAAGGCCGCGTGACGGTTTCATCTCTCGTAGCGGCGCCATTAGCGGCCCAGTGGCCACAAACAGCAGCAAGCCAGCTGACAAGGCGAACAAGCTGCCCAAGACTGCTTCACCCAAACCAAACATGACCGGTCCGGACACCAATACGCCAAGCGGGGTCGTCGCCGCGGCAGCCAGGAACGCCCATGTAAAAGACCAGCGATTGGAAACGCCATGTCGGCGCAAAATTGCGAACGCGATGATCCCTTCAGGAAACTCGTGCATAATCAGGCCGAGCGCGGCGAAAACGCCAGACGAAAAACTCGCCGCAAACGTGACCGCATAAATCGCACCATCAATGAAGGAGTGGATCGCAATCGCCACAATCGGGGTAATCGCTTCACTCGGCAGTTGCGATGGCGCGCGTTCGGGAAACAATGCTTTGATCGAATAATGGACGACCAAGCCGCCAAAAAAACCTATCGCCAGCCAGGTCGGCGCCCGCGCTGACAGCGCAAAGGCTTCAGGCACAATGTGTAGGAACGCGATGGCGGTCAGCAGACCCGCTGCTGCAACCCCAAACAGGTCGGCATGGCGCAAGCTCCAATCGCTGCGCATCGCCACGGCAAGCAAACCCAATGTCGTGACAAAGGCCGCGATCAATCCGAAAAAGAGAGGAGCTTGAAGCGATTCAAACATGATGCGTGAAAGACGCCCAGGCGGCGCCAGAATGCCCTATTCAATTCAAAGAAATGTTATAGTATCTCAAAACAACGTCTGCGCGAGGTAGTCTTCGCACCTAGCCCTGTCAAATAAAAGCTGGAGTCTCATATGTTTCGGTCATCTCTCCTCGTCGCGGTTAGCGGCCTCGCACTTGCTGCCTGCCAACCCGCCTCTGATGCGCCAACCGAGCTCAGCGCTGAAACGCCGCCGGTCATCGAAGAATCGGTGGATGTGGTTGAGACGGTTGAAGCTGAAATCGAACCTAGCTCGAACGCGGTCGAAGAGGTGGTAGAAGCTGCAGCGGAGCCTGCTGAAGAGCACGATCATGACGACGAAGACCACGCAGATGAAGGCGATGATCATGACCATGACGAAGAACATGAAGATCACGCTGACGAGCACGACCATGATGAGCATGCGCACGAAGATGACGACCATGATCACGCAGGTGGGGAAGCGCATGTCCACGGTCTATCTGAACTCGCCGCGAGCTTGGATGGGTCAACCTTAAGCGTAAATGTCGAAGGCGCGCTGGCAAATTTCGACCTCGAGGAGAGCTTGCGGACCCTAGACGACCCGTCAGCCTATACCGATCGCACGGCGGAAATTGTTGGCGGCGATTGTACCCGCTCCGGCGCAACAGCCAGCATTCGGCCGATTGGTGATCATGGCAATCTTGTCATTGACCTCACCTATGATTGCGCCGCACCCGACACGCTCGAAGCGATCAATGTAACGGGCTTTCAAAGCTTTGCCGGGTTTGTGGAGGTCAATGCCGTCTTCCTGACCGAAACGGGTCAAACCGCTGAAACCTTGACCGAGAGCGACACCCGCCTAGACCTCAACTAGATGACCACACCGATTGTACGTCTGTCTGACCTGCGGTTCGCATGGCCTGGGCACTCGGCTTTGCTCGAGATCAGCTCGTTTGAGCTAGCGCCGAAAGAGCGCTTATTCCTGCGTGGGCCAAGCGGGTCGGGAAAATCGACCCTTCTGGGCTTGATTGCCGGCGTTTTGGAAGCGTCAGATGGTGATGTCTGGGTGATGGATCAAAACATGACCCAGCTGTCTGGCGGCCGGCGCGATCAAGTCCGTGCCGACCATCTCGGTGTGATCTTCCAGATGTTCAATTTGGTGCCCTATCTCTCAGTTGTGCAGAATGTCATTTTGCCCTGCCGGTTCTCAAAGCAGCGGCTGCAAAACACCCAAGCCAATGGCGGCCCAGAATCCGAAGCGAAACGCCTACTCGAGCGTTTAGGGTTGGAGGATGCGGCCCTCCAGGCGCGAAACGTCACCGACCTATCTGTCGGTCAGCAGCAGCGCGTTGCCGCGGCACGCGCACTCATTGGCCACCCTTCTTTGGTGATCGCCGATGAGCCCACTTCGGCTTTGGACACCGACATGCGCGACCGGTTTATTGAATTGCTCAGCGAAGAAGCGGCCCGCACAGGCGCGGCCCTGCTCTTTGTCAGTCATGATTCCAGGCTCGCGCCCTTGTTCGACCGCGCCATCGATTTGACCGAGATCAATCTCGCCGCTTCCCAGCGCGAGGCCGTGTAATGGGCGTTTCAATTCTCGGCCTGGCCTGGCGTAGCCTGATGAACCGCAAAGTCTCAGCGCTGTTGACGGTGTTCGCGATCGCGCTGTCTGTCGCGCTCTTTCTAGGGGTCGAGAAAGCCCGCAACGCGGCTAAATCTGGTTTTGACAATACGATTTCAGGCACCGAACTGATTGTTGGTGCGCCTTCCGGCCAGATCAATTTACTGCTCTATTCAGTGTTCCGCTTGGGGAATGCGACGGCCGAGATTTCATGGCCCGCCTATCAAGAGCTCAAGGCTCGTGAAGATGTTGCCTGGACGGTGCCGATCTCGCTCGGCGACAGTCATCGCGGCTATCGTGTGCTGGGCACAAATCGCGGCTATTTCGAGCATTACAAATATGGGCAAGGCCAGCCGCTCACCCTCGCCGAAGGAGAGGAATTCGAAGATCTGTTTGACGCAGTGATCGGCGCCGACGTGGCAAAATCACTAGGATATGAGCTTCAGACCCCCATTGTTATCACCCACGGGCTTGGCGCAGGCGGGCTGGCAGATCACGAAAATCGGCCCTTCCGGGTTGTCGGAATCTTGCGCCCAACCGGCACACCGGTCGATCAGACGATCCACATCTCGCTAGAGGCCATGACCGCCATCCATGTCGGATGGGAGACCGGCGCGCGCAATCCGCTCGCCGATTCGCTCACCGAAGATATGGTTCGCAGCTTTAATCTTACGCCGAAAACCGTAACCGCAGTATTTGTAGGTCTGAGAAACCGCTCCTCAGTGTTACGCACCCGGCGAGCCATCAATACAAGCATGTCTGAGCCGTTATTGGCGATCATTCCGGGTCAGGCGCTGGCTGAGCTTTGGCAAGTGATGGGTACCGCGGAACGCGTTTTGTTGGCAATTTCAGCCTTCGTGATTGCGGTTGGGCTGGTCTCGATCCTGACCAGCATTTTGACCAGCTTGAATGAACGGCGCCGTGAAATGTCGATCCTGCGCGCGACTGGGGCGAGGCCGGCGCATATCTTTACGCTTTTGGTGGTGGAAGCGGCGGTGCTCGGATTTGTCGGTGCCGTGCTGGGCGCAGTTTTGATCCAAGCGATCTTTGCGATCGCCGCGCCAATTTTATCGGCCCAATACGGGGTCGCACTGATCGGCACCGGCCCGAGCTTGGTCGATCTCTATACGATTGGCGTCGTCACACTCGCGGCATTTGTCTTGGGAATCTGGCCTGCTTTGACCGCCCTCCGCCGCTCGCTCGCTGACGGGCTAACTGTGAAACTGTAATCACAAGCGCGACAAACCCCTAGCCGTTGATCCTGTTCGGTCCTAATTAGGGTTTATGAAAAACATTCTTGTCTCTTCAGTCGCGCTCAGCCTTTTGGTCGCTTGCGGACAATCTGCGACCCCAGATGCCCCAGCAGCGGAAGCGCAAGCCGCTTCGACCTCACCCGATACCAGTTCCAATGAACCGCAAGTCGGCGACAAGATCCCTGAACCGCAAACGTCCAGCAATCGAGCAAATGCCGACCGCCTTGCCGCTGCCGAAGAAAAGGCCAAAGATCTGGAAACTCGCGGTGTGCGCGAGATCGGTTGGGAAGAACTTCTGCCTGAAGGCGAAGAAGAACGCCTTGCGCAACTCTATCAGCAGCAAATGGCGATGCTCTATTCCGGCGGTCCCGTTGCCGAGGGATCTGCCGCCGATCAGATGATTCAGATCGGAACCTTCAATACGGTTCCAGGACTGAATGAGACCAAAATCCGTATTCCAGGATATACGGTGCCGTTCGAGTTTGGCGCCAATGCGGAAATCAAAGAATTTTTGCTGGTGCCTTATTATGGCGCTTGCTTGCACGCGCCGCCGCCGCCACCGAACCAAACGGTGTTTGCAATCGCTGAAGAGCCGATCCGGCTGCGGGACCTGTCGCAAGCGGTTTGGCTTGAGGGCACGCTGTTCACACAAACCCAAGAGTCAGAGCTGGCAGACGCGGCTTACACCATTCGCATCGATCGGATTGAAACCTACGAATATTAGGCGCGGCTGCCTGCCCCATGGCCGAATGCCCCTTTGCGCTCTATCTCTTGCGCATCAGAAGGAAAGGGCCGGAACATGGCCACTGCACTCACTATTGGTCTTTACGTCGCGATCGGGATTCTGGTCGTCATCCTCGCCATGGGCCTGATCAATCTTACCCGCACCGATGACGAACAACGCTCGCGCTCAAATCAGTTGATGCGCATGCGCGTCATGGTCCAGGCGGTTGTCGTCGGCATCCTCGTCCTGCTCGGCATTGTTGTCGGCTCGATCAACCTGTTCTGACCCATCCATGGTCAAACTCGATAAAATCTATACGCGCACCGGCGATGGCGGGAAAACGCGGCTCTCAACGGGCGAACCCGTCGACAAATGGCACCCGCGCGTCACCGCTTATGGCACCGTCGACGAGACCAATGCCGCGCTCGGCGTCGCCGCTTTGCATGCAGACGGAGAATTGCTGCAAGCGATCCGGCGCATCCAGAATGATTTGTTTGACCTAGGCGCCGACCTCGCCACCCCGGACCGGGGCAAGAAGCTCGAATGGGAACCATTGCGGATTGTCAAAACGCAGGTCGACCGGCTCGAAAGCGAAATTGACGCGATGAATGCGGATATTGCACCCCTCGATAGTTTCATCCTGCCCGGCGGGAGCGCTTTGGCGGCGCATCTCCATGTTGCGCGGACACTCTGTCGCCGCGCGGAACGGCAAGTCGCCGAATTGGCTGCGCTTGAAGATGAAATCGTCAGCGCTGAGGCTTTGGCCTATGCCAATCGGCTGTCTGATTGGCTCTTTGTCGCCGGCCGCGTTGCCAATTCGAATGGCACTGATGATGTGAAATGGGTGCCAGGCGCAAACCGTTAGCCGCTATTAAAATGCCCATAAATGCGCTCAGCCAAAGCGGCAGAGACCCCCTCCACTTCTTTCAAATCGGCGAGTTTGGCGCGCGAGACTTCTTTCGCAGAGCCGAAATATTGCAACAGGGCTTTCTTTCGAGACGGGCCAATGCCTTCGATTTCGTCGAGCGGGTTTTTCTTGATATCGGCGCTGCGTTTGGCACGGTGCGCGCCGATGGCCCAGCGGTGCGCCTCATCGCGTAGCCGCTGTAGATAGTATAAAACAGGCGCATTCTCCGGCAGGCGGAAGGGCGCGCGACCAGGCTGAAAGAATTGCTCGCGACCGGCATTCCGCTCCACGCCTTTGGCAATCGACACCAAATTGATGTCGGCGGGAGACAGACCCAGATCACCAATCGCTTCAATGACTGAGCTGAGCTGACCAAGCCCACCATCAATCAAGACAAGATCCGGCCAATTGGCGCCATTGCCCTCTTCGCGTTCTTTCAAAGCGCGGGCGAAGCGGCGACGCATCACTTCGCGCATCATGCCATAATCATCACCAGGCTCGAGGCTCGAATCCTTAATGTTGAACTTGCGGTACTGACCCTTTTCGAAGCCCTCTGGCCCGGCCACCACCATCCCGCCGACCATATTCGACCCTTGAATATGAGAGTTATCATACACTTCAATCCGCTGCGGCGGCTCTTCAAGATCGAAGGCTTTCGCAACTTCCTTGAGGAGACGCACTTGGCTCGCACTTTCCGCGAGTTTTCGGCTCAGCGCTTCAGCAGCATTACGGCTCGCCTGTTCAACAAGTGACCGTTTTTCGCCTCGCTGAGGGGTTCGAATTTCAACTTTGCGATCGGCTTTCAGCTCCAGTGCCTCCGCGATCAGCTCGCGGTCTGACGGATCGTGATTGGTCAAGATGAGCCGCGGCGGCGGTCTTTTGTCATAGAACTGGACCAAGAAGGCGGCCAAGATCTCGGCGTCGCTTTCGCCCTTTTCGTGTCGCGGGAAGTGAACTGTCGCGCCCCAGTTTTGACCCGCGCGAATGAAGAAGACTTGCACCGCCGACAGCCCGCCCTCCATCGCAATGGAGAAAATATCGGCCTCTTCAATCCCGTCCGGATTAATGTCTTGCTGGGCGCGGACATGGGCGAGCGCGCGGATACGGTCGCGCAAACTTGCCGCTCGCTCAAAGTCCATATCCTCCGCGGCCTGGCTCATCTGCGCGGCCAGATCGGTTTGCAGATCCGTCGCTTTGCCGCGCAGGAAGTCCGCGGCCTGATCGGCAAGCGCTCGATATTCTTCAGGTTCCACCAAACCGACACATGGCGCGGCGCAGCGTTTAATCTGATGCAACATGCAAGGGCGTTGGCGGGTGGAATAGACGCTGTCTTCGCAGGTTCGAAGCAAAAAAGCTTTTTGCAGGGTATCAATCGTTCGCGTCACCGCGCTGGCGCTCGCAAATGGTCCGAAATAGTCGCCGCGGTCTTGTTTAGAGCCGCGATATTTCAGCACTTGCGGCGCTTCATGATCGCGCCGGATCAAAATATACGGAAAAGACTTGTCGTCGCGCAGCAGGATGTTGAAGCGCGGCTTCAGCGATTTGATCAGGCTGGCTTCTAGCAGAAGCGCTTCTGTTTCACTTTCGGTGACCACGAATTCCATGCGCGCAGTCGCCATGATCATTGCCGCAATCCGCTGCGTTTGACCGCCAATCCGCGAATAAGACGCTACGCGTGCTTTCAGGCTCTTGGCCTTGCCGACATAGAGAACCGTCTCGTCCTCGCCAAACATACGGTAAACGCCTGGCTTCGCGGGAAGCCGAGATAGATTATCTTTGATGATATCAACCCCGCGCAAGCGCGCCGAGGGAGGAGGCGAGTCAGACATGACGCCAATTTAGGGGTGGAATGCGTCGCCGCCTAGATCCGAAAGATACCGCTATAGCTTCCGCCGCCTGACTCAATCAGTGCGCCGCCGCCAATCAGGACAACCCCAATCAGCAAAACAGCGCCCGCAAATTGTCGGCCAAGGCTGCCAGGATTGTATTTCCGCCGGGCGCGCGCGACAATGACATAGATCAAAAACAGAATGAATGCGCACAGATAAAGTGTCCGCTCTTCATTGCTGAGATCGTTGATATAGCTGCCGATTTCACCAAAATAGAATTCCACATCGATCACGAACTGATCGATGGCTCTTTGGTATAGGTCCGTACTGGCACTACGTATGAACAACATAGCCTTCATCCTTGGTCCCCAAGCCCCGAGACTTATAGTCCTAATGGGTCACAACATTACTAACGTAAGAGTTGAAATTTAATCGATCGCAAATCAATTACAGACGCTTGCACGCATGCGCATAGCGGCTTACACGGGCGGCGTCCTATTGGAGATACGCCATGACCAGCCCTTCATTTCTGAGCGAAGCCGTCAACCGTGTGGCCCCGTCAGCGACTATCGCTGTAACGACGAAAGCTGCGGAATTGAAAGCGGCGGGCGAGAATGTGATTGGTTTAGGCGCCGGTGAGCCTGATTTTGACACGCCTGATCATATCAAAGCCGCAGCGATCCAGGCAATTCAAGAGGGTAAAACCAAATATACGCCTGCCGATGGTCTGCCCGCGCTGAAAGAAGCGATTTGCGCCAAGTTCAAACGCGATAATGACCTGACTTACACGCCTGCACAGATCCATGTCGCTCCGGGCGGCAAGCCGGTCATCTATAATGCGCTCGTCTCGACCCTGAACGAAGGCGACGAGGTGATCGTACCGGCGCCCTATTGGGTGTCTTATCCAGAAATGGTGAAACTGTGCGGCGGCAAACCCGTGATCGTCTCTTGCGGCCCGAATGCCAAATACAAGCTGACACCGGAAGCGCTCGAAGCTGCGATCACGCCGCGAACCAAATGGTTGATCCTCAACTCACCATCTAACCCGACCGGCGCCGCTTATACACGCGATGAACTTAAAGCGCTGGGCGAAGTGTTGCTGCGCCACCCGCAAGTGTGGGTGATGACCGATGATATGTACGAGCATTTGGTCTATGACGGGTTCGAATATAGCACGATCGCGCAAGTTGAACCTGGCCTCTATGATCGCACGCTGACCATGAACGGCGTCTCCAAAGCCTATGCGATGACAGGCTGGCGGATTGGCTTTGCGGGTGGCTCTGAAGAACTGATCAAAACGATGCGTAAAGTCATCAGCCAGACCACTTCTAACCCGAGCTCCATCTCTCAATATGCTGCAATCGCGGCGCTGAATGGTGACCACAGTTTCTTGGCCGAGCGCAATGAAGTCTTCCGCCAGCGTCGGGATATGGTTGTGGCAGAACTCAACAAAGCGGAAGGGTTGACCTGCGACACCCCAGAAGGGGCGTTTTATGTCTACCCATCTTGCGCGGGCGCGATCGGCAAAACGGCGCTATCTGGCAAGCGGATCGAGACCGATACGGATTTCGCCTCTGAGCTTCTGGAACAGGAGAAAGTGGCGGTCGTGATGGGCGAAGCGTTTGGCTTGTCGCCCGCGTTCCGCGTCTCTTATGCGACCTCAACCGAAGCCCTGCAGGATGCGATGGCGCGGATCCAACGCTTTTGCGCAAGCTTGTCATAGTCGTCTAGCCATAGAAACCTTCTATAGAAGCTAGTTCGACTTCCAATTTGTATCCCAAGAAACGCCTCCCATCTCGAAACACACGAGATGAAAGGAGGGTTTCATGGCACTTGAAATCGGATTGAACGAAGCGAGCCGCACACAATCAGTCGGCGCTCTTAAACGCGTTTTGGGAGAGACCTATGCGCTTTATTCCAAAACACATGGCTATCATTGGAACGTCACGGGCCCGAACTTTCAGGCCCTGCATACGATGTTCATGACCCAGTATACTGATCTTTGGAATGCGCTCGACGAAATCGCGGAACGTATCCGCGCGCTTGGAGCGTTTGCGCCTGGATCTTCTGGTGAAATGCTAGAGTTCGCAACGATCGGACCAGACAATACGGTTCCGGATGCGCCCACCATGGTAGCAAATCTAGCGACCGGTCATGAAGTCTTGGCGCGGGCGCTGCGGGACGGCATTCAGGTCGCCGAAAGCGCCGGCGACGATGTCACCGTAGACCTCTTGATCCAGCGCGCCACGCTCGCTGACAAATCGGCTTGGATGCTACGCTCCAGCCTCTAATTGCGAAGAAAAGTTGATGCGGTCGGGGCTTCGAACAATCGATAGCAGCTCCGGCCGGATCCTTTCGCTTCATACAGCGCAAGGTCTGCATATTTCATCAAGGTCGCCGAATCTCCGGCGTGTAGCGGCGCGCAAGCCACCCCGACAGACGCTGAACAGGCGAGATCAACGCCGCCAATCTGATAGGGACGCGAAAGCGCCGTCACCAGTCGTGCCGCCATCAAACAGGCATCCATCGGGTTTGGTGTATTGCGAGTAATCACAACGAACTCGTCACCCCCCAGCCGCGCCGCCCAATCATCTCCGCGAATGGTTTTGCGAATGCGTTTGGCGACCTGGTTCAACAAAGCGTCTCCGGCTTGGTGGCCATAGGTATCATTGATCATTTTGAAATTATCGAGATCGATCGCGAGCATCGCAACATTCTCGTCTTCGGAACTGTTGCCGATGTCTTTCTCAATCCGGTTCTGGAACGCGTAGCGGTTCGCGAGCCCCGTCAGCATGTCGTGTTCGGCCATATGGCGCAGGCGGCCTTGGGCTTCGATCCGGCGGGTCACATTGGTGCCAACGCCAAGATAACCGATCACCTCGCCATGACGATTAAGGCGCGGCGTCGCCGACAAAGAAATATGATATTTCTTGCCCGCGGGATCCTGCATGACTGAAAGGATATCTGAGTAGGGTTTGATCGCTTGTAGCGCGGCGAGCATTTTTTCTCGTTCGCGATCCTCAAGCTTGATCACATGCATATAATGGTGACCAAGGATGGTGGTCTTGTCTGGGGCAATCGTACTCATCATCCGCCCGCCGCATGTGGTGATGTAGCCCTCTAAGTCGGTTTCCCAATACAGGTCTGTGGCGAAATCCGCGAGATTCGTGAGCTGTCGATCCGCGGTCTCATCAGCGAGTTCGGTGCGGTGGCTTTCGCGGGCAATGATCGCGACACAGCTTATCGTGATCAGCAAAGACACAACCACTTCGAAGATCAAAACCTGATGGGAAAACCCGTAAACGACGTCAAAGCAAATAAACGCAAGTTGAACCAAGCCAAAGGCAATAAGCGCATAAAACGCCACGGAATACCCGTTGCGGCTGCCGCTGGTCAGTGCTTGTCCATCACCTGTCATGCCGCATTTATACACGCGCAGGTTGATTTTTCGTTATGTCTCAGGCGTTTGACCTAACGGCGACCGAATAAGCGCTCAATATCCGCGAGCTTTAGCTCAACATAAGTTGGACGCCCGTGATTGCATTGTCCCGAATGCGGCGTCGCTTCCATTTGCCGAAGCAGCGCGTTCATCTCTTCCGCATTGAGGCGGCGTCCAGCCCGCACAGAGCCGCGGCAGGCCATATTGCCCATGACCTCTTCAAACTGCTCTTTCAAAGCCAGTCCGGCATCATATTCAGCAAAATCATCCGCCAAGTCTTGGATCAGACCCGCGACATCCATTTCACCAAACAAAGCGGGCGTGGCGCGGACGCAGACCGCACCTTTGCCGAACGGCTCAAGCTCTAGACCCAGCTCCGCCAGTTCAGGCGCGCGCTCTAAAACCCGCACGGCTTCATCCTCGGTCAGCTCAACCACGTCCGGGATTAGAAGCGCCTGGCGTTTGACGCCGCCAATCTCCATTTGGCGTTTCATGTCTTCATAGACCAGGCGTTCATGCGCAGCGTGCTGATCGACAATCACGATTCCATCATCTGTTTGCGCGACGACATAAGTCTCGTGTAATTGCGCGCGCGCGACCCCTAAAGGGAAGTCAGTGATGGGCGCGGCCTGTTCGGGTTCCACCCGAGCCGACGGCTGCCCATCAGCCGCAGGAGAAGCGGAATCGAAAGCCGTATATGACTGCGACTGCGGCGCTTGGAAGCTTGGGTTTGAAAATCCAGACACAGGCGCTGTGGGCCTTGCGGTTCGCGGGTCCGCCCATAGCGTCGAGGGTCGAAACACATCCGCTTGAACTGGTTCAGCTTGCGCCTTCCCGAGCGCCGCTGCGGCGACGGTCGTGCTGGCACGATGCCCCGCCGCCGCCAGCGTATGCCGCAAAGCACCAATGATTAGCCCACGAACATTGCCAGCATCGCGGAACCGAACTTCAGTTTTCGCCGGGTGGACGTTCACATCCACATATTCTGGATCGAGATCGACAAATAAAGCCGCCATCGGGTGACGGTCGCGTGCCAGAAAATCTTGATACGCCGCGCGGATCACTCCGTTGAGCATACGGTCTTTGACTGGGCGGCCATTCACAAACAGATATTGGCGCTGCGCATTGCCGCGATTGAGCGTTGGCAGCCCCGCAAAACCAGACAGGCGCACGCCCTCGCGTTCGGCATCGACAGCCAGCGCATTGTCCCGAAACTCGCGCCCCATAATCGCGCCTAAACGCTGCAAACGGCCATCCTCGGTATCGGGATGGGCAGCGTAGCGAAACACGCTACGCCCATTGCTTTCCAGCGAGATCGCCACATCCGCTCGCGCCATGGCGAGCCGTTTCAAGGCATCGGTGATCGCCAGCGTCTCTGACCGCTCAGACTTCATGAATTTCAAACGCGCAGGGGTGGCATGGAAGAGATCCCGCACCTCGATCCGCGTGCCGGTCAGCCCTCGGCCTGCAAAGGCGGCGGGTTTCGGGCCTTCAATTCGGCCCGCTTCGACAAACAGCTCTGCCGCGTCTTCGCCTGCCGCGCGGGAGGTTAGTGTCATCCGGCTGACCGAGCCAATGGAGGGCAGCGCTTCGCCGCGAAATCCCATTGTGTGTATATTGAGCAGATCAATCCGCCCATCTTCACCGGGGCTAAGCTTGGACGTGGCATGCCGCTCGAGCGCGAGCCGCATATCCTCACCGCTCATCCCGCAGCCATCATCCTCAACGATCAGACGTTTCAGGCCGCCGCCTTCGATTGAAACGCTGACCGATCGGGCGCCTGCATCTAAAGCATTTTCGACCAATTCTTTGATCGCCGCAGCGGGCCGTTCAATGACTTCGCCGGCCGCAATCCGATTAACAGCATCGGGCGGCAGCTGGCGAATGATGGGTCGCGAGGTCAAGGGGGCGCTGTCAGGCATAGCTCAAAGGTAAGGGCGTTCAGCGATTCGCGCCAGGGATCGGGACATGAAAAAAGCGGCCGCCAAGGCAGCCGCTCGTCTCAATCAATCTGGTCTCTTTCTAGAGGACCAATTGGAACAAGAAAATCAGCAGCTGAACGAACAAAGCCAAGCCGGACAGGGCAATCATCGTGGCCACCCAAGCACCGCCAAAGCCCATGCCGAGACCAATCACAATCCCGCCGCCTGCGCAAATCACCAGCGAAACCAGCCAATTCATGCCCATAGACAGTGTGAAGGTCGCGTGTGCCAGCATGAGTAGCGTAATGATCGCGCCCCATGCGCCAGCCTTCATCGTGCCGACATACATGCTCTTTTGAGCGTCGATATTCATTTCACCGCGGGTATAATCATTCGCAGCCATCATAGTCTCCAAAACAGGTTTGCTTGTCTTTATCTGCGTCATTGCGCGCGTCAAGCGCAGCGTATGTCGCAGCGTGACACCCCAGCATTCGCTCTTCCCAACTGTGTCGGAATGTTTCAGGGTTGTCACAAAGCGCCAAGAAGTAGCGCGATGGGAGTCTGTTTATGAGCCACGCGCCGACCGACGCGACGTCTGAACTTCAACCGGCCACCGGAGGCGCATTTGACATAAAGGGACTGGCCTGGGCGATTTTTGAATGGGCCCGAAACCCTTATTACAATGTCATCGTCATCTATGTGTTCACGCCCTATTTCGCCAGAGAGGTGGTTGGCGGTGGGCCAGCCGGTCAAATCGTTGTCGCAAACACGATCGCCGCGGCAGGACTGATCATGGCAGTGCTTGCGCCAGTCTTGGGCGTAATCGTCGATAAGGGCGGGCGGAAGAAGCTGTTCATTTTCGCGGTGCTTTTATTGATGGGCATTTGCTCGATGGGACTTGGCCTAATCCTCCCGGAAACGCCAGGGGCGGTGCCGATTGGAATGGTGCTCCTGGCCACCGCTTATTGCTGTTACACAATCTCGGAACTTCTGCATAATTCCTTACTCCCCGCTGCCGGTGAACCGAGCGCTTTGCCGATGATTTCGGGATTAGGGTTGGCAATGGGAAATGTCGCCGGCGTTATCATGCTAATCGGGTTGATTGCCCTTTCCTATCTCAACCCCTGGGTACAATCTCAACCGAACGGTATCGGCCCATTGTCGGGCCCAATTGTCGCGATCTGGTTGGGAATTTTCATTATCCCGTTTTTCTTGTTCATGCCTGACCGGGTAGGAAGCATAGGCAGCTGGCGTTCAGGCGCGGTCAAAACCTTCACGCCTCCGAATTTCAAGCTTTGGGGCGCGCCCCCTGTTCTGAATTACTTGTGGTCAGGACCGATAAATGCGTTCCAGTTCGTCTTAGAAAAATTCCGTGAAACGCCAAATGTGATGAAGTTTTTGCTGGCGCGAATGATCTATGCAGACGGGTTAGCCGTGATCCTGACAATGGGCGCCGTTTACGTTGCGAATATCTTGGGTTGGAGCCTCACCGAGGTCATGGTTTACGGCATTGCCGGATCTCTCATTGGCGCTTTAGGCGGTTTTGTCGGCGGCGCCCTTGATGGCTGGCTCGGACCAAAACGCGCGCTTTTGATCGAACTGAGCGCGATTTTGATCCTGCTCATCCTGCAGCTTTCGATCACACCGGATGCTTTGCTTTTCGGACTCATTCCAGCAGGCCATGACGTTTGGAACGGCTTTGGAACAGGCCTGTTCACACGCCTCTCGGATGTCGTTTACTTCTGCATGGTGGCGCCGGTGGGGATTTCGATCGTCGCCTGCATCTCTTCTAGCCGATACATGCTTGTACATATATCTCCGCCTGACCGAATTGGTGAGTTCTTTGGTTTCTACGCGATGGCGGCGAGCGTTACCGTTTGGATGGGGCCCATATTGGTCAGCGTTATGACCGCCGCTTTCAACGATGAGCGGATCGGCTTTTCAGGCGTTGGCTTGCTATTCTTAGCCGGTCTGATCGGAATTGCGTTCTTTGTCGATGCCGACAAAACCCCAGAGCATATGAAGCCTAATCCGATCTACTGACGCCCGCTCTATTAGGGCGAAGCGTAAGCACAGGAAAACGCGCCATCTGAGCGGTCACGCGTAATCTCATCAACCCGGCGCGGGCGCAGATAGAAAGTATCTGACAGCTCTTTGGCCGTGCTGAAGAAATAGCCGATATTTGAGTTATAATCGAACTCAACCTCAGCCATGATCAAAGTGCCATCGGTAGGGATCAGGTTTGGCGGAATGGTCATGGTTTGATCTACGGCATGGGCGGTTAGGTTACAGCCATCGCTCCACGCCACTTTCACGTCGCCGCTGTCTTCATACAGACTTGTCACTCGGATCCGCGCACCGGTCATATCATTTGGCTGCATCACCATCCGGGCCGCTTCGATAATATCGCTCAGCTCATCATTATTGACCGATGCCGCGCGAGAGGTCAGGTCTCCCAGCGCAGCGGTGGCGCCGGTGACTTTGCGGTCAAGCGTCATCATGATCGATAGCTCGATACAGCCAAAATAGATCATCGCCATAAGCGGCGCGATCAGCGCAAATTCGACAGCAGAGATGCCATCCTCAGATTTGCTCAGCTTACGTTTGCGAAACGAAGACAACCCAAACATCATATCAGTCCTTAAGGAGACGCCGAGGAATTACCGAACGGCTCATTCCGAAACGCGATCGTGGCCTGCAGAAGGCGGCGATTATTACTCATATTCGCCAGCGGCGCGCTCATCACAGGGATGATCAAATCCCACTCATAAAAGACGCGAACAACGACAATATCATTCTGCGCGCCTGGAACGAATCCAAATGTGTCGGTGGCCAGATCACCGGTCGCTGGATCTAACGGATCAGGGTTGCCGGTGCCGGCAAAATTGCTGAAGGTTTGAACATCGAGTTGCAGTTTTGAATCGCAGCTCAAGAGTCCAAACAGCTCCGCGCAAACATCAGTTTTGAACTGCGCTTGGTCGAACCCAGCTTGTTGGAATTGGCCAGTTCGGATCGAACGGGCCGCTTCACTGGCGCCGTGCTCCAAGATCGATGACATGATGAAGATCACACAGACTTCAAGCAGTCCAAAAATCAGAAAGAAAAACGGAACCGCGATCATCGCGAACTCGACCGCTGCGACTCCACGTTTGTCGCGCGCAAATTCGTCGAACCGCTTTTTCCACCGCGGTGCGAAAACGCCTAGAGTTGGTAATTCGCGCATGGCCCACTCCGAGATACGTGCCTGTCCCATTGGGTGCACATAGCAGACCATGTTTTCCGGACGGTTTAGTCGATAGATGAAATTTGATCTATTTCCTGCGGCATGTCGGGGCCTTTACCTGACCACAATCTTCCACCAAATGGAGCGGTATAAGACGTATAAGGCGCCGCTATGACGCATAATCCGATCCGCCCTTGGCGTAACATTGACCGCCGCACCTCGCGCCAGATCCAAGTTGGATCCGTCGCGGTCGGCGGTGATGCGCCGATTTCTGTGCAGACGATGACCAATACGCCAACGCCGGATGTCGCTGCGACGCTCGACCAGATTCAACGCGCCGCCGATGCCGGTGCCGACATCGTGCGCGTGTCTTGTCCCGACCAAGACTCAACCACTGCGTTTGCGGCAATCGCGAAGGGCTCGCCCGTGCCGCTCGTAGCAGACATCCACTTTCACTATAAGCGCGGAATCGAAGCGGCCGAAGCGGGCGCCGCCTGTCTGCGCATCAATCCCGGAAATATCGGATCAGCAGACCGGGTCAAAGACGTGGTCAGCGCAGCGCGTAACAATGGCTGCTCGATCCGTATCGGCGTGAATGGCGGCTCGCTCGAGAAGCATTTGCTCGAAAAATATGGTGAGCCTTGCCCTGAAGCGATGGTGGAGAGCGCGCTCGATCATGCCCGCATCCTCGATGATCTTGGGTTTCACGACTATAAAATCAGCGTCAAAGCTTCCGACATGTTCCTCGCTGTGGCGGCTTATCAGCAGCTTGCTGAAGCGACAGACGCGCCGCTCCATTTGGGCATTACCGAAGCCGGCGGGCGGCGCATTGGCACTGTAAAATCCTCAATTGGGATGGGCAGTCTCTTGTGGATGGGGATTGGCGATACGATCCGCGTCTCACTGTCCGATGATCCGGTTGAAGAGGTCAAAGTCGGCTTTGATATGCTGAAATCGCTCGGGCTCCGAACCCGCGGCGTAAACATTATTTCTTGCCCCAGCTGCTCGCGCCAAGGCTTTGATGTCATCTCCACCGTGCAGACATTGGAAGAACGCCTCGCGCACATTGCTGAACCGATCACGCTGTCGATTATTGGCTGTGTCGTGAACGGCCCTGGCGAAGCTGCAATGACCGATCTCGGCTTCACCGGCGGCGGCAAAGAGAGTGGCATGATGTATGTCTCTGGCCGGCCCGATCACAAACTATCAAACGCCGATATGGTCGAGCATATTGTTGAACAGGTCGAAGCCAAGGCTGCTCGTCTGAAAGCGCAGCGCGACGCTGAAACAGACCCTGTCGCGGCAGAGTAAGCCTATTTAATCAACCACAGCGCAGGTCGCGCCAGACACCAGGCTTGCGGCCGCGTCATGTTGCTCTTGGGTGGGCGCCAATCGGCGGATTAGCGCAATCCCGCGCCCGTCCAGTTTCAACGCGCCTTCACGATTATTCTCAGCGGCGCGCCGAACCTCGATGCCTTGGAAATCACTCTCGGGGCCGAGATCCGCAACGAATACATTGTCGGTTTTAGAGTTAAAAATCGACAGCGAGCCATACCCCTCACCCGTCGGAGCATTGATGAAAACGGGTCCCGAAATCGTATCAAACCGGCAAATGGCATAAGCGAGGTCTGGCGATGGCCGAACAATGCGCTGAGTTTGCGGTGTTTGACGCGGGGAGGCGACAAACACATTCTCCGGCAGGCCTTGGGACTCAAAAGTTTGGTGCGCTTTTCCCATGATGAAGCTGGGTATGCTGGTGAGCACAAAAAAATGTCCGAGCAGGCCGCTCAACACAAAGGCAATCAAAGGGACGATCAAACGCATTAGCTGACCCCCGTATCACAAGACAGGCGCTCAATTCGCGGTGCGGGAAGTGAAACCGTAGGCTCCTCGAGCAAACGCGCCTCGGGCTGATACAGACGCAATGTCAGATCAAACGTGTCGCCCGCTTTGCTTGACACCCAGGCGGACCCGTCATCGGGCGCGTCCGCCGATACCTGAAACGCCCAAGCGCTCGCATCCCCCGCGCCGGTCTGTTCGGCTTGGGTTTGATCGAAGGACAGATGCCCATCCTCATTCATCGGCAAACGATTGTCCGGATCGTAGAGCGTAATTGACCACCATGCGGCCGGCATCACGCCGCCGGAAACGCGATAGGTACATGCTTCGCTTAACGGCTCACCGGCATCATCTTCAGTTTTCAGAAAATAGACCGCTTCTTCTTTGCGGAGGCCCATCAAGCCATTGCGAGCGACGCGGGCGCGGACATAAGGATCGGCGCTTTCGGATCCGATTGACCAATCACTGCGCCAACCATCAACATCAATCGCGTTCCCAATGGTTGGACCGCCGGAAATCATTCCACCAAACCAGAGCGCCGTCAGCGCCCCAAAAATGACCCCCAAAATCACGGCGATGATGGACCGAACGAGCATTTGCATACGGCTTTATATCGAAGATCGCGCAGTCGTGAAGATAGATTTCGCGCCCGTCGCTTGCCATCGCCGGTGGTCGAGTTAATCGGAAACGGGGCCAAAGGAGACGCCAAGCATGATCTGGCAAATTCTGAAATGGATGATGCGTCTAATGTTAGGCGCGATTGTCGTTGGCGGCATGTCCGCCTGCACGATGCTGGGCCTGAATTATGCCAGCCTCGAAACCGATAATCGCGCGGCACCAACCCCAGACATCACCCTGCCCTTTGATGCGGACCGCGCACGGGAAATCCTCGAAGCCGAACTTTACGGTCCTTGGCCTGAAAACTTGCCCGTAAGTGCCAGCGAGCCCCGGACAATTGACGCAAATTATCTCGATGGCCGCGGCACGCTCGAGGAAATCACGCTCACCATCGGAGAGGGCGCAGGCGCGCGCAGTTTCCCCGTTGTGATCGCGATCCCAAATGAGGCACAAAATCAACCCGTCCCGCTGCTGATCAGCCAGACGTTCTCAAGCAATTGCTCTGTCTTTCGAAATGACCCCGTCACCCAATTTGGCGGCGGCGTCTGCGAAGGCTCAGAAATGACCGGCACGGTCGGTTTCATCGCGACCAATATTTTTGGCACCTATATCGCTTATGCCCCAATCGACCGCTATTTCGATGCCGGTCTAGCCTATGCAAGTTTCTCGGGTTGGAGCTTTGTCCCAGACACGAACGGGTCCGCGCAAACCACAATGGCCGACCTCGAGCCAGGACCACAACCCACCAGCGCCTTGATGGCTTGGGCCTTCGGTTTTCATGCGGCCGCTGGCGTGTTCGGCGAGGATGCTCGCATCGATGCCAGCTCAATCGCTGCGATTGGGCACTCTCGCTATGGCAAATCAGCTCTCATCGCTTCTGGTTGGTCTGACCAGATTGCGGCGGCTGTGGCCCATCAGTCCGGATTTGGCGGCGGCTCAAGCTCTCGTTCTAAGACGGGAGAGACTTTGGTGCGGATGGCGAAATCCTATCCCCACTGGCTTCGTCCAGACCTTGCGACGGATTTGGAGGCCGGTGTGGAGCTGACCTTGGATCAGCATTTCCTGCTCGCGCTCTCGGCCCCGAAGCCGATCTTTCTAGGCAATGGCCGACGCGATGTTTGGTCGGATCCGAACTCCTCCTTCATCCTCGCCCGCGCTGCCGACCGGGTCTATGAAGCGAGCGGCGTCAACGGCCTGCCGGACGCTGCGAAGATGCGCGATTTCGTACCCGGCGCTGAGATCTCCTACTGGTTGCGCCCAGGTGGGCACAGCGTTGTCTCCGAAGATATTGACGCATTCACCGCCTTCATGACCGCGCATTTCGGACCCGATTCCCGCAACGAAACGGGTTTGCAATCGCATCGATAAGCCCTAGCCTTCCACAATAACAACTATGCGGGAGGCAATAATGGAAATGGAAGCACCGGATTTCAGCGCGGCTTTTTCGACGCTATTGGATGGACAAGTGGCAGAATTGCAGGCGTTTTTGACGCCGGTTCTGATCCTCGTGTGTTGGACCTTGATCATGTGGATATGGATGTACGCGACGCGTATTCCGGCCATGCAGAAAGCCAAAATCGATCCGGATTCGGCGCGCCATCCCGGAACCTATGGCGACAAGTTACCGGCAAATGTTCGGTCGGTCGCTGACAATTACAATCACCTGCACGAACAACCGACCATCTTCTACGCCTTGATGCTGTTTGCTGGGCTCACGGGCGGCGATAGTTCGCTGATGCTGAACCTCGCCTATGCCTATGTCGGTATCCGGATATTGCACTCTTTCGTGCAAATCTTGTCCCCGAAAGTCATGCTGCGCTTCATGGTCTTTAGCCTTGGATCCATCGTTCTAATCGTGATGGGCGCGCTCGAAGCCTTTCGGGTCTTCCTGTAGGGCGCGATCCGGTTTAGAGGCGGGGCATGGCCACAATACCTCAGTCCCGCCTTGAACAAGTCATTGAACGATTCGAAGAGGTCGAAGCCCGTATGGGCGCGACGACCGATAGCGATGAGATTGTTGCGCTGTCGCGTGAACACTCTGAGCTAAAGCCAGTGGTAGATGCTGCGCGCGATTTGATTGCCATGCGCGATGGGCTCGAAGAAGCTGAAGCCATGGTCAAAGGCGATGACCCAGAAATGGCCGAACTCGCCCAAGAAGAACTAAACGATCTAAAGGCCCGCATCCCCGAAGCCGAAAGCGAGATGCAACTCTTGCTCTTGCCCAAAGATGCGGACGACAAAGCCAATATCGTGCTCGAAGTTCGCGCTGGAACCGGCGGTGACGAAGCGGCCTTGTTCGCAGGCGATCTGTTTCGAATGTATTCGCGTTACGCCCAGCTTGAAGGCTGGAAAGTCGAGGTACAAAGCGCCTCAAGCGGCGATGTTGGCGGCTATAAGGAAGTGATCGCAAGTGTCGAAGGCGATGGCGTCTATGGCCGGCTGAAATGGGAATCTGGGGTGCATCGCGTCCAGCGCGTGCCCGCCACTGAAACCCAAGGCCGGGTGCATACGTCTGCCGCTTCAGTCGCGGTTCTGCCCGCGCCTGAAACCGTTGAGATTGAAATCCGCAATGAGGATATTCGCATCGACACGATGCGTGCGTCTGGCTCAGGCGGCCAGCACGTGAACACCACCGACTCGGCGGTGCGGATCACCCACTTGCCGACCGGCATCGTTGCGACCAGTTCGGAAAAGTCGCAGCACGTGAACCGCGATAAGGCGATGCAGCAGCTAAAAATCCGGCTCTATGAAAAAGAGAAGCAAGAGCGCGATGCCGAACGCGCCGAAGCTCGCGCCTCGCAGGTCGGATCCGGCGACCGTTCTGAAAAAATCAGAACCTATAATTATCCCGAAAACCGCGTCACTGACCATCGGATCGGTCTCACACTGTATGCCCTGGATAAGGTGATTGCTGGCGATAAGCTTGAAGATGTGGTCAGCGCGCTGATGACCGAGGACCAGGCCCGCAAACTTGCCGCCATGGAAGACGCGTGAGCGAACCCACTGCGACAGATCTGATCCGCCAAGCCGCTGTCCAACTCGCCGAAGCGGGCGTGCCAAGCCCGCAACATGACGCGAAAAAGCTGTTGCGATTTGCGCTCGGCGCCCAGGGTGACACAACCTCAGATTTGGACCAGAGCCTTATCAGTCCCGAAGACCTGGCCCGTTTTAAATCCTATATCACGCGCCGGACGAAGCGAGAGCCGCTGCAACATATCCTGCAATCTGCGTCGATCATGCATCTCGATCTAAAGTCAGATGCTCGGGCTTTGATCCCACGCGATGACAGCGCAGAGATCATCGCGGTTGCCCAGCAGCGTCTAGACGCTCGGCAAGCCGATCCTCTCACCATCGCCGATCTCGGCACCGGTAGCGGAGTTTTGCTCGCAGAGTGTTTGCACGCCTTCCCCGCCGCCTCGGGCATCGCGGTGGAAGCGAGCGCGGAGGCGTTGAGCCTGGCGGAAGAGAATTTCAGCCGCCTTGGGCAGACAAAACGCGTTTCGACGTTTTTAGGCTCCTGGACCGCATGGACCGGCTGGAGCGCTTGCGATCTCATCGTCTCCAATCCGCCTTATATTGAAAGCGCCGTCATTCCGACCTTGGCGCCGGAAGTGCGAGACTTTGATCCACCCGCTGCGCTTGATGGCGGACCTGACGGGCTCAACGCTTATCGCGAGATCATCGCGCATGCTGCCAACCGAATGAAATCTGGTGCACATCTGATTTTGGAAATCGGATATGACCAAAAGCATTCAGTCTCTAAGCTCTTGGAATCTGCGCAATTTACCGATCTTTTCTACCAACAAGACCTTGGCGGAAACGACCGCGTTATCGCAGCGATAAAATCTTAGCAGATAACCCCTTGGCGAATCCGAAATCGCGCGCTACGTAATCAGCCAAGGTCAGCGATATGGGGGCAACCTATCCGACCTTTAGCCAGCGCGACAGTGTAGGAAAGAGTTCAAGCCTCGCGCGTAAACCGTCCGAAAATCGGACTTTGAAGATCAGGAATTGCCTATGGCCATGCAGCGCAAGCGCCGTCGCCGCTCGGGTGGAAACAATAACAATAATCCAAACCCAAACCGCCACTATGAGAGCAATGGGCCAGATGTCCGCATTCGCGGATCTGCACAGCAAATCTTGGATAAATATCTGCAATATGCGCGCGACGCCCAGACAGCAGGCGACCGGGTAAAGGCCGAAGCCCTGTTCCAACACGCCGAGCATTATGCGCGCATCGTCGCTGTGTTTGAAAAGCAAAAAGAAGAAGCGCGCATCGAACGCGAAGCCCGCGAAGCTGCACGCGCTGAAGAGCGCGCGCAACGCGACGCCGAACGCGCTGCTCAGGCGGGTGATGAGGGAGAAGATGGCGCCGAGGCTCCGGAAACGGGCGAACCAGCCGAAGCCAGCAGCGAAGAAAGCGCTGAGGCACCCAAACCGCGTCGCCGCAGCCGCAAGCCACGCGAAGAATCAGCTGACACAAGCGCCGAAAATGGGCAGGATACCCCAGAGGTGATCGAAGCCTCAGACGACGCGCCAGAAAAGCCGAAACGCCGCCGCTCTTATGCGCGCAAAGCTGACGCCCCTGTCGAAGCAGTGGAAGAAGCAGATGGCGTTATGAAAACGCTGGCCCGCGGAGCCGATGAAGTGGTTGCCGAAGCCGAATAGGCGCTAAACCATGCTGGCATCTGTCGGCAAACCAAATAGCAAACGTCCTGTCGCACCCAAAGCGTGTGCGACATTGCTCTTAGGAAGGTTTCTTATGACTTATATTCTCATACATCACGCAGGCTGCAGCACGTCGAGAAAGGGGCTTGCGCTACTGCAAGAAAATGGCATCGAGCCTGAGATCCGCAAATATATGAATGCTGGGGAGAAACTCAGCGAAGACGACCTCAAAGACATCGCCAAAAAGATGGGTGGCGTATCCCCACGCGCATTCTTGCGCGAAAAGGACGCGATAAAGTTCGAATTGCCGGAAACCGCCAGCGACGCCGATGTGTTTGCCGCAATGGTTGACAATCCAAGACTGATCCAGCGTCCGATCGGCATAAAGGGCGATAAAGCGGTCGTCGGACGCCCGAACGAAAAACTACTCGAAATTGCATAATCGATAAAATTTCATCGATTGAACACACGCCAATTCAACCAGCACCTGCGATAGAGATGATCGATCTCATTCACAGGTGTTTGGTATGTTGGCGCTTCAGCTCCTCGCAATCACATTTCTGGCTTTGTCCGCGGCCTTTATGTTTGGTCCGGTCGTAGTCATGTATGGGCCGCGCGTCATGCCGGCTCTGATGCGAGACGCGCAAGCCCGCTTCGTTCTGGGGTTTCTCGGATCGGCCGCGATCCTGACGCTCGTCTTGCCGCAATTTGGATCGGCGCTCAGCTCAGGCGGTGGTGCGATGACCTTGGTCATGGCGGACCTTTTCACCATGCAGTTTAGCCTCGTCTAAGACGGTTTCGCGGCGATAGGCTTGACCGGGTTGGGGCCATGGCCCTTTAAGGCCCGATGACCAAATCGAATCCAGGCAATTTCTTTGAGGATTTCCATATCGGTATGGAAATTCATCATGCGACGCCGCTCACGCTGACGACCGGCGATATTTCCCTCTATCGCGCGCTTACAGGCTCGCGCCATGCGCTGTACAGCGCTGCCACATTTGCTGAAGCGAACGGGTTTGACGGGCTCGCGATTGATCCGCTGCTGGCCTTTCATGTGGTCTTTGGCAAAACCGTGCCCGATATCTCGCTCAATGCGGTCGCCAATCTCGGCTATGCGGATGGGCGGTTCCCAGTGCCGGTCTATCCGGGCGACACATTGAATGCGGTGTCTGAAGTGATCGGGGTTAAACAGAACTCGAATGGCAAAACTGGCGTCGTCTATGTGCGCACACGGGGCTTCAATCAGCGCGGCGAAGAAGCCTTGTCCTATGTCCGCTGGGTGATGGTCAATAAACGCGATCCAGGTTCTCCAGCACCCGAAACCGTCATTCCAGATTTGCCCAAAGCCGTAGATCCCACCAGCCTAGCCGCGTCACCCGCTTATACGGATTGGAACACAACCTTATCAGGGTCACCGCATCGTTTTGCTGATTATGAGGTCGGCGAAAAAATCAATCATGTCGACGGCATGACCGTCGAAGAAGCCGAGCATCAGATTGCCACCCGGCTCTATCAAAACACCGCGAAAGTGCATTTTGACGCCCATGCGCAGAAACAGAGCCGTTTTGGCAAGCGCCTGATTTATGGCGGCGTGGTGATCTCTATTGCCCGGGCTCTTTCCTTCAATGGCCTCGCAAATGCCGCCGAAATCCTCGCAATCAATGGCGGCACGCATGCTGGGCCACTATTTGCGGGTGACACAATCTATGCCTGGAGCGAAGTCCTCGACAAAGCCGAGCTGAACGACACCACTGGCGCGATCCGCTTGCGCTTGGTTGCGGTTAAAGATCAAGACCCGGCTGAGTTCACGTTGCGCGGCGATGACGGCAAATATGCACCTGGCGTCTGTCTTGACTTCGATTATTGGGCCGCCATCCCGCGCTAAGGTCTCTCCTTTCAGAAATCGTGTGGCCGCCCGATATGGGCTAAATGTCCACGCTTTCCGGCCTTCCGCTTGTTTCTATCGCGCTTGCGACGATGATCTCAGCGTTCATCCGTCTGGTGCAAACGATGCAATTGCGCCAGCGCGTCGCTTTTGGTCATACGGGCGTCCGCGAGCTTGCTGAACTATCCGGTGTCACTGATCCACAAGACTTACAGGATGTGTTTGGCCCGCCCGGCATGAACCGGATCTGGGCGAATGTGAACCTGGCAACGATAGAAGCCAAACGCCGCCTCGCGGGCAGTTTAATGAGCGATTCACGCCTGCATTGGTATTCTATCGCCGCGGGTATAGGGGCCTTCATTATCAATCATTGGGCGGCGCAGATCTTGCTGTTAATCGCGGCAATTATTCAATCCGGGGCCTGGCTCAGCGCCACACGCTTGCCAAAGTAAAGTCTTTCAATCCCCATACAGGACGATTATGTCTCGCGCCGGATAGACCTTAGCCGGATGACCTTAGAGAGGGTGCAATGCGCATTTGGAAAATGAACGGAGCAGGAAATGCTTTCGCCGTGTTCGACGCGCGCGAGGCCAAATTTGCGCCGTCTGAAGCGCAGCTGCGGGAAATTGCCGCCAGTATGAAAGCCGATCAGATCATGGCGATCGAGAATGATTTGCGCGCCGATGCTTTTCTAAGATTCTGGAATGCCGATGGCAGCGAAGTCAAAGCCTGCGGCAATGGCACACGAGCGGTCGCCCACCTTCTCTTAGAGGAGAGCGGCAAAGACGAAGTTCGGATCCAAACCGAAGCCGATCTGCTCAAAGGCGCGCGCGCCGATCAAGGATTGGTCAGCGTTGATATGGGTTCGCCGCTGCTGGGCTGGGAAGACATCCCACTTTCAGAGAAAATGGATGTTCGCGGCGTCGACGTGAAAATCGGGCCAATGGACGATCCTTACTTGTACATGCCGGCGGTGGTCAGCATGGGCAATCCGCACGCGGTTTTCTTTGTCGACGATGTCGACGCTTACGATATTCCCTCCATCGGTCCTCTGGTTGAGTGGCACCCAACCTTTCCCGAAGGCACCAATGTTGGCTTTGCGCAGATTATCGATCGCGAGACGATCAGGCTGCGCGTCTGGGAACGCGGCGCCGGTCTGACCAAAGCCTGCGGCACAGGCGCTTGTGCCGCCCTGGTTTGTGCCGCGCGGGCAGGAAAAACTGAACGCAAAGCGAAGCTCATCTTGGATGGCGGCGATCTGCTCATCCATTGGGACGAGGCGACCGATCATGTCATTATGACAGGCCCGGTTGAGCTTGAAGAGAGCTTTACGGTTTAGTTCATGGTCCTGTTTGGCGGTTTCACGACGAAGCGAGAGTTGATTGTCTTCGGCTTGTGTCTCGCTGCAGCCTTGGCTTGCGCGGCAGCCATCGTTTCGCAGTTTGGCGCCACGTCATTTTTCTTGTTCGAAGTCTATCTCAGCTTGCTGCCGCAAATATTGGTGTTTTGCGTCGCGGTGATCGCCTTGTCTGCCTATTCGCTGCCGCGCCTCACTGCCGGGCTCGCGGCATTGACCTTTGTGACCGCGTTGCCGTTCCTGACCTTTTCAAAGTTTGAACGACCAACCGGCCCGGCGTGTGGACCTGAAGAGTGTTTTCGGATTCTCACCATCAATCTTTGGAGCGAGTCGGATTATCTTCCAGCGCTGGCCGAGCTTATTCGCGAATACGAAGTCGATATTCTTATCGTCAATGAATCATCCGTGGACACAATCGATCCAGCGTTTGAGGATATTTATTTCCCTCAATATGACACTGTGGTGCACGCCACCTATCTGAACATGCCGCGCCGTATGGGCAATCCGATCAGTTTCATGTCACGCGAGCCGGTCAAAGGTTTTGAGCGCGTTCTTCATCCCGATACTGGCGGACGCGCGTACATCGCCGCGGACCTGGACGAACAATGGGATGGTATCCGCGTCATCACCGGACACGGAATGACCCCGACAAGCCAGACCGGCCTGGCACAGCGCAATGCTTTGCTCGAATATCTCACCAATGTGGCGGAAGAATCTGAGAGTTTTATCTTATTAGGCGATTTTAACATGACCCCCTGGTCGCCAACCTTCGCGACCCTACCCGGAAAACGCGCCGGAGACCCAAGGCTCTCTATGACCTGGCCGACTATCTTTCCGCTGCTCGGAATGTCGATTGATCACATCATGTTTTCCGACGATTTGGAGCTGGTCGACTTTCAAATCCTTCGCTCAATTGGTTCGGATCATTATCCGCTCTTGGCGCAGTTTCGGCGGCGTGACCCAACCGCGCCTTAAAAATCCGACGCCGCATAGAGCGCATACCCAACCGAGATGATGCTGAAAAAAGCGGCTAATAAGCCTTTGAGTAACGTAACCTCGCCTGGGCCTGAACGCCAGCGTCTCAGCGCTGTAATCAAGCCCCCCAGCGTGACTCCGATCAAAGCCGGAAAGAATACCAATACTAGGATAAAGCCCCAACCCATTGGGTCCTGGGTATTGGTCGCTAGTTTATAGATTACCGGCACGGCGACCATTGCGGACATCGCTGCACAAGCGCCAATCCAGGCATAGCGGCGGATCATCAAAGCACCCGCCAATGGGAACACAAATGAGAGCAACATTAAGACACCAAGCATGGCGCGTCCCTTTCCAAATCTGTTTGTGAATATACGCTCACTTACATCTACCGTCAATCCCCTCTTGCCCTTCTTGTCCGGCAACGCGATATGCCCCGCAGCACCATGCCCGCACCGAAACCCACTTCCCGGCCCTCGCAGGTCATAACACTTGGCTGTCGCCTCAACAGTTATGAGAGCGAGGTCATGCGCGCGCATGCCGAAAAAGCAGGCCTCGACGGCGCGATCATCATCAATACCTGCGCCGTAACCGCAGAAGCGGTGCGGAGCGCGCGCCAGACCATTCGCCGGGCAGCGAAAGACAATCCAGAGGCTCCGGTGATTGTCACAGGATGCGCCGCCCAGATTGACGCAGATATGTTTGCCAAAATGCCGGAAGTCACCCGGGTCATTGGCAATCATGAGAAAATGCAAGCGGAGACGTGGCGGCCTGTTGATCTGCTTGGCGGCACCGAAAAAGTCCGGGTCAATGATATCATGTCGGTGGAAGAAACCGCCGGTCATCTGATTGACGGCATGGACGGGCGGGCCCGCGCTTATGTTCAGGTCCAAAATGGCTGTGACCATCGCTGTACGTTCTGCATCATTCCATATGGCCGGGGCAATTCTCGCTCAGTTCCGGCGGGCGATGTTGTGCGGATGATCCAGAGACTGGTTGAAACCGGCCATCATGAGGTTGTACTCACCGGAGTCGATCTGACCTCCTGGGGCGCAGATCTGCCGGGCAGTCCCGAGCTTGGAAACCTGGTGCAGCGGATCTTGAAACTCGTCCCAGACCTGAAACAGCTCCGGATCTCCTCGATTGATGCGATTGAGATGGATGAGGCCCTGTTTGAGGCGATGGCCGATCCGCGGATTGCGCCCTTCATGCATTTAAGCTTGCAGCATGGCGATAATCTCATCCTCAAGCGGATGAAGCGCCGTCACTCCCGGGAACAAGCGATCGAACTCGCGCAGCGACTACGATCGATCCGCCCGAACCTAGCGCTCGGGGCGGACATTATCGCAGGCTTCCCAACTGAGACCGAAGCAGCGTTTGAGAACTCGTTGCGACTGATCGAAGATTGCGACATCGCCTTCTTGCACGCCTTTCCTTATAGCCCGCGGCCCGGCACGCCCGCAGCACGCATGCCGCAGCTGGATAAAGCCGTAATCAAGGACCGCGCCGCGCAGCTCAGAGCCGTTGGTGCCGCCGCACTGATTAAGCATCTCGATACCCATATTGGCAGCGAGTCTGAGGTTTTGATTGAGCGTGGAAATCAAGGCCGTTTACCAGATTTCACGCCGGTGACCTTTGACGGTGACAGCGGCGAGGCTGGACGCCCTCTGCAGGCGCGGATAATCGGACATGACAAGACTAGATTAGAGGCGGTCGCTTTATGATCCTGTGGTTCGGCAAGAAAAAGAAAAAAGAAGAGGCGCTGCAAGCTGGCGCCGAGATGGAAGCGCCGGAACTTTCCGCCGAAGAACTCGCTGCGAAACAGGCTGCAGAAGCGGAATCCGCGCGCTTGGCCGAGGAAGAAGCGGCCCGCAAAGCAGAAGAACAGGCCGAAATTGAGCGTAAAGTCGCCGAAGCCAATCGCGCCTGGGAAGAACGCCAAAAGCGCGAAGCAGCAGAAGCTAAAGCTGAATCCGCCCGCCTCGCCGAAGAAGCAGCGGCGAGAGAAGCCGCGCAGCTGCAGGCTGAACGCGACGCAGAGGCTGCGCGTCTAAAAGCCGAAGAAGAAGCCCGCGCCGCGGAAGAGGCCGCACGCGCGCAAGCCGAAGCCGAACGACTCGCCGCCGAAGCGGAAGCGAAGGCCGCTGCGGATGCCGAAGCGCAACGTGCCGCCGATGCCGCGCGGTTAGAAGCTCAACGCCTCGCAGCAGAAGCCGACGCCAAGCGGCGCGCCGACGAAGCCGCTGCAGAAGCCGCACGCCAAGCGGAAGAAGCGCAAAAACAGCGCGAGGCAGAGGCCGCCGCCGCGCGCGAAGCCGAACAGGCCCGCCGCGCCCAGGAAGAAAAAGCCAAGGCCGAGCTTGCATTGCTTGAGCAACGCCGCGCCGATGAAGCGTTGCGCCAACAGCTGGCCGAAGAACGCGCCCGCCGCGAAGCCGAGCGCCAAGCCGCTATCGCTCGCGGCGAACCTGATCCCTATGCCGAGGTGGCTGAGCCTGGATTTTTCTCCAAGCTCTCCTCTGGTTTGGCCAAATCTTCGTCCAAAATGGGCAGCTCGATCACCAGCCTGTTTACACAGCGCAAATTGGATGACGAGGCGCTGGAAGATCTCGAAGACATTCTACTGACCTCTGACATGGGCGGCAAAGTCTCTGCACAAATCGTCCAAAACCTCGCCAAAACGCGCATGGATAAGGATGTCACTGGCGATGAAATCAAACAGGCGCTCGCCGATGAAATCGAAGCGATCATGTCACCGCGTGAGCAGATCGTCGATTTCTCAGACGGATCTCGACCGCGCGTCGTTTTGTTTGTCGGGGTCAATGGCTCGGGCAAGACCACCACGATCGGTAAGATTGCGTCCAAACTCCAGGAACAGGGCGCCAAAGCCTTGCTCGTCGCCGGCGATACATTCCGGGCCGCGGCGATTGAGCAGCTGACCGTGTGGGGTGAACGGGCAGGCATTCCTGTTATGGCCAAAGAACCAGGCGCCGATGCGGCTGGGTTGGTCTATGAGGCGATCGAGAAAGCCAAAGCCGAAGACCTCGATCTGGTGCTGGTCGACACAGCTGGCCGTTTGCAGAACAAAACCGAGCTGATGGCCGAACTTGCGAAAATCGTTCGCGTAACGCGAAAACTGGATCCGGACGCGCCACACGATGTCATCCTGGTCTTAGATGCCACGGTCGGTCAAAACGCGCTCAGCCAAGTCGAAGCGTTCCGTCACACCGCTGACGTCAGCGGCATCGTGATGACAAAACTCGATGGCACTGCCAAAGGCGGCGTCCTGGTGGCAATTGCAGAAGCGCACGCTTTGCCGATCCACTTTGTTGGGGTCGGCGAAAAGGCCGAAGACCTGCAGCCATTTTCCGCCCACGCCTATGCCCGTGCGCTGGTCGGGCTTGCGGATATGCCGGTTGAAGAAACCGAGCCCGCATGAGTGAGGAAAAAGACGCCCTCCGCGCTGCGCTGAAAGAGCGCCGTGAAGAGCTTGCCGCCCGTGATCCGGACGCCGGTGAGACGCTCGCTGATAAGTTTCCGATGAAGCTGTTCGAGCGCTATGGCCCTACCGTTGCGGTCTATTTGCCGATCGGAAGCGAGATTGATCCTCGTCCGCTTATGGGGAAACTCGATGCGGCTGGCGCTAAACTCGCGCTGCCCTGTGTCCAAGACGATGCCACCATGGTCTACCGCGCGTATCGGCGCGGCGATATGCTAGAAAAACGACCGTTTGGTTTGCTTGAACCCAATCCGGAAGTTCCAGAGATTCAACCGACGCTGGTCATCACCCCGCTTTTGGGTTTTGACCGCAGCGGCAATCGGCTTGGCTATGGTAAAGGCCATTATGACCGCGCCCTCACCCGGCTGAGGGATCAAGGCCGCGTTTTTGTCTGCGGCTTGGCATTCTTTGGCCAAGAGGTCGAAGCGGTTCCGGCGGAATCGCATGATGTGCCGCTGGACTGGGTGATGACGGAGCGCGGCTCAATCCCGATCTTCATGATGCGCGCGATGGCAGAAAACACGCCAGACGCAGCGAATTAGTCGCCTAAGACACGAATTGGCAAGCTGTTTGCTTCTAATGAGGCGAACGGGGAGGGGTCGTCCCGTTCTGAAGCGATACAGGAACGACCGAATGCACTGGAGTTTTTTTGCTGTTGCGGCCCTAGGATTGCTGTTGGCGCACGGCCTCCGGCTTCCTCTGGCAGGATCTCGGACTATTGCAGGCGTCGCCTTTTTGGCAGGCTTGCTCGCAACCGTGGTGATGATCAAATCCCTCGCTGCTGCAAACGATATTGGCCGAACCACAGATTTCGACCGGTTCGTGAGCGCCGCCGTTGAGGAGGTCAGCCACGATTTTTCACCGATCATCGTCTTTACCGGCGCCAGCTATTCCCGAAACGGGATCGACCCCGAACGCCTGACACTCGCGCTTCGCGAGCGCGGCTACACGCACCGCGTTGTCAGTCTCTCGATTGAAGCCGCGTCGATCTTAGAGCGCGACCAGCATTTGCAACAATTCATCGACCTGTCCGGCAAAGTGCCTGATCTGGTATTTATTGAGGTGGCCCAGGATTTCGATCATCGCGCCGCATACATGTTTGGCAATTCAAAGTTCAACATGCGCGCCATCGATCAGTTCGACCTAAAAACCTCGGTCTGGACGGGTTTCGGCATTCTTGGTGGCGCCTGTCAGGGCCTTAAGGGGTGCGTTTTGGATGCTGCTTATCTTGGTCTGCATTCAGCTCTAAACGTCTTAAATGTGGGTCTAATCGGCGGCGGCGAGCCGACGGCAAAAGTCGCGGCCAAACCTGCCTATGACCCGCAATCAGAACCACGCGCCGAGTCCGAACACACGCTCAGCCTTAAAATCGAACCCGCTGAAATCTATCAAGGACCGCAATGGGTTCGCTCATTCCGGTATCAGCAACAACAACGTCTGCTCGACCAAGGCACAAGAGCAATCGCTTATTACCAACCCCCAACCCTCGACCCACAGGCCCGCGCCTATGTCGATGGATTGTGCGAAGGGGAGCTGTTCGGCTTTGACTGTTTTTCACCAAATGACCGATCGCTAATGGCGAGCCTGAACGGCGATCACTGGTTCGATCCGAGCCATCTGCTCGATAGCGGCACTGCGATTTATAATGCCTGGCTGGTCGAGGAAATTATTGCATCGGGGATCCTGGAGCGCGGCCAATGATCTTTACCGATGTCATCTTCTTTGTCTTTCTCGGCGTTGTTTTCAGCGCCTATTGGGCGCTTAAAGGCAAAGAGGCACGGCTAAACCTGCTGCTCTGCGCTAGCATTATTTTCTATGGCTGGTGGGACTGGCGGTTTCTCGGCCTGATCGGCTTTGTCATCCTGGTCAGCTGGGGTGTGGCGCTGTTCGCCTCACAACGCAGACCCGGCACACGCGCCCGCCGGATCGCTTTGATCTTGGGAATTTCCGCCAATCTCGCCGTCATCGCCACGTTCAAGTATTTCGGCTTTTTCGCCGATAGCGCCCGAACCATGCTGGCGACAGTCGGGATCGATCCCGGCTGGACCGCGCTAAATATTCTCCTGCCAGTCGGGATCAGCTTCTATGTGTTCCAGGCGATTTCTTACATTGTCGACGTGGCCCGCGGGGATTTAGGCGCTGAGCCGCGTTTGCAGCGGGTCGCGCTTTATGTCGCTTTTTTCCCGCAATTGGTCGCCGGTCCGATTGTCCGCGCTGCCAGCTTCTTCCCGCAAATGGAGCGGGAGAAAAAACTAAGCAGCAAATTGGTCTTCACGGGTCTTCGCGCTTTCGCGCTGGGGTTCGCCTATAAAGCTGGGATCGCTGACAATCTCGCGCAATTTGTCGACCCTGTGTTTGGCGATGCGCAAGTGACGGGTGATACCGACCTCGCTGTCTGGTCCAATCTGGCCTTGATCAGCTCAACCCTGGCTTTTGCCGGCCTGATCTATTTTGATTTTGCGGGCTATTCTTTGATGGCGATTGGGGTCGCGTGCTGGTTTGGCTTCTATATTCCGAAGAATTTTGATCACCCTTATGCAAGCGCTGCGATTGATGATTTCTGGCGCCGTTGGCACATATCGCTGTCTTCTTGGCTGCGCGATTATCTTTACATCCCGCTGGGTGGAAACCGGCTTGGTGAGCGTAAAACCTATCGCAATCTGATGATCACCATGGTGCTGGGTGGCCTCTGGCACGGCGCGGCTTGGACCTTTGTCGCTTGGGGCGCAATGCATGGCGCAGCACTGGCCGTCCACCGGGCGTTTTTCAAAGGCAGATCCGCGATTGGGTTCATCTATGGGCTGATCGCAACACAGGTTTTCGTCCTGCTCACTTGGGTCCCGTTCAGAGCCGAGAGCTTTTCCGATACGCTGGTGATCTGGTCCGCCTTTACCGGCCTCAGAACCGGCGGCAGCGCGGAAATCAGCCTCTGGATTTGGCTTTTGGTGCCTCTAATCGCCTTGGATGCGGCACTCGGCAAAGGCGGGTTCAGCAAAGTCATCAATAGCCGTATTTTGAGGCAACCCGTCATCTATTGGGGCGGATTGGGCGCATTGGCTGGAATAATGCTGGCTCTTTACCCATTAGAAGCTTCGCCCTTTGTATACTTCCAATTCTAGTCAGTTGGGGGGCCAGCGATGCAAGCACACACGGGCAGATTGCGTTCCGATCCAGAATGCGCCAAAAAAGCGTATCAATTGGGAGATGACCTATGGGCCTAAGCCGCCCCCCACGCGCGATTACGATTGATGACGTCGCTGAACGCGCGGGAGTTTCCGCAAAAACCGTCTCTCGGGTTTTAAACAATGAACCCAATGTTCGGCCGGCCAAACGCGAACTGGTGATGAAAGCCGCACGCGAGCTTGGCTATCGCCCGAATCCGGCGGCCCGCAGCCTTGCTGGGTCGCGCTCGTTTTTGATTGCGCACCTGCATGACAACCCGGTCCCGGAATATATCACTGCCGTTAATACCGGCATTTATGAAGCCTGCCGCGCGAATGGCTATTTCTTGCTGCCGGAACCTGTTGATCGCACCGCTCCAGACTTTCTGGATCGCCTGCAAAGCTTTTTGATGACCTCGCGCGCCGATGGCGTCGTGCTTACGCCGCCGCTCTGTGATGACGCAGACATTTTGGCTCTGCTCAAAGACAATGGCACCGCTTATGCGAGTCTGTCACCCGCCCGCCAGCCAGAAAACACGCCGGTCATGCGCCTCGATGACCGCTTGGCCGCGATGGAAATGGTCCGCCATTTGATCACGCTGGGTCATAAGCGCATTGCCTTTATCGCTGGCCCCGCCGGACATAATGCATCGACCGGACGACATGAGGGCTATCTCGATGCGATGAATGAAGCGGGCCTAAAAGTGTCGCCAGCCTTAATTGCGGAAGGCGATTATTCTTTGCGCTCTGGGCTAGAGGCGGCCGGACAGCTGATCAGCACTGACCCAAAACCGACCGCGATTTTCGCAGCCAATGACGATATGGCTGTCGGCGCGATGACGGCGGTCATGGCGGCAGGCCTGAAAGTCCCAACCGAGATCTCGATTGCGGGCTATGATGACACACGATTGGCGTCTGCGGTCTGGCCGCCGTTGACCACTATTCGTCAGCCTGTCGTTGAGATGGGACGTCGCGCAGCCGAACGGTTGATGAGTTCCGACAATAATGACGCCGTCGAGGAAGTCTTCGATTTCGAACTCATCGTCCGCCAGTCAACCGGCAAAGTTTCCGGCTAAATGACGCATTGTTAGACGAAGTCGCTTGTCCTCTCCCGGATCGGCGCTAAACCATTCCTCAAACATGGAGGAATGAGATGCGATTCACGCTTTCAGCAGTCGCTGCCACCGCGCTTCTTGGCGCGTGCACCAGCTTAAGTGAAGACACCCAGACAATTGAAGAACCGGTCGCCGAGGTCAGCGCTGAGGCTGATACCGAGGCGGTTATTGAGGCCCCAGACATGGCAGAAACAGATCCATATCTTTGGATGGAAGAGGTTGAGGGCGAAGAAGCGCTCGCTTGGGTCAACGCCCAGAATGAACGCTCGCTCGCGGCGATCAAATCGCACTCTGTTTTTGAGGACAACCACGCCAAAGCGCTTGATCTTGCGACATCGACGGATCGCATTCCGTACGGTACCGTCCGCGACGGCCTGGTCTATAATTTCTGGCAAGATGAGACCAATGTGCGCGGCCTTTGGCGCCGGACCTCATTGGAGAGCTACAAAACCGCGGAACCAGAATGGGAAACCGTGCTCGATTTCGACAAGCTCGCCGCCGATGAAGACAAGAACTGGGTCTTTAAAGGCTCAAATTGTTTTAAGCCGCAGGGCGCCGAGAAAACGCTTTGTTTCGTCTCGCTCTCTGATGGCGGCAAGGACGCGGTCATCAATCGCGAGTTTGATCTTGACGCAAAAGCCTTTGTGGAAGGCGGGTTCGAAACCACTGAAGCCAAACAAGGCCTAACCTGGATTGATCATGACACCGTCTTGATTGGAACCGATTGGGGCAATGATGGGTCGACCCTGACAGAGTCTGGGTATCCGGCATCGGTTCGCCTCTGGAAGCGGGGGCAAAGCCTTGATGAGGCGACTGAACTCTACGCTGGCCAAGCGTCTGATGTCGGGGTTTGGCCATGGTCGTCAGAGCTGGATGACGGCACCATGATTTATGGGGCGGTTGAATCAGACACATTCTTCACCAGCACTTACTATTTGTTCGAGAATGGCGAAGCGATCGCGTTTCCTTTGCCGAAGAAATCCTCGCTCGGCGCGGATTATGAAGGCTGGCAATTTGTGACTCTGCAAGAAGATTGGACGGTCGGTGACACCACGTTCAAAACCGGCGACTTGGTCGCATTCGATCTGCAGCAATTCCTCGACACGAAAATCCTCCCGCCGGTCGAGCTGGTGTTCCGGGCGAATTCTCGCCAGGCGGTAAATGGAGTCGCGGTCTCAAAATCTGCGGCTCTATTGTCGATCAATGATAATGTGGCTGGCAAAGTCTTGCGCTTGCAGCGATCTGATGCCGGTCTCTGGGAGACCACTGATGTTGCCCTGCCGGGAACCGGCCAAGCCGGCATCGCCTTCGCCAATGATGATGAAGAGGCGGTTTTCATCAATTATGAAGGCTTCCTAACCCCGGATAGCTTGCTCTCCTATGACGCAGCCACCAATTCCACGACCGGGCTGAAATCCCTGCCAACCAAGTTCAATGCGGATGGACTTGTCGTCCATCAGAAAGAAGCCGTCTCAAAAGATGGCACCAAGATTCCGTATTTTGTCGTCCACAAAGATGGCATCACGCTGGATGGATCGACCCCAACTTTGCTCTATGCCTATGGCGGTTTCCAAGTTTCGATGCGTCCGAGCTATAGCGGCGGCATTGGCCGCATGTGGCTAGAGCGCGGAGGCGCCTATGTGCTCGCCAACATTCGCGGCGGCGGTGAGTTTGGACCAAGCTGGCACCAAGCCGGTTTGAAGGGCGATCGCCAACGCATCTATGATGACTTTATCGCGGTCGGTGAAGACTTGGTTTCGATCGGTGTCACCAAGCCAGAACATCTCGGGATTATGGGCGGCTCGAATGGCGGCCTGCTAATGGGCGTCGCGCTGAACCAGCGCCCCGATCTTTGGAACGCGGTCGTGATCCAAGTGCCTCTGCTCGACATGTTGCGCTATCACACGCTACTCGCGGGTGCGTCTTGGGTCGATGAGTATGGCGATCCGGACAATCCGGAAGAACGTGCCTTCTTGGAAACAATCTCGCCGTATCACAACTTTGATGGAAGCGCGGATTACCCAACCCCACTCTTTGTGACCTCCACCAAAGATGACCGTGTCCATCCGGGGCACGCGCGCAAAATGGCGAAACTGTTCGAAGACGCTGGCAAGCCGTTCCTCTATTATGAGAACATTGATGGTGGCCATTCTGCGGCAGCCAACCAGAAAGAGCGCGCCAAGCGGACCGCACTTGAATTCACCTATCTGTACGAGCGCTTGTTTCCGGCAGACGCGGCGGAATAGATAGACTCAGACAATATCGAGCGTAGACTGCCTAAATGGCTTCTACGCTCGATATTCTTCCTATTGCAGGCGCACTTGGCGCTGAGATTTCAGGCGTTGATCTCTCTGGTGAGATTTCAAACGCTGCTTTTGATGAAATCCACCAAGCCTTTCTCGACCATCATGTGATCTTCTTTCGCGGCCAATCGGGTTTGAGCCCCGAGGCGCAGAAACGCTTTGCCAGGCGCTTTGGGACGCTGAATGTGCATCCTTATGTCAAAGGCATGGAGGGTCATCCTGAGCTTCTAGAGATCATCAAAGAACCAGAAGACAAGCTCAATTTTGGCGGTGGTTGGCATTCGGACATGTCCTTCCTCGAAGAGCCAGCCTTGGGCTCCATCCTGTTTGGGATCGAAGTGCCCAAATTTGGCGGAGACACATTGTTCGCCAATCAGATTGCCGCTTATGAAGCGCTGTCAGATGGCATGAAAGAGATGCTAGGGGGCCTGAACGCCATTCATTCCGCCAGCCGCGAATATAGCGCCAAAGGCGCCTCGGCGCAGGCGCGGCAATCGATGCAATCTGATGTCGCGGTTGAAGCCCCAGAATATGAGCACCCCGTGGTGCGCACCCATCCAGAGACTGGGCGCAAGGGGCTTTATATCAATCCAGCCTTCACGCTCCGGTTCGCGGGCATGACCAAGCGCGAAAGTAAACCCTTGCTCAATTTCCTCTTCGACCATGCGCGCGATGAGCGGTTCACCTGCCGGTTCCGATGGAGCGAGGGTGCAGTCGCGTTCTGGGACAATCGCTGCTGCTGGCACTATGCGCTGAATGATTATCCCGGTCAGCGCCGCCATATGCGCCGCGCGACGGTGAATGGCGATCGGCCGTATTAGGCTGGAAATCCGCCCGCTTTGCTGAGGCTTGAGCTCACCGGATGCCCGAGCGCGCCCTCAAGCCATTTCGCCGTCTCGATCAATTTTCCAAGATCGAGCCCGGTTTCAAACCCAGCGCGTTCGAGCATATAAACCACGTCTTCAGTTGCCACATTGCCCGTTGCGGCTGGCGCAAACGGACAGCCGCCAATGCCGCCACAGCTCGCATCAATCACGTCCACACCAGCCTCAACCGCTGCTGCGACATTGGCTAGGCCCGCGCCGCGCGTGTCGTGAAAGTGCAGGCGCAAATAGACATCCGGCGCTTCCATACGCACGCGTTCGATCACAGTGCGCACATTCCACGGGGTTGCGACCCCAATCGTGTCGCCTAAGCCGACTTCTGCAACACCGGCACGCTGCGCTTGTGCCGCAAGATTTGCCACGACGCCCGGATCAACCTCTCCAGAAAATGGATCGCCGAAGGCCACGGAGATTGTTGCCGATAGTGGAATTTCCGCCTCATGCACCAGCGGCGCGCACTGCGCCAGCATGTCCGCGCTTTGCTGCGGCGTCATGCGCTGATTGCGTTCGCCAAAGCCTTCGCCCGCGACCAGAACGAAATTGATTTCATCAGCCTGCGCATCAATCGCACGGCGAATGCCTTTTTCGTTCAAAGCCAGCGCGATGTGGCGGGTTTTCTTGCCACGATCCAAGCCGCGAAACACCGCACCACTATCGGCCATTTTCGGCACCGCTTTTGGAGAGACAAAGGAGCCAGATTCCATGCGTTTTACGCCGCATGCTTCAAGCCTCGCAATGAATTCGAGCTTCTGCTCCGTGCTCAAATCTGCAGGATCATTTTGTAAGCCGTCGCGCGGGCCAACTTCCACAATATCAATACGTCTTGTCATGGGGCCTATTTAGCGGGCATTGAGAGCGAATGACAGAACCGATTGTACAGCCGCCGCTTTCCGGTGTCCGGGTGATTGAGCTCGGCCAATTGATCGCTGGGCCATTTTGCGGGCAATTGCTCGGCGATTTTGGCGCTGAAGTGATAAAAATCGAAGCGCCCGATCGGCCAGACCCCGCTCGCGATTGGGGCGCGGTCAAGGTCAATGGCGAAAGCGTCTTCTGGGCGATCATTGCGCGCAACAAGAAGTCGGTGACGCTAAATCTCCGCCTGAAAAAAGGCCAAGAGATCCTGAAACGTCTGGTCAGCACCGCGGATGTCTTGGTCGAGAATTTCAGGCCAGGCACGCTGGAAAAATGGGGGCTGGGTCCGGGCGTCCTGCACCAAATCAATCCGCGGCTCGTGATTACCCGAGTCTCAGGCTATGGGCAAACAGGTCCTGAGAGCCATAAACCTGGCTATGCGAGTGTGGGCGAAGCCAAGGGCGGGCTGCGGCACCTGATCGGTGAACCAGACCGACCTCCGGCCCGGGCGGGTGTTAGTCTGGGCGACACGATGACCGGCACCTTCGCCGCGCTAGGGACGATGATGGCGCTTTTCCACCGCGAGAAATCCGGTCGTGGCCAAGTCGTCGACGCCGCCATCTATGAAAGCGTGATGGCGTTTATGGAGAGCCTGATCCCGGAATACGCCCTGGGCGACCATGTTCGGCAACGCAGCGGCGGGATCTTACCGCGCATCGCCCCGTCCGGCGCTTATCCGTGCCGTGACGGCATGGTCATTATCGGCGCTAATCAAGACACATTGTTTGAGCGCTTGTCGCAAATGATCGGAACCGATTGGGCCAGCGATCCCCGCTATGCGACCCATGATGCCCGCGGCGAGCATCAGCTTGAACTCGACGAATTGATCTCATTGTGGACGCGCGATCAGACCATGGCGGAGGTTCTGCGCCAATGCGAGGCACATGCGATCCCGTCTGGTCCGGTCAATACAGCTAAGGAAATGCTGGCCGATGAGCATATGAAAGCGCGCCAGGCCATCCAAAACATCTTCTCGCCTTTGCTGGGAAAAGACGTGCCGATGCAAAATGTCGTGCCGAAACTCGAACTGACCCCTGGCACGATTGAAACCGCCGGACCCGCACTCGGCCAAGATACAGGCGCAATCTTAGATATCCTGGGCTACAGCCCCGAGGATCAAGCTGCATTGAGAGACGAGAATGTCATTTGAGCCCCCCCTGCCAAAGGCTGATCAGGATGAAACGCTAGAGCTGCGTCCGAATTTCAATGCTGATGGCCTCGTCGCCGCGATCGCGCAAGATGCGGACACGAACGAGATTCTAATGCTGGCTTGGATGAATGAAGACGCCTTGCGCGCGACCCTCAAAACCGGGCGCGGGACCTATTGGAGTCGATCCCGTCAAGCGCTTTGGGTGAAAGGCGAAACATCTGGCCATGTGCAAAATGTCGTCTCGGTTCAAATCGATTGTGATCAAGACGCGGTCTTATTGCGGGTGCGCCAAACCGGCGGCGCTTGTCATACTGGGCGTAAATCTTGTTTTTACCGAACCATCGATCCTGACACATTTCGCCTGACACGCGAGTAAACTGGTACGTATATTGCTTTTTAAGCTTCATAGTTATTTGTGAGGCTGATGTGTTCGGACTGTTTGGGCGAAAAAAAGAAACGATCGATCTGTCGAATGTGATCGATAAACCCAAGGAACGACGGGCGTCTGTGCGTAACGACACTTTTGCAGATGCGGTTGCGATGACGGAAAAGGGACGCTTTCTCAAAAAGGGAATCGCGCTCGATCTGTCCGCAAATGGGTCACGCCTTCGATTTGAAAACAATGACAGTGTCTCAGATGGTATGGTGATCAAAATTGCGCGCTATGGCATTAAACGACGCGCGCGGACCTGTTGGCGGACTCGCACAGATGTCGGCATCGAGTTCATGGACGAAGTCGAATAGGGCTTCACCCGCCTCTGATTTATCGCTGGACATCACCCAGAACAATGCTATGTCGCGGGCAGAATAGGCATGTCGCTGAACATGTTTGGTTCGAATCCGGAACGAAATAGCTAAACTATCCACAGAATCGCGCTTCCTGTGGAGAACGTCGCCGATTCCGAAGGATTCTGCGCCCCGGCCTATCGACTCTTTTCAGATCTGAGTCATTCTACACCTGTCGGCAGAGAGGACCGGGAAGCCACCGGAAAGACTGTCGGAAGAACGTCGCGCCCGGACGAAGTTGGCTCAAGAGCGAACCTCAGAAATGGGGGAACCGAAGGAGCTAGCGGAGATGAAGGGAAAGGTACCGCGGCGTCTGTCAGACCTCAACTAGAGGGGCGAGACAGGGCCATATCTGCGAACGGGGCACGAGCCGAAGCGCAGACCAGAAAGAACACCGGCAACGGGGAACTGGATGGTGGGACTTAACAAAACCGCGCAAGCGGAACGGGAAGTTTCAGGTCTCAATTGAGACGCCAGAACAGGGACTTAGCGGAATCTGTTCGAGCGACACAAATGAACCAAACGGGGTGCGAGCCGAAAGGTCCGCACCCCTCTTGGTTTTTGGGGTCCTTATTGCGCCGCCATTTGGATTTCGGTCTCATCATCAAAGATTTCCTCAATCGATTTCTCAAACAAGCGCGCGATGGCAAATGCGAGGGGGAGGGACGGATCATATTTTCCGGTCTCAATCGCATTCACAGATTGCCGAGACACTCCGAGATGGTCTGCGAGCGCTGCTTGGCTCCAACCGCGCTCCGCGCGAAGGGCTCGAATAATGTTCTTCACGGGCAATGCCTCCCGCCAATCACATAAGTCGAGATGCCATAAGCAACGAAGAAGAACGGTCCAAACCAGAACACTTCTATTCGATCAATCACATGGAAAAGCTGCAGGAAACCGGCCACGAAAATGGCGCTAACGGTTAGAATGCCGCCCCATGCGAAGCCGCGAAGCTGCACGATTCGGGAATATTCGTCGGTTTCTTCTGCGTAGCGCATCATCACAAACAATGTGGCGATCACTGGTGCTGCAGAGCCAATTGCAAGAGTCGCTTGCAGCCATTTCGGCTCAGGATCGAGCTGATTGAGCCCAAACGATCCGCCGAGAATGACAATCAAGTAGACGACCATCAATGGCCAGAAGGCTCGATGATACCGGCGCTTTGCCGACTTAAAGGTTTGTTGGGTCACGATCCGTGCTCCTATTTTGTCTTAGATGACGAGGTCGTTGAAGGCTTGCGATTTTGCGTGTTGCTGTTCTGCGTGGCGCCACAGCCAGACCATCGCAGCAAGCGCCGGTAAGCTCAGCAGCGGGCTGAGCCAAGCCGGCCCAAAGACGCCGACGGCAAATCCAATCTGGACGATGAGGCTGATCGCAACGGTCACGACCGCAAGCGATTTTATGGTTTTCGTGTCAGGCATGGGAACCTCGTATATGTCAAGCTCACTTGTCACTTAGACAAGGAAGCTTGTCATGTCAAGCGTCATTGACAAAATTTCTCATTGCGAACTTCTCTCTAAGGAGTAGGACCGCGCGCATGGCCATCGCTCCCTCTCTGCAAATCTTTCGCTTCAGAGCTTATTTGCAGTTCTGGTTGATGCGCGTGTCAGTTGCGTCGGCGCGGCAAATGCAATTCGTCGCCATAGGTTGGCAAGTCTACGATCTCGCGCGCGACCCGATTGAAATCGGTGGCATGGGGCTCAGCATCAATGAAGCGGCCTTTATGCTTGGCTTGGTCGGCTTGGTGCAATTCATCCCCGTTCTCCTGCTTTCCCTCGTCGGTGGTCAAGCCGCCGATCGGCTTAATCGCAAGATGATCCTCGTGGTCAGCAACCTGTTCCGCCTCGTCGGAACAGTTGGTTTGCTGCTCACCCTCACCCTGCCTGCAAGCCAAGCCTTACCGCTGATTTTTTGCGTTGCGGCTCTGCTTGGCACCGTCAACGCGTTCACCCCAGCGGCCGCGAATGCACTCTATCCGCAATTGGTCCCGCGCGCGGAGCTGCCCGTCGCCATCGCGTTTAACTCGCTCGGCTTCCAAACCGCCAAAATTGTTGGCCCGGCGATTGGCGGATTGCTCCTCGCCGCCGGTGGGCTCTATCTGGTCTATAGCGTTTCGTTCGGCCTGATCGCCTTTGCTATCTTGTCGATCGCCACCGCAAAAACCCCCGCGCATCAAAAGCTCAACGATGCCAAAGGCTTCGACATGATTTTCGAAGGCCTGCGATATATTGGCCGCAATAAAATCGTACTCGGCGCAATTTCGCTCGATCTCTTTGTCGTCTTCTTTGGCGGATTAGTGGCGCTGCTGCCGGTCTTTGCTCGGGACATTTTGCAAGTTGGCGAGGCGGGTCTCGGTTTCTTAGCCGCGGCACCAGCCATTGGGGCGCTCACCGTCGCGTTCTTATTGGCAAGAAAACCGCTCACCCGCCGGGTTGGCCCGTGGATGTTTTGGGCGGTTGGCATTTTCGGCGCGGCTACTTTGGTGTTTGGCCTGTCTTCGATTTTCTGGCTCAGCTTCGCCGCCTTGATCGTCACCGGCGCAGCGGATGAGATCTCCGTCTATGTCCGTGCGTCGCTGATTCAATTGGCGACACCTGATGAGATGAAAGGCCGGGTCACGTCCGTCTCCTTCATCTTTATCTCAGCGTCGAATGAGCTTGGCGACTTTCAAAGCGGGGTCGCCGCCAGGCTGCTCGGCCCAGTTGGCGCGGTCTTGTTTGGCGGCGTCGTTGCGATCGGCGTCGGCCTGCTATGGATCAGGCTGTTCCCGCAGCTCGCCCGCGCCGATACATTTGATGGCGTAGAAGAACAGGCAATCTAAGCCGCGCTCTTCTTTCCTGGAACCAGTTTGCCAAAGAAAGCCCATACATCATTAACGCCGGCGCCGTGCACGGCCCCTGCGCGATAAACGCGTGTGGCTAGATGAAGAATCACAAACGTCGTGAGCGCCATCAGTCCCAATTGAGACAGAACTTCCCAAAGCGGCGGCTCGGTCGGCATGCGCAAGATGAGCAAGAATGGAGTGAACACTGGTACCCATGCCATGATTTCGATCAGTGCCGATTCTGCGTCCTGAATCGCAAAAGCCAACATCGCCAATGGCGCCATCAGCGTGACAAAGAGCGGCGTCATTAGCGTTTGCGCTTCCTGGATTGTGTCACACAATGAGCCAAGCGCCAGGAAGAGCGAGCCATACATCAAATAGCCCAGAACGAAGCTGATAATCGCGGGCACAAATAGCGCCGGATTGGCCGCCGCGGTGAAAATCGCACCGAAGAATTGCGCCACGTCCGCAGAGATCATGTCCCGCGCAAGCCAGGTCATAATGCCCGAGCCGATGCTCCAGAATCCAACCAGCGTGAGCGATAGAAGCAAGACCGCGAGCAGCTTCCCGGCCAAGAGATGAGGGAGTTTGACCGAGGTCAGAAGACTGTCGAAAATCTTGTTTGACCGCTCCTCAATCGTGCCCATGAGCAGATAATTGATCACCGAGAAGATCAAGAACCAAAGCGAAAAAGCCATCATGATCGAGACAACAAAGGGCGCCTGATCGGCCTGTGTGACTTCAGATTCTATGTCTGCATCCTCGCCGGTTCGCACGCGCTGCTGGGTCACATCGCGCCGCGCGGCGCGAGCCACGTTCAAGATGCTGCGATCGACATTCACGGTCGCCAGCGCACGATCGAGCTGCAATTCGCGTTCGGCCTGACGTGCAAAACTCATCAAAGCCTGGGCTTGCAGGTTTTCAGACCAATACTCAATCTCGCCCGACTCATCATTGACCACAAAAGCCGCAAATAAAGGTTGGGGCCCTTCATCGGTCTCGATCAAAGTGGCGCCGGTAATATAAGGCGCGAGATCGGCGCTATTGGTCACTGGCGGGTCAACTTGAACAAAGTCTTGCCGCGGCAACATGTCTGGAACGCCGCCCGCTTGGGCGAAGGCTTCTTCAACGCTGGCACCGTCTTCGCGGGCCGCATCGAAAGTTTCTAGCTTTTCGCTGTCTTGGTTTTGCGCCACCGCAACAGGATCAAGCATGGCCCGCGCCGTGACAGAGACCGATTCGGTCATTTGTTCCTGCAAAGCGTTTGTGAATGTGTCGCCAGCTTCGATGACCGCAAAATAGCGGGTCGGTTGTGCGTTTTGGGCGAGCGTTGGGGCGAGAATGAAAATGCCGAGAATGATCGGCGTGAACAGCAATCCGAGCCAAAATCCCCACGCGGAGACATAGCCGAGATAATCGCGCATCGTAACAAGATAGGTCGATCGGATCATGCCGCTTCCCTCCCCTCAGCCGCATCAGCGGCGAGTGTATCGGTCAAGTCTTGCGCCTCTGCCTCACTGACCAGCGAGACAAAGACATCTCTCAACCGGGCCTCTTGCGGCGTGAAACTGGTAATCGGCGCGCCAGAATCGAGTGTCGCCCGCAGTGCATCTTGCGAGCTTTGAGTTTGGCTGAGGCTGACCCGCCAATGATCGCCATCCTGGACCGCTTCAAACCCTAACGGGCCAAGCGCCGCGCTAAGATCAAATCCATCCGCAACGCCGATATGGACCGCGCGTCCCAGGGCCGCAAAGGCGTCGTCTAGCGTTCCATCGAACACTTTCCGGCCGCGCGCCATCATCACGATTTTTTCGCAAAGCCGTTCAGCGTGTTCCATCACATGGGTTGAAAACACGATCGTCGCGCCGCGCTTGTGTTCTTCAATGATCAAGTCTTCCAACGCTTGCTGGTTGACCGGGTCGAGGCCCGAAAAGGGCTCGTCCAGGATCAGGAAGTCTGGCCTGTGCGCCAAGGCGGAGAGAATTTGAACTTTCTGCGCCATCCCTTTTGAAAGCTTGGTCACACGGCTGCGCCCAAACTCGCTCAGCCCCATCATTTCAAGCAATTCGTCGGCCCGCGCTTTTGCATCTCGGCTCGTCATGCCTTTGAGGCGCGCGAAATAGGTAATGATCTGGCGCGGGCTCATTTTTTTGTAGAGGCCGCGTTCTTCCGGCAGAAAGCCAACGCGCTTGAGCGATTCTAGATTTGGCGGCGTGCCGAGCAGGCTAACCTCACCGCGATCTGGCGAGAGCACACCGAGCGCCATACGCAGGCTGGTCGATTTGCCCGCCCCGTTTGGTCCCAGAAATCCAACAATCGACCCTTTCGGAACGTCAAAATCGAGATTGCGAACAGCTTGGAATCCTCCAAACCATTTGCTGACCCCACTCATTTTAAGCGGCAATTCTTCGCCCATTCACGCGCTCCGGCTTTGAATCTTCTGTTTATCGATATGTAGAGCAACTCTTTTGCCCGGCTAGACTTGCCAAGCTCTTAAAGAGTGCACAGGATAAAATCCATGAAGACGCCGTTCTTTCCTCCAGGTGGAGGTTTGGCTGACGGGCGGGGGATTGAGACACGTAGAAAACGTGACGAAACACTCCGAAATTCGGATGCCAAATCTTGCGCGCCAGAACACACCTCAAACGGGTGTAATGGAACTGAAACGCTCGCATCAATCGAGCGCGCTTTGCTGCGCCTGGCGTCTGGAACCTTCGGGACCTGTGTCTCTTGCGGTGCAGATATCAGCCTAAAGCGCCTCGAGAAGAACCCCGCGGTTGAGACCTGCGCTTCATGTCAGGATGTCGCCCCGTTTAAAGCGCACTAAGCGCCTGGCTTAGGTCCGCGCAGAGATCATCCGCATCTTCAAGCCCAACCGATAAACGGATCCAGCTTTCGTCTAGACCCATTTCAATCTGCTCTTCTTCAGACAGCGCCCGGTGCGTGGTCGAACTTGGATGGCAAGCCAATGATTTGGTGTCGCCGAGATTGTTTGAAATATCGACCAGATTCAAACCATTGAGGACTTTGAACGCCTCTGACCGCGCCCCTTTGACGGAGAAGGCAACCAGTGTGCCGCCGAGCTCCATCTGCTTTTTGTGCACCTCGTGATGCGGATGATCCTCGCGCCCGGGATAACGCACCGCCTGAACATTTGGATGGGTCGCGATCATATCCGCGACTTTCGCGGCATTAGTGCAGGCCTGGCGCACGCGAAGATCGAGTGTTTCGAGGCCTTTCAAAACCACCCAAGCATTAAACGGTGACGCCGCTGGCCCGGTATGACGCAGCCATGGGTCAATGTGTTCTTCGATAAATTCGCTTTGGCCCAAGATCGCACCGAGCAAAACTCGCCCCTGTCCGTCCATATGTTTGGTGGCGGAATAGACCGCGATATCGGCGCCGAGCTCTAAAGGCTTTTGCAGCACTGGCGTCGCGAACACATTATCGACCACCAGCAAGGCGCCCGCTTGGTGCGCCAGCTCTGCCACTGCAGCAATATCCACCGCCTCCAAAAGCGGGTTGGATGGGCTTTCGATCAAGACGAGCCGGGTTGGTTTTGACAAAGCCCGCTTCCAAGCGTCCAGATCGCTGCCATTTACAAACTCGGTTTCGACGCCATAGCGCGGCAGAATGGTCGAACAAATATGCCGGCAGGAGCCAAACAGCGCATTCGCCGCCACCACGCGGTCGCCAGCGCTGCAGGGCGCAATCATCGCCGACGAAATCGCCCCCATGCCAGAAGCGGTTACCCGACACGTTTCAGCACCTTCAAGCGCGGCCAGCCGCTCAGCCAGCATTTGGTTGGTGGGGTTGCCATAGCGCGAATAGACATAGCCCTCTTCGTCCCCCGACATCCGCGCCGCAGCCTGTTCGGCGCTGTCATAAGCATAGCCGGAGGTGAGGAACATCGCCTCTGAGGTCTCGCCAAATTGCGAGCGCATGGTTCCACCACGCACCAATTTGGTGGCGAGGGCCCATTCATCACTGCGCTTAGTCATAGCGAAATCCTTTGCATTCGAAGCGCATCGTCATAAGCCTTAGCAGGTGAAGGGATCAAGCCATGGCAGATGGAAAATCGGGCGTATTAGCAGACCACGAGCTTGCGGCTCTGTTTGATCGCGGCGCGATTTCATCTCAAAGCGCGCTGGATTCGGACCAGATTCAACCCGCCAGTTTGGACTTGAGATTGGGGTTCGTGGCCTATCGAATCCGCGCCAGTTTTCTGCCCGGTGGCAGCCGCAGCGTTGATGAAGTTCTAAATGAGCCTGGCACCCGGCTCCACCAAATTGAACTGACGGCGCAAGGCGCGGTGCTCGAAACAGGCTGCGTCTATTTGGTGCCACTGCAAGAGGGATTGGAGCTCCCAAGCGACGTGTCTGGCCGGGCCAATCCGAAAAGCTCGACCGGCCGCATTGATGTGTTCACGCGGGTCGTTACCAATCAATCTAAAGCGTTTGACGATGTTCCAGCCGCTTATGCGGGGCCACTTTGGCTTGAGATCAGCCCACGCACGTTTCCGATCTTGGTCCGTCCTGGTGATCGCCTGGCCCAGCTGCGCTTGCGGCGCGGAACCAGCACAGACACATCTGAAGAGACGGTTTCAATTGACTTAGATCAGCCGAAAGGTGAGCCGGTTGGCTGGCGGGCCAAGCGGCATGGCGGCCTAATCGATCTGCGCGCAATCGGTCAGCATGATGTGCATGAGTTTTGGGAACCGCTTTATGCCCGGCGCGGGCGATTGATCCTCGATCCCGAAGAATTCTATATTTTGGCGAGCCGCGAAGCGGTGCAGATCCCGCCCGCTCAAGCCGCTGAAATGGCCCCAATCGCGCCAGAGCTGGGCGAGTTCCGGGCCCACTATGCTGGATTCTTCGATCCAGGCTTCGGCACAAATCAAGGCGGCAGCCGCGCGGTTTTAGAAGTGCGCTCGCGGGACGTCCCCTTCGTGCTCGAGCACGGACAACCCGTCGCGAAACTGGTTTATGAGCCAATGGCGGCTGAACCCAAGGCGCTATATGGCGGCAAAACCAGCAATTATCAGGGCCAAGGCCTGAAACTTTCAAAGCACTTCGCGCGACCGGACTGATCACGCACCGCAATTCTAATTGTCAGAAAAAAATGGTGGAGCCAGACGGAATCGAACCGACGACCTCTTGCATGCCATGCAAGCGCTCTCCCAACTGAGCTATGGCCCCAACTTTATGGGAAAGGCGGGCATAGAATTTCCAGGCCCGCCAATCAAGTCCTATTTATCATCGCCTTGCGGTTCGATGTCGTCAGCATCTGGCTCGCCGAGCTCATTGCCATCATCAAGATCGATATCATCGCCGAGATCAAACTCTTCATCGAGATCGATATCGTCGCTATCATCGTCGTCTTCATCATCGTCGACGCCGTCTTCGCTAAAGCCTGCTGGCATTTTGCCTGGCGCTTCATCGTCTTCGTCGCCGCCTGACATATCGAGGACAACCTCATCCTCATCGCCGCCAAGTTCTTTGGCTTCGTCTTCTGTAGATTCTTCTTCATCTTCTGAAGTTGCAGCGGCTGCTTTGGCGGCCTCTTCTTCTTCCAGATCTTCGTCTTCGTCCTCAGGAACAGCTTCCTTCGCCGCAGCCGCGCGGACTTTGGTCTTCGTGGCTTGTACCGTCTCATCGGCAGGATCGAAGGAATGACCGCATTTCGGACATGTCGCGGGACGCTTGTTTAAGTCGTAGAATTTTGACTCGCAGCTCGGGCAAACCTGTTTGGTGCCAAGTTCTGGATCAGCCATATTTTTCATCCGTCCGTGTGAAATTCATTGCAGGCGCGCTTGCCAGAAACGCTCCCGCCTGTCAAAGCGCTTTTCGCTAGGTACTGTAACTAAAGGAAACCACTAGAACATGGTGTGGACTTCCCATCCGGTGAAACAGATCACCGGAACTCTGCGTGCGCCTGGCGATAAGTCATGCAGCCACCGCGCGCTCATTCTTGGCGGCCTTGCAAAAGGCACCTCTGAAATTTCTGGCCTGCTCGAAGGCGAAGACGTGCTCAATACCGGCCGCGTGATGGCCGCCCTCGGCGCGGACGTCGAACGGGTTGGCGAGGGCGCGTGGCGCGTTGAAGGCGTTGGCCCCCGCGGCCTGCAATCGCCAGAGACCGATCTCGACTTCGGCAATTCTGGCACCGGCTCGCGTCTGATGATGGGCGTTGTCGCTGGGTATCCGATCGAAGCGCGCTTTGTTGGCGACGCGTCTTTGTCGGGCCGGCCGATGGGCCGGGTGCTCGATCCGCTCAGCGAAATGGGTGTGACCTATGAAGCGAGTAACGGCAAAACCCTACCGCTTAAGCTGACGGGTCGCGCCGATTTGAACGCGATCTCTTACCAGCCCCCACATGCTTCAGCGCAAGTGAAGTCGTGCATTCTACTTGCCGGACTGAATGCGCAAGGCATCACCCAAGTCAGAGAGAGCCGGATCACCCGCGATCATTCTGAGCGCATGCTGCGCGGCTTTGGCGCCGAGGTGAAAAGCCAGCGCGCGGGCGCCGCGAACCTGGTCTCAATCGAAGGCGGTCAGTCTCTGACCGCGCAAGAAACGCTGGTTCCGGGCGATCCGAGCTCAGCGGCCTTCTTGGCTGCTGCGGCAATGATCTCGCCGCGGGGCGGGGTCGTGGTGGAAGCCATGATGTCGAACGAGACCCGGGATGGGTTCTATCGCGCCGCCGCTCTGATGGGCGCGCATGTCGGCGCGGAAGATGTTGGCGATGCGGCCGGCGAACGCTTGATTGATATGAGTTTCGAGACCGCTGACCTTCGCGGCGCAGAGATACCCATCGATCTCGTCCCCAGTATGATTGACGAATTTCCCATTCTCGCGGTGCTCGCCGCCTTTGCGACGGGAACCACCGTGGTTAAAGGCGCCGCCGAGCTGCGCGTCAAAGAAAGCGACCGGATTAAGGCCGTGGTCGCGATGTTGCGCGTGAATGGCGTCGAAGTCGAAGAAACTGAAGACGGCTTTATCGTCCAAGGTTGCGGCGGCGCTGTGCCTGGCGGCGGCCTCGTTGAAACCCATCATGACCATCGTATCGCCATGAGCGCTTTGGTCATGGGGACTGCCTCACAAAAGCCGATCTCGATCGATGATGCTGCGATGATCGCGACTAGCTATCCAGATTTCATGGCGCATATGGCAGAATTGGGGGCGGATCTTCAGGAGGGAGCCGCATGATCATTGCGATTGACGGAACCCTCGCCTCTGGAAAAGGCACCATCGCGCGTCGCCTGTCGGCTTGGTATGGCCTGCCGCATATGGATACAGGTCGCCTTTATCGCGCTACTGGCGTCGCGGCTTTGCATAAACAGGCTGATTTCTCTGATCCCATCGCCCTCGCCGATGTCGCCCGGACCCTCGACCTGAACGATTTCGAGGAAGAGGTTTTGCGAACGGCCGAGGCGGGTCAGGCCGCCTCAAAAGTCGCTGCGGTGCCTGAGGTTCGCGCCGCTTTGCTGGAGCTGCAACGTGCATTCGCCAATCAACCAAAAGGCGCGGTTCTCGATGGACGCGATATTGGCACGGTGGTTTGCCCGGACGCGGATGTAAAGCTATGGGTCGACGCCGATGTCGAAACCCGCGCAACACGGCGCTGGAAAGAGCTCACCAACAAGGGCGAAACGCTGTCACTCGAAGAGATGATCGCTCAGCTCAAAGAGCGCGACAGCCGCGATAAAAACCGCGCTGATGCACCAATGATTGCAGCAGCAGATTCAGTCTTGATCGATACCACTCACCTGACTACAGACGCGGCTGTGGATAAAGCGCGGGCAGCGGTCGAGGCCGTGATCGCCCAAAAGTCCGAGCGTTCTGAGCCTTAAAGCTCAAATCTAAAGGCGCTCTCTAGCTTATCCCTGACATCGCAGCGACGTCGGACCGAAGGCATAGGGCCTTCTGCCGTGAACCCCGTAATGCTGCGCTTTTGGAGACCCCATGACTGACTCAATGAATCCCTCAACTGAGGATTTTGCCTCAATGTTTGAGGACAGCGCTGGCGCCGCCACTCTTGTAGAGGGCAAAGTTGTTCCAGCGACCGTCATTTCTAATAATGGCGACTATCTTGTACTCGACGTAGGCCTGAAAACCGAAGGCCGTGTCGCGTCAAAAGAATTCCTGCTCGAAGAGAAGCAGCCTGAAGCTGGCGATATTGTCGAAGTTTATCTCGACCGTATCGAAAACCTGATGGGTGAAGCTGTTCTGTCGCGCGACAAAGCCCGCCGCGAAGAAAGCTGGATCCGTCTGGAAGACAATTACAACAAAGAAGAGCCTGTTAAGGGCGCGATTGTTGGCCGTGTTAAAGGCGGCTTCACAGTCGACCTTGGCGGTGTGAATGCCTTCCTTCCTGGCTCACAAGTCGACATCCGTCCGGTCCGCGACGTGGGCCCACTGATGAACGAAGTTCAGCCATTCGCCATTCTCAAAATGGACCGCGCCCGCGGCAATGTTGTTGTTTCTCGCCGCGCCATCCTCGAAGAGAGCCGTGCCGAACAGCGTGCGGAAATCGTTGGTGATATGAATGAAGGCGATACTCGCGAAGGCGTCGTCAAGAACATCACCGATTATGGTGCGTTCGTTGACCTTGGCGGCATTGATGGCCTCCTGCACGTCACTGATATGAGCTGGAAGCGCGTCAATCACCCAAGCCAAGTCGTCAATGTTGGCGACACGGTGAAGGTCCAGATCATCAAGATCAACCCAGAGACTCAGCGCATCAGCCTCGGCATGAAGCAGCTCGAGAGCGATCCTTGGGACGATATCGAAGCCAAGTACACCGTTGGCACACGCATGTCTGGCCAGGTCACAAACATCACCGATTATGGTGCCTTTGTTGAGCTCGAAGACGGCGTTGAAGGTCTGATCCACGTCTCTGAAATGTCCTGGACCAAGAAAAACGTTCACCCAGGCAAAATCGTGTCTACGTCTCAAGAAGTCCTCGTTGAAGTGCTCGACGTTGATTCTGAGAAGCGCCGGATTTCGCTTGGTCTCAAACAGACTCAAGACAATCCATGGTCGGCCTTCATGGCTGAGCATCCGGTCGGCACCGACATTGAAGGTGAAGTCCGCGGGATTACTGAGTTCGGTCTATTCGTTGGCCTCGGCCCAGACCTCGATGGTATGGTCCACATCAATGACATCTCTTGGGAACAGTCTGGCGAAGAAGCCATTCAGGCGTTCCAAAAAGGTGACTCTGTTACGGCCCGCGTCCTCGACGTCGACACTGAGAAAGAGCGTATCTCGCTCGGCATCAAGCAAGTTGGCGGCGATCCAATCGCAGACAATAGCAGCGTGAAGCGCGGCGCGATCGTCACATGTACAGTGACCGAAGTTGCGTCTGGCGGCATCGAGGTTGAATTCGGCGACCCAGCCGTGAAAGCCTTCATCCGTCGTTCTGACCTGTCTCGCGATCGCAGCGAACAGCGACCAGAGCGTTTCGCGGTTGGCGACAAGCTCGACGCGAAAGTCACCCAGGTCGACAAATCTTCACGCCGCATCGGTGTCTCAATCAAAGCGCTTGAGATCTCTGAGGAGCAAGAAGCTGTTGCACAATACGGGTCTGCAGATAGCGGCGCGTCACTTGGTGATATTCTTGGTGCCGCTCTGGCAACCGGCGAGCCGGCAGAAGCTGAGGCAGAAGCCCCGGTAGAGGCAGAAGCCGAAGCCGCCGTCGAAGAGAAGCCTAAGAAGAAAAAGGCGACCAAAAAGAAAGCTGAAAAAAGCGACGATGCGTAAGCTCGTTTACATCCAAACCTAACAATAAGGTAATGGATAAGTATTTTGCGACGGAGGCCTAGTCTCCGTCGCATTTTTCGTTTAGGTTCAAAGACATGCTGAGATCTGAACTCATCGCTAAACTTGCAGACGAGAATCCGGAACTCCGTCCGGAGGACCTCGAGAAAGTCGTTGGGGTTATCCTCGATGAAATCGCCGACGCTTTGGCGCGGGGGGATCGCGTTGAATTGCGCGGCTTTGGCGCCTTTTCGGTACGCCACCGCAAGGCCCGCAAAGGCCGTAATCCGCGGACCGGCGAATCGGTCAGTGTTGCCGAAAAATCTGTTCCATTCTTCCGGCCCGGCAAAGAGCTTCGGGCTCGGGTGAATGACGGCGTCGATCCCGAATCCCGCTAGGGTTTTCGTAACCCCTCCTGAATATGAAATTTGACGCGGCAGCAGAATTCTCACATTCTGCGCGTATGGGCTTTCGGGTCTGGAGAATAGAAGGGGTATAAAATGTTCAACGAATTCAAAGAGTTTGCCATGAAGGGCAATCTTGTCGACATGGCGGTTGGTTTCGTCATGGGCGGCGCGTTTGCCACTGTGGTCACAGCCTTTATCCAAGGCGTCTTCCTACCAGCGCTAAGCCCCGTACTCGGCGGGCTCGATTTTGGCAGCTGGCAATATGTCATGACACCCGCCGTTCTTGGTGATGATGGTACCGTCGTCACGGAAGCAGTGTCGATCAAGATTGGCGAATTTGTTTCGGCCATCATTTCCTTCCTAATCGTCGCGTTCGTGATGTTCATGATCATCAAGGGCATGAATAATATGAAGAAAAAAGAGGAAGAGGCACCCGCGGAGCCACCAGCCCCGCCGCGTCAGGAAGTGCTGCTCGAAGAAATTCGCAACCTTCTCGCGAAACAGTCGTAAATCATTAACGCGACATCGATATAGACACACACAAGTAGAGTGTGTGGCGTGTTCAGGGGCAGCTTCCGGCTGCCCCTCTTCATTTCTAGCGCCGTCTCAAAAACACATACCACGCGCCGCTGCCGCCATGTTTCGCATGGGCCGGTGCATAGCCGCTAATCAAGCCGCGCGCTTCCGGAAGTTCCAACCAATTCAAAAACGCTTGGCGCAAGACGCCCTGCCCTTCCTTGCCTTTACCCGTAATCACGATCACGCATTGCGAGCCCTTGGCTTGTTCGCGCGAGAGAAATCCCGGCAAGACTCGAAAGGCCGAGTCTCGTGTGTGTCCATGCAGGTCAAAGCTCGCGGAGATGGCTTGGCGGCCGCGGCGAACGCTGCGCTCATTCTGCCGGTTTTGAGGTACGGCATGCGACTTTTTCCGGGAAAGTTTTAGCGGGAGCGGCTCTGCGTCATCTTTCTTACGGGCGGTGCCAGAGGGCGTGCCCCGCCGACCTGACATAGGCGTCACGTTCCGGGACGCGGCCGCCCAGGCTCGTTTTTCTTGGTCAGAAAGTTTCCGTCCGCTCATAAGCGGTGTTCTAGGGCGTTAGCGTCATCGGTCTAGAGCCAGACCCCTGCGCCAAATTGCGCTGCTGCAATCGCTCTGCCACCGCGGTTGGCAGCAGCACCCAAAGCCGGCCCGGCGCATTGACCGTATCTGCCGCTGCTCCGGCCCGCTCTCCCGTGCCGAAATAGAGATCGCCGCGCACCGCGCCCTTAATTGCGCCGCCTGTATCTTGCGAAACCAAAAGCCCAGACCAATCACCGCCAAGGCCGGGCGCGGTCGTCTGCACAAACATCGGCACCCCGCCCGCATGAATGCCAAGATCAATCGCCATCGAACCCAGGGGCGTCAGCGGCACCCCAAACGACCCTTTCGGGCCCAGACGTGGATCACCCTCCGGCTCCAAATTGAAGAACACAAAGCGCGGATTGGCATTCATCGCCTGGCGAGCACGCTCGGGAGTTGTGCGATCCATCCAAGCACGGATGCCTTGCATGCTTGCCTCGCCCCGCGCGATCCAGCCGCGTTCGAGCAGCCAATTTGCAGTTGAACGAAACGGCTGACCATTATTCGCCGCATAAGCCGCCCGCAGGGTTCGCCCATCGGGCAAAAGGAGGCGCCCAGATCCCTGGATCTGAAGAAAGAACACATCCGCCGGATGCGCATAGGCCAGGGGCCGAACTCCTTGGCGGGTGATCTCAGCGCGAATGGGATATTCCCGCCGCGAGCCATCCGGCAGAGTTTGATAGACTTTGCCCGACGAGGTAATCAAATCGTTCGGTCGCCCGGGAACCGGCTCCGTAAAGGGCGGTTCTGGTCGAAGCCGCGCTTCATATGTCGGCTCGAAATATCCGGTGAACCGACTTTTGCCATCCGGCGCGACGATCTCGACTGGGGTGAACAAAGCCTGCAACACCGCGCGGGCGCTGCGATCATCATTGATCACATCAAGCGCGGCGCAGGCCGGAGTCCAATCGGCGACACGGCCCGCCCATGCAGCATTGTCAGAGAGAAGACTTTGCGGAGACCGTTTGGCAAACACTTCACAGCTGCGCCGCAAAGCCGCGAGGCCCGGCGCCAGATTAGCGGCATCCCAGCCCGGTAAAACGTCATAGGCCACCGGTTTCGGAGTAACTGGAAAAGAAGTCGGATCGATCGGCGGGCGGGTTTCTAAAACAGGAGACGGCCGCGGCGGCGGAGTTCGGCCTGCATTGGTCACACACCCAGACAGCAATAAGAGCGCGCCGCATAAGAGCCCTAGAATCCTCATCAGGCGAGACTAGGCGTGTTCGGTAGGCAAGCTCAAGTTACCAATCTAAGGCTTTTTGTGGACCTAGTCAGCGGTATCCACATCATCGAGGATCCAGTTCGGATCGTCCGAGCTGGTTTGACGCATGAAAGTCCAAAGTTCCGAGGCTTTGCTTGTCGTCTCGCCATCGCCTAGTTCAGATTCGTAAAGAACTGTCACGCGTGCCATACCATCACTCGCCAATGAGGCGTCGGTGATTTCAGCCTTACGGACCCGCAACAGTTGCATCCCTTCAGCACCTGTGGATTCCCGCTCTGTGATCGCGGCGTCCCAAGCTTCATAAACATCCGTATCAAGCAGCGGTTTGAGCGCGCCACGATCGCCGCGCGCAAAGGCCCCAACAATCATTTCATAAGCAGAGCGAGCGCCCTGCATAAAGGCGCGCGGATCGAAATTTCCATCCGCTTCGAAGATCGCTTCCATGCCAGCCGCGGCAGGACCTGTGAAAGACGGGCGCAATTGTACGACATCTCCACCTGTTGGTGCCGAGGTCGATGGCGTGGGCGTTGGCGCTGGTGACGGCATGCGACCGCGACCCTCTGGCGGACCCTCATCTTGGCCAAGCGTCACGAAGAGACGCCACCCAACAAAAAGGGCGATCCCAGCCAAAACGAGAAATTCAATCATAGAAGAGGACATGTTCAGTTCTTTTAGCAGTCTTTGTGCCACTCATATAGGTGCTTTTCAGCAAGTGCCACCCACCGTTGCGCCACATTGTGGCACATGTTACGCGCCAGTAATCCTAGAGTTAGAGTGAAGGTCGATGACAGATACCCCAGATATGGCGACTCCGCCGCAAGATAATGCCCCTCAACAGGGTCCCGCCATTCGTGTGCTGAGCCAGTACATCAAGGATCTCTCTTTTGAGAATCCAGGGGCGAGCGTGCAAGCCCAGCCGAATATCGAACTTGGGATTGATGTCGGCGCTGCGCCAAAGCCTGGTGAAGAAGGCGTATTTGAAGTCACCCTTAAACTCAAAGCCCGCGCTGGAACGCAAGACACCGCTCTGTTCCTGCTCGAAATGGATTATGCCGGACAGTTCCATCTGCAAGGCTTTGGTGCCGCCGATGTTGAGCCGGTTTTGTTGATTGAATGCCCGCGCATCCTGTTCCCATTTGCCCGCCGGATTATCGCTGACATATCATCTGAAGGCGGCTTCCCGCCATTGCGGATTGATCCGGTCGATTTTGGCGCGCTTTATAACGCTCAGAAACAACGCGCCGCGGCGGCTGCCGCTGAGCAGGCCAGTGCCGCACCTACCCAAGAGCCTCAGGCGTAACGATTCCAGATCGCATCCTCGCCGAGCGTTCCAATAATCTCGGCGTGGTTGCTCTGCTCTTCCTTTGAAATTTCAGAATTGCGCGGGGTCGGTCTTTGCGCTGCTGGTGCACGCGTGCCGTCTGCGGATTGGTTCTGCTGTCCAAAATCAAATCGGTGCGCACGACCGCCCAGTAATTCGAGATAAACCTCCGCCAAGAGCTGACTGTCCAGCAAGGCGCCGTGATAGGTCCGAGCATCTGAATTCACATCAAACCGTCGGCACAGCGCATCCAAACTCGCTGGCGCGCCGGGGAATTTTTTCCGGGCGATCATGACCGTATCGACCCAGCGCTCTTCCGGGATCTCGGCTTTGCCGCACCGCTTGAGCTCCATGTTCAAAAAGCCGCGGTCGAATTTCGCATTGTGCGCCACGATGGTCGCGTCGCCGACAAATTCTAAAAAAGCATCGACAATGGATGGATCTTCAAAAGGCGGTTTATCGACCAGGTCGGCATCGGTGATCCCGGTGATGCGGATTGTGTCTTCTGATACCGCGCGGCCTGGATTGATATAGGTCTGAAAGATTTTGCCGGTCGCGACATGATTGATCAGTTCAACCGCGCCCAATTCGATCACACGATCATCCTTGTCCCATTCGAGACCGGTGGTTTCGGTATCAAATGCAATTTCGCGAACCACATCACTCATCGGGATTCTCCGCGGCCAATTGGTTTAGAAGCTCGATAATGGAGTGAACCTGTGCGCGGGCGAAGTCAAAGCCAAAAGCGGTGTTGATGATGAAGTCGGCCCGGGCACGTTTGTCGGCATCTGCCATCTGTTTCGCTTTGATCTGTTCGAACTGCTCTTCGCTCATTTCCCCGCGCGCTAAGACCCGATCGCGTTGGACGTCTGCGGGAGCTGTGACGACAGCCACATAGTCGCAACGGGTCTCTCCGCCGGTCTCAAAAAGGAGCGGAATGTCCAGCACCGCAAAAAACGCCCCGCTCTCAAGCGCTTGCTGGCGAAAGCTCATCTGGCTGAGCCCAACCAATGGGTGCACAATCGCTTCTAAGTCGCGCATCGCCTCCGGATTATCTACGACTTTCGCCCGAAGTGCGGCACGATCCACCCCGCCATTTTTGAGGATATCGCCAAACTTTTCGGACAAAGGTCCGACCGCGGCACCGCCCGGTTCATAGATTTCATGCACAGCTGCATCGGCGTCATAGACGGGGATACCGGCCTCTTTGAACATTGCCGCTGTGGTCGACTTCCCCATACCGATCGATCCGGTCAGACCAAGAATAATCATTGCGTTGCCCTTATCGCGAATTGGCAACGCTCGAGCGCCGCATCGAAACTTGGCATTTCGCCAAACCAAGATTCGAAACTATAGGCTGCTTGCGCCACAAGCATGGTCAACCCGTCCTTCGTGTTCCAGCCCTGCTCCGCTGCGTGCGCCAATTGTGGTGCAGCGATCTTGCCGTACGAGATGTCAAAAAAGGTGCGGCCCTCGCCCTTAGGCAGCGCGAGCACATCTCCGCCATATCCCATACTGGTCGTATTGACCACGATCGTTGCCGAATCGATATAGTCTTTATACTGAGCGATATCACCAAAGGCGGTTGCCGATGCACCGAATTCAGCGGCTAACTCTGCTGCTTTTAATACCGTTCGGTTCACAATCGTAACCGGGATATTTCTATTCGTCAGTGCAAAGACGATTGCGCGTGCGGACCCGCCGGCGCCGAGCACCAACACCCGTTCTTCCGAACCTTTGGTCTCGCCTAAGGCGCGCAAGAATCCAGGGGCGTCAGTATTATCCGCATGCCAATGGCCGGGGGACTGGAAGGTGAGCGTGTTCGCAGCCCCAATCTTCGCCGCTGCTTTGGTCGCCTCGGTACAGGCCGCAAGCGCATCGTGCTTATGAGGAAGCGTGACGTTCACGCCAATTATATCTCTGGATTCCAACGTCTTAAGCGCTGAAGAGATTTCTCCTGCGGGGACATGCATTGCCTCATAAGTGGCATCAATCGAAAGATCGCGCAGCCAACCATTATGAATAAGCGGGGACATGGAATGGGAAATTGGATCGCCAATAACCCCCAATAATTTGGTCATGTCTCTAGCAATCCTCGTACTCTGAAATAGTCCAGCAAGGGCAAAAGCGGCAGACCCAAAATAGAGAAATAGTCACCTTCGATTTTTGAAAAAATCTGCGCGCCCATGCTTTCAAGTTGATAAGCGCCAACCGTGGTCAATAAGGCATCTCCGCAGGACTCAATATACGTATCGATAAAATCGTCGCTCAGTGTACGGACAGTCAAATTGGGTCTGGCCAAATGGCGCCAGATCGGTTCGCCATTTTCGGCGATGACGATTGCCGTTTCTAGTGTGTGGGATTTCCCAGAAAGTTTGCGAAGATGATCCGCTGCTGCGGCCAAATCCGCTGGTTTATCGAAGGCGGCTCCATCCAGATTAAGCATCTGGTCGCCGCCAATCACCAAGCCTGGTTCAGATCGAGAAACTTTCACCGCCTTCATTTCCGCCAATTGCATGGCTTGGTCCCGGACGTTCATGCCATCGGCGCGCATGGCCTGTTTGGCGGTCTCTTCGTCAACGTTCGGTTTGAACGAGCGGGCTTCCACCCCAGCACCAGCAAGAAGTGCTCGGCGGCTGGCACTGCCTGAGGCGAGGACAATTTCTGTCATTACACAAACCCTCGACGCTCATTGAGCTTATTCAAAATCGCGGCGGCGGTCTCTTCAACGCTGCGTCGAGAGACATCAATCACTGGCCACTTATTGCGCTGGAACAAACGGCTCGCTTCGGTCACCTCGGCGCGCACCGCTTCTTCATCGACATAATCGGTTTTGCTATTCTCGTTCAAGGAGACGAGCCGCTGGGACCGAATTTGCAACAACCGCTCGACCCCAATTTTTAAACCGACCACCATTGGATGCTCAAGCTGTTCAACCAATTGCGGCAGAGGAATGCCCGGCACCAGCGGAATATTGCCCGCTTTCACGCCGCGATTGGCGAGATAGACGCAAGTCGGGGTTTTCGAGGTTCGACTAACGCCAAGCAAAACCACATCGGCATCAACCAGCCCGCTGACATTCTGCCCATCATCATGATTAAGCGCGAAATCGATGGCAGAGATTCGCTTAAAATACTCTTCATTCAAGGCATGTTGGCTGGCGATTTTTTCACTCGCCGGAATGCCAAGATGGCGGGACAACATATGGATTGAGGGGTCCAAGACCGGCAGGGTTTGGATTCCGCGCTGGCTGCAGAATTGTTCGAGCTTCCGGCGCAAGGCTTCATCGGAAATCGTGTACCAAACCACGCCGGGCGCGGCTTCGATTTCGGCCATCACACGATCTAATTGGCGTTCGGACCGGACCAAATAGTAATTATGCTCGAGCGGAATCGTACGATCGAATTGCGCGGCGGCGGCCCGCATCACGGCATTCAAAGTCTCACCGGTCGAGTCCGACACTAAGTGAACGTTAAAGTAGATCGATAATCGCATAACCAGCCTAAAATCTTCGTTTCTTCCTGTGCCGGAGGTGTGCGAATTCGACAAGCCCTGTGGATGCATTGTGGAATTCGTAGAAAGCGGCCGAATCCGACTCTGAATCGCACAGATGAACGAATCTGACTCCCTCGGTTATCGATCTGTTCCAAACAGGCGTTTCAAGCCATAGTTAACACTTTATTTACTTTTGAATCAGCAGGTTAACAAAAAGTAAATTGCGCGACAAACTGGGGATAGACTGTGGATAGTGGCGGGACAAAAGCTCTCAGGCCGCGTTTTCCACGAGACTCCGCGTTTAATAATGATAAGGCCTACGGATTATTTTTTCTGGGTTTTTAAAGTTCCTATGGCTGATCCTGTTTCATCACGTTTTCTGAAAGTCCTTTCTGGCACCCCTTCCTCCCCAGTTCCCATCTGGATGATGCGACAAGCCGGGCGACATCTCCCAGAATATTTGGAGCTGAGAAGCCGGGCGAAAGACTTTCTGGATTTTTGCTATTCTCCCTCAATGGCCGCTGAAGCGACGCTGCAACCGATTGCGCGCTATGATATGGATGCCGCCATTCTCTTCGCCGATATTTTGCTGATTTTGGACGCTATGGGTCTAGATGTGCGGTTCGAGAAAGGTGTGGGACCTATTGTCGAGACCGTGGAGAAAGAGGCCGATCTCAATCGCGCTTCTGTGGAAACCGCAACGCAGCGCCTGTCGCCAGTTTATGAAACGGTCGATCGGGTCAGATCAAAACTCGCTGATGATAAAGCGCTCATCGGATTTTGCGGTGCGCCTTGGACAGTTGCCCTTTATGCCATCGAAGGGCGAGGCGGCACCGATAAGAGTAGCGCCCGCGGATGGGCCTATATCAAACCTGATCTCCTCAAAGGGCTTTTGGATCGTCTAATTGAAATCAGCGCCCATTATCTCGCCGCGCAAGTGAAAGCTGGCGCCGATGCGCTGATGATTTTTGAATCTTGGGCTGAAGGTGTGCCGTCCGACTTATTTCAAATGCTGGTCGTTGAACCGAATGCGGCGTTGGTCAAACGGGTAAGAGACCTCGGGGTTACGGTTCCGATTATTGGCTTTCCGCGCGGCGCTGCAACCATGCTCGGATCTTATACCAGCCAAGTGCCGATTAACGGGGTTGGATTGGATACCGCGATCTCGCCAGATTTTGCGCGTGCGACAGTGCCAGATACAATCGCTGTTCAAGGTCATTTAGATCCGGTGCTTCTGATTGCAGGTGGTGATGCGATGGAGCGCCGCGTGCGTGAACTACTCGAAGCCTATGAAGGCCGGCCGCATATTTTTAATCTCGGCCATGGGGTTCGCCCGGAAACGCCAATTCCGCATGTTGAACGTGTGGTCGAAATCGTTCGGGAAGGTCGCTAGAGATGTCGCTCTATCTTTGGGTTCAGGCTTTTCACATTATTTTTGTGATCGCTTTGATGGCCGGTCTTTTGATCTATCCGCGTTATAAATTGCACCAGATCAAGTCCCAACCGGGTGAAGAACTGTTCGAGACGATGCGCGAAGCGTCGAATCGTTTGCGCAAGATCATTCTCAATCCGGCTTTGGTCTTGGTTTGGATCCTGGGCATTACGATGCTGGTTCTCAATCCGTCTCTGCTCAGCCAAGGGTGGATGCATACCAAGCTGGTTTTGGTTCTGATCTTGAGCGGTCTGCATGGCTATTTCATCGGTTTGGGGAAGAAAATCGATCGCGGCGATCAGGCCCACACACCAAAGACGATGAAGATGCTGAACGAGCTGCCCTTCGTGATCATGTTCTTCATTGTATTACTGGCCGTTCTAAAACCGTTTTAGACGCTTCACAGCCCGCCCTCTTGACCATATCGCTTCAATTGATCATATGCGGATCAAGTCGCCGTCCGGCGCATAGGCTGATTCCAGCCGACTTTTCCCAACTATAAATTTGGATACCGGCACCCCATGCCTGATACCGCACCCGAACTCGAACTTCCGTCACAAGTTTATCTGCGCGAGCTGAAAGCGAAATCTCCAACCGATCTCTTGGCCTATGCTGAGATGTTGGAAGTGGAAAACGCGTCCTCATTGCGCACACAAGATATGCTCTTCGCGATCTTGAAAGAGCTTGCCGAACAGGAAGTCGAAATTATCGGCCGCGGTGTGGTCGAGGTTCTGCAAGATGGGTTCGGCTTTTTGCGCTCGCCAGAGTCGAATTACTTGGCCGGGCCGGATGATATCTATGTCAGCCCAAAAGTGCTCAAGAAAGCCGGTCTCAAAACTGGCGACACAGTCGAAGGCCCGATTGCCGAGCCGGGTGAAAATGAGCGTTACTTTGCACTGACAGACGTGAGCTCAATCAACTTCGAAGATCCTGAAAAAGCCCGCCAGAAAGTTCACTTTGACAATCTGACCCCGCTTTACCCAGAAGAGCGCCTTTTGATGGAAGGCCAAGATCCGACCAAGAAAGATCGTTCGGGCCGGGTGATCGATATTGTCTCGCCAATCGGTAAAGGACAGCGCGCGCTGATCGTTGCGCCGCCGCGGACCGGTAAAACTGTTCTGCTCCAAAATATCGCCGCATCCATCGAAGAAAATCACCCTGAGTGTTACCTGATCGTTCTGTTGATCGACGAACGCCCAGAAGAGGTGACCGATATGAAGCGGTCTGTGAAGGGCGAGGTGATTTCATCTACCTTTGACGAACCAGCTTCCCGTCACGTGGCGGTTGCTGAAATGGTCATCGAGAAAGCCAAACGCTTGGTTGAGCATGGCCGCGATGTGGTGATTCTGCTCGATTCTATTACTCGTCTTGGCCGCGCTTATAACACGTCGGTTCCAAGTTCCGGTAAAGTCTTGACCGGTGGTGTCGACGCGAATGCGCTCCAACGTCCGAAACGATTCTTCGGTGCCGCGCGGAATGTCGAACATGGCGGCTCGCTCACCATCGTTGCAACCGCGCTGATCGACACCGGCTCGCGGATGGATGAAGTGATCTTTGAAGAATTTAAAGGCACCGGTAACTCTGAAATCGTTCTCGATCGGAAAGTTGCCGACAAGCGAACCTTCCCAGCCATCGACATCATGAAGTCCGGCACCCGGAAAGAAGAGCTCATCACCGACAAAGTCCAACTTCAGAAGATTTACGTCCTGCGGCGTATTTTGAATCCGATGGGCACCTCGGACGCGATCGATTTCCTGCTTGATAAGCTCAAGCAAACGAAGACGAATGACGAATTCTTCGAGGCGATGAAGAACTAAAGATGACCCTGCGCCGGGACACGATTTGTGCTCTGGCAAGTGGTCCGCCGCCCGCGGCGATCGCAACCCTTCGGGTTTCGGGTCCGGACGTTCGCGAGATTATCCGTCAGCGATTATCATATCCGGAATTGAAACCGCGCCACGCCACTTTGGTCGAGATGCGAGATGAATCCGGGAGCGCAATTGATGAAGGCCTCGCGGTCTTTATGCCCGGACCGGCCAGCTATACCGGCGAAGATACACTCGAGCTGACCCTTCATGGGGGGCGCATCATTATTGAAATGGCGCTCAAATCATTGCTCGCGTCTGGCGCGCGTTTGGCAGAGCCCGGAGAATTCACTCGCCGCGCTTTCGAAGCTGGGAAACTTGACCTCACGCGTGCAGAAGCCGTCGCTGATCTGATCGATGCGGAAAGCGAGGCCCAACTGGGTCAGGCTCTGCGCCAAATGGGCGGCGCACTTGAATCGCTTTATTCCGGTTGGCGCGTTCAAATGACCGACTGTCTGGCACTGCTCGAAGCCAGCATTGATTTTCCAGACGAAGAAGATGCGCCTGATCGCGTCGATGGCCCCGTGACGGAAAAGATCAAAAAACTTTTAGGTCAGTTGGATCAGGCCTTGGCCGAAGGGAATATTACCGAAAGGATCCGCGACGGGTTCCGAGTCGCGATCTTGGGCAAACCCAATGCGGGGAAATCGACGCTTTTAAACCAACTTGCCAAGCGTGAAGCGGCGATTGTCACCGATATTCCCGGTACGACCCGAGATGTCGTCGAAGTCAGACTGACACTGGGCGGATTTTTGGTCTGGGTTTCCGACACGGCGGGCCTCCGCGAAACCGATGATATTGTTGAAGCTGAGGGGGTTCGCCGCGCGCGCCAGGCCGGGGCCGAAGCGGATGTTCGGATCTGGCTGGCAGATGCCAGAGAGGGATTCGAAACAGACGCGGTGGGACCAGAAGATCTCTTGGTGTTGAACAAGTCAGACTTGGCCGCACCCGATGTTTCACGTGAAACACTCCGGATCTCTGCCAAAAATGGCGAAGGGATTGATCGTGTGGAAACCGCGATTGTCGAGCGCTTGGCAAACATGACGCGAAACTTAGCCGCGCCGATGATTACCCGAGCGCGGCACCGCCAGGGGATTGAGCGCGCGAAGACCCATCTCGAGATCGCATTGGATCACTTACATTCTGGAATGGGGGCGGAGTTCGCCGCCGAAGAAGTTCGATTGGCGAGCCGCGAATTAGGGTCGCTTACCGGACATGTGAACCCGGAAATGGTGCTCGGCGCTGTGTTTTCTTCGTTTTGTATCGGTAAATAGTCTGTTTCTGCGGCCGTGAGTATTATATGAGGCGCCAAGCATAAGGCGGTTTAGATGAGTGACGTTCAGTCTTTTGATGTGATTGTGGTCGGCGGCGGCCATGCCGGATGCGAAGCCGCGTCGGCCGCAGCGCGTATGGGCGCGCGTACCGCTTTGATCACGCATAAGGTGGAAACGATTGGCGAAATGTCGTGCAATCCGGCCATTGGCGGATTGGGAAAAGGCCATTTAGTTCGCGAAATCGACGCGCTTGATGGATTGATGGCGCGTGTCGCCGACCGGTCCGGAATCCAATTTCGGATGCTCAACCGATCAAAGGGCCCTGCCGTTTGGGGACCGCGCGCACAAATTGATCGCTCGCTGTACCGGCAAGCGATGCAAGAAGAGATCTTGGGTCACGAGAACTTAGACGTCATTGCCGATGGTGTAGAAGACTTGATGGTTGAGAATAATCAGGTCGCGGGCGTGATTGGGGAATCCGGAACCGCTTACTCGGCCCAAGCGGTCGTCATTACCACGGGCACATTTCTGAAAGGGATCATCCATCGCGGCGCCGAGCGCATTCCGGCGGGCCGCGTCGGCGAGAAGCCGGCGATTGGTCTGTCGGATCGCCTCTATGCTTTGGATCTCCCAATGGGGCGATTGAAAACCGGAACGCCGGCGCGCCTAAAAGGAAGCACCATTGATTGGGACCGCCTTGAGATGCAGCCCGCAGATGAGGTGCCAATCCCATTCTCATTTGCCACAGAACAGATTGAGGTGCCGCAAATCGCTTGCGGGATTACATTCACCAATGCGGCGTCTCACGAGATTATCGCAGAGAATATCAATCAATCAGCCGTTTATTCCGGCGCGATTGCTGGGCGCGGTCCGCGCTATTGCCCCTCGATCGAAGACAAGATCCACCGCTTCGCCGACAAAACGCGGCACCAGATCTTCCTCGAACCAGAGGGCCTCGAGGATGACACCGTCTATCCAAATGGGATTTCAACCTCCCTGCCCTGTGAGGTTCAGGACCGTTTCATTCGAGAAATCGAGGGATTGGAGACTGTAGAGATCTTGGAATATGGCTATGCGATTGAATATGATTATGTCGATCCGCGAGCTTTGGATGCTGGCCTTCAAGTCAAAGCGCTAGATGGACTGTTCCTGGCCGGGCAAATCAACGGAACGACCGGATATGAAGAAGCCGGGGCGCAAGGTCTGGTCGCTGGAATGAACGCTGTGCGTTTTACGCGCAAGGAACCCCGCGCGGTATTCGATCGCGCCGAAGCCTATATCGGCGTCATGATTGATGATTTGGTGACACGCGGCGTGACCGAACCCTATCGGATGTTTACATCGCGGGCGGAATACCGATTGTCTCTGCGCTCTGACAATGCCGATCAACGTCTCACCGCGCGCGGCATTGATCTTGGCCTGGTTGGGCCGGATCGCGCCGAGATGTTTCACGTGAAACAAAAAGCGTTGGAGGCCGGGCGAGTTCTTTTGCAATCCTTGGAAATGACGCCGAATGAGGCGCAAAAGCTCGGATGGAAAGTCAATCAAGATGGCCAACGCCGAAGCGCCTGGGAATTCCTCGCCTATCCGAGCATTGATATGGACGCGATTGAATCCGCCTTCACTGATGTGGCGGCTCTTGAGGCCTCGATCAAAACCCAACTCGAAATTGAAGCCATGTATGCCGGCTATATCGAACGCCAGAAAGAAGACGTGGCCGCATTGCGCCGGGAAGAGTCGCTCGCGCTTCCTGGGGATCTCGATTACGGATCCGTCGGCGGGCTGACCAATGAGGTCCGAGCAAAACTAGAAACGATCCGCCCAGCCACACTTGGTCAGGCAGGTCGGATCGAAGGTATGACTCCCGGCGCCCTCACCGCCTTGCTCGCCTATGTGCGACGCCCTGGACGGAAACGCTCTGCAAATGGCTGATCGCGACGGCTTTGGCGCCGATGACTTCCAAAAAGCCACAAATGTTTCACGTGAAACATTGGATCGGATCGAACGCGTGGTGGCGGAGCTCGACGAGTGGCGCACCAAGATCAATTTAATCGGGCCCTCTGAGTTTGATCAGGTCTGGCGCCGACATGTTTTAGATTCGTGGCAGCTTTTTTCGCATATTCCTGTGGATGGAAAAATCGTCGATCTTGGGTCTGGGTCTGGTTTTCCGGCCTTGGTTCTGGCGGCGGGATTCTCCTCAAAAGAGTCTCAGATGACGATGATTGAAAGTGTTGGAAAGAAATGCGCTTTCTTGCGCGCGGCCGTCCAGGCGGTGCAATTACAGGCAAATGTCGTCCAAGGCCGCGTCGAAGCGATTAACCCTGTCCAAGCCGATTGCGTCACGGCGCGCGCCTTTGCGCCGCTTCCGAAACTTCTGGATTATGCCGAACCTTGGTTTAAGAGAGGCGCATATGGAGTCTTTCCAAAAGGACGTCGCTGGCAAGAGGAATTGACGGCGGCGCAGGAATCTTGGAGATTCGCCTATGAAGCGATTCCCAGCCTAACTGGGGATGGGGCTATCTTGAAGATTTCGGAGGTTTCACGTGTCTAACGGGAATACACGCATTCTAGCCATTGCCAATCAAAAAGGCGGGGTCGGGAAAACCACAACCTCGATCAATCTCGGCACCGCCTTGGCGGCGGTTGGCCGTAAAGTCTTGGTCATTGATTTCGATGCTCAGGGCAATGCCTCGACGGGCCTCGGGATTACGCGTCCTGAGCGCCAGCTCACAACTTATGATGTCGTCGTTCACAATGAATTCTTGGGCGATGCGGTCTTGAGCACTTTGGTGCCGCGCCTTGATATTGTTCCGGGCGATGAGAACCTGGCCGGGGTCGAAACCGAATTGTCGAACGATCCTCACCGGTCTTACCGTCTGCGCAACGCGCTTCGGTCATACATCGAAAAGGCCGCGTCCCGTGGAAAGACTGAGTATGACTATATCCTGATCGATTGCCCGCCATCTTTGTCGGCGCTGACGATTAACGCGATGACCGCGGCGGACTCGCTCTTGGTACCGTTGCAGTGTGAATTCCTGGCGCTTGAGGGGTTGAGCCAACTTTTGAAAACAGTTGAGCTGGTGCGGTCCGGGCTAAATCCAGATTTGGATATCCAGGGGGTCGTGCTGACCATGTATGATCGCCGTAACAATTTGTCGGATCAAGTTGCCGATGAGGTACGCTCAGTCCTTGGGACGAAAGTCTATAACACAGTGATCCCGCGAAATGTTCGCCTGTCTGAGGCGCCAAGCTTCGGCAAGCCAGCTTTGCTATATGATTATCGGTGCCCGGGCAGCGAAGCCTATATTCGCCTCGCGTCAGAAATGCTTCAGCGCGAACGCGCACTTCGGGGGTAGGCATGGCGCCAGAACCAGCACGGGGAAAACAAAACCGACTCGGCAAAGGCTTGTCCGCCTTGATCGGCGAAGTTGAGGGCGTTGGCCTTGCAGCTCCAGATGCAGCTGAGTCTAGCGCCAGTGGATCTGCGTCCGGCGCCGTCTTGGAGTTTGCCATTTCAGACATTCGTCCGAACCCAGCCCAGCCGCGACGGACATTTTCTGAAACAGAACTCGAAGAACTCGCTGCCTCCATTCGGCAGCGCGGAATCTTGCAACCGATCTTGCTTCGTCCCGATCCAGATGCGCCCAATCAATATCAAATTGTTGCGGGCGAACGGCGATGGCGGGCGGCGCAACGCGCGGGTCTTTCCACCATTCCAGCAGTTGTTCGCGAACTCGACGAATTGCAGTTGCTTGAAGTTGGGATCATCGAGAATGTTCAACGTGAAGATCTCAATCCGATTGAAGAAGCCGAGGCCTATGGCGCGCTAATCAAACGGTTTGGTCGCACCCAAGAAGACTTAGCCGAAAGCGTGGGCAAATCGCGGGCGCATATCGCTAATACGATGCGGCTTCTCAATCTTGGCGAGACCTCACGGGAGCATCTGCGACAGGGGCGAATTTCAGCGGGGCATGCGCGGGCCGCTTTAGGCGCGCCAGATCCGGATCCGGTGGTCGATATGGCTGTGGCGAAACGCATGTCGGTTCGCGAAGTTGAAGCACTGGTCAAACGTCTCAAGGATGGCAATGCGCTCGATACGGTCGCGCAAAAGATCAACCAAAATGACAAAGACGTCGATACCGAGGCACTTGAAGCAGACTTGGCGCGGGTTTTGGGCCTGAAAGTGGATATTCGGCAAGGCGCCTCTGGCGGTGAGTTGCGGATCAAGTATGGCGATCTCGAACAATTGGACGAATTGTGCCGCCGGTTGACTGCAAAGCGCTCTTAAATATCTGTTTTTATTAAACTTATATAGCATTTTTCGTGATCTATTCGGTGGAGATTTACGTTTGCTTCCCGTGGCGTCATCATCTCAAATCCACGATTTTTGGTTTTCACAGGCGTAAAAACACATAGGCTAGTGCGCATCGTCACTTGTTTTAGAGCGACATGCGGAGATGCCCCATGGCCGATACATCTTTTGAGACGCCTACCAAACTTCAGCGCCCGAAGCTGAGTTACAAAACGCCAGCGCATCCTGGATATTTGGAGCGCGGCGCGAAAGTCACGCCCGCTGCGGACCTAGACCTCGCCACCATCGATCTTGCGGATACGGAAGTGTGGCGGCAAAATAAAATGTGGGATCGGTTCGAACGTCTCCGCAAGGAAGACCCGATCCACTATACCCCAGACAGTTTCTTTGGGCCTTATTGGTCAATCACGCGGCGCGATGATATTCTCGCGGTCGATTCAGACCATAAGCGATTTTCGTCCGATGCCAGTAATGGCGGCATCACGCTGAGCAATATGGGCGAAAGCTTAATCGGTCAAAGCTTCATCACGGCCGACGAGCCGATTCATTCCGCGCAACGCAAAACCGCCCAACCGGCTGTCGCGCCGACGGCGCTGCGAGATTATGAACCACTAATCCGTGCGCGCACCCAAAAAGTGCTGGATGAACTGCCTGTCGGCGAACCATTCGATTGGGTCGACGCGGTGTCGATTGAATTGACTGCGATGATGCTTGCGACTTTGTTCAACTATCCGCAAGAACGGCGCCGTGAATTAACCCGATGGTCGGATGTCACAACCAATCCCGCCGACCCGGACATTTGCCCGGGCGGAATGGATCAGTGGCGCGAAGAGCTTGGTCAATGCGCTCAAGTCTTCTGGGGTATCTATCAAGAGCGCAAAAATGCCGACCCTGCGGCCGATTTGATGAGCTTGCTCGCGCATGGTGAAGCCACCCGCGACATGAACCCGTATGAGATGTTGGGCAATGTTATCCTGCTTATCATTGGCGGCAATGATACGACCCGAAACTCAATGTCGGGCGGGGTTTATGCGCTGAACAAGTTCCCTGAAGAATATGCGAAGCTGAAGGCCAATCCGGACCTGATCCCGAATATGGTGTCAGAAATTATTCGTTGGCAAACACCGCTGGCCTATATGCGCCGGACCGCGCTCGAAGATGTTGAGATGCACGGCAAGCTGATCCGAAAAGGTGATAAGGTGGCGATGTGGTATGTCTCGGGCAATCGCGATGAAAGCTTCTGGGACGAGGACCCCAACCGCCTAATCATCGATCGGAAACAGGCACGCAATCATGTCTCGTTTGGCTTTGGCATTCACCGCTGTGTTGGTAACCGGCTCGCCGAATTACAATTGCGCATCCTTTGGGAAGAGATTTTGGAACGGTTCGAAAATGTCGAAGTGCTCGATGAACCAAGCCGCGTTTCTAGCAGTTTCGTTAAAGGCTATTCTTGGTTGCCGGTGATCTGCCACCCAAAATAAAAGGGCGACACGAAATACGCGCCGCCCTCTTCTATGTTTCTGACACTCGCTTATTCAGCAGCAAGCGATTCTAAGAGCGAATCCACCGCTGCCTCGAGCGGAAGATCGCGGCCGAGTTCTGCAAATTGCGGCGCATTATCGACTAGGATGTCCGGCTGAAGCTCTTGATTTTCAAGCGGACGATTTTGCTGATCCAGTGCGGGCAGCTGCGGAATACCGAACACTAAATCCCCAGATACTTGGCCTTCCCACCAAACCGCGGTGGCCGTGCCTGGCACCGGCATGCCGACTGTCTTCCCAAGATCGAACAGATCATAAGCGTAAGGGAACATGTGGGCGTTGGAATAATTGCCTTCATTCATCACTACGGCAGAAGGTTTGGTCCACCGCTCTTCGGGGGCGCCGGATACGATCCGGCCGCGGGCGCGCAGATTGAAATAGGCCTCGCCATCGAGCAGCGTTACCAAATCATCATGCAACCAGCCGCCACCATTGAACCGAGTGTCGACAATCACCGCCTCTTTATCGAAGTTTCGACCAAAGAGTTCCGAGAAGATTTGCCGGAAGCCGGTATCATTCATGCTTCGAATATGGACAAAGCCAATTCGCCCGTCAGAGCGCTCTTCGACAATTGCGCGGCGGCGATCGATCCAGCGATCATAAAGGGCGGCGCCCTCTTCTCCGCGCGAATAAGTGCGCACCGTGATCGTCGTGTCTTTGTTTCCGAGGGTTAAACGGACGCGATCGCCGGCCTTGCGATTGAGCAGTTCAAACGCGTTTTGGGTGCCGGTGATCGACTGGCCATCGATCGCTGTAATGCGATCTCCAGCCTCAATATTCAGTGTGTCGCGATCCAAGGGTCCATCATCCAGGATTTCGCCAATGCGTAGCCCTTCGCCGCCATCGAGATCGAAAATCACGCCGAGTGCCGCGGTCTGATCGCTCATGCCATTCCGGCCCCCGCGATAAAACATCCCGGTATGACTGGCATTTAGCTGACCCAGCATTTCTGACATGATCACTGCAAAGTCGCGATTGTTCGAAACGGCGGCAACTTTCGGTTTATACGCGGCTTGCATCGCCGGCCAATCGACGCCGTGATAATTCGGGTCATAGAATTTGTCGGCGACTTGGTGCCAGGTGTGATTGAAAATATAGAGCCGTTCCGCGTCCGTGCGCAGGCGCATTTCGGCATTGGTCTCAACCGGTGACACTTTGATATTGTCGCCAAGTTTCGCCTGTTGAAGACGGCCATCGGCCAGGATGACCAGCATCGAGCCATCATCGGAAATCTCCAAGCTCGCCGAGTCCGCGCCAAGTGGCGCAACTTTGCTAGCGCTGCCTTCAACCAAGTCATTCATCCAAAGATCATACCCGCCTTCAAATGCGGCGAGATAATAGAGCTTCTTCATATCTGGTCCGAGCACTGCGTCTGCCAGATCAGAAGATTGCGGGGTCAGTCGAATGGTGCGGTCTTTGATGGCGTCAAAATCGATGGTGACATCATCATCTTCGCCGCGCTTCGCTGCCAGATTTAGAAGCTTGGCGATGTCCGCTTTCGGCGTGTCATCCTCATCTTCGTCTTTGGAGTCTTCGTCTTCATCCTCGTCTTCGTTCTTTCCATCTCCGGATTTTTCCAAAGCGGCACGCTCTTGCTCGGACAAGTTGAACCGGGTCCAGCTCGCTTCGTTTAAGAAGGCGCCAACAATATCGCCTTCAGAGCCCCAAGACCCATGCGTGCGTTCGCCATAGCGGTCGGTGAACCAATAGACTAAGTCGCCGCTGGAATGCCAAACCGGCCCACCATCAAAATAGCCATTGACTGAGATGTCTTTGGCGAGCGCAGAGCCATCCACCGGCGCCAAGCCGATATCGGTATAGAAATAATAGCCGCGCGGGGAAAAGTCCGCGGCGACCCATTTCGAGTCTGGCGAGAAGTTAAAACTGATATCGCCGTCGGCATAAGAATAGTTCTGATCCGCGGTAAACAATGTGCGGAGATTGTCTCCATCCGCATCCATGACCCGAATAGAGTCGCGGTTTTCGATGAAGCCGATCTTCTCGCCATCTGGGCTATAGGCCGGTTGGAAGGCATTGCCGCCGGCGGGTTTGTACACTTGTTTAGTTTCGAACTTCACCGCCATCGAGAAACGCGGCGCGTTGTCTTCGGCAATGCTGGTCTCATAAATGCCCCAGCCGCCTTCTTGCTCAGCCGCGTAAAGCAGCGTGCGGCCATCCGAGGAGAAAGAGACAGAACGTTCTTGGCCCGGCGTATCTGTGACGCGAACCGTGTCGGCAAATTCAGTGTCCGTTACAAAAATCTCGCCACGGAAGACATAAGCGATTTCAGACCCGTCCGGTGAAATATCAAATTCTGAAATGTTGCCCGCTGCTGGCAGCGGTTGGTCTTCGCCGCCAATTCGTCCGGCGGGAACCGTAATCGCAACCGCTTGCGATGTGCCGCCCGGAGCGATTTTTTGGATCACCCCATGATAGGTGTAGACCAGAGTGCCATCCGAACTGATCGACGTGGCGCGGGCCGGGTGTGGTCCATGCTGGGTCAGGGCTTCGCTGTCGCCCGTCTCGAGATTGACACGGCGCAGATTGAATGTGCCGCCATCGACTTCAGACTGCATATAAAGGCTTTGCCCATCAGCCGACCAAGCCGGGGCGTGGTCGCCGCCGGGCGTATCGGTTACTTTAGTATGGGCGCGGCTTTCGAGATCATAGATCCAGACATCACGTGCGAAGGAGCTGACATCGCGTTGGCGCCATTCATTCTCATAGGCTTTCTCATCGCGATAAGCGATCTTTGTGCCGTCTGGACTGTAGCGCGCATCCATGCCCGGAACGGTCGTGACCATGCGCGGGGTGCCGCCTTGGATCGAGACTTCATAAAGCTGCGGCAGCGCGCCAGTCGGGAAATAGCTAGAGCTCGCCGATTGTCCGCGAGAAGATGAGAACAGAACACCGCTGCCATCTGGGGCGAAGTCGCTCGGATAATCATTCGCGTCATGATAGGTGAGGCGGCTCAGGCCGGTGCCATTCGCGTTCATCACAAAGACGTCGAGATTGCCGTTTCGGTCTGAAGCAAAAGCCAGTTTTGACCCATCGCGTGACCAGACTGGCATGCCGTCCCAGCCATTATCGCGGGTGATCGGTGTCGCCACCCCGCCATTGCTGGACACGGTCCATACATCCCCATGTGCGGCAAAAGCGATTGTGCTGCCATCGGGCGAGATGGCCGGTGTTTGGAACCAAGTTTCATTTTCAGAAACCAGGTCGTCCGCGCTAAACCCCTGCGCCAGAGCTGCCTGAGAGACAGCTAAAGCAGCAGTGAGGGTCATGATCGAAAGCGACTTGCGCATATTTTACTCCCAGCTGTGACGTTTGTAATTTGTTAACGAGCTGAGCCACGCCCCTCAAGCAAAGAATAGGGATTTTCCAAGATTTGTTTCAAATCCAACCGATTCTTTCTTTCGGAGGCATGATTGAGGATGATTGATCTCAAAATTCTGGGAGCGAAAAGAAAGACGTGACCCTCTTTGCGGCTTTATCTCGCCTCTCTCAATAGAAGCCGAAAACGACCGGCAGAGCAGATGGAGACGCAGAGATGGTGTTTGGGTGGGGACAGAAATCGAAAGAATGGCCGCTCGACAATGGGCGCTTTCTCGTGGCGTCGTGGTCCTATGTCAGCTTTTTGCTCTGTCCTGTCAGTCGATCGACCCGGTGGTTCATTGTCGGCGATAAGCGCTCTGAGGATCATGAACTAAACAAGCAGCAGCTCGAGCAAATGTTTCCCGAAGGCCGTCCGCAAATTCCACTTTGGAGCCGCTATGGATTTTGGATGGTGTTTGGCAGCCTCTTTGTCATCGGGTTCATAATGCAAACATTCTTCCCCGAGCAGATGCAGTAAACGCGCGCCGGCAGGCAACGGAATAGTTTCGAACGAGAGAAAAGTTGGAGCGGGTACACGGAATCGAACCGAGCTCAACAGCTTGGAAGGCTGCCGCATTACCACTATGCTATACCCGCTCACGGGTGCGGCCTCTATAGCATGGTTTGTGTAAGTGGTGGAGGGGACTGGATTCGAACCAGTGTACGCAAAGCGGGCAGATTTACAGTCTGCTGGATTTAACCACTCTCCCACCCCTCCGGGGTCACTTACACAACGCCATTTGACGCCGCGGTTTCCGACCGTCATTAGGGGGTTTTGACACCTCCGTCTTTCAACCGGAACCGGCCTTATAATGAGCAAGCCCCGCCCGCGCAACCGTCCTAATTCACACAAGCGTAAATCGCCTTCTCGCCCCAGTGGTTCGGGCGAAAATTGGCTTTGGGGCGTGCATGCGGTGAGCGCTGCTTTGGCCAATCCGAAGCGCAGACTAGTGCGTTTGGTCGGCACCAAAAATGGACTAGATCGGTTGGCCTCAAAGCCTGGCCGATCTGAGGTGGTAGAGCCGAGCGCGATTGATAGTTTGCTTCCGCGCGACGCCGTTCATCAAGGCCTGGCGGCGCAGTTTGAGCCTTTGCCAGCCATGCAGATTGAAGACGTGATAGAAAGCGGTGTCACCCGTGTCGTCGTTTTGGATCAAGTCAGCGACCCTCATAATCTCGGCGCGATTTTTCGTTCGGCCGCAGCATTTGGCTTTGGCGCGTTGATCCTACAAACCCGCAACGCCCCGCCAATCTCTGGCATCGTTGGAAAGGCAGCGGTTGGCGCGATCGAGACCGTGGATGAATGCCGGGTGGTGAATATTGCCCGGGCGCTCGATGCATTAAACGAGGCCGGGTTCCACACCATTGGCCTTGCCGGTGAAGGTCGCGCGCAAATCGATCAGGCGGTGGCGGGCGCGGCAAAGCTTGCCATTGTGCTCGGCGCAGAAGGTCCAGGGCTTCGACCCGGCGTTGCCAAGGCGTGCGCAGAACTGGCCCGTATTCCAATCGAGTCAGAGATGGAAAGCCTGAACGTATCCAACGCAGCGGCGATCGCGTTTTATGAGGCCGCTCGCAATACCTAAGGGTTTTTCCCAATTGTAGAAACTGGGCCTCCTTGCTTGGATCGCTGCCAAAGATGGAAGGCAATCCATGGGAAATCTCATCATCGATCCACTTGCGATCGCGGCTTTGGTTGGGTTTGGTGTGCTGATCTTGATCTCGCTCGGGATCACTATTTGGTTGATCCGGAAAGCCGGAAAAGCGCCAGGCGAACGCTAAGCCAAGCGCTCCTTCACCGCTCGCGCCATGCGCGGCCCAAGCTCTGGGCCTTCTTTCGGATAGAGATAAGGCTCAATCAATTCGAGCTCCATCAGAACCAAACGCTCATCCGCATCGCGGATCATATCGACGCGGGCATAGAGCGGCGCCTCGTCCATAAGTCCGAGAATTGTGGTGGCGTCAGCCATATCTTCGGCGCTTGGCGACACGGGAGTCTCCCAACCGCCATAAGTCGACTGGATGCGATAATCGCCTGATTTCGCTTGCTTGAGCAGCGCATGCGAGAAGGTCCCATCGATAAAGATGAAGCTATATTCGCCCTCTTCTTGGATCTTGCTCAAGAAGGGCTGCACCATCATCGGATAAGGCATGTCCGGGAGCGCGTCGGACGGAGATAAGCGATATTGGCCATCTGCCCCGGCGCCGATCTGGCGCTTAAAAACTAGATCCTGACTGCCGAGCTGATCAAAAGCCGCAACGAACTCTGCGGCGCCCACATTATCGATCCAGAGAGTTGGAATGGTCCGCGCGCCCTTGGTGGCGAGCTCTTTCAAATAGCGTTTATCGCTGTTCCAGCGCACTGTGGCGGACGAATTGAACAGGCGGGTCTGGCTTTCGATCTGCTCAAGCGTGGCGAGGAAATGGTCCGGCTGATCCCAATAATCCCAAGTCGTGCCAATGATAGCCGCACCGTATTGCGCCCAGTCTTGGTTTGGGTCAGCCCAATCCACATCTTCGAGGATCAGTCCCTCAGCTTCGAACGACTCCCGCAAAGCGGTCATCATATAATCATGCTCAAACGCATCGCTTCGGCGAAGTGGTGATCCGGGTAGCGTCACTTTCGAGGCGAGATAGGCAATTTTTGTCATGCCGCCCCCTTAACTGGGCTCTTTGGTTGCGTCCAGCATCTGCATCTGGCACATCCCGCCAGGGTTCAATCCAGGGATATCTCAATGACAGCAGTGGTTTATGATGTGGTCGGTCTTGGCAACGCGATCGTCGACGTGATTTCAGCGCAAGACGATGCTTTCCTCGTCAAATGGGGCATCAATAAAGACGCGATGAACCTGATTGAAGAAGACCGGGCGGATTTGCTGACGGAGGCATCTGTCAACGCGGTTGAGACTTCAGGCGGATCTGGCGCGAATACGATTGCCGGCATTGCCAGCTTTGGCGGCAAGGCGGCCTATATTGGCAAAGTTGCCGATGACCGGCTCGGCAAAGTCTTTAAAGCCGATATGGAAAAAGGCGGTGTGCCGTTCGAAACCGATCCTCTGCTCGATGGTCCAGCTACAGCCCGCTCTATTATTTTTGTCACCCCTGATGGCAAGCGCAGCATGAACACATTCCTTGGTGCCTCGGTTGAGTTTGCGCCGTCTGATGTTGACCGCGCCATGGTTGAGGCGGGCGGCATTCTCTATCTCGAAGGCTATTTGTTCGACAAAGAGATCGCCAAATCGGCCTTCGTGCACGCCGCAGAAATTGCGCATGCCGCGGGCCGCAAAGTGTCGCTGACTCTGTCAGACAGTTTCTGCGTCGACCGTCACCGTGACAGTTTCCGCCAATTGATCCGCACCCAAGTCGACATCCTGTTTGCGAATGAAGAAGAATTGCTCAGCCTGTATGAAACAAGAGATTTCGACGCAGCGCTTGAACAGTTGCGCGCCGAAACCGGCCTGGCAGCGGTTACTCGCGGCGAGCATGGCTCTGTCATTATTGGCGATGGCGACCCGATTGCGGTGCCCGCCGAACCCGTAAGTGAAGTGGTCGATACGACGGGTGCTGGTGATCAATATGCGGCAGGATTCTTGTTCGGCGTCGCACGCGGCTTGCCGCTGGCCACCTGTGCCCGGCTCGGTCATATCGCGGCGGCGGAAGTGATTTCTCATTATGGCCCGCGCCCAGAAGTGCCCCTGGCGACCCTCGCGGCGAAAGCCGGCATCGACGCCTAAACGCGCAAGATCTTACACCAACGAGTTCAAATATCGCTCGCGAAAATTTGACTGCCGGCCTCCCTTTCAATGGGGGCCATAATCGAACAGGGAGAGCGGACCTAAGCAAGAAGGTCGTCTCCCATGTTCAAATCTGCGTTAATGTCCAGCTCGCTCGCCGTCCTGGTTTCTTTGTCTCTCAGCCCAAGCGCGACTGCGCAGACTGAAGAAGCAGGCTTACAGCTCGAAACGGTCACCGTGACCGCCACGAAGAAAGAAGAGAATATAAAGGATGTTCCTTCGTCTCTGACGGCCCTCAACGAAGATCAAATCAACGCGTTTGGCGCGGCGGGTGATGATATTCAATTCTTGTCTGCGCGGGTGCCGTCGCTGGTGATCGAGTCATCCTTTGGGCGGATTTTCCCACGGCCTTATATTCGCGGCCTTGGAAACACCGACTTTGATCTGAATGCCTCGCAGCCGGTCTCTTTCATCTATGATGAGGTCGTGTTCGAAAACCCAGTTCTGAAAGGCTTTCCGGTCTTTGATACAGAACAAATCGAAGTGCTGCGCGGGCCTCAAGGCACACTCTTTGGCCGCAACACCCCTGCAGGCGTGATCAAATTTGACAGTGTTAAACCGACCGATGAATTCGATGCCTACGTCAAAGGCTCGTATGCGAGTTTCGAGACGATCCAACTCGAGGGCGCGGTTGGCGGTCCGATCAGCGATACGGTTTCGGTCCGGCTTTCGGCCCAATATCAAGAACGCGATGCCTATATTGATAACCAGGTTCTGGGGTCTGCCGGAGACGCAGGCGCATATGAAGATTTTGCCTGGCGCGCGCAGGTTCTGTTTCAGCCGAACGCGCAATTTGATTGGCTCTTAAACGCGCATGGACGGTCCCTCGATGGCGGCCAAGTGAGCTTCCAAGCCAATGCGTTTGAAACGGGCCGCGCGGGCCCCCGGCCTGGCTTCGATCGGGAGATCAGTTTCTCAGATTCGGCGGCGGATAGCGTGCTCGACACCGATACGTTCGGGATCACGTCGAAAGCCGATTATGATTTTGGCAGCGTCACCGGCACCTATGTGTTCGGCTATGAAACCGTCGAAGTGTTTTCGCGCGGCGATGTCGATGGCGGATTTGGCGCAGCATTCCTTGGGGAGGGGAATTTCGGTCCTGGCTTCATTCCATTCCCGGCTGAGACGGCCGACTCAATTGATGACCATCAGCAAATCACGCATGAATTCCGCCTATCCAATTCTGAAGACGCAGCACTGAACTGGACGGTTGGGCTCTACTTCTTCGATGAAGAACTGGACATTGGATCCTTCAATTTCGATACGATTGCCAATGGCGCGCCAAATGGCGAGGCGTTCCAAACACAAGACACCGAAGCTTGGGCGATTTTTGGCTCGGCCTCTTATCAGTTGACCGACCGCCTGACCGGGACAGTGGGCTTGCGCTATAGCGATGACAGCAAAGACTTCACCGCCATCCGCCCGAACGCGCCTTTTGTCGGAACCGCTGGCGCCCTCGGCCCGATCACGGTGTCGGTTGGCGATGAACAGGTCAGCGGCGATCTCAGCCTGACCTATGCGGTCGATGACGATACCAATATTTATGGACGTTATGCGCGCGGCTATCGCGCGCCAAGCGTCCAGGGACGGATCTTGTTCGGAGACGCCGTCACCACGGCAGATTCCGAAATCGTTGACTCGTTCGAAGCCGGTGTGAAATCGACGCTTCTAAATGGCCGGGTCGATGCAAATGCGGCGGTCTTCTATTATGAAGTGTCAGATCAACAGCTGACCGCGATTGGCGGGGCTGGGAATTTCAACCAGCTTCTGAATGCTGACAAAGGCGTGGGTCAGGGTTTTGAACTTGACCTTCGCGCGTTGGTGACAGAAGCGCTGACTTTCAGTGCGGGCATTTCGTACAATGATACGGAAATTCAGGATACCGGCCTCACCGCCGGGATTTGCGGATCGCCTTGTACTGTGCTCGATCCGATTGATCCGGTCACGGGCGGCGCGTTGATTGATGGCAACCCCTTCCCGCAGGCGCCAGAATGGATCGCCAATTTTGCCTTCGACTATCGCCGCCCCTTCTTAGAGGGTGAGCTCTTTGCCTCCACCGATTGGTCGTATCGCAGCGATGCCAATGTCTTCTTGTATGAGTCGGTCGAGTTTACCTCGGACGGTTGGTGGGAAGGCGGCGTGTCAGTTGGCTATTCGCAAGGCCCATGGACCGCCACCGCTTTTGGCCGAAACATTACCGATGAAGTTGGCGTCGTCAGCGCCATCGACTTCAACAATCTGTCGGGCATCTTCAACCAGCCGCGTGTTTATGGCGTTGAGCTTGGTTGGAAATTCTAAACTGAGCGAGGCGTTGAAGACCTGTTTAAGCCGTCTTCAACGCCTCGCTCATCGGCTGGCTTAAGCGCGTAATGCCTCTTCGGCATAGTCTAAGCGGTCATGGCCAAAGAACATTTCGTCACCGACAAAGAAAGTTGGCGCGCCAAAGGCGCCGCGTGCGACCGCCTCTTCTGTGTTGGCGCGCAGCATGGCTTTGGTTTCGGCAGCGGTTCCAAGCTCCCAAAGCTGGTCAGCATCAAAACCTTCAGACCCGAAGGCTTTTTTGAACTGGGCTTCATCACCGGTATCGATGCCGCCTGCCGGCTGTCCCCAGACATATTTGAAACCCGCATCCAATAATTTGTACTGCTGCTCTGGATTGTCTTCCAAACGGATCGTCGCGCCGGTCAGCGGGCGGGTGTTCATCATTGGAAAGTGCGGGTTTGAGAAGATCTCAATACCATGACGTTTGCAGCAGCGCGCCATATCTTTGAGCATATATTTGCCCTTAGCAGCGACCATGCCCGGAGGCTGGTTTCCGGTCGCTTTCATGACGCCGCCTAAGAACATGGGTTTGACCTTTAAGGTTGCGCCGGTCCGCTCAATCACGCCTGGAACAACGGCCCAGCCAAGAAATGAGGTCGGACTCATATAATCAAAAAAGAATTCTAGTGTCTTCGCCATGATGGATCTCCTGCCGGTCTGAAAGCTGATTACAGCTTTTCACAAAGTTCTGATTTGGAACTTAGAGCAAATCAGGTTAAGCCTGCAAGTATGAAATGGACTGACCTCGACGATAATTGGTGTCCCGTGGCGCGAACCCTCTCTTTGGTGGGCGATCGCTGGACCCTGCTCATTCTGCGCGATTGCTTTCTCGGCCTCTCGCGCTTTGACCAATTTGCCGACAGCACTGGTGCAACTCGGCACATTGTGTCGGACCGCTTGAAGCGCTTGGTCGAGGCCGGGATCTTAGAGAAAAGAGCCTATTCAGAACGCCCTAAACGCTTTGAATATGTCTTGACGGAAAAGGGTCACGAATTCTCGCCAGCTCTGATGGCGTTCAAAGACTGGGGCAAAAAACACCTCCCCGTCCGGCGCGCGACACAGGGTTAGCCGGAAGAGAATCCGCTGACACCTGCGGCGGCAGGTGTCCATGGACCATCAATTGCGACGAAGCACTTGGCAGAGTCCGTGCCTGGATACCTGCCTTCGCAGGTATTGACGGAGTTTCGGGACGAGGCCCGGACCAGTTCAATTCCCTCGAAATCGGCACGGCGTTTGCACCATTTCCCCTAGAAAGCATTATGGGGATTGAGCATCTTGTTGAATCAAATATTGCGGCGTACCGGGACTCAGGCGGCGTCATACATAGAAAACCGCCGACGACATTTGGGGAACAAGAATCTTGCGGCCCGCACTCTCTCGATTCTGGCCGAGAATGGTCAGAAATTGAGCCCGGTAGATCAGCGCAAATGTCGAGACTATGCCACTGAGACATTGGGCGACGCCAAGTACGAGCATTGGTTACGCGTGTTCTCCGTCGTGCGCGAGGGATTCCAGGATGGATGGATTCCGGACGACTATTATTTCGACCATGTCATCCCGCGCTGGAACGGCACGCCCGGTAAGACCTCCTATTTGAAATCAGTCTCCAACGCGCTGCTGAACACAGAAATGCTGCCCGATATTTTGGTTCAGCTAAATGGCCTATTTTCAACGCCAGATGGCAAATTCGTTGCTGACCTCGAGCTCAAAGACCATCTCTTTCAAGGTACCGATCGGATCATCTACAAAGCCGATAGCTCCATCCAAGGCCGCGGCATTCGCGTCTGCACCCCCGAAGACTTCGATCTTTCCGAAATCAAAGCGATGGGAAATGGTGTTTTCCAATCCTTTATCGACCAACACCCTAGTCTGGATAAGTTTGCGCCGGGCAGCGTCTCTGCCTTGCGCATGACCACAGTCAAGACCGATGAGGGTGTGGTTGAGCTTCGAGGATGCGCGCTGCGATTTGGGCGCGCGGGGTCAGATTATGTCAAAAGCGCCGAACATTTGGCTGTCCCGCTCGATCTGCACACCGGCGAATCTGGAGCAGTGGCTTACGATTCCCACTTCCTAACGCGTACTGTACACCCCGATACAGGAGAGCGTTTCGAAGGTCTGATCTATCCTGAATTCGAGGCCGCGAAGCGTGCAGTTCTTGATCTCCATGGTCGGTTGAATCTGTCCAGATGTATCGGTTGGGATGTTGTGGTTGATGCGGACAATCAGACCAAAATCATGGAATGGAACGGATTCTATAACGGCCTGCGTGGGCACGAAGCGATGGTCGGGCCCAGCATGACGGGTCTCGGTTGGGAAAATATGTGGAAAGAAGAATTCGTGACCCGCTCATATACGAACATGAACTAGGTCGCCTAGTCCGTGCGCCCGCCAGGCGCTATTCCACTTCCGGATCAAGATCCCTTGCCACTTCAGCGCGGCGGAAGACCGCGTCCATGTCGGCGGCTTCGTCATAAGAGAGGTCGGCGATGAAATGCAGTTGCGGGGTGAACTTCATATCAATCTCGCGTCCGAGCCGGCCGCGCAGAAAACCAGCAGCCCGGCCTAAAGCCTCGGCAATCTCTTCCATTTCGGCTTTGCCGGATTTACCCAGCGCGGAGCAGAAGACATTGGCGTGCCGCAAGTCTGGAGACGATCGCACCTCGCCAATCGTAATCGCCACCCCTTGCAGCACGGGGTCGCGAAACTCTTCGCGAGCAATAATTTCGACCAGGGCGTGACGCACAAGTTCGGCGGCGCGCAATTGACGCTGCGAGGGCGGACGCTCCCCATGATTTTGTTTTCGGCTTCGGCTCATGCGCTCTTCATGCCCTGCCCAAGGCGCCGCATAAAGATCTCGCACGCAGTTTTTTCGCCAAACCAGTCATGCGGCAGCATTAAAGGTTCAACCCCATCGAAACAGACCAGCGTATAGCTGCGGGTGCTCTTAATCTCGTCAATCGCATCCCAATCGATATGGGTTTCAACCAAGCCGCGCCGAACGATGAGCGCGTCATCCTTCAACTCAATCTTGGTTTCTTGCTGCATTTCGCCGGCCCGGCCATGGCTATGACGATAGGCCCAGCGCATGAAAATCAGATACCAAACAATCCCCGCCATCGCCGCGCACATGGCGGAACTCATCGTCACCCAATACGGGCTCATATCGATCTTATTCAGGGCAGCACGGGATAAGAGCGCCATCCCAGCGCCGATAATCGGCGCGGTCACGCCAGCATAATACAGCGTGGTCGGCCCGATTGTGCCGCTGCGAATGGCATTCGTCAGACGTTTGGCGTCGCGTTTCGTCAGCGCGCCTGAGATGGTTAGGCCGGTCTCCATCGGTTCGGTCTACGGCAAACAGTTTGGCAATTCGAAAAGGGAATAGATAAAAATAAAAAGACCGCACGAAATCGCGCGGTCTTTCTAAGATCAGATAGTGGCTGGCTTAGTCGAGGGTTCGAGCGATCATCTCAACTTCGAAACACTCGATCTTATCGCCTTCGCGAATATCCTCGTATTTCTCGAACGCCATGCCGCATTCCATACCATTGGTTACTTCCGGCACTTCGTCTTTGAAGCGTTTCAGCGTTTTCAGCATGCCTTCATGTATGACGACATCATCGCGCAGTAGACGCACGCCGCAGCCGCGTTTCACGACGCCTTCAGTAACCTTACAGCCTGCCACTTTACCGACTTTGGTAATGTTGAAGACTTCCAGTATGTCAGCATAGCCGATGAAGGTTTCTTTCTTCTCTGGCTCCAGCATGCCGGAAAGCGAGGCTTTCACATCATCGATCAATTCATAAATGATCGAATAATAGCGAATTTCGACGCCTTCTTTCTCGGCCAAGTCGCGTGCTTGTTTATTGGCACGAACGTTAAACGCAAAGACCGGCGCGCCTGAAGATTGCGCCAGCAGGATGTCGCTTTCGGAGATACCGCCTGCGGCACCGTAAACGACATTTGCGCGAACTTCTTCAGTCGACAATTTCTCAAGCGATTGGGTGATCGCTTCGACCGAGCCCTGAACATCGCCTTTGAGGACGATTGGCAGGTCTTTGGTATCGACGGAGCCATCTTTGAGGCTGGTCATGAATTGCTCGAGCGAAGCGCGCTGGGTCGCAACACCTTGCTTCTGGCGCTTCATACGCTGGCGATACTCGGTAATTTCCCGTGCCCGCGCTTCACTATCAACGACATTGAAAGCGTCGCCCGGCTCTGGCGTACCATCGAGACCAAGGATCTCTGCAGGCATCGCCGGCACAGCTTCTTTCATCTGCTGGCCGCGCTCATTGACCAAGGCGCGAACCTTGCCCCATTGCGCACCGGCGACGACAATATCGCCGCGCTTCAGCGTACCGCGTTTGACCAAGACCGTTGCGACCGGGCCGCGGCCTTTATCGAGTTGCGATTCCACGACAATACCATCGGCATCCCGTTTTGGATTCGCTTTCAGTTCTAGCAGTTCGGCTTGCAGCGTGATGGCTTCGGTCAGGGCATCGAGGCCCGTTTTCTTCAGCGCCGAGACTTCAATCGCCTGAACTTCACCGCCCATGGCTTCAACTTGAATGTCATGCTGGAGCAAGTCCGTCAGCACACGGCTGGCATCGGCTTCTGGTAGATCAACTTTGTTGACCGCGACAATGATGGGCACTTCCGCCGCTTTCGCATGGTGGATCGCTTCAATCGTCTGCGGCATGACAGAGTCATTCGCAGCAACCACCAAGATCACGATATCGGTGACATTTGCGCCGCGCGCCCGCATCGCCGAGAAGGCCGCGTGGCCAGGTGTATCGAGGAAGCTGATTTTGTCGCCAGACTTCAATTGCACCTGATAGGCGCCGATATGCTGGGTAATCCCGCCAGCTTCGCCTGCGACAACGTCGGTTGAGCGCAGGGAATCCAGGAGCGAGGTCTTACCATGGTCAACATGGCCCATAATCGTGACGATTGGCGGACGACCTTCGAGATCTTTTGGATCATCATCCACGCCTTCAAGACCGATTTCGACGTCGGCTTCAGACACACGTTTCACGGTGTGGCCAAATTCTTCAGCGATCAGTTCCGCAGTATCAGCGTCGATTATGTCGGTTGAGCGGAGCATCTCGCCTTGCTGCATCATGAATTTCACGACGTCGCCGACGCGCTCTTTCATCCGACCGGATAGGTCTTGCAGCGTGATCGTTTCTGGCAAAGTGACTTCGACAGACACTTTTTCTGATTGCTCGCCACCGGCCCGGCGTTCGCGTTCGCGCTCACGGGCCCGTTTTACTGATGCGAGTGAACGCTGACGGTCACCATCATCGCCGAGCGCTGAGGCAATCGTGAGTTTGCCGCGCCGCCGTTTGGCATCACCGCCGCCGCGGCCACCACGGCCACCGCCTTGGTCACGCCGATCACGGTCATCGCGATCGCGTCCGCCTTTTCGGCGTCCGCCGCCAGAGCTGGCCGCCGCTTCAAGATCAGCTTGGCTTGGCGCAGCACCGCCGCGGCCTTGGCCTTTGCCGCCGCGCTCAGGGCGGCTAGATTTCGCTTCCTCAGCCGCTTTTTTCTTCGCTTCTGCTTCAGCCTTCTTACGCTCTACCTCTTCGGTTTTGCGGCGGGCTTCGGCTTCTTCGCGCTCTTTTTCTTTTTGCTTATTGGCTTCCTGCTTTTCTTGCAGGGCCTTGGTTTGCGCTTGCTGTTTCTGCTGTTCAGCTTTGCGAGATTCTTCCGCCTTCTTGCGCTGCATCAGCACTTTTTGGCGTTGGACAAGCTCTTCGACCGTAATGCCGAGTTTTGCGGCAGCCGCTTCTAGCTTGGACGGTTCTTTGCCGCCCGCACCCGGCTTTTTCCCGGTCGGTTTTCCAGCCGCCCCCGGCTTGGATTGTGCGCCAACTGTGCGACGCTTTTTGGTTTCGACAACCACTTGTTTAGACCGGCCATGGCTAAACGTCTGCTTGACCGTGCCGGATCCACCGCCACGTGAAACAGTGAGGGGCTTGCGCCCAGTTGTCGTACCTTTGTCTTTCGTATCGCTCATGCGTACCCTGGTGTTTAACCTTTCCTTCGAAGCGCTTGCCAACCGCCCCTGTCTACAAAATTTCCTGTCTGCCGGAGAACCAGCCTGTCTCAGGCGCGTCTCTGAATCCAATCAGTCGCTGATAGGCGATTGAAAAAGCATCCGAGAGGGAACCTTGCTCAAGCAGCGCATGTATCACATGCTCCCGCCCAAAGGCTATGCCCAATTCAGCAGACGACAGTGCGCCCGCGACTTTCACGTCTTCATATATCGCCTTGGCAAGAAAATGAACCTTGTTACGGCCATCTTCTGCACCATCACTGGCTTCAATCAGCCAGCCCGGTTCCTGTTTGCGGATATAGGTGCGCACTTGGTCAAACCCAAGCACCGCCACACCACTCTTCTTCGCCATGCCCAGCAGGCCCATGCAGCGTTGTAAGAGTTGGCGTTCAATCTCTTCAGCGAGGCCGTCCATCGGTTGGCTTTGCGCTTTAAAGGCCCGTGAGAAGACCCCTGTATCGAGGCCATCTTTAATCACCGCGCGGTTGGCTGTGACCCAAGCGCCACGCCCAGGTAGTTTTCCGAAAACGTCTGGAACGACGGTCCCGTCTGGGCCGCGAACAAAGCGAATCAGCGCGTCGGGCGCTAAGCGCTCGCGCGTGACCGCACACTGGCGAACCGAGCCGCCAGCGCGCTTGTCCTGTCGCGCCTCTAGGCGCTGGTCGCTATCATTGAGGGTCTGCGGCATCGTCGCCGCCCTCCATGAGTAGATCTTCGTCGAGATCTAAGCCTTCAAGTTCCGCCAGAATGTCCTCGTCGCTGATATCAATGCTCTCTTCCGCGGTGGTCTCACTGTCTTCGCTAACGGATTTGCCGAGCTCTCCAAGCGCCAGCAATGCGCGCTCTTCTTCGGTGAGGTCAGTTTGCTCTGCGCCCGCGGCTTCAGCAGCCATTTCGGCCTCCAGCTGTTCAAGTGCTTCAGGCTCAATCCAGCCAGCAATGACGCGCGCTTTCATAATGAAGAGCTGCGCATCGTCTTTGCGCATTTCGCCTTTTTTCAGGATGCCATCCTGCCAGACGGGCTTGCCTTCTTTATTATTCTCGCGCCAGCCGGTGAGGTCATCTGGCACCAGGCCAGCCACGTCCTCAACGGTTTTGACGTCATTCTCGCCGAGCTTCACGGCAAATCCTGGGGACATGCCATCGAGTTCCATCACAGCGTCTTCGACGCCAAGCTCAAGCCGTTTCGCATTCTGCTCGGCAGCGAGTTTCTCGAGATACTCGCGGGCACGCTCTTGGATCTCTTGAGCAACTTCTTCGTCAAAGCCTTCAATCTGCATGAAGTCTTCGGCGCCGATATAGGCGATGTCTTCAACGGCCTCAAACCCCTCTGAGGCCAGCAATTGCGCCAGGGTCTCATCCGCATCGAGAGCGGTCATGAACAATTCGGTGCGACGCTGGAAATCGATTTGGTAACGCTCAGAATCGTCGCTTTCAGTGACCAAGTCGATTTGCCAACCGGTCAGCTGTGACGCGAGACGGACGTTCTGACCGCGGCGACCAATGGCCAGCGGGAATTGCTCGTCAGCGACGACCACTTCGACGCGGTGCTCATCTTCGTCGAGGACCACTTTCGAAACTTCTGCTGGTTGTAGCGCGTTCACGATGAAAGTCGCATCGTCATAATTCCAAGGAATGATATCGATCTTCTCGCCAGACAGCTCGCCAACCACGGCTTGCACCCGGGCGCCCCGCATCCCGACACAAGCGCCGACAGGGTCAATTGAGCTGTCGTTTGAAATCACGCCAATCTTAGCACGCGAACCTGCGTCACGAGCACATGAGCGAATCTCGATCACACCTTCATAAACTTCCGGCACTTCAGCAGCGAACAGTTTGACCATGAAGTCAGGGTGCGCGCGTGACAGGAAGATTTGCGGGCCTTTGATTTCGCGGCTCACTTTGTAGAGATAAGCGCGAACCCGGTCATTCGGCTGGAAATTCTCGCGCGGAATGCCGTCATTGCGGCGAATAATGCCTTCGGCGCGGCCGAGATCGACAATAACATGGCCATATTCGACACGCTTGACGATGCCGTTGATGATCTCGCCTTCGCGGTCTTTATATTCGTCGAACTGGCGCTGACGCTCCGCGTCACGCACTTTCTGCATGATCACTTGTTTCGCAGTCTGTGCAGCCACACGGCCGAAATCGAAGGGCGGAAGCTCTTCTTTAATCTCGTCGCCAAGCTCGAGACTGGCATCAATCTTCTTCGCTTCGGCTAGCGAAATTTGCTGGGCTGGATCCTCAATCTCTTCCGGATCGACCACGGTTTGAATGCGCCACAAGCTTTGCTCGCCGGTCTCATGGTCGATCAGCGCACGGATATCGTGTTCCTGGCCGTAGCGAGACTTCGCGGCCTTCTCGATCGCTTCTTGCATCGCTTCGATCACGATGGCCCGATCAATCGCTTTTTCTTCTGCGACCGCTTTCGCGATCTGCATGATTTCAAGCCGGTTTGCGGAAACGCCTACATTACTCATGGGGCTCAGGCTCCAGTCTCTTGGTTATCTTCAATTGTATCAGATTCGGCCTCGTCTGTTTCGAGGCTTTCAAAATCTTCATCACCGGGTTGCGGCGGCAGGGTGCCGTCGGTTGTGGCGGCATCAATCAGCTCATCAGTCAAGATGAGGCTAGCTTTCGCCATCTCGTGCAAGTGGGCAACCAATTCGCTGTCATCGTCGAGCAGCATCGCGACGCCATTCTCGTCTTCGCGCTGGATCACGCCTTGAAAACGGCGCCGGCCGTCGAGCGGCATGGTCAGTTCCAGCTTTGCCAGATGTCCGACCCAGCGGCCAAAATCGCCAACCCGGGTCAGGGGCCGATCAATCCCTGGGGTTGAGACTTCCAAGCGATAGGCTTCGCTGATCGGATCTTCCGCTTCCAAAATCGGCGACAGATTGCGCGAGAAGGTGGCGCAGTCTTCAACATCAGTTGGCGCGCCGCCCGCTTTTTCGATCATTATCTGAAGCAAAGGCCGCTTACCGCCCATCACCCGAATGCGCACGACTTCAAGCCCGAGCTCGCTGGCAAGCGGGTCGGCCATGGCCAAGATGCGGTCTTCTTGAGGGCTAAGGGTGATCAATTCTGGTATTCTTTCAGACAAATAAAAGCGGCGGCCCCGTTCCCGGAACCGCCGCCGATATGTTTCGACTTGCCGCCTAGATAGGCGCAAAGTCCGAATTTGTCTACAACAGTTTCAGATCGACCGCAGAGGTTTTTCCGCGACGTTCGTCATTGTAGAGCTCATATTCTACCGGCTGGTCATCCTGCAGACCTTGCAGGCCTGAGCGCTCAACCGCGGAAATGTGTACAAACACATCTTTTCCGCCTTCGTCAGGCACGATGAATCCAAAACCTTTTGTGGCGTTAAACCACTTTACTTTTCCGGTGGGCATATTGGCCCCTTTCCGTTAGTCCGCGCCGGTTCTGCACTGTGCAGTCGGTCGCTGTGTCGATTACGGAGAGGTAGGGACTTTAATTATCCGCCGGTCTGGCGGGGTCTTCTCAATTCAGACCGGCCGTATTCGATGGCGGACCTAAGCTCACATTACAGAGCCTCGGTCAAGCAAAACCGGTTTAGCGGATCTGAAAAACCAAGGGTTGCACGACGTCTGTGCGTTCCAAGCGACACGAGATGCCAACTTGATCCGGATCATCTGGCTTGAACCGCCATTGCCCAACCACGCGCAAAGATTTTTCATCGAATTCCTCAATCGGCACCGATGCTAGCACTTTTGGGTTGATGACCTGTCCTTCATCATCGAATTCCAGACCTAAGATGACGGCCCCAAACTTCCCGCGAAGCGCCTTTCCAGAAGGATAGCGCATTTTTGGACGCTGGATCATCCGCCCCGAGCAATGCGGTAGGCCCGCCTCATCTTCGCTAAGCATTGCCTTTGCGCTGAGGGCGTCTTCATCAATATTATAGCTTTTGAGAATGGCATCGAGCTCGTTGTCGGACGGGTGTTTTTCGCGTTCCGCTTCGAAATAGGCGTCCATAGCCATACCCCAGGCATCGGCTTTCCATTTCAAATCGTCGGCCCATTCTGGTGATTCTTCAGCGTTGCCGATTTGCTGGCGGCAAAAGCCTTCCACATGTGCCATTTCTGACATCGCTTCGCTTTTCTGCCGGTGATTGAACAGCGCTACAGCGGCTACATACTTCGTTTCAGCATATTGCCGCGGCAGAATATCCGCGACGGGCTCCAAATGATTGCTGGCGGCCAGCGCGCTATCACGCATATCGCCATATTTGGCGGCGGCCGTATCGCTCAAGACAAGCGCCAAATGAGCATTCACCGATTCCACGGTCGGGTCGCCTTGATAGCGGTCGAGCGCCTCGGCCAAAGCCGTCCGGGTTTGTTTATCTGCCGCTTGAGTGAACGCGTCATGGGCGGATACAATTTCCGTCACATCAAGCTCTTGCGCATGGCTCGCCGCACCCAGGCCCAAAAGCGCTGAACTCAGAAAAAACAAAGACAAAACCCGCATTCCATACTCCCAGTATAAGAGCAGTATGAGACGCGACTTTGTGGAGGTCAATCAGCCGATTTTTTGATTGAAAAGTCGTAATAAACAGGCGCGATATCGCCGAGTTTTTTCTCTTGATAGCGCGTTTGAACATGATCGGCAGGCGCGTTTCGCCAATCATCGGCGCAGGTAGCGGTCCAGTCAAAAGCCGGGTGGGCCAGAAACCGTTCAAGCGCTTCATCCGCATAGGATCGCACATCTGTTGCGAAGCGAACGCGGCCGCCCGGCTTCATCACGCGCGCGAGGGCATTTAGAAAATCCGGTTGAATAATCCGCCGCTTTTGATGGCGCGCTTTAGGCCAAGGGTCTGGGAATAAGATAAAGGCGCGATCCACGCAGTTCTTCTGCAGGCCGTCCACCAATTCGCGCCCATCTTCCGGCCAGATTCTGACATTCTGGAGCGCCGCATCTTCGACCTGTCCGAGCAGTTTGGCGATGCCTTCGAAGAAGACCTCGCTGGCCAGGATCCCGGCTTTGGGATTTCGGCGCGCTTGGCCGCTGACATGCTCGCCGCCGCCAAAGCCGATTTCGAGCCAGATTTCCTCCGCGTCTGGGAAGAGTTGTTTCGGGTCGAGTTGGCTGCCGGGCTCGATCGGCACCTGCAAGCGCGGCAGTACCTCATCCATCAAGATTTTCTGGCGGCCCGATAACGGTCGCCCGCCGCGCCGCCCAAAGGTTTTGAGCGGCTGAGACGCTGGATCTGTTTTGCGGTCATTCATAGCGATCTAAGCCACGGTTGCAGGCATGAAGTCGCCGCCCTCTGCACCAAAACTAACCATTCCTCAATCTGTTTATGCAAATTTGCCCGCAGGCCGGAACGTATATCGGTCGTGTAGAGTTTTTGAGGACAGTATGGATAAGTTGCCAGAGACAGCGATCCCTGATTGCGTGTCAATCATCGTCCCGACCTTCAATGAAGACGAGAGCGTGGCCCTGCTCGCCGAGCAAGTGGCAACGGCCATGGCCGAGCTTGGATGCGCTTATGAGTTGATCTTCGTAGATGACGGATCGCGCGATGGTACCGCAGCCGCGTTGGCGGCCCTAGCTGAGGCCCATACTGAAATCCGGGTCGTCGAGTTCCGCCGCAATTTCGGCAAAGCCGCAGCCCTTGATGCGGGCTTCCAACTCGCCAAAGGCGATATCGTTTTCACCATGGATGCTGACCTGCAGGATGATCCGGCAGAGATTCCGAACTTCCTCGCCAAGTTGGCGGAAGGCTATGATGTTGTGTCAGGCTGGAAACATGTCCGCCATGACCCGATCGATAAGACCCTGCCATCAAAACTGTTCAATGGCGTCGTCAGCCGCTTGAGCGGGGTCAAGCTCAACGATTTCAATTGCGGCTTCAAAGCCTATCGCCGGGAAGCGGTTGAAGAATTGTCGCTGTATGGCGAACTGCACCGGTTTATCCCCGTCCTGCTACACTGGGACGGCTATAAAGTTGGCGAGATCCCGGTCAATCACCGCGCCCGGCAATTTGGGGTATCGAAATACGGGTTTGGCCGCCTGTTCAAAGGCGCGCTGGATTTCCTGGGCGTGATGCTGAACACCCGCTACGCGACCCGCCCGCTGCACGTGTTTGGCGGCGCTGGCATGGCGTTTGGCGCGATTGGTGGCGCGGCTTTGTTTTATCTCTCCGTGCTTTGGCTGCTCGGCGCTGGCCCGATTGGCAATCGGCCGCTTTTGTTCTTTGGCATGCTGATGGTAATGACCGGTTTCCAGTTCATCACAATTGGTCTGCTCGGCGAGTTCGTGCAGCGGCAAAGCGCCCAGCCGAAACGGCGATTTACGATCCGCGCCCTGCGCAATTTCGAGTCAGAGACAACCAATACAGACCGGCTTCTAGCTGAGCTAAATCGCGCCTCGGCGCGTCTACGAGAGGTGCACAATCAATGGCAGCCACAACCATCCGCGCCGACACAACCGAGCGCCATGTCAGCAAATACAACAACCCAAACCCGATCCACAGGCTAAGTCTCGGGCGCTTCTATGACGAGGTTGCTAAAGAACTTACCGAGATCGCGCCGACCAATGTTTTAGATTTCGGCTGTGGGGAGGGCTACATCCTGGATATGTTGGCGGCCCGCGACGTGTCGCTGCCCGGCTATCAAGGCCTAGACTTGCGCACCGACGCTTTGGATGAGGCGCGCCGCCGCTGGCCGAATACAAGCTTTGAAGAAGCCAATCTGTTTGATCCAAAATTCGATGCCAAGCGCTATCATACCGTTATGGCGCTGGAAGTTTTGGAACACTTGTTTGAGCCAGAAAAAACGCTCGAACGATTGGTGTCTCTGGCCGATGAGTATTTGCTCCTGACGGTTCCGAATGAGCCCTGGTTCCAAATGATGAATCTGGTCCGCGGCCGCGATCTGATCCGGCTCGGCAATCATCCCGAGCATATCAATCACTGGAACAAGCAGACATTTGCGGAATTTGTTGAGCCCTATGCAGAGGTCGTACGGGTGACCACAAGATTCCCATTTGTGATCCTGATTGCCAAACCGCGAAAATGAGCCTGAGCGCCATAAAACCTGAACATATTGCATTAGGCATCGCTGCAACCCTTGCAGCGATGGTGGCGCTATGGCCGCTTGGGATCGGTGTTGACTACATCAACCACTTGGCCCGGACCTATATCGAAGGCCATCTCGCATCTGAGCCCGCATTGCAGCAATTCTATGCGGTCTCGTTTGGGTTCATTCCTGACTTGACCATGGACATGATCGTGCCGTGGCTGTCGCAGGTGATCGGGATCTATGCCGCGGGTGGCGTCACAGTTTGGCTCGCATTGGCGTTGCCGCCGCTGGCTGGATTGGTTCTCGCGCGCAGTCTTCATGGCCGCGTCACCTGGCTCTCGCTGCTCGGCTTTCTGACCGTCTTCAATGCCAATATGGCTTGGGGTTTCGTCAATTATACAATCTCGAGCGGCCTTGCTTTATTGGCATTTGCGCTATGGGTGCGGATGGAGCCGAGTGTGAAGCGGACCATCATATTTGCCCCAATCGGCCTATTTCTCGTCGCCAACCATGCCCTGGCATTTTTGTTGTTTGGCTTCTTGGCATTTTGCTGGGAAGTGATTGGATTCTTTCAGAAAGGCCAAGCACCCGTCTGGAAATTCGCGAGGCAATCGCTGTGTCTCGATCTCCCGGCAATGCTCGGCGGCTTGGTATTTTTGGCTTTGTCGATGCAGAGCGCCGTCGATCTGCCGAAGACCGTCGCGCCAGCCGATAGTTTCAAAGATAATTTGCGCCTTTTATTCGCGGCGACGGAGTTCGGAAATCGCCCGCTCGCGCTCCTCGCTCTGCTCGCAACCGCAGGGTTTTTCGGTCTGGCCATTCGCAATCGGTGGGTCAGTTTTTCCGATCGGACGAGCTGGCTATGCGGCGCATTTCTGGCGCTCGTCATCGTCATGCCAGCTTCGATTTTTGGAATTTGGGGTCTGCATTTGCGATTCACCGCGCCTTTGCTGATCGTCGCGGCTGCATCAATCTCAATGCGTGCTGAATTTCCGTCGCGGTTGAAACCCGCTTTGTCTGCAGGGTTCGCTGCGCTCGCAACGCTTCTATTTGTGAATGCGGGCCTGCAAATGTCTAAAACCCACAGCAAAGCAAAGGGGTTACAAGACCAACTTGCAACGCTCCCCGAGGGCTCAAAACTTCTAGGTGTCTATGCAGATCCCTCATCTCGAACCGCATTCAATTCGCATGCGCTTTCATTCGCAGTGATTGAGCGGGCGGCTTATATTCCGAACCTGTTCACCAACACATCTTTTGTCGATGTCACGCCGGCCATGGTGGACTTGCACATGCCGCAATCGGACGCGGTCTTGGCGCAGAATCTCGCCCTGCTCGCCGAGCGTCCGGCCGTCCCATCAGAGAATGGCTATTGGTCCAAAGACTTCGCGAATGATTGGCCGCGGCGGTGGGACTATTTGCTGATGTTCAAACAGCCGGATCAAGCGGCTTTGTCAGACCTTCCTGTGTGCGCGGTTTCTGCAACGCCGGAAATCATTCTCTATAAAACCGAGCCCTGCGACTAAAATTAACCGAGAAAACGCTTGCGATTGCAACGAGGCAGGTTCACAACCCGCGCCTTGTTTAAGTGTGAGTGAACTCGGTGACCCAACTCGATCCAGCTGCTGCGAAGGAGGCGCCGACCCCGGCCCTACCGCTGCCGCGATGGGAGCTGGTCATCATGGTGGCCGCGCTGATGTCGCTGAACGCCCTCGCGATCGACATCATGTTGCCGGCGCTCAGCAATATTACCGACTTCTACAACCTGCAGCGCGACAATGATCAGCAATTGGTGATTTTTGCTTATATTGCCGGGTTTGGCGCACCGCAGCTCGTTTTCGGTCCGATCTCGGATCGCTATGGCCGCAAAGGATTGCTCAGCATCTGCCTGATTGGTTATGCGATTGCAGGAATCGCCTGCATCATGACCAGCTCATTCGCGACGCTGCTCGTCGCGCGCTTTGTTCAAGGAATATTTGCGAGCGGTGTTCGAGTGATTGCGGTCTCGATCGTGCGTGACTTGCTGGCGGGACGCGCCATGGCGCGGATCATGTCTTTGGTGATGACCGTGTTCATGGTGGTCCCGATCTTGGCGCCGACCATTGGCGCGGGGGTAATGCTTGTAGCGCCGTGGCAATGGACCTTTGCCTTATTGAGCATCGCAGCTGTTTTAAACTTGATCTGGATCCAAATTCGGTTGCCAGAAACCCTGCTGCCAGCCGATCGGCAGCCCCTCAATCTGCACCAGACCGGCAGCGCCTATTGGCAGGTTTTGACCACGCGAATTACGCTTGGCTATATGTGCGCGAGCGGGGTGATTTTCGGCGCGCTATACGCTTTCATTGCAGCCTCAGAGCAAGTCTTCACAGATGTGTTTGGACAGCACGAAACCTTTGCGCTCTGGTTTGCCGGGGTTGCGGCTTCGCTGGCGGGTGCAAATTTCCTGAACTCACGGATCGTCGAAAAGTTTGGCATGCGCCGGATCAGCCATACAGTGCTCGTCCTGTTCATTGTTTTGGCAACGACCAATGTGATCACGCTTTACACAGTCGGTGAGAAGCTTTGGCTGTTCTATCCGCTGTTTTGTTTGACCTTTGGCTGTTTTGGCATGCTTGGGGCGAATTTCACGGCTTTGGCCATGGAGCCGCAGGGCAAGATTGCTGGCACTGCGAGCGCTGCGTATGGCTTTGCCTCGACGACCGTTGCCAGCCTGATTGGCTATCTCGTGGCCGGGCAGTTCAACGGCACGGTTGCGCCTTTCATGCTGGGTTTTGTCACGCTCGGCGTGAGCTCGCTGGCAATCATCTTTGTGACAGAGCGGTTCAAGCTTTTCCAAACCCGTTAGAAACGCTTGCGCTTCCGCAGCGGGAGGCGCTCTATCTCGCCAAAACACATAGACGTTAGAGGACCCAGCATGGCGCTCAAAACCCGTATCACTGAGATGCTCGAGATCGAGAAACCGATTATTCAAGCCGCAATGGGGTGGATCGCCCGGTCGCAACTCTCATCAGCCTTTTCCAATGCTGGCGGCATGGGAATTATCGAGACTAGCTCTGGCGAGTTGGATGCGGTGCGCGATGAAATCTTGAAGATGCGCGACCTCACCGACAAGCCGTTCGGGGTAAATGTTGCCCAGGCCTTTGTTCGCGATCCTGACATTGTTCAGTTCGTGATCGACCAAGGCATCAAATTTGTCACGACATCGGCAGGCAATCCCAAGAAATATACAGGCCTTCTGAAAGAGGCTGGTTTGACTGTGTTTCACGTCGTCCCAAGCCTGAAAGCGGCGCTCGGTGCGATTGATGCGGGCGTGGATGGGCTGATCGTTGAGGGCGGCGAAGGCGGCGGGTTTAAGAACCCCAAAGATGTCGCCTCAATGGTCTTGATCCCGCAAGTCTGTGAAGCGGTGGATGTGCCTGTGGTCGCCGCAGGCGGTATTATGGATGGTTCAACCATGGCGGCGGCGTTTTCGCTTGGCGCCGAGGGCGTGCTGATGGGGACGCGCATCCTCTCCAGCGCCGAAAGCCCGGTGCATGAGAATTGGAAACAAGCGATTGTTGATGCCGACGCCACCGATACGGTCTTCCTCAACCGTGACGGCCCTGGCCCAGCGCTGCGCGCGCTTCGGACCGAGCGCACCACGCGGATTGAGCAAGACGGCGTCGAGAATATTTTCGGCGAGTTTGCGGGCACACAGAATGTCTATTTCGGTGGCGATTTGGAAGCTGGTATCGCGCTAACCGGCCAAGTAGCGGGCCGGATTAAGGCCGTGCGCCCTGTCGCGGACATCCTCAACGAGACCATGGATCAGTATGAAGCGACGGTCGCGCGGCTGAGCCAATTACAAGTGTGACAGCTTTGCTCTAGGCGGCTCGGCTAGAAAATGGTTAGATATCCAACGATTTTCTCAAAGGTGCCCAAATGACCGCAAAAAACTACCTCCTCGGCAGTGCTGCTGCTTTCACGCTTTTGCTCGCAGGATGCGATATTGTTCGCACCCCTGGCACGGAAACAGCAACCGGACCGGAGGCCGCGAGTGTCGAGGCGCCGGATACGACAGAGGTTGAAACCGCGTCGGTCGACACAGCAGCGCTTGCGGATAACCCGCTTCTGCAAGACTGGGACACGCCCTATGGCGCTCCGCCTTTCTCGCAGATCAAGGATGAGCACTACTTGCCCGCTATTGAAGCCGGGATTGCCGAACTCGAAGCTGAGGTAGAGGCGATTGCCAGCAATCCGGACGCGCCCACATTTGAAAACACAATCGTCGCTTTGGACAAAGCTGGCAGCACGCTGACCAAAGTTTCGCTCGCGTTTTCAAACATCACATCCACCGACACCAATGAAACGCTGCAAGGCTTGGCTACGCAAATCTGGCCGAAAGTCACTGCGGTTGGCGACTCAATCAGTTTCAATGCGGATCTGTTTGAGCGTGTGAAAGCGGTGAGAGACGCCGCTGATACGATGGACCTGGACGAGCAAGATCGGCGTCTGATCGAGCTGACTTATCGCGGCTTTGAGCGCGCCGGCGCCACGCAGAGCCCAGAGGTCAAAGAAAAAGTTGCGGCGATCAATGAAGAGATCTCATCGCTGACCACGCAATTTGGTCAAAACCTCCTTGCCTCAACCAAAGCGTTTAAACTCGAAGTCACGGATGAAGCCGAACTGGCGGGCCTGTCTGACAGTTTCAAAGACGCGTTGAAAGACGGCGACAAATGGGTCCTGACCGTCGATCGCTCTGTCTATGAGACTTTTATGGCGCAGTCTGAAAATCGCGATCTGCGTAAGCAAATGTTTGACGGCTATCGCCTGCGTGCCACTGAAGGCGAAACCGACAATGGGCCGCTCCTCATCAAAGTTGCCCAGCTGCGCGCTGAAAAAGCTGAACTGCTCGGTTATGACAATCACGCGGCTTACATCCTCGAATATAATATGGCGCGCACCCCGCAGACTGTGGAAGACTTCCTCGTCCGCGTCTGGGAGCCGGGCCTGGCCCAAGCCAAAGCCGAGCGTGACGAGATGCAGGCCTTGATTGGCGACGAGTTTACCTTCGCTGGCCATGATTGGTGGCACTACAGCGAGAAAGTCCGCCAGGATAAATATGCCTTTGATAGCAATGTCTTGAAGCCATATTTTGAGCTCAGCGCCGTGCGCCAAGGTGCCTGGACTATGGCTGAGCGCTTGTTTGATATCACGCTGGAAGAGGTTGATGTTGAGGGCTGGAACCCGGTCGTCACCGCCTATGACGTTAAAGACAAAGCCACTGGCGAGCATCTCGGCCTGTTCCTGATGGACATGTATGCCCGTGACAGCAAACGCGGCGGCGCCTGGATGAGCACTTATCGCCCGTCCACCAATTATGATGATGCGCCAGAAGTGCGCCCGATCATCAACAATAATCTCAACCTGATCACCCCGGCCGGGGATGGTCCGACCCTGATGAATTTCTCAGAAGTTGAGACTTTCTTCCATGAGTTCGGACACGGTCTGCATGGTCTGCTGACCCAGGTTAAATATGCCGAATTCTCAGGCGTTGACGGGCCGCGGGATTATACCGAATTCCCTGCTCAGATCCTTGAACATTGGGCCGGCGAAGAAGAAATGCTGGCTGAATATGCGCTACACTATGAGACGGGCGAAGCGATCCCGATCGAGCTGATCGAGAAAATGCGCGAAGCGGCGAACCATAATCAAGGTTTCGCCACGACCGAGTTTATCGCCGCGTCCTTGCTCGACTTGGCCTGGCACCGGCTCAGCCACGAAGAGGCGCTGGCAATCACCGATGCGCGCGCATTCGAAAAAGAAGTGCTCGACGGCTATGGCCTGATCGAGGAAATCGAGCCGCGCTATCGCAGCCAATATTTCGCGCACATTTTTTCAAGCCCAGTTGGCTATAGCTCTGGCTATTACGCCTATCTCTGGTCAGAGATTTTGGATGCGGACGGTTTCACCGCCTTCAAAGAAAAAGGCGACATCTGGGACCCCGAACTCGCCGCCACCTTGAAAAAGTGGGTGTATGAATCCGGTGGCCTCCGCCCAGCAGACGAGCTATACCGTTTGTTCCGCGGGTCTGATCCAACCATCGAACCGCTGCTCCGCATCCGCGGCTTCGAAACCGATGAAGCGGGTGAAGGCTAAAAGTTACGTTTCTTATTGGAGTGAGAGACGACTACAGAAAGCCGCTCCGAAAGGGGCGGCTTTTTTTGGTGGGTTTAGAGAAGAGTGGATAAATGGCCTGAGGCGCCAAAGGTGGATAGGCCCTCGTCCTTCGACTTCGCTCAGGATGAGGCTAAAAGGGCCATCTCTACCTGCGTCCCCCTCGACAGCCGCAGGCTGTCTGAGGGCCCATCTCGAACCCATCCACCCGAAGTAATTTAAGCTGGCCCCAAATGGTTTCTTGCAGCAACGGCTTCGGATCAGGTCCGAGGGAGCGCGTGGAAGAACAAGCGAGCCATACGCATCCTCTGCGACAGCCGGAGATGGATCCTCAGACCGCTGCACGGTCGAGGATGACGCCTGCGCCGTCCGCCCCCCCCTTCAGTCAAACGCGTCGCGCAGGTCGAGGGGCGCGGTGGTGCCATGGGCGGCGGCGATTCGGCGGCTTGCGATGAGGTACTCGCCTGACGGGACCGAACCTCGAAAATAGGAGACAAGCAGTTCTGGCAGACCATCTCCATCAACATCCTCAAGCAAACTCACTTGCGACTCGCGAAAGCGCTCATAGGTCAGCATTTCGGGCAGAAGAATTTCCGCCGCTTCAGCGGGGATCGGATCATCAATTGTAAACTGAGAAAGATCTTGAGCGATTAAGCTGCCCGGCCAGATGATGAGTGTGTGCTCAGAAACCGTCACCGCATCGTCCCGCAGGTCACCATCAAGATCGCCAACGATTTTAAGCCCGCGCAAGCGCTCTTTCTTTTCAACCAGGGGCGATAAGAAAACGCTGGGGAGCATAGTGTACTCGAGCTTGACGAGCGCGTTGCCGGCGGCTTGCAAATCCGCGCCAAAAAGGACCGCGGTTCCATCGCCGCTGAGCCGCGTAGGGTCATTAAATTCGATTGCATAGTCGTGAGAGAACACAGAGAAAACGACTTCGTTCAACCCATCACCATCCAGGTCTCCGTTTGGGTCGATTCCCGTGAAATTTCCGAATTGAGAGATTTTGATGAGATCCGGAAATTCGAGCTCATCTAATTTCACTTGGCCATCTGGATCGGTGAAAATAGCTGCCCCGGAGACAATTGAATAGTCTGGACCAAACGTGCTAAACTCAATAATCGGATGTTCTCGTGGCACCGAATCCCCGATGAAAAAATCATCCCAACCATCGCCAGTGACGTCGCCTACACTGCCGAACGCTATATTGGTGGCTCCATAATCGTCTGTTACCTGTTCGACGTCGAGAAACACCACTTCTCCAGATTGCGGCGTAGCGCTTTGCATGTCGAACATTCCAGACTCGCCAAGAACCGGTCCGCGACTGCCAGAGACAAAGATAAAGTCGGCAAAGTCGGACCTAAGCGCCCTCGTATAGACAATATCCGTGGCGCCATCGCCATTAAAATCGCCCGAGATATTGGTCGCCAGCTGCACTGGCCGATTCAGTCTTTGTGGGTCGTTTTCCAACCCCTGGCATTCCATCGTATTTGGATCGATGAAAGAGTTTGCCGCGCCACCTAGGCGAAAGGTGTTTTCTGATTCTCGCTTCATAATTGCAGGCGGAGACAGGGTTGCGAGGTCCAGTGGGTTGGGCAGCGCGCTAAAATTTGTTACATTGAGCCCGACCAGGGCGGTGAACGAGGTGTCATTTGCAAACCGATCAAGGCACCATTCTACGGGCGTATGCGATAGCGCTAAATAGTGCTCACCCAAGCGATTTCGCCCGACAAAGACGGTTTGGGGCGCGATCGTATTGCTCGAACCAATGCCCTGGCCGTCTAAGTCATAATCGACGCCGGGCTCTACCGTGAGGGTGAGCGCGATATCTCCCATCCGCAGCCGCGCATGGGTTTCAGAGAGCATGGTTGAAACAGGAGCGATATAAGCGACATCCGCGCTGCGATTCATAAGTTTGTTCGTCCCCCAGGCGATCGCGCCTGCATCCCCGAAATCTGAGGGTTGGATGACGGCGCGGTGATTCACGTCGTTCGCATACTCAATTTCAATCAGGCCATCGCGCGGAACGTCGTCCACCGCGAGCGTGATCTCCTCGCTTGCCGTCCCGCCATTGCCGTCATCGACCATAACCGTGAACGAGTAGCGATTGTCTTGATCTGTATCGCTGGGGGTTTCGAAGTCGAGCGGCGTAGCAACGACCAGCTCGCCCGCCTCGGTCACCTGAAACGCGCCCGCATCTGGACCGGTGACCGAAAAACTCAAAGTGTCATCATCTGGGTCGGCGGCACTTATAGTCGCAATCAGCAATGCGGTCTCGGGGATAGATGCGGGCGCATTGACGGCCAGCGTGGGGGCTTCGTTTGGGGGTGGTGGAGGCGGCGGAGGCGAGGGTGGATTGGACGCCGTCGACGGTGCAGCCGTTCCAGACGATGAACCACCTCCACAGGCGGCGAGCGCAAGGCAAGATAAGATGAGTACTGGTGTAAGATTTCTCTTCATTCCTGTTCTCCCAGAATAAGAAGAACCTAAATGAAAAATGGATACAAATTAAAAGAATAGAAGACTTGAATATAGAAACACTGGGATAATAATTATACAGAATACCCTAGTTGAAATCTGATCCATGATGGTTTCGGGTTTTGCTAAAGGGCACCGCGCGCCTCATCCTGAGCGAAGTCGAAGGACGAGGCGTGTCGACCTAGAAGCCCCGCCCTTTATCCTTCGACTTCACTCAGGATGAGGGCGTTTGGGGTTAGCCCACCCGTCGACCCCAGCGGAGGCTGGGGTCCACGGACAAATTTGTGCCACCAGCTCAAGGGGTCGTTGCGGGCCGTGGATACCTGCCTTCGCAGGTATCGGCGGAAGTGGGGAAACACGGCGAGCTAGTTCAACCCGCTAAACCTCAGGCCACAGCATTTCAGGGTGTTTCATCGTTTTGATCTCGAGCACATTTTGGTTCGGATCGGCGATGAAGAAGGTTTCTTGCTCATACTTGTCGCCTTTGAAGCGGCGATAAGGGTCGTCGATATAGGTTAGGCCCGCCGCAGCGATCCGGTCTTTAAGCGCGTCAAAATCGTCTTGAGTGAGGTGAATGCCGAAATGTGGCACCAAAACCGCGCCCATATCGACATCATGGCGGACCGTAGGCAGGCGTTCTTCGCTCTGGTGCAGCGTCAACTCATTGCCCCAGAAATTGACATCGACCCAGCGCCCCTCCTCGCGATTGCCGAGCTCGCAGCCAAGGACATCGGTATAGAATTTCACAGTGGTCGAGAGATCGCCTGCAGGGATGGCGAGATGAAGGACGGCCGACATGTTTATGCCCCCAATTGTTTCGTTTGCAACTAATTAGCCTACGATTGGGGGCAAAGGAAGGTGAATTTGCTTACGCAAGTGCCAATTTATAGTTTCGGCGTGTCAGACGGGGATTGATGCGCAGCGTCTTAAACGCCGATGCGTCAATCGCGTCTAAAAATGAGTCCGCCCGCTTTTTGTCAGACGGCAGCATCATCAAATACACGTCCAATGCGTCTTGCAGGCGGAGCAGCGAAAACGTCCGAGCGGCGATCATCCCGCTATGCCCGCCCGTGGTGAACGGGATCATGCCCATGCCGCGCGGCACCTCGGATTTTGGCTCGGCGGTGCGAGCCCATTCGGTGAACAGCTCATTGGTCTTGGAGAGGACCGGCAAGTGTTCCCCGAGCGCAACTTTAAGAATCGGCAATAGCGTGGCCGGCAAATCGTCTTGCGGCACCAACTCGCCAGTCTTGCCGTCGCCGGCGATGACCCGTTCGACATAGTCCGCCACTTTCGGCGCAGTGCGTTTCATATGTTCGCCGGTGAATTTGTCTCTGTATTGGTGGGCGTAGAGCGGCCCGATCATCGCAAAATCGGCATAACTCGCTCGCGTGCCGAGCATATATGGGAGCGTCTCTAAATGCGCGGATAGATCGACGAGGAATTGTTCATAGGCTTTCTCGACCCCGGGGATCGTCTCTGGCGTGATCCCGAGCATGGGAACAAAGGAGCGGAAGCGCTGACCAACGGCTTTGCCCGCTTCATACTGTTCCTCAGGCGTGGCGTTGGGAGCGGCGCTTTTGCCAAACTCGCCATAGATCCATTCTTCATTGTGATTCCAGCGATAATGCATGGCCGGCAGGGTCATCCATTCATCTGCGAACAGTTGCAGCAGGAATGTCACCATGCGCTGTAGCGGGGTTTCCGGTATTGCCTTGGGGTCAGAACTCTTGGCTTCGAAATGCGCGATGATATCAGCTGTGTCTTGGACGTATTCGCCCTCCGGCGTTTTCAAAACCGGGATCACTGGCCAGCCAATATTGGCGATGATTTCCGATTTCATCACGTCTGGGGTTGGAGCAATTTCGTCAAACGCAATCCCGCGCCAGCGCAGATAGGCGCGCGCTTTTCCGGTGAAATAGCTCATCTCGCTGCCAAGCAACGTATTCTTGGTCACTTTGGTGTCTCCTCCGCCGGTTTTGGCGTCATCTTAAGGACCAAAAAAAACCAGTTCCCGCAACTAACAAGTTTCCCAGAATCGAGATTTCGTTAACCCAATCGCGGCATGCCGATGAACATTGCAGATAAGACAGCGGCGCGTCACGTTTCCGCCCGATTCTCCGCAGATAGAAACACGAGCTTTTCAAAAGGCGGCGCTGACCGCCAATCAGAAGGATTGAGAGACGCGTATGGAGTCACAAGCGCTAGGCGACGTTCACGCCCAAGGGGCCTTTTCCATGTTCGAATTGATCATGGCGGCGGACCCGGTGGTTAAAGCCGTTCTGATCGCCTTGATCATTGCCAGTATCTGGTCATGGGCCGTCACCGCCGAGAAATTCTTTGCGATTGGTGGCGCCCGAAAAAAGGCAAATGAGTTTGAAGACGCGTTCTGGAACGGTCGCGCAGACGATTATGAAATGCGACCAGGGCAAACGCCTGACAATGCTGGCGCCCGCTTATTTGCGGCGATTTCACGCGAATGGCGCGATGCCAAAAGTGTGTCTCCGAACGAGCATGGCGCATTGGTCGCGCGGGCCGAACGGTCTTTGCGGGCGACGGTTGATCGCGAAGTCGGCTCTGTCTCGAATGGGATCGGCGCGCTCGCGACGATCGGGTCCTCGTCGGTCTATATCGGTCTGTTCGGGACCGTTTGGGGCATTATGAACGCGTTCTTGAACATCAGCGCCCAAGAAGACACGAGCCTTGCCGTCGTTGGCGGTCCGATTGCCGAAGCGCTGTTTGCCACGGGTCTTGGCTTGATCGCCGCGATCCCGGCTGTGATTTTTTACAATAAGTTTTCTGGCGACTTGAACCGCTATGCCGATACGCTCGATGCATTCAGTCAGGATCTACTTGTGCGTCTGTCGCGCCGTGCCAGCGATGGGCCTGTCTAATGGCGGCGCCTATTAGATCCGGCGGCAGTCGCGGACGGCGGTCGTTCAATGCCGAAATTAACGTCACCCCTATGGTCGACGTGATGCTGGTTCTATTGATCATCTTCATGATCACAGCGACCGCATTGCAGCGCGGTGTTGAGGTCAACCTGCCGCAAGCCGCAACCAGCAGTCTCTCCGTTCCCAAAACAACGCCTCTGCTCGTGACGGTTACCGCGGACGCAAAAGTCTATCTCTCAGAAACCGAGATCGAGGTCGGCGAGCTGACGGCAAAACTCCTCGCGATTGCTGAAGAAGGTTATGAAGAGCGTATCTTCCTGCAAGGTGATACCGATGCCGCTTATGGCGCTGTGCTGGGCGTGATGACGCAGATGAAAAATGCAGGCTTCACAAATATCGCCTTGGTGACCGACCCGAAAGCGCGTGCGGAGCGCGAGGGCTAAGAGATGTTGCGCGGCTTGCCTGCTTCAATCATTGCCCACGCTGCGATTTTCGGAGCGTCCTATGTGACGTTTCCTTATTGGGGCGTGTCGAGCCGCGCCTATGTGGTTGAGGCGGTGGATGTCAATTTTGCTGAGCTTGGCGAGATTACCAATATCGCGCCGCTGATTGAGCAAGAAACCGAAGAGCCAGAGGAAGCCGCCCCAGAAGAGCCCGAGGAAGTTATTCCTGAGGAGCCCGTTGAAGAGGAACTTCCAGAGGCCGAACAAGACGTTTCAAATGAAACCCCTGAACCGGTGGAAGAAACGCCGGAAGAGGTTTTGCCTGATTTTGAGCAGGATCCGCCTGAAGAGCCGGAAGACACGCCCGAACCGGAACCTGAGCCAGAACCTGAGCGCGATATCGCGCCCAAGCCACCCAAAGATCCGCTCGCAGACTTCCTCAATCAGAGCGAAACAACTTTTAAGAGCGAGATCGAAACTCGGCGCGAGCGCCCTGAGCCTAAACCTGTTCCCAAGGAAGTGCCTCAAACCGCTCTGAAAGACGCGCCGAAACCGGCTGAAACACGCAACCGGCGCGGGTCCGGTGAGCGCAATGGAAATACGGCGCGACTAGAAGCGCTAATCGGCTCGCGGATCCGCAATGAATGCTGGGCTGGGGTCGACGATTTGCCGAACCCTGAACGTTACAATGTTCAGATGAAAGTGTTTCTGAACGAAAACGGCACGGTTGCAGATTTGGAAGTGATCGACCCTAAGGGCCGGCAAAGCTCGTATATGGGCGTGGCTGTCGATCGGGCGACGCGCGCCGTCGGCAAATGCGCCCCGTTTAAGCTGCCAGCTGATGATTATGAAATTTGGAAAGAAATCGATGTCTATCTAGGGCTAGGTTATGCCAGTAGGTGAGTCGGAAACCAGGAGTTATGCAATGCTGAAACGACTAATATGTGCTGCTTTTGTAGGGCTTCTAGGGACCTGGTCGATGGCTATGGCGCAATTGGAAGTCGTGGTTGATCGCGCCGATCTAAAACCAGTTCCGCTCGCCGTCCCCAATTTTGAAGCGATCGGCGTTGCACCTGAAACCGCGCAATTGATCAGCGATGTGATCCGCTCTGACTTGGAATCGACCGGCCTGTTCACGATCACGCCGGAAGAAGCCTATATCCAAACTGACCTGAACATTGAGGTCGCGCCGCGCTTTGCCGATTGGAAAATTATTCAAACCGATGCGTTGGTCGTTGGGACGGTCGAGCAAATTACGCGCGACGGTAATGATCTCATTCGCGGGTCGGTCCGGATGTGGGATGTCTATGGCGAAGAGCTGATGCGGTTTGAAGATTCTGCGGGGCGCCAAGTTTCGGGTCGCCGGTTCACCACGACCCCCGAAGATGCTCGCCGGATTGCCCACAAAATTGCAGATGCGATCTATACTCGCCTGACCGGTGAGGATGGATATTTCGATACGCGGATCGTGTATATTGCGGAGACGGGCCCGAAAAACGCCCGCATCAAACGCCTCGCGATTATGGATGCCGACGGCGCGAATGTTAAATATCTCACCAGCGGTGCGTTCACGGTGCTCACGCCGCGCTTCTCGCCGGAAGCTCAGCAGATCACTTACATGTCCGATGAGGGCGGTATTCCGCGCGTCTATCTCTACGATTTACGCCGCGCGCGCCAAGAAGTGCTGGGCAATTTCCGCAGCATGACATTTGCGCCTCGCTTCTCGCGAGACGGCAATTCGGTACTCCTGACGCAAGCCACGAATGGCAATTCAGATGTCTACATTATGGATCTGCAAACGCGCCAGAGCCGCCGTCTGACAGACCATCCAGCGATTGATACATCGCCCTCTATGTCGCCTGATGGCCGCCAGATTGTGTTCAATTCAGATCGCGGCGGCAGCCCGCAGCTCTACATCATGAACACAGACGGATCACCACGCACTTGCCCATCCGGTGGCCGCGATGTCGCGTGCCGGATCACATTCGGGACAGGGCGCTACTCCACACCTGTTTGGAGCCCGCGCGGCGACTTGATCGCATTCACAAAACAAACCCGTGGCCGCTTTCATATTGGCGTGATTGGAATTGATGGCCGCGGCGAGCGTCTGTTGAGCGAATCCTATTTGGATGAAGGTCCAGATTGGTCGCCAAATGGGCGGGTTATCACATTCTTCCGCGAAGCTTTTCCGGGCGCATCACCGACCCTGTGGTCTGTCGACCTAACCGGCCGCAATCTTCGTCCGCTTCCGACGCCCACAGATGCTTCAGACCCGGCCTGGTCGCCGCTGCTCGAATAGGCTATGAGAATCGCGAAGATTCTGAAATCTCAGTAATCTTCCCAAAAACAGAAAAATTGGCGTATACGGTGACACGAAGTTGACAAATATCACGCCTAATGCACGTGGTGTGCGCGTAAGCAAGGAGAGACCTATATGCGTAAGCTTATGATGACATCTGCATCCATCGCCGTTTTTATCGGTGTAGCAGCATGTTCTTCCACCCCTGAACCAGAACCGGTAGTTGTGGACGAGCCCGAAGAAGTCGTGGTCGTTGAAGAACCAGAAGTCGTCGAAACTGAGACTTTGCCACCGGTCCCAACCGGCCCTGTCAAAGGTTCGCTCGAAGATTTTCAAGTAAACGTAGGCAATCGCGTCTATTTCGACCTGGACCAGTATCGCCTTGGCTCCGACGCTCAAGCCATCTTGCAGCGTCAAGCGGCTTGGCTGGCATCTTATCCGAACGTGAACATCCTTGTTGCAGGTAACTGCGATGAGCGTGGCACACGCGAATATAACTTGGCACTCGGTGAGCGCCGCGCGTCAGTGGTCAAGAACTATCTCGTTGACCTCGGTGTTGATCCTGCGCGGATCCAAACCGTTTCTTACGGCAAAGAGCGCCCAATCGCGCTTGGCTCAAACGATGACGCTTGGGCACAGAACCGTAACGGGTTCACACAGCTGATTTCAGGCGCAGTCGGCTAAGCCAACTGCAATTAACGAAATTGAATTGGCCGGGCGTCACATTTTGGCCCCGGCCTTTTCATATCTGAAACGCATTGACTTAAATCGCTGAAGTGGAGCCCGTCTGAAATGCTGCGTAATTCTCTGGTTTCGATCCTGACATTCACAGCACTGGCGATGACGCCTTCGAGTGAGGCCCAAAGGCAGCCTGCTCAAATTATCCAAGGCGCCATAAGCGGTGAGCTTGCTGCTACGGTTGAAGATTTGCGGGTCAGCAACGCGCAATTGCGAGCGCGGATGACAGGAATTGAGTCCGACAAAGCTCAGCTCACCGGAAAAGTGGAAACGCTGCAATTCCAATTGTCGGAAAGCCGCAGTCAGATTGATCGCATGCAAGGTGACGACGCTGAACTCCAACGCTTGATTACCCGTCTCGAAGCGCGGCTATCCGAGCAAGAAGAGACGATTGCCGATCTCAACCGCCAAATTGTTGCGCTGCGCCCCGAGCCAGCCTTCTTGTCCTCCGATGCAGGATCGCTTGGTGGTCAGGACGAGTCAGAGATTGTCTCGACTATGTCTGCGCCTGAGGCGCAATCTATCGAATCTAATACAGGTCCCACGCGGATTATCCGTCGCGTCGAAGGGGATTTAGACGAACAGGCTGGCGATGCGATCACGCAGCTTGGCCCAAATGGGCAGCCAATGCCGCAAGGCTCGCTTGGAACGCTCTCTGCGAGCGCGCTTCCCGGCGATGCTGGAGAACTTTTTGCCGAAGCGAAATCGCGGCTATTACAGTTCGACTATTCTGGTGCGGAGGCTGCGTTCCGGGCATTTCTAACCCAGTTTGGCGATGATCCGCAGGCCGGCGAGGCGCAATATTGGCTTGCCGAAGTCCTCTACCAACAAGAAGCTTTCCCAGAATCGGGGGCGGCGTACACTGACATGATCCGGTCGTATCCGGATGATCCACGCGCGCCTGAAGCGCTGGCAAAACTGGCGCGTTCGATGCGTCTGGTCGGCGACACCGCTCAGGCTTGTAATGCTCTCGATCTGCTGCCGCAGCGCTATCCAAACGCATCCGGCGTGACCAAAAACCTGGCCGCGGGCGAACGCGTGCGGTCTGGTTGCGATAGTCAGGCTAGGTGCGGTTCGGCGCTGATTTTGACGCTCTGATCGAGCGATTTAGCCCCGACAATTCTCGACCTATTGCGATTGCCGTCTCGGGCGGTAGCGACTCGATCGCGCTGCTCTGTCTCGCTGATGATTGGGCGCGGCGCGCGGGCCGAAAACTGATTGCGCTGACGGTCGATCATCAGCTGCGCCCCGAAGCCAAAACAGAAGCCGCGTGGGTCGCACGTGTCTGCGCAGGCCTCGGTCACCCCCATAAGACACTCAAATGGACCGCGCCCCGGCCAAGCCAAGCCGCCGCAAGACTAGCGCGATACGAGCTCTTAGCGCAGACCGCCCGAGCGTATGGAGCGAGCTGCTTGCTCGCAGGGCACACATTCGACGATGTCGTCGAAACGGCCATGATCCGTCGTCGCCGCGGCATTCGTGATGCGACGATTGCTGGGCCAGTCCTCGCCGCACCACTTCCGGTCTGGCCGAGTGGTCGGTCTGTGACTTTGCTTCGCCCTCTAATTCAGACGACGCGATCCGATCTGCAAACTTTCCTAAAGACCCGTCACCAAGGGTGGGTCGATGATCCGGCCAATGCCAATCCGGCCTATGAACGGGTGCGCGTGCGTCAGTTCTTTTCCCGGCATCCTCGCCTGGCGGCGCTCGCGAAAGCGTTCGTCCGGGAGCAGCAAAACCGGCGCGCAGCACAACAACATGCGCTCGCGGAGGAAATGGCGCGGGTGACGGTCGATCCGAGCGGTTTGATCGACACGGGCGCCGCTAAGATCTCCCCTACCCTCCTACGGCTGCTGATCCGGTGCGCGAGCGGGTCAGCGCACGACGCGCGAGATGGGGCGGTTCGTGATCTGATCACTGCGTTGTCGGCCCCTGGGCAGCGTCAAACGCTGGGCGGCGCGTGGGTGCAGCGTACAAAAACGGGCTTCCTGATCGGGCGCGATCCGGCGCACGACGCGGGCGCAGAGGATACAGATCTTTTTGATGGCCGGTTTGAACGAGACCCGGCGGAAACCCAACCCCCTTCGAAGGATCTTCCATTTTTGGTGCGCCAATCCGCTCCGCCCGGGCCGAATTGGCGCGAAATCATCTCCGAGCGCTTGGTCCACCTTATTACTTGTTACCAAACGCCTTTTTTGGAGTCGGTCCAACGCGCCCTGGAACATGAAAAGCAGCTGGTGGATCTTCAATAAAAGATCTGGAAACCGACTCGATTTATACGCCCAGAAAGACGCGAAAAGCGCAGACCAATAAGGAAGAATGGGTCATGTCTGAGACCGATTGGGTGTATCTAAATGGTGAGTTTCTGCCTGCGCGAGACGCGCAGATTTCACCTTTTGATCGAGGTTTTCTGTTTGCTCAGTCGGTCTATGAAGTTACGTCTGTGTTCAATGGCAATCTGATCGATTTCGAGCCGCATATGGCGCGCCTCGCTCGATCGCTTCAAGGCGTAGAGATCGAAATGCCAGCGCTCGATCTTGCCGAATTGCATCGCGATTTGATCGACCGCAATCAGGTACAGGAAGGCCTGATCTATCTCCAAGTCTCAGCTGGAACGCATGGTCCGCGCGATTTTTATGGACCTGAAACGCTGACGCCGTCAGTGTTCATGTTTGCCGCCCATCGGAAACTGATAGGCGATGTCGCCCGCGATGGGCTTACCGCGATCTCGCAAGCCGACACACGCTGGCTCCGGCGCGACTACAAAACCACACAATTGGTGTCGCAATCGCTGGCCTATCGCGCGGCGCGGCGGGCCGGAGCAACGACTGCGATCCTGCATGAGGATGGCATCGTGACGGAAGCGGCCTCTGCCAATCTTTGGATCATCTCATCGTCCGGCGCGCTGGTGACGCGGAACCTGTCAACGGCACTTTTGCCAGGCATCACCCGCGCGCGTGTGAAAGCGCTGTTCGGCGACATCGAGATCGAAGAGCGCGCGTTTTCGCTGGACGAGGTTTGGGCAGCCAAGGAAGCCTTCACCAGTTCAACCGGGGCGATGATCGCGCCCCTCCTAGCGCTCGACGGTAAGCCAATTGGAACGGGCGCTCCAGGACCAATGACGCGCAAGGTCCAAGCCGCCTATTACGGGTATATTGGCGCCGATGTCAGCGCGATCGACTGGTTATGATTTCGGCTCGTCTGGGTCGATAATCTCGCCTTCAAATGTGAACCCGTCCCCATCATTGGTCGCGTCATCGGCCGGATCATTTGATTGCATTTGCGAGAACATATCTTGCATCTGATCCATCATACCCGCCATTTGATTGACCCCGATCCGCGCACCTAGGCTCGCGCCAATGATCGCCACAATGGCTGGGAGAACGAGATATCCAAGATCTGCCATTTGAATTTGAGGTTGGAATTCGGTGGCTTGGAACAGCGCCGCGACCAAAGCTGCAATGCCGAAGGCGAACCCATATCCAACCACACCGATTGCAAGGCGCCGCACCGACCCGCGATAAGGCGAGGGTTTCACTTCTGGCGCATCTGGGGAAAGCGCTGACTTGAGATCAAAGCTTGGAAACGGACTGACCATGCGAATGATGATCGTCGTGGCGGTTGCGGCGAGTGCCAGCAATGGAATGACCATGATGCTTCGATTCATGGCGCCAGCGGCCATGGCTGCGGTCACAAAAGCGATGGGGCCCGCAAGCCGAAGGAGCAATGGAAGAAGCAGTGTCGTTGGCATAGCGCGCCTTAAAGTAGCCCGGCCCCATGCCTAGCCCGATCAGACCTGCGCTGGCAACGGGGCTGCTGGTGTGATCAGCACGGCACGGACCTTAAGGCTCAATATCGTCGCAGCCAGCGCCAATGTGATCGCATTGGCTAGAATGATCGGCAAAGCACCCACCATAAAGCCATAGACGAGCCAACCTGCCACGCCGGCTGTAAACAGGGCATACATGCAGAGCGATATGCCATCTGTCTTGCCAGTCCGAAGCACCATTAAGGTTTGCGGTAAGAATGAAATGGTCGTCAGGATGGCGGCGACCAAGCCGATCATATCTGTCATATTCTACAGCTCCGAGTGAGCGCGCCATTTAGGGGATATGATCGAGGCTGACATCGCATAACAGCACACCGCAGACATGCGCCATTGCATAACATGCTTCGCGCGCCGGAAAGCTTGCGGTCAGGGCAAGCTTCCCGCATCCTGTCCCTCTATCGAGAAACGGAGACGGTCTTGCCAGACACCGCCTATCAGCACGCGCCGGACCGGCCCTGGATCTTCCGGACCTATGCGGGCCATTCCACCGCAGAAAAGTCCAATGCGCTCTATCGGTCAAACTTGTCAAAGGGACAAACGGGCCTCTCGATCGCATTCGATCTGCCGACTCAAACCGCTTATGATGGCGATCATATCTTGGCGCGCGGTGAAGTTGGCAAAGTCGGCGTCCCGGTCGGTCATCTTGGCGATATGCGCACTTTGTTCGATGCCTTGCCGCTCGAAGAAATGAACACGTCGATGACAATCAACGCGCCAGCGGCTTGGCTGCTCGCGCTTTACATCGCCCTCGCTGATGAGCGAGGCGACGATCGGCAAAAGCTGCGCGGCACTACGCAGAACGATATTATCAAAGAATATCTCTCACGCGGGACCTATGTGTTCCCGCCCAAGCCCAGCATGCGTTTGATCAGTGATATGATCAGCTGGTGCTATACCGAGGTCCCGAAATGGAACCCAATGAATGTCTGCTCGTATCACTTACAAGAAGCGGGCGCGACACCTGAGCAAGAGCTCGCTTATGCGCTGGCCACGGCGTGCGCTGTCTTGGACGCGGTCCGCGACGGCGGGCAGGTGCCAGAAGCCGATTTCCCGACCGTGTTTGGACGCCTCTCTTTCTTTGTGAATGCAGGCGTGCGCTTCGTGACCGAGCTTTGTAAAATGCGCGCCTTTGTCGATCTATGGGAAGAAATTGGCCGTGAGCGTTATGGCGTGACGGATGAAAAAGCGCTGCGCTTTCGCTATGGGGTTCAGGTCAATTCGCTGGGCTTAACGGAGCCGCAGCCTGAGAACAATGTCTATCGGATTTTGATTGAGGCATTGGCGGTCACGCTGTCCAAACGTGCCCGGTGCCGCGCTTTGCAATTGCCGGCTTGGAATGAAGCGCTGGGCTTGCCCCGGCCCTGGGATCAGCAATGGTCGCTGCGGATGCAGCAAATCCTCGCTTTCGAAACAGACCTTCTGGAATATGAAGATCTGTTCGATGGCAGCCATGTGATCGAGGGCAAAACCTCCGCCTTAAAAGCGCAAGCGCGGGCGGAACTGGCCAATATCGACGCGATGGGCGGGGCGGTCGACGCGGTTGGTTATATGAAAGAAAGCTTAGTTGGCGCGCACATTGAACGGGTCAAAGGGATTGAAAGCGGCAGCCTACAAGTGATTGGGGTGAACGCCTTTACCCAGTCCGAAGAGAGTCCGCTCGGCGCGGGCAATGAAGCGATCCAGACTGTCGATCCGATGGTCGAGCGGCAGCAAATCGATGCGTTGAACAAATGGCGGGTTGGGCGAGACAATGGAGCGGTCGAGCAAGCGCTATCAGATCTCCTCGCCGCAGCCACTTCCGGCGCGAATATTATGGAGCCGAGCATCGCGGCAGCAAAGGCAGGCGTCACAACCGGCGAATGGGGCGCAACTCTGCGCCAGGTGTTTGGCGAGTTTCGCGGGCCGACGGGCGTCAGTGTCGTCATTGATACGGGCGGAGATGAGAATATCGAAGCCACCAAAGCGCGCGTCGAAGCAGTTTCAGAGCGACTCGGTCGAGACCTCACTTATGTGCTCGGCAAGCCGGGCCTGGATGGTCACTCTAACGGGGCGGAACAAATCGCGGCGCGGGCACGCGCGTGCGGGATGCAAGTCGTCTATGAAGGTATTCGGTTCACGCCGTCCGAAATCGTTGCGCAGGCCGCAGAAGCGAACGCGCATGTCATTGGCCTGTCCATCCTGTCTGGCAGCCATCTCGACTTAGTGCGGGAAACGCTCGCTGAGATGCAGAAGCAAGGCCTGGAGGCCGTTCCGCTCGTCGTCGGCGGCATTGTTCCGTTTGAGGATGAGCAGGCGCTCCGACAAATGGGTGTTCGCGGGGTTTACACGCCGAAAGACTTCAAGATCACCGAAATCATGGATGATGTTGTCGATGTGGTCGAAACTGCCTGGCTCAATGCTTAGTAGCTACCACTGCCCGAGCCGACGGAACCGGATTTCACTTAGCTCGATGCCGCGCGTCTTGTCCGGAACAACCGGACGGACAGAAAGATAGTCGAGCGCCACGCTATTCTCGAGCAGTTTGCGCGGAATATCGACTTCGGCGGTATAAGTGTCCCAGTCCGGTTTGAGGTCAAATTTGATCCAGCCTGTGTCGCCAGCTTTGCCGGTGGAATAATTGAACTCGAACGCCTCCGCCCCAGCGCCAGCGGCGGGTTTTACGGTCAGAGAGATTCGCAATTTGTGGCCGGCATAGACGTTCTCCAGGTCAGGACCGAGCCGGAAATGCGCATTGCGTTGGACATCGGCATCATTCGCGTTTTCCTCGGCGCGGATGGTCAGCACATCATCTTCGAGGTTCAAGTCATAGCCTTCAAAGCCATCCATCCGGCACAGGTCCCGGCCTTTAAGAATGATCAGGCTATAATCAGCTGGGCCGTCGGCACCGCCAAAGGGGCCGCATTTAGGACGCTGCCAGCCGAGATAAAGAGAGGCCGTCACCATGGCCGCGACGATCGCTGCTATGATCGGATAAAATACGTAATCTCTCAAACCATTGTGTCCTGTGGCAAGGTGATTGCTTGGTAGGCTAGCATTCCTGCGTACGCTCTGATAGCAACGCGCTCGACGAAACGCGACCCACATTCTGGTGTCAGTCGCAGCCCTTACGACTTTGCAATGAAAGACGCCCTATGCCGAAGCTCATTCTCACCCGACACGGCCAAAGCCAATGGAACCTCGAAAACCGGTTTACCGGCTGGTGGGATGCCGACCTAACGGAAAAGGGTGTTGCCGAGGCCAAAAAGGGCGGTGAGCTGATCAAAGCCGAAGGCCTCACCCCGACCTTTGCCTTTACCAGTTACCAAACCCGCGCCATTCGGACTTTGTGGCTCGGCTTAGCGGCCATGGACCGGGCTTGGATCCCTGTTGAGAAACATTGGCGCCTGAACGAGCGCCATTATGGCGGCCTGACCGGGCTCGATAAAGCAGAGACGGCTGAAAAACACGGCAAAGACCAAGTCCATATATGGCGCCGCTCTTATGATATCCCGCCGCCGCCGCTGGAGGCTGACAGCCCTTATAATTTGGCGTCCGATGCGCGCTATGAAGGTGTGCCAGTACCTGATGCTGAGAGTCTCAAACTAACACTCGAACGCGTCTTGCCCTATTGGGACAGCGCCATTCGACCGGTGCTGGAAAGCGGCAAAGACACAATCATCTCGGCGCATGGGAATTCGTTGCGCGCTTTGGTCAAACACTTGTTCAAAGTCGCGGACGAGACGATTACGGGTTTAGAAATTCCGACCGGAAATCCATTGCTCATCGATCTCAATGAGGCGCTGCTGCCGACTGCAGCGCGGTATCTCGATACAGAGCGTGCCCGCGATTTGCCGGAGCTGCCATGAGCGCTCATGCCCTGCATATGAAGCGAGCCGTAGAACTCGCAGCCTTTCAAGCGGGGCGGACAGGGAAAAATCCGAGCGTTGGATGCGTCATCTTAGATCGCGACGGGCATAGACTGAGTGAAGCGGCCACCGGCGATGGGGGACGCCCGCATGCCGAACAGCTTGCCTTGGTGAACCTGCCTGTTGGTGCGGCGGTTGGCGGCACAGCCTATGTCACGTTAGAGCCATGTCGGCAGCGATCGACGCAAGAATCCTCGTGTTCTCAACGTCTTGTGGAAGCGGGACTTGCGCGCGTTGTGATCGCGACGCGCGATCCACACCCGCTTGGCAATGGCGGGTTTGAGCGCCTTCGCGAAGCGGGAATCCAGCTCGATCTTGGCGTTTTGCAAGCAGAGGCAGACGCGTTTTACGCCGAATTCTTTGCCAGTGTTGCCTCCTGAAGGCCGTGTCTGGCCCACCACAACACAATTGTAAGTTCGCACAATCCTGACAAAACTGACTTGACCTTAACCTTTGTGGTGTCAGCTTCATTTCAGTACGGTGAGTAATTGGAACGGTCCCATGATCGGAATCGTCGTTGTCAGTCACGGAAAACTAGCGCACGAGCTGGTGCGTGCGGCCGAGCACGTGGTCGGTCCACAAGATGCGTTTGAAGCGCTTTCGATCGAAGCTGAAGACGATATCGATGAGCGCCGCGATGAAATCCGGGAAACGGTCAAAGCCTGCAATACTGGCAAAGGCGTGATCATACTCACCGATATGTTTGGCGGAACGCCCTCTAATCTCGCGCTCTCGAGCCTGACAGCAGGCAAGATCGACGTCATCGGCGGGGTCAACCTTCCGATGCTTATTCATTTGGCACAAATTCGATCTGACCTAACTTTGTCTGAAGCCGTGCAGGCGGCGAGCGATGCCGGTAAGCGCTATATTCGGATTGGGTCGCAAGTGATGAGTCGCGCAAAATGAGTGAGCAGACCCGTCAAATCCAAATCGTAAATCGCAAAGGCTTGCACGCGCGCGCCTCTGCCAAACTGGCAGAACTCGCCCTGAAACTTCCGACAAAAGTGACGGTGAGTTTTGAGGGCGAAGAAGCAGATGCTCGATCGATCATGGATTTGCTTTGTCTCGGCGCAGGAATTGGCAGCACGGTTGAGATTATGGCCGAAGGCGAGGATGCCGTTTTCGCGCTCGATTCGGTCGAAAACCTGTTTGCCGACGGGTTTGGCGAATTGGCAGAAGACGCCGCTTGCGCCTGTAAGTAAGCCTACAGCACTAGCGGTGCGAGCCAGAATCCGATTGCCGTAATCACGACAATGCCAATTAAGTTCACACGGAACCCGCGCTGGATCATTTGCGCGATGGGCACTTTGTCCGTCGCATAAATGATCGCATTCGGGGCGGTTGCAACTGGCAACATAAAGGCGCAACTCGCAGCCACTGCTGCGGGTGCCAAGAGGCTCGTCGGTGCCGCCCCAATTGCTGTGGCCAGCGCCCCCAAGATTGGCGCCAGCGTCGTCATCGTCGCCACATTGCTGGTCAGCTCTGTGAGAAAGATAACCAGCGCCACGACGGCCGCGATAAAGAAAATTGGCGGTAGCACGGATAGGGTTGCCAGCTGATCGCCAATAAAGGTCGAAAGCCCGGTTCGGGTCACCGCCTGGCCCAGGCTGATGCCGCCCCCAAACAGGATCAGCACGCCCCAGGGCAGTTTTACCGCTTCATCCCAGGTTAGAAGCGCCCGTTTCCTTCCCATGCCCGCGGGTACCAAGAACATTGCGATTGCTCCGGCGATAGCGATGCCCATATCCCCTACCGCCATCAGCCAGGGATAGTTCCATCCGCCTGCCTCCGCGGCGAGTTGAACCGGGACGCGCAAGACCCAAAAGGCTGCGACCACACCAAACACGATCGCGGCACGCGCTTCTGGTGCAGTCACCCCGCCCAACTCGCTGCGCTGTTGACGCACTTCCCGCATCGCAGCGGTGCCATCTCCTAAATCAGGAAGCCTGCGGGTCACGGACCACCAAGCGACCGGGATTAGCAGCGCTAACGCGGGCACACCAAAGCTCATCCATTGCCCGAAGCCAATCGTAGTTTGGGTGTTCTGTTCCAGCCAATCAATGGCGATGAGATTGGTCGGGGTTCCGATTGGCGTCGCCACCCCGCCAATTGAAGCGGCATAGCAAACCCCCAAAAGGAGCGCGGACACAAACTTGCCCGACCGGTCTTTCAAGGCGGCGGCCGCGGAAATCGCGATGGGCACCATCATTAAAGTTGTGGCGGTGTTGGAAATCCACATGGACAGCAAGGCGGTTGCGATCATGAAGCCGAAAATCAGCGCTGCGGGATGCGAGCCAACGCGCGAGACGATGTTCAAAGCAATCCGCTTGTGTAGCCCCCATCGCTCAATCCCTAGCGCGATGACAAAGCCGCCAAGCAGCAACATCACAATCGGGCTCGAATATCCCGCAGCAGCTTCTCTTGCGCTGCCCGCGCCGATCAATGGAATAATCACCAGCGGCAGGAGCGAGGTGACAGGGATCGGGATTGGTTCGGTGGCCCACCATATCGCCATCCATGCCATCAGTGCGCCAATTGCCCAAGCTGAGAAAGAAAGTTCTTCTGGAGGACCTGCGAGAAGCATGAGCGCCGCGATAATCGGTCCTAAAAACAATCCGATACGTTTGGTCAGGCTCATAGACTTATCCATTCGCGCACAGGGCAGATCTTAGCGGCGAGTGTCAAGATTTAGCGTTCTAAAACCAAATCATTTCTGTGCACGATGGCGGGACGCCCGCGAAAGCCGAGTTCTTGTTCAACTTGATCAGATTGCAGGCCCGCGATGCGCCCAATATCGGCGGAGCTACAGGCCGAAATCCCTTTGGCGATGGTTTGTCCGCCCGGATCTTTAATCGCGACCGCTGCGCCGCGCGCAAATTCGCCCTCTGTTGCCGTCACGCCCACAGGCAGAAGGCTTGCGCCATCCGCAAGCGCCTTCGCTGCGCCAGGATCGACGAGGATCGCGCCTTCGGGGGTCAGATGACCTTTCAGCCAGATTTGGCGCGCTGTGTCAGGGGTCAGTGCAGATGGGATCCAAGTGGCGCGAGCGCCGCCCAACAAAGCTGTAAGCGGGTAGTCCGCATCACCGCGCGTGATGATCGTGGCGCATCCTGCGCTTTGAGCGATCCGCGCAGCCATCAGTTTGGTGATCATGCCGCCACTGCCTAAACCGGCCTCGCTATTGCTGCCGCTGGCCATAGCATCGTGTTCAGGGCTGAGATCACGAACAATCGCGAGGTGTTTCGCATTTGGGTCTTGGCGTGGATCGGCGGTGTAGAGCCCATCAATGTCAGACAGCAAGACAAGCACATCCGCGCTCATCATCTGCGCAACGCGCGCGGCAAGCCGGTCATTGTCCCCATAGCGGATCTCATCCGTGGCGACGGAATCATTCTCATTAATCACGGGCAGCGCACCGGCGCCGAGGAGTGTTTCAAGCGTCGCCCGCGCATTCAGCCAGCGCCGGCGGTTTTCCGTATCTTCAAGCGTCAGCAACGCTTGGGCCGGGGTAATCTTATGCGGAGCAAAGGCTTGCGCGAGCGCCGCCATGAGGAGCGGTTGCCCCAAGGCGGCGGCGGCTTGTTTTTCCTCGAGTTTTCGAGGTCGTTCCGGGCCGAGATGATGCCGACCCAGCGCAATCGCGCCAGAGGAGACGAGGATAATTTCCTGCCCAGCAGCGCGGCGCTCGGCGATGTCCTGCGCGAGCTGATCGAGCCAGTTTTGGCGCACTTTCCCAGCTTCCGCAATCAGCGCGGAGCCGACTTTGATGACCAGCCGTTTTGCGTTGTGGAGATGGTCTGTAGGCGTCTTTTGGGTCATCCCAAAGGACTCCAATCATCGTCCACAGTATCAGGGTCCTGTTCTTGGACCTTGATATCACCAAGCGCACTGAACATCTGACCAAGCGCGGTTTTGACGCCTTCGCCGGTCACCGCCGAGATGCGCAATGGCTCATGTCCGCATGCGGCTTTTAGGAGCTTCGCTTGCTCATCGATGAGTTCGTCATCCAGAACGTCCACTTTCGACAACGCGACAATTTCCGGCTTGGCCGCGAGTTCTGGATCATAGGCTTCGAGCTCTTCGCGAATGGTCAAATAGGCCTGATCGGGATCGTCTTGGGTGCAGTCGACCAAGTGGAGCAACACCTTGCAGCGCTCGACATGGCCTAGAAAGCGATGCCCGAGCCCGATGCCGTCGGCAGCGCCCTCGACCAGGCCAGGAATATCCGCCAAGACAAAGCGCGAGCCAACCCCGAGATCAACGATCCCGAGGCCCGGATGCAACGTGGTGAACGGATAATCGGCAATCTTTGGTTTCGCCGCTGTGGCGCGGCTCAAAAAGGTCGACTTGCCCGCATTCGGTAGCCCCAAAAGCCCGGCATCAGCGATCAATTTCAGCCGTAACCAAAGGACAAACTCCTCGCCAGGGTCCCCTGGATTAGAACGCCTCGGCGCCTGATTGGTGGAGGTTTTGAAGCGTAGATTGCCCCAACCGCCATTGCCGCCTTTTGCGACCATCACGCGTTGTCCGACTTCGGTGAGGTCAGCGATCAGCGTCTCTTGGTCTTCCTCATAGATTTGTGTTCCAACCGGAACAGCGATTGTTTTATCCGCACCACCGCGACCATGGCGCTGTTTCCCCATGCCGTGCCCACCGCGTTCAGCTTTGTGATGCTGCTGGTAGCGATAGTCGATCAACGTGTTGAGCCCTTCCACCGCTTCAACATAGACATGCCCGCCGCGACCACCGTCTCCGCCGTCGGGCCCGCCGAATTCAACATAGGCTTCGCGGCGGAAAGAGGCGCACCCATTTCCGCCATGGCCGGCTTTGACATAAATCTTGGTTTGGTCGAGGAATTTCATCGCGCTCTCATAGGCGATCATGGCAGCAAAAGCGAGCGAAGCCTGCACGAAGATGGCAGGGGAGATCACGCAGACTTGAAATTGGGTTTCTGGACTCTGGTCAAAAAGCCGCAAGAATATAGATCTTAGCTAGGACCCCGTGGAGGACAGGTGATGAAACGAGCCCTTTTAATAGCCGTCGCAGCGATCGCATTTAGCGGCGCCCCAGCCATTGCAGGCGGGGGTGGCGGGAGCTCTGGCTCATCCGCGCCGAGCAGCTCAGGACCGAGCTATGATCCCGTTGAAGAGTATCAAGCGGGGGTCGAGCACCTCAAAGCAGGCGAATATTCCAAAGCGGAGCGGGCGTTTAAGCGCGTCACCAAAGTCGCGAAAAAAGATGCCAATACGCGCTATATGCTGGGCCTCGCGCATTATGGACAAGAAGAATTCAAAGCGGCTGCGAAGTCGTTTGAGCGTGCGGTAAAATACGATGCCAAGCTCTATCAAGCCCATGGCAAGCTTGGTCTGTCTTATCTTCAAATCGACAAAGCCGACAAAGCCGATGGCGTCTTGTCGGGCTTGCAGGCCGCTTCCGCAGATTGTGCGGAGACTTGCCCAGAGGCGAGCCAGATTGCCGGTGCGATCGCGGAGATCGAATCCGCGAAAGCCGCACCTGAGGCGATTGAAACCTCAAGCGTCGCCCCACTCGTGCAACAGGTCAGTCTCGAAACCGGAGATGTGCTCTATTCGGAAGCGCTCCGGCTAATCAATCTTGGCGCGTATGATGATGCGATTGCTGAGTTGCGCGCAGCGGGCGAAGTCCTCGGGCCGCATCCAGACGTGCTGACCTATATCGGCTTCGCGAACCGCAAGAAGGGCGAGAAAGACACCGCTTTTGCCTACTATAACGCTGCCCTCACCATCGCACCGGATCATCTCAGCGCGAATGAATATCTTGGCGAGTATTATGTTGAGCTTGGTGAGCTGACGCGCGCCAAAGCGCAATTGGGGAAGCTCAACGCGCTGTGCCCGTTTGGCTGCGCGCAAACCGAAGAGCTCTCTAAGTGGATTGCTGAAGCCGAAGCATGAGAATGATCTTTGCGATCGCGGGCCTTTGTTTCGCGATCGCAGCTTGCCTAGGGCCAATAAAAGATAGCCCGGCGCGTGATGTCGATCTCAAGGCATTGCAATGGATCAGTTCGGATGCGGACCGGGTAGACCACCTCACGCAGCAGCCTGCCACATGCTTGAAGCGCCCCGATGATGCATCGGTTCAGCGCGGAGAATTGTTGTTCAACAGTCCGCTCTTACTCGGCGGGCAGGCCGCGAAAGCAGGCCTGAGTTGCGGTTCTTGCCACCGGAATGGGCGCGGTAATCTCGAGTTTGTCTTTGTCGGCATATCCGGCGCGCCAGGCACGGCGGATGTGACCAGCGGTCTGTTCTCTAAAGTGCGGGCCGATCAGGTGTTTAATCCCATTGCGATTCCAGATCTGGCCTTACCACACGGGCAAATCAATGTGGACCGAACCGAGGATGACGCACTCGAGGCCTTCTTGGCCGCGCAAATCACGGAGGAGTTTTCTGGAGAAATGCCAGAATCTAACGTCGTCGCTGATGTCTCAGCCTATCTGCGGGCCTTGGATGCGGCTGCCTGCGATGCTGGTGCCAAAGAACGCCAAACCTGGCGCGATGAGATAAGGCGCTTGCGGGCCGGAGCGTCCTATATTGATGAGCCAGACCATCACGACAGCGCCCCCTACCGCGCCGCCATGCGGGCATCGCTCGGGCGCTTGTTTGAACGATATGCGGGGAATGAATTTGACCGTCTCCGCCAATCTATGATCTCGCTCAGCCGTGACCTTGCGAACACTGATTATGGGGAAGATCTACAATCAAGATTAGATGCGCTCGAAACCAATCTCGCGGCGGGCGAGGCGCAATCTCTATACGATCGAGAACGGTTGAAACAGGTCCTGCCTTAATGCGCGACCAGTTTCAGTGCGAGGTCGGGATCGGTGCCTTTGGTGTAGCGAATACAGGGACTGTCGGTCCCGCGCGCCAGCCCAAACAATGAGGTTTCGCCAACCGGTTCGAACCCGAGTTTACGCAAAATCACGCCAGAAGCAGGATTGTCGGTAAAGTGCCCGGACGAGAAGCGCTCTATTTTTCGCTCATTCTCCGCCCAATGCAGGAGCGCGGATGCCGCTTCTGTTGTGTAGCCAAGCCCCCACCATGGCTCTCCGAGCCAGTATCCAACCTCCCAAACTTCAAACGGTAAGAGACGAAGGCTGACACATCCAATCATGCCATCCAGTGGGTGGGTGATGGCGAATGAATAGCTCGTATCCTCGGACCAACTTTGCGGAATCTTGTCGAGCCAAGCCTCCGCGTCGGCCATTTCGAATGGATGCGGCACACGGCCCAAATTCCACGCAACACCCTTCACGCCAAGGCGCTCGACAATATTCGGCGCATCTTGCGGCAGCGGTGGTCGAAGGACCAAACGCTCGGTTTTGATGATTACGGGATCAGCCATCGCTCCCTCCATTTAGCGAATGCGTGGACTTATCTCAATGTCTGTCTGACAGCCTGTGGGGCGGATCAGCGCGTAAAACATAGCGCCAGGCGGCGTCTTTCCCGCCTCGCGCTAATGAGTAGAGCTGATCTTCTCCGCGCCGCTCAAAGCCAAGTTTCTCTAAAACGCGGCCCGAAGCAGGGTTGTCTTGGAAATGACCAGCAACAAATTGCGTGACCCCAAATTGCGCCGCGCCCCATTGCATCAAAGCAGTGGCCGCTTCCGTGGCGACGCCTTTGCCTTGCACAGCTTTGTCGACCCAATAGCCAATTTCCCAAGCATCGCCGCTGGTGCGATTGAATCCAACAGAACCAATAACGCCCGCCTCTTCATGAGTGATGACAAAGGCGTATTCCGTGCCTTGCGCGCGCGCCTTATCGGCATACGCCACCCAATCGAGGGCATCTTTCGGCGCATAAGGATGGGGCAACCGCGCCAGATTGCGGGCCATTTCTTTGTCATTCACACAGCAAGCGATTTGCCGCGCGTCTTTTGCCTCTGGGGGTCGCATCAAAAACCGCTCGGATTTGAACTCGAATGATCTGGCCATTTGAGGTCTCCAATAGGAAGGCAAAGAAAAAGGGAGGCAGTGGCCTGCCTCCCCTTGGAATTCTTTGGCCACCTCCTCGGCGGCCCTATCGTGACCGCGCTATTCTGCTGCGTCCGCGAGCGGTGCCACTGACACGTACTGGCGGTTGCCGCGCTTACGGGTAAATTCCACTTTGCCTTCTACGAGCGCGTAGAGGGTGTGGTCTTTGCCCATGCCGACGCCGCGACCTGGATAGGTCTTGGTGCCGCGCTGGCGGATAATGATGTTTCCAGGAATCACGTGCTCGCCACCATATTTCTTGATGCCAAGGTATTTAGGATTCGAATCGCGTCCGTTCTTCGACGAGCCGCCTGATTTCTTATGAGCCATAACCGGTCTCCAATCTCTAATTCAGCTTATAGCCGAATGTTTAGCCTTTCGCGAGCTCTTTCGCCTGGGCGACCCAGTCATTGCTCTCAAATTTCCCTGCTGCGCCGATTTTCTCTTCGAGCGCTTCGATGTCAGCTTTCTTCATTTTCGCGATTTGAGCGAAAGTGGTGATGCCTTCGGCTTCTAGCTTGCCAGCAAAGACTTTGCCCAGACCCTTCATCACGGTCAGGTCGTCAGCTTTGGCTGGGGCAGCGGCCTTTTTAGGTGCGGCTTTCTTAGCGGCTGGCTTCTTCTCAGCAGCTTCTTTCTTCGCGGCTGGCGCTTTTGCTGCGGCCTTAGGTGCGGCTTCTTTCTTAGGAGCCTCTTCCTTTTTCGGCGCTGCTTTCTTCTTCGCTGGGGCTTTCTTGCCGTCTGCGAGGATAGATTCGATGGTCACAACTGTCTCGAGCTGACGGTGACCTTTCTTACGGCGGTAAGTGTTGCGCTGACGCTTCTTCATGATCAGCACTTTGGCGCCTTTACGCTGTTCGGCGACTGTGCCGACCACGCTAGCGCCTGAAACCATAGGCTCACCAATGGTTACTTTCTTGTCGTCACCTAGCATCAGAACGTCTTCAAACGTGACGCTTTCACCAGCGTCTGCGGTGAGCTTTTCAATGACGATTTCATCGCCTTCGGCAACTTTATACTGTTTGCCACCTGTCTTAATGACCGCGAACATGACGCTCGTCCTTCTCAGAACTCAAAAAATGAAACTTTGGCCGCTGCCGAGTCCGGCGCGGACATGAAGGCGCGGGTAAACACCAAACAGGATCATGAGTCAAACCCATTTCCGCATGAAATGCAGGGTATGGCGCTTTTCAGACGGGTGAGGGGATTTCAGCCCTATTGCTGCCCCAGTCAGAAGTCACTTAAATATGAGATCGAAAGGGGAGACCGCGATGACCAAAAGGCTCGTGCGCAAAATTTGCGTCTTGTGTTGGATGATCTTTGCCGGGTCCACGCTAACCATAGCGCAGGCGGATGACCGACGGGTTGCCTTGGTGATCGGGAACTCAGCCTATCAAAGCGTCGCCCCACTCGCCAATCCGCGAAACGATGCGGCCGATTTAACCGAAGCGCTGACGCTGGCAGGGTTTGAAGTCATTGAAGGTTTGGATCTCACCCGCGATGAGATGACATCGACCATCCGAGAATTTGTTGACCAGCTGGACGGCGCATCGACTGGTCTTTTCTTCTATGCCGGGCATGGCCTGCAGATCGACGGGCGCAATTATATGATCCCGACAGATATGGTGCTGCGCTCCGAAGCCGACCTGCAGCTGCAAGCCATCGATATGAACCTGGTCCTGGCGCAAATGGAGCGCGATCCACGGGTCAATATCATTATGTTGGACGCTTGCCGGGATAACCCTTTCGCGCAGTCAATGACCCGGTCGCTGGCAGGCGGCTTGGCGCCGATGGAAACTCGCTCCGTGGGCTCATTGATTGTCTACTCGACCCAGCCCGGCGCGGTCGCCGATGATGGCGTGGGCCGGAATAGCCCTTTCACTAGCGCGTTCCTGAAATATGCCAATCAGCCTGGTCTTGAGATCCAACAGATGCTGCGCCGGGTCCGCGGTGAAGTCATCGCTGCGACGGATAATCGGCAAGTGCCGTGGGACCACTCGTCTCTAACCGGCGATGTGTTTCTGATCCCGCCGCGGGATGGTGTTGATACTGATGCGGAGGCGATCCAAGGGCTCGAGCTGACTGACTCGCAAGTGCAATTGCAAGTTTGGAATGATGCCAAACGGTCTGGATCGGTTGATGTGCTCCGTTCCTTCATCAGCCAATTTCCGGCGAGCCCGTTTACCCCGTCTGCAGAAGCAAGAATTCGCGGCCTTGAACGAGAAGCGGCACAATCCGGCGATCCTGTCGCCGATGCGATCAATCGCCAGGTGGCCTATGGCGTGGTCACCGATGCGCCCGAAGAGCCTTACGAATACTACGCCAATGCCCGGGTTTATGAATTGCGCGGTGATGCTGCCAATGCGGTACGGATGTATGAGAAATATCTCACGTTCGCCCCGGAATATGTCGACCCGCACTATCAATATCAGCGCTATTTGAGAGCGACTGAAGGCCGGACCGCGGCGCGCGAAATTTACAATGAGATGAAATTTGATCGCCCGGATGATCGCGTCTTGCAATTTGCCGCGGCACTGCTGCAGAGCCCAACCCAGCGCAAAACCCAACTCGAAGCCTTTGTTGCCGATCATCCAGATTTTGCTCCGGCGCTTTATGCTTTGAGCCTGGATTTCTCGCTGCGCCGGCTGGGCTCGCAGACCACGGCCGATAAGCGCCGCGAGCGGGAACTGCTTGAGGATTTCATGACGCTGCATGAAGACGGCCAATATGTGAAATTCTTCATCGACAAACCAGCCGCTGAAACAGAGTTGGAAGATGCTGAAGAACGCCTTGCCGCGCTATCCGTCATGGCGAGCGAGGCGATGGAAAACCCCGTCTCGATGACGACGATGATTGGCGGCGGCGGGTTCACGTTGACGTTCCTGATCGCGGACTTGGCGCATGGCGAAATCTTTGTTCGCCGCCCCGGCCAAGACTTTGAATCCCTTGGCATGACCAGTTATCGAAACCCGACCACAGGCGCCTTGATGCCGACGATGTATTTCGAGCTGCCAATGGAAGCTGAAGCGATGGACATGGAGGTTAAATATTTCGACGCCAAAGGGGTGGAACAGGGCCCCTATCTGATCAGTTTTGATCCGGTTTCAGCGCTCTACGACTCGATCAAAAACACCTATATGGCGGCAAGTGAGCGGCAATGGGTGCACTTCCAATATTGGGAAGCCGACGAGGACGAGCCGGCTTATGTGAACGTAATATTCCCGGTGCTTGATTATCCATGTGTGGTCGAGAAGGCCTTCTTTGCGATTGATAGCGAGGTGCCGGATCAACCGCTCGAATTTGCCGCTTGCGATCCGTTAAAGCCGCTCAACTCAAGCTGGACAGTCGACTCAATTGTCAAAGTGCCGCCCGAAACCGGTTATGTGTCGCTACAGGTCCACTATAAGGACGGCGAAGTGACGGATGTGAAACGCTATCCAGTGAAATATTAGGCGCAGATACGAAAAAGCCCCCGCGCCATGAGCATGGGGGCTTTCTTAAATCGCTTAATCAGGTCGTTTAAACGAGACCCTCGCGCTGGGCGCGCTTCCGAGCAAGTTTGCGAGCGCGGCGCACAGCTTCTGCTTTCTGACGAGCCTTCTTCTCAGATGGCTTCTCAAAATAAGTGCGAGATTTCATTTCACGGAACAGACCTTCACGCTGCATCTTTTTCTTTAGAGCGCGTAGGGCTTGTTCGACATTATTGTCGCGAACGGTAATCTGAATAATGGTCAACTCTCCATAATGGGTCGGGGCAGCAAGGCTGCAGATGTGCGGTTGTGGCCTATTGGGGCCGAGATCAAGCCGCGCCTATAACATGTGGATACCGCCTTGCCTATCCCCGGACTCAGATATGTCGACTCCTTCACAAATCCTCCTCGATCGATGGCTCGATGCCCTTTTGCCACGGGTCCCAGACACCGGCTGGACCATGGTCTCAGCCAAGCAAGTCGCCCGAGAAATCGATCTCAGCGCCGGCGAACAGGCCCTGGCCGCGCCAAATGGGATAACCGATCTGATCGACCGATTTATCGACCGCGCGGTGGATGAGGCGCTGGTTGGTCTTTCCACGGAAACGATGGTGAACCTGCGGACGCATGAGCGGGTTGCCGCTGGTCTTAAGGCCTGGCTGAATGCGCTGGACCCGCATCGCGAGGCCGTTCGCAAAGCCGCAGGCCACGGCCTATTGCCTTGGGGCGCGGGTGCGGCGGTGAAACGTATCTGGTCGATTGCCGACGCGATTTGGGAAGCTGCGGGCGATACCGCGACCGATTACAATCGCCAAACCAAGCGAGCGCTGCTCAGCGCCGTGATCCCCCGTATTGTCCTGTATTGGCTCGAACAGCCAGATTCGGACCGAGTCGACCGATTTATCATGCAACGCCTACAAGAGGCGATGAAGCTCGGCCAAACCGGCGGCAAAGTTTTAAAACCCGTGCTTGATCTGGCGGAACGACTGAAGCGCCGCCGCGAAGCCCCCGACCTGTAGCGCCAATTACAATTCGTCTCATGGCAGTTGCAATGTCTTTGATCTCAGGTCTACAAAGAAAGGCCGAGCAATTTGGGGTATGGGAGAGAGTATGCCGCGGCCGGCCGGTGTTCGTAATCACGACTTTGAAGCAAAAAAGACCGCATTATTGGATGCGTTGTCGGAATTTGCGTTGAGCGATGATTTGCGGCGCCCCTCGCTTCGCCAGTTTGCAATTGCGGCAAAAGCGTCGGAGCCGACTCTGCGGCACTATTTCAAAGATCGCCAAGGTCTTGTGATCGCGATCCTTGGGCATATCCATAAGCGCGCCATCCCGCTTTGGGAAGTGATCGCAACCGGCGCCACAGATACTGCAACCGCGGTCAAAGAATATTTTCGTGTCACCGAGGCCGGATTAACCCATGGCGGCTTCGCGCGAGCCCATGCGTTTGGGATAATCGAGGGCATGGCGGATGAGAGAGTCGGCCAGGCCTATCTCGAATATTTGCTCGATCCGGCGCTAAAAGCGGTCGCTGATAAAATGGATGCGACGCCCGGAAAGCCGGAAACCGAGGACGAGCGCCGCGCCTCAGCCTTTATGATGCTCTCGCCGATTTTGGTGATGACGCTGCATCAGCAATTGCTGGGCGGCAAAGAGGCCTCCCCCGTCGATACAGAGGGCTTTTTGAAACTGATGCAAGGCTGGCTGTCTTCAGGCCTGAGCCAATAAGTCACGCATACCGTCCAAGGCGCTTTGCGGCGTCGCCCAGCTGCACACGAACCGATATGACCCGCCCGGCCAGGGATAGAATTTTACCCCGGCTTCTGTAACCGCTGCTTCCACGTCCGGCGGTAGGATCGCGAAGACTTCATTTCCGTCGGTCGGATAGGCAAGCGAAACGCCCGGCTTCGAGCAGAGCAAGTTTGCGAGCTGATTTGCTGATTGGTTCGCATCGCGCGCGAGCTCTAACCATAGGCCGTCTGTCAGCATGGCTTCTGCTTGCGCTGCAAGGAACCGCATTTTAGGCGGCATGTGTCCGGATCTTTTAGCGCGCGCTTTTAGGGCTTCGACCTGCCCGCGCATGTCCCCGAACAGGATGATGATCTCACAGCCAATCGCGCCAGTTTTGGTCAATCCGAGCGTCAGGACATCTATGCCCGCTTTCCAGGTCATCTCAGCTGGGCTTGCGCCGGTTTTGACCAGGGCATTGGAAAGGCGCGCGCCATCGAGATGCGTGTTTAGCCCGCCCGCATGTGCGAGTTCGGCATAGTGGCGGATCGCGTCTGCAGAATAGGCCGTGCCGCATTCGGTTAAATTGGTCAGCGAAAGCGTTTCGAGCGGAGTCTCATGAACAAAACTTGGATCATTTTTCGCGAGTGCATCGCGCAATGCGGCTTCGTCAATTTGGGCGCCATGACCCGGCAAAAGGCGTAGTTTTGCGCCGCCGCTAAAAAATTCAGGGGCGCCGCGTTCGTCGCGTTCTATGTGCGCTTCTTCGTGGCAGGCAATGGCCCCAATCGGTGAGCACATTACGGAAAGTGCCAGTGCATTTGAGGCGGTGCCGCTGGCGCAAACCCAAAACTCAAAATTCTCTGTCTCGAATGTCTCGGCGAGCAGTTTTCGAAGTCTGGCGGTCACATCATCCGCGCCATAGCTTCCAGCGGATCCTGTATTTGCCGCGGTGATCGCTTCGATCACTTTAGGGTGGGCTGGCGCGGTTGTGTCTGAAGCAAAGTCCATGGCTTAGAGCATGACGTCGGGCGTTTGCCACATCAAGTGTTGCCCGCCATCGCTGGCGATCATCTGGCCGGTTATGCTATCGGCCTCAATCAAATAGCGCAGCGTCTTTACGATCTCGCCCGGATTTGAGCCTTGTTGGGTCAGCGTCGCTTGCGCTTCAGCTGCAAACTCACCGGGCTTTTGGTGCACATTCTCAAGCGTCGGGCCGGGCCCGATCCCATTGACGCGGATATTTGGCGCGAAGGATTGGGCCAGTGTTCGCGTGGCCGTCCAAAGCGCCGATTTGGACAATGTATAGGTGAAGAAAAGCGGGTTCAGCTTTAGGACGCGCATGTCGACCATATTCACAATTAAGCCGGCTTCATCATGGGGTAGCGCCCGCGCGAAATGCTGAGCGAGTAATACAGGGGCGCGGAGATTAGGCCCCATATGAAAGTCCCAATTCTGGCGTGAATGCTCAAGCGCCGTATCGTCTTCAAAGGTCGACGCGGAATTCACCAGCAAGGTGAGCGGGCCGCCAAGCGCTTCTTGGGCGGCGCGTTCGAGCGTCGCGGTCTGTTCTTCGTCGGATAGGTCAGCTTGCACCAATTCGGCGCGGCCGCCGCGCGCCATGATCGTCGCGGCGGTCGCTTCTGCGCCGGATTTTGATCCGCGATAGTGAACAGCGACCGACCAGCCATCTTCGCCAAGCGCTTCGGCCATGGCTTTGCCCAAGCGCGCACCGGCGCCAGTGACGAGCGCGCGTTTTGGTCCTTCAGATACACGAATAGCCATAAGTGTCCTCTCCGCTCAGATGGCGCCGGACATGCGCAGCGCGCCATTTAAACCGGCGCAGCGCTTAAAGGTCGCGTCTAGTCGAGGCGACGGAAGTCGATCAGATTCAAGATTGCGAATACCGCGACAGTTGCGAGAATGGCCCAGACAGATGCGTGGATCATGATGACAGCCCTTTAAAAATCTGGCGTCCTGTTAAACCGTCTTTGGTGATTTGGCGAGCCCTATTTGCCAGAACAAAAGGAAACATGCTTTGGCAGATCTTCGAACACATGTGTTTCGGGCTTGGTTTCGACTATCTCGGCCGATGACTTTAGGCGCACGCGCCCTGGTCTTGGATGAGGCTGGTCGGGTTCTGCTGGTCCGTCACACGTATATGAAGGGGCTCTTCCTGCCTGGGGGAGGCGTCGAGCGCGGCGAGACTGTGCTCACCTCTCTTGGCCGCGAGCTCGAAGAAGAAGCCGCTCTGCGACTCACAGGGACGGCGAATTTGGTCGGCATTTTTTCCAATCACCGTATTATGAAAAATGACCATGTCTGCCTGTACCGGGTCGAGGCAGCTGCGTGGGAGGACAACGGCACGAACCCAATTGGGCGAGAGATTTCGGAATTGGTCTGGTGTGACCCTGCCGACCCACCAAGCGATACCACGCCAGGGACGAAGCGCCGTTTGCACGAGCATGTTACGGGCGCGCAACCGCCTGCGCATTGGTGAGGATTACGTCCCAGCAAACGCGAACACGGCGGGAAGTGCCATGAAGATCATGGCGGCGAGCAGCAAAAGCATCGGCCCGATTCGTTTCCAAACATGTCTCATAAATCTGCTTAGACGCCGGAAAAAGGGCGCGATTGCGGACCAGATAGCGGCACAATTTTGACGGGAAATTTAAGGGCGTTTTAACGCCTCTATGCGAAATCACGCTCGCTGATCAGATGTCTTAATTCTGATCCGAGCAAGCAGGAAAACGGCGCATCGTCCCACTCCCCCTGATGTCGCTGACACGAACTGAAACGGCCGCGCTATGATTTAGCGCGGTCGTTTTACATCTGCGAGCAAGGTTCCGACATACAGGCCGAGCGTGTAGATCGATAAAACAGCGGCCGCCCAGATCAGCGCAATTCCGAGCGACCAAACCAAGCCGCTGGCGATCGGCCCCGCCAATAAGAGGGCGCCAATTCCGACCATTTCCAAAGCGGTTTTCCATTTGGCGAGTTGAGATACCGGCATCTCGATCTGCGGGAAAAGGCGCAAGACAGTGGCCACAATGTCCCGCGCAACAATCAGGCAGGTTGGAATTAAGATGGTCCAGTCGCCATTTGAGAGCATGGTTAGAGCAATCAGGCTGAGCCCAACTAAAAGCTTGTCGGCGACGGGATCTAAGAACGCGCCAAATTTGCTCACCGCGTCGAAGCGACGCGCCGCCCAGCCATCCAAGAAGTCCGTCAAAGCCACCAGGATGAATGCCAACAAGGGCCACACGGACGATGGCGCGACATTCAAGATAAGCCATCCAACCAAGGCCGCCAGCACACAGCGGCTCATCGTCAGAGCATTAGGCAGCCATTTCAGCGACATCGAAAATTCCTTGCTGCTCAGGGTCATAGAGGGTGCCGGTCTGGCGGTCCAGCAGCGGAATGTGCTGGACGACGCTCCGACCCTTCGACGCTGCTTGTGTCCTGGATGACCCAGGTTTCAGGCTCCGCCATATTCTCGACGTTTCACGGTTTCCTAACTCAATGTGAACGATCATGCCTTGATGGTGACAAGGTGGCTTCCTAGATTCACTCTAACACCGATCCTCTTATGGCGGGCTGCCACGATGGGGCCTTGTGAGTGTCGAGTGTCCTGGTCCTGTCTGAAACGGAAGGAGTAGACCATGAATGACCTTTTAAAGCCGACCACCGGTGACCAAGATTTCAGCCGGTTTGTCTATTTCCGAAATATCAATGAGCGCGAGCTTGCGGAACTGCCGGCCGATGCGCTGAGCGGCGTCGATGATGTCGAAGAGCTTGTCGTCGTGACCAATGGCGATGGCCAAAAACTCGCGATTATCGAAGGGCTCGAGGCTGCTGAAGCTGCCGCTGAAGCCTATAAGCTGCATGCGGTGAGCGTGCACTAGAAGCTGCAGCGTCTCACAATATAGCTGGGATCACGCGATCAGGTGGGCGATGCCCATCGGCGAAGGTCTTGATATTGATAATCACCTTCTCGCCCATCTCGTTGCGTCCTTCGACTGTAGCCGAACCCATATGTGGCAACAGAATGACGTTTGGTAGTCCCACCAAATCTGGGTTCACCGCAGGTTCGCGCTCGAACACATCGAGCCCTGCGCCAGCGAGTCTGTTGGTTTTCAGCGCGTCCGCAAGTGCCGCTTCATCAATCACTTCGCCGCGGGCGGTGTTCACGATAAACGCGTCTGGTTTCATCAGCTCCAATCGGCGCGCATTGAGCAGATGAAACGTCGCTGGCGTGTGCGGGCAGTTTACCGAAACGATGTCCATCCGCGACAGCATTTGATCGAGACTGTCCCAATAGGTGGCGTCGAGCTCTTCTTCGATCAGGTGCGAAACTTTTTTGCGATTATGATAGTGGATTTGCAAGCCGAACGCTTTCGCACGTCGCGCCACGGCTTGGCCGATTCGGCCCATGCCGATAATCCCGAGGCGCTTGCCCGCGAGGCGGCGCCCCATCATCCAAGTTGGCGCCCAGCCATCAAACTTGCCTGCTTCCATCAGCTCGATGCCTTCATGCAAGCGGCGCGGGACGGCGAGAATGAGCGCCATCGTAACATCGGCCGTGTCGTCCGTCAGAACACCAGGCGTATTGGTGACTGTGATGCCGCGCTCATTTGCGGTTTGAACGTCGATATTGTCGACGCCTGCGCCAAATTGCGCGACCATTTTAAACTGATCTCCGGCTTGGCTGAGGACTTTGCCATCAACCTGATCGGTGACCGTGGAGACCAAAACATCTGCGCGGCTTACAGCGTCAATCAATTGCTTTTCTGTGAAAGCTTCGTCGGACGCGTTCAGCTCGGTATCAAATAGTTCCTTCAGGCGCAGCTCGACCGCGTCGGGCAGGCGACGCGTGACAATAACCTTTAGGCGCGTATCTGACATTCTTCCTCGCTTTCTGAACCGCGCTTAGCAGAGCAAATGCACATCGCCAATGCGCTGTTTTACGGACGATTCATCTCAATCGGTAAAAAAGCAGTCATGACTGCGCCGTTTCTTCGTATATTGCTTTGCCTTGTCCTGTTTTTCGGCGCTAGCGCGATGAGCGTAGAAGCGCGGCAATCTGCAGACATTGTGAAGATTAGCCGGTTCTCAGGCAAGCCCTTACCAAGATTTGAATCGCTTCGATATTCAGCTGTTCATGGTCGCCAAGGCCCGAATTTGGATCACCAAATTCTCTGGCGCTATGAGCGTGAAGGCTTGCCGATGCTGGTTGTACGGGAAACTCATGGTTGGCGCCGCGTGCGAGATCCGGATGGCGACGAGGTTTGGATGCAGGCGCGGATGCTCTCGGCGGACCGTACGGTTTTGGTCACGACTGAGGTCGAGCTAAAGCGCGATCCCGAAGCCGCCTCGCGTTCTAAAGCGCGTTTGAAATCGGGCGTCATCGCAGAGCTGATCGCCTGTGACGCAGGATGGTGCGAGGTCAAGATTGAGAGAAATTCTGGATACGTCCCGCAATCGACCCTTTGGGGCACAGAGGTCGCGACCGGCAATCTCTGATCTGCAAAGCCTTGCCGCACAGCCGCCAAGCGTTTAAGGGGCCGGGCTACCCTGTCTGCACCGAGCGCAGATGTCACAAAATCAACAAGCGAGGCCAGTTCTATGAAGGGACCGCACGAGTTTCACACCCCGCAGCCGTCTTACAGCAAGGAAGACCTCCTCAAGTCCGGCGCAGGCGAACTGTTTGGCCCTGGCAATGCACAATTGCCCATCCCGCCAATGCTCATGATGGACCGGATCACCGAAATCTCTGATGATGGCGGTGAATTTGGAAAAGGTCATGTCGTCGGTGAGTTCGATATTCACCCAGACCTTTGGTTCTTTGAGTGTCACTTCCCAGGTGATCCTGTGATGCCTGGATGTCTCGGCTTGGATGCGATGTGGCAAGCCGTTGGCTATTGGCTCGGCTGGACCGGGTCTTACGGCAAAGGTCGCGCCCTTGGTGTGGGCGATGTTCGCTTCACCGGCGAGATCACGCCAGAGACCAAACTGGTTCGCTATGAAATCGACATGAAGCGTGTGCGTCGCGGCCGGTTGGTCCTCGGCATCGCCGATGGCCGAGTCTATGCCGATGATGAAAAGATCTATACCGCCAAGGATATGCGTGTCGGCTTGGTCGATAAACTCGGCCTCAAAGGCTAAGGCACATAGACCGTGTAAACGACCTCGACCTGGAAATCGAAGGTTCCAAGGGAGAGGTCATAGCCGGTTAGATTCGCTGCCGCGATCGAATATTCTGCGTCAAACCGAACCGACTGATCGGCGATGGTGCCGGGCTGCGCAGCAGTGCGCTGATTGCCGGTGAAGACATTTCGCGGCACGCGCAAATCCCATAATCTAAAGGTCGGCGCGAAACCGGCTGTCGCGCCGCCGCTATGCGGTAGCTGTGCGCTCGAGCCAAAGGCCAGACCATCATCCCCGCTTTGCGTCATCGATAGCTGCACGCGCGTGATCTGGAGCAAAATAAATTCAGTGAACGTCGTCGGCGTAAAGGCCTGAGCATCGATGGCGAAGGGCACATTCGAGGCAACATAGAAACTCGAGGATTGCCGCACAGCATCGACCCGCGCATCCGTAATATTCTGAAGCCCGAAAGAAGTGAAAGCATCAGCGCCGCTGACAACGCCATCCCCATTTGTATCGGTACTGATCGTGCCGCGATCGGTATTGGTGAGGAGAAACGGCATCCCGCCGGTTGCGCTGGCAAGCCCGTCTTGGGTCGGGACCAGTGACCCTGTCACCACCGTGTGCACATCGCTAGAAATTAGATCGGTATCGCCGGACGTCGCCGCGCTATTTCCGGTGCCGGAATCGACAATCATATCTGAAACAACAGGGGCGCCGCCCGCTGAGTCCGCGGCCCAAACAATGACCAGGCCGTCCAGCCTAAAATGGGGCCGGTCGACCAGCTCGGCGTGCGCGCTGCCATGTATGAGACACACGCCCGCGACGGCCCCTAATAGGAGCAGTTTGTTTAGAAATGTCCGCCTCATCCTGGTATGGTAAACACCGGAGCGCTAAAATCTGATTAAGCGCAACCGCCCTTATTCGCCCACGGCGCGGATGATCAGGTGATCAAGCGTGTTCTCATCCGATGTGAGTTCCAAAGTCAGGGTTTGGGTTCTGGGCGCGCCCGGCCTGATCGCTGTTCGACCGACTTGTTCGAACAGGCGCGATGATCCGGCGTGGATCTGCCCTTGTCGCACTTGCGCATTGGCGCCTTGATTGATCACGCGAACAGAGATCGCGTCAGAGCCGTCAGCGTGCGGGGCTTCGATCACAAAGCCTGTATTGCTGGCGATCTCGAGGATCATGCGATCCGAGAGGTCTTGAATGGGATCAAGCGTACCCGCGCCAATCATGGAGGTGGCTTGTTGAGGTCCGGCGCCGAGCGCGACCGCTGGGCCTTGGCCGACTTTGATGCCATCTGCCCAAACCAGCACTTGGGCCGATTGTGAAAACCGCACTTCGTGCACCGTCCCAGCCGCCGCGTTCTGCGCGAACGCGGTCGATAGGACCAAAAAGGCACCGATGCGAAGCAAAGCCAATTCCACCCCCGGTTTGGTTAAGGCGCATTAAGGATATGATTCGCACTGCATGATCTATGCCGCATAACTCGCGCCGGAATCGTCGCGCGGCCAGCAGTCACATTGCTTGACGGCGCAGGCGCGCCCGAATAGCCCTCAGAAACTTATAAAAACAGGCAAGGAGCGTGCGCACATGGCTGAATATGGAGACATGCCAACCGGAAATCTAATGGCGGGCAAACGCGGCATCATCATGGGTGTTGCGAATAAGAACTCAATCGCCTGGGGAATTGCGCAGCAACTCGCCGCACAAGGCGCCGAGATTTGCTTCACCTATCAAGGCGAAAGCCTCGAGCGCCGGGTTCGGCCCTTGGTCGAAAGCATTGATATGGACTTCATGGTGCCGGCTGATGTGACCGACGATGCCAGCATGGACGCGGCCTTTGCAGCGGTAAAAGAGAAATGGGGCAAAATCGACTTTCTCGTCCACTCGATTGCGTTTGCGGGCAAAGATGAGCTGATGGGCTCTATGGTCGCCAACACGTCTCGCGAAGGTTTTCGCCGCGCGATGGATATCTCGGTCTACAGCTTCATCGATGCCTCACGCCGCGCCTCAGAGATTATGCCTGATGGCGGCGCGATCATCTGCATGACCTATCTCGGCGCAGAGCGCACCGTGCCGAGCTATAATGTGATGGGTGTCGCCAAAGCCGCACTTGAAGCGTCGACGCGCTATGCGGCACGCGACCTCGGCACCCAAGGCATTCGCGTCAATGCGATCTCAGCCGGTGCTATGCGCACACTCTCACTGGCGGGTATTCGCGGCGGCAAATCTCTGATGGGCACTGGCAAAGACTGGTCCCTGCTCAAAGAAGACACCCGAATGGAAGGGGTTGCAGGTTGCGCGCTTTATCTCTTGTCGCCGCTCGGCCATTCGATTGCCGGTGAAGTTTTGCACGTAGATGCGGGCTTCCATGCGGTCGGGGTTCCGGAGCTGCCGGAGGAGTAGAGGCAAATGGCCGATAAAATATTCCTTTGGGTCGCGCATCCGCGTGAGAACTCGTTTAGCCATGGCATGGCCGACGCGTATCAGCGCGGGGCAGAGTCGAATGGTGCTGAAGTCCGGCGGATGAATCTGCATGATATGCAATTCGATCCGGATCTCACGGACGGCTATCACCAGCGCAAAGATTTAGAGCCGTGTTTGGAAGAGTGGCGGGAAAACCTGCTTTGGTGTGACCATACCTGCTGGGCCTATCCTGTTTGGTGGGGCAATATGCCAGCCAAAGCGAAAGGCGTGATTGATCGGGCATTCTTGCCTGGGTTCGCGATGGAATATCATGAGGATGACCCCTGGTGGGATAAGCTTCTCAAGGGGCGCAGCGGCGATGTCTTGCTGACCTCAGATGCCCCGGCTTGGTTTGATCAGCTCCTCTATCGCCGCCCGGCTGCTAATCAAGCGAAGCGGGCGGTGATGGAATTTTCTGGCATCAAGCCTGTGCGGGTCCTGCAAGTTGGAACCGTGAAAGGCGCCAAAGAAGCAAAACTTAAATCCTGGATGGATAAGGCCTTTCGCCGCGGCGTGGATGCGGCGCGTCGCTAGCGAGTCTGCTCTCTAAAGACCTATCGCGCCAAACGACTGCGGACGCGGCGACGTCGGCGCACGAGCGTGTTTTCGGACAGTAAGATCTCATTGTCATTCTCACCGATCAGATTTGGACCTGACGGATCGCTGGGCGCGCGATCTGACTCAATGGCAATGGCCTCTGTTTGCGATGGCTCGAAGTGGGGTTGTTTTAGGGCGTTCGTCATAATGACCTCCTTGGTGTATAACTAAGGTAGTACACCTACATACTAAGTCTGTCAATTCCGTTTTCAAGATTTTTTAGATGCACCGCTCTCTTGCCTGTTGGCGGCGCCCAGGCTTTATCTCGGCAGTGACTTGGAGGCTTTATGAAGACATCCCCAGATACCCACGTGCCGCTTAGCCCAGACTTCCCTCATTATCCGGAAGCAGAGATGCAAGCGCGGGCAGTCGCGTTTCACACACAAATGCAATCGCGACGCTCAGTTCGCGCTTTTTCGGACCAGGCCGTCCCGCAAGAGATCATTGAGCAATGCGTTCTCGCCGCTGGCACCGCCCCGAGCGGCGCCAACCACCAACCTTGGTACTTCGCTTGTGTGGGCTCCCAAGCAAAAAAATCGGAGATCCGCACGGCCGCAGAAGCCGAAGAGCGCGAGTTCTATTCCGGCCGCGCGGCGCAAGAATGGATCGACGCGCTAGCGCCTATCGGCACTGATGCCGACAAGCCCTATATGGAGATCGCGCCCTGGCTGATTTGCATTTTTGCCCAGCGCCGCGGCGGGGTGCGCGACGGCGAAGACAAGAAGAATTACTATATCCATGAAAGCGTCGGCATCGCGACCGGCATGTTGATCGCCGCTTGCCACAATGCGGGGCTCGCAACGCTGGTCCACACACCCAATCCGATGAAATTTCTAAATGGGATTTGCGGGCGGCCAGAGACCGAAAAACCCTTTTTGATCTTGGTGGCTGGCTATCCGGCTGAAGACGCGATGGTGCCAAACCATGCTTTGATTAAAAAGCCGCTCGGAGACATTGCTAGCTTTCTTTAGCCGAGGTCACCGTGATCTTCGGGCCTGATAGGTAAATCCAAAACACGCTTTTGCGCTTGCCGTCTTCAACCACGCGTTCGGCGCGGACATTGACGCCCACCTCGCCACTCACATCTCGCGGGAGTTTGTTATTCTTGAGATCCTGGGGGTCGCCCTCAACCATGATTGCGTACTGATAGGTCTCCCAATCATCTAAAATGAGGTCGGCCTCAATCGATTGCCCGGCCTCGAACGCCAATGGCAGCGGCGCTTCAAAAGTCCCGACCACGCTGACAAAGAGCTGCGTGACATAGAAGCCGGTATCGCTTCGGCTCACCCCAACCGCCATATGAGTGACCTCAGGGTCGAGGATGTTTTCCCGGTGTCCTTCGCTCTGCATCAATTCCTTGTGCAGATGTTCGACGACATGATTGCGTGTCGGCAACTCAAATCCGGGCAAGAGCAGACAAGAGACAACCTGATCGTTCTGATCGGTGCAAACCGCGGGTCCGAATTGCGCAACATTTTCCGCCGAACGATCCAATACAAGGCGGCGATCAAAGGCGGCAATGCGATCTCCGTGTCGGAACCCGTCAGGCGACTGGTGTGCGAAGAAGGCGTTCACGCCCATATCGAGACTATGAAAGCGCGCTGCGGGACGCGTTTCAGCACGAACTTTCAAGCGTTTGAGGCCTGCTTTTTCGCGCTCTTTATTGATTTCCCGCTCAAACTGCTTCTCGGCCTCGAGATCGAAGCGGAACGTGTCAGGCAGGTTTTCCAGGCAGGCCGTCCCGTTCTCGACATAGGCGGTGAGCGCAGTCGAACGATCCTCAGCGGACATCTCGCACGCAAAAGCGGGCAGCGAGGCCAATACAGCCCCAACAAAAATCGATAAAAAACGCAGCATTTACCGGCAGTGTAGCCGGAAAAACCTTAAATCACACCTTCCGAACGCAGGCGGTCCGCTATTGGCGCCAGCATCCGTGCAATCGCTTCATCGGTGGGTCTCACTTGGCCATAGGCCGGTAAGCCTTCATCGGCGATGACCAAATCGGCCTCAAACATGGCGGGATAGGTGTGCCGATAATGCGATGACCGAACCGTTCCCAAATACTGCCCCAGGACGCTGGCGACGCTTCGTCCGCGATCGAGAACGTCTCGGCGGAGGCGTCGAGCCAGCCGTAAATCGTCCGGCGTGTCCACATAGATCGAGAGATCAATCAACGGCTTTAGCTCCGGTACCGATAGGGCGTGGATCCCCTCTAGGATAATGATTGGCGCCGGTTCGATGGTCAGCGTGTCCGTAGCGCGATCGTGCGCATCATAATCATAGATGGGCTGTTCGATCGTTCGGCCAGCTTTTAGATCCGCCAATTGGCGCGCCATCAGGCTCGTTTCTTTACTGATCGGATCATCATAGTTTACGCGCGCGATGATTTGCGCCCGCTGCTCTTCGGTATCGGCCGGGCCGTAATGGCTCATCGGCCAGTAATAACCGTCCTCGGCAAAGATCACGACGCCGATATCTTGGCAGAGCGTCACTAGAGCTTCAGCGACAGTTGACTTTCCGGAGCCAGAGCCGCCGGTGAGTGCAATCAGATAGGGGCTTGAACGGCTCACGAGGGATTAATCGTCGGACTCTTTCAGGGGTACGGCGTACAGCTCCAATCGATGATCCACCAAGCGATAGCCATGCGCCTTCGCAATCTCGATCTGCAACCGTTCGATTTCCTCATTGTGGAACTCGATCACTTTGCCTGATTTGACGTCGATCAAATGATCATGGTGCTCATCTGGCACTTCTTCATAGCGCGCGCGGCCATCGCCAAAATCATGGCTTTCAATGATGCCATATTCTTCGAACAGCTTCACGGTTCGATACACCGTTGCCAACGAGATGTTCTTATCAACGGCATTGGCGCGGCTATGTAGCTCTTCAGCGTCGGGGTGATCGTCCGCCAAAGAGAGAACGCGTGCGATGACCTTGCGTTGCTCGGTCATGCGGAGGCCTTTTTCGGCGCAGAGTTTTTCCAGTCGATCCATGCGCGTTCCTCTAACCCGTTAGTGAGTTTCCTGTCTAGCCAGGTGTTTCGTCATTAAGATGGCGTCAATCCGCGGTCCTTCAAGGCGATTATAGTAGCCGGAGCGGCGGCCATCGCGCTGAAATCCGATATTTTCATAGAAAGAAATCGCCGCCGGATTGTCAGCCGCGACGTCGAGCAGCCATTTTTTGAGTCCGCTCGCGCTCAGGTCTCGCTCCAAATAAGCTACGAGATCTCGCGCAAATCCCCGGCGTTGAACCTCCGGCGCTGTAGCGATCGTCAATATCTCCGCGTCGGGCGCAACATATTGCACGACCAAAAAAGCGGCGAGCTTTGCGTCTTGCCATCGCCCGATGGCTCGCGAGCTCGCCAAAGAGAGGTTTTGTCGAAACGCGTCAGCGCTCCAAGCGTCGCCAGATCGAAACACGCGTCGATGCAAGTCCGCCATCGCATCAGCATGTTCAGGCAGCAGCCGCGTTGCGCGTGTCATGCTTTCGACTTGCCGCTGGGCAGGGCGGCGTCTGGCGCGCGCGCATAGGTCGGTCGGGCGGGGCGCAAGTCCGGGTCAAGACGGCTCGCCGCGATCGCCGCGCTGATTGCGTTCGGGCGGGCCTCATGGACCGGGGTGTCGGGGAAGGTGGATATGAGCGCCTGAGGATCTCCAAACAGCATATGCGGCCGATCGGTCATCAGCTGGACTAATTCCCTTGCGCGGATCTCCATCGCCGATCCAGTGGCCATCCCAGATCTAAATGTTTGCGTCCAGAAGGTGATGTCCGGCGGCCGTTTTTGGGCGGGCAATGCAACCAAGGCTGAGCCTTGTTGGCCCTCAGGCAGGGCGGCTTCCAGGCTGGTCACGCCGACACACGGTTTGCCGGTGGCGAGGCCGAGGCCGCGCGCGAATGCGACCCCAACGCGGATGCCAGTGAAACTACCCGGACCTGTGACTACGGCGTAGCGCGTGATGTCCTCGAAAGACAAATTGGCGTCGGCGAGCAAGGTTTTCGTCAAACCCGGCAATCTTGCATCTTGGCCGCGCATCATTGGCTCGCACAGCCCAGCCAGCGTCTCGCCGTCGCGAACAATTGCGAGATCGCAGGCGGGACCTGCCGTGTGAATGCCAAGAACGATCATGTAATTGCCCTATAGGATGAGGCAGGCCTCATCAAAACTCAGGCGCGGACTGCGCTCAAAGATGGTCGACTCGTCGCCATGACCGAGATTGCAAAGCCAGTTTGAGCGCCAGGTTTTTGTCGCTTCATTGCCGAGAAAAAACTCCTCATCGACCCCTGCATTGTCGAAACCGGACATCGGTCCGCAATCGAGGCCAAGCGCCCGGGCTGCGAGCATCAGATAGGCCCCTTGGAGCGTGCCGTTTCGGAAGGCGGTCAAATGCCGGTTCTGTTCGTCGGCAAACCAATCTTTAGCGCCTGGATTGTGTGGGAAGAGTTGCGGAATTTTCTCATGGAACTCCAGATCATGTGCGATGATCACCACCCAAGGTGCGGCGAGGGTCTTTTCGACATTTCCTTCCATCAGAAACGGTTTCAATCGGGCTTTGGCATCTGATGATTGCAAAAAGACAAATCGCGCGGGCGAGCAATTTGCGCTCGTCATCCCCATCTTTGTCAGATCATAGGTCGCGCGGATGAGGGTCTCTGGAACGCTCTCTGGCGTCCAGCCATTATAGGACCGCCCAGTCCGCCAAATTTGATCTAGCGCAGAATCATTTACCGGAGTTTTGGTCATCGCCTTGCTCGCCCTCAACACATCATTTGAAACTAGCAAACTTGTTCGCTGAAAGGCGCGCAAGGCGCAAGGGTGCAACCGTCATGCAGTTGCTGAAACGGGTGGTGCTACGGCTTCGGTTTTTTGCTTAAGCGGTCGACTTAATTCGCCAATTGACTTCCATGGTCGCGACCTCGACATCGTCTGCATTGGTCAGGACAACATCGACGAAAAAGTTCACAACGCCGTCTCGGGCGAAATCACCCATGATCTCGTCACCTGTGCGGCGCAGCTTGCCCTCTGCGTGGATCACGCCGCGAGCAGATTTTTTATAGGCAATGTTCGCCTCAACAATGGCGGCGCGGACAACTGCGATTTTGTCGGCAAATAAAGACACAGACGCGGCGCCAGAAGCAGCTTCGCCGAGCGTGAACAAAGCGCCAGCATGTTGCGAGCCCATATGGTTTTGCGTCTCTTTAAGATCTGGTAATTGCGCGGAACCGTGGCCGTCGGCGATCACCAGCAGCTCAATTCCAGTGTGTTTAGCAAAGGGGACATTCTGTTCGAAGAAGGCCTTCATGAGGGTGTACAGTTGGTCTTTTTCGTCAGACATCAATTTTTCCAATTCTTACATTCACGAAAATATACTTTTGGTTTGCGTGCCGGAACAAATCAATCACAAATCTAGTTTTCAATCGAATAATGAGAAGCCGAGACTGCCGGCGTCGCCTGAGCCCTCATTTTCGGTATTGAACATGCTCGAATTCCGTTTCGGCTGACCGGATTTCCATTTGATTAAGCTCGAAAAGCAAATTTCATCGATTAACCAAACAGCAAGCAAGATTTATCCTTCCTAAAAAAACTGAGCGCAGATTGCCGATCTTCGCGACCAGTTTTTCAAGACATATCTGGCATATGCCCGATTATGCGCATTTCCACGGCCTCGGTTTTCAATAGCATCGTTCACGGCACGCTCGACCTCCCTGATGGGCGTTTGCGACAAGCCGTCTTGCGAGAGCTGTTTGATCAACTCGCCTCAGTGATGAAGCCGCTGGCTCTAATCACAGCGATTAACAGCACCGCGGTGACGCTGATTTTCGCCCAATTTACGATGTGGTGGTTGGCCCTGATTTGGTGGGCACCGATTTTGTACTTCGCTTTCTTCCAATGGAAAGGTGCTGTTGCGATGTCTTCAGTGCCAAAGGATGCCGAACTCAAGGGCGGCTTCCTCAAGAAGGGCGCGCGTAATAATTTCTTTTTCGGGGCTTGGTGGGCCTCGAGCTGTCTGATTTTCGCAGGACCTGACCCGGCCGCTAATATCACACTTGCTGCTCTCTCGGTTGGCATGTGCGCCGCAGCTGCGGCCTGTCTTGGCTCAAATGCCGGCATGTCAGCGCGGTTCTCAGCTGGCGCCTTGCCGGTCACGATTTTCTCGCTGCTATTTATTGATGGCACCGCGGCGATCATCACGACCGCGATGGGCAGCACGCTTGGCGTGACCATGGTCTATATGGCTCACCTGAAATATCACGACACGGTCGAAATGCTCCGCGTCCGATTGGGCCTCGAACTCTCTAAGGGGCGCCTCGAGTCTGCTGTGAGCACACTGGGAATTGGCCTCGAAATCCAAGACAGTTCCGGCGATGTCGTGTTCTCTAACCAAACGATGACCGACAATCGGGAAGCAGTGACCCACGGCACGCGAACCCGCGAAGGCTTCTATTTCTGGGAAGGCCGCTATTATCGTCAGACCGAGTTCAATGGCGTTGAAGGTGACCAAATTGAACTGGTAGAAGATGTCAGCTCTTTGGTTGAGAGCCAGCAGACGATCTTGGAATCGCGCAAGCAGGCCGAACAAGCGCTACAAACCAAATCGGCGTTCTTTGAATCGATCTCGCGCGAAGTGATTTATCCAATCAAATCGATCATGAAATATGCACGGCTCTTACAGCCAGATTCGCGTATCCAGTTCGATTCTGAAGAGCTCGGCAATCTCGCCAACCTGATCATGAACGCATCTAAAGACCTTGAGCGACTGATGTCGTCGATGACCCGTCACTCTTTGGATGATAATCAGCATATGGTTGACGCTGAGATGATTAAGCTGCGCGAAATCTTCGCTGAAGAGCTGTCCGAAATGGGCCAAAGCGAGCTCGACAAAGCGACACTCAAAGCTGTGATCAATGCCGTGCCGGAAGAATTGCTCGTCCGATCTTCGGCCAGTGGATCTCTGACGCGCGCCCTGGGCCAAATGTGTCTGAAAACACAGCGGACGGTAGGCGCCTCCGGTAAATTGTCGCTGCATGTGCGGGCGATGCCGGACGGATCCGATGCGATTTGCTTCATTATTCGCGGCGTCTATGGCGACAAGCGAGACGACATTGTCGACAAACCCGCGCTCGTCATATCAGGCGAAGAAGAAGTCACACTCGATGCTTATGCGACTTACATGTCTGCGACGCATATCGAGAATTTAGGCGGCCAGTATCGCGAAGACTTAGATGGTGAAAAGTCTGTCAATCTCATTGCGATCGTGCCGGCTGATCATGTTCAGAGTGTTGGCAACGCGATCAAGGCGCTACCAAAGGCAGCAAACGCGCGTTAAACGCCGAAATCGTAGAGACGGCTTCATGCGAGAAGCTCGAGCCTGAATGGAAAGTTCGTCGTTCGCCCTGCATATCCGTCATCATTTGCAGTAGGCCATTGCGAATATCTTCCGGATCATAGGTCGGCATATATTGCCAAATCACCTGTTGGACGATGCGGGGGTCAAGCGCGCCTTTGCGGCGGGCATCGAACACGGCAAGCTCGGTCAATTCGTCGGGTGTATAGGCGATTGATAGCTGACCGACGCTGAACAAAGTGCGCCCATCCTCTTCTGGGCATTCATAGCGATAGTATAAAAGTTGGCCGTCATTGGCATCGGTGGCGCAGGTTTCGCTCCAGGCATTGACCGGCGCGTCATGAGGCCAGTCTTCAACGGATAAAAGCGTCGTCGTGTATCCGGACCATGAGATCGAGGCGGCAATTTTTTGCTCAGCGTGCGTAGCATCGGTCATGCCGCAAAAGTCAGACATTGGCAGCGTGTTAATGAGGTAATCGGCGTCAAACCACTCACCCGACTCTGTGCCCACGCGGACGCCTGTTTCGGACCGCTCGACTGACTCCGCTTTTGTGTTGAGGTGAATTTTGAGCGCTTCTGCAAACGTATCCCAAAAATGCTGCCAGCCCTTTTCCGGCATCACCGTGAATTTCAGCAGGCCTGTGAGCAGCATGTCGAAATCGACCCAACGCATGGCATGCAGCAAAGGCAATCGGTCGAGATATCCATAGCCGATCGATGTCACCACGCGGTGCATCATATTCTCAATTTTTCCGAGATTATTGGCGCGCAGCCAGTCTCGCGTCGGCTGCGCCAGAATCTCATTGACACTCGTATCGCCCTTGTCGGCCCGCGCCATCAGCGCCCGGCGTTTTAGCGCATATTTGATCGCTTGAATGGGGAAGGCTGGACCACTGCCATCGCGGATATAGCTCATCAGCTCGCGTCCATCGATTCGCTGCGCCCGCATATAATTGCGCTTAATCCCGAGCTTCTTCATCTGTTTGAGGACGTATTTGTGCGACCAAATCGCGTAACAGGTGCCGAACTCAACCACATGGTCACCGATCGGGTTGGACAAGCATTTGCCGCCAACCTTGTGCGACGCCTCAAGAATTTTCACGTTCTGAACGCCGCGATCTTTCAGCATGCGGGCCATAGTTAAACCCGCCGGCCCGGCCCCTAATATTATGAAGGATGAGCTACTCATAAAATAAACTTCACTGCTGAAATCCCAATTGAAGTGAATTCGTTTACGATCTGTGTTTAGTTTCTGCCTAATCGCATTTGGAGAGCACCAGAAAGGTCGCCAGCGGGTAGATTAATGGATTTATTCTTAAGCCTTTTGATCACTGTATTTAGGTCTGTATTAGGACCTAGAGATGCGAACGTATGGGACGGGACACGATTTACCGTCAAGCCGAGACGTTGGGACAAGGACCGGCGCGGACAATTATTCGCATCGCGAATCCCATCCTTCATCGATTTGTCGCTAGTTAAATTCTTCGTAGAGACGCGTATGTCGGCGGTTGTTCGAAAGCATGGTTGGATTCCAATTGTGCTGAGCTCGGTGCAAGTTCGCGCGCAACCAAACATTCCGAACGGCGCTCTGACGATCCACACTCGGGTGGTCGGCTGGCAAGACCAATATGTTGAGATTTGGCATACTTGGAGCGACGAAACCGGCGCCGAAGTCTTGCGCTCCATTTACCTCACACGGGTCACGCACCCGAAGCGCCATAAGGTGACCGGCGCTGATATGCTGCGAGAACTTAAAGAGGCGATTGTCGAACGTCCGCTGTCGCAGACCGCACGGCAGCAATTGTCAGACTATTTCCGCATCAAAGAAGCCAATCGCACGGCCGGGCAGATGTCCGAAGAGTATGCCAATTATTTGAAATTCATCGAACAACCGTAACGAGATTCAAATCCAAATTCGGTATGCCAAAGCGTTCCCAAATTAGAGACGCAATATGGCTATTCAAACCACCGCAAATCCAAAATTCGTTAGCAAGCCAGGCCTTGATCTCAAGCCCGGCTGTCTGCACGAAAAAATCAGCCAAGCGCTGACAGATTATGCGGACCAGCCATTCCTAACCACTGCCCTTCCGACCGGGCATTCTGAGACCACGGACTTCAAAACAGCGATTGAGTCGGCGCAAAAGCTGGCAAACTATTTGCGCGAAGACCTTGGCTATGCGGAAGGCGATGTGGTCGCGATCCAGTCACCGAATTGCACGTCTTACATCGTTTCCATGCTCGGCGTGTTCCTCGCTGGTCTGACCCTAACCAATGTGAACCCGCTCTACACAGCGGCTGAAACCCGGCGACAGTTAAAAGATAGCGGCGCGCGCTGCGTCATTGGTTCGACCATCTTCTCTGAAATGATCGAAGAGGCCGTTGAAGGCACAAAAGTCGACAAAGTGATCGCGATTTCTGTCACTGACTTCTTTCAGCCGATCATGCGCAGCGGCTTGAATTTCCTTCTGCGTAAAGTCAAAAAACTCGACCGCCCGTTCCAAGGCCCGCATTCGACGCTGAAAGATGTTCTGTCTGCAGCAGCGACACCAGAGTTCGACCAGTTTGACCGCGTTGCGGGCTTAGATCCTGAGCGCGACACGATATATCAGTATTCTGGCGGCACCACGGGTGTCTCAAAAGGGGTCCGTCTGTCTGAGCACGGGCTGATGAGCAATATCGCGCAATTCACAATTGCCAGCCCAGAGCTTCTATTGACCCCGAAACAGACCATGTTGCTGGCTTTACCAGTCTATCATGTGTTTGGGATGCTTGCCTCAGTGATTGCGATTACCAATGGCGGGCATTTGGTGTTGATCCCCAACCCGCGTCCACTGACCAATATGAAGCCCGCCTTCAAAAAGTTTAAGCCGGACGTGTTCCCAGGCGTGAATACATTGTTCGAAAAGCTGCTCGAGGAAGATTGGTTCCAAGAGTATGGTCAAAGCATCAAGATCACGATTTCTGGCGCGGCCGCCTTGCACGACCATACCGCTCAAAACTGGATGGCGGCGACCCAATCGAACATCATTGAAGGCTATGGCATGACCGAGGCGACCACGTTGATCGCGGTCCGAGATCACGCCATCAGTAAATCAAGCGGGTCTGCGGGCCGAGCGTTCCCGGGTACCGATATTCGCATCCTGCACAATGACTTGATCACGGATCAGCCTGGTTTGGTTGGAGAAATCCTGATTTCAGGGCCGCAAGTGATGAAAGGATATCTTGGTCGCGAGCAAGAAACGGCCAATGCCTATCTCGGCGAATGGTTCAAGACAGGCGATATGGGCCGGTTTGATGAGGAGGGTGAGCTCTACATTGTTGACCGGTGCAAAGACATGGTCCTGGTCAGCGGCTTCAATGTCTTCCCGAATGAGATTGATGGCGTTCTCGGCACCTGTCCTGGTATTACCGAAGCGGCAGCGGCTGGCATTCGGACAGAATCGGGCGCGGAAGAATTGCATGCTTTCGTCGTGACCTCAGATCCTGATTGCACAGCGGATTCGGTCCTGGCCCACTGCCGAACCCACCTGACCGGCTACAAAGTGCCGCGGAAAGTACACTTTATCGAAGAGTTGCCGAAAAACCCGATCGGCAAGATTCTTCGGCGCCACCTACAGGATTACGCGTAAGCCACGATCTCTGCCTTAATATTGCCCAACCTTAACCTGACTTAGAACATTGCCAGTGCTCCGGAGATGGCATAAATGCCGCCCGGAATTGGTTAATGTTGCTGATTGTTAAGCGGACCACCCCCTCCCTACAGTGTAATAAATACGCCGTTTGGACGAGGTCGTCAGTTATTAACGATCCAATGTGGGATGGGTGATAAGGATGAACTTGCAAGCGCGCCTTTGGGCGACCGTACGACATCCGAGTAGCTGGCTGATCGTGGCCTGCGTGGTGCTGGCTGTCATGCATTTGAGAAGCTCGCCAACGCTGCCTAATCAGTTACGCGCGATTACGATGTATGACTTCTCTCTGGCGATGAGTTTCGTCGGTGATGATCGCGATGTCGATGTCACAACATTCTTGCCGTCAGACGATGAGCGCCAAGATATTGTCCGCGAGAACATTATCTCCGGACAGCTCCAATTTGATGACCAAACGGATCATTCAGGTCGCCGCGGCATGTGGTCTGGCGATCAAGGCCGCGAGATTCGTTATCACGCGCTGATTACCTCAAAAGAGCTGATCTATGATCTCGATCAATCGCTGCAGGTGCCGCAATTCCTGCCCGAACAATACAATCAGTATTTGATCGAAGAAGAAGGCATCCAAGTCGGCCATCCCGAAATTCGTGATCTGTGGTCAAGCATCCAACCGGATGACAGCCGCGAGCTCGTGCCGGTTCTGACGTCGATCTATGATTATACCTATCAGGGCATCGAAGGCGCGCCATTTAAAGGCTTCACCGACGCCCTAACCGCGCTGCGTCTTGGCCGCGCCAGTTGTAATGGCAAAGGCCGCCTCTTTGTGGCGCTCGCGCGCACTAATGGGATTCCGGCCCGTCTGGTTGGCGGTGTGATCATGAATGAAGGGTCTAAGAAGACCTCGCACCAATGGCTCGAAGTTCTGATTGAAGGTCGCTGGGTGCCGTTTGACCCAACCAATGGCCATTTTGCCAGCCTGCCTGAAAACTATCTGCGCCTTTATACCGGCGACCACGCTCTGTTTCGCCACACGCGCAATATCAATTTTGACTATCGGTTTACAATCAATCCGGTCAGCCAATCCCCTGCCCTGTTCGAGTTTGATGAGAACGAGCCGACGCTAAACCGCTTCAATGCCGCACAATTGATGCGCCTGACCGGACTACCGGAAGAGATGATCGGCGTATTCCTGCTCTTCCCACTTGCAGCTTTGGTGACCATCTTCCTGCGCAGCGTGGTTGGATTGAAGACATTCGGTATTTTTATGCCAATGTTGATCGCTGCAGCTTGTGTGAATACCGGGCTCTGGCTCGGGCTCGCTACATTCTCCGGGATTGTTGCCTTTGCCATTTTAGCGCTGATTTATTTCAACCGGTTCAATGTGCTGAAGATCCCCCGATTAGCCGCTGTGATTACGATCTGTACGGTCTTGTTTGTCGGTGTGCTGCTTTGGCTTGGTAATCGGACCAGTTTGCAGTTCGGGATCCTGGCTTTGTTCCCGGTGGTGATTATTTCCTTCCTCGCCGAGCGGATCCACAACATGCTCGATGACGAAGACTGGAAAGGTCTTGCGACGTCTGGTGCTGGCACAATCGTCACCATCATTGCTTGCTATATCGTGTTCTCGTCGGTGCTGTTGAAAGGCCTGTTTGCCTTGATGCCAGAATTGTTGCTGCTCGTATTGGGCGTGCAGCTCGCAATCGGCCAATGGTCCGGCATGCGGTTGCAAGAATTTGTACGCTTCCGCTCGATCCTCGACAAGGGTCCAGTACTTGGGATGAATGCCCGCAATCGCCTTCTGATAAACAAGCTAAACTCAAAAGAACTACTTGATCTTGCTGCGGATAAGTTGCGAACCAAAGAAATTTTACAAGCCGCAAACGTGCCGGTGGCCAAAACCTATGCCGTCTGCGAGTCTTTCCGTGATTTGCCAGAATTTATGCAAACCGTCTCTGATTTCGGCGCTTTCGCGCTGAAGCCTAATCGCGGCTCGCAGGGCAATGGCATTCTGATCATACGTGAGCGGGACGGCGACAATTTCGTCACCGCTGGCGGCCGGACATTAAAGCCAGAACAGCTTTCCAAACATGTCGGCGAAATTCTCCACGGCGCCTATTCGCAAGGCGGTGAAGAAGACTTCGCTTATGTCGAGCCGCTCCTGAAGCAGCATGAAGCAATCAGCAAGATTGCCGATTTTGGTCTGTCAGATATCCGTGTGATCTTGCACGAGAACAAGCCTGTCTCAGCCATGCTGCGCCTGCCGACCAAGAAATCTGGCGGCAAAGCGAACTTGCACCAAGGCGCCGTCGGTCTCGCGATTGATATCGAAACCGGCAAGATAACTAATGCTGCGCAGCGCGGCACCGCGATTGAAGAGCATCCCGATACGGGCGCTAAATTGATCGGTATGAAAATTCCAAAATGGCGTGAGTTGATTGATATTTCGACACGCGCCTCGAAAGCCATCCCTCTGGGCTATATCGGCGTCGATATCTGTATCGACCAAGATCGTGGCCCCCTCATTCTGGAAGTGAATGGCCGTCCCGGCATTGAGATCCAGAACGTTCAACAAAAAGGCCTCGTAGAAGACCTCACCAATAAGGAGCTTGCCCATGCATGAGCAATCACCTTTCTTCTCGGCGCCAGCGCTGAGTGCCTTGGCGCTGGCCATCGCGGCCGTCGCTTTAGTGGCTGAATTCGTTGTTCGCAGCGATGAAGACACCGCTATCTCACGCGCCATTTCCTCAGATGATCAGCAAGAGATCGAGCTCGTAGATACGAGTGATCTATCTGAAGACTTCCACGAGGATCTCGTGGAAATCGTTCAAAACACCTCTTTGTCGCCTTTGTCTTATGACCGGCTTCAAACCACGCCATATTTCCGGCGTGCGAGCGATGCTGATAAGCCAAAATTCGCGGCGCATGTCGGGGAACTACTGACTTCTCGTAAGCGGTTTGAAGAAGCGATTGACGTGCTTAAAGGGTTGCCGCCTGAGCAACGCATCGAGCATGGCGCGTCCTTCTCATACGCGCTTGCCTTTCGCGGTGCTGATCGCATTGATGCGGCGATTGAGGCTTATGCGATCCACCTCGCGGCGAACCCCAATCACAATCCGGGTTATGTGAATTACGGGATCCTGCTTGCAGAGACCGGTCAGCATGAAGAAGCGATCCGTGTGTTCGAACGCTCTGTCGACATCACCAGCAGCTCACGCAAAGGCAAATCCTTGTCTCTGCTCGGTCAATCGCAAGCCGTGTTGGGGCTGTACGAAGACGCCGTCGATTCATTCGATCGCTCAATCCAATTCCGCCCCGATAGTGGCCCAACCTGGCGCCGGTTTGCGACAGCCAAAGCGCGTTCGGGCCTCTACGAAAGCGATGAAATTGAAGCCGACTATCAGCGCGCCTTAGCATTGGCGCCCGATAGCGCTGTAACGCTCTCCGATTGGGCCGAGTTCAACTTCTCTTTTGGCCGGTTTGAAACCGCGCTGCCCATGTTCCGGGAAGCGAGCGCCCAAGCGCAGAACGATTTCGACATCTTATTCTCTCGATCGGTGAACTTGCTGGCGTCCGAACGTCCTCGTGCAGCGCGGCAGATCATTCGCCGGATGGCGAATGTTGAGATGTCGACTGAGCAAGGGCTGTTGCTCAAAGGCCTGCAAGAAGCGAGCGGTGTGATCCGCCCGCCAACGCCGGAAACCAAAGACGATATCTGTATCGAGCGCGCCGATAATGAGCGCCTGATCTATGTCTGTATGCTGCTTCAATTGGAGCTAGACGATCTTGAGGCCGCGTCTGGGATCGCCGCAGAACTGCCTGAAACATCCATCTTCACACAGCCCGCCGCATTTGCGTTGGCGCGCTATGAGTATCGTCAAGGCTCGCCAGAAATGGCCGCGGAGCGCTTGGATGTGCTGCTCACTAAGAACCCGCAAAGCCCGCTCTTCTGGCTTTATAAAGCCCGCAGCCTGGCGATCAGCGAGCAAAACGAAGATGCCTTGATGGCGTTCGGAAAGGCGTTGGAGCTCAATCCAGAAAGCCGCAAAACGACGCTCGAAATCAGCGATCACCTCATGGTCATGGAATATTATGATCAGGCGGAAGAGATTTTGATGAGCTATCTTTTGCTGAAGCCAAATGATGCGCCCATCCTACTCGCGCTGGCCAGCGTGCAAGAAGCCGCTGGCGCTCCCGAAGACGCCGAGACGACACTGCTTCAGCTCATGGATATGAGCGAAGAAGACGATGCGGAAACCACGCAAAAGCTGGTCGCCGTGCAAGTCAGTCTGGAAAAATATGCCGACGCGCTCAGCAATGCCGACAATCTGCTTGAACAAGACCCAGCAAATACAGACGTTCGGCGTCTCCGTGTCGAAGCGCTGGTTGCGCTCGATGAAGATGAAGAAGCGGATGCCGAATTGGATCGAATTCGCCGCTTGGAACCTGCTGAGTCATCGGAAAACGGCGCCTCAGAAGAGTTCGCATCAGCCTCATCAGCCGCACCATAAAGAAGGCGGCGGGGCGCGCTTAACGCCTCGCGCTTTAGGTCAACGTATTGTCCGTGAAAAGCTTCCGGGCTGGAGCATGGCGTAAAGCTGATCCTTCAGCATCATACGCTCCCGCCGAAGCGACAACTCGGTTGCGTCTGCGACCGGCTCGATCCGTTCTTCCATTCGATGAATGGTACGATTGATCTCGTGATATCGCTCCGCGAGTTTAGCGAAGTGCGGGCTTGTCCGACGCATTTCTTGAATACGAGCTTTATCTTGCGGGAAATCGTCCACGAGTTCGTGTGGCGTATGGCTCATAGCAAACGGCTCCTCTGGTGACTTTAGACCAGAGGAGCCGAAATTTTCAGGGCTCGTCACTTAGGAAAAGTGCCTATATCGCCGCGTTATTCGGGGTCGCCGTGCTTCAGAATAGTCCGCTTGCCGGCATGATTCGGAGCAGAAATTACGCCTTCTTCTTCAAGCCGCTCAATTAGCGTCGCGGCTTTGTTATAGCCGACTTTCAAGCGGCGCTGCAGATAGCTGGTCGAGGCGCGCTTGTCGCGCAGTACGATCGCCATGGCTTGTGCGTATAGGTCTTCATCCTTGTCGCCTGTCGACGTGCCCAGCATCGCATCCATGATGACGCTGCCGGTGCCGTCTTCCGGCTCTTCCAGGACTTCAGGATTATAGTCCGGCTCTCCGCCATTCTCGCGCAGCCAATCGACCACCGCTTGCACTTCTTCATCCGAAACGAACGGACCATGGCAGCGCTGAGTTTTCACGCCAGCGGCTTGATAAAGCAGGTCGCCCATGCCGAGCAGCTGTTCAGCGCCTTGCTCGCCCAGAATGGTCCGCGAGTCGATTTTCGTCGTCACCATGTATGAGATCCGAGTCGGGAAGTTCGCTTTAATCGTGCCGGTGATGACGTCGACGGATGGACGCTGCGTGGCGGTGATCAAGTGAATACCCGCGGCCCGCGCCATTTGCGCCAAGCGCTGCACGCATCCTTCAATCTCTTTACCCGCAACCATCATCAAGTCGGCCATCTCGTCGATCACGATGACCAGGTTTGGAACGTGATCGAGCGGCAGGATCTCGGTCTCATATTGCGGCTTGCCGCGATCATCAAAGCCAGTCTGGACTTTGCGCGTCATGTGCTCGCCGCGCTTGCGGAATTCCGCTGCCTTCTTGTTGAAACCCGCAAGGTTGCGGACCCCAGCCTTGGACATCAGCTCATAGCGCATTTCCATTTCGCGCACCGCCCATTGTAGCGCCAACACAGCCTTTTTCGGATCGGTCACCACCGGCGAGAGCAAGTGCGGGATGCCCTCATAGATGCTGAGTTCCAGCATTTTTGGATCGATAAAGATGAACCGGCACTCTTCGGGGGGGAGTTTGAAGATCAGCGACAGAATCATCGCATTGACCCCGACTGACTTACCAGATCCGGTTGTTCCCGCGATCAATAGGTGGGGCATTTTTGCGAGCTCGACCACGGTCGGCGCGCCGCCAATGTCTTCCCCGAGCGCCATTGGAAGTGCCGCTTTGGTCTTGGTATAGGCGTCATTGTCGAGCAATGAGCGCAAATACACCGTTTGGCGTTCGTCATTTGGCAGTTCGATACCGATCGCGTTTTTGCCGGGCACAACCGCAATCCGGCAGGAGACCGCGCTCATGGAGCGGGCGACATCATCGGCGAGCGAGATCACTCGCGCTGATTTCACACCAGCGGCGGGTTCGAGTTCGAACAAGGTGACAACGGGACCAGGACGGACTTCGCGAATGCGGCCGCGAACACCGAACTCGCGGAGCACTTCGGCTAGGCGATTAGCTTTGACGAGGAGCGCGTCCTCGTCGATTTCATGGCGCTGTACCGGCGGCAATTGCAACAGGTCCATTGGCGGAACTTTCGCGCCACGCGCTTTCCGACTGCGTTTGACTTGCGTTTTGGGCACAGTCGCTGAGCGCGGCGCCATGACGGTTAGTGATTTTGGCGTTTGAGTTGGTGCCTCAACCTCTGCTGTCGCTGCCTCCGGCTCTTGCTCTACAAAAGCTTCTTTCGCACGTTCGCTGTCGGCCGCATTGGCTCGGCGGATTTGTAATCCTTCCGGCGCGCCATCGCTGTCGATTTCCGTTTTCTTACGCTTTAGCAGGCTGAATAGACCGCCAGCTTGGCGCGCCGCACGGGCGCCCGATTGGCTGGCGGCTGCTTGGAGAAGGCGGGCATCCCCGCGGCGGAATCCAAGAGCTGCAAAGGCGCAGGTCATGGCTAGTCCGCCTGCGAGCAATCCGGCCAGCAGTTCCGGCATCGGCAATAGAAGGGCTTTGAACGGCATCACGGAAAGATCGTGCAAGCCATCCCCGATCATGCCGCCGAGCCCAGCGCGCAGAGGCCATGAGGTCGGAACTGGCCAAGCTGCGAAACAGGCCGCTGATAGCGGTACAAATAGAAATCCGAGCATCCAGCGACGAATTTTGGGCGCGCCAATCAAAACTGTGCGCATAGCGCCGCCAATCATCAAAGCCAGCCCGGCGACCCATGCTGACCATCCGAGCATTTGACGCATCATATCGGCAAAAACAGCGCCGCCAGACCCAAACAGATTTGCGACTTCGCGATTGGTTGCGGCGTTCCAACTCGGATCGAGCGGATCGTAAGTGCCCACGCTGCCGCAAATAAATACGCCTACGGCAAAGGCGCCGGTCCCGGTTATGATCCGCCAAACAGGGTCTGAGACCTCTCGCATCTGGCCTGCGTCTGCGATTGTATTCGCCATAATCTACACTCCGGTCACGTGGGACGTTCTGAACCAAAAATGAAATTACAAGCGCGGCCTTAAAACGGCGCTAACAGACACGGTTTTGCTGCAAAGAGATTTGATACCGGGCAGAAAAAACCCCCGGTCGCAAAAGCGCCGGGGGTAAGTCGGGAGGAAACGCTTCCAAACTGAGGGAAGCGTAGGATTGCCCGGGCTAGCCAAGCCAGCCCTGGCAAAGGGGTTAGGAGGCGAACTCTGGATAGGCTTCGACACCTGTATCCGCTCGGTCGAGGCCGAGTTGTTCTTCCTCTTCGCTGACGCGAACGCCGATGGTCACTTTCAGCGCGATCCAAATGATTGCTGACAAAACCGAGACCACGATACCGGTCAAAACAATGCCCACGAGTTGGCCAACATAGCTTGCGTCGCCGGTAAGCGCGCCGGCTTCATCGACCGGCGGCATGATGTGATTGCCGTAAGAGGCAGCAACAATGATCGTGCCCCAGATACCGCAGACCAAGTGAGCAGGGATGGCACCAACAACGTCATCGATCTTTAGCTTGTCGAGCAATGGAACCGTCAGAACCACCAGAACACCACCGACCGCACCGATCAGAACTGCAGCCCCCATGCTCGGAGCGAGTGGCTCGGCGGTGATCGAGACCAGACCACCAATCGCGCCATTAAAGGCCATTGTTGGGTCAACTTTGCCTTTGTAGAGCACAGCTGTGAGGATCATCGCAGCAAGCACACCACCGACAGCCGCCATATTCGTATTGGCGAAGATCTTGGCGACGGCATTGATGTCATCGAACGTGCCCGCAGCCAGTTGAGACGCGCCGTTAAAGCCGAACCAACCGAACCACAGAATGAACGTACCCAGCGCCGCGAGCGGAATGTTTGACCCTGGCATTGGGTTCACTTTCTCGCCGAAATATTTACCAGCGCGTGGCCCGATAATGATTGCCCCAACCAAAGCTGCCCAGCCCCCTGTAGAGTGCACGAGCGTAGACCCCGCAAAGTCTGAGAACGCCCACTGAGAATCGAGATAGCCGCCGCCCCATTCCCAGGAGGCTACGATTGGATAGATAAACGCTGTAAGAACGGCCACGAAGGCCAGGAATGACCAGAGTTTCACGCGTTCCGCCACGGTTCCAGAGACAATTGACGCCGCGGTCGCGACGAACACCATCTGGAAGAACCAATCAGAGCTCGCGGCATAGCCGGTGTCTAAGTTTTCTTCGCCACTCCAAATGAAGTCGGGCACGCCAATCAAACCTGCATCGGTGAGTGTGCCGGAAGGATAGGCCATATTGTAACCAATCAGCCAGAACATCAGGCCGGCGACCGAGAAAAGTGCAACATTTTTAAGCGACTGCATGGATGCGTTTTTGGACCGCACCAAGCCAGACTCGAGGCACAGGAAGCCTGCTGCCATGAACATGACGATCAAGCCGCCAATTAGGAACAGATAGCTGCTATCGACATAAGCGCTGACCGCGCTAGCGTCTTGAGCATGAGCTGCCAGTCCCGCCATTCCTGCAAACGGCAGCAGCATTGCGCCCCGCTTCGCTGTTTTCATCCATAAACTCATTGCCCGTAATCTCCCGCAGCTCTGGTTAAGTGACAGAGGCAAAAAACCCGTCTGCCTAGATTTCTACCAGAATTAAAAAGCTACTCGTCTGCGGGGCGGCGGCATTTGACCAAATTTCGAGCAGGCTGCGACCCAAACGCCCGTTTGTCTGTCAGGCATGGACCAGATGCAGTTCTGCTCATACGTAATCGAGATGACTGAGCAACTCTTCGATGTGGCGATCGTCGGCGCAGGCCCGACCGGAGCGAGTTTGGCGATTGGATTGGCCCAGGCCGGACTGCAGGTCGCGGTGATTGATGCCCGCGATCCCGCTGTCACACCGCCAAGAGATGGTCGCAACTTCGCTATCGTCACAGGCAGTTGGCGATTGTTGGATCGGTTGGGCATCGCGGCGCAGCTTTCGGATACCAGCCAGCCGCTCAATGGACTTGAAGCAACCGATGGCGGTACGCATTTTTTCGGCCAGCCATCTGTGCTGTTTACAAAAGAGGATCTTGAAAGCGCCGATCCGGATGAGCCGCTTGGCCAAATGGCCATGGCTGAACCCCTGCAAGCAGCGCTGGATACAGCTCTAAAGAATGAGTCCGGGATTGAATGGTTCGCCCCGGAGCGGTTTGACCAGGTGCAGGTCGACGGCGGTCAGGCGGTGATCAGTTGCGAGAGTGGCCGAAAAATCCAAGCGCGCTTGCTCGTCGGGGCGGATGGGATGAATTCACCGGTTCGCCAAGCCGCAGACATCTCCACTGAAGGGCGCGACTATGGCAAATCTGTTTTCACCGCGAATGTGAAACTCAGCGCCCCGCACAACGGCATCGCCCGGCAATTGTTCACCCCGGAAGGCCCATTTGCCACGCTGCCGCTCCTAGGAGATCGCGCCAATCTGGCCTGGTATATGAAGCGCGGGGCTGCTGAAACGCTCGCGCAAATGCCGGTCGAAGCGGCCGAGGCCGAGCTTAATCAGCGATTCTCAGATTTTGCTGGCGAGATGAAGATTGAAGGCCAGGCAGGATCGTATCCTTTGGTCCTGCAATTGGCGACGGCGATCACAGCGCCGCGGATTGCGCTGGTTGGAGATGCGGCGCGGCGGGTTAATCCGCTCGCAGGTCAGGGGCTCAATCAAGGCTTCCGCGATGTCGCGGATTTGATCGAAATCGCGCAGGACACATTGCGCATTGGCGGCGAGATCGGGTCGCCGCAAATGCTAGAAGCCTATAGCGCAGCGCGACATTTCGATGGCGCGGGTACGGCACTGGCGCTCGACGCCATTGATCGCTTATTCTCAAATGACTCGATGTTGACCAAGCCGGTTCGCACATTGGGCTTGCTCGCGGCGGCGAAACTCCCGCCTTTGCGGCGTTTCCTGGCTCGAAAAGCTAGCGCAACAGAAGCTGGCGTAGCCGGTCCGATGACGGATTGGTAGGTCGCTCCAACCACAACACGCCTGAATTGTAGAGATATAGGAACGCGTCCGTGGACTCTTGCGCCGCCCGTCCCGCGAGCTCGCCTGCCATGCGGCGATTAGAGATGCGCTGTAAACACGCTAGGCCAATCATCGGGATGAAGGTCCACCACGCGACAAAGAAGGTGGTCAGGATGCCGCCCAGCAACATAATGTCTGAGACCATATCGAGTAGCCAAATGCGATTGGCATAATGGGTGCCGAGATTTTTCAGAACGTCCAAGCGGCCATGCAGGTAATCCGCATCAAGCGCCCACGTTTGATCAGGCGTTGCGGGAATCCGCACGGTCATATGCCCTGGATCTTGCGGAAGATCATGTTTCGCTTGTGCAGACATTCTACGCTCCGTCATCAGTAGAATACGCCTGAAGACTTAACGAAATCTGTCCTTAAATTATGAACTTGCCTTAATGGAGAGCGCATGTAGGCCGGTCTCAAATTCGGGCTTTAGCGCGGAGAGGATGGCGCGCTGGGCGGCGACCCGAGATTGGCCTGCGAACGCAGCGGAGACAATTTTGATCGTATAATGGGTTTCACCTTCCGGCCGCGCTCCGGCATGGTCGGCATGTTTGTGGCTATCATCAACCACTTCGAGTTCGCTCGGCGCAAAAACTTTTATTAAAATCTCACGAATACGGTCTGATCTGATCATAAGTTCTGGTCTCTTTAACCCGAAGCAACTATGTTACCTCGCCTATGGATGACGGATATAAATATCGCCCACGTTTCACCGATATAAGAGTGAAGCCCACGGCCGACGAGTCCTCGCGTGCAAAAGCGCAGGAAACGCGAACCTGTGAACACCCGAGTTGTGATTTGGCCGGAGAGCATCCTGCGCCTAAACAGTTTGGGGACGGCAAGCACTATTTCTGCAAACGCCATGCGGCGGAGTATAATAAGAGCTTCAATTTCTTCGACACGATGAACGAAGAACAACTCAAAGCGTTCAACGAGAATGCGCGCTACGGGTTTAAACAGACATGGAAGTTTGGCGCCGGTCCAATGGGCGGCAACAAAGCTGGTAAGGCTGAAGATCCGAGTACGTGGCAGGGCGCCGAGTTCTTTCAAGACCGCGCCGCCGCTCGCGAAGAAAGACGCGCAAACCGGTCCGCGACAGGGCTCGCCAAGCGCGCCCTCGAAGAGTTGGACCTGGACGCGAAAGCAAAACCGCCAGAGATCCGCGCGCGCTATGCCGAATATGTCCGCCGCTTCCATCCGGACTCCAATAGCGGGGACCGGTCTTCGGAAGAAAAACTGGCGCGCGTGATCCGAGCAGGCAAAACGCTGAAAGCCGCAGGCCTTATGAAGGACTGACGTCTTTTCTTGCGAAATTACGAAAATCAGAGCAATTTCAAGGGATGGAAGAGGCCCCTCAGCTCTCTTATGCGCCCGATTTTGATCACCCGTTCAAACGCGGCATGGTCAGAACCATCGAGCGTCTTTCAGGTCAGCCCTATCTGCAAAAACTGTATGAGACCTATCGCGCGGATCTCACACATGAGCCGTTTTTTGCCGCAGCGATCAAACTGCTTGATCTTGATGTAGAGTTTAGTTCCAGACGCCTCGCCCAGATCCCCGCGACAGGGCCTTTGGTGGTCGTCGCCAATCATCCATTCGGTGTGTTGGACGGCCTCCTGATTTCATGGATCATCTCGCTGCGCCGAACTGATTTTAAAGTCCTCACCAATGCGATCTTGGATGGTGCGCCCGAAGCGCGAGACTGGCTTTTGCCGATTGATTTCGCCAACACGAAAGCAGCGCGAGCGACCAATATCGCCACGCGGGCTGAAAGTTTGGCCCGATTGAAGAATGGCGAGTGCATTATTGTCTTCCCAGCGGGCGGTGTCTCGACTTCACCAACGCCATTTAGCCGAAGCGCCGTCGACGACACGTGGAAGCCGTTTACCGCCAAACTGATCAGTCGCAGCGCCGCGCATGTCACACCAATTTTCTTTGAGGGCCAGAACTCACGCCTGTTTCAATGGGCCAGCCATATGTCGATTGAACTTCGACTCGCGCTCATTTTTCGCGAAGTGAAGAGGCGGGTTGGGACAGCGGTGCCGGTACATATCGGCGAAACGCTGACCCCAGATGTGCTCGCCCATGCAGGAAAGCGCCACGAGCTGATGAATTTTCTGCGCGATCAGACATATCAGATGGCGCCGTCCAAACAGCAGGCTTCAATTGCTCGCGCGCAAAAGCGGTTTGAAGCATCGAAGCCCGCCATTTTCCACTGATTAGGGGATATAGACGGTGTAGATCACCTCAGCTTCGACGTCGAACGTGCCGTCGCTGAGGTCGATATTTCCGGTGTTCCAACGATAGTCGAGATCGAAGCGAACCGATTGCTCGACAATGCTGCCGGGTGACTCGGCTGTGCGGCGATTGCCCCGGAAGATGTCATTGCCGCCGGTTAAAGTTGAGAGGCGACGATATCCGCCCCATTGCATCCCTGAAGCGGGCGAATTGCCCGAATGCGGAAGCTGCGCAGCGCCGCCAAATGACAGGCCATCATCAGTTCCAGACTCCGTCATCCGCATGCGCAGGCGGATGAGGTTGAGATCGGCAGGGTCTCCGGCCGAAGATGCGGTGACGTCGATGTTAAACGCTTTGTTTGTGGCGACATAGAAACTGCTCAATATGTCGCTGCGAATGGTGCGAACGTCTGTATCACTGTCGAGGCGGAACGGGTTCAGCACATCCGATGAGGAAGTGAAGCGATCGCCCTGCCTTGTCGTTTGATTGCCACTCCCCGGAATGTCTTGAATACGCAACGTGGCGCCGGTTCCGTCCGCAAAGGATAGGTCCAAGGCTTCGAGCGATCCAGTGACAACGGTGTGAACGTCGGTTCCGATCAGATCGGTGCTTACGCCATTATGCTCAACAATAAAGTCAGAAGCGATGGGCGTTGTGCCAGCTGAATCAGCCGCCCAAACGATCGCCATTCCGTCAATCCGGAAATGTGGTCTGTCGACCATATCAGTCATCGCAGGCTGTGCAGCCCACGCTACGGTTCCGGCACATATTACGCCCATGCGTAAGACGTCGCCGAATTTCTTTCGGTTCGTGTCCCTCATGAGGCTGGGATATCAGAGCTTTGTTCTGATCCAGATAAATGAATCGATGGAATTTTATCGAATTAACCAAGTGAATTGGCCAGTCGGGGCCTTGCCTTTTTAGGCCAAACGGGGTCAGTGGCGCGGGTCTATTTCTGACGGAGTTCTTCGACATGGCAGGAGTTGTGGTTGTCGGCGCCCAGTGGGGCGACGAGGGCAAGGGGAAAATTGTGGACTGGCTGTCCCATCGCGCGGACGTCGTGGCACGCTTTCAAGGCGGCCATAATGCCGGACACACATTGGTCATCGATGGGACGACCTATAAGCTGAACTTGCTCCCCTCGGGTGTGGTTCGGGGCGGCAAGCTTTCTGTGATCGGCAATGGCGTCGTCGTCGATCCATGGCAATTGCTCTTAGAGCTCGACAATATGGAAAAAGCCGGGATCACTTTGACCCCGGATGATCTATTGCTGGCCGAGACCGCCTGTTTGATCCTGCCTTGGCACCAAGATCTCGACGAGGCGCGCGAAGGCGCGGCCAGCGATAAAGCGAAAATTGGCACAACCAAGCGCGGGATCGGCCCGGCCTATGAAGACAAAGTCGGGCGCCGTGCCATTCGTGTCGCCGACCTTGCTGACGAGGCTGCGCTGGATCAAAAGCTCGACCGGCTGATGGCCCATCACACGCCATTGCGGGTTGGATTGGGGCTCGAAGCTCCGGATGCCGCGGCGCTTAAAGCAGAGCTTCTGAAGATCGCCCCGAAAATCTTGGCGTTTGCAGGGCCGGCCTGGAAAGTGCTTGGCGAGAGCCAGAAGCTTGGCCGCCGGATTCTGTTCGAGGGCGCGCAAGGGGTGATGCTCGATGTGGATCACGGCACATACCCCTTCGTGACCTCTTCAAATGTGGTGTCGGGGCAAGCTGCTGCCGGGACGGGTTTAGGCCCGCGCGCGGTCAGTTATGTGCTCGGGCTTGCAAAAGCCTATACGACACGGGTTGGAACGGGTCCTTTCCCGACCGAGCTGTTTGATGAGGTTGGCCAAGGCCTTGGCGAGCGAGGACATGAGTTCGGCACGGTTACCGGTCGCGCTCGCCGATGCGGCTGGTTCGACGCGGTTATGGTCCGCCAAGCCTGCGCCGTGTCTGGCGTGGATGGATTGGCACTCACCAAGCTCGATGTGCTGGATGGGATGGACGAGATCAAAGTCTGTACAGGCTATAAGCTCGGCGATGAGACGATGGACTATTTGCCGGCTACGGCGGCGGCGCAAGAAGCGGTCGAGCCGATTTATGAGACGATGCCAGGCTGGAGTGGATCGACCCGCGGGGCGCGATCGTGGAATGATCTGCCGGCAGAGGCGGTTAAATATGTACGCCGTCTCGAAGAATTGGTTGGCAAGCCATGCGCGCTGGTATCGACATCGCCTGAGCGCGAGGATGTCATCCTGATGCGCGACCCGTTCGAGCAGCGCTAAGTTCGTTTTTTAGAAGTTTGGCATTTGCCCGGTCGCGGCCCAAGGCATGCCGACGGCCAAGATCACACTAATGATGAGCCCAATCAGCGCGCGGCCCGCATCTGAGCTGACATCCACGAGGGCGGCACCGCGTTCTCGCAAGGCCGTGACAAAGGAAATCGCCATTTCGCGACCCGCGAGCAAGCCAAGGAAGACCCAAGTCGTGCTCATCGGCACATCGTTGAGTTCTTTGAAATAGAACAAGACGATCGCGTAAATCAGGTCGACAATCGTGGCCGCACGGATATCGGTTGTGTGGGTTTTCGACAGGACGATCTTTTGGATTTCACCGCCGCGGGTCTTGAATATATAGGCCATCATCGCGGCCATTAAGAGCGCGCCGCCAATGATAATCTCTGGCTTGAACACCATCATCGCGATTGAGCCATCGTCAGCATAGACCGGCTCGCGCGGCATGAAGACGAAAATATTGGCAAAGTCTTGTAACAGCCAAGTCCACCAGAGAAAGCCGGTCGTGCCCCATTGGAACACGGTCCACATCGGATGCAGGCGTTCGTCACCGTCTCGCGTACGCCCGACCCAGACTTCCCACATGCGGGATATGAGCAGCCACACGACAGCCCCGGCCGCGAACGCAACGACATAGCCGGTCAGCGATTTGATCAGCATGCTGCCCATAACGCCTTCGGTTGCCGAGCCGCCTGATAGGGCAAAAACGGTAAGCACCAGGAATGTCGTCGACACAGGAATGCCGTAACGGGTGAGGAATAAGAGCACGATGGGCGGCAGGGCGTGCCACCATTCAATGCCGCCTTCTGGATACGGAATTTTGTTCAGCTTCCCATCGGCGATGTCGCCGCCGCCATAGAAAAGTTGGAAAACGAGCGCCGCCACCATGATCCCAGCAGCGAACATCCAAAGGAGCCACCAAGGCCGGTGCGAGTTTGAGGCAAGGAATGTCCCGAGCGTTTGGATCGAGTCATTTGCGATGACGGCATAAGCGGCAAAGAAAAAACCGATCAGGGCGAAAATCTCATAACCAGCAAGTGACATGAAAGCTCCGAAGCTCGCTCGATTGACGCCCAATCGACTCGCTGGCTAACGGATTACAGAAGTGAGATCAATCATATGAACGGTCATTTCGTGATCCAATTACAGCTGGCTATGCAATAGGTTTTATCGATCAAAGGCAGGCGTTTCATCCGTAACCGGATTATTGTGCCACCCAGCCTCCGTCCATGCTCAATATGGCGCCATTGATACCGTCTCCACCGACAGAACATAGGAAAGTCGCGAAGGCGCCGATTTGTTCGGTTGTGACGAATTCTTTGGTCGGTTGGGCCGCAAGGAGGACATCGCGTTTGACTTCCTCTTCGGTAATGCCGCGTGCTTTTGCTGTATCGGCGACCTGGCCCTCCACCAGAGGCGTGTAGACATAGCCCGGGCAAATCGCATTGCAGCGCACACCATGCTCAGCCCCTTCCAAGGCGACCGTTTTCGTCAGGCCGGCAATCCCATGTTTGGCCGCGACATAAGCTGATTTATAAGGCGACGCGACCAGCGCATGCGCGGATGCGGTATTAATGATGCGCCCCCAGCCTTTCTCTTTCATCCCCGAGATCGCCATCCGGGTTGTATGAAATGCAGCGGATAAGTTGAGCGCAATGATCAAATCCCATCGCGATACGGGGAAGTCCTCAATTGGCGACACGTGCTGCACGCCAGCATTGTTGACGAGAATATCGGCGCCGCCAAAGTCCCGCGCGACATAGCCCATCATGCCTTCAATCGCATCTGGATCGGTCAAGTTGGCTCCGGAAAAGCCAGCCTTTACACCATAAGTGTCGGCGATTTCATCTTTCAGCGCCTCGGCTTCTGAGTCGGTGGCGAGGCCGCTGAGGACGATATCGGCGCCTTGCTCCGCGAGGGCTTTGGCGATTCCCAACCCAATTCCGCTGGTCGACCCGGTGACGAGCGCGGTCTTTCCCTTAAGCATTTTGCGTCCTTTCATCTTGAGTGCTGCACCGGCCTTGGTTAGAGCAATTAGAGATGGCTTAATAGGCGAGACTTTTACCCATGACGGCAACGTTTGAATCTTTTCGCCAAGGCTTCCCAGATTTTCTCTTAATGACGGGTACAGCAGGCATTTTGCTGCTGGTCGCGAGCACGATTTACATTCTGCTCACGCCTTGGAAAGAGCTGGCTTTGGTGCGCGGCGGAAATGGCGCAGCGGGCCTCGCACTCGCAGGCGCGATTGCGGGACTCGCCATCCCGATTGCTTCCTGCTTGGCATCGAGCCTGACTTTGGTCGACCTTCTCCTCTGGGGCACTGTTGCCTTGCTTCTGCAACTTTTGACCTACCGTATTATCGACATGATTTTGCGCGATATTCCCACTCGTATTCAAAATGACGAGGCCGGAGCCGCGATCGTGTTGATCGCCGCGAAAATTTCCGTCGCGCTGTTGCTCGCTGCCGGTCTTTGGGATCCGAATCTTGGACGCGTGTAAGAGGAGCGACTGATTGTGCTGAGACTGATCCCGGATTGGGTCATTTACGCGCTCGTCCTCGGCGTCGTCCTGTGGGCAATTTTTGATGGTGGCTCTGATGATGCGCCGCCGCCGCCGCCTGAAGCCATCAAGGAAGAAGGCGCGATGTTGCCGCCGCCCTCAGCCTTTGATGAGCGGGTCTTGGTTCAGGTGACAGCCCCAAAGAACGGCATCGGAACGGCTTTCGCGATCAATGGACAAGGCCAATGGCTAACCGCCCGGCATGTGGTTGACGGCTGCAATGATGTCTCGCTCTTGGTCGCGCCTGGCCAGTACGACCCCGCACGCAGCATCATCGTATCTGAGCAATTTGATCTCGCCCTGATCGAGACTGAAACCAGCCCCAACCCGGCGCCGATGAATACGCAGAATGATCTCACCATTGGCTCTTACGGGTTCCATGTCGGCTATCCGCAAGGCCGGCCTGGCGAGGCGGCTTCTCGGCTTTTGGCGCGGTCGAACCTGATTTCGCGCGGCCGCCGGTCAAGCAGCGAATCGGTTTTAGCTTGGGCGGAAACCGGCCGCACGCGGGGATTGATGGGCTCGCTCGGCGGCTTAAGCGGCGGCCCTGTCTATGATGAAGACGGCAATGTGCGCGGCGTGATCGTTGCCGAAAGCGCACGTCGGGGACGGATTTACACGGCCGCACCAGAAGCCGTTGCGGCGTTCATTCAAGCCACGGGCGCCCAGACACTGGGAGAGCCTGCACGGGAATTTTCTGCATCGACCTATGGCCATGAGGCCGATCATGCGCGCCGCAATTTGCAGGTGGTCAAAGTCGCTTGCAGCGTAGATGAGTAGACCATGACATTCGCTGATCGTTTTGTTGCTGCCGCGAAAGCGCATGGCCCGCTTTGCGTTGGGATTGACCCTCATGCGGGCCGAATCCCTGACTTATTTGGCGGAGATACGCCTGAAGGCCTCGAGAAATGGGGCATCGCACTGGTTAAGGTCGCTGCAGGCCGGACCGGTATCATTAAGCCGCAAGTGGCGCTGTTTGAACGTCATGGCTGGCAAGGAATGCGCGCTTTAGCGCGCGTTTGCGACGCGGCGAAGGAAGCTGGCCTTTTGGTGCTCGCGGATGCCAAACGCGGCGATATCGGCTCGACAGCGGAAGGGTATGCCGCCGCCTATCTCGCGAAAGACGCGCCATTTGCCTGTGATGCGCTGACCGTGAACCCGTATATGGGCCTTGATACAATTGAACCGCACGTGCGCGTGGCCGAGGCCTCAGGAAAAGGCGTCATCGTCCTCGCGCGGACTAGCAATCCTGGAAATGCAGACTATCAGGCGCGAGATCTTGAAGGCGCGCCGCTTTATGCGCGCGTGGTTGAAAACCTAGCGCCAATGATTGAACGCTTACAGGGTGAGAGCGGGTGGTCGGGCCTGATGTTGGTGACCGGCGCGACGGGGCCAGATGAAGCGCGCAAACTCCGCGCGCTCGCGCCTAGAGCTTTGTTTCTCGTCCCGGGCTATGGCGCTCAAGGCGCTGGCGCATCCGAGGCGGTGGTTAGTTTTGTGTCTGGTGAAGGCGGCTGCGTGAATGCGTCGAGATCGGTGTCGTTTCCAAGCGGGTCTGAAACCGCTGGCTCGATCAGCGAATGGGAATCTCTGATTGCCGCGGCGATTGAGGCAGCTCAATCGGATCTGAAAGCCGCGCTCTAAGCGTTTAGCCTTTGACCAAGGCGGTCGGCCAGGGACGGCTGAAAATCAAAAATGTGACCACGTTTTTTGTCAGTTTCGACACTTGCCGCTGGGTCGTGTCTCGACTGGACGTCGATCTCGTCTAGTGTAAGAACCCTAAAACGGCGCGTCAGACGCCCAGAGTGAGGAAACGAGGAAGCGTTCATGAAACCGCTAAACATTGCGGCCGGTTTGGCTGCGTCTTTATTTGTGCTGACCGCCTGTTCAGGCGAACAGAGCCCAGCGTCCGATGCCAGCGATACTGCGGCAACCGCCGAAACTTCGACAGAAGAGGCGGTTTTTGCAGACGTCTCAGACGACCGATTAAACAATGCGGCAGCGACGCCGGCTGAATGGCTCGGCTATGGATTTGATCGGGAAGAAACCCGGCATTCGCCGCTCACCGGCATCAGCAAGGAAAATGTCGCTGATCTCGGTGTGGCCTGGACCTATGATCTCGCCACCTCGCGCGGCGTGGAATCGACCCCGATTGTGATTGACGGCGTGATGTATGTGACCTCGGCTTGGTCTATCGTGTACGCTTTGGATGCAAAAACCGGCGAAGAACTTTGGGTCTATGATCCCGATGTTGACCGAGCCGTGGGTGTGAACGCCTGTTGTGACGTCGTCAATCGCGGCGTCGCCGTCTATGAAGGCAAGCTATACCTTGGCGTGATTGATGGCCGCGTCGAAGCGCTCGACGCGAAAACGGGCGAGCGGATCTGGTCGAAAGTCACCGTGGATCAGTCCAAACCTTATACGATTACCGGCGCGCCTCGCGTGGTCGATGGCAAAGTCCTGATCGGAAATGGCGGCGCAGAGCTTGGGGTGCGCGGCTACCTTAACGCCTTAGATGCGGAAACCGGCGAACTGATTTGGCGTTTCTATACCGTTCCGAGCGCTGACAAACAGCCAGATGGCGCGGCCTCTGACAGTGCTTTTGAGACGATCGGAAATGTCTCTTGGGGCGATACGGGGGCTTGGACCACCGATGGCGGCGGCGGCACCGTCTGGGACTCTATTATCTACGATGAAGAGAATGACACCGTGATCTTTGGCGTCGGCAATGGCTCGCCTTGGAATCAAACGCTTCGCGACCCGTCGGGTCTCGACAATCTCTTCCTCTCGTCCATCGTGGCCGTCGACGCTGATAGCGGCGAATATAAGTGGCACTTCCAGACCACGCCGGGCGATAATTGGGATTACACGGCAACCCAAACGCTAATCATTGCCACTTTGCCTTTGGGCGCGAATGGCGCTGATCGGCGGGTTGTGATGCAAGCCCCGAAGAATGGCTTCTTCTACGTTCTCGATGCGACGACGGGTGAGTTCATCTCTGGCAATAATTACGTGCCGATGAATTGGGCCACCGGGCTGACTGAGGATGGTCGCCCGATTGAGGTGCCAGACGCGCGCTATTCTGAAATCCCATACTTGCAGACCCCTGGCCCGCTTGGCGGGCACAATTGGCATCCAATGGCATTCAATCCGGATGTTGGCCTGGCTTATATTCCGGCTCAGGAAATTCCGCAGGCCTATGCTACGGATCTGCGCTTCCAAGACAATTCTTCGAAGTGGAATACGGGCGCAGATTTCGCCGCTGGCGTGCCGCAAGTCCTTCCGGGTGAAGTTGCCAAATTCCTACGCTCGGGCCTGAAAGGCCGTCTGATTGCTTGGGATCCGGTTGCGCAAGAAGCGCGTTGGACAGTTGAGCATGACGGTCCGTGGAATGGCGGCGTGCTTTCAACCGCAGGCGGGGTCGTCTTCCAAGGTAAATTGAACGGCGAGTTCGCGGCTTATGATGCTGCGACCGGCGAAGAGCTTTGGGTTCAAGATGTGAAGTCCGGTGCGGCCTCAGGTCCTGGCACATTCGAAATTGATGGCGAACAATATGTGACCATTACGACCGGATGGGGCTCGGCTTATCTGCTTGCAACTGGCGCGCTCGCTGCGCCCGATGCAGTGCCGCCTTCAGTTGGTAAAGTCGTCACCTTTAAGCTCGGTGGCACCGGCGCCATCGCAGATCTCGACGTGGCCATGGTCGAGGCGACGCCGAAAGCGGAGCAGTTTGGCACTGAAGGCCAACTCGCAGAAGGTCTGATCCATTATGCACGTAATTGTACGGTCTGCCACGGGCCGTTCGCGGCAAGCTCAGGCGTTCTTCCAGACCTGCGTTGGTCGGCTTACACAATGAATGCAGAGTCCTGGAAAGGCGTCCTCATTGACGGCAATTTGCAGTCCATCGGCATGGTTTCATTTGCAGATGTATTGTCAGAAGACGAGGTCGAAGCGATCCGCGCCTATGTCGTACAACAAGCGCACAATGCTGAAGGCCTAGCCGCTGACGCAGGTGGCGGGAGCCAATAAACTAGGCGACGAAAAGACCCAGTTCTTTTTGCTTCTTTTTAGACAAGCCATCGGCGACCAGCCGGTGGCTTGTTTCTATATAGGCCTTGAGATCTTCATCCTTCAGGCCGGGCGCTGCATAATGCTGGATCCATTTCATCCCGCGCGAGGCAAGATAGGGCGCGGGGCGTAGACCTGGCTGCTCACTTAAGATCTCGAACGAGAGTGGTGTGACTTTAAACGTCACAGCAAAGACATCTTCATCGCCCCATCCGGCCACGGCGAAGACTTTGCCGCCAACCTTCCAGACATGACTGCCGCCCCATTGCACAACCCGGCTTGTTGCCGGAAGCGCCATACAAAAGTCATTGTATTCATCCAAAGTCATGCCAAGATCATGACAGAGCCAATAGTTGACTTCAATCCATGTTGGATTGCGGTTACGATAGCTTAATATTGAACGGGCGGCATTGATGCAGTTTCTTGCGATCCTTATCGGATTTTTTGGGTTCATAGCGGTGTGGTACTGGCGCATAAAAGCGCTGCAGGAAGTCGCCAAGGATGGCCGCAAGGTCGCTGAAACTGTTGCTAACCTGCCGCGTAAAATGCGTTTCAAGAATAAAACGGGCAAAGGCGGTTTGGCGGTGGTCGATGATCCGCGCGAAGCCGCAACCATCTTAATGCTAGAGATCGCGCAAGCCCGCGGGACGCTGACCGAGCGCCAGGAGGCTGCGATCCGCGGTGAGGTGATGCATCATTTCGAGTTCGATGAGGCTGATGCGAATGCGCTGATTGGCCAAGCAGGTTGGCTGTCTCGGAATGGCGGTGCAAGCCATGTGGTGATGTCCAAGATGACCGATTTTGTGCGCCAATCACCTGGCATGACCGCGAAAGAGCTGGTCGATCTTGATGGCATGCTGGTGGCGATATCAGAAGCTGAAGGTGACCCGACCGACAGCCAATTAGACCTGCTGACCATCTATCGCGACAAAACAGGCCTGCGCGTTTAGCTTTCCAGAGGCTCCCGGCGGCTTAAGCGCCGCCTAGATTGGCTAAGACATCAGATGCGTCATAAGCGTCCGGATTGTCTGGTTTAGCGCCGCTGACGGTGACGATTTCCATCACATGTTCGACCGAGCTCGATCCGCCGCCGAGCGGGAGCGCAATCCCGACACCGACTCCGACACTGCTGCGGCCGCTTGAGCCGCCAGATCCGCCAATCGAGACAGACGATCCGCCGCCAGAGAGTTCGCCCGTGTCGCTATAGGCGGTGACGATTTGGAACCAGTCATCTCCGCGCTCTAGTGTGAGCTCGGCCGCGCGCCTTAAGGCTCTACTTCGTGCCAGTTCTATACTGGTGTCCGTGTAGGTGATGCGAAAACGGTTATTCTCGATCGGTAAGACAGAATAGCCAGCGCCGCCATCGCGGGTGGCCGGTCCGTATGGCGATTGTGTCGCGCAGGCGCCGACCAATGCCAAAGCTGAAATCGCAGCCCATTTCATCATAAGCTCGTCCTCCTCTCCCGATCTGAGACGCGTGCATTTCAGCACGTCCAAATGAACCTGAACAGAACACAACTCAAAATGAACGGTCGCTAACACATTACAACGCGTTCATTCATCTTGCTTCCTGTAATGCTTATTACAGGACGGGGACAGGTGAGGTGATCGAGTATCGCTAAGATCCGCAGGCGTCCGACCGCGAGAGTTGATGTGCACGTCCGTAGGCGCACGATGCTCAGCGCGAAGGGGTCGCTTAATTGCGGCTTAGGAACGGGCGGCGTTTTAAAGGGGAGCGGCGCCCGTTCACTCTTCTTGGTCAAGATCGATGTGGCGGCGCCCAAAATCGGCTTCCGCCGTATCTAGACCGGCATCAATAATCGCTTTTCGAATCCCGCGGGCGCGAGAGAATTCCTTCATCAACATGTCGCCATCACCCCAACGAATGGCGCGTTGCAGGGCAGCAAGGTCCTCGCTGAACCGGCCCAAGGTTTCGAGCACAGCATCCTTATTGGTGAGAAACACGTCGCGCCACATGGTTGGATCTGATGCGGCGATCCGCGTAAAGTCGCGGAAGCCGCCCGCAGAATATTTGACCACTTCGCCTTGCTCGACGCTTTCCATATCATAGGCGGTCGAAACGATATTGTAAGCAATCAAGTGCGGCAGGTGCGATGTGATGGCGAGCACGCGATCGTGTCGATCCACGCCCATGGTTTCAACTTTCGCTCCAAGCCGTTGCCAAAACGCGGTCAGCCGAGCCACGGCTGCATTGTATTCGGTGGATGCGTTCTTTCGCGGCGTTAGGATGTGCCACGTCTCTTGGAATAGGCTTGCAAAGCCTGCTTCCGGACCAGATTTCTCAGTCCCTGCAATCGGGTGTCCAGGGATAAGATGGACACCTTCGGGGCACGCCTCTGCCATGTCGGCCGCGGCTTTCGCTTTTACCGAGCCGACATCGGTCAAGATCGCTCCGACCGACAAGTGACTAGCGACCTGCGCCGTGACTTCTTTTAAAACACCAACGGGCGTGCACAGGATGACGCAATCGGCATTCATGACCGCGCCTTCGGCTGTGTCAAAGACCTCGCCCGGAACAACGCGTTTCGCGCGGGTGCGCACGTCCTCTGAACTGTCCCACAAGGAGATGTGTTCAGCGCCGCCATAAGCGTTCACAGCATGCGCGATCGATGACCCCAAGAGGCCAATCCCGATAATGGCGACGCGTTTAAACTCAGGATCGGCCATTAGCTTTTCGAGAATTTCTCAATCGCGGCGATCAAATCATCATTCTGCTCAACCGTGCCGATTGAGGCACGAAGGCAGGTCGGCAATCCGTAAACATTCACGTCGCGAATCACGATCCCTTCGCCGCGTAAAAACGCGTCGGCTTCGGCACTGGTTCGGCCAGCGTCCTCAGGAAACTCGATCAACACAAAATTTCCGACGCTGGGGAAGGTTTTGAACCCGGCCTTTTCAACCGCGGATTTCACCCGAACCAGCTCAGCCTCATTATGCTCGACCGATTTGGCCATGAACGTGTCGTCGTTCAAAGCCGCTATGCCGGCCGCTTGCGAAACTGCGCTGACATTGAACGGACCGCGTGTGCGGTTCAGAGCATCCGCGACGCTTTCTGGCCCATAGGCCCAGCCGAGGCGCAACGCCGCCAGGCCGTGAATCTTGGAAAATGTCCGGGTGACCAGCACATTCGGCATTTCTCCAGCCAGTTCCATTCCGGCGCTATAGTCGTTCTTTCGGACATATTCGGCATACGCGCCATCCAGAACCAGCAAGACATTTTCCGGCAAGGCGGCGTGCAGGCGCTTCACTTCGGAATAAGGAATATAACTGCCGGTTGGATTGTTCGGATTGGCGAGGAAGACAATTTTGGTGTTCGCATCGACCTGTTCGAGCATTGCGTCGACATTGGTCGTCAGGTCAATCTCAGGCGCGCTCCGGGTTTCGGCACCAGCTTGTTGAGCGATCAGGCGATAGACCAAGAAGCCGTGTTGGCTTTGCACGATATTGTCGCCGGGCCGAAGATAAGCACGACCGAGCAGCTGAAAGATTTCATCCGAGCCAGCACCGCAAACAATCCGGTCAGGCTCGATGCCGTATTTGGCGCCAATCGCTTCGCGCAATGCGCTCGCCGCTCCGTCAGGATAAAGTTCCATATGTTTGGCAGCTTCGATCACGGCCGCTTGCGCCGCCGGGCTGCAGCCAAGCGGGTTCTCATTGGAGGAAAGCTTATGCGCGCCAACCAGTTTTTGGCCGCCTTTACAGGGCGTGATTTCCAGGATATTCGGCAGCGCTTTAGGGCCGGTCATCATTGGTCTCCATCATTGAGCTAGCTGACCTGCCGGGAACAGGCGCGAAAATCAAGTGCCTGAAAGGGTGTCAAACTCATCTGCAAGCTCTGATGCGCTTAAAAAAGCCGCTTCGACTTTGCCGCCGAGACACCAATCGCCGCAGGCGGCGAGTTGCAATTCCGAGTCCAGTAAAAACGGCGCGTCCGTTGACTTTCTTGTCGCGGCATAGCGCCAGCGATGCATGGCTTGGTGGGGCGCAATGGAAAGATCTGTGCCCGCGAGCGAAGACGCAGCCTCTAAAAGCGTTGCGCGGATTTGATCTGGATCAGATTCCAAATGCGCCTCCGCCCATTCATTGTCGGATTGGATCAAGAGCGAACAAGGCGTCGGTCGGCCTGGCTTATCGGAATTGATCGCCATCCAGCCAATCGGCGGCGTGCCAGATTTCAGCGCCGTCCAGGCTAAATCCAGCGGGGATTCGAACCCGAGCATGAGCGCGAAACAGCCCATCATCTCTGCTTTTTGAAGCTCTGACTGACCGGTGAAATTCTTGGGCAACAAAGCTGCACTTTGAGCGCTGGGCGCGGTTGAGACGACCCAATCAAACGGACCAATCTTGGCGCCGTTTAAATCGATCAGAGACCAACCGTCTGGCCCGCGCTTGAGGCGCTCTACGTGAACTTGAGTTTGGAGCGACAGGTCTTCTGCGAGCTTTTTGCAAAGCGCGTTCATCCCTGGGGCTGCAACCCATTTCTCTTTGCTCGAGAGGCGCGCGCCACCAACCAGCTCGACCGTTTCCGGCCATGGTGCGATCGATCCTGTCTCGCGAAACGGCTGCAAGAAGGCTCGGAACCGGTCTGTTTCAGCGGTAAAATATTGAGCGCCGTGATCAAACGCGTATGGATCAGCTCTGCGCGTCGACATCCGGCCGCCAGGACCGCGCGCTTTTTCAAACACGGACACATCGTGGCGCGCCGCTAGTCGGCTGGCGAGGGTTAAACCCGCCAAGCCTGCCCCAATGATTGCGACTTTCATACCTCGCCTCTTATCAATCGAAGTCACGACTTAAGCCATGACCCCGCGATTACGAGGAAATAATTGTCTGAGATCGAGTTTAGTTGCCGATCGCTTGTTCGTTGCGCTCGCCTGTCCTAATTCGAACGATGGTTTCGAGATCAGCCACGAACACTTTCCCATCGCCAATTGTGCCTGTATTGGCGGCATTGGTAATCGCTTCGACGACGCGTTCGGTTTGTGAAGCAGCGCAGGCCACTTCGACCTTCACCTTTGGCAACAACCGGACTTCATACTCGGCGCCGCGATAAACTTCGGTTTTGCCCTGCTGGCGGCCATAGCCGCGAACTTCTGAGACTGTGAGGCCAGACACATCCGCCTCACCCAGCGCGTCAATCACAGCATCCAGACGGCTTGGTTTGAAAATAGCTGTTACGAGTTTCATGTTGGCCCGCCTCCGATTGCAGAATTTGTTGTACTGGTACTGGCTTGAGATGTGACGTCAATTCTAAGGTTTTCGCCATCGTCAGCGCGGATGCGCCCTGCTAGTTTTCTAGGCATGACAGGCTTGGGTTTGCTCGCCTTTACAGCTTTTGTGACCGGTGCCGCCGCGCTTCCACTTGGTTTTGAATAAAGGCGTTTGACCGCCTCCACCAAAACAATGCCGCCGAGACCCGGCAAAGCGAGCTCGCCCGCGCGCTCCCAAGATTTCGAAGCGGCGGTGATCAAGCGCCAATCAAGCGGCGGCATGTGGACTGCGGTTGTCGAGGCGGTGACTTGGAACAGACTGTCATTCAGAAACCGCACCAATTGCCCGCGCGTCCACGGCCGACCATGCCCGAACGGTTTGCTATCTACCAATGACCATAAGCTGCGGCGATTGGTAACGGCCACCACGATCCGTCCTTCGGGCGCTAGAACGCGCCAAGCTTCACGCAATAATTGTCTTGGGCTGTCAGCTTCTTCCAAAGCATGCAGCAAGAAAACCCGATCAAATAGACCTTCTGGAAAAGGCAATCTGTGTTCCGGTGCAACGCATAAGGTCTGGCCGCGCTCAATCGATAATCGAACCTCGCCAATCTCCTCTGGAACCGCCCCGAGACAACATGCAGCTTCCGCCTGCCAAAGCGGCAAAAGCGGGCTAGGAAATCCTATCCCGAGCACCCGTTGACCGTCGCAATTGCCCCAAAGATCCGTCATTCGTTCTGACATCAAACGCGCGGCGCATTGCCCAAGACGGGTTGCGTAAAAGGCTTCTAGGGTTGCCGCGGGCTGGCGCATATGGCTCTAGTCTTTTCAATTGTTTCTACCCAGGAGATGGGATCATGCTGACCATACATCAATTCCCCTGCTTAAGTGATAATTATGGCTATCTCGCTCACGACCCGGTTTCTGGGGAAACCGCAGCGATTGATACGCCAGATGCTGACAAGTATTTGGAGGAGGCAGCGGCCCAAGGCTGGACCATCACTGCGATCTGGAACACCCATTGGCATCCGGACCATGCCGGCGGCAATCTCAAAATCAAAGAGGCCACGGGCTGCACAATCATTGGTCCAAAAGGCGAAGCTGAGAAAATCCCGGGCATTGATCGCCCGGTTGGCGGCGGCGATACGGTCGCGCTAGGCGCCATGACTGCGAAGATCATTGATGTTCCGGGCCACACGCTTGGCCATATTGCGTTTCATATGCCGGATCAGAAGACAGCCTTTGTCGGCGATGCAGTCTTCGCGCTTGGCTGTGGCCGGGTGTTTGAAGGTGATATGCCGATGATGTGGAACTCGATGATGGCGATCAAAGCCCTGCCGCCTGAAACCACGCTCTATTGCGCGCATGAATATACCCAAGCCAATGCCCGTTTTGCTGAAACGATCGAAACCGGCAATGCCGCGCTAAAGTCCTACATCGCCGAGATTGATGATAAGCGAAGCCGTGGGGAGCGGACGGTGCCAATTCAGCTCTCGCGCGAGCTAGACACCAATCCTTTCCTCCGCGCTGACGTGCCAGAATTGCAAGCCGCGATGGGTCATCCTGGGGATGCCGCTGCGACCTTTGGCGAGATTCGTGGGCGGAAGGATCGGTTCTAGTGGTCGCTCTGTCGGGGGACTTTGGCGCTAGTGAAATTATTCGCCTGCTCGGCATGAAAGCCCATCCCGAAGGCGGACATTATGCCGAAACCTATCGCAGCCCCGGCGACGAGCGCGCAAGCTCAACTGCAATCTATTATCTCTTGCAAGCTGATGAAGTATCGGCCTGGCACCGCGTCGATGCTGAAGAGCATTGGCTGTGGCACGCTGGCGGGCCGCTTGCGCTGACCCTGTCGCCGCCGGACGGCACAGGGTCAGCGGCGCATGTGCTGGGGCCTGATCTCCGCGCCGGACAGCGGCCGCAGCTCACCGTGCCCGCCAATCATTGGCAAACCGCAGAGAGCCTTGGCGCGTGGACACTGGTCTCGTGCGTGGTGGCGCCGGGCTTTGAATTTTCAGGATTTGAACTCGCGCCGGAACACTGGCGTCCTGACGTCTAGGGGCCAATTAGGAGGAAACATTGGTAGAAATCCATGGCCATTGCGCCGACAAATTTGCGGGCGTGAAAACCGCGTTCGAAACGAATTTCACTGCCCATGACGAGATTGGCGCCAGCGTCGCGATCACTCATGAAGGGGAATTTGTGGTCGACCTTTGGGCGGGGCATTTGTCACGCGACAAAACCCAGACCTGGGACGAAAACACAATCACCAATGTCTGGTCGAGCACCAAGACCATGGCGGCCATGAGCCTGCTGGTTTTGGCGGATCGAGGCGAGGTCGATCTTCATGCCCCCGCCGCGAAATACTGGCCCGAATTTGCGGCGGCCGGAAAAGACAAAGTCGAGGTCCGCCACTTTCTATCTCATATGGCGGGCTTGTCCGGCATGGACACGAAAGTCGAAGGCGACGCTTTGTATGACTGGGACTGGATAACCCGCGAACTGGCCGCTCAAGCGCCGTGGTGGGAGCCGGGGACGGCCTCTGGATATCACGCGCTCACTCAAGGCCATTTGATCGGTGAAATCGTGCGACGCGTGACGGGCCAATCGATTGGCGCCTTTTTCGCAAGCGAAATTGCCGGACCTTTGGGCGCTGATTTCCATATTGGCACTGGAGACGAGCACGCCTCGCGTATCTCACCGCTCACGCCGCCGCCTGAAAATGTGCGCCCGGCCAATGATGGATCCGTGGCGTCCAAAACTTTTGCCAACCCGCCAATTGAAGCGACCCGAGCGATGGAGCCGGGTTGGCGCAAAGCTGAAATCCCTGCAGCCAACGGCCATGGCAATGCCCGCAGCATTGTCCGCGCGCAAACCGCGATGGCCAATGGCGGTGAGGCATTTGGCAAACGGATCCTGTCTGAAGCTGGCACCCGACGCATATTTGAGCCGCAATCGAATGGAACGGACTTGGTTCTAGGCATCCCGGTGATGTTTGGCATGGGCTATGGACTCAACAATCCCGCTGCCCCGCTTGGGCCTAACAAGCATATTGCTTATTGGGGCGGGTATGGCGGGTCGATCGTGATTGTCGACCAAGACGCGCGGCTCTGCATTTCCTATGTCATGAACCGGATGGAACAAGGCACGACCGGCGATGTGCGAGGCCTATCGCTGGTGATGGCGGCCTATCAGGCCTTAATGGCCGAGTGAAATCGGCGCCGAGAATTTTCTGACGATTGTGTTTCGGTGCGAAGTCGAATTCGCGATTCTTCTGATCGCGCTTTGATCTGGCTGAAGTTAAGAGTCCATTTCAGAGCGCTTCCTGCCATTTAGCTAAGAGGTGGTTCTGGGGCGAGTTAAGGCCTCTCGGTTAGCGCCGCATTCGCAGTCAATTCGGCTCGCAAGACTGCCGAGCGAACTAAGTATCGTCGTCCTCAGTGACGCCTAATTGCAATTCTATCTGCTCCAGCAATGACGTGGCGCTGTTGTGAGCGCCGCCGAGCATCGTCAAATGTCCTTGCCCCCAACCAAGTTGAGTGCGCAGGGTGGCAATGAGTGATGGACTCTCCGCAACTAAATTTAAAAATTCTGCCTTCTCTAAACCATAGTATGGAGACAGGCCGTGCTCTATCCCAACGTCTATCGCGCGATTCCGAGCGGGTCGTAACGTTACATCTTGTGCTTTGATCAATGCTCCGGTGAGATAGCGATAATTTTGCAAATCTCGCACAAGACCCTCGTCCTGGAGCAAACCCAGCTCCCCGCCACTCACCAATACGTCAAATGCGGTTGTGCTAGGCTGTGCATTACCTACAAGAACGGAGTATCCCCATAACTCGCCATCCAAAGTCCCGACGGCGTCATCGAATTCCTTCGTACGGCCGCCAAAGTAAGCTTCCACGAATTCCTCGTATTCGACGCCATCGATCCCGGAAAGAAAGTTTAAATTTCTATCATTCTGGACGGACGCGGTCTCCAGAGTGTAGTTAATAACCGTAATTTTTCCATACGCGCCATCCAATGCGGTCTCATAACTGGCAATGTCGGATCGGAGGTCATTCGCAATATTCTGAAGAATGAGAGTTTCGCGCTGGCGATCACCTTGCGCCTCATTCCAGTTGGCGACCTGAATACCGATGAAGACACCAATCACAACGATGACGAAGTCGATCCCGACTGCGAACCAGTTCTGATCTTTGACGTGTTTTGTAACGCGGCGAAGCAGCATTCTTGTCCCCAATCTCTTTCTTAAGGGACCATGGAACAAAGTCGAAAAAATGCAAAGCCTTACATCTGACGGCGTTACCGTCAGCGACCGGTTTAGGGCGACTTAAGCCGCTCGCTTATGTCGGCTCAGCACTCGAAATCACAGGAGTGACCAAAGGCGGAGACAGGCACTTGCGCGTGTAAGGATTGTGGCCCCTCTTGCGCTTGCCCAAACAGCGCCAACTAAACGCGCGCCTTTATAACGCTTAGATGGGTCGATTGGTCCTGCGCGACATAGCTCGCGCAAGGTGATCCTTGCTAATTCCTGCTCTGCTCGCCAAACTCTGGGAAAGATTTGGGAGGCGGCCAGCATGGTCAAACGTGTTCTTTTCGGGCTCGGCGGGGTTCTGATCCTTGTCATTGGCATCATTTTGGTGCGCACATTCAATTATGGCGGCGCCCCGCAAGATGTGCGCGAGATTGTGCTTCCAGACGTCCCCGAATTTGATGCGATGGTGGCGGCTGAACATCTCGGCGAAGCGATCCAATTCCGCACGATCACCGTCGCGCCCGGCGATCCTCGGGAAGGCCAAGAAGGTCCTTGGCTTGAAATGCAGGCCTGGATGGAAGAAACCTATCCAGCCTTCCACGCCGCGGCGAACAAAGAGACCATCCCGGGCGGCGATAGTTTGCTCTATACCTGGGCCGGCAGTGACCCGAGCTTGGATCCGCTGCTGCTCATGGCGCACCAAGACGTCGTACCGGTCAATATTGGAACCGAAGAAGATTGGGGCGCGCATCCCTTCTCTGGGGATATCCTCGATGGCTATGTCTATGGCCGGGGCGCGATTGACGATAAGGGCTCGATGGTTGGCCTATTCGAAGCTTTGAATGCACTTGCGCTTGAAGGGTTTCAGCCTAAGCGCACCATCCTCCTCATGCTCGGCCATGATGAAGAAGTCTCTGGTTCAGGCGCATCCGCTGGCGTTCAGCTGCTCAAGTCTCGCGGCATCTCCCCGATCATGGCGCTTGATGAGGGCTTTATGGCGATTGAGAACAATCCCCTTACTGGCAGCACGGTTGCCTTTGTTGGGGTTGCGGAAAAGGGTTATGTGACCTTCCAGCTGACCGTCACCGCGGAAGGCGGGCATTCCTCGACGCCGCCGCGCAATAGCGCCACTGTGCGCCTGTCGCGGGCTTTGATCGCGCTGGATGAAAACCAAATGAGCGCGGATTTGAACAACCCGCTGGTCTCGGGCCTGTTCAAAGCAACCGGGGCAGACATGCCCTTTGTGCAACGCATGGCCTTTGCCAATCAATGGCTGTTTGGCGGCTATTTGAAAGGTGCGCTCGGACAGACGCCAGCGGCAAATGCAATGATCCGAACAACCACTGCGCCAACTATGCTGACCGGCTCGGCGAAAGAGAACGTTTTGGCCCAACGCGCGACCGCGATTATCAATTTCCGGATCCACCCAAAGGATACGGAAGAGAGCATTCTGGCGCATATCAAAGAGGTCACCAAAGACATTGAAGGCCTAGAAATCACCTATGGCCGCACCGGTATTCGCGGCGCTGGCGCCTCTCCGGTCAGTCCGATGGACAATCTCGCCTTTGGTGTTCTGTATGCGGTGGCGGCTGATTCAAGCGGCGCACCCGTGGCGCCTGGCCTGGTCCTTGGCGCAACAGATGGACGGTACGCGACCGCGATCACCGATAGTGTCTACCGCTTCATGCCGGCGGTAATGTCGCCCGAAGACCTCACCGGCTTTCATGGCACAAATGAGCGGCTGACGGTTGAGAATATGGGCCGCCTCTCGAAAGGCTATGCCCAGATCATTCTCGCTATGGATGCGAATGCTGAATAGGTTGGCAGGGAGGGGATCAGTGATTTCGCGCGACTCATCCTGAGCGAAGTCGAAGGATGTCTATCCCGAGCTGCACCGCCCTCGTCCTTCGACTTCGCTCAGGATGAGGGCTATTCTTTGCGCGACTAAAGCGCGGCGATAATTGCGTCGCCCATTTCGCTGGTCGACAGTGTGCCGCCGAGATCGCCAGTGCGGGCGCCCGCTTCGAGCGCTTTGCCAACCGCAGCAAATAATCTATCCGCCGCTTCAGGACGCCCGAGAGACCATCGCAGCGCCATTTCAAGCGACAAGATCGCGGCGCAGGGATTGGCTTTGCCTTGTCCCGCAATATCCGGCGCTGAGCCGTGCACGGGCTCATACAGGCCGGGCTTGCCATCATAGCTCAGCGAAGCACTTGGCAGCATGCCGATCGAACCGGTTAGCATTGCGGCTGCGTCTGAGAGGATGTCACCAAACAGGTTGCCAGCCAGAATGACGTCAAACTGTTTTGGGTCACGGACCAATTCCATCGCGCAGGCGTCCGCTAAAACATGGCGGAGGGCCACGCCGTCCCCTTCAGCTTCGTGCAGCGCAATCACGGTTTCGCGCCAGAACAAGCCGCTTTCCATGACATTGGATTTTTCAGTTGAGGCGACCTCACCGCGGCGACCGCGCGCGATTTCAAAAGCGACGCGCGCGACGCGATCAATCTCGCCTTTGGTGTAGCGCGAGGTTTCATAGCCAAAGCTCTTATCGCCAATTCCGCGCTCAAATCCGCGCGGCTCGCCAAAATAAACGCCGGAGGTGAGCTCGCGCACAATCATAATATCGAGGCCTTCGACCACCTCGCGTTTGAGGCTCGAGGCATCCACCAAAGCGGGGAAGCAAAAGGCAGGACGCAGGTTCGCAAATGTATCCATCCCTTTGCGAAGCTGCAAAAGTCCCATTTCTGGACGTAGGTGGCGATCGACGTCGGCCCATTTCGGGCCGCCAACCGCGCCGAGTAATACGGCGTCACTCGACTTAGCTTTGACCATGGCATCTACAGTGAGGGGTTCGCCATGGGCATCAATCGATGCGCCGCCGACCAGGTCTTCGGTAAACTGAAGCTCGGGGACGAGCACTTCCGCGACCCGTCGCGCTTGTTCGGTGACTTCCGGTCCGATCCCGTCTCCGGGCAGCAAAAGCAGGGTCTGGCTCATAGCATCCTCATCCAGCGAAATTCGAGTTTCGCGCCATAGACCAGGTTGTGGGTAAGGAGTCTACTGCGACCAATAGAGCGGCGTTTACAGCGGCAGGGGTTCCGGCTCGGCCTCATACATCCGAACTTTTAGATCTTGCGGACCAATTTCCGCCAGCGCTTGGCGAAACTCCGCCATATGCGGTTCAGCGAAATGGCTGATCAGCGCGTCTTTGTCTTTCCAGCGCTCGATAATCCGCAAGAGGTTCGTGTCGATCAGATCGCGGCGATAGGCGTATTCGATACAGCCTTCTTCGAACCGGCTGGCGACGATCATTTTCTTCATCGCCGCTTCGGCTTTGTCCCAGGCGCCTTCAGGAATGCTGGCGCTGCCTTCAACGATAATCATTCCACCACCTTTATCTTTAGCTTCAGGGTTTCGGCGACATCTTGTGGGGACCGCTCATAAGAGAGGACCAAATTAGATTTGCCCGTTGAAAGCGCTTCGAACACGAACATCTGGTGCCCTCCGCTGCCGGTGATGCCTTCAGGCGCCGGGTCGGCAAAATAGTCATCGCTGAGCTGATCGACTTTTGAGGCATCAATGTCTTTGAGATACCAATAATAGCCGGTGGTCGGATTAGAATCGAGCTTCAGATTGAGCTTGCCGCCCGGGCGCAGCGTGACCTCAGTGCCAGATTCGGGGTCAGTGAAGGTCTGCACGGGCGCAGCGCCTTCGAGGCCGCGCACTTCGGGTTTGGTATTCATGATATCCGGGATACAGGCGCTGAGCAGGAACACGCTGGATAGAATGGCGATCGTGGATTTCATCAGACGGTCTCCAACCAGGGTGTAGCCAGTTTGCGCTGGGTTTCAAACGCCGAGATCGCGTCTTCGGCTTGCAGGGTCAGCGCAATATCGTCCAAGCCATTGAGCAACTTTTCGCGTCGGCCTTCATCATAATCGAAACTGTGCTCCACCCCATCTGGCGTCGTCAGCGTTTTGGTCTCAAGATCAACTTCGAACACGCTATTGCTGCCGCCAGCTTCAGCTGCCAGAGCGTCACAAACCTCAATCGGCAGCGCGATGGCGAGAATGCCATTCTTGCCGCAATTATTGTAGAAAATATCGGCAAAACTCGGCGCGATCACACAGGTAATGCCTTGGTCCAGAAGCGCCCAAGGCGCGTGTTCCCGCGAGGAGCCACAGCCGAAATTCTCACCCGCTATCAATACGCCTGCATCGCGATAGTGCGGCTTGTTCAAAACAAAGTCGGGATTGGGCGAGCCATCTGCCAAAGTCTTCAATTCGTGGAACAGGCCGACGGCGAGACCATCGCGTTCTGTCGTTTTCAAAAACTGTTTGGGGATGATCATGTCAGTGTCGACATTTACCATCAGCTTGCCCTTATCAATTAGGGGCGCGGCGGTTGAGCGAAGTTTTGTGAAGGCTTTCATATCGGCTGTCTAGCGTGAGGAATGGGCGATGAACAGGGTTGGAACGCCTTGCGTGCCATTTCGCACGGTGAACACTTCAGACCCAGGTTTGCGGCCAGTGCGAATTTCGCTGACATCAAGCCCTGTACGTACAAGGCGAGCATGCGCCGCCTTCAAATCATGGGCTTCCCAGGTCAGCCCCCAAATCTGGTCCGGGTCGCTCATGTCTTGCTCGGTTCCGAGCCGGTTGATGACTTCCAATGTCAGCCCGCCTAGACGAAAGAAGAGGAAGCGCGTTTTCCACTGCTCTGCTGTGCGATCAAGCGCAAAGCGAAGGCCGAGCCTGGCGCCATAATTGGCAACGGCACGTTCCGGATTTGGCGTGTTTATGACCAGATGGTCCAGCGCAGAGACCGAGCCTGGTGAGGGGTGCGCTGCGACGACGGGCGTTTCGGTTTGCAGCACGAAGGTTTTGATCCCCGCCATTACCGCATCCGGAATTCGGAATCGCTGCCATGATCGTTCCGCACCGGTATTTTCATCCGTGCTGGCGCCATCGGTTATCTCATCGGGACTGAGGCCGCGGCGGCCCATATCATGATGATCTTGGCCGATATCATCTGATCGATAGACGAGCGAGGTCAGCTGCGCGCCGTCCTTCGTCATGTCTCGTAATTTTTGCGCGGTCTCGCCGTCCCCGTTTGGGGCGAGCAATTCGATGGCTGTATTGCCGACGGCGAATATGGTTGAGGCGGTGTCGGCGGTTTCAGCGCGCCAAACTGGGTCCTCGCCGAGCAGGGTCTGATAGTCGGCGGTCGCGGCTTCGATCTCCGGACAGAGCAAAACAAAATGATCGAGCGACGTGATCATGACCGGAACGCCTCCAATCGCTTTTTCTGCTCACCGGATGCATCGAAATTACTCGGATCGAGCCAGGCTTCAAATGCTGATTTCAAGGCCGGCCAATCTTCATCCGTCATCGCAAACCAGGCGGTGTCGCGGTTCTTGCCTTTGACGACCATGTCATTGCGAAAGACGCCTTCGAACTGGAACCCAAATCGCGCGGCAGCGCTTCGGGAAGCGGCGTTTTCATTGTGGCACTTCCACTCATATCGGCGATAGCCAAGTTCTTCGAAAACATGGTTTGCCATCAGATACATGGCTTCAGTTGCTTCTGGTGTGCGCCTCAGCGCGCGCCCAAACGAGACGCAGCCAATCTCTGCACTGCCATGACTTTCCCGAATACGCATATATCCCGCCATTCCGAGAACAGTGCCGTCCTTAACGCTGCGTATGACAAGCAGTTCCCAACCTAAATCAGCGCAAACGTGGGTTAAAGTTTTTTCAAATTGCGCCTGATCTTTGAAGGGCCCCAGGGGCATAAAGTCCCACAAGTCGGCTATATCCGGCGCTGCAATCGCCTCGTACAGCCCGTTGGCATGCACGCCCCAATCGACCGGCTCGAGCACCACGCGACCTCCGGTCAATGGCCATTGCCCCGGGCGTTCTCGCGGAGTCCAATCATGAAGGTTATTCATTTTTAAGGTGATCCCTTGTTCGCAACAAATTGCTAAACACTCCGACTGCCAGGAAAAAAGCTCCCGAGATTGCGAGCATTGTAGCTGTGAATCTGTTCGATTCTTTCAGTTGTGATACGGGCATCAATACTTCACCCGTGAGCGTCCGAATCTCAGCTACGGTCCTGTCATTAGGTTGGAAGCTCACGATGACTGGTTCGCCTTTAGCAGCATCCAAGCGATTCCGAATGTCTTCAAGTTTCTTCAGATTCAAGGATGAGTGAATGATATGGACCTCAAAATGTGAGTCATCGTAGAGGATTCCAACTTCTATCCGACTTTTTCTCCGAATGAGGCGATATCGCCTGCGTTTGGTCGGTGCCACTTGTTCTGCTGACAGTAATTTTCCCTTATAGGTAATGAATTTCGAAGGCTCTACGGATGTGAATGCATACCCCAAAGACGCAAACAAGAAGAGTATTCCGAACAAACCGAAGAAAACCATCGCAAGTTCTTTGCTTACTCTTTTCACCCCCCGATGACCCCAGTGATTGCGGCTCTGGCGGCGAGATGCGGGCTCATTAGATGGGTGCGCCCCCCGCGGCCTTGGCGGCCTTCGAAATTGCGATTTGAGGTCGAAGCGCAACGCTCGCCAGGCGCTAGGATGTCGGGGTTCATGCCCAAACACATGGAGCAACCCGGTTCACGCCATTCAAATCCAGCGGCCGCGAATACCTCATCCAATCCTTCGGCTTCTGCTTGGGCGCGAACCAGGCCGGAGCCTGGGACGATCATCGCCCGCACGCCGTCTGCTACTTTTCCAGACTTAGCGACATCGGCCGCGGCACGCAGATCCTCAATCCGAGAATTTGTGCAGGATCCAATAAACACACGCTGCACCGGCGTTCCCGCTAGTTTGGCGCCGGCCTCTAAACCCAGATAGTCCAGTGCGCGTTCCGCAGCCGCCATTTTGACAGGGTCACTCATCGAAGCTGGGTTCGGAATAGAAGCTGAGAGGGGGATGGCCTGTTCGGGGCTTGTGCCCCATGTGACGGTGGGTTCGATATCCGAACCATTGATCGCGATCACTTCATCCCAAGCCGCGTCATCATCAGAGTGGAGCGTGCGCCAATGCCGTTCCGCAATTTCCCAGGCGCCGCCTTTCGGAGTCGATGGACGCCCTTTCATATACTCAAAGGTCACGTCATCCGGGGCGATCAGGCCGGCGCGGGCGCCGCCTTCAATCGACAAATTGCACAGGGTCATACGCCCTTCCATGGACAGCGCCCGGATCGCTTCGCCGCGATATTCCATGACATAGCCTGTTCCGCCTGCGGTGCCGATCTTGGCGATCAAATGAAGCGCGAGATCTTTGGCGGTCACCCCATCTGCGAGCGTGCCGCTCACCTCGATCGCCATATTCTTCATTTTTCGCGCACGCAGGGTTTGTGTCGCGAGAACATGCTCGACTTCTGAGGTCCCAATCCCGTGGGCCAAAGACCCGAACGCGCCATGCGTCGAGGTATGGCTGTCGCCGCAGACAATGGTCATCCCGGGTTGGGTGCGGCCCTGCTCAGGACCGACAACATGGACGATGCCATTATTGATATGGCCCATGGGAAAGAACTCGATCCCATAATCCTCAACATTTCGGGTCAAAGCCGCCAACTGATTGCGCGCCGCTTCATCGCGGACCCCATCGAGACCTAAGCCTTGGTTTTCGGTAGGCGTATTATGGTCCGCCACCGCCAGCGTTAAATCCGGACGCCGGACCCCCCGTCCCGCAGATCTCAAGCCAGCAAAGGCCTGCGGGGTCGTCACTTCGTGGATCAAGTGGAGATCGATAAATAGGAGCGCTTCACCCGTCGCCGCGTCTTCACGCACAACATGTTGGTTCCAAATCTTATCGTAGAGTGTTTGTCCGGCCATCTCAGTTCCACCTTTCAGCCGCGTGTATCAGCATGCGCCGACCGTTTTCGCAAGTAGCTGATAGAGAAAAGGGCTGGCAGGAAAATCCCGCCAGCCCCGTTTCAAGTCTATTGTCGGCAAAGTGCCGACAATTATGGGTTTAGTGACAGTCGCAAGGTGCGCCGATATTCAGCACAACCAAGCTTGCGCGAACGGTCTCATAGCGAGTTGCGTTCGTCACAGTCTCAGTTTTTGGAGTGACCTTACGGATCTCAACTGGCTGAATGATTTTGCGGTGAACCGGCTGATAGACATCGCGATGCGTAACCGCCTCGAAATAAGTCTCAGAGTGCTCTTCTTGATACTCTTCGGTCAGTTGCGGGATGTAATTCACAACTGTGTCCGGGATCGCAACTGTATGAGTCTTGCCGGCAAGCGTTTCTGACTCATAGCGTGTGGCACGCGTTTCAGTTTCCGTCCGGCCCTGGAGGACTTCGTTGACGACCGGTTGGATCGTCGTGACCACGACAGGCTGGATGATGTTGCGTGTGACATTGTCGATATACACGTCTTCAACTTCCAACACAGTCCGCTCTGTGACACGTGGTGTGATCGTCTCAACCACTTGTGGTGCGGCAACTGTTTCAACACGAACTGGAAGACGCTCTTCTTCATAGCGCGTATCTTGCGTGACGCTCTCAGTCGTACCGCGCAGGATTTGACGCTCGATTGGTTGAACGGTTGTCACGGTCTTCGGCTGATAGACGTTACGGGTTGCGATATAAGGCACAACGCGTTCTGTGATCTGCTCTTCCGTCACTGTCGTGATGTCTTCAGTGATGTTTTCGATCGTCGCTGGGATCGCGACAGAGTTGCGCTGAACAGGAGCAGTCTTCGTCTCGTAGCGGATCTCATTGGTGATCGTCTCTGTCACAGGGCGGATAATCCGGCGCTGAACAGGCACAACAGTTGTGCGCTCAACCGGCTGAATGATCTCGCGGCGCGTGATCGCGTCATAATAAGTCTCGGTGACTTCTTCGACGGTTTCAGTTGTGACTTGTGGGATGTAATTCTCAACCACGGCCGGAACTTCATCGCGCTCATAGCGGGTCGCCAAGCGATTGGTTTCGTAGATGCGATCTTCGGTGATGTCTTCAACAGACCCCTGCAGCACTTCTTGTGTGATCGGCTGGATCAGTGTGCGTTGAACCGGCTGAGTGATCTCGCGGCGGGTGACCGCATCGACATATTCAGTCGTTTCTTCGATCTCTGTGCGGGTTTCGATCTGCTCTTCGACATTCTCGCAGCAGAGCGTGGTTTCGATCGCTACTTCGGAGCCGCCCAAATAGCGGACGTCCGTGTTGCCACCATTTGCGCCTGAGCGCGAAATGATGTCGCGAATTTCGTCATCCGACAAAGCGCGGTCCGATGTTGCGTCTCCGGTGACGACGTAGCGTTCACCAGCGGCTTTGCCGTCCCAGCTTGTTTGGTCGCCGTCCGCCATCGCGGTGAACGGAAGCAGGCTGACTGCGGCGATGCCGACAAAAATCGACTTAGAAAGTTTCATATCTCTTTTTCCCCTTCTATGTGACTTTTGAAGCCACTTGGCAGGCGTGTTCTTGAAGACCCGACCCATTTCGGGACACGCTTGTGCGCTACGCAAGAACTGCGCCTATCATTTCGTATAGGAAATGAGGGGGGCTTAACCAATCGGATTCCCCCCATGCGAGAAAATCCACTGCTTTTTTAGTGATTTACCTGGCTGAGAAAGCGTTAAGCACCGCACAGAAATAGAAGATATTTACCCTTCCAGGCATGAAAAAACCCCACTCTTTCGAGCGGGGTTTTGTATCTGAGTTCGTTGTGCGAACTATGCTTCGCTATCACCTTCTGGCGCTGCGTCTGCAGCAGCTGCTTCAGCTTCAGCCGCAGCGGCTGCAGACGCATCTTCAGCAGCTTTCGCTTTTGCAGAAGCTTCACGCTCTTTTGCAGCTTCTTCGCGGCGCGCCACTTTCGCAGCATCGCGCTGACGGCGAAGCTCTGTTTTAGAGGTTGTGATCTCTGTGGTTTCCATACCGTGACCGGTGGTCCGTTCGGCGATACGGGCAGATTTACCGCGGCGATCGCGGAGATAGTAAAGCTTGGCGCGGCGGACGCGGCCTTTGCGCTTCACTTCAATGCTTTCGATCATTGGCGACACGACAGGGAATACCCGCTCTACGCCTTCGCCGAAAGAAATCTTACGAACCGTGAAGTTCTCGTTGATGCCTTGGCCAGCGCGGGCAATACAAACGCCTTCATAGCGCTGAACGCGCTCACGGTCGCCTTCTTTAATTCGTACGTTCACCGAAAGCGTATCGCCTGGTGAAAATTCTGGGATGGTTTTGCCAGCGGTGACGCGGGCAACTTCTTCAGCTTCAAGCTGTTCAATCATGTTCATCGTCCGTCTCCGACGCTCGCAAATTGGGTCCATTTCGGAAAGCCGCCCATAAATCGGGTCGGCGGTGTTTTGTCAATGCCTCTGCCTGCTGATTCCTCCACTCTTCGACAGCTTTGTGATCACCGGACAAAAGAACAGCTGGCGTTGTGTGATTTTCCCACTCTCTTGGCAAGGTATAATGCGGGTATTCTAGCAAGCCATTTGAGAAGCTTTCTTCCTCAACCGAAGCCTGATTACCTGCGACTCCAGGGATCAACCGCAGCACGGTTTCGAGCATCGCCATCGCAGCAACATCACCGCCGGCGAGAATGAAATCTCCTAGTGACACTTCGATCAAGTTTCGGTGCTCAATCACGCGTTGGTCGAGCCCTTCAAAACGGCCGCAGAAAAAAGTCAGTCCCGGCCCCTGCGCCCACGTCTCGGCCAATGACTGAGAGAATGGGACGCCGCGCGGGCTAGGATATATGATGGGACCGCGCGCCGGTCCTACATGATCGATTGCAGCGGCCGCAACATCTGGGCGAAGCACGAGCCCGGCGCCACCGCCAGCGGGTTTCTCATCAACTTGCCGATGTTTGCCCAGACCAAAGGCGCGGAGGTCAACTGTATCGAGCGACCACAGGCCCTCTTGGCGCGCCCGCTCCAAGATAGACACGCCCAGCGGCCCGGGAAACGCGTCTGGGTAAAGCGTAATAAAGGTGGCGGCGAAGGTCATGACGGACCGATAGAGAGCGCGAGGAGACGCGAGAGCTCAGCGCGCGGCAGGTTTGATTGTGCTTGAAGCTCTGTAAACGCGGCATCGATGGCTTTCAGTGCGGTTTTGCTCGTGGCGCTCGGTTTATCGAGCACACCCTCGCGCACCAAAGCTGCGCAGACATCTTTTGATGCGATCCAATTGTCATAGCCTGAGAACCGCAAGAAGTATTGCGCGGTCGCGCCGCCAAGGCGAGACCCGTTCTTGCCGAAATAGGCGAGCAGGCCTGACTGATCATCTGCGGGCCAGTCCGACAGAAACGCGCCAAAGCTGCCATACTCTTTTGCGGTAGCGACAATGAAGCGCGCGTTTTCAACCGTCGCCGTAATTTTCTGTCCATTGCGGACAATGGCGGCATCAGCCAGCAGGCGATCAAGATCTTCATCTGAATAGAAGGCCACGCGATTCGGCTGGAAGCCGTCAAATGCGGCTTCGAACCCCGGCCATTTGTTGCGGATCACTTTCCAGCTGAACCCAGCGCTGAACACCGCCTTTGCCATCTCCGCCAAATAGCGATCGTCGCTGACGGATTTTAGGTCGGCGACGGCGTGCTCATTCTTGGCCTGTTCCAGCACGTGTTCTCGCGAGCCGTGATGCTGAGCGGCCAAATCTAAGATCTCTTCAAACTTACGCATCGGGCGCATCGCGTTCTTCGCGCACAGGCATGACTTTTAGGCCTGTAATCTGGTTGCGGTTCTTGCGGGCGATATCAAAGCGATAGCCATAAAAGGCAAAGCGCTGGCCTGGTTCCGGAATAGTCTGGGCTTCGTGGATGACCAGTCCGGCAATGGTCACGGCTTCTTCGTCCGGCAATTCCCAACCCATGGCGCGGTTGAGGTCGCGAATGGTCACCCCGCCTTCAACATAGACCGAGCCATCCGATTGCGGGCGCACGCCCCGCACGACGATATCGTATTCGTCGCGGATATCGCCGACAATCTCTTCCAGAATATCTTCTAGGGTCACAAGCCCTTGCAGGGCGCCATATTCGTCGACGACCAAGGCAAAATGACTGCGTTTCTTCAGGAAGTGATCGAGCTGATCTTCAGCAGCGGTGGTCTCAGGAATGAACCAAGGGTCGCGGCAAATCTCCAAAATATCGAGGCCCGAGGTTTTGCCGTTATTTCCGACGATCGCGCGTAGCAGATCTTTGACGTGCAATATGCCAACAATCTCTTCCTGATCGCCTCGGAACAGCGGCAGGCGGGTATGCGGGCTTGCCAGCGCTTGGCGGACAATCGCATCAGCGGTCTGATCCGCATCAATCATGGTGATATTTTTTCGGTGGATCATGACCTCTTCAACGGTCATATCTTTCAGGTCCAACGCGCCCACCAGGCGGTGCCTGTTCTTCGCGTCGAGGCCTTCTTCAGAATGGTGGAGGTCGATCGTGCCGCGAATATCTTCTTCGGCAGACACGCCGTCATCCGGCGGTTTCACGCCGATCAAGCGCAGCGTGATGTTCACGATGGCCTGAATGCCAGCGACAATCCAACTTGCGACCGCGACAAACCAGGAGATCGGTCGAGACACGGTCATCGCCATCGCATCGGGCCGAGTGATCGCATAGGTCTTGGGCAAGACTTCAGCAAAAACCAATACCAAAACCGTCATCACCGCTGTGGCCACTGCGACGCCGCTTGGGCCGGGCATCAAGCTGACAAATAGGCTGGTGGCGAGCGCCGACGCTAAGATATTGACGAGATTGTTGCCGAGCAGGATCGCGCCGATCAGGCGTTCGCGGTCTGAGATGAGTTTGTTGACGAGGCTTGCGCGCTTGTCACCATCCTTCTCGAGTTGGTGCATGCGTGCGCGGCTTGCGGCTGTGAGCGCCGTTTCAGACCCGGAGAAAAATCCCGACAGGCTGATAAGGACCAGAATGGTCAGTAAAGTGCCGATGATCATCAGCTTTTTTGCAGCTCCTCTTGTAGAAAGTCCTGTACGTCTGACAGGTCTGCATCTGGATAGATAAAGGCTTGCCCAAGTCCTTTCGCAAGGATCAGCGGGACTTTTCCGCCGCGGGCTTTTTTGTCTTGTCGCATTGCCTCAACCAATTGGCCTGCTTCGTAAGGCCCCCCAGCAAGGCTTGGAAGATTGGTTTCAAGGCCAGAGTCTTGGATCAGTTGCACGCCGTGCTGGGCGTCGGATGCTGAGATTAATCCCAAGCGCGCTGAATATCGCAAAGCGAGCGCCATACCGGTGCCGACCGCCTCGCCGTGTAAGAGATCAGGCCCATAACCATTTGCGGCTTCGAGCGCATGCCCGAATGTATGGCCAAGATTGAGTAGGGCACGTACCCCGCCTTCGCGCTCATCTTCTGCAACAATGCCCGCTTTAGCGCGACAAGACACGGCAACGGCTTCGGAGATTGATGCTGAGTCCAATTCAAGGACTTGACTTCCGTGGACTGTTAGCCAGTCGATGAAAGCCGGATCATTGATCAAGCCGTATTTGATGATTTCGGCATAGCCTGCCCGGCGCTCACGCACTGGTAGCGTTTCAAGGACATCCGTGTCAGCCAAAACCAGACGCGGCTGATAGAATGCGCCGACAAGATTCTTACCGTGCCGATTATTGACCGCGGTCTTACCGCCCACAGAGCTGTCGACCTGTGCCAGCAAAGTTGTGGGGATTTGAACAAATTGCATGCCGCGCTTCATCAAAGACGCCGCAAGGCCCGTCAGATCGCCAATCACACCGCCGCCAAAGGCGATCAGCACATCATCGCGGCCAGCACCTTGCTCCAACAACCAGTCCAAGGTCTCACCGAGCAAGGCCCAATTTTTCGTACTCTCGCCAGCCGGTAGGACCTTTTCCAACCCGGTCAGACCGGTAGCGGCCAACCCGTTTTGCAGAGTCGCGCCATGCAGCGCCCAAACGGTCTCGTCGCTAATGATGAAAACCCGCTTTTGTTTGGTGAAGGGGGCAATCAAGCGTCCGGCTTGGGCCATTAATCCGGCGCCAATCAGGATATCATAGCTTCTTGTCCCCAGCTCAACGCGGACTTTTGTGGGCTCGGTCAGGGTTGCGGCGTCCATGTCTCCAGGGCCTTAATAATAGAGGTGACCGTTTTGGAATGCGGCCCGTCCACACTGTGGACCGTTACGTCAGCGAGCTCATATATAGGACGGCGCTGATCAAACAAGTTGGAAAGCACTTGTTTGGCATCTGGACGGCGTAAAAGCGGGCGGTGATTGCGGCGAGATACTCGTTTCCACAAGGTTTCGAGGTCTGCGTTCAGCCAGACGGTGACAGCTTTTTCGCGCATAAGATCGCGTGTCTCAGCATTCAGATACGCGCCGCCGCCTGTCGCCAGAATTTGCGGCGGTTCGCTGAGCAGGCGGCTCAACACTTTATGTTCGACCCGCCGGAACTCTTCCTCGCCATGCAAAGCGAAGATGTCGGCCACCGAGAGCCCGGCGGCTTTTTCGATTTCATCATCGCTGTCGACAAAGGGGCGCCCGAGTTTGTTTGCCAATCGCCGGCCAACCGTAGACTTACCCGCGCCCATCAAGCCAACCAGGGCAACAGTCCGCCCGGCCCACGCCTCATTTCTGTCGGTTTTCAAGGTACTAGATCGGTCTTCAGCCATGGTCTTTTCGGATCTTCCAAACCTGTCCTATACAGGCAAAACGGTTCCGGCAATCTTTGACCATGGCGAAACCCTGCGAAAGGCAAACACTCGATGCGCAAATGGCTGATCATTCTTCTCGTAATTTTGGTGGCAGTTTTCGGCGTGCTTTGGTGGCTCGGCTCGTCTTTAGAAGAGCATAAGCCAGAGGCCGGCGAAACGCGCATGGAGATCGAGCATGTCCTTTAAGGGCATTTTACTCGCTGCCGGTTTTTTTAGTCTCAGCGTATCAGTTCATGCGCAAATCGAATCAGAAAGTCTGGACGATCTTAGCTCATGGGGACAAAGGTTTCTGCCCGAGACCGAGCCAGAATTTTCAAGTGATCTTTGGCGCAACTCAGACAATCAGACCCTACTCGCGCTGCTACAATCGATAGACGTCCGCAGCCTAGGACCAGCCGAGAAACGCCTGCTGCGCCGGATCGTTCTCTCGCCTGCGACACGCCCTCGCGGAGAACGCGCCGAAGATCTACTCGCTCAGCGCGCGCGCTTGATGCTCGAACTCGGCGAGGCCCGGGCTGCAGCCGCGGTGGCGCCAGAGCTTGGCGAAGATTCTCGCGGGCTGGATCCTGAGACATTTGCGATCGATCTTGACTTGGCGAGCGGCCAAGAAGCGTCGGCGTGCCGAGCTTTAAACGGCGCGACGGGTGAAGCGCATTATTGGTACAAATTGCGGGCGGTCTGCGCGGTCCTCCAAGACAATTTCTCAGGCGCGGAACTGGCGATCGAAATTGCCGAAGCGCAAGGCGTTGAAGATGACTGGATGATCGCTGCAATCTTCGCCGCGGCGGGCGATGTGCCCAATCCGCCAAATGCGCGATTTGATACCGGTCTGAACATCGCCCTGTCGGCCAAAGCAGATCTGGATATGTCGAGTTTCACACTGGACGGCGGCCGGCCGGATCTCTCGGCTGCTGCAGCCCGCCGACCAGGGATTCCGAATGATTTGCGCGTCAGGTTCGCCGAAATCGCCAGCGAGTTTGAATTGATCTCGGTCGAAGAACGGCGCGCGATTTTGAAAGACCGGTTCGACTCTGAAGAGGCAGCAACTTTTTCTGCGCTTGAAGTCGCTCTTGCTGACTTGAAAGACCCACTCGTCTCGGATGGAGAGCGTCATAGCCAATTATCTGGCGTGTTGCGCGCGGCGGCTCTGGCAGATCTGACCACATATCGCACCACGGCGAGCCTGTTCTTGCCGGACTTGCAGCAGCTGGTTCAAACACCGGTCGCGGCGGATTTTGCGATCGATTATGCCAAGGCGGCGATGATTGCGGGGGATCGCGAGACCGCCTTGGACTGGCTCAATACGTTCAATTTTGAAGGCTCAGGCGAGCCGGATCCGTATCAGATCGCGGTGATCGAAGCGCTCGATATTCTTGCTGGCGGCGAGGCGTCGCGGCCGTCTTTGGTGGCAATCGAGGCGCGTTTGATAGAAGCGGTTGATTCGAATGAACGTGAACGCCAAGCCGGCGCGATCTTGGCGGCCTGGACCGGGCTGGGATATCCGGTTTCCCCGCTTGGCCGGGATTTTATTGCCCAGCTCTCGGACCGCGGCGAACGGATGGCGCAAGGCCAACAGATTGGGCTTCGGGCTGCGGTATTGTCCGGAGCGGTCGCCGAATCGGGCCTTCTGGTTTTGGCAACGACACGGGGTGAGCCCGGCCGCCTCGCGTCTCCCGATTTTACCGACTTGCTCGCGGCCTTAGTCGCGCTGGGCGCCGAAGATATTGCGCGGGAGCTGGCCATAGAGTCCACAGAGTTTTGGAAGGACCCATAATGAAAATTGCCATCGCCGCCTTCGCCTCGGCAACCGTCCTTGCCGCATGTTCGACCGTCTCGCATGAGCACCATCACACTGACCCAGCTGAAACATTACGTCCCCCGCCGGGCTCGAATCTTATGATGCGTGCGCCAATTACGATCTCAGATGACTTAGAAGTGATCATTTCCGATGTCGTGATCCCGGCAGGCGCAACGGTTCCCCGGCATTTCCATCCAGGCGAAGAATTTGTCTATGTGATTGAAGGCTCCGCTGTGCATGTCGAAGCGGGAAAGCTGGATCAAATCTTAAAAGCTGGCGACGCTTATGTGATCCCGCCGCAAGCCGAGCATGCCCCGCGGGGTGGGCCGGACGGAGCGCGCGCGATTGTGTTCCGCGTCCACAAGCAAGGCCTGCCGGAGCGCGTAAACATGGGCGAGAATGGCCCGGTTGCCGATCAGCAAAGCTTCGAGTTCGACCAACCGTCTGAACAAGTAACTACATTGATGGATAATATTGACTCGCGCGGTGATTATCACTGCCATCCCATGGCGAGGCGGGCTGTTAAGTGCTTTGCCGACAGTGCGCGAGAGCTTTACGTGTTTACTGAGCCTGGCGATCCCGCCCACCCGTCTGCATTGTTCCGAGGGTTCGTCGCTGGTGCGGATGGCGTACCGATTTTGAAAGAAGCAGGATGGTCTGCGGTTGATGAAGAGACCGCGCAGGTATTTTTCAGATCGGTTTATGGCTGGCCGAAAACCAGCACACAAAAAGACTAATCGCTTCAGCGCGCCGCCTCGAGTGCTTCAGCGGGCTGCAAATCGCCATCATAAAGTGCGCGGCCGAGGATTGAGCCGGAAATTTTGCGCTGACTTGTATGGGCCCTCAGATCATGGATGTCCTGAACCGAGGCAACTCCGCCGCTGGCGATCACCGGGATCGAAACCGCGTCGGCTAGCTCGCCCGTGAACGCGACATTCACGCCGGTCTTCATGCCGTCGCGCGCAATGTCGGTCACAATCAGGGCCGCGACGCCGCAGCCTTCAAAGGCTTTGGCGAGATCGACGGCCTTCATATCAGACGTTTCGGCCCAGCCTTCGACGGCGACCATGCCGTCTTTGGCATCAATCCCAACGACGACTTGGCCTGGAAGCGCTTTCGCAGCGGCTTTGACCAAGGCTGGGTCTCTTAGGGCTACTGTGCCTAGAATGACGCGCGAAATACCAGCTTCCAGCCACGCATCAATGTGCGCACGGGTGCGAATGCCGCCGCCAAGCTGAACCGGCACGTCGGTTGAGGCGAGGATCGACTTTACGGCGTCTGTGTTCGCGCTTGCGCCATCGAAAGCGCCGTTCAAGTCGACCACGTGAAGATACTCAAATCCGGCGGCTTTGAATTTTGCGGCCTGATCGCCTGGATCAGGATTGTATTGCGTCGCCTGGTCCATCTCGCCGCGCAAGAGCCGGACGCATTGACCGTCTTTAAGGTCGATGGCGGGGTAGAGCTTAAATGTCATGACGGGGTCCAGAGCACAAAATTAGAAAGCATTTGCAGACCAACCCGTTGGCTTTTCTCGGGGTGGAACTGGGTCGCAAAGATATTGTCGCGCGCCACCGCGGCGATGATGGTTTCGCAATACTCGGTTATTGCCGCCACATCCGTTTCGGCTGGATTGCGATAGGCATAGGAGTGCGTGAAATAGACGTGCGGGTCTTCGCCGAGGTCTTTCAAGATCGCATGATCTTGCCGAAAGCTCAGCGCGTTCCAGCCCATATGCGGTACAGCGAGCCCATTGCCAGGATTAATCCGGTCGACATCGCCTGGGATCCAATCGAGCCCTGGCGTCTCACCATCTTCGAGGCCGCGCGTCGCGAGTAATTGTTGGCCAACGCAAATGCCGAAAAAGGGCACGCCGCGATCAATCACCGCCTCGGTCAAGGCTTCGACCAGGCCATCATGCTTGCGCAAATTCGCGGCGCAGTCGGCGAAATGCCCGACCCCTGGCAAGACGATCCGGTCGACATGCGCGATTGCATCTGGATCTGCCGTGATGCGTATTTCGCGCGTCTTTTTGGCATTGTTGGCGGCCACCCGCAGGGCGCGTGCGGCGCTGTGCAAATTGCCTGATCCATAATCGATGAGCGCGATTGTCTTCATGGCGCTGGCCTTAGCGGAGACAGCGACCCACGAAAAGAGCCCGAAGTGGAGAAATGCTGCGTTTCGCGACGATAGTCTGGTCATTTATCCGCACACTTGGCAGGAGAGAGCATCTATTCATGCACGAGCTTAAAGGGCGCAACTCATGTCACTTCCCGATACCTATTTGCAAATGGTCTCCACCCTCACCGAAGAGGGCACGCTTCGAATGGAGCTGGTGGAAAAAGAAATGCCTGAACCAAAACCAGGCCAGATCATTGTCCGCGTCGAAGCGACACCAATTAATCCGTCAGATCATGGCGTGATGTTTGGCTGGTCGAATATGGCGGCGGCCAGTAGCTCTGGGTCTAGTAAGGATACCGTGCTGACGGCGCCAGTGCCAGAACAAGGCATGCGGATGATGAAAGCCCGAATTGGCCAAGCGCTTCCGGTTGGCAATGAGGGCGCTGGGACTGTGGTTGCCGCAGGCGAAGGCGACTATGCCCAAAGCCTTGTTGGCAAAATCGTCGCCGTCATGGGCGGCGGCATGTATGGCGAGTATCGCGCCGTTGATGCGATGATGGCGCTGCCGCTTCACGAAGGGAATACCGCAAAAGAAGGCGCGTCTTGTTTTGTGAATCCATTGACCGCACTCTGCTTCCTTGAGACGATGCGCATGGAAGGCCACACAGCAATTGTACATACAGCTGCTGCGTCAAACCTGGGCCAAATGCTCAACCGCATCTGCCAGGCCGATGGCGTGGATCTGGTCAATATTGTTCGCAAACAAGAGCAAGAAGATCTGCTGCGCGGCATGGGCGCGAAATATATCGTGAACTCCAGCAAAGACAGCTTCATGGCCGATCTGATCGACGCCATTCACGAAACTGGCGCGACACTTGGCTTCGACGCCACCGGCGGCGGCAAGCTCGGTTCCGACATTCTGACCGCAATGGAAGGCGCTGCGGCGCGGACACCAGGCGCTTACAGCATTTACGGCTCAGTCGCGCATAAACAGGTCTATCTCTATGGCGGGCTCGACACGTCACCGACCACGCTCAGCCGCGGCTATGGCATGGCGTGGGGCGTTGGCGGTTGGCTCTTGCCAAACTTCCTCGCCAAAGCGGGTCAAGACGTGGCGATCCGCTTGCGCCAGCGCGTAGCTGACGAGCTGACAACGACATTTGCGAGCAATTACACCGATGAGCTGTCGCTCTCGGAAGCGCTACAAGCGGATGTGGTTGCGAAATACAATGCGAAAACGACCGGACAGAAATACCTGATCTGCCCCCAAAAGCCGCTTTAAAGGCTGCCTTTAGTGCTGGCGGCGGCCCCGGCGAGTTTTGCGTCCGGGGATACCGCCATGCGCAAGGCGCGCGCGACCGCTTTAAAACTGCTCTCAGCGATATGGTGATTATTCTCACCATATAGGTTTTCAATGTGCAGACACATGCCGCCATTGCCGGCAAAGGCTTGGAAGAATTCTTTGAACAGCTCGGTGTCCATGTCGCCTATTTTGTCGCGCGGAAAATCGACTTTCCAGACAAAATACGGACGTTTGCAAAGATCGATGGCGGCCCGGCTGAGGGTTTCATCCATCGGTAGATAGGCATGGCCGTAACGTGTGATACCAGCAAAATCGCCAAGCGCCTCTTTAATCGCTTGGCCGATGACGATCCCAGTGTCTTCTACAGTGTGGTGGCCATCAATGTGCAAATCGCCTTTGGTGCGAACCTTCAAATCGATGAAGGAATGGCGCCCGAGCGCATCCAGCATATGATCAAAAAAACCAATCCCGGTTGAGATATCCGTCTTGCCTGAACCATCTAGGTTCAGGGTCACCGTGATATCGGTTTCCTTGGTCTTGCGCGAAACTGTAGCGATTCTGTCCGTCATGGCGGTCCAAATAGGGTTTAATTTCTTTGTCGGCTAGCACAGATCTGTTCACGACTCCCTAAACAATTGGCGTCAGAACAGATCTTTGAGGGTCGAGTACGGGATAAAGGTTGCCGGTTTGAAACCAATTCGGGCACTTTCGAGATCGTTAGCGCGGGCGAGCTTTGCCAATGTCTTGACATCGGCCGCGATGCTATTGGGCGGTCTATTGTCTGGGATTTTCACCGCCTTCTATTTCAATCAAGCCTATCACGCCTATGAGATCAGCTCGCTTGAGAATGGACGTCAAGTCGCTCAACTGATCACCGAAGAGCTGGCGCAAAACGAAATGAACGCGATTGATATCGCGATGACCAATACATTGTCAGATCGCGCAATCTTGCTCAGTACAGAAGGCGAAGTTCTCTCTGGCAGCCTATCCGCGGCCGCTGACAAATACGCACGCTCCTACCCGCTCACCTCTCAAGGCACTTTGATCGGCACTTTGGTCTATGCGCCAAGCCTACCATTTGAGCCGCCTATTCCGTATTGGATCGCCTTCCTGATCTGCCTCGGCGTGACGCTGATCTCCGGCATCACGATGCGGTTCTTTGCGCTCACGGTTGTGGATTATGTCGGCCAAGTTACCCGATTGGTCGGCGATTATAGCCTGGTCGATAATAGCCGCCAGAAAGTCTCCAAATTTGCCTTTGCAGAATTCCGGCAGCTCGCCCTTGCGACGACCCGTGCGACGCGTCGGGTGTCAAAAGAGCTCGAAACGCTCCGCGCGACGGCTCGGCTGGACGAGCGTACGGGCCTGATCAATGAACCGGCTTTTCTCGACGAGCTAAAGCAAGCCCTCCAATCCCTCGTTCCCGGTGCGCAAACCGTGCTGGTCACGATTGAGGTTCAGCCGCAACTCCAACATTCAGAATCGATTAGCCTGAACTTGCCTTCTGAAGCCTACGCTATGGTGTCAGAGCGGTTGCAAATGTTCGCGTCGCAATCGGCGATGAAACATGGGCATCAGAAAAGCGATTGGATTCTTGGTAGCTTGTTCTCCGAACAATTTGCGCTGTTGATCAAAGGCGGCAGCTCAAAGGATGAGATCGCCGCGATCATTCGCGAATTGCTCGGCGAGTTCCGTGTGCCGCTGCAAATCAACGGACAGTCTTTGCCAGTGGTGCTGAGCGGCAGCATTGTTTTGGTGCCGCAGGATGGCGACTCACTTAGCAAAATTATGGACCGCGCCCAGGCGACGATCGATGATCTACGCCTGAAATCGCGGTCTGGATTTGCATTCTACTCGCCCAAGCTTGAGCGCCAACGCGACGCAAAGCTGAAACTCGAAAGCGAGTTGCGCCAAGCGGTCCAAGAAGATCGTTTCGTGCCGCTCTTCCAACCGAAAATCAATTTGAAAACGGGTGAGATTTGCGGTGCCGAAGCCTTGGCCCGCTGGCAATTGGAAAATGGCCGCCTGGTTTCGCCCTCTGTGTTTATTGAGCTTGCAGAAGAGTCTGGTCTGATCGGACAGATCGGCGATCAAATCATGCACAAGGCTTGCGTCGAGGCCGCGAAATGGTCCCGCACAGGCTATCCGGTCAGCGTCGCCGTCAATGTCTCCCCCAAGCAGTTTGAGGATGAAAATCTCGCCGAGACGATCTTGGACGCGCTTGCAAAAGCCGGATTGTCGCCGCGCCAGCTCGAGATTGAAATCACTGAAAGCCTCGCCATCCAACAACCGGAACGCGTGCGGGATGTGCTGGAGCCTCTTCGCCAGCTCGGTATTAAACTCGCCGTTGATGATTTCGGCACCGGCCACTCCAACCTCGCCGTGCTGACCCAGATCGATTTTGACGTGTTCAAGATTGATCGCCAATTCTTGATGGGTACGCCGCAAGACACGCAGGCCAATGCGATCGTCGATATGATCCTGTCTATGGCGACGACGCTTGAGATGACAATTGTCGGCGAAGGGGTCGAAACCGAAGAGCAGGCGGCCTTCCTCTACAACCGTCACTGCGATATCGGTCAGGGCTTCTTGTATAGCCCGCCCGTTTCAGCTGTCGCGTTTACAGAAATGCTGAAAACTCAACCCTTTATGCTGAAGAAAAAGTCCGCCTAATTTGCGGAATGAGATCGCAGGGCTTGTCTTTTCGTAGATTCTCAGCCATTTAGAGTTTTATGATAAACGATAAATCCGGAATCGGACCAGAGTGGCACGGAACGACCATTCTAGCCGTCAGAACTAATAAACACGTAGCCATGCTGAGCGATGGGCAAGTGTCCATGGGCCAGACCGTTATGAAGGGCAATGCCCGCAAAGTGCGGCGGATTGGTGGCGGCGATATTCTGGCAGGTTTTGCCGGTGCGACGGCCGATGCGTTCACGCTATTCGAACGCCTAGAGCAGAAACTTGAGCGCTTTCCAAACCAGTTACAACGCGCTGCGGTAGAGCTCGCCAAAGAATGGCGAACCGAGAAATATCTCCAAAAACTCGAAGCGCTGCTAATCGTGGCCGACAAAGAAACGACGCTTGTAATCACAGGATCAGGCGATGTGCTCGAGCCGGAATATCCGGTCGTCGCGGTTGGCTCGGGCGGCAATTACGCGCTGTCGGCGGCCCGGGCTTTGGTCGATTATGAAAAAGACGCGGAAACGCTTGGCCGCAAAGCCATGGAGATCGCCGCCGATATTTGCGTCTACACAAATGCCCATTTCACAGTGGAGGTCTTAGATGTTTGATCGCACGGATCTGCGGGCCGCGGTTGGCGCCAATATTATCAGCGCAGACCAAGCCTCTCGATTGGAAGCTTTTCTCCTGTCACGCAAAGATGATGGCGTCGGCAGCGAGCAGATTGGGCAAGAGAACCTTCGCTTCTTGGCCAATTTCAATGATGTTTTCATCACGCTCGGCCTGGTAATTCTGTTTATCGGGGTAACGACCTTCGTGACCATGATGGCCGCGCCCATGCTCGCCGAAGGGGTGATCCTGGCTGGGGTCGTGTCAGCGCTGATCGTGGGCGGCTTGGCTTGGGTCTTATTGGAGTATTTTTGTGGGCGCCGCCGATTGCTCCTACCGAGCATGGCATTGACCCTCATATTCTCGCTCTTCGTCTCGCTTGCAGTCACGGTTTTTGCGGCCAGTATGATGGGCATTGATCCAGAATATGAGCTGTTCCAAGTCTTCTCGACCACCGGGCGTCTGGGGGTCATTGGCTTCTTAGCCGGCGCAGTTGCTGCTGGCACGGTCTATGCCCGGTTCCGGCTACCCTTCTCGCTGGCTGTTGTCGCGCTCGGTGTAGCCGGCGCGGTCTATGTTTTCCTCGGCTTCTTCGGCAATAGCGGCTGGCTGATCGGCGGCGCAGGCTTCTTCTTGATGGGCCTCGTCACGCTCGCGGCAGCGGTGTGGTATGACATGAAAGACCCCGAGCGGATCCGCAAAGCCTCCGACAATGCTTTCTGGCTCCACCTGGCTGCGGCCCCGCAAGTGATTATCGGGGTCAGCACAATGGTCACGGGCTCTAACATATTTGCCGGCTCAACCAGCGGCACTGACAATTCAACCCAAGGCCTGACATTGCTCGCCGTTCTATTGACGATTGGTGTCGTGTCGCTTGCCCTCAATCGCCGGGCCTTGATTGCGGCAAGCCTTGTGACCTTCATCGTCACGCTCAGCTTTGTGCTGAGCCGAGCAGGCTTAGACGCTTCCAACATTTTCATCATGGTGACGATTTTGATTGGCTCCGGGGTTGTGCTGCTTGGTGCGGGCTGGAAAACCGCGCGCAGAGCGGCGCTTGTAATTTTCCCCAAAGGCGGCACATGGAACCGAGTGTTTCCACCTGAACCTGCTTAGAAGGTCTGCATGACTGAATTGACGCCAGCCGAGATTGTCTCGGAGCTAGATCGCCATATTGTTGGACAACAAGATGCTAAGCGCGCTGTCGCGCTGGCTTTGCGCAATCGCTGGCGCCGCAAACAGGCGCCAGAAGGCCTGCGCGAAGAGATCACGCCCAAGAACATTTTGATGATCGGGCCAACCGGCGTCGGTAAGACCGAAGTGTCTCGGCGATTGGCAAAGCTTGCCAATGCGCCATTCCTAAAAGTCGAAGCGACGAAGTTCACCGAAGTGGGCTATGTCGGCCGCGATGTAGAGCAAATCGTTCGCGATTTGGTTGAAGCGGCGATTGGCATGCTGCGCGATCAAAAGCGCAAAACGGTCGAGGATCAGGCGCGTGATACGGCTGAAGAGCGTTTGCTCGATGCTTTGGTCGGCGCCGACGCACAATCTTCCACCCGTGAAGTCTTCCGCCGCAAGCTGCGAGACGGCGAGCTCGACGACAAAGCCGTGGATATCGATCTGGCCGAGTCACAGGGCCCGATGCCGATGATGGATATTCCTGGTGGCGGTGGATCGATGGGAATGATCAATCTCGGTGATATGCTGGGCAAAGCCATGGGTGGTCGAACCAAACGCGTTCGGACCACGGTGCGCGAAGCCTATCAGCCGCTGATCGACGAAGAAGCTGATAAGCTGATCGATGAAGACACAATTGCCCGCGAGGCCGTGCGTGCGGTTGAGGAAGACGGTATCGTGTTCCTGGACGAGATAGACAAAGTCGCTGGCGCCTCTGGCCGGTCCGGCGCGGATGTCAGCCGCGAGGGCGTGCAGCGGGATCTGCTGCCGCTGATCGAAGGCACAACCGTTTCGACCAAGCGCGGTCCGGTCAAAACCGACCATATCTTATTTATTGCTTCTGGGGCGTTCCACGTCTCCAAACCGTCTGATCTCTTGCCAGAGCTACAAGGCCGCCTACCAATTCGGGTCGAACTGACGGCCCTGTCGCGAGACGATATGCGGCGGATCTTGGTTGAGCCGGAAGCCTCGCTCATCCGTCAACATCAAGCCCTGATGCAGGCGGAAGAAGTGGAGCTGACATTTGAAGAACCTGCCATTGATGCGCTCGCGGACTTGGCCGTGAAAGTCAATGATAGTGTCGAGAATATCGGCGCGCGCCGTCTGCACACTGTGATGGAGCGGCTATTGGACGAGATCAGTTTCACCGCGACCGACCGTAAAGGCGAGACCGTGACGATCACAGAGGACTATGTGACCGCGCAATTGTCTGACCTGGTCGGCAATGCCGACTTGTCTAAATTCATTCTTTAGTCGCTTCAGTCGACAAATGTACTGATTGGTTTGGGCGCGCCGGGCGTCGCGATGGGCTCGCGGCCGCGTTGTGCGATCAAGATCCCGATCAGGATCAAGAAGCCGCCGCCTGCCTGCAGAGGCGCGAGCGGTTCATCAAAGAGCTGCCAAGAGATGGCCGCCGCCACCACCGGCTGCACCAGAACCAACACGCCCGCAATGGCGGCGCGCGTATGGCCGAGGCCTGTCACGATAAGGCCTTGCCCGGCAATCTGAACGGTAAGCGCCAAGAAGAGCGGGACAATGAACCCTGACAGATCCGCTGGGAGGAAGCTTTCTCTAAAGCCGAGCACGAGCACTCCGGCGATGCCAAGCTCGACCACGGTCAGCCAAAAAATTGTCTCCATACCGCCAAGGGTTCGGCGGGCAACTTTTGAGGCGACCAGATAGCCTGAGACCAAAACGGCAGCGCCAAGCGCCAGAAGATCGCCGCGCAAATCTGCTTTTCCCTCAGCCCCGCCGCCCAAAGACAGTGCTGCTGCGCCAACCAGCGCGATCAGGACGGCCAATCCCCAACGCCAAGTCGGGCGTTCTTTGAGGAAAATCCAGGCGGTAATGCCGACACAGATATTCCCCAAATTCACGATGAAGGTTGAATTGGCGACCGTCGTGAAAGTCAGCGACCAGTGCCAAAGGCCTATATCAAGGGCGAAACAGGTGCCCGCGATGATGACAACGGCGTTTGGCTTTGCCGGTAAGCGCCGCTGAACCAAGATGACCAAGAGAAACAATATGGGCAGCGCAAACGCGTAGCGCCAAAACGCGATCGCTTGCGGTCCGAGATCATCTAAGCCCAGCCGCAATCCGATCGGCGCCATACCAATACAAATCCCGCCGGTTAAGACCATTGCGGGCCCAAACCAACCGGGCATCGGTTTCGGAGAATTCAGTTCCGTCATTTACGCAAATCCCAATTGTGCGCGGATCTCAGCAGGCGAGATACCATCTGCTCGAAGGCTGGCAATGGAGGTGCTCTTCTGTCGTTTAGACAGTTTCTGACCGTCATCGTCTAGCAGGAGGGCATGGTGCTGATAGATCGGTTGCGGCCACCCCATCAAGGCCTGCAAGAGCGTGTGGATATGCGGCGCATCAATCAGGTCTTCGCCGCGGATGATATGAGTGATGTTTTGCAGCGCATCATCATGCGTGGCGGCGATATGATAGGCGCTTGGGCTGTCTTTTCGCGCAATCACGATATCGCCATGCGGGGCTGGATCGGCGGTGCGCGTAACCAATCCATCTTGGGTCATCTCTTTGTAACTGAGCTCTAAGTAAGTCTTTCCCAAATGCGCCCGCGCGCGATCAAGCGATAGCCGCCAAGCATAGGGCACGCCAGATTCAAGCAGGCGCGCTTCCTCGTCTGCCGCGTGCGGACCCGGGCGTTGCGGCTGGTCCAAATCTGCGAGCGCCGCGCGGGTCCTGAAGCAGCGATAAGCCAGCCCCATTTCATTTAATCGATCAACGCAAGACTGATAGGCGCCAAAATGCTCTGATTGGATCCGCACTGGCTCCGGCCAGTCGAATCCGAGCCAGCGAAGGTCTTCGTAAATCGCGTCCGTATATTCAGGTCGGCAGCGCGTTGTGTCGATATCTTCAATTCGCAACAGCACCTCACCCCCAGCTGCCTCAGCGGCGCGCCAGACGTGAAAAGCCGACAGCGCGTGTCCCAAATGAAGAAAATAGGTGGGAGAGGGCGCAAAGCGGGTGCGAAAGACGCTCAACTGTGACCTCCTCGCCCCGACTCCTAAGGGAATCGTGACCTAGCAGTCATTTTGCATTGCGAGAATGCCTCCCCGTGGGGTATCGACGTCACAGTTGTGTAATTCCAGGCCTAACACTCATGCCCGAACAGCTTTCTCCTCTGATCGAGTGGTTCAATGCCACGATCGCCGGATCGGCGCTGTGGAGCGGATTGGGCCTTCTCGCAGTCAGTTTCGTTGCTTTATATCTGCTCATCTTGGCCGTCCGAGGGATCACCGCCTTAGTCGGCTTGATCATGACTCATCTAGCAAGCCGCAAGCGGCGGTCGACGCAAGGCTTTGGATTAGCGATCTCGCCGCTCTCTGGTCCCAAAGGCCGGCAGCAGACCAAAGCGGTCATTTCGGCTCTGGAAACGCATCTTGAACAATTCATGTTCGGCTCGCCGTTTGAGATCGTCCGTGCCCCAAAATTGCGGGCACAAGGCGCCAAAGGGCTGCGCGCTGCAGCGACAACCTGGCTCGAAAAGTCTTCGACGGATTTGATCGTGTGGGGCTACCGTCCGAACGGTAAAACAGAGGCTTCGCGCGTTGAAGTTCTGTCTTTAGGCGGCTCGCTACCGCCAAGCGATGCGATGCATTCCGAAGGCCTCTTGCCTTTCGTCACAAGTGCTAACCAAGAATCGACCTCGCGCACCATCGCCTATTTGATCGCCCGCGCCTTGCAGCCGGGTCTCGGCGACGGCTCTGCCTTCCGCGCTGATAAGCTGGCGCCGGTTGCAGACATAATCATGTCCTGCCTGCAGGATGAGGACGCTCTGCCGGCGCGAACCCGCAATACGCTAGAAACCGATTATTGCTCCATGGCGCTGGCGCTTAACACCGAAACCCACTTGACCCGCGTGGTCGAACTCCGTCGGCGCCGCCTGGCCGGAGACGAACCGCTTGCCCCGGCTGCAGAAGTCCAAGCTCGGATTGATCTCGGTCGCGCGCTCTTGCTGCTCTCAAACTCAAATTTCGATCCGGTTCGCGTGCGCGAAGCGATGGATCATCTGAAAGTTGCCGTCGAACGACTGCGCGCCGATCCGATCCTGCAGCTGGCCCAGCAGACCAATCAGGCGGTTCAGCAAGGCCAAGAGATGCTGTCAAACCGCAAGCGTTTTTCAGTCACCGGCGGTTCAACCATCTAGTCGAGCGCGTGCGCGCCGGGCATTGGGCAGGTCACACCAGTCCCGCCAATTCCGCAATACCCCGCTGGGTTCTTCGCCAGATATTGCTGGTGATAATCTTCGGCTGGATAGAACGCATCGAGCGGTTTGATCTCAGTGGTAATCTCTCCGCGGCCGGCGGCGCTTAAGGCCCGATTATAAGCGTCACGGCTGGCGATGACCGCCGCCATATCGCTCGCATTCACTGTATAGATGGCCGAGCGATATTGGGTGCCAATATCATTGCCTTGACGCATGCCTTGGGTCGGGTCATGGCTTTCCCAAAACATTTTCAGCAAAGCATCCAGCGACACAATCTTTGGATCATAGACGACGCGCACCACCTCCGTGTGCCCGGTTTTGCCTGAGCAAGTTTCTTCATAGGTTGGGTTCTGCGTGTAGCCGCCCGCATAGCCGACTTGGGTGACGTGGACGCCCTCAATCTGCCAGAACACGCGCTCTGCGCCCCAGAAACATCCCAAGGCGAAGACAATTTCGCCGAAGCCTTCAGGCACCGGCGCGTTCAAGTCTTGGCCATTGACGAAATGTGTATCGGCCGTCGGGATCGCCATGGCGCGGCCAGGCAGAGCCGTTTCGCGTGTGGGCAAATCTAAAGGTTTGCGAGAGAAAAGCATGTCGCCTCCATGAGCCAGTTCGACCCTCAATATGGGCCATGTGCAGCCAACTGCAATGTCCTCTCTTGCGATATCGCCTCCCTCCAGTATACAGCCCGGCTTATGGTGAGGTGGCCGAGTGGTCGAAGGCGCACGCCTGGAACGCGTGTAGGCGGTATCCCCGTCTCCAGGGTTCGAATCCCTGTCTCACCGCCACTTTCTAGGATTTGCTCTGACTAGCCTCGTTGCAATCACAAGTTTCGGGTAGCGTTTGCATTCGATCAGAGTTACCGGGACGCATGTCTTCGAATCTGCGCCTCGGATTTCTGTGCTGTCTCGGATGTTACACAATCTGGGGGTGTTTGCCGCTTTATTTCCGGGTCTTGGATCACATCGCGCCTGAAGAAATGTTGGCGCATCGGATTATCTGGAGCGTGCCGACAGGCCTGATCCTCATTCTCATTGCGCGCAATTGGTCTCAGCTGAGTGCGGCTTTGACCCGGCAGCATCTCCTGTGGCTCGGGATCTCGGCGCTTTTGATCGGCGCCAATTGGCTCGTCGATATTTGGGCGGTGAGCCAAGAACGGGTGATGGAGGCGAGCCTTGGTTACTATATCAATCCGCTGGTCAATGTGCTGATCGGCGCCGTGTTCTTTTCTGAACGATTACGACCCGCCCAATGGATCGCAGTTTTGTTGGCGGGCGTGGGTGTGGCGGTGATGACCAGCGCGCTTGGATATTTACCCTGGGTGGCGCTGGTCTTGTGCTTCACCTTCGCGTTTTACTCTGTCATTCGCAAACAAGTTCAAGTCGACAGCCGCGCCGGATTTGTTGTTGAAGCCGCGCTCCTCGCGCCGCTCGCCCTAATTTGGCTCGGTTGGTTTGTGGGCCAGCCTGAAGGTCGTTTGATTGGTGATGGCGGGTGGGACATTCCGCTGATCCTCGCCTCTGGGCCGATTACCGCGGTTCCGCTGATCTTATTTGCGATTGCCGCAAAAAGATTGCGCCTCTCAACCATTGGGATGATGCAGTATTTGGGGCCGACGCTGCAATTCTCGATTTCGGTATTTGTCTTCAAAGAAGCCTTTGGTCTGATCCACGCCATCGCTTTCGCGTTTATCTGGACGGCGGTGCTTGTGTTCACCATTGATAGTCTGATGGGCGAGGCAAAGGCGCGGCGTTTGGCGCGCGCGGCCGCCTCAGTGCGCTAAAGAAAAAGACCCGGCCAAGGCCAGGTCCTGAAGTAAGTAAGTGGAGATTACTGAGTTTCCAAACTCAGACCTTACTCAGCAAGGCTCGTGCCAGAATGTGAGAACACAATTACCGGTAGAGTGCGATTACAAACAACCATAAACCGCCTGCAGCAAGCGCGTTGCTCTCGGATCGGCCTGGAGGCTGTTCGATTGGCGGTTCATCACATAGGCAAGGCTGAGCCCGCGATCTGGATCGCCGAGCGCTAAAGACCCGCCCCAACCCGAATGGCACAAAGTCTCGGGGTTCGGGCCGTATAGGCCAATATTATTGCGCATCACACCGGCGCCAAATTCAGTGACATAAGGCAAGACGAGATCCTGGCCCTTCACGCGGCTCTGGATGAGTGCTTCGAAGGCCGCTTCTGAGATCACACGCTTACCTGCCAAATGTCCTTGGTGGGCATAAATGCCGTAAAGTTGTGCCACCGCTTTCGCCGTTCCGATCCCATTCGCAGACGGGATTTCGATCTCGCGCCAAATCGCGCCGCCGCGATCTGGAGAAGCCCATTTGGTTAGGAACGCCGCGCGGGTCGCGTCATTGATCTCGCCCAAATCAGGCAGCGCGCGCGGCCGCATGATATCAGCCACTCGGTCATGATTGGCTGCATGTGTGCCGATCTGGAAGTCGATACCCGCGGGACCTGTAATACCTTCCCGCAAGATGGTTCCAAGACTTCGGCCATCGATCCGGCGCACGATTTCGCCGATTAAATAACCCCAAGTCAGAGGGTGATAGCCATGCTGTGTGCCAGGCTCCCAGAGCGGCTTGAGTGGCGCCAGCGCGGCTGCGCACGCGGGCGGATCAAGCCACAGGCCCGGATCGATCGGGTCGGTAAAGCCGGGCAAGCCGGCTTGGTGTGACACCAGTTCAGCAATCGTCACGGCGCCTTTTCCGTTTGCGCCGAACTCAGGCCAGAGGTCTGCCACGAGGGTCTCATATCCAGCCGGCAGAGCATCGATCACATGTGCTAAGGTCAGAGCCGCAATTGGCTTTGTCGTGGAATAGATCGGGACAATGGTTTCGGCGTCCCAGGTCTTCTCTTTGCGACGGTCGGCATAACCACCATGCAGATCGATGATCAGCTCGCCATCCAGGAATGCCGAGAAGCCAGCGCCCAATTCATCATCGGCAGCAAAATTTGCTTCGAATACGTCACGCACCGGCTCAAAGCCTGCGGCGACGTGGCCTGAGATTGGTGTATCGGTCATGTCTCGCTCCCAAGCTCAAGCCGCATTTCGGCACGCTTTAGTTCTTGTCCGTCCACTTTAACAATCTCGTGTTGAACCACCTCAAACCCCATTGCTTTAAAGGCGGGTTGAGCCATTAGGCTGGCATGGGTCGAGAGCGATGTCTCTCTGCCCGCGAGCGCTGCGGTTTTCACCGCATCGAATAGCTTCCGGAACAGGCCCTGGCCTTGGGCGGAGGGACGAATATAGGCGAAGTCGACATAGCCGCCTGGTTCGAGGCTCATAAATCCAGCGCGCCCCGACGCGTCATCAGCGACGATCAGCGTCTTACCGGACAGCCGCTCCGCCCAGGCCGGGCCTGAGCGCGGCGCTGGCATCCAGGCCTGCGACTGCGCCTCAGAATAGAGAGTCGGTCCATTATGGATCGCGTCATAGATGAGCTGCCCCAGCGCGTCATAATCGGCGGGTCCACCGGCTCTGATTTGCAGCGTCTCTGACATGATTGACCCCGGGCCAGTGGTTGATTTCATCTGCGCGAACGGGCAGTCCTGTCGCACTCTCTACTGTCCGTCAAGGAGCCTCTATGTCGACCCACGCCCACCGTCCGCGCCGCTCTTGCCTCTACATGCCCGGTGCCAATACGCGCGCATTGGAAAAGGCGAAATCATTAGCCGCTGATTGCGTGATTTTCGATCTTGAGGACGCCGTGGCCCCGGACGCGAAACTCGATGCCCGCACCGCCGTCACCGATGCGGTGAAAGCGGGCGGCTATGGGCCACGGGAAGTGGTCATCCGGATCAATGGGCTCGATACAGAATGGGGCCTCGACGATCTGAAAGCCGCTGTCGCCGCGGGCCCAGATGCGATCTTGGCGCCGAAAGTCATTGATGGCGGCGATATTGACCGACTCCATGATGCGATGAGCCGCGCCGGCGCCCCGGACGAAATGGGCTTATGGGTGATGATTGAGATGCCGAAAGCCATCCTCAACATTCAAGACATTGCGGAAGCGGTTGGACGCACACGCCTAACCGCCTTTGTCATGGGCACGAATGATCTCGCCAAAGAGCTGCGCGGGGTCAATGATCCGCCGGTTCGGACTGCGTTCCAGACCTCGCTTGGCCTTACAGTGGCGGCGGCGCGGGCCTATGATTTGCTCGCCATTGATGGCGTGTTTAACGGCATTGGCGATGAAGATGGCCTCACCGCAGAATGCGAGCAAGGTCGGCTCATGGGCTTTGATGGCAAGACGCTGATCCACCCGTCACAGCTCGCCGCCGCGAATACCGTCTTCGCGCCGGCTGAGGCGGATGTTGATCAAGCCAAAGCGGTGATCGAGGCTTTCGCAGATCCGGAGAATGCCGGCAAAGGCGTGCTGAAAGTGAACGGCAAGATGACCGAGCTCTTGCATCTCGAAGAGGCTCATCGGACTGTTGCAGTCGCCGAAGCCATTGCAGCGATGGGCAGTTAAAGCGGCGGGCACTGCGGCTATCTGCACATATCATTATGCAGATCTGCAGATAACGAGTATCTGCAGCGGATTGAACCTCGCCATCTACCCTAGATCGTGCGGGATGCTTCAAGAGCATTTGAAAGCCCGAACATGATATCCGAGTTTGAGATCGCTGCGCCGCTTGCCCAGGCGTTGGCCGATAAAGGCTATGACGCGCTGACGCCTGTACAGGAGGCAGTCTTGGATCCGGCTTTATCAGGTCGGGATCTGCTCGTATCGGCGCAAACCGGATCTGGCAAAACAGTCGCTTTCGGCCTGGCGCTAGCTGCGTCGATCTTGCGCGATGACCGTCTCCCAGACCCAGATATGCCAGCTGCGCTTGTGGTGGCGCCGACGCGCGAACTCGCGCTGCAAGTCACCAAAGAGCTGCAATGGCTGTTCGCTGCCGCTGGCGGGCGGGTCGCGTCTTGTATTGGCGGGGTGGATATTCGCGACGAACGCCGGGCGCTCTCGAAAGGCGTGCATTTTGTTGTCGGCACACCAGGACGATTGGTCGACCATATCCGGCGCGGGTCGCTGGATCTTGCCGAATTGCAAGCCGTCGTTTTGGATGAAGCCGACGAGATGATGGATATGGGGTTCCGAGAAGAGCTCGAATATATCCTCGACGCTGCCCCCGAAGATCGCCGGACGCTCATGTTCTCGGCCACAGTCTCCAAGCCGATCGCGAGACTGGCCGAGGCCTATCAAAATGACGCCGTGCGGCTCAATACGGTGTCGGCGGAATCGACCCATAGCGATATTGCTTATCAAGCGATGACCGTTGTGCCAGCGGACGTTGAGAAGGCGGTGATCAATACGCTACTTTTGCATGACGCGCCAAACGCCATCGTCTTCTGTTCGCGGCGAGATGCCGTCAACAAGCTCACCTCGCGGCTGACCAATCGCGGGTTTTCCGTGGTCGCCCTGTCTGGGGAGTTCAGTCAAAAAGAGCGCAGCAATTCAGTCCTTGCGATGCGCGACGGGCGCGCCAGGGTCTGTGTGGCGACCGATGTCGCCGCGCGCGGATTGGATTTGCCTGGACTCGATTTGGTCATTCATGCCGACCTGCCGCGCAACAAAGAAGGGCTTCTACACCGCTCTGGCCGGACCGGTCGCGCGGGCCGCAAGGGCGTTTGCGCGCTGATCGTGCCGGTGCGCGCCCGCCGCCGCACCGAGCGCCTTTTGCAAGATGCAAAGGTCGAGGCAGAGTGGCGCTTGCCGCCCTCGGCAGAAGAAATTGATGCTGCGCTGAACGAGAAATTACTGGTCAGCGATGTGTTCCAAACCCCGCCCGCGGATTCAGAAGCAGCGCTCGCTTCTGCCCTGCTCGAAAAATATCAACCAGAGCACTTGGCCGCCGCGATCATTCGCCTGACCCGCGCGACAGATTCTGCGCCTGAAGTGTTGCAGGACCCAGGCGCGCAAACACAAGGCCGACCACGTAAAGACCGTTATGACCCCGATCGCGATTTCCCGCGCGAAGATCGCCGTGAGCCGCGCGAGCATGGCGGTCGTCGAGGATCAGATTTCACAGACGGTCAATGGGTGAAACTCGGCGTTGGCCGTAAGAAAAAGGCCGATCCTAAATGGCTGATCCCGATGTTGTGTAAGTCTGGAGGCTTTTCCCGCAATAGTATCGGCGCGATCCGCATCGACCCGGATGCGACACATGTTGAGCTCAAGCCAGAGGCCGCGCAGAAACTGATCGAGGCGGCTGGCGATCGGCAGATTATCGATAAGAGCATTTGGGTCGGCTTGGCGGATGCGCCTGACGAAACGGCTCCACGCCCGAAACGGCGCGATACTGGCAAGAGCAAAGGCCCGCGAAAGGTTCGCCGTCCTGAAGATGACAAACCGAACGGTCAGAAGTTCAAAAAGAAGCGCACCGGACCGAAGAAACCCCGCGGTCCAAACGGAGAGAAAAAGCGCTCGAAAAAGCCCAAGACCCGACCTTAAGGCTTAACCTCGCCGGATCGCCCAATAGACAATATAGGCGGCGATGAGCTGTTCCAGCCAGGCCAGAGGCAATGCCGCCCAGAGGAAGCTGATGGGCGCCAATCCCACGTTCGCCACGCCGATCCAGAGCAGACCAAATACCGGGACGGTGAAACAGACAGACCCAAGCACGACATTTCGGATCGACGCGCCGAATTGCTGCAAATAGATCCAAAAGAAGCCAGTTGCCGCCAGGATTAGGATCGTGTCCCAGATTATCCAGGACGCGAAGATGGCGGGCGTCACAGCGGGGATATGATCGGCCTCTGGAAAGGCATCATGCAGCATTGGTTTCACCAGGCCGAAATAGCGCGCCACTTCGGATATATTGATCCAGATGAAATTCAGTCCGAGCGCCAGCCAAAACGCTTTCGGGACTTTGGATGTGAGCGATGTCGTCATGGGGCAATCCTCGTTTCCAATAGGTCGAGTAAGGTCCCCACATAGTCGCGCAGCTCACTGGCCTGATCCGTCGCTCGAGAGATCGACCACAGCCCTTGTGCCGTGAGGGTCAGAAAGGCACCGAGCGAGGCGATGTCTTTGCCTGAGAGATTTGGCGCAGCCGACCTGAGCGCGGTTTTGAACGCTTCCGTGAGGCGCTGATTATGCTCCGTCACTTTGGTAGCCACATCCTGATCGTGCGGCGCGGTTTCCGTCATTGCATTGGCCACGAGGCAGCCAGGTCCTGGCAGGCCCACACTCTCGGCCATATTGATTTGCGTCTAGAAATAGGCGCGAATGCCATCAAGCCCGGAGGCGCCGGTACCACCTGTCTCCATCGCCGCTAATGCAGGCGCGACCACCGTGTCCCGATAGGCGGCAAACCCCGCCAGGAAAAGCGCCCGTTTGCCGCCAACATCTGAATAGATCCCGTGCCGGCTAACGCCTGTGGCTTTGACCAAATCGTCCATGGATGTGGCGGCATAGCCATAATGCCAAAACCTATGCATGGCCGCTTCGACGAGCGCATCTTTGGTATGGGACTTGGGGCGGGGCATGTGGAAGACGTAGCAGAACGATTGTTCTGTTGCAGGTGGTTTCTCTTTCAGGAGGGCTGTGCCGTGCGTGAGGTAGCGGGAATTACAGTTTCGCCGAAGGATTGCGTCTAAAGGGTAGGGCTCTGCTCTTTCCTAATAGCGGACGTTAGCTAAATGACCGGAACCGCCCTAAACGAATCGCGCACCGTTTCTGTATTGGCGCATGGAATGACGAAACTAATCGAGTATATTTTGGCGCCGCTTTCAAACAACTCGTTGCAATCGATCTTCTTCACACAATTTTTCGTGTGTGCTAGCGCTCTAAGAAGGCGAGAGAGGGCTGGACGCTGAATATTATCAATGAATTGAGGAGGCGAAACGTATTCCGGGTCGCAGGGGCGTATGCCGTCGTCGCTTGGCTGTTGGCGCAAGTGTCCGTCATTCTAGAAACTGCGCTCGAACTGCCAAACTGGTTCGACTCGGTCATCGTCTCAACACTGTTGCTCGGCTTTCCGGTTGCCCTCTTACTGGCATGGGCGTTCGAGATCACACCAGAAGGCGTCAAACGCACGTCCGCAGATGCGGAAGCAGACTCAGAGGCCATGCGGGGCGTCGATTTCGTCGTGATTGGCGGGCTTGCGCTCGTCACTGGACTGATTGGCTGGCAGTTAACCACTATGGGTGGCGAGCGATCGCCAGATGAGCGTGCGCCCGCCATTGAAGCGGAGCCGGAAACAATTGCTGAGCGCAATCTTCCAACAGACCCCGAACTTGCCTCAATCGCCGTGCTGCCCTTCGCCGACCTTTCGGCTGAAGGCGATCAAGACTTTTTCTCCGACGGCATCTCGGAAGAGATTCTCAACGTTCTGTCGCGCGTGGATGGGTTGAAGGTCGCGTCGCGCACTTCGGCTTTTCAATTCAAAACCCGCAGCGACGTCTCCATCCCGGAGATTGCCGTTGAGTTGGGGGTCGCGCACGTGCTCGAAGGGTCGGTCCGCAAGGCGGGCGAAAATGTCCGGATAACAGCACAGCTGATTAAAGCAGGGTCAGACGAACATCTTTGGTCGGGAACATTTGATCGCGAACTCACAGTCGAGAGTATTTTTCAAATTCAGGACGAAATTGCCACTGGCATTGTGAGTCAGCTTGGTGAGCAGATGGACCTTGGCCGCGCCAACACACTCAGATTTGCGGCCGCTGCCGATACGCAAAATCTGCGCGCCTATGAGGCGTATCTTGAAGGGCGCGATTTGCTATCGCAGCGCAACGGCGAGACCCTTCCAGACATTATTGCCTCCTTCCAACTCGCGACAGAGCTTGACCCGGACTTTGCCCGTGCATGGGAAGCCCTCGCAGCCGCCTATAATGTCGCCCCCGCATATTCTCTCGCAAACCCAGACCCGCAAGACTTCCCGGCGAAGTCCAAAGCGGCCGCCGAAGCCGCGTTGGCGATTGATGATCAATTGCCGCTAGCGATCGCGATTTCTTCGGGTGTCGGACAAGAATCCGGAAAACCTGATTTCGCGGTCTGGCTCGCCAGCATCGATGCCGGTCTTGCTGTGGATCCCAATGAGGCAGTGCTGATCGGCTGGCGCGGCCAATATCTGACTTCTCTCGGTTATTTTGAACAGGCCGAGCGCGATCTGCGCCAGGCGCTTGAGCTCGACCCAGCAGACGAGATTTCTGCCGGCTGGCTAGTGCGCAACCTCATTCTCCAGAGACGACTGGAAGAGGCGTATGAGCTGTTTCGTACGCGCGCCGATCTGTCGGAAAGCAACGGCCAGCTGCGGGGAATGGTGGCCTTGGTTTTGGCTGCAGATGGACGGATGGACGAGGCGGTCGGCCTGATGGAAGAAGGGTCGCCGCCCGGCATCGACATAGAGCGTATGAAAGTCGCCTATTTCGAACCCGTGGACGATCCGGATCAAGCGCTGCAAGATTTTCTGGCGGCGCTTGGTCCTTTCGCTCAGTTTTTGGAGTCGCTCGACGAAATGCCAGGCGATTTGCTGCACAATTTTGGCGACTATGCCCGCATCACAGTCAGCAATAGCCGAAGCTGGGACTTGGTTGTGTGGCTGTACCATCGCCCCGAATTCCTGCAATCACCCGACCGCTACCGGCTGATGGATGAGCTGGGTTTGGAGGCCTATTGGCGGACAAACGGCTTACCGCCCCAATGCCGATCGATTGAAACGCTGCCAGATGGCCGCGATTATATGTGCGAATGAAAAAGCATCGCAGGAGATTAGGCTGCTCTCGAAGGTCCGCTTTTGATCCAAATATACTATCATGAACGTCCTTGTTAGGGCGACTTGAGCCGCAGAGCTTATGTCTCCTATTGCTCGCAACGAAGCCCAACCCTTACCCATCCCGAAACCGATTCGTGATCGGATAACGCCTGTCACGCCCGAAATTCTTTGAGCCAACTTTCACGCCGGGTGGCGCTTGGCGGCGTTTGTATTCGGCGATGTAGAGCAAATGTTCGATCCGTTTGACCACGGCGCGGTCATGGCCGCGGGCTAGGATCTCGTCGACCGTTTCTTCGGCATCAACCAGGCCGCGCAGGATGTCATCCAACACATCATAAGGCGGGAGCGAGTCTTCGTCTTTTTGGTTTTCGCGCAGCTCTGCGCTTGGCGGTTTGGTGATGATCCGCTCCGGGATCACTTCTCCGCCAGGGCCGAGCGCGCCCAGAGGCACGCCGGTATTGCGCCAACGTGAGAGGGCGAAAACTTCAGTTTTGTAGAAATCTTTCAAGGCATTATAGCCGCCGCACATATCGCCATAAAGCGTCGCATAGCCGACCGCCATTTCTGACTTATTGCCGGTCGTGACAACCATATGTCCAAACTTGTTCGACAGCGCCATGAGCGTGAGCCCGCGCAGGCGCGATTGGATATTCTCTTCGGTTGTGTCGGGCTCAGTCTCTGCGAAGGCGTCGCCAAGCATCTCATCGAGCGCGCCGACGCCTGGCGCGATATTGATAGTGTCATAGCGCACACCGAGCGCTTCGGCGCAGGCTTTGGCGTCTTCGAGACTATCAGAGCTGGTATATTTGCTCGGCATCATCACGCACCAGACCCGGTCTGGCCCGAGCGCATCGACGGCCATCGCAGCGGTCAGCGCGCTATCAATCCCGCCCGAAAGCCCAAGCACGACGCCTGGAAAACGGTTCTTGTTGACATAATCGCCGAGCGCCAGCGTCGCAGCGCGATATTCAGCTTCCCAGCCAGTGGTCAGCTTGGCCGGCTCATCGGCGGGCACGAAACGGTGGCTCGCACCATCAAAGGTTACAATTGCAGTGCCGGTGACGAAATCGCCAAGCAATTGATGCTCGGTGCCGTCAAAGTCGACCGCATAAGACGCGCCATCAAAGACCAGCTCATCCTGGCCGCCCATCTGGTTCACGAACAAATATGGCACGCCGGTCTTAGCCCAGGCGGAGAAGGTTGTGTGGCGCTCGACATTGACGGTCCGTCGCCACGGCGAGGCATTCGGCACCAGTAGAACCTCAGCGCCTGCTTCGTGCAGAGCGGCTGGGACGCGCGAATACCAAATGTCTTCGCAAATCGCGATGCCGACTTTGACGCCGTGCATCTCGACAAGGGTGTGATCGCCCTCGCCAGGATCAAAGATCCGCTTCTCATCGAACACGCCATAATTGGGCAGTTCACGCTTGTCATAGCGCAGCCGGATCTCGCCCTCTTGGAGCAGGAGAACTGAGTTAAACAGCTTTCCATCTTCGGCCCATGGTGAGCCAATGAGCAAGGCCGGCCCATCTTTGGTCTGGGCTTTCAGCGCTTCAATCGCCGCCATCGAGTGCTCGACCGCTGCCGGTTTCAGCACCAGGTCCTCGGCTGGATAGCCGAGTATGAACAGCTCTGACAGGACGACAAGGTCAGCGCCTTTGGCTTTGGCCTCTTCGAGGGCGGCCTCAGTTAAGGCTTTGTTTCCTTTAATGTCTCCCACCACAGGATTGAGCTGAGCAACGAGCATTTTGAGCGATTGAGTCATGCGCTTCAGGTAGGAAGTTTTTGTCTTGGTGACAATCACCACACGGCGACGCATGGTGCGGAAATGAGCCAAGCGCGAGATATCGGCATTGTTGGCGCTGGCATTGGTGGTCTGGCGCTCGCCAGCTTGTTGGCGCGTGATGGGCATCGCGTGCGCGTCTTCGACCGGTTTGCCGAGCCGAAACCAATCGGGTCGGGTCTAATGTTGCAACAGACCGGGTTGGCGGTGTTGGACCAGCTGGGTTTGCGGGCAGACATAGATGCGCTCGGGACGCGGATTGAGCGGCTTTGGGGCCTGACAACACCCTCGCAACGCCCCGTGCTCGATGTGCGATACGCCAAATGGAAGCCGGAGCTCTATGGTCTTGGCGTGCAACGTGGATTGATCTTTGAGGCGCTCTTAAGGGCGGCGAAGGATGCTGGCACGGAGCTTGTCTTAGACGCGCCTGTCGCGACTGCAGACCCGTCGGCGCCGTCCATCGTGCTGGACAGCGGAGCGCGTATTTCCGGCCTGGATCTTGTGGTCTACGCCCATGGCGCGCGGTCGACGCTGACGCCGAGCGAGAGGGGTGTGGATCTGCCATATGGCGCGCTTTGGGCGACGCTGCCCTGGCCGAAAGACAGCGATTTTGATGCGACGGCTTTGGAACAACGCTATCGCGCCGCGCATCAAATGACGGGTGTCATGCCGTCTGGGCGATTGTCTCAAGATGGACCTGAAACGCTGACCTATTTTTGGTCGATCCGCGGCGATCAAGAAGCGGGCTGGCGCGCGGCGCCATTGGACGCGTGGAAACAAGACGCGATCGCCCTTTGGCCGGAAACAGAGCGGCTGATGACGCACTTTCAAACGCATGATGATCTGACCTTTGCGCGCTACCGTCATCACACGGCTCGCACTCCTGTAGAAGGCAGATTGGTGCGAATCGGTGATGCTTGGCACGCCGCCTCGCCGCAATTGGGCCAAGGGGCGAATATGGCGCTGCTTGATGCTTGGGCGCTGGCTGAGGCTTTGCGCGCGTCTTCAGATCTGCCAGCGGCGCTGCAGCACTATTTGAACCTGCGCCGGGACCACGTGCGCCTCTATCAGATCATGACCTGGCTCTTCACGCCCGTCTACCAAGGCGATAGCCGCATTCTGCCCTGGCTACGCGATTGGCTGGCGGCGCCGCTCAGCAAGATTTGGCCTGCACCGCCTTTGCTCGCCGCCATGGTGTCAGGATCGATTGGCGCTCCGCTCAAGCGCCTCGGTCTGCGGTAATGCTCTCCCGGCGACAGGTTTGACAGCGGGCCGGGGGCTGGCACACTCGGGGGCAGCACGCAGGAGGTCGCTATGTCCGAGCATGATATCGTCATCCGAAATGGCTTTGTCATTGACGGCACTGGCACGCCGGGCCGCGAGGCGGATATTGCGATCCAAGACGGCAAGATTGCCCATATCGGTGAGGTTTCGCGGCAGGGCGCGGAAGAGATCGACGCCAAAGGCAAGCTCGTCGCACCGGGCTTTGTCGACATCCATACGCATTATGATGGCCAAGTGACTTGGGGCGACGCGCTGTCGCCCTCGTCCAATCACGGCGTCACCACCGCGATCATGGGCAATTGCGGTGTCGGCTTCGCGCCGGTGCGCAGTCATGACCATGACCGTCTCATTCGCCTGATGGAGGGTGTGGAGGACATTCCATTTCCAGTCTTGGCCGAAGGATTGCCATGGAATTGGGAGAGTTTCCCGGATTATCTCGATAGTCTCACAGAGCGTCCGTTCGACATTGATGTTGGGGCTCAGCTGCCGCATGCCGCGCTCCGCGTCTATGTGATGGGCGACCGCGGCGCCAATCGCGAAGATGCGACCGAAGAGGATATTGGGGCGATGGCGGCTTTGGCCAAGTCAGCCGTTGAAGCCGGCGCTTTGGGCTTTTCAACGTCACGCACGCTGAACCATCGCACCTCTGATGGTCAGCCAACGCCGACCCTCACAGCATCTGAAGCAGAACTCACCGGAATTGCCAACGCGCTCGGTGAGGCGGGCAAAGGCGTATTACAATTTGTCTCCGACTTTAATGACCCGCAAAAAGAAGCCGCCATGCTCCGCCGGATTGTTGAACAATCGGGCCGCCCGCTCTCTGTGTCCTTGGCCCAGGCCGATGTTGCGCCTGAAGGATGGAAGCTCTTGCTGGGTGAGATTGAAGCGGCGAAAGCCGCGGGGCTAGAGATGCGCGCGCAAGTTGGGCCGCGCCCCGTCGGGCTCTTGCTCGGACTAGAGCTCACGCTCAATCCATTCTCGGGGCATCCGGTCTATCAGACGATCGCGAATGAGCCTTTCGAAGCGCGCTTAGCAGCATTGCGCGATCCAGCTTTTCGGGAGCGTTTGTTGAATGACGAGCCGGATGCCGAGAACCCATTCGTGAAATCGATCCTACGCAGCTTTGGCAAAATGTTCGTGCTGGGCGATCCGCCGGATTATGAGCCGACCGAAGACAAAACCGTTGCCGCGATTGCGAAAACGCGCGGCACGACGCCGGAAGGGGTCGCGCTCGATCTAATGCTCGCAGACGAGGGCAGGGGCATGCTCTATCTGCCTTTCTTGAACTATGCCCAAGGCAGTTTGGATCCGGTCAAGACAATGCTGGAAAGCCCGGCCAGCCTGCCGGGCCTCTCTGATGGCGGCGCGCATGTTGGAATGATTTGCGACGGGTCTTTCCCAACCACGCTGCTGACGCATTGGGGACGGGATCGGTCACGGGGGGAAACCTTGCCGCTAGAATTCCTGATCAAGCGCCAAAGCCACGACACAGCTGCGTGGGTTGGGCTGAAAGATCGCGGGGTCTTAGCGCCGGGCTATCGGGCGGATCTCAATGTGATCGACTTTGATCGGTTAACCCTTCACGCGCCCTATATCGTGCATGATTTGCCCGCGGGAGGACGGCGCTTAATGCAGAAAGCGGATGGCTATGAGGCGACGCTGGTCGCGGGTGAGATCATTCAGCGTGGCGGTGAGGCGACAGGGGCAAAGCCAGGGCGATTGGTGCGCGGGGCGCAGGCGCTTTAACCGCTCCAGATCATCCGCTTTGCCAACGAAAGTTGGCATCCATGGCGGCTGCGTAGACGAATCGAATATGTACTCCACCGCCATAGGTCCTGACTTTCGTCAGGAGTGCGGAACATGGGTGCATCGGCTACAAGCGCCTGAAAAACACATGATCCATAATTGCCTCATCCTGAGCGAAGTCGAAGGATGACTCCGGGACGGGCTCGCAAAACATCCTTCGACTTCGCTCAGGATGAGGACTGTTAGTCCGCTTGCTCTAAGGCCTCGCGGCGTTTCTCAGCGGCTGATTTCTTGACGCTTTCAGACCGGAGCTGGCCACACGCGGCAAAGATATCGCGGCCGCGCGGGGTCCGGATCGGGCTCGCATAACCGGCGCGATTGACCACTTCGGCAAAGGCTTCAATCGTTTCCCAATCTGAGCATTCATAAGGGCTGCCCGGCCAGGGATTGAACGGGATGAGATTGATCTTAGCTGGCACACCGCGCAGTAATTTCACCAGGTCGCGGGCTTCGGCGAGGCTGTCATTCACGCCTTTCAGCATGACATATTCAAACGTCACGCGCTTTGAGTTGTTGAGCTCAGGATAAGCGCGGATCGCGTCGAACAGCGTTTGCAGATCGTATTTGCGATTGATCGGCACGATCTCATTGCGCAGATCATCGCGGACCGCGTGTAGCGAAATCGCAAGCATGGCGCCGGTGCGGGCGCCGAGTTCAGGAATTTTCGGAGCGACACCCGCCGTGGAAACAGTGATCCTGCGACGGCCAATGGCAATGCCGTGACCATCGCTAATCGTGTCGATCGCTTCAGCGACATTGTCGAGATTATAGAGCGGCTCGCCCATGCCCATGAAGACAATATTGGTCAGCCGCCGGTTTTCCATACTGGCAGGCCATTCGCTGATTCCATCGCGCGCAATCATGACTTGCGAAACGATTTCCTGCGCCGTCAGATTACGTACGAGCTTTTGCGTGCCGGTATGGCAGAAGGTGCAATTCAGTGTACAGCCGACTTGGCTCGAAACACAGAGCGCGCCGGATTTGCTAACATCGGGAATGAAGACACTCTCGCCCTCGACGCCAGGTTGAAACCGAACTAGCCATTTTTGCGTGCCATCGATTGAGACTTGATGATCGGCAATGTCAGGCCGGTCGAGCGTATATTTCGCAGCCAGAGTCTCGCGCAAATCCTTGGCGACATCGGTCATCGCCATAAAATCCTGGCAGCCCATATGGTGGGCCCAGCGGCGGATCTGTTTCGCGCGCATGCCAGCCACTTTCGGAGCGAGACCAAGCGTTTCCATCTCCGCTTTCAAGGCAGGCAAAGACAGACCCGCCAGCGATTTCTGGGCAATGGCGGCATCAGCGCGTTTGGAGAGATCAAGCTCGATTTTCATGCCGCGCCTATATCAGAGGGGACCGCGAAATGCACCCATTCGGGCTCAGTTTTGAATGATTGCAAGATTTGGGTCGCTTAAGCGACAGCCACTTTATCTTTGACGGCCTGTTTCTCGAACGCCCCGCGCATGTTCCGAGACGGCTTGATCACGTCTGAAACCCCTTCAACCGATTCATCGGCGCCGAAGAAAAGATAGGCGTCGGGGAGCATTTGCTTGCTCAGGGTTTCGAGCACTTGGCGTTGAGCGGGTTTGGCCAAACCGCCGACCACGTTGCTGCACAGAACCACATCAAAACCGCCAAGATCAGAGGCAGGGTTTAAGAGGTTCTGACGTCGGAAGAATACCGTGTCGCGCAGCTCGTCTTTGATTTCCCATTCGCCATTATCGTGACGATTGAAATTGGTCAGAAGGCGATGAATTGAAAGGCCTTTTTGAACTTGAAAGTGGCCATAGACGCCGCGTTTTGCCGCTTCGATACAGTCGGTCGACAAGTCTGAGCCGATGATCTCGACTTGCGCGCTTGCAAGCGCGGATCCAACTTCTTCGCGCAGCCGCATGGCCAGCGACCAAGCTTCCTGGCCGGTTGAGACGCCGGCGCACCAGACTCTCAGTTTTCCAGATTTGGACAATTCTAACCGTTTTGGCAGGGCATGCGTGACGATTTGCTCGATCACATCACGTTCGCTGAAGAAGCAGGTTTTCTTACTGGTCAGCGCGGCCGCGACCTCTTGTTCAAACCGTGGATTAGGGCGCGCCTTGAGGCATTGAACCAGATCATCCAGGGTCGCAAAACTCTCACGGCGCGAAATGTTGCTAAGACGGGCATCCATCAAATAGGATTTGGTTGGCGCAAAGTGCTGACCACTGTTTCGCAGCGCTAGGTCTGCAAGCTCATTAAATGTGGCTTCCTGCATGCGTCTGCATCCCCCAGGGGCTAAAAGTTACCAAAAAGCGCCATTTTATTAAGAAATACCTTCAGACCAGGCCAACTTCTGCAAATTTGCTTTCGACAATCTCGGCATCGAACGGCTTCATAATATACTCGTTCGCGCCAGCTCGGATCGCCTCACTGATATGTTCGGAATCGTTTTCGTTCGTGCAAAACACAACCACTGGGTCTTTGCCGTGATCCTCTCGGCGGAGCGCGCGCAAGAAATCCAGGCCATTCATAACCGGCATATTCCAATCGAGCAGAATAGCGTCCGGCATGTCTTTACGGCACATTTCAAGCGCTTCCGCGCCATGTGCGGCCTCTGAAACCGTGAAGGATAGGTCTTGAATTATCCGCCCCGCAACAGTGCGCACGACGCGTGAATCGTCGACAATCAAGCAGTGTTTCATGACAGACCCGTTTAAGTTGCAACCGCTCAGACTATGGGTTGAAACTGCTTAACAGAGTCTTATCCAGCGGCCCGCATGCTATGGGCGACGAAGCTGACATGTTCTTCGGCTGCCGTAGCCGTGATCTCGCCGCCCAGGTCACTTGCAACCATTTTCGCGAACAGAGGCTGGATCGTGTGCGCGGACCAACCCTCCTCTGGGGTGCCGCCGGCGAGCACTGTTTCAGTGAAGGCCGATAGGCGCGCGCGGGGGCCTTTGGCATCGGCAGCGACTTTCAATCCTCGTTCATCATTGGCGACCGATAGGGTGACAACTCCGCCGCGCGGGATTGAAGAGGTCGCCATGATCAGCAAATTCATCAATACGCGCGCATGTCCGCAGCTAAAATGTTCAGTATCGATATTCCACTCGACACTTGGTTTGTGGCTTTTCATGAACCCGTCGACGATTTTGCGGACTTCATGCCGATCCGCAGCTGTGTCGGAGAGGCCGGCTGAGCCAAACGCATAACGGAGCAGCTGAATGCGCGCGCCAGCAGCTTCTGCGCCATTGTGCAAGAGCTGCTCTGCCTGGGCTTTCATGTCGGCATCGCCGGGTTCTTCCATCAGCTCTAAGGCCGAATTCACCGACGCAACCGGTGAAATCAAATCATGACAGATACGCGATGCAATGAATGCTGCGAGACGGGATGGTTCAATCATCTCAAAACCCCAATAGACCGATAAGAGATGTGTCTAACCGATTCGCGGGGATTTGACGTGTCTAATCATTCAGGTCTTCAGGGCGATCGATTTCATCATATCCGTCACGCGCACTTTTGAAGGTGAGGAAGAACAATCCACCCGCCAGCGCGAGGCTCATAACGACGCCTAAGCCGTACGCGATCCAGCCATGCAGACTCATATTCACACCAAGATCGCTCCACATGGTGGCGACCGCCCAAAACGTCGCTGCAAGGCCAATGATCGCGGCGAGGATGAGGAGCAAAGTTGATTTCATCTCTTCGGATCTAAAGGTTGGCGGCTTGATGTCTATCGGCATTTTGTCTCGCGGCGGGAGGCGCCGCGTCGCACAATCGATCATGACTGAATTTAAATCTATGCGGGCGTCCAATTGCTTGCCAGCGTGTGCTACAGGTTATTAAGTCTTTAACGGCACAATTCTTGAACGAAACTGGCCAAGAAGATTCAATTGCGACGGGAATTGCCCCGGTGCGGGAGTAAGCCGAGTGTTAAAATCGATGTCAGCTGGAATGCGAAGCCTTGTCGCCATTGGCGCTTTGGTTGGTCTGTCTGCAACGACCGTCTATGTCCTCGATATGCAAACCCCGGAAACGATTGAAGCTGAGGTTGAGCCAGAGATTCCGCCCAGTCTGGCGTCCATCGCCATCGAGCCTGAAGATTTTGGCATTGCCGAGCCGCTGGATGTGCGTACAGCCAAGTTGAAGCGCCGCGAAACGCTTTCTGATGTGATCAATCGTTTGGACCTGCCCAATAATGATGGGCACCGCGCGCTATACAGTTTGACCTCGTCTGATTTGCTCGATGCACGTCGGGCTTTGCCGGGAATGCAGCTGACGGCGCATGTCGCAGACGACACGCTGAACGCGGTCAGTATCGAACTAGATGCGAGCCGGCGCTTGCTCGCTAAGCGGATGCCAGACGGCGAATACAAAGCGATGGCATTGGACGCGCGCCTGATCCCGCAACCAATGATCGTTAAAGGCAGTATCGAAACAAGCCTCTATCAAGACGCTCAACTGCTCGGCGCTGAGGATCAGCAAGTCGTCGATTTCGCGCAAGTCTTTGCTTATGATTTGGATTTCCAGCGCGAAGTTCATCCCGGCGACGCGTTCGAAATGGTCTTCAATGTGATGACCGATGAGCGCGGCAATGTCATTCGTCGCGGCGAGGTTTTATATGCGGCCCTGAACGGCAAAGCAGTGAATAAGTCATTCTATCGTTTCACCACGCCGGACGAAAACATCACTGACTATTTCCAAGCCAATGGCGAGAGTTCCACCAAATTCTTGATGAAAACGCCAATCAATGGCGCGCGGCTTTCGTCGCGATTTGGCAAACGCCGTCATCCCATCAGCGGCTATACGAGACTACACAAAGGCACCGATTTCGCGGCGCCAACTGGCACGCCAATCTATGCGGCTGGGAATGGCGTGGTCGAGCGCGCCAGCCGGTATGGCGGCTACGGCCATTATATCCGTATCCGTCACTCGAAAGGCTATAAAACGGCCTATGCCCATCTCTCGCGCTATGCTCGCGGTATGCGCAGTGGCCGCCGCGTGCGCCAAGGTGAGACGATCGGTTATGTCGGCTCTACCGGGGCCTCAACCGGCCCGCACCTGCATTATGAAGTCTACAAGAATGGCAAACCTGTCGATGCGATGCGGCTCAAGCTGCCAACCGGGCGCAAGCTTGCTATGGATCCAGAAATTCTTGCCGAGTTTGAAATCGAACGCGACCGGATCGACGAGATACGGATGGCAGAAGAGCCGCCTGTGCCAGGTATTCTAACCGCCGCAGCTGCTCCGCCTGCACCATAGAAAAGCCCGCCTCGCTCGCGCGGACGGGCTTTTGGTTTGAGCTATATAGAACTCTCTAGTTCAATGCTGCGGCACCTTTGGCGAAATCATTCGGCACGCCATTGAGGGTGAGGCTATCAGCCTCGGCATCGACTTTGATCGTCTCGCCGTCATGGATACGGCCTTCGAGCAGCAATCTCGCCAGCGGATCTTGCAGCTCCTTTTGGATCACACGTTTCAAAGGACGTGCACCATAAACCGGATCATAGCCGCGATCCGCGAGCCATTGCCGCGCTGCCTCGCTGAGCTCGACTGACATTTTCCGATCTTTCAGCAAGCTGCCAAGACGAGCGATTTGGATATCGACAATATGATCGATTTCGCCGCGTCCGAGGCGTTGGAAGAAGACCGTTTCATCAATTCGGTTGATGAATTCAGGTCGGAAATGAGCCCGGATTGCGGTTGAGACCGCTTCGCGTTGCGCTGGGCTCAGCTCGCCTTCATCACCACTCGCAATCGCATCGGCGCCAAGGTTGGACGTCATGATCACGACTGTGTTCTTAAAGTCCACCGTTCGGCCCTGGCCATCTGTCAGGCGCCCATCATCGAGCACTTGCAGCAGCGTGTTGAACAGGTCGGGATGCGCCTTTTCAACTTCATCGAACAGCACAACTTGATAAGGCCGCCGCCGAACCGCTTCGGTCAAAACGCCGCCCTCATCATAGCCGACATAGCCCGGAGGCGCGCCGATCAGACGTGCGACGGAATGCTTCTCCTGAAACTCAGACATGTCGAGGCGCAACACCGCGCTGTCATCATCGAACAAGAATTCTGCCAGGGCCTTGGTCAGCTCGGTTTTACCGACACCCGTTGGGCCGACAAATAAGAAGGACCCAATCGGTCGGTTCGGATCTTGAAGACCTGCCCGTGCGCGGCGCACGGCGTTCGAGACCGCTTGCAGCGCATCCTCTTGGCCGACGACCCGTGCTCGCAGCGCATCTTCCATGCGGAGCAGCTTTTCGCGCTCGCCTTCCAGCATTTTGTCGACTGGAATACCAGTCCACTTGCTGACGACGCTCGCAATGTGATCTGGACGGACTACTTCGGAGACGAGGCTGCCATCGTCGCTTGCTTCTTCGCTGCCTTCGACATCGGCGATGCGTTTCTCCAATTCTGGAATGGTGGAGAATTTTAGCTCGGAAGCGGTTTGCAGGTCGCCGACGCGCTGTGCCTCAGCCATTTCGGCATACGCCCGATCCAATTCTTCTTTGGCAGAGGCTGCGCCTTTGAGTTTGTCCTTCTCTGCCGCCCAAGCGGTGGTCAGCTCATCAGATTTGGTTTGCAGCTCGCCAATCTCACCTTCGATCGTCTTGAGGCGATCGACCGAGGCGTCATCCTTTTCCTTTTTCAGGGCTTCAGCTTCGATTTTTAGCTGCAGCAGCCGCCGATCGATTTCATCCAATTCTTCCGGTTTGGAATCGACTTGCATGCGGAGGCGCGAGGCGGCCTCATCCATCAAGTCGATGGCTTTATCGGGTAAAAAGCGATCGGTGATATAGCGATTGGACAATGTCGCGGCCGACACAATCGCGCTGTCGCTCACCCGCACGCCGTGGTGGGCCTCATACCGGCCCTTGAGGCCGCGCAAGATCGAGATGGTGTCTTCGACCGTCGGCTCATCGACGAACACCGCCATGAACCGGCGTGCCAAAGCGGCATCGCCTTCAACATATTTGCGATACTCGTCGAGCGTCGTCGCGCCCAGACAGTGCAGCTCACCGCGCGCCAATGCAGGCTTAATCAAGTTCGAGGCATCCATCGCGCCATCGGTTTTGCCCGCGCCAACCAGCGTATGCATCTCGTCAATGAATAGAACGATGCCGCCTTCAGCCTGCTCGACTTCTTTGAGAACCGCTTTGAGCCGCTCTTCAAACTCGCCTCGGAATTTCGCACCCGCGATCAGTGCGCCCATGTCCAAAGCAAGCAGACGTTTGTCTTTGAGACTTTCGGGCACGTCCCCGTTCACGATTCGCAGCGCCAGGCCTTCCGCAATCGCGGTTTTACCGACGCCAGGCTCACCGATCAGCACGGGATTGTTTTTCGTCCGGCGCGATAGAACTTGGATTGCTCGGCGGATTTCCTCGTCACGGCCAATCACCGGATCGAGTTTCCCCGAGCGCGCATCCGCGGTCAGATCGCGGGTATATTTTTTGAGCGCCTCATAGCCTTCTTCAGCATTTGCGCTATCCGCAGTCCGGCCTTGGCGGAGCTGGGTGACAGCCGCTTCGAGGAGGCTTGGCGTGACGCCGGCTTGGGCCAGCGCCTCAGCTGCTTTGCTTTTCTTGAGCCCGGCCAGCGCAATCAGCATGCGCTCGACCGTGATGAAACTGTCGCCGGCTTTCTTGGCGCCGGCTTCGGCCTCTGCGAAGAGCTTGGCGGTGCTTTGGTCGAGGCGTAGACCGCCTTGCCCGCCGCTGACTTTCGGGATCGCGCCTAAAGCGGCATCGAGCATTTGCGCGACGCGTTCAGGCTGACCGCCTGCCGCGCGAATAAGATTCACCGCCAGCTGGTCGCGATCCTCAAGCATGGCTTTGAGAATGTGCTCAGGCAGGAAAAGTTGGTTGGAATTGGCAAGGGCCGCGGTTTGGGCCGCTTGCAGCACGCTTTGCGCGCGTTCGGTATAGGTTTCGAAATTCATTACCGTCCCCTTTCAAAGGCAGATCAGGGTCCGCCAACCAGGTTGCACGGACGAAGGTTTTTGTTTGGGCCCCGCTCAGCAGCGACCCGTTCGGATCTCATGTGGGAATGCGAAAACGGGTTCGCAAGCGGTAAACATGCGAACCCGTCCATCAGGATCTGATAAAGCCGATTAAGTCGCGGGGATGAGTCCCGATTTTTCTGGATCGCCTACCATCTTGGTCAGCGTCTTGCGCAGCTTGTTCAACGCTTGGTGCTCAATCTGGCGCACGCGCTCCTTCGAGATGCCAAGCCGCTTACCGAGCACTTCTAAGGTCACACTATCATCCGTGAGGCGGCGCTCAGAAATGATCAGCGTCTCGCGCTCATTCAGCACTTGCAGCGCTTCGGCGATCCACTCTTTGCGTTTCTCATTGTCGCGCTCTTCCATCACTTGCTGATCCGGCGTGGCGCTTTCATCTGGCAGGAGATCTTGCCATTGCGCGTCGCCATCGACGGCGAGTGGGGCGTTAAGCGAACGATCTGAGGCCGAAAGGCGAGAAGCCATGCTCTCAACATCGCGCTCCGGCACGCCGAGATGTTCAGACACCCATTTCTTATTCTCAGCTGTCATGATCGCGTCGCCGGTATCATCAATTTTCGCGCGCAAGCGGCGGAGATTGAAAAACAGCGATTTTTGCGCCGCGGTTGTCCCGGTTCGGACGATGGACCAATTGCGCAAGACATAGTCCTGAATTGAAGAACGAATCCACCAGGCGGCATAAGTAGAGAAGCGAACTTCACGGGAAGGCTCAAACCGGGCCGCGGCTTGCATCAGACCGACATTGCCTTCTTGCACCAGGTCAGCGAGCGGCAGGCCGTAATGGCGAAATTTCGAGGCCATTGAGATGACCAGCCGCATATAGGCCGTGGTCAATTCGTGGAGGGCGCGTTCATCCTCATGATCACGCCATCGCCGCGCGAGATTGAGCTCATGTTCTGCCTCAAGCATAGGCGCTTTCATGGCTTTGCGAACAAAGCTGCGATCTGGATTACCACCGTTCTGACTTATCGACGCCATGTCACCTCCCAAACCCGTTAAGGGTGTGTTCATAGATGTTTACGAGACCTTTCCGCGCATGGATCAAAAAAAGTCTTGAAAAATTTTTGAGCGCTCTAAAAGCGGAGAAACAAACGGGTGAATGGCTTTTGGTGGGCGCCCCAACAGAGAGCATTAACAGGCGTACTTTCGTCCGTTTTCGGTGTCGGAGGGGACACACCTAGATCATTCATCAGCGTCATCCTCGACCGCGCAGCGGTCTGAGGATCCATTTCCGACAGGTGCGGCGTGAGAACAAGGTTCGAGATGGACCCTCAGACATCCTGCGGCTGCCGAGGGTGGCGCGCACGGTTGGTGCAGTCTATGAGCCTCATCCTGAGCGAAGTCGAAGGACGAGGCGGGCGCACCGCAAGCGCCCGGAAGCACGGCCCTTCATCCTTCGACTTCGCTCAGGATGAGGGCCTATCGTGGGACCGTTCGCTCACTCCCCCCAAACAAAAAAACCCCGCCGTTTCGGGCGGGGTTTTGGTTAAGTCTCTGCGCCGCTTTCCGGCTCGCCCTTTCAGGCGGCTTTTTTCTTTTTCGCAAGCGATTCAGCCAAACGATCCATCGCCACGGCATGGTCGATGCTTTCGACGGCCGCCAGCTCGCGTGCCATGCGATCCAGCGCGCTCTCATAAAGCTGACGCTCAGAATAAGATTGCTCTGGCTGATCTTCCATTCGGTGCAGGTCGCGTACGACTTCCGCGATTGAGATCAGGTCGCCAGAATTGATCTTGGCTTCATATTCTTGGGCCCGGCGCGACCACATGGTGCGTTTGATACGCGCCTTGCCGCCGAGTGTTTTTAGGGCATCGTCGACCAGTTTAGAGCCTGCTAAGGCGCGCATTCCTGACGCAATCGCACGATTGGTCGGCACGCGCAGGATCATTTTGTCCTGATCAAACGAGACAACATAGACTTCCAAGGTCATGCCGGCGACTTGCTGCTGCTCAATCGCTGTAACGGTGCCAACGCCGTGGGCGGGGTACACAATTTTCTGACCTGCTTCGAAATCTAGCTTCGTTGCCGCATCTGCTGTTGCCATATGGGGAACCTCTTCTTCTACGCAAACGAGCCACGTTGCCGGCGAGAATTCTCGTCAATTGCCGACATAAGCATGGCTCGGATATGGTGTTATGAAGATTTTCTATAGCATAAACCGATCCTATTCTCAATAGGCGCCTTAAATTCTCATTTAGATTTGGGAATTTTCCCCGAAATCGCTAGCTGGCAGGCATTTCAACCGTAAATCGCGCGCCGCCGGACTGCCGATTTTCTGCGATGACCGTCCCCATATGGCTGGCGACAATCTGCGCGACAATCGACAGGCCAAGCCCGGAATTGTTGCCAAACGCTGCCCCTTCGGGTCGATCGGTATAGAACCGCTCAAAGATCTTTTCGAGCTTGTCAGCAGGGATGCCCGGACCATTGTCTTCGACCAAGATTCGCGCCGTGGTTTGCGGGCCTTGGCGGCCTTGTTCCAGCGTCACAGTGACTGAATCTCCTTCCGGAGAGAATGAGCGTGCATTGTCGATTAGGTTGCGCAGTACTTGGCCCAGCGGTCCTTCCCGGCCGCGCACGGTGAGACCCGCATCCATGGTCGCGTCCTTAAACGTGACGCTGACATTGCGCTGGTGTTCCAGGCCTTCATAGGTGCGGATAATATCTCGGACAAAGCGCGAAATATCGAGCCGCTCTGTCGGGATCCGCGTATATTCCGCCTCTAAGCGCGAGGCGTTGGAAATATCCGTGATCAGGCGATCAAGGCGCTGAACGTCCTGGGCGATGACTTTTCGCAGCTTTTCGAGCGCGACGGGGTCATCTTGCACCATCTCGGCAGTTTCAACGGCGGAGCGAATAGAGGTGAGCGGGTTTTTAAGCTCATGCGCGACATCCGCCGCAAAGGATTCATTCGCCGTAATCCGCTCGAACAGCGCTTCCGTCATTGCCTCGACTGATTGGGCCAAATGGCCAATTTCGTCATGGCGCTTTGAAATGCGTTCCAGGTTCAACTTGTTGCTGGACCCGCCCCTGATTTTGTCGGCTTCGCTGGCCAATTTTCGCAGCGGGTTGGCAATCCCGATTGTGAGGAGTGCTGACGTGATCAAAGCGACCAGGATTGCGACCGCAATGAACGGCACCAAAGCCGTCCGCTCGGCCCGAATAATCGCGTCAATATCATTAGATTCAAGCGTCAAAACGCCCACCACCGCTGAGACGTGCTGGATCGGGAGAGAGACCGAAATGATTCGCTGCCCGCGATCATTGAAGCGTTGGCTGGCGGCTTCATTGCCGATGAGTGCCTCCGCAAACTCTTCTTCAAAAGTCAGCGTGCGCACCGCATCTTCGCCCTCAGAGGGGCGGAAGGACCCAAGCACGGAGACCGCCCATTCGGACAGGCTCTTGCTCCAGACCGTCAGCCGATCGGGATCTTGTAAAGGCGGCAGGTTTTCGACAATTACCCGGTCAGATAGAAAATAGCTGTCGCCAACCAAAATTCCGTCTGTGCTGTAAATCTTGCCGCGCATGGTTTGCGGCAGAGACAGCGACGCAATCGCGTCCTTGGCCAGCGTATCATCTAAGATCGGTTGCGGTTCGCCATAAGCGGCTTCATCGCCAATCAGGTTGGCCAAAAGCTGGGCTTGGCCAATCAGATCTTGTTTCTTTGAGACGACGAAACTTGCCCGCATCTCGTTTAAGACCATCGCGCCGATGATCAGAATGATTAGCCCAGCGAGGTTGGACGCAAAGATCAGACGCGCGATCCTGGAGCCGAGCAAACGCCCGCCCCAGGCTCGAAAACTGCGTCTGTTTCGCGTTGCCGCCATGTCCCAGTCTCGTCTACCGAAGCTGAACCTTAGCCGTCTGCAGCAACTTTCATAGAGACAATGGAATCTGGATTGCGCGGCGGTTCGCCCTTTGCCAGCTGATCGATGACGTCCATGCCTTGGGTGACTTGGCCCCAGACGGTGTATTGATTGTCAAGGAAGCCAGCATCGTCAAAGCAGATGAAGAATTGGCTGTTGGCGCTGTGCGGTTGATTGGTCCGCGCCATTGAACAAATGCCGCGAACATGCGGTTCAGCGTTAAACTCGGCCTGCAGGTTCGGTTTGTCAGACCCGCCCATGCCAGTGCCGTTTGGGCAGCCGACTTGCGCCATGAATCCGTCAATCACGCGGTGAAAAATGATGCCGTCATAAAAACCCTCACGGGCCAGTTCGCGAATTCGGTCGCAATGGCCAGGGGCGAGATCGGGGCGCAGTTCAATCTTGACGCTCCCTTTTGAGGTTTCCATCAGGATCGTGTTTTCGGCATCAGCCATAGCGAGAAGCTCCTATTATCGGTTTCAATCCCGCATAAGTGCTTCGTGTGGCAGTTAAAAGGCCCGATTAGCGGTTATTGCCCGCGGATATCGTAGAATAGCGAGAAATCGATGGGCAGTGCGTCGCGAATATATTGGCGCACAAACAGGTTTTGATCAGCAATCGCTTTGCGGGTGACATAGACGACGTCGAACCGGCGCAAAGGCGACCAATCGGCAAGGCTCGGATCATAAACGCCCGCTTTCAGATCGAACACCGCTGACTTGACCTCGCCGCCCGGCATCCGGCGCATCAGCACCACGGTGCGGGCATTGCCGGTTTCGGTGACCCCGCCGGCCATAATGATGGCCTGAAGCGGGTCGATTTGGCCGGGCATATCAAACATGCCAGGCGCAGCAACGTCGCCGCCGACAAAAATGCGTTGCGACTGCGTGCCGGTTAAAAGCACATCAATGTCGGGATCATTTAACTCTCTCGCCATCGCGGTTTGAACGCCATCGCGGACTTCATCGACGGTACGCGCAGCGGCTACGATTGGCGGGGAGTAAGGCATCCGAAACAAGCCGTCGGGTCCGACTGTGACCGTGCGCGTCAGCTCCGGGGCGGTGTGGACAATCACTTCAAGCTGGTCGCCAGGCGCCAACAGGTAAAACGCATCGGCGCCATCTTCATGTCGCCACTCCTTTTGCGGGAAGACAGCCGATTCGACCGGCGCCTTCATCTGGCACGCGGATAGAAAAAGAGGGATGAGAGAGAGACCAAGTAGGCGTTTCATGACTCACCTTAAGTCCTAAAAAACTCAACTAAATCGTCGGTGTTAATGTTTAAGGAAGTATCAATCGAATAGGAACAAGTTGTTCGAATTGGCGCTTGGAGCCTATAGGAATGAACGACATAACTGACTGGGGACCTTCCGGCATTTTGCCGGCGGAAGCGGCCATTGTGCCTGCGCGTCCACGGCTGGGCTATGTCGATTTGATCCTTCAGCTTTGGCGGGCGAAATGGCTGATGATGCTGGTCGGATTGCCGATCTTTGCCGCAGGGCTGTTTTTCGCCTTTCAGATGCCGAAAACCTATGAGTCCCATTCCTCGCTCTATGTCACATCCGGCGACGAGGTTCGGGCAAGCTCTGTTCTGAACGATGCAAATTTTGACACTGGCCCAGGCCTTCAAGAGGTCATCCAAGGCGAGCTGCAAATCTTACAAACTCAGCTGGTCGCGGAACGGACCCTGTCGCGCTTCCCGCTGGACCGGATCTATCCGAAACTCGCAGAGGCGCGCGACAAAGAGCTCGCACAAAGCAGCGCCGACGAGGCCGGGGCAATTGAGTTTGAGTATTTTCAAAAAGGCGTCGACGCGCTTCAAGATGGATTTACCGCGGACGCTTCGCCGAACTCGAACATCATCTCTGTGGGGTTTAAGCATGAAGACCCGCGCGCGGCGGCGGAAATTCTCAATGCTGCGATGGCGAGCTATCTGCAAAGACGGGCCGAATTGTTTGGTAGTCGCCCAGTCGATCAGCTTCGCGCTGAGCGCAAACGCTTTGAAGGCGAGCTCTTAGAGGCTGAAGCAGCGATCGCTGAATTCTTGCGAGAGAACAGTATCGGAGACTTCGCGAGCGAGCGCTCAACCGCGCAGACCCTCTATTCGGCCATCTCCAACGAATTGTTCAATGTCCAGTCGAGACGCAGCGCGGCGCAAGGTCAGTTGTCTCGTACGCGGACGCAACTTGGCACCACCAACCCAGAACTCGATTTATATGTCGAAGACTCAAGTGCGCAACGCCTCCGGGAGCTTGAGATTGAGCGCAATCAAGCGCTCGTCAATTACACGCCAGAAAGCCGGCGTGTCCAAGCCATCGATCGCCAAATTGCCGAGCTCCGCGCGTTTTTAGACCAGCAGAGTGCGCCCGTCGGAACCGTCCGTCGCGGTCCCAATCCTACGTATCAAGCGCTCGAATCGTCTCTGAATACGGCCGAAGCTGAGGTCGACTCGCTTGATCGCCAGCGCGTGGAACTCGAACGTCAGCTGCAAGCGGTCCAGGACAAAATCAATCGCTTCACAGCGTTAGAGCCCGAATGGAATGAGCTTCTGCGCAACCGTGATCTGATCGAAGCGAGTGTCCGCAATGTCGCCGAGCGGGAGCAGAGAGAAGACACGGTGGCGGGCCTGGCCACGCAAGAAGCCGATAGCGTGAAAGTCACTGAACCAGCGACGGTGCCGATTAAGGGCAGCAGCCTTAAAGCACCAGTTGCGGCTTTGGCGCTCCTATTTGCCGGCTTCACCGCTTTGTTGGTTGGGCTGTTTCGGGCGTTTACGCGCCGCGGCTTCGCAACCCCAAACTCTTTGCAACAAACCTTGGGGATCCCGGTCTTGGGCATGGTCAGCCGGTCCTAGAATCGGGTGCGGAAAAGAACGTTAACCATGACTATGATACGTCTTAATCCATCAGTTTGAGCTCAGGTGCTTGATGCGCGATCTTCGTGAAGAACTCGATCCAGTTTGGCGATCTGCGATGCGTTTAGGCGCTTCGGCAGACACGGCCCGCATCTTGATGTTCACCTCCGCGCTGCGCGGAGAGGGTGTGTCGAGCATGGCCGCTAGCTTTGCCTGTATGGCGGCGCGCCGGTCGGAGAAACCCGTTTGGTTGGTCGATTTGGATTTGCGCGGCAATCCGCAATTCAAGGCTTTTAAAGAGGGCTTTGCGCGGGACGTCGGCAAACCGGGTCGCGCCTATGATGCCTCGCTTAAACAGACGCCAATCTATCGTGTCAGCCCAAGCGCCAAAGCGGGGCAACACGATCGGCTGCTGACCGCTAACGAGATTGAAGGCCTGCCAGTGCTCGTCACGCGGTTTCGGGGCGAACGCCTGTCGGCGGGCGAAACCGTAAGCCTGCGAGACTCGCCAGATTGGTGGCAAGCGGTGCAGCAGATTGCTGGCTGGATTGTAATCGATGCGCCAGCTTTATCGCACTCGTCCGCGGCGCTTACTATGGCGCGAATGGCAGATGGGATCGCGCTTGTGGTCGCCGCCGACCACACCACGCCCGCCGAGGTGGAGAGCGCTCGCAGTGAACTAGAGGCCCGGCAAGGCCGCGTGCTTGGCGCCGTCCTAAACAGGGTGAAAGCCGATGCACGGTTCGCCAACCGCTTCAGCGCCTAACCCTGCTGCACAGACCGCTGAGACCCCGGTCAGCCGCTATGAGTTCGCGTTTCTCATTGGTCTTTTGCTTATCTTCAGCGAAGGCATTCTGCCGCGATTGGTGTCTTCGGGCGGTAGCTCGGACGGCTCGGCGCTGCTGCGATTGCTCTGGCTCCCGGTCTACGGGATCACCTTTATCGGCCTGGTTTGGAAAGCCAAAGCGTTCGCTGAAACGTGTTTGCGTCTTCCTTTTTTGATGGCTCTGATGATGGTTTGCGCCTTGTCGTTCATGTGGTCGATTGATCCGGGCCTTACCCAGCGGCGAAGTCTCGCAATTGTAATGACCACCGCCGCGGGCCTTTTCGTCGGCACGCGATACTCTTGGCGGACGCTGTTGCGAGCGCTCGCGATCACCTGGTTGATTGTAGCGGTGGCAAGCTTTGTCACTGGTGCGGTGTCACCCTCATTTGGACGCGACTTCGAGGTTCATGGTGGCGCCTGGAAAGGCCTGTTCTATGAAAAGAACCAGCTGGGCGGGCACATGGCGCGGGCCGCCCTGGTCGCGGCCTTCCTGATTATTATGGACCGGCCGTATCGGCGCGTTTGGGTAGGCGTTTTGGTGCTCAGTATCTTATTGGTCCTGCTCACGACTTCGGTGACGTCTCTGTTGGGTTTGCTCATCGGACTAGGCATTCTTGGTGCCGCGATGGTGATGAAGCGCGGCATGGCGACAGGATTGGTGCTGACCTGGAGCGCTGCGATTATGGGCGGCGCCGGGCTCGGGATTTTGCTGCTAGCGCCCGACTTGGTCGTGCAATTGCTGGGCCGAGACCTGACACTTACAGGCCGTACGGACATTTGGATCGTCTTGACCGACTATATCTCTCAGCGCCCCGCCCTTGGTTATGGCTATGGTGCATTTTGGGATGATGGCAGCAATCCGGGCAATTGGGTTCGCGAGACTCTGCAATGGGATGCACCTACCGCCCATAATGGCTGGTTCGAAGTCACTCTGGCGCTTGGATTGGTCGGGTTGGCGTTTCTGGTGCTCGATTTTTTGATGACCCTTTGGCGGGCGGCTTTGACATCGGTAAATCTGTGGACGGGCGTTTTCGCGCTGGCCTTCTGTGCGCAGTTTTTCTTGTTCAATCTGTCGGAAAGCGCGTCGCTTCAGCAAAACTCGCTGATCTGGCTGATCTATGTGGCGATTGCCGCCAAACTGACGCGGCGTCCGAAAGGCTTGATCTTGATCAAGCCTGCTCGAGCAAGTCTGCAGCCTCAGGGGCTGGCACAGACTTAGGCGATTTCTGTTTAAGGGCGGCGGCGCCATAGAAGCGAAAATCAACCCACCAGAATATTTTGGAGATGCCGCGGACCGCTTTGTCCAATTGGAACGCGCGCCCTGGATGCCGGATCAGGCTAAGGCCAAGCCATTGCATCCCGTGGAAGGCGGCTTTTCCAGCCCCGATCACCATCCACTTGGCGATAATATCCGGCCGGTTTCGGTTGCGAAACCGCTCTAGAGTGATCGGCGCTTGTCCATAAGAGAAAGCTCGAAGCAGCGTGTAGCGTAGCGAAACGCGAGCGGGCAGGGGGTGCTCCCAAACCGGCGCTTCAGCGGCCCAGGCAAAACGAGCTTTCGCCTGTCGGACGCGTCCGAACAGGATATCATCCTCACCGCCGCTTTCATTCATTTTGACATCAAACCAGGGCGCTCCACCGGGGATTTGCGCAAAGTCGATGAGCGCGTTTCCGCAGCCAAAGGACGCGTGCGTAAATCCGCTGGCCAGGTCGGGCTCGCGAGCAAAGAAATGTTCGAAATAGGCCTGATGCCGTCTTTGGCCTTCCGGCAAAACAGTTTGCACGGGGCCGAAGGTAACGGCAGCTGGAAAGGCTCGATAATTCTCTAAGATCGATTGCAGCCAATCTTGCGGTGCAGTTTGGTCATCATCCAAAAACGCCACGAGGTCGGTGTCGACGACTTGCATCGCCGCATTACGCGCATTCGCAACACCTGGCTCGGGTTCGTGTAAGGCGACGAGATCGATGTCATCGGGGCATTCCCTGACCAATTGGGCCAGTGCGTCCGAGGCGGTTGCGGTTGGCGTATTATCGACAATGATTAATCGAAACCCATTCGCGGCATAAGTCTGCTCGAACAAGCTTCGCACCGCGGCGAGCAGGCCATTTGGGCGGTCAAACGTTGGAACGACGACGCTGATCATAGATGCGCCCCATAAACGGATGCGCGATAAAGTTTCAGTCCGAACAGCCTGGCTTTGATAGGCGCAGCACGAAACTTTGCGAGCTTGAGGGAAAAGGTTTCAAGCAAAGCGCGGCCTGGAAATTGGCTCAAGGTGCGGGCCAGCCGATAGAGCGGCGTCGATGCCATCTCGTCCGGATGGCGTGCAATCAGTCGGGCGAAATTCTCTGCAGAGCTTGCGTATTTTTCGATCAGTGTCGCGTCCGGATCTAAGCCGAGATGGGTGGCAGTATTGTCGATATGTATGACCGGGTAGTTCGCCACCACGCGCAGACCCCAATCAACATCCTCCCAGCCCCAACCTGTAAAGCCAGGATCAAATTCGATCGTGTCTAAGATATTGCGGTGCGCGAGAATGTTAGAGGTGAATACGTACCGGCCAGGCGCTTCGGCGCGAGCTTTGGCATCAAGGCATTCAGATGCAGACGATTGGGCCGCGTGCAGATCCGTTTCGATTGTTGGACGGACGTTTCGGAGGCTAAAACCGCCAGCGACCAAAGCAGGTTCGGTCTGAGTTTGAATCGCGTCCAAATAGTTCGTCAAAAACCGGTCATCATCCGGCAGCATATCGGCGTCGAGGAATAGGATCCATTTTGACTCCGCCAGCGCTTTCAATCGATTGCGGGCATGACTGCGCCCGACATTTTTTGGCGCGCTGATTAATCGCGCGGGCCCCGGAAAGCGCATCACATGCCGGGCCAGCTGGCTGGTCAGATCTGCATCAACTGAGCCATCGTCAAAAATCAACAGCGTGCATTGATCCGCTCCGTCGAGACGGGCAAGGCGGCAGAGCAGAGCATCCGCGCTGTCTTTCCACGTTGGAACGCAAATCGAAATCTGCGCCTCACCAGACTTGGAATTGGTGAACACATCTTCCCTCGCATCGGTCTTGCCGACGGGAAGGTGATCCTGCGCAGCAGGCCTGCACTTCACATCAAGAGAGGGGCTTAACTTAGTCATCATTAACGCAGTTTTTTCGCATCTCCCAACAAGCGTGGGACGGTCATCAGCATGATATAGAGATCTAACCAGAGCGAAGACCGGTTGACATATTCCATGTCCAACCGCACCCGCTCGCGCACCAATTCTTTGGTGTGGACAGGCCCCCGTGAGCCATTGATCTGCGCCCAGCCAGTGATGCCAGGTTTGGCCCGGTGGCGGTGAGCGTAATCGCCGACGATGCCCTGAACAGCTTGTTCTTCTGTGGTCATACCAACCGCATGCGGCCGTGGACCGACAATCGACATCTCGCCTTTCAGGACATTGACGAGTTGCGGGAGCTCATCAATCGAGGTTTGGCGGATAAACCGGCCGATTCGCGTAATGCGAGGATCATCAGCCAAAGTTTGTTGCGAAATGCGTTCAGCTGCGTCTGGGTCGTCGCGCATTGACCGAAACTTCCAAACTTTGATGATTTGATTGTTAAAGCCGTGCCGCTTTTGGCGAAACAGCACAGGGCCTCTGCTCTCAAGCTTGATGGCAATTGAGAGGATCAGAAAAAGCGGGCTGAAAGCGAGCAACATCAGGCTAGCGAAACCGAAATCAAACAGGCGCTTTGAAATCGCGCGGCGGGCATCGTGCGGGCTGCCTGAGACGTAAGCGGCCGGGGAGTGCGCGATCTTGGCCAGGCTTTCTGTCTCTGGGTCAAAGCCTTCAAGGTCGAGCAAAAGCACGACCCGTTGCGGCAAGACCCGCAGGCGATCAATCAGGACTTTCACGCGATCACGCGCATCAGATGTCACTGTGACAACGATGCGATCAATCTCTGGCAAACGCTCCCAAGCGAGTAAATCATCGAGGCGCCCCAAGAGCGGAGCATCGCCAATCGAGCGCGGCGCGCGCGATAAGCGATCATCGAAAACGCCGACAATGTTAAGCTCACGGGTTTTTGCGTTGCGGGCAATCATCCTGTGCGCGTTTGGCGTGGCGCCAACGATCACAACATTCTCACTGATCCACCCAGCGCGGCTCATTTGGCGGCCCAGCACGTTGAAAATGATGTGCAAACACGTAACCGCTACCCAGGTCGCATAGGTCGCTTGTGTGACCCGATGCGACAGTTCGATGGGATAGAGCCAATGTGCGATGAGCGTCAGGCCGATGAGCGCGAACCCTAGTCCGTACGCAACGGCGATTAGATGATCTAAGATCTGTTGATTGAGGCGCAGCCGGTAGGCCGCGACCGCGCGCAACGCCCATGATGCGCTCACTGGAATCAGCAAAAATGGTAGAATTTGATACAGGGTCGCTGATAGCAGTCCGATTCCGGATTGGAGCAAAACATAAACCGTAATTAGACTTGCAATGGCCATGTCAAACCATCTTAGCGCCACGCGGAGGCCAGCTACGCGAAATGGAATACGCCGCGTCGGCAGCTGCGCTGATGTGACGTCAACTGCATCATTTGCTGGGGTTCCGAGCTGTTTGGAACCAGAAATAGGGGCTGGTTTTTGGCTCGGCGCCAGAACTTCAGCTTCCTGTGATAGACCCGTCGACATTCAACTACCCTGTGTGCGCAATCTCAATCTTGCATAACAAGATCAAGATTAACCTTCGCCCCTTTGGTAAATTTGATGCAATTCCAGGGCCGTATGGCGGGGCGAGCGGGTTTTTATGCCAATCGAGTTTACTAAAGTTTGTCCTTCACCCATTCGCGGGTGAGGAAACCGTCGATGACATCACAGACCAAGCCAATCTCTGTCAGCGCGCTGATATAGCGATCCGGATCGACCAGTGGCTTCCAGACCGACCCGGCTTCAAATTGGTCATCAGCTTCCAGAGCCAGCGTGAGATGGTCGCCTTCAAAGATGCCGCGCAGTTTCCCGCCTTTGAAATGCCGCTCAAGGGCGATCAATCGCTCCATGCGGTCAGGGGTCAAAAGCGCGCGCGCTTCGACTTGATCGTCAGAATAGATGGTAAAATTATCTTCGAGTTCTTTCGCGACCAAGTCGACCTTTTGCAGACTCTTGTCGCCGAAAAAGCCTTTCCACCAGCCCTGGCGCGCTATCAAAGTCCGCCCAAGAAAGCGCTCGGGATACTGAATGTGAAATAAAAGTCCCTGAAAGACCGTGACCGTCCGCCGGTTTTTCCCCGACCCGCGTTCTTCGGTGAGTTTGCATTCGACCAAAGAGAAGTGGGTTTCCGCACGATCGCCTTCGATCAGATCCTCGAATTTGCGATCATCATAGCCTGGAAGCAATTTAGACTCTCTAAGCGTGTCAAAAGCGGGGGTTGGCGCATCGCCATCGGTCGCAACGGTGAATAATTTGTTGGCGCCGCCTGATTTTAGCGCATTGGAGGAGATCCAAGATCCCGCGGACTTCCAATCCGAAATTCCGCTGACATCAGGATGCAGGGTTTCATACTTGAATCCGAACGATTCTGCGGCTGCCCCGACAACCAATTGTTTGGTTTCTGATTTAACTCGAAACAGTGGAATCCAGGAAGCGGCGCTGCCTATGCCTGTGACAGCGACGGCGGCAAAGATCACGAAGATCAAGCCAGCGCCGCGGGTGGCGAAAATAATCAGCAGCGCGGCCGCACCGACAATCAGCCCCAACCATAGAGTCCGATTGCGAGCTTTAGAGATGATCGATCGGCGTTCGGTCTCGCGCTGTGCCAGCGCGGGTTCCAGGACATCCGTCCATACTTTCATCGCGTTCTTAAATTCGGGCCGTTGTGCAACCAGTGCAGAAAAAATCGCGTCAGTGATGCCGCTCGACATAGCCGATCCCTCTTATTCGTCGTCGCCCCATAATGGTCTATCGGGGGAGACGACGCCTGACAATCTGGTCAGCAAACGGTGCAGGGTTTCAGCTTCTTCCCCACTCACAGCGTCTAGAAGTTCCCGCTCGCTTTCAATCGCCCGCGGGATGACGGCAGCATAAATTGCTTTGCCTTCATCGGTCAGGCGCATGGGCGCACGCCGACGATCATCGGAGTCGATATTTCGCTCAAGAATGCCGCGTTCGATCAGGCTGGCCGCAGCCCGGCTGACGGTCGGTTTGTCCATGAGGGTACGTTGCGCAACCTCGGTACTGGTCAGGCCTTCGCGCTCGCCCAGCACAGCAATAATCCGCCATTGCCAGACCGAAAGCTCAAACTCTTGCTCATAGATTTTCGCAATTTTGCTCGAGACGGCATTTGATAGAACAGAAAGCCGATAGGGCAGAAATCCATCTAGACTGAGGGCAGGTTGGTCGCTCATGTAGTCCTCCACGAAGATTGCTCTAGCACTATCCGCCAGACCTGAACACGTTGTCTTGTCACGAAATTATCGCGCAACAGCAAGCACGGAATTCGATCTTGCCCGCAAAAGATCTGCCTAAAGTTTGAGACGTCAGGACAATGACAAATGACCCGTGTTCCATTTTTTGGATTTGAAACACCAAGACAATATCAACGGAGCGGCCAATGTCAGAAGCAGCACCTCATGAGACAGAGCCAGGGCTAGAGGTTGCCTCGACAACATTTCGGGTTTGCGCCGAGGAGTATACTTCATTTCTCTCCCCCTATTTCCGGGCACGTCCGACGCAAAAGGCCTTTGATAACAGGATGACATTGGTACATGCGTGGCAAACCCAAAGCTTTGTCGCTGCACATGCTGAGAATACACCGATATTTCGAAATCGCACGCAGAAAGAAATCCAAGATGTCGGGCATTTGCTTGAGATTACGCGTTTCATCACGGGTGGAGAATACGGCATTTCGGAAGAGTCCATCATCCATCGTATGCCAGGTCCAATCTATGTCATGGATCACCGGCACCCTTTGCAAAGCATGACGAGCGCCTATCGTGTACAGCAGCTATTCGTTTCGCGAGCTGAACTGAACATTCCGGAAGATTGGAGAATTTGCGAGCGTGTGATCGCAGCCGACACGCCGATTGCCCGCCTACTGCATGAGTCTATGACAGAATTTTACACGGCCCTCGTCCAAAATCATGGCTTCATCCCGCCTGAGATTGTGGAGCGGTTTCAAGCGCTTCTCAAAATCAATTTGGGTGTGCATCCGCAACGCAGCGATGTGCGTGCGCAACTGCGACAAGTCTTATTCTAAAAGATCTGTGTCTATATCGAGCAAAATCTTGGAAACCCTCAATTCTCTACGGAAACGATTTTGCAGGCTTTCGGCGTGTCTCGGGCATCCCTTTACCGCATGTTTCAGCGCTATGATGGGGTGCGGAGTTATATCACGCAGCGCCGGTCTGTGCGCGCGATTATAGAGATTGCCGCACCGCCAAAGATTCGCGGCGCCCTCCGGCGAGCGGCGGAACGATGGGGTTTTTCAACCCAGCCAAACTTTAATCGGACGATCAATAAACTCTTTGGCGCGCCGCCCAGCAAGCTGCAGCCCGTGAAATCTGAGTTCCAAAATTTCACCTCTGAAGGGGCTCAAATTCTCGAAGAATTCGCTGAGTTAACCGCAATCGCGGCTTAATTCGCGGCGCGGGTCACTTCGTCGATGGGGATAATGTAGTCTCGTGAGCAGAACTGACAGTCGACTTTGAGCGTACCGTCTGGCTCGACCATTTCCCGCAGGCTCTCATCTGCCATGCCTTGCAGCGTGCCGACCAATCGGTCGCGATTACACGTGCAGACATCATCTAAGGCCTGCGCATCGCTGTCCATTGCGACCCCACCTTCATGGAACAAGCGATAGACGAGATCCGATGCCGGAAGCGCTGGATCTGTCAGCTCCTCATCGGTTACGGTGGAGAACAAAGCTTCGGCTTCGCGCCACCCCTCTTCGGTATCCCCGCGCGCGTCGTCGCCGGCGATTTTCTGGATCATCATCCCGCCAGCTCGCCAGGATCCGCTTTCATCAACATGGACGGAGAGCCGGATCTTGGTTTCAACTTGTTCAGAGCGATTGAAGTAATCTTCCGCACATTGCGCCAGTGAGCCTTTCGCCAAAGGTACGATACCCTGATAGGGCTTCATGTCGGTATTCTCATAGACGATGATCAAGCCGAGCCGTCCGGTCGCGCCAAACAGTTGCGGCATGTGCGGCTTGTCGCCTTTATTGACCTTATTCAGCCACGCCCAACGCTCCGGCTCATGTCGCGCATAGCCGCGCAGTCCCCCGGATTTCGTGTACTCGCCGACCAGCATTGAAACCGGGCCGTCGCCTTCGGCTTGAGCGAGGACCTTGCCCTCAAACTTCATGCCTGAGCCGACCAAGGCCGACAGCATCACGGCTTCACCGAGGATTTCGGCTAAGTGCTCAGGATAAGCATGGCGCTTCAAGATTGGAGAGATTGTGCCTTCTGATAGGCGAATGATGCGTCCGCGCACGGGCAAGCCTTGCGGGCTGAAGCCAGCAACAAAATCATCCATTGGAACATTTGTTTGCGTCATGGCGCTCTCCATAGAAACGAACGGCGCCATGTGGCAAGCCTGTGTGTATCTTACAAGGTTTCTGCGGCAGCAGGGGTCGCCAGGCCGCGCAACGCACACTAGCTAAGCCGCATGACTGCACCAGACCGATCCGACACCTTTACCTCGCAACGCCTGACGCTCTCTTATGCCGAGTGGGGAGACCGTTCGGCGCCGCCGCTTGTTTTGGTTCATGGTGGCCGCGATCAAATGCGCAGCTGGGATCGCGTCGCTGCGCGCCTCGCCAAGGCCTATCGCGTTATCGCTTTTGATCTACGTGGACACGGCACAAGCGATTGGGTGAGCGATGGTGATTATGGCGTGATGGATCATGTGTATGATCTCACCAGCCTGGTGGACCATTTAGAATTTGACCGGTTCACGCTGCTTGGACATTCCTTGGGCGGGAACATAACACTGCGCTTTACTGGCCTTTTTCCAGACCGAATTGAGAAGCTGATCGCGATTGAAGGCTTGGGACCGTCGCCGAAAATGCTGGTCGAGCGTCAATCGCAGCCGCTGACAGAGCGCCTGACCAATTGGATCGAACAGCGTCGTTCGCTTTCAGACCGCGGACCGCGAATCATGGAAAATCTTGCTGCCGCAGAAGCCCGCATGAAGGCGGCGTTTGAACATCTGCCTGATGATCTGATCCACCATTTGACCAAAACTGGGGTCAAAGTGAATGCGGATGGAACCGTTAGCTGGGCTTATGATCCCGCGGGGATGGGTCGATCGCCAGCAGATATAAGTCATGACGATTTCGTTGAGCTGTGGACCAAAATCACCTGTCCGACGTGGCTGGTCTATGGCGCCAACAGTTGGGCGTCTAACCCGGCAGAAGATGGCCGGGCGCGTCATTTCAAGAACGCGCGTGTGAGCCTTATCGAGGAGGCGGGGCATTGGCTGCACCATGATCAGTTCGAAGATTTCATGACCCAGCTTGAAGGCTTCCTTGGCAGCTAAGGTCTCCCGTCTTAGAGACGATGGGACGTCAGTAATGTGGAGCCTTTTATGAGCACGGATCCTATCATCCCCATGACTGTTGGGATCGAGCCGCTGGCCCAGCGCGTCCATGACATTCATGCCGCCGACTCCGGCCTGATCATCGGGCTCACCGGGTCGGTCGCGTCGGGCAAAAGTACATTGGCGCGCCATCTGGAGCAAAGCCTCGAGCCGCCGCTAAACGTTGAAGCCGTTTCAACCGATGGCTTCCTGTTTATGACCGAGTATCTGCGCGAGAACGGGCTGTTCGAACGCAAAGGCTTTCCGGAAACCTATGACTATGCCGCGATGCAGGCAGCGATTGAGTCTGTCCGGTCGGCGCCGACGGACTTTCCGGGCTATAGCCATATCACGTTCGACCCAGAACCCGATCTGACCCGAACCGTGGCCCCATCAGATATCGTGATTTTGGAAGGCTTAGGATTTCGTCCGCGCACGGGCCAAGGGTCGGACAATGAACCTGACCTTCTGATCTATTTGGATGCAGAGATCGATCACATCGAAGCCTGGTATGTTGAGCGGTTTCTGCGGTTCTGGCACGCGGCCGAGCATGACCCAACAAGCTTTTACGCCCAATTCCGACATATGAGCGAGCCGCAACTGATCGAGTTTGCCAAATCGGTTTGGGCCGGCATCAATCTGCCAAACTTGGAAAACCATATCCTGCCGATGCGCGACCATGCCGACCTTGTGGTGAAAAAGGATGCTGACCACGCCATCACCATAACCCATGACCGATGGTCACGCAGCTGACGAGGCCTTGCGCACTCTGCTCACGGGACCGATATGGGCGCTTCAATTCGAAGAGGTGAGACATGGATCGCGCGGCGATTTATCAAGATCTGAAGGATGAAATCGATAGCGTTGTTGCGGGCGAGACTTATATCCCTGCACGCTATGCCAGTGCGGCTTGTCTGCTATCGCAAGCCTTTTCCCCACGCTTTTTCTGGACCGGTTATTATGTGGTTGATCCGCTAAAGCCGGAAGAATTGGTGGTTGGACCTTATCAAGGGACATTAGGCTGCCTGCGCATCCCGTTTGGCAAGGGCGTGTGTGGGGCCTGTGCGGACCGCAAAGCGAGCATCATCGTTCCGGATGTTCACGCCTTTCCGGGCCATATTGCCTGCGACAGTCGTACCAACTCGGAAATCGTGGTGCCTGTGTTTGATGCCAGTGGCTCGCTCGCTGCCGTTCTAGATGTCGACAGCGAGCAGGCCGATGCGTTTGATGAGACAGACCGGTTAGGGTTGGAGGCTATCTGCCGGACCCTCCTCACCGCTTGAGGCCAGCACTGGCGCCTCGACTGGCGGCGTGATTTGAGGGATAGCAGTCTCGATTCGGCTGAACAATTGGCGTTCCATAATGTCCAGCTTTTCAGCGCGGACCCCGGTTTTGGCTTCAATCGATGGGTTAAACGTCATCCACTGATCTTCGACCGGATGATAGATTGGCCAAACCGGCAGGCCGTCGCCATTCGGATCGCCGGTCTTGGCAAAATTCGTCCAATAAAGCCCCATCGCTTCGGTCAGGACTTCATCCTCGTCGGTGAGCCCGGCGAGTGGACTATGGGAGCCAAACACAAAGAAGATTTCAGCCGCATGGAAGGCGCCAATGGTTTGGGTTTTCGACGGCGACACACGAGTGAAATGGTAGAGATAAGTCGGCATGCCGCTGAGCCAGTTTGCGCGCGCCAGAAAGCGCATATGCACGCCAAACAAATCATCGCCCAACATGTCCGTTTCGGCGTTCTGATAAGTCTCCGGATCATCAAGCCCATAGAGTTCAATCAGCGCGTCAGCATCGGCATCGCCATAGAGCTCTCGCAATAAAGCCAGCCGATCTTCCAAAGCATCAGGGAATTCTGGCGCCAGCACGGTTGGGATCTGCATGCTTGGATAAAACAACGTGGCTTCATCCGCATTGTAGCCGGCAAGGATCGGCACATTATGGATTTGATTATCTCTAATCGCTTGACCCATCAGCTGTGGGATCACCACGCCATCAACCGTCGGCAGAGCATATCCGCCGAGGTGCATCTTGTTTGGAATGTGGGCCACAATATCTGCGGCTGGAATGGCGCGCAGGTCGGCGGCGCTGGCATCCGCGGCGGCGATGCCGTCAAAGAATTCCATGCCCGCTTCATGCATGGTCAATCGCCCATCAATCGCAGTGGTCAGACCGTTGGCATTATAGGTTGAAGCCCCGCTCTGCAGGATCGCTTTGTGGAACAGGCCTTCACTCAAAGGCGTCGACATAATCTCGGTCACAGATTGCGCGCCTGCGCTTTCACCGAAGATGGTCACATTGTCTGGATCGCCACCAAAGGCAGCAATATTGTCTTTGATCCAGGCAAGCGCGGCGACTTGATCGAGCAGGCCGTAATTGCCGGAGACGCCGCGCGGATCATCGGCGCTTAGAGCAGGGTGGGCGATATAGCCAAATGGCCCAAGCCGGTAATTAATCGTCACCAAGACGACGCCGTTTTCGACCAACTGATTGGCTTGGTAGATGCTTTGCGAGCCGGCGCCGGTTTGGTGGCTGCCGCCATGGATCCAGACCATGACCGGCTGCAACTCAGACCCGCCGGCATTTGCCGTCCGAACATTCAAGAACAGACAATCTTCGCTCTCTTCCGGCGGTGGGCCGCTCTGCAACGCCACAGTTGCCAAATGGCGCTGCACAGCGTTGAGGCCCATGCCGTTTAAAAGATCATTCAGGAACTCGCCGCTACCCGAGCGTGCTTGCATACATTCGGCGCCAAATACTGTGCCGTCGCGAACACCGTCCCATGACAAAGCCGGTTCAGGCGCGCGCCATCTCAGGTCGCCAACAGGCGGGGCGGCGAAGGGAATGCCATTGACTTGGATGATTTGGTCATTGTTGGGATCGATGCCTGCTTGGATTTGCCCTTGGTCGAGCGAAATTACGGCGCCTTTTTCAAGTGGCGGCGGCGCTTTAGTGATCATCCAAATCAATCCGCCATAGGCTGCTGCGGCGAGCGCAATGATGGCTGCGAGGGCGATCAGAATCCATTTCATGTCTTTTCTCCATGCAACCAAAGCGGCCGAGTCACGATGAGGTCCTGGCATAACAGTCCTGCGTCGCGGTGCCGAGACATTGATTTATAGTCTGGATGATTGAGGGTTTTGATAAAGGCCTGCCGGCTAGGAAATGAGTTCACCAGGACACAATCCCAATTGCCGCCGCCAATGAAATAACGCTCCGTGGTGGCGAGCAAGCTGGTCGTGCCGCCGACTTCGGCCGCTGCTTTGGTGAAGGCTTCCGAATAGCGAATATAAGCGGTCTCGCCTGAACAAACCTCGCCATATTCGGGGTCACCCTCTTGATAGGCGGCTTTGACGCGGAATTTCAGTAAATTGATTTGGCTAACGGGCCCCTCATGCGGGTCATCTCGAAAGGCTCGGAACTGATCGGCGGTCGGTTGAAACGCTGGCATGGAATCTCCTCCAGATGGACTGACGATATTAGTCGTTGAGCGCCTTCGCTTTGCAAGCTTGTCTACGCGTTAGGGCGCAGATTTGGATGTTTGAGAAAATAGCGTTCCGCATAGAACAAGGCTGCAGAGTGGAGGGCGTGTTGGACCTCGAACTCTTCATAGGCGAGGAATTTAGAATAGGGCATTTCGAGCACTTCGATCTCTTCATTCGGATCAAGCGATTGCTGCGCTGATGGAGTGCACCCCAGCGCCAGATAGTAGAAGATCTCATTGTCCTGTGTGGCTGGGTTCGGCCAGCAGCGGCCGACAAGACGCATGTCGCGCGCTTCATAGCCAGTTTCCTCGACCAATTCGCGCCGCCCAACCGCTTCCCAATCGGTCTCACCGGGATCAGAAACCCCGCCAGGAAACGCCGTCAGGATCTTCTGCGCAGCATGACGATATTCTCGCACAAGCACGACATTGCCAGCGTCGGTCACCGGGATGATTGTCACCCATGGGGTTTGCTCGATGACGTGATAGGTCTCGACCACATGACCGTCCGCCCGAACACATTTATCCGTCCGGACGCCCAGAAATTGATCGCGGAAGGTCTGTTTGCTTTCCAGAATTTTCCAGGGTTTGATCACTCTTACTATTCCAGTTTCTTGATGGTTGCCGGGCATTGGGCCAAGGCTTTGCCCAGCTCGAACAAGCGCTCCGGTTGCTGCGCGAGCATTCGGTTTTGGAACTCCTGGAGCTTCTTTTGGTTACCCGAAAACAGATATTGGGTCTCTTCGCTGAAATCCTCTTGGTTCATGACTTCTGAAGCCGTTTCCGCACGGCATCGGCAAGTTTCGATTGCGCCGCCTTGCTCCACACAGATCTTATTTCTCGCTTCGATGGCGGACTCTTTCGACGCGAATTGCCGCTCATTGACTCCATGAGTGTCGGAGGCCGATTCAGGCGTGACGACGAGTGGGACATCCTTGAGCGTTTGGATGGGTTTCACCCAGAATAAATTGTCGGCATCGGCTGTGCTCGCCAATAGAATCAATACGATCGTCCCCACAATCGATCGCAACATTGTCCTACTCCTTCTTCAAATGCCGATCCAGAAAACTCATCCGTGTCTTCATCAAATGCGTGCCTAAGGCCTCGCCACGAATGCCATGCCTTTGGCCGGGATAAGTCATTAATTCGAAGACAATGCCGCGCTGCTGCAGCTCCGCCATCAGGCGCGTGGTATTGTCGAAGGTGACATTGTCATCGGCCATGCCATGGATGAGCATCAAGTTTGGCAGCTCGGTTTCGAGTTTCTCGAGATGATGGAAGACGGAAGAAGCGTCATAGCCCTCGGCATTGTCCTGGGGGGTGTCCATATAGCGCTCGGTATAGAACGTGTCATAGAGCGCCCAATCGGTCACCGGTGCACCGGCGACAGCCGCGGCGAACGTGTTCTCAGGCGCCTGTAGGATCGTCATCAGCGTCATGTAGCCGCCATAGGACCAGCCTTGAATGCCGACTCGGTCGCTATCGACAAAGGGCTGAGATTTCAGCCAATCCACGCCGACCAACAGATCGCGTACTTCGGGGATCCCCATTTGGCGATAGATCACATCCTCAAACTGGCGTCCGCGATTGGCCATGCCGCGATTGTCGAGTCGAAAGACGACATAACCTTGGCGGCTATAGAATTGATCCGACAAACGTTCCCAATTGCGATTGACGGTTTGCGCATGCGGTCCGCCATAAGTCTCAACCAAAGCCGGATAGGTTTGGTTTGGATCAAAGTCCGGCGGCAGCTGAATGGAATAGTAAAGCGTTTGGCCATCATCAGCCGTCAGCGTCCCATATTCCGGCACCGTATGGTTTGCGAGATAGGGCGCATAAGGATGGCTTTCATCGAGCTTGTTTTCCTCGATCCATGTTATCAGCGATCCATCGGCGCGATAAAGCCCGGTTTGTGACGGCTGGGTGGGGCTGGAACTAACGCCGACAAAACTTTCCCCATCGGGCGCCAGGGTCACGGCCCAGAATTTCCCCGCCTCGGTGATCCGCGAGGGGTCCCCGCCATCTATTGGGATGCTGTAAAGATGGCGCTCCAACGGTGTGTCGCCAAAGCCGGTGAAGAAGATTTTCTCGGCCGGCTCAATCACCCCGGCGATGCTATCGACTGTGAACCCCTCTGGCGTGAGCGGCACAAATTCTTCGCGTCCATCGGCTCGGCTGGCGAGGATTTGGCGATGCCCGCCTGGCGGCTCGGCGCTGAGTGTGTACATGAAGGCAGCGGTGCTGAAATCGCTTTGCAGATTGATCCAGGTCTCATGGGTTTCAGTGAATACATAAGCGGGATCGGTTGCCATCGCCTCGCCATCTGCGGGCATTCTAATGGTGGTGATATCATAGTCAGTTTGATCACGATTGATCCGGCCAATGAACAGATTCTCTCCGCCCGTGCGGCCATTGCGGAAATAGACTCGCGCGAGATACTGATCTGTCGCGGGTCCCCAATCTTCGCGGCGCCAATTGATTTTTGTCACCTCGCCGGTCGCCATATTGCGGACGAATAGATCCACAATCGCGTTTGGGCGTCCAGCGCGCGGATAGCGCTGATCGATGACGGTCACATCTTCGGCGGCAATATCGAAGCGTGGGATGATATCGACGGTGCTCTCATCGACTTTCGTATAGGCGATGAACCGGTCGTCTGGGCTCCACCAATAGCCGGTATAGCGGTCCATCTCTTCCTGCGCGACAAACTCAGCGATCCCGTAAGCGATCGCATTTTCAGGCTCCGCAAGCGGGGTCAGAAGCCGTTCGTCGCCGCTGGTCAGATCAATCGCATAGACAGAACCATCGCGGACAAAACTGACATAGCCGCCGCCAGGAGAGACCTTTGCGTCATACTCAAATGCATCGGTATCGGTCAGCTGGCGCGCCTCTGGGCCTGAAGCGGTGAGCGTGACCAAGTGGAGGTCGCCGCCAATCGGGACGAGGATTGTATCCGCTGTGCCCCAATCATAGGAAACAATGCCCTTCCGACCAGCAATCCGCTTGCGTTCTCGAAGGGCCTTTTCTTCTTCAGAAAGCTCAACCTCTTCTGGCTCAAGGATCTTGGAATCGACCAGCAGGCTCTGCTCGCCAGTTGCCACATCAAACTGCCAGAGATCATATCGGTCCCCTTCATCCTCACGCGCTTTGAGGAAGGTGACCCGTTTGCCATCCGGGCTGTATTTGACCCCACTTGGGGTTGGGCCGGACAGGCTTGGGCTGGCAAAGAGACGTTCGATTGTAAGAGGTTCTTGGTCGACCATAGCGCTCGTTTCGGTTGGGGATGTTTGGGCGAGTGATGCAGCACATGCGCTCAACAGCAGCACGCTTGCCGGAAGCATAAGAGATTTCAACATAGTCAGAAGGGCTAACCCGCCCCGCTCCGCTTGTCAGCCCTTCTTCCTAATCGCCTTAAATATCTTCGCCATCATCCCGCAAAATGCGGTCGAGCAATTTCTGGATTTCTGCGTTTGAATCACCGCCGCCAAAGCTCATCGCGCCGGAGGAAAATGTGGTGCCATAGGTTTTCACCAGCGTTACTGTCTGCGCCAAGGCTGAAACGAAATCCTCTTGGCTCAGCGTCGTCATACGATGCATGAAGGTAGACCAAAGCTGACCTTGGGCCACCGCATAGCGCGCATCCAAAGCTGTATCGAAATTGGCTTGCATAAGCCGCCGCAATTGAGCGCCTGATAGGCCATCGCTGGGGGCAATCTGCGAGAAGAGGCGCATCCGATCTGCATTCACGTCAAAGACCAGCGTGACGGCTGTATCGTCTATGCTGAATGTGGCGCCGTTCCCCGTTAGCCGAGCATCTTCATCTATCGCGGTGATGATCTCAAGCAGGCCGGTTGCGGCGATAACCGTCTCTGGCACCTCGTCTGCGGACGGTTCGGTTTCGGGCTCAGCCTCTGGAGCGGAATTACCGTTCGGTTCGGTCTCTTGCGCAAGAGCGATTGGCGCCGCCAGACTCAAAGCGACGGCGAAAATGAATCCGGAAAATGGGACACGATTGAAGGACATGCGGGCTCCTTGGATCTTTCTGTAGATCCTAGACAGCCCCGGCTTGGCGGCAACTCGCATCTCTTCGCAAAACGATCATCTCTTCGTGATAGTGATGAATAAATGATTTGATTATTATTCACAAACTGTGCTAATGATGCCGAGAATAGGAGGTGTCAGATGCTAAAGTGGACCATTCGGATCGTCGGAGTCTTGGCGCTTATCTTCGGCCTACTCTTTTGGTGGCTCATCCTAAGCGGATCGAACGCGACCAAGACGGCACCGGGCGTCTTTGATATTAGCGATTGGCGTTCGAAAGCTGCGGCGCCGACGTCTGACCTGCCACTGGAAATCCGTATTCACGAAATTGGCCGCGATATGGCGCCGCCCTTTGCCGCGCAAGCAGGCCGCTTCGGCGCACCAATTGCGATGAGCTATAATGCAGTTGAAATCGTCTATCCTGATCGCAGCCTGATTGTTGGTGGGGCGGTCGACCGGGTGACCGCCGAAGGCATGACCCAATCCGCCGCCGATTGGCGCTTCAGCGATGCGGCGTATGAAACGCTATTGGCGAATATGTTGAGCGCCGAACACGTACTGATGACCCATGAGCACCTCGATCACGTCATGGCGATTGCGCGTCATTCCGATCCTGCTGCTTTGGCGCCAAACTTGGTGCTAAACGCGCCGCAGATTGAAGCGCTTCCGCTGTTCGCTGATGGCACCTTAGACCCCGCGCTTGCCAATCTATCGCCGCGCTTGTCGGGCCAAGTCGAGACGCTCGCGCCGGGCATCGTTATCGTGCCCGCCGCAGGGCATACGCCTGGCAGTCAAAATGTGTTTATCACGCTCCAAAATGGCGAAGAGATTCTGCTGATCGGCGATATTGTCTGGAATATGGCCGCGATTGAAGCACTGAAGACCCGGCCTGTACTGACCCAATATCTGGTCTTCCGTCCGAATTACGAGAACCGCCAAGCGATCAAAGAACAAGTCCGCGCCCTGCACGACATGATTATGCTGGAACCCGATCTAACCGTCCTGCCCGCGCATGATCGCGCTTGGATGGTCAGCGCTGCCGAAAAGGACGGGATTTCATTTCTCGCGGCCGACTAAACCGGGCGGTTAAAATTGTCCCGCACTCCAAAGTTCGGCGACAGTGCCAGAGGCGGTCGCTGCGATAATATCTGCGACCGTCACAATCACGGCAATCAGAGGGGCTTTAATGATTAGGCTGGTCATGGATAGTCGGCCCTGCATCCCGCGTGCGTAGGTTAGCATATAAGCGAGCATATTGAGGCTCAGCCCAACCAGCGAGTACACCCAGAACGTCTCCGATGAGATTAATGGCATCACAATGACCGATGCGACCGACAAGACGAGACCCACGGAGATGACTGCAAAATAAAGCCTCAGCCGCGCCACCCAAGACGTTCCCTTCCCCCAAAAGAAAAGCATCGAGCCGACAAGACCATGCACCAGCATATAGGCGAATGGATAGATGAAATTGTATCCTGCAAAGATCGTATCAACCCTCTGCCTTAGCGATGGTGCATTATGATCTTCGCCCAGGATGGCTGAAAACTGAGAGAGAAGAGTTTGGTACAGAACACCGTCTTCAGCGGCCCAGAAAAAACTCAAAAGACTGAAAACGGTCAGGATCGAAAAGGCTAGGCGCAGGGTGGGTGTGTATTTGCTGCGCCAATCGAATACGCGGGCGCTTTCAAACACGGCTTTCGGGCGTCTGAATAAGTCATAGAGCGTCTTCACGCCTCGAATATTCAGGCCAAATAGATCAGCAAGCAGTGAATCAAAGTCCGGCTTCTGCAGCGCGGGAGGCGTCTCTTTATCCTCGAGCATCCGGTTCTGTCCCCCATTGCCTCTTGCACTATTCTAGAGCGCGAGTAACACACGGCAAAATTTATCGAATTTGGAGCACACCGCATGGCCGGACCGCAATATGTTTATCACATGCAGGGCGTCTCAAAGACCTACCCTGGTGGCAAGCAGGTTTTTGAGAACATTCACCTTTCTTTCTTGCCGGATGCGAAGATTGGTGTGGTCGGGGTGAACGGCGCCGGTAAATCGACGCTGCTCAAAATCATGGCCGGTGTTGAAACCGAGTTTAATGGCGAAGCCTGGGCGGCGGACGGCATTAAAGTCGGCTACCTGCCGCAAGAGCCACAGCTCAATCCGGATCTCTCTGTGTTTGAGAATGTCGCCGCTGAATGCCCAGAAAAGCAGCTGCTCGATCAGTTCAACGCGATCTCTATGAAGCTCGCCGAAGACTATACCGATGAGCTGATGGAAGAGATGACGGCGCTGCAAGAGCAAGTCGACGCCGCTGACGCTTGGGATATCGACAACAAAATCGAAATGGCGATGGAAGCTTTGCGCTGCCCGCCAGACACGGCCGATGTGAAAGCGCTCTCTGGTGGTGAGATCCGCCGCGTCGCGATTTGTCGCCTACTTCTGTCGCGCCCTGACATGATCCTGATGGACGAACCCACCAACCATTTGGACGCCGAAACCGTCGCCTGGCTGCAAAACTATCTGATCAATTTCAAAGGTTGCGTGATCCTGGTTACTCACGACCGCTATTTCTTGGATGACATCACCGATTGGATCCTCGAACTCGATCGCGGCCGCGGTATTCCGTATGAAGGCAATTACTCGGCCTGGCTGGAGCAAAAAGCCAAGCGGATGGAGCAAGAAGCCCGCGAAGACAAAGGCCGCCAACGTGCCCTCGCCAAGGAACTCGAATGGGTCCGTTCAAGCCCGAAAGCTCGCCAAGCCAAGTCGAAAGCGCGGATCGCGTCTTATGAGGAAATGGCCAATAAAGCGGAGCGGGAAACCGTCTCTAACGCCACGATTCGCATTCCCCCTGGGCCGCGCCTTGGGAATAAGGTTTTGGAAGCTGAAAAGCTGCGCAAAGGCTTCGGCAATAACCTCTTGATCGAAGACCTCGATTTTAAACTGCCACCGGGCGGTATCGTTGGTGTCATCGGGCCGAATGGCGCCGGTAAGTCGACGCTGTTCAAAATGATCCTCGAGCAAGAGCAGCCGGATGCTGGAACGCTCGAACTCGGCGATACCGTGAAGCTCGGTTATGTCGACCAGAGCCGGGATAAGCTCGACGATAAGAAGAATGTTTGGGAAGAGATTTCCGACGGGCTCGATGTTATCAAGCTCGGCAATGTCGAGATGAATTCGCGCGCCTATGTCAGCGCCTTCAACTTCAAGAAGACCGATCAGCAAAAGCCGGTCGGCAAACTGTCAGGCGGGGAGCGCAACCGCGTCCACTTAGCCAAAATGCTGCGCGAGGGTGGCAATTTGCTCCTCCTCGACGAACCGACCAACGACCTGGACGTTGAGACGCTGCAAGCGCTCGAAGAAGGCCTTGAGAGCTTCCCAGGCTGCGCCGTGGTGATCTCGCACGATCGCTGGTTCTTAGATCGGATGGCGACGCATATTCTTGCCTTTGAAGGCGACAGCCATGTCGAATGGTTCGAAGGTGATTTCAGCTCTTATCTTGAAGATAAGAAGCGCCGCCTCGGCCCCGAAGCGGTTGAGCCAAAGCGCGTAAAATTCAAGAAGTTTGAGCGCTAGAACAAATGCGCTAAGTCTGTCACCAGATATTGGAGGCGTTGGAAATGAGAAACCTGTTTATGGGCGCGGCGCTTGTCGCCATGTGCGCGGCTTGCGTTGTCGAAGTTGGAAACTCTGACGACACTGTCACTGAGGAGACACAGGACATGTCCTACACGCCGTCTGCCTTGCTCGCGCAAACCCTTCCAGAACTGTCCGGAGCGCTGGCGTCTGGAGACCTGACATCTGTTGAGTTGGTCACGGCCTATCAAGACCGGATCGATGCGGTGGATCGCAGTGGGCCCACGCTACAATCGGTTCTGGCGCTCAATCCGAATGCGCTCGCCGATGCCGAAGCCAGTGATGCCCGCCGCGCCGCGGGTGAAGCGCTCGGACCACTCGACGGCATTCCGATCTTGCTCAAAGACAATATTGAGAGCCTCGACCCCGTTGCGACAACCGCAGGGGCGCTTGCCCTGAAAGACAATGTCACTGGGCGCGATAGTCCACTTGTGGCAGGTCTGCGGGCGCAAGGCGCGATTATTCTCGGCAAAACCAATCTCAGCCAATGGGCCAATTTCCGCTCTAATGATTCGATGAGCGGATGGTCAGCGCTCGGCGGCCAAGTGCGCAATCCGCATATGCTGGACCGAAACCCATGTGGATCGAGTTCCGGCTCGGGCGCTGCCGCTGCTGCCTCGCTGGCCGCGGGAACTGTAGGCACTGAAACCAATGGCTCAGTGATTTGTCCGTCCAATGTGAACGGCATTGTCGGCTTCAAACCGACCGTTGGCCTTGTGGCACAGGACTATATCGTCCCGATCTCTTCCTCCCAGGACACGGCTGGGCCGATGACCAAATCGGTCATGGGATCAGCGATGATGCTCGATGCGATGGCGACCGGTGCGGCGAAAACCGACTATGTCGCTGCCTTGGATGCAGAGAGCTTGTCTGGTCAGCGCGTGGGCGTGTTGCGCTTCGCGCAAGGCGAAACCGCCGACATCCAAGGCCAGTTCAACGCAGCGCTCGCAATTCTCGAAGCCCAGGGTGCGATCCTGGTCGAAATCGAGTCTTTCGCGCCTGACGCGGAGAATTTTTGGGGCGATGCGCTCTCTGTGCTTCAATACGAGTTCAAGCACACATTGAATGAATATCTCGCTTCGACGCCAGAGACCGTCTCGACACGAACGCTGACGGATTTGATTGCCTTCAATACTGCGAATGCAGAGATTGAATTGGCGCTCTTTGATCAAAGCCTTTTTGACGCCTCTGACGCTATGGGTCCGATTACGGACGAAGCCTATCTGACGGCGGTCGCGAATATCCAATCAGCGTCACGCGAGAATGGCATCGATAAATTGCTCAGCGATTATGATGTCGCCATGTTGGTCTCACCCTCAGGCCCACTCAGCCCGCGGATTGATCCTGTGAATGGCGATAATTGGCCAGCTTGGGCTGGCGCAGGATACCTCGCCGCTATTGCCGGATATCCCCATATCACCGTGCCCATGGGTAGCGTGCATGGCGTGCCGATTGGGTTCTCGATTATGGGCGCCAAAGATGCCGACGCGGACATCCTGTCTTGGGGCTATGCGTTTGAACAGGCGAGCAACTTGCGGGTGGAACCACAATATCTGCCAAATGCCGAAGCGCGGCCTGAAATCGCTGCGGCGATGAAGGCGAAGTGATCTAACTCACCAGGCGTTTCAGGTATTCGCCATACTCATTCTTGTGATCGGCGGCGAGTTTTAACACTTGCTCCCCGTCGATCAGATTGAGATGCCACGCCACTTCTTCCGGGCAGGCAATCTTTGAGCCGGTCCGTTTTTCTACGGCATGTACATATTCAGCCGCTTGCAACAGGCCATCAAAGGTACCCGCATCGAGCCAGGCAGTGCCTCTCGGCAGGACCTTCAACGACAGGTCACCGCGCTCGAGATAGGCATTGTTGACGCTGGTGATCTCAATCTCGCCACGCTTTGATGGCGTTACTGATTTTGCGATATCAACGACTTCATTATTGTAAAAATAGAGGCCGGTCACCGCGAGGTTGCTTTTCGGGTTTTTCGGTTTCTCTTCGATCGAGATGACTTTGCCATGCGCGTCTTGTTCGACCACACCAAAGGAAGAGGGATCGGCGACGGTGTAGCCAAAAATCGTGGCGCCTGTGTTTTCCGTATTGATGGTCTGCAGCTGTTCACCCAGCCCAGCGCCGTGAAAAATATTGTCGCCCAAAGCCAAGGCGCAGGGGTCATTTGCGATAAAGTCTTCGCCGATCAGAAACGCATCCGCGAGCCCGCGTGGTTCGTCTTGCTTGGCATATTGGAATTGGACGCCCCAATTCTCACCGGTTCCCAATAGCTCTCTAAACATCGGCAAGGCTTGCGGGGTCGAGATGATCAGAAAATCCGTCACGCCCGCGAGCATCAGTGTCGTGATCGGGTGATAGATCATCGGCTTGTCATAGACAGGGAAGAGTTGTTTCGAGATTCCGCGCGTGATCGGATGCAATCGTGTTCCGTGGCCGCCCGCCAGAATAATCCCTTTCATGCCCTAGCGTCCTTCATCCATCAGCCGGTTCACAGTCTCTCGCACGCCATCGCGCCAAGGTTGCGGTCTGATCCCAAACGTATCGGTGATCTTGCGCGTGTCGAGGCGAGAATTTCGCGGTCGCGCCGCTGGGGTCGGATAGTCCGAACTGGGGATGCGGTTCAAGCCAATCTTACAGCCGGTGCGGGCTTCATAGAGCTCGAATATGAAGGCCGCGACGTCCGCCCAGGAGGCTTCGCCCGCCGCGCTGAAATGGTAGGTGCCGAAAAGGTCTGGGCTAGGATCTTCGAAAATTCGTTGGGAGATCGCCAAAATCGCCTCGGCGATTTCATGGGCGCTTGTCGGACAGCCAATCTGATCATCGACCACCGACGCGCTACCCTTTTCCTGGGCCAAGCGTAGCATGGTTTTGACAAAATTGCCGCCATATGGGCTGTATACCCAGCTCGTTCGCAGGATGATATGTGCCGCATGCGTATCCCTTAGCCGGACCTCGCCCTCAAGCTTGGATGCCCCATAGACATTGATCGGGGCTGGGGTGCCGGTTTCTAGAAATGGTGCCGATCCCTCGCCATCAAAGACGTAATCGGTTGAGATGTGAATCAATGGCACATCATTCGCGGCACAGAGCGCGGCGAGCGTTCCAACGCCTTCGGCATTGATCGCAAACGCCGCTTCTTTTTCGGTCTCTGCTTGGTCCACCGCAGTATAGGCCGCCGCGTTCACCACCAGATCCGGGCTCGCAAGTTCGATCGCTCTTTTTAGGGAATCGGGATCCGCCAGATCGACCTCGGGGCGGCCCATCGCGGTCAATTCAAGATCGTAAGCCGCATGCCGCTCCTTCAGCGCTCGGGCCACTTGCCCAGATTTTCCGATACATAAGAGTTTCGCTGCCCGCATCACTCAGTAACTCAGAAAACCGGCGCCAAAGCGCTGAGCTTGGGCAGAATCTGGTCTTTTTCAGAGAGCGTGACAGACCGTCCATCGAGCGGCCAGGCGATGCCAAGATCTGGATCATCCCACGCAATGCCGCCTTCTTCGTTCGGGGCGTAATAGGATGAGACTTTATATTGAACATGGCAGTTGGGCGTGAGCGTCAAATAGCCGTGCGCAAAGCCTTCTGGGACGTAAAGCTGTTTGCCGTTCTCAGCGGTCAGCTCAGCACCGACATATTGGCCATAATTCGGAGAGCCCTGACGAATATCGACCGCAACATCGTAAATCGCCCCTTGGGTGCAGCGGATCAGCTTGGCTTGTGCGGCGGGTGGTTTTTGAAAATGCAGTCCGCGTAAGACCCCAGCCTGTTGAGAATACGCATGATTGTCCTGAACAAAGGGTCCGGAAATGCCCGCTGCTTCAAACGTGTCAGCGCGAAAACTCTCAGAGAAAAACCCACGCGCATCGCCATGCCGTTTGGGGGTCACAAGGATCACGTCAGGAATGGCAAGGCGTTCGAACAAGCTTCGATCTCCAAAGGTCTGCTGATGCTAAACGACAAAACAGCGCCGCTTTCAATCTTTAGGCTGCCTCACAGGAATGAATAAGGGTCAATATCCACTGCCACGCGCGCGGCATTGGGGAGTTTCAGGGCTTTAAGCCAGGTTGCCATATAGGCGGAGAGGTCAATGTCGCGCGGCGCTGTGATCAGAAAGCGCAGGCGATGCCGTCCACGTAAAAGACTGATCGGTGCGGGGGCGGGACCGTAGACGGTGACGCCATCGCCATGCGGCGCCGCTTTTCCCGCAAGCAGCCCAATCTCTTTCGCCATGCCCGCATCTGGCGCGGACAAGACCATTGCCGCCATCCGGCCGAATGGCGGGAGCGTCAATTCCTCGCGGACATCGCGCTCGATTTGCAAGAATCCATCGCGATCGCCCGCCGCGAGCGCTTGCATCGCTGGATTGTCCTGTTGATAGGTTTGGATCAGAGCGCGGCCCGGGCGTTCGGCTCGGCCAGCCCGGCCTGCAACTTGGCTTAGTAGTTGGTAGGTTCGCTCACCGGCGCGTAAATCGCCGCCTTGTAAGCCGCTATCGGCATCTACCACCCCGACCAGGGTCAAGTTCGGGAAATTGTGCCCTTTGGCGACGATTTGCGTGCCGACCAAGACATCGATTTCGCCTTCGGCCATGCGTTCGACAATCCCGCGGGTCGCCTCGCCGCCCATGGCTGTGTCCGACGAGAAGATCTCGACATGCGCGTCGGGGAGGAGCACCCGAACTTCTTCCGCCACGCGTTCAACGCCGGGGCCCACCCCCATCAGCGAGTCTTTCGCGCCACAAAGCGGGCAATTGTCTGGTTTCGGCATCGACCAGCCGGTGAGATGACAGACCAATCGATTGGTGTAGCGGTGCTCGGTCAGCCAACTTTCCGTGCCGGGGCTTTTCAATCGCTCGCCGCAGGCTTTGCAGATGACCAAGGGCGCATAGCCGCGACGATTGAGGAAGAGGAGGCTCTGCTCTTTCTTCTCAAACGTCGCGATCAAAGCCTTTTTGAGCACCGGCGACAGCCATTGGCCTTTTTCAGGGGTATTGGACTGCAGATTGACGAGGTTCATATCCGGCAGTCGGGCCGCGCCAGGTCGGGCAGATAATTTGAGGCGTTTATACCGGCCCGATTCGGCGTTCACGACGGTTTCCAGCGCAGGCGTGGCGGAGGCTAAGATGACGGTCGCGGCCTCGAGTTTTGCCCGCATGACGGCCATATCGCGGGCATGATAGCGCACGCCGTCTTCCTGTTTGAAACTGGTATCATGCTCTTCGTCGACAATGATCAGTTTGAGGTTGGAGAAAGGTAGGAACAGCGCAGAGCGTGCGCCCGTGACGATCCGCGCGCGGCCATGCGCGACTTCGCGCCAGGTGCGGCGGCGCTGTTGATCACTCAGCGATGAGTGCCACGGAGCGGGGCCTGCACCAAACCGCGCTTCGAACCGTTCATACACAGCTTGGGTCAGGGCGATTTCCGGAAGCAGGACCAAAATCTGCGCGGTTGGATCTTTTCGGAGCGTTTCCGACATCGCTTCGAAATAGACTTCAGTTTTGCCCGAACCCGTGATCCCATCCAGCAAGAAGGGCTGATAGTCGCCCGCTTGCACCGCAGCGCGGAGGGATTGCGCGGCAAGCGCTTGTTCCTCGGTGAGTGCCGGACCTTCGCGCTCAGGATCTGGAGCGGGAAAAGGGATATCGGTGTCACGCGTTTCTGCGCTGAGGCTCCCTGTTTCGACCAAGCCTTTGACCACGGAGGCGGAAACTTCCGCCGCCTTGGCGAGCTCTGTGGCGCTTGCTGCTCCGATCTGAGCCGCTGCCTCTAAGATTTTCTCCCGCGCCGCGGTCATCCGATTGGTGCGGTGACCGGTCAGTTGATAGACGGTTTGGGTCGGCGACGGTGAAAGCCCGCCGCGCGACCGCAAAGCCATGCCGAGAACTTGGCCTGGCCCCGCAACATTATATCTGGCGCAAAAGGTGATGAAGCGCCGCATCGATTCAGGCATTGGCGGGGTTGGAAAGACACTATCTACAAGTTTCAGCTCGCGCTCTGGGTCCGCTTCAACAATCTCCCACACGACGCCCGTGCGCTCATATTTGCCCAATGGCGCGCGTACATAAGAGCCAAGTTCGACCGCCATCCCGTCCGGGATAAGATAATCAAACGGCTCCGGAAGCGGCAGGGGAAAGAGGATGCGGGCCACGGGCATTTGCTCTCCATAGCAAAGCTCGCTCGCGCGGAAACCCGTCATTAAGCATGATGAGCGACACTTCACTCATGACTTTGATTGACGGCTTTTTAGATTTCATCGAGCGCGAGCAACGCCTCGCGGCGAATACAGTTGAAGCCTATCGCAGCGATTTGGACGAGTTCATGGGCTTTCTGCGCGGTCATTTAGGGGCTGAGCCCGGCATGCGGGCCTTCGCAGAACTCCAGGCGCGGGATATCCGATCCTTCCTCGCTGCCCGCCGACGTGATGGTTTGGCGGATGCGTCGATTGCCCGTCTTCTTTCGGCGATTAAGAGCTTGTACCGCTGGTTGGATCGCGCGCATGGCGTGGAAAATCCTGAGATCGCGTTCTTAAGTGGTCCCAAACGCGGCCAACGTCTGCCGCGGCCGATTTCTGAAGTCGCCGCCAAAGACATGCTCGATCAAGCTGAACTGATCCAAGAAGAGCCTTGGGTCGCGGCCCGCGATGTCGCCGCGCTCAGCCTGATGTATGGCGCCGGTTTGCGGATCTCCGAGGTCTTAGATCTCGCAGGCGACGTCAAAAATGCGCCAGAACGGCTTCGCATCAAAGGCAAGGGCGGCAAGGTGCGGATCGTGCCAATCATTCCGGTCGTTCGCGACGCGATATTGAGCTATGCCAGCCTCTGTCCATATGCACTCAATGCGCAAACGCCTTTGTTTTATGGCGCGCGCGGAAAGCGTTTGCAGGCGCCAATCCTACGCAAACAAGTGCAAATTTTACGCGGCGCGTTGGGCCTGACAGAGAGTGCCACACCGCATGCGCTCCGCCATAGTTTTGCAACTCATCTCCTCGCCCATGGCGCCGATCTTCGCGCCATCCAAACCCTGCTTGGCCATGCCAGTCTCTCAACCACGCAGGTCTATACTGGCGTCGAAGCCGGGCATCTCAGGAAAGTCCATGCGAGCGCCCATCCGCGCGGATAGATGAGGATTCGGTCCGGCCAATCCGACTGAATAGGCGTGAAGCAAATAGTCCGGTTTGATTGCATCAGACAGGACCATGCCTATGGATTTTTCCGCAAATCTCACATTGCCTTATATCTTGCCGAACCAGGCACAGAAACATGTTACCTTGAATGAAAGTCTGCGTCGGCTTGATGCTCTGGTACAAATCTCGGTCATCTCGATGGATGAGACTGATCCACCATCAACTCCAGAAGAGGGCGACCGCTATGTACCTGCGGCAGCAAGCACGGGGCCTTGGGCAGGCAATGAGGGCAATTTGGTTGCCTATCAAGATGGCGCTTGGGAGGTCTATCCACCTGAGATCGGCTGGATTGCGTGGGTCGAGGCAGACGGCGCCTTGGCGATCTATGATGGCGCAGATTGGGTCACGCTTGGACCGGCCTCTGAACTCGAGTCGCTTGGGATTAACGCGGTCGCTGATCAGAACAATCGCCTGATCCTAAGCGCGAATGCCAGCTTGTTTGATCATGAAGGCTCGGGGCATCAGCTTAAAATCAACAAAGCGACGGACGCCGATACGGGCAGCCTGGTTTTCCAGACGGCGTATCAAGGTCACGCCGAAATGGGACTGTCGGGAAACAATGATTTCAATGTGAAAGTCTCGCCTAATGGACAAACGTTCTTGAACGCTATTCTGATCCGTCACGATAATGGCAATGTCGGCGTGGATACGTATTGGCCGACGGCGAAACTCGATGTTTCTGGCCCGGTTCGGATTGGTCAGGTGACCTGGGCTGAGTTGCCGAATCCGGCCAATGTGGGCGCGGGCGCGCTGATCTATGTTTCAGATCAACCAGGTGGCGCTTCGCTCGCCTTCAGTGACGGCACAAATTGGCGAACCGCTCATGACAGGTCTGTCGTTTAGAGGGCGCCTAGGTTCGGTCTGGCGCGGCGGGGATTTGTTCAAGGTGAGTTCGCATTTTGGTGCCGACGCCCGCGGCACTCGCGACGCGTTCGATGTGCGCTTTACCGGCATTCGCTAACTGTGTCCTGGCTGGCGCATCCTCGGCCAGCTTGCGCATTAGGCGGACCGCTTCATCGTGATCGGGATCAGCCCATTCTGCATCTGTGTCGCCATAGATACCGTATTCGTCCTGGCACGGAATGAGGCGAGATCGGACGAGGCCTGCGTTTGCCTCTGTCGTAAAATCCATATTGCCGGACCAATCGGTGCAGATCACAGGCTTGCCGAGCGCCATGGCCTCTGCCAGGCCCAATCCGAACCCTTCAGAGCGGTGAAGGGACACCAAGACATCGCAGGAATTGAGCAGCGCCCATTGATCTTTTTCACTAAGCGATGTGTCGAGGATTTCGATATTCGCAGCACCGTGGATCGCAGCATTCAAATTGCTCATTGCGGTTTCGCTGCGGGCGAGGTTTCGGGTTTTGACAATTAAGCATCTACTCGGATCGTCGCCAAACGCTTCTCTAAAAGCGCGGATCGTAGCGATCGGGTTTTTCCGCTCAAATGAGGACATGCTGTCAGCCATGGTCAGAAAGACCAGCTGATCTTCAGCCATTCCATATTTCGCCCGCGCCGACTGGATGGTTTCTGGCGGCGCGACGGCATGCCCGAAGACGTGGATATCTGGCGCATCCTGATGTTTGCGCAAAGCGCTCGCGGTAAAGCTGCTAATCGTCCAAAGCTCGGACAGGTACCGAAACGCTTTCTCCCAGCCAGTCGGAAAAGTGGGCAGCTCCCATGCCCAATAGCCGATCGTGTACCAGTTGCGCCCACGCTCAAGCCCGAGATGCTGCATAGCAGACATCGTCTCCGGACCGTTCAGTTGAACGATCAGCGTGCCCTCCACATCGTCCGGCATAGGTTGGCAGGCGATCTCGCTGGTTAAATCTACCGGCGCAAAAGGTTCTGATAGATCAACCGCAATCGGATTAAGGCCCGCCGCCTCGAGCGCGCGATAGGTGGTCCGCGCCGCCTCGCCGATCCCATTGGCGGTGCTGAACAGGCCCGCGACAACAAGCGGCGCATTTGGGTCGCTTGGGCGGTGTGGGGCAGGGCGGGCGATCATTGACCTTGCATACGCGCTCTGCCAGCGCGGCCCAGCCAAGGTCCATAGGCGGTGCCGCCAGGATTCCGGCACGCGGCCCCATACCGACCGCAGGGCGTGCATGACGCCCAGCCGCAGCCGTGTGATCGGACTAAGCGACGCCTCTTGCACCTTTTACGGCCTTTCAAATTTCTGCGCCGCCCAGCGCATTTGCTGAAGCTCAGCGGGCTCAAGATATTTCGCAGCTTGGTTCAAAAATGCGTTGGCTTCGCGGGCAAAGTCGTCTTGGCCGATGTCTTCGTCTGCGCGGAGCTCTTCCAAATAGGTTGAGGCCCAGTGGGCTTGTGATCGGCCCAGATGGCGCTGGCTCAGTTCGAGCCCTTCCAGCGCGACCGTCGCCCGCATCGTGTTGGTGATGCAATCTGAGTGCAGTCGCGATTGCGCGATCATTTGCTCAACAAATCCAATTCGATCTGGAAACGCGCGGAACGCCCGGATCCAGTAATCATAGTCAAACGCGGTCTTGAGATCGCGATCAAGATCGCCAATCAGCGTCAGCGCGGAGGTCTTTAGAAACACGGTCGGTTGGCAGATAAAGCTTCCGCCTTCAAAGCCCTTTAGGCCGACGTCTGGTTTCTGTGTCGGATAGGGTGCGATCGAAGCACCGGTCTCATCGACATGCTCTCCGCGACCATAGCACATCAGCCAATCGGGCTGGCTTTGAAAGGCTTCAACAATGCGCGCGATCGCGCCGTCGGCATAAAGATCGTCAGAGTTCAGCCATCCGATAATCTCACCGCGGGCCTTGGAGAAGGATTTGAAGATCGCATCGGCCGGACCCGCATCCGGTTCTGAGACCCATCGCAAGTTCGGGTTCTTCGCGCCAATCCGGGCCAGAATATCGGGCGTTTCATCGGTCGATCCGCCGTCAGAGATAATCAGTTCCACATTCGAATAAGACTGGCCGAATACACTCTCGATAGACGCTTCAATGTACTGAGCCTGATTGAAACTCGGCATAGCGATGGAAACGAGCGGCGTCATGGGTTTTGGATCGTCAGTTCATCGTTTGAGCCAAGGCAGCCATTTGCGCAGTGACGGTGGGTCGGTGGGCTCTTTTTGTGTCGGCGTTGAATTCCACAAAGCGACGGCGACTTCAACCGCATCATTGAAATCAGGCACTACCGACTCCGCCTCTTCGGGATATTGTGAAAAGTCTTCAGAAAAGAGCGGCGCGTCTCGATCAGGAAACGCCATTTGCCTGAGCCGTTCATTGGCTTTGTCGAACTGGCGATAGAATGAAATCGCCTGATGCTGGGACAGGGGGTAGTATTTCCCGGCGAATAATTGTCCGACACGGCGCACCATTTCTGCGCGCCTTTCGTCAGTCCGATCGCCAGGCGGGTTCGGATAGAGATGGTTGAGCGCATGAATGAACTGGAAGCCTTGGCGATTGAGCGAGCGATTGTGGCGATGCGGGACAATGCTCAGCTCCGGCAACCCTGACGCCGCGCAGAAATCAGAGACCAGGCTGTCATTTGGCCAATGGTCTGGATCGTAGATGCGGGGGCGCATGGCGTCCGCTCCAAACCCATCCGCCCAGCGCGCGTAAATTTCGTCATAGGCATAATATTTTGGCGCGCTGTTCAGCGTTTTCAGGATATTGTCCAAGGTGACCTGGGCAGATGATTTGAGCCGTGTCGACAAGAGCGACAGAGCGAGCTCATCCTGGCGGCGAAAATAGACCAAGACTTCAAATGTCTCGACCCAGCGCTCGAGAAACGACTTTAGCGCGGTGATTTCGCGATCAAGATAGAGCCGGCTCTGAAAGTGTTCGGATGATATGATCAGCGTGTCCGCCGACCCGGCCGTCGCAAACTCTTCGTTGAGCGTCTGCGTGAGTGTCTCGCGAAACGCGTCTTGGCTGGCTTTATCCGTGATCCCAAGCTCGCGGCCGGTGTCCTGGTTCCACGGCGCGTGGTGCACGATGGCGACAAATTCCCATTGCGAGGAATGTTCGGTATCGGCAGCAATCGGGTGGAAGTAGCCGTGCTTCTTCAACTCGGTCCGATTGCTCTTCAAATATTCCTGAATTGCAGTGGTTCCGGTTTTTTCCGTACCAATATGGAGGATACACTTTTTGAACGGCTTTGCGGAAGACATTTGATTTAATCTATTCGTCCATCGTTCAAAACGCAGGTGAAAACCTATTAGACCAGCTTTGCAGTGTCGCAAAATCGGAAAATTCAGCTGCGCTGTCTTAGAGGGCGCTCTTGACCCTTGTTATTCCTCGGCAAAAGGATCGGTTACAGGCTCATTGGCGTGCTCGCCGAAGCCGTGCTGCCATTTCGACCAGACGACTTTGCCTTCCGTATATTGCCACGGCTTGAACTTGATTTCCTGATTGCGCAGGCGGTTATTGATCATCACCAGATCGACCAGCGCCAATTGCCCGAAATAATAGGCATTGTCGCAAATATCGAACATCCGGAACCCGCACTTTTCCAGCAAGGCGGCGCGCGAGCACAGGTCTTGGCGTCCAATCGATGCTTCGATAATGACGAAAGATGCCCCGCCAATGACATCTTGTCCGCCGTCGATAATCTTCTCTTCAACACCATCGACATCGAGCTTGATCAGATAAGACAGATCGCCCAGGCCTGCGCGGGTCATCACGCTATCGAGGCGGCGGGTTTCAATTTCTTCGATACTGACCAGAAAATCGAGGTCATCATCGCGCTCTGGTTTGATATGCGAATGCGTGACACGACCAGAGCCATCGACACTCGTATTGTGCAGATAGAGCATGCCATCCACGTCGCTAAGCGCTTGTTTATGCAGCGTATAACTGATCCCCGCATCCTGGTAATTTTTCTCAAGATCCGGATGATAAGTCGAGACGGGTTCGAACAAGTGATGATGTTTGTCGGCATAGACATCCATCAGGAAATCAGTTTTGCGCTGTGCCCCAATATCGATGATCTGCTCCACCGCACCAGGCGCGATTTCGCGATTGATCCGCAAAGATTGTTGAAGAGTTGGGTATCGCATAAACGCTCCAGACTGCCGCAAAGGCGGACTTACATCATGTAACGGCGAGATAGGCTAGTTCCGAAAACGTATCAGAGCGCTTCGTCGCGTCCGCAATGCACTTTCGATAGGCCGTGTGCATCTCTGGCGAACCCCTTTTTTCGTCGTCCGTCCCGGTATAACGGAACGTATTGAGGCGCTCGGATGTGATCGCATTGCGCGGGAAATTGATGGCTTCTAAATAGCTCGCGACATTTTCGCGGGTCAGGTGTGGGCCATAGTGGAGGATATCACCCCCGGTTTCTTCGTAGAGGGCGAAACTCTTAATATAAGTATCCCTAAGCCGGGCTGGGTGATCACCGAATTTTTTGATTGCCGAGGCCATATACCCGCCAGGCGCACGCATGCAGAAAAGAGAGCGGGCAGGTGGGCCGAACATGGACACCAGAAAGCGATACTCTTTTATCGAACTATTTGCCTGCTTATAGATCATGTCGATCTGCTGGCCCCAGCCTTTCCTCGCGTTTTCGTATATATTGTCGGACAAGTGAGAAAGATAGCTTTCGAGATCGAGACCGACGACGAGATCGGCTTGATGCAATACGCGCGCTAGCCCGGGATCAGACGCAAATTTCAGTGCATTCGAGTTAAACAAGCCCAGCATATAGGTCGTTCCGGTGCGGCCTGCGCCATGGATGAACCACCAGTTTTTCAGCTTTCCCATAATCTACTTCAACCCATGCGAGGGCGTCCTAATCGTCCTGAGTAAGACTATCTTTTTTGAATCACTATTATGCGATTGTCTGATTTTATTGGGCTGGGTAACTCAAATCCAGCACAATCGGCTCCCAATGAAAGACTAGAGATCATTTCTACCAGTAGTTTGAAAGTTTTATCTGACATATCCTCGATTAAATACAAGCCATTTTGTTTAATATAGGGCCACACGGTGCTGAGCAGGCAAAGGTTGGATCGAAATTCGTGCAGGCCATCGTCGAGAATGAAATCTATGCCCGATGCGAGATCTGAGTCTTTCAGATATGCAGCAATTTGAACGGGGTTTAGCTGATTGATGTAGTTGGTCTTGATACGGTCCTCTTCGAACAGAACCCGGGGATCGATATCTCCGCCGTTCACAATTGTTTCGCTGTTTCGAAGATATTGGCGCCACCCTCTCAATGAGGCTCCAAAACTGTACGAGTCCGCCATCGCGGATGGGACGTCTTGGTTTGGTGTCCCAATGCCAATTTCGGCGAAAGCCAATTTCGAGTGCCGAAAGGGAGACAGAATCTCATGATAGACTTGAGTATAGTTGTGCGCGACCGGTTTGTTGCACCGATTAGCGATCATATCATCACAAAGCGGGCTGTATGTTTTGCTGTTGATGCGGTCGCAAGCGGTGTTGAACCAAGCTTCGGCCGAGCTCCGAACCAAATCGGCTGGAAATTGTGATGTTCCCGGCGCGAGCTGACGGTCTTCAAAGGCTTTATTGAACTCAAACGGATTCAGGCTTTCAAAGGCATGAAAATTCGCTTCTGTTTCTAGCGGCATGATGAAATACTCCTGCTGTCTATTGGCTGAGGGCGAGCTCAAAATTCGGCTTGCCGTTCACGAAGGCCTGTTGAGCGGTGTTTTGAATGGACAAAGGCCATTCTTTAGAAGAGATGATATCGCCATTTCCGAGCACGATATCTGGCAAATCGATTGCGAGCTGCTCGCGATAAAAGCGCGTGCCGTCCAAATATCCGTCCAGCGGGTTCATCGCGGCGAAATGATAAATCTCGCCGCGGGCCTTGGGGATACCACCTTTGCGCGCGTGGAACTTACGACCCGGGAAATCGAATTTGTGATCGCTTGTATTCGGCGAGGTGAGCTGCAACAGAGCGCCATAATTGTGCTCGGGCACGTCAATATCGGTCTGCGCGAGGCCTATGCCCCAAAGGGGTTCATCGCTCAGCTGACCGGGGCGGCTAAAGTAAGATGTTTTGAACGCTTCATCATCGTTCAGCATCATCTCCAAGAGCTCTCGCCCTTTTTTGAGCACGACATTGTCGCCGGTGTTTTGATAATAAAACACACCCCAATTGGTGATGTAGACACCAGGCGCGAGGCCCGCCTGCACGACTTCATCAATGTCCAGAGTGTCGCGGTAGCACTTTCCCGAGGTTTTCAGATTGGCCATCACGCCGAATGGGCGGTCAGAGAACAGGTTCCAAAACCGGTCAATATCATCACCAATCAGCAGGCAATCGGCATCAATATGCATGCAGCGATCGAATGGGCTGTATTGTTCGAGCACAAACCGGCGGACAAACATGCCGTCATAAGGTGACGGGGGATCGAACGCGATAATATGATCGAAAAGGCCCGAATAGCATTTCGGCACTGACAATCCCCCGGAGATCATCAAGGCAATTGGTCGATCATCATTATATTTCAGCGAACAGGCAGCCGAGACCGCAAGCTCCAGATAATGGTGCTTATTGGCAGCAATCAGAATGTACCCCTCAGAAGCCGGGCCCGTCATGCCAGTGCCTGCTGAATGATCCCGGCATAGCCGCCGGGGCCAACATGATCGAATAGGGTTTTGCCAGCGGCCATCATCTCTAATCGCTCTGCATTTGAGGTGCGTCTCGCGCGCTCGACCGCGCGGCGATACCCGTCCTCAGAGTCTTCCTCAATAATCGCTGCTCGTTCCCACAGATCAGAAGGTCCGGCAAGGTGTAAGGCGCGCGACAAGATGATCGGGATGGAGCCGAGTGCCAAACTCTCGAAAATGCGAATGCTGTTTGGGCCCGATCCGGTTGGGCAGAGGGTGAACCATGACTGGCGGATCGCATCGAGATAGTCCTGTTTCATCTGCGCTTCGGTTGCCAGCTGGGATTCAGAGGCGGTTCGTCCTGCGATTTGCTCGTCATAGACAGCGCGATCAAAATGCCAGCGCTCGCGCTTCACAATGTGTAGGTCGCCAAATCGGCCTTCGTCCTCGAAAATCTTTTCCCGCACATTGGTCAGATAGATGGCTGGATTATAGGCCCCGACGAAATTAGCCAGATGGCGCTTCTCTGATGGTGTGCTGCCCTCGTAATCGGGCGCTTGGGCCGGAAATAAAGGGAAGGGATGAATGCGGATCCCTTTGGAGGTTTGGTAGGAATGCACCGCATGCGCCCAAAAAACATCCGTGATGTCCAGCGCTTCAAATAGGTCGAAATAGTTGATCGCGCGGATATGCTGAGCGACCGTGACACGCCTCTCCGAGCTTGGCAGCGCGGCGGTTTTCTGGCCCTGCAATAGTGCTTGTAGTATGTCAGTCGACTTGCTGGTGCGCGTTTTCAGGCCATCCATTAGGGTCGCCCAAGCTAGTCCATAATAGGCAAAGCCAAGTGGCTCCCGAACCGAGTGCAGGCTGCGATAGGCCGCTTCTTCGGTTGCGGCAGGTCGCTGCCAATGTTTGTCATAAGCGATGATGGTATTGGTGCGCTCAATTGGTGTTTGGATTTCGTCAGATTTCCCCATATCCATCTAACTCGCCAACAGGGCCAACAGATCGCTGCGGCAATCACTAAACCGCCTCGCAGCTTGGCGCTCTTCGTCTGATGCGCGCTGATCTTCCAAAGTCGTCGCATTCAGCTCTCGCAGGGTTTTCATCCCGCCTTTCAAGATCTGGTTTTCATAGGCGATGACCGGGAAATAAAAATCGAGTGTCAGTTTCTCAAACACATCAGGGCATTTTAGATTGCTATCCGGCAAGGCGTCGCGAAGCACCCATAGGTAGCTTTTGGTCAGGCCGTCCATTGCGGTTGGGCCATCGCCTTTTAGATTTTCGCTTGTTTCTGTGCAGTCAACATCGCTGGTCGAGCTTAGCGTATGAAACAGATTTCTCGCCCAAAAATCAGCGACAGAACGATTGTGAGAGCGCAGCGCGAAGATCTTTGCCGCCGGGATTTTGAAGGACTGGACTTGGCCAAGCAGCGGGTAAAATACTTGCGCGGCGTTTGGCACTCGGCGGTCGAGGACATATTGCGAGAGGCCCGACAAGCTGAGGCTCGCTATCGCCCCTTTATCCGCCGCTTCGCAATGAATTTTGACCTGCGAAGGCGCTAAGCTGAGGGCCAAAGCGGACTTTTGCGAGGTCGCTTGAAACAATAGCTGGTCGAAGGCTTCGCAATGGGGCCCCGCTTCTAAAAATTCTGAAACCGAGAAAATGAGCGACATCAGGCACGCTCCAATTCATCGGCTCGCAACAAGCTCTGCCAGTCGGCGTGGGTTTGACTGAGCCATTCGCCGCAGCGTGCGATTTGAATGTCGTTCAGGCCAAGCTCAACATTCTCCGCCATCAGCGTGCCCGCGCGCATGGTTGGCGTATAGCGATGGTACCATTCCGACCCGGAGCTGAGCTCGGTTGCAAATGTCGGACGGTCTTGCGCCAGCGCGTTGAATTTCAGCCAGACATCATCTGCATAGGGTGCATAGCGCATGATCTGATCGGTGTCGGTGACCGCGCTGCTATCGAAGAAACCGGGCGGGTAGAGAACACCGCCTGCACCGGTGGGAACGAGATTGAAGGACGGCTCCGGCGTCCGCGCTTCTCGCTGCCAGTCACTATAGGGGCCGATGCTCCCATCATTTGCCACGGTCATCATGTGGCAACGATTGCCAATCACCGCCTTTGGATATTTGCGATGCCCGCTAAGCAGCCGTTCCATCGAATAAGGCTGATAGATCACGTCATCATCGACGATGACATACGGCATTTGCGTGTCGAAATGCTCCGTATGAGTGAACTTATCGTATTGGTGCCGAGTCGACTCAACGAAGTGGAGTTTCAGGCCAGACGCCTCAAAGGCGCGCAATTGCGATGGCAGCCAGTTCGCGTTCGGGATCTCATCTTGACCTAAGAAGAGGTGGATATGTGCAGGCTTCACGCTCTGCTCAACCAATGATCGGATGACAAAATGCAGGGTCGAAATGCGCGCCGGGAACGACGTCAAACCGATCTGATAAGCGGGATGAGACTCTGCAGCGGCGGGGACGTCCAGCCGAGCCATGCGGGTGTCTTCCTGCTGGCCAAAACTCTGCGTTTGCGTTTTCAGATCGGCTTTTGCCGCGCGCAAATCCGCGATCATGCCTGTGCGCTTTGTTTGCGCCACTAGAAGGCGATCTTCAGCGTCACCCCAATCCTCTCCCAGAGCGGCTTTGGTGGCGGCTTTAAGGGCTTGAACTTCGCCCGCCGGCAACTCAGCGGACTGTTTCTGGAACAGCGTATCGAGCACCGTGTAAGCGAGATGGGTTCGAAGTCTCTCATCCCCGGTCTTCAAAAGCTGCAATATGTCTGGAACATGGGTGCATTTGCGCCGAAACGCGATCAAGGCGCTGGCGGCGGCTTGATCCAAATCTGAATATTCGCTGGTCAGCGTGTCGAGGATCGAGGTCCGGGTCTTGTCCAAATTGGCGGAGATCCCTGGCTCAGCACCGCGAATGGCCCAGACTTCCGGAACGATTGGGATGTTTGCTCCATCCGCATACAGACCGCCAAGCTGCAGCGTATCGCTATCTGTTTTGTGTTTGCGAGAATCGAACCGGTTAGCGCGCAGCAAATCTGTGCGAGCAAATAAAGCTTGGTGGCAAAAACCAAGACTGGCCATTTTGAACGCCTCGCCGGTCTGCCAAGACGCCCAAACATTATCGCCAAGCTGGCCCCAAGCCATGCAGCCATCATAATCTTCTGTTTCAAGAAAGGCTTTCGCTTTGGCCAGAACGTCATCAGAGGCAAACACATCGCCTGAATTCATGAAACACAGATATTTGCCGGTCGCGAGATCAAGCGCCTTGTTCATCGCATCATAAACGCCGGTATCGGGGTCATGGCTGGACCGGTGGACCAGCCCCGCTTGTTTCCAGAACTCGGTGAGCTCCAGCGTACCATCGTTAGAGGCGCCATCAATGATCACATATTCGAAGTCAGCATCTTTCTGTCGGAAGACAGACCGCGCCGTCTTGGTCATCGACCAAGCATGTTTGTATGACACGGTGACGACTGAGAAAAACGGTCTCACGGCTCTCTATCCCCTTACACCGCACTGTCATAGTTCAGTTTTTCGACGAGTTCGCGATAGGAACTGCAGTTCAACTGTTCACGAAGCGTGTCATCAATCGGCGAGGGCGGGCGTGGTTCGATGGTTCCGCTGGTTCGGCCGCTATCGCCCGAGAATTTAAAACTATCGAACACTTCTTGGAACTCAGCGAAATAGTCGAGGTCCAAGTGGCCACATATGGTTTGCATCACCTCATCAGGTGCCGCGACAAAATCCTCATACCGCACAATAGGGATCCCCGAATACGCTGCTAAGAAGGATAGATACCGTTGGCAGTATTCATCAAATGTATTCGGCGTAAGATGGCTGTCCCATCCGGCTTTGACCATGGATTGATAGCTCCGCGCCGGGTGTCGAACCGTGACCAGAGACACGATCGGAAGCTCGGCGCCAGCGAGGATGTTTTTGAGCGTGTATCGATTGTCGCGCCCTTCGCCATAAAGGAAGTGGCTATGCGTATGGTCGCGCAGAACAAGGGCTTTTCCCGACCGCTCTAGGTGTTCCGCGACCTGTTTGATCGAATTGCCAAAAAGGTCGGCAACCAATGCTGGATCCGGCGCTGAGCCCGATTGGTGGAGCAGGGCGACCAGGTCGGTCGGGCTAAAGCGATCCAGATCGCCGCGAAATGGGATTGCGCTCAGCGGATCAACCTCATTGAGGACAATCGTGTTCGCCATTGAGGCGATACATTTAGCGAGCATCGTCCCGCCGGAGCAGGAAAAATGATGGATCGTTCGTAGTTTCAGCCGCGGTGTCTGTTCGAGTTCCTGCAGCGCTGTGATGGCGTTTTGAATTGTCTGGTGCGGCTCTTGATCTGATTTGAGCCGACGGGCCCGCGGGTTTGGCTTCAGACCTGCCCCATGCGCTAGATCTTGGATCTCCGCGAAGAGGGTCGACACCTTTTGTTTCAGCTCAGCCATAAAAGACCCAATTCCATTCTACTCGTCCGCGCTCAAAGCGGACTCAGCGCGCGCGAGACGGGTTAGAATGTCTGCGACCAGTTTTTCAGTCGCTTTGTTCTTGGCGAACAGGTCGGCATATCGCTGCTCCAGCGCGTTGAGGTTGTTGACCGCCAGTTTTCTCTGCTTTTCGACGTTCGAGTCCTGACCGTCTTTGTAAGCCTGTAAATCGGTGGCGATCTGTCCATAATCCTTCGCGAACAGCAAAGTTTCGAGCGACGGGTGCCGCTCTGACGCTTGCACGACCAGCCGAAACCCTTGGGTCGTCATAAATTCGGTTACTTGCTTTGTGGTGTTAAGCTCAGCGTCGGCCTCCCCGGACCAGGACCGCATACTCACGACATCAAACAGGCCGAGACCGTCCGGCGCGCCTTGCAAAAGGTCCAAGCCGTCCAGCCGGTCGATGACCAGCCAGTTAAACGGCGTTTCAGCCTCATCGACAAAGGTCTGCAACGAGGTCGAGGCGATTTTGGTTTCCGAGATCTGCTCTAGATTTTTCCAAATCGGCGTCAGCGCCGACGCGGGCACGAAGCCAGATTCACGATCGAGGCTATTTTTGAAGAATGCCACCTCGCCGCCTGTGGGACTAATCGCAGATTTGCTGAGGGTGAGCCCCAAAGTTGCTAAGGCTTCAACCTCTGAGACATGTTTTAGGAACCCATCATCGGGATGCGCGAGCGTCATCTCCGCCCCGCCCAGTTCTGCAAGTTGGCGTAAGCGCTGCGGCATAACCGCCCCTAAAACCAGAATGGCTTTCGGCGGCAAAATCTTGCTCAAGAGCAATTCTGTGTCTGTGATGCTTGGCTGACCCAACTCAAACCTCAATATCTCTGAACCTTACACGTACAAAATAGACGCGCATTAATCGACCCCGCGTTTACGATCTTGTAAATGCATCAGCCGCTTTGTGCTTTGAAGTTCAAGGATCTTTCACTATTCACTTCCACTGAACATCGGAAGTACACATAAACAGTGGCGTGGACTCAGATTATCTGGTTTGGAAAGCGCTTGTGGGACGCGAAACACCTCGCGGGAGAGTAATTTATGACCATTTTGGTGACATGCGGCATTCATGATGAGTGGTGCACCTTTGCCCAAGGTCGACTCGAAAGTATGGGATTTAACGCGCCGGTCGCGTCTACGCGCTCAAACATGTCGGCGGCGGAGCTGACAGAGAAAATGCTGGCGGTGAGCCGGCCACACGGCAAGACCTCCTATAAAGACGCCACTCCGGAGCTCGGACAAGCCTGGCATATCGCAGCGGCGGATCTGATGATCGCCAATGCCACTCAGGAGAGTTGGGGCTGGGCTCATCCTGACAATTTACGTTTCCTGGAATTTTGGAAATCCTTCGATCCAAATTGCCGGTTCGCGCTCGTCTATACATCGCCGGCCGAGTTTATCGCGCGTGAAGTCGCGGTCGAGGATATGGAAGGCGAGGGCCTTGAAGAGCTGGTCGCGCGCTGGCGTGATTATCATGAAGAAATGCTCCGCTTCTATCATGCCAATAGCGATGTTAGCATGCTGATAAATATGCACAATTTTGAGGATACAGCGCAACCGATCGCGACGCTTTTATCAGATCGTCTCGGGATCAATGCGACGCGTCTCAATGAATCAGAATTTCTGTTCCAATCCGCCTTGATGGATGTCATCGCGGAGCGATTGTTGGATCAAGAACTTGAGCTTGCAAGCCTCTTTGAAGAGCTTGAAAACTCAGCCGACCTGCCGATGAACTCGTCAGCCTATTCGCGCCGCGACTTAACCCGCAAAGCCTATCAGGAACACGAAGAGAACCTATCCGGCCCAGACGCAGCGCAAGACCAATTGCTCGCCGCGCAGAGACAAATCGATCAACTCACCCAAGAGCTTGAGGCTGAACAACGCGCGAAAGAGGCTGAAAAGCAGGAAAAAGAAGCGCTAGAGCGCGCCGCGAGCGAAGCGCATGTTCCGCAGCTTCTTGAGAAACAATTGGAGCAAGTACGCGAAGAGTTGCATCTCTATTTCAATAAATACCAAGAGCTGAAAGCACAGACGGCTAACAGCCAGATTGGCGGGCACTCAGCCGGAGCGGATGATGAGCAATCGAGTCATCCCGCGATTGAAATGGATCTGCGGTCTTACATTGATGGCGAGGGCTGGCACCAAGCCGAAGATCAAGGCCGTTGGGCCGGCGCTGCCCTGAACAGCACCCTCCGCCTTCCCGATTTAGATCAAGGCAAATACCGGGTCAGCGTCAGGATAGTCGATGTGATGGCGCTCGACATTTTGCGGGGCATGTCGCTCGCCATAAATGGTGCGCCCCTGGCTGGGCGTCTCAAGATTTTAAGCGATATGGGTGGTCGCTTGGCCCCGCTGCGCCGGGCCAAAGCCCATGCAAGCAATATTGAAAAGCCGCTGCCTGCAACATTGTCCGCAACTATCGAACCGACCCAATTGCGCGTGAATGACGCGAATTTTCTGTCGATCCTCAGTCCCCGCGCAGTGCATCCCCCCTCTGTCCATGGACCCGATGACCGGTTATTGTCCTGTTGTATCGAACGTGTGAGCTTTCACCGGGTAGCGTAAATGTTAGATTCCCAAAATTTTCGGCAAGTCCAAGTGAAGCAGCAATCGCTGAGCGGTTTCCAGATGCAACCGAAAGCGGCTGTTAATGATATCGTTCAAGGCGCCTTGCTGTGGCGGGTTTGGCTGTCGCTGTCTTGGCAAGAATTTGTCTCAACCTATCGGCGCTCACTGATTGGTGTGTTTTGGGTGATGCTGTCTTTTGCTGCCTTTGTATTCATCAAGCTGACGATTTTCTCCTCGCTACTCGGCGCTGATGATGTTCGCTATTATGACGCTTATTTGGTGATCGGATTTTTCATGTGGGTGTATTCCCAACAGGCGATCATGACCGCCCCAGACACATTTGTTAGCTCCGGTGGCTGGATCCGCAGTGAGGCGCTGCCGCTCTCGACCTATATATACAAGATGGTGATGCGCGAGATTTACAATCTCCTTTTCACCTTCGCTGTGGTTGTGATCGCGCTGATTTATTTGCAATATCCAGTCGAGATTGAGGCGCTCTATGCGGTTCCAGCGATATTATTCCTGTTGCTCAATGCGTTTGCGATCAAGCTGATGCTCGGCATTATTGGCGCGCGTGTTCGAGATATCACGCACTTGGTCAAAGCGATCATGTTACCAATGATGTTCCTGACGCCGATTTTCTGGATGCCTTCGCAAATGCCGAACTTGATGAAAGTTCTATGGTGGAATCCACTTTTCCACGCGATTGAGATTTTCCGAGCACCCATTCTCGACAGCGAGTTTCCGACCGAAAGCTGGATCTTCATGGGCGCCGTATTTGCAATTGTCTCTACGTCGGGCTTCTTGCTGTTCGCGCGCCTACGCCAGCGCATCGTCTTCTGGTTCTAGAGCATGGCCCAGATCGATACGTTTAACCTCTCGCTACACTACCCGCTCACCGGCGGCGCGGATCGCAATATCAATGCGGATCGTGAGCCCGATTCCATCGTTACTGTCGGCCGGAAAAAGTATATTTTGGCCTTGCGCGATATCAGTTTTTCGATCCAGCGCGGTCAGAATATTGGATTGGTGGGGCGCAATGGCTCGGGGAAATCAACTTTGCTGCGAGTGCTCGGTGGCATCTACACGCCGACCAGCGGCCAAGTTGTCACCTCCGGCAAGATTTCTTCGCTATATGGTATGAATCTCGGCATCCAGCCCGATGCGACCGGTCGGCAGAACATTGTTTTTCGCGGCATTATCAAAGGTTGGTCGCGGCAAGAACTGAAGCAGCGCATCCCCGAGATCATTGAGTTTAGTGAACTGGGCGATTTCATCGATTTGCCGCTTCGGACCTATTCCGATGGCATGCGGATGCGGCTCCTATTTGCGATCGCCACCTGTTTCGCGCCGGAAATCCTATTGCTTGACGAATGGATCGGGGCCGGGGATGCGAGCTTCCAGCAAAAGGCTGGAAAGCGCATGAATGATTTGGTCGATGAGGCCGGGATTACGGTCGTCGCCAGCCACAATCGCAACCTCATTCAAAGCGTCTGCGAGCAAGGCATATGGCTCGATAAAGGGGTCATGCGCGCCTATGGGCCGATTGCTGACGTCTATAAAGAAATGGATGCCCATTTCGCCAAAACAGGCGGTTAGTGGTCCTAAAGCAGCGGCGCGAATGCTGTGACGACATGATAGAGCATGCTCGCTGGAACGGCGTTCGAAACCGGCGCACCGCTCGCATCCACCTCATCCATCCAGCCGCCGTCTGGTCCAGCATCGAGATAGGTTTCGAGTATCTTATTCAATAGGGTTTCGGCTTTCGCCCGCGATGCGACCCCAGGGTGCAGCAAGTACGCCCGGAGCATTTCGAGCTGATGCCATAAACGACTATTCGAATTGGTGATCTCGCCGTTTTCACGTAGCGCATTGATCGCAAAGCCGGTTGCAGAATTGAGCCCAGACTCGTCAGCGCGGCGGATCAAACGCCGGCGCCAGCTCAAGGAATCATGGCCAGCGACCTGATCATAGATCGACAAGAGCGTGGCCCATTCATAATGGTGCCCAGGCTCAAAAATCACTTGGCTCGGCGACGTATTTGGTTGCCAATCCTGTTCAAAAAATTCGGCCATGACATCTGTCGATGGATCGAAAAAGTGTTTCTCAAACAGATTGACCGAAATTCGCGCGCGCTCGAGCGCCGAAGCATCGCCGGTGGCTTCATGATAAGCCAGCATCGCTTCAAGCATATGCATGTGCGGGTTAGAGCGTCGCGGCAGCGTTGCGGGCTCAGCATCAAACCATCCGCCATGCGTGGCATCTTTCAGGTTCGCGTCGATGTAAGCGAGTGCGTCATCAGCAATCTTCAAAGCGCGCGCACTGCCAGTGGCTTTGTAAGCGGCGGCGCCTGCTAAGATGATGAAAGCGTGGTCATAAAGATCGCGCTTTGTGTCGATCGGCGTGCCATCGGCAGAAATCGTGTGCACCCAGCCGCCCTCGGGATGCCGCAAGCGGGTATCGATATAGTCGAGCCCCTTTTCGATCAGCGGGGTTGCAGCTTCTGTGTTCGGCCAACCCATTTCGATCGCTTGTGAGAAACTATACACCTGCCGCGCTTGCACACGGACGCGGCGGTCGGCTTCTGTGTCAGGCGTACCGCTAAGATCAAGCTGTTCGACAAACCCGCCATGGACTTCGTCCCAGGCCTTTCCAGACCAGACATCGAATGCCTTCCAGAGCCAATCTTTCGCGCGCTTCTGGACCGTTTCGGAGATGCCGAGCCGGTGACGGTTTTGCTGGACCTCGGCGCCCAGTCGTTTCACCGCGCTATCATCACTGGTCGGCGTGATCATGATTTCACGCTCGGTCGCGACGATCACGAGATCCGACACACCATTCACGGAAACGGCGGGGCCTTCAGAGCGCACATAAACACCCTCGGACTCAGTCAAGACCACTGGACCGGACGTATAATTGTCGCGCGCATCTTCAGTCAGCAGTTCGTGCAAGGCGTGATAGCCGCCAATATCGCTCCAGCCCATATTCACCGGTACGGTTTGGACATTCTCAGCCTTTTCCATCACTGCATAGTCGATCGACAAGCTCGGCGTTGCTTCAAAAGCCTGCGGGTCGAGATGCATAATTTGCCCCTCGCAACTTGCCATGGCCGCTTGCGTGCCGGAGAGAATATCGGGCGAGAAATGCTCGAGCGCCTCGAGCATCACACCGGCTTTGAACAGGAAAATACCGGCATTCCAGTAGTAAGACCCTGCTTCCAAATAGGCTTGTGCGGTGGCGCGATCCGGCTTTTCGACAAATTGCTCAACAGCCTTGATGGCGGCTTCGCCAGCGCTCGCTTTGATATAGCCATATCCGGTAGCGGGATGGTTTGGTTCAATACCGAAGGTGACAATCGATCCCTCAGCAGCGGCCTGCGCAGCGATGGCAATTGCATCTTGGAAAGCAGGCACGTCTTGGATGTCATGATCGGCGGATAAGATCAGGATTAAGTCTTCTGGCGCGCTTACCAGACACGCCGCGGCCACAGCGGGTGCGGAGTTTCGGCCAAACGGTTCTAGGATCTTACGAGCAACAGGAAGGGTTTGTTCCAAGAGTTCTTGGTGCCGCTTCGACCCGACCACAAGCGGGGTCGCAAAGCTCAGACCATGGCCGGTATTTGACGCAAAGCGCAGCGCCGTTTCTTCGATCATGCTGCGATCAGATGTAAGCGCTAAGAACTGCTTCGGTGTTGCTGGGGTGGAGAGGGGCCAAAGCCGTGTGCCGGCACCACCACAAAGAATGACCGGATGGATTTCGTATTTCATCGTGATCCCAGCAATATCTTAGGTTTGGCCGTCCCGACCTCTTACCGCAGAATGATGCAGAATTCATGCCTGAATTCGACGTGCATTTAGACGACGCCAATCGCCAAACAGTCATGGACATGTAGCAAGCCGATCGGCACGTTCTGCGCATCGACAATAAACAACGCTGTGATGCGATACTCGCTGAGCATAGAAAGCGCTTCTGCGGCCAGTCCGTCTTCTTGGATCGTGCGCGGGTTTCGGGTCATGATGTCCGCGGCGACGACATTGCTTTGGCCATTTGCAAGGGCCCGCCGGATGTCGCCATCGGTGATGATGCCGCTGAGTTTTCCAGCCTCAATGATGCCGCAACAGCCGAACCCGCCAGCCGTGATCGCCTCGACCACTTCGCTAAAACCTGCATCCGGCCCGCAGAGCGGCATCTGCTTGTGATGCATCAGGTCGGTGACCCGTTTCAGCGCCGCACCCAACTTGCCGCCGGGGTGGAATGTATGAAAATCGCGTTGGCTAAAGCCTTTGAGACGAAGCAGCGCGACTGCCAGCGCATCGCCAAAGGCGAGCATTTGCGTGGTCGAGGTTGTCGGCGCCTTAGTGATGCCGCACGCCTCGGCGGATTTCGGGACGAGCAGCGCGACATTTGATGCTTCCGCCAGCGTCGACCCGGCGCCCGAAGTCATGCCAATCAAGGGAATATCGAACCGGCCGCAATAGCCGATAATATCGCCCAGCTCTGGGGTCTCACCCGAGTTTGAAAGCGCCAGCACAACATCATCATCGGCGATCATGCCAAGATCACCATGACTCGCTTCACCAGGATGGACATAAAGGGCTGGAGTGCCGGTGGACGCAAATGTAGCTGCGATCTTGCGTGCGACATGTCCAGATTTACCCATGCCGGTGACGATCGTCCGACCTGATGCACTGTTGATCGCGTCCACCGCAGCCTGGAAAGCGATAGCCAGCGGCGCCTCATCGCTCTGCAACGCATCGGCCAGGGCGGAGAGGCCAAGCTGTTCTGTTTCAAGCACTTCAAGGGCGGTCAGCCGGGGCGAAGACATAATCAGGCGTCCTTAGATCAGATGACGAGCGGTCTAAATTGTTTAGCAGTAATTCGTCCAGTGGTGGTTGAACCAGTCAGTGAACCGGCCGAGCCCCTCTTGCAGGCTGACCTTCGGCGAGAAGTCCAGTTCGGTCCGGGCGCGATCAATCACCGCCCAGGTTTTTTCGAGATCGCCTTTTTGCATTGGCTCATAGATTTTCTCAGCTTCCTGGCCAACGCCCTGTTCGGTAAACTGAATTAAATCGGCCAGCGCTTCGGGGCGATCGTTTCCGAGATTGTAGACCCGGTGCGGTACAGGCAGATCTAAGCTGCTGGCGGGGCGATCAAGCGCCGCGATTGTCCCAGCGACGATGTCATCAATGAACGTGAAGTCCCGGCTCATTTTGCCATGATTGAACACCCGGATCGGCTCACCTTTCAAAATCTTCTCAGCAAAGATCCAATAGGCCATATCGGGCCGGCCCCAGGGGCCATAGACGGTGAAGAAGCGAAGTCCGGTCAAAGACAGCCCATATAGCCGCGCATAAGATTGCGACATCACCTCGTTCGACTTTTTGGTCGCGCCATAGAAGGAGACCGGATCATCGGTCTGGTCGCTCTCCTCAAACGGGATTTTAGAATTACCGCCATAGACCGATGATGAGGACGCATAGACAGTGTTTTCCGCCTCAAGTTGGCGCGCCAGTTCGAGCATCGCGAAATGCCCTTGCAGATTGGCTTCGGTGTAAGCGGCTGGATTCTGTAGTGAGTACCGCACCCCTGCTTGCGCTGCGAGGTGTAATATTTTGGTCGGACGCCGACCGTCTAAAGCCAAATGCAGCGCCACTGGAGAGGCCACATCGACCTCATGGAATGAAAAATCACCAGAGGCGCACAAGGTTGCCAAACGATCCTGTTTCAAGCGCGATGAATAATAGTGATTGAGGTTATCAAACCCGATTACTGAGCGTCCTTGCGCCAAGAGGGCTTGCGCGACATGCGCGCCGATAAAGCCTGCAACTCCTGTGATCAGGACAGTCATATTCTTCCTTTGCGGCCAATAGGATGAGGCCTCAGTCTGGTGTCACATAGGTGTTTTCCACCCAGGCGAACACTCGCGCGCTGACATTTGGGTGCAGCTTAGTCGCTCCTCGATCAGAACTTGCTGGGGGTCAAGGGATTTCAAACGATCGTATTCAATTGTGGGCGGGGTTTAATGTGGCGCGCGCTTGGAATTGCCCTAGGGGTTGAGTAAGAGCCGAAATGACAGGTTTTTTGGTTTAAGTTCAAAGGGTGAGCATGAAGACGCTGATCGTTATTCCATCGCGCTATGCGTCAACCCGGTTTCCGCAAAAGCCATTGCATCTGATCGCCGGGAAATCCTTGCTGTCTCGAGTTGCCGAAATTGCCAGAACCTGTGCCGAAGGTTCAGCTGACATTTCCTATGTGATCGCAACCGATCATGAGGCGATCGAAGCGCATGCCCAAGAGATTGGGGCGCCGGTTGTGATGACCGATCCAGACCTGCCGTCTGGCACCGACCGCGCGCTCGCGGCAGCCAATGCGGTTGCGCCGGAGGTTGACTTTGTCGTCAACCTACAAGGCGATGCGCCCTTCACACCGCCTGATTATATTTCGGCGATTATTGAGGCTGGGCGCGGCACCGCGCTCGATGCGGTCACACCGATCGTGCAGATGTCTTGGGAAGATTTGGACGAGGTCCGCGAGCGCAAAATACAAACGCCCTTTTCTGGAACTTCTTGCATTGTGAATGCGCAAAATGAGGCCTTGTGGTTTTCGAAGAATATTCTTCCTGCAATCCGCAAAGAGGAGCAATTGCGGGAGACCGAACCGCGCTCGCCGGTTTGGCGCCATATTGGGCTGTATGGCTATAAACGCACCGCGCTGGAGCGGTTTGTGGCCTTGCCTGAAGGTCATTATGAGCGGCTGGAAGGGTTGGAACAGCTCCGTTTCTTAGAGAACGGGATGCGCATTCAAGCGGTGAAAGTCGCGCCCAAGCAAAGCGCCATGTGGGGCATCGACACGCCGCAAGACGCCGAACATGCCGAGCACCTCATCGCGAAATTTGGCGAGCCGCTCGAGGCGGATCGCTAATGACGGATATCTATATCGTCCGTCACGGAAACACATTCGACAAAGGCGATACCGTCACCCGGGTCGGGGCACGAACAGACTTGCCGCTCTCATCTTCTGGCCAGACCCAAGCCGAGGCACTGGCATTACATTTCATGGTCACGCTTTCTGACGGGTTCGATACTGCCTATTGCAGCCCGCTGCAGCGGACACGGCAGACCGCTGAGGCGATTCTGGCGGTTCGCACCCCCCGTCCAAATTTAGAGACGCTCGAATTCCTGCGGGAGGTCGACTATGGCGTCGACGAGAACCAGCCCGATGAGGCAGTGATTGCACGCCTTGGTGAGGCGGCTTTGCAAGCTTGGGACGAGCAGGCCGTGGTGCCGCCAGGATGGAGCGTGGATCCCGAGGCAATAAAAGCGGCGTGGAAACAGCTGATTGGATCTTTGGCCCACGAGCCTGCTGAGCGCGTTCTGATCGTGACATCAAATGGGGTCGCGCGGTTCCTGTTGGATGCTGTGACCACGTTTGAAACCGAGCCGCAATCAATCAAGCTGAAAACCGGCGCTTACGGGCATATCCGCACCAGCGGCGATGAGGTGAAGCTGATGGCGTGGAACGTTCGGCCTTAATGCATTGAGGTTGTTGGCGTCACCCTCGACAGCCAAAGGCTGTCAGAGGGTCCAGCTCCGAATTTACTCACTTGCCGCACAATATCGAGATGGATCCTCAGACCGCTTCGCGGTCGAGGATGACGCGATGATTGAGGGTATCATCCTTCGACTTCGCTCAGGATGAGGCAAGCTAGTAGCCTAATTCACAATCTCGTGGATGGCTTTCAGCTCGCTGAGGAGCGGCTCGGCTGCGCTCAACGGCAAGCAGCTCGGGCCATCACAGAGGGCTTTATCGGGATCTGTGTGAAACTCTAAAAAGACCCCATCAGCGCCCGCGGCAACGGCAGATTTTGCAATCGTCCCAACCCCTTCCCGGCGTCCGCCGGTAGAGGCGCCGGCGGTGCGCGGGTCGGCGCCTGGCAGCTGTACCGCATGGGTCGCGTCAATCGTCACCGGACAGCCGAGTGATTGCATGTGCTGAATGCCGAGCATGTCGACGACGAGATTGTTATAGCCGAGGCTGGTGCCGCGTTCGCAGAGGATGAGGCGGTCGCCAGGCAAGACCTCGCGGACTTTTGAAACGATATTCTTTGTGTCCCATGGCGCCATGAATTGCGTTTTCTTGGCGTGGACAACGGCGCCATTCTCATCGGCGGCCTTTGCGGTCGCGATGACCAGGTCTGTTTGGCGCACGAGGAAGGCTGGAAGCTGCACCAAATCAGCGACTTTTGCGACGGCATCGGCCTGATGAGGTTCGTGCAAATCGGTACAGATGCCGACCCCAAGCTCTTGCTTGATCTCGGCCAACATCGGCACGCCTTTGTCGAAACCAGGTCCGCGATAAGACGTGATCGACGACCGATTGGCTTTGTCGAAGCTGGCTTTGAAAATGTAGGGCAGTCCCAGCCGCTCGCAAATGGCTTTCAGTTCGCGGCCAACGGTGAGAGCGAGGTCCATATCCTCAAGCACATTCAGGCCTGCAATTACTGCAAGTGGGGCGCCGGTGCCGATTTTCCAATTGTGAGATGGCAGTGTGACCAGGCTCATTCGAGGCCTCCATACTGGGCAAGATATCGCCCGCTCTTAGTCAACCTCAGCCGCCTTGGCCAGAGGCACCCGGCAGGCATCTTCCGGCTTTGCGCAGCCGCAAAGACGAATCCCGGCTGTACAAAGCTTTCCGTCGTGATATAGCCCTCCCAAACTTCATATAAAGGATCGTTGATATGTCTCAGGACTACGCCGTTGCGGACATCAGCCAAGCTGATTTTGGCCGGATGGAAATCGAGATTGCAGAAACCGAAATGCCAGGCCTGATGGCCGCGCGTGAGGAATATGGCGCAAGCCAACCTCTGAAAGGAGCCCGTATCGCAGGCTCTCTGCACATGACGATCCAGACCGCTGTTCTGATCCAAACCCTCGAAGCCCTCGGTGCAGAAGTGCGTTGGGCAAGCTGCAACATTTACTCTACCCAAGACCATGCGGCTGCGGCGATTGCTGATGCGGGTACGCCTGTTTTCGCTCACAAAGGCGAGACGCTGGATGAGTATTGGCAGTTCGCGGACCGCATCTTCGAATGGCCGAATGGCGAGACGGTGAACCTGATCCTCGATGATGGTGGCGACGCGACCATGTATCTGATCCTCGGCGAAAAAGCTGAAGCCGATCCCTCCGTGCTCGACAATCCTGGTTCTGAGGAAGAAGAGGCGCTGTTCCGCCAAATTCGCAAGCGTATGTCTGAAACGCCAGGCTGGTTTGCACGTATCAAAGCCGGCATTCGCGGCGTCTCGGAAGAGACCACGACCGGTGTGAACCGCCTCTATCAGCTGGCGAAGAAGAACGAGCTTCCCTTCCCAGCGATCAACGTCAACGACTCCGTCACCAAGTCGAAATTTGACAACAAATATGGCTGTAAGGAATCGCTCGTCGATGCGATCCGCCGCGGCACCGACGTGATGATGGCCGGCAAGACCGCTTTTGTCGCAGGTTATGGCGATGTCGGCAAAGGCTCTGCGGCCTCGCTCTCAGGTTCTGGCGCACGCGTCACGGTCTCAGAAGTTGATCCGATTTGCGCCCTGCAAGCGGCGATGGACGGATATGATGTCCAAACCATCGACACGATGGCTTCTAAAGCTGACATTTTCGTCACTGCGACCGGCAACAAGGATATCCTGACCGTCGATCATATGCGGGCGATGAAAGATATGGCGATCGTTTGTAATATCGGCCATTTCGACAATGAAATTCAGGTCGAAGGCCTGCGTAATTTCAAGTGGACGAACATCAAGCCACAAGTCGACATGATCACTTTCCCAGATGGCAAGCGGATTATTCTTCTGTCTGAAGGGCGTCTGGTGAATCTCGGTAACGCGACCGGTCACCCAAGCTTTGTGATGTCAGCCTCGTTCACCAACCAGGTCTTGGCGCAGATCGCCTTGTATGAAAACAAGGGTGAGTATCAGAATGATGTCTACACGCTGCCAAAGCATTTGGACGAGAAAGTAGCGATGCTGCACCTCGCCAAGCTTGGCGTAGAGCTGACCGACCTTTCCAAAGATCAAGCCGACTATATTGGTGTCGAACAGCAAGGGCCGTTTAAGCCTGAGCATTATCGCTACTAATCTAAGGCTACAGGAGAAGAGCTATGCCGCTACAGCATCACGAGTTTACATCTGAAAGCGTCTCTGAGGGACACCCAGATAAGGTCTCAGATCAGGTTTCCGACGCCATTGTCGACTTGTTCTTAAGCAAAGACCCCACCGCAAAAGTCGCGGTGGAAACGCTGACCACGACCAATCGCGTGGTGCTGGCTGGTGAAGTTCGAACCAATAATGGCGCGGTCGTCACCAAGGATGAGATGAACCAAGCCGCGCGCGACGTGGTCAAAAAAATTGGCTATGAGCAAGACGGCTTCCATTGGGAAAACATGGTTGTCGAAAACCATGTTCACGGCCAATCGGCCGAAATTGCGCAAGGCGTTGAGGCCGGCCAAGGCCTGCACCAAGAAGAAGGCGCGGGCGATCAAGGCATCATGTTCGGCTATGCCACCGATGAAACGCCGGAGCTGATGCCAGCAACTTTGGTCTATTCGCATCAAATCCTGCGCGAGCTGGCGGAGCTGCGCCACAATGGCACCCATGCTGAGCTCGAACCGGATGCGAAAAGCCAGGTTACGCTGCAATATGATGGCTCACGCCCGGTTGGCGTCAATGCGATCGTGGTTTCCCACCAGCACAAGGATTCCGCGACGCTGGAAGAGCTGCGCGAGATTATCCGCCCCGTCGTAAAAGGCGTTTTGCCAGACGGATGGTTCCCTGAGGAAGACAAGTTTTTCGTCAATCCAACCGGCCGGTTCGTGATCGGCGGTCCAGATGGCGATGCTGGTCTGACCGGACGGAAAATCATTGTCGATACGTATGGCGGTGCAGCGCCGCATGGCGGCGGCGCGTTCTCCGGCAAAGACCCCTCAAAAGTTGACCGGTCTGCTGCTTATGCCACGCGCTATTTGGCCAAGAATGTCGTCGCCTCAGGCCTTGCTAAACGTTGTAATATCCAAGTCAGCTACGCGATTGGCGTCGCCCAACCGCTCTCGCTTTATGTTGATACGTTCGGCACCGGCGCGGTTGGCGAAGACACGATTGCCAACAAGCTCCGCGAACTGGTTGATCTCTCGCCGCGCGGCATTCGCAACCATTTGAAGCTCGAAGCGCCGATCTATAGCCCGTCTGCCGCTTATGGCCATTTTGGCCGCGAGGCGACGCCGGATGGCGCTTTCAGCTGGGAAAAAACCGATCTCGTCAGCGAGTTGCAGGCCCTGCTCAAGTAAAAACCAACTGATTCATGATCGCTCACAGGCTGCCTCCAATATGGGACGGCGGCTTGTGATTTGATATGAAATACAAAATTACAGTTGTCGTCCTAAATCCGATGTGCATACCTCTATAGGAGAATGATCGGGGATCCGTCCTCGGCTTTAGGGAGTCATTCGTGAGTAGTGTAAAGCCGTTCTTCTCTGTGGTCATTGTCAATTACAATGCCGGAGACCTCCTCCAGAGTGCCATCGATTCACTTAAAAATCAGACATTTAGAGATTTTGAGGTGCTTGTCGTGGACAATGATAGCCAGAAGAATCCGATCGGAAATCTCGATATATCTGACCTCCCAGCCGTTCGCGTGATAGGCGAAAAAACCAATCACGGATTTGCCAAAGGCAATAATATCGCCGCCAAAATGGCAGAGGGTAAGTGGCTCGCGCTGCTCAATCCGGATGCAACCGCGGACGAAAATTGGCTTTCGGAAATTTATAAAGCGACGGTGCGGCACGAAAACTGCCGCGTTTTTGCGTGTAGTCAGATCAATATGGATGCACCCGAACTGCTCGATGGAGCAGGGGACGCTTATTTCGCATTCGGTATTCCATGGCGCGGCGGCTTTGAGCACCCGATCTCGGCGCTGCCCAATAAGGATAGTTTTTGCTTCAGCCCATGTGGCGCCAGCGCGGTCTATGAGCGCGATCTATTTCTAGAGATTGGCGGCTTTGACGAGCGGTTCTTCTGCTATTGCGAAGATGTCGATCTCGGCATTCGTTTGCAATTGAGCGATGAGAAATGTGTCTTCCTGCCAGATGCGGTGATCCACCATAAAGGCAGTGCGACATCCGGCCGGTATTCGCACTTCACCATGTATCATGGCTTCAGGAACCGGACCTGGACCTATCTCAAAAATATGCCGCTTTCGGTTCTTCTTCTGACCTTGCCCGGCCACTTGGCGCTGATGCTCTATATCTATCTGCGAAATGTCGGACATGCGGATATTAGCGGCATGCGCAAAGGCATGTGGCACGGTTTGAAAGATGGTTGGGCCTTGCGCTGGCAGACCGACTATAAGGTCAAGCCGACGCGCAAGGCGATTTGGAACCTTGTCCGTTCCATGGCCTGGAACCCGGTTCAGCTGTCACGCCGAGGCGTGCATGTCTGGGCGGTTTAACCCCTAAGAGACTTTCCAAACGCGTTTGTGGAAATTCCACGCTGACGAGACAATCGTGTCCATATCAGAATGTTGCGGCACCCAGCCCAAAACCTCTTTCGATTTCGATGTATCAGCATAAAGCGCGATCGCATCGCCAGCGCGGCGCGGTCCAATCTCAACCGGCACAGGCTTGCCGACAGCGCGCTCGACGGCGTCTAGGACCTGTTTCACGGTAAACCCGTTTCCGGTGCCGAGATTGAGCTGCAGGCTCTCTCCAGTCTCATTGATATGCTCCGCGGCGAGAATGTGCGCCGCGACCAAGTCTGCGATATGGATATAGTCGCGAATACACGTGCCGTCCGGGGTGGGATAATCATCGCCAAAGAGCTTCATGCCTTGGCCGAGCCCTGCTGCTGCCTTGATCGCGTTCGGGATCAAATGCGTTTCAGGATCGTGCTCTTCCCCGACTTCCCCGTCGAGATCAGCGCCCGCGGCATTGAAATAACGCAACGCCGCATAGCGTAATCCTTCAGCGCGCGACATGTCCTCAAGAATGGTCTCGACCATCAGTTTCGAGCGTCCATAGACGCTGACTGGGCGTTTCGGCATGTCCTCAACCAAAGGCAATTTCTCGGGATCGCCATAGATCGCGCAGGTGGAAGAGAAGATAAAATTCTGAAGCCCCAGATCCAGCATGGCCCGAATGACGTTCAGCGTTCCGGCGACATTATTCTCATAAAACGCACCCGGCGCTTTCTCGCCTTCGCCGACTTCAATATTGGCAGCAAAATGCATCACCGCATCGGGGCGGGTTTTCTCAAGCGCAGCGCGAATATCTTCCTCGTTGCGGATATCGCCTTCGATCAGCTCGCCCCATTTCACCGCATGGCGGTGGCCGCTGGAGAAATTGTCGAACACGATCGGCTCGCGACCACTCATCTTGATCGCTTTGCACGCATTGGCGCCGATATAGCCAGCACCACCGATCACGAGAATTTTCTTGATCACTTGGTTTAGTCCCTTTGATTGTCCCAGCCTGGGAAGGCTTTGCCTTAGCCTGGGCAAACACTCAAGGATCGCGCCAATTTTTTGCGTTCAATCTTCCAGTTTGGACTGATCGACATTGTCTTTGTGTCGTTTGGATTGAGCTGCGTCACGGGCCTTTTCAGCTTTCGTGCGGCCATATTTGATCCGGTTCTCCTGCGCGCGCTGTTCTTTGTCAGCGCGCGCTTTGGCTTTACGAAATTTGCCCAAATTAACCGGTTCGACCAAACCTATTCTCCGCGATGAGTGTTCCGCCACTGCTCCATGGCGAGAGAGATGGCAAAGGTCTCACGATATTTCGGGCTCGAAGCGGGACGCGGCGCTTTGGCCGAAGTCAGCGCCATAATCTCCGCCAGCATATTATGCGCAGCCCCCGCTTGGCCGGCTCCAATATAAGCGTGCAGCTCAACCAGAGCGCTCGACAAGGGGTCATTGGCGCGGATCACAAAATAGGGTTCGTCATCGGCCAAACGCGGCATGACATCGAATTCGGACGGATTGGCTTTAGAGCCGACGGGCGCTGTGTTCATAGCGTGATCTTTCAGAATCTAGTTTCAGTCTTCGTTTACATCATCTGATTGCAAAAGCATGTCTAGAAAGACGTCTGGTTTGTTCAAAAATTGACGCGTGAGATCGACATGTTCGAGGGCGTCCCAAGGTAGGCGCTCTGGCCCCGTTTCGGTCATCTGATAAATCCACGCATTTGGATAGGCGAGAATGATGGGCGAGTGGGTTGCGATAATAAACTGACTGCCGTCCTGAACCAGGTTGTGCAAATGCGTTAGGAACGAGAATTGCCGATTGGGGGACAGCGCGGCTTCAGGTTCGTCTAAAATGTAGAGGCCTTTGCCCTCAAAGCGGTTCCAAAACAGAGACATGAAGCTCTCGCCATGCGACTGTGCATGAAGGGCTTTGCCGCCATACCGGTCCGGGTTCGCGACGTCGTCGATGTAAGAACTCTGAGCATAGAAGCTCTCGGCTCTGAGGAAATACCCATCTTTAGGCCGAAAGGGGGCTCGAACGAGCCGAAGGTGTTCATGAAGCTGTGAATGTGTGGCGCGCGTTGAAAATGCGTGATCGCGACTGCCGCCCTCGGGATTAAATCCAGCGGCAACTGCAATCGCTTCGATTAGGGTGGACTTACCGCTACCATTCTCGCCGACGAAAAACGTCACCTTCTCGTGCAGCTGTAGTTTTTCCCAACTTCGAACGGCGGGCAGATTGAACGGATACGCGTCTTCATGCCATCGATCATCTCGAACCTGATCGACATCCATGATGTAGCCATCGAATTCAACGGCGTAGCGTTCTTTCATTTTCTCCCACCCGTTCGGGCTTAGCTTGGTCCGATCATCTTCTCAGGCCGGACAATCGCGTCGAAATCCTCCGCCGGAATGCCGTCTGCGATAGCTTCTTCGCGCAGGGTTGTGCCGTTCTTGTGCGCCGTTTTGGCGATTTTGGCGGCACGGTCATAGCCGTATTTTTCCTTAAGCGGTGTGACCAACATGAGCGAGTTCTCGAGGCCTTTTTGGATATTGTCGAGGCGGGGCTCGATGCCGACCACGCAATTCTCGGTGAAAGACACAGCCGCATCGGCGAGCAAACGGATCGATTGCAGCAAATTATAGCTCATCATCGGATTGAACACGTTGAGCTCAAAATGCCCCTGGCTGCCGGCAAAACCGATCGCGGCATTATTGCCATGAATATGAGCGCAGACTTGCGTCATCGCTTCGCACTGGGTCGGGTTCACTTTGCCCGGCATGATGGATGAGCCGGGTTCATTTTCAGGCAATGCCAGCTCGCCAAGGCCAGAGCGCGGGCCGGAGCCTAAGAAACGGATATCATTGGCGATTTTGAAGCAGGACATGGCCGCGGTTGTGATCGCGCCATGCGCAAACACCATGGCGTCATGGGCGGACAGCGCTTCAAATTTGTTCGGCGCGGTGACGAAGTTCAAACCCGTAATCTGCGCAATCTTTTCGGCAACGCCTTCAGCAAATCCAATTGGGGTGGAGAGGCCGGTGCCAACCGCGGTGCCGCCTTGGGCGAGCTCAAGCAGTGCGGGCAGCGTTTGCTCGATCCGCTGGATCCCCATCTCAACCATTTTCGTATAACCGGAGAATTCCTGGCCGAGCGTCACCGGCGTGGCGTCCTGGGTATGGGTGCGGCCAATCTTGATAATATCTGTCCAAGCTTGGGCTTTGTCATTGAGCGCATTGTGCAGCTGTTGCAGGGCGGGCAGCAGGCGGTGGGTGATCTCTTCGGCACACGCAATATGCATCGCGGTCGGGAACGTATCGTTTGAGCTTTGGCTCATATTGCAGTGATCGTTGGGATGGACCGGGCTTTTCGAGCCGATCTCGCCGCCGAGGATTTCGATCGCACGATTGGCGATGACTTCATTGGCATTCATGTTTGATTGCGTGCCAGACCCAGTCTGCCAGACGACCAGCGGGAAATGCGCATCGAGCTTGCCTTCGATGACTTCATTCGCGGCGGTGATGATCGCGTCACCGAGTTTCGCATCAAGTTTGCCGAGCGCCATATTGGTTTCAGCCGCGGCGCGTTTAACGATGCCCAGAGCGCGGACCAACGGAAGCGGCTGCTTCTCCCAGCCGATCTTAAAATTGCCAAGCGAGCGCTGCGCCTGCGCGCCCCAATATTTATCGCCGGGAACTTCGACAGGCCCCATTGTATCTGTTTCGACCCGAGGTGTCGCATCTGTGCCCATAATGACGTCTCCTTGCTGGCAAAGCCGCGAGGTAGCACGCCGAACCGAATCCGCAAGCGCTAAGGGGTCACAGGGGCCTAATTCGTAGCCGGCGCAGAGGCCTGTAGGGCTTGTGGCGCCTCTTCCCAAACTTGGGTCTGGCAGATTGGACCGATACAGCCTTTGACCTGCAAGCGCCCATCATCCAGGCGCTTCAGCCGTGACGCATAGGTCTTATCATTCTCGGGGTCATAGATCGTACCGCCGCGCCAATCTTTACGGCGCTTCTCAAAGCCTTGCAGCATGAGCAGGCCAAGCACGGGCTCTCCCGCTTCAGTCAGCGCCGTTTCTGGCGTCATCCCTGGTTCCATCGCTTCCGGATCAATCCAAGAGACGCGGCCGCAAGGGCTGCCATTGCCACAGTCTTCGATTGTGACCGTGGAAGTTTTGGCTTGGGTCAGGAAGGTGCCGAACACGTCATGACCATCTTGCGCCTGCGCTGACAGTCCCAAGATCGCAGCGCTTACACCCAGTCCCGCCAATTTCCACATGCTCTTATTCCTCAGATTATCCACAATGCTCTATTGGTTATGACGCGACGCGACAGAATTTCCACCTTCACAGGCATTAATATGCGTTTACCTTTGGATATATGATTCACATGGTGAAACTCTGTGTTGGGGCTGATGATGCAAGCGACATTGAGCGCTGGCAGCAGCGTTTGATGCAGACCTCGCCTTTTCCCTTTCACCAAACGCGCATGGTTCCAAAGCGCGGCGGCGAACTGCGTGATGGCGGCTCGATTTTCTGGGTCACCAAAGGGATTATCTTGGTGCGGCAGCGGATACTAGATGTGAAAGAGATCACCGATCGCGGTGGACGCAAAGCCTGCGAACTGGTCTTTGATCCTGAATTGATCGCCGTCGAACCGACGCCAAAACGCGCCTTTCAAGGCTGGCGCTATTTGAAACCTGAAGATGCGCCGGTGGATCTGAAGGCTGGATCCGGAACCATTGAACTGCCCGCCAATCTGCGCGCTGAGTTGCGGGCCGCAATGGTCTGGTAGCGTTTTAGCGCAGTGTTTCGAGCACGACGCTTGGGTCTGCAGCGCAAGACGCTTTTGCAGATGTTGCCACCAAGCTTGGGGCAGGGGCGCGACGCTGAGCCGCCAAGGCCATAAGCTCCGCATCCGCGAACAAAGACGATAGACGCCGCAAGCTTTCTCGCTTGGGTTTGGCATCTGCGCTGGTTTCGAGCGTGTTGAGTTGGGCTTCGGATTCAGCTGCCATGCCGCGGAAGATGCAGCCAAGATCATTCGGGCCACTGGTGTCATCGATCCAGATCGCGAGGTCAGCAGAGGTCCGTCCAAACCGATATAAATCCAATGCGAATTCATCGGTCAGCGAGAGCTCTTCGCCAAAGTCGACGGCAAGCATCATATCAGCAGTAACGCCTGAGAGGCGCGCGGCTTCTTGGCCCCATTGGCGCGCAAGATCAGCACTCGCATGCGCGGACACTGGCAGCAGGAATAGAATACAGCTTGCAAATAGGCGTTTCATCACGGCACGCTTTCGGTCTTGTTCGCCTAATAGGCGAGCAAAGCCCGTGCCATCGACGCTATTTCTTCATAAACGCGCCAATCCGTGCCTGCATATCTGGCCCGACGCCTTCATTCTCCATAATCTCCCACTGCAGACCGGCATCGAGTGCGTCATTGTCTGTGGCTTCGAGCAGGCGTTTATTCGCGGCGTGTGAGAAGGGGGAATTGGCTAGGATTTGCATGGCGAAAGCGCGCAAATCGTCTTCGAAAGTCGCGTCGGCGAACACCGCTTCGCAGAGGCCCATGCTCAGCGCCGCATCGGCGCGCACGGTCTCAGCGGTGAACATAAGGCGTTTTGCGGTCGCGATCCCGACCCGGCGCGGCAAACGTTGGCTCATGCCCCAAATTGGCGTCAGCGCCCATTTGGCATGCGTATCAGCGAATTTCGCAGACTCTGCGGCCAAGATAAAATCTGCCGCCAGCGCCACTTCCAGCGCACCCGTATAGCAATGATTATGCACTGCCGCGATGACCGGTTTTGGGAGTTTTTCCATCATCCGCAGCGTCTCAGAATGCCAGCCGGGGGAGGGGACCTTTTCGCCCTCGGCGATGTCACCAAGGTCATGCCCGGCTGAGAAACACTTCCCAGCTCCCCGGAGGATGACGCAGCCAATCGAGTCATCTTTTTTGAGATCAATGATGTGCTGGCGAAGCTCGCGAAACATGCCGACAGTCAAAGAGTTCAACTTGTCGGGGCGGTTCAGCGTTAGCCAGCAGAGGCCATCCTCATCTTGCCGCAATACTAAGTCGCTCATTTTGGCCTCCTCCTATTGGGTCTTCCTGCCATCAATCAGGGCTCACCTAGGGTTCGCATAGACCCTATTCCGAATCTATCCCTAGGCTTTCGCGAGGGCATGCGCCTATGTAGGCTTACAGAAAATTGCAAAGTATCAAGAAGGAGCGCCCTGTGGCTGACACCGAATATACCCCTCCAAAAGTGTGGACCTGGGACCAAGAAAGCGGCGGACGCTTTGCCAATATCAATCGTCCCATCGCAGGGCCGACGCATGATAAAGAGCTGCAAGTCGGCAAACACCCGATCCAGCTTTACTCACTGGGGACACCGAACGGCGTCAAAGTTACGATCATGCTGGAAGAGCTTTTGGCGGCCGGACATTCAGGCGCAGAATACGATGCTTGGTTGATCAATATCCAAGACGGCAATCAATTCGGCTCGGGCTATGTCGACCTGAACCCGAACTCAAAGATCCCAGTTATGGCGGATCACTCGACCGATCCTGTCACGCGCGTATTCGAAAGCGGATCGATCTTGGTCTATCTCGCCAACAAATTCGGCGCCTTCATTCCAGACGACCATAAAGGCCGGACAGAAGCGATGAACTGGCTGTTCTGGCAAATGGGCTCCGCGCCATATCTTGGCGGCGGCTTCGGACACTTCTACGCCTATGCCCCCTTCAAGATGGAATATCCGATCAATCGCTTCGCAATGGAAGTGAAGCGCCAAATGGATGTGCTCGACCGCCATCTCGCCGACAATGAATATATGGCCGGCAGCGAATATTCGATCGCTGATATGGCGATCATGCCTTGGTATGGCTCAATGGCCAAAGGCATCCTCTATGAAGCGGCGGAATTCCTGTCTGTGCACGAATATAAGAACGTCATTCGCTGGACAGACACATTGATGGAACGTCCAGCCGTTCAGCGCGGCCAAATGGTCAACCGTGTCTGGGGCGAGCCGCACCGTCAGCTGCCAGAACGCCACGATGCTAGCGACTTCGAAACCAAGACGATGGACAAGCTCAATCCCGACGCGAGCTAATTCAATGTCCGGATCGGCGGTCTGCTAAAGCAGATCGCCGCCTGCTGCTGCTGCGGTGGTGCCGTCTTTTTTGAAAGCACGGATCACGTTTTTACCGGTGATCCATTTGTGCACTTCGTCTGGTCCATCAACCAGGCGTTGCGAGCGGATATGCGTGTACCAGGCGGCGAGCGGGGTATCGGTTGAATAGCCGAGCGCGCCATGTAGCTGGATCGCCGTGTCGACGACCTTGTGCACCATATTTGCGAGGAAGACTTTCGCGATACCGTTTTCCTGGCGGATATCGAGGCCATTCTCGGCCTTGTACGCGATATGCATGAGCATCAGCCGCGCGATGTAGAGCTGGCTTGCGCAGTCGGCCAGCATGAATTGAACCCCTTGGCGGTCTTCTAAGCCTTTGCCGAAGGTCGATCGCTGGGTCACATGCGCAGTGGCAAGATCCAAAGCGCGCTGCGCCATCGCGACATTGTGCATGCCGTGCCGCAGACGCCCATATCCGAGGCGATGCTGGCCCATGGCAAAGCCTTGGCCCTCGCCGCCGAGCAGATTTTCTTCTGGCACAACCAGGTTTTCAATTGCGATCTCGCAATGGGCCGCGCCCATGGCTTCTTGATAGTCTGTATGGAGCGCCATGGTCGGAATGTTGCGGATGATCCGATAGCCTGGGTTGGGCAACTCGACGATAAAAGTTGAGAACTGCTGATGCCTCGGCGCTTCAGGGTTGGTCTTCGCCATGATCACAGCGATATCGGCGACATTGGCGGAAGAGGAATACCATTTCTCGCCGTTTAAAACATAATTGCCTTTGCCATCTTTCTCCGCGCGGGTTTGCATCCCCGTCGCATCAGCGCCCGCGGCTTTTTCCGTCATCGAATAGCAAATGCGCTTTTCGCCGTTCAGGAGCGGCTTGAGGTATTTCTCTTTTTGAAAGTCGGTCCCATGTGCGAGCAAGGTCAGCATGGTCGCGTCATCTGGACCTTGGCTGTTCATAGACAATGCGCCGAGATGGCTTTGCCCGAGTTCCATTTGAACGAGCGCGTTGGCTAAAGGTCCAAGTCCCATGCCGCCATGTTCGGTCGGGATGAAGGGAAGCCAAAGACCTTGCGCGCGCGCTTTCTTACGCAAGTCGCCGAGCACGACATCTAAGGCTTCGCCCGCCGCGAGGCGTTTTTCGGCCGGGATGCATTCATCCTGTACCCATTGCCGCACGCGTGCGCGCACCTCTTTGGCGTCATCTGGGATAACAAAATCGATGGCCATGCTGTTTCCTCCTCAATCTATCCGGCGCGGACTCTACAGCGCTTGTTCAAAAATCCGCTCATAATCGGCCTGCTCGGCGGGGCGGGCATTGCCGCGATGGGCGAGATCATTGAGGGCAAACTCTACAATTCCGGGGCCGTCAGAGGCTTCAACGCCAATCGCGCTGAGCGTGCTTGGAATATTGATCGCCTCATTCAGTTTCGCGATCTCATCACCGAGATCCGCGTTTTGAGACAGACCCATGGCGAACTTTAGACGCTCATATTTTTCCGGCGCGGCGCCTTCATTAAAGCGCAGCAAGTGCGGCAAGAAGATCGCGTTCAGCGTTCCATGGTGGAGTTTTTTCTCTTTCAAACGTCCCGCCGCGTGGCTGAGGGCGTGGACCGAACCGAGACCTTTGGTGAAGGCCAGGGCGCCCTCATAGCTTGCCATCATCATGTTCCAGCGGGCGTCCTTGTCAGACCCGTCGGCGACAGCGCGTTGCAAGGCGCCATTTTTGATCGCGCGGTTGAGGCCGTCATAACCGACGCCTTCCGCGGGCGGGTTCACCGCCGGAGTCAGGACCGCCTCAATACAATGAGTCACCGCATCCATGCCCGTCGCCGCGGTTAGGAAAGCGGGCAGGCCGAGGGTCAGGTCCGGATCGCAAATCGCAGTGGCGGGAATGAGGTGCGGCGAGGCGAACGTTTCCTTCCGACCATTATTCATGGTCGTGATCATGCCCACTGAAACCTCTGATCCCGTGCCCGCTGTTGTCGGCACAGCAATCAAAGGCGGCAGTTTGCCAATATGTTTAGCGCCGCCAGTAATCGCTGCATATTTTTCCAAAGGACCGCCTTGGCTGGCGAGCAGGCCGACCGCTTTGGTCAGGTCCATGGCAGAGCCGCCGCCCAAGGCGACCAAGCCGTCGGCGTTCGCCGCATTATATTGTTCGGCGACCGCGATCGCTTGGTCTTCTGTCGGATTGGCGACGGTATCGGCAAAAACCGCCGCGGGCTCCATGCCGAGATTTTCGAGCACTGTGTCGAGCAGGCCAATGGCTTTAATGCCTGGATCTGTGATCACCATCGGACGGGTCACACCAAAACCGGCCAAGGTCGGACCGAGCTTGGCAATCGCTCCATGATCGAAAATACAAGTGGTCAGAAAGTTCATGACGGGCATGGCTGGGTCTCCAGATTGGTAATTTCCTTATTCGGAGCCTAGAAAGCCTAGAGCCGAAGGGAGAGCAATCTCTCCCCTAGCGGCAGCATGACACAGGAGAGATGGTATGGCGGGACTGGGAATAGGCTTATTAGGGGCTGCGCGGATCACCGACAAAGCCGTCATACATCCGACCCGTGTGATCCCGCAGACTTACATCGCGGCGGTCGCGGCACGCGATCGGACCCGCGCTGAAAGCTTTGCCGCGAAGCATAATATTGGTGCCGTGCTGGATAGCTATGATGACGTGATCGGATCCGAAGATGTCGCTCTGATCTATAATCCCTTACCGATCAATCTGCATGCCGACTGGACCATCAAAGCGCTCGAAGCCGGTAAGCCGGTTCTTTGCGAAAAGCCGTTTGCGATGAATACGGATGAGGCCCGCGCGATGCTAGCTGCGTCGGAGGCGAGTGGGCAGCGGCTGATAGAGGCCTTTCATTATCGCTATCACCCTGCCTTTGAGACCTGCTTGGCCTGGCTCGCAGCAGATGAGATTGGCGAGCTGAAAGAAATTCACGCCGCGTTCGATGTCGAGATCAAAGACAATGGCACTGAAATTCGCCACCGCGTTGAGACGGGCGGCGGGGCAATGATGGATCTTGGCTGCTATCCTCTGCATTGGGCGCTCTCTGTGACTGGTGAAGCGCCGAAAGAGGTGGAAGCTTCTGCGACGCTGACAGCGGCTGGGGTCGATGAAAGCATGCGTGCAGAATTGAGCTTCCCGTCCGGTGCGGTCGCGCATTTAACCACGAATATGGGTCCAGGTGCAGAGTTCCGGGCGGAGATGAAACTGGTTGGAACGGCTGGCGAAATCACCTTTGTGAACCCGCTTGCCCCGCATAATAAATTTATTCCGGGACGCCTTACCAGTTCACGGGGGTGGGAGGCCGAAATCAGTCCGATCAGCACCTATACGTATCAGCTCGCGACGGTTTGGGACGCGCTCCAAACTGGCGTGCCGCTGCCGACCGAGGGCGATATGATTTTGCGCCAGCAAATCGTTTTGGACGCGGTTTACGAGTCGGCTGGGCTGAAGCATCTGCGATATCTGGAATAGCGATGTTGACATATTAGAATCATATGAGACATAAGTGTCTCATGTCAAATTCACTTCGCCTTTCCTCTCGCGATGCGATTATCGAAGCCGCATTCGAGGTCTTTAGCAAGAATCCCGGCGCGGCTTTATCCGACGTCGCGGCGCGGGCAGGTGTTGGTCGGGCGACGCTGCACCGCCAGTTTGCCAGTCGTGACGACTTAATGCGCGCCCTGTCGAAAATTGCCTCTAAAGAAATGGAGGAAGCCGTCGAGACGGCTTGCGCCGATGCCGCCTCTTATTCTGAAGTCGCGCGCTTGGCGTTGAAGGCGCTTATTCCACTCGGCGACCGTCATGGCTTCCTGGCGCTGGAATCCTTCGCCGATGATCCTGAAACGCAGGCCGCTTTTGCTAAAGAGCAGCAAGAGACTGCCGAAATGGTCGAAGCTGCTAAAGGCGAAGGCCTGTTCGACACAGCTGTCCCGACGAGCTGGATCGTGCAGGCCTATGACCACCTCATGTATGCGGGCTGGGAAAGCGTCAAATCGGGCGAAACCACCCATGAGCAAGCCGCCACTTTGGCTTGGCGAACCCTGATTCACGGCCTTGGGAGACAAAAAACATGACCCCAGAAACCCTATCCGAATACGGCACTCATTTTGATGATGCCTTCTTCTTGATTGGCGCTGTCATCTTGCTGATCGAGCTCTTGAAAGGCTTTTTCTCAGGCGAGATGAAAGGCCGAAAACTGCTCGATATGGTGGCCAGCGCTTCGACCCAGATTCCGTATCTCCTGGTCGAGATCTTCCTCATGTCCTTCATCTATGTCGGCATGGTCGTGGTCTCTGAGACCTTCGTCACCTGGCAAATGCCTATCACGCTTTGGACCGTCTTGCTTGCGGTTTTGGTCTGCGATTTCACCTACTATTGGGAACACCGATTGGCGCACCAAATTCGATTGCTGTGGACTCAGCATGCGGTGCATCACTCGTCGCGCGAGATGAATATTGTGGTGGGTGTCCGGTTCGGTCCATTTGAAAGTTTCGCATCGGCGGCGCTGCATTTCCCGCTGGTCTTTTTGGGCTTTCCGCCGGAACTGATCTTCTTCGGGATCATCTTTGTCCTGGCCTATCAAACTTGGATCCATACCGAGCTGATCGGAAAGATGGGGCCACTTGATGGTGTGCTCAACACGCCCGCCAATCACCGGGTCCATCATGGCTGTGACGATAAATATATCGACAAGAATTATGGCGGCGTCCTGATCATCTGGGACAGACTGTTCGGCACCTTCCAGGCCGAAGAGGAAACACCAAATTATGGGCTCAAGCGCGACTATGACAGCGTCAATCCGCTTTCAGTTTGGTTCTCTGAATGGCCGGGTCTGTTCGCGGATATGAAACGGTCTAAGAGCTTCGGTGAGACTTGGATGTACCTGTTTGGACGACCGGGTTGGAACCCAAAAGCGAAACCCGCTCCCAAAACGCTTTCCGAACAAGGACACACCAGTTAAGCCAAGGGGATAATTGCTCCGGAGACATTGTCATGCGCCTCGCTTTATTTGCTGCCGCCTTTGCCATCCTCTCTGCTTGCGAAACGCTCCCGGCGGAAAGTCCAGAACCGAGCGAGATCCGGCATTATGTCAAAGACGCCTATGAGGAGGCCGGATTTCCCTTCTCAAGCGCCGTCGAGACAGATGGCTGGATCTATCTCGCAGGCGAGCTCGGAACGACGCCAGAGGCCGGGCTGGTGCCTGGCGGCATTGGCCCTGAAACACGCCAAACCATGGACAATATTCAAGCCACGCTCGAAGCCAATGGCTTAGGCTGGGACCGCGTGGTTAAATGCACGGTCTTTCTCGCCGACATCGCAGAATGGCCGGCTTTTAATGAGGTCTACAAAACCTATTTCACCGGCGATTATCCGGCTCGGAGCGCGCTTGGTGCCAGTGGGCTGGCGCTTGGCGCCCGGGTCGAGATTGAGTGTATCGCGAAACGCTAAGCGGCTTCGGTTAGCGCCGCCAAGTGTCCAGTTTTGACATAGATCAAACAGCCTTCATCTGACCAAGGTGTGTGCTTAGAGCCATGCGGACTGCGCAACCAAGTGCCGGCGGGATAATCGCCAAACTCATCTTGGAACGTGCCCTCCAGCACAAGGATTTCTTCGCCGCCCCAATGCTGGTGCGGCAAGAATTTTGTGCCCGGGGCCCAGCGCACAAGCGCGGCGCTTTCCGTGCCATGACTGTGCAAAGGCAAAACGGTGAGGCCCGGCACCTGACCGGACAGAAATTCTGCGTCAGCGGTGCCGATGACTTTTTGTTCGGTATCGGCTTCGTCAAATTGGTGCAGCTTCACAAAAATTGTGCAGCCATCCTTAGAATGCGGCGTGTGTTTGGAACCAATCGGATTGCGGACATAAGTGCCCGCGGGATAGTCGCCATGCTCGTCTGAGAAGACGCCCTCGAGGACGAAAAATTCCTCGCCGCCACCATGTGTGTGTTCGCTAAAGTAAGAGTCCGGTGCGTAGCGGACGATCGATGTGGCGCGGGCGACTTCTTCGCCGATCCGGTCAAGCATTTGACGGTCTACGCCAGCCATAGGCGAGGCCACCCAGTCCCGATCTTCAGGGCGAAGCACGACGCGTTCATTGAAATCTGCATTCAGTCTCATCTTAGGCTCCTAATGCGGGCGGGTCGGTGTAAGACGCGACAGAAAGGCTGCTGTCGCTTGATCAAAAAGGGTGACGTCTTCCGCTGCGCGAGCGCTCAGTTGCGCACCTTCCATCAGGGCCAGCGCCGCGCGGGCTTCGGCGTCTGGGTCGCTCAAATAAGCAACGGTGCCGTCTTCTACCCCTTGCGCGAAAACCTGGCTCAACCAAGCCACACTGTCTTGGTGAAATTGCGCGAGGAGATCGAGTACTGGTTCCGAAAAACTATCGCGCCCGGCGCTCATCGAGACACAAAGGCAAAGCTGTGTCCCATCTGCGAGGGCATCGCGATAGACGGATTGATAAGCGCGAAGTTTGTCGGCGGCATTGACATGATCGCGATCAATCTCGGCGAGGGTTTCGGCAAATCGCACGGCATAGCGTTCGATCAAGCCGAATGCGAGATCAGCTTTGACCGGGAAATGGTGGTGTATGCTCGCCTTTCTTATCCCAACTTCGCGCGCGAGGTCGGCATAAGAAAAAGCGTCAAACCCGCGCTCGCGGGCGGCGCGTTCGGCGCTATCGAGAAGGGCGGAGCGTGTATCCATAGCGCCGTACCTAGTGGTAGGTAGTTGCAAATTCAAGTGCACTGATCTGCTTTCTTGACAATTGCCGGGTCATACCGCCCTTTGCCCTACAGATTAGAGTAAAGGCAGACCCCGCGTGACAGCTCCCATCCTGACAGTTCGAGACTTAAAAGTTGCCTTTGATACGCCTGATGGCACGGTCAACGCCGTCAAAGGTATCAATCTGGAGGTCTCTGCTGGAGAATGTCTGGGCATTGTTGGCGAGTCCGGCTCGGGCAAAAGCCAAACCGTGCTTGCTGCGCTTGGCTTGCTTGCCGACAATGGCACCGCCACGGGCTCGGTGATGTTTGACGGAACTGAAATGCTCACCGCCGACGCCAAGACCCTGCGCAATATTCGCGGCGACCGGATGTCGATGATTTTCCAAAATCCACTGACCAGCCTGACCCCGCATATGACAGTCGGCGCGCAAATGCGCGAAGTCCTGCGGCTGCACAAAGGCTTGAAGGGTGAAGAGGCCAATAAGGTTTGCGTCGATTGGCTTGAACATGTCCGCATCCCCGAAGCCCGTCGCCGTATGGATCAGTTTCCGCACGAACTGTCCGGCGGTATGCGTCAGCGCGTGATGGTCGCGATTGCGATGCTCTGTGGTCCGCAGCTTCTGCTCGCTGACGAGCCGACCACCGCACTTGATGTCACCGTTCAGGCGCAAGTGCTTGACCTGATGGATGAACTAAAGCGCGAAACAGGGACCGGGATTGCGCTCATTACGCACGATATGGGCGTGGTTGCGCGGATGTGCGACAGGGTCGTGGTGATGCGGTATGGCGAGATTGTCGAGACTGGCTCGATTGATGAGATCTTCTACAATCCCCAGCACGAATATACGAAAATGCTGCTCGATGCCGTGCCGCGGATTGATCAACCTAATCGTCCAGGTCGTCCAACATTAGGGCCTGAACCGGGCGCGGATATTGAGCCCATCCTCCGTGCCGAGGATTTGAAAGTCCATTTTCCGATCAATATTGGCGGCGGCCTGTTTGGGAAAACCAAGCCGCTCAAAGCGGTCGACGGTGTCAGCTTCAACCTCAAGCCTGGCGAAACCCTCGGCGTGGTTGGTGAGAGTGGCTGCGGAAAATCTACCCTGGCACGTGCGGTTCTGAAACTCGTCCCGCAAACCGCAGGGACCATTGCTTGGATGGGGCGCGATATTTCAAGCGCAGATCGCAAGACGATGAACGCGCTGCGCGACGATCTACAAATCGTTTTCCAAGATCCGATGGCGAGCCTCGATCCGCGCATGACGATTGGTATGTCGATCGCTGAACCGCTGACGGTTCATTCGCCCCAGCTTGATAAGGCGGCACGTGAAGCCAAAGTCCAAGAAATCATGCCGCGTGTGGGTCTGGACCCGGCCCTGATCAACCGCTATCCGCACGAACTCTCCGGCGGCCAGAATCAGCGGGTCGGCATCGCCCGGGCGATGATCTTGGATCCGAAATTGGTGATCTGTGATGAGGCGGTCTCGGCTTTGGACGTTTCAGTTCAGGCGCAAGTCGTCGATTTGCTCATCGAGCTTCAAAAAGAGTTCGGCTTGGCGATGATTTTCATCTCGCACGACCTGTCTGTTGTGCGTGAGATCTCGCACCGGGTCATGGTGCTGTATCTCGGTAAAGTCGTGGAGATCGCAGGCCGGCAAGAAATCTATGAGGATGCTCGCCATCCTTATACGCAAGCGCTGATCTCTGCTGTGCCGAACCCTGATCCTAAAATGGAGCGGGCGCGGGACCGGGTGAAATTGCAAGGCGACTTGCCAAGCCCGCTCGATAGCCGGGCGCCGTTGCGCTTTCTCAAATCCGAAATCATCGATGACCCTGACGCACAGCAATATGCCCCGAAGCTGATCGAAATCGCTCCAGGGCATTTGGTGGCTGAGCACGACCCGTTTGAGGGTTCGGGAGGGTTGCGGGCCTGAGTACGCTCAGCCGGGGGGAGAGGGTCCCCTATTTCGAGCAGAGTACGTCGACGAGATTGCGCCGACCCCGGTCTGCATAAACCACTTTTCCAAGTCCCATTTCGCGACAAAACTGATTGGCATTGCCGCGGCCAACCGGAATGCGGTCGCCATAGGCATCTTTCGGGCGCGGGAAGAAGACTGTGCGGCGACCTTCAATCCCCTGATTGTGGCTGTGATAATTGCCGTGCCCGCGATGGTCACGGTGATCGCGTCTACGATAGCGGTCATCACGGCGACTGCTGATCCGTCGCGGTGAGCCATTGAGCGGACGCAGCGAGCTAATATTGTCATTCATGCGGATCGCACTGAGGTGCCCTTCGGGACGATCAATCACGACACAGCGGCCGCGAAAATCCGGATCGACGCAGACTTCCCAAGCGCCGCGAACATCAATCGAGGAGACAGTGTCGTTAAAGCCGAGTTCGCGCAGATTGTAGACCGGGCCATCAATCGCCAAAGCTGAGCCCCGAAATTCTGGATGCTTAAAGATAACAGCCTCGTCATTGCCGCCGCCGCGATGGCCATAATTATCGGCAGCAGCGGGCAGAACAGATGCCAGGCAAACAGTCGTGGCGAGGGCGAGGGCTTTCAAAGCGCGTGTCATATTGAACGGTCCTTTATTCAGTCTTGAAGAGACCTGTAGGACCCGCAACCTGAACGCGCTGGGAGGGAGATTTTCAGATTGCGTTCAGCTATTCGGCGGCGCGCATGAGGCCCTGCATCCGGTCAATCCAGATCAACCAGGCCTTGCGCCCATCATCCGTCAGGAAGACCCGCGTCTGAGGCCGCCGCCCGACAAAGCGCTTTTCCTGGCGCACATAACCGGCATCTTCAAGCTTGCGCAAATGGGTGGATAGATTGCCATCCGTGGCGCCGACTTTTTCCTTTAACTCTCCGAAGATGGCCGGGCTGACTGTTGAGAGATAGGCCATAATTCCGAGCCGCAAGCGGCCATGAATAACGTCATCAATCTGGGCATGGTCGAATGGATTGGCGTGATCAGACATTTATCTGTCCCTCTCCTAAACAACGCTTTTCGGTTCATTCCGCATTAGGAAGAGGCCCGGGATCAGCACGGTGACAAAAGCACCGAGCGAGGCCACAGCCCAAGTGAGATCTGTCCCGTCGAACCAGATCGCCAAAGCCACCATAGAGAGTGCGCCGAAGCCTGCATAAGTCAGGGTTTTGACATTTCCCATTACACCAGATGTGATCAGGCCGGTGCCATAGATGGCAAAGACAATCGGTAATGACGCTTCAAAGCCCGGGGCGGCGCTGCCTTGGATAATTGATTTGACTATCAGCGTACCAAAATAGGCGAACAGCGCGAACCCGCCCGCCATCCAGACGGTGCCCTCTGAGCGGTTGCCGACGGAATTGCCGCCAGGTTTGTTGCGGATCGAATAGCCTAGGATCGCTTGGCCGATAATTCCGACCACAATGAAACTACCCCAAACCCAGCCATAGGCGGCATCTGGCCAGCCGACCATGTTCGTGGTGATCGCAAAGTGTAGGAAGTAGGCAAGGCTGGTGAGCACACCCCAAAACGTCAGGAAACGGCCACCGAGCAGCGGCGCTTGTTGTCCGGCTTCAGCGAGGTCACGTACATAAGCGAGATCATCTTGCAGGGTCGTCTGGTTCATCGAGAAAACTCCAATAACTTTGAATTACAAAGTACTCTTTATCGAAGGAGTGTCAATGCCCCTGATTTCGCTTGGCGCCGCCGCCCGTCGCGCTAGGATAGAGAAAATACAAAATCACCTGAGGAAACGACCATGCCAGACGCTGCCAGTCAGCCGCCTTTCCGCCCGCTTGCGCAAAAACAGCCAGACATAGAGTGCGTGCGAAAACCGGATGGCACGATCTATCTCAAACAACGTCACGAACCGGGCGACCGCCCGCGCACGATCCCGCATGCGCTTGCAATGCGGGCTGAGATGCATCCAGATCGCGACTGGCTGAAACAGCGCAACCCCCAGACGGATGCCTGGGAGACCATCACTTATGGTGAGGGGCTGAAGCAGACCCGGGCGCTGGCGCAAGCATTTCTGGATCAAGGCGCGGGGCCTGATGCACCGGTTATGATCTTGTCGGGCAATTCGATCGAAACCGCTTTGGTGATGGTGGCCGCGATGACCATCGGCGCTCCAGCAGCCCCGATCTCAGTGCCTTACTCTCTGATGTCGAGCGATTTCGCCAAGCTCAAACACTGTTTCCAATCGGTGCAACCGAAAGTGATTTTTGCTGCGCAGCTAAAGCCGTTTGAGCCTGCGATTGCGGCGCTAGGCGATCATGGCTGTACAGTCATCACAGCCGATGGCGCGAATGGTGCGGTTTCTTATCACGGACTTCTAGACACTGTGGTCACTCCGGCCGTCGATGCCGCGCTTGAGGCTTTGAGCGATGATACAATCGGCAAATATCTCTTTACATCAGGCTCAACCGGCATGCCAAAGCCTGTGCCGACAACGCAGGGTGCGATGTGCTCGATGATCGCCGGTGTTGAAGGGCTTCGCGATGATGCTCGCGATCCTGAATATGATCCGGATGTGCCAGACAATGTCCTCGATTGGCTGCCTTGGAACCATATTTCTGGCTCGAACGTGAACTTCAATGGCGCGCTCTGGACGGGCGCGACTTTCTGGATCGATGGCGGCAAGCCCACACCCGCTTTGTTCGGCGAAACCATTCGCAATGTGCTCGATTGCAAACCATCGACGTTTGGGACAGCCCCGATTGCGCTCGCGATGTTGGCTGAGGCGATGGAAGAAGATGAGACGCTGCTCAAAGCCTTCTTCGCGAATATGCGCTCCATCGGATATGGCGGCGCGACGCTTTCGGATGATTTGTATGACCGGCTTCAGAACTTAGCGATCAAAGCCACCGGGCGCCGCATTCCGATCATCACCATGTATGGCGCCACCGAGACACAAGGCATCACCGTGGTCCATTGGGAGGTTGAGCGGGTCGGCTTGATCGGCCTACCATTGCCGGGTCTGACCCTGAAATTGGTGCCGACCATGGGTAAGCTCGAAGTCCGCGTCAAAGGCGAAACCGTGATGCCCGGCTATCACAATCTGCCTGAGAAGACCGCCGAAGTGTTCGATGAAGAAGGCTATTATCGCCTCGGCGATGCTGCCAAATTCGTCGATGAGGATGACCCGAACCAGGGCATCATCTTTGATGGCCGGGTCGGCGAAGACTTTAAACTCTCGTCTGGCACTTGGGTTAGCGTGGGTGTGCTGCGTCCTGATCTTGTCGCGGGCTGTTCGCCCCTGGTCTTTGACGCGGTGATTTGCGGCCAAGACAAGAATTTCATTGGCGCCATGTTCTGGCCATCGCCGGTCGCGTTCGAAGAATATGTAAAGAACGCCGGCGGCGATCAGATGGCGGCCTTTATTGCCTTTACCAAAGACTTGGCCGCAAAGGTCGCGGCCTTCAATGCGGCTGAACCGGGCTCATCGCGCCGGATCAAACGCTTCTTAGTCATGACCGAGCCGCCAAGCATTGATAAAGGTGAAATCACCGACAAGGGCTATGTGAACCAACGCATGACGCAAGACTGCCGTGCCGATTTGGTCGCCAGTCTATTTGTCGATTCGCCGCCGCCAAATGTCGTGCAGCTCTAGCGCAATCAGATGACGGAACCGCGCCACCAGCCGGGTTTGAAGCTTGGACTGATCAGCCTCGCCATTGTGGCGATTGCCTTCCTTGCGGCTTTCTTGGTCGTGCCAGGTCCGTCCGAGTCGGGCGCGGAAGAAACGGAGTTGCCGCAGCCCATCGCTCTGCTTGACCAACTAGCGGACGCCCCAACCCGCCATGCGGTCGAGGCGCTTCGGGCGGTGGTTCCGGCCACCTATGCAGAGCTTAATCAAACCGCTGCGTTTGCCTTGGCAGATGGCGCTCAAGACGATGCCCTCGCACGCCTCGTTCTAGAAGCTCTGTTTAGCCAGTTTCAAACCCAAGCTCTATCACTGCGGTCTGCCGAGAGCGCGAATTATCAGTCTATCATTGCGGGTCTCTCAGAAGGACTCGGCCAACTCAAAGCCAATCAAAGCGCCTGGTGCAAAGGCCCGACCATTGCCGGGTTTCTAACCCAGAACGAAGATGAGCTGGTCCCAGCGCTCCTTTCAGAATTCCCTTATCAAAGCCCGCAATACGATTGGGCAATGGACTGGATGACCACAATCTTATCTGCGGCAAAACAGGCCCAAGATAGACCTCGCCGCTATGCACGCCCCGGGCCGAGAGACGAGACCATCCTGCAGCAAGAAGGCTTAGCGTTGGGGTCTGAGCAATGGGCCTTGGCCTTGCAAATAGCGGCTTTCGCAAACTCTGAAGGCACCTCTTATAGCCAGATGCAGGAAGTGATTGCCGGGATGGATGTCTGCGACCTGGGCATTGCCGTCGAAACAGTCTCTGCGCGCCTACCCAGCGATGTCCGCGCGCGCATCTGGGCGGACCTGATGCCAGAGATTATGGTCGGCAATACGCCCTATGTCATGTTCCGGGTCACTGATTACTTTTTCATCGGTTGAAGGCTCACGAAAACTTCTGCCTTTAAATCACCATGAGTTCGCGCTTATGGTTCGCGCATGGCGATGGATGACACTCTCAAGTCTTTTATGGACAAGTTTAAAATGCCGGACTTTTCCGGCATGGATTGGAAAGGCTCAACCGATGGTTTGCGGCAGAGTTTCTATCGTGCCAGCCGGTCGGTGGAACGGGATTTACCGGATCTGGCCGAGCTTTCAAATCTCGTCGTCGACGGCGCCGATGGGCCGCTTAAGGCACGTCGATATGTACCGCTGGCAGCGGGCATAGCGCCCGCCCCGGCCATTGTGTTCTTTCATGGCGGCGGGTTTGTGCTTGGCGATCTAGATACGCATGATGTGATTTGTCGGCGGCTCGCTGCGAGTTCGCGTTGCCGGGTCTTGTCGGTCGACTATCGCCTCGCCCCGGAAAACCGCTTTCCGGACGCGCATCGCGACGCGCTTGCCGCCTGGCAATGGGCAACCGACCGGAACAACATTCTCGGCTTCGATCCGGATCGGATTGCCGTAGCGGGCGACAGCGCAGGCGGTAATCTCTCTGCTTTTATCGCTCAAGAAACCGGACGCACTGGCGCGCTGATGCCCGCCTTTCAATTGCTGCTCTATCCGCTCGTGCAATTCGTCGACATTCGCGCCAAGCGCCTGACCTTTCAAGAGGGCGGCTTTTTCATTTCGCCAAACCTGTTTGACTATTTCCGAGACAGCTATGTCGAGAAAGAAACCGACCGGATGGATAAGCGGGTGTCGCCGCTCTTCGCGCCGGATGAAGACTTTGCCGGTCTGGCGCCTACGCATATGGTTTTGTGCGGCTGGGACCCGCTTAAAGACGAAGGCAAAGCCTATGCCGCGAAACTTGCCGCGCATGGCGTGCCGGTGACGATTAAAGAACATCCCGGCATGGTGCATGGCTTTATGAATATGACGGCGGTCTCGACGCCCGCCCGCAAAGCGATTGAAGATGCAGGTCTGGTGGTCGGACGTGCCCTTGGCGCACGCGAATAATTCGCTCGCCACGAGATTGACATATGGTTAAGATACTCCTTCGGGACTGGGTAGATTAGGGACTTAGAACCATGGCTAGAACAGCGAAATGGGTTAAGCGAGCCACTCTAACGGTCAGCGCATTGACCTTGATTGGTCTGGTTGCTTGTGACCGCCAGGATGAGAGATTGAACCGCATTGGCGAGCTTGGCGATGCCGTCCTCGGTCAGCTCGGCGGAGAAGACGTCACCAATAGTGATCGACAAAAATATGCATCCGTCTCAGTTGATGCTCGGGCCTTTGCGGGCACGATCCTTGAGCGCACGGTTGCGGTTTCTGAGGATGAAGCTGCGCCGCGCTTTGTCATCGGATCGATTGTTGCCAAACCTGCCGCGCTTCCGGCTTCCATTGAAATGTCTGCGGTCTTGGCCGAGCCCGAAATGGCGATGGAGGTCGTGGTTGATGAGCAATCAGAAGCCAAGATTATCGTTCCCGACCAGAAAACCTTAAACGAAGCGGTATTAGACCCCGGCGTGATCCGGCGAATTGAGTTGCCGGCCTCAAAACGTCGATCGATCACCGTCGTTGATCCAGAAGACCGCGTCAGGCAAGCGCCTGTGGTCATGGATGATCGTCCGGCCCTACCACGCGCGCCTTTGAATGATACGATTTATCAAAAGCGTGCAGAGCGACAGATTGAAGAAGATCCAGATAATCCGCCGCTCGCCAGAACCCGGTCATTGGCAATCCAGCTGCCGGCAACGCCAGAAGAGCGTATGGCGCAGCTGCCCAAACTCGATCCAAAAGTTGCGCAGCGCGCGTTGATCCTGCCGAATGCGGCTTTGCAGCGCCAATTGGTGGCTGAGGAGCGCATGATCCAAACCGCCACCAAGTTTAATGTCGCGGCGAGCATTCAGCGCTCACGGTCTGGCCAGATGGTGATTGAAATTGGCTCAGATGCATTGAACCCCACCAATTTTACCGAAGCCGTTCTCCAGCAAGGCCGGATCGCGCTTGAGCGTGGGGTTGAGTGCGATGAAGTGGCTGCGACCGGTGAGAACGCCAATCCTTTGGTTTCGATGGAATGCGTGATCCAAGACCTCAAAGCCTCCGGCGAGTTCGAATATGTCGAGAAAGACTGGTTCTATGAGCACCAGATGATCCGCCACCCGGGCCAAAGCGAAGGTCCGACTCTGATCACGCCAAATGATCCGCTTTTCGGTCTGCAATGGCATTATAAGTCGCAAGGCACGGGCGATGGTCAAGCTGCGGGCGGCGCCGGGTTTGTCGATTTCTGGACCAACCAAGAGACCCAAGGATCGTCTGAAGTCGTGGTCGCAATCGTTGATACTGGATTGCAAATGAACCACCCGGATATTGTCAGCTCCGCCAATGTTGTTCAGGGCTGGGACATGGTCTCTGACATCGACGTTGCCAATGATGGCGACGGCCGGGACAGCAATGCAGACGATCCCGGCGATGTTTGCCCAGAGCGGAATGTGCTCACCAACACTTATCATGGCACGCATGTCGCGGGGATTGTTGGCGCCGGCTCGACGAATAATTCAGATGGCGTCGCGGGCGGCGCGTGGAACGTTAAAATCGTTCCTGTTCGCGCACTCGGAAAGTGCGGCGGCAAGCTCTCAGACATTAACGATGCGATCCGCTGGGCCGCTGGAACGATCCCTGAGTTCAATGAGCTTGGCGAGGAGGTTTGGAACGACAATCCCGCCGATATTATCAATCTCTCGCTCGGCCTGTTCAAATCCTGTCCGGCCTCGATGCAGGATGCGATTGATGCTGTGACTGAGCGCGGCGTGATTGTCGTGGCCGCGGCTGGGAATAAAGGCGTGCCAACTGAGTTATTTGCGCCGGCTGGCTGCAATAATGTTGTGACCGTCGCAGGTGGCGATGCTCGTGGTCATCTCGCGCCTTATTCGAACTATGGCCCCTCAGTGGATGTTTTGGCGCCGGGCGGCGACCTGACCCGGGATGATGACGGGGACGGCAATCCGGATGGTGTGCTCTCTACGAAAACCGCTGAAAATTGCGAAGACCCGCTGACCGGAGCGCCCGTTGCAACCTGCTATTATGCCTATGAGCAGGGCACCAGCATGGCGACCCCGCATGTCGCTGCGGCACTGGCTTTGATTAAGTCCAAACGTCCCGACCTAGACCCGAGCGGCGTTGTCTCGACTTTGATGTCCGGCATTAGCCCGATCCCCGAGAACCAGTGCACAGGCCTGTGCGTGAGATTCCCAGGCGCGATCCCAACCGTTGAAGATGAGGATATGTGCGTGTTGCCATGTGGCGCGGGATTATTGAATTTGGCGGAAATAGACTTGTCGGAGTGATGGGCGCTTAGGGCAGCGAAATAAGGGGAGAGGCAATGGCGAAACAGGAGGCGGCACCGCATTATGGCGGTCAGATTGGAATGATGGCGCTAGCAAGCATGCTCGTATTGACTGGCTGTGTCGCGTTCGCAGATCAAAGCGGCAGCACCGGCTTTTTAGCTGGCTGGTCAAAGGGCGGCGGATCGACGGATGCGATCGTGCTCGCGCAATCCAGCCCCAATCCGGCGCCGGCAGCGACTTTCATCGTTCGGTTCAAAAACGAACCAGCTTTGGACTCCATCTGTCGCAATTTCCGTCGCGACGAAGCGGGCACCCGTGCGGCCTATAAAGCTTGGGCCAATGCACATGATCAATTGGACGGACTGTTTTTGGTTCGAGCGAGCTATTCAGGGGAACTGATCCTCGGCTTGCCGAAAAACGATCCGGCTGGACGGAGCGCTCGTGACGTTGTTGCGGCGCTAGAGACCATTGATAGTCTCGCTTATGCCGAAATCGACAGCATCGCGACCACGAGTGAAGAGGGATAATCCATGCGTGCCTATTTAATCTCTGCCGTTACTGCGCTCGCGCTCACCGCCTGTGACCAGGTCATTGAAGTCGAACCCGTGGAACCCGAAACGCCGCCGCCGGTCGAAACCGCTGAGGCGCCATCGCCAGGGGTGGAAGCGCCCACGCTGCCTGCACACAACGCCGCTGAAACCAAAACGGCGACCATCGATTGGGCCGCCGCGCGACAAGATTATGCAGCCCGCGACATTGATGATGATGTGCTTGCGCAAGTCGCGAGTGGAAGCTCGATTGCGGTGCCCGTGCTGCTGCCTGATGCGCCGTTTGGAGTCGCCGCAGCTGGGTCAGATGACGGCTTACAATTTCGCCCGCTCGCCGACGGCTATTTCGCGGTCATGAAGGGCGAAACGTATGACATGGTGATCAATGGCACAGACAAATTGGTTGCTCTGCCGGATGGTGAAGGCGCCGTCACCGATAGCGAACTGGCGTTTGAAGAAACGATGACGGGCGCCCAGGTCTCGTTCAGCCGTTACGGCGCGTCTTATCTGGTCGAGTTTATGTGCCATGACCCTGCCACGGCGATGAAGGGGTCTTGTATTAGTGAGGATGATGCGCTCGCAGAAGTCGAAGCGCTCCTGATTTCAGGAACACAGTGATGAAGAAATCTCTTGGATTAATTGCGGTTTCCGCGCTGGCTCTTGCCGCTTGCGATGCCGTGCGCGTGCCGGGCGATGGCAGAGAAGCGCCGCCACCACCCCAAACGTTCCCGGATGATGCGCCGGGCCCGCCACCCCCCGTCGTGCCCGTAACCGATCCTTGGAATGAGGGCGATATACCGCCCCAAGATCCAGAACCGATTGATGAAACCCCGGCCGAAGAAGACCCTACAGATCCGCCTAAAATTCCCGCCGACCCCGAAGTGCCGGGCGACGGCGACCCTGTTGACCCAGGCCAAGGCGACGATACTCCGCCAGAGCCAGAGCCAGAGCCAGAGCCAGAGCCAGAGCCAGAGCCAGAGCCAGAGCCAGAGCCAGAGCCAGAGCCAGAGCCAGAGCCACCAGTCTCCCCTCCGCCCCCGCCACCCGCGACGGTGAAGTTCGAATATTATGCGCCGGGCGATTTGATCCCTGGCACCGGTTTCGGCCGAGGCGATGACACGGTCTATGCGCCAAATATGCTTTTCCCGATCAAGTCGGCACCAACCTTCCCGCAATCCATGGTCTATCGTTTAGGCGGCGCGGTTGGGGGTGACCAATGCGATCCAGCAAATTATCAAACCGCGTGGCGGGATAATTTCTGTGAGCAGCGGAGCAGAAATCGCAACACGCCGCTATGCCCAACCAATCAAGTCCATCAGGGCCAAGACATTCGTGTCGGAAGCGCGGCCGACTGCAATGCTCTGCGCGCGCAATCGCCGCGCGATCGCGGCCTGCACGAAGTGATCGCCGTTGAAGATGGAATTATCCAACATATCGGGACCTACTCGGTGAAGCTGAAGGGTTCCGAGACGGGTATCATTTACTCTTACCTGCACCTGAATATGCGGCGCTTGCGCGTTTCCGCGATGGATAATGTCAAAGCGGGGGACACGCTTGGCTTTGTTTCGAATGATTTTGGCGGCACGCCGACCACGTTCCACCTCCATTTTGAGATGAAGGCGCCGATCGAAGGCGAAGGGATCGTCCATGTTCCGCCTTACATGTCTCTGGTCGCTGCTTATGAGCGGCGGGAGCAAGGTATTGGGAAAGAAATCGAAGATGATCTGGTTGCAGTTGCTAGCGCGCCGGTGATTGTCGACCCGTCAAAGCTCATCGAATAGGCGGAATCTGCAATTTTATCCACAGATTCCCGTATAATATCAGGGCACGGACTTAGTCTTGCCAAAGTTTAAACCGTTAATGACTTGTAAACGGCGTATTATTTGCGACTAGTGATTTTAACGCCACAGTTCACGAGTTAAAAAACGATGCCAGCTGCTGAAAAGCTCCCCGTAGAATATGTTGATGCAAACACCAATGACGGGAAGCCAGTTGTCACGCTAATCGGCGCGGATATGTCCGAAGCCTACCTCGACGATGCCGAACCCAGCCCAACCATGGAAGCCTTATCCCGGTTTTGGAAGCGTCTCGTCGGCATGTTCAAACTCGGCTTGGTTCTGCTTTTGGTCGGCGGCTATCCGGCAATGACTTTGCTTAGCCATAAAGTTGATTCTAGCGCCATCGTGCTTTCGTCGGCAACGCCTTGGTACTCAAATGATGCCGGCACCGCGACGACCCTGCTCGGGCGCGAATTGAAAGTCACCGGCTGGGCGAATGATCGCTCTTGGTGGCACCCGCAAGCACGTCTGACCGCGCTTCCTGCCTGGCAAGATGGTGTAACCGGCGCTTTGTCTGATTTCACGCTGCTCGCATCTGAGCACGCAGCCCTGGAGCCAGGTGCTCCGGATACGGATCTACTTGCCGCAGCGCGTCTTCTGGTGCCTTCGCAAGAAGCCGAAGCGACCCCGCGCCTGAACGCGGCAGCGGAAGCGTTACAAAGCTATGAGGGGCGTCTCTCGCGCGGCCTTGCAGCGCAGCCCAAGGGGCTGGGGGTGCTGTTGGACGAGCTCGCGCTTTATAAGCGCTGGGCTACAGACTCCGAAACACGGCTCCGTTCCAGCGTCGATCGCGCCGAGGCGTGGCCAGCCTCACAAGCCGATATCGAAGCGATTTATATGAGCCGGGCCTACGCCCAGGTCGCCTCGCAATTGATGATGTCATCGCTGATCCAAGAGCCGGACCTGGTTTACACTCGGTCTGCTGCCGAAGCCCGGGATCGCGCGATTTTCGCTTGGCGCCGCGCCGCGACGTTCAACCCGCTAATTGTTTCCAGCCAAGCGGGCACGGGGAGTTTTCTATCCGATCACCCCGCTGCGATGATGTTCTATCTGAGTGAAGTCAACACAGCGACGACCCAATTCATCGACGCTCTGCAGGCGCAGGCCGATGAAACCATGGCGGTTGCAGAGGCGACGGCGGCCGAATAGGTCGCAGCCTTCTCTCTCTTGAAATATCGAGGCGCTGGGCTCACTTACGAGCTAAGTTACTCCTGTCAGAGAGAGGCCACGGCACAATGTTTATTCAAACAGAACCCACGCCCAATCCAGATACGCTGAAATTCTTGCCGGGTCAGCCGGTCACGGGCGCGACCGGGCCATATGATTTTGCTTCTATCGATGAGGCGGGCACCAGTCCGCTGGCACAGGCGCTGTTCCAGGTTCAAGACGTTGTGCGCGTCTTCCTCGGCAGTGATTTCATCTCCCTGAGCAAATCTCCAGAGGCCGATTGGAAACATGTTCGGCCGATGGCGCTCGCGGCAATCATGGATCATTTTGTGGCCGGGCTGCCCGTGATGGCAACGGGCGGAGCTGATATGGCTGCGCCTCAAGAAGGGGCGTCGGTTGACGATTATGAAGGCGATGCGGCAGAGATTGTTGGCGAGATTATTGAACTGATCGAGACCCGCGTCCGGCCAGCCGTGGCCCAAGATGGCGGCGATATCGTCTTTCACGGCTTTGACGAGGAATCGGGCATTGTACATCTCGCCATGCGCGGCGCGTGCGCCGGTTGTCCGTCCTCCACAATGACCTTGAAACAAGGCATCGAGAACATGCTCAAAGCCTATGTTCCGGAAGTCACGGCGGTCGAAGCGGCGCTTTAATCTCATGGCGAAAACCTTGACTTCCATGCGGCCGATGCGGCACGCGGCGGGATGAGTTCGAGCCTGTTTCCGATTGCATTGTGCCTATTGTCTGCGGTCACTGTCGCAGCGACCAATCTATTCGTGAAACGCGGCGGCGACGTTCTCTCGACAAGGATGATTGTTTCGATCGCGATGGCGCTGAGCGCGCTTCCGTTCGTAGCATTCGTGCCTTTGCCGACCCCGGCAGTTTGGGGCGCGCTCGCTATTTCTGTCGTGGTCCATTGGTTCTATCAGTTTGCGATGATCCGCGCTTTGCATCGCGGTGACCTCTCCTTGGTCTTCCCTGTGATGCGCGGTTTGGCGCCGCTGCTGACAGCGATCACTGCAACGGTGGCGCTCAATGAAACACCGGGATTGCTCGGATGGCTTGGTCTGGTGATCGCAACTGGCGCGCTCATCGTCTTTGCCACGCCAGAAGAAAAAGGCGGCAAACATCCGCCGATCAAACAGGCGGCTCTGTTTTGGGCGATGGTGACTGCACTCGGGATCGCGTTCTATTCGGTTGCGGATGCCAATGGCACGCGTATCGCGGCCGATGCCAGCACGGTCTTCACATTTGTCGTGTGGCTCTTTCTCCTCGACTGGATTGGCATCACGACAGCGATGTTCTGGGTCCGGAAAGGCAAAGTCTGGGCGGATATCGCGCCGCAAATTCGCGACGGTGTGATCGGCGGTTTGCTCGGGTCGGTGTCTTACGGTGCAGCGCTTTGGGCGTTTACCATGACTGAAGCCGCAAACGTTACGGCCATCCGCGAAACATCGGTGGTGTTTGGCGCGATATTTGGTGCGGTCTTCCTGAAAGAGGCGTTCGGCCCGCGGCGCATTCTCGCGGCGGGCGGCCTGGCATTTGGCCTGATGCTGTTAGAATTCGCGCCTTAACCCTGTCTTGGCATAGACAATGCTAAGGCAATTGCATGAAGCTTCTTCGTCATCTAGCCGGATATCTTCCCGTCAATATCGCCAGCGGCATAGCCGCGTTTGGCGGCGTTTATGTCTATACGCGGCTGCTCGGCCCGGAAGATTATGGGCGCTACGCCTTGATGTTCTCGGTAATGACCCTGGTGCACATGCTATCACTAACCTCAGCGGAAGCGGCAACGTTTCGATTTGCTGGCGAGGCCAAAGCTAAGCAAAGTCTACCCGACCATTTCCGCACCACGTTGTCGCTGACCTTCCGGTCTTTGATCGTGGCGGCGGTTTTGATCGGCGGATTGGCCATCGCGCTCGGTAATTTGCCGGAATATCTAAAAATCCTGCCCTGGATTGCGCTACTCATCCCGGTCAACTCGATGATCCAGATGGCGCTTGAAAGTCATCGCGCGAGTGAAAATGTCGGGCGCTACGCTTTGATCGCGACCTCCAAGACGCTGGGCGGGTTTATTTTCGGTGCATTAATTGCCTGGCAAACCGGGTTTGGCGCCGCGTCGCCCTTCATCGGCGCGCTTTTGGCTGGCTCAATTTGGCTGGTGACGGAAACGCGATGGCTGTTCGGACAAGCCAAGACTGGCAAAACGGATGCCGGACGGCGCAGGGCATATCTGATGTTTGGCGCCCCGATCGCGGCGGCTTTGGTGCTGGATTTGATCTTATCGGCTGCGGACCGGTTCTTGATTGCGCTCTTCCTAGGGGAGGCCGCTGTCGGCGAATATGCAGCCGGATACGGCGTCGCGGATAAGAGCGTCTTGCTGATTTGTGCCTGGGCCGCAATGGCCGCGTCTCCATTGGTCATGGCTGCTTATGAGCGCGGTGGTCCCCAAGCCGCCGCAGACGAATCCCGGGGCCTTATTCGCACATTGCTCTTGATCGGCGTCCCAGCGTCAACGGGCCTCGCCTTGGTTGCAACACCGCTCTCTGAAGCCTTGATCGGTGAAGCGGTGCGCGACGGCGCGCGTGAGATCATTCCGTGGATCGCTTTTGCTGGGCTGCTCAATGGTTTGATCATCCACTATTATTCTGAAGTGTTTAATCTGGCGCACCGAACCGGAGAGCTGGCCATGCTGATGTTGATTCCGGCTGGCGCCAATATTGCGCTAAACCTCATCCTGATTCCGCAGCTTGGACTGTTTGGCGCGGTGCTCGCGACCTTGCTCAGCTATGGCCTTGGTCTTGGCATTCTGGCCGTGGTTGGTCGCCGCTTGGTGCCGCTGCCAATGCCGCTCAGTGACCTTGTCAAAATCGGCATCGCCGCGCTCGCCATGTGTCCGGTGATTTGGAGCCTGCCATCATGGGGCAGCTGGCCAGAGCTATTTCTGAAAGTCGCGCTGGGCGGACTAACGTACGGCGTGGTGGCCTTTGCGCTTGACGCTGGCGGCGCACGCGGGTTTGTGAGCGAGAGAGTCACATCCAAAGGACGCGCGTCAGCGTAAACCGCCCTATGAGCGAACAAAAAAACGATCTCGGCACCGCAGCCGATAAAGCCAATCAAATTTGGGCCGATCTGGTGCCTGTTATTGGCTTTATTGGCGTCTACAATGTGATGCGAAACATCAATATTAATGACACCTGGGCGAGCCCAGATACCGCGCTTTACTGGGCGACAGGTGTGTTGATCATCGCCACGCTGTGGGCGGTCTCGAACTATCTTCGCAAAGGCGAAGATGTGCCGCTTTTCCTGATCTTTACAGCGACCATTGTGGGCGGATTTGGCCTGCTTGGCATCATCCTCCAGGAAAAATCATTCCTATTCATCAAGCCGACTATCCAGCAATTATTCCTCGCAAGCGTGATCCTGGGCAGCATTGCTCTGGGGCATAACATTTGGAAAGTGATGTTCGACAAAGTGTTCGATCTACCAGATTTTGCTTGGCGTACGTTGGCGATACGCTGGGCGTTATTCTTCATCGCGATGGCGTGCTGGAACGAGTTTCTGTGGCGGTATTATGCACCCGGTTTTGAAGAGCCTTTGCGCATTCTAGGCGCCACGATTGCACCGGCCGGGAGCTATGAGTTTCTAGGACTCACTTTCGGTTCACGAGACGCGGAAGATGTTTGGGCGAACTGGAAGCTCGGCAATATGGTTATCACCTTCATCTTCGGCGCTGCGAACGTGCCTTACACGCTCAAACATCTCAGAGAACCTGCTGAGGCCTAACGCGTCAGCGCGTCCGTTCCGGGTGGATTCGCAAAGGGCGCAAACGTCTCTTGGTGACGGGTTTCGGCATAGTGGGTGAGTGCCCAAACCACGGTTGGAAAGGCGAGTTCTGACCAGGGAATATCTTTCCACTCGACCAGTTTTACCTCTTCGCTCTCCGGACCAACGCCATAGTCGCCGAGCAGTTTGGCCCGAAACATCACTTGCACTTGGCCAATCCGCGGGACTGAATAGACCGCCAGCAGGCTATCGATTTCGATCTGTGCGAGCGCCTCTTCTTGGGCTTCGCGCTGCGCGGCCTCTTCGACGCTCTCACCCAATTCCATAAATCCGGCGGGCAGCGTCCAGAAGCCTTTACGCGGTTCAATTGCGCGTTTGCAAAGCAGGATTTTGTCGTCTTTTAGAACCACCGCGCCCGCGACGATTTTTGGGTTCTGATAGTCAATAAACTCACAGCGCTGACAGACGCTGCGCTCTTTATCGTCGCCCTCTGGAATCTCCAGAGCGAAGTCAGGACTGGGTTTGACTGTCATTTTTCTGTCAGCCTCTCGCTTTATGGGAGAATTCAATTGATCTGCACACGGTATTTTTGCTTTGTAGATCTATTCAGGGCTGAATCAGGAACTAAGGCGGCGGTGATGAGCAAGCAAGAGACGAATACGGAATTTACGCTGTCGCGCTCCGTGACACACCTTTTGCATCGCGCCCAGCAGGCTGCGGTAAACGAGTCCGCCAACGGATTGGCCGAGAAAGGCCTGACCATTCGCCAGTTTGCCGTCCTCGCGGCGCTGAATGATGAGGACGGACAAAGCCAGGCGAGCCTAGTCGACGTCACCGGCATAGACCGGTCGACCCTCGCCGACATGGTGTCGCGGATGGAAAAGACCGGCCTGGTCAAGCGGGTGAAGTCAAAAGAAGACGCTCGGGCCAAGGCAGTCTCTCTGACCGAGGCGGGCAAGACGGCGTTTCAAGGCGCGGCGCCTGAAGTCATGGAAGCCGATGAAATCCTGACTGAAGAGCTCCGCAAATCGCGCCGCGAAAGCCTGCTCCTCTCGCTTGCCATAATCTCTGGCGATTATGAGGAAGAGGAAGAAGAGCCGCGCAAGTCGAAGAAGAAAAAGAAGAAGAAAAAGAAGAAAAAGAAATAGGCGCTAAGCCTGATCTTCTTCTTGCTGCAGCCGGTCGAGCCGCGCTTTGGACCCGTGAACGCGCAAAAAACTATAGCCGATCATGAGGACCGGGATCACAATTCCTAAAATCGTAATCGACCAAACATAGATCCCGTCATCCGCAAAATCTGGCATCGCTCACGCCCCTTCCAATTTTTGGGCGAGCAGACGGTCGCCTTGTTGGGCATAGACCTCTGCCCGCATCAGCATCATGATCATCGCTGCGGCGAGTAGGGTGTGACCGCCAAAACCCCAAAGGAGCTGCTGCAAATAAACGGGGTTCATCCCGCTGCCTGCTTCGCGCGGTTCTGGGCTGCCAATGCTGATCACGCTGGAGGGTTGGTGGATGGTGGTGGTCTGCCACATATCGACTGAGACTTTGATGATCGGCACATTGACCATCCCGACCATGGCCAAGATGGCCGCGGCCCGCGCTGCTTTTTGGCGGGTTTCGAGTGCGGCTCGGAGCGCCATATAGCCGAGGAATAAAAAGAATAAGACGAGCACGGACATGAGCCGGCTGTCGCCAAGTATGAGATTGTGCCAGCCCGCGCCCCAGCCTTTCTGGCCCCAAATCGATCCCGTGATGAAACAGAGCGCGGTATAGCCAGCACCGATCGGTGCAATCGCGCGCGCAGCGACATCGGCGAGTTCGTGGCGCCAAATGTACCAAACAAAACTCGCGCCTGCGAGCGCCGCATAGAGCCCCATGCAGAGCCAGGCCGAGGGGACATGGGTGAACATGGCGCGCATCAGATCGCCGCCCTGTCGCTCATCGGGCGGCACCACGAGAAGGCCATTGTACAGGCTCCAGCCAATCATTACCGCGCCCAGTACAAAACAGATCGGCACGGCCAGGCGCGAGAACCGCATAAAACGGAGCGGATTGGCGAGATAAGACAGCATGCTGGACAAATAGCCTTCCTCTACTCTGCCGCCAACCGCAAAGCGGCGCCCATCGCAGCAGGTGCGACACCAAGCGCAAACAAGGTGCACGCGGCGAGGAAGAGGAAGCTCGGACTATCGAGCCCAGACTCGACCATCTGCACCCCGAAGATCAATGCCGGGACATAGAGCGGCAATGCGATCAGGGCGATTAAGAGGCCTGCGCGTGACACACTTGCTGATAGAGCCGCTGCGACGCCGCCCCATAGGAAAAACACCAAGCCGCCCATCGCATAGCCGAACATAGCAGGGATCATTTTTTCAGTCGGCACGCCGAGCATGAACCCGATCAGCGGCGTAAGCAGTACCAGCGGAAACCCAGAGACAAGCCAATGGCTGACTGTCTTGATCGCGGCGACCAAGGAAATCGACCCTGTGTCCTGCAGCCACAAATCTAAAGCGCCATCTTGTAAATCGGCTTGGAACACGCGCTCGAGGGTCACCATCGAGGACAGGGCTAACGCTAGCCAAAGAATGCCAGGACCGACATGGCTGAGAAGTTCGGCCTCCGACCCGAGGGTGAAGGGTACCATTGTGGCTGTGCCGGCAAAGAAGCCGAGCGGCAAAAGCAAGCCCGCGCCAGATGCCCAGGCTTCTGATAGCGAGGAGCGGAAGGCTGAGAGGAGGGGAGCTGCGTTCACAATCTCACCTCCTTCCGTCAGGTCCTGCGCAGGCAGGACCCCATGGCATTTGATTTAGCATTGGATGCGTTGGCGTGATCGGTCCGTGGACACCTGCCTTCGCAGGTGTCGGCGGGGGAAGGGAGGTGCAAGTCGTCACAGCACCACCTCCCCATTCGCTTCAATCGGGGACGCGCCATGCAGTGCCGCAATCACGGCGCCACCGTGCGCGCGATGATCTTCAATTCGGCGCGCCAACAGTTTTTGTCCTTCTGTATCAAGCGCATTGAACGGCTCATCCAAGAGCCACAATTTACGGTCTTCGAGCGCGAGCCGGGCCAGGGCCGTCCGTCGCTTTTGCCCAGCTGAAAGCATACGGCAGGGTACATTGGCGGGCCGGGCCATGCCGATCTCCTCCAAGACCAGATCGACAGCCACGTTGCTGCCCCAAACGCGCGCCCAATGTTGCAAATGGCTGCGGGGTGTTTCGTGTGCTTTCAGGCCATTGGTGTGACCGATCCAATGATGCAATCCGTTGCGCTCAATCGATCCTGATTGCGGTTCGGATAGGCCCGCAAGTTGGCGCAGAAGCGTTGTTTTCCCTGACCCATTCGCTCCGCGCAACAGGATCAGCTCGCCCGCGCTGGCGCTCACTGAAATGTCCCGAAACAGCACACGTTCCCCGCGGACAGCGCCCAGGCCCTCGCCTCGTAGAAGCGGCGTTTTACTCACAGGCACTTGTCTCCGTGAGCAAGCGCGTCGTCTTAAGGTCAAACGCGAATTGCCTTGGTGCGAGTGCCACCCTATTTGATGGACAAGACACCAAACGCGCCAATCTCACGCGTGCACTCACACTAAATAGAGAGGTTCGATTGCCCATGCCTTCCCTCGACAGCTTCAAGGCTCGTAAGACACTGACCGTAAACGGTAAGGATTACACTTACTACTCCCTCAATGCCGCAGCCGAGAACGGGCTGGGAGACATTTCCAAACTGCCCGCGTCGCTGAAAGTCTTGCTCGAGAACATGTTGCGCAATGAGGACGGCACGACCGTCACCAAGGACGACATTATCGCGTTCAAATCTTGGCTCGACAATCGCGGCAGGGCGACCCATGAAATTGCTTACCGGCCCGCCCGCGTCCTGATGCAGGATTTTACCGGGGTTCCCGCGGTCGTCGATCTCGCAGCCATGCGCGATGCGGCAGAGAAGCTCGGCTCAAGCGCCGATGCCATCAACCCGCAAGTGCCGGTCGATTTGGTGATTGATCACTCTGTCATGGTCGATAGTTTCGCCGGCCCGCAAAGCTTTCAGCGCAATGTCGAGATTGAATATGAGCGCAACCAAGAGCGCTATGAATTCCTGCGCTGGGGCGCATCTGCGTTTGAGAATTTCCGCGTTGTGCCGCCCGGCACCGGCATCTGCCACCAAGTGAATCTAGAATATCTCGGCCAAACCGTGTGGACCAAAGAGGTGGATGGCGAGACGATTGCTTACCCAGATACCTGCGTCGGCACAGACTCGCACACAACGATGATCAACGCTTTGTCCGTCCTCGGCTGGGGCGTCGGTGGGATTGAGGCGGAAGCGGCCATGCTCGGCCAGCCGGTCTCGATGCTGATCCCAGAAGTGATCGGGTTCAAATTGACCGGGAAACTACCAGAGGGTGCCACCGCCACGGACTTGGTCCTAACCGTCACCAAGATGATGCGTGATTATGGCGTGGTTGCAAAGTTCACGGAATTCTTCGGTCCCGGCCTCGCCAATCTCACGCTCGAAGATGAAGCCACCTTAGCGAACATGTCGCCAGAGTTTGGATCGACCTGCGCCTTCTTCCCGGTGGACGATGATACTATCACCTATTTGACCAATACCGGCCGAGATGCCGACCGGATCGCGCTCGTGGAGGCGTATGCCAAAGCTCAAGGCTATTGGCGCCCCGACATGGACGACCCGGTCTTTACCGATACGATCGAGCTTGATCTCTCCACCGTGGTGCCGAGCATTTCCGGGCCGAAGCGTCCGCAAGACCAAGTGTTGCTCTCAGAAGCCGACAGCAAGTTTGCTGAGGCAATGGCCAAAGAATTCGGCACCGCCGCCGATGATGCCACCGCCATTCAAGTCAAAGGCGAAGACTTTACCGTCACCCATGGCGATGTGTTCATTGCCGCAATCACGTCCTGTACAAATACGTCCAACCCTAGCGTTCTCATCGCAGCCGGGCTCGTCGCGCGGAAAGCGGCGGCGCTTGGGCTTAGTCGCAAGCCTTGGGTGAAGACCTCTTTCGCGCCGGGTTCGCAAGTGGTGACCGATTATCTTGCGAAAGCCGACCTGACCAAAGATCTGGATGCGCTTGGGTTCAACCTCGTGGGCTATGGTTGCACGACCTGTATCGGCAATTCCGGGCCATTGCAGCCTGAGATCGCGGCAGCCATTGCCGAAGGCGACTTAGTGTCGTGCTCAGTGCTTTCAGGCAACCGAAACTTCGAAGGCCGCATCGGCCCGGACATTAAGGCCAATTACCTCGCCTCGCCGCCACTGGTTGTTGCTTATGCGATTGCCGGATCACTCAAGATCAACATCACCACAGACCCGCTCGGCCAAGATCAGAATGGCGATGATGTCTATTTGAAAGACCTCTGGCCGAGCTCGCATGAAATTGCGGAGATCATGGCCGAATGCGTCACGCCGCAAATGTTCTCTGAGCGCTATTCAGACGTGTTCAAAGGTGATGAGCAATGGCGCGATATCGAAGTGTCTGGCGGTAAGACATATGGCTGGCCATTGGGCTCCACTTATGTGCAGAACCCGCCTTATTTTGAGGGTATGACCGGCGATGTCGAAGCACCGGCAGACATTCACAAAGCCCGCGTCTTGGCCTTGTTTGGCGACTCGATCACAACCGACCACATCTCTCCGGCCGGATCGATCAAAGCCTCCAGCCCGGCGGGTGAGTATTTGCAGAGCAATCAAGTCAATGTGCTTGATTTCAACTCCTACGGGTCGCGGCGGGGCAATCACGAAGTGATGATGCGCGGCACGTTCGCGAATATTCGCATCAAGAACCAAATGGTGCCGGGCGTCGAAGGCGGCGTAACGGTTCATCACCCGAGTGGCGACCAGATGCCGATCTATGATGCCGCGATGCGCTATATGGAAAAGAATGTCCCGCTCGTGGTCTTCGCAGGCACGCTCTATGGCAATGGCTCGTCCCGCGACTGGGCGGCGAAGGGCACGATCCTGCTCGGCGTCCGCGCCGTGATTGCGGGCTCGTTTGAACGGATCCACCGCTCCAACTTGATCGGTATGGGCGTGTTGCCGCTTGAACTCGACAATGGCGTGACCTGGCAATCTCTAGGCTTGAAGGGCGATGAAGAGATCACGATTGAGGGTGTTAATTCCATCCAACCGCGTCAGAAAGTCGAGGTACAAATCACACGAGCCGATGGCTCGAAAGTGACCGCAACCACGACGGTTCGCATCGATACAGACAATGAACTCGACTACTATCGCAATGGCGGGATCTTGCATTATGTGCTGCGCAATCTAGCGCATGAGGCGGCATAACGCAGTCTTCACGGGCAAGTGAGTTTTAAGTCTAGGAAGAAACGGCTATGACGACGCCATGATACGTTTCTTTGCTTTGCTTGCGCTGATGGCGCCTGCTTTTGGAACGGCTGCGGCAGATGCCGAGCGGCCGGTCCTGATTGAGCTATTTGCCAATCAGAACTGCCCGGCTTGCCCAAAAGCGCATCGCACGATGAAACAGATTCAAGCCGAACGAGATGATGTGTTCATCCTGACCTGGACGGTCAATTATTGGGATTATCTTGGCGATCCTGATCCAATGGCAATGCCTGTCTCAAAAGATCGGCAGATGGCCTATACTGACCGCCTCAGCCTGCGCGCGCCTTATACGCCGCAATCGTTCTATGACGGTGCAAAAGAATGCCCAGGCACCAAAAAGCGCCAAGTTCGCAAGCAGATCGAGAAACGCCTAGACTTGCGCTCAGAGCAAACGCCAACGCTCGCTTGGGATGGGGAAGCGGTGCGGGTTAGCGGTGAAAGTGACAAGACGCTGGAAGTCTCAGTCGTGGAATATCTCAGTGGAGAGGCCAACCATACGACCATGGTCAATCCAGTGACCAAACAAGACTCCCTCGGATTCTGGTCCGGCGAAGACGCCACGTTCGATCTCAGCTGCGCGTCCACGTGCGCTGTCTTGCTGCAAGAACAAGACACAGGCGAAGTGATCGCCGTGAAAGCGCTGAATTAAAGCAGTAAAGCTCGTGAATTAGTGTTTGCGTGAGAGCGCGTCGAGTTGCTCTTGCATCGCTGCCATTTGGACGCGCAGCAAATCCATGGGATCATCCATGCGCGGCGCGTCTTTATCACCTCGCTTGGCCTTCTTTGTCGCCATGCCCGGCGTGAACATGCGCATCGCATTTTCGAACATTTCCATATTCGCGCGCGCTTGCTTTTCGAACATCGTGAACGGATTAGAGCTGCCCATGGCAGACTTCCAACGCTCTTGGCTTTCGGCAAAGCTGTTCATGCTCATTTCAAGCCAGGCTGGCAGCAGGCTTTGCGATCCCGCGCCATAAAAGCCGATCAGCTTGCGCAAGAAATTCACTGGCAGAGCACCTTCGCCTTTGTTCTCTTTTTCAAAGATGATTTGGGTCAGCACTTGTCGCGTTAAGTCTTCGCCAGACTTGGCATCGACGACTTCAAAATCCACTTCTTTGCGGACCAGATCAGACAGGTGATCCAATGTCACATAGGATGAGGTTGAGGTGTCATAGAGCCGCCGGTTCGCGTACTTTTTGATAATGACGGTATCGCTCGCACCGTTTGATTTCGCCATTTCACACCCTTTCATAGCACGTATGCTAATGTTTTGCTCGTTTCTGCGCCGCGTTCTGCTAAACTCGCGAGACCGACGAAAGTCCGATTGCAGCATCTAGCAGGAAGGTGCTTACATCGAATTGAGCACACGCAGCAAATTTTATGCTGCGCAGCATAACGGGAGGAACTGGCATGTCTAGAACGGCACTGGTGACGGGCGGAACGCGCGGAATTGGCTTGGCGATTTGCGCAGGGCTGAAACAGGCAGGATATGCCGTGGCTGCCAATTATAGCGGCAATGACGCGGCCGCTAAGGCCTGTGAAGAGGCAATTGGGGTCAAGGGCTATAAGTTCGACGTCGCCGATTATGATGCCGTTGGCGCCGGCCTTTCAGACATCGAAAATGACCTCGGCCCGATCGATATTTTGGTCAACAATGCGGGCATCACCTGGGATGCGCCGTTTCACAAGATGAGCCTGGAACAATGGCAAAAGGTCATCTCGGTGGATCTCGACTCAGCCTTCAATGTCACAAGACACGTCTGGGAGGGCATGCGCGAGCGCAGATTTGGGAGGGTGATCAATATCTCCTCGATCAATGGCCAGAAAGGCCAGTTTGGGCAGGTTAATTATTCGGCCGCGAAAGCGGGCCTGATCGGGTTCACAAAAGCCCTCGCCCAAGAAGGCGCAAAAAAAGGCATCACCGTGAATTGCGTTTGCCCTGGCTATATCGACACAGAAATGGTCCGTGCGGTGCCTGAAAAAGTGCTCGACAGCATCATCTCAACCATCCCTGTCGGGCGCCTCGGCAAGGCTGAGGAGATTGCCTCAATGTGCGCCTATCTTGCCAGCGACGAGGCGGCGTTCATCACCGGCGCCACGATGACAGTGAATGGTGCGCAAGATATATCCAACTAGTTGGATGCCTCGAGGCTGAGATGGAACGGATGGCTCAGATCAAGCTCGCCGCCTGAAACCCGACCTCGGATGAAAACCTCCGTACCGTCTGCAAGCCCGCACGCTGTGCCAGCATCCTTGCGAACAGCGAGTAAAAGCGTCGCGCCCTCAAGCCCGCGCAGACAGGCGGGCGGATAACGGGTGTCCGCAGGCACCGGCGCAGTTGCGCCCAAAACCCCGCGGACAAAAAAGAACCCGTTTGCATCCGGCGTGATTTGGTCGGCGCTCCACACTGCATAATCAGACCGCGCCCAAAGTCCGCGTCGCTCTGACCTCGCCGCCGCTTCATGGTCGAGAAGCTCACGCCCCCGCGCCGCCGTACTGGGATAGAGCCTCACCCAGGCTGCGCCCGCCTCAATCATCTCTCTGTTCAGCCACAATTTTGGCCCCGCACCATCAATCGTCACGACGTGTGCTAGGGCGCGATCGTAGCGGTCGCGGGTCAGCCCAGGATAGTAAAGCTGCACCCGCCGGCCGAGCGCCATATCTTCCAATCGCCGCGCACTCTCGCCCGCATGTGGCGCGGGAACACCGCTCTCAGGATACATGGCCGGAGCTTCAATCGAGACCAGCCGTACGCTTTGGCCCGTGTCGAGCACCAAAGCGTCGCCATCAATAATCCGCGTCACCCGCCCGGTTTCCCCCGGCTGCATATTTGGAAGCGGCGAAGACGGCGCGCAGGCTGGAAGCAGCAACAGACCGAAAAAAATCAAAGCGCGGACCATCCACCCTCTTCAATCTGTCCCCACCAAAGCGTAGAGATGACCATACGGTCCCGTAGCTCAGCAGGATAGAGCAACAGATTCCTAACTGCCCGCAAGCCTCCGTCATGCACCATCATTTGACGTCTGGGGCGCTTACAACGCTTTAATATCAGCGCACTGTTCCGTCACTGGCCATCATGCGTCGTCGACGAACCTCGCCGCCGCTGGGCCTCACACTGGGTCTAGAAAGGACGGGACATGACGGTGAAGTTTACTCAGGCGTTGATTGATAAGGCGGTCACTCAGCATGATCGTGGCAGGATTCTCTATGACAGCGAGCTTGCGGGCCTGCGGCTCGTCATCGGCAAGAAGACGGCAACCTACAAGCTGGTCACCAGCATAAATGATGGAAGCAAGAGACACGTGTCGCTAACAGTCGGCAGGTCTAATCTGCTGACGCTCAGAGCGGCTCGTGACCATGCCCGAGAGCTGAAGCTCAAGCTGCAGAGGGGCGAGGACCCGAGGCGACCAAAGGATGAATTTCCGACAGTCCGTGAGGCTCTCGATGACTATCTAAAAGCACCGAACCTCTCGAAGCGCACCGTGGAGTTCTATGGCGGCGCGGGCGAGCGTCTTGGGTCGCTATTGAAGGTGCCAGTCGACAAGGTCACACCGCAACTTTGCGCTGACCTGCACACGAAGCTCACCAATAGATGTGGTCCATCTGCAGCAAATGGATCGCTTCGTACATTGAAGGCGGTCCTCAATCATCAAGCCAGGACACTGGACCTGCCGCCTAACCCGGTGACGCGTGGCGTTCGCATGAATCCCGAGCGGCCTAGAGATTGGTCGATCGCGCCCGAGGACATGCCGGCGATGTGGGAGAAGCTGGAAGCGATCGACGATCCGATCATGCAGGCGCTGTGGACGACGCTTCTTTTCACAGGGCTCAGAAGCGCTGATGGCAGATCGATCAAATGGGAACACATCGATGATGATGGCGTGCTGACCGTGCCGAACCCCAAGGGCGGTGAGCATCGCGCCTTTAAGCTCCCCATCGCCGACTTTGCACTCGAGCGGATCAGGGCGCTGCCACGCTTTAATGAATACGTGTTCTATTCGCCCGCAGCGGAGAAGGGATATGTCCAACAGCTCAGACGGCGAACTGGCTTTCCGTATTCACCGCACCAGATGCGACACACCTTCAGGACGATGGCGTTCGAGGCGGGCGTCGACTTTCAGACGATTGTTGTCCTGATGAACCACTCGTCGCCGCACGTCTCGTTCAACTATGTGACGCGTGCAAACCTGCTGGGGCCGATGCGAGATGCGATCGAGCGGATCGAGGAGAGCATCGTTAAGTATCGAGCATCTTACTCAACAGTCTCATCCAGATCTGACACTTGATCGACTTCAGGCAAGCGGTTCGTGCGCAACAGCTCACACATCTGATCTCTCGAAAGCTGCGAGACTACCTCGCCGACCGCGCCATCCCCCAGAAGGCTACCAGCGAGAATCGACTTTCGCTCCAAAGCGGTAATGATGGCATCCTCGATCGTGTCCGCGGCCAGCAGTCGCGTGTAAGTGACCGGTTGCGTTTGCCCAATTCGATGATTTCGATCTTGGCTCTGAGCGTAATGATCGTATCGCCAAGACAGAGACTCATACACCGTGTGGCTCGCAGCGGTCAGTGTGAAACCAGTACCCGCAGCCGCTGGGTTAGCGATCAGAACTCTCAACTCTTCGCCCTCCTGAAACTCTCGGGCGATGTCTTGGCGAACGTCATTCGGGGTCCCACCGTAAATCGCTGCCGCGCCAAAGCGTTGAAAGCGCTCCAGCATAACCTCAATCGAACGAATGTAGTTCGACCACAAAATCACTTTCCTGCCCTGGACTGACATAATTTCGGCGAGGATGTTATCCAGCGCGAGGAACTTTGCTGGGTCGCGCTCCAGCTCGGGAAACAGAAGCTGAGGGTTAGTGGCAATTTGCACTAGCCTGGTGAGCTGGCTCAATGCCGTACTTGCAAACGCAGTGTACTGTTCGCCGGTCATCGCTTCGATTTCACAGACCATCTGATGACGCATGTCATCGTACAGCGTCCGCTGCCACGGCTCCAGTTCGATACGCACGTCCACAAACGATTTATCCGGAAGGTCGAGGCACTGTTCTTTGGTGCGCCTCAGAATAAGCTCATCCACCACCGAACGGATTCGGGGATCATCGGGACGGGAATCCAGCGTTGCCGAAAACGACTCGACCGTCCCCAGCGGGTTTCGACCAGGGCGAATAATCCCTATCTGCGTATGCAGGTCCGTCGCGGTGTTCGTCACAGGGGTGCCGGAAAGCAGCCATCGATAAAGAGCGTATGGCGCGAATTCCTGGGCCGCAATCGACGTTTGCGAAGACTGGTTTTTGGTCGCGTGAGACTCATCCAGAACGAGCACGCTGCGACGGCGCTGCAATAATGCAAGGATCGCGGTGACCTCTGAGCGCGAAGTTTCATAGCTGGTGACGATCACGCGAGCATCCGGTTGGTGGAAGATTGCGCGCCGCCGTTTCGGAGAGCCTTCTGCGATCGCAACCGTCAACTGTGGTGCAAATTTCTCGATCTCCGCCTTCCAATTGCGCTTCAAAGAATTCGGACACACTACCAGCATTTGCTCCACCTTGTTGCGAAATAGCAAAGTAGAAAACGCGTCTATGGCCACAAGGGTTTTGCCCAGACCTTGCTCGAACGCGAGCAGGCCGCCAGACTGGCCCGTTAGGAATTCTGCCCCTTCCTCCTGATGATGAAGCAACTTGTACGTCACGTGCTAGGTCCTCCGTGTTTCGACACGAGCCCATCGAAGTATTCGTATGCATCGCGAAACTCTGCGATATCCGAGGCCGAAAGGTCCAGCACATCAGCTCTACTCGCTTTGTTTAGCGTTCTCGCGGCCTTTTTAAGGGCCAAGCGATACGGATGAACTCCGTCGTGCACCTGGTCTTCAATCAGATCGATCGTTTGCTGGAGAGAGGCGACATCTTCATCGTCGAATTCTCCATCGCCGCGATCGATTGCCCGCTTTACCGCTTGAGTGATCCCCGCAATCCTGGCCTTCGGTCCGCTATTTTGATCTTGCACTTGTCTCGCTAGCTTGTTGGCAATGTGCTCCTCGCCGGAAGTCAGTTGCTGCCAGCTATCTGGGTCGTCATGAAACTCCTTCAAGAAACGCGCATCTCGGTATTCTTTGAAAACGTTGTTTCGCACCATGTCGAAGACTTCGCCTCGAAGATCGTCGAACGCCGAATTGCCATAGTCCCTTATCTGCGGACCAATCCCCCGCGCCTTGCTAATCTCTTCGAGGACACTGAACTTGTCGGCGGCGAGCCGTTGCGCATTTGGATGATCATCGATGTGCTCAATAAACTTTCGCGCAAATTCATACGCGCTTTTGAGCCGAGCCACCCAAGTTTCTGATCTCCCCATATTCTCTGCCAACTGAGCTTGGTTCATCAACGGCGGGCTACCAGGTGATCCGACAACCGTATCGTAGACAAACCCAGCTTCGATGTACCGACCCCAAGACCGCACACCACTGCCGCGCACGTGAATGCCGGCCAGCAAAATCGCGACGTCCTTTTCTCCAAACTCTGGCGGGAGGACTTTGGCAACAACGGTCCGATAAACGCCTTCGTTCTTGCCGCTTTTGTACTTGCGGTCGAGCTCTCTGAGGATTGTCACGCGGGTCGCGCCCTCAAGAACCAGGTATTTTCCAGTTTTCGTTCGCTGGACATAGATCGGCGTCATCTGCCCGATCTCGTTGATCGATTTCTTCAGTTGATCATATCCGGGGGTTCGCCTCAGAGCCTGTTCCAATTCGAGTTCATTGGAAACGGCTTCGGTGACGGTGGTTTGAAGTCGTGGGTTGTCAGACCACAGAGCCACATCGTCATTCACGTTGAGCTCCAGTTCGCGAAGCTCCCAGTCTTTGTTTCCAATCTTCTCCAAGTGGACCCGGTCAGGCTTACCTGGGAGGCTTTCGAGCGTAGTAGGCGCGTCAGTTGCAGCAGTCATTTTTTTATCTTTCCTATCTTGCCTGCGCAAGACTGCGCAAGATCATGCAAGCGCTTCAAGCACACCGTTTCCGCAAAGTCAAGCGGCCTCCGCGAATTGGCTGATAAAAATGTTTACGAATCTGCCGTATCGATTCATAAGAGAACCAATAGCGAACTTATGGATGACGATGGTCACGCTCACTACCCACCTGGCGACCGTCCGATCGCCCGCAGGAAAAACCTGCGTTGATCTGTTTTCTGGCGCTGGCGGATTTGCTGTCGGTTATCGGCAAGCTGGCTGGAGCGTCGTTGCTGCAAACGATCTAGACTCCGCTGCAGGAGCTACATTTCGCCATAACTTCCCCGAATCCGTGTTCTTCGAAGGCGCAATTTCCTCACTCTCGGTAGAAGCGATTCTCTCATCATGCGACCTGAAGCCTGGCGATTTGGACTGCCTGATTGGGGGACCTCCCTGCCAATCGTTCAGCTATAACAACCACAAGCGAACAGCAGACGACGAAAGAGCAGGTCTCTTTAGAGATTATCTGCGCATCGTCGAGGGCCTGCACCCGAAGACAATTATGATGGAGAACGTCCCAGGGATCCTCACCATCGGAAGTGGTGCAGTAATAGATGAGATCCGAGCGTGTCTCGGAAATCTCGGATACGATGTAGACGCGCGAGTTTTGGCGGCCGAACTGTACGGTGTGCCGCAAGCACGCCGTCGAGTATTTGTTGCAGCGACCCGAATTGGTAAGGCGTCGGACCTACTGCCGAATCCTACCCACTGGTTGAACCGCTTGTGCACCGATCGTGCAGGTCGACCAATCGACAGGCCGACCGGAGATCTCGAGCGGATTCCAACTGTTTGGCAAGCCATCAGCGACTTGCCGGAGTTGCGAAACGGTGAGGGGGACCACTGTTCGACGTACGGTGGCAAACAAGCCACGACGAAGTTTCAGCGCGAGATCCGAAATGGCTCGAAGAAACTGCTCAATCACGTTTGCAGCAAACTCGGAACTGTGAACCTGGAAAGAATGGCGCATATCCCAGAAGGAGGAAATTGGCGGAATATTCCGCGAGAGCTTCTCCCCGCTGGGATGCAACGCGCTAAACTCACGGATCACACCAAACGGTACGGGCGTCTTGAACGTTCAGGATTAGCCTCGACACTTCTGACGAAGTGCGATCCGCATTGGGGTGCCTATATTCATCCAACTCAGGATCGAACGATCTCCGTCCGCGAGGCTGCGCGCATTCAAGGATTTCCAGACACCTTTCATTTCAGCGGTAACCAGATCAGTTATCATTTTGAGCAGATCGGCAACGCTGTTCCTGTTCAACTCGCGAAGGCAATCGCCCTCAGCGTGGGCGAGCACATTACCGACGCTGCGCGGGTTAATGAACGCAGCGCTGCGTGAACACCGACGACAACGGACACTTATCTCAAACAGTTTGCGCGAAATTGGCCGCCAGCCTTGCGGCTGACGGCCTTGGTCGGGGGAGGAGACGTCCCCATCCGGCGAGGACCGGATCTCGTTACTCGGTGACGGCCTCGGCGAGCAGCTCTGGGTTCTCGGCGCCAACGCGGTGGTAGGCGTCGTAGAAGTCTATTCCATCCTTCTCCGCTCGCGACTTTGCAAGCGTCTCCAAACGCTCGTTCGCTTCGCCCGACTTGCGGATGGGCGCGCCCGCTGAGGCCGCCTTCCGCATCGCCGCGAGCGTCGCACCCGGATCCTTGACGTTTCCGAACTGGTCGCGCTCAGCGCCGTCCAGCACACTCTCGGCGGTAGGTCCGCCGTTCAAAGATTTCTGCATTCCGTTTTCCTTTCCTTCTAAGATAGTCAGCGCCTCCGTGCGCGCCGCTTCCACGAAATCGTCTCGGACTTCGCCGCCCGACCTGAGCTTGTCGGCGATGGCATCGAGCTTCACGATGGCATCGATCACGTCGTCGGTCGGTTGCAGCCAGTCGAGGCGCTTTCGGAGCTCGCCGAGATCGGCGGCCGTTATCAGTTCCTGAGTGTCGTTGGCGACGCGGAGCATTGCGTTTGCGGTGTCGACAATACGCATGAGACTTCGACCGAGAGGAGTTTCCATGGCCGCGTTCTGAGCGTCGCGGCGCGTAGCACCTGTGACCTCAACCAGAGAATCCTCGATGTCTCGGATACGCGCGGTCGCGGTTTCTACCAAGCGCTGCATCATCTGACGGACGTTTGCGTCCTGTTTGGCCAGGACGGCAGAAGCCGCGATCGTCGTGAGCTCTTTCGCCTGCTCTCGGCTCTTGAGAATGAGTTGATCGCTCGCCTGCGCCACGAGTTCCCTGAGTTGGTCGAACTGGTCATCTCGTTTCATGATGTCGATCCTCGCTGGTGTCTGTGCCGGTCGGTCCACGGCGGAGACCTCGCTAAGGCGGAACTTCTCCATGCGGCGCCGACGGCCCTGTCTGTGTCTGTCATTGGTCAAGTGGGTTCTCCGATCCGAGAGTTTCGCTGAGGGTGCGCCACTTGCTCGGACCTCCGGGCATACGGATCAATCCCAACCTGGCGCTGAACGATCGGGCACCGTGCCACATGGCAGCGACGAGCATAAACTTCCGCGCATTGACATCGCGGCGCCGACCTCCGTGGCGGACGATTATGGCGCTCTGTTCTTCGATCGCGACGAACGATTCCTCCAGGGCGCCGATCGCCGCGTCCATTCTGGTGGCAGCATCGGCGAGCGCGCGCTCGGCCGCTTCGCGAGCGAGCATCGACTTCTTGGCGCGATCAGCTTCAGCGGCTTTCTCCGCTTCGGCAATCGCCTTTCGCTCGGCTTCGGCCTCGAGCGCCTTTAGCTGCTCATCGAGCGCTGCGTCTTCATTTGCTTTCAGGTCCCTGCGCAGCGCCGTCCGGCGTTCTCGCATGGGCGCCTTGTTACGTATTGCCTCGATGGCGTTGGCGAACATGCGATGCCTCCATGGTTTGCGTTCGTTTCGCCCGTGTGGGCGTAGGCGCTCAACAAGCCGCGAAAGCGGGCACCGCGTAAACCCGCGTGACGGTTCAAAGGGCGTACAATTTAGGGAGGATCTCGCGGTCCCGCTTGCGTCGTTCGCTGCGGAGGCGAGACGCCTGGTCTAGGTTCGAGCGCTGACTGCGCACAAATGCGAAGCGGGCCTCACACTCGTGCACGATGTTGAGCTTGTGGACCAGCGCTGCCATCACGGGCTCGGTCTGCCGGAGCTCCCTCATCGAACCGCAGCGCGATGCGGCCTCGAGAACTTCTTCCACGCTGAATTGCGACCTGGCGCGAAAACCGGTCAGCGGCATGTCTCGCCAGCGGCGGACGTCGTCCGGATGGAGGGCGCGCGAGACACGCAGGTCGAGGTCCTCGAGTCGATGAGCGCCGACGCGGTACAGTACCTCTGTCTTGTTCATGCAGATGCGAACGGCAGTCGCTAGCGGTAATCTGTTTCTCATGAGCGATTGGATGCCGCGCGCGAGCACTTCTCAAAACCAGCGTTTCGGAGGGCTGACGTGCGCCGCTGAGAGCACGTTCAGAAGAGGAAAACCGGTGCGTTAATCATGTAACCTACTGACGCCTGGACGATCGCGCTCCGTCGCAAACAATAGTATCTTGAGGGGTTGACCGCTGGTATATTGGGGTGGCTCGAACTGAGGGTTTGCAGACCTGGAGCACCTGCACATCCTCAAAGCGAGCGGCCGATCTGCGACAACAGACCGGCCAAGTGCATAACCCAACGACGTGTGGAGAACACCGCGCGTCCCAACAGAGAGGAAGCATGATGTGCTCCGAACATATGGCGGATAAACCGCCCCGTAAGCCAGTCTTTTTCACGGCTGCGCAAATGGCCGAGATACTCGGCATCAAACTCCATTCGCTCAGGATGTACCGGTCCCAGCGACCCGATCGACTTCCGCCCCACGTCAAACACGGTCAGCGCCTCGCGTTTGGGCTTGAAGAGCTCCGTATGTGGGCAAAGGAGCGGAGACCCTTCGACTTCGATGCGATCATCGCAAGAGCGGAGGCGCTCCGATGAACAGAGAAATCAAAGCGCTAAAGGCGCTAGATGCGGCCGCACGAAAAGCTGAACTCGAACCGGCGTATGTGCTGCTCAAGTCTGAAAGAGGGGCCTGTCAAAAACGCTGGCAAGAAAGACGTCCAAGCCTCAATGAGTGCGTCGCCTGGATCGGACGCGGCAACCACGTCGGCATCCAGCCAGGCTCAATGGGCGCCGTGGTGTTTGATTCCGACGGCGGATCGGGACCGGAGGCAATCGCCGATTGGGCCGCTCAGCGTGACGCGCTCATCTGCCTGACACCATCCACCAGCGGAAACCCGAAAAAGGGACACGCCTGGTGCCGCGTCGAGGACTACTCGAACGCAGAGGGCGAAGCCACGCACATCAAGAACGGCAAGTGGGCGTGCTCAGCGCCGTTCGATGAATCGGAAGGCGAGATCAGAGGTTGGTCTGCGCAGGTCAGGCTCACATTTAAATCTATGGAGATGCTCACCAAGGCGCTCGTTTCCAATCGCTTCAGCGAGGGAGAGATGCTGCTGGCCGAAGACGTTCGCTCCCTCTACTCGTCCAAGGCACAGACCGCAGATCGGGAATTCTGTTCAAGCGAAGGCGTCGAGCTGACCGGAGCAAACCTGCCCGCTGATGTTGCGGATCGCTTGATGGACCCTGAGCGCGCCGCGCGCTTTGAAGAGCTTTTCGCTATCGCGGGTCGGCTCAAGGGCGAGAGGTTCTCGTTCGATACCGTGCTCGACGTGATCGCTCCCTACGTGCGCGCATGGCCCCCGCAGGACGGTAAGTTCGACGGCGCAGAGATGCATCGTCACCTCGCCGAGGCCTGGCGAAAGCTGCCCGCTGTCAGCGATCCCGCAGATGACTTTGAAGACGATCTCGAAGACCTGGTCGAGATATCTGCGCCAGAGCGAAAGAGTAAGCCACGCTTCCTAGACTACTTCGATCTCAGCGAGATGAAGGATCCAGAATGGTTGGTGGAGGGCATGATCCCGGTCGGCTCGCTCGGGTCCATCTTAGGTGAGTCGCAGACATACAAGACGTTCTTCGCGCTGCGCATCGGTCTCGCGCTCGCGGTTGGTGCCGATCCATTCGAAGGCCACGGGCCTAACGAGCGACTGCCGACCCAGCTCTTCTTCATAGCCGGCGAGGGCGCTGAGACTCTGAAGCACCGCGTAACCGCCGCGCTTGAAGACCTCAATGTATCGCCCAGCAAAGATGGTTCGGACGGCAACTGGGAGGGCTCGCCGCCGATCTGCTTTCAGCCGATGCCGACCGCGATCAACGACCCAAAGGAGTTCGAGAAGCTTCAGAAGGCGATAGCGGCAGCGCGTCTGCCGGACCACCGCGTGCTCCTGATCGTGGACACGCTGTCTCAGAACTTCAGCGGCGACGAGAACTCGACCAGCGATATGCGTGGGTTCGTCCGCAATCTCGATCAGCTCAAGCGATCGCTGCGCGCCCCCGTAGGCGACGGCAAAGAGGAGGATGCCACCGTAGTGTTCATCCACCATCTCGGCAAAGACAGATCGAAGGGCGCCAGGGGGTCTTCTCTTCTGCTGGCAGACGTCGATTTCCAGATTACCCTGTCTCGCGCGAAGAACGCCTTGGCGTCTGAAGTCACGGTGACGAAGCAGAAGGCGGCCGCTATCGGGCCAGTCGGTATTCTGCAGATGCGTCAGACCGCCGGTATGGGTATGGACGCTACATTGGTTTGCGAGCCAATGCTCGTGCCCAATCGTCCGGATCCAGGGCCGGCTCTCGATCGCCAAGCCTGGATCGTTGAAGTTTACCAGCCTGGCATTCGCAGAACCGAATTGATCAATCAAATGGCTGATGAGTTCGGCATTTCACCCAGCACGGCAGGGCGCGCCGTCAGCAAGTTCTTAAGAGACTATCGAGAGCTCTCCGTCGAAACCGGTCCAAACAACAGCAAGATCATCAAGGGAGAACTGCTCCTGGAAGAGCTCGAATAGGCGATCTGGTTGGTCATGGCGTGAACAACCGGTTTGTCGCTCCGGTTGGTCGCGACAAACCCAATAAAAACAAGGCTTAGTCGTATGCGGGAAGTCACGCGACCAACCGGTTGGTCGTCTAGTCGCGCGCTTATATAAAGCGCGACGACGACTAACCAGGTCAGACTTTGCAATCTCGTGGAGATTAGCCCCTTAAGTTGAACCGCCTGCAAGCGCATACGATGCGGGGGTTCGGAAGGCCTTTTAGCGCGTAAACTCAGTCGATGTGGCCGAGAGGCCTGAACTCAAAAACTTTCTGGAGATCAGCATGAGGCAGCATGGCCCGCCCGCCGTTCTGGCCGACGAGCAAAACGAAGATCAGTTCTTCCAGGCTATCGAAGATAATGACGGCAATCTATCTGCCGCAGCGCGAGACGTGGGTCTCAGCCGCGCCGCAATCTACAAGAGGATGCGCCGTCTGCCAGAGTTCGGGCTGCGCGTTGACGCTGCCCAGCGATCTGCACGGCGGCGCAGATCCTCTTCTCTGCATTCGAAAGCGCAGGATCACCTGCAGAGCCTTCTAGACCATTCTCGCCATCCGCTGGTGGACGATAACGGAGAACCTGTTCTGGATGAAAATTTCGAGCAGGTCATGGTCTCGACGCTATCGGTGAAGTCGATCGTGGACGTGCTCAAGGAGACCCGCCAGGCCGTCGAGGGCGAAGCGCCGCTGGTGGCGCTGCAGGTCAACGAAGGCCGCAACGATGATCGAACAACATTCGTTATGGGCGAGCAGAGATCGACCGAGGAGCTCATGAGAGCCTACGGTATAGCTGAAGTGTCACCCGATAGCGCTGAGGCCACCGAGGAGGTCTGCGCTGCTCTCGATGGCCACACAATCGATGCTGAATTCGAGGAGATCGAACGTGACGAGGATTGAGATCGATAACGGCGACGGGACGCTTAGGGTTGATGACGTCTTGGTGCACGCTGTCCCAAGCGCAGAAGCGGTGGCATTCGTCGATCAGAGTGTGAAGGACGATGCACTGAGGTTTGCGGCGCGCATCGAGGACATGGAGCTGCTGGCTCGGATGGAGGCGTGCCCGGTGCTGTCCGACGATCCCGATGCGATCCGCGTGAACTTCGTGACGCCTGATCCTGAGTTAGAGGATTTATTGAAGCGCCTGGGCGATGACGCCTGGGATCCAGAGACGGGTCGAATGCGCGCCTTCATGTGCAGCTTGCCCCAGGTCGTCGATGGTAGGGTCTATGTGGGGTGCGGCCACTTCGACAGCGCCGCCGAGCAGCAGGCGACAATTGAGTTGCTGGCTCGGAGCGCGCTCACGACGGCGCAGAAGCGAAGGCTGATCAAGCGGGTCACAGACACGCCGATACGCCTCAACACCTGATTGTAAATCTGCTGCTCTTCGGCGCGGCGCTGATGTCGCAGCTGAGCCTGACGGTTGAGTTCGAGCGCGAGACCCAATGGAGACCTATTGGCCGTGTCATTGGGCCAAACTCGAATCCGAAAAGCCCGAAGGGCCCCTTCTGCGATTTGGCTCCCCGGCCAGTACGACGCTTTCCGCGTTTCCAAATCCGCCGAGCGTTCCAAAATTTCCCGCTGATTGGCGGGATGCCCTCGCAAATTTCTCTGAAATTTACGGCGAAATCTTCTGAAAGTCTGAACGAAATCTTAAGTGATTGCACGCAAAGTGCACAATGCACATTACGTGTTGTTATGTGCATTTGTTCAGATAAGGAGTAACACTATGAACGCGAAAACTAAGACCGATTCGAAGCCCGCAGTCATGATCGGCGTCTGTATCGACTGCGGAGGAATGCCTGTGATTCACGAGGTGACCGGCGGTGTCGACTTTGCAGAAGCTATCGCTTCTGCGAGCCCGCACCGCATCCCATCTGACGTCAGTGCGGCGGTGGGCTTTCTCGAAACCAACGGAAGGTACAGGGAACCTGGCTCCATCTACTCGTTCGACGACCTGTCCGGTACGGACGGCGTCGAGCCCTCGGGACCATGCCCAGAGGACCCGGGCGACGCGGACGCTGATCCAGCTGAGCGAGGCGACGGGTACCTAGTAAAGGCTTCCAAGCCAGGGTTAGACTTTCGGTTGGGTCACGGATCGACTGTCAGGGAGGCTATTGTGTGGTCCGTCCGCGATATCAGCAGCGAGTTGCACTATGGGAGCATCGGGCCTGCGGCCAAGTGCCTGTCCGGAGGTGCACCTTTTGAGCTTAAGTGTGGCACCGTCCTCGAGGTCGTTGAGATGCGCCCAAGACGCATCGTTATAGTGGAGCACAATGAGCTTGGCCTCGATTGCGTGCGCACCATCGCCGGGCAATCGCTGCCTCAGATAGTAGAGGAGCTTGAGTTCCGAGGCGATCACCGTTCCTGCCTCGCCGAATTGGAACGCGGTGAAACTTACCTCAAAACTGACGGGGCCTGCTCGACCGAGGTCTTTGAGATCGGTGCCGAGGACCTCGGTTTCGTAGAAACGCTGCGATCGTCGAGCTTGTCGGAACCAGTACACCGAAATGTCGTTGCGGCTTAGCCTCAAACGCTTTCAAGATCGGGGGAACCCCTTGCACTATAAGTGCAGGGGGCGCTACTTTTTGAGAGACCGAATCGCGGAGGAGCATCGTGGCCAATCGCATCAACATGACCCTGGACGACGACCTGTTCGAACTCGTCCAGATCGAGGCCGAGAAGCTAGCATGGAGCGAGGCGGCCGTGATCCGGTACATGCTCCGCCAGGCCTTCGACCTGCGTCGTGGCGGCATAGGCGATATGGCCCGTAAACTGATATCTGAGGGGCAGACGAACGCCGAGACACTGGCGGCCGTTAAGGCGGAGTTCCCCGATGCCGCGACGAGTGCCGAGTCTATCGCGTGGTACCGCAGCCAGATGCGCCGCGAGGGTCTGGATGTTTTGACCGATCGCGAGGCGCGGAACGCTCAGACGCGCAGCTCCTTTTTGGCGTCGACCCACTCCGCGATGTCTTCGGCGTCGTAGATCACCCTGCCGCCAATGCGCGCGAAGCGGGGGCCGTCGCCCGTGGCGCGCAGCCGTTCCATCGTGCTGGTCGACACGCGGCATCGCTCGGCGGCCTCATCGGATGTAAGGTATCTGCGGACCCGTGCCGTCAGCGCGGTCTCTATGGCGTCAAGCCTGGCTTCGATCGTCCGTTCCATCTCGCTAAGATAATGCTTGCGACGCAGCTCGTAATCCATCGAATGAGAGCCTCATCGAAAATGGAACATATTGATCCGAGTAATATTCGACACAAAGGCTCGTAATATGATTGCGATATTTCTTTCGATTCTATCGGCATTTTCGGCCGCATGGGGGAGGGTCGCTCCTACTTCTCCAAAAGCTCGTTCCATCATTTTTGTGTTAGTATCGAGAGCGGTATCAACGATGGGGGCGGCCCATTTCTTCGAAAGAAACGTGGGGTCTGGCTTCGGTAAAGCGATATAGAATTTCACGGTCTTCTTGATTCCTTTGCCTAGAAATTTTCCCACGGCCTCACCCGCGGCTTCGTTCCTTCGGCTTTTGAGAAGCGGAGACAAAAAGCGTTCGTCTTTTCCTCCGAAGAGCGAAACACCATAGGAGGATTCATAGGTGTCAGATACGAATGCACTCGAGATTCTCTCTGTTGTTCGGAAACTAATTCTATCACCGATTTCTCGCACGGTGGCGTCTTCTAATTGAACAGAACTGTCATCTTCCGAAAACGATTGAGTATAGAAACTCTCATCATATCGGCTTTCAATGACTGGAGTTTCATCTCTGAGTATTCTCTCAGACGTCCCGTTTTCAGAATGCTCTTTTGGGTGTGTCATGGATTACTCTAGTCCTGATAGGCCAAGACAATCTCTAGCACCACATCATGTACATTGGGCATGCTTTGTGTATCCGGTTGGTCAGACACATAACCAAGCAACTCGACTTTCCATTCCACCATGGGGTTGAGATTGCGTAGAGTTTTCGCACCCAAGAGCTCGACCGATTCTCTCGATGAATTTAGTGTAATATTGGGCAACAGAATAGCACCTGGTGAGTTCGGATCGTTTGGTGAATGCGTTAGCCTTATCTGAAATGGACCCGAACTACTTTCTTCGCTTACGACGAATGCAGTTACTGCGCGAATTCTTAGATTTTTCATGCCCGAAAAATGGGTTTCATCTATTTCGGGCCACCAAATTTTGCGGTTCGAAACAGGAAACTCTTCAGGTATTAGCGCACGCAACGAAATCGGAACTCGAGCTTCTTTATCTTTCTGAAGAAAAGAGTTTACTCTACTAATATGTTGCCGCACCCAAAGCAGACAGTTATCGTAGAACACATCGTTTTCTTTGTTAGTTGGTAGTTTATCCACCTCGTCCAACATCGACAGCATTCCTGTGCGAGCGGACTTCATGCGTTCAATTGCCTCGCCAAAATCGAAATGAATTCGCTTCTCGAGACCAAGCAGTCTTTTCTCGTAGTGTAGTGGTTTTGACCCAGATGTGGATCCTTCAATAATACTTGCGTTTCTGGCTCTTTCCGCAATTAGATTGTCTTTCGTGGCTTGACCTTTTCGATGTGCGTCATCTGCGGCGGTAAATGCCTGATCCAATCGCTTATTTTGCGTATCGAGCGCTTCAACTAAATTAGCCAATGAACTTTTGTGTTGGACAACCCAATCCATCCAAGTTCGCCATGCGCGTTGCTCTCCAGTTCTGGTCAGGTAGTCCTTCGCGTCAATTTCCGTGGAGCTAAAGCGCCCCTTCTTCCGGTTGAAGATCGCTGCCTCAGCGAGTTTTCTACCATTTAGCTTTAGATAATAGAGTGGCCATCCGCCCATGTTCGCCGGCTCCGCGATTGCTGCTTCATGGTCCCACTTCATGCGCAGCGTGAGGTACTTCTTTTTGTAATTTTTGAGTCTCGAAATTTGGTTTTTTATACTTGCTGTCGCCGACTTTTCGGCTTCCCATATTTTGTACAGTCGGCGATACTCATCTTCATACATTTTGTTTTTAAGTTCACTGTTGATAGTCTTGATCCGAGCCGCCGCGTGATTAACTCTCACGCGTTGTTCATAAGAGCTGGCGGCAAGTGCATCATATGTACCTCGATTAGCTAGAACACGATCCAACAAGTCTGCTGCTTCATCCAAATGAAACTCGAACTGGTTGGGGGATAGCGCAGGAGGTGACCGATCCCTGTCGCGTTCAAATGCATCCAAAGCTCCCCTAATCGGATCTTTGTTCTTTATCCTCGGAGTCTTTTCGTCACTGTGACTGTAACCGTCCGATCCGGGCTTCGGTAACGTGCGCCTTGGCGTCTCGCTTAAGATGGATTTCAGCTTTTCTTCGATTGCCGCAATTTCTTCTAGCTCACGATCGATCAACTGATCGTTTTGCGATTTATTGTACTTAGACATTCTCGTCCCCCCGCGCATAGATTTGATTGCACTATTGTTCATAGAATGGTGTTCATCAAGAAATATTCGATTCGAGCTTTTATTTGCGAACTTTATTGAGCCTCATTTGGGTCTAGAGGCAATTCTCAGGTCTTGGCCGTCACCTCCGGAATGGATAAGGTATTGTATCGGTTGCCTTTACCGCCGGTCGGTCCCGTAGCTCAGCAGGATAGAGCAACAGATTCCTAATCTGTAGGTCACGCGTTCGAATCGCGTCGGGATCGCCAATTGAGTGCGATAGGGTTAAGGCTGTGCTGGGTCTAAGTGAGACGTTTTGATGCTATTTGTTCGCGCGTGTTTTGCTGGCCTTTTGATGGGGCTCACGAGCGCGTGCTCTCAACAGCCAGAAGTGCCGGCGCCGCATATTGTTGTGCTGATTGCTGACGATCTCGGGCTAGATCAGGCGCCGTGTCATAGCGAGGAGACGCGGATGCCATATTTGCAGTCGCTCTGTTCGCAAGCTGTCGTGTTTGACCGGGTCTATACCCATCCCTATTGCACGGCGAGCCGGGCCGCCTTGATGACCGGCCGCCATCCGTTTCGGCACGGCGCGGATGATGTGCGAATGAAGGCGCGTAAGCTGCCGCTTTCGGAAGTTACGATCGCCGAACTGATCAAGCAGAAGAGCGCGCTCAATTATCAAACCGCCGGGTTTGGAAAATGGCATTTGGCCGATGACGAGAATGGCGGCAATCGCAATCCTAACCTGCAAGGGTTCGATCACTTTGCCGGCAATCCGCGCCAGCATCACACCTATCGATATTTTGATTTTGAGTGGTTCGAGAATGGCGAGCAGGTCGGCCCGGTCAGCACCTATAAAACAACTTTTCTAGCCGATCAGGTGATCGCCTATTTTCAAGGGCAGGCTGGTTCGCAGCCGCAATTTACATTGGTGAGCTTTACCAGCCCGCATAAGCCGTTTCATGCGCCACCAGAGGCGCTCCATTCTTTTGGAGACTTGCCACCGCAAACCCTCGTAGGCACGCGTTCAGATACGCCGGGGCCAGATGCCTACCGCGCCAATCGCCGGGAACCACGGCTTGATCGCTACTATTTTGCGATGCTCGAAGCTTTGGATACTGAGATCGCGCGGCTCGTAGAGACGCTGACGCAAGAGACTGATCGGCCGATCATCTTTCTGTTTCTCGGCGACAATGGCTCAGCGGCGGAAGTTTTCGCGGCCGTTGATGGCGAAGCGGTCCGCTCTAAAGCGACCCTTTATGATGGCGGTGTTCGCGTGCCTCTAATGGTATGGGGAGAGCCGATTGACCGAGCCGGACGATCCGACCAGCTGCTTCACTTGGCTGACCTCTTCCCGACCCTCGCAAACTTGGCCGGAGTAGAGCGCGATGAGGTTGCGAGCCTAGGCGTGCCATTGGATGGTGTGTCTTTCATCTCAGAATTGGTCGGTTCAGATGACGCGCTTGAGGGTCGCGATTTTGTGTTTTTCGAGCGCGGCAATGATGATGTCTTGCCATTCGCGTTCGGGGCGGTCGATCGGCAAGGCCTCAAACTCATTCTCCGCGACCCTGACCGCGAGACCAATTACAGCCGCGGCCAATTGGTTGAGATTTACGATACAGAGGCCGATCCGCTCGAGGTTCGCAATTTGCTCGAAACGCCCTGCGCGATGCCGGATACACGGGTCACCGATCTGTATGAGTTCATCGTCTCCAAAGCAGCCCAAAATCAAGCTCATTCTGATTGGTTTGAGCCGGAATTGTATGACGCCCTGCTGCGCCAATCGCGGGCGCGCTGCGCGGAATAGAGCGAGCCAAAGCCGCACCCCCCAAACCAATCTCCAGCAGCGTTAAGCAAGGCTTAATTGAAAGCGCGCATTTTGCTTGAAAAATATAAGAGCTTGTCTTGGAGATTAATCAATGCTGCGTGCAACTGCGTTTGCGCTGACCCTGCTCAGTGCGTTTTCTGCGTCCGCCCATGCCACCGGTTTGAAAGCCACACAGATCGTCGAAGTGGCGACGATTATTGTGGATGTCGACGGCAATGAAACAACATCCTATTCGCAGGCGACTGAGGTCGAACCGGGCGAGCGGGTGCGTTACAGCCTAGCCTATGCGAATGAAGGCGCGGACGAAGCAGAGAATGTCAGCTTGGTGATGCCGGTCCCGACCGTCGTAACTTATGTTGAGGGCTCGGCACACGGCAGTGTTGAATTCTCGGCTGATAATGGCCGGTCTTATGCCGCGCGCGAAGACTTGATGATTGGGACGGGCGAATATGCTCGCCTCGCTGTCTCCGAAGAGATCACACATATCAAATGGGCGTTTTCAGATCCGATCGCACCGTCCGCGAACGGCACGGTCAGTTTTGAGGCGGTTCTAAAATAGAGCCTCAAAATCCCGATTGAGATGCCCCGGGCCGCCTGCGGTGCCGGGGCTTTTTCTAGGCATAGTAATTGAGTTTTAGTCCGGGTTCAGGCCAGCGGCATTTAGCGAGTTTGCCGGTACCGGACAGCGTTACCCAGGCCTCGTTCAAGCCCTCGCCGCCAAAGCAAATATTGGTGACGAAGGGGTCTGGGAAGGCAATATGCGAATGGGTACCGTCAGGGGTCAGCGTTGTGATCCCACCATTCAGAATGGTCGCAACACAAATGTTGCCGGAGGCCGCGACGGCGAGACTGTCAAAATATTGAAGCTCTGGCATCGTCGCCACCACGCGACCCGCATTGAACGGTGAGCTTGGCGCGATCTCTCCGGGTGCGGAAAGATCAAACGCCCAGAGCCGCGCTGTCATCGTATCAGCCATGTAGACGGTGTTCTCGTCCGGCGAGAGGCCGACGCCATTTGGCGAGGTGTGGTGGTGGTCGAGCTCCACGGCTTCGCTGGCGCCGTTTGCCAAAAAGAACAGGCCGCCAAAATCGCGATGGCGCGGATACGTTTTGCCATGATCGGTGAAATAGAGATTGCCGTGTCGGTCGAAGACCAGATCGTTCGGGCCTTTTAGGGGGTGGCCTTCCACCGTGTCGAGCAGGCGTTCGACTTTTCCGGTTGAGAGGTCAATGCGTTCGATCCGGCCGCCTGAATAATCATCTGGGCAATGGCCTGGGATCAGGAGGCCGTCGCGCTGATGATATTTAAAACCGCCATTATTGCAGATCCAAAGCGCGCCGTCTGGGCCGATCGCAGCGCCATTTGGTCCGCCGCCGGGCGTGGCGATGACTTCCGTTTTTCCGTCGCCCCAAATGCGCGTGATGCAGCCTTTGGAAATCTCGACCAGGATGATTGAGCCGTCTTCCATCCAAACCGGGCCTTCTGGAAAACCCAAACCCTCGGCGACAATATCAAAATCCATGCGGCGCTCCTGCTGTTTGCCAGCATTTTGACGAGCCCGCAGGAAAGGCGCAAGCGCTAAGCGTTGCGCTCCAATTGCCGGATCACGAAGTCGAACTGGTTTTTTTCGTTCGCGGTGACGGCTTCGCGGCTTGTTTCGTTGAAATCTGACTCATTGAAGTCCGGGAAGGTCGCATCGCCTTCAATCTCGGTGTCGACTTCTGTGATGTAGAGACGGTCGGCGCGGGGCAGGGCAGCGGCATAAATGGCGCTGCCGCCGGTCACGAACAATTCGGTTTTTCCGGCAATCGCTGCGAGGCCTTTGCCAGCCTCAATCGCGGCATCAAGTGAGGTGTATACGCGCGCGCCAGGCGCCGCATACTGGCCGTCGCGACTGAGCACGATATTGTCCCGGCCGGGCAAGGGGCGTTTGGGCAGGCTCTCCCACGTCTTGCGGCCCATGATGACCGGGCAACCTTTGGTGGTCGCTTTAAAATGCTTCAAATCATCAGAGAGGCGCCACGGCAAATCATTATCTTTGCCAATCACGCCATTGCGCGCGCGTGCCACGATCAGGCAGAGCTTTATCGATGTGGTCAAGGCCTTCTCCTGGGGTCGATGCGCGCTAGGTGTTGGCCTTAGGGCGGTTTGCCCCTTATGAGCAACTGTCGATTTGAGTCATGAAAGAAGATCTATGATCCTAGCCTTTTGGGAAACCTTTGTTGCGATCCTGACCAATAATCGGCCAGGATTTTTGATTCCGGTCATCTTGGGATTGGCGGCGTCAGTCGGGATCTTGTGGAAGCTTGGCGGGCGACTTTGGGCAATCATTTATGTGATGATGATCCCGTTTTTGAATTGGTCTTTTGGTGTGGTGCCGAACATTCAATTTGTCGGACCTTGGGTCGATTCCGCGAGCGCCATGTTCTCCTTCATCTTCCCAGCCGACACGCCTGATCCAGCGGGCTTGATGCTTCACCCGCTCACCTTGGTGACGGGCTTGGTGTTCGTTGTTCGCGATTTCGTGCAGCGTGAGATGCGGCAATGGGTTTTGCTCGCCATGGCAATGGCTCTGGCTTGGTCAATGTACTATGCTTGGATTGTCATCGTGATCGCCTCAGGGCTCGCTTTCTTTGTGTCCGAGTTTTTCGATTGGCTGCTTTTCACATTCACCAAGATGAAGCTGTCCAAGCGAATTCTATACTCGAGCGCCGTGGCGACGCCGATCGATACAACCATTTTCCTCTATGGCGCCGATCTCGCCAAGCAGATGCAACTGGGGATGGATCCGGGCAACACGCTGACCCTGGCCAATTGGATCGTCTTTGTCATCGGTAAGATGATTGGCGCCTTTGTTGTATCCGACATGATCCGGCGCCGAGAGAATGCCGGGATTACCGATCCATATGAGGACCTGCCAGCCCAGTCTTCGATGGTTTAAGCGGGCGCGAAACTGTCCGCCTGCGCCATCGCCCAGACCTCGGCGAGACCGGTATTTTCAGCGGCCTCTAAGAGCTCGCCTTTGGCGACCAATTCATAGGCGAGGTGCGCCGGTAGGGCTTCATCTTCAGTCACTCGGTGGATGATATGATGCGGGGCAAGCTCGGACGGGTGCTGGCACCCCGTGGCGCCGACAACTTCCATTAAAGCGGCCACCGTATTCTTATGGAAATGATACACATAATCGGCTTTGTCCGGCACTACGAGCCCGCGCTGACGACCAAGATCTGAGGTCGCGATGCCGGTTGGACACGTGTTCTTATGGCACTTCAGCGATTGCACACAGCCGAGCGCAAACATGAAGCCGCGCGCTGAATTGATCCAATCGGCACCCAGCGCCAATGAGGCCGCCATATTGAAGGCTGAGAGCTGTTTCCCGCTGGCCGCGAGCTTGATGTCGTCTTTGAGCCCGCATCCGACCAGAGCGTTGCGCGCAAAGACCAAGCCTTGGCGAAGTGGTGTGCCGACATGGTCAAGGAATTCGGCTGGCGCCGCGCCCGTGCCGCCTTCCGCGCCATCAATCACGATGAAGTCGGCACGCTGCCCCGTTTGGACCATGGCTTTACAGACGGCTAGAAATTCCCAGCGATTGCCGATGCAGAGCTTGAACCCAACCGGCTTTCCACCGCTCAGCTCGCGCAGCTGATCAATGTAATTGAGCAAGCTCTTTGGCGAGTCGAAAGCGGTGTGGTGCGCCGGCGAGTAGCACGTCTGGCCGATTGGAATGCCGCGCGCTTCGGCGATTTCCGGGGTGACTTTTGCGCCAGGTAAAACCCCGCCATGGCCAGGCTTGGCGCCCTGACTCAGTTTGATCTCAATCATTTTGACCTGATCAAGTTTGGCCGTCTCTTCATACTGGACCGGATCAAATCCGCCATCCTTGGCACGGCAACCAAAATAGCCAGAACCGAGCTCCCAAACCAGATCGCCGCCGCCGGCTTTGTGATAGCGAGAGACGCCGCCTTCGCCGCTATCATGATAGAAGCCGCCTTTTGCCGCGCCGCGATTCAGCGCTTCGATTGCGTTCGCACCGAGTGAGCCGAAACTCATCGCCGAGATGTTGAACACGCTCGCTGAATAGGGTTTGGCGGTGCCAGGCGCGCCGACCAGAATGCGCGGGTCCGTCTCTGCGGGATGATTGGCCGTGATAGAGTGCGCCAGCCACTCATAAGGCGGCGCATCAATATCGAGATGGCTCCCGAATGGCTCAACCGAAGACACGTTGCGGGCGCGATTATACACCATCGCGCGCTCTTCATGATTAAACGGGCGACCCTCAGTTTGGCTCTCAACAATATAGGATCGAAAGAAGGGGCGGAGCTGTGCCGCCAGTCCGCGCAATCGGCCCAGAAGCGGAAAGTTTCTGAGCAGCGTGTGCCGGGTTTGTAACAAGTCGTACACGCCAACCAGAACGAGCAGGCCTAAAAGACCGGCAAGGACATAGAGCCAAGGCGCGGCCTGCGCGCTCCCAATCGCGAGGCTGAATAAAATGACCACGGCCAAAAACGGAATAAAGCGGATCAAAAAAGGCTCCCCTCAGATCTTTGAGGAGAGCCTATTCTTGTCCGGGTTTTCCGGTCAATGCTCAGCGATTAGAAGCCGTTCAATTTCGCATAGCGATCGCGGTGATAACTGGCGCCGCCGAGCAAGGCTTCTTGGACGCGCGCGCGCTTCATATAGAGGCCACTATCATGCGCATCGGTCATGCCGATCCCGCCATGGAATTGCACCGTCTCGTTCGAGACTAAGTGGATCAGTTCAGACGCTTTGGCTTTTGCGAGGCTTGCGAGTTCCGCAACATCATTGCGGTTCTCATCGACCCCAGACAATGCAGCGGCGATGCAAGAACGAGTCAGTTCCAGTTCTGTGAACATCTTCGCTGCCCGGTGCTGCAAGCTTTGGAACGATCCGATCAGTTGACCGAATTGTTTGCGGGTCTGCAAATATTCGAGCGTCATATCAAACGCGGCTTGGGCGCTGCCCAAAGCTTCGGCGGCGAGGGCAATTCGGCCGCGATCGAGCGCAGGCTCTAGAATTTCCCAGCCTGCATCGACCGCGCCGGTAACGTGATCTTCGCCGACCGCAACGTCTTCAAGGTGAAGATGCGCCGCGCCATGGGAATCGACCGTGTTGAGCGCTTGGACGGTCAGTCCGTTCGCGTCATTCGGCACGAGGAAGAGGCTGATCCCATGTGCCTGACCGGCTTCGCCAAAGGTACGTGCGGCAATGATGAACGCATCAGCATGATGCCCGTCAGTGACGAAGCGCTTGGCGCCATTCAGTGTGTAGCCTTGGCCATTGCGTTCGGCTTCGGTCGCGATGTTGAGCGGCGCATGGTGGGTGCCTTCGTCCACTGCCAGCGCGACCGTGGTCTCGCCACTTGCAATCTTGGGGAGCCATTCCGCTTTCAGTGCTTCAGAACCACCGAGGATGAGCGTGCTGGCGCTGAGGACGGCAGATTGCAAAAGCGGTGTTGCGGCAATCGTGCGGCCTTGCGCTTCCATAATTTGACCCATGGCGACCATGCCGAGGCCAACCCCATCAAACTCTTCCGGGACAAGCACGCCGAAAAAGCCGAGCTCAGCTAGTTTGCCCTTGGTGTCAGCATCGATGCCATTAGCGCCGCCATCGCGCAATTCGCGCAGGCGGGTGACCGGCATTTCATCGCGCGCGAACGCCATCGCTGTGTCGCGCAACATTTGTTGGTCTTCAGAAAGAATGAAGCTCATTATTGGTGATCCCGTAGGCCGAGAACGCGTTTCGCAACCACGTTCAGATTAATCTCACTGGTGCCGCCTTCGATCGAATTGCCTTTCGAACGCAGCCAGCCGCGGGTGGCTTTCTTGGCGTCGTCAGCAAAGCCGTCACCTTCCCAGCCCAGACCATCGGTGCCGAGCGCTTCGACCAGAAGCTCGCACTTGTCTTGGTTCATTTTTGCCGCCGCATATTTCATGATCGAAGCTGTATGGCCGACTTCTTGACCGGCTTTGGCTTCTTCAGTTGAGCGCTGCACGGTCAAACTGAAGGCCTTTGCATACATCAAATGATCGGTGATCCGTGCCCGCAAATCGCCATCAGAGACGCGACCGGTCTCATCGACGCCGACATGCTGTTTGGCATATTCTTGCGGCGGCAGGATGCCGGACCCGCCCGTGCCGCCAAAGCCGCCCGCGGAAATAGAAGACCGCTCAAATTGCAGCAGGCGTTTCGCGATCGTCCAGCCGCCATTCAGTTTACCGACAAGCTGCTCTTTCGGGACTTTGACGTCGGTGAAGAAAGTCTCGCAGAACGGCGAAGAGCCTGAAATCAGCTTAATCGGCCGCGCTTCGACGCCTTCTGTTTCCATATCGAAGACCAAGAAGCTGATGCCTTCATGCTTGACGGTTCGATCTGTCCGCACCAGGCAGAAAATCCAATCGGCTTGGTCTGCATAAGAGGTCCAGACTTTCTGGCCATTGATCAGCCAATGGTCGCCTTTGTCTTCGCATTTGGTTTGCAGGTCTGCGAGATCCGAGCCTGCGCCCGGTTCGGAATAGCCCTGACACCAGCGGGTCTTGCCTTTGACAATATCAGGAATGAAGCGCTTCTTCTGCTCATCATTGCCAAATTCAAGCAGAGCTGGACCGAACATCCAGAGGCCAAACGAGAACAGAGCCGGGCGCGCGCGGATGCGGCGCAATTCCTGTTGAAGCACACGGGCTTGGGCTTTGTTGAGCCCACCGCCACCATATTCAGCTGGCCATTCTGGCGCCGTCCAACCTTTTTCGCCCATCCGCTCAAGCCAGACTTTCGAGTCCGGGTTTTTGAACTGTTCGCGTTTGCCGCCCCAGACGATCTCATCGTCCTTCATCGGTTTGCGCATGCTTTCAGGGCAGTTTTCTTCGAGCCAGGCACGAACTTCACTGCGGAAGTCGTCGAGCTCCTCTGGGGCATCAAAGGCCATTATAGTCTCCCGATGAGGTGCCGCGGCACCTTGTTTAATCTATCGTGGGCTGAACATAGACAGCCGACTGGGAGATGACCATGTCTGACGTTGCGGCAGAATTTACTCGCCGATGGCGTAAGCAAACTCCTCGCGAGTGATCTTGCCCGCCTCGTTGACATAATAAGTGCCAATCTCGCGCATTTGCATCCGCTCGCCAGTCTCCTTGGTTGTGACATCTAAATCGAAGATGACGCTAAATCGGTCAGAGCCGTGAACAAATGGCCCCTCGGCGGCGCTGGAGTGAACCTCGTGCGCGCTGTACCACCATTCGCCTTTCGCCTTGATCGCCTCAAGGCCCGCTGCTTCAGCGCTGCCGCTTGGCATCGGCACCGCCTCCATAGAGATCGCATCGGCTGTATAATGAGCGTTTTGGAAGTCGGTTTCCTTTTGCTGATCGCAATGTTCGATCAGAGATTGCCCGAGTTGCATCAATTCTTGTGGTGTTGGCATTCAGTCCTCCTTATGTATGGAACATAAACAGAACAAAATAGTGTAGGAGTCAAGTTATGTTTTGGTGATTAGAAGCGCCCGAACATGCTGTTCTCTGGACCTGTATCGACGCCAACTAAATTCATGATGTGGACGACGATAAGGAATAGGCCAAAAACGCAGGCAATCATGACCAGTCCCCAAGGCACTTGGTGCGGGCGCTGATCTTTTTTGCGGACGGTGCCCATTTTCGATTGCGCAAACACACCCAGCCCAATCAAACAGGCGGCGAGGCTGAGGCTGATGATCCAGTCGAGCAATGTTCTAAGCCTTCATCTGGTCGCGGACGATGCGGGGTCTTTGCCCAGAAAAAAGGATTCTTCGCAAGCTCCCAAATGGCGCGATAGGCAGCGAAAGAGTGAAGCGGCCAATAAAATGGCTGAGTTAGGATCGCGAGGACTCTTTGAACCGTCCACGGTCCGGGCGCGGCGAGCCCGCCTGTCAATCCGTTCGCCAGCCCACTGGCTAATAATAGGCTCCCAGCCAAAGCCAGCTCAAACTCAGGCAAGACCAGTGCGGCCGCGACAAAGGCGAAACAGGGCGCATGAAAAAGCGGCGCAAGAATCCCGGCCCCAAGCGAGAGCTGCATTGAAATAAAGGCTACAAAACCCATCTGGCGGCACGTTTTTACCGGTTTGCGCATCAGAACCAGCCATGTCTGAATGTGGCCCTTAATCCAGCGGCTGCGCTGGGCCATCCAAATGCTCGGGCGGGTCGGCGCGTCTTCATAAGTCGGCACGGATATCGTTGCTGAACAAAGCGAGGCGCGCGCCAAGCGCATCCCAAGGTCAGCATCCTCAGTGACATTCCAGGCATCCCAGCCGCCCAGGCTGAGCAAGGCTTCTTTGCGAAAATGATTGCTGGTTCCGCCCAAGAGTAGGGGCATCTGATAAAGCGACAATCCTGGCAGCAGGAGCCGAAACTGGATCGCATATTCCAGCGCCCATTGTGCCGCGAGCCAGCTTTGATCCGCATTGTCGGCGACCAACGGCGCTTGCAGACAGACCAGCCCTGCCGGACTGTTTTTGAAGGCTTGATAGGTCGCTCGGAGCTGGCTCGGATCAGGAAGGTCTTCGACATCATAGACGGTCACGAAGTCGCCGATTGCATGGTGCAGACCGTGATTGAGCGCGTTTGGCTTTGTCCGCGGGCCACCTGGCGGAATGATACATAGCCGTGTTTGGGCCGGGAACGGCGCGGCTTCAGCAGCGATCAGGGTTTCGGTGTCATCGGCTTCGAGTAGGAGGATAATATCGAGCCGGTCCGCTGGCCAATCGAGCGCGTTCATTGCCATCGCGATTTGCCCCATCAGATCCTGTTCGCGATAGGCGGGGATTAGAATACTATAGATGGGAAGCTCGCTATCCGCCGTATGCGGCACCGTCCGGTCGGTCGGCGATCGGCGCAGCACCCACCCCGCAAATAGGAGCGTGCTGCGCCATGCGATCATCGCGAAAAAGAGGGTAAAGAGCAGGCTAGGCGCAATACGCGCCACACCGCCAGGGAAGAGTAAGCCGCCAATCCCAAGACAGGCCAAGCAAATACTGATTGTGGCTTGTTGCGGCGCGTTGAGCCGCGACTTGTAGGTTAGCTCGTCATCCAATGGCGCGATCGGGATAGATGCGCGGCGGGCATATAAGGTATCAGAGTGCTCAGAAGTGAGTCGATCTTCCGAACTCGTGCGATTTTTATTATGATTGGTGCCAGAATAGGCTTCATTATTGTTTTCGATTTATTTTCACCTCGAAACAATAATGAAATCAATACTTATAATATTCAAACGCCCAGAGGTTGCATTTCCTTAATATTGATTCTGTTGTGAGGGTGTGGACAAAGCGCGAACTTGTTCTATATATGTTCTTATGAGTGGATTGCATATCATCTGGTTTCGGAACGATCTTCGCGCCCATGACCATGCGGCTTTGCGCGGGGCATGCCATGCCGCCGAGCGCGATGGTGGGGCGGTTTTAGCGCTCTATGTCGCATCGAATGACAGCGCGGGCGATCGTGATGCGGCGCGCCGATCCGCGGCTTTAGACGATCTTCGCATCGGTTTAGAACAACGCGGCGCGTTGTTACATCTCCGCGAAGGGGCAGCGCTAGATGTGTTTTCTGAACTGCATCGATTGCACGGTGTGCGCAGCCTGCATCTCCATGATGTTCCATTTGAGGATGCAGAGGCGCCCCCGATTGAGTCTTGGGCGTTGCGGGCGGGGGTCGCGTATCGGACCTATCCGCAATTTGGACCAGCTGAAGCACCGGACGCATTTACCTCGGCAGCGCACCATTGGGACGCGTATATGGCGCGTCCAAGGTTTGAAACGCCAGATATTGAAAAAGCGGCGAATATTGGCATTGGGCGCTGGGCGGAATTTGAGCAGGCTGGGGCCGGGGAGCAAATCGAAGGCGATTTAGGTGGACGTCGCCGCGCCATACAGCTCTTGCGCGCCTTTTAAGGGGCGGTCTCAGATCCGCAGCGTATTGCGATCACGGAGGCAGATTCCGGTGCCGCGTTCTATGATGTCTTAAAGCCGTTTCTCAGGCTCGGCGTGTTGTCGGTCCGCGAGGTTTGGCAAGCCGCCAATAGTGCCCATTATCAAATGCGGCACGCGGGTCAGGATATTCGGGCGGCTTCGATCAAGAGTTTTCTCCGGCGCTTGCCAGAATTGCACCAATCGCAACGGTTAAAACCCGTACGCAAACCCCACAGTCAGGCGCCTGATAGGCCGTCTAAAGGTCAGCAATTGTCTTTGGGCCTATAAAAGGGGCTGAAAAAAATTACCGAAAAACGATAAGAGCATATTGAAAAACAATAAGGGGTGTGTTAGATAAGTCTTCGTCAGAGAGAACTCAAAAGGGTCCTCTGATCCGGGAAACCGGGCTATAAAAAGAAGGATAAAACACATGCAAGCGACTGCCTCCCAAGTCACCTCACCCCGTCTCGACGCCGATTCGGTCTTCATCACCGACATGTTCGAAGATGAACCTGCCGACCACATTCTACCTGTGCTGAAGCAGGAAGCGAAAATTTCCGGCCGCGATCATCTTCTGGTGCGTCGTCGCCGTCGTGAGCGCCGCCTCGCGACGCGCTAGGCCTGTCTAAATCTCGCGCGTACTCGCCCCGTCGTCAAAGCGGGGCGATTTACGTTGTGGGGTTTTATAGATCGAGCAGATCTTTGGGCTTGATGAAGTTGCGCAAGCGGAAGTGCGCTGGCACGAATGCGCCATCTTGTTCGGCTTCAAACAGGACCGCCGCGCCGGTCGGCAATTTGGCGGCGATTCGAATGGCGGCTTGATGATCAAGACTGCCCGCTTCGCGCAAAATGCTGAGCGCCAAATCATGCAGGCCGGGATTGTGGCCGATCACGATAAGCGTGCCGACGCCATCATTGTCAGCAATCAAATCAGCGATGCCGCGCTCTCCGGCGAGATAAAGATCATCCTCGAGCGAGATCTCACAGCTGCTGAATGTGTTCGAGAGGTGCGTCCAGGTTTCACGCGTCCGGCGCGCGGTCGAAACGATGGCGCGTTGCGGCGACCAGCCTTCGGCCTTCAGCGCCCGCGCCATCGCTGGCGCCGCTTCGTGGCCAATAGCAGTGAGCGCGCGCGCATGATCATCGATCCCCTCTGACCAGGGCTCGGTCTTTGCGTGACGCATTAAAATCAGTCGCTTCATCAACGCCCCTTCAGCAATGTGCAGGAAAACTAAACCCGCGAGTCAGACTTGCACGGTTGGAACACCCCTGCATAGGCCTCACTTTCGCTGCAGAAATCAAGCCAATTCCCTAGGAGATGTCAGATGAGCCTGCTGCTTGGCGACACTGCCCCCGATTTTGAAGCTGAAACCACTGCTGGTCGAATCCGGTTCCATGACTGGATCGGCGATGATTGGGTTGTGTTTTTCTCGCATCCTGCTGACTTTACACCAGTTTGCACGACAGAGCTCGGCTATACCGCAAAGCTCAAAGACCGCCTGGCAGAGCGCAATGCCAAAGCCCTGGTGATCTCAGTCGATACTGTCGATCAACACAAAAAGTGGATCGACGATATCGAAGATACCCAAGGCACCACCGTCAATTTTCCGATCATCGGAGACCCGGAAAAGAAAGTGGCGACGCTCTACAATATGATCCATCCGAATGCGGACGCGAAAGTCACCGTCCGGGCCGTGTATGTCATCGACCCGAACAAAAAGATCCGCGCCTCAATCATTTATCCGCCATCTGCTGGTCGGAATTTCGATGAAATCCTGCGCCTGATCGACAGTTTGCAGCTCACCGACCACCATAAAGTGGCAACGCCGGTGAACTGGCAGGATGGCGAAGACGTGATCATCGTTCCTAGCGTCAGCAATGACGAAGCCGATAAGCTTTTCCCGAAAGGCTATAAAGAGATCCGGCCTTATCTGCGCACGACACCGCAGCCAAATAAATAGGAACGAGCCGCGGCGCGCACCTATTCAAACGCGCAGACATATTTACCGTCGCGATCTGTAGAGATCGTGACCTTGGCGCCATTGTTCATTTTCTTTGAATCGTTGCTGCAGGTATCCATCTGCTTTTTGCAGATTTTGCTGCCATTTATATAGAGCTGTACCTTGCAGCGGTTTTTGCCATTGCCGGTGCAGCCATAAGAGTCGGTCTCACCCCCGGAAGCTGTTTTCAGTTTCTCTTCAAAGCTGCAAACTGAATCGCCGCCGCTATAAATATAGACATTGGCCTTCAGCTCGGTTTGGTTTTCGACCGTAAAGCGCGAATTCGCATCAGCTTCCAAGGTCAGAAACAGACCTGCGGCGGATGCCAGCGCGATGGCAGTCAGAGATTTGAAGAGCATAATTTGAGTCCTTTCGCACTACCGGCCTAATGGCGGTGAAAAGGCTCAACAATTGTCGGATCTGACAGTCCAGAACCCGTGCGCTAAACGTGGTTCCACCAAGCGACATCTGAATAGGCGCGCAAGTCGAGCTCATGGGTCCAGGCGGAGCGATGTTGCGTGGCGACGTGATAATAGGTTTCCGCCATCTCTGCAGGGATCAGCAAACCGTCTTCTGCGCCGCGGGTTTCGCGCAGTTTCTGGAACAATTCTGGCCCCAGCATTTTGCCGAGCGTATCGGGCGCATCGACCGCGCCATCGACCAGGATATGCGTCACGTGGATGCCCTTTGAGGCATATTGCGCATTTAGGGTTTGGCAGAGCATCCGGCGCCCGCCCATCGCGGCCGCGTGAGAGTGCTGGCCACGATTGCCGCGCACCGCCGCGGTCGCCGAGGTCACGATAATGGTCCCGCTGCCGCGCTCTTCCATCAGCGGGCAAACCGTTTTGGCGAGCCGGAACAGACCAAAAGTCGCCAGCCGCCAGCCCATTTCGAAGGCTTTGTAACTGGTGTCTTCTAGCGGCCGGTCCCCGATCTGCGCGCCAAGATTATAGATTACCGTTTCGATCGGGCCGATATTCGCTTCGACATGGGTGACAGCGTCTTCGATGGCATTGTCATCAATCGCATTGAGCAAAAGCCCGGTCGCCTCGCCGCCGGCTGACTTGATGCCGTCCACAAGCTTATCGAGGCCCTCTTTGTCGCTGCGTCTGCACAAAACCGCATGATAGCCTTCGCTGGCAAACTTGGTTCCGACCGTGCCGCCAATGCCTGCACCGGCGCCGATAACGAGACAAACAGGTTTCATGACAAAGACTCCTTAGTTCTTTTTTGGAACTATGCCTTTGGGACGGCGCGATCGTCAATCCTGATCGTGGTAAACCGTCTGAATATCTCTGCTGATAAGCGGGTTAGCTATTGCCGGTTTTGGCGGCTTGCCGGGCAATCAAGGCTTCGACGAAATTGATATGGCTGCGCAGATGATAGAGCTCATCATTGTACGAGACCGGCACATCCACCTGACCAACTTCGTGCTGCATGGCTTGAATATCAGACAGAACGCTTTGGCGTTCCACATCGCCTTTGGCGTCGAAGCCGCGCCGTTCAAGCTCGTGCAGATCATTGTACCAGACATAGATTTTCCGGCGGATGCGCCAGCGATAGACAGGCGGCGCCATCTGCACCAATGGGATCAACAAGGCCAATAATGGGATCAGAAAGACCCAAGCGCGCTCGAGAAAGTTCGCCCAGCCAAAGGAAAAATAGCGGCGCAGGAAGGTCGGGCCATTGCGATAATATCGCCGTGCTTCATCCGACAGCGGCAAGTCTGTCCGCGTCTCGTCAGGAAAACTATTTGCCCGGCTGAGGATCGAGCCGCCATTATGGATCGTCTCGGCTGCTTCCAACAAGACAGATTGCAGAGCAGGGTGAAGGTCATCAACGACACCAAGCTGCGCAATCGCTGAGATCAGTTCGACATCCCCGTCGGGGATGTCACGGTCCATATCGACGACGCCATCAAACAAGGTCTCAGGCGACAGCGCATCATCGCGCATGGACAGGCCTTTTGCGCGTTGCATCCCGATCAGGCGAACATTTGGTCGGATTAGTAGGTCTTGAATACAGCCGGTTTCGACGCTGGCCGTGAACACAGCGGCATCGACCTCACCGGCCAGGAGCGCAGACACAGCCGCGCTGCCAGACAGCGCCACGATTGGTTGCCAGGTGCCGCCCCATTCAGACTGCAATCTTTCGGTCATGGCGCGCGTTCCAGAGCCAGCGGCGCCGGCGGCAATCCGCGCCTGTTTCAGATCGCCAAAATCACGGGCGCCATCCATCGCTTCACCGGCCCGCGCGAACACCCAAAAGGGCTCAGCAAACATGCCGCCTAAGGAGAGAAGCTGCTCGCGATCTTCATCGCTCGCGATCCCGCCTTGCAGCAGCGCGACGTCCGCCTCTCCGGACTTGAGCAAAGAGAAATTTTCAACCGTTCCGGCCGTCTCTAGCACTTCGACAGTGATTCCATGTTCGCTAAGCGCGTCAGCATATTGCTGGGCGAGTGCGTAATATTGTCCATCTGCCCCTCCGGCCGCAAAGCGAATGTCCATTGGCGGCGGCGGCGCGATGAAACGCATCGTGATGATCAAAAGGATAAGCAAACCAGCCGCAAGAGGGCCGTAAACCTTCAACACATCTTTCATGAATTAACCCTCAACTCGGCGCGCTTTGGCGCCCAAACTGTGACCATAGATGAAGCTTATGGCATAGATTGACAGGATTTGAGTCGTTTTCATGAAATCATTCCCCTATATTAGGCATCACTGACTTCTCTAACGTCTGGAATGATCGATGAATATGCGGAATCTCGCAGTTTGGGGCCTGATCGCAGTCCTCCTCTTAGGCCTTCTGGCCGTGATGCAAAGCAACCCGTCCCAAGCGGGCGCTCAGAAAGTAGATATTTCTGAGATTTATGATCTGGCTGAAAGCAAGCAGCTCGCGGAAGTGACGATCACCCCGACCAAGGTGACGGCGGTGACAACCGGCAATGAGCGGATCTTTGCGCAGAAGAGCCAAGACCTTGGCGCCTTGCGGGAGCGGATGATTGAGCTTGATGTCCCGTCAGTCGTGGATGACCCTGATACTGGCTTCAATCTCGGCGATTTGATTGTCGGCCTGTTGCCGATCATTTTCATCGTCGCGATCCTGATTTTCTTCATGCGACAAATGCAAGGCGGCGGCGGTGGCCGTGGCGCGATGAGCTTTGGCAAATCCCGCGCCCGCCTGCTGACAGAGAAGCAAGGCCGCGTCACGTTTGACGATGTCGCCGGGGTCGATGAAGCCAAAGAAGAACTCGAAGAAGTTGTCGACTTCCTCAAAGACCCAGCGAAATTCCAGCGCCTTGGCGGCAAGATCCCCAAAGGCGCGCTGCTTGTCGGCCCACCCGGAACCGGTAAAACGCTCCTCGCCCGCGCGATTGCTGGCGAAGCGGGCGTACCATTCTTTACGATTTCAGGCTCTGATTTTGTTGAGATGTTTGTCGGCGTCGGCGCCAGCCGCGTCCGCGACATGTTCGAGCAAGCCAAGCGCAATGCGCCGTGCATCATCTTTATTGACGAGATCGATGCGGTTGGCCGGTCGCGCGGCGCCGGACTTGGCGGCGGCAATGATGAGCGAGAGCAGACGCTCAACCAGCTGCTTGTCGAGATGGACGGGTTTGAAGCGAATGACGGGATTATCATCGTCGCGGCGACCAACCGCCCAGACGTGCTCGACCCTGCGCTTCTGCGGCCGGGCCGGTTCGACCGCCAGGTCACGGTCGGCAATCCAGACGTGATTGGGCGTGAGAAGATCCTCAAAGTTCACATGCGCAATGTACCTCTGGCGAAAGATGTTGAGCCTAAGATCATTGCTCGCGGGACGCCTGGTTTCTCAGGGGCGGATCTCGCAAACTTGGTCAATGAAGCGGCGCTTTTGGCCGCCCGGCGCGGCAAGCGTGTGGTCGCCATGTCCGAGTTTGAAGACGCCAAAGACAAGGTCCTGATGGGCCCAGAGCGCCGCTCTATGGTGATGAGCCAGGATGAAAAAGAGCTCACCGCCTGGCACGAAGCAGGCCACGCCATCGTGGCGATGAAAGTGCCAAAGGCCGATCCTGTGCACAAAGCGACGATCATTCCACGTGGCCGCGCGCTCGGCATGGTCATGCAATTGCCCGAGGATGATAAACTGTCCATGAGCCGGATCGAAATGACCTCTCGCCTCGCGATTATTATGGGCGGCCGGGTCGCGGAAGAAGAGAAGTTTGGCGATGATGCTGTCACCGCTGGCGCGGCCTCTGACATTCAGCAGGCGACCCGCCTGGCACGCGCCATGGTGACGCGCTGGGGCCTCTCTGATGAGATCGGGCCAGTCGACTATGGGGAAGATCAAGGCCAGGTTTTCCTCGGCCAGCAGCTGGTTCAGTCGTCTTCTGTCTCGGAAGAAACCTCCAAGAAGATCGAAGAAGAAGTGCGCAAGCTGATCCAAAAGGGCATGGATGATGCGCGCGACGTGATGACCAAATTCCGCGATCAGTGGAGCGCGCTCGCTGAAGCCTTGCTTGAATATGAGACGCTTACCGGGGACGAAATCCGGGCGCTGATCAATGACGGCAAACTGCCTGAGCGGCCAGACGAGCCGGACGAACCGCCACGTCCAAACGCAGCTGTGCCGGTCATCGGCAAGCGCCGTAAGGACAAAAGCAGTGATTTTGGCGGCGAGCCGGAGCCCGCTTAACCCATGGCGATGACCCGTGAAACTTTGGAAGGCTTCCTAACAGAAGCCTTCCCGGACGCTGAGATTACCCTGACTGATCTCGCTGGTGATAATGATCATTGGCAAGCAGAGATCATCTCGCCGCAATTCAAAGGCAAGACGCGCGTGGCTCAGCACCAGATGGTCTATGCTGCGCTGAAGGGGAACATGGGCGGCGAATTGCACGCGCTCGCGCTCAAAACCCGCGCCCCTGCATAAGCAGCAAAAAACGGCTCGACGGCTGAAAGACTCACCCTAATGTTGGGTGAAATGACTGCGGATCTTCATAAGACAATTTTTCACCGCATGCCGAATGCGGCGATGATATTGGATGCAAATCTCGTATATGTAGACGCCAATGAGGTCTATTGCCGGGCCGTGCAGCGCAGCCGTGAACAGCTTCTCGGACACTTTGTGTTTGACGTGTTTCCAGACACGCCAGAGCGGGTTGCCCAGATCCGTGAAATTTTTGAACGAACGCTTGCCGGCGCAGCCACTCAACTCGAAGCGCAACCTTATCGCTTAGATTTGCCCGACGGTCGGGTTGAGGAGCGCATCTGGCAAATTGCGCAATTCCCGATTCATTGTGACGAGGGGCATGTCCAATATTTGGTTCAGCGGGCCGAAGACGTCACCGAACGCGAAGCGCTTCGGGGGCAACGTGATTTGGTCACCGCCGAGCTCAACCACCGAGTTCGGAACACACTGGCAGTGGTGCAATCCGTCGCCGATCAGACGGGCATGATGTCGAATGACATTGAAAGCTTCCTCACGAGCTTCAATGGTCGGCTAGGTGCAATGAGCCGAAATTTCGCAGCGCTGACCGACTCGCATTGGCAAGGATTGGATTTTGAATCCATATTGCGCACAGAGCTTGAACCCTATGCTGGACCGGTCCTCGATCGCGTCAAAATTGAGGGCGAGCCGATCACGCTATCCGTTAGGGCGAGTAAGTTCACCTCGATGCTGGTGCACGAATTGATCACTAATGCCTCAAAGTACGGCTTTCTAACGTCAGAAAAAGGGGAGCTCTGTTTGCGATGGTGGATAGACAAAGATCGTTTTCATGCGCAGTGGACTGAATCCGGATTGGAAGACATCCGGTCTCCAGAGAAGACTGGATTTGGATTTCAGATGTTCGACATGATGCCAAATGTCGACGTTGACTTTGCCTTCAAGCCAGATGGCCTAGATGTACAGTTCAGCGTGCCAGTTGTATCACACTCAGCCACGGGGGAAATCGAGTTTGAACGCGCTTAACTCTTCTTCGTGCTGCGTTCGGCTTCTTTCAGCGCGTCAATCAGGCGCTGCAAACGGTCTGGAATTTTCTCGTCTTGAACGGCCTGATATTTTCGGCGAAGCGCTGCAGCCAGCGTCTCCTCAGCTTCATCTGAAGCGGGCTTGGCGACTTTTTTTCGATCGATCAAAGTCACCCCTCCCCTTGAGCAAGCTATTCGTCGATTTGCAGGACCATAACTCAGAGACTCCACCGAAAGGTCAATCTGCTTTAAGCAGTTGTCTTTATTGGGAGAAATAAAATCATGTGGGCTTCCGAGCGAATAGAGAAATTGGTTCCATATCTGCGCCGATACGCGCGTGCAGCGACGGGGGACACGCAAATTGGCGACGCCTGTGTTGAACGAAGTTTGGAACAGCTTTTAGAGCGGTCCCTGCACCCCGATTTTGACTTTGATGCCTATGATCGCGAAGGCCTTTTTCAACTGCTCGACGAAGAGCTCCACCGGATTCAATTGACCCGGCAGGCGAAAGCACGGCGCGCGCTATTGCTAACGGCCGTCGAAGGATTCCCGCTGCCCGTTGCCTGCCGCGTCTTGCGGGTTCGGCGGGATGAACTTCTCGAATTGATGGAAATGGCCGAAAAAGATTTTGCCGCTTCTACAGCAACCGGCATGCTAATCATCGAAGATGAACCCTTCATCTCGGCTCAATTAAAGCGGATCGCAGAAGGCTTAGGTCATCGCGTCGTCGGGATCGCGACGACCGCGGGGCAGGCCGTGTCGATGAATGCGGCGCATAAGCCAGATATCGTCTTGTGCGATATTCACTTGGCTGACGGCTCCATGGGAACAGATGCGATCGCGGATATGCAGCTTCCTGAATCGGTGCCGGTTGTGTTCGTCACCGCCTATCCAGAAAAATACCTCTCCTCAATGAATGAGGGGCCATCCTATTTGATCACCAAACCGTTCAATCCGGACTATCTAAAAGCGGTGATCGGCCACGCGCTGATCAATGTGCAAAGCGCATAGCCGATCAAATTCGCGGATTAGCTCTGAGGCTTGGTTTTTCCTTTGCGCCCGCGCAGACGCGGCCAAATCAGCTTCAACCAAATCCACAAGAACAGCGCGAGCAACAAGATCCATGGCAAGCCCACTGCAAAGGCCGTGATGACCGCGGCAATGGCGCTGGAAAGATTGTAGAAAAAGTCTCCAAACGCTTCCCCAAGCGGGTTTTCGCGAGAGCCGCTAAAGGCGGGAACTTTGGTCTGATAACCAATTGTCAAAGATGACATGGAGACCCGCAGACGCAGCGTCTTCAATTGCGCTTCAATGCTCTCAATGTCTCCGGTGACGCGCGCCAATTCCCGCTCGATTTGCAGCAACTCCCCGAGCTCACCATCGCGGCGCTCGAGCAGATTGAGCAAGCGCCCTTGCAGCGTTTTTTGAGCCTCCAGGCGGGCGCCCGTATCGATGATTTGACGGGTTAGGTCTTCGGCATTGGTCGAGCGCTGGGTGATCTCGCCACCTGCGGATTCAGCATCGGCTTCAACACCCGCCATAAAGCTTTCAATCCAATCCGGCGTTGCGCGGATAGATAGATTGCCAGAAGCAAAGTCTTCTTCCTGGCTGTAAATATTGGAATTGATGACGATACACGTATTGGTGCCGGCGCTGCGGCAGGCTGCGGTATGGGCAGCCATCATCGGGTCGACGCCGCCTTTGGGCAAGGTCAGACCGAGATTGTGGCTACAGGCAATATATTGCTCAACCGACGGCTCTCCGGAGGTGGGTGTCGTCGGCGCGGGCTCCATTTGTGGCGCTCCGGCGCTTTTCAGACGCGCGCCACCATCGAATTCCATAGCTTCATCGGCCATCACTGGCGATGGCGCTGCGGGCTCAAACCCGGCTTCATCATATGAATTCCCGCCGCCACAAGCGGCCAGTCCTAACGTTCCAAATGCCAGCATCCAGGTGCGCAATTTCATCTTGTCCTCCATCACCCTTACAATTCTGGGGTTCAATCAGGGCGAAATCGGGATCGAAATCAAGGCGTTCTGGCCCTAAACGTCTTTCGGAGGCTTGAGGCGGCGTTTGGTGACATGACTATCGACCTTGTCGCCGGTTTGCTTCTCGCCGCGCATATAATGGCGCTGCCAGCCCGCTTCGACCGCTTCTTTATCGCCTGAAACCAGTCTCTTATTGAACTCGCCGCGGCTTTCTGCCCAGCCATGAAAGTCTTTTTCCAACTCCGGATTGCTGCTCAGCAATTTCCGCTCCGGTTCGATCTCTTCAAGCTTGCCATGCTCGATCGGCACGATGAAGCAAAATGGCTCGCCTTTCTCGAAGATCACTTCTCCTGGACGCGTCATTTGCCAGTTCATCGTAAACGGGAAGGGCAGCCAATCAGTTTCAACCAGCCCCGTCAGTGGCGCGATCCCGTCTTTGAAAAAGTTCGGCGCGCCCATGGTCATTAGGCCCCAGCCGGGAGGCGTCCGGAACAAGTGTCCGGTATGAAAGGTGACAATGCCGCGCTGAAAGTGACTGTCCGCAAACGAGGGTATCGCCCGCGGATCCCCGCGTGTCTTAAACGAGATATCATCTTTGCCAGGACCGCCATTCCAAATGATCTTAAGGTCCATCGGACACAAAATTTCCCAGCCGGTTGAATTGGCCATGGAGAGCGGCAAGCAGCGGTAGGGTTGCCGATCTGGGAACGCATCCATCCAGTCCCGATTGCTGCGTCCCGGAACGATCTCAGGCGCGACATCATAAATTTTATAGCAATCTAGGTGCATGGCTGGTCTCTCATCCTGGGCTTGACCGTTTGTCGATTTCCTGCCCCAAGGCCGGTATGTCTGCAAGCCCATCTGACCTTTTCGCCTATCTTGATGACCTTGGGATTGTCCATCACACGGTCGAGCATGCCGCCACCTTTACCGTAGAGGAGGGGCGTCATCTCAAAGCCTCGATGCCGGGCGGGCACAGCAAAAACCTGTTCATGAAAGACAAGGACGGCACGATCGTCCTGATCTCAGCTTGGGCGGACAGTCAGTTGAAACTCAATCAATTGCACAAGCTGATCGGGACACGGCGTCTATCATTTGCGAGCGCTGAACTGATGGTCGAGTGTTTAGGGATCGAGCCAGGGTCTGTGACCGCATTCGCGCTGATGAATGATAAAGATCAACGCGTCCGGTTCATCGCTGACGCCGCGCTGATGGGCTTCGACAGAGTTAATTTCCACCCGCTGGTCAACACCGCGACGACCTCTATTGCGCAGGAAGATCTTCGACGGTTTGTTGAGGCGACGGGGCATTCTCTGACGGTTGTGGACTTTTCGACGCTCTAAGCGCCTCCAAGACAGACGCGCGGATCAGGACCCGTTCGTCTTGCGGCAGCGGGATCAGGCCTTTTTCTGCCAAATAACCATCTGGTCCCCAAGCATCTTCCTGGGTGAACTCTTCAATGAACTCAAACAGCCCCGGCACAATGGTCAGATTTTCGCGTTTCACATAGACATACATGCTGCGGGAGACGCCATAATCGCCACTGGAAATATTCTCAAAAGTCGGCGCGACGTCCCCGATCTTGCCGCCTTTCACCCGGTCGAGATTCTGTTCCAGGAAGGAATAGCCGAGCACCCCAACAGAATCCTCATTACGCAGGAGCGTGTTGATAATCGAGCTGTCATTCTCGCCACTATCGATCCAAGCGCCATCATTGCGTATTTCCCGAGCGCGCGTGGAGAACGCTGCTGGATTGCTGTCTCGTAGAGCCTGAAATTCAGGCACCCCAACCGCGCCGCGTTCCATGACGATCTCAGCAAAGGCGTCTCTTGTGCCAGAGGTTGGCGGTGGTCCTGACACCAAGATGCGCATATTTGGCAGCTCAGGGTTGATCTCGCTCCAAAAACGATGCGGGTTGGCCTGCCAACCGCCCGACCCGTCTGGCAACTCAGCGGCAAGTGCGGTGAAGATCTCGGTTTTAGTGAGATTTAAGTCTGGACCCAGCTTCGCGTTCGCTAGAACGATGCCGTCATAGCCGATTTTCAGCTCAAACGGATCGGTGATCCCTGCATCTAGACAAAGTGCGCGTTCGCCATCTTTGATTTTGCGCGAGGCATTGATGATGGACGGCTCATCTGGACCAATTGCACTGCAGAAGGCTTTAAACCCGCCGCCGGTGCCTGTGGTTTCGACAATTGGCGCAGGATGCGGCGAGACCGCTCCAAATTGCTCAGCCACTGTCGTCGAAAATGGCGCGACCGTAGAGGAGCCGACGATTTTGATTTTTTTTGCATCGCCCATGGCTTCCAGCGGCACGGCGAATTCTTGTTCCGGCAAGCTGGACAGATCGGTGCTCGGACCGCACGCGGTGATCCCAAACAGGGCGATGATGGCAAAGGCGTAACGCAAAACGTGCTCCGAGACCGGCATTGGCGGCGTCTTAGATCGATTGTGTGACAGCAAGATGATTGCCGCTCGTTATTCGACAGCGATGAAATCAACCGACTCATAGCCAAAGCGCCGGCACACTTCGATCAGGCGGGCTTGCTTGTTTGGCAGACTGGTCAGCCAGACGTGTCCGCCTTCATGGCCGGATCGAGCACTCTTGGGCAAGACTCGAAGCGTTTGGCGCGCAATCGCTTCGCCGCTATCGATAAAGGTCACTGGTCGCGGTACTGTGGCGGCCAGTTCACCGCGAATGAGCGGAAAATGCGTACACGCCAAGACCACCGTGTCGATGTCGTCACCGCCATCAGCCCCGAATAAAGGGGACTGGGCGTCTCGAAACGCCTCTAGAGACACCGCTTCGCCAGAGGCGATTTGTTCGGCCATCCGTACCAAAGCGACCGAGCCATGCATGATCACGCGCGCCTCTTTGGCGAAATCCTCGATCAGTTTTGCCGTATAGTCGCGCTGCACCGTGCCCGGCGTCGCGAGCAGGCCTATCGTCCCTGTCCGGGTCCGGGCGGCAGCGGGCTTGATTGCCGGGACCGTGCCGACCACAGGAATGTCCAAGACCGCGCGAACTTCTTCCAGAGCAAGCGTGCTGGCCGTATTGCAGGCAATGACAAACACATCCGGCCGCGCCACTTGGCACAGCGCTTTCGCGACTTTGGGCAAGCGGTCGCGCAACTCGGCGTCGGACTTATTACCATACGGAAAGAAGCCGCTATCGGCGGCATAATCGACTGACAGGGTCGGCGCTAAAGCCTGCAATTCTCGCGCAACGGTCAAGCCGCCCATACCAGAATCGAAAACAAGAACATTGCCGGTCAGTTGATTGGTCATGGCTTCTGGTAACGTGGTTTGTTTGAGCTGGGAATTGTCAATGCTTGCTCTCTTTCAAGGGACTTGTTATTGTGCGCCGCAGCAAAGCGTTGGAGCCTGCCATGTCTGATCAGAATCTGCCCCAAGACGCAGCGCCTTTATCTCCATTTGAATATTGGCAAGAAAGCTTCAAGACCTGGGTCGACTTTTCCCAGCGGACATCACGAATCGTTGCCAATCAAATCAATGGAACGCCGAGCGGCAAACGTGGCCTAGAGGCCGATGCAGATACGCTGACAAGCGAGCTGTTGCGGACGTTCTCAGATATGAATTTGCGGCATTGGCAAAACACGGCGCGCTTATTGGAGGGCTTGCCCGGCTGGGTTCAAGTGCCGAGCAATATGACGGGGTCGGCCTTGGTCGATTGGTTCGACAAATTCCAGCGCCAGTCTGGCTATGCGGCAGCGACGCCGCCTGCTCCGAAAACGCCAGCAAAACAAATTGCGCCGGAACTGCTACCAGCGCCGGACGGCACCGCGGATGATTTGACCCGGATCAAGGGCATTGGTCCAAAACTCTCCACCCGCCTCAACGATCTCGGGATCTATCACTTCAAGCAAATTGCCGCTTGGTCAGAGACCGAGGCGCGCTGGGTGGATGAGAATCTCGCCTTTAACGGACGCGTGGCCCGAGAGAAGTGGATCAAGCAGGCGCGCGCGCTGACCGCAAATGGATCAGCCCTCGTCCATTGAGGGCGCGCGGCGGGCGATAAGGCTCTGTAACCACTGGCTGGCAGCCGCAAAGGTTTCCGGTTCGGGTGTTAGGACTTGGTTGGGGGAGGTTGATCGCCAGTGCCTAAGGCTCGGATGGCGTCCCCAAGCGCTTTGATTGGCGAAACTTTGCTGCAACGCTCGGACAAAATCCAAGGGCGTATCTGGACGTGCAAGCGGCCGGCAGAGCGCATTCTTTACATTGTTTGGCCCCGGCAAAAGTTCGATCTCAGCGATCATCCGGGCCGACAGACATGGATCAGCAAGGGCGCAAGCTTGCAGATTGATTTCGTCTTTTTGGAAAATGGCCGGCAACGCACGCGGCAAAACCGGTTTGGCCGAACAATCGATATACAGCGTTTGCTTCGGCATGCCTTCCTCGCCTTCGTTCAAAACCAAGCCTTGCGGAACGATCTGGCGAACATGGCCTTTGCGGATGATCTGCGTGATCGCGCCCAGCGAGGCCAAGTCGGACAAGGGTTTCGGCGCCGCATGATGCATGCTTGGGGTGATGTCAGTGCTGGCTCGCCCCGTATGTCCGCGCTGCACCATGAGCGCGAAAAGCGTCTCCACATTGACTGCTTCTTGAACCAGGTTTGCTAAGTTGAGGGCGATACGCGGATTAGCAATTGAGGGGTCCAAAAACCAGGCTTCCCGGGGTTTCACCCAGCAAATTCGATCGGAATGAATACCGCTGCTAAGCAAGTACAGCGCTGTATCTGTGCCCGAGGTGCCGGCCCCAATGATGCAATATCGCTGATAGTCGCTTTCTAAATGGCGCACGTCTTCCGCCAACGCGTGTGGGCTGACAATGTCGATCTCGTTCTCATAACTCAGGCAGGGAACATGTTGCAGGCGCGACCAACGGCCGTTTCGGGTTGCACTGATCACCTTTTTGGCAATCTTGATCTGTTTGAACCTGGCCTCGCCAATCGGCCGAATGCGACCGCTTCCCAAATACTCATGAGCCGGGAAATATGCAGCGCGGCCCGAGGCCAGAATGTGATCTCGCATCACCGCATCGGCATATTCCAGAACCGTGGGTGGGCCGATCTGTGACCCCGTAGCGCGATGGGGTTGAGCCGCTAAGAAAGCGCTCATGGGATAAGACGGGATACCAAAATCCGCGGGATCATATTCAAGCTGGGCATGCCCGTATGCATCATTCCAGGCGCCGCCGGGTCGGTCATAGCGATCGGTAATAATGATCCGCGCATTGGGTTTGCGCAGAATTATACTTGCAGCTATCAGACTACTGATGCCTGATCCAATGATCAAATAATCACAATGCAATATCGGTTACTTTTTAAAGCTCAACAAGAACAAGTAATAAGAAATACAATAACAATAAATAAACTCGATTACTGCAAAACATCGCATCACCGCTTCAGGCGCTTGACCTCGACCCTCCGCCGCTTAATGCGATGCGAGACTTGCGGTGAGGCAGATGCGCGAAACACGCACCCCAACAGATTGGATCCTATTCGCTGTGCTGACCGCCTTGTGGAGCGCAGCCTATGCGTTCACGCGCCTGGCAGTGAGCCAATCTGACCCAAGCGCCGGTTTGCCGCCCCAGCTGATTATTCCAATTCGTCTCACCGGTGGAGCGGTCCTCCTGCTGATTGTCGCCTTGATCAGCGGTCAAGCGTGGCCGCGTTTAGGCCAATGGCGGACATGGCTGGCAATGGCGCTGATGGGCTTTGTCGGCACGGTCGCACCATTTTTGTTGATCACAATCGCCCAGCAAACCGTCGATTCTAGCCTGGCAGCGCTCTATGTCTCGGCTGCGCCGCTCTTCGTCGCGGTGATGGCGCATTTTGCCTTCCATGATGACCGAATGCATGTGCGCAAAGTGCTCGGGATATTGGTTGGGTTTGCCGGGGTCGCCATTCTGTTTGGGCCAGAAGCGATTGCCTCGTTCGGCTCGGCCAGCGTGCTGGCGCAAGCTCTGTGTTTGCTCGCGACGTTCTTCTATGCCACCTCCTCAATCACCGCCCGCTTTGCCAAAGACATTCCACCCTTCGTGTTCTCGGCTGGATTTCTCTGCTTCGGCGCGGTGATCTCATGGCCGCTTCTCGCGTTCGTTGACTATGACACGCTCCAGCCATCCGGCAGCGCAATTGCTGGCGTGATTGGGCTTGCCATTGGACCGACGGCGATGGCGTCACTGCTTTATGTTATCCTAATTCAGCGGACCAGCGCGACCTTCATATCCCTGACAGGCTACACAATTCCGATCTGTTCAGCGGTGGTCGGTTATTTCGCCTTTGCAGAGATGCAAAGCTGGAACGCGTTCGTTGCCTTCGCGCTGATCCTTGGCGGGGTTTGGGTTTCCCAAAGGGCCAGCGCGCCCCGGCTATAAGTGAAATAGCCCTTCGATCACCGTCACGCTCTGGCCGCGAAGTTTGACCCGATCCCCGACCAACTCCGTCTCGATATAGGCGCCGCGTCCAGGATAGGCCTGGAAACAGGTTGCTTCTGTCTTCCCGGTCAAGCGTTCGACCAAAGGTGCGATCATACAGTGCCAACTGCCCGTGGCGGGATCTTCTGGAATGCCGCTGCCAGGAGCAAAGAAACGGCTTGTGACATCAACCTCGTCGCCATCCAGCGCGAGGCAGCCAAAGTTACCAAGCCCCCAATTCGCATCCTTGCTGCCCAAGGTTTTGAGCCGTTCAAGGTCCGGCGATAGAGCTCTGATCTCCGCCGCAGTTTCATAGACCGACACATAACAAGGCCCAGCAAAGGCTTGAACGGGCGACTTGCCGAGCGCTGCGGAGATTTCGGCATCGACGTCCGTGTCAGCGATCGGCTGCGATGGAAAATCCATTTCGAGCCGACCATCTTCCATGCGTGACACAAAAAGATCGCCGGATTTGCGCGTCTGGAACCGGATTTGAGCGCCGTCATAGCCGCCAATCGTATAAAGATAGTGGCCGGATGCGAGCGTTGCATGCCCGCAAAGCGGCACTTCCACGGCTGGAGTAAACCAACGCAGCTCCCAAGCGCCGTCGCCTAAGGGCACAATGAAGGCGGTTTCCGCGACATTGTTTTCGGCGGCGATCTTTTGCAGCGTTTCATCTGGCAGAAAGGCCTCGAGCGGCATCACACAGGCCTGATTGCCTTCAAAGGTCTTGCTCGCAAACGCGTCGATTTGTGCAAAAGGAATGGGTGCCATCGAAACCTCCTGTGTTTAGGAGGCGGAAGCTGTCACACGCACCAGTAAAGCACAAACCATGATTTCTAAGCGGTCGATCAGTGTTGCTGATCTGCTGAATTTAACTATCCGGCCCGTCAGTTTTCCTGATTCAAAATCGGCCAATTATGTGCCACCGGTCCATGCCCTTTGCCGAGCTGCGGGGCGTATTCGATGGCGGCGTGGAGATAGTCACGCGCTTGGGCAACCGCGTCATGCATGGCCAGATCTTGCGCGAGCAGAGCGGCGCAACCGCTTGCCAGCGTACAGCCTGTGCCGTGCGTCGAGCTGGTCTCGATCCGCGCGCTTTCAAAGATCCACTCGCCATGTTCGGTTTGCAAGACATCTTGGATAATCGCACCAGGCACGTGTCCGCCTTTGACGAGCGCACCTTTCGCGCCACGTTCGAGCAAGGCCTCAGCCGCGCGTCTCTGGCCATTAATGCCATCGACCGCTTTGCCGGTTAGCACTTCGGCCTCTGGTGCATTCGGTGTGACCAGAGCAGCGCCTCGAATCAAAAGGGAGGCGATGGCACTGATTGCGTGCTCATCGACCAATCGATCCCCTGAAGTTGCGACCATAACCGGATCGACGACGCGCGGGGTCTGCTTGGCGAAAGTATCGAGCGTTTCCGCAACGTGTTCGACCAATGGTGCGGACCCGAGCATGCCGGTTTTGATCGTATCAGCGCCAAGATCGGTGAGACAGGCTTGCATTTGCGCGGTGACGGCATCTATGGCGACGGGCCAAACCCCATGCACGCCGGTCGTGTCCTGGGCGGTGATCGCGGTGATGGCCGTCATCGCATACCCTCCCAGCAGCGTGACGGTCTTCAGGTCCGCTTGGATCCCCGCACCGCCGCCACTATCCGAGCCCGCGATAATTAGAACCCGGCCGGAAGGCGTGTCATTCTCGCTCATTCGATCGGGGCCGCGCCCCATGTGGGCGGCGGCGCTTCGACTGGCGTGGTGAGATCAAACTCGACGCGAAACAAGCGTTCAGGTCGGCTCATTTGATAAGTGAATTTGGCGCTGGGCTCGATCTCAATCCGCCACGTGTTTTGGGTGGAGACCTCTATGCCTTCGCGGACAAACAAATCCTTGGTTTCCGCATCGGCGGGGAAATCTTGCGCGGCAATCGTGCCAGTGCCATCACTGTCGCCACCATATTGGGTCACAGCATCCTCGCTACCATCGCGGTGGCGGTGATCATGTTTGAGGCGCACGCCGTCGACAGTGCGCGTGATCACCCAGGTCCGCGATCGATCGTCATTGACTGCGAAGGGAATCAGGATCGTATTGCCTTCGCAAGTGGCTGGGCCCATGCGCATATCCGCGGTCTGAAAATCCGCGTCGGCCGCATCAGTGCTAACCAGCTCGCCCGCATAAGCTTCACCATTGCATAGCGCGCTCAGTCGTTCGAAATAACGCGCTTCAGGCGCTGGCGCATCCGGGCTACCGCACGCCGAGAGCAGGGCGCCGCAGAGGATGACACGCCGCCACATTTAGAACTTCACCGCGCCGGAGAGGATTGTTTCATGCGCGTCTGGTGTCAGCGGCTCATATTTGTTGGTCTGTGGATCATAGTACCAAATTGGCTCGCTGACGATCGACGGATCAAAGCCGTCTTTCACCAATTCGACTTTGCGATATTTGAACGTGCCGGTGGTTTCGGCTTCTCTCTGAACCCGAATGAAAAGCGGGATGGCATATTTTGGTAGATGCTCACCGAGCCATGCATACAGGCCGTCAAAGTCGACCTCGCCATTGGTCGTGATCGCCGCCATGCCGGCCCGGCCATCTGTACCCGGGACGCTGACGCCATAGACATTGGCGGTTGAGATACCCGGCGCGCGCGCCACAAATTCAGCGACCTCATTGGTCGAAACATTCTCGCCCTTCCAGCGGAACGTGTCGCCGATCCGGTCGATGAAATAGACATAGCCGTCTGCGTCTTTCGACATCAGATCGCCGGTACGGAACCACATATCGCCTTCCTCAAAGACGTCACGAAGGATCTTTTTCTTGGTCGCTTCTTCGTCATTGTAGCCTTCGAAGCGGGTGCGACTATCATCGCCGACTTTGCCAATCGCTTCGCCCGGTTCGCCTGGAAGCGCTTTGATGCAGAAACCATCATTGCCGCGAATTGGTTTCTCCTCGACCACGTCAAACTTTACGAACGCGACGTGGCCATAGACGCTTTTTTCGAGATAGCTGGGGATCCGGCCAACCGCGCCAACTTTGCCATCGAATCCGAGAAAGCTGACATTGCCTTCAGTCGAGCCATAAAACTCGCAGACATAGGAAATGTTGAACCGGGTCAGGAATTCTTCCCAAATGTCGGGCCGTAAGCCATTGCCGAATCCGGTGCGGATCTGATGCGCGCGCTCTTTTGGATGCGGCGGCGAGTTGACCAGATAACGGCACAGCTCGCCAATATAAACAATCGAAGTTGCGCCCTGATCGGCAGCGTCATCCCAGAATTGCGAGGCTGAAAATCTCTTCCGCAAGATGATGCTCGCGCCGGTCATCAGCGCTTGGCCAACCCCGCAGAGGCCGCCTGTACCGTGATAGAGGGGCAGGGTGATGTAAATTCGGTCGCGCGAGGTGATTTTACACGGCCCGATAAACGACCGCATCATGCCTTGCGTCCGCGCTTGGGTAAGCCGCGCCGCTTTTGGTAGGCCTGTCGTGCCGGACGTATAAACATAAAGGCAGAGATCTTTGCCGAGCAGCTGGGCTCGGTGTTCGCGGCCGGGGCGCAGTTCGGATGCACCCGCCAGCGCAGCGGTTAGGTCTTGGCCTTCGCCGCCGCCAAAGGACCAGACTTTCGGATCGCCTTCAAACAAGCCGTCTGCGCTGCGAATAGCTTCGTCTTGATCCGCGCCAGTCAGGATCAGTTTGGCATCTGCGATGTTCACGCAATGGGCCAGCGCTTTGTCGGTCAGGTTGTGATTGATCAGCCCCACCACAACGCCGATTTTCGACAGGCCATACCAGAAGGAAACATATTCGGGCCGGTTTTCCATGAACAGCGCGACGGCGTCACCAGCTTGCAGGCCGAGGCCGAGCGCCCAGTTCGCGACTTTGTTCGCGAGCGCGTCCATCTCCGCATAAGTGGTCAGTTTGCCCTCAAACCGCCAAGCGACATTATTCGGGTATTTATCCACCACTGCTTCAAAATCGTCAGCAACGAGATTCTTGGAATCCGGCGCAATATCGTCGGTCCATTTTTTTACCCGTTGCAGGGTGAGGATTGTGTTCGCCTCACGCTTAATGGTTTGAAACAAACCCATATCGCCTCACTTCTTGTTTCCAGCCCACTGATTATCTATTCGACACCTAGGTTGCGTGTCGCATGGTTTCCAGTATCTGGCATACTTGTTACGCATGACGCAGCAATATTTATTCTGAAAGGGGCTCAAAATGTCAGATCCTGTTGGCGATTTGCTACATCTTATGGACCTTGAGCGCTTGGAAGTAGATCTGTTTCGCGGCCAAAGCCCCGAGAATGAGACCAATCAGCGGGTATTTGGCGGCCAAGTGATCGCACAATCCTTAGTCGCGGCCTATCGCACGGTCGATACAGAGACCCGGACCTGCCATTCATTGCATGCCTATTTCTTGCGGCCAGGCGATCCGTCGATCCCGATTATTTATGAAGTCGACCGGTCGCGCGATGGCGGCAGCTTCACCACCCGCCGCGTCGTGGCCATTCAGCACGGCAAACAGATCTTCAATATGGCCGCCTCCTTCCACAAATTGGAAGACGGTTGGCACCACCAGCACACAAAGCCGGACGTTCCCGAAGCCGATAGCCTGGATGACCGGATCGAGTGGCGTAAAAAATTCGCGGAACGCCTGCCCGAGCGCCATCGCGGGCATTTTCTTCGGCCGCGCCCGATCGAAATCCGCGAAGTCGATCCGCTCGATCCGTTAAAGCCTGAAAAAGTCAGTGATGTTCAGCACCTATGGTTCCGGGTCCGCCGCGAGATTGATGAGCAGCCATGGCTGCACCATTGTTTGATGGCCTATGCGTCCGACATGTCTTTGCTGGGCACGGGCAACCGCCCACACGGCGTATCTTGGATGACCGGCGAGTTGATGTCGGCCAGCTTGGATCATGCCATGTGGTTCCACGCGCCGATCAATTTCAGCGACTGGCATCTCTATACAATGGACAGCCCCTATGCAGGCGGCGCGCGCAGCTTCAATCGCGGCTCGATTTTCACCCGCGATGGGCAATTGGTCGCCAGCGTCGCGCAAGAAGGGCTGATGCGGCCGATCAAGCGAAAAACCAAATAGCTGAGAAAGCGCGTTTTCGAATCATTGACGCCGCTCTAAACTCAGCCCGTGGGACATTTCATTCAGCTGCGCCGATTCTTCCAAGGCCTCCTCTTGGCGGTGATCTGCGTTCCAAGCGTTGCGGCTTGGGATTGTATGAATGTGCACCGCACGCTGGTGACCGTGACCGCAAATGCGTCAGGCCACAGTGACGAAACACGGATCGACCTGACCGCCGCAGATTTCCCTGCCGATTATGTGTTCACCAGCGATGGCCGAGATGTACGGGTCGTTCTCGCAAGTGATGATGTCACGCCCGTCGACCATATCGTAACGGGCTGGGACAGTTTCACCCGCACCGCGACGCTCTATGTGAAATTGCCAAACATTGGGCCGCTGAGCTCAACCAGCGTCTATGTCTATTATGGCGACCCAAGTTTAAGCTCAGCGGGCGATACAGACGCCGTGTTTCCAAGCTCTGGTTTGCGATTGCGATCGCGGGTATCCTCCGCTGACCCCACCGATGCGGCGAGTGCGCGAGCGGCCTATATCAACGCCACCACGGATGTGGCCGATCAAGTCCGAACATCGATCTCTGGCCTCAATAATCGTGCGCTTGGTGGCTCGAACGGGAATTTCGGCTGGTGCATTAGCGCGATGATCGAAGTGACCCCTGCCACGGCCGGACTGTGGGGCTTCCGTTACGGCGCTGATTTCGGACATGGCGGACACCTTTATGTCCAGGAAACTGAGCTCGAGGCGCAATGGAATGATGATTTGTGGTGGGCCGGGAATTTTAATGATGCCCCGCAGGTTCTAGAAGGCACGATCTCGCTCGATGCTGGCTGGCATCGCTACGAAGCGCTCGGGTTCGAAGGCTGCTGCGATGGCCCGGTTGGCTGGCAGGCTCGGGCCCCCGGGGGCAGTTGGCAAGATATGTCGACGGCGAACTTTTCGATGCGCGCCAGCCAATGTGTGTCGACCAATGCGACGATTTCCACCAGCGCGCCGCAATCTTGTTCAGCCGAACCGAATGTCGAGAAATCAGTTGTGGTGATTTCTGACCCGGTGGGCTCCCTATCACCATTCGCGCTGCCTGGCGCGGTGGTTGAATACACGATCGATGTCACCAATGATGGGCAGCGCCTCGATAATGGCAGCGTCTCGATCACCGATAACCTGCCTGACGACGTCAAACTAATCGTCGCTGGCAGCGCCGCCTTTGAGCTGGTCGACGGCTCCACCACCTCTGACCTGTCGCTAAGTTGGGGCGGGGCGGGCAGCGCCTCTGACGGGGTCTCTTTCTCAACCGATGGCGTGACCTTTACCTATACGCCGAGCGTCGATGCGGATGGCGCGGATCAAGCGATCACCCATGTTCGCTTCGATCTAGATGGCGCGATGCGGCAGCGAATTGATACCGCGCCGGACCCCAGTTTCGCTATTCGATTTCGCGCGATCGTCGAATAAGGCGGGCTGAATCTGGCCAAAAGGTTAAACCGCTGTTAACTGTTTCAGCCCAAAAGTCAGGGAAACGTTAACCATCTGGACGCCGGCCGTCACCGCAGAAGTGACATTTGTGGAACTCGCAAATCACCCTAGGGCTGGCCGTTCAAACAAGGCTGTCAGAGGGCTGACTGACTATGAACTTGCTAGAGCTTGTCATTATTGCGCATCGCTGTCGCTCGACCCATCACTTCATCGCATTTGATGCGCTGCAATTATTGGGCGGGAACCATGCGAGCGATTGGAAGAACCTGCTGCTGAAGCATCACACGCAGCTTCTAAAGGGTGCCAAGGCGCCGGATGCTGAATTTAAAGACTTCCAGAACCATGTCCTGCATGTCGAAGATGGCGAGTGGGGCGGGGCGCGCGATGCCGCCATGGAATGGTATGGCAAAGCGGTGGAAGCCTTGCGCGAAAAGAAATGGTCCAAGGCGGCCTATGCGCTCGGCGTTCTGACCCATTATTATGCCGACCCAATTCAGCCTTTCCATACAGCGCAAAGCGAAGAAGAAGGCACCATGCACCGGGCGCTCGAATGGTCGATCGCAAAGTCTCGCGACACAATCAAAGCGTTGATTGATTTACGCGGCTATCCGCACGTCCATGCCGGTACTGAGGTCGGATTTGTTGCCGATATGGTGCTGGCGGGCGCGAAATATTCGAACCCGCATTATCAGACTTTCATTGATCATTATGACCTGCACAAAGGCGTTGCTAATCCGCCCGAAGGCTTGGATCAGACCCTTCTCGATATCATCGCCGACTTGGTCGCCTATGCGACGGCGGGGGTTGCGGTTCTGTTTGAACGCGCCTTCGCGGAATCCGGCGTGAAGCCACAAAAAGTGGACCTCGACCTGCCGGGTTATTTTGCTGCCCTCGACATCCCGATCCGCAAAATCACCAAGCGGATGGCCGACGCGAGCGATCGCAAGACCGTCGAGAAAATGTATGAGGAATTCGTCGAGACGGGGAAAGTGGTGAAAAACCTGCCCGCCGACGACAAAAAGATCCGGGCTTTGCATTGCAAACATATCCTGCGGCAACCGCTCGAATGGCTCGACATGATGCCGATCAAGCCGATTGGTACCAAACATGTGCCGCTGCCTGAGCATCCTCAGCCGGTTGAGTATCAGCTGAAAGTTGTGCCTGTCCCTGTGGAGGGCGCGATGGTGGAAGAGCCGGTCGAGCGCACGCCAACGGTTGCGGCGGATCCAGAAGTTTTCGATCCACCCGAGGCGGAAATCGTCGAAGCGCCGGCCGAAGAGATCGCCGAAATCGAACCAGTTGCCGCGAATGACGCCGAAGCGATTGATGAACCAGAACCGGAGCCAGAACCAGAATTAGAGCCAGAGCAAGTGGTTGAAGCGGTCGCGGAAGAGGCTCCCGAAGAGGTTGCAGCGGTGGACGCTGAACCGGCGGAGCCAGAAGACGCGCCGGTCGAGCCAGAACCTGAACCAGCCATAGAACCGGACGCCGCCATCGCTGCCGAAGCAGCCTCGGCCGCAGAAGCGATGCTGGCCGAACTCAACGCTTCCGATGATGAGGCCGAACCCGAAGAAGTGACGCTAGACACGCCAACCGAACCAGAGCCTGTCGAAGCCGAAAGCGTCGAAGAAGAGGAAGTGGACGAACTAGAGGCGCGTCGCCTCAATGCTCTAACCCTCGACTCGCCAGTTGTGGACGCGCCCTCTATCGGTCCAAAGACGGCATCGCGCCTCGAGAAAGTCGACATCATTACGATTGGCGACTTGCTTGCAGCCGATCCCGCACACACCGCACAAGCACTGAATGTCCGCTATATCAAAAGCGACACATTGATCGATTGGCAGGACCAAACGCGATTGATGGTCGAGGCGCCGGGTCTGCGCGTACTCGACAGTCAGATCTTGGTTGGCGCCGGTATTCGCAATGCCGAAGACCTGGCCAAAGCCTCCGCGACGAAAGTGTTCAATGCGGCCACAAGTTTCCTCGACACACCGCAAGGGGCCCGTGTACTTTGGGGCGGGGACAATAATGTCGATAAGAGCGAAGTCGAGCAGTGGATTGATCTGGCGAAAGCCGCGCGTAGCTAGCGCTTGCGCCAATTCTTGCACCGATTTCAGGCCCGTGGCCGTTTTCGCGCCACATTCACATAGACACTGCGTTGATCGGCTGAGCGAACCCCGCCATCGTCTAGTGGGGCTGGTTCGTCGCCTGCTGTTGAAGGAGATCATTTTGCGCCTCTGGGCTCTCTTCCTCATCATCTTGTGGTCGCTGGTCGCGTGTGCCGAAGCGCCAGCGGGGCCTGAGCCTGCATCAGGTGAGCGCGCTTGCAAGGAACTTTCCCATAAAGGCGACGCCTATACGGTCTGCGCATTCTCGATGTCCGAACATGAGATCCGCCTGTTCCACAGCGATGCGGAGGGGGAGCCTTATCGACAGTTCACCACGCTTGAACGTGAGCTCGATGAGCAGGCTTATCGGCTGATTTTTGCGATGAATGGCGGGATGTATCACGAAGATCGAAGCCCCGTTGGCTTCTATCGCGATGAGCATGGCGACCGGGCCACTGTGAACACCAATGATGGGCCAGGCAATTTCCACCTCAAGCCCAATGGCGTGTTCTGGATCGCGCGCTTTCAAGCCGGCGTGTATGAGAGCCAAACCTATCTCGATCTCGGCATTGATCCGATCTATGCGACGCAATCAGGACCGATGTTGGTGATCAATGGTGAGCTTCATCCCGGCCTAAATCCAGATGGCACCTCGCACCGCCGCCGAAACGGCGTTGGGGTCAGCGAAGATGGCTTCATGGTCTATTTCGCGATTTCAGACAGTGCCGTGACATTCCATGATTTCGCGACCTTGTTTCGGGATGAAATCGGGGTGCCAAATGCGCTCTTCTTGGATGGCCAAGTGAGCCGAATTTTTGCACCAGAGATCAACCGCAATGAAGTGGGATCTGATCTTGGGCCAATCGTTGCCGTGGTTGAATAGCTACTCGACTTGAACGCGATACTGGATCGTAAATGTCGGATTGGCGGTGCCGTTCGCCCCATTCATCGCGCCATCAAATTGCAAATCGAAGCCCGCAACACTCGGGTCGAACCCTCCGTTTGGCGTCATGCTCCCGCCGCCCGAGGTTAAGAACGTGACGCCGTCGCTGCCGTCTCCGAGACTGCCAAAATCGAGGCTTAAGCCGCTAGCATTCGACCCGCTGCCATCAATGAACACGAACGGGCTGCCTGCGCCGTTAAAGTTACCGGTAAACAGGCTCGTATTGGGGTCAAGCATATCGCCAATCGCCACCGTGCCCGCATCAGCAATGCCGCGTCCGGTATTGGTAACTTGAATGGAATAGACCGCCCAAGCCCCAGGAATGCTGAGCGGGTTCAGCGTGCCATTGATCGGATCTTGCACAATCGCGACGGATTTTGTGACGAGGAAATCAGGTTCGCCGCGATTGAAGCAAAGGTCATCAACATGCCAGTAATCAAAGTCCGACCCGTTGCCAGAACTCAAGCGAAACCGGACGCGGAAGTTGGCGTGCAATGCTGCTGCGGGCACGGCATAGGTCCGTTCTAGAATCTCACCGGGCGTACCGCTGCCGAGAAAAGTCTCGAGCGTGACCCAATTGTTTGAGGCATCGAGATAGTCAAAGCTTAGATCTTCACCGCTTTCAGGATTTTCTGAAAACGTATCTGACCCGCGACGCACCCAAACATCGATATCGGTCATGCCAGCAGAATCAAAGGCCAGTGAGGTCGCCGTCACGGTATCATGGCGCAAGAACATCGCATTGCTGGATGATTGGAATGTATCACCATTGATCCCAGCTCGGGTGGCATTGGTTGCGGTCCAATTGCCAAATCCACTTTCAAACCGTTCGCACAGGCCGACGCCCATGCCGGACGGTAGCTCGACGGGTGGCGGTGTTCCGGTTTCAACCAAGAGCACATCATCGATATGCCAGTAATCATAGCCGATCCCGCCATTCGCCGGTGGGCCGCCGCTGCCACCTGTTTGTCGGAAACGGAGGCGGAAACCTGCGTGCAGTGCGCCGATGGGAAGATCTAGGCTGACATTGGTGATCTCGCCATTTGGGCCCGCACCAAACAGCGTTTCAATCGGGATCCAGTTTGCGCCGGAATCTAGATATTCAAAGACAAAGTCTTCGCCCGCATCGACATCTTCACTAAACGCGTCGAGGCCCTGGCGCAGCCAGGCGGTGAGGGTCGCGCCGGTCACCGCAGACAGGTCAATGATCGGGCCGGTCAGTGTCGCAACGTCGCCGCGGGTAAAGGCTGAACAGGATCCTGAATTTGAGGTTTGTGTGCTGACGCCGGTGAGATTGCTATCCGATCCTGTCCAGAGCGGAGACAGCGTGCCGCACCCGGCGCCGCTATCAAAATCATCTTGTAAGAGAACGTCGCCTGGGGCCGCATAGGCCGCGCCCACGCCAAAGGCGCATGCCGCTAGTCCGGCGAGTATTCGATAACGACCCCTCGTCATACATTCGCCCTAGCGCCTGCGTGTTTACACTGGTTTAATATCGCCGATCCACCCGGGAGAGACTGTCATGCGCACCGTAATTTTGTCTTTGCTATCCTGCTTTTGGTTGCCGCTCGCGCACGCGCATCCTGAAACACCAGCAGAGACGACTTATCTCGGCAATGAAGGCATCATGGTTAGCGACGGCCATACGACGGTCTTGTTCGATCCATTGTTCCCGAACGGGTTCGGCACGTTTCAATTGGTGCCAGAAGAGATGCGGCTGGCTTTGATGGCTGGCGAAGCGCCGTTTGAAGCCGTGGATGCGATTTTTATCAGCCATATGCATCCCGATCATTTTTCCGTCGATGAAGTGATCAAATATCTGGATACGCATCAGCATGTGCGGGCCTATGTCCCTGCTCAAGCGGCGGAATGGATGCGTCAAGAAACTGAAAGCGAAGAGATCTTCGAACGCGTGATTGAAATTCCGCTCGAGTATCAAGACGCGCCGCTGAGTTTTGAAGAAGGTGAACTGCAGATCGATGTGGTGCGCATTCCGCATGCGGGTTGGCCCGGTCGTGCGGACGTCTCCAACCTGGTTTGGCGGGTGACCCTGGCCGATGGCATTACGGTGATGCATTTGGGCGATGCCGATCCCAATGATGTTCACTTCGCGCCCTTAGAGGAACATTGGCAGGCCAAACGCACCCACACAGCCTATCCGCCTTATTGGTTTTTCGGGATGGGCGATGGGCCGCTTATTCTTGATCAACGCCTAAATAGCGAGCACGTAACTGGTATCCATGTACCGGTGGAGGTGCCGCCCCAATTGGTGGTCACCGGCGCTGACTTCTTCCACCTGCCGGGCGAAACGCGGACCTTGGAAAAGCCGGAAGACGAATGAAAAAGATCAAACTCAGTCCTGAGCGTCGCGAGCGCCTGACGGGTCAGTTACAGACCCTGTTTCAAGCTGAATTTGACGAGCGTCTGTCTGACTTTCGCGCTGAGCAAATCTTGGATCTGATGCTCGAAACACTTGGCCCCGGCATCTATAATCAAGCGGTGCAAGACGTCCGCGCGCATTTGCAATCCAAGCTCGACGATTTGGATGGCGAGGTTTATGTCGACGATCGAACTTGATCGGACCCAAGGAGACGACATGGCGCTGACCCTATACGGCTTGAAGAATTGCGACACGTGCAAGAAAGCGATGAAAGCGCTTGAGGCGGCGGGTAAAAGCTATGATTTCGTCGATATCCGCGCCGAGGCCAAGCTCGAAGACCTTGTCCCAGGGTGGCTCGCAAAGGCTGGCGCTGATGTACTGGTCAATCGCCGGTCGACGACATGGCGGACCTTAAGCGAAGCCGAGCGGGAAGGTGCACCAGAGGGGCTACTGATCTCCAATCCGACGCTGGTCAAACGTCCGGTGATTGTCAGCGGCGCAGATGTTCATGTGGGGTGGACCAAACAGGTTCAATCAGAGCTCCTGTGACCTGATCCTTGAGTCTTTGCGAAAGCTGGTGATAACCGCCTAGGGATCTAAAAACGTAAGCGGGAACCAAGGTGCAGGAAGTCGAGGCGAAATGGATCGAACAGGCGCTACGAGCCTATCCGGCCGAGTCGTTGTCGCCAATTCTCGACATTGGCAGCCAAACCCTCGCCTTTCGAACGGAAGAAAAGCCGTATATTCACAATGACTTATTCGCGCCTCTCATGGCGCGGGGGATCACGATAATTCATTCGGATTTGCAAGAAGGCGAGGGGATCGACATCTCTGCCAACCTGCTCGACGAGGCGGGCTATGCCGAAATCAAACGAACCGCGCCGCGCACGATTTTCTGCAACAATGTGTTAGAGCATGTGCTTGATCCGGCAGAGTTCGCCAATCGCTGCTTTCGTCTGCTGCCGCCGGGCGGGCGCCTGGTGATGACCGTGCCGAAAAGCTATCCCCACCATCGCGACCCAATTGATACAATGTTCCGTCCAACGCCGGATGAAATCAGTGCGCTGATTACCGAAGCGCATGAGGTTCTCGTCGCTGAGATTATCAATACTGGCTCTTATCGCGACAATCTCAAGAAGCGGCCATGGATCATTTTCCGGCAGATTCTAAGGCTGCCCTTTCCATTCTTGGGGTGGACCAAGTGGAAGCGCTCAATGAAAAAATTCTATTGGATGATCTGGCCGTATCGCCAGTCGTGTGTGGTGCTCCAGAAGCCGCTTACCGGCGTTTCCGCGGATTGAGGTAGAGGTCTTCTTCCTCATGATCCAAGTCAGGATGAACCTTTCCGCGTAAGACTTGCTCTGAGAGTTTCCGCACATGGCTTTTGCTGGCGCGATTAAATTTCAGCACTGCGCAAAACAGTTCGAGCACAGCTTCAAGTTGGCGGGTGCGATGCTCAGGATCCAGACGCATCATCCAGGCACCGCCGAGATTGATCAATTGGTGATCAAGCACGCCAATTTTGCGGCCCTTATGATCATAGAGACTATAGTCGGCGCCAAAGCTGATTAAATGTCGCCGCAGCGTGTAGAATTTGACGCTGTCTTTGGTCTGAATGAAGAAACTATATTTCTCCGGCATGAACGGCCATTTCACCGCGCATCGCTCAAGCTGGATCAGCTGTTTGTGGCGCGCCAGGTTGATTGAAAAGACCGGCACCGGCTGCCCGCCCGCGGCGAGCGACAATTGCACCGATCGGCCAAGCAGCATTTCCGCGGTGCCGCGCCAGCCCAGTGTCTCTGAAAACAGCCGGATCACCAACCGCCGGTCAAACCCCTCGCTGCCATCCCACAGCTCCTGGCGATAGCCGATCAGCGCCTCTCGTTTACCGTCAATGACGGTCTGGCCATAGAGTTCCATATCCTTGGTGAACTGATCAGAGGCGGCCTCGTTTTGAGTTCGCTTCATGATGCCGATTTCAGCCGTATTGAGGTCTGTCGCCCAAAAGTCGACTTTGACTTTCGGTCGTTTCGGTTTGCGCGTGGCTTTGGTGCGCGCCATGTCGGCGGCTGTGGGGGCCAGGGCTGCTGCGTCCGCCATTTGAGGTCTCCGCTGGATAAGAGAATCGGTTGGCCTCAATCTCGGGCCCAGACGTCAGCATTTGGTTAATAGAACGGCATGTGCTGTTAAGCTCTGTTAGTGGCGCTTGTATTGCTAAGCCATCGCAATCTCCCGCCGCGCCGCCCAAGTCATCGAATTGTTGATCATATCAACAAAGACATGGATCGCGATGGCCGGCCAGATCGAGCCTGACAGCACAAAAATCAGAGTCACAAGCCCGCCCATGATAAACACAGCTGGCAATTGCGCAGCGCCTTGATAAGCGTGCAAAATCGTGAAGATCAACAAGGCCGCCAGTGCTGCCATCCAGATCGGTACGAACAAGCTAAACGCCCAGATCAAAAAGCCGCGGAAAATAATCTCTTCAGTGATCCCGGCGGTGACGCTGAGCAAGTGGAACAATTTACGCTCTTCGTCGGAGTGGGGAAGGAAATTGGTCATGATTGGCGACTTGGCGAGGCCATTTTGCAATTGCGCGCGCGCCGATTTCGATTTCACGACGGCCGTGAATTGGATTGCAAAAAATAGCGCGACCAGACCGGCGAGCCCCCAGCCGGCCATCGGGCCCCATCCGGATTGCAGCGTAAAGCCAAGATCAGCCCAATCCCGACCGCTTGCTGCCCATAAGACCAGGATCGGCAGCGCGACTCCCCACAGCAAGAAGATCGTCTGCGTATAGTGTTTCACGCGCACACCAGGTTTTCCCGAAGCCAGCTCCGCTCGGCTTTTGTTGAGTGTGAGCAAGGCCTCAAGCGGCAGCCCAATGATAATCACGCCGAGTAAAAAGATATCCACAAGAGATAGTCCCGTCGCATTCAATACCGACATTTTCGCCTCTAATTTCGCTTCCAATTGAGAGGGATATAGATTAAACTGAATATGAATTCAAGTTCAATTTTTGAAATGAGACCGATATGGCGCCGAACCACCCCTCCAATCCTGCCCCGAAGCGCCCTCAACAAACACGCGCCATTCGTACCCGAGAAAAGCTGATGGCGGCGCTTGAACGCCTGCTGCGACGCCATGAGTTTGAGAACATCTCGGTGCAAGACATCGCCAAGGAAGCCGGCGTCGCCGTCGGCTCGGTCTATTCGCATTTCAAAGACAAAACCGCCTTCTTAGAGGCGCTGCTGGCGGCATGGCGCGAGCAAGTTCAGGCGCGGCTGAAAGTTGCGGAAGAACAAGACGCCGCGGCCGCGTTTCGTGCCATGGGCAACTTGCGTGTGGCGCTGTTTGAGATCACCAAAGCTGTGCACGCGCAAACGATCGAGAATGGCCACATCCTGCGGGCCATTCACACCTATGCGCGCTTGCACCCGGAGCTTGAAGAAGACGACTGGGCGACGCTGGTGATCCGAAGTTTTGGGCCGATTTCGGACCTGCTGACCATTTATGCAGACGAGATCACACTCATAGACCATGACCGCGCCACCAACATGTTGGGCGTCTTTTTCAACACGATCTTTATCCGCGCCGCTTTGATGCCAAGCGATGCCCTGATCGAAGCCGCAAAGCTTGATGACGAGACCATGATTGGCGAAGTGACTGATATGGCACTCGGCTATTTGACCCTGCCGCGCGGAGGTTAGTAGAGCGTGGTCGTGAGATGGGTACAAAATTTCCGGCGACTCCAGCGCAGGCTGGGGTCTAGGGACATGTGTCTGCCACAAAGACCGCTGGGAATTCCGAGCCATGGATACCAGCCTCCCAATCGAGTGGAGTGCAAAGCTGCGCTGGCATCGCCGGTGATACACAGGAATACCGCCGCCGCCCCAGTCATCCTCGAATAAGCGCTTGCTGTCGCCGCGGAAAAGTCTATTCTAAGCGCCATCCGAGGGGCGCGTTTGGAAGCGCTGAGATGGGGCCGATCCGCTCCAGCACCCTTAGAACCTGATCCGGCTAGCAGTCTTATCGGAAGGCGCGCGAACCGGCGTAGGAACGGAACCGATGAGCGAAACACTCGGATCATTCACGATTGATCGACGCTATTGCGGCCCTGCTAATTCTGGCAATGGCGGCTATGTTTCTGGCCGCATGGCGAATTTCATCCAAGGACCAGTTCGTGCCCGCATCACCGCGCCGCCACCTCTAGAGACCGAACTGACCGTGATCGCCGAGGGTGAGGGCGTCGCAGTGATGATTGGCGACCAAAAGCTCGCCTCAGCTGTGCCCAGCGAGGTCGAAATTGACTTGCCAGACATCCCATCCGTGCAAGGGCTAGAGGCCGCCCATGCAGCTTATTTGGAAGATGCTGAGGATCACCCGATTGCCCACTGTTTTGTCTGCGGGCCAAAGCGAGACCCTGGTGATGCGCTGCGCCTATTCACGGGACCTGTGCCGAACAGTCCGGTCAATGCCGATGCCTGGGTGCCGCACGCGGATTTTGCTGGCGAAGATGGCCTCATTCGATCCGAAATCCTCTGGTCGGCTTTGGATTGCCCATCGGCCTTTTCCTTGCGCCATGGCAACACCAAGCTCTGCTTGCTGGGGACGCTGACAGCGGAGATTTACCGCCGCCCAGCACCTGGCGAACAGCTGATTGTGATGGCATGGCCGCGCGGCGTTGAGGGCCGCAAGAACTTCGCGGATGCCGCGATTGTCGATGCCGATGGCGACGTGCTCGCCGCCGCCAATGCCGTCTGGATAGAACTCACTGACCCGAACATGATCGCCGCGATGAAGGCAGGGTCTTAGCCCTTATCCTCGCGCCCCAACGCTTAAACAGAAAGACTGCGCTATGAATAAACCCGTTGATCAAGCCGATTTCGAAACCCCAGAGGTTACCACTGGCCCGCTGCCCTCGAGCCGGAAAGTTTATACTCACCCTCAGGCCGATCCGTCGCTCAGCGTGCCGCGCCGGATGATTGATCTCCACCCCACGGCGAACGAGCCGCCGGTTCCGGTCTATGACACGTCTGGCCCCTATTCAGACCCAAGCGTCACGATTGATGTCGAAAAAGGTCTCGCCCGCCCGCGCACTGAATGGGTGCTCGAGCGCGGCCATGTCGAGGCCTATGCTGGCCGTTCTGTGAAGCCCGAAGACAATGGCGGGGCCACCGGCAAATATCTCGCCCGCGAGTTTCCGATCCAGCACCAGCCTCTGCGCGGTACTGGCACGGGTCCGGTCACCCAGTTCGAATATGCCAAGGCCGGGATCATCACCAAAGAGATGATCTATGTCGCCGAGCGCGAAAATCTCGGCCGCCAGGAAGCGGTCGAAAATGCCAAAGCGCAAATCGAACAAGGCGAGAGCTTTGGCGCTGAAATCCCGGAATTCATCACCCCAGAATTTGTCCGCGATGAGATTGCGCGCGGCCGCGCCGTGATCCCGTCCAATATCAACCACCCGGAGCTTGAGCCGCAAATCATTGGCCGCAACTTCCTGGTCAAGATCAATGCCAATATCGGCAACTCCGCCGTCGCTTCATCCGTTGAAGAAGAAGTCGAGAAAATGGTCTGGGCGACCCGCTGGGGCGCCGACAATGTCATGGACTTGTCCACCGGCCGCAACATTCACAACACGCGCGAATGGATCATCCGCAACAGCCCGGTCCCGATCGGAACCGTGCCGATCTATCAGGCGCTTGAAAAAGTGAATGGCGTCGCTGAAGATCTCACTTGGGAGGTCTATCGCGACACGCTGATCGAACAGTGTGAGCAGGGCGTCGACTATTTCACCATCCATGCCGGGGTGCGGCTGGCTTATATCCACCTCACCGCTGAGCGCGTGACCGGCATCGTCTCGCGCGGCGGCTCGATCATGGCGAAATGGTGCCTGGCGCATCATGAAGAGAGTTTCCTCTACACCCATTTTGCCGACATTTGCGACATCATGCGCGCCTATGACGTGACCTTCAGCCTCGGCGATGGCCTCCGTCCTGGCTCGATCGCTGACGCCAATGATGCGGCGCAATTTGCCGAGCTCGAAACCCTTGGTGAGCTGACCAAAATCGCCCATGCGCGCGGCTGCCAAGTGATGATTGAAGGTCCGGGCCATGTGCCAATGCACAAGATCAAAGTGAATATGGACAAGCAGCTAAAAGAATGCGGCGAGGCGCCTTTCTATACGCTCGGGCCGCTGACCACAGACATCGCGCCGGGCTATGACCATATCACCTCTGGCATTGGTGCGGCGATGATTGGCTGGTTCGGCACGGCCATGCTTTGCTATGTCACCCCGAAAGAGCATCTTGGCTTGCCCGACCGCGACGATGTGAAAACCGGCGTCATCACCTATAAGCTCGCCGCCCATGCCGCCGACTTGGCGAAAGGTCACCCGGCCTCGCAGATCCGCGACGATGCGCTCTCCAGAGCGAGATTTGAATTCCGCTGGGAAGACCAATTCAACCTCTCGCTCGACCCCGAAACCGCGCGCGAGTATCACGACCAGACTTTGCCGAAAGAAGCGCACAAAGTGGCGCATTTCTGCTCCATGTGCGGCCCGAAATTCTGCTCCATGAAAATCACCGCCGAAGTGCGCGACTATGCTGACGGCCTCTCAGACAATGAGAAAGCCGACTTACAACGCCAAGCCGACGAAGCCCGCAAAGGCATGGAAGAGAAGAGCGCCGAGTTTAAGACGAAGGGGTCGCAGATTTATTTGGATGCGACGTAGGATTAGAAATCGCTCCAGTGCAGCGATTTCCCGGAGAAGGCCCAAGCGTAAGCGCGGGGCTGACTTACCCTGGGTGCGCCAGTGGGTAAGTATTGAGATCGGTTGAACCCAAATCCACAACGCAAAATAAACGGAAGGCAAGTGCAATTCACAGAGTTGTTCAAAAACTTTGAAAGTAGGGCCGAGAAACCAACACAAATCTGGATGATACGAATCATTCTATGGTTTCGCACAGCGCAAAACCTATCAAAGACGTGAATAAAGAATCCAGGGAAGACAAGGCAAACGAATGTGGGGAAATATTATTGGTCTCATCGCCATCGGCCTCGCGATACTGATTTACTTTCTCCAAAGGAGGCGCCGCAAACTCAACTATGTTACTCTGTTGCAGCCGATAGTTAACCGAGGAGCATTGTCGGAAAAAACTGGATTACAAGTTTTAGTCGATGGAGTTGAGGTTGACCGAGTTTATGTTAGCCGCATCATAATTTGGAACAGCGGTGATGAAACAATATCTCGAGATCAGCTGTTAACGATAGACCCACCTCGAATTGTACTTTCAGACGGCGAACTCCTGCATGCTGAAATTGAATCAAGTACTCGTTCTTCTAACAATGCGACGGCATTGATATCAGAAAATTCGATACGGCTCGATTTTGACTATCTAAACTCAAAGGATGGATACCGAGTTGCAATTACCCACACCGGTTCGGGAACGAAGCCGGAAATTGTGGGAGAAGTTAAAGGTATACCGAATGGTGTGAAGTTTGGACGCGTTAGACGTTCCAAGCGAATGAAAATTTTCGGCAGAATGTTTCCGAACCCGATAGATACTTTTTTGTATCTCATTTTGGGCGGTATCGGCTTGACGCTAGGGATATTGGGAATATTCGGGCCGGAGCTTTACCTGTTCACAGTTGAGAGTTTTGGTCGGGAAACCGCGATTTTTTTTGGGATTCCAATTGAGCGCACATGGTGGCCAAGCTTGCTTTTTTTGCTTGCAGCGTTCGTGATGATCGGCAGATATCGGGAAACGTACGGAACTAGACTGCATCCATCGCTCATTGACGATCTCTTTTAGCGTACAGTTAGCCACCCAATCCGACCCACTTCCGTGCTCTCTACACTTCCCCGCATCTTCTCCTGATGAGAGGCTTGTCCGGATCGGCTTGGCAGAGGGGGAGAGTGGCGGTCTGGTGGCTGGGCTTGGGGCTCCGAACCCCTTGTGCGGTGCCAGTCGGGGGAGCTCAGCCCATTGCTACGATGAGCGATGGCGAGGGTCGAACCTGTAAGAGCAATCCCCCCGGAGTTGTCCCGGACTTAGATCCGGGAGACCAAAGTTGAAAACATGCCGCCATGGGCGCGCTTTGACCAAGCGCAACTACGCCGTCTCGAGAGAGCGGCAGTTCACCTCGCGCCTGTTCCAAGCGCGCCGAGCCTCTTATCTCCCCTCAAGGTTTTGGCCTGTGAGGCTTTTGGTGCTGGGATCGCCTCATCCTGAGCGGAGTCGAAGGGTGAGGCGGCTGGCACAGGAAGCCCCGCCCTTCATCCTTCGACTTCGCTCAGGATGAGGGCGTTTGGGGGATTGGAAAATATCCGCTGACCCCAGCGGAGCGTTGCGCCCAACTCGATTGGGTGGCTGGGGTCCAGGGACGGATCTTTACCTTATGACCCTTGGGTGTATTGCGGTCCATGGATACCTGCCTGCGCAGGTATCTACGGAGCGTGGGATAGATGCGCCGGAGTTGGTGCCCGCGGAAAACACGCCTATGCCAATCCCACGCATCAATCGAATAGGTGAGGGATAAGGCGATGAAATTTGGAATGGCTCTGGCGCTTATTGCGCTGAGTGCATGTGCGGTGGTGGATAGCGGGTCTGCGCCGATGGCGGCAGCCGGGGAAACGCTTGAAATCTATCTGGTGCGCCATGCTGAGAAACAAAGCGGCGATGATCCGGCTTTGACCGAAGCGGGCCAAGCCCGGGCCGAGCGGCTGGCGGAGATCTTGGCAGGCAAAGGGCTGACGCATATTCACTCGACCCCATACCGGCGTACATTGGCAACCGCGGCTCCGATTGCCGAGCAGACGGGGATCGAGGTGCAACTATATGATGCCTCTGATCTTGCCGGTTTTGCGGATCAGCTGCGCGCGATGCCTGGAACGCATCTGGTCGTTGGTCACTCGAACACGACTCCGACTTTAGCGGCCGCGCTGGGCGGTGATCCTGGCAGCGGGATTGACGAGAAGAGCGAGTATGATCGGCTCTATGTGGTTCGCCTCAGCCCGGAACCGCCGACCAGCTCGATCGAGCGGTTTGGCGTGCGATATCAGGCGCCTACATTGGAGACGGCGGACTGAGCCCTGTTTTAGAGCTCAGCCTGCACGTCCCGCTTACTTTTTCTGGGAGGAAAGCGAGGACCCGGAGGCCCTCGCTTTGGAGTGACAATGGCGACCACTGGTATAGTCGCAAGTGTCTTGGCCGCACTATTTTGGGAGACGTGCCGCCAATTCTGTTGCCTGTCCCTTCCCTGTACCGGGGTCTCATCGGTTTGATCCGAACCACCGTGAAGTGACAGTATAACATTACCTTTACCTCGACACATGTGCTTGACAAGGGCAAAACAGCATTCCAGCTGCATAGGCGAAGCGCATGACGAATTTGGAACTTCTTTCGGCCGGCGATTCAGCGCAAATGGTCACCTGGTTTGTTGCGGAGTGTGCAGCTTGATGATTGGGCGGAGTATTGTGATCGCCATTGCGGGTCTAGTGCTGACGGCGTGCGGCGGGTCAGATCCGGCGCCTGAAACGGTCAGTGCGGCTGAGGCCCCGCCGCCGCTTCCAGAGGGCGCGGAAACGGTTGCGTTCGAGCGGCCAGGCGCCTCGGAAGAGACGACGCCTGACACCCCCGCAGATACAGGCGAAACAGAGCCGGTCTATTGGGGTGTTAAAGAGGGCGATCCGCTGCCGATCATGTGGGAAGACTTGATGCCGGAGGGCAGCGAAGAGGCCTTAATGCGCGAGTATGAAGCCTTCTACGCCATGCTCGAAAAGCGCTATGCGGCGAACACAACGACGCTCGCTGATGCGGCCGACCCGTATGCGCGGATTGAAGAAGGCTCTGAATTTGATTTCATGCCGCAACTGGGGGGCTTTGAAACGGTCGAAGAGCTAAATGGCGTTCTCATTCGGATGCCGGGCTATGTTGTGCCGTTTGATTACAAGTCCGATAGCAAACATAGCGCGTTTCTGTTCGTGCCTTATATGGGCGCCTGTATTCACACGCCGCCCCCGCCGCCCAATCAGATTGTTTTTGTGCGCGCGGACCCTGCGATCAAGATCTCAGACATTTGGGCGCCCTATTGGATTGAAGGCACGCTCTCGACCGAGAAAACCGAGAATGAGCTCGGCGATACCGCTTATGCGCTGAGCATGAGTTCGATCGAAGATTATGATAGTCCGTGAGGGCCGGGCGGCTCACAAAAAAATAGGCGACCCGAAGGTCGCCCATAGTCCCCTTTGTGGAGTGAGGCGTGCGGGATCTTATCGCCCCGCATCACCTCGGAGGTCTGTCTTAAGACAGCGCCAAGCCTAAGGCTTCGACAGTTGACATGGTCAGATAGCCGATCGGCAGACCATTGGCGCGTTGGAACGCTTCCATGGCTTGCAATGTGGCTGGGCCAAACTGACCATCGGCGGGAACCGAATAGCCCGCATTGGTTAGCGCGGCTTGGATCTGACTGATCGTGGCAGACGTTGCATTGGTTTCGCAAAGCACCTGGCGCCATTCTAGACCGCCAGCATTTGTGACCACGCGCTTCTCGACGGACTTATAAGTCGCGGGGATTTCGATCCGCTCTTCATAAGCTTCAGTCACCAGCTGCTGCCGCGTGACAGTCTCATAGACGGCTGGAATGATTTCTTCTTCCACCCGCGCTGGCTCGACCACCACTTCCTTGGTCACTGTTTTCGTCACCGCAGGAATGATTTGAACTTCCGTTCGCTCTGGCGAAACGAGGCGGGTTTTGGTCACCGTCTCATACTCGGCAGGAACTTCGACCCGGCACAGAAGCTCGCCGGTTGCGAGGGCGATTGTGTCGCTTGCTGAGACATTCTCGCGATCGCGTCCATACAGGCCATCGCCCTTTTTCCAAGTCGTATAGGCTTCACGAACCAAGACTTGCTCGGTGTAAGTCTCATACTGCGCTGGCACGACAATGCTCTCTTCGCGCTCTGGCTCGACAATGATGGTTTCTGTAACCGTCTCATAGACCGCAGGGACCATTTGATAGACGGTCGATGCTTCTTTGACCAAACGCTGCTCAGTGACCGTCTCATAGGTCGCTGGAACGAGTTTAAGTTCGAACGAAGCTTCACGGTCAATGACCTGCTCTGATTGAACTGCAATCGTGTCCGGGACGAGAACCCGCGCATAACATTCGCCCGCTTCTGCATTTGGCGGCATGTCCGCCGCTTGGCCATGAGCGGTCATAGCGATCGCCGCAGTGGCGACCGTTACGCATAGATACTTTCGCATTTTTATTCCCCTTTGTTTGGCGAGCAGAGGGGGTCTGGTCATCTATTTGGGATCAGCTTCGCCTCCATCACGAATGCTGATTAACCATAGACCTCTGCCGCGCCTCGATATCTAAGCGCCAAAGTGAACCGAATGTGAATATTGGTTAATCTAACGCACAAGCGAGCAAGCGATGGGTCACTAATGCGTTGAAAAAATTAAACTAATTATTGCAGCGCGTTACAGCTGTCTCATCAGGTAATTCAAAATAGAATCAAGCGGCTAGCAGGTGTTTCCATCGCTCTTAGCGTTCAGCTCGCCCCGGTTTGGACGGTGTTATTTTGCGGAATATTCCGCCTTGAACGTGTCACATGTCTCTATCGGTGCGGGTGTATCCATGCCGAAGACAATTTTCCATCCATGTTCTGTTTGCGCGAGCGTCATCGTGTTGACGCCGCAATTGACGATCTCGCCATCAACGCGGATGACAAAGGGCGCCCAGACTGTCGCCATATTGCCAAATTGCTCAGACTGAACCGCAAACAGATCCTCGTGCGCGCTTCCGACTTCGAGCGTGCTGACCCATTCGCGCCAGTTTGCTAACCCGTCCGGACTGACACCGCCATCCCCCAGCACCCGCCGAAACACACCATCCTCAAGCATAACTTCATCGATCATTTCCGCGTCGCCCTGATACATCCCGCGCATCAGGGAATAGACAGCGCTTTCAGGGGTCGAGAGGTCGACCGGGCCGAGCATCTCTTCTGGCGTCTGGGCGACGCTAAGGCCAACGGCCATGGCAGATACGGCAATCGCGATGAGGGGACGCATATGGAGCTCCTTGCAAAACAGTACCATCTCAAATGATGATCCGATCCCAACCTACGCCGGATCTTGCAAGATGACAAAATCTGCCGTGTTTGTTACAGCTTCGGGCATGCCGCCATTCCATCTCGCTTTTCCCGTCGATGATCTCGGGGCCGCTCGCCGCTTTTATGGCGACCTCCTAGGATGCGCCGAAGGGCGGAGCAGCGATCAATGGGTGGATTTCGATTTTTTCGGCCATCAGATCGTCGCACATTTGGCGCCTGAGGAATGCGCGCAGGCGGCGCGATCGAACGTGGACGGCAAGCAGGTGCCGGTTCGGCATTTTGGGCTCGTGCTGGATCTTGCAACTTGGCGGCAATTGGCGGATCGCTTGCGAAACAAAGTCGAGTTTATCATCGAACCTTATGTCCGATTTGAGGGAGAGTCAGGCGAACAGGCGACAATGTTCTTCGCAGACCCAGCGGGTAACGCCATCGAGCTCAAAGCGTTCGCGGATATGACGAATTTGTTTGAACCTTAACGGGTCCAATAAAGGGAGGGGGGAGTGGACATATTCACTCAATTCCACGCCGACCTCACGGCGAATAGTCCGGACTGGGTCAGATATTGGCTGGCTGGGCTTATCGGCGTTTTATCAGGATCGGTCCTGTTTGCGCTGTTTCGCGCTGAAGGCCGCGCCATATTGCTGGGCGTTCTCGTGGGAATGGCGATGACCATTCTGATCTATGCGCAGTTCGGCTTCACCCGCATTCTCGGTGTTGGGCATATTCTGTTTTGGACACCGACTTTGTTCTACATGCTGTCCTTGCAAGGCACAGCGGGCGTCGAACGGACCTGGTTTGGACGCTGGCTGTGGCTGGCGATTGCCGTGATGGCGGGCTCGCTCGTGCTCGATTATGCCGATCTTGCGCGCTACTTTTTGGGAGAACGTGGGCCGATCCGGCTCTAGTCGCCTTCGCCCGGATTCGGGCTAAAGAAGTCTGCCAATTTATTGGTCTTTTGAGCAAAATCTTCGCGATCCGCTGGAGGCTCTTTCATCCGCGTGATGTTCGGCCAGACTTTCGCATAATCAGTGTTCAGCTTCAGCCATTTTGCGTCTGGCTCATCCTCGGTATCGGGCTTGATCGCTTCAACCGGGCATTCAGGCTCGCAAACGCCGCAATCGATGCACTCATCCGGGTGGATGACCAGCATATTCTCACCCTCGTAGAAGCAGTCGACAGGACAAACTTCAACACAGTCCATGTATTTGCATCGGATGCACGCATCCATCACGATATAGGTCATTAGCGGGCTCTGTAATTCATAGTGCAGCGCAGCACATGGCTTTGGTGTAGGAACAAGTCAATGCACCGGACTGTCACGGTGCCTTTAGTTCTGCTCTTTTCTTCGCGTGAGCGCGGGTCACATCATCGACATGGAGCAGGCTGGCGACGTGGCGAATGAATGATTCTTCGTATTTGCACGCTTCGCCATCGGCGAATGATACGCGATACAGTCCTTCCACGACGCTGGCGCGTTCGCTTTGCTCCAGCGTTTTCACATGCCGCGTCAGCGCATGCGTGTCGGTCGCTTCTTCAGCGATCATTTCGCCGCGCTGCAGAACTTCATCGGCGCGATCGGCGTTCATATTGAAACTGGTGACTAAGATCTCAGCGATCATGTCGCTCTCGAGATTCGCATAAACCCCATCGACAAGCGCCGCTTCAACGAGCAGCGCTGCTGCTGCCTCATGCGGGTCAAGGTCGCGAACTGGGGCTTCAGGGCGATCGCTGCCAAAGATACGAGAAAGAAATCCGAACATGGCCGTCTTATGCGCTGGTCGGCAGGCGTCTGTAAAGAGTCTGAGCTTCCGAAGCTGGCCCGCGCCGTTCGCCTATATCGCAAATCTCCACGGTCTCAATCGATTTGGCTTTGTAAAAGGTCAAGATATCCCCAGGCCCGACACGCTGCCCGGCTTTGTCGGTCTTTCGGGTTTGCCCATGTTTTGTGATGCGGACCCCTTTGCGGGTCACATAGTCAGTTGCGATCGCTCGCGTTTTGAAAAACCGGGCGCGCCAAAGCCAAATATCGAGGCGGATGCCCTCGGCTTTGTCATCACTCATTCGGTGGTGTCTCGGGCGTGGCGTCGGCTGGCGCCGCTTGCGTTGCGTCTACCTGCGCTTTCGGATCTGGTGCGTTTGGGGCTGCGGACGTGCTCTCAGACGCAGGCTTTGGCTTCTTCGGCTTCCGCTTTTTGGGCTTCGGTTTCGGTTTTTCTGGCAACAAAGCTGCGAGCGCGGCGAACGGGCTATCCGGATCGGGCTCACGGCGCGCAGGACGGCGCTGGCCGCCGCCATGGGGGCGAGGCTTGCCTGAACCGCGATCTGGGCGCTTTCGCGGCCCACCTTGTGGCGGACCGCCTTTAGACTTGTTTTGCGGGCGGTTTTGCTTGCGCGCTGCGCGGCGTTGTTCTTGCGCGTCGAGGTGCGCTTTCGACTGGAACCGCCATAGTTTTACAGCGCCAGTTTCAGGATCCTTTTCCGCCGGCGCAATGCGAAACCCTTTCAGCACATTGTGAAAGTCTTCGAGCGGGCAAGAAACCATTGAGGCAAGCTCAGGCGGGATTTCAAACTTCGCCTGATCCGCTTCTTTGCGGCGCTTAGACAGCTCCCATCCAAGCCGTTCAGCAAGATCAGCGCGGACAGCGCGTTTGCCGAATCTCAAATAGCCTTGAGCTGCGAGATCCTCATCTGGCCATGAGCCATCGAGCTCAAAGCTTCCAGCGCCTTCGGGCGCTGTTTTACGTTCCCGGCCATCGGCTAGGGTTTGCAACAGCGCAACCAGGCGCTGCGCTGCTGGCTTTTGCGCATCCGGAACGTGCGCTGCAATTCGGCCAGATCGAATGCCGGCTTCCTTGAGCTTTATTCGATCCTCAGGCCCCGGCAGAAGAGCGCGGTCTTCACCGCGCAGGTCGCAGGCGGCGCCGGCTTCCAACAGGCGAAAAGCGAGACCGCGTGCTAGCCCATCAAGCTGCGTTTCATCTGGGGAGAATTTAAGTTTGAAATGGGTTGGCAGACGCTTTTGGATCTCTGCGCCGAGCCATTCATTCAATCTGGTCGAAGCTGCATCTTGCTGATGGGCCTCGGCATCCTGACCGCCAATCAGAGTGGCCGACGGTGCCAGCCAATGCGGCCCAGCCACGAGTTGGGCGACCGGCGCTTCATTCCAGATAATCTGCGCTTGGTCATTCAGCGCGAGTGCCGCTTCAGGGGCGCCAGCGATCGCTTTTAGGCGTTCTGCGATAATCGGCTCGAGCGCCTGCATCGCTGCGCTGCGCAGCGTTTTACCTTCCAAAGTCGAGGCATTGGAGTCCGGTTCGAAGGTTAGGCCGACAAGCTTGCCAACCATATGTCCCTCAATGGTTACTTCTCCGGTCTCGGAAACGTCAGTGCTCAAGAGGTCTTCCCTTTTCAATCCTGCAATCAGGGCCGTTGTTCGTCGATCTACAAAACGCTGTGTCAGCGCTTCATGCAAAGCATCTGACAAGCGATCCTCAATATCACGCGTTCTTTCGCGCCAATAGCTGGGATTTTCAAGCCAGTCAGAGCGAAAACTTGCGTATGTCCAAGTTCGGATCATCGCCAGGCGCTGTTGTAAGAGGCCAATATCGCCAAGCATATTGTCGAGCGCTTTCAGGCGTTCATCCATTGCAGTGTCACCTAAGCGCGCATCTGGATCAGCGAGGGTCTCTGAGAGACCTAGGACCAGACGGCCATGCCCTTCATGACCGGCTTTGCGAAAATCAGGCAAACGGGCGAGGTCCCATAGGCGGTGTATATTGCGCTGGCCGCGGACGTCGGGACCGATCGCTTCATCTTCCGCCATGCGTCGCAAGACCCATTCATCTAATCCATGCGGATTTTGCCGCAGACTAGGATGCGGACTTGGCCGTGCGAGGCTCGCAATCAGGGTTTTGATCGAGCGGTAATCTAAATCGCTATTGCGCCAGCTCAGGTCGGTAACAGGATCATAGCGATGATCTTCGATCGCGCGCACGACCTCGTCTTCAAAGGGCGGACAATCATTGGTTTCACCAAACTCGCCATCGTCTCGAAACCGTCCTGCCCGGCCAGCGATTTGGCCGAGTTCAGCCGAGCTGAGCCATCGATGGCGCCGACCATCAAACTTCGCGCGTCCGGCAAACGCGACGCGATCGACATCCAGGTTAAGCCCCATTCCGATCGCATCTGTGGCGACCAGATAATCAACTTCACCCGATTGATAGAGCGCCACTTGAGCATTGCGAGTGCGCGGACTGAGCCCGCCCATAACCACCGCGCATCCACCCTTCTGACGTCGCAACACTTCAGCGATGGCGTAGACCCTATCGGCGCTGAACCCAACAATCGCGGTCCGTTTGGGGAGCTTGGTGATCTTCTTCTGCCCGGCATAGGACAGCGTCGAGAACCGTTCTCTGACATCTGTTGATATGTCGAAATCTAAGTCGCGCAGTACGTCGCGCATGGTCTCGGCGCCTAGCAAGAGCGTCTCTTGCGTGCCGCGCGCGTTTAGAATTCGGTCCGTGAAGACATGGCCTCGGTCTTCATCTTCGGCGATTTGGATTTCATCAACGACCAGGCATTCGACCCGGACGTCGACCGGCATCGATTCCACCGTGCAGACCCAATACCGGGCCTGGTCCGGAACGATCCGCTCTTCGCCGGTGACCAAGGCCACCGCTCGTTCGCCTTTGGCTTTGACGACGCGGTCAAACACCTCGCGCGCCAAGAGGCGCAGCGGCAGCCCAATCATACCCGTCGTGTGCCCCATCATACGCTCCAGCGCATAATGAGTTTTCCCGGTATTGGTCGGGCCTAAGACGGCTTTCAATATGGCCATATGGATTGGATTAAATTGGTTCTCTGAGGGAAGGAGTGCGGGACGGCTAGGATTTCGGGCAGCGTTCAGGACGATCTATGTGCGAGTCCTGGAGATTTCCATCTTGGTCTTCAGTTTTAAATTGCCGCAACCAATCAGAGTTTCGCGTGAGCGGCTGATAATCGCTCGTCAAATAGAGCCGCAATTCTCGGCGCAGAGGGCATCCGTTTGATCTGTGCCCAAGATCGACACCAACAAAACCCTCAGGTTGCCAGCTCGCAAAATCAGCTTGAATTCGCGGGCGTAAATGCGAGCGAAAGCTCGCCACCAGCACGCGCGAGCTGTCTAAATCGGCGAGATCAACGCCTTCAGCAAAGCTCTTCGGTCCAGGATTATAGCGCCACATGACCAACGGCACTTTGAGTTGGTCTTTCAAATAATAGTCCAGCCCGTGCCAGATCTCGCGTTCATCAATGAGGATTGCGGTCGGCTGAAGACGTTCAACCTCGCGGGCCAGTTGTTGGCTGATGTCTTCCCAGCCGCGAACCCTCTTGAGATCATTGTCGCGGCCCAGCGCTGCACTCCAATTCGGCGGCCCCATCGCCAGAACAATCGCAAGCGTGCCAACCACAACCTGCAAACCGATCCCAACCCAGAATGCCGGTCGCCATCCGCGCGCGCGGAGGAGAAATCCGCCGATAAACACGCTGGCCGCCGGATAGGCTGTGGCTGCCCAATTGGCGTGCGCGCGCGAGAGTACGGCCTGAACAGCGATAATGGTCAGGACAGGAATGATGAAACAGGCGAGCCATGTCTCTTTTGCGCGCTGAGCGTGAGCAGCATCGCCGAGATCGGCGAGTTCAGGTTTAGGGCGAAGGAAGAAGATCCCCGCGATCAGCGCGACAAAGCCCACTGGTCCAAATACGCCCATCTGGTCGCCGAGGAATTTTGGCAGGTGATCGAGGTTAAACAATTCGCCGCCGAGGTTCGCATTATCGACTGTATGGCTGACGGTCTTAAATTCGTTCGCAGCATTCCAAATTAGGTGCGGCGCAAACACGGCGAGCGCGATCGCGATAAACCCCACGCCTTGCGGACTCAGCACGGCCGCGCGGGTTGGCTTATCCACCAGGCATGTAAGCGCCACGCCAATGGCGAAATAGATCATCGCATATTTGGACAGAAACCCTGCGCCAATCGAGATGCCGAGCGCGGCAATGCCGAGCCAGCCTAGGTCTTGTTCCCGCAGCCGCCAAAATAGATACAGCGCCAGACACCAGAATGGAAACAAGACCCCGTCGGTCGAGATTACGCCTGAGGATAAGATTATCCCCGGCATCAAGAGATAGGTGATGACGGTAAACAGCCCCGCCAATGGCGTGAACATACGCCGAGCAAGCAGGAACAAGATCGTTGCTGAGATAGCATGAAAAATCGGCGCAAAGAATCGAATCGCCCATTCGGAATCTCCGAACATCGCCGTCGCGAGATGGATCATCCAGGCGATCATTGGCGGCTTGGAATAATATCCCCATTCCAGGCTCTGTCCCCACCGCCAATATTGGGCTTCATCGGCATAGAGCTCCAACGGCGAGGCGAGCAGCAGAACAACACGTACCACCAATAAGCCTGTAATCAGGGCGATCGCGAGCGTTGTGGGGCGGTCCTGGAACAGTGAGCCTTGGGTCATAAAGCTCCCTTACGCGGCTTGTGGGGTGACATAAACCCTTCGCCGCATGTGTGGCTTATTTGCAATGCCAACCAAATGAGTCAGGCCTTTCAACAATGTCTTACAATACTGTCACAAAACTGTTGTGCAGCGTACCTAAGGGCTCGCAAAGTAGCTGCTCGAGCATCGAGATGGGGCTACTCTTCATAGTGGCAATTTGAGGGGAAACTCATGTCCAACTGGAAACTCCTATCAGGTGTGGCCGCCGCCTCCCTAATGACCGCAGCGATCGTCGCTCCGGCAGAGGCGCAGGTCACTACCTCTAATATTCGTGGCGTGGTCGTTGATGCTTCGGGCGCTGCCGTTGCCGGCGCGACGGTTACCATCACCGATACACGAACTGGAAATACGGATACCGCAACAACCAATGCTAACGGCGTCTACTCTGTCCGTTCGCTCCGTGTTGGTGGTCCTTACACGATCAGCGTTGATACCGCGGGTGGCGCGGCTGCACGCGAAAACGTATTCCTGCAAGTCAACGAAACCTTCGCAGGTGATCTTCAAGTTGGCGGCGACGAGCGCACGATGGATACCGTTGTGGTCACTGGAACTTCCGGTGGCGGCGTATTGGCGCAAGGCCCACGGTCTTCTTTCAACTTAGAGACGATTGAAGCGCTGCCAAGTATTTCACGCGACATCCGCGACATTGCTCGTCTTGATCCGCTTGTCTCGGTTGATCCAACCGATGATGGCGCCATTAAGATTGCCGGTACGAACAATCGCTTCAACTCTTTGACGATTGACGGGATCAAATTTAACGACCTGTTCGGCCTGAACGCTAATGGTTTCCCATCTCAGCGGTCGCCAATCTCAGTTGACGCCCTCGAGACTCTCGCAGTGGAAGCTGCGCCATATGACATCGAATTCTCCGGCTTTACCGGTGGTACAGTCAACATCCTGACCAAGTCGGGTCAGAATGAATTCTTTGGGTCTGCTTATTACTTCTATACCGACGATAGCCTCGCCGGTGACAAAGTGAACGGCAATGACGTGAACCAAGAGTTCGACGAAACCACTTGGGGTTTCACCCTCGGCGGGCCAATCATCAAAGACAAGCTTTTCTTCTTCGCAGCCTATGAAGATTTCGAAGCTGGTCAGCTGCTTGACGGCGACGATCTCCCGGGAGCAGGATCTGGTGTGAGCCAAGCGACCTACGATCAGGTGCGCCAAATCACTCAAGACGTGTACGGCTTTGACCCGCTTCAGTTTGGCGGCCTCGATCCAGTCACAGACCAGAAACTTCTGGCGACGCTTGATTGGAACATCAACAATGACCACCGCGCCAAGCTGACCTACATTGCCAATGAAGGGAATGAAATTCAGCCGCGTAATAATGGTGCAGACCTCGGGTCTCCATCGACTTGGTATGACCGTTCGGAAGAGACCAACGCATATGCGGTTCAAGTCTTCTCTGATTGGACAGACCGCTTCTCAACCGAAGTTAAGATCGCTTACTCAGAACAGATCACTGGCCAAATCGCGCTTGCTGGTTCTGATGTTGCGAACTTCGAAATCGATACACCAGAGGGTTCGGTCAGCATTGGTCCAGACCGGTTCCGCCACGCGAACGAGCTCGAAAACGAGCTTTGGCAGATCAAAGTCAAAGGTGAATATGACCTTGGCGATCACCTGCTGAAAGTTGGTTTCGAGCGTGACGACCAAACAACCTTTAACTTGTTTGTTCCAGGCTCTGAGGGTGAGTACACATTCGACTCGCTCGCAGACTATCAAGCGCGCATTGCGTCTGGTCTTGAGTATAACAACTCCGTCACCAATGATGAGAACGATGCTGCTGCGAACTTTGGTTTCGCGGTCAACAGCTTGTACATTCAAGACACATGGCAAGCGACTGATAAGCTGACGCTGACTGGTGGCCTGCGCTACGATTTCTACGATTCTGATGGTGAAATCGAAGAGAATCCAAACTTCGTTGCCCGGACTGGCTTTACGAACTCAACTGATGTTGACGGTCTCGACATTCTGATGCCGCGTTTCGGCTTCAACTATGCCTATAATGACGACATCACATTGCGCGGCGGTATTGGCCGGTTCTCTGGTGGTAGCCCAGCTGTTTGGCTCTCTAACAATTACTCAAACACTGGTGTTGCGATTGACGAAGTCGAGCTCGATGGCCCGATCACAGATGTCGACATCAACACGCTGCCAGCCGCTGCGACGTCTGCTCTGACGGCTGGTGACGGTAGCGTGAATGCGCTCTCTCCAGATTTCAAAGTGCCATCTCTGTGGCGCGCGAATATCGGTGCTGACGTGTTCTTCGACATCGGTCAGTATGAAGGCTTCAAATGGTCGTTCGACTATATTTATGGCGTGAACGATGATGCGCCATTCTGGACTGACTTCTCTTGTGGCGACCCAATTGGCGCTGCACCAGATAATCGTCCGATCTCTAATTGTGGTCTTGACCCAGCCTTCATCGGCACACTTGGCAACCAGCAAATCATCGATTTCTACCGCGAAGGTATTCCGGTGAATGCAGCCAACGCTGCGTTTGATACGGATGGCGACGGAACGGTTGAAGTCTCTGATGTCCAAGTGGCCCCACAGGCCACTGTGTTGACCAATATCGACAAAGGTAATCAGCAAGTCTTCACGACCCGTATCTCTAAAGATTGGGATGATCTGGGCGCGTTTGGTTCGCTCTTCACGAGCTTCTCTTACACCTGGATGGATGCGACAGACGCACACTCTGGAACAAGTTCGACGGCGACGTCTAACTATTCTGACTATGCGTCGTTTGACCGTCAGAACCCAATCGTTGCGGTCTCTAACTATAATCGTGAGCATGAATTCAAACTCCAACTCGATTGGGAAAAAGAATTCATTCAGGACGCGCCAACAAAGATCACTTTGTTTGCAAACCGCCGTGCGGGTCAGCCATTCAGCTATACATTTGATTATGGCACTGGTAGCCGCAGCGACTTCGCTTCACGAGCCTTTAACGGTATCCGTGAAGGGACTGCAGATGATGAAGGTCAGTTGATCTATGTCCCAACCGGGTTCAACGATCCGAACTTCTCGTTCACTGCGGGTGACGCCTCTACTTCATTCGGCGGTGATCAAGCAGCAGCGGATGAGTTCTTCGCATTCCTGCAGTCTTCAGGTCTGTCCAAATATGCCGGCGGAATTGCGCCACGGAACGAGTTCGAAAGCCGTTGGTACACAAGCGTCGATATGCGCTTCCAACAGCAGATCCCAGTTCCAGGCTGGCGTGACACGGATCGTCTGATCGCATTCCTCGATATCGAGAATGTCGGCAACCTGATCAATGACGAGTGGGGTTTCCTCGAGCAAGTTCGCTACGAGTACTTCCAACCAACCGCAAATGTTGACGTCGTGAATGGTCAATATGTCTTCAGCGACTTCCGTACGGATGCTGAGACACGGATTACAAACTCTGCTTCTCTTTGGCAGATCCAGCTTGGTCTGAAATACGTCTTCTAAAGACCAGACCAGTCTAACTTGAACAGGGCGGTGCAGAATGCGCCGCCCTTTTTCTTTGAGCTTCTCAAATATGTATGGCAAAGCCGCGCCCATGTCTGACGCATTGATCGTTCCGCCAGAATGGGCTCCGCAGGCTGCGGTTTGGGTCGGCTGGCCGCATTTGCGGGGCGAGTGGGGCGACGCCTTTGAGGGCGCTCGGCAAGAGATTGCCGGTTTTGTCCGCGCGCTTTGTAAAGTCACGCCGGTGAAGATCGCTTGCGGGTCGAAAGAGGCCTATGGAAGTGCCTGGTTTGCGCTTGAAGCGGAGATCGCTGATGGCCGCGTCGCGCTGCATACCCTGCTGGCCGGTGATATCTGGCTGCGGGATACAGGACCCATCGTCGCATTTGAAGGCCAGGTGCCGATGGCGCTGACCTTTAAGTTTAATGGCTGGGGTGGAAAATATGTCATGCCGGGCGATACGATGACCGCCGGTGGCATAGTTAGCGTCGAACAAATCGGGTCGCGATCTCATCCGTTCACACTTGAAGGGGGCGCGGTGGATGTCGATGGTGTGGGGCATTTGCTCACAACCCGCGAATGCGTCCTCAATCCGAACCGAAATGCCGGTTGGACAAAGCAAATCGCGGCGCAACACCTGAAACAAGCGTTTGGTGTCGAGACGATTATTTGGCTTGGAGAAGGCCTCAGGAACGACCACACTGATGGGCACGTGGACAATATTGCACGGTTTATTGGACCGGGACGCGTTTTGTGCCAAACGCCGTCTGGGCCGGATGACCCAAATGCGGATCGATTGACCGAGATCGAAGCGACCCTGAGGAGGAGCGGATTCGAAGTCGTAACCGTACCATCTCCAGGCCGGGTGTTAGATGATCAAGGCGAATGTGTTCCGGCCAGCCACGCGAATTTTCTGATCAGCAATGGCCATGTCTTCTTGCCGATTTATGAGGACAGGTTCGCCCCGCAAGCCGTAGAAACCCTTGAGGCACTGATGCCGGATCACAATATTATTGCTCTGCCTGCCCGAAACATCTTATCCGGAGGTGGGGCATTCCATTGTATGACGCAGCAAGTCCCTGAACCATTAAAGGCCACAAAATGAGTCGGACCATCAATGTCGCAGCGCTTCAGTCCGGGTTTGTGAAAGCCGATATGAAGGCCAATATTCGCGCGGTCAGCGATCTCATTCGGTCGGCCGCCTCTGAGGGCGCAGACATCATCTTGCCGCCTGAATTGTTCAGCGACCACTATTTTTGCAAAACGCAAGACGAGGCTCACTTCGCGACGGCCTATGAGTGGCCGGATCATCCCGCCGTATTAGCGATGCAAGACTTAGCTTCTGAGCTTGGGGTGGTGATCCCCGTATCGATCTTTGAAAAAGATGGGCCTGAATATTTCAATACGGTTGTTCTGGTCGATGCTGATGGCGCCGCGCTTGGGGTCTATCGCAAAAGCCACATTCCAGACGGACCGGGCTATCAGGAAAAATTCTATTTTCGGCCAGGCAATACCGGCTTTCGTGTTTGGGAGACCCTGAAAGGTCGGATTGGCGTCGGCATCTGTTGGGATCAATGGTTCCCAGAAGCCGCACGCGCGATGGCGCTCATGGGAGCGGATGTCTTGCTCTATCCCACAGCGATTGGCGCAGAGCCGCAAGATACTTCGCTCGACACTGCGGCTCGGTGGCGCCGCGCCATGCAGGGGCATGCGGTCAGCAATGTCATCCCCGTCGTAGCGGCAAACCGTATCGGTGACGAAGACGGACAGGTCTTTTATGGCACCAGCTTCATCTGCGATCACACAGGTGAAGTGGTTGCTGAATTGGATCGAACCGAGACAGGCGTAATTTCGAGAAGGTTTGATCTCGATGCGATCGATCAAGATCGCGCCGCTTGGGGATTTTTCAGAGATCGCCGAACCGATCTTTATGATGTTCTGCTATAGGATCTAAGAAGGGATTGCGCCGGATTGGAAGGCGCAAGGGCGAGTATGGATCAATTTTTGATGATTCCGGTGACGTCATTGCTCATCGCAGCGAACGTGATCGCCAGCCTATATGCGCTGTCAAACGCGCAATTTATGGAAAAGAACTTGTTCCATGTCGGCTCCATCCTGTCGCAAAAGGAATGGCACCGCATGGTCACGAGCGGCTTTCTTCATGGCGGCTTCCTGCATTTGTTCGTGAACATGTATGTCTTGTTTATGTTTGGCGGATTTGTTGAGCGTGCGGTTGGCCCAACGGGCTATTTGATTATCTATTTCCTCGCGCTTTTAGGCGGCAATGCGTGGGCGCTCCTCGAAAACAAGAATAAGCCGTTCTACCGCGCCCTCGGCGCTTCGGGGGCAACGTCTGGCATCGTGATGAGCTTTATCTTGTTCCGGCCATTTGAGCCTTTGATGATCTTCCCGATCCCTTTCTTCATGCCGGCTGTTGTGCTGGGACTAGCCTTTATCGTCGTCTCAGCGGTTTTGGCGCAGCGCGAGAATAAGACGATTGGACACGAAGCCCATTTAGGCGGCGCCTTTGCGGGTCTTTTAACAACAATCCTGATCGCGCCAGGTGCTTTCTCTAATTTCTCTGCACAAATAGCCCGTGCGCTTGGAGGCGGCTGATTTGGGCGCTGTAACCGACACCCTCAACACGCGTATCGAATCCGGCGCACTGAGCCGCGATCCTGCGCAAGTGGACGCGGCAGCTAAGCTCGATGATTTACTGTCCCGTCTCAAAAAGGGCGGAAAAGGCGGCTGGTTCTCTAAGCCGAAATCGATCCAGGGCCTGTACCTTTATGGCGGCGTCGGACGCGGCAAGTCGATGCTAATGGACGTGTTCTACGCGGCCTCACCTGTGCGGGCGATGCGGGTTCACTTTCATGAATTTATGAGCCGCGTACAGGACCGGCTAAACACCGCGCGCAAACGCAAAGATGTCTCAAATCCGATTTTCCCCGTCGCCAAACAATTTGCGTCCGAGGCGAAGCTGATCTGTTTTGACGAGTTTCAGGTCACTCAAATCGCAGATGCGATGATCCTTGCGGGCTTGTTTGAAGAATTGTTCAGACGCGGCGTCACCGTCGTCGCAACTTCAAACCGGCATCCTGACGAGCTTTATAAAGATGGGCTCAATCGGCATCTCTTCTTACCCTTCATCGAGCTTTTAAAAGCCCAAAACGAGGTTTTCGAACTGGCCTCCGAGCGCGATTATAGGCTGGAGCGTTTGACCGAGGCGCCGGTTTGGTATGCGACGCGCGAAGGAACCGCGCCGCTCGACCGAGCGTTTGAGCGACTCACGCTCGGGGCCACGCCGCAAAGCTGTATGCTGACGGTCAAAGGTCGCAAAGTGCCGGTCAGCCGAGAAGCGGCTGGGGTCGCGCGTTTCACCTTCGATGAGCTTTGCGCCCAACCCCTTTGGGCCGAAGACTATCGCGCCATCGCCGCGATGTTTCACACCATTCTGTTGGAAGACATACCGGTGCTCAGCCCTGCGAAACGGAACGAAGCAGCGCGGTTCGTGGCATTGATTGACACTTTTTATGAAGCAAAGGTCAAACTTGTCGCGAGTGCAGCGGCCGAACCGGAACAGCTCTACCCCACAGGCGATGGCAGTTTCGAATTCCAGCGGACGGTTAGTCGTCTTCATGAAATGAGATCCACCGAGTATATGGCTGAAGCGCATATTGTCTCGGTGGACCAGAAGTAGGCTCGGATCGGCGTAGCCGAAACTGGGAGGGAGGAAACGTCTCGCGCCCACCAATGCGAGGAGAGAATGCTCTCTCTGGCAGTTCTTACGCGGTCGTTCGCGAAATGGATCAAAATATTTTTTGCGCGGTCGGACCAGTCGATGCTAACGACGAGTGTGACAGACGTAAAAAGGGGTCGATGTGAATATTTATCGTAAGTCCATTGGGGTTGTGTTCGCGGCAGCCCTTTCCGCCTGCTCGGGCACCGCAACTGACACTTATGCCCCCAAACACTTTTCCGACGCTCCTGCGTTAGAGCTGTTCGAAGCCTTGAGTTCTGATGAGCTCGCAGGGCGAAAAGCAGGAAGCGTCGAAAGCGCCCAAGCACGCGAGATGATCATCGCGCGCCTGGAGGCCTTAGGTGTAGATCCCGTCGGCGGGGGCTTTGAGCATCCCTTCAAGTATGGCGCGTTTAGCGATCCAGAGACGGGCGCGGCCGCAGCTCCGAATAAAGATGGCGTCAATCTGATCGGTCTTATTCCGGGCCGCGAATCGAATGGCATATCGATGGTGATCTCTGCTCATTATGACCATCTCGGTGTGCGCGATGGCGAAATCTATAATGGCGCGGATGATAATGCGTCCGGCGTTATTGGCGCCCTAGCCATTGCTGAACATTTTTCGAAAACGCTGCCCAAGCATGATGTATTGTTTGTGTTCTTTGATGCGGAAGAGGACGGTTTTGGCGGCGCTGGAAATTTCATCACCAACCCGCCCGTCTCTCTGGATAAGATTGCGCTCAATCTAAATTTCGACATGGTCTCGCGCGGCGACAATGGCATTCTCTGGGCCTCTGGTACGCATCATTGGCCGGACATGGTGCCGCGCGTAGAGGCGATCGCCGAGATCGCGCCAGTCACGATCAGACGCGGGTATGATCAAGGCGAGGCGCGCGATGATTGGACGATGCTCTCTGATCACGCTGTTTTCTTCCGCGCAGGTATTCCCCACATCTATTTCGGTGTCGAAGATCATCCAGATTATCACAAGCCAACCGACGATTTTGAGAATGTCGATCAGGACTGGTTTTTGAAATCACTCGATACACTGATCATGGTGTCCGAGGCGATGGATGAAGATTTGGCAGCGATCTTCGAGATGCGCCAAAGCGCAGGCGAGAACTAGATCCAATTTTATTTTATAGAATTTGCTGCGAAATCAGCACCCTTCGGTGCGAGTGATTTTCAGTCGCCTTGCAAATGCCTCGCACTTTCATACTCAATTGTTTTTATTGAGTTTTTTCTTGATTTTCCGCAATTCAAAGCTATTTCTGTGGCCAATAAGTAGTTTTACGGAGTTATGCCATGAAGGGCGACGCGAAAGTCATCGAATTCCTTAACCAGGCGCTCAAGAATGAGCTCACGGCGATCAATCAGTATTTCTTGCACTCTCGGATGCTGAAGGATTGGGGCGTGAGCAAGCTCGGCGATTATGAGCACAAAGAATCCATCGAAGAGATGAATCACGCAGATTGGTTGATCGAACGCATACTCTTCCTCGGTGGTCTGCCAAATCTGCAAGACCTCGGAAAACTCCGCATTGGCGAGAGCGTCGAAGAAATCCTCAAATGCGACTTGGATTTAGAGGAAGACGCCATTCCGCTTCTGCGCGACGCGATGGAGCATTGTGAAAAGGTCCGCGACTATGTCAGCCGCGATCTGTTCGGAAAGATCCTCACCAATGAGGAAGAGCATGTCGATTATATCGAGACACAGTTCGACCTGATCAAGCAGATCGGCATCCAAAGCTATATCCAGCTGCAATCGGAAGCCAACGCTCACTAATCACAGCACCAACCGCCGGAGGATCCCCATGTCAAAGACCACAATTTTTGAATATAAAGGCAATTCAGAAACGGTGACATGGGATCGGCGACTTTGCATCCATGTTGGCGAGTGCGGCCGCGCAAAGGGCGACCTGTTTGTGACCGGTCGGGATCCTTGGTGCGATCCAAACCTAGCTGATCGTGCGGATACGTCGGCGGTCATAGCGCGCTGCCCGACCGGGGCCCTCGCCGTCCAAGATGCGGACGGATTACTGGTCGAAGCTGCGCCGTCTGAGAACATGGTTACGGTCTCAAATGATGGGCCGCTTTACGTTACCGGCGACCTCAACGTGGACGGGGCGGCGGATGACATGCATAGCGTGTCTCGCCGGGCTGCGCTTTGCCGATGCGGCGCTTCTAAAAACAAGCCATTCTGCGACAATTCCCATCGCGATATCGCGTTTCAGGACGCTGGCGCAGTCGGCGACACGGGTCTGGCTGAGATTGAGGCGGGCGGCCCGTTGGAGATCAAACGGATTCCAGACGGGCCGATTGAAGTCTCCGGCAATTTTTCCATTCGCGCAGGCTCGGGTCGTCAAGCCTGGTCGGGGCGTAAAGCCTATTTGTGCCGGTGTGGGAAATCCGCAAATAAGCCGTTTTGTGATGGCGCGCACAAAGAAGCTGGCTTTAAGGCAGACTAGATTTTCGCGCGCTCAAGCAGCCGGTCGAATCCGGCCCAAAACTCAGCGCGTTTGTCCGGTTTTTCCATCAGGATTTCGTGCATCGCGCCGTCAACCGTGACATGCTCGCAATTGGGCAAATGCTCTGCCACATGAGCGTGCGAGCGATTGTCTACGAGTTTCTCTTCGGCGGCGCTGGCGACAAAAATTGGAATATTGATGGCGCCTAACACGCTGGGCTTCGAGAAGCTTTCGAAAATATCCAATGAGGCGCCGAGCCAGCCCCAGGTGACTGGACCGAGTGACAATTCAGGGGCCGCATCTGTTAGATCTTTATTCAGCTGCCAATGCGGTTCGTCATTGGTCACGACATTGTCTTCAAACCGCTCTGGCGGACCTGGCTTTTGTGCGAAATCATCGGATCGGCCCATGACGCGCATGGCCCAGATGAAATAGCGTTGAACGCGTCCCAAAGGTAGGCCCCACATTGGCGCACAAAATGCGGCCGCGTCGACTTTCACAAGGCCTTGGCCGATCGCCGCCAGCGCGATAGCACCGCCCATTGAGTGCGCCAAAGAGACGTAAGGACGAGGCAATTCATCAAGCGCATCTAAACCGTTGCGAAGCGCCCCCATAAACGTCTCAAACCGGTCGATATGGCCCTTTTGCGGGTCGTCCAGCAAACGTTCCGACAGGCCTTGACCGGGCCAATCAATGATCAGAACCGCAAAGCCGCGCTCTTGTAACTCTCGGGCGACTTCGAAATATTTCTCAATAAACTCAGTCCGCCCGGGGCAAACAATCGTCGTGCCGCGCGGGCTCGCGACCGTTGCTGGCGCAAGGCAAGCCCGTAAGCGCCGTCCGCCAACGCCCTCAAACCAAATGATCCGCGCGCCATCTGGGCGCGGATTACCCGGGACGTCGACAATTCGATCTTCGCTTAGTGCAGCCATGGGTTACGTCCACAAAGTAAAAGCCTCATCCCGCGTGTAAGCTGGATGAGGCTCTCAATCAATTCAATCAGCGATCAAGCTTATGACAGCTTGCTCATGATGCTTTGCAGCTGCATGGCAACAGACATGTCACCGAGAACTTTCAGCTTGCCCTGCATGAAGGCCATGGTTGGATCCATTTGACCCGCAGCCAGCTTGGCAAAGTCTTCCCAGTCGACTTTTACAGTCGCATCAGCTTCTGCATCGTCATTATTCGCAACGCCAGCAGCGCCATCGATGAACAATTTGCCGATATCGCCAAAGTCAAATTTGACTTTCTTTGCAAATCCACTGTCGCCGCCGGCAACGGCTGCAGCTGCTTTTGAAGTAAGTTCAGCGAGATCCATCTGGAAGCCCTCCTATAAATTGCTCCTGGCGCTGATAAAGCAGGCGAAACTGGGCTCGGCAAGGGTGCCGTTGATGTAAACTGCAGGAACTTGAAAGCCGTTCCTAATTTCGCCTGCGCGTTTTGCGCTTGACCAACCGCGACGGAAGGTTTCGAAACAGTCGCTATGTCATGGGAAAAATCGATTGAAGAGCTCCGCAAACGCGAACGGCTAGCGGAGACAATGGGGGGTGAGGAACCGGTTTCGCGCCAAAAGGGACGCGGCAAGCTCACCGTACGGGAACGGGTCGCTTTTCTCGCGGACCCAGGCAGCTTCCACGAGATCGGCAAGATTGCGGGCCGGGCCACTTATAATGATGACGAAACGCTCGACAGCTTCATGGCGTCGAACTCTGTCATGGGCCGCGCCACGCTAAACGGCCGCCCCGCTTTCATTCTCGGTGACGATTTCACCGTCCGTGGCGGAGCCGCAGACGCCTCGATCCGCGGCAAACTCTTGCAGTCGCTCAAGCAATGCCAAGAGTATCGCATGCCGCTTGTGCAGCTGATTGATGGCACCGGTGGTGGCGGCTCGATCAAAATGTTCGAGCAGGATCCGCGCACTGATATCCCTGAGACCCCGGGCTGGGAGTATATTGTCTCCGGCATGTCGGAAGTGCCGTTTGTCTCGCTTGGGCTGGGCCCATGCGCGGGGATGGGCGCAGGTCGTCTCGCAGCGAGCCATTTCTCCGTCCTGGTCAAAGAGCTCAGCCAAGTGTTCGTTGCTGGCCCGCCGGTCACCCGCGCGCTGGGTGAAGATGTCACCAAGGAAGAGCTGGGCGGCTGGCAGATCCAAGCCCGCAACGGCACCGTCGACGCGGTGGTTGAAAGCGAAGCCGAAGCCTTCGAAGCGGCACGCCAATTTCTGTCTTACTTGCCCTCGAGTGTGCATGACCTGCCGCCCATCACGCCGCCAAATGATGACCCGAACCGCAAGGAAGAAGAGCTTATCTCCATCGTCCCAACCGATGGCAAAACACCGTACAAGCCGCGCAAGATCATCGCTGCCGCCGTCGATAAAGGCAGCTTCTTTGAGATCGGCGAGCAATGGGGCCGCGGCATCGTCACCGGCTTTGCGCGGGTCGATGGCCATCCGGTCGGCATCCTCGCCGGCGACCCATTCTTCCTCGATGGCGCCTGGACCGCCGATGTTTGCGACAAGGTCACCCGCCATATGGACCTGTGCTCGACCTTCCACTTGCCGGTCATCCACTTTGTTGACTGCCCCGGCTTTGCCAGCGGCGTGCGCCACGAAACCGCCGGTGTCACCCGCAAAGGCGTCCGGGCCATGGCGGCGGTCTATCAAGCGACCGTGCCGATCTGCGCCGTGGTCATCCGCAAAGCCTATGGCCTGGCGGGCAGCGCCATGTTCAACCCCAGCAAAGCCAAATGGCGCTATTGCTGGCCGAGCGGCGATTGGGGCAGCTTGCCGATGGCGGGCGGGATTGAGGCGGCCTATCGCAAAGAGATCCTCGAAGCCGAAGACAAAGCGGCCTATCTCAAAAGCCTGTACAAACGCTTCGACGCGATCGCCTCGCCCTTCCGTACGGCCGAGGCCTTCTATGCCGAAGAGATCATCGACCCGCGCGACACGCGGCCTTTGCTGGTCGATTTTGTGCACCATGCCTGGCGCGTGCTCGAGACCGGAACGACCAGCTTCGGCCCCCGGCCTTAATCGCTTTCGGTTGCAGGAGTCTCGATCGCGCGCCGATAGTCAATCGCCATGAATTCGCGCCAGCCGGTCTCGGTGAGGACGGCATCGCGCGCCTGCATCTCCCCCTCGCTGAACGTATAGACCGAGCGACCGATCTCGTCTGACGCATCGCCCCAAATGACACTGAGTTGACCGTCCTCAAACCGGCCTGCCAGGTCCAAAATTGCGCCGCGAGAATCTTCCCAGATGCCATCCACTTTGCCGTCTTGGAGGCGATACAAGCCGCGGCCAGAAAATATCTTCGCGCCATCTGATGCTCGAACCACAGCATAGGTTTGCACAACATGGCTGGCATGTTGGCCGGGTTGCCAGTCGGATGTACACGTGGCGGGGATGCCAAACCCATCACAAGCCGCGCTCCAGCTGCCCAGCGGGATCTTGTTTGGATCTTCGGCTTGAGCGCTAAGCCCGCTCAAAAGTGTGGCTGCGGCGAGGATGAGCGGCTTCATCTGGAACATTTTGGTCTCCATAAATCTTGCAATCCGAGAGACGGGTAAACTGGCTCTCGTGCTGGGTAGACGTTTGGCAGGGGCGAATACTGACAGCGCCTCAAATTTATTTTGTCATCCCGGGCAAGCTCCAATCCTCCCCACCGCCGATACCTGCGCCGGCAGGTATCCATGGACCGCAATACACCCACGTGTCACGAGGCACATATCCATCCCTGAACCCCAGCCACCCAATCGAGTTGGGCGCAACGCTCCGCTGGGGTCGGCGGATATTTTCCAATCCCCCAAACGCCCTCATCCTGAGCGAAGTCGAAGGATCAAGGGCGGCGCTTCCGGTCTACCCGCCTCACCCTTCGACTTCGCTCAGGATGGGGCCGGTCCAGCACCAAAATCCTCACAGGCCAAAACCTTGAGGGGATAGAAGAGACTAGGCGCGCTTTGAACAGGCGCGAGGTGAACTGCCGCTCTTTCGAGACGGCGCAATTGCGCTTGGTCAAAGCGCGCCCATGGCGGCATGTTTTCAACTTTGGTCTCCCGGATCTAAGTCCGGGACAACTCCGGGGGGATTGCTCTTACAGGTTCGACCCTCGCCATCGCTCATCGAAGCAATGGGCTGAGCTCCCCCGACTGGTACCGCGCAAAGGGTTCGGAGCCCCAAGCCCAGCCACCAGACCGCCACTCTCCCCCTCTGCCAAGCCGATCCGGACAAGCCTCTCATCAGGTGGAGATGCGGGGAAGTGTAGAGAGCACGGAAGTGGGTCGGATTGGAGGCTTATTAGTGGTGAAGCTAGATAGTTTCACATCTCACTCTTCGATGCCGAGGAGTATTAAATAAGCCCTGGCGAATTCTCTGCCGCTTTCTCTAAACCATTCTGGTCCTTCATCGAACGAAAAGAATGCGGGGGCAGATGATTCACCCAATCCAAGCTCTAGCCTGGATGGTCCGCATACAGTGCTTACCAATACGTCTAGTGCTAGTAAAAGAAGAAGTGCTTTTCCCTCTACTTCTTTCCTTTTTTCTCGTGTGCTTCCATCTTCTCCAGATGCATTTTCAACGGCGCTCAAACGCGACTTAAGTGTTGTAGATTTTTCATCATTAAAAATTTCACTCAGCTCAATTTCATCTGAAGGACTGATAGAGTGAGCGAGAAGATTTCGTTTCTTTCTGAGGCGATCTAAAATCGTGACGGTGGATCCTGGGACCCAGCCGAGCGCGAGCAAGAGTCGGAGCTTTGCCGAATCGGTCCCCAACGGCCCCATAGGCCCGAACAGCTCCTTTCGTTGCCGCTCTGATCCAAACCTAAGATGGTACTTTAGTCCCGCATCCATCCATTCAGAAATCAACGCCCAACATGTTATAACCGTCCTGAAGTTGTCTCCGGCTTTAATGATGTCAGCGGTTTTCTCAAGCTTTCCATAGGTAAATGGAAAGTCATCTAGTCGCTCCATTTCTTGTTGCCGTCTGGATTCATAAATGGCCTGAGCGACTTTCTGGATGCGCTGAGATGTTTTGTGCAAGTCGGATTCCTTTTCGCAGCTTGCTATCGAAATGCTCTTCGGCTTTTTGTTGGAACCTCAAATTTTATCGTAGACCCATCGCGAAAGCCTCACCCCAAAACAGCATCCGCCACGAACGGATTGTCCTTCCGCTCTTGGCCAAACGTGCTCATTGGGCCGTGGCCGGGGACGAATCTCATGCCGTCGCCGAGGGGCCAGAGGTTTTGCACGATGCTGTCGATCAGCTGTTGGTGATTGCCTTTTGGAAAGTCCGTGCGGCCGATGGAGCCGCGGAACAGGACATCGCCGACAAAGGCGAGTTGGCCTTGCTGGTGATAGATTACGACATGACCGGGCGTGTGGCCGGGGCAGTGGGTGACGCCGAAGGTCTCGCCGCCTAGGGTCAGCGTATCGCCTTCCTCAAGATAGCGATCGGGCTGGACATTCTTGCCGTCAGCAATGCCATATTTGGCGCCTTGGGCTTCGATATCGTCGAGCAGCCATTGGTCATCCTTGTGTGGGCCAATGATTGGGCAGCCGGTGCGCTCTTTGACGGCGGTGGCGGCGCCGGCATGATCGAGATGGCCATGGGTGAGCCAAACCGCGACAATCTTGACGCCAAATTGCTCGGCGGCGGCCATCAAACGGTCGGTCTCGCCGCCGGGATCGACGAAGACGCCTTCCATGGTCTCGCGGTGCCAGATTAGCGAAGTGTTCTGCTGCAGCGGCGTCACCGGGATGATGCGAATGTCGAGCTTTGGCTCTCGAGGAGGTTGGGCGGCGGTGTCGGTTTGATCAGTCATGGGTTCTAAATAGGGCTATTTGAAACGGGTGAAAGTGAGGCGCATCGTAGCCGCATTATTGAGCAGCACCCCAAGCGCGAAATAATACAGGCCGGCGCGGGTCTCGAAGCCGATATAGATGCTGATCTGGCTGATCCCAATCAGCAGCGCGGCCAGGAAGACGTCCAGCATCGACCATTTGCCGAGAATGTTCAGCAAAGTCGCAAGCTTCGGGCTCGGCGTGGCGCCTTGGCGGAAAATGATCGCCGCGGTCAGGGTTTTGGCGAGCGGGAAAATGCCAGAAAAGAAAATCACGACCAAGCCGAGAAAAGCCAGGCCGCTCTCAAACAGGGTCTGGACGATGCCGAACAGATTATATTCCTGCCCGCCAAAACCGAACGTATTGGGTTTCCAAATCGAGGGCAGGATAAGGCCGGTAATGATCAGCGCCGTGGAGGCATAAAGCGCCATTTCGCTGAGCACGTCCCAGATCGGGAGCGGTTTGTCCGCTTTCGGGGCTGGCTGGGTCTCAGCAGGCGTCGCAGTGTCCGTCATAGAATTAGTGATGCCGAGCCTATTTACTGGGGTCAACGCCTTTCCTGCGCCCAGATGATGGCGTCTTCGAGGCGGTCATCGCCCCAGAACAGCTCGTCGCCGACCCGAAAACTCGGGGCGCCAAAGATACCCAGGCGCGCGGCCTCATCGGTACGGGCGCGCAGTGCGGTTTTGGTCGCATCGGTCCCGGCATGCGCAAACCAAATCTCGGGATCAGCGCCGCATGCGTCGAGCGCATCCGCCAACACATCTGGGTCGGAAATGTCTTGGCCCCGGGCAAATTCAGCGGAGAACACTTCGCGCGCGAAGGATCCGCACCATGGCTCGTCTAAGGCTGCGGTCATGATCCGCGTCGCCTGGACCGTGTGCATGGGGAAGACTGGGGGGCGCTTGAACGGTAGGCCGAAGCGTTCCGCGCGGCGGGCGAGGTCGCGCCACATATAAGCGCCTTTGACCTCATCCAGAACAAAGGGCGAGGTCTCCCAGCCCTTGGCGCGGAAAATTGGCCCCAATAAAAAAGGTCGCCAGACAAAGCTGACATTGGCTTGTTTGAAAGCCTCTTCGGCCCGGGACACGGTCAGATAGGAATAGGTGCTGGCAAATTCGAACCAAATCTCAACCTTCATGACCGGCGCTCCTCGAATGCATTCAATATTCTCTCTACGCTCTGGCGCTGTGTCGCGATAGACTATCCTTTTCGAGTGCTGCGAAGTGGATCTTATGGATGATATTAAGAGTGTTTGAGGTCCAGTCTAAGCTGGGCGCGGCGCCCACGCTCATCGAAAAATTTGCGACCAGTTCAATTGAGGTTGTGAAGGACGCGCCTGGTAATCGCGGCTATTTTTTCGGGCGAGAGATCGCCGATGATGAGGGGCGCGTGATGTTTACATCGATCTGGGAGAGTCTCGAAGCGATCAAAACCCGGTTTGGTGAGACCTGGACAGAAGCCTTCTTACCGGACGGCTATGAAGATCTCATTCAATCTTGTCACGTTCGCCACATCGATATTAGCGATGGTTGGCGCTTTGAAGACGCTACCGCGAAGGATTGAACTGGGGTCAACGCCTTTCCTGCGCCCGGGCTTAGGGGTAAGTGAAGGTTAATCGAGTTTAGCGGGTGGAGTGCCTCGACATGCCAGGTGGACGTTTTGGAGTCATCATTATCGGCCTGATTGGCCTCGCAGTGTATTATTTCTCAAATCAGCAAGTGAACCCGTATTCCGGTAAGAGCGAGTTCAACACGATCTCCATCGATCAGGCGACAAAGCTTGGCGCGCAGTCTTATGTGCAGATGTTGCGGCAAGAGGGCGGCAATGTGATTTGCGGTGGCGGGTCGTCGAGCTGCGACGGCGCCGGGCGTCAAGTCTATCAAACGGTGAATGAGATCGGCGAGCGGTTGCGCCTCGCAGCGATTGAAATGGAAGAAGACTATCTCAAAGCCGGACACCAGTTTCAGCCGGTTGCGCGCGAGTTTGATTGGACCTTCAATGTCATCCAGTCTGAGCAACCGAATGCGTTCTGTCTGCCAGGCGGCTATGTGGCCGTCTATACCGGCATTCTCGACATTACCGGCAATTACGATAAGCGCGTCACGCTGGAAGATATTGCCGATGTCGACAAGCTTGCGGTCGTGATGGGGCACGAGATTGGTCATGCGCTGGCCCATCATGGCGCCAAGCGGATGAGCAATTCGCGGCTTGCGCAAATGGGCACGCTGGCGGTCGGGCTCGGCCTTGGCGACATGGATCCGGGCCAAGCGCAAATGGTCCGCCAAGCCATGGGCATGGCCGCGCAAGGCAGCTTAATGGCCTTCTCTCGGGATCATGAGACCGAGGCGGATAAGATCGGTTTAGAGCTTTTGGTGCGGGCCTGTTATGACCCGCGCGAGGCGCCGGAATTGTGGATGCGGATGGGTCAAATTGGCGGCGGTCAACGTCCCCCGGAATGGCTGAGCACGCATCCGGCATCAGAAACCCGGGCCGAAAATTTCCGCCGCTGGATGCCATCAGCGATTGAGATGTATGAGCAGCGCTGCGGGCGACTGAACTGATCTAGGATACGCAAGATGATCCTATTGACCGGGGCGAGCGGCGTGGTGGGGCGTGAGCTGGCGCCGCGTTTGCCGCAAGATCAGCTACTTTTGGGGCGACACCGGGCGCAGCCGAACAGTCCCGCGCCGCAAGTTGCGATCGATATACGTAAGCCGGGACTCGGCCTGTCTGACGCGGATCATGCCGCGCTCTGCAAACAAGTCGACACAATAGTGCATTGTGCGGCGATCACCGATATGAGCGGTGAGGTGCCGGAGCTCGCCGCCACGAATATTTCCGGTGTTCGCAATATTATCGATTTTGCAGAAGCCGCTGGCGCGCGTTTGCATTTTGTCTCGACCGCCTATTGTTCTGAAACCTATGGCCCGGCCGCGCCGGTGAGGTCGGAATATGTCGCGTCGAAACGCGCTGCGGAAGCCTTGGTTCGCGACAGCGGACTTGAATGGACGATCAGTCGTCCCTCGATCATTTCCGGTCATTCGCAAACCGGCGAGATCGCGACCTTTCAAGGCTTTCACCTGTTTATCGCGACGGTCCTCAACGGACGGCTGCCAATCATACCGCTCGAGCGCGATACTCAGTGCGATTTCATCCCGGCTGACTGGGTCGCGACAGGCATCGCGCGAATTGTTGAGGCGCCGAACTGGGGTGAGACCTATTGGCTGACCTCTGGCGCTCACGCTCTGACGATTGCGGAAATGATGGATTGCGGCCGGCAATTCGCCGCCGAAATGGGTCGCGATCTCAATCAAGTGTCGTGGATGTCACCGCAGCAAGTTGAAGCTGAGATTTTACCGGCGCTCCGCCCAAGACAACGCGAGCGGCTCCGGATCTTGGTTGATCTATCAAAAGTGATGGCGCGGCGCGCGCCTTTCCCGACACATGTGCCGGACGTCACCAAGGATGGCTTACGTGAGACGCTGCTCGCAAATCTACGCTATTGGAAGGCGCATAAAGGGCGTAAGGCTTAGTCGCCGCCGCCCATGCCGCCCATTCCGCCGCCCATACATTTACCGCATCCTCCGCCTCGGCGTTTTTTCTTGCCGCCGCCGCGACTGCGGAAGGTGAAGCTTGAGGCTGAATGCGTAAGCACGCTTGAGAAACTACGGCCGCTACCAATGACAATTGCACCGCCGCCACCATAGAAGCCGCCATCGACGCCATTGCCGACGCCGCCACTGAAGCTGGCGAGATCAAGCTGAATGTCGGTGCTGCGCTCTACGGTTCGAACGGTATGTGCTTGGCGATGGACCTCTCGACGGGTCACAGGGGCTGAGCGATGCGTCACAGTGCGCTTGGTGACAACCGGCGGGTGCTGTTTGACCACCGTCTGTTTGAACGAGCCGCAGCAAGGTTGTTGGGCGCTTTGCTTATGAATTTTTGGCGCCGGCTGAGGCGCGTGCGTTGGGCGGGCTGGGCAGGACCAGGCTCTTCCATCTTGGACCAAGTAACAGCCGGGTTCAGGAGGGGTCGGCTGGTGAGCCACCACGGGCGCAGGGCCACGATTGACGCGTTTGCCAGGTGTGCCATCTGCAAACGCTGGCACGGCGAACAGCGCAGAGATCGCAAATGTGGCGAACACTTTGTTCCAAATCGACATGGTTTTCGCCTCCTAAGCGAACTTCTAGGGCCTGCGATGTATATTGCCGCAAACCTCGAGCCAGACCCTAGAACCAGCACGGTCCTATATGCAATCGGCTTAACCCCTCGCGCGAGTTGTGTTCGCCTAAAAGGACACACGATATAGGAAAAACCTTTATGGGGTAACGCTATTATTGATTGGATAAATATGGATGGGCGCGATAGGGTGAAGGCATAGTTGCGTATCCATACCCAACACAATCAAGCACAGAGATAGGAGATTCCATGGCTGACGATATGAAATGCCCGATGCGCCAAGGTTTTAAAACCGGCGACATCGCCAATAAAAGCTGGTGGCCAGAGCAGCTGAACGTCAAAATTCTCAACCAGAATGCGCCGCAAGTCAGCCCGCTGGAAGATGATTTCGATTATGCGAAAGCGTTTGAGTCGCTCGATTATGACGCGCTGAAAAAAGATCTCGCTGACCTTGTGACCGACAGCCAAGACTGGTGGCCAGCTGACTATGGCAACTATACTGGCTTTTTCGTCCGTATGGCTTGGCACAGCGCCGGCACATACCGCACCTATGATGGTCGCGGCGGCGCCAATTCTGGTTCACAGCGTTTCGCGCCTCTGAACAGCTGGCCGGATAATGGCAATCTCGACAAAGCGCGTCGTCTGCTTTGGCCGATCAAGCAAAAGTATGGCAACAAAATCTCTTGGGCCGACTTGATGATCCTGGCGGCGAATGTCGGCATGGAAACCTGCGGTCTGAAGACGTTTGGCTTCTCTGGTGGTCGCGCCGATTGGTTCGAACCGGAAGAAGACATTTATTGGGGCCCAGAAGCTGACTGGCTTGCGGCCTCTGGCAATGAGCACAGCCGCTATGCTGGCCAGCGTGATTACAAAGCGACAGACGCTGACGCCAACAAGCTCGAAACGCCGCTCGGCGCGGTGATGATGGGCCTCATCTATGTGAACCCAGAAGGCCCTGACGCGGTTCCAGATCCGCTCGCAGCGGCGCACGATATTCGCGTCACTTTCGCGCGGATGGCGATGAATGACTATGAGACTGTCGCGCTGGTCGCTGGTGGTCACACATTCGGGAAAGGCCACGGCGCCGGTCCAGAAAGCGACGTTGGGGTTGAGCCAGAAGGCGCACCAATTGAGAACCAAGGCTTCGGTTGGATGAACGGCTATGCTTCAGGCAAAGGCGACGACACGACCACAGCTGGCTTTGAAGGCCCTTGGACACCAACGCCAGACACTTGGGATATGACCTATTTCGAAAACCTACTCAAATATGAGTGGGAAAAGGTCAAAAGCCCGGCCGGTCACGTGCAGTGGGCGCCGGTCGCTGGCCAAGGCGCGCCAGAAGCGCCAATGGCCCACGATGCATCTAAGACCCAGCCGCTAATGATGACGACTGCTGACATGGCGATGAAAATCGACCCTGAATATGGCAAAATCTCTCAGCACTTCTTGGACAATCCAGATGAGTTCGCTGACGCCTATGCTCGCGCATGGTTCAAGCTGACCCACCGCGATATGGGTCCAAAAACCCGCTATGTCGGACCAGAAGTGCCGCAAGAAGATCTGCTTTGGCAGGATCCGATCCCAGCCCACACAGGTCCTGTGATCAATGATGCTGAAATTGCTGATCTGAAAGCGAAAATTCTCGGCTCGGGCCTAACTGTTTCACAGCTGGTCAGCACGGCTTGGGCGTCTGCGTCGACCTTCCGCGACTCTGATAAGCGTGGCGGCGCCAACGGCGCACGGATCCGTCTCGCTCCAGCCAAAGACTGGGACATCAACAAAGCCTCTGGCGTTGCTGATGTGATCGCGAAGCTCGAAGAGATCCAAGCCGACTTCAATGCCAGCGGCACGCAAGTCTCAGTCGCAGACCTAATCGTCCTTGGCGGTTGCGCGGCGATTGAGAAAGCCTCTGGCGCCAGCGTTCCATTCACCCCGGGCCGTATGGATGCGACCCAGGAGATGACCGATGTCGAGTCGTACGACGTGCTTGAGCCGAAAGTTGACGGCTTCCGCAACTATCGTGACACGCTTGACCCACGTTCGACCGAAACGCTTCTGGTCGACAAAGCCGCGCTCCTCTCGCTATCGGCGCCAGAAATGACGGTTCTGGTCGGCGGCCTGCGGGTTCTTGGCGCGAACGCCAATGACTCGTCTGATGGCGTCTTCACAGACAATGTCGGCTCCCTTTCGAATGACTTCTTCGTCAATCTGCTCGACATGAAATATGCTTGGAGTGCAGCTGACCCAATGGAAGAAGTGTTTGAAGGCAAAGACCGCTCAACCGGGGCGGTTGTCTATCGCGGCACCCGCGCAGACCTGGCCTTCGGTTCAAACTCTATCCTGCGCAGCATTGCTGAAGTCTATGCCCAGAGCGACTCCAAAGAGCGCTTCACACGGGACTTCATCAAGGCCTGGGACAAGGTGATGAACTTGGATCGCTTCTAGACTTTAAGCGACCTGAAATAGAAAAGGCGGTCTCCGCGGAGACCGCCTTTTTATTTGGGTTCAATCAAATCCCAGAGATTGCCAAACGGGTCTTCGAACACCGCGACCGTGCCATAGGGTTCGCGGCGCGGGGTTTCGCGAAAGGTCACGCCGGTTGCGAGCATCGCAGCGTGATCCCGGGCGAAATCGTCCGTATGCAGAAAGAAGCCCACGCGGCCACCGGTTTGGTGGCCGATAGCGGCGTCTTGGGCTGGATCGTCAGCTTTCGCGAGTAGCAGCGCTGTTTCAGCACCTTTCGGCGCCACGCGAACCCAGCGTTTAGTGGTGCTGAGCGCCGTATCTTCGATCAGTTCGAAACCAAGTTTTCCGACATAAAAGTCAATGCCAGCGTCATAGTCAGGAACAATGAGTGTGACGCTGGCTATGGTTTGCGTCACGCCGCGACCTCTTCCATCTCGCCCGGATCATAATTCAAGATCGGTCCCAGCCAGCGTTCCGCGACGCGCAGCTCCATGCCTTTGCGGTTTGCATAGTCTTCAACCTGATCGCGCTCGATCCGGCCAACGGCGAAATAGACGCTCTCAGGATGACCAATATAAAGCCCAGAAACTGATGCGGCGGGCGTCATGGCGAAACTAGACGTCAGCTCCATGCCGATCCGATCGGCTTCCAACAGGCGGAACAAAGTCTCTTTCTCGGTATGATCCGGCTGGCAAGGATAGCCTGGCGCGGGTCGGATGCCGGAATAGCTTTCCTTGATCAGCTCAGCATTTGAGAGCGCTTCATCGCTGGCATAGCCCCAATGATGTTTGCGCACTTGCTCGTGCATATACTCGGCCATGGCTTCGGCGAACCGGTCGGCGAGCGCTTTGACCATGATGGCAGAATAATCATCGCCTTCGGCTTCGAACTTTTTCGCGATCTGTTCGGCCTCCGGGCCAGAGGTGACGGCAAAGCCGCCAATATGATCGCCGGCTTCGGCAACAAAGTCCGACAGCGCGAAATTGGCGCGCGTATTGTCTTTGACCATTTGCTGGCGCAGCGTGTGGAACGTGTCGCCGGTCTCGAGCTTGATGTCATCGCCCGCTCGCTCTGCGCCCCAGAAGCCGATCACAGCTTTAGGCTTGAACCAATCCTGGCCGAGGATTTGCTGCATCATATTTTCAGTGTCGCGCCACAAGTCGCGGGCGGCCTCGCCGACAATCTCGTCTTCGAGAATTTGCGGGAAACGCCCGGCCAGGTTCCAGCTCGAAAAATAAGGCGTCCAGTCGATGTAACGCGCGAGTTCAGAGAGGTCGAACTCTTCAAATATCTTCGTGCCCTTAAAGCTCGGCGCTTGCGGGGCTGGCGCCTCCAGCTTGTGGGCATGAGACCGGGCGACCTTGATCGGGTGACGCGGTTTTGGTGGACCGCCCGCCCGGCTGTCGCGCATGCGCTGATATTTAGCCTGCGCCGTCTCAACGAATAGAGGTCGGTCTTCGTCAGACAGCAAAGCCGAGACCACACCCACCGCGCGGCTAGCATCGGTCACGTGAATGGTCGGGCCATTGTCGCGGGCCGGATCAATCTTGACCGCTGTGTGCGCCGGCGAGGTCGTCGCGCCGCCTATCAGCAGGGGCTGTTTCATGCCGGTGCGCTGCATCTCGCGGGCGACATAGACCATCTCGTCCAGGCTCGGTGTGATCAGGCCGGAGAGGCCAATGATATCGACTTTCTCTTCTTCGGCTTTTGCGAGAATGTCCTCGCACGGCACCATGACGCCCATATCGACAATCTCATAGCCATTACAGGCAAGCACGACGCCCACGATATTCTTGCCAATATCGTGCACATCGCCTTTGACGGTTGCCATCAAGACTTTGCCGTTTGAGACATCGACCGTGCCGAGCTCTTCTTTCTCGGCCTGCATGAAGGGGTCGAGATAGGCGACGGCGGCTTTCATAACGCGCGCCGATTTCACCACTTGTGGCAAGAACATTTTGCCCGAGCCGAACAAGTCGCCGACCACGTTCATGCCGTCCATCAACGGACCTTCAATGACGTGAAGCGGACGGGCGGCAGCGGCGCGAGCTTCTTCAGTGTCGGCGTCAATATATTCGGTGATGCCATTGACCAGCGCATGCTCGAGCCGCTTGTTCACGGGCAGCTCGCGCCAGGATAGGTCTTTTTCCGCCGTCTTGCCTTTCTGGCCGCGGAACTGTTCGGCATAATCGACAAGGGCTTCGGTGCCCTCATCATTGCGGTTGAGGATGACGTCTTCGACCAGCTCGCGCAGCTTCGGCTCAATCTCATCATAGATGTCGAGCTGCCCGGCATTAACGATGCCCATATCCATGCCCGCTGGGATCGCATGGTAAAGGAAAACCGAGTGCATCGCCCGGCGGACCGGCTCGTTGCCGCGGAACGAGAAGCTGACATTGGAAAGCCCGCCCGAGATATGACAGCCGGGGCAAGTCTCGCGGATCACTTTGGTCGCTTCGATGAAATCGACGGCGTAATTATTGTGCTCTTCAATCCCGGTGGCGACGGCGAAAATATTCGGGTCGAAAATGATGTCTTCGGCTGGGAAGCCAACTTCTTCCGTGAGGATTTTGAAGGCGCGTTGGCAGATCTCAATCTTGCGCGGGGCGGTGTCGGCTTGGCCGACCTCGTCAAACGCCATGACCACGACGGCAGCGCCATAAGAGAGGCATTTGCGCGCCTGTTCGCGGAACTGGTCCTCGCCCTCTTTCATCGAGATTGAGTTGACCACGGCCTTGCCCTGTACGCATTTCAGGCCAGCCTCGATAACCTCCCATTTGGAGCTATCAATCATCACCGGTACGCGGGCAATGTCCGGCTCGGCTGCGATCAGGTTGAGGAATGTGGTCATCGCCTCAGCGCCGTCCAACATGCCCTCATCCATGTTCACATCGATGATCTGAGCGCCATTCTCAACTTGCTGGCGCGCAACTTCGACGGCGGTCGCGTAATCGCCATTGACGATCAGCTTACGAAACCGCGCTGAGCCGGTCACATTTGTGCGCTCGCCAATATTGACGAAGTTCTGGGAGGCTGAGGTCATTTTTGTGCTTGTTCTCGCAGTTGAGGTCGTGGCGAACTACTGTTCCCAGATCGTTTCGAAGCTGCCGATTAGCATGCGAGCACCATCGAACGGCATCTCCATCGTGTCGTCATTAAAGACCGGGTCGGCCATGCATTGTTCCATGCCTTTGTCGCGAGCCTCTTTGGAGGGCCACTCGATCCAGGAAAAGACGATCACTTCACCGGGCTCGGCTTTCACGGCCATCGGAAATGAGGTTACTTCGCCGTCTGGGACCTCGTCGCCCCAATTGTCCATCACGCGCAGGGCGCCATACTTTTTGAACACCGGGCCCGTAACGCGGGCATGTTCCAAATAGGCTTCTTTGTTGGCCGCCGGCACCGCGGCGACAAATCCATCAATATAAGTCATAAGTTCTCCTCCCGAACCAGGCCTTTCAGGCCATCAATGCTTTCCGCATTTTTCGCGTAGCGGCTTTCCACCCATTCTTCGGTCGATTTATTGTCGACATAGCGGGTCAGCTGATCGCGCTCGCCTTTGAACTCATAGAAGGGCACGCCCCAGCCGCAGCTATCTTGAATGCGGCTGAGTTTAACTTTGAACACCCCGCGCGCGCGCTCAAACCCTGGGAACATGCCGAGCATCTCGTCCCATTCGGGATGGTGCGGATTGACGACTTCGCCCGTTCCAAACAGGCGCAAAATATTGGCTGGGCCTTCAAAGGCACAGAACATAATGGTGATGCGGCCGTTCTCTTGGACATGCGCTTGTGTTTCGATCCCAGACCCGCCGAGATCGAGCCAGGCGACGGTCGTGTCATCAATCACTTTGAACGCGTCATAACCCTTTGGAGATAGATTAATATGCCCGTCCGCCGACAGCGGCGCCGAGGCGACAAAGAACATCTTTTGCTTCTCGATGAATTTGATGATCCGATCATCAAGCTTGTCGTAAACTTTCATAGTCCATGTCTCCTTGCGCTTTGGGGGCTCTAAGATGCCAGCTCGAAAGGTTCGAGGCCAGCCAGGCGCATTGTATTTTCTGCCTCCGCTGGATTGCGCGGCTTCACACCTTGGATCGCTTCATAAATTGCCGTGATGTGCTCGGGTGTTGTGCCGCAGCAGCCGCCAAGAATATTGACGATGCCGTCTTGTGCCCAGGCGCCAACTTCGCCCGCTGTCTCATGCGGCTCTTCATCATACTCGCCCATTTCATTGGGCAAGCCAGCATTCGGATAAGCCGCAACCAAAGTGTCCGCGACGCGCGAAACAGCAGCGATGTGCGGGCGCATCAGATCCGCCCCAAGCGCGCAATTAAAACCAATTGCAAACGGCTTGGCATGGCGGACAGAATTCCAGAACGCTTCAACCGTTTGGCCTGATAGGGTACGGCCTGAGCGATCAGTAATTGTGCCGGAAATCCAAATCGGGAGCTTCTCCAGCCCTTCAGCTTCGAGATCCATAATCGCTTTGATCGCAGCTTTGCAGTTCAGCGTGTCAGTAATCGTCTCGATCAAATAGAGATGCACACCGCCTTCGTTGAGTGCTTTGATCTGTTCGCGATAGGCTTGGTAGACTTGATCAAAGGTCACTTCACGCGCGCCTGGATCATTCACGTCTGAGCTCATCGACAGCATCTTATTCAGTGGACCAATCGAGCCTGCTGCGAAGCGCGGTTTGTGCGGCTCTTTCTCTGTCCACGCATCAGCCGCAGCACGGGCCAGTTTGGCGCCTTCGAAATTGATGTCGATCACAGATTGTACGTCGAGCGCATAATCATCCTGCGCAATCGTCGTTGCTGAGAACGTGTTGGTCTCGGAAATATCTGCGCCCGCTGCATAATAAGCATTATGCAGCTCGGTCACGCGCTCTGGCCGCGTGAGGCAGAGAATATCATTATTGCCCTTCATTTGGCCGGGATACGTGCTGGCGTCGAAACGGTCGCCGCGATAGTCAGCTTCTTCCAGTCCCATGCGCTGGAACATCACGCCCCAGGACCCATCCAGAAGTAGAATACGCTCATTGGCAGCGGCGTAGAGTTGATCGATACGGGTTTTACGGTCGGTCATAGGGATTGGGCTTTCGGTTTCAGGCCAAGCAGGCGGCAGGTCGACAGCGCCAAGTTCGCTCGGTTGAGCGTATAGAAATGAAAGTCGTTCACGCCTTGCTCGGAGAGTTTGTGGCAGAGCTCAACCGCAACGTTTGCCGTGATCAGCTCTCGTGTTTCCGGGTCGTCTTCGGTGCCTTCATAAAGCTTGTGCAGCCAATCCGGAACGGAAGCTTCAACCACTTTCGCCATGCGGGCGAGGCCGTTGAAATTCGGCTGTAGCATAATGCCCGGCACAATCGGCATGGTGACGCCGCCCGCGCGTGCGCGCTCTAGGAACGACAAATAGACATCCGGTTCAAAGAAGAATTGCGTGATGGCGCGGTCGGCGCCCGCATCTTGTTTAGCCTTTAAAAAAGCAATGTCTTCGTCCCAGCCGCGACTGTCCGGGTGTTGCTCAGGATAGCATGACACGCTGATCTCGAACCGGGCGTCCGGCGCGATATCGTGCTCGCGAATGCCTTGGATCAGATCAACACTGTCGCGATAGCCACCAGGATACTGCTCAAACTGTTCGCCCATGCCGCTTGGCGGATCACCGCGAAGCGCAACCAGATGACGAACACCGGCGGCCCAAAAGTCTTCCGCGACTTTCAGAACGTCTTGTTTGGTTGCGCCGACACACGTCAGGTGCGCGGCCGGGGCAAGCGGCGTGTCCTGGGCGATCTTAGCAACCGTCTTTTGGGTGCGGTCGCGGGTCGAGCCGCCCGCGCCATAGGTGACCGACACAAATTTCGGCGCCATTGGAGAGAGGCGCGCCACAGATTCCCAGAGCTTGGCCTCCATTTTGTCGGTCTTCGGCGGGAAGAACTCGAACGAGACATCCGGAGCAGGGGTGGTTTGTTGGGCGGCGACAGCGAGCGTATTCAAGCGGCAACTTCTTGTTGATTGGCAGGCCGAGCGGCGTTCCAGATGAGAACGCTCAGGCCTTGATCAAGGGAGGCAGGGGGGTCGAAACGGAGCGGGGTTTCTAGAGCCAGTCCGGCAGCATCGGCCCATCCAGACATATCTTCTTCACGAATGCCAAGGCGGCGATGACCTTGGGTTTCACGCAAGAATTCAAGATCATGCGGGGCAAAATCGATCACTAGAAGGCGTCCGCCGGGACGAAGAATCCGGGCCGCTTCGCTGAGCAAGGCGTCTGGTGATTCTAAATAGTGGAGCACTTGGTGCACCAAGACCAAGTCCGCGCTGGCGGTTTCAAACGGGGTCGCGGTGACATCGCCCTGCCGAACGCGCGCATTGCGGATTTCGGCGCGGTTGAGATTGGCGCGCGCCACTGTCAACATGTGATGGGAGAGATCGAGGCCTTCGGCTTCCTGGGCTTGGCTCGCCAGCAAAGACAGCATGCGGCCCGTGCCAGTCCCGAGATCGATGACGCGTTCAAAACTTTGCCCTGCCACCTGGTCCAAGATCGCTTGTTCGATGGCGTCTTCAGGATAGTAGAGCGCGCGCAAGCTGTCCCAGTCTTCCGCGATTTCGGAAAAATAAGCCTCGGCAGACGAGGCGCGATCGCGGCGCACGGTCTGCAAGGCCAGCGCATCACTTTGATAGGGTTCCGAGGTCAGGTCGATTTCGTCAAACAGCGCGTTCAACACGCGGCCCGCCCAAGCTTTCGAGCGTGCGCGATAGAACACCCAAGACCCTTCAGGCAGCCGCTCAACCAAGCCCGCCGTCGCCAGAGTTTTTAAGTGATGCGACAGGCGCGGCTGGCTTTGCTCTAAGATTTGAACCAATTCGCCGACCGCCAAATCGCCGCGTCGCAAAAGCGCCAGAATACGCAAACGCGTGGGTTCTCCAGCGGCCTTCAAGGCGTCTACAAGCGTGTCGGTCGAAATGGACATAAATCATATAAACGATCATTTATATGTTTTGCAAGAGGCGATTTACGCAATCGGGATGTGTTTCGCACGCCACACTTTTGCTGTATGTCTGAATATTCACATTAGGTTTATTTGATTTCAGGCATAGGCGCCCTCATATCGTCCGCCGATAAGAAGGACCGGATACGATGAGACTAGCTCTCGCACTGACAGGATCGGTAATGGCGCTTTCAGCTTGCGCAACCACAAGCGAGGATGCGTCTGCTACGGCAGTATATGACCCTCTCGAGGGCTGGAACCGCGGTGTTTACGCGTTCAATGATGGCGTCGACCGGGCAGTTTTGGAGCCGGTGGCGAAAGGCTATCGCGCCGTCACAAATGAACCCGTTCGAGATGGCGTTTCCAACTTTTTGACGAATTTGAACCAGCCGGTCGTCTTCGCGAACACTGTTTTACAGGGCAAGCCTGGCGCCTCGCTCGATACCGCGGTCCGGTTCTTTGTGAATACAACGGTTGGCATTGGCGGAATATTTGATGCTGCGACCCCTCTAGACGTGCCTCAACACCGTGAGGACTTTGGCCAAACGCTGGGCACTTGGGGCGTTCCGAACGGACCGTATCTGGTGCTGCCTTTGCTTGGCGCTTCGAACCTACGCGACACAGTAGGTTTTGGCGTCGATATGGCGTTCGATCCCCTCAATTATGCCCAATTTGATGGCGATACTGAAGTTCGGATCGGGCGACAGGTGGCCACGGTTGTATCGGTGCGCGAAAACGCCATCGAAGCTGTGGACGTCTTACGCGATCAACCAGAACCTTATGTGGCGCTCCGCCGCAATTATACACAACAAAGAGCCGCCGCGATCCGCGACGGTCGAGAGCAAGAAGACCCGTTCAAAGATTTGCCCGATTTCGATGCTTATGATTTCGGCGATGATGAAGATTTCGAGTCGGAGGAATAGATTATGATCTCTCGGAAATGGATCCTTTCAGCGACTATGCTAGCCGTTTCGGCGCTGCCAGCTTTTGCTGACGCAAAGACAGAAGAATATGTCCGCACCAATGCCAATGATGTTTTGGCCTCACTCAATTCACCGGGCCTGACGGCGGATGAACGTCGGGCGCAGTTCCAGACTTATATGGATGAGTTTGCCAATCTCGATGCAGTCGCAAAATTTGTGATCGGCAAATATGCCAAGCGCTTTTCAGACGAAGAAATGGAAGCGTATTTAACGACCTTCCGTGAATATGCGCTGGCGGTGTACGAGTTTTACTTCAACGAGTATCGCGGCCGAGACGTTAAAGTTGTCGGCTCGACGGATCGCAATGCGCGCGACTCGATTGTTGACACCGAGATTGTCCGTGCTGATGGCCAGGAACTTGAAGTGCGCTGGCGGGTCCTCAATCGCGGAGGTAAATATCAAGTCGTTGATGTCGCTCTGAATGCCGAAGGCAATCTGATTTGGCTGGCGATTGAACAGCAAGCGCAATTCCTGTCGATTTTGGATCAAAACAATGGCTCGTCTGACGCCTTGATCAATAAGATCAACAGTATGACGGACGAATTGGTCGCGATGCGTCCTGCGGACGCGAGTTAATCGCGCGGGTCCAATAGCGGCACAGTCTGAGCTTGTCTGTCCGGGCGCACGGCCTTAAGCCGAATCCATGCTAGGGTCTCATAGAACGCCACTCGCGCTTGGGCGTGAACCCATGATGGCCTTTTTCTGGGCGATCTTGGCGCCGGTTCTATTCCTCACCGGCGCTGCCATGCTGGCGCTTCAACTCGTGCCCAATTTTACGCCCGGATCGCTGGAAGAAATCGGCGCCTATCACGCTTTGTGGCTGGTTTCCTGTGTGGCGATGGCGCTTTGGTTCGCGGCAATGAGTTTCTGGTCGAGTGCGATCGGTGCTGGCCCATTTGCCGGAGACATGCGTGCCGAACCGTCTTGGTTCTTGGTCGGCGCGATCTTGGGACCGCTAATCCTGATCATTCCGAGCTTGCTGGTGGGCAGCTTCATGAGCGAGGCGGGGTGGCAATATCGCAGCGACGTGAATGAAGCAATTTTCGCCCCGCAAAATTGGTCTCTGGCTTATATTTTTGTCGCCGTGATCATGGCGCCAGTTGTCGAAGAAGTGGCGTTTCGCGGGGTGGCATTTGGAGCGATTATCGCCCGCGGTTTGAGCCCGGCCGCTGCGATTGTGCTGTCGAGTTTCGCCTTTGCCTTTAGTCATCTGCAATACTCGCCGGCGGCCATGTTTGTGGTGTTTCTCAGCGGCGTTGGCTTTGCTGTGCTTCGTTTGCTTAGCGGCACCGTGATCGTACCAATCATCGCCCATATGACAGCGAATGCGACGGTCTTATTCTTGACCTGGATCACCACCAATCCCCCAACGTGAGGGGTTGTCTGAACCCGATTGAAGCGTCATGTGACCGCCATGAGCGACGATCTCACCAAAGAACAAATATACGATATTCCTCCCGGTTACGTTCCTCTGCCATGGCATCGAGGGTTTGGGCGCCAAGTTGGGCCGCTTTTCGAGAAACGGGATGAGACCGGGTTTACGCGCGCCTTTCGGGTCGGCGAGCATCACACCAATGGCATGATGAATGCGCATGGCGGCATGTTGATGACTTTTGCCGACATGGCATGGGGATCTGCCGTTGAGAAAGACGAAGACACTTGGTGGGTTACGATCCGCCTGGTCTGCGATTTTCTGTCTGGCGCCAAGCATGGCTCTTGGATTGAGGGCCGTGGAGAAGTGCTGTCTGTGGTCGACAATATCTACACGGTCGAGGGCCGCATCTGGAGCGGTGACAAAACGCTGATGACCGGCTCTGGCATTTTCAAAATAATCGAGAAACGAACCTAATATGGCGGATGATTTCAAAGAAATGAGCCCGGAAGAGGCAAACCTCTTAGCGCGCTATCGCGGGGCAAAACCCGAAGCCCCAGCATGGTTCAATGAAGCGGTTGAAACGCCCTATGAAGAGGGGTTTGTCGAGACCGGCGGCGTCAAAGTGCGCTATCAGGCTTGGGGCGATCCGAGCCTGCCTGGCCTAATGCTGTCGCATGGCAATGGCGCGCATGCGCATTGGTTCGACTTTATCGCGCCAGCGCTCGCCAGCCAATATCGCGTCATCGCGCCGAGCTTTTCCGGCATGGGCGATAGCGATTGGCGCGACAAATACAGTTTCGAACGCTTCGCCGACGAACAAATGGCAGTGTGTGAGCATACCGGCCTTTTTGAAGGTGGCCAAAAGCCAGTCATCGTGGCGCATTCCTTTGGCGGTTTCATCACCCTGCACACAGCCCAGAAACACTCTGACAAGTTCGCTGGGGTGGTGATTGTGGATAGCGGCTTGCGACCTCCCGAAGACGAATGGGAGGGTCCGCCCCGCCGCGCGCGCGGCAATCGCGCCTATGCCAACCTTGAAGCGGCTTTGGCGCGGTTCAGGCTCGCGCCGCCGCAACCTTGCGAAAACCACTATATCGCTGACTATATCGCTCGACATAGCCTTAAACAAACCACCAATGAGGCCGGACAAACCGGCTGGATTTGGAAGTTCGATCCGCAAATCTTCTTCAATTTCGAGTTCAGCAAAATGTCGACGAATATGCTCGATGGGATTTCCTGCCGCGTAGCAATGATGCGCGGCGCAGACTCGGTTTTGGTGACCGATCGGATTTGGGATTATATGCGCTCGCTGCGCGAGGGCATGGACATGGTCTCGATCCCGGATGCTCAGCACCATGTCATGCTGGACCAGCCTTTGGCTTTCATTGAGGCGATCAAGGATCAGCTAAATCGCTGGAATTATTAAACTTAGGCGTTGCCTTTCAGCCCGGCCCGGTTAAACACCGCGCGCCATGATTGAAATCATTCCCGAGACTCCAAGCCTGCATGCCGCTCAGATTGAAGCGCTGTATGATCGCACCTTTGGACCGGGGCATTTTGCGAAAACCGCTGAGCGTTTGCGAGAATGCAATGCCTCCCTGCCGGAGGTGACCCGGGTGGCGGTGTCAAACGGTAAAGTGATCGGGGTCTGCCGCGTCTGGCCGATCTTTGTTGGTGCGGCCCGCACGCCATCCCTATTCATTGGACCCGTCGCCGTATCGCCAGATTTCCAAGGCCAAAGGCTCGGCCTGACCATCACCGGCGAAGCGCTCGAAGCGGCCACAAAAGCCGGCTGGGGCAGCGCGATCATTATCGGCTCGCCCACCTATTTTGGCGAACTAGGGTTTGAAGTGGTCGCCCCAGACCGTTTCACCTTCCCCGGCCCGCAAGACATGAGCCGCGTCATGGTGCTCGGACTGGCAGGGGATACGGACGCACTGCTCGGTCCGCTCAGCGCGCTATAAGGGGGAAAACTTAGCCCCATCAGGCCCTCATCCTGAGCGACGTCGAAGGAGATAGGGCCGTGCTTCTCGGAACTTTGCAGTGAGCCCGCCTCGTCCTTCGACTTCGCTCAGGATGAGGCTGAAATGGGATATCCCGACCCCACGCGTCCCCCTCGACAGCCGAAGGCTGTCTGAGGGTCCATCACTGACACGCTCGCCACGACGCACTAGCCGAAGATGGATCCTCAGACCGCTTCGCGGTCGAGGATGACGCATTACGCCCCTTGTGCGTCGCTTCGCGTTAGAGGTTCGCATCCAACACCCATCACTTAGCCACGCTCATTCATTATCATTGCTCCAACACGTTCACGCTGGCGCGCCGAGTGCCGGGATCCCAAAAATGGCAAGCTTTAGGCTACGGGCAATTCGTTCGGCGCGCTCCATGAAATAATCGACACAAGCACGATTGGACGTCAGCTCATTCAGGGTGGCTTCAAACAAGCCAAGCCAAATATCAAAGTGCCCAGGTTCAACCCCTGATATTTTGCGATGTGCCGGCACTGGCTTTCCGGAATACTGCCCCGTATTCATGGCGACCGATGCCCAAAATGCTTTCATAGTCGCCAAATGAGGGTCCCAATTACCAGCGATCTGCTCTTCGAAGATCGGTCCGAGCAAAGTGTGTGCTCGAACGCGCTGATAAAAGACTTCAACCATATGATCGATGAATGCTTCATCTATGCCCAGCGCCGCCGCCCTCGCTTGGATTTCCTGACGTCGCTCGTGCGCGCTTCTGATTCTCGTCGCAGTCATGCGGCACCTTTTATCAGTTCATGTAGCAACAGGTTTTTCTGAACGAGGTCCGCTACAGAATACTCATCCAAGACACTGTAGAAAGCCTCTACAGATTGATGCAGGATCGACTTCAGCTTGCAGGCTGGCGTGATCAAACACTGATTGGTCTCAGCGGCGAAACATTCAACCAAGACCGTGTGTCCTTCTAGGTCGCGGACCATTGCGCCGACGGAAATCCTATCGGCAGGGCGGGCGAGACGGAGCCCGCCATTGCGGCCGCGGACGGCGGTCACATACCCCAATCGGCTCAATTGATTGGCGACTTTCATGAGATGGTTTTTCGAAAGATCATACTTTTCCGAGACGTCTGCGATCGTGACCAGGTCATCCTTGCAAACCGCTAAATGCATGATCATCCGCAAGGCATAGTCTGTGTGAGCTGTTAATCTCATCGGCAATCTCCAAACATGCATTTCATATATTGCTTTTTAGGAAAGACGCAATACTTATACATGTACATTATATGCATCAAATGAGAAAACCATGCTGTCACATGTCGAAACGCCCGTTCTGGATGCCCTTTATGAAGCCCCAGATGCCGCACAGGTAACGCTTGTGTCCAAACCGGAAACTCAAACCGGAATGCCGTTTCCCGATCATCCGGAGCCGGATGCCAATGGCGTCAACACATCGGTACACCCCCGGGTCTATCAAATCCTCGGTGGCCTTTTCTTTGGTATTCTCGGCGTCTTCTACATGGTGTTCGCGGCACAAGCCGATACGGTTTTCATGATTGCCATCTGCGCGGTCTATTTTGCGATGTATTTCGGCACGGTCGCAGCTTTGGTGCGGGTCACACCTGACCGCACGAAGACACGACAGGGCTTCGATTCATTCCTCAACAAGCCATTTGATACATTTACGGGGCAAATCACCGGCCGAGAGGTGGTCATGCAGATTTGCTTAGTACCTGGACTGGTTCTGACGGGATGCGCCCTGATTGGGGTAATTATCGTATCCGTTAGATAGAGCGCTCTTCTTTAGCGCCCCTCGCGGCGCCAGGCGGCGAGGAGGGCGAGGAGGATGAGGCCGATGGCTAAGAGACCAGGCAAGAGCGGCAAGCTGGTTGAGCTTCTCACCGCATAAGCGCCGCGTTCTCTGAGCCCCAGCCAATTGTTTCCGCTTGCGTCAGCGCGGCGGCCGACCAGGCGCACATTTGGACGTTGGTCGGGGCGTTCTAGGTTGAAGACGCCGCCGCCGGAAAGTGTCGTCAGCGGGCGAAAGACATCTCCAGTCGCCTCCAATGCCGCGAATTCTTTCGGATTGGCAGGGCCATTGAGCGCCACCGCTTCCAAGCCGCCAGATTGCGCGCGATAGAGGCCGAGCTGATCAACCGGCACTTCGGCGCTACAGGCGCCAGGTCCGTCATTGCGCCAGTCTGGCTCTAAGAAACTGCCATCTGGCGTCTCAATGATCAGCGGTGCCGCGCGATCAGCTAGCGTGCGCAAATTGGCGCGGACGGTGTCGCCTTGCGCGAGCAATTGTAGCTGTCGTTCGTCGAGCTCTGGCTCTTTCATCAACCAGTGGACGGAGCGACGGATCAAATCAGAGAAGGGACCGCCGCCATCATAGCCGCGCGCCCAGAGCCAGATTTGATCAGACAAAAGCTGCGCGACACGGCCATCTCCAACCCGATCCACAGCAAAGAGCGGGGCGCCGTCTTCGGTGCGCATCAGGACATCACCTGTATCCGAGCGCGCTTGAATATAGCGCAGCCATTTGCCCCAGCGCCGACCGGTAAAGTCTTCGGTGATCGTATGGCGCATGCCTTCAGGCGAGAGCGTTGGCAGCACGTCTGTATTGATGATCTCGCCCGTCGGCAGAGCCGGCAGAATCCCTGCCAAAGGCGTCCGCGCCAGGCTGGCGCCGCCCGCGAAACTCTCACCTGCAACCACCAGCAAAGCGCCGCCTTCATCCACATAGCGCGCTACATCAGCGAGATAGCCCATCGTGATCACACCGCGTCGTTCATACTGATCGAAGATGATCAAGTCGAAACCGTCGAGCTTCTGTTCGAACAATTCCTCGGTTGGGAAGGCAATCAGCGCCATTTCCTCAAGCGGGGTGACATCGCGTTTATAAGGCGGGCGCAGAATGGTGAAGTGAACAAGATCCACCGATGGGTCAGACTTGAGCAGGTCCCGCCATACCCGCCCCGACGCGTTCGGGCGGCCTGTAACCAAAAGCACACGAAGGCCATCGCGCACGCCAGAAATGGTCGCGGCGGTACGATTATTGGCGAGAGTCAGCTCTTGCGGGCCTTCAGGGGTCTCGAACACGACGATATTGTCCCCGCGCCGCTCGACTTCGATGAAAATGCTCGTGTCTTCGCCCGCTTCGACATATTGCGCCTGAGACCGTCCGCCATTCATTGCATACATGAGCGGCACCGTGCCGCCCTCGGGATCATCGACCCGGACGACGAATTCAGCCGCGTCGCCGACAATGTCGAAATTCGGTGTTTCAACCAGGGTGATGCGGCGATCGCTGGCATCGGGATCGCCGGTAATGAGCGCATGAACCGGCCCGAGTTCGCTGATCCGGCTGAGATCGCTGGGTAGATCATGCACTTGGCCATCTGTGATCAGAAGCGACCCAGCGATACGGTCGCGCGGTACATCGGCCATCAAGCCTTCAAGCGCCCCTATCAAGCGCGTGCCGTCGCCTTGGGTTTCGACTTCAACCACCCGCAAATCGATCGCGGGATTAGAATCCAGTTCATCTTGCAAGCTCGCATAGGCGGCGCTGGCAATGGTTTCCCGCGCGCCGAATTCCATACTGTCGGATCGGTCAATGACGATCGCCGCAACCGACGGTAGCGGCTCGCGCTCCTCTTCCACAATCGCCGGATTAGACAGCGCCAAGAGCCCAAGCGCGGCCGCAAGTGTTCGTGTCAGCCAGGCTTTCCGAAATGCGATCAAATAGACGGCTAGCGTGAGCCCGCAAAGTGCCATCAAGCCCCAAAAGAGCGGCCACCCAATCAAGGGATCAAATGTCAGGCGGGACGCTTCAATCATGGGATGACCTCGTCTTCGAGATCAAAATCACCGACGCCTTCATCTTCGCCGAGCCGTTCGAGCAGGGCCGGGATGTGAACCTGATCCTCCTTGTAGTTCCCGGTCAGGATGTAGATGATCAGGTTGACGCCGAACCGAACCGACATCTCGCGCTGAATGTCGCCGCCATCGACGGAATAAATCGGCCGACCACGTTCATCTATGGCCCAGGCGGCGAGATAATCTGCGTCGCCGACAAACAATCGACTGACGCCATCGCCTCGGCGTTCTGTTTTGTCCGCCGCGCCCGTCGCTTCGATCCAAAGATTGCGGTTCTCATACCGGCCCGGAAAGCCTTGGATCAGGTAATATGACCGGGTCAGAACATGATCGACCGGCACAGGAGCGAGGGCGGGCGTGTCGAGGCCCGGCAGGACTTGGTCGAGGCCTTCAAAACTGTTGCGGCCGCCAATATTGCCGCCGCGCCGTGTGTCGATGAATAGAGCACCACCATTGCGCATATAGGCATTGAGGCGGGCAACCGCAGTGCTGCTCATTGGGCTTGGATTTTCAGGCAGCGACAAGAACAGCACGGGATAGACGTCCAGCGCATCGGTCTCGGGATTAACCGCGTGCGGGGCAGCAGGCTCAACGCTCGAGCGGCGGAACAGGACGAGGCTCAAGCCTTCAAGACCGGCTTTGGTTGCACGGTCGGTGCGCTCATCGCCGGTTTCGATATAGGCCAGCCGCATTTCGAGCGCGGCGGCGATTTCCTTATCGACATTGCGCTCTGCTTGGGCGAACGCCTCGCCGGGCGCGAACATGGTTCCAGATGCGATGACCAAGACCAGTCCCGCAGCTGTTTTGCGGAGCGCAGGAAGACGGCCCGCCAACACCAAGGCCACGATCAAATCAAGACAAAGCAAGAGCATGGCCATAGCGAGCAACACGCCGCCGAGCCGCAGTGTTCTGGCTTCTGTATCGCCGAGTAGCGTCGCGGCCGCAGGCCAATTGTTCACGGCCATTGGCGAATATTCTGCGGCGATGTTGAGGGCGCGGGTACCAGCGGGGCCCTGATAGAGCCCTGGAGGGTGTTCTTCGGACGGCACCACGGCGCCGAAATCTGCAGCGCGCAAGGGTGTGGCGCCTGCACTTGGCTGGGTCAGGCGACCGGCGCCATTCAGGGTCAGAGCTGGTGAATAGAGGCCTTCTTCATCGCTGATCGCTTCGCCGCGACCGGCCGCAATCGAGCGGCGGAGCATGTCCACAAACACGCCTGCATAAGGCAGGTCTGACCAATCTGGTCCGGCGGTCACATGAAACAGGATCAATGTCCCTTCGCCGCGGCGATCTGCTGTCACCAGCGGGCTGCCATCAGCTAAGCGCGCCCAAGTGCGGCGCGAGAGTTCCGGGCCAGGTCGTGCGAGCACTTGCTGGCGCACACGGATATCTTCGGGCGGGGTCAGCCCGGCAAAAGGAGATGTCTCCGGAAACGTTCCGAGCGGTTGCGGCTCTTCCCAGGTCAGCGTGCCGCCAATTGCGCGGGAGGATCGGCGCAGGGGCGCAGGCACCAAATCGTCTGATCCAGACACGGCTTGCGGACCCGCCATTCGCGGCCCGGCAAATCGGATCAGTGCGCCGCCTTCTTCGATCCAAGTCGTCACGGCGGCGCGCGAGTCGCTATCGATTTGACCAATATCGGTGAGGATGATTGCGTCTGGGTTTTCTTCGATCAGGTCGGTCAACTCGCCTTCAGAGATCGTCGCAAACGGTTCGAGGGCTTTGCGAACATAATGGATATCCGACAAAAGCGGTTGGGCCGTGCTGTCACCGCTGACCAAGCCAACCCGGCGGGTCCGGTCTGCACTGTCCCAGAGCCAAACGGTGCCCGCAGATGCTGCGCCGGTGACCTGAAAGCGCGCCACACGCGCCAACGCAGCGGGCGGCAGCGAGAAATTCGCGGTCGCAGCGTTTTCGCCCGCCGTAAAGTCAAGGTCCGCGGTCGCGAGTGCGGCCCCATCCAAAGTCAGCGCCGAGACAAAATGCGTCGATGCATCTTCAGAGCGCGCCCGGCGAGCGGTTATGGCGACCCCTTGCGCATCGCCTTGCAAACGGGTCAGCGCCATCGGTCCGCGCGGCGTGGCGGCATAGATGCTGAGCGGTGCCAACTCGTTTAGGGCGCGGGCAAATGGGCCGGCACTTTCCGGGTCTAAGCCATCGCTGAGCCATAAGATACGGCCCGGTCGGACCTGACTGGCTTGCAAGCGAGACAGAGCATCATCGCGATCAATGCCCCATGGTTGCGGTTGCAGCGACCGGATCCGCGCTTCAAATCCTGCTCGGTCGAGCCGTTCACTTGGATCTGCGGCAAGGGCCCGGGGCGCTGTCAGTAGAATGTGAGCGGGGGTATCGCGCGCCTCGCCATTCAGGGCGGAAAGCGCGGCTGATCGGATCTCGCTCCACCGCTGCGCGCTGGTCCAGCCATCATCGACGACGACCAGAACAGGTCCAGATTCTGTGCCAGGCGGCGAGACGTTTGGCGCATAGATTGGTTGCGCCAGCCCGAGAATGGCGAGCGCGGCTGCGCCAAGCCGTAAGAGCAAAATCCACCAAGGCGTGCGGTCTGGCGTTTCTTCATTCGGCTGAACATCATCAAGCAGGCGCAGGCTGGGCAATTGCGCTTGTTTTGGCGATGGCGGCGTCGCGCGCAGGATGAACCAGATGATCGGCAAGGCGACCAAACCCAAGAGCGTGAGCGGCGCCATCAAGAGGAATGGGCCGAGCGTCACGCTTTGCCCCCAAACTGCTCCAGAGCGAATTGCATCGCAGCTGCGCCTTTTAGCGCGGTTTCGTCTGTGCGATGTTTGACTAAAGCCCAGCCCATGCCGATGGCGAGCTCGGACAAAGCGGATTCGTGGGCGTTTAGTTTTTCGAGATATTCGTCGCGAACGGTTTCGGCACGACCAAACAGGCGATCGAGCGTCGCGCCTGGACGTGAGAACTTCGTTCGGCCCTTGAACGGAAAGCTATGTTCAATCGGATCCGAGACCGCAAACAGAACGCCATGGCGACATCTTTGCGCCAGCGGGGCGAGGCGTTTGCGCCAAACCTCGATGCCATCATAGAAATCGCTGGCGATCAGGGCGACGGCGTCTGCGCGTGGCGGCTCAAGTGCATTTTGAACCGGGCCGAGCATATCTTCGGCGAGCTTATCAGGCGCGGCTTTGCCGAGGCTTGGGGCTCGCGCACCAGAGATCAAGCCGATCCGCTCGCCCTCTTTGGCAAGCGCAATGCTGAGCGCCAATAGGATGGTGCGGGCGCGATCGGCTTTGGTTTCCCGTCCAGGTTCGCTCGACCAATCAAAGCCTTGATGCGGGTCGATCCAAGACAGGACCGTACGAGCTGTTTCCAGTTCGGTCTCACGCACGAAATACTCGTCGCCCCGGGCGCTGCGCCGCCAATCAATGCGATCAGCCGCATCGGTCTGAGCATACCGTCGATATTGCCAGAATTGCTCTCCAGAGCCTGCGCGTTTTCGGCCGGCAGCGCCAGGATGGATGACATCCGCGGCGGCAGCTTGCAGCGATAAGCCCGGCAATTGGCGGACCAGCGCCTCAGCATCCGCGCGCAAGGTGGAGAGCGAGATCATGTCAGCTCTGACCCTCGAAATCGCAATTTCGTCCAAGCTCTAGCGTTTCCATCATAATTTGCTTGGCCTCGGGGTCCTGGTCAGGCGCGCGTAGCGCCGCTTCAATCTTTTGCAGCCGATGATTGATGTCATATTCTAGAAATGCGTCATCCATGCGGCCAGAATACCGAGCTTCCAGCTGTTTGCGGGCGGCTTGGATTTGAGCGTCCGGGATGTCGGCGAGCTCGTCAGGCGAGGCGCCATTCTCAGTGCCGTCACGAATGGCCTCAGTGATCGCGATCACGGTCTGAGAGGCGAGGCAATCAATGTCGGCTCGTTCTGCATCTGAGATCGGATCCACGGGGCTACACGCCGCGGTCAATGCCAAGAGTGAGGCAACAAAAGCGAGACGCATCGAGACTAGGCGGCCTTTTTGACAAGATCGTCGATCAGGTGCTGTAGGCCTGGCGCTTCGCCGGTTGGGTCATACCGCATGCCCATCCGGTGGGCGAGACATGGTTCGGCCAAGGCCTCGACGTCTTCTAGGCTGGGTGCGAGGCGGCCTCGGAGCAGGGCGCGGGCGCGGCAAGCGAGCATCAAGGCTTGGCCAGCGCGCGGGCTTGGTCCCCAATCGACGAAACGGCGAACCCGCTCATCGCCGGTCTGTTCAGGTCGGGCATCGCGAACTAGGCTGAGGATGGCATTGAGTACGCTCTCACCGACTGGCATTTTGCGGACGAGAGCCTGCAGGCCCATAAGGTCTTCTGCTGATAGGGCGGTCTGAACCACCTGTTCGTCACCGCCTGTTGTTTCGACGAGGATTTTCCGTTCGGTGTCGAGATCAGGATAGGTCACATCCACTTTCAACAAGAACCGGTCAAGCTGGGCTTCTGGCAGCGGATAGGTGCCTTCTTGCTCAATCGGGTTTTGGGTCGCGAGCACGTGGAATGGGGCAGGGAGGTCGTAGCGAACCCCGGCCACGGTGACATGTTTTTCCTGCATCGCTTGTAAGAGCGCAGATTGGGTGCGCGGTGAGGCGCGGTTGATTTCATCTGCCATCAGGAGCGAGGTAAAGATCGGGCCTTTGATGAAGCGAAACGCGCGGCTGCCATCGGCGCCTTCATCCAAGACTTCTGAGCCGAGAATATCGCCCGGCATCAGGTCTGGCGTGAACTGAATACGCGCATTATCGAGCCCAAGCGCGGTGCCAATCGCTTCGACCAATCGGGTCTTTGCCAGCCCCGGCGCGCCGATCAAAAGCGCGTGTCCGCCAGCTAAAATCGCAGACAAAGCGAGTTCGATCACGCGCTCTTGTCCAAACACTGCTTTTGCGATCTCAGATTTTACTTTTTCGAGCGTGTCGCCAGCGGCTTCTGCCTGCGCCACAATGGCCGGATTATCGGCTGCCATGAGCTCTCCATCTTCACTATCTACATCAGTCGCACTAGGTCTAGGCGAGAACAAGGCGGAGTGCCACATGAAAACAGATGGAAATTCTGTCATTTCCTTGGAGCAGGTCTTAGCGGCCATCGCCCCTGATGGGATTGATGGGCCTTTGCCGCCTGTTCATCTATGGAATCCGCAAAATTGCGGCGATATTCAAATGGAAATTCGCAGCGATGGCAGCTGGTGGTATGAAGGCTCAAAAATCAAGCGCGACCGTTTGGTGAAGCTGTTCTCGCGGATCCTGCGCAAAGATCCGGATGGCGAGATTTATCTGGTCACGCCCTACGAAAAAGTCATCGTCCATGTTGAAGACGCCCCGTTCACGGCGGTGCGGGTCGATCGGGTCGGCGCGCCGGGGCGAGATCAGACATTGGCCTTCACTACCAATCTTGGCGATGTGGCTTTAGCCGGACCTGAACTGCCGCTGCGGGTTGAGACCGATGCAGATACGCTCGAACCCAGCCCATACGTGTTGGTACGCGGCGGCTTGGAAGCGAAGCTTTCACGTCCGGTATTCTATGAGCTTGCAGAGATGGCCGAAGCCTATGAAGGCTGCGCGGGACAGCTGGGTGTCTGGTCGCAAGGCCAGTTTTTTGCGTTGGGGCCTGCCGCCTGATGAGTTTTTCGACTTTAGATGATTTCCTGCAACGGGCGACGGATCGCCTCGATCCAATCAGCGGTGATGGCCAGCTGGGTGAGGTTGGCGATCTGGATTTTGTCGATGAGGATCATATTGAACTGATCCGCCCGGCCGCCGTTTTGATTCCAGTGATCCCGCGAATAGAAGGCCCAACCGCGCTTTTGACCCGCCGCCCAGACACTATGGCGTCGCATCCTGGGCAAGTCGCGTTTCCAGGCGGAAAGGTCGATCCGGTCGATGCCGATGAGGTCGCCGCAGCTTTGCGTGAGGCCGAAGAAGAAGTTGGCGTGGTCCCCGACACAGTCGAGCTGGTTGCCCGATCTGCGCCTTATGTCACCGGAACCGCGTTTCGGATTACGCCTGTGATCGGCGTGCTACCATATGATTTTCAGGCGCAACCAGATCCAACCGAGGTCGCGGATGTGTTTGAGGCCCCGCTAGATTTTCTATTCAATGCCGCCAATCACCAAACCGGCACCGCCTTTTATAAAGGCAAGCACCGATCTTTCACAGAAATGCCTTGGCAGGGCTTTCGGATCTGGGGTGTGACGGCGGGCATCATTCGTGATCTATACGCAAACCTATATGAGACTTGAGGAGATTGCCGCGTGGCACCCCGTATTTTCGTCCAACTTGTCCTCTTTGCGCTGCCATTCATCCTGTTCGCGCTGTATCGGATGGCGATCACTGAAGCCGAACAGGAAGGTCGCAAACCGTGGCCGATCCGGCTGCTATTTGGCGCTGGTTTGGTCTTAGCCGTTGGCTCTTGGCTTATTCTGATCCTTCTCGATCGCGGTGGGCGCGAAGAATGCTACCGCCCGAGCCAAATCGTCGATGGTGTGCTTGTGCCGGGAGAAACTTATCCTTGTGAGAAAGATCTTGGGTCCATCGGGCTGCCGCGCGCGGAAGACCCGGGCGGGACCGCAGAAGGGGTCGGCGAACCGCGCAATTTTGACGGAACGCCGATTGAGATTGACGATGACACGGCAGAAACCCTTGAAGATCCTGAACGCTGATTGGCTGACCGCTGAACCGACTCGAAACGTCATAGCTGCGCTCGAGGCTGAACGGTCCGGCTGCGCAAGGTTCGTGGGCGGCTGCGTGCGCAATACCATCATGGCCAGGCCTGTGGACGATATTGATATCGCTACCCAACTTGAGCCCGAACAGACACTCAAAGCGCTTGAAACCGCAGGTATACGCGCCATCCCCACCGGTATCGACCATGGCACAGTGACAGCGGTGGTGGAGCATCAGCCATTTGAGATCACCAGTCTTCGCCGCGATGTCGAAACCGATGGCCGCCGAGCTGTGGTGGCGTTCACCGAAGATTGGGAAGAAGACGCGCAACGCCGCGACTTCCGGCTCAATGCGCTTTATGCCACCCCGGATGGTGAAGTGTTTGACCCGGTTGGTGGCGGTTATGATGATGCGCTGGCGGGCCGGGTGATCTTTATCGGTGATGCCGATCAGCGCCTGCGCGAGGATTATTTGCGCATCCTGCGCTTCTTCCGCTTCAATGCGTGGTATGGCGCCGGGATCGATGCTGACGGCCTCGCCGCCTGCGAGCGGCAGAGCGAGGGCCTATCAAAAATCGCGGCTGAGCGGATTTGGAAAGAGTTCAAGAAACTCCTGGCCGCTGAGATGCCGCGAGCTGCGGTGATCGCGATGAGCAAAAGCGGCGTGCTGGATGAAGTGTTACCTGAGCATAAGGGCGCGGATGGTCTGCATGATTTGGAGCTGACTGAGCAACTGACCGGCGTTCAACCCGATCCCATGCTGCGATTAATGGCGCTGCTGCCGCGCTCGGCGCTGGCCGTGCAGCAGACCGGACAGGCTTTGCGCCTGTCAAATGACGAGACAGCGAGACTGACCATGTGGGCGGCTGATAATCTGCCAGAACCGGTTGGGATGAAGTCCAAGGAATTGCGGGCGACGCTATACTGGCATGGCAAACAGGCGGTGGTGGACCGGGCGATGCTGGCAGGTGCAGATGTCCGAGACCTGTTGGCCGCGGCGCGGGCTTGGCGCCGACCCGAGTTTCCAATCAATGGCGATGATGCCTTATCGGCAGGCCTCAAAGGCCGCGCGATTGGCGAGGCGCTGAGCCGGGTGGCGAAAGTCTGGGTCGAGAGCGATTTCGATTTGGATCGAGATGCGCTGCTGCCGCTATTGATTGAGCAACAGAATTGAGCCGTTCAAATAGCCGGCGAAACTGATCCACAATAAGTATGGCACTTGCAGGATTGCGGCGGCTTTAGAGTGATTTGCAAACGCGCGGATCATCGCGAAGATCAGGATCCAAAGGGCAACCAGCACGATCATCGCGATCAGGACTTGGTGGAAGCCGAAAAAGAGCCAGCTCCAAGACAGGTTTAACGCGAGCTGGGTGAAATAGAGCCCCAGCGCGGCTGAACTTGCGGCAAAACTCCCGGCTTTGATCCTCACTAGGATCGCGCCAAACGCCATGAGCACGAACAGGATAGGCCACACCACAGCGAACATGATATCGGGCGGGGTTAAGCCCGGTTTTTCCAGCGCGAAATACCAAACATCCTCGCTGCCCCCTGAAACAGCGGCGCCTAATCCGGCGGTCGCGGCGGTCATAATCGCGATGAGGATAGTAATAAGAGTCGCCGGACGGGATTGAGTCATGCCCGAGGCGTAACAGAGCCCGTTTCCATCGTCACCTGAAATGTGTTATAACTTTTGTTGTAACAGTGGAGTAAGGTATGTCAGACCGACTCAAAGTCAGAAAAATCGGCAACTCTTTAGGCGTTGTGATCCCTTCAGAAGCTTTGTCCCGGTTCAAAGTTGGCGAGGGCGATGAGCTCCTCCTCACGCTGACGCCGAATGGGTATAAGCTTGATGTCTATGATCCGGAGGTTTCTGAACAAGTCAAAGCGGGACGGGAAATGGCGAAGCGTTATCGCAACACTTTGCGAGAACTTTCCAAATGACGGCCAAATGGCTCAAACTAGAAACGCTTCTGATCCTTCATTCTGAATGCCTCGCTGAACATGGCGGACCTGAGGGTGTCCGCGATTTGGGATTGCTCGAAAGTGCGCTCGAGCGCCCGGTCAATCGGGCGAATTATGGCGACGGCGACTTATTTGATTTTGCTGCTGAGTATGCGTTCGGGATCGTTCGCAATCATCCTTTCGTGGACGGAAACAAGCGAACTGGCTTTTTGTCAGCAGCGACGTTCCTACTGATCAATGGCCAGATGCTGGTGGCCAGCGAAGCTGAAGCAACTCTTAAAGTGTTGGCATTAGCTTCCGGCGAAATTGATCAAACCGATTTTGCGGAGTGGCTCCGCGAGCATGTCGAGCCGCTCGCTTAAGGCCATTTCACCACGGGCGGCATTGAGGACAGAATGCTGGTCACATTGCCGCCCGTCTTGAGGCCGAATGTTGTGCCGCGGTCATAGAGTAGGTTGAACTCAACATAGCGGCCGCGGCGGATCAGTTGTTCGTCGCGCTCGGCTTCGGTCCAACCTTCATTCATGCGGCGGCGGGCGAGTTTCGAGTATATTTCGGCGAATTGTCTGCCGACATCTTGTGTGAAGGCGAAGTCGCGTTCCCAATCGCCTGTATTGTGGCGGTCGTAGAAGATGCCGCCAGTGCCGCGCGGTTCGTCGCGATGGGCGAGGTGGAAATACTCATCGCAGCGCTGCTTGAAGTCTGGATACCAGCTTTCATCATAAGGATCGCAGGCCGCTTTCATCGCTTGGTGGAAATCCACTGTATCCGGAAAATCGGGCTTGCGTTGATAGTCTAGCAAAGGGGTAAGGTCGCCGCCGCCGCCAAACCAACTCTCAGACGTGACCAGCATGCGGGTATTCATGTGTACCGCTGGAACACGCGGATTATGCAGGTGTGCGATCAGCGAGACCCCTGCCGCCCAGAACTGGCCATCTGATTCGTCAGCGCCCGGGATTTGCGCGCGAAACGCTTCGGAGAATGAGCCATAGACCTCTGAAAAGTGGACACCGACTTTTTCGAAGAACTTACCGCGCATAATCGCCATGCGGCCGCCGCCCAGGTCTTCGCCACCATCGCCGCGGGTCCATTCGGTTTTCTCAAACCGGCCAGGAGTACCAGAATAAAGCGGACGTCCCGCTTCGTCCTCTAAGGCTTCGAATCGTGAAATGATGTCGTCTTGCAGGCTCTTAAACCAAGTGGCAGCGCGGTGCTTTTGGGTCTCAAGGTCCGTCATGAGGGGTCTCTACTCTTAAATCTGCGGCAGCGCTAAAACTCTGTTGGGCCCAACCCTATCGGTAAAGTCCCGTATCAGGGGTGGAAATTGTGTCGCATCCTGTGCGGTTTCAACCGCTTGAAAACATTTGCGAGGCAGGCTAGGCGGGCAGAGTTAATGGGGAGGAAGCTTGCGGCGCTGCGCCGCAATGATGCTTTTCCCCAATCTGTGTATTTAGGCTGCAAAGTTATGCCGAAGGAAGAGAAGACGTGAGCGCATCTGATACGACGGCCCCGGAACAGGTAGATGAAGAACGCCGGGATTTCATCCACATCGCAACAATTGCGGCGACTGTCGGCGGGGCAGGGCTCGTTGCCTATCCATTCATCGACCAAATGAATGCTGCGGGCGACACCAAAGCGGCCTCAAGCTTGGAAGTCGATATTTCAAAAATCCCCATGGGCGGCGAGATTCGCGTATTGATCGGCGGTAAGCCCTTCTTCCTGCGCCACCGCACCCCGGAAGAGGTAGCTGCAGCGGTAAATACCGACGTGGCCAAACTTCCAGATCCAGAAACCGATGAAGAGCGCTTGGTTGAGCTTCCCGACGGGACTTATAATCCGGCGATCCTGATCACCTCTGGTGCCTGTACCCACCTTGGTTGTGTGCCGGTTGGTCCAGCGCAAGGCAGTGTCGGCGACTATGGCGGTTGGTACTGCCCGTGCCACGGCTCGCACTATGATACATCCGGCCGTATTCGGAAGGGCCCAGCTCCTTCGAACCTGCCAGTTCCAGATTATGAGTGGGTTTCGCCCACGCTCGTAAAGATTTCACTCTAAAGGAAGGACAAGAGACCGATGAGCGGACACGAGTCCACCTATAAGCCAAATACTGGCATCGAAAAATGGCTTGATGATCGCCTGCCGATCATCCGCCTGGCGCATGACAGCTTTGTCGATTTTCCAACACCAAAGAACCTGAACTATTGGTACACATTCGGCGGCATCTTGGCCGTCTGTTTGGCGGTCCAGATCATTACCGGCGTGGTCTTGGCCATGCACTATACCGCAACCGTCGATCAGGCCTTTGGCTCGGTTGAGCGGATTATGCGCGATGTGCCATTTGGCTGGCTGATCCGAAACATTCACATGGTCGGCGCGTCGATGTTCTTCCTCGCCGTCTATGTCCACATGTTCCGCGGCCTCTATTATGGCTCTTACAAAGCCCCGCGCGAAGTCTTGTGGCTTCTCGGGTGCGTGATCTTCCTGCTGATGATGGCGACAGCCTTCCTCGGCTATATGCTGCCATGGGGACAAATGTCGCTGCACGGCGCGAACGTGATCATCAACCTGTTCGGCGCTATTCCGCTGGTTGGTGAAGGCATTCAAAGCTGGCTGATGGGTGGTCCGTCTGTAGGCAACCAAACCTTGCAGCGTTTCTTCTCGCTGCACTATTTGCTGCCCTTTATGATTGCGGGTGTTGTGATCCTACACATCTGGGCGCTGCACGTACCTGGTAACAATAACCCAACCGGTAAAGAAGTTCAGGACGTCGAGAAAGACACGATCCCGTTCCACCCTTATTACACGGTGAAAGACGGGTTTGCGATTGTCGTTTTCCTGATCATTTTCGCGGCTTTTGTCTTCTACGCACCAAACGTTCTTGGCCACGCAGACAACTATATCGAAGCGAACCCGCTGGTGACCCCAGCGCACATTGTGCCGGAATGGTATCTCTTGCCGTTCTACGCGATCCTGCGGGCGATCACGTTTAATATCGGTCCAATCGAAGCGAAGCTTTTGGGCGTGATCTTCATGTTCGGCTCGATTGCGGTTCTGTTCCTGCTGCCTTGGCTCGACACGTCTAAAGTGAAGTCGATGCGTTATCGCCCAGTGGCGAAACAGTTCTTCCTTGGCTTTGTCGTGGCCTGTTTGCTGCTCAGCTGGTGCGGCGCGTCAAACCCGGATGACCCGGTCATCTCAATGGGTGAAGACAAGCTCGTGGTCAGCTATACAGATGCTTCAGGTGTCGAAGGCACGCGGGTTTTCGAAGCCTATGAAGCGGCGGCTCAATTCCGCGATGAGCAAAATGCTGCGGGTGCAACCGCGTCGCTCGGCATTCAGCCAGCACCGGCCTTCCGCTTCTTGCACTTGTCGCAAATCATGACGGCTTACTATTTCGCCTACTTCTTGTTGATCCTGCCAATCCTGGGTCTCAGAGAGCGTCCGAAAGGCGAGCCAGATTCCATTCACCAGTCCATTCTTGGACATGACGCGCCGGCGGCGGCGCCAGCCGAATAAGGATATCACGGATATGAAACTCTTCCGTCCTCTCCTCTTAGGTCTTGGCGCGATGGCTCTGGGACTAACCGCTTCCGCGGCAGGTGGATCCAAGCACGCGCACGCGCCTGAAGAAGGCTGGCCTTTTGCGAAAGTGCCTGCTGGTCAGGTCGACAAAGAAAGCGTTCAGCGCGGCTTCCAGGTCTATCAAGAAGTCTGTTCGTCTTGCCACGGCATGAAGCTTCTCTCTTACCGTAATCTCGGTGAGAAAGGCGGGCCGTTCTATAGCGACGAGTATAAGAACGCGAACGACAATCCGCTCGTCAAAGCGATCGCCGCCGAGATTGAAGTTCTCGATCCAAATCCTGATGATGCTGGTGATCCAGTCTATCGTCCCGCCATCCCAGCCGACACATTCCGGTCACCGTATCCGAATGACCAAGCGGCGATGGCGGCAAATGGTGGCGCCTTGCCGCCAGATCTTTCGGTGATCACCAAAGCGCGCGGACATGGCGCTGAAGGTGAAGGCGCGTCTTACGTTTACTCGCTGATGACCGGCTATAAGGACGACAAAATCAAAACCAAAGTCGGCGAAGATGGTCTCAACGTGAACTATCTCGAGTTCGACGAAGGCGAGACAGTCGGCACCCTCACCCAGCCGACAGGTCTTTACTACAATCCGTACTTTGCCGGTGACGCGACCCCGCAATGGGATGGTGACCCCCGTCACGTGCCGTATGGCGGTTTCCTCGCTATGGCACCGCAGCTGCCGGATGGCCGCGTCGAGTATATCGACGGCACAGAGGCAACCACGGCTCAAATGGCCTATGATGTCGCGCAATTCCTGCACTGGGCAGGTGATCCAAAACAAAGTCAGCGTAAGTCTCTGGCGCTGCCAGTGATGCTGTACCTGGTGCTGCTATCGATCCTGCTTTGGTTCTCATACAAGCGAATTTGGCGAAACGTAGAGCACTAGTCTGCAACACGGCCACGTGAATTGACGACCCCGCCCTGGATTGCTCCAAGGGCGGGGTTTTCACATCAAGGAGTTACACGATGTCAAAATGGCGGATCGGGGTGATTGGGGGGTCAGGCCTCTACGAAATTGATGGGCTTGAGGGCGCTGAAGAGGTCCGTGTCGACACGCCGTGGGGCGCACCATCTGATGCTTTGATCCAAGGACATGTCGGCGAGGTTGAGTTCGTCTTTCTGCCCCGACACGGCAAAGGCCATCGTTTGACGCCGACCACGGTGCCGTATCGCGCCAATATTGATGCGCTCAAACGTTTGGGGTGTACCGATGTGCTGTCGATCTCGGCGTGCGGATCTTTGCAGGAGCAATATGCCCCTGGGCAGTTTGTTATGGTCGATCAGTTCATCGACCGCACTTTTGCTCGCGAGAAGAGCTTTTTTGGCCCCGGCATGGTCGCGCACGTCTCTGTGGCGGATCCGATTTGCGCGCGGCTCTCCGGTCTTGCCGGAGATGCCGCGACAGCAACTGGCGCGACGGTTCATTCAGGCGGGACCTACCTCGCCATGGAAGGCCCGCAATTCTCATCGCGTGCCGAAAGCCATATGTATCGCGCGTGGGGCTGTGATGTGATCGGCATGACCAATATGCCAGAGGCCAAGCTCGCGCGGGAAGCTGAATTGCCTTATGCGACGATCGCCATGGTCACCGATTATGATTGTTGGCGCGCCGACGAAGCGCATGTTGAGGTCACGAATGTGCTCGAAGTGATGGCGGCCAATACCGCGAAAGCCAAACAGACCGTGGCCCAGCTCGCGGCCAATCTACAGGGCGTGGCCCGGACCCCGTCACCCCACGGGATTGAGACCTGTCTTGATTACGCGATGATTACTTCGCCGGATGCGCGCGATCCCGCTATGCTGGCCAAGCTCGACGCGGTTGCAGGGCGGATTCTCGGCGACTAAGCCACACCGGCTGCGAAAAGCGGGTACTTCAATCAAGAGTCATCTTGCGACTCAGCGGGCCTTCGTCTTTAAGCCAGAGACAGGTGATGTCGGGCAAAGGTGGCAATCGAATGAAACTCATTTCCTGTAATGCAAATCGTCCACTCTCTGAGGCGATTGCGGACCATCTCGATTGCCCTCTGACAGATGCCGAGGTAAAAAATTTCGCCGACAATGAAATCTTCGTCCGGATTAATGAGAATGTCCGCGGCGAAGACGTGTTCGTGATCCAATCAACCTCGCGACCGGCGAATGACAATTTGATGGAATTGCTGATATGTATCGATGCGTTGCGTCGCGCGTCAGCGGCGCGGATCACTGCGGTGATCCCGTATTTTGGTTATGCTCGTCAGGATCGTAAGACCGATGGCCGCACGCCGATTTCGGCCAAGCTGGTTGCCAATCTGATCTCGGCCTCGGGCACCGACCGGGTGCTGACCATGGACCTGCATGCCGGTCAGATCCAAGGCTTCTTTGATATCCCAACCGACAATATGATCGCGCTGCCGGTCATGGTGGATGACATCCAGCGGCGCATGGGGGCGGACAAATTAATGGTCGTTTCGCCGGATGTTGGCGGTGTGGTTCGAGCGCGATCTTTTGCCAAACGGATTGGCGCTGATCTTGCCATTGTCGACAAACGTCGCCCTGAAGCGGGCAAGTCAGAAGTAATGAACATTATCGGCGATGTTGAAGGCCGCAAATGTATCTTGGTTGATGATATTTGCGATTCCGGCGGCACGCTTTGCAACGCGGCTGCGGCGCTAAAGGAAAAAGGCGCAACTGCGGTGAGCGCATATATCACTCATGGCGTCTTATCAAATAATGCGGTTGGCCGGATCGAGAAGTCGGTCATGGACGAGTTGGTGATCTGCAATACGATCCAACCCGAAGCGGCCGATCTTAAATCCAAGAAATTGCGCGTTCTCTCTGTCGCTCCGCTCCTGGGCGAAGCGATCCGCCGGATTGCCAATAATGAAAGTGTGTCGAAACTGTTCGACTAGCCGCCGCGCTGCTTCTCGATCGCGTAGAATTGCAAGTTCCGCAAATCCGCTGGATTGTATTGTTTGTCATCAAATCGTGCTTCGAAGTGGAGATGCGGGCCTGATGATCGCCCGTTGCTACCAACGTATCCCAAAACAGTGCCAGACTCTATCAGATCACCGGACTCGACGTTGACGGATTTCAAATGCGCAAAGCGAAGAATCCAGCCGTCTGAAATTTTCAGATCTACCATTGTGCCATAGCCAGCTTTCTTCCCTGCGAAGACGACTTCGCCCTTTGAGGGGGCAAAAATATCGGCATCCCAGGCCGCGCCCAAATCCATGCCGCCATGCCACCCCGGGCGCTGGGTGAACGGATCCTTGCGCATGCCAAACTTTGCGGTGATGCGGGCTTCTTGCAACACCGGATGCTCAAATGAAATTCCCTCAGTGGAGGGAACCTCTTTTGCGCTCACGGATTGCGGGACGAGGCTTGTCGCGAGCGACAGTGCGAGGACAGATAGTGTGCGTGACATGAAAAACCCTCTTATGCTTAATAAGGATCAAGCATAAGAGGGGCATATTCTGAAGTGAGAATAATTTAAACTTCTCAATTAAGGTCTTGTTAGCGAGTTTTGCGCGCTGGGCGTGATCAAGACTTGTAGAATACCAGGCCTTTGACCTTTTCAGGGTTCACATGTTCGCCGTCTTTATAGACTTCGAGATGCAGGTGCGGGCCGGTTGCGTTTGATGCGGTCTTCCCGACTTTACCGATCGTGTCGCCGGCTTTGAGTTTCTGGCCTTTCTTTACCAAAATCTTAGACAGCGAGGAGAAACGAAGTTTCCGGCCATCTTCGATCATGATGTCGACGGTATAACCGAACCCGTCTTTCTTCCCGGCCCATAAGACTTTCGCATGAGCTGGGGCGTAAATGGCCGTCCCTTTTTTGGCTTTCAGATCGACGCCATAATGCCAGATTTTTTGATCTTCCCACTCATAATAGACCTCGCCAAACGGCGCCGTGATTTTAGATGAGGTCATCAGGATCGGGTGGGTGAAGACAGAGCTGTTCACGATGCTGGTCGCTTGCGCCAGCGAGAGCGGCGCTAGAACCAGGCCTGCGGCGAGCGCCATGATTGCCATGCGCTGACGCGGTTTCCGGGCATCTCGCTCGAGAAGCTGGGTCAGCCGTTTCTTTAGCGTCTCGTGGCGCGGTAGAATGAAGGCCGCCACAGGCAGGGCCTGCGTGGGTTGCGGGCGCGTGACGCGGGCGGTGTTGGCGAGAGCGCGAGCATAAGCGAAATTATCCCCGGTCAGCGCCGCGGTTTGCTCATCGCAGGCCGCTTCGCGCCAATAATCGAGCTCGCGCCGTATCATCCATGCAAAGGGCGAGAACCAAAACACGTCCGCTACCAAACGCTCGAACGGACGAGTGATCAGATCTCCGCGCGAGATATGGGTGCATTCATGCGCCAAAATAATGTCGGCATCGCGTTGGTCAGAGATTGCTTCGGGCAGATAGATTGTCCGTTGGCGAATACCCGCAAGGAAAGGGGACCCTTGCGGAATACTCGCCGTGGCTGGGGTCTGCCGAAGACCCAGCTTTTTGGCCCAGATTTGAGCGCTAACCTTATCATTGGCGCTGGCCATGCCTTTTATGTTCTGCAACCGGATCTGACAGAGTGCATTATAGCCAATCCGCCCGAGCCAACCGGCAATCAGCAGCGCGATCAAGATAATGGAGATAATCGGTGCCGCAGACGACTCGGTGGCCGCTTGCATGGCTGCATTGGTTGAAAGGGCCTCAGCGGCGCCGCCAATATAAGGCAGGTCTGGAATTGGCGTTGCCATCGGATCTGGCAAGAGCGCATAGGCGCCGTAAATGATCCAAGGCAGAAACGCTAAAAACGCCGCGCCGCGCCAAATCGTGTGGGCAAAACGGGCTGGCACGGGTTCGCGGCTCAAGACCTGAGCGCCCCCCGTCAAAAGCCCGGTCCAAATCAGCGAGAACGCAATGAACCAGAGGGCTGACATACTTTACTCTCCGTTTTCTTTCGCTTCTGCAGCGTTGATAATGGTATCCAATTCGTCGAGCTCATTGTCCGACAGGTGCGGGCTTTCCGCGAACATGGTGGCTGGGATCGGGCCGTCCATATCGAGCACTTTACGGGCCAAATGCCGGACCAGACTTCCGAGGGTTTCAACCCGGTCGAGCAGGGGTTCGAAGGTTACTGGATCAACGTCGCCATTGCGTTGAACCCAGCCTTTTGCTTCCATCCGCCCAAGCACGGTGCGTGTGGTGGACAATTGCCAATCTTGAGATGGTCCGACAGCCTCGTGTAATTGACGCGCTGTCTTCGCGCCGCTGTTCCAGAGAAATTTCAGAATAACCAGTTCAGACGGGTTTGGATTAGCCATGGCATTCCCTCTTTTGAGACCCAGATCGCACTACACTTGTAAAACTACGCGTGTAAAGCACACAGAGTCAAGTTACATGAAACTCAGGTGTTGCCGCGTCGAAGCCTTTCCCGTATAGGCAGCGCCTTAATGAAAGGACGGCGCGAGGCCGTACCTGTCAGGCTGTCACTCCAGGATAAGATTGGAGCGGACTTCAGGGCGAAAGGAAAAGATATGTCTTCTGATATTACGTTTAACGTGAGCGTGCGCGAGCGCACTGGTAAAGGTGGCGCGCGTGAAGCCCGGCGTTTGGGCTTGGTGCCTGGTGTACTTTACGGCGGCGGTGAGGATCCAGTTGCGATCAACCTCAAGCAAAATGAGGTGGTTAAGGCGATCAATACAGGTCAGTTCCTGTCATCTACCGCGACTTTGGTTCATGACGGCAAAAAGCAAATGGTGATCCCACAAGCGATCCAGATGCACCCTGTGAGCGACCAGCCTCAGCATGTCGATCTGTTCCGGGTTAAGAAAGACCAGATCATTACCGTTGAAGTGACCGTGAACTTCCTCAATGAAGAAGAGTCTCCAGGTCTCAAAAAGGGCGGCGCGCTGAACGTTGTGCGTTTTGCGGTTGAGCTGAACGTCCGTGCGGACAGCATTCCAGATTCTCTCGACGCTGACCTGACCGGTCTCGATATTGGTGACAATGTCAAAATCTCTGACATCAATCTGCCAGGTGGCGCGGAGCCAACGATTACCGATCGTGACTTCACCATCGCCTCGATTGTTGGCCGCGGTATTGCTGCCGATACTGAGGAAGAGACAGAAGCGCCAGAGGCTGATGAAGTCGAAGCGACGAAACAAGCTGGCGACGACGCCGAAGAATAGGCGTGATCAGAACGCTTTTAAAATCAATGGCGGGATGGCTTCGCGGCCGTTCCGCCATTATTGATTCTGATGGGCCAAATAAAGAGGATCCCGTGATGCACATCTTGGTGGGGCAGGGCAATCCAGACGCGAAATATTTGCGCAATCGGCACAATTTTGGATTCCAAGTTCTGGACACGATTGCGGCCGATCATAGCTTTGGGCCCTGGCGCGGAAAGTTTCAAAGCCAAGTCTGTGAGGGCCGGGTCGGCGGCGAAAAAGTGCTCTTGATGAAACCAGAGACCTATTACAATGAAACCGGCCGCGCGGCCCAAGCCGCGATCAAATTTTACAAGCTGAGCGCCGAAGACGTCACCATCTTCCACGATGAAATCGATCTGGCGCCTGGGCGCCTGAGAGTGAAGCGCGGCGGTGGGCATTCGGGCAATAATGGCATCCGTTCCATGATCGCACATGTAGGCGCAGAGGTCCGGCGTATCCGGATGGGTGTCGGCCATCCCGGCGATAAATCTCGGGTCATGCCGTATGTTCTGTCTGACTTTTCAAAAGCAGACGAAGCCTGGCGCGACGCCATGATCGAAGCCTGCTCACGCGCGTTGCCGCTTTTGTTTGAACATGGCGACGAGCGGTTTCAGACCGAAGTGATGCGTCTAGCGCCTGCCCCGAAAAACGATCCGAAACAGGTTTAGGTAAAACCTAAGCAGCCCTCATCCTTCGACGTCGCTCACGACAAGGCAAAAGGGTTATTCGGTATCGTCGATAATCGGGCCGGGCTCGAGAACGGGCGGATTTTCCTCATCCAATAAATAAGATGGGATCTGCCCTTCCGGACACTGCGCGACCAATGTTGGCACATTTGTGCCAGCGATTGCTGGCAGGCCTGCTTTGGTCCGCATCGCCGCGCTCATGATCAGCATGGCAATCAGGACAAGTCCGACGGCTGCGAGCATGATGGGCCCCAGCACATCCTCGGTTTGTTTCGGCACAGTTGGCGGCGTCATCTCGAGGGGCGGAGCTTTCTGCCTTGGCGCAGTGGTTTGCGCCGGTGTGGTGGCGATGTCAGCTTGCGGGTCGACAATCGCTGCGACCGGTTTGGGTTTCGCCGCGGTTTTGGATTTCGGCGCCTGCGAAAGCGGATCGGTAGGGTGGTTGTCTTTCCAGGCTGCTTTGCCGTCTTTGTCGCTGGCTTTAAGCTCGATCCAGGCGCGCAAATCCTTGCGGCCATCCCGGCGACCCAATTCTTCGACCAGATCGAAATAGCCATTCACCAATTTGCGTGGCCCCATGCCGCTTAAGGCATAGCGCTTATCCTCGCTAAACGGCTCGTCAGGGACGGTTTTGTCCAAACCTACTTGCAGCAATACGCCAGGCTTAGATCGCGCATGATGGGCGATCGCATGCACCCAATCACTGTCGCTCTGATCGGTATCACAGGCCTCTTTCGACCATAAAACGAGAACAGACTGAGAATTATCAGCGTCGCGATAGTCTTTGGGGGTCGGGGTTGTGTGCTCGCGCTTCTTGTCATGGCGTACTTTGAATTTCAGTGCGCGTAAGCGGCGAACGATCAGATCAGCTTTGTCCTGATCAGCCAGGGCATTTACCAGAAATACGTCATAGCGGGCCATAGGTCGTCCTTGATGTTTCACGCAATTTCATCATCTCCGTAGCCGTTTGGCCAGTGGATTCCAGTTAAAGGCGAGAAAACCCTCTAGTCTTCGCCCCAAAATACGGTAAGCCGCGCCAAACACTTTTGTGGAGGCACAAATGGGCTTCAAATGCGGAATCGTTGGACTGCCAAATGTCGGCAAGTCGACTTTGTTTAATGCGCTGACCCAAACGGCAGCCGCACAGGCAGCAAACTATCCGTTCTGTACGATTGAACCGAATGTTGGCGAAGTGGCGGTGCCAGAGCCGCGCCTTGGCAAACTGGCAGAGATTGCGGGCTCCAAAGAAGTTATCCCGGCGCGGATGAATTTTGTCGATATTGCCGGCCTGGTTGAAGGTGCTTCAAAGGGCGAAGGACTGGGCAACCAATTCCTAGCCAATATTCGCGAAACCGATGCGATCATCTATGTGCTGCGCTGCTTCGAAGATGACGACATTACGCACGTCTCTGGCAAGGTTGATCCGATCGCCGATTTGGCCGTGGTCGAAACCGAGCTCATGCTGGCGGACCTCGAGAGCCTTGAAAAACGCAAAGTGAACTGGGTCAAAAAGGCGAACTCCGGCGAGAAAGAAGCGAAAGCGCAAGTGGCGCTGATCGATAAAGCGCTGGCCGAATTGAATGAAGGTCGCCCCGCGCGCCGCGCCGATGTCGATGATGACGAGCGCAAAGCCTGGAACATGTTGCAGCTTCTCACTGCAAAGCCTGTCCTCTATGTCGCGAATGTCGATGAAGACAGCGCAGCGGACGGTAATGACTATTCCAAACGCGTGCTCGACTATGCAGCTGAGGAAGGCGCTCAAGCAGTGGCGATTTCAGCGCAGATTGAAGCTGAGATTTCGCAATTAGAAGACGAAGAGCAAACCGAGTTTCTCGAGACCCTCGGGCTCGAAGAGCCGGGCCTCAACCGCCTGATCCATGCCGGCTATGCGCTGCTTGGTCTGCAAACCTATTTCACCGCGGGGCCCAAAGAGTCGCGCGCTTGGACCATCCGCCAAGGCTGGACGGCGCCGCAAGCTGCGGGCGTCATCCATGGCGACTTTGAAAAAGGTTTTATTCGCGCGGAGACCATCGCGTTCGAAGACTATGTCGCAAATGGCGGCGAGACCGGCGCCAAAGATGCCGGCAAAATGCGCGCTGAAGGCAAGGATTATGTGGTCCAAGATGGCGACGTCATGTTGTTCCGGTTCAACGTTTAATCCTGCTCAGGCGCCGCGTGGCCAGGAATTAATTGGTCTCACTCTCGACAAAGTTCTGTATATGTTCTAGCCCGAATCGGGTACAGGATAGTGTATGAAACCCATCATTTTTATCGGCGAGACCGGGCTCGACTTCATTCACCTGATTGCGATTGTGCTCGCATTGGGTCTTGGGGCGGCGTGTTACAAGTTTCGAGAGTTGCTGATCCAAGAGCGCACGACGCGCGAAGAGGCTGAAGTCGATCTCGCGCATGCCCAGCAAGATTTGCAGACCCAGCGCGCCCTCGCCGATGAAAGCAAACTTCAATTGGCGGAGCTGCGCGGCCAGACTGCAAAACAAAAAGAAGCGTTTGGCGAGATTGCGCGCGGGGTCATGCAACAGACCCAACAACATTTCATCGCCATGGCGGATGAGACTTTCAAAAAACACCAGGCGGGCGCCAAAGGTGAGTTGAGAGAACTGATCAAACCGATCGGAGAGAACTTCACTGAGTTCAAAAAGCGCGTCGCGGATATCGAAAAAGTCCGCGCGGAAGACAAATCCGCGATCCAGGAACAAGTCAAAGCGATCGGGGAAAGCCTGCACCGCAACACCGCCGAGACGGGCAAACTGGTGAATGCGCTGACCGCCCCGAAAGGCGGAGGGCGCTGGGGCGAGATGACACTCCGCAATGTTATGGAACAGGCGGGTCTTTCCGGGCATTGCGATTTCAATGAGCAAGTGAATGATCAAACCGAAGAGGGACATCAGCGCCCGGATGCGGTGATCCATTTGCCGGGCGGGCGCCAAATTGTGGTCGATTCGAAAGTTTCGCTCGAAGCCTATATGGCCGCTGCTTCTGCTGAGGACCCGACCCAGCGAAATGTCCATTTGAAAAGCCATGCAACGAATGTTCAACGCCATGTCGATACGCTGGCCTCAAAACGCTATCAGGCGAATTTGGATGAGCGAGTGGATTTCGTCGCGATGTTCATTCCTGGCGAAAACTTCTTCGCCGCAGCGCTTGAGTCAGCTCCAGATTTGCTGGAACGCGCCTATTCCAAAAATGTCATTGTCACCACGCCTTCGACTTTGATCGGCTTGGCGAAAACCGTGGCCTATGTTTGGCGCCAAGAGAAAATGACCCAAAACGCTCGCGAAGCCGCCCAATTGGGCCAGCAGCTCTATGAGCGGATCGCCACGATGGCGAGCCATATCGAAAAGCTTGGCAAATCGCTCAACACGTCCGTGAGCCACTTTAATGCGATGAACAGCTCGCTCGACAAACGCGTCATGCCGACCATGAAGAAATTCCAAGAGCTCTCCATCGCCCCACCCGATAAGCCGATGCCGGACCCGAAGCGGATCGAAGTCACCGCAGACGCGGGCAGCGGCGCGCAATTGGAACTGATCAAGAAAGCGAAGGCTTAGAGGAGCGCGGGAGCGGGCTGCTTGTGTCGGCGTCGGAGCGTATACCAGGAGTAACGCGTCATCCTCGACCGCGTAGCGGTCTGAGGATCCAACTCCTAAATTTGCATCGCGCGGATCGTTCCGAAGATGGGCCCTCAGACAGCCTGTGGCTGTCGAGGGTGACGCACGTCGCAAGAACATCTCGATCAGCCTCATCCTGAGCGAAGGCCTGCCCTGGCGTAGGCCCAGGGTCGAAGGACGAGGCGGGCTCACGATAAAGTCCGGGGTAGCACAGCCCTTTATCCTTCGACTTCGCTCAGGATGAGGGCCTAATGATGTTATACCCGCCATCTTCAGCGATCATCTTCGGTATTTGGCTCGCAATCCTAACCTGCCTGCTTCAAAAGCCTGGTGCTGGAATGATCAAGCGCTCAGGTGCTTGCGAAAAATCTGTCAATCGCGTGCGTGCCCGCGCCGCGCGTCACAAAATGCAGATTCACAAATATCAACGCCAAGACCGGAAACATGCCGCGAAAATCATCGCCAAGGTGGACCATGATCAATGCGACAATGAAATTGAACACCATGATCAATGCGGCCCACCGTGTCAGCAAACCCAAGACCAAAAGCAATCCGCAGATAAATTGAGCGCCTACGCTCAGCCATGCCATCGCGACGGGCGCAACGAATCCATTTGCGGTTAGGAAGGTCACAAATTCTGCCATATCATCGGGATGCAGCAGGTTGTCCGAGACCCCCCATACGAGAAAGCTTCCAACACATATCCGCAATGCAAGCAGGCTGAGATCGTCGAAGGCTTGGAGCTGATTTAGGTTCAGAAAGGACGGCATCTTTTTGTTCGCGGTTTTGTGAGGCAACAGAGCTAACATGATAAAGAGCAAGAACCTAGACGATGGGAGATGCGCCATAAGCGGTGACTGAGCCAAACATCGAACCGCCTGCCCATTCAGAATTTCTATGCCTGCTTAAATATTGACGTTCGGGCTTTGCGCTCATACTTGAGGGCCATGGCTTTACGAGAGATCATCACAGTGCCCGATGCGCGGCTGAAACAGGTGTCAGATCCTGTTGAGGGCGGCGTGACCGACGAGATCCGTGCGCTCATGGATGACATGTTGGAAACCATGTATGACGCGCCGGGCATTGGCCTTGCTGCCATCCAGGTCGGGGTGCCTCTGAGAGTGATCGTAATGGATCTGCAAGAGGACGAGGAAAAGAATCCGCGTTTCTTTGTGAATCCAGAGATTTTGCCGCTGACAGAAGATCTCGCGCCGTACGAAGAAGGCTGCCTCTCTGTACCGGATGTGTTTGACGAGGTTGAGCGGCCCACCGAATGCCGCGTGCGTTATCTCGATTATGATGGCAATCAAGTTGAAGAGGTCGCGACCGGCCTATTCGCGGTCTGCATTCAGCATGAGATGGATCATCTCGAGGGTACGCTGTTTATTGACCACCTCTCGCGTCTGAAACGTCAGCGCGCGGTCGACAAAGTGAAAAAAGCCAAACGCCTTAAAGAAAAGAATGCGGCCTAAGGCGCCGCGCCTCTTTATCCGCGTCACATCACAGGCTACAGCCCGCTCATGACGAACCCGCTCCGCATTGCCTTTATGGGCAGTCCCGATTTTGCAGTTCCTGTGCTTGCGGCCTTGGCGGACGCGGGACATGAGATTGCCTGTGTCTATTCGCAGCCGCCGCGACCGGCGGGGCGCGGGAAAAAGCTCCGCCCGACGCCGGTGCATCAATGGGCTGAGACACGCGGTCTCGATGTGCGCACTCCGCGCTCGCTCAAAAAGGCACCTGAGCAGGAAGCGTTTGCCGCGCTTAAGCTCGATGCAGCAATTGTCGTCGCCTATGGGCTGATCCTGCCGCAAGCGGTGCTCGATGCGCCGCGTTTGGGATGTCTGAATATGCATGCCTCTTTGCTGCCGCGTTGGCGCGGAGCGGCGCCGATCCACCGGGCGATTATTGCAGGCGATGAGAGGACCGGCGTGCAGGCGATGATGATGGAAGCTGGGCTTGATACCGGCCCTGTCCTGGCGACTGAAGAAACGCGTATCCTTCCGTCCGACACGACCGGCAGTGTACATGATCGCTTGGCGGGTCTTGCCGCACCGCTCGCGGTGGCATCGCTTGCAGGCCTCGCCGATGGCAGTCTTGTCCCGCAGGAGCAGTCTGAAGAAGGCGTCACTTACGCTCATAAGATTACAGCTGAAGATCAGCGCATCGATTGGACCAAGCCTGCGAAAGAGGTGGATTGTCTGATCCGCGGCCTGTCGCCTTTCCCAAGCGCTTGGTTCTATTACACCCCAGATGGCGAGAGCGAGCCGCTGCGCATGAAGGCGTTGATGAGCAGCCTTGAATCCGGCCAGCCCGATGCGGCGCCGGGTGAAGTGCTCGATGAGTCTTTGTTAGTTCAATGCGGAGACGGCCAAGCGGTGCGCCTGTTGCGGGCGCAGAAGCCGGGATCAAAAGCGATGGATGCGGCGGATTTGTTGCGCGGTCTACCCGTCCCAAGCGGAGCGCGTTTCGAATGAACAATCTCTGGATCCGCCCCGCGACACCCGACGATGCTGAAACGATCACCGAACTCACCGATGCCGCCTTCGGTACGCCGGAAGAAGCGCAGATTATCACCCAACTGGCGGCCGATGGAGATAGTCTAGCTTCCTTGGTCGCGCATAATGACCGAGAGATTCTTGGCCATATTCAATTCTTCAAAGTGTGGGTCGATGGCGAAGATATCGCCTGCGGTTTGGGGCCGGTTTCTGCGCGGCCAGATGTCCAGCGCCGCGGCATTGGCGCGGGTCTCATACGCTTTGGCCTCACGCTGATGGAAGGGGCCGAGCGATCACATTGCTTCTTGCTTGGACACAAAGAATACTATCCCCGATTTGGATTCTCTGCCGAGCTCGCTGCGCAGTTTAGCGGCCCATGGTCTGGACCCCATTTCATGGCCAAGTCTCTAACCGCAACCGGACCAAGTGGAGGCGCGCTGACCTATCCGGCGGCGTTCGGGGCGTGATCCATGCAGCGCTATAAGATCACGCTCGAATATGATGGCCGGCCGTATTTTGGCTGGCAGCGCCAAGACGGGCAGCCATCGGTTCAACAAGCCCTGGAAGAGGCGGCGGCAGTTCTCGACAATGCACCGGTGCTGATGCAAGGCGCTGGGCGGACCGATCGCGGCGTGCATGCGACCGGGCAAGTGGCGCATTTCGACTTGCAGAAACCGCGCCCCATTCACAAGATCGCTGACGCGCTCAACTATCATTTACGGCCCGAACCTGTGGCCGTTCTCAACGCTGAAGAAGTGGCGCCAGATTGGAGCGCACGGTTCAACGCCACTTTGCGCGCCTATCGCTATGTGATCCTCAATCGCCGAGCCGATCTGACCATCGATAAAGGCCTTGCCTGGCGTGTGCCGTTTAAGCTCGATGCCAGCGCCATGGACCGCGCTGCCAAAGCCCTGATTGGCCAGCATGACTTCTCGACCTTTCGCGATGCCGAATGCCAAGCCAGGCATCCGATCCGCACGCTCGATAAGATTGATGTCGCCCGCTATGGCGACGGTTTAGAGATTACCGTTGAGGCGAAAAGCTTCCTGCACCGGCAGGTGCGCTCCATTGTCGGCTCCTTGGTTGAAGTTGGCCGCGGCGCACGAAACGCAGACTGGATGAGCGAAATCCTTGAGGCCCGTGATCGCGCTGCCTGCGGCCCGGTGGCCCCGCCGGATGGTCTATTCTTGGAGCGGGTTGAGTACGCGCTCTAAGTTTCGGTTGACCCGGCGACCTCTTGATAAAAGATCATTTCGAGTTGGACTTGTGGGCCAGGGTCCACCATTTATTCCATCAGAGATGAGATAAAACCGGAGACCCGCCATGTCAGACACACCCAAGATTGATCGCCGCCAAGCCTTAGCGCTCGGTGTCGGAGCTGCTGCGCTGGCGGGACAGGCCGCTTATGCGGAGCCAACTGCCGGGCCAGTTGTAGGACCTGATCTCAGCGGAAAATCGATCCTGGTTACAGGCGCATCTTCAGGCTTTGGGCGCCTTGGGGTGGAGTATTATGCCCATCTTGGCGCCAAAGTGTTTGCCACGATGCGAAATGTCCCGCGGCAAGAAGCGGATGATCTAAAGGCGATCGCGGGAGCAGAAAATCTCGACATCAGCGTGATCGAAATTGATGTCACCTCAGATGAACAAGTCGAGGCCGGGGTCGCTCAAGCGCTTGCCGCGAATGATGGCAAACTCGACGTTCTGATCAATAATGCGGGCATCTCTGTTGGTGGCCCGGTTGAAGTTCAGGATATGGCGGCGACCGAGCTGATCTTCGACACGAACGTCTATGGCTGTCATCGCATGGCCCGCGCTGTGTTGCCGAGCATGCGCGTCAATGGCGGTGGGCATATTTTCAATATCTCTTCCCAACTTGGGCGCGTGATCATTCCTGGTTTTGGGCTCTATTCGGCGTCGAAATTCGCCGTTGAAGCGATGAGTGAGCAAATGGCTTATGAGCTTGTGCCGCATGGCGTGGATGTCACCATCATTCAGCCCGGCGGTTATCCGACCCGGATCTGGGCGAACAATAATGCCAATTCAGCCCCGCTCAAAGAACGCACCAGCGAAGAGCTGCTCGGCGCCTATCCCGAACTGACCGCGGGCATGGGCGAGCGCACAGGTGGCGGCTCCACCGATCCAATGGATATTCCGCGTAACATTGCAGAGATCATTGCGATGCCAAAAGGCACAGCCCCGCTGCGCCGCGCCGTGCACCCGGTTGCGCGGCCGCAAGAGGCGATCAATGAGGTTTCGTCGCAAACGCAGCTTGCGGTCTTGGGCGAGTCGCAACTCGGGCCTTGGGTGAAAGACGTGCAGGAGCGCTAGGGCGTGCCCTCGCCATAGACATTGATCGCGGACCCATAAGGTAGGTGGCGATCGGCGTTATAGGTTGAAGGCGCGATGTCCGTATCTGACCATAAGATGTCAGCGCCCTCGAAAGGGAGCGCCTGTTTCACATCGGCTTGCTGCTCGGCGGTCAGGGCAGCGAAGGCGGCGCGTAATTCCTCAAGACAATAGACCCGGTAACGCGAGACGGGCATGCCGGTATAGTGACAGCCTTGAACCGTCATCTCAAACGAAGAGGCTTGGCGCGTACAGGCATCCGCATTGGCGCGGAGCTGGACGAGATGAGTCTCGCACGCCTCGCGCAGGAGCGGCTCCAGGCTGGAATCTACCGCTTGGATGAATGTGCCGGAAGGATTGGGCTTGGTGCGCCACATCCGGGCAACCCATTCATAGACCAAAGGCGCCTCATTGCGCATGATCTCTTCGGGTTCTGGGTCCTGGCTGAAATGCCGGAACATTGGCGCCATCAAGCCGAAATCGGCGAGTGAGGGCTGGTCGCCAAGCAAGAAGGGTCTTGTCTCGAGGACGGCGCTCATCGCCTGCAAGGCTTGCAAATATCCCTGTTCCACGTGATCGCGGGTTCGCGCATTGACGCCATCGCGCGTGGTGAAGAATTTGATCTGACGCCGCCGGATCATACGTCGAACAATGAAGCGCGGGAACGGCATGGGCGTTGAGATCTCGTCGACCAAAATGTTCGAGATCAGCTCGCGGCCATAAGGAAAGCTCCAACGATAATGCATGGCCGCGCGCCACAGCCATTCATCGCCATAATCCTCGATCAGCCGCGCGATAAAGGCCATGACCGGGTCTGCGGGCAAGATTGGTGCGTTAGGTTGTTCTTTTTCCAGCTCCATCAAGATCGGCGTCGTGTCCGACATCCATCGCCCATCCTCACGATCGACGATCGGCATTTGGATGGCGCCGACTTTCGCTTTCAGCATTTTGGCTTTGTCATACGGCATGCCAAGCAGCGTGTAGGGGACGCTTTTATAACGCAGATAGGCTTCGAGCTTGCCGGTATAATAGGATACCCGAGATCCATAGACTTTCATCAACCCCTCCCAATCTGTTTGACCCATGTAAAGGTCTGACGGGGCGTGCGTCTACTCGTCTAAGAAAAGACCGCCTTGCAAACCGTCTTGCGGCGCGGGCAGGCCGAGGCGCTTATAGGCGAGCGGGGCGGCCACCCGGCCCCGCGGCGTGCGGGCGACATAGCCCTTTTGCATCAGGTAAGGTTCGATCACGTCTTCGACCGCATCGCGGGCTTCGGACAGCGCGGCCGCCAAAGTATCTGCACCCACTGGGCCGCCAGCATAAGTCTTGACCAAAGCGTCGAGATAGCGCCGGTCGAGCATGTCCAGTCCATCATCATCGATCTGAAGGCGGGCGAGGGCGCTGGACGCGGCCGCCTGGTCTATATTATTGCCATCGGCTTCGGCAAAATCGCGGACACGGCGCAAAAGGCGCAGCGCAATCCGCGGCGTGCCGCGGGCGCGTTTGGCGATCTCAACGGCGCCGTCTTCGGTGATCGGCGCGGATAGCTTGCGCGCCGCCGCCATGACAATCGTCGCCAAGGTTTCAGGCGTATAGAAATCAAGCCGCAGCGGGATACCGAACCGGTCCCTAAGCGGTGTGGCAAGCAGCCCAGCGCGGGTCGTCGCGCCAACTAGCGTAAACGGACTGAGGTCCAAGCGCACTGAACGCGCTGCGGGGCCTTCGCCGATCACGATGTCGACGGCATAATCTTCCATCGCGGGATAGAGCACTTCCTCAACCGCCGCGGGCAGGCGGTGGATCTCGTCAATGAAGAGGACATCATTTGGCTCAAGATTGGTTAGGATCGCGACCAAATCTCCGGCTTTGGCAATCACCGGGCCTGAGGTGGCGCGAAAGCCGACGCCCAATTCCTTGGCGAGGATTTGCGCGAGCGTGGTCTTGCCGAGGCCGGGAGGGCCAAAGAGAAGGGTGTGGTCGAGCGCTTCGCCGCGCCGCCGAGCGGCATCGACATAGACGCGCAGATTGGCTTTTAACTCATCTTGGCCGACATAATCGTCAAAGCTTTGCGGCCGCAATGCCCGATCGAGCGCCTCGCCGGTCTGCATTTCAGGGTCGGTTAGCGTGCCGTCTCTCATGCTGGGCTAAGCTCTTTCAATGCCGCTTTGATCAGCGTGCCTGTGTCTGCATCAGGCGCATCGCGGGCGCTCGCAGCAACTGCGCGGGCCGCTTCAGACTGGGAATATCCAAGGTTAATCAAAGCCGACACCGCTTCGCTGCGTGCGCCGGTTTTAAGCTCCGCAGCGGCGGCAACGCTTCCGGTTGGATCGGTGGTAAATTTGCCGAACCGGCCCATTGGCGGCGGCTTGCCCGAGAGCTCGCCGACAATCCGCTCGGCGAGTTTTTTCCCGACGCCCTTGGCGCGGGTGATCGTGGCGGTGTCACCCAGCGCGAGCGCATCCATCAATTCGGTCGCGCTAATCGCATCCATAATCGCCATGGCAGATTTACCGGCGACGCCTGGCACATCTTGCAGACGCACAAACCAGGCGCGTTCATCATCGCTGGCAAAGGCGAACAGGGTGATGGAGCTTTCGGTCACGCGGGTTTCGATGAAGATCTCGGCCTCGGCGCCAACCGTAAGTTTTGAGAGGAGGCGCGTGCCCGCCAGAGCGACATAGCCGACGCCGTTAACATCCACCATCACGGAATCTGTGCCCAGCGCCGCAATCGTGCCGCGCAACCTGCCAATGATCATGCTGCGGCTCCTTTAAGCTGTTTGGGCGGGAGATTGTGCGCGGTGCAGATCGCGCAAGCCAGCGCATCGGCGGCGTCTGCTTTCATCTCGCCTGCGCGCGGTAGCAATCGAGCGACCATGAACTGGACCTGCTCCTTGTCGGCTTTACCGGTGCCGACAATCGCGCGCTTGATTGCGGTTGGCGCAAACTCCGACACTTCGAGGCCATGAAACGAAAGCGCGGTCATTGCCGCGCCGCGCGCCTGGCCGAGCTTCAGCGCGGAGCGGGGATTGGCATTGACGATCGTCTCTTCACAGCCGCTATGGTCAGGGGCGTGGGTTTTGACCAGCTCGCCAATCGCGTAGAAAATACCAGCAAGACGATCGGCCATTGGTAGATCGGGATCGACATTGATCACGCCGTGCCCGACATGGCTTAGCCGGGATCCGACCAAATCAATCACGCCCCATCCGGTATGCCGCAGCCCCGGATCTATCCCCAGAATTCGAATCGCTTCGCTCATACGCTCTGTATTAGCGCGTATGGTTAAGAAGGTCTTGTTGTTTTCGTGCTTTGTTCACGTCGCCGATCACATCAATTGCGATACTGACTCCGGCAATGCAAATGAGGGGGCTTCTGAATTTGCGCTTGGCAAATCTTTCGGCGCGATGAACCGGTCTCCGAAACACGGATAATTGGATCCGTGAAAGATCGATAGCATCCATTCCAGCGCGGCCATGCCTGCAGGGTTGCGGCGAACCCGTTCGGTATAAGTGATCCAGAATTGGATCGGGGCAGCCGACGGCAAATCCAGCGCGACAAGATTGGTCCCGAGCAGAGAGACATAGCTCGGCATTAAAGCGATCCCGCCGCCATATTCGCAAAGTGTTTTGAGCGCCGTGCTTGAATTTGTGATGGTCGAATAGTCGATGAAGTCTTTGACTTGTTTGATGTTTTCAGACCAGCGTTCGACTTGATGCACATAGTCTGTGTGCATCAGCAATTTGTGGTCTTTAAATTCGTAAAGATTGCTCGGCTGCCCGTTCTTTTCGATATATTCTTCCGACGCATAGCAAACATAATGCAGCGTTCCGAGCCGTTGAGAGATGATTTCGGGGTGACTGGGCTGTTCAAAGACAATTGCCAAATCAGCTTCGCGGTCGACGACTTCATGTTTTGAAAGGCCAATGTCTAAGTCGATCTGTACATTTGGTAGGTCGAGATGGAATTGCGGAAGATGCTGGGCAATCCAATACGGACCAATACCATCACTGGCTCTGAGCTTGACCGCGCCTTGTGCGGATTTGTCATCAAACGCGACTTGAGTGCCGACATCATCCACCAGACTTTGCATCTGTAAGACCAGGTCTCGTAGGCGTTTTCCGGCGGCGGTCAGCTCGACGCCGCGTTTCGAACGGAGAAACAGTTTGGTTCCGAGATCGCGCTCTAAATCATTTATACGGCGACTAACCGTTGGGGTGGACTCGCCAAGCGCGCGGGCAGCACTGGTCATGCTTTTGGCATCAGCAACCAATCGAAAAACCCGCAGCCGGTCCCAGTTAAATCGCTCGGAAAGCAACTTGTCTTAACCCCTTACTAAATTATTAAGGCAAAGTGTTGCTCAGGTTTCCGGGATAATCCAGTCAATAACTGTATTTGGCTGGTCCTGATCAGATCAATCAACTCTATTAAACTTTTCGACACGTCTCTCTGTTTTTTACAGGCAAAACGGAGCGGGCGAACAGAATGATGAAACGGGCTGGCGAATCCAAGCAATTGGATCGAATTCTCATGATAATGAAATTGCTGCAAAGTCACCTCGAAGAGGCGAACTTTGACATTACTGAGTTCGAAGAGGTCGAAATCTTCTTAGACTTAGCAATTGCAGCTGGTGAAAAGCAGGCCGGACCGGCGCTTGCTTTGGTCGGCGATGAGCTGTTGGCGCGCTGATCGCTTTTAGCTGGCAGACTTACCGAGACCGATCTTTTTCGCAAAATCTGACCGGCGACGCGCATATTCAGGCGCAACCATCGGATAGTCAGCGGGCAAGCCCCAGCGCTTGCGATATTCGTCCGGTGTAAGATTGTAGCGCGTTCGCAAGTAACGCTTGAGCATTTTCAACTTCGCGCCGTCTTCGAGACAAATGATATGGTGATCGGTGACAGACTTTTTGATGGGTACCGCCGGTTCTAGCGCTTCCGGTTCTTTCGCATCCGTCGCCAGTTCTTCTAGCTTGGTGTGAACCGTTTTCAGCAGATCCGGCAGATCTGTCGCGCTGATCGCATTATTACTGACATAAGCAGTAACAATATCGGTTGCTTGAGAAAGTAAGTTTAGTTTGGAAATAGGTTGCGCTGTATCTGTCATAATGACTAAGACGTAGCGATTGAGGTCGCTTTTTGTCCATTTGATTACACAGTAAAATCCTTGGATTTCAAATATTTTGAGTTCTACACTTCATCGTTTCAAAATATATGTAACGAATACTCAAATCTGAAGGGAAATCATTTGCGCCAGGCGGGGTGTACGGAGTTTTACTCCGGTTTTGATCCGTCGTGAGCGTTAGGTTTAGCGGGCCATTTGGGAAGTCGTTTCTCTAGAAACGCTTTGATGGCTTCTTTATATGCCGGTTGTTTGACCATTTCCGACAAAAGTTGATTCGCCTCTTCAACGGAGCTGCCAATATCGCGATGATAATCGAGATAGGTTTGCCGTTTTGACTGATGCAAGGCCTCGGGTGAGACGCGCGCGATCATGTCTTTCACATAAGAACGCGTTTCATCCAGGAGTTGGGATGGCTCAACCAATTGATGCACCAAACCCATTTCATGGGCTTCGTCGGTCAAAAATTTGCGGCTCGATAGAAGCAGCTCAATTGCGCGGGCGCCGCCAATTAGGCGCGGCAGCAGCCAAGACAAACCATACTCTGCTGGCAAGTTTAGCGGCCCGTGGGCTGTGGTGAGTTTCACGCCTGGGACGGCGAAGCGAATGTCAGCATAGCAAGCCATTACAAGGCCAACGCCCGCGGCGGCGCCATTGATGGCAGCAATCACCGGTTTTGATAGCGCGAAATGATAGGCAAAGTCGGCGCGAAAACTGGCAAAGCTTGGATCGCCAGGTGTGACGAGATCAGGTGCGGTGCCGGCATCATAGGATCCGGCCTTTGAGTGTCCCTCAAGCGCCTGGGAATCCCCGCCGACACAGAACCGGTCGCCTGCACCGGTGACGATGATCGCGCGAACGTTTGGATCTTTGTCGGCTTGATCGAGCAAATAGCGGTACTCGGTGTGCATTCGCCCGGTCCAGGCATTGCCGCGATGGGGCCGGTTTAAGACAATCGTTGCGATCTGGTCCGCCATCTCGTAGCGGGTGGCTTTAAGCTCCATCTTCGCATCACCACGTGTCACGAGAAGTCGAGACCTGTGAATGCGCCGCTGTCTCGCCAGGCAGCGATGTGCGCGAAGAAGGCTTTGGCGCCGCCCGGGTGACCAAGGCCATGCCGGTTTTTCTCTGTCAGGCCAGCGCCCTCATTATTGTAATAGCCCGGGGTGCATTCGGTACTGCCGATCAGCATACCTTGCCCACTCAGCACCATTTCAACCCACGCATCTTGCGCCGCTTTGCCGGGTTCAACCCTAGAGAATTCATTCTTCTCAGCGTGCGCCACAACCGTGCTGATCGTATCGGCATGATCGACGATATTATGCGGCACATTTGAAATCAGATTGGCCGCTTGGCTCGGTTGGACAATGAAGGCGTTCGGAAAGCCGTGTACGTGCACCCCATGCAAGGTTTGCATACCGTTCTCCCAGGCCTCCGACAGGGCCAACCCATCGCGGCCGATCGGGTCAAAGCCTGCGCGTTCTGTGTATTCAGACCCAACTTCAAAGCCGGAGGCGTAGACGATACAATCGACTTCGAACTCTTTGCCATTCGCGATCAGGCCTGACTCCGTGATCCGCTCTACGCCTTTGCCATCCGTGTGCACCAGCTGCGTGCCGGGTTCGTTAAACGCCTGCAGATACTGATCATGAAAGCAAGGGCGTTTGCAGAGCTGACGATACCAAGCTTTTAGTTCTTCGGCGGTTTTCTCATCCTCAACTACGGCTTCGCAGCGCGCTCGGATTTCTTCCATCTTTTCGAAATCGGCATCTTCAAAGGCCTGCAAGAGCGATTCAGGCGTCCATTCGGTAGGCGGCATTTGCCGGACTTTCTCTCGGATGCGGCGAGACAGTTCGGTCCAGCCGTCCATGACGAAATCTTCTTCGGGGAAGCCTTGGGATTGGTTCTCGACAAAATTGTCGTACCACCGTTTCTGCCAGCCTGGCGTCGCGATGGAGTTGAACCATTCTGAATCGATTGGTTCGTTATTGCGGACATCGATTGAAGACGGGGTGCGCTGGAAGACCAACAATTCTTTGGTTGCTTTGGCAAGATGTGGCACCGCTTGAACCGCGGTTGCACCGGTGCCAATAATCGCCACGCGCTTATCGCCTAGTTTGTCCATTGGCGCGCCGTCCGGGCTGCCCCCTGTATAATCATAATCCCAGCGGCTGGTATGGAAGGACTTGCCTTTGAATGTTTCAATGCCGGCGATGCCCGGCAGTTTCGCAACGTGCAGCGGGCCGGTGCCCATGCCAATATATTTGGCCGTGAACGCATCGCCGCGTGAGGTTTTGACCAGCCAACGCGCGGTGTCTTCTTGCCATTCGAGTCCCGTGACTTCGGTATGGAAGAGCGCGTCCTTATAGAGGTCAAATTGGGTGCCGATCCGGCCGCAATGCGCACGAATTTCCGGGGCATGGGCATATTTTTCGGTCGGCATATGGCCGGTTTCTTCAAGCAGCGGCAGATAAATCATCGAGGCCGTATCGCACTGCGCGCCGGGATATCTGTTCCAATACCAAGTGCCGCCAAAATCCCCGCCTTTTTCGACAATCCGTACACTGTCAATGCCAGCTTCTTTGAGGCGCGCGCCAACAACCAGGCCCGCAAAGCCGCCGCCAATGAATGCGAATGTGACGTGATCTGTTACCGGCGCGCGGTCCTTCCACGGCGTATAGGGGTCCGCCGCGAGATCTTCGAAACGCCCCTCGAGCCGAACATATTGATCATTGCCGTCAGCGCGAAGGCGTTTGTCGCGCTCTTCCGCATACTTCTTTTTCAGAGCGTCTTTATCGAGCGTTTTTACGGTCATGTTTTCCTCCGGAACGGTCCTTCTCTTCCAATGCTTACGGCAGGGAAGCCAAGCCAAAACCGGTCATCCAAAGGAGCTGACCTAGCGACAGCCTGTGCTGGTGGATGTTTTTTCGGTACATTACCAAGGCCCGCGGTCACCAAAACAAACAAAAATCCCGCGGCGATATTAGGTCCTGGGAGGACAAGATGAGTGTTTCCGATGAGGGCAAAAAAGCCCCGCGCTCGATTATGGAAATCTCGGCCTTAGACGCCGAAGCGCGCGACAACCCACATCCCAAGCTCAAACAATTACGCGAGACCCATCCGGTTCTACGCGACGAGCCATTAAAGACGTGGCTCCTCTCGCGGTATGAGGATGTGCGCGCGACGGTGAATGATCGCAGCTTTGATCGTCACCCGACCAATGCTGAACCTGGCTCAATGATGAGCATGCTTGTCGATCCCGAAGACCCAGAAGGCAGGCGGTCCAGCATTCTATTTCTGGATGACCCCGACCATGCCCGCAATCGCTTGCCTTTGGTCAAAGCCTTCTATGCGCGGATCAAGAAAATGGAGCCGGACATCGAAGCGATCATTGATCGCATTATTGATGCGGCGCCTGCTTCAGGCCGGTTCGATCTCATGGAACACATCGCTGTGCCGCTGCCGATTGCGATTATCGCGCACATTCTTGGTGTGGATGAGACTCGGTTGGAAGAGTTCCGGCACTGGTCTGAAGGCGTGATCTTGGGCCTCAACCCGCTTCGATCAGACGAAGAAACGGCCTATTTGATCGACAGCGCCGAAAAACTGAATGCCTATTTCACCGAGCAGATGGCGGCGCGCCGCGTCGAACCGAAAGACGATTTGATCAGCGACATGGTTCAAGCCCAAGCCGCCGGCGGCGACTTTGATGATGAAGAGTTGCGCACCAATTTGCAGGCGCTCCTGGTCGGCGGCAATCTCACCACGACTGATCTGATTGGCAATGGCGTGTGGTTATTCCTCACCCATCCGGAGCAGTTGGAAGCGTTGAAGGCTAATCCTGATTTGGCGAGCCAAGCGGTTGAAGAAGTGCTGCGCTATGAAGCGCCAGTTCAAGCCACCTCGCGTGTGGTTTCGGAAAATCGAGAGGTCGCCGGATGCCCCATGAAAAAGAGTCAGCCGGTCTTCATGTCGCTCGCGGCGGCCAATCGAGATCCAGAAAAATTTGTGGCGCCAGAGAGGTTTGACATCACCGAGAAACGGGCCTCGCACATCTCATTTGGCGGCGGTGCGCATATTTGCATTGGGGCACCATTGGCGCGGATCGAAGCGCGGCGCGTCTATCAAAAACTGTTTGAGCGCTATCCCAACATGACCTTGCCCGATCAGGATCTCACTTGGCGCAGCTTGCCTTTCTTCCGCGGCATCGAGCGTTTAGACGTAGAGGTTTAAACCGGCAGGGTCTGTCTTAACCGGGTCATCACTTCGACCATTTCAGGTCGGGTCAATGAGAACACGATTTTGTCGACCCAGGCGCCGTCTGCATTTCGCTCATAGTTTCGATAGACCGCTTCTTGGGTGGGGCGGATCGCCGACAGGCCGTCCAAAATATAATTGTTTCGCGAATTGACCTGCCATTCAATTCGCTTGGCTTTCCATGCATGAGCGCGCTCAATCATCGCGAGTTGTCCCGCAAGATAGAGTTCTTGCGAGGTCAGCGAAGGTGGGTGCCAGGTCAGAGCGTTGCGGACGCGGCGATGGATTTTATTGATCTCGCTGAATCCGGTGACGCCTACGAACATGCCATCGCTTTGCCGGAACAAAACAAAGGTCGCGGCTGCTCCGGACTTTTGCAGATCCAAGATGAGTTTGAAATAGTTTTTAAGCGTGCTGCCACCGCGCAGGGCGGGCATCCATTTCCAAATCGAATCCTCCATTTCGGAATCAAAGATCACGTCCCGATGTGCTTCTGTGATCGGGTCCAAGCGAACCATCGCGTTCTGTAGTCCAGGCGCTGAGAGTTCCATGACTATCTCATTGAAGTGAATTTTAGTTCAGCACGCAGAAATTGTACCCGCAAGGGATTCGTCCCCAATCTTCCAAAAAAACCTAGAGGCGCAACAGGCTGGCGAGATTGTTTTTCTGCATATCTGAAGACCCGCCGACAATTGGCATGCCGAGCAAATCGCGGACATGGCGCTCCATGTCATAGGCGTCCGACATGGCGTACGCGCCCATGACTTGCTGGCATGTGGTGGCGATTTCGACCGCTGTGTCGGCCACAAATAATTTCGCCATCGAGGTTTCAACGCTGCAAGGTTGACCTGTCTGCGCGAGATAAGCGCCGTGATAGAGCATGTGTTTGGCGGCTTGCAGTTTCGTGCGTGCGGTGACCAGCTTGTGTCGGATCGCTTGGTGCTGCGAGATTGGCTTGCCGAACTGCTCGCGTTCTTGCGCATATTGCCAGGCCTCTTCAACGGCGGCGCGCGCGATGCCATAGGCGACCGCTGTAATCTCGATTTTCTCGACATCAAGCGCGCGGCCGGCCAGCAATTTCCAGCCTTTATTCCAATTGTCTTCGCCGCCGACAATCGCTGACTTTGGCAAACGGACATTGTCGAAATAGACGTCCATGGATTTGGTGTAGCGCAGGTTGGAATGCTCAATGGCTTGCATCGAGACGCCTGGCGCATCGGTGGGAATCAGCAAGAAAGTCAGGTTCTTGTAGCGGTTTTCAGGCGGACCGGATCGAGTCAAACAATAGATATAGTCCGACCAATCCGCGCCCGTGCACCAGCGCTTGGCGCCATTGATGACAATCTCATCACCGTCCATCGCGCTGCGCGTTTCAACGCTAGCGAGATCGCCGCCAACATTTGGTTCGGACAGGCCATAACAGAGGAACATCTCGCCGCGCGCAAGCTTCGGGAGGAGCTCCGCTTTCTGTTCCTCCGAGCCGTTTTCAGACAAGTTCATCCCGCCATAGAAGGCGGCGTGAATATAAGGTCCGGCGAGGAATGCGCCCGCTTGGCAAAGCTCATCAATCACCGCCGTCGCGCCGATAATGTCTTGGCCCATGCCGCCATATTCTTCTGGAATGGTGAGACCGATGAGGCCCATTTCCGCGATTTGTTTGAACGTGTTCCGCGGCCAAGTGGATTGGCGATCCCAGTCCCGTCTTTTGTCGCGCGGGGCATGCTCGGCGACAAAGCGCTGCAACTGGCGGCGGATTTCAGTGATATGGTCAGGTTCAGTCGCGAAATAGCTCATTCTTCGGTCTCTTTTGGTTCAGACGCGCGAATTTCCGCAAGCCTGATCAGGTAACCGTCTGGGTCTTGCACAACAAATTGGGTCTGGGAAACCGTGTCGTCGCGTCGCCGGTAGGCTTTGGTTTCGAGCGGTTGAATGATGCGGACCGGAGTACGCTCGCAAGCCGCATAAAGGGCCCGCACATCCTCGACCACGATCTGTAAATTGATGCCGCGCCCATAGGGCGCCTCAAGCGGCGCCGCGAGCCAAGTTCGCCCGATCGGTTCCTCCAACATCAAAGCAGCGGTCCCGCGCTTCAGAAAGGCAAACCGGTCCTCGGGGCGGGCATAGTCAATCGCGAAGCCAAGCGTGTCGCAATAAAATGCGACGCTGACTCGCAGGTTCGAGACATAGAGTTCGGGGACGAGCGCCGGAGACATTCTTTCGTCCTTAGCCGATGCTGAGGACGGCTGAAACCGGTTGGATCGGAGCAGGTGGCGCTTGCGGCTCGGCCAAAGGTATGGCCCACCAAGTCGTGTCGCGCCAAGCGCCATCCTTGTAGCCAACGTTTTTGTAAGTCCCAACCTGCTCAAAGCCGACCGATCTGTGCAAACCAATTGAGGCTTCGTTCGGCATTGCGATCCCGCCAAAAGCCATGACATAGTTTTGCGCGGTCAGGACCTCGATAAGTTTTTTGTAGAGCGCCTTACCAACCCCTTTCCCGCGCGCGGCGGCCGCGCAATAGATGGCGGTATCAACGGAGGTTTGATAGGCGAGCCGCGACCGGTGCGGTGAGGCATAAGCGTAAGCGAGCGGTTTTCTGTCTTCGGCGATCAGCCACGGATATTGATCGCCCGCGGCATCCATTCGTGCGCTGATCGTCTCGGCGCTTGGCGGCGTCAATTCAAACGAAGCCCAATGGTCTTCAACAAAAGGCCGATAGGTTTCGGCAATGAAATCGGCATCTTTGAAAGTCGCGCGTCGGATTTGGATCATGCCAGATCCTAACGACCGATCGCCTCGCTGTCATACGGGACGGTTTGATAGACCTGATTAATCCAATTGCCGAACAAAAGATGGGCATGACTGCGCCAACGGTTTTGAGGCATGATGGTGACATCATCGCCGGGGAAATAACCATGCGGCGGCTTAATCGGTTTGCCGGCGGCGATGTCGCGATCATACTCCTCTTTTAGCGACGTGGAATCATATTCAATATGGTTGAAGCAATAGAGGCTTCGCGCCTTGGCGTCTGATAGCAAGCAAGGGCCGGTAAAATCGCTGTCCATCAAGATTTGTAGATCAGGCGCTTTGGCGATGTCGGCGGCGCGCACTTCTGTCCAGCGTGAGACCGGGATTTGGAAATCATCGCTGAACCCTGACAAGTAAGGCGAGGTGGATGCCAGATTGCGGTGGCGATAAACCCCAAACGCCTTGTCAGCGAGCTGATGTTTCGGAACGCCGTGGAAGTGATAAGCGGCGGCCATCGCGCCCCAGCAAATGAAGAAGTTTGAGTGCACATGCGTGCGCGTCCATTCGAAGATTTGCGTCAGCTCATCCCAATAGGTCACGTCCTCGAAGGGCAGCGTTTCAATCGGTGCGCCGGTGATGATGAAACCGTCAAATTTGCGATGTTTCACCGCGTCCCAGTTTTGATAAAAACTGATCAGATGTTCCTGGCTGGTATTCTTGGGCGTGTGTCCACCGACCATGATCAGCGTCATTTCAATTTGCAGGGGACTGGCGCCAATCAAACGAGCGATTTGCGTCTCGGTGCGGATCTTGTTCGGCATCAAATTGAGCAAGCCGATTTGTAGCGGACGGATATCCTGACGGATCGCATCAGAGTCGGACAGGACCGCAACGCCTTCATCAATCAGCGTATCGCGCGCGGGCAACGTATCTGGAATTTTGATCGGCATCTGCCTCTCCAGTGATAATCTTTCGCTGTCAGGAAGGCGGTCGAGGGCATATCCCCTGTCGAGATCCGCACGGCCTTTTAGCGACTTGTTTAACGTGGCTGCAAGCCGACCGGCCAAATCACCACAATGACGGTCACATAGGTGAGAATATTGATCAGGTCAAATCCTCATCAGTTCTGAAAAAGACGTCTCAATTTCAAAAAAGCGCTGTCATTTTCGCGATTGCGGAGCGTTTGCCGCGAAATTTTGGTGTTCTGAATTCGCAGCAACGACCTGCATCAATCTAATAAAGGAACAACAAACATGCGTACTCCCAGAATTCTTGCCGCCCTCGCTCTTGGTCTCACTGGGTTAGCAGCCACTCCGGCACTCGCTGATGAGAAGTCGGTCCCGGAAACCGTAAAAATCACGGTCGATTTGGACGCGTCCGCAGACGAGATCTATGCCAGTATCCGTAGTCAGGTCTGGGAGGCTTGTAAGCCGGAACGTAGTAGTCACCATATGGCGGCTCGTATGAAAGCTCGGCGCAAGTGTCAGAAAGCGATGATCTCGGACGTGGTTGAAGCGCTTGAGGCGCCAGAAGTTACCCGTCTCGCGGAAGCTGACCGTATGTGCCTTCCAAGCTAAGACGCTTTCCTCCCACAAGGACGCGCGGCCACACGGTCGCGCGTTTTTTTGTTCGTTCTTAGATGTTTCCGAAATCACCGCCGCGGCCTTTGCCGCTTGCGAACCGGGCGGCCCCTGAACTGGCCCCCGCACGCAGGGAGTCGCGACCGATTTCAGCTTCGAAACTCAGAGCATCTGTGAGGGGAAGCGACCATTGCTGCATCGCGCTCAGCCGATCATTGCGCATACAGGTTTGCGGGAACGCAGCGATCTGCTCAGCGAGAGCGATCGCTTCGGTAAGGGCAGAGCCTTCTGATACGACTCGATTGGCGAGGCCAAAAGACAAAGCCTCTGCAGCGCCTACGCCGCGGCCGGTTAGGATCATGTCCATGGCGCGCGATTGCCCAATCAAGCGAGGCAAACGAATGGTGCCACCATCAATCAAAGGCACGCCCCAGCGCCGGCAATAGACCCCAAAAGTAGCTGCTTCGCTGGCAACGCGCAGATCGCACATGATCGCGAGCTCTAACCCGCCAGCAACAGCATTGCCTTCCACCGCAGCGATGGACGGCTTTTTGAGGTCGAGCCAGGTCGGCCCCATGGGGGCTTCGCGTTCGAATCGTTCCTGTTTTGCCACCGCTTTGAGGTCAGCGCCTGCGCAAAAATGCCCGTCAGCGCCGGTCAGAATATGGACCAGAACCTCATCGTCCGCTTCGCCCGCCACGAACGCGGCGCGCAGCTGCGCGGCGGTCTCAGGGTTCACCGCATTGCGGGCCTCAGGGCGGTTGATCGTGATGATCTGAACCGGCCCGTGGCGATCGATCAGCACCAATTCGGCCATCTCTTAGTTCCCGGTTAGTTTTGGATCACGCTTCTCGCGGAACGCATCTACGGCCTCTTTGCGGTCATCCATATAGTTCGAGACGCTTTCCCAACCGACGCTGGCATCCATCATTTGCGCGGCGAGGGCGCGAAGCGGGATATTAGCAACGGTCTTGGTCCACCGCACTGCCCATTTCGGATTGCCCTGCAGCTTGGCCACGAGCTCTGCGACTTTGGCGTCGAGTTCTGCGGTTGGCACTGCATAATTAATCAGGCCGAGGTCTTTGGCTTCAGATGCGGTGAGAAGGTCGCCCGTCATCAAGAGCTCTTTGGCTTTGGCAAAGCCGATCAATTGCGGCCAGATCACCGCGCCGCCATCCCCGGCGACCAGGCCGACTTTCACATGCGGGTCGCCAATCAAGGCTTTGTCGTCCGAGATGATTATATCGCAGAGCAGCGCAATGGTCGCGCCAAGCCCAGCCGCAGCACCATTCAGGCGGCAAATCATCGGCTTTTCCATATCCAAGATCGAGGTCACGATCCGTTTGGCTTCCCAGGCGATATCGCGGAACTTGCTCGGGTCAGAGATTTGCTCATCGAACCAATCAAAATCGCCGCCTGCACAAAAGGCTCGGCCTTTGCCAGTTAGGATAATGATATCGCTTCCGCTGTCGCGCTGGAGATCGGTAAACACCCGTCCCAGCTCTTCATGCATGGCCGCGTCAACGCCATTGACCGGATGATCGGAAGTGATCGCGGCGGTCAGCACACGGCCATCCCGTTCAAAAGTGAAACGCGAATACTGGGCGCTGGTAATATCAAAAGGGCTGGTCACGGTTAGAAGGGTCCTATGCCAAGAGAAAACAGGAAGATGAGGATGCCGAGCGCGGACAGGCAGGTCACCACCAGTCCGATTGATGCGCCCAATTGGCGCCGCCCGAACCCGTCGCTCGTCAGGCCGCGATAGAGTGCAAAAGCGGTCAGCGCAAAGCCAAGCAGGCCGAGCCAAAAGCCGTAACCGGTGGAGGGCAGTACACCAATCGGCAGCGCCATCGGGTGTGTGGTCGCGGTCGCCAGGATTTGTTTGATCGTCCAACCTAAGCCACCAAGTGCGAGCAGCGCGCCGCCCCATGTGATCGCACGGGCATAGTTGAGACTTGGCCCACCTGCGCCTTGAACTTTGCGGGCGATCCAGCCGATCGGGAACATAATCACGCTGATCAGAAGCAAGCCGGCGGCGAGGATGACGCCATAAGGATATTGCCCGGATTGGAGCCCCCGCGCGAAATGATACGGCGCTTTGGTCTCAATCACGCGGGTGAGGAAATTCGGGGCCGCGACCTCGGAAAGACAGGACATGTCGAGGGGCGCGTTCGGGTCTTTGACGAAAGCGAGCCAGATCTCTTGGCCGCATCCCGGAGAATTGCTGAACAAAGCGCCATGACCGGTATGTGGGAACTCAATGTATTGCCCATTGGCGAGGCCAGACATGATGGATTGGCTATAATTGGGCGGTGTAATCGGATCGACGGACCCAGCGGCGACCAAAATAGGTATGTCGGTGACAACGCGTTTCACCGTCGGGTCGGGGTTCATTTGATAGACGGCAGCACAGACTTCATCCCATTCCACAGTGTCGGTCCACCGAGAGAGTTGGGGTTCGGCCCGGCGCATGGTTTCGAATTGTTCGTCACTGACCGCGATCGCGCCGCGGCAATTGGCAACCAGTTCCAGACCGTTTCCGGCGCTGTGATCGATAGGACGGCCAAGGACTTCAAAACAGGCCTGTATGGCCTCTAAATCACGGTTTTCAAGGGCGGTAAGCAGGCTTGGAAAATCGGCATAGAGCTGGTTTGAATAGAGCGCCTGAAACACCGCGCCGCCGACCAGATCTCCATCGATGACCACGGTGCCATTAAGGACTGAACCATGGTCCATCGTGTCCATAATGATTGGATCTTCGTCATAGGCTTCAAAGGTTGCGATCAACCGCTCCCGGAAACTACCGATATCGCGCGCGCAGGCAGGACTCTTAGCGCAGTCTGCATCAAGCGCGTTAAGCGCTGAGCTAAATCCATAGGCGGTCGCTTCCCAGCCGCCAGTCTCAAGCGGTTCAGCGGGCACGACGCTATCCAAGATCGCGGCGCGGACGCCGTCTTCATCGACTTGCAAGATCGCTTGGCCGAGCGAGGTGCCGTAAGAGACCCCAAACAAGGTCCACTGGTCATAGCCGAGCGCTTTGCGAATATCGCGAACATCGAGCGCGTTCTGCCAAGTCGAATAGCCATCTACTTCGATGCCGCGCGCCCGGGCTTCACGGAGGCATTTTTCGAAGGCGGCTTTGGACTTCTCAACGCCCTCTTCAATTGAAACGCCAAATTGGAAGTTACGCGGCACAGCGCGGCAGAAATGGCCTTCTGAATAACCAATGCCGCGCTGGTCGAAGAAGATTAAATCCGCGGCTTCACGGTAGCCCTTTGTGTTCGGGCCTTGATAAGCACGGATGCGTCCGGCGCCGAGCGAGGGTCCACCTGGGCCGCCCGTCAGCCGCATGACGGCGCGCCGCTCCGGATTTTCAGAGGTAGATTTTATCTTCAGAACGGACAGTTGGATCAACCGGCTGTCGGGCTTGGTTCGATCTTCCGGCACCAGCACATAGCCGCAGCGGAATTCTTCCGGATCATATTCTGGAGCCGCAGCATGAAACGGGCATACATAGGGCGTGAATTCCGGCTCAAAATCGAGCCAGTTGGCATGCACGCGGTCCGGATCAAGCACAGGCAGAGCAGGAAGGTCGGGGTCGTCTTGAGCAAGTGCCAATGGCGTCAACAAGACCGTGAACAATGCTAAGACGACCGCTTTAAGATGACCCATCATAACCCGCTCCCACTGCGATTGGTTTGTCTTCCCAGGACCCTAAGCTTCGACGCCGACTTGCACAACGCGGCGGCCAAAATTCTCACCGCGGAACAGGCCGCAAAATGCTTCCGGCATTTTATCGATGCCTTCAAAGCGCTCTTCTTTGAGCTTCAGCTCGCCATTGCCAATTAGTGTCGCCATTTCGTTCAAAGCGACCGGGAACTCGCGGGCAAAGTCAAACACAACCAGACCCTGCATTAGGACGCGATGGGTGATGAAGGGTTTGGTGTTGACGATGCCAGGGGTTTCCTCTGGCGAGAGATTGTAGTCGGCGACTTGGCCGGAGATGCAGATGCGGCCGTTGAGGCGCATTTTTGGTAAGACGCGATTGACCATCGCATTGCCGACATTGTCGAACAGAAGATCTACGCCTTTGGGCATCGCCTCACTGATCGCGGCATCGAGATCGGGCGTGGTCTTGTAATTGATCGCGTGATCAAACCCAGCTTCTTCGACCAGCCATTGGCATTTGGTGTCGCTGCCGGCGATGCCAATCACTTGTTCAGCCCCGCCTGCTTTGGCGAGCTGGCCCGCGGTTGCGCCAACCGGGCCGGCTGCGGAGGTGACAAGCACGCGGTCACCGGCTTGAAATTTGGCAACCGATTTGAGACCGAACCAGGCAGTGAGGCCGGGGACACCGAGCACGCCGATCCAAAGCGAGAGCGGCAGCGGAACGCCGTCCGGCACTTGGCCAATAAAGCCTTTGCCGTTTTGGATCGTGTGGGTGCGCCATCCGCCAGCGCAAAAGACTTTGGTGCCGACCGGATAGGCCTCGTTTTCACTGGCATCCACAATACCTACGCTAAACCCATCAATTGGCTTTCCAAGCGGTAAAGCGGCGGCATAAGAGTCTCCACCTGACAGGCGAGAGCGGGTGCCTGGATCGACGGAATTCCAAATATGGCGGACCCGAAATTGGCCTTCATTGGGAATTGGCAATTCTTTGCTGACAAGGTCGAAATCGCTGGGCTTTGGGGCACCCTCGCAATATTGTTTCAAGACGATTTGCTGCATATGATCACTCAAGTGGAACTCTCCGCATTTTTTGCCTATGGACCACTTTCAAGCGCGAAAGACCAGTAAGGACGTTGCGGCAACATGGTTTGCGAAAGATCGTTGAGTGATGCTAACGATTGGGCGCAGTTGTCCGTAAGCAGCGGCGCACCTAGGTGGAGCGCTGAATTCATGTCAGATTTTAAATAGGCAAGTTTAGTGACCTCCTTGACCCATCTTGATCGGCTTGAGGCCGAGGCGATTCATATCATTCGCGAAGTCGCCGCCGTCGCCGAGAACCCGGTAATGCTGTACTCAGTTGGTAAAGACAGTGCGGTGATGCTGCACCTTGCGATGAAGGCATTCTATCCGAGCGTTCCGCCTTTTCCGCTGATGCATGTCGATACGACCTGGAAATTCCGTGAAATGATCGAGTTTCGCGATCGCAAAGCCAAAGAGCTTGGCATGGATCTGATCGTGCATTCCAACCAAGAGGGCATCGATGCCGGGATTGGCCCGTTCTCGCATGGCTCGTCCGTTCATACTGATATTATGAAGACCCAAGCGCTGAAACAGGCCTTGGACAAATATAAGTTCGATGTCGCTTTTGGCGGGGCGCGTCGAGACGAAGAAAAATCTCGCGCTAAAGAGCGCGTCTTCTCGTTCCGCACTTCAGAGCATCGCTGGGATCCGAAGAACCAACGGCCTGAGCTTTGGAACCTCTATAATGCGCGGATCCATAAAGGGGAGAGCATTCGCTGCTTCCCGATCTCGAATTGGACCGAGCTTGATATTTGGCAATATATCCGCCGCGAGCAGATTGAGATTGTACCGCTTTACTATGCTGCTGAGCGCCCTGTCGTAGCCTGGGAAGGCTCACAAATCATGGTCGATGATGAGCGGATGCCGAAAGAGCTGCGCGACCAAGCGGTAATGAAATCTGTCCGCTTCCGGACGCTGGGCTGCTACCCGCTGACCGGCGCGGTCGAAAGCACGGCAGACACGCTTGAAGACATTATCCAGGAAATGCTGCTGACCACCTCGTCTGAGCGCCAAGGCCGGACGATTGACCGGGATCAGTCGGCCTCGATGGAGAAAAAGAAACAAGAGGGGTATTTCTAAAATGTCTCATATTGATGCCCTGATCTCTGAAGATATTTCCGCTTATCTCGAAGCGCACGAGAATAAATCGCTGCTCCGCTTCATCACGTGCGGCAGCGTTGATGACGGCAAGTCCACCCTGATTGGGCGTTTGCTCTACGATTCCAAAATGATCTTTGAAGATCAGCTCGATGCGCTTGAGAGCGACTCCAAAAAGCATGGGACGCAAGGCGAGAATATCGATTTCGCGCTCTTGGTCGATGGCCTTTCAGCCGAGCGCGAGCAAGGCATTACGATTGATGTCGCCTATCGGTTCTTCTCGACCGATCGCCGGAAGTTCATTGTCGCCGATACGCCTGGTCACGAACAGTATACCCGCAATATGGCGACTGGCGCGTCGACCGCAGATCTCGCCATTCTGATGATTGATGCGCGCAAAGGCATCCTGACCCAAACGCGCCGCCATAGCTTTATCGCAAGCTCGCTCGGGATCCGAAAACTCGTGCTGGCGATCAATAAGATGGATCTCGTTGATTATGACGAGGCGGTCTACAATCGGATCGAGCAAGACTTCCTCGAATTTGCGCAAGAATTATCGGCTGGCATTGAGATCCAAGCGATCCCGATGTCGGCCCTGGCAGGGGATAATATCACCGCCAATTCCGACAATATGCCGTGGTATCAAGGCCCGCCTTTGATGGAATATCTTGAGACCGTCCCGGTGGATGATGAGCGCACCAATGCGCCCTTCCGGATGCCGGTCCAATGGGTCAATCGCCCGAATTTGGACTTTCGCGGCTTCTCGGGCCAAGTCGCATCCGGCCGGATCAAACCAGGCGACAAAGTCAAAACGCTGCCAAGTGCGAAGGAGACCACGATCGAACGGATTGTGGTTCATGGCGGCGACTTAAAAGAGGCGGTGGCCGGACAGTCAGTGACGCTGACCTTTGCCGACGAAGTCGATACCTCCCGCGGCGACGTGATTTGCGCCGCCGGGGCGCCCGCCGAGGTTGCGGATCAATTTCAAGCGCGCGTGCTTTGGATGGCAGATAGCGAGATGCTGCCCGGGCGGCGCTATTTGCTCAAAATCGGCGCCAAGACCGTCACCGCGACCGTACTCGACCTGAAGTTCGGGATCGATGTGAACACGATCCAAGACAAGCCGGCGAAAACGCTGGGGCTGAATGATTTCGGTGTGATCACTTTGGCGCTCGACCAACCCATTGCGTTTGATCCTTATGACCAAAACCGCGAGACGGGCGGCTTCATTCTGATCGACCGGCTGAGCAATAATACGGTCGGGCTCGGCTTGATTGATTTTGCGCTGCGTCGAGCCGGGAACATTCATTGGCAAGCTTTGGATGTCGATCGCGTTGCCTTGGCCCAACAAAAAGAGCAAAAGCCTGCAGTGCTTTGGTTTACCGGCCTATCAGGCTCAGGAAAATCGACCATTGCTAATGCGCTTCAGCAGAAACTGTTCGCCATGGGCAAGCACACTTTTGTGCTCGATGGCGATAATGTCCGGCATGGCCTCAACCAAGATCTCGGCTTCACCGATGCCGATCGTGTGGAAAATATTCGCCGGGTCTCGAATGTCTCGAAATTGATGAGTGATGCGGGCCTGATCACACTGGTCAGCTTCATCTCACCGTTCCGGTCGGAGCGGCGTATGGCGCGCAATCTGATGGCCGAGGGCGAGTTCGTCGAGATCTTTGTCGACACCCCGCTCTCTGTCGCGGAAGAGCGCGATGTCAAAGGGCTCTACAAACGCGCCCGGGCCGGCGAGATCAAGAATTTCACGGGTCTCGACAGCCCTTATGAGGCGCCGGAAGATCCAGAGATCGTGATCAATACCGTCGAGCAAAGCGCAGAAGAGGCCGCCGACAATATCATCAAATGGATGCGCGATCGCGGCTGGTTTGAGGTTTAAACAGCCGCCCGCCTAACTCGAACCAGGGCAGTTTTTGGCGCGATATCTGGCGGCTTTCTTGTCCGACATATAGGTCCAATGATCGTCTTCCGGACACAGGCGTTTGAGCCGTGGAGACCGTTCGCTTGGGTCACTGAAGGGGTGATCAAATAGATAGCGGATATCGTCTGTAATGGCTTTTGACTCGGCATAAACCGAGTGGCGCACTTTAAACAGGAAGCTCGTCTTTGCCGCTGCTGAGATATCGATCGTTTTGGCCACTTGTTGACCCGCCTCAGACGGCAAGTCGAACGTCGAAGGCGACGATTTCTTTTCGTAGAATCCGATCCGCGTTTTCACGTCATTATTGGCGCCCCAAAACGCCAACTTGCGCGACAGATTGCGCAGCCAGCCGCTAAACCCAACCGCGCGATCTTGGCGGGAGGTGTAAAGCGTAACGCCATCATAAAGGCGAGCTGAGGCGCCCATCCATTCTTCGAACAGATTGGTGTCCAAATCCCCCGCGGCGAATATTACGTGGCCGAAACTCGGGCTGTCTTCAAAATCGCTAAGCCTGGCAAGCGCTTGGGCGGTGACGCGGGTTCCCATGGAATGGGCAATGATGTGCAGCTTCACCGGCTTCTCGGGATCTGCGTTAACAGTGCTATGGGTAAAGCGCAGGAAGCGAACCAGCGCATCAACGCTCAGATCAGCGTCTTCCTGATCGCTCAAATAGTCGAGCAAGGCGCCATTTGAGGGCCAGGAAAAGACAAAGGCGGGACCATCAAAATCCATGTCATATTTGAGCTGAGCGGTTCGAAAGACCGCGCTCCGAAACGGCACATTAAAGCCATGGATGAAGACAAAAGCATGTCCTTCAGCATCGGATGATTGGGCTAGAATTTGCTCGACGCGCCTCTGAAACCCGATCGGATCTCCATCAAAAGAGCGGTGATCAAAAAGCGTGAAAAATTTCGAGGCCGATCGTGCTGAAATTTTGCTGCGCGAAGAGGCCGCGCGATAGACGCCGCCGCCGCGATCGAGCTTTTTATCGCGCCGGGCGGGGATCGAGACGACCACTTCGCCGAGATGGCAAACGTCCTGGCGTGTCCGGGTTTCCGCCCATGCAATCGCATTGGGCTCGCAATTTTCGCGGCTGTCAGGGCGAATGCTGAACAAGTCGCCTTGGTCATAGAAATTGCGTTTGCGCTCGGTCTTATCAGATTGAATCACATCTGGGCGGTCATCCGACAGTGTTCGATTGGTGCCGTATAAGACGCTCACGCAGGTCATTTTGTCGGCGCCATCGGCCTCGGCAAACAAGTCGCAATTGGTTTTTGGGGTGGGCGCCGATGCCGCCGTAATGACAAGACTACGTGACTGGCTGGCGCCAGCCAAAGGCGGTTCCTCTTCGACTGATACGACCGGCGACGGCGGCGGAGGAGGGGGTGGAGGCGGCGGCGGAGGGGGCTCCGCTGTGGCGCAGCCAACCAATACGAAAAGGGCGAATAATTGTAATCGTCTCATGTCGCGTCCCTGTCTTCCCAAACAAGGACGCTAGCAGATTGTCGAACAAGCTCAACGTTCTCGTGACTTGGCTAAGTGGCGAGCGCTTCTTTCTTCTCTTCGATCTCCATCCAATCCATCTCGGCCTGTTCGAGGTCGGCGCGGGCGGCTTCTAAGCGTTTATTGATGCGATTGAATTCATCGGGATTGGTATTGAAGAGGGCGGGATCAGAGAGTTCGATTTCGAGCTTTGCGATCTCTGCCTCGAGGCGCGGCATCTCGGTCTCAACCTCTTTGAGGCGATGCTGGTCTTTAAAGCTGAGCTTGGTTTGCTTCTTGGGTTCGGCCGGTTTTTGTTTGTCGGCCTTCGGTTTTTTATCCGCTTGCGACGCTTTGCCGGGTTTGCCTTTGATCTGAGACTGTGCGTCGGTCCAGCCGCCAGCAGTTTCAACCCAAGCACCATCGCCAAGCGGGACCAGGCAAGAAGTCACCGTCGCATCCAGGAAGGCGCGATCATGGCTGACCAGGATCAATGTGCCCTCAAAGTTGAGCAACATGTCCTCAAGCAGGTCGAGCGTCTGCATGTCGAGATCATTGGTTGGCTCGTCGAGCACAAGAACATCGGTTGATTGAGCCAGCGCGATGGCCAGGGTTAAGCGGTTGCGTTCCCCACCAGAGAGGGCCGACACGGCCTGGCGCAGCTGTTCCGGTTTGAACAGAAAGTCTTTCGCATAGGCCGCAACGTGGCGCTGTTTGCCTTGCACCATGATGCTGTCGCCCCCTTGCGGGGCGAGCGCTTCCCACAACGTGTCTTTCGGGCGCAGCGTATCACGGGTCTGGTCGAGATAGGTGATCCGCAAAGCTGGGTTGAGTTTCACATTGCCGCTATCGCGCTCAAGCTCGCCGAGCAGGAGTTTGAGCAGCGTGGTTTTACCAACGCCATTCGGGCCGATGAAACCAAGCCGGTCGCCGCGCAAGATCTTAAAGTCCAATCCCTCGACGATTTTCAGATCGCCATAAGCTTTGGTGAGGCCGAATGCCTCGATGACTTTTCGTGACTGAGAGCCCGCCTCTTCAGCGCTGATCCCGGCTTTGGCTTTTTGCGCAATTATCGCCGCTTTGCGCCGGGCCGCTTCGGCGCGCATGGCTTTCAGCTTGTGCAAGCGACCCATATTGCGCGCGCGTCGCCCGGTGACGCCGCGCTGTAGCCAGTGTTCTTCGGCTTTGAGTTGGGTTTTAATTTTCTGGAGCTGCCGGATTTCGGCTTCTTCTACTTCTTCCGCCCAGCGCTCAAAGTCGCCATAGCCTTTCTGGCTTTTCAGGACGATCCCATCGCGCAGCCACAGCGTGTTGGTTGTCACATTCTCCATGAAGCGGCGATCATGGCTGACCAAAAGCACGGCGCCATTGAAGCCGATCAGGCGTGATTCAAGCGTCTCAATCATCGGCACGTCGAGATGGTTGGTCGGCTCGTCGAGAAGCAAGACATCCGGATCATAAGCAAACGCCTTAGCGAGCGCGGCTCGCCGAGTTTGCCCTCCAGACAGAATGTTCGGATTAACATTTGGGTCGACGCCAAAATGACCGAGCTCTGCCTCAGCCCGCCAGGCTTCTGCGCCGCCTGAGGTGGCATAGTCGAGCACCGTTTCAAACGCCGACAGATCTGGTTCTTGCTCGACGGTGGTGATCATCGTGCCGGGATGGATCCAGAGCTCGCCATCATCCGGCTCATGCCGGCCTGTGATCAAGCGCATGAGGGTCGACTTGCCGGCGCCGTTTCTGCCGACCAACGCAGCGCGCTCGCCCTTGGCCAAGGTAAACGAGACGCCCTCAAATAGCGGCTTGCCGCCAAAGGCCAGCCGCACATCGGTCATGGTCAGGATTGGAAGGGACACGACCTCAGGCTTTTAATTTATAGCCGGTGCGTATCATCCACCAGACGCCTGCTGACGCCAAGAACGCAGCGCCGCCGCTGACCAGCATACCGGTCATGACATTCGAGTTCGCAGCGTCCAGGAAGCCGTAGCGGAAGCCGTCGATCAGGAAGAAAATCGGATCGAAATAGGCCAGGCTTTTGAACGGCTCAACCAAGACATTGATGTCGTAAAACGTCCCGGACAAGAAAGTCAGTGGGACGATGACAAAGTTAGACACGGCGGCCAAGTGATCGAATTTATCCGCCCAGATTCCGCCCATGGCGCCGATGGCAGCAAGGAAGATTGTCGCCATTAGCCCAAACCAGAGCACGGGCCAGACATGCGCTACTGAGAGATCGGCAAGACCGCTAAAATGAATCCCAATCGCCGCAATTGCGCCCACCATAATGCCGCGCGTTACAGCGCCAAAAATGAAGCCAATCGTCAACTCGACGGGCGACAGTGGCGGCATCAAGAAATCGACCTGACTGCCTTGGACTTTCGCAATGGTCAGCGACGAGGATGAGTTCTGGAATGCGTTCTGTAGCATCGCCATGACGATCAAGCCGGGCGCCAGGAAACTGTTATAGTCGAGCCCAGCGAAATCTCCGCTTAGCTCGCCGCGATTGCCAAAGGCCAGTTTGAACACGGTCATGAACAAAAGCGTGGATATGACAGGCGCTAGCAGCGTTTGCATCCAAACCTTCATAAAACGGCCAACTTCGCGCTTATACAGCGTCCACAAGCCTAACCAATTGACCGCGCCATAAGTGCGCGGTTCGGGGGGTGAGAGCAGAGATGAGGATGTATCAGGCATGACCCGACACTTAAGAGCTGACTCGGGATTTGGCGATAGGGGAAATCTATCCACAATGACTACTATATGTTGATTGCCTGTGGACAGAAAGAATCAGCATCTTGTGTTTAGTTTCGCTCCTGATACGATATATAGCGTTGGAGCGGGGCTGGTGGCATCGCTCTTATCTATATCTAGGGGCTGCCAAGGAGCGGGGTAAAACGCATGGCTTGGACTGAAGATCGCGTAGAAGTATTGAAAAAGCTATGGGCAGAGGGCCATTCGGCGAGCCAAATAGCCAAAGAATTAGGAGGGGTCACTCGCAATGCCGTTATCGGCAAAGTGCATCGTCTCGGCCTTTCTGGTCGCGCAACACCATCACGCCCTGTAAAACGCCCGCCGCGGCTCGCGCATCCAAAGCCGCGCATCCGGCCGGATGGCGCAGTGGTTACACCAAAACCGCAGCGGGAGGTTGCTGAAACCCAGCTCAAGCCGACCGAAAAAACGGCAATGCTCGAGGCGCTGACGCCGCAGCCTTTATCTGATGGCGAGGCCGCTACTATTCTCACTCTGCGCGACAGCATGTGCAAATGGCCGATCGGCGACCCTGCGGATCCAAAATTTGCCTTTTGCGGACGCAAAGCGACCAGCGGCCCTTACTGCGCTGAGCACGCGAAAGTCGCGTTCCAGCCCGCTAAAAAGCGCGAGAAGAAAAAAGCGGAATATGATTATGTCCGCAAAATCGCAGGCTAAATTTAGCGCACATTTTCTATGATCTATAAAAAGGCGGTTTGGGATTTTCCAGGCCGCCTTTTTCGCGGGGCGAGCACCCAAAAGAAAAGGCCGCTGCGCTCCGAACTATCGGAAAAGCAGCGGCCAGTCAGACCCGCCCTAGACAGGAGGGCAAAAGGCGGGTGAGCGCTCAGTAGAGCTTAGAGGGAACGGCTAACCGTCAGAACGACACGCTCATCGCCGACATCGCCAAGTCCGTCAGAGTCGGTGCCCCAGAAGCGAAGATCGAAGTCGACATATTCTGTCGCGAGCGTCGCGCCGATGGAGTAATTTGTGTATTCTTCGATGAAGCCGTCTCCGCCATCAGCATAGGTGCCGACTGAGGCGTCGAACCCGAGCACATCGCTGGCTGCGAAGCCTGCCGTGAAGTCGAGATAAACGGTCTCATTGTCTGGATCGATATACGCGTATCCGCCGAGATCGACGAGCCCGAGTGAGACGCCGAGGCCGCCATAGACTTCAAGGAAGTCTAGATCGTCCGCGTCTGGATAAACGTATCCGATAACGCCAACATCCCAAGCGAGGCCGGCTTCGGTTTCACCGGCAAATCCGCCATACAGGTCGAGTTCCATATTGGCGCCGCCAAAATCGACGATTGAGGCCCAAGTGCCAGCATAGAAAGCGCCATTTGCGAAATCAAAGCCGCCTTGGATGGCTGGGTTTTCGCTGTTCTGCGAAACGCCGCGCCAGACATAGTCAGTGGTCAAGGCAACATTGCCTGAGAACTCACTTTCAGAGAGGGCGGTAGGTGCGGTAAAAGCGCCAGCGACCATTGCGAGTGCGAGACCTCGTGAAATCATTTTCCCCATCAATCTGCTCCTTCCAGAAATTGCGATTGGTGAGGCCTAAAGAGCGGACTGCTCAGGTTTTAGCCACTTAGTATGCCTGAACCGGGTGAATTTTATCCGCACGCGCTCGAAAATCGAGCAAATAGCGGTTTTCGCGCCTCCAAACCCGTCGATGAAGGACAATTGCAGCGATATGAGGGGGCGATGGCCAGCGCGTGATGCAAAAGACACCGAGATTCCAAGCTGCCCCGCCAGTGACAGCGTTTCAGGCGCCTGCTCCGCTAAGTTTATACCGTTTTACTGCGCTTCGAGCATCAAAACCGCAAAGAAATTGCGCTCGTCGCCCCATTTCTTACGCAGCGCCCACCCGGTTGGGCTAATGAGAGAAACGAACTGCGTGAGGTCGAACTTGCGCGAGTTTTCGGTGTGGATGGTTTCGCCCTGAGCAAATTGGACGCGCATATCACCGATTGAAACGGTTTGCGCGATTTTACTGCGCAAGTGCATCTCAATGCGCGAAGCATCATCATTCCAAATTGCCTCGTGTTGGAATGTGTCGAGGTCGATATCCGCGCCGAGCTCGCGATTAATACGCTGAAGCAAGTTGAGATTGAACGCTGCGGTTACGCCTTGCGCGTCATCATAGGCTGGGACCAGAATGTCTGGCGATTTGCGCAAATCCAAGCCGATGACGAACTTACTATCATCTCCCAGCAAGGTCCGTGCGGCACGCAGGAAACGATCAATTTCGCTGTCATCGAGGTTTCCGATGGTTGAGCCCGGAAAAAACCCAACGGGCGTGCCCTCGACATCTTCTGGAAGGCCAAGCTCGACCATAAAGTCCGCAGCAATCGGCCGGACCGCCAAGTCTGGATATTCCGATTTCAATGCGGCGGCGGTCTGCAGCAAGAACTCCTCAGAGACATCAATCGGCACATATCCGGCAGGCGCGATCAAGGCGTCCAATAGAATGCGCGTTTTGGTCGAAGCACCCGCACCATATTCAACCAGAAGCGTATTTGGACCCAATGCCTCGGCGATCGTTTTTGCATTCTCCGTAAGAATGCCGATCTCAGTCCGGGTCGGGTAATATTCGGGCAGCTCTGTGATCTGCTCAAATAGGTTAGAGCCCACCTCATCATAGAAATACTGACACGGCAGCGTTTTCTGAGGCTGAGATAAGCCCTCAATGACATCTTTTAAAAATCGCTCAGTCTGAGCGGCGGCCGCTGGGTCGAAAGCATCGTCCATACTTAAATATCTCGCGCCAAGCGCAATCCAGAGAATTGCCAGCGTTTGTCGGGGTGGAAGAAGTTGCGATAGGTGGCGCGGATATGCTCATCCGGGGTCGCGCACGAGCCGCCGCGCAGCACCATCTGACCGCTCATGAATTTGCCATTATACTCGCCGACCGCGCCGTCTGCGACGACGAAGCCGGGATAAGGCGTGAATGGGCTCGCCGTCCATTCCCAAACATCGCCGAAATAGTAGCGTTGCGCATGGCTGGTTTGGACTTGCGGCTGCAAATAGCCGGACCCTGCGAAACAGCCATCGAGGGGCGCATCGTGGGCGGCCATCTCCCATTCCTGCTCGGTGGGTAGCCGGGCATCTGCCCAGGTTGCGTAGGCATCTGCTTCATAGAAGCTGATATGGGTGACTGGCGCCTCTAAGTTCAAGCGGCGCGCGCCAGACAAGGTCATTGTGTGCCAGCCATCCTCGTTTCGACGCCAGTAAAGCGGGGCGATCCAGCCTTCAGCTTGGGCGGTCGCAAATCCATCTGAGAGCCAATATTTAGGGCTCGTATATCCGCCATCATTTATGAAGGCGAGCCATTCGCGATTGGTCACGGTCCGAGAGGCGAGCTCAAACGGACGGACGATGACATCGTGGCGCGGTGTTTCGCAATCAAACGCAAAATCTTCGCCCTGATGACCGATGGCGCGAACGCCGCCCTCAAACCGGTCCCAAGTGAGCGGTGCGGCTTCGAGATTGGCGGTTTGTAAATTCACGTCTGGCTTCAGAGCTGGCTGAAGCGGGTTTTGCGCGAACAGGTGCAATATGTCGGTGAGTAGAAGCTCTTGGTGTTGTTGCTCATGGGCCAAGCCGAGGGCGAGCAAATCGCAGGCCTCGGGGCGGGTATTGATCAGCTCGGTCATCTTAGCATCGACATGCGCGCGATAGGCGTAGACGTCGTCGAGGGAGGGCCGAGTTAATAGACCGCGCATGGGTCGAGCATGACGATCGCCGACGGCATCATAGTAAGAGTTAAACAAATAACTGAAGCTGGGATGATAGCGGACGGTATCGCCAAAGACCGGCGCCAGCATAAATTCTTCGAAGAACCAGCTTGTATGAGCCAGGTGCCATTTCGCTGGGCTGGCATCTGGCATTGATTGGGCGGTCGCATCTGCATCGCTGAGGGTTTTGGTGAGCGCCTCAGACTGCTGACGAACGGCAAGATAGCGCTGAAGATTAGATTGGGAGGAAGCGCGCAGTTTTTTTGGTTGTGCCATAGGTGTTTGTTTCGCTTTTGGCGTGTACCGTCAACTCGGCCTGCTGACACTTAAGGTCAGGAGGCGCCGATCAATGGATAATCTGCCTGCGCGACATACTGGCTTTGGCGCCCATGTCCCGTGAAACTCTCATAAAGATGGAACTGGTCGACCAAAACCGGCTCGCTTTTCAGGATCTGAAAATCCTCGCTCCAGGCTCTTACCGCGTCCAAAGGCGATTGATTGCAATAAGCGACGGTGATGTGGGGCGCGAATGGGTCTTGCCCGAGTTTCAAGTTGAACCGCCGCGCGACTTTACGGCAATCTGCTGCGAGGGTTGAAAGCGCTTCATTCGGGGCGATCCGCGCATAGAGTGCCCGCGGTTCGCGACGCCCAAACCAGCCAACGCCAGACAGTTCAAGATCAATCGCAGGCGCACGCACCTGTTCGAGCGCATCGGCCAGTTCATTCGCGACCTCGCCATCCACCTGGCCATAAAAGCAGAGCGTGACATGATAATGGTGCCGTTTACGCCAGCGCGCGCCATGGATCTCGACACTTAGTGGTTCGAGCCGATCTGCCAATTCATCAGGGACGGGGAGGGCGGCGAAGAGGCGGTACATTAGGATCTCATCTTAGCGGGGGAGGGGCATTTGAAAGAAAGAAGCCCGACCATTGGCCGGGCTTCCAATTCCAAAATAGTCGTGCGGGACTAGCCTGCAAGATCATCCAGCTTGCCGAAATGCTCGGCCAGCAAATAATAGAAGGTCACGCGAGACTTGTTTCCGCCTTCAGGCTTCAAAGTTTCGCAGATCGCGCCGATCGCGGCGTCGAGATCGTCATTGCTTTGTGCCAGAGCGAGTTTGCCGCGGCACCATTTTTCCCGCACGCGGCCAAGCTCGGTATCGTCTGAACAAGATACGAGCGAGCTATCGCGATTGCGGAGCGCAATTCCGAGATGTCCCACAATTTTCTCAGCCGCGGCTTGATTATAGCCCTTGGCGTATTTCTTGATATTGTCTTCGTACTTTGAGGCGTCTGCCATTTAGTTTCCCCTTTGATTTGCTGCGATCTGTAACGATCTATGCAGCCGCCAAGAATTTGCCCTTACGGGTACGGAAAGTCAAACCCCGCCAAGATGATCATTGGTTAAGGACACGGAGACGGTTGGGCCGCGTGTCGTTCATTGACGGCCGTTTCAAGCTCATCGGTCCAGTCCAAATCAAACGCATCAATACAGATTTTCAGCTGATCCATATTCGTCGCCCCAATGATGGTTGAGCCCATGAACGGGCGGCTGTCGCAGAATTTCAGCGCGAGTTGAGCGGGATCCAAGTCAAACTGTTCGGCCAAGACCAGATAGGACTCGATGGCGCTAAGCGCTTGTGGGCTTTCATAGCGTTGCAGGCGTTGAAATAACTGCTTGCGCGAGCCTTCAGGCAGGGCGCCATTGCGATATTTGCCGGTCAAATAACCTTGTCCAAGCGGTGAATAAGCCAGCAGGCTGACTTTTTCCCGAACACAGACCTCTTCCAAGCCGCCATCCTCAAAAGAGCGATTGACGAGATTATAGGCGTTCTGGATCGAAGCCATGCGCGGCAGATTGCGGGCATTGCTTTCCGCCAGAAAGCGCATCACGCCGAATGGCGTTTCGTTGGAGACGCCAATGTGCCGAATGCGACCCGCTTTCACATGCGCTTCGAGGTGGGACAGAATTTCCTCAAACGGCTCGTACGGGTAGCCATAGGCTTTCGCATCCATCTTTTCACCAAACAGGCCGACGGCGCGGTCGGGCCAGTGGAGTTGATAGAGGTCGATATAGTCGGTTTGCAGGCGTTTTAGGCTTTTCCCGACCGCTTCATCGACTTGTTCCTTGGTGTGGCGGGTCCAGCTCACGTCTTCGTCGCGCGTCCAGAGCATTTTGGAGAGACCGGCAATTTTTGTCGCCAAGATCACATCTTGGCGTTTGCCGGTTTTCTGAAACCAGGTGCCGATGATGCGTTCGGTCGAGCCCTGCGTCTCGGCCCGCGGCGGGACCGCGTACATTTCAGCGGTATCCCAAAAGTCGACGCCACGCTCGAGCGCATAGTCCATTTGGGCGTGGCCCTCAGCTTCAGTGTTCTGTTGTCCCCAAGTCATTGTCCCGAGACAGCAAGAGCTGACGGTCAAATCTGTTGTTCCGAGCTGTCGACGCTCAATTCCCATAGGTGTTTCCTCTAAATTTGATCTGCAAAAACGATAGAAGCCGAATCTTACCGTGACCAGCCCGGTTTTTCTTGAAAAGCGATAAAAATGACCACATACTATAGGCAATCCGCGCGCTCGTGCGCGGGCCTTTTAAACGAGGATAATATGAACGACTTTAATACATCCATGGCGCACGGCCGGACGATGGATGCCAGCGTCAACGAGGGTCTTCGCTCGTTTATGTTGGGCGTTTACAACAAACTCGCCCTTGGCATCGCTTTGTCGGGCATCATCGCCTATATCGCCGGCTCTGTCGCGCCGATCAGCGCTGCGGTCTATACCGCGCCGATGGTTTACATTGTGATGTTCGCACCTGTGGCCCTAATCCTGGGCTCAATGGTCATGATGCGCAATCCAAGCCCGACCGGCAGCGCCATCCTATATTGGGGCATCGTTGTCGCGCTTGGCCTTTCAATGGGCGTCTATTTCTTGATGGCGAACTTGAACATGGGTGGGATGACGCATTTCGTCATCACCAAAGCGTTCTTGGCGACATCGGCGACCTTTGCTGGCCTCTCTTTGTTTGGCTACACGACCAAGCGTGATCTCGGCCCAATCGGAACCTTCGCGATTATGGGCCTTTGGGGCGCCTTTATCATCGGCATGCTGTTTGTCATCCTGCCAATGATCTTCCCGAACGTGGCCTTCTTCCAAGTTGGTAGCGCGATGCAGCTGATCATTTCAGGCGCCTTCGCCCTGTTCTCAGCCATCCTGATCGCTTGGAACACACAGTCTTTGAAAGAAACCTATTTCGCCCTTGGTGGTGACCAACGCGGAATGGCCGTCGCAACCAATATCGGTGCGCTGAACTTCTTCATCTACTTTGTGAATATTTTCCAATTCTTCCTGTCGCTTATGTCCAACGACTAAGCGGTCGAAGATCCAAATTTGAAAGCCCTGGCCAGGAGCCAGGGCTTTTTTATTTGACCTCAGAAGCGGTCTGCGTATTCTGGAACATGTTGAGAACATTTGCGGGGAGGGCAAGGTGACAGAAATCGCAGAGGATCCAGGATTAAGCCCAGGCGCTGCAGAGATTGCTCGCGGAGTGTTACGACTGATGAGTGATCACGGCTATGCTGGCGTCACCGAAATGACCTTGGCCAATGGTCGCCGCGCGGATGTCGCAGCGATTGGGCCCGGCGGCGAGATCAGTATTGTTGAGATCAAATCCTCGGTGGCTGACTTTCGGAGCGATCAGAAATGGCCCGAATATCGCCCTTTCTGCGACCGGTTTTATTTCGCGGTCGGTCAAGACTTCCCGCATGACCTCATTCCCGCAGATACCGGTCTCATCATCGCCGATGCGTTTGGGGGTGCGGTGGTCCGAGAGGCTGATTGTGAGAAATTGGTGGCGGCGCGGCGCAAGGCTGTGACGCTTCGATTTGCCCGGTTGGCGGCGACCCGCCTGTGTCACCCTGTCATTGCGTGAGATCGCCTATGGACTCTTTGAGCTCGAAAACCTAGCTGCGCCTGTATGAGTCACGCTTATCCTCTCGGTAAAACAGCCCGCGACGCGCTAAAGAATGCGCAAGCTGCGGCGCGTACACGCTATGAGGCTGAAGACTTAGCCGGTGATGTTGCAATTGCCGCGCTGGAAACAGAATGGCTCACTCCAAGCGTGAAAGATCTGCCAAAGATGCTCGAACAGGCCGAGGCCAATCCTGGGCACGGTTTCGTTCAAAATTATGAGGATGCCGACGGTAACACGGTGCTGGCCGTGACCTATTGGAAGCTTGCGAAAGCGCCGAAAAAACCGAAGCCGAAACCGGTGCCGCCTCAGCAAACCGACACGCCAGAAGAAGATCATACAGACGATCTCTACTTTAAGTCAGGCCGCACAAAAAAGAGCCGACGAAAACCTTTCGTCGACCCCAATCAATTGGATCTGTTTGGCGCTAAGAAGCCGGACTAGGCGGCCTTAAAGGTCAACGCGACGCCATTATTGCAATAGCGCAAACCGGTCGGCGCCGGGCCATCTTTAAATACGTGACCATGATGGCCGCCGCAGCGCGCGCAATGATATTCGGTGCGCGTCGTCCAGAGTTTATTGTCCTCTTTGAAACCGAGTGTGCCGTCTCGATAATCCCAGAAGCTCGGCCAGCCGGTGCCGCTATCATATTTGGTGGCACTGTCAAAAATTGCCAGATCGCAGCCGGCGCAGTGGAACACGCCGTCGCGCTTCTCGTCATTGAGCGGCGAGGTGAAGGCCCGCTCGGTGGCTTCTTTGCGCAGCACGCGGAAGGCGAGTGGATCGAGACGGGCTTTCCAGTCCGCCTCAGTCAAGTCGCGCCACTCGCTGTCGGTAAAGGTTTGGGAGACGGTGTCGGCAAACGCTTTTGTGCTGCTTCCGCCACCAGAACAGGCGGCGAGAAGTCCGGCCGGGGCAGCAAGCAAGAAGCTGCGGCGAGCCATGGGAGGAAAAACGGGTTTTGTCATGGGCTTAAAATAGGCGGCCTAGCTGAAGCGTCCACTCACAGCTGTTTCAAATTCTCGTTAGAATCCGCTGCAAAACAGCGTGATTGGCTCTCGCAATCGGGCAGATTTCCGATTAGGGACCAGGGTTCTGTGATTCACCAAGACCGTAAGAGACTTTTCCATGACTGATGAAATGAGCGACAATCTCTCCGAAACCGCACGTGACAAGCTTCGCCTCACGGTCGAGCGAATTGAGCGTCTGGAAGAGGAAAAGAAGGAAGTCGCCGAACAGATCAAAGAGGTCTATGGCGAAGCCAAGGCGCTCGGCTATGACACCAAAGCCCTGCGCACGGTTGTGAAGCTTCGCAAACAGGATCGCCAAGAACGGCAAGAACAAGAAGCGATCCTGGAAGTCTATCTTGATGCGCTAGGTGAGCTGTAAGCTGTCCATTCTTGCCTGAGCGGGGCGGATGCCCTTAAACACGGGCATGCCGCGCGACGTCGATGAACGTAAAAAACGCAAAGCCCTGCGCAAGATTCGCAAGGCGGCGATGCTGGCTGAGCAGGGCCTAGGGCCGCCACTCTCGGACTGGGAAAAGCAGTTCCTGGAAGAGGTTGAAGAGCGGATCGAAAAATTCGGATCTGCTTTTCATGACCCAGAAAAAGGGGCTGCAGACGAAGCGCTCTCATCGCTGCAGCATGTGAAACTGCGCGAAATTGATAAAAAGGCGCGCGGAAAGGCCAAAGGCGGCTTCAAATCAAAGGGCGGGTTTAAGAAGAGGCCCGCACCGCGCGTGCGTCAGATCGACGAGGATGTGGACACTAAGCCACCTCCGCCGATGCCGCGTAAACCGTCAAAGCCTGAACTGGTGCGGGCCAGCGATCTCGAGCCTGATCCATCTCCACCGCCGAAACGGCCATCAAAGACCAGGCCGCGCCCGCAATTGAGAGTGATCAAAGGCGGTGCAGATGATGATTGATCTATTATGTATATTGTACCGTATAAGAAATATAGCGATTAGGATACAGGCCTTATGAAAACCGTCGTAATTACAGGCGCCTCCACCGGTATCGGTCGCAGCACGGCCGAATATCTAGCCAATCGGGGCTGGCAGGTGTTTGCGGGTGTGCGCAAAGAGAAAGACGGTGCTGCGCTGACCGAGGCCGATGACCGGATCGAACCGATCTTGCTCGACGTTACCAATCCTGAGCAAGTTGATGCCGCTGTCGAAACCGTCCGCGCAGCTCTTAACGGGCAAAAGCTTGCAGGCCTGATCAATAATGCGGGTATCGCGAATATGGGGCCTTTGGCGGTGCAGCCGCTCGACCAGTTTAAAGCCCATTTTGACGTAAACGTGTTCGGGCTATTGCGTGCCAGTCAAGCCTTTGCGCCGCTGCTCGGTATGGATGAGAGCTTGGCTGGTAAACCTGGCCGGATCGTCAATATTACCAGCGTTGGCGGGCGGCTCGCCTCGCCATTCTTGGGGGCTTACACCGCGACCAAGCATGCGGTGGAGAGCATGACCGATAGTTTGCGCCGGGAGCTTGTGATTTTCGGCATCGATGCGATCGCGGTTGGGCCGGGCGCGGTGAAAACCCCGATCTGGGACAAGGCCGAAGATGCGAACAGGTCTAACCCATACGCCAACTCGCCTTGGGCAAAGCCGATCGAACTATTCAGCGAGACGATGCTTGAAGGCGGCCGGACGGGGCTGGCGCCGGAGGTGATCGCAAAGACGATCGAAAGAGCGCTGACCGCTCGCAAACCCAAAGCGCGTTACGCGCCGGTGCCAAACAAGCTGACCAATTTCACGCTACCAATGCTGCTGCCAAAGCGCACAGTAGACGGGGTCTTCTGGAAACGCTTCGGGATGCAAGCGCGCGACGCTTAAGCCTTATGATAGGGCAGGCCTGCGAGCAGGCTCACCGCCCGATATAGCTGCTCTGTGATCATCACTTTGACCAGACGATGCGGCCAGGTTTGTGGGCCCAGCGCGAGTGTGTCTGGGTAAGCCGTGCGAACATCGCGACTATAGCCTTCGGCGCCGCCAATGAGAAAGCAAAGCTCTGCTGTCCCAGAATCGCGCAAATGTTCGATCCGTTTGGCGAACTTTACCGATGTCAGCGCAGGTCCAAATTCATCCAGCCGTAAGACAGGTGCGCTTTTTGGTAGGGCGGCCAAGATCCGCTCTCCTTCCACCTCAAGCCCGCCGCCGCTGGCCAAATCTACGAGCTTTAAGGATCGCAGTCCGATTTGCGGGCCAGCTTTGTTGAACCGGGCGACATAATCATCGACGAGGTCTTTTTCGGGCCCAGCTTTGAGCTTGCCGACGCTGATCAACGTGATGTGCATGCAAGGTTGCGCGAGACTTAAACGTCGTCAGGCCGGTGTCCGCTATCGCCCGCCCAGATCTTTTCGAGATTGTAGAAACTGCGAACCTCAGGCCGGAACAGGTGGACGATGACATCACCGAGATCAATGAGCACCCAGTCTGCATTCGGCAGGCCCTCAAGCTTAGGCGCCTGACCGGTTTTCTCTTTGACCTTCTTAGCAATATGATCGGCAATCGAGCTCACATGACGGGCCGAACGACCCGAAGCAATGATCATAATATCTGCGAGGGAAGATTTTTCCGTTAGATCGATAACGGTGAGGTCTTCGGCTTTGTCATCTTCTAAAGACGAGATGATGGTATCTGAGAACGCGCGGATATCATCAATCGTCGCCGCGCGGGCCGAATTCTTCTCAGTTTTAACTGCGGGCAGGGTGAAGCTCCATAAGGTTGTCTTAGAGGCTAACCTATCACGCGTTGCGAGCAGGGCCTAGAGCGAATTCGCAACAGTCCTCAGCCAAAGGCTGCATCGCTTATTTTGTGACGAATAGACCAGCATCGCGATCTTTACGGACCTGGCCGGCTTCAAACATTTGGCCATTCATCGCGATATAGACGCCAGGCGGCTGCATGCGCGCAGCGGCGACGGCAAAGCCGACATTGAAGATGGCATCGGTCGAGCGCAGACGTGCTGGCTGCATCGCGCCCGTTAAGACCACCGTTTTGTCAGTGATGTCTTGCAAAGCTTCTGCGGTTTTCGCCATTGTGTCGGTGCCGTGTGTGATCAGAATATGTTTCGCGGCGCAATTCATGACGGCATCGCGCACAATGATCCGATCGGCATCGGTCAGCTCCAGGCTGTCTTTTTTCATCAGTGAGGTTAGCGCGTATTCCAGGCTAACATTCGCCTCGCTGAGAATGGCATCGAGCGGCGAGGTGCCGACTTGAAACTCAGACAGGGCGTCAAAATAGACCTTGTCGATCGTGCCGCCCGTGGTGAAGATGTGCAGGTCTGTCATGGTCTATCCGGCGCGCAAGGCAGTTGATGAGATGGGGTTAAGCGGGGCGGTGATATAGACCCAGGCCGGGGCTTTCTGTTGCGGTAGAATGCGCGCCGCATGGTCTGCTAAACGATGCTGTCGGAACCGTTTCGCAAACGGGCTGATGCGTGCCGCAATCTCAAATCCAGGTCGTGCGATCACGGCAATCGGAACGCTCGCCGTGAGTTTTTCCCAGTCTCTCCAATAGTGAAAGCTCATCAAACTATCGCCGCCCATGATCCAAACCAAGTCCGCATGCGCGCAGTGGTTGCGCATCAGACCGACCAAATCAAACGTGTAACGCAGCTCGGCTTGTTGTTCGATATTGCTGACCCGAAAGGCGCGATTCTTCCGCGTGAGCGCCTGCACCGCTTGGAACCGAGCCTCATAATCGCTTGGCGCCTCTTTCAATGGGTTGCCGGGGGTAGGAAACCACCAAACTTGGTCTAGCTGGAGCTGTTTCAGCGCCGTTTCAGCCACGTGAACATGACCGCTATGAGGTGGGTCGAAGCTGCCGCCAAACATGCCGATACGCGCCCGCGTGCTCGAGGGCGGCAGTAAGGCGTCAGATCGCTTGCGCAGCATCAGAGAACCCCTTTGGCGGCGCCCGCCTTAAGGGCGAGTCTGACCGGCGCCCCGGACGACATATTTGAAGATGGTGAGCTGCTCCGCGCCCACTGGTCCGCGCGCATGGATGCGCCCGGTGGCGATCCCGATCTCGGCGCCCATGCCGAACTGGCCGCCATCTGCATACTGGGTCGAGGCGTTATGGATGACGATCCCTGCATCAATGTCGGACAGGAATTTCTCCGCCGTCGCTTGATTATCGGTGATGATGCACTCGGTATGGCTGGTGCCATAGGTTGTGATGTGATCGATCGCGCCATCAATGCCGTCGACGACGCGGACGGAGATGATCGGCGCGAGATATTCGGTGCGCCAGTCTTCTTCGGTCGCGGGCTCAATGTTTGAGACCAATGCTTGCGAAGTCTCGTCGCCTTTCATTGTACAGCCCGCATCAGTGAGCGCGCTCGCAATCAAAGGTAAAAGCGTGTCGGCCACAGCGCGATCGATGAGCAGCGTCTCTGTCGAGCCGCAAATTCCGGTCCGTCGCATTTTCGCATTCACGACGATATCAATCGCCATTTGCGGATCAGCCGCGCCATCAACATAGGTGTGGCAGAGTCCCTCTAAATGCCCGATCACCGGCACGCGGGCTTCGTCTTGGACGCGCGCAACTAGGCCTTTGCCGCCGCGCGGGACAATCACATCGATTGCGCCTTCGAGACCGGTCAGCATATGCCCGACTGCGGCCCGATCTTTGGTTTGGACGAGTTGGACCGCGTCTTCTGGCAGACCTACCGATTTCAATCCGGCGCGCAGGGCATTCGCAATAGCGATCGCAGATTGCAGGCTCTCGCTGCCCGCGCGCAGAATTGCGGCATTGCCAGAGCGAACACAGAGCGCTGCGGCATCTGCGGTCACATTGGGACGGGCTTCATAAATGATCCCGATCACACCAAGCGGCGTGCGAACGCGGGCAATGTCCAGACCAGATGGCACAGTCCAGCGGGCAATTTCGCTGCCGACAGGATCCGGCAGATCCGCAACCGCACGTAGTGCGTCAGCGATGCCTTGGACGCGCTCTGGTGTGAGCGCTAACCGATCCATCATCGCGTCCGAGAGACCTTTTTCGCGGCCACCTTCGAGATCGGTTTGATTGGCTTTCAGAATAACAGACTCAGCCGCAATCAGGGCCTCAGCCATTGCGTTAATCGCGCCTGTCCGTCCCGGGATTCCGGCCTTGGCGAGGTCAGCGGATGCACGGCGCGCGCGGCGCCCCATATCCAGCAAGGTGTCACGAAGGTTATCGGCGGGGAGGTGTACAGTATCGGCCATGGCGCGCTTTTGCCGGATTTATCCGGTTCGAGCAATGAGAGAATCTAAATCGCGCGCACTTATCCGCGCCAAAACCGGCGGGTCATAAGAACGAAAACGGCGGTGAATTCTAACCGGCCCAACAACATCGCGATGGCGCAAATCCATTTGCCGCGATCGGTAAGGCCTTGGAAGGTTCCCGCCGGACCGATTTCAGGCCCAAGGCCGGGTCCGACATTTGACACACTGGTCGCGGCGCCAGAGATCGCCGTCAGTGGGTCTTCGCCGGTCAGGCTGAGCAGGATCGCGGCGGTCATGAAGGTCGCGAGATACAAGAACACAAAGACCATGACCGATTGCAGCGTGTCATTATCAATCACTTTGCCGCCATAGCGGATACGCACAACGCGATGCGGGCTAACCATCTGTTGCGCATGGGCGAGCACGGCGCGGAAGCTGATTTCCAAGCGGAACATTTTGATGCCGCACGCGGCCGAGCCAGCGCAGCCGCCGAGGAAGATTGTGATCAAGAAAATCATCACAATCGGCTCGCCCCAACCATCATAAGGGGCGGTGGCATAGCCGGTCCCGGTCATCACCGAGACGACATTGAACAAGGTCTCGATGAAGCCATTAAACGGGTCGATAATGACATAATCCTGGTCAGCAATCACCCGCAGCGCAAAGACGGTGATGGCGATCGCGGCAATCAAACCCATAAACAGACGGGGCTGGGGATCATTGAGCAGCGGTTTGACCCGGCCATGGATCATTGCCAGTGCGAGCAGACTGAATGGCAGCCCGGCAACGACCATAAAGAAGATGGCAGCCGGGACGGCAGGGGTTTCATAAAATGCCCCGAACGAGGCGTCATAAGTCGAGTATCCGCCCGCTGAAACAGTGGTCATCGCATGGGCGATGGCCTCGAATGAGGTCATCCCGCAGAGCATATAAGTCGCGGCGCAAGCGATCGAAATGAAGAGGTAGATCATGCCAATCTGGGCTGAGACTTCACTGATCCGCGGCACGAATTTTCCGGACACATCCGAGCTTTCGAGCTGGAAGAGCTGCATCCCGCCAACGCGCAGGACCGGCAGAATAGCGATTGCCGTCACAATAATCCCGATCCCGCCAAACCATTGCAGAATGGCACGCCAGAGCAAGATCCCGCGCGGCTGATAGTCGAGGCCAGTCATGACTGTTGAGCCTGTGGTGGTCAGGCCGGAAATACTTTCGAACATCGCGTCGGTGACGCTCATCCCGATGCCCATGAACGGGATAGCCGCCATAGCGGGCAGAACGACCCAAACCAGTACGGTTAGCAAGAAGGCTTCGCGCGCGCCGGCCCGCTCATCGCGATTGCCGGCCATGATCACCAGTCCGCCACCAAACAGGAGGAGGACGGTGGCGCTGGCGGCAAAGACCGGCCACTCGTCGCGGCCATCTGCGACATCGAGCAGCCAGCACGGGATCATCGCCGCGCCGAGCAGCGCGGTCATGATGCCTAAAGCCAGGATGACGACTCGAAGTTGCATATTGAAAAGGGGCTTATGGGGAAAAAGCTGAAAAGGCGTGTACTTTTGGCAACGCGGGTGTCTTTGGTCCATTCAATTTGAGGGCCAATGTGAAATTTTTCCGGGATTATGTGAAATTTTTCTTCACATTCGTGAGATGGTTAACCGTCTGTAAACAAAGTGTTTTGTAAGAGTTAATGGTCAGACCCTTTGGTGCGTTCCGTTATCGTTCTGGTTTGTTCTTTATTGGTTTCGTCAATGCGACCTTGTGGACAGGGAAGAATCAGCAAGCGACCCATTTGAATCCAAGCTGTCCCATGTTATCCCAAGAAAAGACAAGCTAGATCCATGCGGATCCAGCCTGGGGCGAGTGATGGGAGATGCGCGTGTTTGTCTCAACTTTTGAGACATCGCTAGATAGTAAGGGGCGGGTCTCAGTGCCGGCCACCTTTCGGCATGCGCTTATCGGCGGTGCCCGAATTTTCCTGTATCCGGCGTTGGATGGATCGCCATGCCTTGAAGGCGGCGGCGAAGCCTTGATGCAGCAAAACCAAGCCACTTTGCTGCGCATGAGTCCAACTTCGACCGCACGCAAAGTCTTTCTGAACCGCACTGTCTCAAAAGCAGTTGAGTTGAAGCTCGATGATACCGGGCGGATCAAAATCCCAACACGGCATCTCGATATGGCCGGCATTGGCAAGGATCTCGTCTTTGTTGGCGCTATGGACCGTTTTTATGTCTGGGATCCGAAACGCTACGCCGCCTTTGATGCTGAGATGGAAGCGCAGCTTGATGATGTGCAGGGCGATTTTGAAGGCTCCTTCAATGCTGCGTTAGCCGTAGGCGGTATTCGCGGCGTGGTAGGGGAGGACGAATAATGGGTCACGTCCCCGTTCTCCTTCCTGAAGTGGTGGTCGCGCTCGCCCCGCGCGATGGCGAGACCTATGTCGACGGTACGTTTGGCGGCGGCGGTTACGCGCTCCGCGTGCTCGAGGCAGCCGATTGTACGCTTTATGGAATTGATCGCGATTTAAGCGCGATTGAGCGCGCTGAGACTTTAACGGAAGAGCAGCCGCGATTGCTGCCGCTGCTCGGCCGGTTCGGCGACATGGATGCATTGTTGCTGAAAGCCGGTGTTTCTGCAGTCGACGGCGTGATGCTGGATATCGGCGTGTCCTCTTTCCAGATTGATCAGGGTGATCGGGGCTTCTCATTCATGCGCGATGGGCCGCTCGATATGCGAATGGGCCAAACCGGTCCGAGCGCCAAAGATGTCGTCAATCATATGTCGGTCGGTGACTTGACCTCCATCATTCGTCAATTGGGCGAGGAGCGTCAGGCCAAACGGATCGCCACCGCGATCGTCAATCAGCGCACGTCAGGCGGGTTTGCGACAACGCTTGAGCTCGCTGAATGTGTTGAGCAAGCGGTTGGCGGACGGCGCGGTAAGAAAACCCATCCGGCGACCCTGACCTTTCAAGCGATCCGCATGTTTGTGAATGACGAGCTCGGTGAACTTGCACGTGGTCTCGCTGCGGCTGAGCGTCTATTGCGGGCCGGTGGGCGCTTGGTGGTGGTGACTTTCCACTCGCTGGAAGATCGTTTGGTGAAACAATTTATGCGCGTTCGATCCGGTCTGGTTGGCGGCGGATCTCGCTATATGCCCGAGCGCAGCAAAGGTCCGGATCCAACCTTTGAACTGCCTCATCGCAAAGCGATTGAGCCTAGTGAAGCGGAAACCGCCACCAATCCGAGAGCTCGGTCTGCACGCCTGCGCGTGGCGGTCCGCACCGAAGCAGAGATCTGGAAAGACCCGGTTGAGACCGGCATGCGCCTGCCATCGCTCGCTGCCTTGGAGGCTGCCTTATGAGTAAGCGTGCTTTCCTGTTCGGCTTGGCTGTGGTCGGGCTGCTCATCTTTAGCCTCTACCGGGCCAAATATGGCGCGCAGGAAACGGTGGCCGAAATCGAAGTGGTGGAGGCCCAGATCGCTGAAGCTGAAGCCGCGCAATTTGATTTGCAGGCTGAGTTTGCCCATCGCTCTCGCCCAGAATGGATCGAAGAGTTTGCCCGCCGCGAGCTCGGCATGGTGCCCGCGCGGGCGGAACAATTTGTTCGCACCGTAGATTTGGATGGCCGGATCGGGCCGCCGATGGAGCTGCGCGACGCTGACATTCCCGTAGATCGGGAGGCCAGCAATGCGAATTGATCAAGCGCCGGAGATTGAACTGAGTGGCGGTGGTATGCGGACTCGGATCGTATCCATGGCTTTGCTCGCCGTTTTTGCCGCGATCGCCATCAAAGGCCTAACCGTCGCCTTGAACGGGCCGGGCGAGGTCGTCGCCCGCATTGCGAGCACCGAAGCGCCAGCACGCCGGGCAGATATTGTCGACCGTAATGGCGGGCTGCTTGCAACCTCTGTGACCGCCTATTCCGTATTTGCCGATCCGCGCGCCATTGGCGACGCGTCTCTGATCGCGAATGAGCTCGCACAAGTGCTACCTGAGCTTGATGTCGAGCGAATCGAAGCACGCCTTTCCAACAAAGAGCGAGCTTTTGCGTGGATTGATCGCGGCATAACCCCGCGCCAGCGCCAGGCCGTATTTGAGCTTGGTCTTGAAGGAATTGGCTTTCGTGAAGAAACCCGCCGAGCCTATCCGCGCGGCACGCTGGCGGGGCATTTGCTCGGTTATGCCGGGGCAGATGGTCAAGGCTTGGGCGGGATTGAATATGCGATGGATGATCGACTAACGCGTGATCCAGAGCCATTGTTCCTGACCATCGATGCGAATGTGCAGTTCAGCCTTGAGGCCGAATTGTCAGCCGCCGTTGGTGAATATGAAGCCGAGGCGGGGGCTGGCATCGTTATGGCCGCTCAAACCGGCGAAGTGCTAGGCATGGCCAGCTGGCCGCCGCTTGATCCGCACCAGGCAACGACGCTTGATCGCGCGCACCCGGCGCTGCTCGATCGTTCAAGCAATGCGGTTTACGAGCTTGGCTCTGTGTTTAAGCCGCTGACCGTGGCGGGGGCTTTGGATGCCGGAGCCATTCGCCCGAACGACCGCTTTGATGTGCGGGAGCCTTTGCGCATTCGCGGGCGGCAAATTGAAGATGATCACCCGATCGTTGGGCGTCCGACCGCGTATGAGATTATCGCCGACAGTTCAAATATTGGAACCGTCAAAATCGCCTGGCAAATGGGCACGCGGCGGCAGCAAGAATTCTTCTCGTCTTTAGGTCTATTCTCGCGTTCGCCGATCGAGCTTGCAGGAAGCGCCAGTCCGCTCTTGCCCGAAACATTTGATGAGCTTTACAGCGCGACAGCGAGCTATGGGCACGGCATCGCTGTGACGCCGATTGCGTTTACGAGCGCGTTTGCCTCGCTCGCAAATGCTGGTGAGACTGTCACCCCAACCTTGTTGATGGCGCCGACGCGCCAGCGCAATCCGAAACGAGTTATGGCCGCACCGACGGCGGAACTGGTAGTTCGCATGCTGCGCAAAGCCGTAGTTGATGGTACCGGCTCACGCGCCGAAGTTGGCGGCTATCGCGTCGCCGGGAAGACAGGCACGGCCGAGAAGCCAATCGCGGGCGGATATTCCGAAACGGAGAACATTTGCAGCTTTGCCGCTTTATTCCCCGCCGATAGCCCTGAATATGTCGTATTGATCGTGCTGGACTCTCCTAAGGCCGGACAAGATCGCGGCCGGACGGCAGCTTGGAACGCAGCGCCGACCGCAGGACGAGTGATTGAGCGGATTGCGCCGATTTTGGGCGTTGAGCCGCAATTTGATGAGCCCGTAGGATCGAGCCCGCGTGTCCGCTCTGTCGCTGACAGAAGAGGTACGACATTATGATCCTGAAAGAGCTTGTTCCGTTCTATTCCGGGCCTGGTGCAGATGCTGAGGTGACCGGTATCACTGCCGATAGTCGCCGCGTCGAACCAGGCTTTGTCTTCGCCGCGATGCAAGGCGTGGTGACGGATGGCCGGAAATTTATCAAAAGCGCGCTCGAACAGGGTGCGGTTGCTGTGCTTGGCGAGGACTTGCCAGACACCGGCGCGGCAGCGCGCGTTGAAGTTGCCAATGCGCGCCTCGCACTGGCGGAAGCCTCGGCGCGCTTCTATCCCAAACAGCCCGAGCAAATCGTTGCCATCACGGGCACCAATGGCAAAAGCTCGACCGTCGATTTTCTGCGCCAGATCTGGCACGCAGCTGGTTTGAAATCAGCCAGCATGGGAACGCTCGGTGCGATTGGTCCAAGTGGCCATATCGATCTTGGCCATACCACCCCCGACCCGGTTGCCATCCATGCCACACTGCAAACGCTTGCTAAGGATGGTGTCACCCATGCCGCGATGGAAGCATCTTCGCACGGCTTGGCGCAATACCGGCTGGATGCGGTGGACCTGACGGCGGTCGCCTTCACAAATCTCACGCAAGATCATCTCGATTATCACAACACGATGGATGAATATCGCGCGGCGAAACTGCGCCTGTTCAGCGAGCTCGCGCCGAAAGGATGTCCGGCCGTGGTGAATGCTGACAGCGATCAGCGCCTGTTTTTCGAAGCGGCCGCGCAAGAGGCCGGGCTTGATATTGTCTCGGTCGGTTGGCGCGGCGCAGATCTGAAGATTGAAGAGCTGATGCCGAAAGCGACCGGCCAACGCCTATTCCTAGACTGGCGCGGCGAGAAAGCGGCGATTGATCTGCCGCTGATTGGCGAGTTTCAGGCCTTAAACGCGCTCACCGCAGCAGGATTGGCCCTGGCGGGCGGACTTGATTTACAAGCGGTCGCGACCGGCATGTCAAAACTGCAACCTGTCAAAGGGCGGCTCGAATATGTTGGCGAGACGGCCGACGGAGCCGGCGTCTTTGTCGATTACGCGCATACGCCTGCTGGGCTCGATGTCTTGATCCGCGCTGCGCGTCCGCATACGGCTGGACGCCTGGTTGTCGTGTTTGGCTGCGGCGGCGATCGTGATCGCGGCAAGCGCCCCTTAATGGGCGAAGTTGCTGCTAAACATGCCGACCATGTAATTGTCACCGACGATAATCCGCGCAGTGAAGCGCCCTCTGCGATCCGCGCGGACGTCTTGGCGGGTGTGCCCGATGGTGTCGAAATCGGTGATCGCGGCGCGGCCATTCATCATGCGGTGAAAAATCTCCGCAAAGGCGACACGCTACTGATTGCCGGAAAAGGTCATGAGACCGGTCAGATCATCGGCGACAAGATTATTCCGTTCAGCGATCAAGAGAGCGCAACCGAAGCGCTGAAGGAGGCGGCGAATGCATAGTCCCTCCATCTCTATTTTTAACTCGCTTTCGAAACGACCGGGCGAGGGGATTTCTTCCACAGGTTTCGGCGGACGTGCAGCCCGCTCTCGGCCGCTTTCGCGCGCGTTCAGGTGTCAGAAGTTGCGCATGGAACAAGAAGTTCCTTGTCTGACAGTGGGTTGCAGAGCCCGGGCGCGAGATGGGCTTTGCCAGCTTACTCAGAGTCAGCGAAGAGAACGAAAAGAGTCCGTCAAGTTTTTGCGGGACACGCCTTGCGATTCTAACCGAAAAGAAAGGCAATTCTCGGCGTTCGAACCCTTGTTTAATCGGGCGAATACATCCGGAATAAGACTATTCGCAGACCGAAAGCGACAAAGCAGCGCTTGGGCAGACGATGTGGTGATGGATAGCGGCGCAGAAGGTGCTGCAAGGGGTTGTGATGCTGTTTGACCTATTGGCGGCCGAAGAAGGGCCGCTGCGACTGTTAAACTATTTGACGTTCCGGACGGGACTGGCGCTGGTGACCGCATTTTTGGTGACGGTGATCTTTGGCGGCTGGATGATTGATGTCTTGCGCGCGCGCCAAGGCAAAGGCCAACCGATCCGCGATCTGTCGCTTGAAGCGCAAATGGCCAAGCAAGGCACCCCGACCATGGGCGGGATCTTGATTTGGATTGGTTTGATTCTTGGCACGGTCCTCTTCGCCGACCTGACAAATCCCTATATTTGGGTCGTCCTCGCCGTCTCACTGTCTTACGCGTTTCTCGGCTTCCTCGATGACTATGCCAAAGTCACCAAACAAAGCACCGATGGTGTATCTGCACGCTTGAGGCTTGGCACTGAATTCCTAGTGGCTGCGCTTGCGGGCGCGTTCATTATGGGTCTGCACGGCGCCCACACACCGATGGGGCATGCCGATTGGGGCGCGCTCAACCCATTGGCTGAATGGGTCGCGAGCTTCGCGCCTGAAACCTCTGTCGAGCGCAACGAAGCGAGCTTTTCTGGCGGCGTCGCGATCCCGTTTGTGAACGACTATTTCTTCCCGCTGGGCGGCCTGTTTGTCGTCTTCGCCTGTATTGTCATCGTGGGTTTTGCCAATGCCGTGAACTTTACCGATGGACTGGATGGGCTGGCGATTGTGCCAATCATGTTCACGGGCGCCGCTTTTGCGCTGATCGCTTACCTGACCGGTAACTTCGTTTTCGCGGGGTATCTCGGCATTCAATTCACGCCAGGCGCTGGTGAAATGGCCGTGCTGATGGGCGCGATGATGGGCGCCGGAATGGGCTTTCTTTGGTACAATGCCTATCCCGCCAAAGTCTTCATGGGCGATACCGGATCACTCGGCCTTGGCGGCCTGATTGGCGTCGTGGCGGTAGCAATTAAGCACGAGTTCGCGCTGGCCGTGATTGGCGGTCTGTTTGTGCTTGAAGTGCTGTCTGTCGTCATGCAGGTGAGCTGGTTCAAAATCACCCGAAAACTCACCGGCGAAGGTAAGCGCATCTTTTTGATGGCGCCGCTGCACCACCATTTTCAAAAGAAAAACTGGCCCGAGACCCGGGTCGTGGTTCGGTTCTGGATCTTATCGCTTTTATTCGCCCTTGCGGGCCTTGCCACACTGAAGCTGAGGTAGCGCCCACTCTATGATCCCGATCACCGAATATGCAGGGCGCGATGTCGCCGTCTATGGCCTAGGCCGCACCGGATTGTCCGCTGCGAAAGCCTTGGCTGCGGGCGGTGCACGTGTGCATGCCTGGGATGATGGGGACGCAGCACGGCTCAAGGCCGAAGCTGAAGGCGTTAATGTCAGCGACATTAATAAGCGCGATTGGCAGAAATTCGCCGCGCTTGTGCTGTCACCCGGTATTCCGTTCAAGTTCCCGCAGCCGCATCGCCTGGTGCGGATGGCGGAAATGATGAATGTGCCGGTTGTCGGCGACGTCGAACTGTTCGCGCGCGCCGTGCAAGCTTTGCCTGAAAAAGGCCGTCCGAAAGTGGTAGGCATCACCGGCACGAACGGAAAATCAACGACGACGGCTTTGATCGGGCATATCTTGAAAGAGGCGGGCCGCGATGTCCGCGTTGGCGGCAATATTGGCACCGGCGTCCTCGATATGGCGCCGCTAAATGCCAACTCGATTTATGTGCTCGAGCTGTCCTCTTATCAGCTCGACCTGGTCAGCAGCCTGCAATGTGATGTCTCGGTATTCTTGAACATATCGCCAGATCATCTCGATCGCCATGGCGGGATGGACGGTTATGTCGACGCCAAGAAACGCATCTTTGCCAATCAGACCATTCGCAATGTTGCGGTGATCGGCATCGACGATCCTTACGCCCAAGCCGTTGCGATGGGACGCCAACGTCCTGGCAATGCGCGGGTTATCCAAATCAGTTCTGAGTTTGGCTTGGCGCGCGGCGTCAGCGCGGTGGATGGTCATTTCTATGACAGTACAGGCGGTCAAGCGATCCGGGTTGGCAACTTGGCGGAAGCTGAAGCCTTGCCAGGACGTCATAATTATCAAAATGCTGCGGCTGCCTATGCGGCGTGCCAGGCCCTTGGCGTTGCGCCGGGCCGGATCATGGCGGCAATGCGTACCTTCCCAGGTCTGCCGCATCGGATGGAACGGGTCGGCGATGTCGAAGGCGTTCGCTTCGTCAATGATAGTAAAGCCACCAATGCTCAGGCCGCCGAACAGGCGCTTAAAACTTGGCCTAAGGTCCATTGGATCGCTGGCGGCGTGGCGAAAGCCGAAGGGATCACCCCGCTCAAGCCGTGGTTTGACCGTATTGAGCAGGCCTATCTGATCGGCGAGAGCGCGAATGATTTTGCCAAAACGCTCAAAGGCAAAGTGAAAATGGTCAATTGCGGCACCTTGGAAGCGGCGACGCAAGCCGCCTTCGATGCGGCCAAAGCGTCGGGTGACCCAAACCCAATTGTGCTCTTGTCTCCGGCCTGCGCGAGCTTTGATCAATACAAAGATTTTGAGGCCCGAGGGGACGCCTTCCGGACCATTGTTCAGCGCCTGGCCGCTGAGGTCGAGCCGCAAAAAGAAGCGGTTTAGGGGGCGGGTATGGTTGAGGTTGCGCTCCGACCAAGATCAGCCACAGGGCGGTTCTTAGAATGGCAGCGCGGCTTGGACTGGAGCATCCTGACCTCCGCCTTAATCCTGTTATGCATTGGATTGCTTATGTCGCTCGCGGCCGGGCCGCCTGCAGCTGAGCGGCTGGGCTATGCCAACGAGTTTCATTTTGTTCAGCGTCACGCCATGTTTGTGGGTGTTGGCGTGAGTGTCATGGTCGGGGTCAGTATCTTGGACCGCGTCTGGGCAAGACGCCTCGCCGCGCTGGTCTTTTTCGGATCGATTGTCTTGCTCGCCTTTATTCTGGTTGCCGGATATGAGGCAAAAGGCGCCCAGCGCTGGATCCGCATTGGCAGTTTTGGCCTGCAGCCGTCGGAATTTGTGAAACCCGCTCTGATCGTGCTGTCTGGTTGGTTATTGGCGCAGCGGCGGATCTATCCGAATGGGCCATGGGCGGCGATCACGCTGGTCTTTTTCTGCACCACGCTCGGGTTTCTTTTGTTGCAGCCCGATGTCGGCCAATCAGCGCTCCTGACGGCAGCCTTCATCGTAACCTTCTTTGTCTCTGGTCTGCCGTGGCGCTGGGCCGCGATCTTTGCAGGTGGCGGCACCGCGCTTGCGGGGCTTTTATATGCGACGCTGCCGCATGTGCGGTTTCGGATCAATTCTTTCCTCAACCCGACCGATTATGACACTTATCAGATCGACAAAGCCTCAGAGGCGATTGCGCGGGGTGGTTTGTTTGGGGTCGGGCCCGGCGAGGGGCGGATCAAGACCTCGCTTCCTGATGCGCATACCGATTTCATCTATGCGGTGATGGGTGAGGAGTTTGGTTATCTCGCTGCGGTTGGGTTGATCCTAATATTTGGCTACATTGTCTGGAAAGGGCTGCGCACCGCGGCCCGTTTGCATGATCCGTATCCACGCGCTGCGGCGACCGGATTGTTTGCGCTTTTCGGCCTTCAAGCTGCCACGAATATCGCCGTAAATGTCAGCCTAATCCCGCCAAAGGGGATGACGCTGCCTTTCATCTCTTCCGGAGGATCGTCGATGATTGGAACGGCTTTGACCCTAGGCTTGGCGCTGGCGCTCATTCGACGTGGGCAACGACAATAGAGAGCGAGATATGAGCGACAAACCTCTCGTAGTGATCGGGGCGGGCGGAACCGGCGGACATATGTTTCCTGCCGCAGCCTTTGCTGAAGAAATGGCCGCGCGCGGATGGGAAGTTGGCCTGATCAGCGATGATCGTGGTTTGCGCTATGCCGACAAATTCCCAGCCTCCTGGAAACAAGAAGTCAAAGCGGCGAGCCCGAATATGCGCAAACCGTGGACGCTGCCTGGTACCGCCTTGAAATTGCGCGCTGGCGTCAATGGCGCGGTGAAACGGTTCAAACAGAACCAGCGCCCGGCCCTGGTGGCAGGTTTTGGCGGCTACCCAGCTTATCCGGCTTTATCTGCAGGACGGCGCCTGAAAATCCCTTTGCTGATCCATGAACAGAATGCGGTTCTGGGCCGAGTTAATCGCGTGTTTGCGCAGAATGCAGCGGTGGTGGCGTCAGGCTTTGACCGGCTCGACCGCTTGCCGCGCGGGGCCAATCATCAATCAGTTGGCAACCCTGTGCGGGCGCCGATTGCAGCGGTGCGCGATGTACCCTTCCCGAGCATGGATGAGGAGCTGACCGTTTTCATCACTGGCGGCTCGCAAGGCGCCCGGATCTTGGGCCAAGCGATCCCGCTCGCGATTGCTAATCATATTCCAGCGCCATTACGCGCCCGGCTCCATGTCGTCCAGCAAGTGCGTGAAGAGCAATTGGATGAGGTGCGTGCGATCTATGACAAAGTGCAGGTCAAAGCGACGCTGCAATCCTTCTTTTCCGATATGCCAGACCGTTTGGCGGGGGCCCATTTGGTGATCGCGCGGTCAGGCGCAGGGACGGTGAGCGAGATTGCGGCGGTGGGACGCCCCTCGATCCTAATCCCGCTCAAAATCGCCATGGACAATCACCAAGAAGCCAATGCTGAAGGCCTGGTTGAAGCGGGCGCAGCGGACATGCTGCTTGAAGACAATGTCTATCCGAACCTGCTCGGAGAGCTGCTTGCGCTGCGCCTCAGCGATGCCAATGATCTTGCAGTGCGCGCCGCTGCGGCGAAAGCAATTGGCAATGTCAGAGCGGCGCAAGATTTGGCGGGTTTGGCGGAAGGGGTCGCCAAACCCTAAGTGTCACTTATTGTAGCCCTCATCCTGAGCGAAGTCGAAGGACGAGGGTGGGGTGCCACGTATTCATCCTTCGACTTCGCTCAGGATGAGGCCCAGATATTTGAGGCCATTCTCAAGCCGCTCGGCAGGTATGCGTGCGATGCATCTTGGCTTCCTTCAGCCAATCCCAGCCAAAGGCCTCATCGGTATCGCCATGGATTTGGCGGTGCTCGAGTTTGGAGAGGGCTTCTTCGAGCGTTGGTTCATGGCCTTCTGGCACCCACCACATGACGAAATGCATCTGGTCTAAAACTTCGAACCATTCCGCGCGGCGCTCATAAAATTTCTTATGCACCGTGCCCCAGACGAATTTTTCCAAGCTTTGAACGTCTTCCCAGATGCTGAGATTGGGCAGCAATTGCGGGTCACCATCCACCATTGCGTCCGGTACGCCGGGCTGTGGCGCGGCGGAGCTTTCCATCATCCAGACGAAACCCGGCATGCGCTTGCCCAAGCCATTTATGAGGTCGAGATTGTCCATGAAGTCTTTGACGCGCGGATCCTCCTTCGGCGCGACCAGCCGTCCAACATTCAGCTCCGCCAGGTGCATCTTCATGAAAAGCCTCCATCTTTTGGTCATGAACCCATGCACATTGAGGCATTGAGCGCCAGCGAGAAAGTCTCTGATCGATCATGAACTTGCCTCCAGTGCGCGGAACAGGCTAAGCGCCTTTGAGTGCCCATTCGGACAGAGAGATCTCATGAAACCTTCTCCCACGCCTTTCCCCCTCGGCCCCGCTCATTTGGTTGGGATAGGCGGTATTGGCATGTCGGGTATCGCCGAGATCATGATCAATCTCGGCTATCAGGTTCAGGGCTCTGACATGAAAGACAGCGCCAATGTCAAACGCCTGCGCGAGAAAGGCGCGGTCGTGCATGTTGGACACACGGCTGAGAATGTTGCGGGCACCAGCGCAGTAATCATCTCAAGCGCGATCAAAGACGATAATGTCGAAGTGCAAGCGGCCCGCGCGGCAGGCATCCCGGTGGTGCGCCGTGCCGACATGCTGGCAGAAATCATCCGCCTGAAATGGACCGTCGCCGTCGCTGGGACCCATGGCAAGACGACCACCACGACAATGGTCGCGGCTTTGCTTGATGGCGCGGGGATTGATCCAACCGTGATCAATGGCGGGATCATCAATGCCTATGGCTCGAACGCCAAAGCCGGTGATGGCGATTGGATCGTTCTGGAAGCCGATGAATCTGACGGCACGTTTATGAAAATCCGTCCGACGATCGCGATCGTGACGAATATGGATCCTGAACATATGGAGCATTATGGTTCCATGGATGCGCTTCGGGACGCGTTCGATACTTATGTCGGCAATATTCCGTTTTATGGCTTCGGGGTGCTGTGCACCGATCATCCAGAAGTCGCTGCAATGGTCGCGCGGGTCTCAGACCGCCGCATCATCACCTATGGCTATAATCGCCAAGCTGATGTGCGGGCGGTCAATCTGCAACCCTCCACTGAGGGCGTGACCTTTGATGTGATGATCCGGGCGCAATTGAATGCGGCGGAGCGGGTAATTGAGCAGGTCTTCCTGCCAATGGCCGGCGAGCATAATGTCTCGAACGCTTTGGCGGCGATTGCCGTCGCGGTTGAGCTGGGCGCCACCAATGAACAATTGCGCGACAGTCTGAAAGCCTTTGGCGGCGTGAAGCGTCGGTTCACAAAGGTTGGAGAGTGGAACGGGGTTAAAATCATCGATGATTATGCCCACCATCCGGTAGAAATCGAGGCGTGCCTGAAAGCTGCGCGCGCCATACAAGGGCAGGGGCGGGTGATCGCGATTTCGCAGCCGCATCGCTATTCGCGCCTCAAAGATCTGTTTGAAGAGTTCGCGCAATGCTACCGTGAGGCCGATATTGCTGTCATCACGCCAGTCTTTGCGGCCGGTGAAGATCCGATCGACGGGATCGATCATGCGTCTTTGGTCGCGAGTATGAAAGGTCACGGCCATAAAGAAGCGCACACGCTGGCCGATTTAGAAACCTTACCGCAACTGATCAAACAAATGGCCCAACCCGGCGATATGGTTGTGTGTATGGGCGCGGGCAGCATTTCTGCGCAAGCCAATCAGTTAATTGAGGCGCTCGAAGCGTAGCTGCTACGGTAAATGCGGCCCGGCCAATTGGGCCATTTTCCGTGAAATTTTGTCAAAGTCTCAGTGCCAAGTCTTAATCTGCGTAAGACGTGAGGGACGGCGTCGTGTGGACGAAATCACTTTGTATTTTGGCAATCAGCTGTGTCACCGCCGCTTCAGGCGTCGTTGCCGAGCGGGTCGTAGATGATGAGCCAGTTTTGCGATTGCGCTTGGTTGATCAAACGCCAATGCCGGTGCGCGCTGTAAAACTGCGCCCTCGCTTTGAGGTCAATGTCACTGCGAGATCTCAGCCAGTCCCCGTCCCAAAAGTGCAGATGCAACGCGCCGGACGCGTTGGGACCTTTGCTTATGTCAGCACCCCGCACCCAAACCTGGTTGTCGCCGTCGGCTCTACCGAGGACCGATCTGAACTGGGTCGGCAAATCGACCGGGCGATCATCGATATGGGTGGCGTGGGGCCGTTATTTGATCATGACCGGGACCGCGCGCCTTTCATCGGTATTGGCGTGCAGGCGCAAGTCGCCAAGACCGGATGGGCGATGGATGCCAGTGTAGGCGCGAACTTTGTCAATCGCGCCGAGCAGGCTCGGGTTTTCGGGGCATTTGATCTCCAGCAGACGGCCGCGCTTGAAACCGAAGCGCGCGCGAACTTCCGGCTTCGCTATAGGTTCTAAGCGATAATTGGCGGATCACCTCTTTTCGGCAGTGCCGACAAGCGGTAGGCGAGCTTATGAGCTTTGATTTAGACAGCTTGCCCGGGTTTCGCGGCAAAGTGATGAAGCGAGCGGCGCTCGCGCCCTATACTTGGTTTCGCGTTGGTGGGGCAGCTGATGCGCTCATCCTGCCGGCAGACATAGAAGACTTGCAGACCGTGCTAAAGGCGCTCCCGGAACAAGTCCCGGTCACTGTCTTAGGGGTTGGCTCAAATACGATTGTCAGGGACGGCGGGATAGAAGGCGTCGTCATTCGCTTGATGGGTAGATATTGGGGTGATGTCCGTCGCGATGACGAACATACGCTGATCGCAAGGGCGGGCGCACTTGATCTTTCGGTGGCAAAGGCCGCGGCGAAAGAAGGGTTGGGCGGCCTGTCTTTCTTATCCGGTATTCCAGGATCGATTGGCGGCGCGGTCCGGACCAATGCGGGGTGTTATGGCCGCGAACTTAGCGATGTGGTGGTGGCGGTGGAAGGGGTGACGCGTGCAGGCGAGCGGGTTCTCCTGAAGCGAGACGAGATTGGCTTTTCCTATCGCCACACAGACTTTCCATCCGACGTAATCGTGACCGAATTGCATCTTCGTGGCGAACCCGGCGGAGAGCCTGACACGCTCGCCGAAGAGATTGCTGCGCATCAAAAACGCCGCGCGGAAACCCAACCGATCAAAGACAAGACTGGCGGCTCAACCTTCGCCAACCCTGACCCGCCTGGAACGCCGGAGGCGCGCTCCAGCTGGAAGCTGATCGACGCGGCTGGCTGCCGCGGTTTGCGGGTCGGCGGGGCGCAAGTCAGCGAGAAGCATTGCAACTTCCTGATCAATACCGGCGACGCCACCGCTGCTGACATCGAAGCGCTGGGCGAGCTCGTTCGCGCCCGCGTTTTGGCGCAAACGGGCGTCGACCTCCGTTGGGAAATCCGCCGGATAGGGCGCTTACAAAGCGACTAGAAAGAGCCCTGCAATCTCAGCGTTAGGATACCGCCAAAGTTTCGCCTGCGATCCTCGATGCGATTGATGGTGCCGGTTCGATCTGGCGCGTACTCGATGCGCTGAAAATTGTCGTCGCTATCCAGCAAATTGCCATAGAAGACAGTCCCGGTCATACCGAATATGTCTTTGTGTTCGATAAAGCCCCAAGCAAATCCTTGCGGTTGTTCGAAATGGCGGCGGACGTCACGGCGAAAGACGGGGGCATCGGCAAAGGTTTCGTAATTCACACCCCACGCCCAATCTGTCTCGGGAATATCATGCCGGAAGTTCAGCTCGTAATAGTAAATCGTTCGGCCGTTAAAGTCGCGGGTTTCACCAGTAAGGGGATCGTCCAGGAATGTATCTTGAGCGAAAACTTCGTAATCGACCTGCGCGCCTTTCCAGCCCAAATTGTCGAACTTAATCGTGCCGTCGATTTCCAATCCCAAGCGTGAGGCTTCTTCGATATTGCCAGGCCCTTCGCCGATTGGCTGTGGAGGTGTCCCCTGATCAAAAATCGGCACTTGATCGATCAGGTCTTCAATTTCTTCGCCAAAGACCTCGACGGTCAATGCGCCCCAGCTGCCAAAATCCTTTTCCATTTCGAGTGCAAGCCGCCACCTTTGATCAGGCACGATGTTTCTATTGCCAGTGTCATTGTCGCCGACATTCAAATCGACATTGTCGACAAAATCGAAAAAGTTGAGCTGCCCAACTTCTCGCTGGAGCGAGAGATTTATGGTCGTGTCTTCATCTCGAACCCAAGATAAGGATGCCGAGCCCTTTGGCCGGGTGAAATCACGGGTCTGTCCACGTTCGCCGTCAGACATGATTTCAGATTGTTCAGCCCCAAGGGAGACTTGGAGCCTCAAATTCTGAGCCAGCTGACGCCCATGTGTGATGAACACTTCTGTGCGCTTTTCTTCCACCCGAACGCTCGGATTGGAGGCGACTTCGACAACGGTGTCGAATGTGTCTCCGCTAAATCTTTGCTGTTCGTTTTCCAGCGTGTTCAGCGCGCCTTCGACGGAGAATTGCCAGTCAGAATTGTTTGCGCCGGTTAGATTATATTCCCCGCGCAGAATGCTCTCGCTTTCATCGGTGGTGCTATCGAATATTTGGTTCCGCAGCCGAGATCCATCCAAGTTGGAGCCAAAGAATTTGGCTCTGGTCGGACTGTGCTCATTCCGTTGTAATCCGATAAGCTTGAGCCGGCCTGACCCTAGGCCAAACTCGTAGTCGCCGCTGATTTCGCTGTTCCACTCGTTCTCTTTAAACTGAAAAATGCTTTGCCCGAGCAAAGTGCCATCCGGTGAAAACTCACTACTTGTCTCGCGCTGATCGGGTTCCCACAAATTGTACTCAGCATTCAAATTGGCGATATGGCCATTTGCAGGTTTCCAGTTCAGAGAGCCATTTAAGCCGAATGAATCGGCGATGAAGGTGAATTCTTCTTCGCGATAGTTTACGAGTTCGCCAGTTCCACCATTAAAGTTTTCAAAGATGTTTTCACGGCCCGAAGCGGCGCCGCGATTGGGTTCCGTCTCTATACCTAGCGTCCAACCAAGCGTGCCGGATTGCCCATTCACTGAAACATCGAACCAATCTAAAGCCGGGGGCAGGTTCTCGCGGTAGCGTTGGCGATAGGTCCAGGTGCCGCTGATCCCATTCGCAGTGGCGATGACATTAGCGACCTGGCCACTCAGCCCGGGAATATCGAGGCTCGACCCTTCAACGAGTTCAATCCGTTCCACATTGGTCGCTGGAATACGGGATAGGACCTCGCCTGCGCCTGATGATTTTGATGAAATGCGCTGGCCATTGATCAGAACATTTTCTTGAGCCTGGCCGAAGCCGCGTTGGCCATCGCTTTGAGAAATGCTGAAACCAGGGATCTGTCTCACCATATCGAACGCGGTGCGCGGAGCGAATTGTTCAAAATCCGCCATGGTGAAGGTTCTGGCTTCCTCGCTGGTTTGATTGGCCTCTTGCGCGTGCACAGAAAGCGGTAGACTCACAAGAAGCCCAGCGAGAAAAGAATACTTCATTTAGGTTCTCCTGGAGAGAAAAACGATCCCGATAGGAGTGTGTTACATATGTAACTTATTCTCCGCAACCCTGTTTTTTGGAAAATTTCTACATTTGTAGATCGCGGCGTTGGGATCCAAAAATGTAGATCGCCAAGGGGTCTGATTTGTGTGTCGAAAATAGGGCAACCAGCCCTCAATATTAGAGGCAATCGAATAAAAAAATGAATCTTCAGCAACCTGGGGCGTCTTTAAGAGAGTTTTACGACTTTGGTGCAAAATTCATCAGGTTGGATCGTGATGTGATGTGGCCTTCGATCCGCTTGGTGGTGTTCAAATTCCTGCTCGGATGAGCAGAAGCGTTGGTCCTCAAGCGTTTCCAAGACCTGTCGGACGGATCCGCGATTGGAGATGATTGAGAGGAAGTCACGCGACATGCCACGGGCCAAAGGCAAAAAGTCAGCGCCTGAACCGGACATTGCTCTGGAGCGCACCCAGATTTCGTCTGTGATCTTTGGTTTGGTCATGGTCGTTGCCTTGATCGTCGCAGGTGCCGCCATGCTTGGCGGATCGCTCTCGCAAGTTGGTAAACGTTGGGGCAGCGCCATGGACGGCGCGTCTCGCTCCATTGGCCTCTCCGTCGAGACTGTTGAAGTGATTGGGCTCGAGCATGTCCCCGCGATGGCGCGACAAGTGAAAACAGCGGCAATGATCGAGCCGGGTGAGAATATGTTCCGCGCTGATCCGCATCTTATTCGCCGCCGCGTTGAGGACACGCGTTTGGTCACCAAGGTCCGGGTCTATCGCTTATGGCCAGACACGGTGATGATCTATGCCAGCGCTGCAGAGCCGACTGCCTTATGGAATGATGGCGAGCGGTGGACTGTCGTTGACAGTTTAGGGCGCCAAATGCCGAAAGCGCGTCCGAGCGATCATCTCGAGCTTGTGAAATCAATTGGGGCCGGCGGCCCAGAGGCGGTGCCGGCTCTGGAAAAGGCGCTAGCGCTCGCCCCAAGTCTGCGCGCGCACACAGATCATGCCCGCCGCGTAGCTGGCCGACGTTGGGACCTGGTCTTGAAGTCAGGCGCGATTGTAAAATTACCAGTCGATGAGAGCATTGAGCTGAACCTAGCTGGGTTCGCGCAAAAACATGAGGGCTCCGAGCTCGCCGCGCGGCCGCTGAGCATCATCGATCTGAGAATTGCCGGTCATGTCTATCTCACACCGGCAAAACAAAGTGCGGGAGGCGCAGCTTAATGGCGACGAATACGCAAAGACTGAAACCTAGACAGGTCGGAAAAGCCGGGACGGTTGTTGCGGCGCTGGATATTGGTTGTTCAAAGATTGCGTGTTTGATTGGCCGGGTGGATCCCGGCAGCCGAGCTGGATTTGCCTTCATGGGCGGCGGTCGCCAACAAAGCCGCGGTTTCAATGGCGGTTCGATTACCGATATCGAAGCGCTTGAGCGGTCTATTCGGTTGGCAGTCGAAGACGCGGAACGCGAAGCCAATGAGCGTATCGATCGCGTTATTCTCGGCATTACAGGGCCGAAAGTCGACAGCCAGCTGGCCGAAGCCGAAATTGAGCTCGGCCAACGCGAGATAAGCAGCAAAGACGTTCAAAAACTGTGGGCGAAGGCGCTCAATCAAACGGTGCCTAAGGATCGCGAGCTTTTGGGCGCGTATCCGGTTATGTATGGCGTTGATGACCAAGATGACATTCGCGATGCGGTTGGCATGATTGGCGAACGGCTCCGGGTTTTGCTGAATGTCGTCACCGCGCCGAAATCGCTGGTCAAGAATCTGAGAGAATGCGTCCAGCGTGCGCATCTCGGTGTGGAACGGATCGTTCCATCTGCTTTGGCGAGCGGATCTGGTACTCTGATCGAAGATGAAATCGACAATGGCGCGATCTGTATTGATTTTGGCGGCGGTGTGACCTCTGTCTCTGTCTTTATGAACGGCGCGCCGGCTTGGCTGGACCTCGTCAAAGTCGGCGGTTCGCGCGTCACTGGCGATATCGCGCAAGGCATTGGGACAACCTTTGCGGCCGCTGAACGCCTGAAAACACTGCACGGCACGGCTGATACGGCTGGTCCCGGCATGGCTGAACGCATTGAAGCCCCGCGGCTGGGGGATGATGGGCGTCTGAAAGCGGGACGGATGACCCGCGGCGACTTGGCCTCGATCATTGCGCCGCGAATCGAAGAACTGTTCGAAATGGTGCAAGCGCACCTTACAGCCAGTCCTTTGCGACCAATTCTACCGAGACGGACCGTTCTCACCGGCGGTGCAAGCCAATTGGCGGGCGTTCGAGAGCTCGCGACTTCCGTTCTAAAACAGCCAGTTAGAATGGGGCGTCCCATTGATGCTGACATTCTAGGTGAGAATTATGGGAATCCAGCCTTTTCGACAGCAGCAGGTCTGATAAGCTACGAACTTAAGGGATTTGCCGACGCATCACGGGCTGGGCATGCGGCGGCGCTAGCCGGAGGAGAATCCGGGCGTGGAGTGTTTGCCAAAGTCTTAATCTGGATCCGCGAAAATTTTTGAGCGAGATGACAGTCATTTAAGAGTCTTTTAGGCCAAACCAGGCATTCTGCCCCCAGACATCTTTTTGGCGCGTAGATTAAATAGATCGGGAACAGGGCATGACTCAAGAACTCAAACCACGGATTGTCGTCATTGGCGTTGGTGGTGCTGGCGGTAACGCTGTCGACAATATGATCGAAGCAAACCTGCAAGGCGTTGAGTTCTACGTTGCCAATACGGATGCGCAAGCGATGCGCCGGTCGAAGACTGAAAACCGTATTCAACTCGGACCTGAAACAACCGCAGGCCTTGGCGCGGGCGCCCGTCCTGAGGTCGGCGAAGCATCTGCCGAAGAATCGATGACAGAGATTATGGAAGCGCTTGAAGGCGCGCATATGGTCTTTGTTGCAGCTGGCATGGGCGGCGGAACCGGAACAGGCGCGGCCCCAGTCATCGCCAAAGCGGCCCATGATAAAGGCATTCTGACTATCGGCGTTGTGACCAAACCATTCGGGTTTGAAGGAACGCATCGTATGACGACCGCAAATCGCGGTTTGGAGAAGATCCAAGACACCGTCGATACACTAATCGTTGTTCCGAACCAAAACCTGTTCCGAATTGCCAATGAACGGACAACCTTCGCGGAAGCCTTCCGCATGGCCGATGATGTGCTCTATTCCGGCGTTCGTGGGATTACCGATCTGATGATCATGCCTGGCCTAATCAACCTCGATTTTGCTGATGTCCGTACGATCATGAAAGGTATGGGCACTGCGATGATGGGCATGGGCGAGGGCGAAGGCGAAGGCCGTGCGCTCGAAGCGGCTCGTTCTGCGATTGATAATCCGCTGCTAGATGATGTCTCTATGCGCGGCGCGCGCGGCGTTTTGATCAATATTACCGGCGGCTATGACATGACCTTGTTCGAACTGGACGAGGCGGCCAATGAAATTCGCCGCGAAGTCGACGAGGATGCGAACATTATTCTAGGATCGACTTTTGACCCTGAATTAGAAGGCCGGATTCGCGTTTCTGTAGTGGCTGCTGGCGTTGCTGCACAAGAAGCTGCGGTTGCAATTCCATCCACCATGGCACCGAGCGTTGCTCCAACAGCCCCGGCTGTTGATCCTGAGGCGCCTGTCGTCGTGAGCCAGCCGCCTGTTACGCCAACCGCGCCCGAAGTTGATCAGCGCCCAGACTTTAGCGGTCGTGCGCTGCCAGCCGCTCACGTCGAAGGCCAGCATGGTGCTGACACGGTCAGCGCCGATGCAGCGTTCACCAAGCCTGTTTCTGAGAGCCCTGCAGGCTTCTCAAACCTGTTCGGTTGGCGCCGCGAAGACACCGTTGGCGACAATGATACTGAAGAGGATCAGCCAAAGATCGTCTCGAGCCCAGAAGACCATCCAAAGGCCACGCCATTTGATGATGAAGACCTGGAAATTCCAGCGTTTTTGCGGCGCTCAGCCAACACCTGATCCTTAAATCTCTGTCACGTTAAGCCGCCAATTGCCAGGCGGCTTTGCGATTCCGGGAGACTGCAACAAAACGCAATAATGCTTGTGTTGAGATTAGGGCCCGAGCCGTCATCTATGCCGGTGCTACAGGGAGAGTAGGCTTGGGCAAAGTAGAGTATCAAACCACACTGAATACGGTCGTGATTTGCGCAGGGATTGGCGTCCATTCCGGTGCGCGCGCGAAAATGGTGATCAAACCTGCGGATGTGAATACCGGGATCCGGTTCCGTCGCACCGATTTGGCTACGCAGAGCGATATTCTTGCGCGCGGTGACCATGTCACCGAGGTTCAGCTTGGCACAACCCTGACCAATGCGGACGGTGCGAGCGTTGCCACTGTGGAACATTTCCTCGCTGCCTGTGCAGGCATGGGGCTGGACAATGTGCTGGTTGAAATCGATGGCCCGGAAGTTCCGATAATGGACGGGTCTTCGGCTGTGTTTTGTGAGCTGTTTCATTCCGCAGGTCTGAAACAACAAACGGCGCTACACCGCCGCATCCGTATTCTTGATACGGTCGAAGTGCGCGACGGGGTGAAATGGGCGCGGCTAAGCCCGTCTCAGGATCAAGTCCTGACCCTGAAAGCCAAAATCGAGTTTGAAACCAAAGCCATCGGCACGCAACAAATGGCGATGCGGTTGGTGCCTGGTCTGTTTGCGCGCGATATCGCGTTCGCCCGCACATTCGGCTTTGCCCGTGATGTCGAGACCTTAAAAGCCATGGGGCTTGCCCGCGGCGGCTCGCTCGACAATGCGGTGGTGATTGACGGCGATGAGATCATCAATCCCGAAGGCCTGCGCAGCGATGACGAGTTTATCCGACACAAATTGCTCGACGCGGTCGGCGATCTGATGCTCGCCGGAGCGCCAATTGCGGGGATTTATGAAGCTCGCCAACCTGGGCATGCGATGAATAATAAGCTTGTCCGGGCTTTGCTTGAGCATCCGGAATCCTGGTGCTGGGAAACCGATGTTGAAGCGCTAGAAACCGCGTCAGCGGCACACGGTCTTACTGCCTAGAGCCAATCTGGCGCTGCAGTTTTCGTGACATCCACCTGCCGCAATTCTGGCTGGGGGTGGCGTTCCAGCAATTTTTCAATGATTTGATCAGCAACGCGCGCGGCTTCGCGCAAGGGCTCATAGTCCCACAGGGCGAGTGTGCCGTCGAACCGGCGGGCGCATCCGCGCTCAATCAGACTGCTATGGAGTCGGTCGAATTTCGGCGCGCTGCCTTTCAGGGCTGCGATATGTACCGGGAGGCCATGCCAGGCGGCGTCTGACAGCATGTTGGAGCTATCCTCCGTCACGATGGCAGCCTTGGAATAGATCAGCCATGCGAGATAGGGGTTCGGTCCGTCCTGCTCATTCGCCCAGAACCTTGCGCCAACGCGATCCGCGAAACGGCGCATTTCAGCGACAATGCCAACTGGCGTGCGGCGCGAACACGTAATCCGCAAACGCCAACCCTGGCCAGCGATCGCTTCAAAGGATTGCATCAACTCTTCGGCGCGGGCGCGGGTGAATGTGTGCGCTTTGGAATTGCCGCCTAAGATGATGACGGCTGATTTGCCACTCTCGTCCGCCAAATCCGCGAAGGCTTGTCCCGCTTCTTCGATGGCTTCTTCTGAGAAGTGCGTCGGCGACCCGGTTGTGCGAATAACATTTTCGCCTTCCAGAGCATCGTGTTCGGGCACGATTACCAAATCAAACTTTGTTGGATCGGTCTTCGGATCCAGGATTTGCACCGCGAAAGTTTGCCCGCCGCTCCAGCCTCTGACCGCCGCTGTATAGGGCGCGCTTCGGCGACCGGCAGCGAGCCAAAGTGAGGGCCAGGGGGCTTTGAGTGTCTCGCGTTGCGCTTTTGGAAGCGCTAATCGGGGGGCAGGCCAGTTCACGCCTGGGAGCCAGGTCCAAGGCGGGCGCGGCTGTACCATGACCGGTTCAGAGCGGTGACCTTGGCCATAGATATGACCAATCTGCAGCCAGCGCTGCGTTTCTGCGAGCGCCGATATGATCGCGCGCACCTGCGCTGCATTGCCCGCGCGGCCATCGCTGACGGCCCAAATCGACGGTCCTAAAGAAGTGTCGGGCGAACTCATATCTTCGCCCTGCCACTGTTCGCGTTTAAGTTGAAGGACAAACTGCTAGAGGTATTTGACGTCGGCGATCTCATAGACGCGAGCGCCGCCAGGGGCCGCGACCTCGGCTTCATCACCTTCACCTTTGCCAATCAGGGCCCGGGCCATGGGTGAGGTGTTTGAAACCTTCCCTTCGGCGATGTCCGCCTCATCTTCACCAACGATCTGATAGGTCGACTCATCTTCGGTATCGACATCAATAATCGTCACGGTGGCGCCAAAGACGATTTTATCGCCTTTCACCTTGGTCAGATCGATAACGTCGGCACGAGACAGTTTGTCTTCCAGCTCGACGATCCGGCCTTCAATGAAAGACTGCTTCTCTTTCGCGGCGTGATATTCGGCATTCTCTGAAAGGTCGCCATGCTCACGAGCCTCTGCGATGGCCTGGATGATGGCCGGGCGTTCGACAGACTTCAGATTTTTCAATTCTTCATCGAGGGCTGCATAGCCCCCGGCGGTCATAGGTGTGCGTTGCATGAATAGTTACCGTTCTTGGGTTCTGACGCCATCTTGCTCTTGGAACAGGATGGTTCAATCAAAAAGCAGGCCGGTCAAGTAGTCTAAAATGTCCGGTTTCGCAAGTTATGCTTTCTGTAACGCGCGAACACTGAGCGGTTTTTCGCGCATCGCGCGAATCGCTTTCACCGCTGCACGACAGGCGGCCAGGGTGGTGAAATATGGAATCTTCTGCACCATCGCCGTGCGCCGGATCGATTTTGAGTCCTTACGAGATTGCGCGCCTTCGGTTGTGTTCAGCACGAGATCAATCTCACCATTCAAGATCGCATCCTCAATGTTCGGTTTGCCTTCCAGGACTTTCTTGACCAAGCGGGTCTCGATCCCATGGTCGGCGAGGAAGCTCGCTGTGCCGGTGGTGGCGACGATGTCAAAACCCATATCGATCAGGCTAGCGGCGGCTTCGACAATCTCTTTCTTGTCGGCTTCGCGCAGGGAGATGAAGGCGGTGCCGCTGGTGGGCAGGGTTTCGCCCGCGCCAATTTGAGCTTTCAAGAAAGCTGTGCCGAAATCATCATCCCAGCCCATGACTTCGCCGGTCGAGCGCATTTCAGGCCCCAAGATCGGATCAACATTCGCAAATCGGGCGAACGGGAACACCGCTTCTTTGACCGCAATCCGGCTCGCTTCGGCGTGGCGCAGGTCAAACTCGGTGAGCTGTTTGCCGCCCATAATCTTGGCAGCAATGCTGGCAATCGGTGCGCCGACCGCTTTGGCCACGAATGGGACGGTGCGGCTCGCCCGTGGATTGGCTTCAAGCACATAAATCTGGTCATCTTTAACCGCATATTGGATATTGATCAGCCCAGAAACATTCAGCGCTTTCGCCAGCGCAATCGTTTGTTCGCTGAGGCGCCCGACGATTGCGGGAGACAGCGTGTAAGGCGGCAAAGCGCAAGCGCTATCGCCAGAATGGACTCCGGCTTCTTCAATATGTTCCATCACGCCAGCAACATGTACATTCTCGCCATCACAGAGCGCGTCGACATCGACTTCAATCGCGTCGGAGAGGTAGCGGTCAATGAAGAGCGAGCCATCGCCAGCGACGGAAAGGGCATAGCCAGCATATTCGCGCACATCATCATCAGAATGGCAGATCCGCATCGCGGTGCCGGACAGCACGAAAGATGGACGCAACATCACCGGATAGCCGAGCTCTGCGGCCTTCTCGAGCGTCTCTTCGAGACTTCTTGCAGTCGCAGATGGCGGCTGCTGAATACCGAGATTTGAGAGCAGTTTCGACCATTGCTTCCGGTCTTCGGCCAGGTCGATGCTGTCCGGGCTGGTGCCGAGGATTGGCACGCCAGCTTGATTGAGCGGCTGAGCGAGCTTTAGCGGGGTTTGGCCGCCGAACTGGACGATGACGCCCGCAAGCTCGCCCGCGCTTTGCTCTTTATGGATGATCTCAGAGACGTGTTCATGTGTCAGCGGTTCGAAATAAAGGCGATCGGACGTGTCGTAATCGGTCGAGACAGTTTCGGGATTACAATTCACCATGACGCTTTCAATGCCGATCTCGGCCATCGCAAAAGCGGCATGACAGCAGCAATAATCAAACTCGATCCCTTGGCCGATCCGGTTCGGCCCGCCGCCCAAGATAATCGCTTTCTTCCGCGTCGAGGGCAGGGCCTCACAATCGGGGCCATCCGCGCCGAAAGCAGCGTGCTCGTAAGTCGAATAGAGATAGGGTGTCTTCGCCGCGAACTCGGCGGCGCACGTGTCGATCCGTTTATAGACCGGACGCACATTCAAAGCATGGCGCGCGGCGCGGGCGGCGGCTTCTGATTGGCTGGTCAGTTCGCCAAGACGCGCATCTGAGAAGCCCATGCCTTTGAGGTCTGTGAAGTCTCGAACCGTTGTCGGCAAACCATCGCGACGAACATCCTCTTCGCGCGCCACGATTTGGGCGATCTGGCGGAGGAACCAAAGATCGATACTGGTCGAGGCGTGGACGTCTTCGACAGATAGGCCTTCACGAAAGGCTTGCGCGACAATGCGCAGGCGATCTGGGGTTTGTTTGCTAAGCGCTTCGCGCAAAGCGCCTGGGCCAGAGAACTCGATTTCATTGAGGCCCGTGAGTCCGGTCTCAAGCGAACAGAGCGCTTTCTGGAGGCTCTCTTGGAAGTTACGGCCGATCGCCATGGCTTCGCCGACAGATTTCATTGCGGTGGTCAGAAGTGGTTCAGCGCCTTCAAACTTCTCAAACGCAAAGCGCGGGATTTTGGTGACCACATAGTCAATGGTTGGTTCGAAAGCGGCGGGCGTGACGCCGGTAATGTCATTGTCGAGTTCGTCGAGCGTATAGCCAACCGCCAGTTTGGCCGCGACTTTCGCGATCGGGAAACCGGTAGCTTTTGAGGCCAACGCTGATGACCGAGAAACTCGCGGGTTCATCTCAATCACGACCAGGCGCCCATCTTCTGGATTAACGGCGAATTGGACATTTGATCCGCCGGTCTCAACTCCAATCTCACGCAGCACGGCCAGCGAGGCATTCCGCATCACTTGATATTCACGGTCGGTGAGCGTCAGCGCGGGCGCCACAGTGATCGAGTCGCCAGTATGCACGCCCATCGGATCAATATTCTCAATCGCGCAGATGATGATAGCATTGTCGGCTTTGTCGCGGACAACTTCCATCTCATATTCTTTCCAGCCGAGTAGGCTCTCATCGACGAGGATTTGCGCAACTGGCGAGGCGGCAATCCCGGCGCGGCAGATCTCTTCATATTCAGCGCGATTGTAAGCGACGCCGCCGCCGGTGCCGCCAAGGGTGAAGGCTGGGCGAATAATTGCCGGTAGGCCGACATGATCGAGCGCATCGAGTGCGTTTTTCAGGCCAGTGATGCGGTCAAAAGACCCGTCTTCATTTTTCGGCGAAGAGACGATTTCCGCTTTCGGGTTTTCGAGCCCGATCCGGTCCATCGCTTCGCGAAACAGTTTGCGATCTTCAGCCATTTCAATCGCGTCGGCGCGGGCCCCGATCAGTTCCACGCCGTGCTTAGAAAGAACCCCCGCCTGTTCAAGGGCGAGGGCACAATTCAAAGCGGTTTGACCACCCATGGTCGGAAGCAGTGCGTCGGGTTTCTCGATCTCGATGATCTTCTCGACAAAATCCGGCGTGATCGGCTCAATATACGTGGCGTCCGCGAGCCCTGGATCAGTCATGATGGTGGCCGGGTTGGAGTTCACCAAAATGACCCGATAGCCTTCGCCTTTCAGCGCTTTGATCGCCTGCACACCGGAATAATCAAATTCGCATGCCTGGCCGATTATGATCGGACCAGCCCCGATAACAAGAATGGATTGGATATCGGTGCGTTTCGGCATCAGGGCGTCCTTCTTGTCTCGCTGCGTAGGCAAACGGGTGGCGTATAGCGGGGAGTCGGCAGGACGAGCAAGTAGAAAAGCGACTTCTGGTGAAAAATCGCGACAACCCGCGCCTAAAATAAAAATCCGGCGTCAAGCCGGCAGGATCGAGACGTCAATTGTGTCTTCAAAGTCACGATATTTCGCAGAATTCGGAAATTAACGATCCGCAACGACGCTGCCGTAGGGTCAAGTACCTATGTGGTGTGACAGTAGTAAAGGCAAGGAGAATAGAATGAAAAAATCACGCCTACTCGCTGGCAGTGCCCTTTCAGTGGCAATGCTGTCTATCGCCCTCCCAGGTCATGCACAGGATGCAGACGCCGCCGATGATGCAGATGAGCTGCGTCAGAGCCAAATCGTTGTAACGGGAACGCGTTCCGCGGACCGTACAGCATTGGAAACGTCGGTGCCGGTCGACGTGTTCCCCGTCGCAGAGCTTACTGAAACAGGTCGTACGGAGCTGAATCAGATCCTCGCTGCGACAGTGCCGTCATTCAACTTCAATCAGACCTCTATCAATGACGGTACAGACATTATTCGCCCGGCAACTTTACGGGGCCTGGCACCTGACCAGACATTGGTTTTGTTAAACTCTAAGCGCCGTCACTCTTCGTCGCTCGTGAACATTAACGGGTCTGTCGGACGTGGTTCGTCTGCGGTTGACCTCAACTCAATTCCTACGTCTGCGATTGGTAGCGTCCAGGTGCTGCGCGATGGCGCGTCTGCGCAATACGGTTCTGACGCGATTGCGGGCGTGATCAACGTGCTGCTGAAAGAAGAAGCTTCAGGCGGCGGCGCAAATGTTCGTTACGGCGCTTTTGTAACCGATATTAAAGGCCAAGGCCGCGACCGCGTTGACGGCGAGACTTTGCAAGTCAGCGGCTGGAAAGGTTTTGCGATCGGTGAGGACGGATTCCTAACCGTTTCAGGTGAATATAAAGACCGAAATCCATCTAACCGCGCCGGACTCGATCCGCGTCAGCAATATATTACGCCAGGTGGCGTTGCCGATCCGCGCGAGAGAACGATCAATCGCCTCAACCACAATTGGGGGAATGGAGAGGCTGAAGACTTCAGCTTGTTTGCGAATGCTGGATACGGCCTCAATGAAGACTGGGAACTTTACGGTTGGGCCGGTTATCAGGACCGCGAAGCTGAAAGTACAGGTTTCTACCGTCGTTCAAGCGACTCAGCGGCAGGTCCACTCGGAACGCGCGGCACGCCACGGAACCTGACAGAAATCTATCCTGACGGCTTCCTGCCAACGATTGTCGGTGACGTGACGGACATCAGCGGCGGCGCTGGTATTCGTGGCGACCTTGGCGGCTGGGATGCTGATTTCAGCGTTGTCTACGGCTCTAATGAGCTCGACTATTCTGTCGTCAATACGCTGAACGCGTCGCTTGGACCGACAAGTCAAACTGAGTTTGATGCCGGTGCGCTGGAATATGACCAAGTGGTTGTGAATGCCAACATTACCCGTTCATTCGACACATTGCTTCCAGGCGTGACAACCGTGTCTCTCGGCGCGGAATTCCGTGACGAAGGCTTTGAGATTACTCAAGGGGAACCAACCTCATTCGCTCAAGGCGGATATCGTGGTGTTCCAGGCGTGAACTATGAGCCAGTGGTTGGTGTCAATGTGCCGGTCGGCTTTGATATCAATGATCCATCAACTTACCCAGATCCGTTCGATGCGAATTTCGGTATTGGATTTGCGCCAAACAGCCAAGTTTTTGGCGGCTTCACCCCGCAGTCGGAAGTCGATGCAGGTCGTGATAATATTGGTCTCTATGCCGATGTGGAATGGGAGCCGAATGATCAAACTCTGATCTCAGCGGCTGTTCGCTATGAAGACTATTCTGACTTTGGCGACACGATTACCGGTAAAATCACTGGTCGTTATGACTTCAACGATGTTATCGCGATCCGCGGTGCTGCGAGCACCGGGTTCCGCGCGCCATCGCTGCAGCAGCAATTCTTCACAGCGACGTCAACCAACTTCATTGACGGCGTACCATTTGAAATCGGCACCTTCCCAGCTGAATCCAGTGCGGCTGTCGCGCTTGGTGCTCAGCCACTCGATGCGGAAGAATCGACCAGCTTCTCTGCAGGTCTGGTGATTACACCTGACAATAATTTCTTCATCACAATCGACGCGTTCAGCATCGATATTGAAGATCAGATCTTCTTGTCAGAGAACCTTGGCGGCGCCGAGGTCGATGCGGTTCTGGCAAATGCTGGAGTTGAAGGTGTTAGCCGCGTGCGCTTCTTCCAAAACGGAATCGAAACGGAGACACGTGGTGTTGACGTTGTCGCCCGTTACGATTGGGACTTGGGTGAACTCGGTGAAGTCGGTCTTTCTGGTGCGTTCAACTTCTCTGAGGTTGAAGTCACGGAAGTTCCGGTGAACTCTGTTGTCCCAGATCTCACCTTCTTCAGTCGCGACAACCGCCTAACGTTTGAAGAAAGTGCGCCAGAGACGAAGCTGATCTTGTCTGCGGACTATGGTTGGAAAGCCGCTGACTTCAATCTCCGGGCAACGCGCTACGGCGAAGTTGTGGATCCATCTAACAATCCAGACAATGACTTCACGCTTGAAGCGAAATGGATTGTTGATGCGTCCGTAGACTTTGAAATTGCTGAGAAATTCACCGTGGGGCTTGGGATGGACAATGTCTTTGACGTCTATCCAACCGAAACTCCGAGCAATCAGAACTTTAATGGGATCTTCCCATTCTCTACCCGCTCGCCATTCGGTTTTGCAGGTCGCTTCGTTTACGCCCGTGCTGGCGTGAGCTTCTAAGCTGAGCTCGTAAGCCAAACAAATTGCGCCGCTCTCATCTGAGGGCGGCGCTTTTTTGTGTTCTGAATATCTAAAGGCTATAAGCCGAGCACGCGTTTCGCGATGATGTTCTTTTGGATTTCATTCGTGCCGCCATAAATGCTCTGGGCGCGGGCACCGAAATAGGTCGAGACACCGGGTGCGGCATAGCCCGAATGTCCGGCCCAGTCCGGGCTGACACTGTCTTCAAACTGGCGTTGGCCGTGTGCTGCAGCGACATCCAAATAAAGCGTCGTGATTTGTTGCGCCGTCTCGGTGGCTAAGATCTTGATGATTGAGGCCTCTTTGCCGGGGCTCCCGCCATCTTTCACCGCTGAGAGCACACGCATCACGGTCATTTCCAAGCCATCAACCGCCATATCGGCATCTGTCAGCTTTCGCGCGAAGGCCTCATCATCGATGAGCTTTGTATTACCGCCTGTGGGCTCTGCGGTGGCAATGGCGCGAATATGGCTGAGTTGCTTTCGTTTCCCGCCAATGCGCGCATAAGAGGTTCGTTCGAACCCGAGCAGATATTGGCTATAGGTCCAGCCTTTGCCTTCTTCCCCGATTAGATAATCGGCCGGAACCCGAACATCTTCAAACGTCACCATGTTGAGGGCATGCTTGCCATCGATTGTGATGATCGGCGTGAGCGTGACCCCAGGGCGATCCATCTCACAACAAATGAAGCTGATGCCCATTTGTTTCTTTTCTTCTTTCGAGGTGCGCGCCAACAGAAAGATCCAATCGGCGTGCTGGGCTGCGCTGGTCCAGATCTTCGTGCCGTTCAGGACGTACTCATCTCCGTCCTTCTTGGCTGAGAATTGCAAGGATGCGAGATCAGATCCGCTATCGGGTTCGCTATAGCCCTGAGCCCAACCCAGAGATCCGTCGCGTGTGCCGGGCAACCATTTCTCTTTTTGCGCGTCAGAGCCGAATGTATAAATGATTGGACCGACATAGATCACCCCCATCGGGGTGACGGTTGGCACGCCAGCGCGTTCGAGCTCTTCATCGAAAATATATTGTTCTTCCAAGCTCCAACCGGGGCCACCATGTTCTTTCGGCCAAGCACTCGCCAACCAACCTTTGGCGCCAAGCGCCATTTCAGAATTGCGCACTTCTGCCGTGGTTAGGCTGGCGCCTGTCGCGACTTTCGCACGAATGTCTTGGGGATAATCGGTCTCGAAGAACGTGCGTACTTCGGCGCGAAACGGCTCTAGGGCGGGGTTCGATGAAAGATCCATAGGGGCAAGTTTATCCAAGCCCGGCCATCTGAGAAGGGGTGCCCGCGGGGGAGCGGGCGCTTCTCGTTTCAAACCCTATCGCAAAACCTCATTGAATAGCGTTTCCGGAAACTGATAGATCCAATTCCGGCCGGAATGGGCAACGGGGCGAAAATCGAGTCCGAGACGTTCCGCCGCAGCCTCCGCTGCTTCTGGTCCAACACCTTGCTGATCGGCACTGTTCATGACAACCAGAGGCCGAACGCTGGACAAGAGAGTCGCGGCCCGAGGATTGTCGAGAAATGCCGATTCTAGATCGAGTCGTGTTTGGGCAAGGTCGGCGCCATACAGATAGTCTGAGGTGATTTCGAACAGCTTGGTATTGGCCTCAAAATACGCTCGATCACTCGCCTGATTTCGATACATCATGCGGTAAAAGCGGGTCCCGCCAAAAGTCTCGCTGACGGACCTCAACGAGCGCGCACCGAACGCGAATCCGGCTTGCGAGCTAAGCCCCATGCGAAGCAAGCCGCTCAACCAGTTAGGCTGGATCGCGGACAATTTATCGGCGATATCGAGCCCATAGTTGATCAACACAGTTTTGCCGATCCGCGAACTCAGTGTTTGCACCTCGAGTGCCAATGGAGCTGACGTCGATTGGCCCACCAGCGTCATGTCTCGCCAATCGAGCACACGGATAAACTCGCTTAACAGCGTCGCCGACTCCTCGATTGAGCCAGTCACGGTAGTATCGCCAAATCCAGGCCTGAGCGGAAAGATCAGATTGATCCCCGCGCGCCGCGCGGCTGCAATCATGTCTTTGGAGGGTAAATATCCGTATTCTAGCGAATGTAAGATCATCACGGGATGGCCGTTCGCCGGGCCATATCGCCGATACTCTACGGATTGATCTTGGTTGGGTAGTGAAATCAGGCGAGATGCGTTTTCATCTTCGGTGATGAGCACATGCGGCTGTTCTGCACGTAAGCTGAGCGCCTGAGAGAGCTCGACGGTCATAGAAAGGGTTTCAGTCAGGCTGCGGCTGCCAAGCTTGCTGTTTAAACGCGCGACATGTGTCCGAACCGTGTTGAGCTTAATGCCGCGCAGATCTGCAATCTGCTCGAGGCGGTGGCGCCTGAGCAGAAGTTCCAAGATCTCAGTTTCGCTGCTGGTTAAGCCGAAATGGTTCACCAAGTGCGTGCGCACAGCACTCGACAGCCGGAACAAGAAGACCCGGCCCGTATATCCAACCGCGACGCCATCGGTCAGTTTGGGATAGAGCTTAATCTGGCGAGAAATGCCAAACCGGTCCGGGCGTTCCACAAGTAAATCAGAAGAAGTGGCGCCAGCTTTAGATGTCAGCTCGATCGAGGGGTGTAGAATGTCTCCAACTTGCAGTTCAAACTGGGTGGATACGTCTTTCGTAATGTTCGTGACGCAGCCTTTCTCATCGAGCGTAAAGGAGTCAGTTGTCGCGATGGCTTCGCTTTGCAGGCGGGACGACGGCGCTTCGGGTTCATTCAGGGCTGGCGTCAAAATGGACAGCACAGACTCAAACTCAGGCAGCGCTTCGACATTGTCTGATAGCTTTGCCCAATCGCGGCAGGCTTGTGCAAACTTTTCAGGATCTTCACCCGCGCGCGCAAGTGATTGCAGCAAAACCAGGGCAGCCTCAGCCCGAGACTCTTCAATCGATTCAGCGTGTGTTTCGCGATCCGCCACTTTACTCGATGCCGCCCTAGCTCTTCCAAAATACTCAACGATAAGTAGGAAACGGGTTCAAGGGCGCGCATGCGCAGAAATTTGTACTAAAATTTGACTATTCCTCCGGCGGCGGCATCAGCATATGGATGTTTCCGACGATTACGTCATATCGACATCAAGCGTACCCACACAACGCAGGTGTCTTTCGCCCGCCAGCCATTCCCCTTTATGCGCTGGCGGGCATTTTTTTGTTGCAATTTGCAAAAATTCGCGTGTGGCTTAGCGCCCGAGCTCTTTCATGGCGCCGTCGAGCCCTTCCAATGTCATTTCGAACATCCGGTCTGGCCCGATGAGTTCACGGATCAATTGGATCGAGCCTGTATATTCCCAAGCCCCAGACTTAACTGGGTTCAGCCAAGCAAAATTTGGGAACTGTTCGACAAATCTTTGGATCCAAAGACCGCCTGGCTCTTCATTCCAATGCTCAACTGACCCGCCTGCATAGGTGATTTCATATGGGCTCATAGTGGCGTCGCCAACGACGATCACTTTGTATTCGCTGGGATATTTATGCAAAACGTCCCAAGTCGGGATGACATCATTGCGGCGGCGGCGATTGTCCTTCCACAGGCCTTCATACGGGCAATTGTGGAAGTAATAATATTCGAGATTTTTGATTTCTGCGCGCGCGGCGGAAAACAGCTCTTCCATCACCTTCACATGCGGATCCATTGAGCCGCCAACATCCATCAGCAGCAGGACCGACACCGTGTTCCGGCGCTCTGGGCGCATCTCAATATCGAGATAGCCCTGGCGTGCGGTGTTTTTGATTGTTGCGTCTAGATCGAGCTCGTCAGGTGCGCCGTTGCGGGCCCATTTGCGCAAACGCTTGAGCGCGACTTTGATATTGCGGGTGCCCAGCTCGACGCTGTCATCGTAATTTTTGAACTCGCGCTTGTCCCAGACTTTGGTGGCGCGGCGATGGCGCGACTTATCCTGTCCGATCCGAATGCCTTCAGGATTGTAGCCATTCGCGCCAAAGGGCGATGTGCCGCCTGTGCCGATCCATTTGTTTCCGCCCTCATGGCGTTTTTTCTGTTCTTCGAGCCGCTTTTTCAGCGTCTCCATCAGCTTTTCAAATCCGCCCATGGCTTCGATCTCAGCCATCTCTTCAGGCGAGAGGAATTTCTCTGTCATCTTGCGCAGCCATTCTTCGGGCAAGTCCTGCGCTTCCACCGCGTCTCCTAGGCTGTCGAGGCCTTTGAAAACATGGCCAAACACTTTGTCGAACTTGTCGATATTGCGCTCGTCTTTGACCAAGGCCGCGCGGGCCAGATAGTAGAAGTCCTCGACGTCCCGATCGATCACGCCTTTATCCATCGCTTCCATCAGCGCGAGATATTCTTTCAAAGTCACCGGCACCTTGGCGGCGCGAAGCTCGTTGAAGAAATTGAGGAACATAGCGGCACTCCTGACGTTCACGTTAAAGGTAACCCTAGCGCCGCGAATTTCCAAGGGTGCCGTGGCGGGAGGCGCCTGCGTAGATCAAGCGCAATCGTGGATCATAGACAATATGACCGCACAACTTGATAAGGACGGGCGGCAGAAGGGGAACAAAAATGGGGTTCTTGAAAGATATCGGCGTCCAGCGGCCGATTGTGCAAGCGCCTATGGCGGGTATCTCAACCCCAGAGCTTGCAGCTGCTGTGTCGAATGCGAGTGGACTGGGCTCTATCGGGATTGGCGCAGCACAGACGAGCAGCGCGAGAGAGATGATTGAAGCGGTTCGCGCTCTGACCGACCGTCCTTTTAATGTGAACCTCTTTGTGCACGCGACCCCCGTGGTCGACGCCCTGCGCGAGCAGCAGTGGTTGAAGGCTCTAGCGCCCGTGTTTGAGGCCTTTGGTGCCCATCCGCCGGAAGCTCTAAACACGATCTATCGGAGCTTTGCGGACGACGATGAAATGTTCAAACTGCTTTTGGCGCTCCGGCCACCCGTGATCAGTTTTCACTTTGGGTTGCCGTCTCAAGACAAAATTGCGGCGCTGAAAGCGGCGGAATGCACGCTGCTCTCAACCGCGACAAATCTCGATGAGGCGAGGGCGGCCGAGCAGGCGGGAGTCGATGCGATCGTCGCTCAAGGCTATGAAGCGGGCGGGCATCGAGGGATGTTTGATCCTTCCCTGCCGGACCAGAAGCTCGGGACATTTGCGCTTACCCAATTGCTGGTTGCCAAGTGTTCCATCCCCGTGATTGCGGCAGGTGGCATCATGGACGGGAGGGGTATCGCATCCATGATCGCGCTCGGGGCCGAAGCCGCGCAATTGGGCACGGCTTTTGTTGCATGCCCTGAGAGTAAGGCTGATGCGGCTTATCGCGAAGCACTTAGAAGCGATGGAGCCTTTCACACGGTCATGACCACGGCGATTTCCGGTCGACCAGCCCGCTGTCTCGTAAATCGGTTTACGGCTTGGGCGTCCGAAGTCGATGCGTTTCCGCCGCCAGATTATCCGCGCGCCTATGATGCTGGAAAGGCGCTTCATGCGGCCGCCAAGGCGCAAGACGAGTTTGGATTTGGGGCGCAATGGGCGGGGCAGGGCGCGCCGCTCATCCGAGCCATGCCAGCAGCTGAGCTGGTTGAGACTCTGATGCGCGAATTGCAGGACGCCTTTCGGGCCCGATAGGTCACATGCTCCGGATTGGGCCCTGGATCTCGTCGATCGGCTTTCCGGCGCCTTTGCCGTAGCCGTATTTCTTTAGCAGGCCGCGGAATTGATGATAGGAGAGGCCGAGCGTTTTGGCGGCTTTGCCTTGGTGGCCTTCATGGGCGGAGAGGGCTGTGTCGATCAGGCTGGTTTCAAAGAGGCGGATTTGATCCTCGAAGGGGATATCGAGCACCGGCGGCGGGGGCGCGGCGGCGGTTTGTTGTGCCGGGTCTTGCGCCCGCTGCGGCGCCTTGAGGTCTGCCGCCGGGCGCCAAGGCGAGGCGAACGGGTCAAGCGCGCTGGGATCGAACTGGACCGGATCGGTCAAATGTTCAGAAATGGCGCGATAGGTGACTCGCTGCGCGAAATTGCGGAGCTCACGAACATTGCCGGGCCAAGCATGGGCTTCCATTGCGGCAATGGCGGAGGGCGCGAAGCCGGGGAAATCTTCAGCCATTTCGCGGGCCATGCGCCGGGCGAAGAAATCGGCAAGCAACGAGATGTCTGCGGGCCTCGCTCTTAGCGGCGGAAGCGTCACCACATCGAAGGCCAGGCGATCGAGCAAGTCGGCGCGGAAATCGCCGGTCGCTGCCTTGCTGGGAAGGTCAACATTGGTCGCGGCGACGACCCGAACATTGGTGCTCAGGACCTTTTCACCGCCCAGGCGTTGGAACTCGCCATACTCCACCACGCGCAAGAGCTTTTCTTGGACCTGCATCGAGGCGGTGGCGATCTCGTCTAGGAAGAGCGTTCCGCCATCGGCCAATTCAAACCGGCCGAGCCGGCGTTCGGTGGCGCCGGTAAACGCGCCGCGCTCGTGCCCAAACAGCTCACTGTCGAGCAATTGCTCTGAGAGGGCGGCGCAATTCACTTTCACAAACGGGCCTTCCCAGCGCCGAGACAGAAAGTGCATCCGCTCGCCAATCAATTCTTTACCGGTCCCGCGCTCGCCAATGATCAAGCAAGGTCGATCAAGTGGCGCCAATCGAGAGACATGTTCTTGGGCTTCGAGCCAGCTCGGATCTTCACCGATCAGTTGTGGAGTTTGATTGCCAATCATGAGGTCTATATAGCGAAAAGAATTGGTCAAAACAACCAGATTTATGAGTGTAATTCGCTAAATTCAATTAAGTCAGAACTGCGAAAATAAAAATATTTCCAATAAAAACAACGCAATATGAATTTAACTCAAAACTGGCACGGTCCTTGAAATCATTTTGGCATGGCGGCCAGTCGGGTCGCTCGCAAGAAGGAAAGAAAACAATGACTGAGCGCTCTTACGAAAATGGCTATGGCGACCGTTACGACCAGGCCCGCCGTGAGAGTGGCCGCTTTGGCCGCTACCTCTCCACTCGTTCACCAGAGACATGGATGTTCTTTGTCGCTGGTGTCTTTCTCGGCGGCTTCTTCTTCTAAGAGCTGAACACAGCCAAAAGAAACCGCGTTTCCTCCCACTCCCCCCGTTGAACCCCAAAAGATACAAGGAAAAAATATCATGGGAATGTTCTCTCGCCTCGGCGATATCATCAATTCCAACATCAATGCGATGCTGGACAATGCTGAAAACCCAGAAAAGATCGCGCGTCTGATGATCCAAGAAATGGAAGACACGCTGGTCGAAGTTCGCACCGCTGCTGCGCGTGCCATGGCCGACAAAAAAGAAATGGAGCGCGAGATTGCGCACTATTCTGAAATCCGCGCTGATTGGGAAGCCAAAGCTGGCCTCGCCATTGATAAAGGTCGCGAAGATCTCGCCCGCGGCGCGCTGATCGCCAAGAAGAAAGCCGAGCAAGAAATCACACGCCGCCAAGAAGCGATGGATCTTGCTGAAGAAGCTTTTCACAAGCGTCAGGATGATTTGTCTCGTCTGCAAGCCAAACTGGATGAAGCGAAAGCCAAGCACCGCGCGCTGATGATGCGCCGGGACGCCGCCGAGCAGCGTATTCGGGTTCGTGAGCAAACTTATGACACTCGCGTAGATGATGCCCTGGCGCGCTATTCTTCCGTCGAGCGCAAAGTCGATGAGCTCGAGGCTTATGCTGAAACCATTCGCGGTGTTGAGCCATCTTTGGAGCAAGAGTTTGCGGCTCTCGAGCGCAATGACGCGATCGAAGCGGAACTCACGGCTTTGAAAAAAGCCCGCTCGAAAACCACAACAAAAGCAGCAAAGCCTGCTGACAAAAAGGAGGGCTAGTCCATGTTATTACCGTTTGCGATCTTAGCTGGTTTTTTGACCGCGATTACCGCTCCGGGCTTGATTGCCCTCCACCTAGAAGACCGCCGCAAGGCAAAAACTGAGGCAACAAACTGATGGGAGAAGAATTCATCATCGCAATTGTGGCAATCGGATGCGTCTTCATCATCTTCCCAGCCATGGTGTTTCACTACATCACGCTGTGGCGGAAGCAGAAGACCCTGATGCCCGACGATGAGCGAATGCTCGAAGACCTTTGGCGCTCTGCGCGTTCAATCGAAAGACGGATCGATACGATCGAAGAGCTTTTGGACGCCCAAGAAGAAGAGCCACAAGGCCGCCGTCGTCCGCTCTCGCCGCGCCGGTTCGAGGATTAGACCATGACTTATAGAAGACGACATCACCGTCCCCTTAGAGACGATCACTATACAAGCAGAGAAGAAGACCAAATGTTCCGTTCCCCTAACCCAAAACGCTTTTACCGCTCGCGGACAGACCGCGTTTGGCTCGGAGTATGTGGCGGGATTGCTGAACGGTTCGGTTGGGAGCCAACATTGGTTAGGCTGCTGTTTGTCTTGAGTATTTTCGTCATGGCCGGGCCATTTTCGATCTTCGCCTATATCATTGCGGCGATGATCACACCCAAAGAACCGATGGGCCGCCGTAATTTGGCCCCAGAAGAGGAGCAGTTTTGGCGCAATGTGTCAGATCGGCCTCGGGTCACGGCATCTGGGCTGAAATACACATTCATGGACCTTGAAGAGCGTTTGCGAAATATCGAGCGCAGTGTCACCAGCGAAGAGTGGCGTCTAAAAAAAGCGTTCAAGGATCTAGAACAGAATTAAGGAATAGGTTACATCTGTAACCAGGGATCAGGCAAGTTTAGGATAGAGAGGGGAATTCCCATGACACGCAAGGCCATCAGAAGCGGGATCCAAACCGGATTGCTCGTCGCTGCTGCCCTATCACTCGCCGCGTTTGCAAGCGTCAAAGGCGATGTGGTGAAGCTCGAAACGGGCGGAGTTGAAATGACCGTCGCCGCCTCGTTTGAAAAAGGGCTAATGATTAGTTTTGTTGCGCCTGAGTGAGGCGCGACTCAAAAGAATTCTGAACCAGTTCATATTCTCTCTCCCTGAACGCACATCTGAGAGGACTGGATCGGAAAACCCCGCTCGGTTGGGGGGAAGTCTCGCAAAGCTTTGCGGGGCTTCCGGCATTGACGGACATTCGTTCAGCGCGCCTGGTTTAATCGACTGAATATAGACCCGCCCGACGATCTCCCAGACTCATTTCTTAACGACAATCCGAACTTGTGGCATAGTCCTCTGAGGGAGGACGTATCATGACAATTTCAAAGACTTTAATGTTCGGCGCCGCACTGAGTGTATTGGGGGTGGTGTCCTGTGTATCGGCTGATCAAACCAACCCGGATACTGCAGATGCAGAGACGCAGCCCTTCATTGACCCGGTCATACTTTCGCAAAGCATGTGTAGCGGCCGGTCTGAACAATCAGCGGCGGTCGCTGCAGAAACGGCTGCGCGCTTAAACCCTGGCTTTGACTATTCCGACCCATTTGAGCTTCCGCAATCAGTCATCGATCATTTCCAGTATCCTATTTCAAGCGCCAGCCGCGAGGCGATAAAATGGTTCAATACCGGGTTGGCACATATGGCGAATTTCAACCATGACGAAGCGATCGCCGCGTTCCGAAAAGCGCAAGCCAAAGATCCGGGTTGCGCCATGTGCTATTGGGCCGAGGGGCTGTCTTTTGGCAGCAATATCAACATACCCTATGCGCCTGATCGCGGCGCCGCAGGACGGGTCGCTGCCAGCAAAGCGCTTGAGCTAATTGAAGGCGTGACACCTCGCGAGGCGGCGCTAATCAAGGCGCTTGATACACGCTATGGCGTCTCTGAGGCGGCGGAAATTGAGGAACGTCCGGCGGCTTATGCCGATGCGATGGATGAAGTTGCGCGCGCGTTTCCAGATGACAAATTCATCCTATCGCTCGCCGCTGAAGCCAATATGGACACCCAACCTTGGGACTATTGGGAACCAGGCGCGCGCGATCCGAAAGGTCGGACCGCGCGGACGCTCGAGTTGATTGAAGCCGCCCTTGCGATCGATCCCGAATTTGCACCGGCCATTCATCTCTATATTCACATCACTGAATCTTCCGTCGATCCGTTCCGGGCGGAGTCCTATGCCGATGCCTTGCTCAGCCAGGACCTCGGTGTGGGCCACCTCGTGCATATGCCGTCACACATCTATTTGCGGTTGGGTGAATGGAAGAAGTCTCACGCGTCAAATATTGCTGCGATCGAGGCCGACGAAGCCTATATTGCAGCCAGTGAAAACGCCGCTGTCTATGGCAGTGTCTATTATCCGCACAATGTTCATTTCGTGGTCGCTAGCTCGCAGTTCGCGGGCGACGCCGAGACCGCGCTTGAAATGTCGGATAAGATTGAAAGCTTGGTGGTGATTGATCCCGCCGCGCCAGCGCCGTTGGCTGAGCATATTGCTGCCGCGCCGATCTTTACCGATTTGATTTTCTCAACCGATGAAACTGTGTTGGCGATGGAAGAGCCTGAACAGGCGCACCTCTATCTGCGGACCGCTTGGCACTATGCCCGCGGCACAGTTTTCGCGCGGCAAAACAAAATGGCCGAGGCGAAAACTGAACTTGCCAAACTCGAGGCGCTCACTGGAGAACCTGGCTTTAGCGATTATGATACCGCTTATTTCGCGCCACTTTCGGGCATCCAAACCGTCGCTCGCCTGACGCTAGACGGGCGTATTCTTGCGGCGAATGGTGACCTCAAAGGCGCCATTGCCAAGCTTGAAGCAGCCTCGGCAGCGGAAGCTAATCTCCCATATTTTGAACCCACGTGGTGGTATTATCCGACACGGCAAACACTTGGCCTGTTTTTACTTCAGGATGGGCAATATGACCGGGCTGAGCGCGAATTCTTCAAGACGCTGATTAAAGCGCCGAACAATGCCTATGCTTTGTACGGTTTGGCCGAGACGTTCAAGGCCAAGCGCGATGAACGCTCTGAGGCCTTTGCGCGGTCGCTGTTTGACGAGGCTTGGTTGGGCCGTGAGGGCACCGTTCCGAAGCTGAGTGAGCTTTAGAATTGGCGGTTTAGGCGCCGGAATCTGCGCTTCGGCGCCCGAACCATTAACCAAAAACGCAAATCTCACGCATCTGTGTGGTCGTTTTTTCATTTGTTTTGTGTCACATGGCCCAGAAGTGGCATAAAAGTGTGGCATGTCAGATAAGCGTATTCTTCTGATCATTGGTGGCGGGATTGCTGCCTATAAATCGCTCGAGCTCATTCGTGAGCTGGCGCGGCGCGGTATTGCGAGCCGTTGTATCGTCACCAAAGGCGGTCAGGAATTCGTGACGCCGCTTTCCGTTTCTGCCTTATCTGGCGAAAAAGTATTCACCGAACTGTTCGATCTCGATGATGAAGCCGATATGGGACATATCCAATTGTCACGGTCGGCGGACCTCGTTGTGGTTTGTCCAGCGACGGCCGATTTGATGGCGAAAGCCGCGAACGGCCTAGCCAATGATCTGGCCTCGACCACATTGCTTGCGACCGACAAGCCGGTGCTGATGGTGCCAGCAATGAATGTCCGGATGTGGGAGCATGCCGCAACCCAGCGCAATGTTGAGACGCTGCGCGGCGACGGCGTGAGTGTCATGGACCCCGATGAAGGCGCCATGGCGTGCGGCGAGTTTGGGCCTGGGCGTCTGCCAGAACCGCTTGAGATTGCCAATCGAATTGAAGCGCTGCTGAGCGATGGACCGGTGCTTTATGGATTGGACCCCAAACCGCTTGCCGGGCGCCATGCTTTGGTGACCGCCGGGCCGACGCGCGAGCCGCTGGATCCGGTTCGGTTCCTGTCCAATCACTCAAGCGGCAAGCAAGGCTATGCGATTGCCGGGGCACTCGCGAAAGCAGGCGCCCGTGTAACATTGGTGTCTGGCCCGGTGGCCTTACAGGTTCCAGATGGCGTTGATCATGTGCCGGTCGAGACTGCGCGCGAAATGCTAGACGCTTGCCAAGCCGCGCTGCCCGCAAATGTGTTTATCTCGGTCGCGGCTGTGGCGGATTGGCGCCCCAGCCGCGCAGCCGCGAAAAAGATGAAGCTCAAAGAAGGCGATGGCGATCCGCACCCCACACTGGAACTGTCTGAAAACCCAGACATCCTCGCGACGCTCTCTCGCAAGAAGAAAAATCGCCCAGACCTGGTGATTGGCTTCGCAGCGGAGACCCATGATGTCGATGCGCTCGCGATTGCCAAACTGAAACGCAAGAGATGCGATTGGATCGTCTCGAATGATGTCAGCGGTGATGTCATGGGCGGCGAAATGAACGAAGTTGCTCTGGTCACTCGGGACGGCATCGAAGTGCGTTGGCCGCGGATGACCAAACAGGATGTCGCCACTCGACTTGTGGCCCGCATTGCGGAAGAGTTTGGCGACGAAGCCGACAAAATCGCAGCGCAATAGAGCGCGAAAAGCTCTTAGAATGATCCTATCTTCCGCCGATACCTGCGAAGGCAGGTATCCATGGACAAGTAATTTCCGGCGGTCTTGATCACAGACATTCGTCCCTGGACCCCAGCCTGCGCTGGGGTCGGCGGAGAAAACAACTTCTTTCTAGACCCCACGAACGCGGTACGCGCGCCATGAGCAGCGCGTGCCACGGAAAGCCGGTTGCCTTCGAATCGCCCTCTGCTCGTGTTACGCAAGAGCCTCGTAAAGAGGACGCAATATGGCACGACCAATTCCGACAGACGAAACGCTGCTGACCAAGATCTATGAGCGCAATTTGAAAGCATTCTCTGACTGGTCTGAAGAGAATAAAAACCGCAGCGCCAAAATCTGGGTGCCGATCGATATTGATGCGCTTGGCAAGAAATTTCGCTGCGATCCTGACCTGATTTTTGGGCGTCTTTATTATCATATGAACGCCAAATACGGCTCGACCAATGGGAGCGGGCAAGAGGTCAATTTCTTTAACATGCGGCTCGGCAATGACCGCCATGTCGTCAATTTCCCTCTGCTGACTTCGGTGCTGGCCGATCTGCAAGACAACCGAAAACGGTTCATCATTTCGACTCGGCTGGCGGCGTTGTCTTTGGTGGTTTCTGCGATTTCCATAGGAATTGCGGTGCTGACTTAACTCCGGCGCTTGACTCATTTGGGCGACTCCGTCGGTGTGCGGGACCATGACTGAGATTACTGTTGCTGTGCGGCCTTTGCCGCATTTTGAAGGGCTCGATCTGCCCGCTTATGAAACCCTAGGCGCGGCAGGCATGGATGTGCGCGCCGCGGTGCCGCAAGATGATCCATTGGTGCTGAACCCTGGCGAGAAGACCATGGTTCCAACCGGGCTCAGCGTTGCCATCCCGCAAGGCTATGAAATCCAGATGCGGCCGCGCTCTGGCCTGGCGGCGAAACATGGGATCACCTGCTTGAACTCACCTGGGACGATCGACAGTGATTATCGCGGCGAGCTGAAAGTGATTTTGATCAATCATGGCCAAGAAAGCTTTATGATCGCGCGCGGGGAGCGCATCGGCCAGATGCTGCTGGCACCTGTGACGCGGTTGGTATGGAACCAAGTCGACACGCTCGATGATACTGATCGCGGCGCTGGCGGCTTTGGGTCAACCGGACGATAAAACCTTGCGTCTGACGCCTGACGTGCTATATATCGAATAACGATAAGAGTCAGGACAAAAAATTATGGATATCGACAGCCCCTTCACCATGGTCGTGTTGATTGTGTTGATCGCCGTCGGCGCCGGGGTCGTGAAGACCTGGATCGAAACCCGCGCCAATTCAGCGATGGATCAGGAAACCAAACTCCGCATGGAAGATCTCGAGCGCGAAGTTCTGCGGCTGCGCGACCGCGTGAAAGTGCTCGAAAAGATCACGACCGACGGGGATAAACGCCTCAGTGAAGAAATTTCTCGCCTCGCCTAGTCGCCGTCTTGCTGGCGCGCAAAACCTTTGGCGATTATGTGCGCCGCATATCCTGAGACAGCGAAGCCAACAATGCCGATGCCGGATGCGTACAGGGTCGCGACATTTGCATTGCAGGTTGGGCCCCCCTCGGTGCAGCTGCCAAAATTAAGCGTGTAATACATATAGATCGCGGTCAGTGCTGAAAACACTGCAAGCGCGAACATGGCACGCGCCATCCATTTCAAGGCCAAACTGATCATTTTAGGTTCCTTCTCTGGGGCACGCTGACATCCGTATGCAGATTGGTCAAACACATCTGTATTTGGGCAGTTCTGTCGCCAGCATGTCATATACAATTCGAATGCGTTTGCTGGTGTGAAGCTCTCGATGGGTCACCAGCCAAACCGGGATAGGAATGGACAACTGGTCGGGAAACAAGGGCCGTACATTGTCGGAATAGGTCTCGATATCATTGGCGAGAATGCTGACACCAAGGCCCTGAGCGACGAGTTCATACAGGACATGTCCGCTCGGGCTGTTAAACCGAAATTGCTCCTGTCTCAGATTGAGGCCGTAGGTTTTCATCGCCTCAATCATTTCAGGTGTGCGATCGAGCCCGATAAAAATCGCATTTTCGAGGTCGGTGATTTTGGCGATCGGTCCGAAACGCTTGAGATAATCATCGGAGGCGTAAAGATGAGCGCGGGTTTCAAACAGGAGTTTCGCGATTAAATCTGGCTGTTCGGGGCGCGCATGACGGATCGAGATATCGGCTTCGCGACGGGTCAGATCCTGCACCTCGTTTGAAGGTAGAATGTCGATTTGAATGTTCGGCGCGACCGCATGAATTTTCTTGACGATGCGCGGCAATTGATGGGTCGCCACATTCTCGGTTGCGGTGATGACAACCCTACCTTCAACGATCTGCGATTGCCCCGACGCAGAGAGCGAGATCCGTGTCGCGGCGTCCGCCATGACGCGAACATGGTCCAACAGACCGCGGCCGGCTTCGGTGAGGGACATGGCGCGACCCGCCCGCTCGAATAGGGTCACACCAAGCTCTTCTTCTAGCGCGGCAACTTGGCGGCTTAGCGTGGGTTGGGTTTGCCCCAGCGCGCGCGCAGCGGCGGAAAGCGAGCCTTCTTCCGCGGTTGCGAGAAACGCCCGGACCTGGTTCCAATCAAAAGAGATCGCCTGCCAATTCATCGATTTTCGTATAGGTCCATTCGAATATTCTGCAATTTCTATCCGATCTCCGAATAGATAAATAGGGAGGGTGCAATTTGATCAAACATGTATCCCGCGCCGCGCGGGACTAATCGAGGAGGCATCTATGCCTGACAAAGCCAAATTCTGGGACCGAACTGCCGAGAAATATTCGAAGCAACCGATATCCAATCAGAAAGCCTATGAGATCAAGCTCGATCTCACACGCGAGTATTTCACGCCCGAGTCGAAAGTTCTGGAGTTTGGCTGCGGAACCGGCTCTACCGCCATCCTTCATGCCCCTTATGTAAAACATATTGATGCAATCGATGTGTCGCCGGAAATGATCCGCATCGCCCGCGCAAAACTCGGACCTGAGAACATCACCAATGTCGCTTTTGATGTTGCGGATATGGATAGCTTCCAGCCGCGGCCGGGCTCTTATGATGCCGCTCTCGGGCTTAATATCCTTCACTTGCTAGACAATCGTATGGCAGCGATGGGCCGGGTCTATGAGACGCTGAAACCTGGTGGTCATTTCATTTCCAGCACGATGTGTTTGCGGGAAAAACTGATGTTTCGGCTGATGGAGCCCTTGTTCCCGCTCATGCATGCGCTTGGCCAATGGCCACAAGTCCACCGTTTCACCGCCAAGCGTTTGCAGAAGGATATGGAATCGATTGGCTTCAAAACCGTCCATATTTGGCAACCCGATAATGGGCCTGTTTTGTTCATTGTCGGTCAGAAACCAGAATAGACTTGAAATGTAGCGATCGCTACATTATTGGTCATGAGCATGTTCCAAGGAGAAGCTCATGACCATTTTGCGTATTTATACAGCCCTGTTCTTTGTCGGTCTGGCGATCTACACGGCCGTCATTATCGCCAATCATGGCATCGATTTTCTATCACCCTTTATCGACATTGTTGGCACGATGACGTGGCCGGGTCAGTTCACCCTCGACTTTGCGGGCTATTGGATTTTGTCCGCGCTATGGGTGGTGTGGCGGCACGAGTTTAGCCCAAAAGGCTGGCTGATGGCGGTGCTCGCATTGAGCGGCGGTATGCTGTTTTTCGCGCCTTATCTGTTGGTCACCAGCTTCCATGTTGGCGGTGATCTAAAAACCTTGTTGATCGGAAAATCCCGCGCAGCGGCTTAAATCAGGGCATCATCTTGTTTGGCAAATTTCGCCAAGAGATAAGCGTCATTGTCTTCAATCGGCTCCAGTTTTCCGAACGCAAACGCGTTGCGATCCATCACCAAATCTCGCGGGCGTAGGGCGCGCGAGATTTCAAGGCCTTCAAGGTTGCGGGCGCGGGAGAAGGCGACATAGGCCTGCCCATGGGCAAACATACCACGATCCAAGTCGATATATACCTTATCCAAAGTCAGGCCTTGGGCTTTATGGATGGTGACGGCATAGGCGAGCCGCACCGGGACTTGTTTGAATGTGCCAACCACTTCGCGGGAGACTTTTTTGGTCTCTGGATCGAGCGAGTATTTGTACTTTTCCCAAGCCGCCGGTTCGATCTCATATTCGAGGCCATCAAGCTCGACCACGACGTTTCGCCCTGACCAGCCCGCAACCACGGCCAGTGAGCCGTTCACCCACCGGCCTTCTGGATCATTCTTGATCAGCATCACCCGCGCGCCTTCTTTGAGTTCGAGGTCGGCTTCGGTGGGATAAGTTTTCTCGTCAAAATCACCCTGCACCCGGGCTTCGAACACTTTCTCTGGCCCCGGCAGATCCTCAAGCCGCGCCTGATTGATTCGATAGGCATTGGCATTATTCGGCGTGAGCACGATATGGGTTTCGCTTGCTTCGACAGCATCGCGGTCTGAGACGACGCTGCGCAAAACGCTCTGATCTGCAGGCGTCAGCCGGCCTTGGCGCATCGCCCCAAGCAAAGTCAGGAAGCGCGGGTCTTCTTGGCGGAACACATGTTTGAGCGCCAGAAGCGCGAACTCAGCCTCTTTAAAGGCGGGGGCATTGAAGAAATAATGCCCGCCATAACGCTCTTTGAGGATCGGGTCTTCATCACCGCGAACCACGGGCGGCAGTTGGTGCAGGTCGCCAGACAAGATCATCCGCACGCCGCCAAATGGCCGTTTAGAGCCGCGATTGAGCTTCAAACTGCGATCAATGGCATCGAGCATGTCGGCGCGGACCATGGAAATCTCATCGATGATGATCGTCTCAGCCGCTTTCATGAGACGTGCCGTCCGCAGCCGCTTCACATCTTGCGGTTCGATCAAGCGTGGCGGGAACTTGAAGAAGGAATGCAAGGTCTGGCCGCCAGCATTCATTGCGGCGACCCCAGTCGGGGCGAGCACAATCGCGCTTTCGCCGGCTTCGGCCATGAACTTTCGAAGTAGGGTGGTTTTGCCCGTCCCAGCGCGCCCGGTCAGAAACAAATTGCCTTGCGCGCCTGCGCCGCTGGCCACCCAAGCAGCCGGTTTCGCATAGATCGTTTCAGGCGGTGTAGCACCAGCGGGAACAGGCAAATCACTCATAGGCGCCATGCCATAGCGAGCTTTGCCCAGCTAGGGAATGTTCTCGCACTGAACCGCGGCGGTTATTCGGCAGATGGTGTCTGCTTGCTCGATTGAGACTTTTACTTTTGAAGCCAGAATCCCGCCACGATCGAAGCATTGCAGCTTGGCGCGATCCCGTATCTTGCTCTCGATTGTGCCATCGAGCTCAACGCAATCTGTTTCCGTTTCTAACTCGTCCGCCTCCGAAATTGGAAAAGCTCGCAATTGGCGTTGCAGGACTGGAACCGCATACGCTTCCGGCAGGCCTTGATGCTCAATCATAAAATTTCTAAGCAGCTGTGTCGGGTCGCCAAGCTCTCGCAGAACAGGGCGGACATAGCAGGTGCCTAGTGTCTGGAAGGCATAGGCTTCTTCGCCGCGGGCTAAGGCGACGCTAAAGGCCCGTTCCGCCGCCAGACGGCGCTGATGAAAATCCGCACTCAACACGCCTTGATTGGCAGCAAGGTCGGCGCTGAGCCAATGCTGCCAGTGGGCACTGGCCGTGGCTTCAGTGAAATCTGGATGAAGCTCGCTTAACGCTTCTGGGGATTCGATGGCGCGGCCTGCTAAATAGGACCAGGCGGTCATGCAACGCATCGGCGTCGCTAAATTCTCAACTGGAACGGAGACCGCTTGCACGTCATTGCTGTCAGCCGCATCGAAGGAGGCGAGCGGCAGAGTCACATCGCCTTGATTTTCTTCGTAAAGTTGTCCGGCATTGTTCGGGAACGAGGCGCGGGCGCCGCTGACGTCTTGCGCCAAAGCGCCCAACGGCAATACGAAACTTGCGAGCGCAAATAAACGCAATTGGGCTCCCAGCATGGCGACCTTTGTTGTGAAACTCTACACTCCGACCTAAGTGGTAGGCGTGATTGTGGCAGGGCTCAAGGCCCAAGCACCGTTAAGGGAAATTAACCTTCAGCATGACCGATATTCATACCGCTATAGACACCTATCTCGAGGAAAATTTGCTCCGAACAGACCCTGTTTTGGAGCAAATTGCCCAGAATAGTGAAGCGGCGGGACTGGTCCCGCACGCCGTCACGCCCCTTCAGGCCGCGTTTTTGGCCCTGTTGATCAAAATGAGTGGCGCGAAACGGGTCTTAGAGATCGGGTGTCTAGGCGGGTATTCCGCCGTTGCAATGGCGCGAGCGCTGCCCGAGGGCGGGGCATTGATCACCACCGAAATCGACACGCGAACCGCAGCGATTGCGCAAGAAAATATCGATGGGTCTGGCTTTGGCGACCGGATCGATCTCCGCACCGGCCCAGCCATGGAGGTCTTGGACGCGGAAATTGCGGCGGGGCGCCAGTTCGATTTCGTCTTCATTGATGCCGATAAGGTCAATCACAAGAACTATCTCGAACGGGCTTTGAATCTGACCGGCTCAGGCGCGGTCATTGTCGCTGACAATATCATCCGCGGCGGGGCGGTGATCGATGCCGAGAGCACAGAGAACAGTGTGCGCGGGGTTCGGGCGATGATGGCTTATGCCGGGACCTTAGACGGGGTCGACATGACCGCGCTGCAAACGGTTGGCGCCAAAGGCTATGATGGAATGGCGATTTTCCGCGTCTGCTAAGATCGCGCGCTAAAGATCGCGCCAAGTAACATCGACGCCAAGCTCAGCAAACACTCGGTTCCAATAATCTTTCAAAGCGCCGCGCTGCATGTCGACATAACGTTGACGCGGGATCAATCGGACCTCCAAGGCCACTCCGTCCAGACTGTCGCCGAACCGCCGCATCGTCATGTCCGCAACCTCCAGCGCGCTCGGCATATTGTCCGGAATAGATCCACCGCCGCCATAGGCGGTAAACACGTCTGAATTTTGCAGCATGTCGGAAATGATCACGATCCGCCGCTGGGGCACGCGATCAGAGAAGGCTTCGGTTTGTCCGAGCCGCGCCATGGCTTCTAGGACCGGACTGTTCGGCGCTTCTTTTGGGACGACTAAGTCTTCCAAAACGGTTTGCAGCGGGCGATCGAACTTCTCATTGAACCGTTCTTCGATCCGCTCTGGATTGCGGAAGAGGGCGTTGACTTGGTCGCCGCGCCCAGGATTGCACAGCGAGAACTCGCCGCGCGGATCGAATTGCCCGAACTGGTCCAATTCGAATAGCGTAAACCGTTCGCCAACTTCGAGACGGTCGCGCGAGCGGCGAATGATGGCGGCGATCAATCCAGCCTGCTGCTCGCTATATTCGTCGGTCTTGTCGATGATAATGGCTGTGTGGGGCGGCAGCTCATCAGACAGCTCGCAAAGCGTCATCTCATCATAGGGTTCGGGTTGAAGGGCAAAAAATGAGAAGCCGATAATCGCCACGGCGAGACCCGCGAGGACGAAATTCAGGATGGCCTGATTGCGTTGCTTCTTCTGCCTGGATCGCCGACGCCGCGCCATTAGTGTTCTGCCTTCACCCGAAACTGATCAATAATAGCATGCTCGAGACCAAACTCGTCTGACAAGCCATCATCGGTGGTTCTTAGCAGTTTCTGGTACGGCGCGACCATCTCTTGCATGGTGCGATGGATGATCATTTTCTCTTGAGCGCTGAGGTCTTTATCTTCCATCTCTTCTGGGCCGTATTTCACTTCCAGCACCAGCTCTTTGATATCTTCATAGCTCTCTTCGAAATCATAGAGCGCGTCTTGCAGGTCTGAGCGGGCCCGCTCAAGGCCGCGGGCGGAATCAGAGAAGCCCGGGAAAGGTGAATCGAGCCGTCGGCCTTCAAACGCAGCGAAGGCCGCGATCGCAAGCCCGAGGGCGAACAGGACCATCGCGTCTAATGAGTGTAGGGCAAATGGACGGCACATCGCATTTGTTGCAGCGCTGCCCAGCGTTTCCCCAAGCGGCGAGCTGAGGATCTTATCACACACCGCCGGGTCGACGATGAAATGCGGAAGCACGGTTGTTGGTAGGTCTGCTGGTAATCCCTGTCCCAAAGCCTGCATATCCAAAATATTTCGGTAGTGCGCGGCTGAGAGATTGACCAAGAAAACGAGAGAAAGCCCGACAATAATCGCGACCAGACCCATCACCACATAGAGGTTTCGGCGGCTGAAAATATTGTCGATATCGAACGGCATCGAGATATGGCGCATGCCCCAATAACCGACGATGAAGAAGGCCGTGGCCACGTTCGCAAGCGAGACAGCCGCCGCCTGGAAAATACCGCCCGCCAGGCCAAACTCGCTCTCCTTGGCGAAGAAATAGGCGTTTGCAGCGCTTTCAAAGATAATCATCAGTGCGATGATCGACATTTGCAGCATCGGTACTTTTGGGTGGCTGGATATATAATGGACGCCGCGACCGGTGGTCTGGCCGAGTTTCAGCTTCGCATGACGGGCATTTGCTTCGCCGCTTTGGCTGGATGTGTCGGCCTCATCTGCCTTCTTTTTGCGTTTTGCGGGGAGGTGATAATCACCGCCCAGCTGGCGAAAACGGTAAAAGCTGAGGGCTGCGCGGGTCGTGTAATCGGCTTGCAGGATGACTTGATTATAAGCATCACTCGGACGTTTCGTCAGATCGACAATGTCTTCTTTCGATAGTGCGCCCGCCATGTTTGGCGTGTTGTCACTCATCAGCCATCCTCCCAAAAGGAACCCTAGTCAGTTGTTAACCTTTTAGTAAGGACTTGTGGCAGGCGTTTGGTGAAAAATGATGAAATATGTCAGAGACATGACAATATCAGGCGGGTGGTGTTCTCACTCGCCACATTTTGTTCCGGCCTATAAAGAGATGTCATGGCTTTCACCGCAGATCAGCTCGAGCGTCATAAACGCCACATTCTCCTAAAGGAGATTGGCGGTCCTGGTGTGCAAAAGCTGCGCGATGCAAAAGTATCGATCATTGGCGCTGGTGCGCTTGGCGGGCCTTGCGCGCTGTATCTCGCCGCTGCGGGCATTGGTGAGATCGAGATCTGGGATGATGACGCGGTGGATCGCTCGAACCTGCAGAGACAGGTGCAGTTTTCCGAGGCTGATATCGGCCTATCGAAAGCGGTGCTTCTGCAAACGCGCCTTGTGGCGCTGAACCCAGATGTGTCGGTCAGTGTTAAACAGGAACGGTTCGGAGCAGACTCTGAGCCGCTTGGATCGATCCTGATCGATGCCACGGATAATTTCGAAACCCGCTTTGCCCTCAACCAGCTTGCGCATGAGACGGGGCGTCTGCTGGTCTCAGGCGCCGCCAGCCGGTGGAGCGGACAGGTTTCGGTCTATGCCTCGGGCGTGGAACCAGAAGCGCCTTGTTATTCATGCTTCGTCCCAGAACTGCCGCCTGCCGCCGAAGCGTGCGATGATGTTGGGGTGGTGGGCGCGCTCACCGGCATGGTCGGCACACGCATGGCGCTCGAGGCGATAAAACTTATCACCGGTGCGGGAAAACCACTGATTGGTCGATTGCTCATTATTGATGGGCTATCGGGGGAAAGCCGCCTCTTAAAACTTCGTCCGAACCCGGATTGTTCGGTCTGCGCATCATGAAACTTTTCTTTGACATCGTTAATTTTTGACGGTTTTACGACAGTGGGCCGTCGTGGAGTACTTGTTTGATGCGCAGAATGCTTGCCGTCAGTCTCACCATCATTGCGGTGCTTGCCGCCGGGTGGTTAGCGCTCAGAAGAGCCGATATCCCTTACGATACGCTTGAGACCGTATATTCGGTCCCTGACACGCAATTCATGACTTTAGATGATGGGCTGAAAGTCCATTATACTGATACCGGGCCGCAAGATCGTGCGGCACTGGTGCTCGTGCACGGGTTTTCGGCGTCTCTACACACATGGGAAGCGTGGAAAACGGCGCTTGAGCTTGATTACCGAGTGATCACGCTTGACTTGCCCGGTCATGGCCTGACCCGCGCGGAAGATCCGAGCCAAGCCAAGATTGAACGGTTTGCGGAGGTCGTTCACGAAGTCACCCAAGATTTGGGGGTTGAGCGGTTCACGCTGGCCGGGAATTCAATGGGCGGCAACACCGCCTGGTCCTATGCGCTGGCATATCCCGAAACGCTAGACGGACTGATTTTGGTCGCTGCCTCTGGCTGGCCGGAAGAGGAAGGGGAGGGCGACGGATCGCCATTCATATTCACGCTTCTGTCCAATCCCATTGCGCGGACTTTGCTGAAAGATCTGGATATGACTTCGCTGACGAGGTCAGGGCTTGAGGGGTCTTACACCAATCAGTCCTTTGTCACCGACGAGCTGGTCGAGCGCTATGTGGCGCTGTCTCGGGCGCCGGGGCACCGGGCGACTTTGTTGGCCATTATGGCTGGCGAACGGGTTGAAGCGACCGCTGCAGCGCTTTCTGCAATCTCGGTTCCGACGTTGGTCATGTGGGGCACGGACGACAATCTTGTTCCCGTCTCCGGCGCGCAGAAATTTGCAGATGCAATCCCAGGCGCGACTCTCGCCGTCTATGAGGGCGTTGGTCATTTGCCCCAAGAAGAAAACGCGGAGCAATCGATCTCCGATGTCCGCGCTTTCATGATGGATGTCGAGTGGAGCACCGTGGAGGATGAGGTCATCATCCCCGCCGGCGACCCTCGATTGACTGAGGATGGCAACTAAGCCTCGCTCTACTCGCTCTCAGGCGCTTCGGCACTTCCGAGATCGGCATAGATCAGACGGGTGAACCGTGCCTCATCGATGAAGCCCCAGGCCCAGTCTTCTACCCACGGGGTTAGCGGCGCGGCATCAAGAATGCCCTCAATGTCTTTTCCGGCATCGATCTCCGCTTGAACGGCCGCGGTTGTGCCTTCCAGCATATCAACAATCTCCGCGATGTCGGATTTGGTCGATAAAGGACCATGCCCTGGAATGATGCGCGTCTCATCGGTGATCAGGTCCGCCATCGCTTGTGACGCGGCCGTGAACCCGGCAAAAGTCCCGCCTGAAGTGACATCCACAAAAGGGAACATGCCGCTGAACATAAGGTCGCCCGTGTGCAAGACGTCGGCTTCTTCGAAATAGACGAATGTATCGCCATCTGTGTGCGCGGTTGGCGCGTGGATCAGCCGAACCGTCTGTCCGTTCAAATAGAGCGTCATCTCATCATTAAAGGTGATGACTGGCCAAGCCGCGTTTGGTAGCGCGGGCGTGGTTGATTCTTGGCCAAAGAAATCGCGCGTGACATCGACGGTGACGCGCTCCCGAACGCCTTCATGCGCAATGACGGTTGTCCCCGTCTCGCCAATAATCGCATTACCGCCTGTGTGATCGCCATGCCAGTGCGTGTTGACCAAATAGCGCGGCGCTTCGCCGGCAATCTCATCAATCGCGCTCAAAATGCCCGGCGCCATATCGGCATATTGGCTATCAATGACGAACACGCCGTCCTCGCCAGCCAGCACACCAATATTCCCGCCGCGGCCTTGCAGCATGTAGAGACCATCGCCGAGATCGGTGGTGGTGATCTGCACCGGTTGAGCTTGTTGGGTCAGTGGAACATGCGGTCCGTGGGCCAGAGCCAAGGGACTAGAAAGAAGCCCGAGCACGGTCAGGCTAGCAAAAGTTTTCATGATTGTGTCACTCCTCAAGTGAGAGGAGATATATATCTAGGCGCTGATTTCGCCAATCACGATCCGGTTAGACGGCGCTCGCTTCCATCGCTTGCGGGCAAAGGAAACCGGTCAGGCTGTCGAGATCCGTCGCACTTCTCAGCGCGGTGCGAAACGCTTCATTTCGAAATGCCCGGCTAACTTGCGCCAGGGCACGTAAATGGTCCGCGCCAGCAGCATTCGGTGCCAAGAGCATAAAGATCAGATCACATGGGCGGCCATCAATCGCGTCGAAATCAACGCCTTCGTGAAGCCGTACAAATGCGCCGACTGGCGCCTTTAATTGCGGGATACGCGCGTGCGGAATCGCAACGCCTTCGCCGACACTGGTCGATCCGAGGTTCTCGCGTTCAATTACGGCGTCGAAAATATCGCGGCCGTCGAGCCCATGTTTTGCACCAATCGCGTTCGCAAGTGTGCTGAGAATCTGTTTCCGACTCTCGCTTGATTGCGGACCAAGGATTACGCCCTCCGCAAGGAGGCTTGAAAGATCATTTGCCATTTTACTCAGACCTGTCGGTTCAACCGGTGGCGGAATGTCCAGCCGGGTCAACCCACCCAATATTGCCGTCTTCGCGCCGGTACACCATATTCAGGCCGCTGTGTTTCACATTTCGAAACAAAACGGCAGGGGTGTCTGACAGCTCAAGCTGCATAACAGCTTCGGAAACGGACATGGTTTTCACATCTGACGCTGACTCTGCCACGATGAGCGGGGCTTCGCCCTTATCTTCGGGCAATTCATCTTCCCCACCTTTAAGAATAAAGGCGGTTGCAGGTTCACTCGGCAGCGGCGTGCGTTTGTGGTGATCCTTTAGACGTCGATGGTAACGGCGAACCCGTTTCTCCATCTTCTCAAGCGACTCCTCCAAAGAGGCGTATGGATCACTTGCGGCTCCTGTCGATTGCAGCACAATCCCTGATGGGAGATGCACATTGCAATCGGTGATGATCTCATGCCCGCGTTTCTCAACGGTGACATTGCCATCAAAACTTCGGTCAAAATACTTGGTAACGGCGGCTTCTAGCCCATCAGAGATACGCTCGCTAAGCGCGTCTCCTACATCCATATGTCTTCCAGCGATTTTTATCGTCACGGAGAACTCCGTCTATTAAAAACCCACTATAGCGGGCAATTTCGTCAAAGCGAGCCCCATCCACAATAAAAGGGTGGATAAGTGTTTGAATGCAAGTCCTATTCCAATGACGTCTCTGTCACATCGGCGCGATTAATCGCGCAAAAGCTCGTTAATACCGGTCTTGGAGCGGGTGCGCTCGTCGACTGTTTTGATGATAATTGCCGCAGCTAAGGCTGGCCCGCCATTCTGACCAGGCAGGCTGCCAGGCACCACAACAGAGTAAGGCGGCACTTCACCATAGCGGATTTCGCCGGTTTGACGGTCAACGATTTTGGTGGATTGCGACAGGAACACCCCCATGGCGAGGACGGAGCCTTCGCGGACAATCACGCCTTCTGCAACTTCAGCGCGGGCGCCAATAAAGCAATTGTCTTCAATAATGACCGGGCTGGCTTGAAGTGGCTCGAGAACGCCGCCAATGCCGGCGCCGCCGGAAATGTGGACATTTTTGCCGATTTGCGCGCAGGAACCGACCGTCGCCCATGTATCGACCATAGTGCCACTATCCACATAAGCGCCAATATTCACGAAGGATGGCATCAGGACCGCGCCGGGCGCGATATAAGATCCGCGGCGGACGGCAGCGGGCGGAACCGCCCGAAATCCAGCCGCTTCGAACTCTGAAGCGCCCCAGCCTTCGAATTTGCTTGGAACTTTGTCCCACCACTTGCCGCGATGGCCGGGGCCACCGTCCATGATCACATTCGAGTTGAGACGGAAGGAGAGCAGAACCGCTTTTTTCAACCACTCATTGACGGTCCAGCCGCCTTGGCCATCGGGCGCAGCGACACGGACTTCGCCGCTATCGAGCAGAGACAGAGACGCATCTACGGCTTCGCGAATTTCGCCCTTGGTGTCGGTATTGAGGTCCGCGCGGTCTTCCCAGGCAGCATTGATCAAAGCGGCTAAGCGATCAGGCATCTTATTTTCTGTCTTTCTGCTATCTTATTGCATTATCGAACGGACAAACGCTGTCAGGTCGCGCGTCACATAGTCGATATGTAGGGGTAGGTCATCCCCTATTCCAGCGGGGCGCGCCGCCGCAGGTTCATGGCTCCAATCTTTGTCTGATTGAACCAAGACGGTAGCAAAACCCATCTCTTTGGCTGGGCTCAGGTTTCGCGTTAAATCTTCAAAGAAAACAGATGCTTGCGGGTCGACACCATACGCCTTGAGAAACGCGTCATAAGACTTTTGGTTGGGTTTGGGGATAAATTGGCTGTCTTCGATCGCAAACTGCCCGTCGAACACATCGCCCAAACCCATATACTCCGTCACCCGTTTCGCGTGTCCGCGGGATCCGTTTGTGTAGACAAATTTCTGGCCCGGAAGCGCCCGGATGGCGTCGGCAAGGTCTGGCGTTTTCGGCAGCGGCGAGAGATCGATTTCATGCACATGTGCCAAAAACTCGTCCGGCTCCATCCCATGCATCGACATCAACCCGTTCAGAGTGGTGCCATGTTCGGCATAATAGCGCTTCTGTGTGGCGCGGGCTTCATCTCGCGGCAGGCGCAGAAAACGGGCCACAAAATCAGTCATGCGCTGATCGATCTCGGCGAATAGGTCACATTCGGCTGGATAGAGCGTATTATCTAAGTCAAAGACCCACGCGCGGCGGTCTTGGAGGCGGGGTGTGCCCGCTTCTGTATCAGCTGGCATCCACGGGATCCCCAAAGTCGCGCTCAAAAAACTCAAATACGAGACGGCGATTGACCGGCGCTGGCGTCGCAACGAATTGGCCGGTGCGATAGGCCGCCTCCTCGCAAGCTTCATTCCCTGAAATCGCGAATTTTGCCTTCGAGACGCAAAAATCATCGCTGCCGCGGGTCAGAGTGCGGATACTGCCATCGCCTGTTTCCATTTCGGCATAGGCAAATAGACCAGCTTGTAAGAGCGGCTCATCGATCACGCGGGCGCAGCCGCCAGCCTCTAAGAGCCACCAGCCGCGGCTTTCCCAACCTTCACCGCGCCGCCGCGCCATGGCGCTCCAGATACGATTATTCGTGCGATTACAGAAGGTTAGGCCGACATTCCGAGCCCGATCGATGGCGGTTTGCTCCAGAATGTCCATCAGATCGGCATCAGATGTGTCGGACGCAAGCCCTTTTGACTTGAGGAAATCGCCAATCGCGGCGCGGGTTTTGCGGCCAAGATATCCGTCAATCTGTCCGGAATAGACGCCCGCATTATCCAGCAGACGTTGCACACCTGCGGCGCTGGCTTGATCCAGGTTGCGCTTTTCGGTTTCGGTAAAGCTGGTCCGCCAGCGTTTATCATCTTCAACCAGGACCGGACGGAACTCGCGTTCTTCGAGCCCCATCACCCCGCAATCTGGAATATTTTCAACGGCAAAACTGCCAGTAGGGTCGATACAAAGTTTGCTTTTTCCGGCCCAAACTTTGCGGCCGCCGCGATGCGCAGTGGACGAGCGCCCGAAGAGATAGTGGATGCCCGGCCGCAAATCTCCTTCGATCACGCGGGAGCAGGCGCCTGGGCGCAGTCTGGTCCAACCTTCGACAACCACGCCTTGGCCTTCATAGCGTCCGGTCGCAGCCTCGATAATACAGCTGGTCTCGTTGCAGACTTCCCAGCCATTCGAATTGCTTTGCGCCGCAGCGTTCATGGGTAAAGCCAAGGTAAACGCGATCGCGAAAAATCCAAGAATGAACTTAATAAACAAAGGTACCTGCGCCATGTTCGGTGAAGAGCTCCATTAACAGAGCGTGACGTTCACGCCCGTCTAGAATAACTGCCCCGCCAACTCCCATGTTGACGGCTTTCGCGGCGGTTTCAAGCTTTGGAATCATGCCGCCGCTGATCGTGCCATCTTGCATCAAGCCTTCGACCTGATCGCGGCGGATCTCTCGTAAGAGCGCGCCTTGCTTGTCGAGCACGCCCGCGACATCGGTGAGCAGTAAGAGGCGTTTGGCCTGAAGCGCCGTTGCCACGGCGCCTGCAGCGGTATCAGCGTTAACATTATAGCGCCGATCATCATCGCCGACGCCCACCGGCGCAATCACCGGAATGATGGCTTTTTCGCTTTCCATCAGGGCGTTGAGGACAGAGATGTCAATTTTGTCAGGTTCACCGACATAGCCGAGATCGACCACTTTCTCGATCTCGCTGGTCGCGTCTCTTTGGGTCCGGGTCGCTTTGGTGACGCGCATCAGGTCGCCATCAGAACCAGACAAGCCAACCGCTTTGCCGCCCGCCGCATTAATCGCCCGCACAATGGATTTATTGATCGGGCCGGAGAGGACCATTTCCACAGCTTCCATGGTCGCGTCATCGGTAACGCGCAGCCCATCGCGAAATTCTGATTGAATGCCGAGCCGCTCCAGCAATTTGGCGATTTGCGGCCCGCCGCCATGCACGATGACAGGATTGGCGCCGAGATGTTTCAGCAGGACGACATCGCGCGCAAAAGCATCGGACAAAGCCTCATCGACCATCGCATGCCCGCCAAATTTGATCACAATGGTGCGGCCAGCATAGCGCTGAATATAAGGCAGAGCCTCTGAAAGCGTTTCTGCGGTCAATTGGGCGGGCGGCAGGGGCGTATCGGTCATGGCGCTGGCTCTTAGCCGGATTTGGCCGCGATAGGAATGGTCCTTAGAGCAGCTTTGTCATGAACACGCTGTGCGGGTCTTCGACATAGTCGCCAAATGGCGGACAGATCTCAAAGCCGCTGCTCTGATAAAGGGTTCGCGAGGGCTTAAATCCATCCATGCTGCCAGTTTCCAGGCTGAGCTGGTGATAGCCGCGGGCCTTGGCTTCAGTCATCACATGATCAAGCATTTTACGACCAAGCCCAGCGCCGCGTTTGGAGGCTAGCGTGTGCATGGATTTGATCTCGCCATGCATTGCGGAGAGCTCTTTCAGGCCGCCGCAACCGACCAAGTCTTCGCCGTCGCGCATTTCCCACACCGTCACCGCAGGGTCTTTGAGCCCTTCCATGGGTAGAAAGTGACAACTGCCGGGTGGGGAGAGACTGAGCATCAGCTCAGCATGGGTGTCGATCAAAGCAATAAATTCTGGGGCCTTTAGATTGGCGCTTAGAATTCTGACCGACATTTAGATCTCCGTGATTTGCCCGATCTCTGCTCGCAATTCGGCAATTCCAAAGCCTTTTTCAGAAGATGTCACGCGCGGAATCGGATGCGCGGCTGGATTTTTTCTCAACACGTCCTGAATTTTCTTCGTAACGGCGTCGAGGTCCGATTTTTTGATCTTGTCGGCTTTGGTCAAGACAATCTGATAGGTCACAGCGGCGGTGTTGAGCATGGCCATAGTTTCGAGGTCGGTGTCCATCAAGCCGCGGCGGCTATCGACCAGCAGGAAGACGCGCCGCAGGTTCGCGCGACCGCGTAAATAGCGTTTGGTGAGCTGAACCCATTTGGCTTGCTGATCGCGGGAGACTTTTGCATAGCCAAAGCCTGGCAGGTCAACGAGCCAGAGCTTGCCATCGCCAAGGTCAAAATAGTTGAGTTCTCTTGTTTTGCCTGGCTCAGCAGACGAACGAGCGAGATTTTTACGGTTCAACACCGCATTGATCAAAGACGATTTGCCAACGTTTGACCGTCCCGCAAACGCGATTTCTGGGCGATTGCCATCAGGCAGCTGGCTCAAGCTCGCGGCGCCGAGTACAAACTCGACCGGCCCCATACAGAGCTTACGGCCTGTCTCGAGGGCTTCTTCTGAAAACGTCAGCTCTGTCATCTCTTGGCCTTCTCTGCGCCTCTGACGCCGCCTCCCCGCTGCAAAGCGGGGCCTATGGCGGTTGAGACCGGTCGTAATTCCTTGTCCCGGCCGCCATGGGTCCTGACATTCGTCAGGAACACGGCTTTTGGATTATTCTGCCGGGGTGGAAGAGCCCCGCCCGATTAATCGTTTGATGAGCTTGTCGAGCTGTGTCTCGACCCCGTTTCGGCGCATGATGAAATATTGCTGGCCAAGTGAGAGGATGTTTGACCAGACCCAGTACAGCACCAGGCCCGCTGCAAATCCGCCAAACACGAACATAAAGACAAAGGGCAGCGCCATCATAATCGTGCGCTGAGTTGGATCTGGTGGCGGCGGTGACAGCGACTGGATACCCGCCATGGTGACACCGTAAAGGATCGGAAGGATCCCGATGCCAATCACAAAGCCGAGGATTGGGATGGCTTTTACATCTGCCGCGGCCCAAGGCAGGAGGCCAAAAAGGTTGCCGATCGCGGTTGGATCTGGCGCCGACAGGTCATTGATGAACCAGAACGGCGTGTGCCGCATTTCGATCGTGACATAGAGCGTCTTATAAAGCGCGATAAAGATTGGAATGGTCAGCAGGATCGGCACACAGCCCGCCAATGGATTGGCTTTCTCGCGCTGATACAGCTTCATAACTTCTTGCTGCCGGCGCTGCGGATCCGCTTTGAACCGCTCCGAAATCTCTTTCATCGGCTCGGCCAGTTTTTTCATTTTGGCCATGGATTTGTAGCTCTGATTATAGAGCGGCACGAGCGGCAGCTTAACCAGGACCACAAGCGCCATAATCGCCCAGCCGAATGAGCCAACAATGCCCTGCAGCCAGTTCAGGACGAAGAACAAGCCTTTGGTCAGGTAATAGAGAATGTTGCCCCAATCGATGGCATCGCCAAAACGCGGAATGCCCGCGTCTTGATAGGTGTTCACGACATCGTATTCTTTTGCACCGGCGAAAATCTGATTGGTGACGGTCTCGGTGGCGCCGGGCGCAAGCTCTACGGGTGCGCCTTGCACTAAGACTTCGAGATGGCTGTCCAGATTACGGACGCGCGCTCTGAAACCTTCGCCTTGCTGGGGCACAAGCGCGGCCATCCAGTACATATCCGTTAGGCCAAGCCAGCCGCCTGTTTCAGCCACGCGAATGCCGTCTTCGGCTTTCTTGATGCCTTTGCCTTTGAACAGGTTGTTATAATTGCGCCAAGTCAGGGCGCTATCAAAGCTGCCCATCAGACCTTGGTGTGCAAAGCCGGTCTTGCGCGATGAACCGGGGTCTGTCGCGTCGACAAATTCTTTCCAAGGGCCATAGCGGCGCACGGTACCAATTGGCAGAAGCGTCCGGGTTTCTGTGCCGAGATTGGTGACAGAATCTTGGAACGTGAACATGTAATTTTCGTCGACGCTGATCGTGCGTTCGAACCGGATGCCGTCTTTTTCGAGGCTGAGCGTGGTCGCGTTGTCGCTGCCAAAGTTTTCTTCGCTCGCCGTCCAATTGTCGCGATATCCGGCGATCGCATCACGGCCATCAAACCAGTTCCATCCTGCGGTATAGCCACTAGGCGCATTTGCTGGGCGGAGCAGGCGCAATTCTTCGGTTCGTTCGACGGTGCGATAATGATCTTTCAAATTGAGATCATCAATGACCGCGCCGCTCAGATTGATCGACCCATCAACGCGATCAGCATCGAAACCGACGCGGGACGTTTCCGTGAGTGCTTCATCAACCGTTTTGATGACCTCTTCTAAAGGCTCGGGCGTGGCGGCTTCGACTGGCGTTTCAAGACCGGCTTCAGCTTGCGCGGCTTCCCGCGCCTCATTCGCGCGTTTGGCTTGGGGTTCGAGGACGAAGAACTGATAGCCAAACACAAAGACGATCATCAACGCCATTGCGATGATGAAATTGCGTTGGTCCTGAGGGTCCATACCGTTTTGTTGATTAGGCAACATAGGTGATGCGTATCCTAATATAAAAAGAGGGGTCAGGCCGGACCTGTCCCCGCTGAGAAATCTTTGGCGAGGCTTATCAGCGCGCTTTCCATATCGTCAAGCAGGCGCTGCCAGCCAATCGTCGCAGTGTCCATTCGGGCAATGAACACATAGTCAGCCCCGGGCACGCCGTGAAGGGGCAGAAGTTGACGGGCTGCTTCTTTGAGGCGCCGTTTGGCACGGTTGCGAACCACCGCGTTGCCGATCTTCTTCGTCGCGGTGAATCCGGCGCCAATGTTGGTCGACCCGCGCCGTGTACTGGCCTGCACGACCAAGCCTTTGCGGCGTTCAGATTTTCCGGTGCGGACAAAAAGAAACTGGGGCCGTGTCTTAAGACGGACGACCCCAGGTTCGGAAGCTTCAGATTTTGCCATGGGACCAGTCCCCGGCAGGCCTGTCTTAAGCAGACAGGACCTTACGGCCTTTCGCGCGGCGGCGGGCCAAAACCTTGCGGCCATTCTTGGTTGCCATGCGAGAGCGGAAACCGTGCGTACGGGCGCGCTTCAGGCGGCTTGGCTGGAATGTGCGTTTCATGGGCGTCTCGCCTCAATTGAAATGTGTTAAACTCGAAAGCGCGGCTATTACGGCTGCGAGGCGGTGAGGTCAAGAGAAATCCCGCAGGTTTTCTGGGTCAATTACAGCCGTCACATAGCGCTCACGCATCGGTGATGGTTTGGGACCTAACCGTTACGTGCATGTTTTCAAGCCCGCCCGTATATCGGCGTCGAACAAAGTTTCTAAAAGGGACGCGAAATCTATGCTACGCAAACTTCTGACGGTTGGAGCTATGGCCATGACACTTGCGACGGGATCTGCGGCGGCAGATGATACCGAGTTGCACCAGCCTTGGGATGAGATCCTCGGGACCTATGTCGTGCCAGGCGATGATGGCGTGAACCGGTTTGATTATGGCGCGCTGCAGGCCAATGACGCGGATTCAGCGAAACTTGATGCGTATCTGGCCGGGTTCGCAACGCTGGACTTCGACACGCTGGATGGTGATGAACAGTTTGCGGCCTATGCAAACATCTACAATGCTCTGACGGTGCAACACATTGTTAGCCGCTACCCAACCAAATCCATTCGCTCTGGCTATATTGTTGGCCCTTGGAAGCGCGTATTTACCAATGTTGAGGGTGAAGAGATCAGCCTCGATCATATTGAACACCAGATCTTGCGGGTCGAATGGGATGATCCGCGGGTCCATTATGCGGTAAACTGCGCCGCGTTTAGCTGCCCGAACCTGCAAACCGATGCTTGGTTTGGCGAAACGCTGGACGAAGATCTCGATCGTGCTGCGCATGCTTTTGTCAATGATCCGCGCGGGGTCACGATCCGCAAAAATGGCACATTACAAGTCTCAACCATCTATAAATGGTTCCGCGAAGACTTTGGCGGCTCCAATGATGGCGTCATCGATCACCTGCTTGAGCATGCTGAGCCGGGCTTAGCCGAAAAGATTCAAGCGAAGCGCAAAATCACCAAACACGAATATGACTGGTCTCTAAACGACGTCGAATAGGCGCGATTGAGACCGAGAAGAAGGACAAAACCCATGACGGACACTGTCGAAAAGAAACAGGGCTCGATTTTTATCAAGCTATGGCCGGTCTACTTGATTGCAGCCGTTATGGTCGGCGCCTGGCAGCTTGGGCTGTTCCAATATCTATCGCTCGACACGTTGCGGGAGCAACAAGAAGTCCTGCAGGGATTTGTTTCGAACAATCTCGTGCTCGCGGTCGCCATCTTTATTGCCGTCTACGCTGCGGCCACTCTCTTCATGATCCCGGGCGCTTTGTGGATTACGATAGCCGGCGGGTTCTTGTTTGGCTTGGTTGGCGGATCGATCGCGACAATTGCCGGCGCGACTCTGGGCGCGAGTATGCTGTTTTTTGCCGCGAAAACCTCAATTGGAAGCGCTCTGCGAGACCGCGCTGGACCGTTTATGGCGAAAATGGAAGCCGGGTTTAATGAAAACCCATTCTCCTACATGTTCGCGCTTCGCCTCTTGCCAGTGGTTCCGTTTCCCGTGGCCAATATCGCGCCAGCGCTTCTGGGAGCAAAATATCGCGAGTATGCGATCACCACAGCCGTCGGGATTATCCCAGGCGTCGTCGCCTATACTTGGGTGGGTTCTGGTCTCGGGGCGACCTTTGCGGCCGGCGAAGATCCGAACTTGGCGATCATCGCAAAGAATATGCTGCCAGCCCTCGCAGCCCTCGGACTGGTTGCATTGATCCCTGTTATTTATAAGAAAATCTCAGGCCGAAAGCCTGAAACCGTGGAGGCTTAATTGTCAGACGCGATTGCAAGTTCGACCGCCAGAGTCGCGGAAACAGATCCTTTGGAGACAAAAACAATGACACAAACTCCAGCGGAAACAGGCGCGAAACGTAAGCTGAAAGCTGATCTTATTGTGATTGGCGGCGGCTCTGGCGGTCTCTCAGCCGCGGCCGGTGCTGCGATGCTCGGCCTCAATGTCATCCTCTATGAAAAAGCGGAGATGGGCGGCGACTGTTTGAATTATGGGTGCGTGCCATCCAAAGCGCTGCTGACCACTGCGAAATATGCCCAAACCGCCCGCGAGAGCGCAAAATACGGCGTCGCAGTCTCAGAGCCGACGGTTGATTGGGAGCAAGTCAAAGCGCACGTCCGCAAAGCGATTGATACAATTGCCCCAGTCGATAGCCAGGAACGGTTTGAAGGTCTTGGCGTGACTGTAATCCGCGAGCATGCCAGCTTTGCCGATCCAAAAACGGTCGTGTCTGCAACGACAGAAGCGACGGCGCGGCGGATCATTGTCTCAACCGGCTCGACCGCTTTCATTCCGCCAATCCCAGGATTGGAGGAAACGCCTTACATCACCAATGAAACCGTCTTTTCTCTGCCCGAGCAGCCGAAACACCTAATCGTTCTGGGCGGTGGGCCGATCGGCATGGAGATGGCGCAAGCCTTCCATCGTCTCGGCACCGAAGTGACCGTGATCGAAATGGGCCGGGCAATGGCCCGCGCCGACGCCGATCATGCCAAGATTGCCGTCGATGCGATCCGCGAAGAAGGCGTCACCATTCTCGAAGGCCATAAAGCGGTGAAAGTCACCGGCACAACCGGCGCGATTACCGTCGACACTGAAAGTGAAGATGGCACAAAGGCTGTCACCGGAACGCATATCCTCGTTGCGGTTGGTCGGCGAGCCATGTTGGACGGGCTCAATCTTGAAGCGGGCAAAGTCAATTTCGATCGCCGCGGTATTCAAGTCGGCGATAAGCTCCGCTCGGTCTCGAACCCGCGCGTTTGGGCGCTTGGCGACATTGCTGGTCAAGGCCAATTCACTCACCTTGCCGGATGGCATGCCAGCGTATTCACGCGCCGCGCTTTGTTTAAACAAGGCAGCAAAGCCAGCGATCTTCCGCTTCCATCAGTCACCTATGTGGCGCCTGAGGTGGCCCAAGTTGGTCTCACAGAGGCCGAAGCTCGCGAGCAATATGGCGATAGCGTCACCACTTCATCCTTCCCTTTCCATGAGAATGATCGGGCGATCGCTGAAGGCAAAACGCTCGGCGAGGCCAAATTGGTGATCCGCAAGGGCAAAATTCTTGGCGCCTCGGTTGTTGGCGATGGCGCCGGCGATATCATTCAAATCGTCGGCTATGGCATGTCCAACAAATTGGGCGTTCAATCGCTGACCAATTTCATCTCGCCGTATCCAACGCGGGCTGAAGTCGTTAAAAGGGCGGCGAGTGCGCACTTCACGCCAACTGTATTTGGCAAGGCGTCTCGAACCTTGGTCGGGTTGCTGCAACGAATTCCATAGTCTAGGGCCGGGGGGTGATGGACGTGACAGATTCCAAAGCCGCCCCCAGCGGTCTGCGCTGGATGAACAGCCTGTCGTTCCGGCTGTTTTTGATCGCAATCACCACAGTATTGGTGGTTGAAGCCCTGATCTTTGTGCCGAGCGCGACCAATTATCGGAACAATTGGCTGAATGACCAAATCGAAGCCGGGCGGCTTGCCGCTTTGGCTTTAGAGGCAGCGCCTTCTCGCATGGTGTCCGAAGAGCTTGAGCAAGACTTGCTTAAAAGCGCGATGGTTTTGGCGGTCGCCGAGCTTTATGACGAACGCCGGGACATGATCCTCAATCCCGGCGAAGAGATTTGTTGTACGAGCAAAATCATCCTCTACGACGATAGCCCGGATATGTCGGAAATCATGGATACGCTGGCGACATTTTTTGCGCCGAGTGACCGATTTTTGATTATTCGTGCAGCGGGGTCGCGTCCCGGCCGCGTGATCGAGATCGTCGCTGATGAGTCCGCTCTGCGGTCTGGATTGAACCAGTATGGGCGAAACATTTTGGTTCTGTCCCTGATCATCTCAATTGCCACTGGCGGATTGATTTATTTGATGCTGCTGATGACGGTGGTTCGGCCGATCCGGCGCGTGACGCGGTCTGTGGTTCAGATCAAAGAAGATCCTGGCAGCTGGAAACGGCGGCTCTCCCCGACCCCGCGCTCGGATGAGATTGGGCGCGCCCAAAACGCCTTGTCAGATATGGAAGAGGCGGTCTCGAACGCCTTTCGTCAGCAGGAGCGTTTGGCCCAATTGGGTGAAGCGGTCGCCAAGATCAATCACGATCTGCGCAATTCGCTTGCGACCGCGCAGCTGGTTTCTGACTCGCTCTCGCGATCCGAAGACCCCCGCGTTGCCAAAAGCCTGCCGCGTCTGGAACGCGCTTTGGAACGCGCGATTAATCTCGCGAGTGACACTCTAAAATATGGCCGGTCGTCTACGCCAGACACCTCGATCCAATCCGTCCGTCTGTATGACATTGTCGAAGAAGCGTCTGCTGAAGCGCTGGCTGCGTTTGGCGACGTCGCGTTCACCAATGCCGTGGTCGAAGAGGCTGAAGCGCAAGCGGATCCGGATCATCTGCATCGCATTTGCGCCAATCTCATTCGCAATGCCGCTGAAGCGATGGAGGGCAAAGGCGCGATTTCAGTCGGTTTTGATGGCGCAGCGCTGAGCGTGCTCGACACCGGACCGGGCCTGCCAAAGCAAGCCAAAGCGAACTTGTTTAAACCGTTTGCAGGATCGACCCGGCGCGACGGCACGGGCCTCGGCCTGGCGCTCTCTCGCGACTTGGCGCGGGCGATGGGCGGTGATTTAGAGCTGGGTGAGACGAGTGAAAATGGAACCCGGTTTGTCGTTTTCCTGCCAGATGCCGCTTAAGGCGCATAGACCACCGCCACCAAGACAGCACCCAATCCAAGGATAAATCCGAGCCATCCCCACCATGGCGCAAAGCGCTCGCGCGGCAGCGGTTTCGGTTCGGGCGCGGCAAGCTTGGCCTCGAACTGATCCATCACTTCGGGCAGGCGTTTCAGGCGATCCGCGACGTCTTTGACATTTTGCGCGACGAGCTTGGCGGCACCCGCCGGGCCAAGATTTTGCGTGATCCAATCTTTGACGATGGGTTCAGCGGCTGCCCAAATGTCGTGATTTGGATCAATCGCGCGAGCGACGCCTTCAACTTGCACCATGGTTTTTTGTAAAAGCACCAATTCCGGCCGCAAATGCATGCCGAATGTATGGGTGAAGTCTAAGAGCTGAAGTAGCAAACGCCCCATAGAGACATCGCTGGCGGACTTGCCGTGGATCGGCTCTCCCACACTGCGCAGGGCTTGCGCGAAATCGCCGACGGATTTGTCTTTCGGGACATAGCCCGCTTCGAAATGCACCTCAGCAATGCGGTGATAGTCGCGGCGCAGGAAGCCCCAAAGGATCTCGGCGAGGAACCGGCGTTCGTTCAGGCCGATCCGTCCAATGATCCCGAAATCGACCAATGCCAGCCGCCCGTCCGGCGTGACGATCATATTGCCTTCATGCATGTCGGCGTGAAAGACGCCGTGATGAATGGCATGATCGAGAAAGCCGCGCGTCACAGTATTGGCGAGCGTGGCGCGGTCGATGCCTGGCGTGTTGGCGGCCTCGGGGTCAGTGAGCGGTTTGCCGTCAATCCATTCTGTGGTCAGCACGCGTTTGCCGGATCGGTGCCAATCGACCTCGGGCACGTGATAATAGCCAGCTTTGAAGGAGAGCGCGCGCATCTCATCGCCGCCGCCTGCTTCGAGGCGCAGGTCGAGTTCTTTTTCCATCGCAGCTGCGACGGTTTCGGTGAAGGCTACCGGTTCCAACCGGCGGCTTTCGGCATTCACCCGCTCGACCGTACGCGCCGCGCGCTTCATCGCGCGGAGCTCTTTTTGGATCAGCGTCTCAACGTTCGGGCGGAGGATTTTGACAGCTTTCGCCCCGTCTGAGGTTTGCAATCGATGCACTTGCGCCAAAGATGCAGCCGCGATTGGCTCGCCAAGCTCTGGGAACAGCGCAGCCGCCTCATCCTCACCAAACTCATCGGCGAGGGCTTTTTGCGCAGCTTTCATCGAGAAAGGTGGGAGCTTGTCTTTCAGCCGGGAGAGATCGGTCGTGGTTTCGACGCCGAACACATCTGGCCGGGTGGCGAGAAACTGGCCCAGTTTAATATAGGCCGGGCCAAGCTTTTCGAGCGCGGTCGCGAGCCGTTTGCCTGGACGCCCTTTTGCGCCGCCGCCAAAGATGCGCAGCGTTTTTCCGGCAAGCTTGGCGGGAAAGGGTAAACGCGAATGATACTCGCCTGGTAGGATCACATCATGGCGCGCCAGGGCTGTGCCTGCGCGCAAGAGCCGTGCATAATCTGCGAGCGCTTTGAACATGCCTTAGATCGCCCAACCGAAGTGAAGCGCCGCGATCCCGCCAGAGAAATTGGTCACCGAGACATTCGAAAAGCCAGCCGATTCAACCTCTGCTTTGAACGTGTCTTGATCGGGAAACTGGCGAATGCTCTCGATCAGATATTGGTAACTGTCGCGATCGCCTGTCAAGAGTTTCCCAACCTCAGGGATCACATTGAAACTGTAAGTGTCATAGGCCTTTTGCAGCATGGGCGCGGTCATTTGACTAAACTCGAGCACCGCCACGCGCCCGCCCGGCTTCAAAACGCGCCGAAACTCTTTCAGGCCCGCGACACGGTCGGCGAAATTGCGGATGCCGAAACTGATCGTCACCGCATCGAAATTGCGATCCGGATAGGGCAAGGCCGTGCCGTCCGCGCAGACCCAATTGAGGCGGTCGCCCCATTCTGCATTGTCGTTCCGTGCTTTGCCCGCTTCGAGCATTGCGTCATTGATATCGCAGACGATGGCGGTCGCTTCGCGTGTATCACCACGGCGTTTTCCGGCCGCATCTGCGAGCGTCAAAAACGCCCGAGCGAGCTCACCGGTGCCACCCGCAACATCTAGGTGTTTTTCGCCCGGCTGCGGGTTCACGCGGTTCATCGTGTCATGTTTCCAGAGCCGATGGACGCCGACGGACATGAAATCATTCATCACGTCATATTTCGACGCCACCGAGCGAAACACGCCTTTGACCCGGTCGACTTTCTCGTCCGGGGTGACGGTCTCAAACCCAAAAGAAACAGTATCTTGCTCGCTCATAATGCCCATCTAAGCCGACAAGGGTTAAAGCGCTATGGGCATGTGTGTCGCGGATTCGTAAATTCCGCGCCCTATTTCGCCCGCATTTTCTGTGTTTCTTAGCCTGTATGGGAGCGAGGACGCGTGCAACAGGCCTGTTTAAGGCCATAAATAAGGATGCCAGGCATTGGCAGATCCTTGCGCTTTCCGGCCTGTTCTTAATGTCCCTGACGACCAGCGATTTTGGCGCGCGCCCCTTAGCATTGCTAGCGGCGGTGATGGGCGCGATGTTTGCCCAAGCGGCTGGCACGGTCTGGATCAATGCCAGAAAAGAGTGGCGCCGAGCCGGATCAGGCTCGTATTGGCGCGGCTCTAGTCTTGTCGCCGGCTTTGTGGGCTGGTTTGCAGGCTTTCAGTGGAAATCGGCGCTGATCACGTCGCTGTCACTGTCTATCCTGTTGCGAGCAAACTCCCTCTGGTTCTGGCTTGCGGCTGGGTTTGTTGGCATTTCGCTGAAATTCCTGCTGCGGTATCGCGGAAAACACATTTTCAATCCCGCTTGTATTGGCATCGTCATTGTTAGTCTCATGAGCGGTAGCGCGGCCTGGGTATCCCCTGGCCAGTGGGGGCAGGCGCCCATCTTTGCTGCCTTTGCGATCGGCTTTGCGGCGCTAGTGCTCTCCAGCGCAAAACGGCTCGACATCGCCCTGGGCTTTTTGGTTGGGTTCGCGGCAATGCTCTTCGGGCGTGCGCTTTATCTCGGCGATCCAATGGCGATCCCGATCCATCAATTGCAATCAGGCGCTTTGCTCGTATTTGCATTCTTCATGATCACTGACCCGCGTTCGACCCCAGACTCGCGCCTCGGCCGGTTGATCTTCGCGTTCGCCGTTGCTGCTTTCGCGGCCTGGCTGAGCTGGGAATACCATATTCGCGGGGCGATGCTGTACGCGCTGGCGAGCCTGGCGCTTCTTTCACCGATTTTAGACCGTCTGCTTCCGGCACGGCGGTTTGAATGGACATCCACAAAGGGACCTCAAAATGAACCTCAAACACCTCGCGGGGGCGTGCGCCCTCGGCCTCACATCGTTCGCGCTTAGCGCGCCCAGCGCAGCAGCCTTTTGCGGGTTCTATGTCGCGAAAGCCGACACGGACCTGTTCAATGACGCTTCGAAAGTCGTGCTGGTGCGTGATGATGAGCGCACCGTGATCACGATGGCCTCAGATTACCGTGGCGAGGCCAGCGAATTCGCCATGGTTATTCCGGTAGTCGACGTGCCGGAGCGCGAGCAAATCAATGTTGCAAACCCCGGCTTGGTCGATCATCTTGATGAATATACGGCGCCTCGGCTGGTTGAGTATTATGACGAAAATCCCTGCGACATGGCGCGCTATCGCAAAGACATGGTCGCGATGTCTGCGCCGCCGCCGGTCGCCATGATGGAATCATCGGAACTGGCGGCCGAAGATCTCGGTGTGACCATCGAAGCGGAATATGAAGTCGGCGAGTATGACATTCTCATTCTCTCCGCCGAAGAAAGCGACGGCCTCATCACTTGGCTCAACCAAGAAAATTATCGCATTCCCGATGGCGCCGAAGAAGTGGTCGGGGCTTATTTGCGGCGCGGGATGAAATTCTTCGTCGCGAAGGTCAATCTCGAGCGCCATAGTGGCTCGTCTGTACTTCGTCCGATCCAAGTTGCGTATGAAGATGAGAATTTCATGCTGCCCATCCGGCTCGGGACGGTGAATGCGGAAGGCAAACAAGAATTATTCGTCTTTGCCATCACCCGCGAAGGCCGGGTTGAGACCACCAATTATAAGACGGTGAAATTGCCCTCAGACATGGACGTTCCAATCTTCGTCAAAGACGAGTTTGGCGAGTTTTACAAAGCCATGTTCGAGCACCAGACCGAAAAAGAAAACGGCAAAGCGGTGTTCATGGAATATGCCTGGGACATGTCCTGGTGCGACCCGTGCGCGGCAAATCCATTGTCAGCTTCTGAACTGCGTGAGCTGGGCGTGATGTGGCTCGATGAAGCGCCGCAAACAGGTATTCGGCCGATGCCGCGTCCTGGATTTGGCGGGCCGCAGCCGGTCGACGCCTTCGTGACCCGCTTGCACGTCCGTTATGACGGTCAAACCTTCCCGGAAGATTTGAACTTCCAAGTCACCGGCGATCGCGAGAATTATCAGGGACGTTACGTCCTCCGCCATCCTTGGCGTGGCGACTATGGTCAGTGTGAAGCAGCAGGCCAGTATGCCGAAACCCTGGTCGAGCGCTGGGATACGGAAGCCGATAGCCTGGCCAAATTGACCGGCTGGGAGCTCGATGAGATCAAGCAAAAAATGGCGGATGGCGGCTTTTCGGCGGCATCCGTCGGCATCACCACGCCAAAACCAAAACGCAAATGGTGGCAGCGCCTTTGGGGTAATTAATAACCGATTTTCAGCGTTTTAACTGGAATTCGCGACGTTTTGAGTGCTTATGGTAGGCATTTCGTAAAGTCTCTCATGTAAATCAATTTACAAAGGGACGTTGGAATGCTGACACGCCGCGCACTTCTGTTTGGAGCGCCGCGCTCGGAAACGGGCGAGGCGATCTCCGATTTGCGTTATTCAGAAGATGGCGCGGCGGCGATTGAATATGGTTTGATCGCCAGCTTAATCGCTGTGATCACAATTGGCGCGCTCAACCGTGTCGGTCGAAAATCCAAGCGAAACTTGAATTGCGTCAAACGTGCGGTGAAAGGGCGCGATGCCTCGAGGTTCTGCAAACGTCGCGGCGCTTAGCGCTGACAAGTGCTACAGAAAAAGCTTGATCGCCCTGATTGTACGATCCGTTTGATGGCGCTGCCGCACGTGTCGCAAGGCGCATTTTCGCGATCATAGACCGAAAAGTGTTTCTGAAAGTAGCCAAGCTCTCCGCTGGCACTGGCAAAATCCGATATTGACGATCCGCCGGCTGCGATCGCTTCGGCGATTACATCATTGATGGCAGGCGCTAGGCGCTCATTGCGTTTGCCAACCACACTCGCTGCTTTGCGCCTGGGGCTGATGCCTGATCGGAAGAGCGCCTCACAGACATAAATATTGCCGAGGCCTGCAACCACCGCCTGATCGAGCAAAGCCGCTTTGATCGGGGCGGCTTTGCCAGCCAGTGTGTCATCAAGATAAGCGGCATTGAAATGATTGGAGAGCGGCTCTGGCCCCAAATCTTTGATCCGCGGATAATTGGCGAGATCATCGGTCGGCCAAAGCTCCATAAACCCGAACCGTCTTGGGTCATTGTAGGTCACCGTTGCGCCGCCCAGCATGTGGAAGACGACATGGTCATGCGCCGGATTGGTACCGGGGTCGTGGTGGAACTCCGCCGTGGCATCGCTGTTCACCGTGTAGCGGCCCGACATGCCGAGATGCATGATGAGCGCTTCACCGGTCGACAATTCGGTAACCAAGAATTTCGCGCGGCGGCCCATGCGGGTGATCTTTGCGCCTTCAACCCGGTCTTTGAACCTGTCGGGAAACGGGAACCGCAAATTCGGGCGATTCACCTCGAGCCGCTCAATGATCTTTCCTTCCATGGCTGGCGAGAGACCACGGCGCACAGTTTCGACTTCGGGCAATTCAGGCATAGTTCGCAGGTACTCTCCGGAGACACTCAGAGCAAGAAAAGATGCTGACAACGGTTGTCATGACACGAAAGTTCCCGGGTCAGGCACCAATAAGTTTGACGCCGGATTGGTGCGAAGAATAATCTGACGGGAGGAATAATTTGAGAAAACGAAGTTCTATGAAGCCATGACCGCACCGAAACCGCAAAAGAGAAGCGAAAAGCTCGAAGTTCGTTTAACGCCCAATGAAAAACAGGCGCTTCAGTTAGAGGCCCGGGCGACGAAGACTTCGGTCAGCGACCTGGTTAGGCTGATCCTGAATGAGCATATTCGAACACAACCAACTTTGCGTCGGGCTGTTCAGTCTTTTCGAGGGCATCCGAGAAAATTTCTAAGTGGATCGGTCGCGATGATCTCCGCACTCGCAGCCTATTTGGTTGTGCTTCCTTTAGCACACACTGAGAAGCTAACTGTCGAAATGCTGGGAAAACTCGAGGGCGGAACAGCCCCGGAACCGCTCACGGTGCATCGATTTACGTCGCGATTGGAACTTGAAACTGACGGTACGGGCAAACTCGTCCTGTCTAATGATCATCGGCCATTAAAATTTCCAGGCCTCGGCACCGTGCCGACGAGTATAGAGATTCGAGTTTTAAAGCCCGCAGAATACCAAATGCCGAACGGGCCGCCTATGTACTATCTCTCGATGAAGCTCATCGAGCAAACAGGTGACGAATTCCAGGTCGCAGCGACACCATCGCTAGTCATGGCGGAAAACTCATTGGGGAATATCGAGTTCGGCGCCGAGTCTGGCATTCAATACACAATTTCCGCAAAAATCGACGCTGATTGAGGGTTAATCCCCGTGCAGCGCTGGCGCGAGGCTGTCAAAGACGCGGACGCTTTCCCAATTCTCGTTGAATTCTTCGATGAATTGGAGGTGCGGCTCGGTGACTTGATACGCATCCTGGGCCGCGGTGTTCTCAAACACAATGGTCAGAGCGACGTCGAAGTTGAGATCGTTGACCTCGCGCTGATAGTCGGTGTGGCGGGCGCCGGCTGAGAAATAGACGATGCCGTCATGTGGCGCGAGATATTCGTAACAGCCATCGACCAAGGCCTGCACAGAAGCGGCGTCATCATTCTTGAGGTCAAAGAAAACAGAATGCGTCAGCAAAGGCGCTTTGGTCTCGTCTGCCAAAGCTGGGCCGGCTGTCATCGCCATCAAGCCAAGTAACATTGCTACGCGCATTTCTGATCCTCCAAAAACCATGTCTGACCCGTCTACGCATCTGCGCGGAAAGGTCAAACCAGGTTTGAGAGGGGACGGCGTTAGACTGTCACTACGACTTTGCCGAGGGCTTTGCGGTCGATTAGGTATTGGATCGCTTCGCCGCCACGTTCGAGCGGGAAGGTCTCTGAAACATGCGGCTTGATTTTGCCCTCTTGGTACATCGCGAACATCTCTGCCAGGTTCTTCTGATTGGCGGCCGGATCGCGTGCTACGGCCGCGCCCCAGAAGACGCCGCGCACATCGCACGATTTTAGCAGGGTCAGATTGAGCGGCAGTTTTGGGATTCCAGCGGGGAAGCCAATCACCAGGAAGCGGCCTTCCCAATTCATCGCGCGGACGGCGGGCTCAGCATAATTGCCGCCAACGCCGTCATAAATGATATCGACGCCGCCGCCGCTGACTTCTTTGATTTGGTTTGAGAAGGCTTTCTGTTGGGCGCGGTCAAGGTCGCCCTTCTCATAGACCAGGCCTTTATCTGCGCCTTTGGAGAGGCAGAAATCGACTTTTTCTTGCGTCGAGCAGGCGGCAATCACTTCCAGGCCCATGGCTTTGCCAAGCTCAACCGCCGCGATGCCCACGCCGCCAGCCGCGCCGAGGACGAGTAATTTCTCGCCTGGCTTTGGATCAGCACGATCCTTCAGCGCGTAGTAAGAGGTGCCATAGGTCATGACGAAAGCCGCGGCCTCATCGAATGGAACACTGTCCGGGATTGGAATGCAGCGGCCCGCTTCGAGGGCCATTTCTTCGCGCATACCGCCCCAACCACATGATCCGATGACCCGCTGTCCAACTTGCAGATGTGTAACGCCTTCGCCGACGGATTTGACCACGCCTGAGACTTCACCGCCGGGGCTGAAGGGGCGTTCCGGTTTGAACTGATAGAGATCTTGAATGATCAGGGTGTCCGGGAAGTTCACGCCGATAGCTTTGACGTCGATGACGACCTCGCCCTTACCGGGGGTTGGGCTTTCAAACTCTTCCAGAACCAAAGTTTCTGTGCCGCCTGGGGCTTTCGAGAGCAGGGCTTTCATCAGGTGTTTCCTCATCTCTTTCGTTGACGTCAGCTTCGTAGCCATGGCAACCGGCGCTGTGAAGGTCTGACGTAGCGGAGATGTGCGCTTGGCAAAAATCGTGATGTTCTGGATTCTGGTCGGGGGGCTCGGTTTTGCTTTTGCCCTCGCCGTTCAGATGCGCATGATGATCGCGCTCGTCTTGCGGCGCGCCTTGAAAGCCTGGCGCCCGGTTTTTGAGGATCGCACCAAGGCCAATCGCGCTGTGATCCTAGCGGCGAGCCCCGCCCCGCTAGAAGATCACACGGATCCGGACATCAATGATGCGGCGGAGCATTTGCGGGCCACTTATCCCAACCCGCTCGCGCATCTTGGAACCGCGCGTCGGTATAGTCTGCTGACCCCGATCTTGCTGGTCGTGGTTTTAGGGCTCGGCCGTGCTGTCTTAGGAGTGATCTGATGAAAGGCTATTTCGCGATTGGCGCAGAAGGCATTTCGAAACCGATGAATCTCGGCGCACTGATGCGCACAGCCAACGCGTTTGGCGCGAGCTTTGTGTTTTCTGTTCAAGCAGCGGATCGAACCAAGATCGCCAATCTGTCAGACACGTCGCGCACCTTTAAGAATGTGCCTTATTATGCTTGGGACTCGATGGATGAGATGGTGTTTCCAAAGGGCTGCCAGCTGGTCGGCATTGAACTGACCGACGACGCCGTTGAGTTGCCAGAGTTTAAACATCCTCGCATGGCGGCCTATGTGCTTGGCCCTGAACGCGGCAGCCTGTCACCGGCAATGGTCGAAAAATGCGTTCATGTGGTGAAGATCCCGACCAAGTTTTGCATCAATGTCAGCCTGGCCGGAGCGTTAGTGATGTACGACCGGGTCCGCAGCATGGGCGCTTGGCGGGACCGTCCGATTATGCCGGGCGGACCTAAGGCTTAAAATTCCGAGCCGGTCTATGCCGAAAGCGCGGCCAGACTTGCTCCGAATCCTGCCATTGCCACCAAGGACAGGAACAGACTGAGCGCCGCGATGGCGATCGCAGAACGGGTTGAAGTTCCAAACCCGTGCTTGGAAAAACTGAATATCTGCCAAGGTAGGATGACAAAGAAGGCTAGCACGACGCTCGCAACGATGACGTTTGCCCGGTAGTCTTCATGCTGGAGATATTCCGAAGACATGCCGACCGGGATCACCAAAACGAACAGGGTAGAGAGGCTGTACAGACCAGCTGCAATGGTTTGCGCCAGGTCGGCTGGTTTTCGGGCGATCATATGCGCGAGCTTTATGATCACCCCTAGCAAGAGCGCGGCAAAATATAGCGGTAGCGACAGGATGATGGAGCGCCAGAGGTTTCCATCTGCCACTGCGGACCGAATGCCCGACCCGCCGGTGCTACTGGTCTCGGCGGTCGATATGGCGACAATGTCTCTGAACACGTAGCCGAACGCCAATAGAAGCAAGATCGAGAACACAAAAGTTATGCCAGGGCCGAGTTTTAACCCTGAGCGCGCGTCTGGTTCTTTTCCTTTTAATAGCGGGACCAGTTCTTTGGGCCGAAAGACCAAGTAGAAATAGGTTGGCACAATGGCGAGACAGACCAGGCCAAAGCTTATGATCGCGCGATCGATGTTGCCGACCAGGTTTTTCTCTTCAAGATCAATATCGCTGGGATCCACAACCGCCCTCCTTGCGCGCTTCTTCTGTCGCAACGGCTCGCAGAAGACAAGATGCGGTCAGGATAGCGGTCGCAACAGCCGAGCTGTTAGCTTAGATGCCGCTCTGGACGGTTCGCATGAGGCGCTTGAGGTCACCGCTTTTGACTTGATGCTGCATCTCGCCCAAGAGACGAGATTTGGTGTCTGCTGGAAGACCGTTCACCGCGGCCAGCAGGTCGACACCGAGACCGCAAAAGTTCATCGTCATGGCGGCGCGTTTTTGCTCTGCTTCCGACTTTCCTTGCAATTGCATCAGGCGCGTGACTTGAGGATTGCCCATCAATCGCATCATCGTGTTTTGCAGAGCCATTTGGTCGCCTGAGGTCAAACGGTCGTATTTTTGCGGATTATCGCGGCCGCTTTCAATCGCCTCCAGTGTCATGACATTGAAGCGTAACGCCCATTCATAAGCGGCAGTTTCATATTCGAACAGGCGGGTCATTTCAGTCGCGACGTCCTGCGGGTCCATATGTTCGAACTGGAGGTAATGGGCGGGCCGGCAATATTTCGGCGCTTTGCTAGACAGCGTGGAAAGCCCCTGTTGCGACATGCGCAGCATTTTGTCGAAATGTTTCACATCGGCGCGCAGCAGATATTTATAATCATCCTCGAGCTCAGTTCCGTAAGCTGCGAGCACCAAAGCGGCGAGTTGATTATTGTCTGCCCCAGATGAAATCGCATCTTCCGCTTTTGCTTGCAGGCGATCCGCGATTTTCGGCTTCACGCGATGCAAGGCGGCAAGATAATTCAAGGTGGCGGGATCATTGAGAGCTTGGGTCAGCGGCGTATCAGGCACGCTTGCGCCGTTGATCGGGCTTTTCGATCCGCTTGGCCACAGTACGATCGCGGTGAATAGCGCAATTGCAAGACCAGCGACCACAATCACATAAAGGTTGCCGGTTGAATTGCTCGAATTGTAGCGCAACATTGAAAAGCCCCATCTATTAGAGGCTTTCAAAATCGCAAACTTGTTTTGAGATCGGGTTATCGAACTCGCTTTAATTCTTAGCCCGACCCCAAGATTGGGTTTAGAATGACCTAGCTCGCAAAGAGCGGCGCGCTCGGCGAGAATACGACTAGGAATAGGGAAATTGCGGTCACACCTGTAAACAGGAGGGTGAGGCTGCGGGTGAAAAAGTGCTCGTTGTTCATCGTCTTGCTTTCATGGTTTGGCAATCTAGCCATTGTTTTTCGTTAACGAGCAGATGGGGAAGGGTGTCCGAGATAAACACTGTTTATCGCGAATAGGGGCTATGCGTGATTTGAATAGAGCAAATCAGCGGATCAGACCGGCGTCTTTCGCTTTGCCGCGATAACTGCGCGAAACCGGAACTTCGGTGCCCGAGGGCAGGACGAGCAGGCTGCGCCCATCAACGCGCTTTTCGTCTGTGATGCCTGCCTTCGCGACCCACCAAGACCGATGGACTTGCAGACCGTCTGCGCCGCTGAGTTCGCGAACCGCATCGGCCAAACGCATCAGGATCAGCTCTTCACCTAGGCTCGTATGGACACGCAAATAGTGATCTTCTGAAGAGATGGCGTGCAGATCGGCGGTCCGAAACTTAACCGGTAATCGTTCCAGAAAACTCGCAACCGGATCGCTCGAGGGTTCAACAGACGCGTTCTGTGCTTTCAATACATCCCAGACATAAGCGCCCGTCGTGACGATCAGAGAAATCACCAGAACGTACGCATATTGCATCAGATATTTCGATGGACTCCACGGATCGATGCTGAAGAAGATCAAAAGGGTCAGCGTCACAGGAATCGAGATCAGGGCCGAGGCGATGCCGATTTTAAAAATCGCCGGAACCTGCTCGAACCTTGACCCCCAAATGAAAGGCGCGATGAGGACTGACGTTCCCGCACCCACGGCCATAGTCGACGTCCAGAATATGAACCGCTGATAGAATGGCAGCCATCCGGTATTGTAGACGCCGAGCCAGGCGAAGATCAGCCCGAGCCCAATAACCACAGCGCAAAAGCGGATAATGTCATTCGCGATACGCAAACTGCCGGGCCCCTTTATTCACGTTTCGCGAATGACAATGGCTGCATTTCGCGAAGGATTCCAGTCCTCAGACGTAGAACGCGATGCCGGCATTTCCAATCCCTGTCATGTCTTCCCTCACAGCAGGCAAATCTGCTCGTCGAGACCCAAAACGGAGACACATTATGAACCGCACCGCTTCTATTGCTGCCCTGATTGCCACCAGCCTCATCGCAACCCCGCTCGCGATGGCTTCAGACTTAACGGTCAATGTTGAAGGCATTGCGCAGAGCCAAGGGTCGATCATGCTCGGCCTGTTTGATGAGGCGACCTATGATGGCGACGGCGCTGTAAATGGCGCCAATCTAAAAGTCGAAGGGGGCAGCGTCACCGTCACTTTTGAAGGCCTGGAGCCCGGCGAATATGCCGTGCGTCTTTATCATGACGTCAATGATGATGGCGAAATGAACACCAATCCGTTCGGCATGCCAACGGAGCCCTATGCGTTTTCGAACGATGCCAAAGGCCGGTTTGGTCCGGCCAAGTGGGAGGCCGCCAAGTTCACGGTCTCGGCAGACGGCACCGTCCACACAATCACAATGAACTAATCGCCAGCACAGCTCAAACTGGAGGATCTACGCATGCAACTTTCACGTCGTCATTTCTTAGAAGCCGGGATCGGCGCAGGTTTTGCCGGTGCCATTGGCGCAGGTGTGGGCTTCCAAGCTGCGGCTGAAACGAAAAACATGCCGGCTTGGCATTTGGGCTACCAAAACGCGCCTGCAAGCGGGTTTGAGCCATCCCCGATGAAGCTCGTCTTCGGCAAAGCACCGAGCGATCTCAAAGGCAGCCTCTATCGAAATGGTCCGGCGCAGCTAAGCTATGGCGACGAGTATGCGAGCCATTGGTTTGATGGCGATGGACTGATCCACCGGATTGCGATTGAAGATGGCCAAGCGGTCCACCAGGCGCGCTTTGTTGAGACGCGTAAGCGCCGCGAAGAACAAGCCGCGCAGGCTTTTCTGGCGCCTGGATTCGGCACGATCGGCGATGAAAGCTATTCGGTCCAAAGCCCCGACGATACCAATGCTGCGAACACATCTGTGCTGGTGGTGAATGGCGAGCTCTTGGCGCTTTGGGAAGCGGGCTCTGCCTTCTCGATGGATGCCGAAACGCTGGAAACAAACGGTCCCAAAACCTGGCGCGATGATCTGAAAGACATGCCTTTTCTGGCCCATCCAAAAGTTGAGCCAGATGGCCGAGTTTGGAACCTTGCGGTTGGCGGCCCTCGCGTTGGGATCTACCGCATCGGCTCGAATGGGGCGCTCGAAGATTTCGGGATGGTGGACATTGGCCGTGCGGCCTACATCCATGACTGGACGATGAGCGAGCGCCATTTGATCATCCTGGTGCAGCCATGGATTAATGAAAATTTACGCCCCCCAGTGGTCGCCGGGTTTGAATGGCAGCCTCAGCATGGCCTGCAAATGCTGATCGTCGACAAAGACGATTTCTCTAATCAACGCTGGGTCCAGGCGTCTCCGCGTATGTTCTACCATACCGGATCGGCTTGGGAGGAGAGCGACGGCACGATCAAATTTGATGCTGCCTTCTACAAAGAACCAGTGCTCGGCGTTGGTGGCGGCACCGCAGAGATTCGAGGTGAGTGGAGTGCAGAATACTTCGCTGAAGAAGGGATCCTCACCCTGGTTGAGATCCCGCCGCAAGGCGATGCGAAGCTCATTGAGACCGGAATTGTCGGCGAGTTTCCGCAAGTCGACCCGCGCTATCGCGGCAAGCATCGCAACTTGGTCGCCTTAGCGGGCGGCGCGTCGGCGAACCGTCCAGGGGCGACGGCCCTGACAGTCCACAATTGGACGAGTGGCGAGACCCAGTCCTTTGAGTTCGGTAACAACCGCATGGTCGAAGAGTTTCTGTTCGTCCCGAAACAGGGCGGACACTCCGACCTCGATGCTTGGCTGGTCGGTCCGGTCCTGAACATCAAGGCCGGCACGCGCGAGATCTGTGTGTTTGATGCGGCGAATGTCAGTAATGGACCCGTCTGTATCTGGCAGGCCGACTATGCCTGGCCGCTCGGCTTCCATGGCACTTGGGCGTGAGGAGAGAGAAAATGACTATAAAAACAGCGTTTCCTCCGACACTCTCTCCTCGCGCCCTTGTCAGCTCCATTCCAGGATGGGGCTGGCAACTGGGCGGAGCATTCGTGATCTATCTGGTCGTGAGCTATTTCATTCTCGCGGCCTATCCGGAGGCTGAACCGCATCTGCGCATCGATTTCACGCCGCTGCTTGAGGCGCCCTTGCAGATTCAAATCCACGTCGCTGGGGCATTGAGCGCGTTTTCCATCGGGCTCGTTTTACTCTTGGCGCCCAAAGGATTTGGGTTCCACAAGACCTTGGGTTGGTCTTGGATTGCCGCTATGGTGGTGACGGCGGTGTCGTCCTTTTTCATCACCGGCATTTTTGAGAATGCCGATAGCCCGATCCACGCGCTTTCGGCTTGGACTTTAATAGGGCTCCCTTTTGGGGTCGCAGCGATCCGAAAGCGCGATGTGCAAAAGCATCGCCACACCATGACCGGCATGTATGTCGGGGCGATGGCGATTGCGGGACTGTTCACCTTCCTGCCTGGGCGTTTGATGTGGAGCCTATTTGTCGGCACTTAATCGCCGGTCCGCCTGTTACAATCCTGTCGCGTTTGCTGCATAAGAAAACAAGACTGATTCTGGACAGGAGATGGGCAATGAAGCGAGTGTTTTTGGCAGGGGCGGCTCTGCTCGCGATCACAGCGTGTACAACACCAACCGGCGGCATCAGCCTGTTTACCCCAGACCCAGACACTGCAGAAGATGCGCTCGACCTGTATTACGATACGATCCCAGACAGCGCCTTGCCCAAAGCGCCCGCCGGGATGTCGCTGCCAGCGGATGATGCGGTGATCTCCAAAATCTTGCTCGCCTCTTGTTTGGATGAAGAAAAAGGGCCGTCCGCTGCGATGATGAGCCTCCCTGCCGAAGAGGCGGATCTATTCCTGATGGTCGGCGACAATGTCTATGGTGATCGCGATGGCCGGGCTTATGTCGCCAATCAGCCTGATCTCGATGAATTAAAAGAATCATTTGCCGATCTTGCGGCGCGGGAAGACTTCCAGAAGGTTCGGCAAAGCGTTCCGATGATGGTGTCTTGGGATGACCATGATTATGGCGCCAACGACGCGGGCAGTGAGTTTCCTTTCCGCCGCATGGCAGAGCGGGTCCATGAAGTGTTTTGGGGGCTCGAAGACGAAGATGTTGGGCAATGGCCCGGCACTTATTATGCGCGCTCGTTCGGTCCAGAAGGCCAGCGCACCCAAGTGATCATGCTCGATACACGTTTTTTCCGTTCAGCGCTGACGCCGACGGATGAGTGGGGCGCGAAAGGCAAAGAGCGCTACCTTCCGGCGCCAGATGGCAGCATGCAGGATATGCTTGGCGCGGCGCAATGGACGTGGCTCGAAAACCAGCTTCAGCAACCTGCCGATATTCGACTGATCGCGACGTCGATCCAAGTCATGCCCACGGTGCATGGCTGGGAGGCGTGGTCGACCATGCCAGAGGAGCGTCAGCGGTTGTTTGATCTGGTCAAAAAGACCGAAGCGGCTGGCGTGGTGTTCTTATCCGGCGATCGCCATACTGCCTTCATCTACGAAGAGGATGGGATCCTTCCTTATCAAGCCAATGAGTTGACCGCGTCTTCTTTGAACGTCGCGTTTGCGTCCGAGTCGAGCGAGATGGATGCGAGGCAAGTGGGCGCCGGATATGCGCCAGAAAACTATGGCACAGTCGAGATCGACTGGGAGTCGAAAGCGCTAACGCTCAAGGTCAAAGACAATTCTGGCGCAACCGTTCGAGAGAATGCCATCAGTTTTGCAGATATTGGTGTAAACTAAGCATCTAACACTCGCTATGCGAGTAAGCGGGGTGGCCTGGGTTTCTTGAGCATACCCAGGCTCGCGATTTCCAGTTGTAAGCGGTTGTCACAGCAAATGGCGATGCTATAAGGCGCGCGACTTTTGGGGATGCAATTGCGTGTCCCTGTCTGCTGCAAAAGGCTGAAACCCTCATGAATATTCACGAATACCAAGCCAAGGCCGTCCTGAAAGAATTCGGCGCGCCGGTGGCTGAAGGCGTCCCGATTCTCACCCTCGACGATGTGCAAACCGCCATCGACACTTTGCCGGGACCGCTTTGGGTTGTGAAAAGCCAAATCCACGCGGGTGGACGCGGTAAAGGGAAATTCATTGAAGCTGCTGCTGGCGAAAAAGGCGGCGTGCGTCTGGCTTTCTCTAAAGAAGAAGTGATGGAGCACGCCAAAGCGATGCTCGGCAATCACTTGGTGACGGCGCAAACCAGCGCTGAAGGCAAGCAGGTTAATCGCCTTTATGTTGAAGACGGCGCAGACATCGCGTCTGAGCTTTATCTTTCTTTGCTGGTTGATCGCGAAACCGGTCGTCCTGCATTCGTCGCCTCAACCGAAGGCGGCATGGACATTGAGGCGGTCGCGCACGACACGCCGGAAAAAATCCTGACGCTGCCGATTGATCCTGCGACAGGCGTTACCGAGGCCGCTGCGGCGCAGCTTTGCGATGCGCTTGCTCTGGATGGCGCCGCGCGCGAAGACGGCATGAAGTTGTTCCCGATCCTTTATAAAGCCTTCACCGACAAAGACATGTCGATGCTTGAGATCAATCCATTGATTGTCATGGAGAATGGCAACCTTCGCGTGCTCGACGCGAAAGTCAGCTTCGACGGCAACGCGCTGTTCCGCCACCCAGACATTATGGAACTCCGCGACACCACCGAAGAAGACGAAAAAGAAATCGAAGCGTCTGAATGGGATCTCGCTTATATCGCGCTCGATGGCACAATTGGCTGTATGGTCAACGGTGCCGGACTGGCGATGGCGACGATGGACATCATCAAATTGTACGGCGAAGAGCCGGCCAACTTCTGTGATGTCGGCGGCGGCGCGAATGCTGAGAAAGTCGCCGCGGCATTCAAGATCATTATGAAAGACCCAGCGGTTAAGGGCATTCTGGTCAATATCTTTGGCGGCATCATGAAATGTGACGTCATCGCCGAAGGCGTGATCCAGGCCGTGAAAGAGACATCTCTCGCTGTCCCGCTCGTGGTTCGCCTAGAGGGCACGAATGTTGAGAAAGGCAAAGAGATCCTGGCCAAGTCTGGCATGAACATCATCCCAGCTGACGATCTCGACGATGCCGCCCAGAAAATTGTTGCAGCCGTGAAAGGCGCGTAAGATCCATGTCCATTCTTATCGATTCAAACACAAAAGTTATCGTTCAGGGCCTTACAGGTAAAACCGGCTCTTTCCACACCAACCAAGCGCTCGACTATTTCGGCACGCAAATGGTGGCTGGCACGCATCCGCGCAAAGCGGGCGAGACTTGGACCGCTGACAATGGCGCCTCATTGCCGATCTATGCGAACGCCGCCGATGCAAAAGACGCCACCGGCGCTGACGCAACTGTGATCTATGTGCCGCCAGCCGGCGCGGCTGCTGCGATCGAAGAAGCGATTGATGCTGAGATCCCGCTGATCGTTTGTATCACGGAAGGTGTTCCAGTGCTCGACATGGTCGGCGTCAAAGCCAAGCTTGAAAAGTCGAATTCTCGCCTGATCGGACCAAACTGCCCGGGTCTGTTGACCCCAGAAGCCTGTAAGATCGGCATTATGCCCGGCAAGATCTTCAAGAAAGGCTCAGTCGGCGTTGTCTCACGCTCAGGTACGCTGACCTATGAAGCGGTTTACCAGACCTCTGTTGAAGGCCTTGGTCAGACCTCTGCTGTCGGGATTGGCGGCGACCCGGTCAAAGGCACCGAGTTTATCGACGTGCTAGAAATGTTCCTTGCAGATGACGAGACAGAAAGCATCGTCATGATTGGTGAAATTGGCGGTTCCGCAGAAGAAGAAGCCGCGCAATTCCTGATCGATGAGGCCAAGAAAGGCCGCAAGAAGCCGATGGTGGGCTTCATCGCGGGCCGGACAGCGCCAAAAGGCCGAACCATGGGACACGCTGGTGCGATTGTTTCGGGCGGAAAAGGCGACGCTGAGTCCAAAATCGCAGCTATGGAAGCGGCCGGAATCAAAGTATCTCCAAGTCCTGCCCGTTTGGGCACGACGATGGTCGAGGTATTAAAAGGTTAACACGCCGCACTATATAACAAGGCAAAGGGCGGCCAGACGAGGCCATTTTTGACCCCGCCGGGCCGTCCAGAATGAGGACGGTATTACATGGCAGACGACGGATCCCCGGTCGATGGCGGTCGCAGCGCGCAAAACGCTGCGATGCTAGATACTTTGTTTTTGTATGGGGGAAGCGCGGTCTGGATCGAACAGATGCAGGCCCAATATGCCGCGAACCCAAATTCGGTTCCTGAAAGCTGGCGCGCCTTTTTTGAAGAGGTCGGCGATGGCAGCGCAGACGCAGCCCGCAATGCCGACGGCGCGAGCTGGAAACGCACGCAGTGGCCAAAACCTGCATCGCCGGAAGAAACCGCAGCCTTTGACGGCAATTGGACATTGCTTGAGCCCAAGCTCGAGAAAAAAATAAAATCCTCTGCGCCTGCGGCCTCAGAAACCGATATCGCCCAAGCAGTGAAAGACTCTGTGCGGGCCTTGATGATGATCCGTGCCTATCGGATGCGTGGTCACTTGCAGGCGGTGCTCGATCCGCTGGGCCTCGAAAAGCCGGACTATCAGCCCGAGCTCGACCCAAAGAGCTATGGTTTTGAAGACGCAGACCTTGATCGCGATATCTTTATCGATGGGGTCTTGGGTCTAGAACACGCGACCGTACGCCAGATCCTGGACATTGTGCGGCGGACGTATTGCTCCACTATGGGCATCGAGTTCCAGCACATTTCTGACCCGGAAGAAAAAGGCTGGCTTCAGGAACGGATTGAAGGGCCCGACAAGGGCGTCGCGTTTACGCCGGAAGGCAAGAAAGCGATCCTGTCCAAACTGATTGAAGCTGAGACATTCGAACGCTTCCTCCACAAGCGCTACCCGGGCACTAAACGGTTTGGTCTTGATGGCGGTGAGGCAGCCGTCCCGGCGCTTGAGCAAATTATCAAGCGCGGCGGCGCGCTCGGCGTGGACGAGATCGTCGTCGGCATGCCCCACCGCGGGCGCCTCAACATGCTCGCTGCCGTTATGGGCAAAGATTACGAGAAAATCTTCCATGAATTTATGGGCGGTTCGACCCAAGGCGCGGGCGAGTTTGGCTCAGGCGATGTAAAATACCATCTCGGCGCGTCCTCTGATCGGGTGTTTGATGGCAATCAAGTGCACCTGACCATGAACGCGAACCCCTCCCACCTTGAGGCCGTCGATCCGGTTGTTCTGGGACGGACCCGGGCCAAGCAATTCATGCAATATGAGGATAGCGGAGACCTCGACCGGTCTAAAAAGCTACCGCTACTGCTGCATGGCGACGCGGCCTTTGCGGGGCAGGGCGTTGTGGCGGAGTGTTTTGCGCTATCTGGCCTGCAAGGCTACCGCACCGGCGGCACGATCCATTTTATCATCAACAATCAGATCGGCTTCACGACGAGCCCGATGTATTCACGCTCGTCACCTTACCCGTCTGATGTCGCACTTATGGTGCAGGCGCCAATTTTCCACGTGAACGGCGATGATCCAGAAGCAGTTGTGTATGCAGCGAAAGTTGCAACGGAGTATCGACAGAAATTTGGCAAGGACGTTGTCATCGACATGTTCTGTTATCGCCGATTTGGACACAATGAGGGCGACGAGCCCATGTTCACCCAGCCGGTCATGTACACGACCATCAAATCGCATAAATCAACCCGTGAGCTTTACGGTGAACGCCTCGTTTCCGAGGGCCTGCTGACGGCCGAAGCTGTCGATGCTGAAGTCAAAGCGTTCGAAGCCTTTTTGGACAAAGCGTTTGAAGAGGGCAAAACGGTCAAAACCAGCAAAGCCGATTGGCTTGAAGGCGAATGGGAAGGGCTTGGTCTGCCCGAAGATGATGACCGCCGCGGCAAAACCGGCGTATCCAAAGCAAAGCTTAAAGAGCTCGGTGAAAAAATCACCACGGTGCCGGATGGCATCAATATTCACCGCACGCTTGGCCGGGTCGTCAAAGGCCGCGCCGATGCGATCGCAGCCGGAAAAGGCCTAGACTGGGCGACGGCCGAACATTTGGCCTTTGCAACTTTGCTAGATGACGGCTTTCATGTCCGCCTGTCAGGCCAGGATTGTGGCCGCGGGACCTTCTCGCAACGCCACAGCCATATGGTCGACCAAAATACCGGTGAACGCTACACCGCGCTCAACCATTTGCGCGACGGCCAAGCCGAATATGAAGTGATCGATTCCCTGCTCTCAGAGGAAGCAGTGCTTGGCTATGAATATGGCTACTCGCTCGCCAATCCGAACGCCCTGGTCATGTGGGAAGCGCAGTTTGGCGACTTCTCCAACGGCGCCCAGGTCTTCTTTGATCAGTTTATCTCGTCTGCAGAGCGGAAATGGCTACGTATGTCGGGTCTGACCATGCTGTTACCACATGGCTATGAGGGCCAAGGGCCTGAGCACTCTTCAGCGCGGCTTGAGCGGTTCTTGCAAATGTGCGCCGAAGACAATTGGCAAATCTGTAATCTAACCACGCCTGCGAACTATTTCCATGCGCTGCGCCGGCAAATCCATCGCGATTTCCGTAAACCGCTGGTGATCATGACGCCAAAATCCCTGCTCCGCCATAAACTCGCGACCAGCAGCTTTGATGACATGAACACCAAGTCGTCTTTCCACCGCGTACTGTGGGATGATGCGGAGACGCCAGGCCGTCAAGGCAAGGTGAAACTCGTCGATGATGAGAAGATCCGTCGCGTCGTCGCCTGCTCTGGTAAAGTCTATTATGACTTGTTCGAAGCCCGCGAAGAAAGCGGTGCCGACGATATTTATTTGCTGCGCGTGGAACAATTCTACCCGGTTCCGCGTAAAGCTCTTATGGACGAATTAAAACGCTTCCCTCAGGCGGAACTGGTTTGGTGCCAGGAAGAGCCGCGGAATATGGGCGGCTGGACATTTATTCGTGACGAGCTGGAATGGGCTGCGAACCATATTGGAAGTCAGCATCCACGTCCTAAATATACAGGGCGCCCACCCGCTGCCGCAACGGCGACGGGCTTGCTTTCAACCCACAATCGAGAGAAAGATGCTTTCATCTCAGCCGCCCTCGGCGACAAGCCTGTAGAAGACAGTCTGGTCACTTAACCCAAACAAGAACAAGACGAAGACAGAGACCAAATATGACCGATATCGTAGTCCCAACATTGGGCGAAAGCGTTACCGAAGCGACGGTTGGAAAATGGCTGAAATCTGCCGGAGACGCGGTCGCGAAGGATGATGTCCTTGTCGAACTGGAAACCGACAAAGTGGCGGTAGAAGTGTCCGCTGAATCCGCCGGGACCTTGAGCGAAATTGTTGCCAGCGAAGGTGATACGGTTGAGATTGGCGCGCTCCTAGGACGCCTTGGTGGCGCCAATGGTGCGGCGGCTTCAGCCCCAGCGGCAGCGCCAGCCGCTGCCCCAGAGCCCGCTGCCGCGCCGGCGGCAAGCTCGGGCGGTGCGAGCGTTGATGTCACAGTGCCCAGCATGGGCGAGAGCGTTGCTGAAGGCACAATTGCAAGCTTCCTCAAACAAGTTGGCGAGGCCGTTTCGAAAGACGAAACCATCGCCGAGATCGAGACCGACAAAGTTGCCCTTGAAGTGCCAGCGAGCGCCGATGGTGTGATCGCCGAATGGCTGGTTGCTGAAGGTGATGGCGTAACGCCAGGTACTGTGATTGCCCGCATTTCAGCTGGCGCCAGTGCAAGTGCTGCCGCGCCTGCTGCTGCGGCGCCTGCGCCAGCGGCCCCCGCTGCCCCTGCTGCAACCGGCGATCGCCCTGTCGCGCCGTCTGTTCGCCGGATCTCCGCGGAAGCAGGCGTTAATCCGGCAGATATTCCTGGAACCGGCCGCGATGGCCGCGCCACAAAGGCCGATGCACTTGCTTATGTAAACACGCCGAAGGCGGCATCTGCGCCAGCAGAAGCGAAACCCCCGCGCGACATTGGTCCGCGGGAAGAGCGTGTCCGGATGACCCGACTTCGTCAGACGATCGCCCGCCGTTTGAAAGAGGCTCAAGATACAGCTGCGATGCTGACCACATTCAACGATGTGGACATGAGCGCGGTGATGGGACTGCGAAAAGCCTATAAAGACGCCTTCTTCGAAAAGCACGGCGTCAAGCTCGGCTTTATGGGCTTCTTCACGAAAGCGGTCGTCTCTGCGTTGAAAGAAATCCCTGCTGTGAACGCCGAGATTGATGGCACCGACATTATCTACAAGAACCACTATGATATCGGTATGGCGGTTGGCACCGAGCGCGGTCTCGTGGTTCCGGTTCTGCGGGATTGCGATGAGCTTTCATTGGCCGGGATCGAAGCCGAGCTTGGCAATGTTGCGAAGAAAGCTCGCGATGGCACGCTGTCGATTGCTGACATGCAAGGCGGTACGTTTACGATCACCAATGGCGGCGTCTACGGCTCGCTGATGTCGACTCCAATTTTGAACCCGCCGCAATCTGGCGTGCTTGGCATGCACCGGATTGAACAGCGCCCGGTCGTTGTTGATGGACAGGTTGTGATCCGGCCGATGATGTATCTTGCTCTGTCTTACGACCACCGTATCGTTGATGGCAAAGAGGCGGTGACTTTCTTGGTCCGCGTTAAAGAAGCGCTTGAAGATCCAGAGCGGTTATTGCTCGACGTCTAGCGCGCCTGATACCCAATTCCGCAAACGCCTCGCCTCATGTGCGGGGCGTTTTCGTTTCTGAGATGTAAACAAAGACGGTTCAATCCCGCCGCGGCTTTCAACGCTTCTGTTTCGAATATCCGTTAATCTGCCCGATATGCGTTGAGTGGGTGATTGGCATATGCGAACGGTACAGAAACCTTCACTAAGATATGTGAATCTATCGTCCGGAAAGAAAGACATTAGGGCAGCGCGGGAAATCGCGCTCGTGTCTTTGGTGTCGCCGGTTCTGTTCATGGCGAGCTTGGTCATGGCGGTGGTCCTGTTCATGAACCACATCACTGAGAATGTGTTGTTCGATTTTTGGTTGTCGGCTCATATCCTGCTTTGTGGCGCGCTGTTTCTTTTAAGCTCGCGGGAGCGGTCCGAGGTTTTTGAAGGGCATGGGAATCTTGCCGCTCTAACACGGAGCTTTCCGTTCGTAGCGCTATGTGTCGCTTGGGGTGTCGTTCCCGGTGGAATCGCTCTCATCAATCCGCCTGAAGGGTATCTCGTATTTGGGGCGATCTTGTCCGGCACAACGCTCTCGGCGGCAGTTCTGCTTCAATACATGCCGCAACTTGGACGGATCATTCTCGCCGCGACAGTGGGCGGGTTTCTCGCCAATACACTGATGCAGCCTGAACTAGCCTCTTCGATCGTGTCGCTGGTGATCCTGACCTATTTTAGCGGCCTAGCAATCTGCACGCGCTGGTATTACTCGCGTTACGATAAACAGCTGACTCAAATTGAAACGGCGGCTGAGCGCACGCGTGAAATCAATAGTGTTTTGCGCGATGTTGGGTTTGCCACGAACACATTTTTTTGGTCGATCAATACTGAAGGCGAGTTAACCGATATCAGCAATGATGAGATGCTCGGCGAGCAATTGCGGGAGCTTTTGAACGGAAAAGATTGGTTGTCTTTGTTCACGCCATCGCCCGAGCGCGAACTGTTGCGAGCCAGAATTGCCCGTGGCTCCGAAATTGTGGCGCTTGAGTTGGAGCTTGACGACCGGATTGAGGTGGACACACGCTTCTGGAAAGTTTCGGCGCGTCCGATCTTTGAGGATGGACAATATGCAGGGTATCGCGGCTCTGCGACCGACATTTCCCAATTACGCTTGAGTGAAAACCGAGCGGCCTTCCTGAATGAATACGATCCACTGACGGGCTTGCTCAACCGCAACTCGTTCAAAGAGGCGCTAAAAGCGCATTTGACGAGTTCGATCCGGCATTCCGCTGAAGCCGCCCTAGTCTGGATTGATCTCGATAATTTCAAATGGACGAATGACACGTTCGGACAAACGGGCGGCGACGAAATCTTGAAATTGGTCGCCAAACGCCTGGAAATGTTGAGCGAACCAATGGACTTGCTCTGCCGATTTGGTTGCGATGATTTTGCCTTACTCGTCTCTCGTAGCAAGACTGGCAATCGTTTGACCAAGTTTGTCGAAGAGCTCACAGAGGCGATGCAGCAACCTTTCCATTACGCCAACACTGATGTGCAATGCGCCGCGAGCATTGGCGTGCGCACCATCGATTTTGAAGCAAATGATGTCGATGTCCTGATGCATGAGGCCGATCTCGCCTTATTGGCAGCGAAATCGAGTGGCGGCGGGTGCTGGAAAGCATATTCTGAAGCGTTCAAGACGCGGCTACAAGGTCAGCGAGAGCTAGCGCAAGATCTTGTCAGCGCGATTGATGAGAACAAGCTAGATCTGCAGTTCCAGCCAATCGTTGACGCTCAATCAGGCGCGATTGTTGGAGTTGAATCGCTGTCGCGCTGGTATCATCCAGTGCGCGGTACCGTGTCGCCATCAGAGTTTATTCCGATTGCAGAGAATAATGGCATCATCATCGCGCTTGGCGATCGTGTTGTCGAAAATGCGATTGATGCGGCGCTAGAAATGCCAGCCAATACGAAAGTGGGCATCAATGTTTCGCCCTTGCAGCTGCATTCGAGCCGACTGATTTCACTGATCACGCGAAAGCTAGATGAGACGCGGATTGATCCAAGCCGAATTGAGCTTGAGATCACTGAGAGCGTGTTTCTGTCGGACAATGCGTTCATTCTGGAGCGTTTGCGTAAGCTGAAGCGGCTTGGGCTTCGCGTGGCGATGGATGATTTCGGCACGGGCTTTTCTTCATTGGCTTATTTGCAGCGTTTTCCGTTCGATAAACTCAAGCTCGATCAGGCTTTTGTGCGCGGGCTAGAGACGAGCGAACAGAGCAGGGCAATTGCCCGCGCAACGATATCGATGGCGCATGCCCTCAACCTGACCGTCACCGCGGAAGGCGTAGAAAGCGAAGCCCAAGCCCGCTTCTTGCGCGAGCAAGGCTGCGATGAGTTGCAAGGTTATCACTTTAGCCGGCCGCAGGACCGCGCCGCGCTAATCCCGTATTTGCGCAGCATGGAGCTGGTTCAAAACGCGAAAACCGGAACCTCTGGCAATGTCGTGAAGATGTCGCGCTGAAGCATCAAAACGCCTAGCGCCGGGGCGCCTATGTAAACGCGCGCGCCCCTGATATCCCGTCAACAATGCCCTTGGATTCGCTGCGATTGCTCTTCGAATAAGCGCGATGGAATTTTGCAAAAAAGGGCTTCTCAGCGTCGGCGATCCTCAGATTAGTGAAAATTGGTCCGATCGAGGTTTTCACATCCATACGCTTGAGATCGCCGAGATCAAAGTCTCGCATTTCTTTGACCTGTAAGCTTTTCATATCTTTGGTTTGGAGAATAATCAGGCGCTTGTCGGTGAGGCCCACGCGATAATGTTTCATGAGCGCGTAAACCGCGATTACACCGGGCAGAATTGCAAGTAGCATCAATCCGGCAATCAAGAGGATGTTGGGCTGTTTGATGCCATAGGCCGTGTGTTGCAGGGTCTCACCCGGTTTCAGATAGGGCTGAAACGCGTTCCGGGTCATTTCGTCTGTGGGTTTACCGCCAAGCATGGTCCGATCTCCTTTGTTGCGCTACTTTTAAAGGCGCGAAACAGAAGGAAATGGGGTCATCCGCCCCAATCGTCATTGGATCCGACACAGAATGCGGATGACCTATCCGGGGTGGCGTTCGTAAGCGATATAGCGCTTTCAGGCGGCGGAGTAGCCCTGTTCCCAAACCGATTTTGGCTGCATCGCTTCCATCGGCTCATCCAAGAAACTGGTAATCTCGCCCACTGTTTCTTCGGCCTGAGTGACCAAGAACAAGTGACCACCATCTTCCACTACGTGCAGCCGTGAATTTGGCAATGCGAAGTTCAGGATGTGCGCATTCGCCATCGGAACGATTGCATCGCGATCCCCGGCCATCACCAAAGTCGGCATGCGCAGGAAGCGAATGAATGGCAGAGACGACCAGCCGAGGAAGGCGGTCAGCTGATAGACATAGCCCATCGGCGCCGGCGGTCGCAGGTTTTCAATATGCTGACCCGCACCTTCGTCGGCGGCTTCGCCATACAGTTTTTGGAAATTCTCGCGCATATAATCTGGGTCGGTGTACCGCCGCGCATCAGCCATTTTGGAAATTGCGCTAATCTTGCCCGGCACCATGGTCATGCCCGCAGTCGTCGCACAAAGGATCAGTTTGCCGACTGTGTTGCGATACTGGAAAGCGAATTGTTGCGCCATAGCGCCGCCCCAAGAGACGCCCATCACGTCGACATCTTCCATCCCGAACTGGTCACAGAGCTTGCGGGCGAGCCGCGCCATCATCCAAGGGCGATAGGGGAAGCGCGCGGGTGGGCTTTCGCCAACGCCTGGCATGTCGAATGTGATAATTTCGCGGTCACGGATCCAGTCGCCGAGCCCGAATGCGAGCTCCATATTCGCACCGATGCCATTGAAGAAAAGCAGAGGCCGCTTGGTCGACCGCCGCTCGGCTTTCCAATATCCAACGCGCACGGTGTGCGCCCCGATGGTTTCCATGCTTATTTCAGGCAGGCGAGCGGACGCTTTGCCGGCAGATTTCCTGGTGGCCATTCGGGCCTCCTTTTCCTGTCAGTGCCGCGTGAAGGTCTTGTCGCCTTTAGTCGAACACATATTTCCCCGGCGAGTCATAGAGCGGTGGGAATTGCTCTGATCCGCCTTCTTTTGGCGCTGGCTTCATGTCGCCACCGCGTTCGTGGAGCCACTCTGCCCAACGAGTCCACCAAGAGCCAGCAACTTCTTCAGCTCCCGCAGCCCATTCATCAGCTGTCGCTTCAATACTCGTATTACGAAAGTATTTTGCCTTTGGATTAACGGGAGGGTTGAGAAGGGATTGGATATGCCCGGAATTTGAGAGAATGAACTCTCTGTTCTTGGAGCCCAGCAGGTGGAGCGTGCGGTAAGCGGCTTTCCAAGGGGTGATATGGTCGGTGACGCCGGCGACGATAAACGCATCGACATCAACTTTGGTGAGATCGGCCATATGGCCTGCAACTTCGACCGTTCCCGGATTGGTGAATGGTTTTTGCAAACCAAAGTCGAGATAGTCAGAATGCAGCTGTGCAGGCAGGTTCGTCGTGTCATCGTTCCAGAACAGGACATTATATGGCGGCGGATCTTCGCCCATCAGATAATTGTTGACGACATAGTTCCAAACCAAGTCATTCGGGCGCATCCAGGCAAACATCCGGGCCAGGTCATCGCCTTTCAGGATGCCTTTTTGGCGTGAATAGCGGCGCGCAATTTCGAGGCTGCGCTCAGACGCCATTTGGCCAAGCTCACTATCGTTTTGGTCTGGGTCAAGGACGCAAACTTGGAAAGTAAGCGAGTTGATCCGATCATCACCGGCGGCCGCCAGCAGGCTTGCAAAGGTTGCTGTGGTGATCCCGCCAGAACAAGCGCCAGAAACGTTGATCTTGTCGGAGTCCGTGATTTGCTTGATCACCTCGGTACATTGGATCAAGCTGTCCACGTATTCAGACATGCCCCAGTCGCGATGCTCTTTGGTCGGGTTGCGCCAGGAGATGATGAAGGTTTGGAAGCCTTCTTTCAGCAGGAATTGCACAATAGACGTGATCGGATCCAAGTCACTGGCATAGAATTTATTGATTTGTGGCGGGATGTTGAGGAATGGAATTTCGCGCACTTCTTCAGTGGTCGGCGTGTATTGAATGAGTTCCATCATCTCATTCTTCCAGACCACTTTGCCCGGCGTGATGGCAACATTCTCGCCCACGACAAATGGCTTCTTGTCGACCCGGCTTGGCATGCCGCCATTCTTGGTCAGGTCTTCATAAGCGTTTTGAAGGCCTTTCACCAGCGACAAGCCGCCACTATCGATCGCCCGCTTCTTCGCCGCGGGATTGGTTGCAAAAGCGTTGGTTGGCGCGATCGCATCGGTGATCATGTTCATCACGAAGGAGGCCCGCGCATGTTCCATTTCACCAAGCTTCAGGTCACCGACCCAATCCTCGAGATGTTCTTGCATCGCGAGATAAGTTTGCATGCCGCGCTTATAGAAGGGATTATTGGCCCAAGCCGGATCTTTAAATCGTTTGTCTTTGCGATCCGGCGCGCGATCTGACTTGCCCATGGCAATGTCATAGCTTTCCTTGGCCATCTTGCCCGCGAACTTAGCATTGGCCATCGGCGAGGTGCTGGTCCGTCGCAACATCATGGCGACCGATCCCAAAAGTTCCTGGCGGTTAATTCCGCCCAATAAAGGGTTGAGCGCTGTGGTGGAATCCGCCGCGGCTTCACCAATATAGTCTGCGGTCTTGCTCATAAATGCCTCCGATTACCTCCCAGAACGAGGGATCCCTCGTCCGGCACAAGGCTTGCTCTTATGGTTAAGAGTCTAAATTAGAATAACCTTGGCCGATCAAATTCGTTTCATATTGACCTTTTACTGTCAAATGTACTGGCGAAACAGCCAATTCAGCCATGACGCGAACTGCAAAAGATGAAGACACGTGATCGTATTCTTGATGTGAGCTTGGACCTCTTCAATTCTGAAGGGGAGGCCAAACAGACGGCTGTTGATATCGCCAACGCGCTCGATATGTCGCCAGGCAATCTGTACTATCACTTTAAGGGCAAAGAGCCGATTATTGAGGCGTTGTTCGATCGCTTTGAAGAAGAGATGCAAATCATCCTTGGCGGCTCGCATGGCGCGGTGACCTCGATCGAAGACAATTGGGTCTTCATCTATATCGTGCTCGAAGAGATTTATGATTTCCGCTTCTTCTATCGCAATGTCGGCGACATGATGGAGCGTTATCCCGGGCTTGCCAGTCGGTTCCGCAAGATCTTGGCCATGAAGCGCCAGGCGATTGAGAATGTGATCGGCCAGCTTGAAAAACGTAATCTCGTCGACCTCGACCGGCGCTTGCGTGCGCCTTTGGTGCAGCAAATGTTGTCCACGCTCACCTTTTGGCTAAGTCATGATTTGATCGAAGGTAGCGAGCGCGATGGTCCGGCTCTGATCCATGACACGGTGCTGCAATTTATGCTGCTCGTGGTCCCGTATATGGGGGAGGGCGGCACAGAAGCACTCGATGGTATGCTTGAACGCTATCGCGAGCTTAGCGACGCTTAGCAACTATTCAGGTAGATCGCTGACCGGTTGGCCAGTCTCTTTGCGAGTGGCAAACCGATCTTCAAAAGCGACGATCAAACATGCAGCGATAATCACAACAGCCCCCAGCCAGGTTTGCCATCCTGGATATTCCTGAAAGAACACAGACCCAAACAAGCCGCTCCAGATCAGGGCGGAATATTCGAGTGGTGCCAGTCTCTGCGCAGGCGCCCGCGCATAAGCAAGCGTCATCAAATACCAGGTTGCAAAACCCAACACACCGAACATCAGAAACAGCGGAATGTCGCTCCAGTCTGGTGGGCCCAACAGGCCGAACGTGATGGGGAGCAATGCAATGGCGGGCACGACATTGGTAAACATCGCAATCGTCGTGGCATCTTCATGCGTGGCGCGCATGCGCAGCAGCACGAGACCAAAAGCATACAAAAACGCAGCCAGGAAACAGCTGATCGCGCCTAGCAGCCAAAGCTCACTCGCTTCCCCGCTTTGGGGGCGCCCCATCACGGCGAGGACTGCGCCTGTAAACCCAATCAGGGTGGCGACGAGCGCCAATCGTGTCACCCGCTCGCCGAGCAGCGCGCGCGCAACGAAAGGCACCATCAGTGCAGCAGTGAAGCCAATAATCGTTGCGACGGCCAGCGGCAGGTGGATCAGCGCAAAGAAGAATGTATAGGCGCAGGCGAGCTGCACCAAGCCGCGCATCGTATGAAATCGAATGGACGACCAGCTCGGTGTTGGGCGCTTTTGGATGCGGAATACCGAAAGAGCGATGATGCCGCCAAACAGAAACCGCCACGCCAATAAATGGTGCAGGCCCGCATTCGGGGCAATGGCTTTGACCATTGCATCAATGCTTGACCCCATCGCGATGGCAAAGACCGCAATCAATATCGGCGCGAGAGAAGACCAAGATGACATCGCCGCGCTGTAGAATGTCTCGCGCGGAATGACCAGCATCGATTGTGGATATTGAAGGCGGCTATGCGGGTTTGTTTTTGGATGCGAGGTATTTTGAGACGGTCGCGTCTGCGGCGCTGCATGTCATTTCAAACGGACCGGACCATTCATGCGGCCAACCGAAATACCATTTTCCGACGACTCGCCGTCCATCGTCCGAAAGTTCGCCCTCAAAATAGACGGGCTCATGCTCGAAAGCGGTATAGGTTTTCAGGAAGGCAATTTCTTCATCCGCGACATGCCCACTCAAGGTCGCGTCGAGCTCTTCATTGTCGATCAAAGCCCATACATTCGGTTCAAGCGATGTACCGGTCAGTTTGCCATCAATGACGCGTATCCAGATCGAGAAAGGCACGCCTTCTCGGTTCCGGTCTTTCAGCCAATATCGGCCTGTCCAGACAGCGTGATCCTGATTATGGCTACTTACTATCCCCATGCCGCACATATGCCAGCAAAAAACGATTTTGGACAAGTCAAAAAACCGCTATTTCTAGCAGTTCAAGTGCATAAACATGTTGCTTCTGGAGTAAAACCAGCATCGCCCGCGAAATAAAATTTATGTGACCATAGTTCGCTTTTGGGTTTGATGTTCTGGCGTGTCCATCAATCGCGGGACGGGCTGTTTACAACCGGACCTTAGGTGATGGATCGACAAACCGGTTTCGATTCCTATTCTATCTTAAAGACGAAACACTGCGATCGCAGATGAGGAGCTCAAGATGCAATTGGTCAGCGACGATATTTTAACCGATGGCGGCCAAGTCGACCCGGCAAATGAAGCGGTCTATCCGTCGCTGGAATCAGATTTCGTATTGTGGAACCCGAATTCGTGGGTGCGGGGACATCCCTATGAATTGTATCGGCAGATGCGAGAAGAGGCGCCGGTCATGTGGTCTCAAATGGGGCGCGGCGGCGACAGATTTTGGTCGGTTTCTCGTTATGATGACATCAAAACCGTTGAGCTTAATCCCGACGTCTTTTCCTCACAGCGCGGCGGTATCAATCTCGCCGTCCCGCCACGTGACCATTGGAAGCCTGAAATCCTTGTCCGCGCGGCGATGGACAATCTGATCAGCATGGATGAGCCGCAACATATGCAGATGCGGATTCAGCAAAAGGATTTCTTCATCCCAGCCTATGTGAAAGTGTTACGTGAGCGGGTCAGTCAAAAAGTTGAAGACCTGCTCGACGATTTAGAAGCCAACGGGCCGGAAGTCGAATTCGTCAAACTGTTCTCAAATCAGTTGCCGCTCTTCACGCTCTGCGAAATGCTCGGCGTCGATGAAGAAGATCGCCAGAAAATCGTTTACTGGATGCATTATCTGGAAATGGCGTCGCAATTCATGGCGAATCCCTGGCGGACCTTCCTCGGCGAACCTCTATTCCCGTTCCGGTTCAAAAAAGTCGTTGAAGAAATGTTCGCCTATGGCGCTCGCGTAATGGCCGATCGGCGGAAAAATCCGCGCGAAGATCTCCTCACCGTCATCGCCCATTCCAAGCTGAATGATGAACTCTTGCCACAAGAATATCTCGACGGATCGTGGCTGTTGATCATTTTTGCTGGCAATGACACAACCCGCAACTCGCTGTCGGGCACGATCAAACTGATGACCGAATGGCCTGAACAGCGGGCGATGGTCTTAAACGATATGTCGCTCATCCCGCGCATGTCGGAAGAGGCGTTGCGGATGGTCTCTCCCGTCAAACACATGCGCCGCACAGCGCTGGATGAGTTCGAGCTCAACGGTCAACGCATCGCCAAAGACGAAAAAGTGGTGATGTGGTATGGCGCGGGCAATCGTGATCCGGACGTGTTTGAAAATCCGGATGTCTTCGACCTGACGCGTGATAATGTCGACAAACATATCGCGTTCGGTCATGGCGTGCATAAATGCCTCGGCTCAAGGGTCGCGCAAATGCAATTGCGCGTGGCCTATGAACAGATCTTTGATCGCTTCCCGAACATCGAGTTCACCGGCGACATCAAGTATGGTCCGAACGCTTTGGTTCATGCCATCTCGAAACTCAAAGTCGCGCTTTACGGCAAAGGCAATTCGCGCCCAACCGTTAGCCAAGTCAAAACTTTAGAGACGACTTAAACGTCGACTTCAGCTTCCAGCGCATTGTCTTGAATGAACTGGCGGCGAGGTTCGACCACGTCGCCCATCAGGCGCGAGAACATATCGCCCGCTTCCAGCGCATCATCGACTTCCACTTGCAGGAGCGTTCTTGCATTGGCGTCCAGCGTGGTTTCCCAGAGCTGATCGGCATTCATTTCGCCGAGGCCTTTATAGCGCTGAATTTTCAGTCCCTTCCGTCCCGATGTCAGCACCGCTTCAAGCAAGCTCACCGGCCCGGTCACAGCCACCTCGCCCGCTTTCTCATTTCTGAGAATAGACGGTTCAACATAGATAGGGCGAATATTCTGCGCGATGCCGTTCAAGCGGGCCGCATCGGCGCTGCTGAGCAATTGCGCGTCGAGCACGGCCTTTTCTTCAACGCTGCGCACTTCCCGTGACAGGATCAAATTGCCATCTTCAAACCGGCCGTCCCATGTGTCTTCGCCTTCTTCTGCGATGATGTTGAGGCGGGCCGCCGCCGCTTTGGCTTCTTCGTCAGACGCGCCAGGTGCTAACGCACCCGCCATCGCCGCCTGTTCAACAATATCGCCAGGTGCGCGCAATGATAGACGCCACAGAGCTTGTTTGAATTGGGAGGCTGCACGAACACGTTCCCGTAAGTCTTCAGACGCGATTTGTGTGCCATCGGCGAGGATCAGGACTTCGCCCTCTGTCCCGGCTTCGATGAGATAAGCGTTCAGTTCATCATCGTCTTTGAGATAGCGCTCAGACTTGCCGCGTGAAACCTTATAGAGCGGGGGCTGCGCGATATAGAGATAGCCGTTCTCGATCACTTCCGGCATTTGCCGATAGAAGAAGGTCAGCAACAGCGTCCGGATGTGGGCGCCATCAACGTCCGCATCCGTCATGATGACGATCTTATGATAGCGCAGTTTTTCAATATTGAACTCGTCTCGGCCAATCCCTGCGCCAAGTGCCATAATCAGCGTGCCGACTTGATCAGAAGACAGCATCTTGTCGAAACGCGCGCGCTCAACGTTTAGGATTTTACCCCGCAGCGGCAGGATAGCTTGGTTTGACCGATCGCGGCCCTGCTTGGCTGAACCGCCCGCGGAATCACCCTCCACGATGAAGATTTCAGACTTGGCAGGATCTTTTTCCTGACAATCGGCGAGCTTTCCCGGCAGGGAGGTGATATCGAGCGCCGTCTTGCGCCGGGTCAGCTCTCGCGCCTTACGGGCCGCTTCGCGAGCCGCTGCCGCTTCGACAATTTTCATCATCACTTGCTGGGCTTCTTTGGGATGCTCTTCAAACCATTCGGAGAGTTTTTCGCCAATCAGGCTTTCGACCACAGGGCGGACTTCTGAAGACACCAGCTTGTCTTTGGTTTGCGAACTAAATTTCGGGTCGGGAACCTTTACCGACAGCACGCAGGTCAAACCCTCGCGCGCATCATCGCCCGTAATGTCGACTTTTTCTTTTTTCGCCGCGCCGGTTTCAGTTGCGTACTTGTTGATAATCCGGGTCAGTGCGCCGCGGAAACCAGCCAAGTGGGTGCCGCCATCGCGTTGCGGGATATTATTGGTGAAGCAGAGCACATTCTCATGATAGGCGTCTGTCCATTCAAGCGCCGCTTCAACCGTGATGCCGTCTTTTTCGCCGGTGACGAAAATCGTTTCAGGGATCAAGGCGTTTTTGGTTTCGTTCAAATGCTGAACAAAGGCCGCAACCCCGCCCGCATATTCGAGCACAGTTTCGTACTGATCAGCTTCGCGCAGGTCTTTGAAGACAATCCGAACGCCTGAGTTCAAAAAAGCGAGCTCGCGCAGGCGGTGCTCTAACGTCTTGCGATTATAGACGGTCATCGTGAACGTCTCTGGGCTGGCCAGGAAGCGCACTGCGGTGCCGGTATAAGGCGAACCATCTTCTTTGGTTGGGCTGCTACCCACAACCTGCAAGGGCGCTTCTGTGCGCCCGCCATCGACGAAGCGAACTTTATGCTCGGAGCCATCACGGTGAATGGTCAGATCGAGCCAAACCGAAAGCGCGTTCACAACCGAGACGCCAACCCCGTGCAGGCCGCCAGAAACTTTGTAGGAATTGCTGTCAAACTTACCGCCCGCGTGCAATTCGGTCATGATCACTTCAGCCGCGGAGCGGCCTTCGGTGGCATGTTGGCCAACCGGAATGCCGCGGCCATTATCGGTGATCTCAGCCGAGCCGTCAGGGTGGAGCGTAACGGTGACCTCATCGGCGTGCCCGGCCAAGGCTTCGTCGATCGCATTGTCGACCACCTCGTAAATCATGTGGTGCAGACCCGAGCCATCATCGGTGTCACCAATATACATGCCCGGGCGTTTTCGGACGGCTTCAAGGCCCTTCAAGACCTTGATCGAGTCGGCGCCATATTCTTGATTATTATCGGCCGCATCTGTCATAGGAATGACCCTCGCAAGTGATTCGTCGAATTCCCTGAATTTATAAGGGATTTACACCCAAAAGGGAAATCCGAAGCTGGTATTTTTCGGGGATATAAACGCAATAATAACAATGCCTTATGGGCTTTGTTCTGGTCTTTGCCATTTGGCCTGGCCTTGCCCCTGCGAAAAGCCCCTAAAAAAGGTCAAAATTTGGGTGTTCAGGAGATCAAAATGAAGTGGCTCATCCGGGGTATCGGCCTCATTTTATTCGTCTTAATCTCGATCTATCTCATCGCAGATTTGCGGCTGAAGCCCCTGAATGATGAGGCGCGCGCAAAGGCGCCTGGAGAGTTCATTACGCTCACGGATGGCCAAATTCACTATCGATTGGAGGGGCCAGAATCTGGGCCACTAATTGTTCTGGTGCACGGCTTTTCGACACCAAACTTCATCTATCAGCAAAATGTCGAAGCGTTGAATGCGGCGGGATTCCGGACGCTACGCTTTGACCATTTTGGGCGTGGTTGGTCGGACCGTCCTTCCACTCGCTATGACGTTGATTTTTACGACCGTGCGCTGACCGAGCTGCTCGATGGTTTGGATATTGATCAGCCCTTTGGTCTCGCAGGCTTATCTATGGGCGGCCCGATCGTCGCAGAATTTACGGCGCGGCATCCTGAGCGCGTCGAGCGTTTGGTCCTTTTAGTCCCTGCGGGGCTCGACACGGCGGGCGCGGATGGAGCGACAGCTGTTTTGTTGCGAACGCCGCTGGTCGGCGACTGGATCTGGCGGATGATCGGGAAAGGCATTCTGCTTGGTGATCCTCAATATGATGAGCAAGCGCGGGCGCCGGAGAACCTCTTAAAAGGCGATGTCGCCGAACAGTTCGAGTATCGCGGCTATCTGCAAGCCTTGCTCTCCACTTTGCGCCATATGCCGATGACAGGACGCCAGGAGACGTTTGAACGGCTGGCAGCCACCGGGGTGCCGACGCTGGCGATTTACGGCGATGCCGATCCAACGGTGTTGGTCTCAAGCGCCGCGCAATTAGAGGCATTGATGCCAGAGGCGGATGTTCGGATCGTTGCGGGCGGCGAGCATGGATTGAACTATCAGATGCACAGCCTGATCAATCCTTGGCTGGTCGAATGGTTCGGGGCAGAGGCTCAATAACGTCCGGCGATTTCGACCAAAGCGGCATCCATTTCAGGGATGGCGGACCGGGCGGTTGTCGGCCGATCATTCGCGATAATTGAGAAGAGAAGCTTGCGGCCACTCTGAGCGATCATCATGCCCGACAGTGCATTCGCGCCATTCAGCGTTCCGGTTTTCGCAAAGATTCTCCCCTCAAGCGGCGTGCCGACAAAGCGGCGCTTCAGCGAGCCATCGACGCCGCTAATCGGTTGATCCTCGATCCAGTCATCGAACCAGGGCTGGGTGGCAGCGAAGGCGAGCAATTGCACCATGCTGCGCGGACTGATCCGATTATAGATCGACATGCCCGAGCCGCCCTGCAGCGCATATCCCGTCTCTGGTAGCCCAGCCTCTTCGAGAAATGCGTTTAAAACGGCCACGCCATAGTCGCGCGATCCCGTTCCCTCAAGCAGGCCCAGCCGGCGCACCGCCAGATCCGCATGAAGATTCTCGCTGTCCTTTGATATTCGTTTGAGGCTTTCTGTGAGCGGCGCGGGCGGAAGGATTGCAGCTGCTGAACGCGCAGCGGAGTGTATCGCCAAATCCGCTGGTGCGATCTCGTCGTCTGGGCCAGGCGCCTCATCGATCAGCGCGAGGGGCCGGTGCCGGGTCTCGATCGCGCCGACGGATATTCCTCTGGCGGTAAGCAAGTTCTTGAACCGCCAGGCGGTGTATTCCGCAGGATTATCAATCGCCAGCCGATACGTGCGCGCCGCGGCGCCTGCGGGTATTTCGCCATAGACCCGCACGGTATCGGCTCCGGGTAAGCGCTCGATCCGCATCGCCCAGGGACTGCCTACGGGCGCGGTCTGAAGCTGATTGTTGAGCGCAAAATAGTCATTGCCGTCTTGCCAAGTAACGCTGGCGAGCGTTCCCGGTGTGTCGCTTGGCGCGATGTCTATCCAAACCAAATTATCGTTCACGCTAAGCGCAGAAATCGCTGTGCCATAATAGAAGGTCAGGTCTTCTTGGCTCCAGCCCGGTCCCCAACGCTCGAATGGAAACAGCGTATCATCACCGACCACCGCGCTGATCTCTTCAAGTCCCCAGCCTGCGACCTGGTCTGCGAGGGCGGATAGGCAAGTGGTTTCGCAATCAGGGGCGTCCTTCAGCATGGCATCCCCGCCACCTTTGAGGATCAGGCGAGGGGCGGCATCTCCGTGGTCTTGTTCAACAAAAACTTGCGTGCCGGGATTATTGGCAGGTGCCTGAAGCGCCTCGAGATGATGATAGGCGGCCATGGTCGTGATGATTTTCGTGTTCGAGGCGGGCGTGAACCGATCATCGGCTTTGATGGCGAGCAATTCCTCTCCGCTGAGATCAGCGAGGACCAATCCCCAACGAATGCCGGTATGATCTGGATTATAGAGCGCGGCCTCAACATCGCTTTGCAGCGTACTCGCGCACCCTGTGACGGCGATGAGCGAAAGCCCGAGGATGCTGAGAACACATTTATGCATGAGAGGCCTCAATCGATGCTGGCGGCAAGTTAGGCGGGGCCGGGGCCTCTGTCAGCAAGCAAATCGACCTGGATTAGACCGCATCTGCCTCTGCTTGGATTTCGACGCGTTGCGCGCGGTCCCCAAACGCCTCGAACAGGAATTCTTCGGTGCCTGTGAGCCATGCCTGTCCACCCAGCTCGATCAGCTCATCGAACAAGGCGGCGCGGCGGTCGCGGTCCAAATGTGCGGCGGCTTCGTCAAGCAAGATGAGCGGGCTCGGGCCGTCGCCATCTTCGGACAGCGCGCGGGCGCTAGCGAGGATTAAGCCGATCAGGAGCGCTTTCTGTTGACCGGTCGATGCCTCGCTTGCGGGTGCGCCGGTGGGGCGGTGGATCACCGTGAGGTCGGTTCGATGAGGACCAGACAGTGTGCGACCGGCGGCTTGATCACGATAACGGCCTTTGACGAGGGATTCGGCGATTAAGTCTTGAATATCGAACAGGCTAGCGCCTTCGCTCGCCAATCGTTCAGCCTCGCCCTCCAGCGCGAGATCGCCTTTCGGGAAATAGCCTTCAGGCCGGGCATTGATACCGTCTTGCAGGGCCGTCAGCACGCGCGCGCGATGGCTGGCTATCAGGGCGCCCGCTTCGGCCATACGGCCCTCAATTGCGTCGGCCCAGGCCGGGTCCACGCGCCCGCGCTCAAGCAAGGCATTGCGTTCGCGCATGGCTTTTTCATAGCGGCTGGAGACGCTGCCATGGCCAGGAATATGGGCCATGACTTGCCGATCAAAGAAGCGCCGCCGTTCGCTCGCCCCGCCGCGGAACACGCTGTCCATGGCGGGCGTGAGCCAGACTATGCGGATCAGATCGGCGAGATCCGTCGCTGTGGCTGGAGCGCCATCAAGCCGAATGGTTCGCTTGTTCCCCGTCGCGCCGCGCTCTAGGCCGACGCCAATTTTGCGCTCATCATCAAGCGTTGCAGAAATGGTCCAGCCATTCTCACCCGTGTGGCGCGTCATGTCGGGAAGGGCGGCTGCGCGCAGTCCTCGGCCAGGCCCGAGCTGGCTGATCGCCTCTAGCACATTAGTCTTGCCTGCACCGTTCGAGCCCCAGAGGCAAACGGGGCGCGCATCCAGTTTAAGATCGAGTGCGGCGTGACTACGAAAGTCAGTCAGACGAAGGCGAGTTAGAGCGGTCACTAGACCCTTAGCGGCATCAACACATATTGTGCGCTCTCATCACCGGGATCGAGAACCAGGGCCGGTGAGGCGGGATCATTGAACAGGAAGCGGGCATCTTCGGCTTCGATTTGGGCCGTTACGTCGAGCAGGTATTTCGCGTTAAAGCCAATATCCATTTCGTCTTCTTGATAGTCGCACTCGATTTCTTCGTGCCCTTGGCCGGTTTCGGCGCTGTTCACGGCGAGTGTCAAACGGCCCTCAGCAAGCGACAGCTTGATTGAACGTGATCGCTCGGCAGACACGGTAGCGACGCGGTCCACGGCGGCTTCAAATAATTTATTGTCGATGATCAGCGCCTTGGCATTCCCTTTTGGGATTACGCGCGCATAGTCTGGAAACGAGCCATCGATCAGTTTGGAGGTCAGCTGCGCGCGGCCGGATTTGAAGACGATTTTGGTGTCTGATACAGAGACCGAAACGTCGCCATCTTCGCTATCGATCAGGCGGCGCACTTCGCCCACTGCTTTGCGCGGTACGATCACGCCTTCCAGCGCTTCTGCCCCTTTTGGGGCGTCCGTTTCTGACAAGGCCAGGCGGTGGCCATCAGTGGCAACGGTGCGCAATTTCTTACCTGCATCCGTGTCGGCAGTATGCAGATAGACGCCGTTCAAATAATAGCGCGTCTCTTCGGTCGAGATAGCGAACCGGGTTTTATCAATTAGGCGGCGGAGGTTTGCGGCTTCGAGGTCGAACTCGGTGGCGTCCTCATCCGGCGTCATGGTTTGAAAGTCGCCAGCGGGTAGGGTCGGGAGAGAGAATTTTGACCGGCCTGACCGAATGGCGAGCTGGCGGTTCTCCGGATTTAGTTCCAGCTCAACATCAGCGCCGGTGGGCAGCTTGCGGATGACATCAAACAGCGTTCCGGCTGGCGCGGTCACCGCGCCTTCATCATCGATCTTTGCGTCTGCGTGATCGACGGCCTCAATATCAAGATCGGTTGCGGTGAACTTCACTTCGCCACCCTTTGCGTCAATCAAGATATTGGACAGGATCGGGATCGTGTTCCGGCGTTCCACGACGTTTTGGACATGTCCAAGCGCATTCAAAAGCGCGCCGCGTTCGATCGTCAGTTTCATCTCATCATCCCTTTGCCGGTAATCCGGTCTTGCCCACGTGTTTTCTTGTCCCGCATCAACGAATCAGCCCGCTCCTTTTCGGGAGCGGGCCGCTAAAGTCACGAATTTCCAGCCAAATGCAAGTCTTTGTCAGCCTCGGGCTGTGGATCAGGCTTGATCGTGGCCAGCGAGGCGATCGAAGACAGCATTTTTGACCCGTTCGATTTCCTCGCCCATGTCGCGATCGCCTTTGTCGAGCGCCTTTTTGACTTTGCGATAGGCGTGAAGAACGGTTGTGTGATCTTTCTTTTTGTAAGCTGTCGCAATCTGCGGGAATGACTTATCGGTCATCACGCGCGACAGATACATGGCGACCTGGCGCGGATGGCAAATTGTGCGGACTTTACTGGCGCTCTCAATGTCGGTTTTTGAAATCCGATAGAGATCCATACAAGTGCGCTTAATGTCATCGAGCGTCGGCGTCCGCGGCTCACCCGCGATGCGGCGGATGACGGTTTCCAGCATTTCTGGCGTTGGGGCAAGTTCGCCATAGCCGGTTTCGAGCTGCAGGCTCCAGAGGACACCGCATAGCTCACGTCCGGCGCCGCGCACAGTGGCGATGATGCGCTCAACCATCGCATCTGTGAGCGCGAAATTCGGTGTGTCTTTTGCGATCAGGTCGACATGCCGGCGAATAATCGCTTTGCGCATTTCATTGTCTGGCATCGCGACTTCGACAGAGGCCGCGCCTTTGATCTCACCGGCGAGCTCTTTTGACAGACCGACCATGTCGCCCGGCGCCGCATCAGCCGTGATGATCACATGGCCGCCCATAGAGGTGACCGCCCGCAGCGCGCCAAAGAAGGCTTTGTCGGTTTTCGCTTTGCCAGCGATCCAATGCAGATCGTCAATCAATAGAAGATCGTTCTGCTTCACATAGGCTTGCAGCGCGCTGGTATCGCCAGACCGCGAGTCATTCACAAACCGGGTCATGAATTCTTCGGCAGAAATATAAGCGAGACGGCGCTTGTCTCCGCGCAATTGCGCATCAGCTTCAATCGCCTTGAGAATGTGGGTTTTGCCAGTGCCGGGCTGGCCATAGATGACAATCACGCCAGCTGGAATTGGCGCGCCTTTTGCGAGGCGTTTGCCGAGACCGACGGCGCGTGCGTTGGACGGACCTGAGACCAGCGTCGCGAATGTCATCGCGTGGTCGAGATCCAAAGCTTCATACTCAGCCTGGACATCATCCGTTTCGGCAACAGCCTGCGCGTCTTCGCTCAGCCAAGGGTCGCCCACTACATCGCGGACGTCTTCAGGGACCCGGCCCCAAAGCTCAAACTTCAATCGGCGGTTTTTCGGATCCAGCTTCAGCCACGCTTGTTGCAGTGGCCGCGCGAAATCCGATGTTACACGATCAAGGGTGAGTTGATCAGGTGCCGCAATCACAATTGACTTATTAACTTCCGCGACAAAGCGAATGGCGGTCAGCCATTGCTGCGCGTTGCCTGGCTTGGTTTCCGCTTCGACAGCTTCGAGCGATTTCGACCAGATTGCTTTTGCACCTTGATGAGCAACGGTGTCTCCCGTTTTGGGTGCAGCCTTCTGCCCATCAACCCCATGCGTCAGCCCCATCAGATGTTCCTTTCTTAGAATTCTTTTTTTGTTCATCTTGGTGACCGAACGGAACAGACACGCCCTCTGATCAGGCTTTTACAAACCTGCCCCAAATACGCTGTGCACAGAGGACATTCCGTCGATAAAGATAGTTAACCAGAGACGGATTTTCGTGGCAACTGAAGAAACCCTATCATGCTCGTGAGAGTCCCGGTTGACTCGTCGAAAGCCCTTGAAGAATCACACAAAAAAAAGGAAAAAAAGATCGGCTTGACAGGTTTCAACCTATTGCGGTGACAGTGTATTCAAGCTTTGTTCTGTCAACGCTAAAAACGCGCTTTCCCTGTGGATTTTTCAATAATGAGACACTGGGTAATTTTCGACACGAACGCAAATGAAAAGCCCGCATGGCGAGGCCAGCGGGCTATGCAATTCTATCAGTATAGAAACGGCTAAAAAACCGCTTAGGCCATCGCTTTGACGCGTGCAGAAAGACGCGAAACTTTGCGCGATGACGTATTCTTGTGAATGACGCCTTTACCAGCTGCGCGCATAATTTCTGGCTGCGCTGCTTTCAAGGCCTCAGAAGCGGCGGCTTTGTCACCGGACTCAATCGCTTCTTCAACTTTGCGAACAAATGAGCGCATCCGAGAGCGGCGCGCTTTGTTCACTTCGGTGCGCGTTGCGATTTTGCGCACCATCTTTTTGGCTGATTTCGTGTTCGCCATCTAAAACTCCTTTGGTCGCCCTATCTGGCGAAGAGGCGCTAAGTACAGAATGCACCTCGCTGCGTCAACCGCTGCATGCGGTGTTCGTGTAGAATCTGCTGACTCTTTTAATATGCGGCTGAAAGGTGGCGCCTATTGATTTTTGAAATGCGCCTGACGCTTTTCAACAAAGGCTTCCATGCCTTCTTTCTGATCCTCAGTCGCGAACAGCGAATGAAACAGCCGGCGTTCGAACATCACGCCCTGGCTGAGCGGGGTTTCGTAAGCGGCATTGACCATTTCTTTGGTCAGCATCGCCGCCGCGCGCGGCATTGACGCAATCTTTTTGGCGACGGCTTTGGCTTCTTCAACCAAATCATCGACGGGCAAGACCCGTGAAACAAGGCCGCAGCGCTCAGCTTCTTCGGCATCCATCATGCGGCCCGTCAGGCACATTTCCATTGCCTTTGACTTGCCCGCAAAGCGCGTCAGGCGCTGCGTGCCGCCTGCGCCAGGTGAGACGCCGATTGTGATTTCTGGCTGACCAAACTTCGCCTTCTCGCCCGCCAGAATGAAATCGCACATCATCGCAAGCTCGCATCCACCGCCAAGCGCATAGCCGTTGACGGCGGCGACGAGCGGCTTTCGCGTCCGCGCGGCGCGTTCCCAATTGCTGGTAATGAAGTCGCGATAATAAGCTTCCATATAAGAAAGCTCGCGCATCTCTTTAATATCGGCGCCTGCGGCAAAGGCCTTTTTGGAGCCAGTGATCACGATGCAGCCAATTTCAGGGTCGGTGTCAAACCGGTCAAGCGCCGCGGTCAACTCATCCATGAGTTGGTTATTAAAAGCATTCATTGCGTCTGGACGGTTCAAAGTGATGACCGCCACTGCGCCATCGACCTCGGTTAAGAGTGTTTCGTAGGCCATGGAAATCCCAGCTATCCTTATTTTGCCCAAGTCTACCGCTTTTGGCGGCAACCCATTCTTCGGTCGGTGTAGATTATATTGGGCTAAGCGTCGATAGCGCGAGTCAGACTGGCAATCGTGAGCAGTCGGCCCAGGATCTTAATGCTTGGTTACTGCGCCGGCCTCCAAATCTAAGGAAAGGGTTAAAAGCCGCTCAACACTAGGTTGATAGAAGTATTAATCAATTAGAACGTGGACTGGAATCAGAATGATAAATGATCCTAAATCTAATTCAGCTTCGACTCGTAAAATAAAGTCGCCTCGATCTATTTTATTAGAGACCGGGCAAGCGGCGTTTAAACTGATTATGCAACACCGAAGTTTAGCAGAACCAAAAGCCTATTCGGTCTGGTATACATATGCCGCCCAAAGCCATCCATCGCTGAATGAGGAGCTCGATGAAATCCTCGCAGAGAATGGCGGGATTAGCGCGGTTGAAATCCACCAGCTGTTCGATGCTCACCTGAAAGACCGTGCCGCGAGCGAGCACAGTTTGGAAACGATTAGCCGGGCGATTGAGGACAAAGTTGCAGGCGCACAATCGCTGGTTACCGAAGCGATCTCAAGCACGGATGAATATGTCTCATCCTTGAACCGGGCCAAGCAACAGCTTCCATTCGATTCCACGCGCGAACAGATCGTTGGCGCAATTGAAGGCATCATTGAACAAGGCGAAGCGTCTAAAAAGTCTGCGCTAGGGGTTCAGACCGCGCTACAAAGCACGCACGGGGAAATCTCTAAGCTCAGTTCAAGAGTCGGGAAACTTCGCGAAAACCTGATGCGCGACACCGTTACTGAACTGATCAATCGCCAAAGCTTTGTCAGCCTTCTTGAAGAGAAATCGAGCGAGGCGCTCGCCAATGGCTATTCGCTGACAGTGCTCGTTCTCAGCCTGAAAAATGTTCAAGCTCTGAATGAGAGTGCGGGCATGGATATATCAGAATTCATCGTCAAATCCGTTTCGGAGATCATCGCCAAAGCGACGGGCGATAAAGGTGTCTGCGCCCGGTTCTCCGGCACCGTCTTTGCCATTGTCCTTCCGCGATCGGCCTATGGGGATGCCAGCAAAGTCGCGCGCGCAATAACAGATGAGCTCGATATCTTTAAGCTCATGAAGAAACCGAGCGATACGCTGGTCGGTTACATAAAATGTTCGATTGGCGGCTCATCTTTGCGCCCGGGCATTGAACCCGACGATCTCATCAAACTCGCCACCGAACAGGCCCAGCAGGGCAAGTCTTCAGATCAGAATACGATTAAGTTCGACCTGAAGAACCAACAAGCCGCCTAGAGACTGTTTTTGAGGCGATAGATCAGATCCAACGCGTCGCGCGGGGTTAGCGCGTCGGGATCAATCGTGTCCAATAGATCGATCGCGGGGTGCGGGTCGACCTGATCGCTGGCCTCGGTCTCATCAATCGCGGCCGCGAATAGCGGGAGTGTTTCAACCGCGTCAGGCGCGGCTTCTAGTTTCTTTAAAACCTGCTCGGCTCGGCGCACCGCGCGCCCGGGCAAGCCCGCGAGTTTGGCAACTTGTACGCCGTAAGACCGGTCTGCAGGCCCTGGATGAACATCGTGTAGGAAGACGAGCTCGTCTTTCCATTCTTTGGCGCGGAGAGAAAGATTGGTGGCGGCGGGCAACTCCTCAGCGAGCCCTGTCAGCTCATGATAATGCGTCGCGAACAGAGCTCGGCATTTATTCGTATTGTGCAAATGCTCAACCGCAGCCCAGGCAATGGCGAGGCCATCATAAGTGGACGTCCCTCGTCCCACTTCATCTAAGATGACGAAGGACTGTTCTGTGGCTTGGGTCAGGATGGCGGCGGTTTCGACCATTTCGACCATAAAGGTCGAGCGCCCACGCGAGAGATCGTCACTGGCGCCGACGCGAGAAAACACGCGGTCCGCAAGCCCGAGCGTTAACTGGCGCGCCGGAACATATAGTCCTGCCTGAGCCAGAATTACGGCCAGGCAGGCTTGCCGCAAATAGGTTGATTTACCGGCCATGTTGGGGCCTGTGACCAGCGCTAAGCGCGGGCCGTCTGAGCCTGTCGCATCGAGCAAAGTGTCATTTGCGGTAAAGCCATCGCCTTGTTTGCGAAGGGCGGCCTCCACCACGGGGTGACGTAAGCCTTCGGCACGGAAGACGGGGTCACTCGCAAGTGTTGGGCGAACCGCTTGGCATTCATGCGCCCATTCGGCGTTCGCGTTGGCTGTATCAAGCTCGGCGAGTGCGAGCGCGGCGGCATTGAGCGGATCGGAAAGTGTTTCAATCCGTTGGCAGAATGCCTCGAACACCGCGAGCTCGCGTCCCTTCGCAATATCATCTGCGCGCGAAATTTTGCCCGCCAACTCGGACAGTTCCGCGGTTGAGAAGCGGACATTTGAAGCCAGGGTCTGACGATGAATGAAGGTCTCAGCCAGTGGCGCTTGCATCATCGGATCGGCGTGACGCGCTGGCACATCAATGAAATAACCGAGCACATTATTGAATTTGATTTTTAACGCGCCGATGCCGGTTTGCTCTGCATATCGCGATTGCAGTTCAGCGATGATCTGACGGCTATCAGATTTGAGCGACCGGGCTTCATCGAGCGCGGCGTCCCAACCATCGGCCACAAATCCGCCATCGCGCGCGAGCGTCGGGAGATCGTCGCTGAGCGCCTGTGTCAGATCAGAGGTCAGGGCCGCAAGATCGGGCTGATTGGACAGGGTGAGCGCCGCCAATGCGGCCTCGATCAGGCCGGGTGGATTGGTTTGGGCACGCGCGGTTTCAGCGACAGCGGCTTCACCCGCCTTTAGCGCTGCCCCAATCGCAGCCAGATCCCGAGGTCCGCCGCGCCCCAATCGAATGCGAGAGCGGGCACGCTCTAAGTCCGGTGCGCTTTTCAGGCGCTTGCGGATGGCCTCTCGCAAGTGTTCATTGGCGAGGAAGTACTCAACCGAGTCATAGCGCTCTGTGATCACGCCTGGATCGGTTTCGGGCCGCGCTAGCCGGGAGGCCAAAAGCCGCGCGCCGGGCGAGGTCAGGGTGCGATCCACAGTGTCGAGCAGCGTGCCTTGCCGCGCGCCGTTTAGGGCAATGTCGATCTCCAGGCTCGCGCGCGTGGCTGGATCGATGCTGAGCGCGCTCGACTTCGCGTTCCGCTTGGGCGGATCGAGCCGGATGTCAGCACCTGCTTGCGTCAGCGAGAGATAGTCGAGGAGCAAGCCGCATGCGCTAAGCTCGCTCTTTGAGAAGCTTCCAAAAGCATCAAGCGCCGCGACTTTGAAGGCGTCCTTTAGCAGGCGCTCTCCGGACTTTGCCGAGGCGGCGCTGTTTGGGCGATAGGTGAGCGGCAGTTTTAGCGCCTCGTTGGCAATGCCAATCAATGGCCGTTCTGCGTCGCGTTCCGTGATCAGCAATTCCCGGATCGGCAAGGCGCCAAGGGTTTCCGATAAAACCTCAGGTGCGAAAGCCAGCACTTCAAAATATCCGGTTGAGACGTCACAGGCCGCCAATGCTGCGTCGGCACCACCTGCGCCAAACACCACCGCAACAAGCGCCTGGGCTTGGCGTGCGGGGAGCAGGCTCTCTTCGGTAATCGTACCAGGGGTCACGATACGCACAATTTCGCGATTGACGATCGCTTTTGAGCCCCGCTTTTTGGCTTCGGCGGGGCTTTCGGTCTGTTCACAGACGGCGACCCGCTCTCCGGATTTGATCAAGCGCGCAAGATACCCCTCTGCAGCGTGATAGGGCACGCCTGCCATGGGGATCGGTTCGCCATCATGTTCGCCCCGTGAGGTCAGCGTGATGTCTAAAATCTCGGCGGCGCGAACAGCGTCTTCAAAGAACAATTCATAAAAGTCGCCCATCCGAAAAAACAGAAGTGCATCCTCATGACGCGCTTTAATGGCGAGATATTGCGCCATGAAGGGCGTCGGCGCCTTGGGTGTTTTCACAGGTTTAGCGGTGTCGGGCACAGTCTTGCGAATCCTTCAAGAGGCATCTCGAATAAAGCAATCACAAACGCTTGTCCCCCCTTGCGGACAGGCTTATGAGGCTCCACAAAATTTAAAAGCCTCGAAAGGCGATTCGATCATGACCACCAAGCGTCCAAGCTTCACCGATCAAGAAGCGCTTGATTTTCACGCTCACCCGGTACCCGGCAAAATCTCAATGATGCCAACCAAGCCAATGCAGACGCAGCGCGATCTGTCTTTGGCCTACAGTCCTGGTGTTGCGGTGCCCGTCGAAGCAATCGGGGAGGACGAAGACCTCGCCTATGATTACACGGCCAAAGGCAACACTGTAGCGGTGATCTCAAACGGAACCGCCATCCTTGGTCTAGGCGATCTCGGGGCGATGGCCTCAAAGCCCGTCATGGAAGGTAAATCAGTCCTGTTCAAACGGTTCGCAGACATCGATAGTTTCGATGTCGAAGTGCAAACCAAGGACGTGGACGAGTTCTGTACGGTCGTGCGCAATATCGGCGCGACCTGGGGTGGGATCAATCTCGAAGACATCGCCTCGCCGGAGGCTTTTATTATTGAACAGCGCCTGCGGGACGAACTCGATATTCCTGTTTTCCACGATGATCAGCATGGTACGGCGATCATCGCAGCGGCTGGCATCATCAATGCCTGCGCGATCACCGGACGCCGCTTAGAAGACTTGAAAGTCGCCGTCTCTGGCGCCGGCGCTGCCGGTCTATCCGTCGCAGGACTGATCCGGCATCTCGGGGTCAAAGCCGAGAATATCCTAATGGCCGATAGTTCCGGCATTCTTTATGAAGGCCGGACTGAGAAAATGGATCAGTTCAAGTCGGCATTCACGGTGAAGACTGAGAAACGCACCTTGGCGGAAGCCATGGAAGGCGCCGATTGTTTCCTTGGTCTTTCAGTCAAAGGTGCGGTCAATCAGGACATGGTCAAATCAATGGCCAAGGATCCGATTATCTTCGCGATGGCGAACCCGGATCCGGAAATCCGACCCGAGGAAATCAAAGCCGTGCGTGGTGATGCGATTATTGCGACCGGCCGTTCTGATTACCCAAACCAGGTCAATAATGTGCTCGGTTTCCCTTATATTTTCCGCGGCGCGCTCGACGTCCGTGCCCGCGGGATCAATGAAGAAATGAAAGTCGCCGCAGCGCGCGCTTTGGCTGAACTGGCCCGTGAAGACGTGCCCGATGAAGTGGCCGCCGCCTATCACGGCGCCCGCCCGCAATTTGGCCGCGACTATATCATCCCGACGCCGTTTGACCCGCGTCTGATCAGCTTTATTCCGCCATTCGTTGCGCAGGCCGCGATGGACACCGGCGTCGCGCGTAAGCCGATTGCGGATATGGAAGAGTATCGCCATTCCTTGGCGCGCCGGCTCGACCCAACTGCATCGTTCCTGCAAGGGGTTCAATCTGCAGTTCGTCGCGATCAAAAACGGATCGTCTTTGCCGAAGGCGAGGAACCGCAAGTCGTCCGGGCCGCTTGGACGTTCAAACAGCAAGGACTGGGGCACCCGGTCCTGATCGGGCGGGAAGCGCAAGTTGAGCGGACGATGAAGCAAATGGGTGTGCCAGAAGGGGCACTGGAAATCATCAATGCGCGCCTATCAGACCGCAATGCTGACTATACGGATTATCTCTATGGCCGCTTGCAGCGCCGCGGATACCTGAAGCGCGATGCGCAACGGCTGGTCAATCAAGACCGGAACGTTTTCGGCTGCTGCATGCTCGCCCATGGTGATGCCGACGGCATGGTGACTGGTGTGACCCGGAATTATGATGTGTGTCTGACAGACGTGCGTTTATCACTCGACCCACTACCAGACTCCGACGTGATCGGCATGTCGATGGTGATCAATCGCGGGAAAACGATCTTCATCGCCGATACCAGCGTCAATGAGTTGCCAGATGGCGAGCAGCTGGCTGGGATCGCCAAAGAAGCTGCAAATGCTGTAAAACGCCTTGGATTTACGCCGCGTGTCGCGTTCCTGTCCTATTCGACCTTTGGCAACCCGATGGGCGAGCGCGCTGAAAAAGTTCGCGACGCCGTCTCGATCTTGGATGCCTGTGGTGATTGCGATTTTGAATATGAAGGCGACATCGCAGCAGACGTTGCGCTGAACCCGATGCACAAAGTGCTGTATCCATTCTCACGCTTATCTGGCGAAGCGAACGTATTGGTTATGCCGGCCATCCACTCAGCGTCGATTTCGACCAAATTGCTGGAAGGGATGTCGCGTGCGACGATCATCGGACCCGTCCTACTCGGCATGTCCAAGTCCGTTCAGATCGCCTCTCTCGGCGCCACGGTGAACGATATTGTCAATCTGGCTACGGTTGCGGCTTTCGACATTGACCGGGTTGGGTCTTAGTCGGCCGAACTTGCGATTTGCTGGTTCAGAATAAGGCTTTCTGAAGCGTCTTTGGTTCTCGATTGGCGGATCCATTCGAGGACACAAAGCACCACCGCGATACCGCCAAGCCAGAAGGTCAGAACGAAAACATTGTAGAATCCGTCTGATTCCATCAGTTCGCCCAACCAGGCGCGGCCAAGTGTTCCCAGCAGCATTGTGAGCGAAACCAGGAGCGCATACTGCATCGTTGCGAACCGCGGGTTCACGATGCTGGTTAGATATGCGGTTATCGCTACGAGCGCCAGGCCGCCCGCAATGTTCTCAGCGAATATTGTCAGCATCAAGCGCGCCATGCGCTGTCCTTGATCAGGCGGGATGGCCACTTCTTCCGGCTGCATAACGGCGGCCCATTCTGCGAACGCAATGAGGGGAACGTCCAATCGGGTTAGGGCGAGGAATGCATCTACATAAGCGCCGCCTGCAGCAAGATCTGCATAAAGAAGATTAGTGACCGCTGCGACGATAGCGCCGATAAAAAGGATCGGCATTCGCCCCAGAACGGTGATCAATGCAGCGCCGAGAAAGGCTCCAAATATGGTGGCAATCACGCCAGAGAATTTCGACGCGATGGCCACATCGTCGAGTGAATGCCCCAGCGCACCATAATTCTCGCCAAGATAGAAGGCATAGGCAAGCGAGCCCCATACGGCATCTGTAAAACGGTACATCAACGCCAAGCCGATAACCAGAATGATGCCCCATCTGAGCCGTACGAGCAGATCCATCAGGGGATCAAAAATAGCTCGAAACAAGACGCCTTGAAACGCTATCGTTTTGTTCGGCGCTGCCGCTCCGACACGGATTGATGAGGGCTTGCCGTTTTGAGTGAATACCAACCAAGCTGAAGTTATCGTGGGCACAAGAACCGTGAGCGAGACGATCAACCACCCTTGATTGCGGACAAATAAGCGCGCGCTTGAGCCTTCGGGATCGCTCACAAATGAGATCAAGAAATTGCCGATTAGCGCAAACGCAACCAGCCAACTCAGCGCGACAATAGCAACTCCGAAATTGACCAAGTTTTGCGGTAAACTGGGTTGGAAGCTGATATGTTCATAGCTGCCATCTTCCGCCGTTTTCGTCGCTTTTGGCTCGGGGGCCAGTAAGCTGCCGATGATGCAAAGTGCCATAAACACCGCGATCATGAGATAAACATTCACCCATCCGATCCGGGCGGCAAGGATGAGCGCGAGAAAGCCGCTGACAAACCCGCCAGCCTTGTAGCCGAATTGATATAGCGCCGACATAAGGTCTTTGTCTTCTTCTGACTCTGCAACTTCGATCCGCCAGGCATCGAGGATCAGGTCATGGGTCGGAGAGAGTAATGTAATGACGAATGCAATTACGGTGACCAGGCCGATATTTTGAGCCGGATTGGAAAACGCGAGCACCATTAGCGCAACTGAGATCGCTGCTTGCAAAAACAGCAACCACGACCGGCGCCCCCCGATCCGTAAGAAGGGAAGCTGTTTGGCGCGTTGGAAGCCTGGTGCCCAGAGATACTTAAACGCGTATCCCATGGTTCCGAGGCCTATCGCCCCGATAACCGCTGGACCGACACCTTCTTCCGTAAGCCACGCGGTCAGTACCCCTAGTACCGCACCATAGGGAAGACTTGCAGCGAATGAGAGAATGACCATCGCGGCCATTTTCCGGTCATTTAGCGACTTGAACGCGCGGAGCAGCCTAGACTCAGACCGTGTGGTGTCCGCCGTCGCCTCGCTCACGCAGCGCCTGCTTGAGATGATAGGCCGACCCATTTGAAGGCGAGTTGGCGGAGGGCTTCGGCTTCAAGCGGTTTTGCCGCAACGCCGTCCGCGCCGGCTTTGCGGGCGCGCTGTTCAATTTCCGGATTGATTTCTGCCGACACCGCAATCACCGGCGTCTTAATGCCGTTTGCTCGGAGGCGTCGCGTCGCTTCAAAACCGTCCATGATGGGCATCCTTAAATCCATCAAAATCAAGTCTGGACTGATTTGCTCGACGGCGTCGAGGGCCTCTCGCCCAGTTGTTGCCACCGTGACGGTGAATCCTGACGATTCCAAGGCGCGTTGCGCGATCAGTGTATTAATTGGATTGTCATCGGCGATCAGGACGCGGCCGCTCTTAGACCCCTCAGTTTCTTCGGGCGGACTATTCTCGCCCGAAATGGCAAGCCCGGTTCGGTCTACCACAGACGCCGCGCGTAGCGGCCGAACGAGCCAACCGGAGGCGCCCATTTTGCGGAACCTTGGCATTTCTGCGCGGTCTTCTTGGCGCAGAATGATCAGCACTGGGGCGAATTTGCACAAGACTTGAAGCGTGGCTTGGGGAAGGTCTGCGCTCGCAAAAATGAGATCCGCATTGACTGAAAGCGCGGCTTCTGGCGGCGCCACATTCAAAACTGTTGCTCCTGCCCGCGTCAGGGCTTCTGTCACTGCAAGTGTGCTAGCCGCCGGCAATCCTACCAGCGCGATCCGGCCTTCGATGGGGTCGTTCGCCGCATAGTCGAGATTGCTGGCTTCGCTAGCAAATGGAATTTGAACGCGGAAGCGGGTCCCTAATCCGACGGTGCTGGTGACCGAGATGTCGCCGCCAAGCGCCTCACAAATGCGCTGTACGATGGCTAGGCCAAGCCCGACGCCGCCATCTTTTTGGGCGTCTTCATGGCTGACCTGTTGAAACGCTTTGAACAAATCGGCCTGTCCCTGCTCCGAAATGCCAGGGCCGGTATCGTAGATGTCGACGGTGAGTGTGCCGTTCTCATGAGACAGGTCGACAAGGATGCCGCCAGTCTCGGTAAATTTGATCGCATTGCCGATAAGATTGAACAGGATTTGGCGGGTCTTTCCGGCATCTCCGCGCAGTGTGAGTCCGCGATCGATCCGGCAGCGCAGCGCAATATCAAGGCCGTGGGCATGCGCTTTTGGCGACAAGAGTTCGACCACTTCTCGCGCCAGAGCGCTGGGTCGAAAAACTTCCGAGGAGAGCGCAATAGAGCCAGAATCGAGGCGCGCGAAATCGAGAATATTGTTGAGCAAATCTAACAATCGCTCGCCCGAGTTTTGGATCGCGTCGGCATACTCACGCTGGGCGGGAGAGAGCTCAGTTTCGAGTAGCAAGGAAACGGTTCCGAGGATGCCGTTCAACGGCGTTCGGATTTCATGACTGGTTGTGGCCAAGAAAGACTGTTCCGGGCTTAGTTTTGCAGACTCATCACTCATTCAGCCAGCATGACATAAGCTGCTGAGGATTTGCTTAATTTCGCCGCTTAATATGCCAGCGCATTTGGCCGGTTTGTTTGTAATTCCTGTGCAGGTCGGCGACGATAGGACAGCGCTTCAGCGACATGCACCCGTTTGACCTGTGTGGCGCCATCCAGGTCAGCAATGGTGCGCGCGACTTTCAAGACCCGGTGATAAGACCGCGCGGAGAGGCCGAGCTTGACCGCCGCATCGGCAATCAGAGCCTGCCCAGAGGCATCCGGGAGCGCGTGCTTTTCTAGTAGATCACCCGTCGCATCGACATTTAGGGCGCGGGCGTGATTGTGATCCTCGAGTTCCTCATATCGAGCTTGTTGAGCCTCTCGAGCTTGAGCAACCCGCTTTGCGACATCAGCGCTGCCTTCGGTGCTTGGCGGGAGGATTAAGTCGATGGCCGTGACGGGCGGGGTGTCGAAGAACAGGTCAATCCGGTCGAGGAATGGACCGGAGAGCCGCGCTTGATAGTGTTCCGCGCATTTTGGGCCTTTGCGGCAGGCGCCATCGCCATGCCCGCCGCCGCAGCGACAGGGATTCATCGCGGCGATGAGTTGAAAGCGAGCCGGATATTGGACGTGCCGGTTGGCGCGCGATATTGTGACGACGCCATCTTCGAGCGGCTGGCGCAGGCTGTCCAAGACCTGGGCGGAGAATTCCGGCAATTCGTCCAAGAACAATACGCCATGATGAGCGAGTGAGATTTCACCGGGCCGAGCGCGCACGCCGCCGCCGACCAATGCCGCCATCGAGGCGGAATGATGCGGCGCGCGGAAAGGGCGCTCACGAGAGAGTTGTCCGCGCTCCAGCAGTCCCGACACCGATTGGATCTGGGACACATCGAGAAGTTCCCGGGCGGATAAAGGCGGTAACAGACCGGGCAACCGCTTGGCGAGCATGGACTTTCCTGATCCCGGCGGGCCGCAAAAAAGGAGATTGTGACCGCCCGCCGCTGCGATTTCTAAGACCCGTTTGGCACCTTCTTGGCCGCGAACTTCCCGCAAATCGGGTCCAGTCGTAGAAGCTGGGATCTCACCAGGCGGCGGACAGCTCAGCGGCGCGCGGCCGGTAAAATGGTTGATCAAACTGATCAGGTTCGGTGCGGCGAGATTGCCTTGTCCCGCCCAAGCAGCCTCGGGGCCGCAGACCTCAGGGCAAATCAAGCGCAAATCCATATCGAGGGCTTTAATCGCTGCGGGCAGAGCGCCTAGAGTTGGGCCGAGTTGGCCATCGAGCGATAGTTCCCCAAGCGCCGCATAGCCGTCCAGCATATCCGCCGGAAACAGGCCCATCACCGCCATCACCCCAAGTGCGATCGCAAGGTCATAATGGCTGCCTTCTTTAGGGAGGTCGGCAGGAGCAAGATTTACTGTGATCCGTTTAGGCGGGAGTGCGAGACCGATTGCGCTAAATGCGGCGCGCACACGCTCGCGGCTTTCCGCCACCGCTTTGTCGGGCAAGCCGACAATCATAAAAGCCGGTTGGTTTCCGCCCGCCATATGTACTTGTACATCGACAGGTTTTGCCTCAATGCCTTCAAATGAAAATGTGGTTATGCGTGCGACCATTGCTCCACCCTTTCTAAATACTTCAGTATCAGAAAGATTGGAACAAATAAAGAACGAGCTATATTTTTATTCGAGGCGAATGACCGGCTCGTCGTCTGCGGCTTCGGTTTCGAGCACTTCCGGAATCGCGTTCTCGGCATCCGCAGGCACAATATCTGTCGCGATTTCAGGGATATCCGAGAGGCCATTCGACGCCGATACTTCTGTCGTGAGGTTGAACCCATCCGTACTGGCAGGTGCGTCGCCGGGCAAAGCAAGATTGAACCCGCTTGTATCGGCTTGGGCCCCAGTACCCATTTCGGTTGGCAATCCGAGATTGAAGCTACCGCCAACATCAGCTGCCGCATTTGTTTCTTCAGCAGGTTGAACGGTCTCTGTTTCTGTTTCCGCGTCTTGCGAGCAGGCAGTCCCTGCAATACCAAGCGCGATTAAAGAGGCGATGGAAAGAGCTTTCATGTTCATGGCTCCTATTGTGGCCGTGCGGCTATTTGTTGGCAAGCTTATCCTGCACAACTTGCCAAAACATTGCCGCTGGATCGCGGCCTGTAAAGTCACGAACTTGTTGGACGCCGGTTGGCGAGGTGTTGTTCACTTCTGTGAGGCGTCCGCCAATCACATCAATTCCAACCAGAACCTGTCCGCGCGCCTTTAGGTCTGGGCCGATGGCGGCGCAGATGGCGAGGTCTGCCTCGCTCAGCTCGCTCGGTTCTGCGGTGCCGCCGACGGCTAGATTAGATCGAGCGTGGCCCTTCAGAGGCACACGATTAAAGCCGCCGACCGCTTCACCATTGATCAAAATGATTCGTTTGTCGCCATCTGCGACCGCCGGGAGAAAGGCTTGAACGATCAGCGGCTCGCGCGTGCGTCCGAGGAAGAGTTCGATCAGCGCGCCGAAATTACTATCATCTGGTTTCACCCGGAACACATCGCCGCCGCCAAATCCGTAAAGAGGTTTGACGATCACGTCTTTATGATCGGCTCGGAACGCCGCGATTTCCGTGGTATCGCGCGAAATCAGAGTGGGCGGCATAAACTCAGGCACTAAAAGCGGGTAGAGCTTTTCAGGGCCCGACCGCACGTGGGTGGGGTCATTCATCACCAATGTGTCTGGCGCGAGCAATTCGAGCAGGTGACAGGCGGTAATATAAGCCATGTCAAAGGGCGGATCTTGCCGCATCAATACGACATCAACGTCTTCTCTTAGATCAAGCGAGATGCGGTCTTTGAAAAGCGCGGGCGTTCCCGGAACGCGCTGAACCGTCATCGGACGGGCATATGCGGTGATGCGCCCTTCACGATAAGAGAGATTTTCGGGCTGATACTCAAACAGCTCAGCGCCAATCTTTTGCGCGGCTTCGGCAAGCGCGAAAGTCGTATTCGACTCAACGACCGCGGTTTCGAGTGGATCGGTTTGGATCGCAACGCGCAAGCTCATGGCAGCTCCTCAATCTGGCGTCGCCTATATGAGGATAAAGTCCGCGATTGCAAAGAATTAGATTGTGAAAGCTGGGTTTAGCTGCCGGGGCCACCAAGCAGCTCGCCATTGTCAAAGTCTGCGGGCGCACCGGGTGTGTAGGGCACGATTTCACCGCGCTCATTGCGCAATCTGACATACGAAACGACTTGGTTGACCCCGCCGACAATGCTGGCTTCTTCCGCGGCTTTTTCTAGCTCTTCTGCAGAGCGCGCGATGCCCAGCAAATAGACCGTGCCGCCATAGGTCTCGACATTGAAATTGCTGGCTTGCACAGAGGAGGAGCCAAGGAGACGCGCCCGCACGCGGGTCGAGATCAGCTCGTCTGAGGCGTTCGCGAAAAAGCCGCCTGGCGACTCGATCCGGACCTCGTTTGCAACATCCGCGGCGCGCTTGACTGACCAGGCAATGCTTTCGGCTTTGAGGCGCAATTCCGGCGTTTGAACACGACCCGATAGCAGGACCAGGCCCGCGGCCACTTCAACATCAACCTCGCCCATGCCGCCGTGCGCAAGGAGGCGTGACTTGATTTCGTTTGAAACAGCAGCGTCATCCAGAGCTTCGCCAAATGAGCGTTCCTGCGTTGCTGTAACAGCTGTTGCGCCCGCGGCGCCAACAATCGCGGTCGCGCATCCGCTCAGACCCGGCAGCAGGCAAAGAAGGCTTAGACTGGCAAGAGTACGGGACATGATCAGATCTCCTTCAATAACGGCATGCTCGAATCATCCCGCTCAATTAGGGGAGGGATAGGGCGATAATGCGGCGTCAATCAAGGGCGCCAGAAATCACGATAATGTTTCGGAAATGAACGTGGCGTGATTGCAACGAGATCATAGCGCCAATCCAACTGGGCAATCTTTGTCTGACGCGAAGCCCACACCTCTGCCGCTGCCGCAATCCGCAACCAATTTCTTTGCGGGACAGAAGATGCGGCGACATCCGTCGTCGGACGCTGCTTCACCTCAATCAGCGCCAGCACTGACCCACGCTTCGCGATAAGGTCGATCTCACCCACTTTGCATTTAAACCGGCTTGCTAAGATCTGATAGCCTTTTAGGCGCAGCCAGACGGCGGCAAAGGTTTCCGCCCGGCGACCTCTTCGTTCTGCTCCCCGGCGATCCCGATTAGCCATCCTTCAAGGCGAGGGCGCGCTGATAGATCTGCCGTTTGGGCAGATCAAACAGGTCAGCGATTTCTGTGGCTGCCTGTTTGACCGGCTGAGTTGCCAGCGCTTGGCGCAGCGCGTCATCAATGGTGTCTTGATCGGCCTCAACTTTTATCGGTGGTCCAATCAGGATGACGATCTCGCCCTTGGGTGGACCATTCTCAGCATAATGCTCAGAGAGCGATTTGAGCGAGCCGCGTTTTGTCTCTTCGAATAATTTTGTCAGCTCGCGGCAGACCGCCGCCTCTCGCGCGCCGCCTAGGGTTTCTGTTGCTGCTTGTAAGCAGTCCACCAATCGCGGTCCGGATTCGTAGAAGACGAGCGTGCTTGGCACGGCAGCCAAGGCGCTGAGGGCGCTTTTTCGCGCACCGGCTTTCGGCGGCAAGAACCCGCAAAACATGAACCGGTCGCTGGCGAGGCCGCTCGCGACTAAGCCTGCCAGCAGAGCGGAGGCGCCCGGAATGGGGAAAACTCTGTGCCCCGCATCCAAGGCGTCGCGCGCGAGTTTCCAACCTGGATCAGAGACCATCGGGGTGCCAGCATCGCTGATCTGCGCGATCACAGCCCCGCTTGACAGTTTTTCTAAGATTTCTGGTCGCCGCTTCGCCCCATTATGGTCATGATAAGGGGTGAGTTTCGCGCGAATATCATACGCATCCATGAGCCGCCGAGCGACCCGTGTGTCTTCCGCCAGGATTTCATCCGCAGCGCGCAACGTGTCGATGGCGCGCAAGGTGATGTCACGCAGATTTCCAATCGGCGTGGCGACGATGTAAAGACCAGGATCGAGCGCTTGCGCAGCCTCGGTCCGAGAATTAGGCTCGTCGGAGTCGCGACTCACTTCGCGATCCTCCTGCGTTGGAAAAAAGGGATTATAGATGACATTGCCGACAACATTGCGCGTCCGTTCGCCTCTGCCAATCCTCTTTTTTGCAGGCTTCTTGGCGCTGGCCGGATGCGCAACCCAATCTCCCGGGCCTGTCGGGCCGATTTCAACCGGAAATCCGCGGGTCGATCCCGTCCCCGGAACAGAGGGTGAGGGCACGGATACGGCAGGGGTTGAAGAAGAGGATATGGACGATCTCAGCATTCCTGCGGGCCCCTATACGCCGCCGCATATGGAAGGACGCGAGATTATTCGCGCCGGGGTCTTATTGCCCTTCTCGCACCCAAATGAGCGCGTGCGGCAACAGGCCGAAGGCATGCTCGCCGGGATCGAGCTAGCTCTGTTTGATTTTGATAATCCCAATCTCGTGCTGATCCCGACCGATACAGGTGGATCCTTGAGCCAAGCGGTCAGCGCAGCTGAAGGGCTTCGTGATAAACAAGTGGATGTGGTTTTAGGCCCGCTCTTCGGCGCGAATGTGCAGCCGGTCAAAGAAGCGCTGACACCGGAAGTTGAGACTGGTTTCTTCGGCATGGGCGCAGAGCCGGCTGAAGATGCAAAGCCGGTGATTGCCTTTTCCAATGACCGATCTGTGGCGAGCTATGGCGCTTGGTTGGCATCGATTGCGCCGGAAGAGGAAGTCTCTGCTATTGTCGAATATGCAGCGTTGAGAGGCTATGACCAATTCGCGTTTTTCGGGCCACAAAGCAGCCTTGGCACGCGGATCGAAGCGGCGATGCAGACGGCGGTTCTGCAAAATGGCGGCTTCATGCTGACCTCTGGCTTCTATCCAGCCTCGTCTAATAATCCGAATACCGAGGCCGAATATTTCGCCTCAACCATCGCCTCTGCAGTTGCCTCAGGGGCTCGGGTCGCGGTTTTGGTGCCTGAACGCGGCAACCGGTTGCGCCGCATTGCACCACTGCTCGCCTATCATGGGGTTGATACGCGGACGGTTAAAATGCTCGGCACGAGCAGCTGGGATGATCCAGATGTTTGGCGTGAGCCGAGCTTGCGGGGCGCTTGGTTCCCGACGGCGCCTTCGGCAGATATCGCAGATTTTGAAACCCGGTTTGCCCGCCTTTATGGCGCAGCGCCGTCTTCGCTCGCCGCGGTGTCTTATGATGCGGCGGCATTGGTTGCTGCTCTGTCCGAAGATGGCACGCTGACGCCAGGCGAATTGATCAATCGCGATGGCTTTATGGGTGTGAACGGCCTGTTCCGCTTCCGCGATGACGGCACAGCGGAACGCTCGCTGGCGATTATGGAGATTGATCCGACGGCCGAAGACGGCAGCGGGGTTACAGAAATCCTGCCCGTCTCGCCAAGCTTCGACCCAACAATCGGCTAAGCCTCGGCCCCTTCGGGAGCAGGAGCGGCGGGAAGACCCAATAGACGACGGGCTGCGATACGATGCGGCTCGCGGATATGCGCCCCAACAATCCCAAGAGCTGTTGCGAGCACGGTCGCATCATCAGTGAAACCGAGCCCCGTCAGAACGTCTGGAATGGCGTCGACAGGTAGGACGAAATATCCGAGCGCCGCGAACAGCACCATTTTGACCTTCATCGGGGTCTCAGCATCGATTGCACAATAATAGGCTGAGGCTAAATCATCAGCGAATGGAATACGCCCAGCCACCCGCAAAAGCTTGGGAACAAGCTTGCGTTTGGTGCGTTTTCGCTGCCGTTCCGTCGGGATCGGAAGCTGTGTCGGGACAGTTTCACCGTTTTCTATGATGATTTCCGTGGGGTCAGACATTGGCCGCTAGCGTACTTCCTTCTACATCGCCTCCAGTACCCATATTGGAGGACTTCTCATGGAACTCAACTCAAACATTTCTGCCGTCATCACCGGAGGCGCTTCGGGCCTAGGCGCAGCAACGGCAAGACTGCTCGCGAGTCATGGCGTTAAATGCGCGCTTTTCGATCTAAATGCGGAAAAAGGCGAAGCCGTGGCGAGCGAGATTGGCGGTGTCTTTTGCGAGGTCAACGTGACCTCTGATGAGAGCGTCGATGCCGGATTTGAAAAAGCACGCGCCGCGATCGGCCAAGAGCGGATCTTGATCAATTGCGCTGGCACTGGCAACGCAATCAAAACCGCAAGCCGCAATAAAGAGACCGGCGAGATCACGCATTTCCCGCTCGATAAATTTGACCTGATCATTCAAATCAACTTGGTCGGCACATTCCGCTGCATCGCAAAATCGGCGGCTGGCATGATGACGCTCGACCCAATCAATGGTGAGCGCGGCGCGATGGTGAACACGGCCTCTGTTGCCGCTGAAGATGGTCAGATTGGCCAGGCTTCTTATTCTGCGTCTAAGGGCGGTGTGGTTGGTATGACCCTGCCAATCGCGCGCGACCTATCGCGGGAACTGATCCGCGTGAATACAATCCTGCCTGGCATCTTTGACACACCGCTTCTAGCCGGTGCGCCTGAAAAAGTGCGCCAAGCGCTTGGCGCTCAAGTGCCAAACCCAGCGCGGCTGGGCAATCCAGACGAATATGCGTCTTTGGCCGTCGAAATGTGTAAGAACGGGTACTTTAACGGTGAAGACGTTCGGCTTGACGGCGCGATCCGCATGGCGCCTCGCTAAGACGGACGCCCGTATCGAAAAGGTCAAAGCCCGCCAGATTGGCGGGCTTTTTCCACTCTACAGATACTCTACTAAACTCTACGCAGCAGGGGATCACACGTCTGGACGTACGATACGCCCTGCTAGGTTCATCAAAACCTCATCGGCGTTAAAAAAGGATGGATCATCTGGCTTTTCGCCTTTGCCCATGACGATTTCTGACGTCGCTTCGTAGCGAACGATCTCGCGGAAATCGAATCCGTTGCCCCAGAATGGGTCGTGATAGCCGTATGGGCCGTGAAAGCCACGGAACGCGGCGCGGCGGGAATACCAACTGTGCGGATAGCCATAGAGGCGACCAGTTCGCCCGTAGAAACGGTAATCACACAGGAAACCGGAATAGAATGGATCGTGGAAGCCGGTCGATACGACGCGCCGGTTTTCGTCTGTGGCGCGCTGAACGACTGAGAAATAGTCATAGCCTTCCATATCGGTGAGCTCAGCGGCGCGATACAGGAGATAGGTTTCGACGGTTTGCCGGTCGGTCAGACTGTTGCCAGCAAAGCTGATTTGCCATCGATTGCTTTCGATTTGCTGGTTGGCATATCCGCGTTGATTGTCGGTTGCGGCTTGATAGGGCGTCGCTGTTGCGCAGGCGCTTAATACCGCAAGGGCCGCCAATGCAGATGTAAGACGTAGTTCAGTCATTTCCGTCGATCTCCTCAGCCTAAGCATTCACGTTCAGTTAACATATGCAAGCTGAACGCCAGATAAATCGCGAAACTGTGACCCGCGTCACGGTCTGCTGAGGCAGGTTTTGTTAAAAGAAAGTCCGGGGGACGCAGGTGGAGGTGACCTCTCTTTCTCCTTGCTTTCACAGCGTCATCTTAAGGGGGGCAGCAGGCAAAGCCCCCCTCTTTTTTTGCCGACAGCGCTATTCGTCACCTTTGAACAGGATGACTTTTTGGTGCGGGAATGGGATTTCGATACCGGCTTCATCCAAAGCCTTTTTGACCAGTTCCGGCACGGTGAACCGTACATCAAACCAATGCTCGCCTTTGACAAACGGCCGGGTGGCAAAATCGACCGAGCTATCATTTAGGGTCGAAACCACGATGACCGGCTCCGGATCATCCAAAATTAGCGGGTGATCGGCGAAAACTTTCTTGATCACGTCGCGGGTTTTGTCGATGTCGGAATCGTAAGACACACCAAAGGTCAGCTCTACGCCGCGCACTTCGTGATGGCTGTGATTGACGATTTGCTCACCCCAGATTTTCCCGTTCGGAATAATGATCTGTTGATGGTCAAATGTCCGCAGCACGGTGGTGAAAAGCGTAATCTCTTCGACATTGCCGAAATTGCCTGCCGCGTCGATAAAATCGCCAACTTTGTACGGCCGGAAGATCATCAGCATGACGCCCGCCGCCAAGTTCGACATGGCCCCTTGCAGCGCGAGACCAACGGCTAGACCCGCGGCACCGAGAAGCGCAACGATTGAAGTGGTTTCCACGCCAAACCGGTTCAGAACAGCGATCACTACGAATGCGAGGATGACGTAACGCGCCAAGCTTCCGAGGAAGTTGAACAGCGTATCGTCGAGATTTTTGTGCTGCTTACCGATGCCGCGCACAAAGGCGCCTACTCGGCCCGCGATCCAGAAACCAACAATCAGAATAACCAAGGCTAACAAGACGTTGGTGGCGCCAGATAAGATCGGGCCTGCCTGCGCTTCCATGCCGATTGGCTCTAAGATTTGCTCTAAAAATTCCATGTGAACGAAACCCCCTTTATGTGTTCGATCCGGGGAGCTGAGCGCTTTCGCCTTGTCCCCATGCGTGATGTTAGGGGGAGAATTGTCTGGCAGGCAAGGGCGCGAGAACAGAGCTGGCTGCAAAGAAAAAGGGCGAACCAATGGCCCGCCCTCTCAAATCCGATGGAAATAAAGCTACGCCGCAGCGGCGCCCATGACGGCTTTCACTTCGAGGAATTCCTCAAACCCGTGCTCGCCCCATTCGCGGCCATTGCCTGACTGCTTATAGCCGCCAAATGGTGCAGAGAAGTCTGGACCTTGGCCGTTCACTTGGATCTGTCCCGCGCGGATGCGATTGGCGATTTTCGCTGCTTCAGCAGGCTCGCCTTGCACATAGCCCGCCAGGCCATATTCGGTGTCATTGGCCATTTCGACCGCTTCATCGACACTGTCATAAGGGATCATGACCAAGACCGGTCCGAAGATTTCTTCGCGGGCAATAGTCATCTCATTGGTGACATCTGCGAACACGGTTGGGCGCGCAAAGTAGCCGCGATTGAGGCCTTCTGGGCGTCCGGTGCCGCCGGCAACAAGGGTTGCGCCCTCGTCGATGCCTTTTTGGATCAGATCCTGGACTTTTGCATATTGGTTGCCGTTTGAGATTGGGCCAATCGCGCCTTTGTCGGCTTCGCGCGGCATTTGCACTTTGACCGCTTCAGCCGCCGCTTTCGCGATCGCTTTGGCTTCTTCATTGCTCTCACGCGGAACAAACATCCGGCTTGGAGCGTTACAAGACTGACCGGAATTGGTCATCATTTGCATGACGCCGCCACCGACCGCTTTTTGAAGATCGGCGCTTGGCAGGACAATGTTTGGCGACTTACCGCCAAGCTCTTGAGCGACGCGTTTCACAGTTGGCGCCGCGGCTTGAGCCACCAGGATGCCGGCGCGGGTTGAGCCAGTGAAGCTCATCATGTCGACGTCTGGGTGGCCAGAGAGGTGTGCGCCGACGCTTGGGCCGTCGCCATTTACAAGGTTAAACACGCCAGGCGGAACACCAGCTTCGTGCATAACTTCTGTGAAGATCATCGCATTTAGAGGCGAGATTTCAGATGGCTTCAGGACCATTGTGCAGCCGGCGGCGATCGCTGGTGCAACTTTACAAGTGATCTGGTTCAGCGGCCAATTCCATGGCGTGATGAAGCCGCAAACGCCGATCGGCTCTTTGCGTAGCAGAGTGGTGCCGCGCTGTTCTTCAAACTCATAATTGCGCAGAATCTGGCTCATGGTTGCGACATGGCCCATGCCGGCTGGGACTTGCGCGGCATTCGCGAGCCACATCGGCGCGCCCATCTCGTCTGAAATGGCTTCGGCCATTTCGCCCATACGAGCCTGGATGCCCGCAGTGATTTTATCGAGCAGGTCCGCGCGATACTCGACACTGGTTTGGGAGAAGGTCTCGAAGGCGGCCTTTGCGGCGGCGACGGCTTTATCAACGTCAGCCGAAGAGCCAAGCGAGATGGTCGCAAATGGTTCTTCAGTGGCTGGGTTTTCGACGTCGAGCGTGCGCGGTTCGACCGGGTCGACCCATTCGCCATTAATATAGAATTGGAGATACTCTTTCATGGCTTACGCCTCCCGTGATATGTTTAGGTTTCGCCGCGTGCAGAAGCCTGACACGAGCGTCACCGTTTATTTAAGCACAGCAATGCCTCGAGGGAAGCCCACACGCAGCGGAAACGCGCGTTCTCTCACGGGCTTGTGTGCTGTTTTTCTAGCAGCATGAGTTAGAATGTCGGGATGACGGTTCTTACAAATGGCCAGCGTGAGCGCGACCTGCTCGAACGCATTCCAGTGCCAGACCTCGTGCGTGCTTGGCGCCAGGATTTCGGGATCGACGTCGCTGCTTTGTTTGAAGGCGCTGACCAGATTGAGCTGAAACGCGATCCTGGTAGCGGCGTCTTACACTTTGATCCCCCCATCCTCGGTGATGCTGCTTTCTATCAACAGCTCCGCGCGTTCAAATGGTATCACCCTGCGCAAAAGCGCGAACACGTTCACGCGGCAAGCGTCGTAGCGGCAGGTGCGTTTGTGTTAGATGTTGGCGCTGGCATTGGCGATTTTGCGCGGCACCTTGAGCGTGTCGGCTATATCGGGCTCGAAAGCGATCCGGAGGCCATCCTTGCCGGGCGCCGGGCCGGTCGCGATCTACGGTGCCAGACAATGAGCACTTGGCGCGGCAGTGCCGATTATCGCCCCGCCAATATCATCACGGCGTTTCAAGTCCTCGAACATGTGCCCGCGCCACAGGATTTCATCGCCGAAATGATCCAGTGTCTCGCGCCAGATGGAACGCTGATGATCGGCGTGCCCGATGCCGAAAGCTATGTCGCAGACTTGCCTGACTTCATGCTCAACGCGCCGCCGCATCACATCACCTGGTGGACGGAAGCGGCGTTGAAGCATCTGCTAGAAACGGCAGGACTGAAGGTTGATGCAGTGACGCGATTCCAGGTCGAACCTTGGGAATATCAGCTTTGGTGGATGGCGAAACTCTCGAACTGGCTGCCAGGACGGAAAGCACGACGGTTCGGTCGCGCTTTGCGGTGGCGAAAGATTCTCGCATTCTGTTTGTCTTGGCCTTTGCAACGGGTGTCTCCGCCAAGGAGCGCGTGCGGGTCAACATTGCTGATCCAGGCGTCTCGAAAGGCTCGCTAGGCTTGCGGCGTATTGGCGAGGTCAACCACGTCTTCTAGACCCAAACTGCGCAGTAGGACACTGCCTTCAACTTGAACCAAGAGCTTCGCCGCATCGCGTTCTCGCGCCGCTTCATTTGGCGCAGCGAGCTGTTGTTTGCCCCACGCCACAAAGCCGCGTCCGATCCGTTCGCCGCAGGTCTTATAGAGCGGATCACCGCCAGCGGACAGTGCTGCAACTTCGAGCCAAAGCCTCAAATAAGGCCAGAACAGTTCGGATTTCATGTTCTCGACCAACATCGGCGCCAAGACGTCCAAAGGGAGCGGCTCTGGCGCGGTGGACTGTCCTAAGATGGCGGTGATCCGAGCTGCGATGCGATCGAGGACGGCCTCGATCAGCTCGTCCTTGTCCTTGAAATAATAGAGCAGCATTCGATCGCTCGTCCCGACGGCCTTGGCGAGCGGGCGGAGACTAGCATGCAGCAGGCCCTCCGCCAAAACGTGATCAGCCAGTTTGTCGATCAGCTCAGAACGTTTGTCTTGTGCCGCTGCCACCGCCAGCTCCTAGCGCACGCGGCCGCCGAAAATACCGCGCAAAACGTATTTGGTGATATCGCGAGCGATTGTGCGCGTGGCTGTGTTGACCGCGCGTTCAGTCGTGGTCATCCGCGAGCTGCGGCGGCGCGTGGTGGTTTTTTTCTTCTTCTTCTCGCGCGCTTTTTTCTTTTCAAGCTCTGCCGCGGCTTTCTCTTCTTCCTTAGCCAGTTTTTCAGCGGCCTCTGCAGCGTCTTCTTCCCGCTTCAGTAGGATTTCATAAGCCGACTCGCGGTCAATCGCTTCATCATACAGGCCAAGGACTGGACTGTTTTCCATCTCAGCTTTGCGTTCTTCTTCCGTGGCCGGGCCGAGCCTTGAGCTTGGCGGACGGATCAGCGTCCGTTGGACAATGCCAGGGGCGCCTTTCTCATCCAGGGTCGAGACCAAAGCTTCGCCCACACCGAGATCGGTAATCACTTCTTCGGCGTCAAAAGACGGGTTTTCTCGGAAAGACTGTGCGGCCGCTTTCACGCCTTTGCGTTCTGAAGGCGTATAAGCACGCAGGGCGTGCTGGATGCGGTTGCCGAGCTGGGCCAGCACGCTGTCGGGCAGGTCGCGCGGGTTTTGCGTGACAAAGAACACGCCAATCCCTTTTGAGCGGATCAGGCGCACGACTTGCTCAATTTTCTCCAAGAGCGCGCGCGGCGCATCATTGAACAGCAAGTGCGCTTCATCAAAAAAGAAGACCATTTTTGGTTTTTCTGGGTCGCCCACTTCTGGCAGCTCTTCGAACAGTTGCGACAAAAGCCAAAGCAAGAAGGTTGAATAGAGGCGGGGGCTGTTGATCAGCGTGGTCGAGTCGAGCACGTTGACGACCCCGCGGCCATCTCGCGTGGTGCGCATAAAGTCCTTCAGGTCCAGCGCCGGTTCGCCAAAGAATTGCTCCGCGCCTTCGCGCTCTAAAACGAGGAGGCGTCTTTGGATCGCGCCCAGGCTCGCAGTGGCGACATTGCCATATTCGCGGCTGATCGCATCCCGGACCTCTTTGTCTCCCATATGATTGAGCAGCTTCCGCAGGTCTTTCAGGTCGAGCAGCAGCATGCCTTCATCATCAGCATATTCAAACGCCACGGTGAGCACGCCTTCTTGGGTCTCAGACAGATCCATTAGACGTGAGAGGAGCAGCGGCCCCATATCAGAGATCGTGGTGCGGACCGGGTGACCCTTCTCACCAAATACGTCCCAAAACACAGTTGGCGTGGCGCCATAACCGTAATCTTCAAACCCGATTTTTTCGGCGCGAGAGACGAGTTTTGGATGCAGTTTATGCTCAGGCGATCCAGACACGCAGATCCCAGACAAGTCGCCTTTTACATCCGCACAGAAGACTGGCACGCCTTCATTCGCAAAGCCTTCGGCCAGGATTTGCAGCGTCACGGTTTTACCGGTACCCGTTGCGCCGGCGACGATGCCGTGGCGGTTGGCGCGATTGAGGAGCAGCGATTGCGCATCATTCGGCGTGCCCTCGCCATCCATATCTGCGCCGCCAATAAAGATCCTGTCACCCATGCTGAGCTCCCTCTGTAACGGCGGCAAAGTACTGTGTTTGCAAGGCGGAGCAAGAGATGAGCTCAGAACTGGGCGCTAATCGTCCGATTTACGAAACCCGTCTCGCATGTCTTGGCTCCAAAGCGGTTCTTGTCCATTGCGAATACGGCGCGCATCGTTCGTCCCCGGCGGCAAAGGATCGACGAACAAGTCCTTATCCGGCCAATGAAACCGGTTTGCCGCTTCGCGTTCGAAGCGTTTATCGCTAACAGAAAGCGAAATATAGCGCGGGTCAGCGAATAGGCTTTCGGGCGGAATGTCTCGTTCGGCAGCCGCGATCGCAACTTCGAACGGATCGGCGGGCGGGCAAGCGCCTTCCTCATGTCGCTTCAGTTTCAAACAATGCATTTTTTCGAGCACGGCCGCCACTTGTCCTGCTGAAACGGCATCAGCCGCATCCTGATTGGCCGACCCGACCGCCACAGAGTCCATCGATGCTACGACCTCTCCAGTTGGCGCGGTTTCTAATTGGGTGAGGACGCTTGGCGCGGCGGCTGGTGTCTGTGCGGGTTTGGGTGGGGGAGGTTCCGGCTCAGTTTCGGGCGGCGGTGCTGTAGCAGGTGGCGGCGCGGGATCTGGTTCCGGTTCAGGTTCGCTGTCGATCAGATCGGGTGTCTCCATTTCCTCAGGATCCAACTCGGCCAGCTCAATCTCTAAAATGTCAGGTTCGAACAGAATATCGGCTCGAAACTCATGTCCCAGAAAAACAGTCGCGATCGCAATATGCGCGCCTGTAGCAATCATTACGATTGCGGCGCGGCCCCACCGTTTGGATTTCCATCCTCCAGCCATGCGCGTTGCTTAGACCCAAAAACCTGCGATGCGCGCTTAATTCTCCGTAATTTGCGGGTCGGTGGCCAAGATCAAGACATCTTGAATTTCCTCTTTCACTCAAAGGGTCTATTCCCTGAGCATGCCGCTATCGATCATCATACCGACTTTGAACGAAGAGATGGCGCTTCCGGCAACGCTCGCCAGCGTTGCGGCATTGAACCCGCCGCCACAGGAGATCATTGTGGCAGACGCTGGCAGCGATGACCGAACGGTTGAGATTGCGCGCGCAGCGGGAGTCCAAGTTTTGACCGATCTTGTGCCGGGACGGGCCGGCCAAATGAATGCCGGTGCACGCAAAGCCCGGGGAGACCAGCTTTGCTTTCTGCATGCTGACACGGAAGTGCCATCTGATTTCGTGGATCTCGTCGACGGCGTGTTGCAGGATCACACGACCGCCCTTGCGGGGTTCATCTCGGTGATGCGCGGCGCGGCGGGTGTACGCCGGATCACGACCGCGCATAATTTTATCAAAACCTGGTACGCGCCGCTGCTTTTTCGGACGTTTTCTTTCTTCCGCGGCGCCCGGCTATTGTTCGGGGATCAAGTGATTGTTTGCCGCAAGCGCGACTTCGAAGCGGTTGGTGGTTGGGATCCCAGCCAAAAAATCATGGAAGAAGCGGATATGTGCCTGCGCATCGTGCGAGGCGGGTTTGGCCGCGTTCGCCAGGTGCCGCGCAAAGTCTGGTCGTCCGATCGGCGCGTCGCTGAATGGGGCTTTTGGCGCGCCAATCTGACTTATCTTTATGTCGGCCTCATGTGGGGATTTGGCGCGAAACCAGAACGGCTCTCACAGCATTACGAAGACGTTCGCTAGGTGCGAGAGACCGATCTGATTTTGCTCACTAGAACGGATCGGAAAGTTTCGGATCGGTATAGATGCTGACCCCTGTCAAGGTCAGCATAAAGGCTTCAAGCTGATCTTTTTCGGCCTCTGTCAGATTTAGCCGTTGCGGGTTCCCGCCCGGGAGCAGGCGATTATCAATCGTTGCCCGCCACTCTGAAAGGGGTGGTTCGCTGGCCGGCGCTTGGATGGCATCATAGTGATCGATGACATCTCGCAGGGTCGCCAGCGATCCATCATGCATGAAGGGGCCGTTTGAGCTGCCGCCTGGGCCAACCATATCGCGCAAGCTGGGCGATCGTGTATTGGTCAGGTCGAACTCTGTCACCGACCCGGCGACTGCAAAGACTCCATTGTGATCTGAGTTTGGGCGAATGTCGAATTCTGGGGCGCGGTGGCAGGCATTACAGCCGGCGCCATTATTGTTTGGGCCTTGCATAAACAGCGTCTTGCCGGCGTTTTCGTTGGCGGTGAAGTTTGGAAAATTGGCATTATTATTGTTCACCTGAGCGCGCCCTTCATCATAGCGCGAGTCAAAGGATTGGATGGATTTGGTGAACTGCGCGAGGGCTTCTTGAAGACGCGCCTCTGTGATGTCCGGATCGAGATAGACGAAGCGAAACAGTTCTTCATAATATTCCGTCGCTTGCATTTGGGCGATTAATGCATCGAGATCGGGTCGGCCATTTTGGCCGCTAAAGCCCATTTCATTATGATCTTGGATCGGTTGAGACTCTTGGGCTTCATGGCTGGGCGCGCGTTCATCCCAAAAGAAATTCTCTTCGTCTGCGAACATGGTGTTGATCAGACGCATAGAGTGGCGACCGGTTTGGCCACCTTCGACACCGGTGCTGACGATCCCGGCATCGCTAAACCCAAGCGATTGCACGTGACAGGTTGCGCAAGACACGGTGCCGTCGGTTGATAGCGATGTGTCGTAAAACAGAACGCGCCCCAAAGTTGCACCCGCATCTGTGATCGGATTGCCGCCATCATTCAATTTGGTGATATAATTAGGCACCGTTTGATTGGCGTAATTGTCGAGATTTTCGAGATCGATCGATCCGCCAAAGGTTGCAGTGATCGCGCTTTGGTCGACGGTCACATCGATTGTGAATGTATCGCTCGCCGTCTCGCCATCGGGATCTGTTGCGGTGCAGGTGACGGTCACCGTGCCAGAGGAATCTGGGCGGCCTGAAATCGTCGTACCGTTGAGCGAAAGACCTTTGGCATCCGCGCCAAAGTCGGCCGAGATCGTCAGGGTGTCATTATCAGCATCTGAAAATGTCCCGGAAACATCTAGGCTGAAATCAAACCCGACATTCGCGACTTGATCTGCAATCGCGGATGAAACGGCGGGCGCGGTGTTGGTCGTGGTTGCGGTGGGCGTGGTCGTGGTGGGCGTCGTACTCGATCCCCCGCCGCCGCAAGCCGAGACCAAGATAATCGCGCTCAGTGCGCCAAATATGTTTCGCATTATAGTCCTCCCGCAAGCACCAGGGTTTGGTGCTAGAACGATAAAACGCCTGGATTCGGGAATTCCGTCGCTGATTTTTATGACTTTTTTGTCATGCCTGAAGGCGCCAACCAGCAAATTTGATGGATCTCATTTTTCATGCCGAAACCCTGGTGAGATAGGGGATGACCGGGACGCATCTGGGAAGCAGAGCGATGTTCGCGGTTTGGAAGACAGTTGGTCCAATTTTGCTGTTGCAATTATTGATCGCCTTTATCTATTTGGGCTGGCCGTTCCTCCGGCGGATTGTTCAGGCGTGCGGGACTCTTATCGCGCGATATGTCCCCGAACCTGAGCCTGATCCGAGGTTTGAAGGAAAAACCGAGCAACCCTATCGCGGGAAATGGCGCGAAGCCGCTTATACGCGGCAAAACGAACGTGAGGGGGCGCATAAGACCCGTTCTCCCCCCTCTCAGGCGACGAGCGCGCGGGACGACTTTTTGCAGACGCTCGGACTATCGGGCTCGGTCTCGAAGGCCGAGCTGAAGCGCAGGTATCGCAAGCTCGCGAAGATCTACCATCCAGATCAGTTCACAGCCGCGCATCACACCGCTGTCGCGCGCAAAGAAGCGGCTGAGAAAATGCTCGCCATCAATGAAGCTTATGATTGGCTGGTTGCGAACCCGCGATTCTAGCTAGATTTCCTGGTTGTATGCGCCGATTTCTGGGTATTTTGCCAAGCGCGGTTTCACTTCTTCTCGGAACAGGGCGATCATGTCTTCTTCCGAACGCATACTCTCAACCACAACTGCGAATTCCGGCTTGTTCGAGCTTGCTCGGGCGAGCACCCAAGAGCCATCTTCGAGCGTCACGCGCGCGCCATTGACCGTGTTCACGTCAACGACTTTGCGGCCCAGAATTTCTGTGCCGAGCAGGCCCTTATATTCCTCAACGATACGCTCAATGACCTCATATTTCACTTCATCAGCGCAATGCGGCGACATGGTGAGCGAGGTGAAGGCGACGCCCAGCTCACCTTTCAAATCCGCCATAGTCTTGTCTGGATTGCGGTCGAGCATTTCCAAAATGGCTTTTGCCGCGACCAGCCCATCATCATAGCCGAGGCCAATCGGCGGGCGGAAGAAGAAATGGCCGGATTTTTCAAAACCCGCCAAGGCATCGAGATCGGTCGTCCGGCGCTTAATATAAGAGTGACCCGTCTTGTGATAATCGACCGTCGAGCCATTGGCTTCAAGCACTGGGTCAGTCTTGTAGAGGCCGGTCGATTTCACATCGACGACGAATTTTGCGCCCGGATATTCTTTCGACAGATCGCGGGCCAGCATCAGGCCAATCTTATCGGCGAAGATCTCGTCACCGGTATTATCGATCACGCCGCAGCGGTCGCCATCTCCATCGAACCCAAGCGCGATATCCGCCCCAAGCTCTTTAACCGCGGCCGACATGGCATGCAGCATCGCCGCGTCTTCTGGGTTTGGATTATATTTCGGGAAGGTGTTGTCGAGATCGCAATCCATCTCGATCACTTCAACGCCCATCTTACGCAAAGCATCGGGAGCAAACGCGCCAGCTGTGCCATTGCCGCAGGCAGCAATAACTTTCAAAGGCCGTTTGATCGACACGCCTTCGGCGACGGCATCGATATATTTTTCGCGAATTCCGTCGACGCGGAAATGTCCGCCGCCGGCGCGCGGTTGGAACTCGCCGTTTAGAACGATCTCCTTGAGGCGGCCCATTTCATCTGGCCCGAAGGTAAGCGGCCGGTTCGCGCCCATTTTAACGCCGGTCCAGCCATTTTCATTATGGCTCGCTGTGACCATGGCGCAGCAAGCGCAATCTAGCTCAAACTGGCTCCAATAGACCATTGGTGAGAGTGCCAGGCCCACATCCAGAACCTCACATCCGCCTTGCACCATGCCAAGGATCAGCGCGTTTTTAATCGGCTGGCTGATCGACCGGAAGTCGTGTCCAGTGACGACTTTTGGCTCAACGCCGAGTTCATGGAACAGTGTCGCCATGCCGAGGCCGAGCGCTTGCACACCCGTGAGGTTCAGTTCCGGTGTTTTCTCATGGCCAATGCCATTAAACCACCATCGCGCATCATACTCCCGAAAGCCGGTTGGCTTTACCAAAGGCAAGATTTCAAAGTCGAGCGTGTTCGGTGCGATGTCCGCGCGCGGTTTAGGCAGCATTGTTACGTCCTGATCAAAATTTTCCCCAAAGGGCGTTGAGCAGAATGCGGTGCAATAAGCAAGCCACAGACGGTTAAGTCATTCATATCGCACATTGAATGCTAAATATCCGTGGGACGAGGACGTGCCGTCGTGGTTTTTACGCGAATCGACCGCGCCGCCCCTTAGTCTGGCGGGTTGTTTTCATTTCCAGCTTTGCTGAATCGCACCTGTGCAACGGCGCAAAGTGTCAGCACGATCGCCGACACACTAGCCGCCAGGACCGCGTTGCCGGTCCAGCCCCAAAGATCATAAGCGCTGGTGCCCGCCCAGCTGGCCAGGCCGCCGCCGACAAACATCATGACAATGTAAATCGTCATCAATCGGGTGCGAACATCCGGGGGTTCATTCAAAAACGTCATCCGCCCTGTGACATCGATGACGGGGCCGAAAATATTGGTGATCAGGATCGGGATCATGAGCAGCCACAAATTGTAGCCGAAAAAGAAGAACAGGCAGACGCCGAGGAACTGAAAAATCGCGACAATCAGCCTGGCTTTGCGGGCGCCGGTTTTGTCTGCCCAGGCGCCGAAACGCGGAGTTGTGACCAAGTTCACAATCGCGAAAAGGGCGAGATAGCCAACCACATCGACGCCATAGCCCATTTCTGGGCTGGTTAAATGCAAGCCAATCCCGAGCCAGATTGAGATGAAAATCCCAAAGTTGAGGCCTTGTATCGCGCCAGAAAGAATGAGGTCTGGGTATCGCCCGATCATTGGCACCATTGAGAAGATCAGCTTGGCATACGAGCTGCTGGTCGCATTTGTAGAAGCCCTTTCCCGCTTATCCATGCTGAAGGGCAGGATGATCGCGACGAGAAACATCAGGCCTGTCGCAACATAATAGACGGTCCGCCAGCCAAAATACTCGGCAATGACGCCGGCCCCGGCCCGGGCGGATAGAATGCCCGCGATAATGCCGGTCGTGAGAATCGCGGTGACTTTCCCAAGCTCGCTCGGATCCACGCGTTTCGAGGCATAGGTTGGTAACAAGTAGGGCGCGATGGTCATGAAGCCCAGCGCCGTCGAGCCAATCAGAAATAGCCTAAAGTCCGAGGAAAATGTCATCACCGCGATGGAGACAAACTGCCCGGCCACGAAGATCGCCGTCAGGGTGCGATTGCTATACCGGTCGCCGAGCGGCAGCAGTAAAAAGATACCGAGCGCCAGTGCCAATTGGTTGAATGCGGGCACCAGACCAATGGTTGAAGAGCTAACTTGGAAGTCCTCAGCCACTCGAGCGATGATCGGGTGAATATAATAGGCATTGGCTGTGACCACGGCTGAAGCCAGCGTCAGAATCCAAACTTGGCGAGCGCTTAAACGAGGTGTTTCGGGGGCAGGTGTATCAGACACAAGGCCCAGCTTAAGGCGAGCCGGTGAGCGCTGAAAACCCTGCCGCGACGCTAATCCATATGGCTTTTCAGGAACCGCGCCATCCATTGCCCGGTTTGATCATTGTCAATTGGATCTTCAAAGCTCGCTTCTGCCGCGTCGACCATATCGACTGGCAGCTTCGTCCCTTTCCGCACGGCATAGAGCGCACAAGAAAACCCAGAGCTAAACTCGGGATGACCCTGGAAGCTAATCGCCTTCGCCTCTGGATATGCCAGCGCAGCATAGGCGCAGAAGGCGTTTTGCGCGACGAGGATTGCGCCTGGGGGCAGGGAGAGAACTTGGTCTTGGTGACTGACACCGAGGCTAAAGGAAGAGGGCGGTTGGTCTCCCATCCAAGCCTGCGGGGCGGACACGTCATAGACATGACGCCCAATGCCCCAGCCTTTTTCTGATTTGTCGACGTCAGCGCCGAGTGCATTCGCGATCGCTTGGTGCCCGAAACAGATCCCGATTTGAGGTGTTTGCGCCGCTGCGGCCTCTCGAATGAAATCCATAAGCGGCGCCAACCAGGGGAGGTCATCATAAACGCCAGCAGCCGACCCTGTGATCAGGATCGCTTCGAGTGCGGCTGGGTCTGGCAACGCCGCCCCGCGCGATAGGGCGACGGTTTCAAACCGCCATCCAGCGAGGTGCGGTCCCAATAGGTCTTCAAACATCTCGGGATAGTCAGGCCAATCGCCCCTTATTTTTTCAGGCGGCTGTCCGGTTTCGATAATGGTCAGCGTTTTCATGGCGCCGCGGATAAAGCGGTTTCGATCCAAGCGTCAATTCGCTGTTCAAGCGCATCCAGCGGCATGGCGCCAGCGCCAAGTACGACATCGTGATAGGCGCGAATATCGAAGTCCTCGCCCAAAGCGTCTTTGGCTTTGGCGCGAAGTTCGAGAATTTTCAGCTCACCGACTTTGTAAGCGGTCGCTTGGCCGGGCCAGCCAATATAGCGGGTCACCTCGGTTTGGATGTTGAGCGGGGCCAGCGCAGTGTTCTCGATGAAACAGGCTTCAGCCTCAGCGCGCGTCCAGCCATAATGATGTAAGCCCGTATCGGCGACCAAGCGGCAGGCGCGCCACATTTCATAAGAGAGCTGCCCAAACCGCTCATACGGCGTGCGATAGAACCCGGCCTCGCCGGCGAGTTTTTCTGCATAAAGGCCCCAGCCTTCACCGAAAGCCGTTGGATAGAAAGACTTCCGGAATTCCGGCACGCCAACAAGTTCTTGCGCCAAAGCGATCTGCAAGTGGTGCCCGGGCACGGCCTCATGCGCAGACAGCGCGGGTAGCTCGTAAAGTGGCCGCTGATCGAGCGCGTAAGTGTTGACCAAATAGGTGCCGGCGATGCCTTTTTCGGCATCCCCGCCGGAATAGCGGCCGGTCGTATAGCCCGGCGCGATTGCGGCTGGAACTGCTTCAACACCGTAAGGCAGCCGCGGCAGAGTCTTAAAGTAACGCGGCAATATCGCATCGAGCCGTTTGCTCATTTCCGAAGCTTTTTCCAAAAGCTCCTCGGCCGATCCGGCGTAGAATTGAGGATCGGTGCGCAGAAACTCAACGAATTCAGCGAACGTGCCGTCAAACTCAACTTCCGCGATGATGGCTTCCATATTGGCGCGAATTCGAGCAACTTCGGCTTGGCCGAGCGCATGGATCTGTTCCGCGCTATAGCCTGCGCCCGCGGTGTGAAACCCCACCTCCATGGCATAAGTACCCTGACCACCTTCCAGTGTCGCGATACCTGCGCCTACGCGGGCGGCGGGTTGGTACTCTTCCTCCATGAATTTGAGTAGGTCGGCATACGCGCCGATTGCTGTTTGAACTGCCGTTTTGCCCTGCGTCTTCAAACTGGCGATCTCTTCTTCTGAGAGATTCGAGCTATCGAGTGACAAGAAGGGCGTGAACAATGTGCTCGCGGTTGGGTCGTCCACGATTTGCGCTTTGATTTGCGCAATCGATGTCGCGAGCGGATCGGAATGCTGGGTCCATCCGCTGTCGATTCCGCGCGTCATATTCGCGATATGATCGTCAAAATAGCGCGGCAAATCGTTGAGACGCGCGATCCAAGCTTCTGCTTTGGCGCGCGTGTTCGCACGCGTCCGCATCGCCGTGTATGGCGCTTCAGCGAAGAAGCCCCAATCTCCGACAAAAGGTATACGCGCAGTGTCGTAAGCATCCGCATTGATTTGGGCGGTTAGCAAATGGCGTAAGATGGCGATCTCGGGGTTTGCTGCCTCTGCCTCGATGGCGTTTAGCGTCTCGAGCATTTCCGCTGCCTGCTCGGCACGCGCTTTTACATATTCCGGCGACACGTCGGCCCAGCGGTCTGGCGCTGTGTCAGCCGCTTTCGCAGATTCTTCGGGATCTCCCGCCTCATTGAAGGCTTCATATTCCGCAATCAGGTCGGCCAGTGCATCGGCTGAGGCAATCGGGGTAGCTCCCCACAAGCAAAGGGCGGCGAAGAGCGGTCGGAGCAAAGCGTTCATGAATGAAAGATCCTATCAAATCACGGGGGGCAGGCTAGAATCGACAAGACGATCTGGAAAGACCCTAGACGGTTCCGCTTCACTTCACGCTGCGGCATGACATTTTGTGACCTTTATCAGAGCGCTGGTCGCGTTGACACGCCCCTCGACGCGCTTAAGAACGGCGCCCAAGCAAAGATGTTTGCACGGAGACTCATTATGGCAGGACCAGGAGGGGCTGACCCGCGCCCGCTATCGCCGCATTTGCAGATTTGGAAATGGCACTGGACCATGGCCGGTTCAATCTTTCACCGCGTTTCAGGCGCTGGCCTTTATGGCGGCGCCTTTTTGATTGGCGCATGGTTGATTGCCCTGGCCACTGGACCTGAGGCTTACGCTTTCGTTGAAACCATTGCGTTTAGCCTGCCTGGCCAAATCTTGCTCTTCCTCTGGTCGATGGCGGTTCTGTACCACTTCGCCAATGGCTTGCGGCATTTAATCTGGGACGGGCCGATGGTTGGCTTCAATCCAGGTTTGGCCAGCCTCTGGTCGATGTTCAATTTCGCGTTTGCGATCATCGGAGCGGCGGTCATTTGGTCGCTGGCTTCGTTCTACTAGGGGGCTAACAATGACAACAAGCGCAAAATCCGTTCGAGGTCTTGGAGCTGCTGGCGCAGGCACCCAGCATCACATTCGCCAGCGAGTGACAGCAGTGGCTCTGCTCTTCCTCGTGCCTTGGTTTATTTATTCGATCATCCATGCCTGCAAAGCAGGCTATGAGGGTGCGCTGGTTTGGGTGGCGCAACCGGTAAATGCAATTTTGCTAATTTTGACACTTGGTGCGGCGCTTTATCACATGCGTTTGGGGATGCAGGTGGTCATCGAAGACTACATCGCCAAGAGCGGTACCCGACAAGCGCTTCTGATTTTGAATACGTTTGCGGTGATTGCCTTGGCGGCAGCGACGATCCTGTCGGTGCTGAAAATCTGGTTCACGGCGGGCGCCTAAGGCGCGATCGCGGGAGAGGTAAGAGATGAGCGATTATAAATTCATCGATCACACATATGATGTTGTCGTTGTCGGCGCAGGCGGATCAGGTCTTCGAGCGGCACTGGGCGCCGCGCAAGCCGGTCTGAAAACAGCCTGTATTACAAAAGTCTTCCCAACCCGCTCGCACACCGTTGCGGCGCAAGGCGGGATTGCGGCGTCTCTAGGCAATATGGGCCCGGACGATTGGCGCTGGCACATGTATGACACGGTCAAAGGGTCTGATTGGCTCGGTGACCAAGATGCGATTGAATATCTCGCCCGTGAAGCGCCAGCGGCGGTTTATGAGCTTGAGCATTGGGGCATGCCGTTCAGCCGAAATGAGGATGGTAAAATCTATCAGCGTCCTTTCGGCGGCCACACGACAGAAATGGGCTCTGGCCCACCCGTCCAGCGCACCTGCGCAGCGGCAGACCGTACCGGTCACGCCATGCTGCACACGCTCTACGGACAGTGCGTGAAAGAAGACACTGAGTTCTTCATTGAGTATTTCGCGCTCGATCTGATCATGGACGAAGACGATATTTGCCGCGGCGTGACCGCGTGGAAGCTTGATGATGGCACATTGCACCGTTTCCGGGCGCAGAAAGTCATCCTGGCGACCGGCGGATATGGTCGCGCCTTCTTCAGCTGTACCTCAGCCCATACATGTACCGGCGACGGCAATGCCATGGTCCTGCGTGCTGGTTTACCGCTCCAGGACATGGAATTCATTCAGTTCCACCCAACCGGCATTTATGGCGCTGGTTGCTTGATCACCGAGGGTGCACGCGGTGAAGGCGGTTACCTCACCAATTCCGAAGGCGAGCGCTTCATGGAGCGCTACGCGCCAAGCGTGAAAGACCTCGCCCCGCGCGATATGGTCTCGCGTTCGATGACGATTGAGATCCGAGAAGGCCGCGGAGTCGGCCCAAATAAGGATCATATCTTCCTGCACTTGGAGCACTTGCCGGCTGAAACGCTCGCGGCGCGCCTGCCAGGTATTTCTGAGACCGCCAAAGTGTTCGCAGGCGTTGACGTGACGCGCGAGCCGATCCCGGTTCTGCCGACGGTCCACTATAATATGGGCGGCATTCCGACCAACTTCCACGGCGAAGTTCTGACCAAAAAAGACGGCGATCCAGACTCTGTCGTTCAAGGCCTGATGGCTGTCGGTGAGGCGGCCTGTGTGTCGGTCCACGGCGCCAATCGTCTGGGCTCTAACTCACTGATCGACTTGGTCGTGTTTGGCCGGGCAGCGGGTCTCCGCTGTGGGGCAACGCTTGAAGCCGGCGCCAGCCAGCCAAGCATTGATGACAAACAGACGGAAAGCCACTTGGCCCGTTTCGATCGCATCCGGAACGCGGATGGTGAGCACACTGTGGCTGATCTTCGCCTCGAAATGCAGAAAGCCATGCAAGACAATTGCGCGGTGTTCCGGACTGGCGATGTCCTGGACGAAGGCGTCGAGAAAATCGAAGCGATCAACAAGAAAGCGCCAGGCATGCGGATCGAAGATCGCGGCATGATTTGGAACACAGATCTGCTTGAAGCGCTCGAATTCGACAATTTGATCGGACAAGCCACAGTGACCGTGAATTCTGCGGCAAACCGTAAAGAAAGCCGCGGCGCCCACGCCCGTGAAGACTTCGATAAGCGCGACGATGAGAATTGGATGATGCACACATTGGCTTGGTCAAACGAGGCCGGTGAAGTGAACATCGATTACCGCCCAGTGCACAATTACACGATGTCGAACGAGATCGAATATATCAAACCCAAAGAGCGGGTTTACTAGGAGCAAGCATGGTACAGCTTACACTTCCAAAAGGCTCCGCGCCGAAAAAAGGCAAGACTTGGCCGAAGCCCTCAAGGGGCAAGAATGTCAAAAAATTCAAAGTCTATCGCTATAGCCCGGAAGAGGGCGGCAACCCGCGTTGGGACACGTATTTTGTCGACACCGATAAATGCGGCCCGATGATTTTGGATATCTTGATCTATATCAAGAACCATATCGACTCGACACTCGCCTTCCGCCGCTCTTGTCGCGAAGGGGTTTGCGGCTCCTGCGCGATGAATATTGGCGGGCATAATACGATCGCCTGTACGCGCGGTTGGGATGAGATTGCTGGCCCGCACATTACGATTGCGCCTCTGCCGCATCAGCCAGTCGTCAAAGACTTGGTTCCAGACCTGACCAATTTCTACGCGCAGCACGCTTATGTTCAGCCCTTCTTGAAAACTGATACGCCTGAGCCTGAAAAGGAATGGACGCAATCGGAAGAAGAGCGCGAGCATTTGGATGGCCTGTATGAGTGCATTCTCTGCGCGTCTTGTTCGACTTCATGCCCATCTTATTGGTGGAATGGCGACAAATATCTTGGCCCAGCCGCACTGCTACAGGCTTATCGCTGGTTAATCGATAGCCGCGATGAAGCAACCGGTGAGCGTCTTGATGACCTCGAGGATCCGTTCAAGCTCTATCGCTGTCACACGATCATGAATTGCGCGCAGGTCTGTCCGAAAGGCCTCAATCCAGCGAAAGCAATTGCGAAGATCAAACACATGATGGTTGAGCGCGTCGCTTAGGCTTTAGTTCTGAGCGTTTTTAGGCGCGCCAAGTGCCTGAAAGTGCCATTCTTTCATATTTCCGGGTATATTTGGCCGGCACATTGAGAAGCCTATTCTGGCCCTCTATGCGAGCGCTCCATTTGCTGAAATCCGTCGCGATCTGCTGGGCGGGGGCGAGCGCGAGTGTGCCGCCGCGCACGGGCATCATCCAACTTGCCATTTGTCTTTTATATTGCGTGTCACCGAGCCCAAGATGCAGTTCGGTTAGGCCTTCTTGGTCGGCCCACTCAGCAAGCGAGAAGAGCAGGGCGAGCCCTGGCTTCTGTTTGGCAAATTTGGCTTCATAGGCTGGGAACCAGTAATGCAAGACGCTCGCTGAGCGCATACAATAAGCAATCGCGGCGGTTTGATCCGAAATGCTGAGCGTCGAGAGCACCCCGCGGGCGCGGTCGTCGGTGCTTTTGAGAAGTTCGAGCAAGAGCGCTTTCGGCCAATCGAGCTTAAACAGATCGAAATGGCCAGCCCCGGCATACGCCTCGCGTTTCAAATCCACCAGCCGGTCAAAGCTCACCGTGTCGACGACGTCATGGCGGACTCGGACATCTGGATCGTCTAACAGCTTTTGAGCTTTGCGCCATTCGCGCCGAAAATTCGAGCTTTCACCGCTTCTGCCAGCTAGCCAGGCCTCATAGCCGCCACTCAGATCCATCACTTGATTGCCGCTACCATATTGGCCGCTTAGGCCATGTCGTCGCTGCTCGTAGGGAAGGGCTGAGAAAGCATATCCGCCAATGAATCGGCGTACGCGCGGATGGTTGAGGTCAAGAACGGCCTTTGGGTGAGCGATGATGCCGTGCAGATCATCCATTGTGCCAGCAACCGGTCGCGCGGTTCCGAATGGCCCTTTTCGAAACGGCCAATAGGCCGCTATCCGGCCATTCTCATAGAACCGAAGAACTTGAATGCCTGGCCGTGCCTGCTCGACAGCCTGAAAATAAGCATACGAAAAATAGGGGCTCGCGAGCGCAGGATCGGCGTTTTGGAACCTCGTCCATACGTCAACGTCCAATTCGGACAATTCGCGGAGTGGGAGATAATCTACACTGGAATGCATCTTGCACGAGAATCCCTGAATTTTGATCCCTCAGAGACGTATGATGGCAGATTTAGGTTATTTTTCTCAGAAGATTGGCGGCACAATCGATCGGGTTTTATGCGAAACGCTTGAAAAGCGTGAATATATACTGCCAGCGGGGCGGTTCGTAAGCTTCTGTTTTGACGATTTTCCAAAGTCGGCGGTTGAAAATGCGGCGCCGATGCTGGAAGCGCGCGATTGGCGGGCGACTTGGTATGTTGCCGGCGGGTTTCTCGGTAAAACCGAGCCACATTATGGCCAGATGTTCGATGATGCGGACCTGGTACGGCTGCAGCGCGTGGGACACGATTTTGGTTGTCACACATTTGATCACATCGATTGCCGAGACGCGTCGCCCGAAGAGATCGCGGCGCAATGCACAAAGAATATGGAATTTCTGGCCGAACGCGGCATCACCGATGTTGCCTCATTCGCGTATCCATTTGGGTCTGTGGATTTGTCGGCAAAACGGACGCTGGCCCCAGCCGGTCTCGCGCTGCGAGGCGTGAAACCGGGCCTAAACCGGGGCACGGTTGATCTGAACATGCTCAAAGCGTGCGGCTTACAAGTCGAAACCGGCGGCATTCAGCGCGCATTGCGCGATCTTGAAACATTGCGCCGCACTGATGGTTGGTTGATCATCTTCACCCATGATGTCCGCCCCGCGCCGTCCCATTGGGGCGCAACGCCACAAGATTATAGCCAGCTCCTACAAGCGGTTGAGGCGAGCGGGGTCGACGTCGTTACGGTTGGTGACATGGTTAAACGTGTTCGGCAATCCGCCGCGCCCGTGAACAGCGTGGAAGCCGCCTAAGAACGCTGAAAATCTAAGCTTATGGGCGCATGGTCAGATGGTTTCCAGCCGCCGCGCCACCCGAGATGGATTTTATAGCTTTCAAGATCAGCAAGCTCTGTCGCGGCTTGGCTCGTCCAAATATGATCGAGCCGGCGCCCTTTATTTGAAGCGGCCCAATCTCGCGCGCGATAGCTCCACCAAGAATAAAGGCGTTGATCGTCTTCATGAACATGCCGCGCAATATCGGTGAAGCCACCTTTTTTACGAGCCTTTTCAAGACTTTCAGTCTCAACCGGCGTGTGCGATACGATCTTTAAGAGCTGTTTGTGCGACCAAACATCATTTGGATGTGGCGCGATATTGAGATCACCAACCAATACCCGAGCCGCGCCATCTTTTGCCGATTTGCCATAATGCCGACCCAGACGTTTTACGAAGTCGAGCTTGTGCGCAAATTTCGGGTTCGCCTCTGGATCCGGCACGTCGCCGCCAGCCGGGAGGTAGATATTGTGCACTTCAATATCGCCCACCTTCACCGCATTCACCCTTGCATGACCTTCCCGGCAAAGCGCTGGTGTCTCCAAGATCTCAATCGGTTCGCAGCTTGCGATGGCAACCCCGTGATGGCCGCCGCGTTGGCCGTTAATCGCCAAATGTGGGAGCCCCATTTGTTTAAACGCCTTTTCCGGAAACTCCGCGTTTTGGCATTTTATCTCTTGAAAACAGACAATGTCCGGCTGTTGAGCCGCAACGAATGCTTCGATATTTGGCAGTCGCAAGCGAACAGAATTGATGTTCCAGCTGACGATTTTGAGGGGTGATTTAGACATATAGCTCGATAGGCAGACCTGTCTCATTCGTCAACGCGCCCGCCTGAGTGGTGGGGTAGACCCAGCACAACTCAGCAGGTTTTATTTTTAGTTTTCCAGCGGCGTGAATTTCAGCTTGGCGGCTTGCAGGGTCACGGTGCCAATATCGTCAGTCTCCGCTTCGATGCGGACCGGCACATGCGCGCCATTCGGAAGCGGCGCAAGCCACATGCGGAGCGGGCCATCAATTCCGGATAGATTATCCTTTTCCGCTTCGCCTTCTTTATAGCCAGCGACTTTATCCATTCGGATATGGCATTCAAATGCGCTGCCTGACCACGCCTCTGACTTCACCTGTTTCATACCGTGATTGGTCAGGTGCAAATGGGTCAGCTGGCGCCCGTCAAAGATTTTTAGCGGACCGCCGCAAGGGTCTTCGCCTTCCGCACGCGGTTCTAGTGCGAAGGAGATCAGCGCCGTCACAGGGTCTTTGGCCTCGAGGGCCTGTTCCACAGTCGCGGCGGGGTCGCCAAGGTTTCCGAATGTCGGGTTCGCCGTCATCTCGAAATTATCTTTGAGATATTTCATCTCAACCCGGCGGTTTTTCTTGCCATCCTTGTTCTGTGAAACGAAGGCATAAGTGTCGAGCCCATCCATTCGCGTGTAACCGGATGCGGCAATCTCGAGATCATAATTGACCAATATGTCGGCCAATCCAGTGGTCTTCACCTTACTCTTAATCGCGTAAGTATCCTTGTTCATCGTCACTCGGAAATTGGCTTTTCCGGTGATTGGCAGGATTAAGACCCAGGCGCTGGCTTTGATATTATACTCCATCTCCATCGGCTGCCCGGCCTCGATCTGCGCCAAGATATGCGGCTCAATCAATGCAGTGTCAGCGCCGGAAATGCTTGAGACGGTGAGCGATGTCAGCGCGGCAGAAGCAAGGAGTTTTTTGATCATGGCAGGGGGCCTCGTCGGAATTTCGAATTCACTAGATATATATCTGTATGGCGAAAGCTAGGCTGAACGGATGCGCCTTGGTTTTGCCTTGATTTTCACGGTTTTTTGCAAGCATCCAAGATAACAGCATTTTGGCCGCATCTGAATGCTTGACGTGCCCGAGATCGGCGCGTAATAGCCGCGCTTCGGTTTTAATCTAGACAATAAGCGAGCGACCCATGTCCCGCGTATGTGAACTTACTGGCACCGGCCCAATGGTCGGACACAATGTCAGCCACTCAAATATCAAGACCAAGCGCCGGTTTATGCCAAACCTGGTGAATGTCACGCTACATTCTGAAGCTTTGGACCAACGTTTCTCTATGCGCGTCGCGGCTAAAGCCCTCCGCACAGTGGATAAGCTTGGCGGTCTCGACGCATATCTCGCAAAGGCGAAGGACGATGTCCTTTCTGCGAAAGCGTTGAAAATCAAAAAGAATATCGCGAAGAAAGCTGAAGACGCCGCTTAAGCCGCGTCTCGCCTAAGAATTGAACGCGCTCTGCAGACCAGGGCGCGTTTTTTCGTACCCGGTTTGCGAAACTCTCAAAGCTGGCTAGGCTCTCCCGGCTATTGGGAGACAGCATATGAATCGTGTCATCGCCGTTCTGGCCGGGTTGAGCTTGGCCGGATGCCAGCCTGCTTCGTCACCAGCCCCTGCAACCGAAGCGCCAATTGAAACGTCCGCGTCGGCGCTCACCGTGTTTACGGGCGGGACGATTTATACCGGCATTGGAACAGAGACCGCCGAGGCCGTGACAATAGATGGATCCGGCCGAATCGTCGCGGTCAGCCCGCCCAGTTCGCAAGATTGGAGCGAGGATGAGGTCACGCTGATCGACTTGGACGGCGCGGTAATGTTTCCGGGCTTTGTGGATGGCCACGCGCATTTGCTCGGCATTGGCCAACGCGAGCTTACCCTGAATCTTGAAGGCACGGCGTCGGTGGCTGACCTCGTCGCGCGGATTGAGACCGAAGTTCAAGGCTTGCCAGCTGGCCAAGTCTTGTATGGACGCGGCTGGATTGAAACCGGTTGGCCAGAGGGACGCATGCCGCTGGCCAGCGATCTCGATACGGTCAGCCCAGATAATCCTGTCATCCTTGAACGCGCAGATGGACATGCTTTGGTGGCGAATACCGCGGCTTTGGTGGCAGGGGGGATCACCGACGAGACGCCGGATGTCGATGGCGGCCGGATCGAACGGGACGCAGATGGGAGAGCAACGGGGATTTTGATCGACAATTCGATGACGCAGGTTTTCGAACTGGTGTCGGCTCCGACACCAGAAGAAATCACTCGGTCTTACATTGTTGGATCCCAAGCTTATGCCAATCGCGGCTGGACCGGCATTCATAATATGAGTGTTAACCCTCGCGATGCGTCTTTATTAGAGCGTTTGGATCTTGAAGGGCGAATGCCGTTACGGCTTCACAATGCTTATGATCGCGAAGGGTTTGAGATTGCCGCCGACCGGGCGCATGAAACCGACACGATCTCAAACCGCTCTGTGAAGCTTTATATGGACGGCGCGCTCGGCTCGCGCGGCGCGCTGCTCATCGAGCCATATTCCGATCGCCCGAATACGAGCGGTTTGTCTCTGATGGAGCCCGAGGTTTTATCCGAGCTGTTGCAACGCGCGGCGAATGATAATGTTCAGCTTGCGATTCATGCCATCGGGGATCTCGCCAATCGGCGTATCCTGGATACGTATCAGGCTGGCGGATATGGCTCAGGCAATCGTTGGCGGATTGAGCATACGCAAATTCTGCATGCTGACGACATCGCGCGGGTAGGATCGCTTGGGCTGATTGCGTCCATGCAGCCAAGCCACGCGATTGGCGATCTTAAATTCGCGCCGGATCGATTAGGCCCGAATCGTTTATATGGCGCTTATGCGTGGCAGAGCCTGCTCCAGTCCGGGGCGGTCGTTCTCGGCGGGACCGATGCACCGGTCGAAATCGGGACGCCGCAAATTGAATTCTACGCCGCCGTGGCGCGGAAGGATCTTGAAGGGTTCAGCACCAAAGATTGGTATCCAGAGGAAGCGCTGAGCCGGGAACAGGCGCTCGCCTTGTTCACGACAGCGCCGGCCTATGGCGCATTTATGGAAGACGAACTCGGGACAATTGAAGTCGGCAAACTGGCAGATTTCACTGTCTTCGATCGCGATCTCATGACGATCCCGGACGCTGAAATCCTACAGGCTGAAACCGTAATGACCGTCGTTCACGGCGAGATTGTCTATTCAGCCGCCGAATAGACTTTCGTCGCGCCAAAGTGATCGAGCATTAGTTTGGTGATTTGCGGCAAAAAGCGTGGAGGGACGTCATGGCCCATGCCGTCAATGACTTCCATCCGCGCGCCGCGGACCAGCTTGGCGATGTCATAGCCGCCTTCGATGGGCACGAGTGGGTCAGCATTGCCGTGAATAACCAGGGTTGGCGCTTGGATGTTGCGCGTGTGTTTGCGGAAATCCCCTGAGGCGACAATCGCGGACATTTGTCGGGCAACGCCAGCAGGATTGTAGCCCCGATCATAAGAGCGGGTGATGCGATCACGCATACCATTGGTGTTCTGATCCTCGCCTGGTGTGCCGATCACACCAAAGGTCGCGACAGACTGATCGATAATCGCGTCGCGTGTTGTCGGTTGCGGTCCACTGCGGACCATTGCTTTCATCACCTCGCCTGAGGGGCGCGGCAGCTTTGGATTACCGGTTGTGGTCATAATAGCGGTCAGGCTCTTCACGCGGGTCGGCGCCATTGAGGCCACATGCTGACCAATCATCCCGCCCATAGAAATGCCGACCAGGTGCACCTGATCGAGCTTTAAAGTGTCCATCAGGCCCAATGTGTCTTGGGCCATATCCGCCAGCGCATAAGGGGTTTTCAGCTTGATCCCGATCCGGCGCAGCAGGATTTGACGCAAAATGCCCGGCGACTTTTCACCCGTATGATGATGTGACAGGCCAATATCGCGATTATCAAACAGAATGACGCGATAGCCGCCTTTGACGAGATCTTCGACCAACTCATCCGACCACATGGTCAATTGGCCACCCAGACCCATAATCATCAGCACAGTTGGATCTGTGTCGGCGCCAAATGTTTCATAGGCGATGTTGATGCCATTCGCGGTAATCGTGGGCAAAGCCAGCCTCCTCTACGTCTCGTTCCTCGGCGATTTAGGGGAAAGACCCAAATAAAACCAGGGCAAGGCAGGCTTAAACACAGCGCTTCCCCCAATGTCACACTTGGCGAGCGGCGCGGTTGTGATAGGTGACGCTTCTGAATGATTTGATGAAAGACGACCGCAATGACCGTGATGAGCGATAATGACGCCCTGCAGGGTATGAAGCCAACGGAAAAAATCGATGTTCGCGAGGTATTTGGCCTCGACACGGAAATGGTCGTGCATGGCTTTAAAGAGCGCACAGAATATGTGCCTGCCATCGACGAGTCCTACCGGTTCGACCCGCAGACGACATTGGCCTTGTTGGCCGGGTTTGAGCACAATCGCCGGGTCATGGTGCAAGGCTATCACGGCACCGGGAAATCAACGCATATTGAGCAAATCGCGGCGCGCCTCAATTGGCCAATGATTCGTGTAAACTTGGACAGCCACGTGTCGCGGATCGATATGGTTGGCAAAGATGCGATCGTCCTAAAAGACGGTGCGCAGGTTACTGAATTCCGCGAAGGGATCCTGCCATGGGCGCTGCAGCGTCCGGTCGCGATTACGTTTGATGAATATGATGCTGGCCGTCCGGACGTAATGTTTGTGATCCAGCGCGTGTTGGAAGCGAGCGGGAAACTGACGCTGCTCGACCAAAACCGTGTGATCGAACCGAACCCGTTTTTCCGCTTATTCTCGACGACAAACACTGTTGGTCTCGGTGACACAACCGGTCTCTATCACGGTACCCAGCAGCTCAACCAAGGCCAAATGGACCGCTGGAGCATTGTCACGACGCTCAACTATCTCGAGCATGATGCCGAGGTTGAAATTGTCGCGACTAAAGCCGGGGATGTGGATATAGAAACTCTGGGCAAAATGGTGACGCTTGCGGATCTGACGCGAAACGCCTTCATGAACGGTGATCTCTCGACCGTGATGAGCCCGCGGACTGTGATCACGTGGGCGGAGAATTTCGCGATCTTTAAAGATCTCGGACATGCGTTCCGGATGACCTTCCTCAACAAGTGCGATGAGCTAGAGCGGCCCTTGGTGGCTGAAATGTATCAGCGCTGCTTCGCCGAAGAATTGCCCGAAAGCGCGCTCATGGTGCGCGTGGCCTAGAGCGAAAGCGCTGTAACCGCGGCGCTTTTCACGAATATTTATCCAGTCAGGTCTATGGTCGGCCATTCCAAGGTTAGACCAAGGCCCGTTCATGCTGGACAAATATTTCCAACCCAAGCCCGCGTTTCTGTTCGTCTTGTTGATGGCGAGCATCCAATATTTGATGTTTGCGAAATTCATGTTCTGGCCGTCTGGAGATTTTGTGCCGGGCGGTGATTTTGTGGTCTTTTGGCCAGCGGCGCAGGCGATTTTGGATGGCAATATGATCGGGCTTTATGTCGGCGACGGCATGCATGATGCGATGCTGCAATATTATCCCGAAGGCGCCGTCGAACAGCTCTATTGGCAATATCCGCCGCACGCGGGGTTGCTGTTTAGCCCGGTTGGGCTGCTGCCATTTACGGCCGCCTACATATTGTGGTTTGCAGTGGGTGTTGCGGCGCTCGCCGGGGCGCTGACCGTTGCCAATGTTGACCGGCGCGCAATTGCTGTTATCGCGCTCACCAGCCCGATCTTCCTGGCTCTGATGACCGGACAGATCGTTCTGTTCATCACCAGTTTGATGCTACTAACTGTGTTTTGGGCGAAATCACGCCCGATCTTGGCTGGACTCGCAGCGGCGCTGCTGACGATTAAACCGCAGCTTGGGATTTTTCTCCCCATCGTTTTCATAGCTGGCGGTCATTGGCGCGCATTTGTCTCGGCAGCAGTGTTCAGCCTTGCGCTTTGGCTCGGATCGGCGGCCGTTCTCGGCGTAGAAACGTGGATCGCCTTCTTTGAGCGTCTCGGCGTGGCGTCAGACTTGGTCTCTGAAGGCACGATGCCGTATCGCAAGATGCTGAATATTTACGCCGCCAGTAGCTACGCCATGTTGCCGCAGATCGTTGCCTACGGGATCGCTGCAATCGCTGGGCTTAGCGCTTTGGTCATCATGGTTTGGACCTGCCGGAAGACCGAAGATCCGCGCTGGCGCTATGCCGTGCTGGCGACCGCCACACTGCTGGTGACACCCTATTCTTGGTACTATGAACTGGCTTTAATTCTGCCCGCGATTTGGTTTGTGCTGGAGCACGGTTATCGCAAAGGCTGGCTTGCTTATGAGCGAGAGCTGGTGGCGATTCTCTTCGTCTTAGCCGTTTCTTTGCCGGGCCCAGCGCTGAAGGCCGGCGTCTCCTTGCCGTTCCTGATTATGCTTTGCGCAAGCGTCGTTATTGCGCGGCGGGTTCGGTTTGAACTGACAGGTAAGCCGTCCTCTATGCTGTCTGACCAGGATCTCGCGCCTCAGGGTGCCCAAACGGCAGGCTAAACTCGCGCCTGTGACAAACAGCACGAAGATCTGAATTCGCCTTCGCAAATCGCCTTGCGCGCGCTAAGTGACGCGAATGAGCAAAACTGACGACGCCCCTTTCGAGCTGTTTAAGCAAGCTTTGGCCACGACGGCTAAGGCGATGAGCCAAACGCGGGATGTCGAAGTGTCGTTTTCCGGCGATGGCCCTCGGGCTGAACCAGACCGGATCGTCTTACCCCCGCCGCCGCGCGATCTTGCACCTGAGCTTGCGGCCCGGGCGCGTGGTGAAGCCGACGCCACGGCGCTTCGGATGGCGCACCATGACGAGGCCTCGCATGCGCGACTGCGTCCGAGCAGCGAGGTTGGGCGGCAGGTCTATGAAGCCGCTGAACGCGCGCGGATCGAAAGTATCGGCGCCCGCGCGATGGATGGCACGGCCGATAATCTCGATGCGGCTTTGGCGGCGCGCTGTGAGAAAGCTGGCTATTCCCGCATGGAAGATCGCCAAGAAGCGCCGCTCGCGCCGGCTGTTGAATTTCTCCTACGGGAACGTCTGACGGGACGAGCACTCCCAGCCGAAGCCGAAGGGATCGCCGCGCTCTGGCGCGATGAGGTCAATTCGCGCGGCACCAATACGCTCGAAAAACTGGTCGATCAGCTGCATGACCAGGAAGCCTTTGCGAAGACGATCCAAGAATTGATCCGAGATCTCACAAAAGGCGATGAGGTCAGCGACGATCAGGGCGAGCAAGACGAGGAATCTCAAGAAGAAACCGAGCAGAGCAATCAAGAAAACTCCTCCGAAGATGGCGAGTCCGGTGAAGAGACCGAAGGCGCTACTATGGAGGAGGTCGAAGCCGGCGATACTGAGGACATGGAAGGCGAGGAGACCAATGTTTCTGTCGATGCCGATGTCGATATGGACGCTGACGATAATCCTGAAGACACCGATGATGGCACCAAGCCGCTGCGTCCAAACTTTCGCGATGGCGATGACGCGCAACGCTTTGTCGATAAAGCCTTCACCACCGCCAATGATGAAGTGGCCCAAGCCCCAGACCTTTGCGATCCAGAAGAGCTCACCCGGCTGCGGGCGTATCTCGATCACCAGCTCGAAAGCTTGCAGGGCGCAGTCTCGAAGCTTGCGAACAAACTACAGCGCCGCTTGATGGCGCAGCAGAACCGCTCATGGTCTTTTGACCTCGAAGAGGGTGTTCTGGACACTGCGCGCCTAACCCGAGTGATCACCGACCCAACGGCGCCGCTGAGCTTTAAACAAGAAGATGACAGCAATTTCCGCGACACAGTCGTAACGCTGCTGCTCGACAATTCTGGATCGATGCGGGGACGCCCGATTATGGTCGCGGCATTGTGCGCTGATATCTTGGCGCGAACGCTAGAACGGTGCGGGGTAAAAGTTGAGATCCTTGGCTTCACCACAAAAGCCTGGAAAGGCGGGCTTAGCCGCGAGGACTGGGTCAAAGGGGGCAAACCAGCTGGGCCAGGGCGCCTCAATGATCTTCGCCATATCGTCTATAAATCAGCCGATGCCCCGTGGCGGCGCGCGCGCAAGAATCTCGGATTAATGATGCGCGAAGGCCTGCTCAAAGAAAACATTGATGGCGAGGCATTGCTTTGGGCGCATGATCGCCTGATGGCGCGCTCCGAACAGCGCAAAATCATGATGGTGATCTCCGATGGCGCGCCAGTCGATGATTCAACGCTGTCTGTAAATGTTGGCAACTACCTGGAACGCCACTTGCGCCAAGTGATTGAAGAGCTTGAGACGCGCAGCCCGATTGAATTGATTGCCATTGGCATCGGTCATGATGTCACCCGCTATTACAAACGCGCGGTGACGATTGTGGATGCCGAACAGCTTGGTGGTGCAATGACGGAACAGCTCGCAAGCTTGTTTGATGAAAATGGCGAAGCGCCGAAGCCAGAAGCGATGGCTGTGCCGCCACTGACCCGAGAAACCGTGCGTCCCGGCGGCGCGACGAGTGGAGCGGGTGCGGGCGCGCCGCGCTATGGCGGTCCGAAAGTCGGATCCGGCCGCGATGTTCGCCGCACGCGGATGTAATTCCTTCATCATCCTGCCCTAATCGTGCGGTTAAAGCGGCTCGAAAGAGGTTTCCGATGCGTTTTATTTCGTTGATTTCGCTCACCGTTTTGGGCGCGTGTACCGCGGCTGAGGTGCAACCAAGCGCCCCCCTGCAAGAGGCTGCGTCGGCACCGGTTTGGTCTTTCTCAGAGCAAGCAGCCGGGTTGCGTGCGCAGTCTTGCCCGGATGGCGTCGCGTTTCGCCGCGCCGATCCGGTCGATATCAAAGTCATTGAAGCAGAGCGCGGCTCGGCTGAGGCGCGGGATCTAAATCTGAGCGGGATGAGCCTGACCGGCGCTTGGCATCTTGAGGCGAAAGGCGGTTTTGGCGGGCTTTCCGGTCTTGCTGTGATGCGCTCAGGCTCGCTGCTGGCGATTGCGGACAATGGCAAATTTGTTTGGATCAGTATCGACCCTGAGACTGGCGCGCCTGATGGGATTGGGTCCATGGCTTATATGCATGATGGCGAAGGTCATGTTTGGTCCAACAAGCTCGCCGCCGATGCTGAGGGTTTGGCGTTTCGCGATGGATTGGCGTTTGTGAGCTTTGAGCGCGATCACCGGGTTGAGGCGTATGATCTCGAGAGTTGCGGTGCTGCGGCGCGCGCGGCCCTCGTCGCAAGGCTTGATACCGTCGTGGACGGGCATGTGATCGGGGATAATCGCGGGCCCGAAGCCTTGGCGCTTGCCGGAGATCAACTCGCGCTTGGGTTTGAATCGTATGGAGCTGGCGGATCACCAATTGGGGAACTCAACCGGGACGGAACCCTCTCCAATGTGCGTCGTACCAGCCAGCAGGTTATGTATTTCCTGACCGGGATGGATCACAAAGACGATCACACCGCGATGATCTTTCGCGCTTATGATCCGGTGCGCGGCGCGCGCGGCATCATGCAGGTGAAATCTGATGGTGATACGATTGCCGAGGCGGCGCTCAAATCGCCGCTACCAACCGATAATTATGAAGGCATTGCGATCGGCAAAGCACCGAACGGCGCAACGCGTATCTGGCTGATCTCGGATGATAATTTCAGCAACAATCAGCGCACTTTGTTGCTGGCATTAGACTTAGACGACGCATCCTGAAATAGAAGCCTATGGGGCATGATCCTATTTTCTGGGCTGTGGCGGTTTTTTCCGTCCTGATCACGGGCGTCTCGAAGGGCGGTTTTGGTGGCTTGGCGCTCATCGCTGTCCCATTGATGGCGCTCGTTATCTCGCCGGTGCAAGCCGCAGGCATCATGCTGCCAATCTTGATCATTATGGATTGGGTTGGCGTCTGGACTTATCGCAAATACTGGGATCGCAAACTGCTCTTCCTGACGCTGCCGGGGGCTCTATTGGGAATTGCCGCAGGCGGGTTCTTGGCGGGTTATGTCGATGATCAGGCGGTACGGATTGTGGTTGGCGTCATCGCAGTCGTTTTTCCGATCTATGCCCTCGTGAAGCCGACGGGGGGCGATGCGTTTATCCAGAATAATCGACCACTGGGGCTGATCTCAGGCACAGTGGCGGGGTTCACGAGCTTTGTCGCGCATGCAGGCGGCCCGCCTTATCAAGCTTATGCGATCCCGCAAGGCTTGGACAAACGAAACTATGCCGGCACGGCGGTAATGTTTTTCTTTGTGGTGAACTTCATCAAAGTCATACCCTACGCGATGCTTGGCCAGTTTGATCAAACCAATTTAACGACATCGCTGATCCTGATCCCGATTGCGCCATTTGGGGTTCTGTTTGGCGCATGGCTCGTCAAACACATCGACCAGACGCTGTTTTATCGCATCCTCTATGCGTTGATTTTCAGTGTTGGATTGAAACTCCTATGGGACGGGTTTGCCTAGTCGCCTTTAATCACGTCAACCAGCGCCACTGCTTCATAGCTTGCCCAATCAGCTTCGCCTTCGATCTTACCGATTTTAAGCCCGGCCTTGTCATAGAGGATGGTCGTCGGGAATCCGCCGCCCGCGCCCATATCATAGACCACGTTCCACCCGTCTGGCCCGTCTGCAAGCTTGTAGAACTCAAGCACACCGCCGGAGAGTTCCCGCAGACGCTGTTTAGCGTAATCGGTGTCTTCCGGGGAATCCACGCTGATCGCGATGACTTTGAACGCGTCATCACCGCGGGAGGTCTCCAGCGCCGCTAAGGAGGGCATCTCGCGTTCGCAAGGACCGCACCAGGTTGCCCAGAAATTCACCAAGATCGCTTGGCCTTGAAAGTCCTGTAAAGTCAGGCTGTTGCCCTCATTGTCGACGAAGGGCGCGGTGGCGCCAAGGGCGCCGCGATCGGTTAAATCCAGCTTTGCCATCGCGCCGGTGGCGAGTTTTGCCACAGGGTCGCGGTTACTTCCCTTTGAACTGGCGCTAAAGACGGCGTAAAGCAGCGCCAGTACGATTCCGGCAAACATGGTCGGGATGGCGATGCGCAAGAAACGATCCATGGGGCAATGGGCCTCTGAACAAAAACAAGACGAGACAGCGATATGGCGAGTGACAGTTCAAAAGGCCAGAAGATGTGGGGGGGACGCTTCGCCGCACAGCCCAGTGACATTATGCAATCGATCAATGCCTCGATCGATGTCGACAAGCGAATGGTGCGTGAAGATATTGCAGGATCGCGCGCTCATGCCGACATGCTGGCTGAACAGGAAATCATTTCAGCCAAAGACAATGAAGCCATACAAGGTGGGCTTGATCAGATTGTTGACGAGGTTGAAGCCGGAACCTTTCCATATCGTGTCGAGCTGGAAGACATTCACATGAATGTCGAAGCGCGACTGAAAGAACTGATTGGCGAGCCTGCAGGCCGCCTCCACACTGCACGCTCTCGCAATGACCAAGTGGTCACAGATTTCCGCCTCTGGACCCGCGGCGCCCTGACTGAAGCGCGTCGCAGCTTGAAAACACTGCAACGCGCCATGGTGAAGCTGGCGGGCGAGAATGCCGACACGGTAATGCCGGGCTTTACGCATTTGCAAACCGCGCAACCGGTGACGCTAGGCCATCACTTGCTGGCCTATGTAGAAATGATGGAGCGGGATCGCACCCGGATGGATGATTGCGCGCGGCGTCTGAATGAATGTCCGCTTGGATCCGCTGCGCTGGCGGGAACCGGGTTTACGATTGATCGCGACGCGACTGCTGAAGCGCTCGGTTTCTATCGCCCGATGGCAAACTCTTTGGATGCCGTCTCGGCTCGTGATTTCGCGCTGGAAGCCCTGTCGGCGCTGTCTATCGCCGCGACGCACCTCTCGCGCCTCGCTGAAGAGATTGTGCTTTGGACCAGCGCGCAGTTCGCCTTTGCAAAACTCTCAGATGCTTGGTCGACGGGGTCTTCGATCATGCCGCAAAAGCGCAATCCGGATGCAGCTGAGCTGATCCGGGCAAAAGCCAGCCTGATCACGGGGCAGTTCTCGGCTTTGCAAGGCGCGGTCAAAGCGCTTCCGCTCGCCTATGCGAAAGATCTGCAAGACGATAAGCAGCTCACCTTCGCCGCTTTCGACACATTCAGTCTCTGCGCCGCGTCCATGGCGGGAATGATGGAGACGATTTCGTTTAATCGCGACAATATGCGGGCGGCGGCTGCGAAAGGCTTCTCAACAGCGACTGATCTAGCCGATTGGCTGGTGCGCGAGCTGAAAATGCCGTTCCGGGATGCGCACCATGTAACCGGATCCTTGGTCGCGAAGGCTGAGGAAAAAGGATGCGATTTGCCGGAGCTTAGCCTCGAAGACATGCAAGCTGTTGAACCACGGCTAACAAATGACGTATTTTCGGTGCTGACTGTTGAAGCATCCGCGATGAGCAGGCAAAGCTATGGTGGAACTTCGCCGGTCCGCGTGGCCGAACAAGTAGAACAATGGACCCAGCGCCTCGGTTAGGCGCCCGAAAAGGAGCGATCCGCATGAGACAAGTGATTAAAACGGCGTTGGCAATGTCGGTCCTGGCTGGCCTTGCTGGGTGTGGTCTTCGAGGTGATCTGGAACGTCCACCGCCAATCTTTTCTGAACCGCCAACCGAAGAAGCGCAGGTGCCGGTTGATTCTGCGGCGATATTCGCGGTGGCTGAAATCGACGAAGATAAAGTCTATTACAATTCACTTGGCGGCGAGATTCCGAAACCTGCCCCCGCGACCGATGTTGAAGAAGATAGTATGGGGGAGGTCAGCCCCGGCTGATAATCGCCTTTGCATCACTTTAACTATGAGCAAGGCCGTCTTCACTGCGAAGGCGTCGACCTGAATGAGGTCGCTGATCAAGTCGGCACCCCCGTCTATATCTACTCAACCGCGACGTTGCGGCGCCATGCGCGCGTGATTGCGGCGGCCTTTGAGGGCATGGATTGCTTGATCGCCTATTCGGTCAAAGCGAATGGCAATTTGGCGGTTCTAAAAACACTGGCGAGCGAAGGTTGCGGCGCGGATGTGGTGAGCGGTGGCGAGCTACGCCGGGCGCTGGCAGCGGGTATTCCAGCAGAGCGCATCGTGTTCTCTGGCGTCGGGAAAACCCGTGAAGAAATGGCCTTGGGCCTCGAGCATGGTATCCACCAATTCAATGTTGAGAGCGGGGCAGAGCTGCTCGCGCTGTCTGAAGTCGCTGCAGGATTGGGGAAAAGCGCGCCGGTCGCTTTGCGGGTAAATCCAGATGTCGCCGCAGGCGGACACCCAAATATTTCGACCGGGAAATCTGGCGACAAGTTTGGGGTGCCGTGGACCGATGCGCCTGGGCTTTACGAGCACATGAAGTCGCTGCGTGGTGTGAAAGCTGTTGGAGTCGACGTGCATATCGGCTCGCAAATTGGCGAACTAGCCCCAATGCGCGCAGCGTTTGAAAAGACGATTGGACTGGTCAAACAGTTGCGAGACTCCGGACATGATCTCACCCGCATCGATCTCGGCGGCGGGCTCGGGATTCCGTATCAAGCCTCAGATAACCCAGCGCCGCCGTCTGATTATGCCGCGATGATCCATGACGTGACCAAGGATCTCGGCTTGCAAGTCGTGCTCGAGCCAGGTCGCGTGATTGCGGGTAATGCCGGGGTTATGGTCACCGAAGTGCTCTATCATAAGCCCGCGCCAGATCGGACATTTATGATCGTGGATGCGGGTATGAATGATCTGATGCGCCCTGCGCTCTACCAGGCACATCACGATATTGTACCTGTCGTTCAACCCGCCGACGAAACTGTACAAGTTGAGTATGATATTGTCGGGCCGATCTGTGAGTCGACGGACAAGTTTGCTGCAAAGCGCAGCATGCCACCGGTGGAGCCTGGCGAGCGCATTGCCTTTATGTCATCTGGGGCCTATGGCGCCGTGCTCTCAAGTCAGTACAATGCAAGACCGCTCGTGGCGGAAGTGCTTGTCGATGGCGACCAATTCGCTGTGGTGAGACGACGCCCGAGTTTTGAACAGATGATTGAATTGGAGCAATTGCCCGATTGGCTGACCTAAACCGCATTCCCGGCACCAAACGCCTGATTGACCTGACCTATGGGCGGCTCAGGCGGTTGGAGTTGTGGCGGGCCTGGTGGCCGTTTCTGGCATTGGTGACTGTCTTCGTCATCGCGGCGATTGGCGGCGGCTTTGAGCGCGCACCGGCAGGTCTTGCCGCGATCGCTGCTTTAATTTTCTTTGTAGGCGCTCTGATTACAGGCTGGCGCGGGTTTTCGCGCTATCAAAGCCCAAGCCGCAAACAGGCGATCACTGAGCTCGATCAACAATCGGATCTACGACCGCTCGCATCGCTCGCCGACCGTCCGGCGCGTCCTGAAGTTCAAGGCGTTCGCTTGTGGCGCGCTCATGAAGAACGCCTCACGGATGCAGTCCGGCGGCTAAAAGTTCCTAATTTCAGTGCGGTTTGGCCGAAGCTTGATCCGCTTCGGTTGCGGATCATCCTGCCGCTGGCCTTGGCAGGCATACTTGCCCTCAATTTCGATCAAGCTGGGTCGCGGCTGAGCCAGGCGTTTAACCCAGATTATGGCAGCCTGTTTGGTGCGGAAAACGTGCGCATTGAGGCCTGGATCGCGCCGCCGGAACATACCGGCCGAGCGCCAATCTTCCTAAAGGCGGATCAAACCGAAGCGCGCGTGCCAAATGGTTCGGTTATGACGCTTCGCGTTCAAGCGCCGTCCGCGCCTAAATTGCGGGTCAAATCCGCGGCGGGACGCGAGACAATCCGGTTCGAAGCCACACCGGATGGGGCTTTTGAGGCGGTTGCGACCGTCTCGGCAAACAGCACCATTTCCGTTCATTGGTGGGGCGAGCGAAAGGCCTGGACGATTTTCACCTCGCCGGATGCGCCACCAGAGGTTCAATTCGTCGACCTTCCTGTCTTGGGCGAGGGGGATCGCACCGAGTTCAGTTGGACGGCGAGTGACGATTACGGTGTGTCCAAGCTCGAGCTTGCGATCAAACCCGATGGAGAGGCGCGGGAGCCAGATCTCGTCCCGGTCGAATTGGGCGGTGTCAGCCCGCGCGAGGTCGAAGATGAGTCTAAGCTTGATCTGACGCGCAATCGTTGGGCAGGCGCGCGGGTCGAAGTTTGGCTGATTGCTACAGATGGCGCCGGGCAAACCGCAACCAGCGACATTCATCGCTTTAAGCTGCCTGAAAAACTGCTTCTGCAGCCGCTGGCCAAAGCTATCCAGGACGTGCGTGTCACCGTCCTTCGAGAAGACAATGCGTATGGGGAAATCGAACCCGCCACGGATTCAACGCAAGCTGGTGCCTATTATGTCTCCGCCACGCAGCGCCTGGAAACCGCGCCCGCTGGGGTGCAACGCGGCGCGATTATGCTTGAGGCGGTCACCTATAAGGCGCCGCGCTATTTCAAAGATGTATTGGTCTATTCTGGCTTAGAAACCGCGCGCTATGCCCTAGAAGCGTCGGTCTCGACCGATGAAGCAAAATCGACCGAACCGTTGCTTTGGTCGCTCGCTTTGCGCGCGGAATATGGCTCCGCTGCTGATGCCTATGCGGCGCTGATGGCGGCGAAGAAAGCGCTCGAAGATGCGCTTCGCGACGGCGCCAGCGAAGAAGAAATCAAACGTCTCATGGAGGCGTTTAAACAAGCCGCGCAGCGCTATATCGCCGCCAAAATGGCGGAGGCACTGGCGAACGGGCTGGAGTCCGCGCCGAGCAATGAAGACAGCGCAGAAGGCCCAGGCGGCTCTGGCCTCGGCGGACAGGGCTTTGCTGACATGCTCGATGCGTTGGAAGATCTCGCTGAAACAGGTGCGACCGACCAAGCGCGGCAATTGCTGGCCGACATTACAAACATGCTCGAGAATTTGGAATTCCAGCAAGGATCAGGTTCTGGCGAAGGCTTCCCCGGATTGCCTGGAGAGGGCGGCGAGGGCGACGATGAGGATCTGCCGCAAGAAGAACGCGAAATGAGCGAAACGCTCCAAGAGCTTTCTGATCTTCTGCGCGAACAGCGTGAGCTCAATGACGAGACTCTGGCCGAGCAGCGCGGCGAGCGCGGTCAGCAATCTGGCAATGGCGAGCCGGGCTCGAATGGCCAGCCCGACACTGGGTTTGGCGAAGGCGAGATGCCGGACTGGATGCAAGGCGAAGACGGCGAATCCCTCGCCGAACGTCAGCGCGATTTGGCGAACCGTTTAGAAGAGCTCGCTGAAAATGGCCTCGGAACCGGTGAAGAGGGCGATGGCGAGGGCGGTGGCCTGGTCGATGAAGATGTCGCTAATGCAATCGAACGCTCTCAGCGCCGGGCTGGTAACGCATTGGAAGACGGCAATACAGGTCGAGCCATCCGCAACCAAGAACAGGCCACGCGGCAACTTAGGGAGCTCGCAGAAGGGCTCGCGGAGGCGCTCGATCAAGCTCAAGCCGATCGGGTTGGCGATCCGCAGCAAGCTGGACAGAATGCTGCGGACCCATTTGGCCGATCGCCGATGGGCGGCGTTGATGACAGCAATAGTGTCGACGTACCGGATGAAGCTGAACGGCAGCGCGCCAAGGATATCCTTGATGAGCTGCGCCGCCGCTATGATGAAGCCGTCGATGAAGACGAGCGAGAATACCTCGAACGGCTACTCGACCGTTTCTAGGGGTTTGATGAATTTGAGCGTCATGCGGTCGGATTCACCAATCGCGGTATAGATGTCCGCATCAAAATCTTCTGGGGCGTTGCCTTCGCGATCCGTCGTCCGGCTGACCGGCGGCAAGGTCCAAACGCCAAATGGGTGATCGGCCGTGTCGTCTGGATTGGCGTTGATTTCGCTGCCTTCAACAAATTCGAAGCCGGCGGCTGCTGCCATAGCTTTGACGAAGTCTTCGTGGACATAACCTGAGGCTGCGCGGGGGTCTTGCTCAGAGCTAGAGGGCAGGCGATGCTCAACAACACCAACAATCCCGCCTGGTTTTAGCGCGGCATAGGCGTCGGTGAAGAATTTCGCGGTATAGTCATTACCCATCCAGTTGTGGACGTTTCGGAACGTGAGTACGGCATCGACGGTTCCCGCTTCGGCCAGCGGGCCGGATTCTGCTGAAAAAGCGCTATAACCGAGCGTTCCGAACAGATCCGCGTCCGCCTCATAAACCGCTTTGAAGTCTGCGATCCGCTGCTCAATCCGAGCCAAACGTTCGCCTTCGAACACGTTTACGTCCCAGACCGCTGCGATCAGTTGTCCATCTCCCGACGCCAAATATGGGGCAAGGACATTGGTGTACCAGCCGCCGCCCGGCCAGATTTCGACCACGGTGTCGGAAGGTTCAATCTCGAAGAATGCCAGGGTTTCTGCGGGATTTCGCCAATTGTCCCGGGCTTTTTCATCATCGCTGCGCCAATCGCCGCTCACAGCATCAGAGAGGCTCATTGGCCCCGCTTCAACCACCTCAACCGCTGGCGGTGTTTCGGCTTCAACAGGCTCTGAAGGGGCTTCATTTCCAGCTGAACAGGCTGCCAAGAGCAGGGCACTCGCGCTCATCATCCAAATCGTCTTCATGTTTTTGCTCCGAAAAAGGGTTGAATCATTCTGTACGCGTTTCCACATAGCTTGTGTCGCGGCGCTGCCAAGCAGGTTGTGACCGGAAATTTCGCCAGTGCCGATGGTCGGGCTGGGTCAACGAAAGGTCCGAACCTCAAACCTCTCGGCTTTTGATGATCGCCGAAGGACACAGTTGCTAGTGAAAGGACTGTACCCATGAGCACGATTGATCTCACCCCCCTTTATCGCACCATGGTTGGCTTTGACCGAATGGCCAACATGATTGATAGCGCGGCTCGCCTCGATGGCGCGCAAGGCTATCCACCTTATAATATTGAGCGTGTCGCAGATGATGAATTTGCGATCGAGATTGCTGTCGCCGGATTTGGCGAAGAAGATCTCGACATTGAAACCAAAGATGGTTTGCTCACCGTCGCGGGCCGCAAAGCGCCAGCTGGTGAAGACCAAGAAGAGCGCCAATTCCTCCATCGCGGCATTGCGGAGCGCGGATTTTTGCGCCGGTTCCAACTCGCTGATCACGTGATTGTGACGGGCGCCGAGCTCCGTAACGGGCTGTTGCGGGTCGAACTGGTCCGTGAGCTGCCGGAAGCGAAAAAGCCGCGAAAGATCGAAATTGGCGCGCCGACCAAAGGCACTAAGCCCAAACTGATCGAAGGCAGCGCTGATGCCGCATAGGCAAATTCTATAGTTTAGGTGTTGAGCCCCGGACCAGTTTGGTTCGGGGCTTTGCTTTATGTGGGTCGCGGTGCGGCTTCAGGTTTCGAAGGGGCTGCAATTTCTATCTTGTTCTGGCGCGCTATTCATGTAAACTTGTTTACATTGAGGTCAGCTAACGGTCCCCACCTAATTCTGACTGAACAAAGCTTTACCTGCTGATCCACTGCGTTCAGCAGGTTTTTTTTACTAAAGCTCGGAAATTTTCAGCAAATGGTCTTCGAGCTTCCGGCTTTGTTTCTGCAGATTAAAGTCCTCGGTCGCGAGCTTTAGCCCCGCTTCTCCCATGCGCGCAGTTGCCTCGGGGTCTTGCAGCATTTTCCTCAGATTATCGGCCAAGGCATCAGAATCGCCTTCATCGCAGAGATAGCCCGTTTCACCATCGCGCACGCATTCAACAATCCCCGAATGCCGAGTCGCGGCGAGGGCGCAGCCAGAAAGCATGGCTTCGATACAGACCAAGGGTAGGCCCTCTGCGTCCCCAGAGGGCGCGCGTTTTGACGGGACACAGGCGATTTTCGCAGCGGCCCAATGTTGCGGCATCTCATCTGCGGGGACCCAGCCTGCCAGCTCGACATTCACGCCGGAAGCCGCCAGCTGATCGTGCAGTCCTTGCTCGAACGTGTCCCGCTCACCAGCGGGTTTGTTTCCGCATAGCCGGACGGTCCAACCCTCTAGGTCAGGCTTCAGCCTGGTCAGTGCCTCGATCAGCGTATCGATGCCCTTTTTCGGGGACCAGCGCCCGGCAAACACGAGCAGGTTTTCTTTCTTGCCAGGCTGGAACTTCGCTGGATCTGCGGTGTTATGGTGGACGATCATTTTCTCATCCGGCGCGCCCTTTGCGAGCAATTCGCGGCGGATGAAATCGGAACAGGGGAGGATGAGATCAGCCTCATCCCAAAGCGTCTGACGGCGGCGATTATAGACCCTGAACGCCGAGTTCTTTGTATTCGATGTCTTGGTCGCGTCGCCGCCGTAGTAAGTCACCGCGAGCGGTAGGCCGAGCTTCTTCGCTAAGGGCAGAGCATAAGCGCCCGATTTGCCGAAACTCGCATGGATCGCGATGGGATTGAGCGCCCGGAGCGTCTCTTCAAGTTGGGTTGAGATCATGCCGAATTGTTTGAACCCGGACGCGCCAAACGCACCATGCAAGGGCGTTAGATCAATCGCCTCAGCGCCTTCAGGCACCGGGCCATTGATTGTGTGGCCAATATAGATCGGCTTGAGGCGTTCGAACGCGCTATAGCCGCGCGGGATAAAGCTCTCAGACGGAGTGAACATTTTATCGCAATAGGCGAGGATGTTTTTTAGCTCAGCCACCGTTCCGCTCCTGCTCAAACCAGTTCCACGCCGTCCTGATAATCGTCTCCATATCCGAGTGTTGCGGCACCCAGCCTAGCGTCTGTTTGGCTTTGTCGGCGCTGGCGACCAAACTTGGCGGGTCGCCTGGCCGCCGATCTGCGATGATGCGCGGAACCTTTTTTCCCGCGACCGAAGAGACCGCGTCTGCAAGTTCTAAGACGCTGCACCCTTGGCCGGTGCCGAGATTGAAAACATCGCTTACGCCGCCATCGAAAAGATAGGTCAGTGCGCGGCGATGCGCGTCTGCGAGGTCGGTGACATGAATATAGTCCCGCACGCAGGTGCCATCTGGGGTGTCATAGTCGCCGCCAAAAATGTTGAATGTGAAAGTCCCGTCCATCGCGCCGCGAATCGCGAGCGGGATCACGTGCGGCTCTGGGTCATGCCGCTCTCCGGTTTCGCCCGCGGCGTCACACCCCGCGGCATTGAAATAGCGGAGCATGGCGGAACGAATACCGTGGGCTTGGCCATAATCTTTGATGATTTGCTCACAAATCAGCTTGCTGCGGCCATACGGATTGATTGGGTTTTGCGGGGTTTGCTCCGTGATCAGGTCATTGCTGATGCCGTACGTTGCGCAGGAGGAAGAGAAGACGAGGTTTGAGACTTCACTCTTCAGCATCGCATCAAGCACGTTCAGCGTGCCGGTCAGATTGTTGCGGTAATAAATCTCAGGCGCGGTCATCGACTCGGCGACATAAGCAAGGGCCGCAAAGTGCGCGACTGCATCAGGTTGCACCGATTGCATCGCCGCTTGCAGCGCAGGTTGGTCGAGAATGTCGCCTTCGATCAGCTCGCCCCAATTGACCAAATCCCGGTGCCCACGGGATAGATTATCGTAGGTGACCACGGTCCATCCAGCTTCGGCGAACGCCTTCGCGCAGTGGCTTCCCACATAACCCGCGCCGCCAGTGACAAATACAGTTTTGGACATGCTCAGCCCTAATTTCGAGTGATGCCGCTGGCCTAAGCTGCAGGCTGCGCGCCGTCAAACAGGCAAATGCGGTTTCTAGAGCACCAATTGGGTTTGGGTGACCAGGCAGACTTTCTTGCCGGTCGGGTCGGTCACTTCGGTCTGCCACACTGACAGACGGCGTCCGATCCGCACCGGAGTTGAGACGCCGGTGACCAGCGTGCCAGCGGGTGGTCCACTCAAGAAAGCAGTGTTGCTATCGATCGTTGTGGTCCCGTTGGCGCCTTCTGGAATCGCGAGCCACGCGCCCGTCGCGCCCAGGACGTCGCAGAAGCTCATCATGCAGCCGCCATGCATCGTGCCGCCGGATGTGCAGAGCTCGTCGCGAATGAGCAGCTCACCCACGACTCTATCCTTACTGGCTTCGGTAATCTTGATGCCGAGCAATTTAGAATAGGGCTGGGCTTCCGCGATTTGTACGAGTGGATCCATTTTTGCCTCCTGTGCCACAAAGCTATCGTTGTGCCGCAGCGCTGAAAACCCTGGACGTAAGGGTAGATCGAACCGCTGTTCACGCGTCTGTGATGAGAATCTTCGTATTGATTGTCGATAACGCGCGACAGGCGAATTTTTCTGCGTTAAGAGTCGGCAACCTAACGCGAGAAGGGAGTCGTGGGTGATGAAACCAATCCTGAATTCGAAACAATCTTTGGTCGGTGCCAGTATGGCGCTTGCCTTTATTCTTGGCGGCTGTGTCGCTGTCGACACCGCTGAAACGGCAGAGACTGAAACAACCGAAACGGTCGCAGAAGTGACTGAGGTCGTTGAAGAAACTCAAGCCGTCGTCGAAGAAGCAAAAGAGCAAGCCGCTGAATTGAGCGCCGAAGCAACCCTCGCCGCCGTCCTTGCTGCGCAACCGGCAGACGTTCAGGCGCGCTATGGCGCGCGGAACCCGGCTGAGACCATGGCCTTTTTTGGCATTGAGCCAGGCATGACAGTTGCTGAAGCCCTGCCGGGTGGCGGCTGGTACTCAAAAATTCTCCTCGCCTATCTCGGCGAAGAGGGCACACTAATCGGCGCCCATTACCCAGATAATCTTTGGGGCAAATTCGGGTTTGGCGATGAGTGGACCGCAACCCGCATCGAAGGCACGGCCAATTGGCCGACCCAAGCCGCGGAATGGGGCGTTGATGGGGCTGCGATCGCATCAACAATTTTGACCGACATGCCAGCAGACGCCAGCGGCCAAGTGGATGCTGTTCTGTTCATCCGAGCGCTGCACAACCTCAACCGCTTCACCGATGAGGAAAACAACTTCATGGGCGATACGCTGTCTGAGACCCATCGCGTGTTGAAGCCAGGCGGCATTGTTGGCGTCGTCCAGCATAAGGCGCCGGAAACCAACAGCGACGAATGGGCAGACGGAAGCAATGGCTATCTGAAAAAGTCCGCTGTTATTGCCGCCTTCGAAGCGGCTGGTTTTGAATATGTTGGCGGGACTGACCTGAACAAAAACCCAGCCGACGTGCCAACCGAGGAAGACTTTGTATGGCGCCTGCCGCCATCCCTCGCGGGCACCGAAGAGGGCTCGCCAGAACGGGCGGCCAATGAGGCGATTGGCGAGTCAAATCGCATGACACTGAAATTCCGTAAGCCTGCCTAATTCGGTTTACGAAATGGGTGGCGCGGGTCCCCTCGCCGCGCCACCGCTTTATTCGACTTGGCAGTCGGTCGTGCTTGTCCTAAATCACGCGCCTTAGTCGCAAAGAGATAGACATGACCAATTACCGCCTATTCGGGGCCGAAACTTCTCCTTACTCGCTGAAAGTGCGGTCCTTCCTGCGCTATAAGGGCGTGGAGTTCGATTGGATTGTTCGTAGCAAAGCGACGGATGAAGAGTTTGCCGCTTTTGCGCGCGTTCCCACGGTGCCGCTATTGCTGTCACCAAACCGCCCGGCCAACCAAGATTCGACCAGCATCCTGGCCACGGTTGAGGCCGATCATGCTGAGCCGTCGGCGGTGCCAGATGATGCGGCCTGTGCGGCGCTGGCTTTGATTCTCGAAGACTATGCCGATGAATGGCTGAACAAGCTGATGTTTTTCAATCGCTGGGGCCAGAAGCCAGATCGTGAATTGGCGGGCGAGCGCACAATGGAACAGCTCCTGGATGGCGACCTTCCGCGCGCGAAGAAAAAGACCCGCGACCAAATCGTGAAACGGATGCGCGATCGATTGCCATTGGTTGGCATCGAAAAGAAAAATGAGAAAACCCTCAAACCGAGCTTTGAACGGTTCTTCACGCTGCTGAACGCGCACCTTGAAAAGAACCTTTTCCTGTTTGGTGGGCGTCCATCTTCAGCGGATTTCGCGATTGCCGGGCAAGTTGCGCAGCTCTTGCTGGACCCGACGCCAGGTGACTGGTTGCGCGCGCAGGCGCCTTTTGTGACGGCCTGGAGCGAGTTCATGGAAGCGCCAAAAGCAGGTGGACCGTTCTTGCCGCTGGCTGAGCTCGAAGAGACGCTGCTGCCTTTGTTCAGAGACGAAGTGGCGACGACTTATCTGCCTTGGGCCAAAGCCAATATGGAAGCGGCAGAAGCCAAAGCTGAGCGGGTCTCCCTCAAACTTGACGGAAAAGCCTATGAACAGGTCACGCAGCATTATGCCGCGCGGGCGTTCAAATCGGTCGTGAAAGCGACGGGATCAGCGAAATCTGCTGATGGTCTCTCTGATTTTCTTGAAAAAGCTGGCGCCGGCGAGGTCTTCGCTTAGGCGTCGTCTGGCCGAGACTCATCGGCCCACAAATCGAAATTCGCAACAATGATCCGGCCAAGGGTTAGATCTACCGTTGGCACGTCCTCAAACGTGAACGGGATCAGCACGGGCTTTGCCTGACCTTTGCTTTGGATTTCGATCAAATCTCCCGCCCCGTGATTCAGCACGGCTTTCACTCGGCCAATCGGAGCCTCTCCGCCAGAAAAAACGTCCAGGCCGACGAGATCTTCGATGTAAAATTCGTCTTCATCGGTGTCTGGCAAGACGTCACGCGGCACAAAGAGTTTACTGCTTTTCAGGCCGTCCCATTCCTCTTTCTGGCGCGTCGTCTTGGGCGTCACGATAAAATGGTCTTTGGCGGTTCGGATTGAAACGGGGTCGATCAGAATATCGCCTTGCTCAGAGAGAAAAGGCGCATAATCAAACACCGCTTCTGGCTCTGCGGTGAAACTCTTCACGCGAACATCCCCGCGCACCCCATGAGCGCCGAGGATCGCGCCAATAACGACCAAATCTGACTTATGTTTCTTCATCGCCGCTCTGGTAAACCGTGGGCTTACAGAATGAAAGCTTCCTTTTTCGCGTGCGTCGCACTAGGAGTGCGCGCTGAATAATTGAAGACGAAGACCATGACCAAATCTTTGCCAATCTCAATCGATGATGTTCGCGCGGCCGCTGAAATCTTAGACGGCCAGATTGAGCGCACCCCTATGCGCCATTCTAAGACGCTCTCAACGATTACCGGGGCAGAGGTTTGGGTGAAGTTTGAGAATCTTCAATTCACCGCCGCCTTTAAAGAGCGCGGGGCACTGAACAAGCTGGCGCGGCTGACCGATGAGCAAAAAGAGGCAGGCGTTGTTGCCGCGTCTGCTGGCAATCATGCGCAAGGGGTTGCCTATCACGGCCGCCGCCTGGGCATTCCCGTGACCATCGTGATGCCGGTGACGACCCCATTCAACAAAGTTGAGCATACCCGCGCGTTCGGGGCTCGAGTGGTTCTGGAAGGCAATACCTTCGATGAAGCCAATGCGCACGCCCAAAACCTGCGGCAGCAAGAAGGGCTGACCTGGATCCATCCTTTTGATGATCCTGAAATCATGGCCGGGCAGGGCACGATCGCTCTAGAAATGCTTGAGGAGAATCCTGAGCTCGACACGCTGATCGTTCCGATTGGCGGTGGCGGCTTGATTTCGGGCATCGCCACGGCGGCGAAAGACCATAATCGCTTTATTCGCGTGATAGGGGTGGAAGCGTCGATGTATGCCGGCATGCGCGCCCGTCTCGAAGGGCGCGAACCAAAGACGGGCGGCGCGTCCATCGCTGAAGGCATCGCCGTGAAAGATGTGGGCGCATTGACTGAAATGGTCGTGCGTGAGCTCGTAGATGACGTTGTCTTGGTCGAAGAAGAGCATATCGAACGTGCGATCACTCTGTTTGCGGATATCGAGAAAACGGTTGCGGAAGGCGCAGGCGCAGCGGGTCTTGCAGCGATGCTCGCCCATCCCGCCAAGTTCACAGGCCGCCGGGTTGGGCTGGTCTTATGCGGCGGCAATATCGACTCGCGCCTGCTGGCTTCGGTTTTGACCCGGTCGCTGGTGCGCGACAATCGCTTGGTCAATATTCGGATCATTGGCGATGATCGCCCGGGACTGCTTGCGCTTGTGTCGCAAGTGATCGGGGATGCGGGGGCCAACATCGTCGAAGTGACCCACAATCGCATCGCGCTTGATGTTCCTGCGAAAGGAGCTGAGTTCGACATCATGATGGAAACGCGAGATGCGCAGCACACCCAAGACGTCATCGAAGCTTTGAGCCAAGCCGGATATCCGCCACGCACCCATTAATTTTTCTTCAGATCAAGCCTCTCATTTTAAGCATTAGTTAGAGAATCTGCTGTCTTTGTTAACTAATCAATCGATTTAGCATCAGAGGCATAGATAATGCGATTTTTGTTGGCTGGGTTTGTTACCGCGCTAACGATTTCCGGGGCGAGTGCTCAAGGAATTCAACAGACCAAAGGCGATTTTGAAGATAAGTTCCGGCAATTGGACGAGGTTCTTCCAAGCCCGAACGTGTATCGAAACGCCGCTGGTGAGCCTGGGCATGAATACTGGCAACAGGAAGCTGATTATTCGATCAAAGTAAGCTTGGATGAGCCGGCACGGCGTCTCACAGCTTCATCGACGATTACCTATAAGAATAATTCGCCGGATACGTTACGCTATCTCTGGCTGCAGCTTGATCAAAACCGCTTCCGTGAAGACTCGATTGCGGAAATGACGCGGACGTTTACGGCCAAAGAGCCTGGCTCGGTCAATGCGCGCGAAGCCGCGACGCCGCAAATCACTTTGCGCTCGCTGCGCCGGATGCAATCGCAAGCCGATCATGAGTATGGCTATGACATTACCCGCGTCGAAGACACGCGCGGCAATGCGCTGCCAAGCACAATTGTCGGCACGCTGATGCGGATTGACTTGCCGCGTCCTTTGGCGCCGGGTCGTACGACGAGTTTCGAAATCGATTGGGCGTATAATCTGATCGAACAGAAAGCTATGGGGGGACGCGCGGGGTACGAGCACTTCCCAGATGATGAGCGCGAAGGCGGCAATGATATTTTCCTCGTCGCGCAATGGTTCCCGCGCATGATTGCCTATTCAGACTATGAAGGCTGGCACAATAAAGAGTTCCTCGGCAGCGGCGAGTTTACGCTCGAATTTGGCGACTATGATGTTGAAATCACTGTCCCCGACGATCATATCGTCTCGGCTTCAGGCGTGTTGCAAAATGATCGCGACGTCCTGACCGCAACCCAGCGCGCGCGACTGGCGGATGCTGAAAATGCCGACCGTCCGGTCTTTGTGGTTACCCCGGAAGAAGCTGAAACGAATGAAAGTTCGAACCCAACCGGGTCGAAGACGTGGAAATTCGAAGCCAATAAAGTGCGCGACTTTGCTTGGGCGACCTCACGGAAGTTCGCTTGGGACGCACAGGGCTTCAAACAGCCGGGCGCTGAGTTCGAAACAGTTATGGCGATGTCCTTCTATCCGAAAGAAGGCGGCGAGCTGTGGCAGAAATATTCGACCACAGCGGTGATCCACACGATGGATGTCTATAACCGGTTTGCCTTTGATTATCCTTATCCCACCTCGCAATCGGTCAACGGACCGGTCGGCGGGATGGAATACCCGATGATCACGTTCAATGGTCCGCGCACAACGCTGCAAGACGATGGGTCTCGCACTTATACGATGGCGGAAAAGCGCTTCTTGATTGGCGTCGTGATCCACGAGATCGGGCATATCTATTTCCCGATGGTGGTCAATTCAGACGAACGCCAATGGACCTGGATGGATGAGGGGCATAACAGCTTCTTGGATAGCGTCGCTGGCTATGAATGGGATCCCAATATTCCGTGGACCCGCTCGCTGCCGCGCGATCTGATCTATTACATGGTGTCTGACGAGCAGGTGCCGATCATGACCCAATCGGACAGCGTGTTGCAACTCGGACCGAATGCGTACGGCAAGCCGTCTGCGGCGCTTCACATCCTGCGCGATACGATTTTGGGGCGTGAGAAGTTTGACTTTGCGTTCCGTGAATATGCGCGCCGCTGGAAGTTTAAACGCCCCACCCCAAGCGATTTTTTCCGCACAATGGAAGAGGCGTCCGGGGTTGATTTGGATTGGTTCTGGCGCGGCTGGTTCTACACCACAGATCATGTCGATATTTCGCTCGATCGCGTCTTCCACATGGAAATGAACACTGAGGACCCCGATATTGATTTGGCGCGTCTGCGAGAAGATGTCGCCAATCAGCCAGGTAAAGTCGGGGTCGATCTCAATGAAGACGAAGGCCTAGAGACTTGGGTTGACCGGTTTCCGGACATTCGCGATTTCTATGACGAGAATGATATCTACACGGTCACCAATAAAGACCGGAATGATTATAAGGACTTCCTCGATGAGATGGACGAGCTTGACCGTCAGGTCTTTGACCGCGCCATCGCAGAAGATGCCGAATATTATGCGCTTGAATTCTCGAACATTGGCGGCCTCGTCATGCCGATTATTCTCGGACTGGAATTCACAGATGGCACCACAGAACGGATGTATATCCCGGCCGAAATCTGGCGCCGGAATCCGCATCGCGTCAGCAAGCTCTTGGTCTTTGAAAAGGGCAAAGAACTGAAGCAGATCGTCGTCGACCCAGATTGGGAGACCGCCGATGCGGACATCGAGAACAACTATTATCCGCGACGCATTACGCCGTCTCGTGTAGAATCGTTCAAATTCCGTGCTCCGTTCTCATATGATCGTCGTGATATTATGCAGGACATCAAAACTGAGCTCGAAACCGATGACGATGATGAGAACGCTGCAGAAGACACGGATGATGGTGCAGAGGAGTAGCGCATGCGCACGCTCTTAACACACGGCCTTGTCGCGTTCGCAGCCGCGCTGATGCTTCCCGCGCCCGCCAGCGCTCATGAGCAAGCGGTTGCCTTTACTGAACTGACCGTAAAGGCCAATGGGGCCGAGACCGATTGTTCGGTCCAGGGCTGCACGCTTGAAGTCGCGCATCGGCTGGCCATTCATGACGCAGAAAGCACATTGATGCACGTCCTCGGCGCCCGCGCGGATCTGTATGGCGACCGCGAAGCTCAGTCTAAGTTTGAAGCCTATGTCGCCGACCAGTTTTCGCTCGCCGATGCTCAGTCAGGCGAGGCGATCGAATTGACCCTGCTCGGCGGCGAAGTCGAGCGCGGTTATTATTGGGTCTATCTTGAGGGTGAGCTGCCGGCGAGCACAACAGAGCTGAGCGTGATCAATACGGTAATGATGGATGCCATTGAGAACCAAACCAATCGCGTCAATATTCGCCAGAATGACATGACCCGGACTTTGGTGTTTCGCGGCAGCGCGCGTCCAAGAGCCTACCGCATTCGTTAGATGACAGCCCTCTGAAAGCGTCTTAGACAACGCCAAGCATTTCAGGAGTATTCGTCTTGCGCACTCTATTCGCGGCCCTTGGCGGCCTCTTTCTCGCAGCATGTGGTGGAGAAACCATGGACCCTGTTGACCCGAACGACCCGCTCGCAACTTACATCCCGTGGGATGCCGAACGCGATGGTGTGCAAACAACCGAAAGCGGCCTGCAATATGTCATCGTGCGCGAAGGCGACGACGGCGGCGATACGCCAGGACCTCGCGACCGTGTCAGCGTCATGTATGATGGTCGTCTTGTCGACGGCACTGTGTTCGATAGCTCATATGAGCGCGGCTCTTCGGCGACATTTGGGGTTAATCAAGTAATTTCCGGATGGACTGAAGGCTTGCAACTCATGTCGGTCGGCGACGAGTTCATCTTCTATATTCCAACTGAGCTTGGATATGGCGATCATCCGCGCCCAGGCGGTAAGATCAAACCGGGTGACGATCTCATCTTCCGCGTTGAGCTGCAGCAAGTCGTGAAAGCGCCAGAACCGCGCGCGACAGATGATGCGGCGTGGGACAAATTTACACCCTGGAACTCAGACCTGCCAGAAGTCGAAAAAACCGGCACTGGCCTTGAATATGTTGTCCTCGCAAGCGGCGACGAGACCGGGACCAGCCCGCAAGGCGGCGACCGGGTTGTTGTCTATTATGAAGGCCGCTTTGATGATGGCGGGGACGTGTTCGACAGCGCATTCAAGCGCGGCGAAGCCGCATTGTTCCCGGCCAATCGCGTCATTCCGGGCTGGGTGGAAGCCTTGCAAAAGATGAAACCGGGCGATCGTTGGCTTGTTCACGTGCCCGGCGAGCTGGCCTACGGACCGGCTGGCAATGGACCGATCCCACCAAACGCTGCCTTGAATTTTGAGGTAGAATTAATGGATGTTGTGCCAGTCCAATAGGTGAGAATTTAAACGGGACGTTTTACTGAGAGGGGCTTTAAAATGATCCGCAATACACAATTCGCAATCGGGGCCGTGTCGGCACTTTGTCTGACCGGCTGTGCCTCATTGCCGGAGGTTTCGCTTCCGACCAATGCGGGCGGTATTTTCGGTGGCGGCGCTTTGCCGGACTGCCCAGAATTGCAGGCAGGGCCTGGACCGTTTGCTCCGCCATTTCCAGCTGAATGCGCGAGCATGAACAAAACAGCGAGCGGAGTCCGCTATATTCCCATTGCGAACGGCGACATGGCTGAAGGTTCCCCCAGTGCAGACGCGACGATTGTCGTCAGTTATGAGGCCTTTCTGGCGGCAGATGGGCGGGTGATTGATAGTTCTTACGCGCGCGGCGAGCCGAGCGTCTATGATATGAATGAATTGATCGACGGTTGGGCGGAGGCGGTTAGCTTGATGAACCCAGGCGATGAGTGGCTGGTTTATGTCCCATCTGATCAAGCGTTTGGCGATGAGCCCCTGGGAGATCTGATTCCAGCGCAGTCCGACCTGGTCTATCGCGTGAAATTAGACGGATTTCTCTCGTCTCAACAAGTAGAACAAGTCGCCGCAAACCGTCCGGCAGCGCCTGTTGCGGGCGCAGGCCCCGATATGGCAGCTTGGCAAGCCAACTTCCCATGGGACGCCAATCGCGAAGGTGTAGAGACGCTTCCAAGTGGGCTTTCTATTGTCGTGCTCGAGACCGGCGATCCGGCCGGACCAACGCCGTCTGAAGACGACCAGGTGCGCATTCATTATGAAGGCCGGTTCGCAGATACGAGCGAGTATTTTGATAGTTCTTGGGCAACTGGCGGTCCTGCCGAACATAATGCTGGCGGCTTTGTGCCCGGCTTTTCAGAAGCCTTGATGATGATGCGCCCCGGAGATCGCTATCTGGTCCATATCCCATCTGAGCTTGCTTACGGCGAAATCGGGGTAATTCGTCTTGTGCCACCGAATTCTGATCTGATGTTCCAGATCGAGCTGTTGGATGTTCTGAGCGCGGAATAAGGGTTAGAAGCCCGATCCGGGTTTTTGGAGATAATCCGACTCTGCGGCTGTGTTCTGGCGGCCCAAGATCGCGTTCCTGTGCGGGAAGCGCCCAAACTCAGCGATCACATCTCGATGCTGCCGCGCATAATCGAGCGAGTTTTCGAGCAATGGCCGAAAGACCGGGCGGCTTGAACCGAGTAGCTGTTCGAATGCGGTGACGCAGGTGTTCTGGTCTTCGAGGGATTCAGAATGCTCGAGCGGCATCAAAAAGAAGGCCCGTTCGACCTCGGTCAGCTGGGACGTCTCCCGGCGCGCGAGTCCGGCCTTGGTGAGCCGCAGCGCCAAGGGATCATAAGAGAAAGCCTTGGGCGTGCCGCGATGAATGTTCCGGCTGAACTGGTCCAATACAATGATTGCCGCCAGAGTTTGGCGCGGACCCGCCTTCGCCCATTCCGCCGCCAAACCATCACTTAGCTCGTCGAGCAGATCGCCGAACTGGGATTGGATAAACGCATCGGTCTCGGCGGATTTGATGAACCAAGTTTTGTTCAGGCGGTTCGCCGCGAGATGGTCATGCGTGGCGGGTCCAATCCAATAATCGAGCACAGCTCCGGGGGTGAGATAAGTTGCCATTGGGCTCAGCTCGCGGGACGATGGGATACCATCATATAATTGACTTTGGTGTCACCAGTTAATCGCCATTGGTCGCTGAGCGGATTAAAACTGACGCCTTGCGGCGCTTCAACATCCAATCCTGCGGCACGCAGCGGACGCTCAACTTCCTCTGGACGCAGGAATTTTTCGAATTCATGCGTTCCGCGCGGCAGCCATCCCAGCACATATTCAGCGCCAACAATTGCGAGAGCAAAAGCTTTTGGGGTGCGGTTGAGTGTGGCGACAATCATCAAGCCGCCCGGTTTAACGAGACTTGCGCAGTCTTTAAGGAATTGGGCCGGATCGGCGACATGCTCGACCACTTCTAGGTTCAGCACGACATCAAATTGCGGTTCGCCGCCTTCGATCAGTGCTTCGACTGTGCCTGCTCGGAAATCGATGTCGAGGCCGCCTTGCTCAGCATGGGTCATCGCGGTTTTGATATTTGCGTCGCTAGCGTCAACCGCGGTGACTTTGGCGCCAAGACGGGTCATCGGTTCACTGACCAGCCCTCCACCGCAGCCAATGTCTAAGAATCGCAAGCCCTCGAACGGCCGCTTCGCAACCGGGTCGAGCCCAAAATGGAACTCAACCGTATCGCGAATGAATCCGAGCCGAACCGGATTAAACTTATGTAAGGGCCGAAACTTACCTTTCGGGTCCCACCATTCGGCGGCCATCGCGGTAAATTTAGCGACTTCGCTTGGGTCAATACTGGGCCGCGTTGGCGCATTTGGGGCGGTGTTGGTCGCAGCTGTCATGAGTTTAGCTATCCTAATTGCGATTTCGCGCTGAGCCCTATAAGGAAGCGCCTGCTTACTTCATCGCAGATGGTATGTTTTGACGAGGCGGCAATGGCGCGCACTGTACTGAAATTTGGCGGAACCTCCGTCGCGGATCTCGATCGCATCTCGCATGTGGCCGATATTGTGGCGCATCGCGCCGCAAAAGGTGAAAAACTGGCGGTGATTGTGTCTGCCATGTCGGGTGAGACCAATAAGCTTGTTTCCTTGGCCAAAGGCGCTGCCGGCACGGACGTCGTGGGTGAGGATTTTGACGATGAATATGATGTCGTCGTCGCCTCAGGCGAACAGGTCACCTCTGGTCTTTTGGCGCTATCCTTGCGCAAACGGGGCCTGAAAGCCCGCAGCTGGCTAGGCTGGCAAATGCGTATGAACACGCGCGAAGGCCATGGCGCTGCTCGAATCAACGGGTTTGATGAAGATAGCGGTCTTGGTGCCGCGATTGATTCTGGCGAAGTCGCGGTGATTGCCGGTTTCCAAGGCGTCACCGATGAAGGCCGCGTCTCGACGCTCGGCCGGGGCGGATCAGATACGACGGCGGTGGCTGTTGCGGCGGCCCTCGGATCTGTGCCGTGTGATATCTATACCGATGTTGACGGCGTCTACACGACCGATCCGCGAATTGTGCCGCAGGCGACGCGCTTGCCGCGTGTTTCGTATGAAGAAATGCTCGAAATGGCGTCTTTAGGCGCGAAAGTGCTGCAAACCCGCTCGGTTGAGCTCGCAATGAACCACCAAGTGCCGCTTCGGGTGCTGTCTAGTTTTGCTGAGCCCGGAGACGACAATCCCGGGACTTGGATCTGTAATGAGGATGAGATTGTGGAAAAACAGGTTGTAAACGGCGTTACTTATTCGCGGGACGAAGCCAAAATCACCCTCTATGGCATGGAAGATAAACCGGGCACCTCGGCCAATCTGTTTGCCCTTTTGGCCCGTGAGGGCGTAAATGTGGACATGATCGTGCAGGCCAATGCGCGTGGCGAGGGCCGGGCCAATATGGTGTTCACCTGTACCAGTGGGGACAGTGAGAAAGCTCAACGCGTGCTAAATGCGAACCGCGAAAAGGTGGTATTCGAGAATATGGATGTCAGCCGCGATGTCGCGAAAGTCTCCGTCGTCGGCGTCGGGATGAAATCGCATACGGGTGTGGCCGAAACCATGTTCGATGCGCTGGCGGCGAAGAATATCAATATTGACGTCATCTCAACCTCCGAGATCAAGATTTCGGTCTTGATTGATACAGATTATACCGAACTTGCGGTTCGCGCGCTTCACACCGCGTTTGACCTTGACGCGAGCTAGGTGAACCCCCCATCTGAGCCCAGGCATGCCTGATAGCTTTTCCATCCCCCGGCTTCTAATGAACCGACTTCGGTCGGTAATGGCTGCCGAAGCCGATACTGAGGCGCGGCTGCTCAAGGTCGTGCGCCTGATTGCGGGCACGATGGTGGCGGATGTTTGCTCGATTTATCGGCGCACCGATGATGACCGGATGGAATTGATTGCCACTGAGGGTCTACGCGAAGACGCAATTCATCGAACCTTTTTGGCTATGGATGAGGGGTTGGTTGGACAAATCGCGCAAACCGCGCAGCCGGTCTCGATCCAAGACGCACCGCGGCATCCAAGCTTTTCTTACCGGCCCGAGACGGGCGAAGATCCTTATCACGCGTTTTTGGGGGTGCCGATCCTAAAAGGCGGTTTGGTGATAGGTGTACTGACCGTACAGAACCGAACTGAGCGCCTCTACCAAGACGATGAGATTGATAGCCTGCAAACCATCGCCATGGTGCTGGCTGAGATTGTGCCTGCGTCCGGATCGGGCGCGGAGCAGACTGAAGCGGCGCGCGAAGGGCGACCAGTCAATTTGCAGGGACGTAGCCTCTGCGGGGGGCTTGGAATGGGCCGAGTCCGCTTGCACGATCCGGTGATTCCGGCGGCCCGCTTCTTCGCCGAAGACCCAGAAATTGAAGAACATCGCCTCGAGAATGCCTTAGAGGAGCTTCATCTCTCAATCGACCGGCTCCTGGCAGCAGAGATTGGCGGTCTGTGGGGCGAACCCCGAGAGGTGATCGAAGCCTATAAATTGCTGGCATCGGACCCAACCTGGGCGGAAAAGCTTCGCGAAGGGGTGCGAGGCGGACTTTCCGCGGAAGCCTCAATCGATCGATTGCGCCGTGAACACCGAGCCCGGTTCGAGAAAGTGAAGGATCCCTATTTGCGGGAACGCCTTCATGATTTGGAGGATTTGGACAACCGTTTGCTTCGTATGCTTGCGGGCGCAGAAGACCCGCACGCACAGGCTAAACCGAACCCCGACGACCCCGAGATCCTTATCGCGCGACGCCTTGGGCCAGCCGAACTGCTCGATTATGGAAAGGCGGGCTTTGCCGCGATCATTCTCGAAGAGGTTGCGACCTCAAGCCATGCGGCAATTGTTGCGCGGGGCTTAGGCATTCCAACGGTTGGCGGCATTGATGGCTTGCTGACGCATGTTTCTCGCGGCGATCAGGTGATTGTCGATGGCGAAGACGGCCGGGTGCATCTGCGCCCAGATGAAGAGCTGCTGCACGCCTATACCAATCGGCAAGCTGTGCTCAGCGAGCGCCAGGCGCTTTATGCGGCGTTGCGAGACGAGCCAACTGAGTCAAAAGACGGCGTTCCTGTCCGCTTGATGTTAAATGCCGGGCTCGGGCTCGATACGGAGCATCTCGACAGCACCGGCGCGCAAGGTATCGGTCTGTTCCGGACGGAATTCCAATTTTTGATGTCCGAACGCTTGCCCAGCGTGACTGACCAAATCGAGCTTTATAAGCATGTTCTTAGCGCCGCGGACGGGCGACCCGTCTATTTTAGAACGCTCGATCTTGGCGGTGATAAGCTCTTGCCGAACCTCAATGATGCGCGCGAGGAAAACCCTGCGCTGGGATGGCGATCGATCCGATTTGCTTTGGATCGGCCAGGTCTTTTCCGGCGCCAATTGCGCGCCTTGTTGCGCGCCGGGGAAGGGCGACCGCTCTCGGCGATGTTCCCAATGGTGACGAGCGCACATGAGTTTCGCCAAGCGAAACAAATGCTCTTGGAAGAAGTCGAGTGGGGAAAAACACGCGGTTTCGCGGGGCCAAGCGACCTCCAAATTGGCGCGATGCTTGAAACGCCAGCCTTCGCCTATGCCTTGGAAGACATTGCTGGCGAGGTCGATTTCGTCTCGATCGGCACCAATGATATGTTACAATTTTTCCATGCGGCAGACCGCATGACGCCGCTTGTGTCAGATCGGTACCCATTTGTGAGCCGCCCGGTCATGCGCTTTTTGGCGCAAGTTTTTGAGACATGTCAAAGGGTTGGCGTACCAGTTTCGATTTGTGGCGAGGGGGCAGGGCGCCCGCTCGAAGCGTTATGCTTGATCGGTCTTGGCTATCGCAGCCTTTCCATGCCGGGCGGCGGGATTGGACCTGTGAAGCGAATGCTGCGATCCTTGGACTTGGCGAGTTTCGGCCCGGCATTTGCAGATCTCTTGCAAAAGCGAGATCCTGCATTGCGTAACGGAGTGTTAGAGCTTGCTGATGTACAAGGTATAGTTCTGAATGACGTCTAAGCAGCCAAACACCGAAAACGATACCGTGACTGAGCCTATTCTTTCCGATCCTAGCGATGAGATCATGGAACCAAGCGTTGGTGTTCGTTTGCGTGAAGCGCGCGAGGCGAAAGACTTAGAGTTGCGCGATGTGGCACTTAAAACCCGGCAATCGCAAGACACGTTGGCGGCGCTCGAAGCTGAAGAAACAGATCATATCCCGGCCAGTATCTTACGCCTTCAGGCGCGAAACTATGCACGGTTTCTGGGCTTACCCGAAGCCGACATTGTCGGCGCTTTTTCAGAAGATCGTGGCGCCCCAAATGTCGACTCTATGCCGTCGCAGGCACGCGAGACCAGTTTTCCGGCGCGGACCGTTATGCTGGCGGGAGGCGCCCTTGTCGCCTTAGCTTTTATTGTCGGAGCGGTTGTGGTGATGACAAATGCACCGGAGCCGACCACTGAAGACCCACTCGCAATCTCAGCCAGACTAGCGCCGGCTTTTGATCGAACAGCAGGGCTGGAAGTTCTATCGACACGGACCAGCCAGGAATTTGCGATCCAAGCGACTAAAACGGCATGGATTGAAGTGCGAGGATCGGACGGAACTGTGTTCCGAAGCCGTGATATGCGGGCGGGCGAAACCTATTTTCCGCGCACAGATGCAGGCTGGACGATTACTGTACGCGATGCAGGCGCATTTGAATGGCGCCTCGGCGAAACAGTTGCGAGCCCCATCGGAGAGCCTGGCCAGGCTTTGTTCTCCGTCAGTGTAGATGCCGCGCGCGACATGGCGGTCCAAGCTCAGAATACAGCTTTAGCAGAGACCTCCGACAATCGGGGTCAAGAACGCCGTTAGACCGATTATCTATCCTGCGACTCAAAAAGCCGGCCTATGAAAGGCCGGCTTTTTCGGATCTCAATACTCGGATCAGTATTTAGTCGTCGCTGTTCAGCTCTTTTTGCATGAGCAGCTGTTCGCCAACATTCTCGTAGTGAGCGCGGTTGTCGCCGGCTGAGAGAGTTGGGCGACATGCTGGGGCGCAATCATAGGTGAAGTTGTCGCCGGCACGTTTCACGGAGACCCATGTTGTCGCGTTGGCAGTCACAACCACATCCGAAGAATGAATCGTGTTTCCATCCGCATCGAAAATCATCAGATTGGTCGTCCCGAACGATTTTCCGGTTACGAATAACAGTTTGTCATCATGAACGGCGACGTCCGCGATGTTTGGGTTGCCGATAATCACGCTCTCCGCATTCACATTGAGTTTGATGGCTTTCGCTTTACCCGCCTCAACGGTGACGTGTCCGGCATGAGCGGCGCAGGCGACGAGCGCGGCAGCACCAATCGAAATTACGGATTTTGAAAAGGACATCTTTCGAGCACTCCAGACTATTGCGTGTATAAATGCCTGAAAGAGGTTATCTGAATCCTAAGGCTCGCATTTGTATTGGCGCGAGCATCCCCCAAAATTCACGATTTCTTTGGTTAATCGTTACTTACGATCGGTTAGAGATTTTCCGGAATTGATTCACGAGATTTTGAGGGCCGTATAGTAGAAGCGGTTCTGTTCGGGACGTCTCGAGCATCTAGGGGACAAAACTGGTACTTAGTGGAGTCCTCCAATGCTAAAATTTTTCAAAAATGAATCCGGCGCGACCGCAATCGAATATGGTTTGATTGCTGCGCTCATTGCTGTTGCGATTATCGGTGCTGTCACAGCGCTCGGTTCGAGTGTTTCTACGACATTCCTTTCTGTTGCTAACGCAATGTAGTTGCCTGATTGAGATTTAGTCCGTCGCCTGATGGACTAAATCGTGGCTCTGTTGGCATTAGACCAAGGTCTGATGTCAACAGATACGCCTTCAAGGTTGATGAAAATTCTCAGCAGCCAGCTCAGCGAGGCTTGTATCGGTATCTTTTGGTTTCGCGATTGACGAAACGCCGTCACTTCTAACGATCACGCGCCCTCAAAAACGCCTATACTATCAATACTATATAGATAATCGTCCGTCATCCGCTGAAGGTTAACGGACCCTTCCATTATGTTCAGGAATTACTTGCATCAGTTTACTGGATTTTCAGTGCGATGGGGTAGAACCCAATTCGTTCCGGGGACACCCGAAACTTCCGGGACGTCTATAACCTGCATAGTGGGAGTTTCCAATGCGTAATTTTTTCAAGAATGAATCTGGTGCTACTGCCATCGAGTATGGTCTCATCGCTGCTCTGATCGCTGTTGCGATCATCGGTGCTGTTTCTACTCTTGGTACTAACACATCTACTACATTCCAGTCTGTTGCAGACGCTATGTAGTCAGAAGTACCGTAAGGTACGCTGATAATTTGAAGCCGTCAGGTTCGCCTGGCGGCTTCTTTCTTTTCCGAGTGTCTTTTTCGTCAAGCTATCTTTAAATCCTTTGCTCTAGGCCACGATCTAAATCTGATAGTCGGAGGCCTTTTGATGATTCTATCTCTGTTTGCCGTAGCCTTTTTTGCGCTGTGTATTTTTGCGGCCTTGATTGATGTCGAAACGCTGACCATTCCAAACTGGTTGAATGGCTGGATTGCTTTCCTATTTGTCCCGGCTGCAATTGTGGCAGCGCCAGGTTGGGACGTCGCCGGTCTTCATCTCCTGGTGGGAACGATTGCCTTCATCGTTTCGGTCGGTCTGTTCTTCTTAGGCGTGTATGGCGGCGGCGATGCCAAATTTATTCCAGCCGTGATGTTGTGGCTTGGGCCTGCGGGCGCGGTGCCATTCCTCGTCGCGACAGCCCTCGCAGGCGGCATTCTGACAATTGTGATCGTGATTTTGCGTGGTTTGATGCCGAAAGGTGTCACCCCAGGGTTCGGCGTTGCAACGTTCGAAGAACGCAAAGGTGTGCCGTATGGCGTCGCCATCGCAGCAGGCGCCTTTATGGCCGCGCCAGCCTCTCCATTACTTATCGATTTATTAAAGCAAATCCAACTTCTGAGTTAACCATGCCTTAGCACACGCATGGAATATTAAGATCTGACGCCTCGTACTTACTGGGGCTTTGTAAAGAGAAGAAAGCGTCGTCATGTCACCTATGCGCCTTATTGTTTTGGCCGTCGCGCTGATTGCAGCGGTGGTCGCAGCTTTCTTGGTGCGCAATCTCGCGCAACCCACAGTCGTAAACGGCCCAACTCAAACTGTAGAGCGAGTGGTCGAGGTTGAGGTTGCTCAGCAAAAAGTGCTGGTTGCGAAGACAGACTTAAGAGTTGGCACGCTGCTGACTCCTGATGAATTCAAATGGGCCAACTGGCCTGACTCGACGCTGAACCCCGCCTATTACACGCAAGAAATTGCGCCGGATGCGATGGAAATTCTGACCGGCAGCGTTGTCCGTTCAGCCATGTATGCGGATGAGCCAATCATGCCGCAAAAGATCGTTCAAAAAGGCGAGACCGGCTTTATGGCGGCGCTTCTGAGCCCCGGCAAACGTGCGATGACGGTTGAGATTTCACCAGAGTCTGCTTCTGCCGGCTTTATTCTGCCGGACGACCGCGTTGATATCATCCTTACACAGATGATTGAGTTTGCAGGCGACGAAGATTTACCGCCGGTCATGGTCACGAAGACTATTTTAGAGAATGCGCGTGTGCTCGCGATCGACCAAACTTTTGGCGATGTAGACGGTATCCCCACGCTCACGGGTTCGACCGCGACCATGGAGCTTGATCAGACTCAAGCCGAATTGTTAGCGCGTTCAGCCCGAGTTGGAACGCTATCTCTCACACTCCGAAGCGCAGCGGATGCAGGCTTCAATGAGGGCGAAGCCCTCGCCAATGTCGTTGCCCTGGATGAGGTCGATTCTGGGGGACGAAAAGTCATGATTTATCGCAGCAACAAAGTTGAGGCGGGAGGCAGTTAAATGACGCCAATTAAGCGCATCATACAAGCTTCAGCGATGGCCTGCGCCATCGGCTTGTCGGGTCTGGGCTTTGCTCAGGCTCAAAGTGATGACAATCCGCTGGGCGTAAGCTCATTGGATCCAGGCGAGACCGGGGTCACGCGCTCAATTAATCTCGGGTTGAACAAATCCGTTGTGATTGATCTTGATCGCTCTGCATCGGATGTGATCATAACCAATCCAGAAATTGCGGATGCGACGGTTCAAACCGCAAAGCGCATTATTTTCCGCGGCGTATCGGTTGGGCAAACCAATGCTTTTGTATTTGATTTGCACGGTCGCCCGCTGATCAATCTCGAGATCGAGGTTGATATCGATACCAAAGTGATCACCGATATGATCGAACGCTATGTGCCTGACGCACGCGTTCAGGTCGAAAGCGCGAACAGCAATTTGGTCATATCCGGCACAGTCGACAATCTGGTCCAGTCTGATCAAGTCATTCGTTTGGTCGAAGCCTATTTGCCACCTGGCAATATTGCCAATGTCATCAATATGATGAACATCCGCGCAAAAGATCAGGTCATGCTTGAGGTTCGCATTGTCGAGATGCAGCGGACGATGGTCAAGCAACTCGGTATTAATCTGAGTGGCGCAACGAATTTTGGAGACCTCGCCGGACAAGTTGTTGAACAAGTGTTCGATCCGTTGACCGGCAACCCAATCTTCTTTGACCCAGATCAGCGTGTCATTGAAGTTGAAGACGGCGTCGCAACGATTGTGGATGTTACAGGCATCGGCGAAAACACTGTCGGTCTTGGGTCGCCTTTAACGCGGCAGGTTCCCGGCGCGCCATTTTCAAATCGCTTCCGTTTTAACAGTTCCAACGGTTTCAACATCCAAGGCGGCCCGCTTGGCGGCTTGGACACATCCGTCGGATACACCAACTTTGTAGGCGGGGTTGAACAGTCGGCGCTCGGCGCGCAAATCAACGCGCTGGAGCGGATTGGCATTGTCAGAACGCTTGCCGAGCCGAACATTATGGCTGTTTCTGGCGAGAGCGCCAAGTTCCTTGCAGGCGGTGAATTCCCAGTTCCTGTTGCTCAGGAAGAGGGAGAGATCACTATTGAGTTTAAACCTTTCGGGGTCGGTCTCGCTTTCACGCCGGTCGTCTTGTCTGAAGGTCGTATCTCGCTGAAGATTTCAACGGAGATCTCAGAACTCTCTACCCAGGGCGCGTTCCAAGGCAGTTCCGCTGCAGGCGTTACCAATACGGGCCAAGTCATCCAGGTGCAGGGTCTTACGATCCCGTCGCTGGTTGTGCGCCGGGCGGAAAGTGTTGTCGAGTTGCCGTCAGGCGGATCAACCATGCTCGCAGGTCTTATTCAGTCGCGGGCGCGTCAGACGCTGGACCAACTGCCAGGTGTCAAAAACCTGCCGGTTCTCGGCGCTTTGTTCCAGTCACGAGACTTTGAGAACCAGGAAACCGAGATGGTGGTGATCATCACGCCTTATCTGGTCGATCCAGCGAAGAAAGACGAGCTGAAGACCCCGGCTGATGGGTTTGTGAATGCGTCAGATTCTAAGACGGTCTTCTTCGGCAAATTAAATGCTCAGTATGCGGAGCCCGGTAAAGGTTTGTCCAAAGAAAACTATTCGGCTCCGGTCGGGTTTATTGAGGAATAGGTGCAATATGTCTATGACTAAACGTCTCAGTTTTGGAGCCATCCTAGGCGGCGCAATCCTCATTGCCGGTTGTCAGTCGGGCGGTACACCAAACAACATTCCGCCAGAATATTTCACCGGAACTGCCTTAGATCGCCATGAGATCGGCGTTACACAGCATACGGAATACCTCGAAGTTCAGCTTGACCCGCGCGACACGCAGTTGCGCCGCGATGAAGTGTCGAAAGTTCGTGGTTTCTTGGACCAGTACGCAGATGTAGGCCACGGCCCACTTGTGATTTCCATGCCGAAACACGCAGAAAATCCTCAGCTCGCGGTTGGCGCGGTTTCTGAAATTCGCGAATTCGCTTGGGAAGCGGGCGTCAGCTATGAGCAGATGCTTGGCGCAGCTTATGATGCAACAGGCCGTTCGAGCAGCCCAATTGTCATGGCGTTCAAGACTTACAAAGCGGTTGCGCCGGACTGCCCGTCGCTGGCGCAAATCGATATCTCGAATGTGTCGAGCAACAATGATTTGCCGACGCTTGGGTGTTCGATCCGTACCAATATGGCGGCGATGATTGCGGAACCCGCAGATCTGCTTGGCGGGCGCGAACTCGGTGAAGGCGACAAGGTCCGCCGAGGACAACAATTGCGACTTTGGCAAGCCGGTGAAGCAACGGCTGCGGCACGAACGGATAATGATTCAGGAGCTGTTTCTTCGGTTATTAACTAGGCCAAGGAAACGCATCGGGAGAGAAGTAGAATGTCGAATGATAACGCGCTTTTTGAAGACGATTTCGATATGGATTTCGAGGATGATTTTGATTCCGCTCTATCGAGTGTGATCGAGGATCAGTCTGGACTAGAACCCGTCGAACTCGATCCGCCTCAAAAAGATGTTGCGGAGTTTGACCCCGATCTTGATGCTGGGGAAGAGACTCCGATTACGCTGAGTGATTATGACGATGGCGGATATCGTGCGATCCCAGCTATCTCAGCCATGGCATTCTGCGAATCTGGCCGGACCGTCGCCCTGATGGAAGCGGTCGCCAGTGATCGCCGCATGTCGCAAGCGACGCTGCAAACGCAGGAAGGCGGCCTAGAGGCCGCGATCGCGTATCTGCAGGAGAACCAGACGCCCAATCTTCTGATCCTGGAATCGTCCGCTGCGAACGCAACCATGATTGCTCAAATTGATGAACTCGCATCGCATTGCGATGAAGGTGTGCAGGTCATGGTGATCGGCAACACCAATGATATCGGTCTGTATCGTCAATTGATGGCGCGCGGCGTGAGCGAATATTTGGTGCCGCCTGTTCCGCCGGTTCAGATCGTGCGTTCGATCAGTCAGCTCTTCGCGGATCCGGATGCGCCATTCGTGGGCAAGTCGATTTCAGTGCTCGGTGCCAAAGGCGGTGTAGGCGCATCGACGATTGCCCATAACCTCGCTTGGTCATTGGCTGAGAGTGCGCATGTTAGCACGGCCCTGATCGACTTGGATCTGTCTTTCGGTACGACGGCTTTGGACTTTAATCACGAGAACCAGCAAACCGTGGCCGACGCATTGCTCGCGCCAGAGCGGGTTGATGATGCTGTGGTTTCGAAACTGCTGGCAAAAGTCACGGATCGGCTTTCGCTGTTTACGGCGCCCGCGACGGTTTCTCAGATCATGGATATCCCCGCGGAGTCTTACACCTCGATCATCGATACGGTGCGACGGGTGATGCCATATGTCGTGCTCGACATGCCTCATGCTTGGAATGAGTGGACCTACCAAACCCTGCTCTCTTCAGATGAAGTCATTCTGGTTTGCCAACCCGATCTCGCATCTTTGCGGAACGGCAAAAACATCATCGATGAGCTCAAAGCTCAACGCCCGAATGATGCGCCGCCAAAACTGGTTGTGAATATGATGGGCGTGCCGAAACGGCCTGAAATCCCGACCAAAGATTTTGCTGCAGCGATCGAAGTTGAGCCGAGCGTGATTCTTCCGTTTGACCCGCAATTGTTCGGCACCGCTTCGAACAATGGTCAGATGATTTCGGAAACTGATGCAACGGCCGATGCATCTGTGTCGATTGATAATCTAGCCGGTGTGCTGACGGGCCGAGAAATCGTTCCGCAAACGAAGTCACTATTGAACAAACTGCTTGGAAAATAAGCGGAATTAGAGGGCTAACCTATGGCATTTGGCAAACGTTCTGCAGGATCCGCGGCGGTCAAACCCGCTGTCAAAGCGCCTGTGCCTGCTGCGCCAAAAGCTGCGGCACCGCCGCCTGCTGAGCAAGCGCCCCCACCCGCGCCGAAAGAGCAGCCAAAGCCAGCCGCGCTAAAGCCGCCACCGGCGACAGAGCACAAAGAACAAATCACTAAAGTCAATGATCGGTCGGAAGAGTATTACGCGACCAAGACGACGATCTTTAATGCTCTGATCGACACGATTGATCTTGGCCAGCTCGCGCAGCTCGACCAAGAAAGCGCGCGCGAAGAAATTCGCGATATTGTCGTTGAGATCATCGCGATTAAAAACGTCGTGATGTCGATCTCTGAGCAAGAACACTTGCTCGATGATATCTGTAATGACGTCCTCGGCTATGGTCCGCTTGAGCCGCTTCTGGCGCGTGACGATATCGCCGATATCATGGTGAACGGCGCCGACACTTGCTATATCGAAGTCGACGGTAAGATTGAGCGCACGAATATCCGTTTCCGTGACAATGCCCAGCTGATGAATATCTGTCAGCGCATCGTGAGCCAAGTTGGCCGCCGCGTTGATGATGCTAGCCCGATTTGTGACGCCCGTTTGCTCGACGGTTCTCGTGTCAACGTCATCGCGCCGCCGCTGTCGATTGACGGGCCTGCCCTGACCATTCGTAAGTTTAAAAAGGACAAGCTGAAGCTTCAGGACCTTGTAAACTTCAAATCGATTTCTGAGTCCGGCGCTGAAATCCTACGGATCATCGGCCATGCCCGCTGTAACGTTCTGATCTCGGGCGGTACCGGTTCGGGTAAGACGACTTTGCTCAACTGTTTGACCGGCTTTATTGAGCCGAGCGAGCGGGTCATCACGTGTGAAGACTCGGCGGAATTGCAGCTGCAGCAGCCGCACGTTGTGCGCCTCGAAACACGTCCGCCAAACATTGAAGGCTCGGGCGAGATTACGATGCGGGACTTGGTCAAAAACTGTCTGCGGATGCGTCCTGAACGGATCATCGTGGGTGAGGTGCGTGGCCCTGAAGCGTTTGACTTGCTGCAGGCCATGAATACCGGGCACGACGGCTCGATGGGAACACTGCACGCCAACAGCCCGCGTGAGGCCCTGTCGCGTGTCGAATCTATGATCACAATGGGCGGGTTCAGTCTGCCTGCGAAAACGATCCGCGAAATGATTGTCGGCTCGGTCGACGTTGTCGTTCAAGCGTCGCGCCTGCGCGATGGTTCGCGCCGTATCATGTGCGTGACGGAAGTTATGGGCCTCGAGGGCGATACGATCGTGCTGCAAGATATCTTGAAGTATGAAATTGAAGGCGAGAGCGATGATGGCAAGATTGTCGGTCGCCACCGCGGAACTGGAATCGGTCGTCCAAAATTCTGGGAACGCGCTCAGTATTACAATCTCGAACGCGATCTCGCGACCGCTCTGGACGAGCTGGATTAATCGATGGATCTGAGCGGCGATATCATCTTCTACGCGATTGGCGGTTTGGCATTCTTATGCATCGCCGGAATTGGCTTGGCCTTTACCGGGGATCAGAACACCGAGAAGGCTTCTAAACGCGCGCGGCAAATCACGTCCGAAGAGGGCGGAGGGCGACGCGGCGCACGCAACGATCCGAATGCCGCGCGAAAGAAACAAACCGCGCAAATGCTGAAAAAGCTGCGTGAGCAGGATGAATCGCGCCGAAAATCGCTGGTTGCTAACGATATTCAGTCGAAGATCAACCAAGCTGGTCTCGAAATGCCAGCGCAAACCTTCTGGATCATCTCGATTATCTTGGCCGGTATGGCGGCGTTCGGGACCTGGTATTCTGGCGCCGAAGGCCCGCCCATGATTCTCGGGTTCCAGTTTAAGTCGCAGCCCGCGATGATCGTGCTGGCCGCTTTTGTTGCTGGGTTCGGCCTGCCGCGTTGGGTCCTCAATTTCATGACCAATTCGCGCAACAAAAAGCTGATGAACCAGTTTGCAGATGGCATCGACATTATCGTTCGCGGCGTAAAATCTGGTCTGCCTTTGACCGAGTGTTTGCAGATTATCGGGCGAGAAAGCCCGGCGCCGCTTGGGCCAGAGTTTCAGCTTCTGACCAATAATCTTTCAATGGGGATGACGACAGAGCGTGCATTGCAGCAATTCTACAAGCGGGTGCCGCTGCCAGAAGTAAATTTCTTCGTCATCGTGCTGTCCATTCAAGCCAAAGCTGGCGGAAACTTGTCCGAGGCTTTGGGCAATCTATCGGTGGTTATCCGGTCGCGTAAAATGATGCGCGAGAAGATCAAAGCATTGTCCGCGGAAGCGAAAGCATCAGCGGGTATTATTGGTGTCTTGCCGTTTGCTGTGGCCTTTATGGTTTATCTAACGACCCCAAGTTACATCATGGAACTGTTCACCAGTTCAGGCGGTCACACCGTTCTATTCGTGGGCTTTTGCCTTTACGCCACCGGCATCACCGTGATGCGCAAAATGATCAACTTTGATTTCTAGGAGCGGCACGTGGGCGATTTTGCATCATCACTAAGTGACCCGGCCTCTCTACTGTCGATGGCAGTTGCGGTCGCAATGTTCATGACCGTTATCGGTGTGATGTTGCCGGCGCTGAAAGGCGACAAGCTTGAAACCCGCCTGAAACAGGTCTCCTCGCAGCGCGAGAAATTGCGGCGCGCCAGCCGGTCTCAGCTCGAGCAAACTGGACTGAAGCGCGAAGCAAAAGGCACGATCAGCGATATTACCAAGAAGCTTGATCTGCAAAAAATGCTCGAAGACCCGAACATTGCCGAAAAGCTTGAGCAAGCGGGTATGCGAGGGCCACGGCCGCTTGTGATCTTCTATTTTTGCCGTTTTGTTTTGCCGTTTATCGGGGGCCTCACGGCGTTCATCTATATTTTCTTCGTGAACGATCACGGCTTGTCACCAGCCATGAAATATGGGTCGATTATTTTTGGCCTGGCGGCCGGCTTTTATGCTCCGAACCTGTATGTCGGAAACATTGCTCAGAAACGCCAACAAAGCTTGATGCGAGCCTTCCCAGATGCGCTAGATATGATGCTGATCTGCGTGGAATCGGGCATGTCGATCGAAATGGCGTTTGCGAAAGTCGGCGCAGAAATTGGCACCGCATCGGCCGAACTTGCCGAAGAGTTGCAGCTAACCACTGCCGAGCTGTCTTATTTACAAGAACGGCGTATGGCGTACGAAAACCTCGCCCGACGCACAGGGCATGAAGGCGTTAAAGCCGTTACCATGGCCCTCACACAGGCCGAACGCTATGGTACACCTTTGGGTGATGCATTGCGCGTAATGTCCAAGGAAAACCGCGAGATGCGGATGTCAGCCGCTGAGAAGAAAGCTGCGGCTTTGCCGGCTCAGCTGACCGTGCCGATGATCATTTTCTTCCTGCCGGTCCTGTTCCTCGTGGTGCTGGGTCCAGCGGTGATCAAAGTGATGCGGATGCAAGCCGAGAACTAGGGTCCGGCCAGCTGCGAAGGCTTCTGAAATTTTAGGAAAATCGCCGCCTTAAGCGGAGGCGGGTCAGCTTACCGATTTTGCGAGCCGCGGAGCTTTGGACGCAAGCCATTGTTGCTCGGCGCAGGTGTTTCACCCGCGAGTTCTGTCGTGGCGCCCATTGGCTCCGACATGGCTTCGGAGGCGACTTGCGCTTCGGGAACACCGGGCATCTGTTGCGCTGCTGCTGGGGTTCGTTCGACATCCTCGATCACTTGGTCGAGCTGTTTTAAACCTTCATAGGAGCGACCCGCGGGGATCATCATCTCGCGCAGCGCAGACTGATTGGCTTCCACGGTCCGCATTGGAGCATTTGGATCTACAGAGACCATTTCGTCAAAACGTCCTTGCAGTCCTAGGATCAGAGCGAGGTTTTGGCGGACGCGGCCATCGGCACCAGGCGCTTCAACCGCGCGCCGGAGCGCGGTTTCTGCAGCCGGTAATTGGCCCGTGATGGCGAGTGAAAGCCCATAGTTTGACAGCGTCGACACCCGATCTGGTTCGCGTTCCAGGGCGAGTTTGTAAGCGTCTTGCGCCTGATTGTGGTCCTCCATGCGGTCGAACGCCAAGCCCAGCGCCGCAAGCGGCGCCGCTTCGGTTGGCGGCGACAGATCGGCACTACGCACAAACGCCTGTGCTGCATCATTGAGCCTGTCTTGTGCCATCAGTGACCGTCCAAGCTCCAAGTAGAGCTCATAAGCGGTGGGATGGATAGGCAGCGCTGCGGACGCAACTTCGCCGACACGTTCATGACTGCCGATTCGGCGCAGGGCGCGCATAAACTTCACCGTGACGTCCAAACTTGCCGGGTCTTTTTGATATTCGGTTGCCCAAAAGTTAGCGCGGGTAATCGGATCGGAGCGTTCGGCTTGGGCGATTTCTTCAGGCGTTGCAGGCGCAAGCGCTGCCTTGATCGCTTCCTTGTAGGCCTGTTCTTCTGCGGTCAATTTCGGCTCAGCTTCCGTCGTGGCGCACGCAGCGCTGGACAGTAGAACGAGGGCGGGAAGCACATATTTGGCAGATCTGACTCTGGACATTTGGCAGGCTCCGGGGCTGTAAGAGCGAGAACAATGCCATTGACCTGGTCAAGACAAGGTTAACAAAACTGGCTTTCTCATTAACGGACTTGGACTGCGATGCCTGAACACTCTGCCCTAATTTCTAGCTCTGACGCCGCGGTGCCGGTCTATCTGTTCACCAAAGACAGCTGGGACGAGAATGCCGATCTCCCCGCTGGATTGAGCGCTTTGGCAAAAGCCCACGCGTTTGAAGGCAAGACCGGGCAAATGGTGATTGGCGCGACGGAGACGGGTGAACGGTCCGGCGTGCTCTTCGGGCTTGGCGATGGCAGTGATGCGCTCGGTGTGGCGTCTTTGTCGGCGAAGCTAGCGGCGGGGGATTATGAGCTGATAAATGTCGATCTGGCGGCGCTTGCCATGCATGCCATCGCTTGGGCTGATGGAGCCTACCGATTTGACCGGTATCTAAACAAGCCCGCGACGCCGCCCCGCCTGGTCGTTGGTGAGACCGATGCAGGCGAAGCTCTGATCCGCGAAGCTATCGCGATTGATCGCTTGCGGGATCTCGTCAACACACCCGCCGAGGATATGGGGCCACCTGAAATCCAAGGCACGATCAGTGATTTGGCAGAACGCTATGGCGCGACGCTGGAAACCATCATTGGCGATGCCTTGCTCGACCAGAACTATCCGATGGTCCACGCCGTCGGGCGCGCTGGACCAGAAGCACCGCGCATTATGGAGCTGAGTTGGGGCGATGCTGCGCATCCAGAACTCGCGATTGTGGGTAAAGGGGTGGCGTTTGATACGGGCGGTCTCAATCTGAAAACCGGCAATTATATGCGGTTGATGAAGAAAGACATGGGCGGCGCGGCGCATGCGATTGCGCTGGCGGAATTGGTCATGGGTGCAAATCTGCCGGTGCGCCTGAAACTGTATGTGCCTGCCGTGGAAAACGCGATTGCGGGCGATGCGTTCCGGCCTGGTGATGTGCTTTCCAGCCGTAAGGGCTTGAGCGTCGAGATTGACAATACAGATGCTGAGGGCCGGTTGATTCTTGGCGATGCGCTAACCCGTGCGTCTGAAAGTGAGCCTGATCTGGTGATCGATTTTGCGACCCTTACTGGAGCAGCACGTGTGGCGCTTGGGCCAGACCTCGCGCCATACTATACAGACGATGAGGCGCTTGCTGCTGCGATCTCAGAAGGGGCGCAAGTGGCTGGCGATCCAGCTTGGCGCATGCCGCTCTGGGCGCCCTACAAATCAATGCTGAAAAGTCCGATCGCGGATCTCGTGAACAGCGCGGCTGGCGGCATGGCTGGATCGATCACTGCGGCAATTTTCCTCAAACAGTTTGTTGATGCGAAAACTTGGGTTCACCTTGATGTGTGGGCATGGCGCGAGGGCAAATATGGGCGACCCGCTGGTGGCGCCGCTTGCGGTCTGCGAGCCATGTGGGCGACGATACAAGCGCGGTATTCTTAGCGTTTATCGCTGAGCACGTATCGCGGACCAACCCCTAAGCGATACGCTTTGTCTTCGGGATTGTAGAGGTTGCAGGCCTTCAGAGACAGGCACCCGCATCCGATGCATCCGTCCAATCGGTCACGCATTCGCTCCATCATCGCGATCCGCTCATCGAGCGTTTTCCGGAACTTTCTGCTCATTTTACCCCAGTCCGCTTTTGTCGGCGTCCGCCCGGCCGGCAAGTTCGCCATTTCGGCTTTAATGTCTTCAATTGTGAGTCCGATTTGTTGAGCAATCAGAATGAAGGATAGGCGGCGAATATCTGAGCCTTCATAGCGCCTTTGATTCCCCTCATTGCGATCTGGCGTGATGAGACCTTTGCTCTCATAAAACCGGATGGCCGAGACGGACAGGCCTGTTCGGGCTGCTAAATCGCCGATAGATAGACCGCGTTTCATCTTCATGAAGAACTCCAAAAAAATACCTTGACCTAAACTTAGGTTGAGGAATTACACCATCGCTATCGAACAATCAAATGAAGGAGATAGAGATGCAAAAAGCGATCCTTGAACATATCAATATGACAGTGACAGACCCGGACAAAACGGCCGAAATGCTGGCGGATTTGTTTGGCTGGAAAATTCGGTGGAGCGGCGCGTCGTTGCACAATGGACGGACTGTCCATGTTGGAAATGACGATGACTATGTCGCGCTGTACAGTGTCGGAGCGCCGCGCGCTTTATCCGATAGCGAAAATTATCGTTTAGCTGGCGCCGTCAATCACCTTGGCATTTTGGTCGACGATTTGGCGGCGGCCGAAAAACGCGTGCTCGAATATGGTATCAAAACCCATAGCCATCAGACCTATGATCCCGGCAGCCGGTTCTATTTCCATGACCATGACGGAATTGAGTATGAGGTGGTCAGCTATGCTTGAGGGGCTCATCCAAGCCTATCTTGAAGGTTTTCTAGCAGGCTGGCGACCGCGCTGCGAGCCGCATCAAACTTTTCGTGACTCGCCAAGCGGCCGAACCGCGCTAAGCTCTCGCTCAAGCAATAAGGGTGAGACGCGACATGTTGCAGCGATCGATTTTGGCAAGCGTACTGGCCATCGGGCTTTCGGCCTGCGCCAGCATTGAAACAGGCACTGCTGAGGCGCCGTCGGTGAAACCTACTCTAGGTCAAGCCGCCACGGGAACCGAGCCAATTATTGGACCAGGTGACCGGATGCCCTCCGGTCGAGATCTCGGCACCCGGTCCGCCGTGGTCGCTCCAAATGCCGCCGCGGCGACAGCCCATCCGCTCGCCACCCAGACCGCCTTGGACGTGATGAAACACGGCGGAACAGCCATGGATGCAGCCATCGCTGCCAACGCCATGCTCGGCCTGGTCGAACCCACGGGCAATGGCATTGGCGGCGATCTTTTCGCCATCGTCTGGGACCCGAAGACCAAGCAACTCTATGGCTATAATGGCTCTGGAAAATCTCCGATGGGCGCGACACTGGAAGACATGCAGGCCAAAGCCGACGCGTTTATGGATGGCGAAGAGATTCCACCATTTGGGGCGGCGCCTGTTTCGGTACCAGGCACGATTGATGGCTGGTTCGCCTTACATGAACGCTTCGGCCGGCTCGATATGGCAGACAATCTCAAGCCAGCGATAGAATATGCACGAAACGGAGCGCCAATTCCCGAAGTGATCGCGTTTTATTGGCAGTTCGGGCCCCAGCGTTTTGGACCTGCGGCTGAAAGCGGAATGCTGGAAGAATACGAGAATGCTAAGAAGACGTTCTTCTCGCCAACGCCGGTTGAAGGATCGCTGTTCCGCAATCCGGATCTCGCTGACACGCTGACCAAAGTCGCGCTCAATGGCCGAGACGCGTTTTACAAAGGCTCGATCGCGCGGACGATGGACGCTTATTTCGAGCGGATTGGCGGTTATTTGCGTTATGAGGATTTTGCCTCCCACCAAGGCGAGTGGGTGGAACCACTCTGCGTCGAATATCGCGACCTCGTGAAACTGTGCGAACTCGGTCCGAACACGCAAGGCGTCGCGGCCTTGCAAATGCTGGAAATGCTCGAGCGCTTTGATCTGCGCGCCATGGGTTTTGGATCGCCGGACAGTTTGATGGCGCAAATTGAAGCCAAGCGCTTGGCCTTTGCCGACCGCGCGGCGGGTTACGCTGACCCTGCCTTTAGCGGTGTCGATCCAGATGTGTTTATTCGACCTGGTTATAATGCAGCTCGTGGCGAGGCGATAGACATTACGCGGGCCATGGCGCCGCCAGCGCCTGGCTTTGCTGAAGCGGACGCCAAGCTTGAGGATGGCGACACAACTTATCTGACCGTCACCGATAGTGACGGCATGATGGTGTCGCTGATCCAATCCAATTATCGCGGCATGGGCTCTGGACTTGTAGCGGATGGTCTCGGCTTCATGTTCCAGGATCGCGGGCAATTGTTCAGCCTCGACCCCGAGCATCCGAATGTGTTCGAGCCTGGCAAACGCCCCTTCCATACGATCATTCCGGCTTTCGCGTTTAAGAAAGATATGCCGGCTTGCCAGGTCCGGGCCGTGGCGCCGGAAGTGGCATGTCCATATGAGCCATGGCTTAGCTTTGGCCTAATGGGCGGCGGCATGCAGCCGCAAGGCCATGTTCAAGTGATCCTCAACCTCATCGATTTTGACATGGGCCTACAGGAAGCGGGAGATGCCGCGCGTTGGGAACATCGCGGCGGCTGCGAGCCGACGGACGGTCTGAACGGTGATGCCTGCGAAACTGATATGGGCACCGTGCATCTCGAGAGCGGGATCCCAGTCGAATCGCGCGCCGAGCTAGAGCGGCGTGGGCACACCGTCGAGTGCTGCCGTGCCAATGGCGGTGGCTATCAGGCGATCATGCGAGATTTTGAAAGCGGCGCTTGGATTGCTGCAACCGAGATGCGCAAAGATGGCAATGCTGACGGATATTAAAGGGTGAAAGCGGCCAGTCCACCTAACAGTCTTTGGTCTCGTCTAAGTTACTATACGTGGCTTTGAAAGCCTGCGCGGACTGGCTATTCCCGCTTCCAATACGGTCATCCGTAGCACGAACTTGACCTAAGGGCAATTGTGAGTGGAGAGACGTGTATGCGGTCTTGTCATCCCGGAATTTCTGCGCGGCAGAAATGTCCGGGACCCAATTTACTCGATCGCCACAAATCTCCGCTGGGTCCCGGACAAGCGCTCACGCGCTTTCCGGGATGACAGCGCTAAATGAGCGCGCCATATCTCTCCTCATGGAAGCCTTTGCGAATCTTCTTGAACGTCTGCTGCTAACTCCGTCGCGGAACGGGAAGCTTGCCCTGATGGCGAACTACTTCGCCACGGTGCCCGACCCAGAGCGAGGTTGGGCGTTGGCGGCGCTGACCAATGAAATCGATCTTCCCGGTGTCAAAGCTGGCCTGGTGCGGCGTTTGGCGGAGAGTAAAGTCGATCATGAACTGTTCCGCCTCTCTTATGATTATGTTGGCGACCTGGCTGATACAGTCAGTCTGATTTGGCCGACCGAACATGGCGCGAATTATGTGCCAACGCTGAGCGAGGTCGTGTCTGAACTTTCTGAAGCAACCAAAGCGCAGGGCGAGAAACTGATCGAAGGCTGGCTCAATGCGTTAGACGCGCGGGGGCGGTGGGCGTTGCTGAAGCTTGTTACAGGCGGGCTTCGGATTGGCGTCTCAGCACGCCTTGCCAAAGTTGCTGCGGCGCAATTTGGGGATGTCGCGCCGAATGAAGTCGAAGAAATCTGGCACGGGCTGGAGCCGCCTTATCTGTCTCTATTCGCTTGGCTTGAGGGCAAAGCGGATCGGCCTTCGCCCGACATTGAGGCGCCCTTCCGGCCGGTCATGCTAGCGCATCCGCTGGTCGCAAAGAAAGACCGGGACAATCCGAATGCGATTGACCCAGACGTGATCACCGCGGAGGCGTATGCCGCGGAATGGAAATATGACGGCATCCGCGTGCAAGCGGTGGCCGAGAATGGCGTACGGCGGATCTATACGCGCACCGGCGATGATATCAGTCACGCATTTCCAGACGTTCTCGCCGCCATGAATTTTGACGCGGCAATCGATGGTGAGCTTCTGGTGCGCGCTCCAGGCGGCGGGGTTGCGCCTTTCAACGAGCTGCAGCAGAGGCTCAACCGCAAGACGGTGTCGAAGAAGCAAATGGAGGCGCGCCCGGCTTTTATCCGCGCCTATGATTTGCTGGTGGAAGGCGAAGATGATCTGCGTTCGCTGAGCTTCCAGGATCGGCGCGCCCGGCTTGAACATTTTATCTCGGGCTTGAGCACCGAACGGATCGATCTCTCGCCGCTTGTCCCTGTCACAGGCGTCCAAGCCTTAGAACACGCGCGCAACAATCCGCCCTCGCCCGAGATTGAAGGCCTGATGCTGAAACGGTGGGACAGCGTCTATGAAGCCGGGCGACCGAAAGGGCCGTGGTTCAAGTGGAAGCGCGATCCGTTTCTAATCGATGCGGTGATGCTGTACGCCCAGCGCGGGCATGGCAAACGCTCAAGTTATTATTCCGATTTCACCTTTGGGGTGTGGCGCGAAATCGATGGTGAAGATGTCCTCACGCCCGTCGGGAAAGCGTATTTTGGGTTCACAGATGAAGAGCTGAAACAGCTCGATAAATTCGTCCGCGATAATACGATTGAGCGGTTCGGTCCGGTGCGGTCTGTTACCGCGACGAAGGCGCTTGGACTGGTGTTTGAAGTCGCGTTCGAAGGCCTGCAACGCAGCCCTCGCCACAAATCTGGCATTGCCATGCGCTTCCCACGTATCAATCGGATCCGCTGGGATAAACCGAGCGCGGAAGCTGATCGGCTCGAAAACTTGGAAGCCTTATTGCCCGAGAATGCGTGATGGACATGGCGCCAAAGCCTGATAGGCCGGGGCGATGAATTTTCGCGATTTCATTCTGCTCTCGGCGGTCTGTTTCGTCTGGGGTTTAAACCTGGTCGTGACACGCTGGGTCGTTGCGGATGCCGGTGTCCCGCCGCTCTTCTTCGCGGCGATGCGGTTTGCCGGGATCGCGCTTGTGCTGATCTGGTTCTTAAGACCCATCCCAAGAAACCTCGGAACACTCTTTTTAATCGCGATGGGGATGGGGGCAGTGCATTTTGCGCTCCTCTTCCTCGGCCTTGCGAATGCAGAAGCCAGCTCCGTCGCAGTGGTGGGGCAATTAGGCGTGCCATTCTCGACATTGATGAGTATGGCCTTCTTGGGTGAGGTTGTCGGTTGGCGGCGCGGATTGGGGATCATGCTGGCCTTTGCGGGTGCGATCTTGATCGCGGTTGATCCGAGTACGTTTCAGCTCAGTTATGGCCTGCTCTATGTCGTCTTCGCCGCCTTAATTGCTTCAGGTGCCGGCATTCTGATGAAGCGCATGCCGTCGATTAGTGCCTTACAAATGCAAGCTTGGATTGGTCTATTTAGTTTCGCACCTTTGTTTGCCGTGTCAGGCCTGATTGAGGGCGATCAAAATGGTTGGGGCGCTTTCATCGAAGGCGGTTGGCTGGTCTGGGCGGCGACGGCTTTTGCCGTGCTCGGCGTCAGCGTGTTCGGCCATGGCGCTTTCTATAACCTGATCAAGAAATATGACATCTCTCTGCTCTCGCCGCTGACTTTAATGACCCCGGTTTGGGGCGTGGTGCTAAGCATTGTGATGCTGGGCGAGGTCTTGACCTTACAGCTAATCGTGGGGGCGGCGATTTCCTTAGGCGGGGTGTTTGTTATTCTCATCCGGCCAAATCGCGCTATGCCAGAAGCTGCTTTGGGCGATAAAGTGAGAGGCAAAAAGGAATGAAAGTCGAGGCGCATCCCAGCCCGAATTTCAATGACCGCAAACACTCTGTAGATATGCTGGTCTTCCATTATACTGGCATGCAGACAGGTCAGCAGGCCCTCGACCGCATGTGCGATCCTGAAGCTGAGGTTTCCGCACACTATATGATTTGGGAAGATGGCCGCATCGCGCAACTGGTCGGTGAAAACAAACGCGCTTGGCACGCTGGGGTCTCAAGCTGGAAGGGCGAAACCGATCTCAATTCCCGCTCGATTGGTATAGAGATTGTGAATGGCGGGCACGATTGGCCATTGCCAGGCGACGTCTTACCGCCTTATCCGCAAGCCCAGATCGATGCCTTGATCCGGCTGACGCATGGCATTCTGGATCGATGGGACATTCCGCAGACCCGAATTCTCGGCCATTCCGATATTGCCCCGGCCCGCAAAATCGATCCAGGCGAGCATTTTCCATGGGCGCAATTGGCGCGCTATGGCATCGGGCTTTGGCCAGCGTCCTTGACTGATGCCGGTGCGGGGTCTGGGCGCGCGCGCGTCACCGGCCCGCAATTGATTGGTCGCGGTCTTGGGCCAGGCGATGATAAAAAGGCCGTCATGCGGATGCAGACCATGCTGTCAGGCATTGGCTATGCGATTGAATCCACCGGCACTTATGACGAAGCGACTGAGGCGATTGTTAGCGCCTTTCAGCGTCGTTGGGTGCAAGATCAAGTGACCGGCCGAGCCGATCTGCGGACGCTCCGCATGATTGGCCTCATTCACCCACTTTTCTTGCGCTGAGCGCGCCTCAGGCTTTGGCGCTGGGGCGCGCGAGACAGCGATCATACCAGGCGCTGACCGTTTTCAGGTCGCGATTGAGCGGTTGCCCGACCTGTTCACCAAACGCGAGGAAGGATGACAGTAAGATATCGGCCAGCGTAAATTGATCCCCGGCTAGAAAATCTCGTCCAGCCATTTCACCATCGAGCCATGCCAGCTTGTCCTGGGCGCAAGCTTTCAGACCATCTGAAGCCTCCGGGATGCAGCGCATACGGTCTTGGAAGAGGGGCAGGCCTTCGGCAAAGCGGAACCCATTTGCCAGCGGCTCACAAACATTCAGATCCGCCCAGCGCGTCCAGCGCCGAACTTGCGCGCGCGCTTCTGGGGTTTCGCCCATAAGTCGCGGCCCCGGTTGGCTTTCGTCAAGATATTCGCAGATGACCGTGATCTCGGTCAGCAATGAGCCATCGTCGAGTTCCAAAGCCGGGAGCTGACCTGCGGGGTTCACTTTGAGATAGTCTGACTGGCGATTGACGCCGCTCATAATGTCAATCTCTTCCATTGGCAGGGTGATGCCGCGTTCGGCCATAAAGGTTCGCACGACTTGCGGATTTGGTCCGACTGAATTGTAGAGTTTCATCATAATCTCCCGAATGGATTAGAAGTTGACGCGGTTCGAAACCGTGCCATCGACGATCAGGTTTGAGCCCGTGGTGTAAGACGATTTTGGACTGGCCAAGAACACCGCGGCATCGGCAATTTCTTGCGGCGTGGCGCAGCGGCCGGTTGGGTTACGCTTAACCGCCTTCTCGAAAAATTCCGGCATATTCTGTTCAACCATGTGCCACACTCCGCCTTCGAAATAGACCATGCCCGGCGAGACCACATTGGTGCGGATGCCGCGTTTGGCATGCTGGCGAGCGAGGCCTTTCGCCATATGGATGAGCGCCGCTTTGATTGGGCCGTAAGAGCCAGCATTATCGGCCACTGCGGCGGAGATCGATGCGATAATCACAAAGGCGGCATCGCCGTTCGCGTCGGTAGCTTTGCCGAGAAAGGGTTCAGCCGCTTCAAACGCATTCACCGCGCCGAGCACGTCCAGATTGAAGTTCTGTTTCCAAGAGGCTTCGTCGTTGCCTTGCGCCATTGCGCCGGCATTTGAGACCAGGATATCGATCCCGCCAAGGTCCTCGCCTGCAGAGGCGATCCAGCTTTTCAGCCCTGCGCCATCGGTAACATCAACCGGACCGCCAATCGCATTGACGCCCTTGGCTTTGAGGTCTGCGACGGCTGCCGCGATTTGATCAGCATTGCGGGCGCAGATCGCGACATTCGCACCTTCATCGGCGAGCGTGTCCGCAATCGCGCGACCAATCCCGCGTGTGCCGCCAAGGATGACGGCGTTTTTGCCTTTGAGGTTCAGGTCCATGCTGTGCTCCAGTCTCTGTCTTTGATCGGCATCGGAGCACACCCGCGGCTCAGCGCCAATGTGAGTCGTCGCGGGAAGGGGCTGGCGGATTCTTACTGATTGGCCTATATCGCCCGCTCCAGACGGCTGGGCAGTTGCTGGCAAGCTTGCTTGCTGGAGGAAAGTCCGGGCTCCAAGGAGACATGGCGGTGGATAACGTCCACCCGGCGTGAGCCGAGGGAAAGTGCCACAGAAAGCAAACCGCCTCGGACTTCGGTCCAGGGTAAGGGTGAAAGGGTGGGGTAAGAGCCCACCGGGGCTTCGGCGACGCGGCCCGCATGGTAAACCCCGCCAGGAGCAAGACCGAATAGGGGGCGTATATGGGCCGTCTTCAGCCTACGCCCCGGGTGTGTCGCACCAGGCGCGCAGCAATGTGCGTCGCAGAGGAATGACTGCTAAACCCGCAAGGGGGAACAGAACCCGGCTTACAGGCCGTCTGGACTTTTGCTTTTTGGTGCGGATGTGGGGGTTCTTTTGGGATCGCGAGTTTGAGTCGAATCGCTTGATTCCTATAAATTGTCAAGTTGACAGTTTATAGGATAAGTTTATTGTCATTGTGACAGAAAACCTCATATGGCCGACCTCATGCCCCGCCCAAAACTTGATCAAGAACGCGAACCGCAGATCCTCAAAGCGCTGGAAACCTGTGTGATCCGGCAAGGCTTAGCGAAAACGTCGCTCAAAGACGTTGCCGAAGAGGCGGGCTTGCCGCGACCTCTGGTCCGCCACTTTGTAGGCAATCGAGACGCGATGATCGCCAAACTGTTTGACGGAATGATTGATCGCGCCGAACAGCAACTTGAGAACGTACAAGGGAATGACTCCGCGCTGTCTTTGGAGAAGTGTCTCGATCTTTTGTTTGACGGCGTATTTGCCGATGAAACTTCAAACGCGCTGGTTGGGGAACTTTGGTTATTGGCTGAGCGCGATGACGCCATTCGCGCGCGACTCGCAAGTCTGTATCAACGCGTCTGCGATCGGCTCGTCGGCGCACTCGCAAATGAAGGCATGGGAACGAACGAGGAAGAGCGCCGCGATGCCGCATTCTCACTGGTTTCTTTGTCCTATGGTGACGCGTCTTTCCGGGAAATCGGCCTGCGCGCACCGAAACGTCGGTCCATTCAATCTCACGCGCGGGCAATCCTCGCCACGTTGCAAAACCAAAACACATAGTCGGAAGGTTTCTCTGATGAAGAAGGATATATTTGGCGGACTCGCCGTCCTTGTCGTTGGCATTGCCCTGCTCGCCTTTTTGAACAAAGGGCGCATTGACCGCGCCGCCACCGCTGCAACCTTGTTCAGCGGGGCTGAGCAGTATGAAAACTTCAACCGCATGCATGAAATGTTTCCAAGTGCGGAAATGACCCCAGCCGAAACAGTATTTGAGTTTGGCACGGGCACTTCTGTGACGATGCCCACCTCGTTCACGTACAAGGGTCAGGTGGTCGATACACAAACTTTCCTATCAGACACGGACACCGCTGCACTTTTGGTTCTCAAAGACGGAAACGTTGTGTTCGAGGAGTATTGGCTAACCGGTGGACGCGACGTGACGTGGCTTTCAATGTCGGTTGCCAAGAGCTTTGTCTCGGCGCTGGTTGGAATTGCAGTCTCTGAAGGCGACATTGAGAGCATTCAGGATCCGGTCACGACATATGTTCCGGAGCTTGCTGAATCTGCTTATGCTGGTGTGTCCATCAAAGACGTTTTGCAAATGTCATCAGGCGCGCGATGGAATGAAGATTACTCAGATCAAAATTCCGACATCAATCGGTTTGGCCGCATCTTTGCGTTAGGTGGATCTATGAATGAGTTTGCTGGAACGCTTGAACGCGAAAGAGCTCCCGGCACTTACAATCTCTACAACTCAGCCGACACGCAAGTATTAGGGATGCTACTAGTCAACGCGACGGGCCGCTCAATCACAGAATATATGCAAGAAAAACTGTGGCAGCCGCTTGGTGCGGAATCTCGAGCCCATTGGCTTTTGGACAGCGAACGCATGGAAATGGCCTTTGGTGGCCTGAACGCGACGGCTCGCGACTATGCAAAGATCGGTGAACTCTATCGACTCGGCGGCCGTTTCAATGGCCGGCAAATTGTACCAACCGAATGGGTGTCGGCGTCCGTCACACCCGATGCTCCACACCTGATGCCAGGCAAGGACAATCCAGCCTCAGATTTTGAGCTCGGCTACGGTTACCAGTGGTGGATCCCCGAAGGCGACGAAGGTGAATACTCAGCGATTGGCGTTTACAATCAGTTTGTCTTTGTGAACCCGACCCGCGGCACCGTAATCGTCAAACTTTCAGCCAACAGTGACTATGGGGTTTCCAATGACGAGAGCAGTTATCGAGAGATTGAAACGATTGAATTTTTCCGCGCCATTAATGAAAGCCTGGGTTGATATTGCCGATATCAAATTTTGCGTGAGGCATGAACAGCTCGCGAGTCGTCCGATGCCGATGGTGGGTTAGGGATCAACGTCCCAAACACGCACCATCAAAGACGCTCTCCGCCATCAATTTCTGTGCTCAGAATATCCCAACCCCTATCCGTCACAGTTCTGCGTTTTTGCCATCACGCCGAGCTGTTCGACGCGGCCGGTACTGTTGGCGACGTTGAAATAGATATTGCCATAATCATAGACTGTACTGTCGGCTTTTGAGACGACGCAATCTGGCACGCCGAAGACGGCGCGGGTGGTGATTTGCTCGGCGCCGGTTGCGATACCTTCCGCGGTGCGGAACCGGCCGTCTTGGACGATGATCCAGTACACTTCGTCATGAGCACCGACGGTGAGACCGTCAAAAACATATGTCGTCGCCGCGGTGCCGCGCATCGGAATGGTTTGGCGCGGGACGCCCTTAAGGGCGAGCAATTGGTCGAGCGGCATGCCGATTTCGACATCGCCGACGCGTTCGCCGGGCACGATTTGATTGTCATTGAGGGTGAGCGGGGAGCTGGCGCAGCTGTATAAGAACGCGGCGCTGGCCAGGACGGATGCAGATTTTACTAAAGTCATGCTGAGACGGTCTCGATTGGCCGCCCCCGCAGCACGATCGCGCTAATTCACTGGAAACAAGCGGCTTTGTCGAGACTCTGTGACGTGAACTCTCTGTCAGGTTTGCGGCTTAACTGGCCGGAACCGTGACGTCGCCCCAGACGATAAAGTGCGGATTGTCGTAGCCGCGCTCTTTTTTGCCATAAAGGAGCGGCGTGCCATCGGTCTGCGTGACTTGCGCCCCGGCGGCTTCGGCAACGGCTTGGCCCGCGGCGGTGTCCCATTCCATGGTGCGGCCATGCCGCGGATAGAGGTCCGCTTCGCCGGCGGCAATCAGGCAGAACTTGAGTGAGGATCCTGCAGAAATGATGTCGCCGATTTTTTGGGTTTCGAGAAAGGCGTTTGTTTCATCGCTGCGATGGGACTTGGATGCGATCGCGGTTAGGCCAGCGTCAGGAGCGCGGCGAATGCGGAGGGGCGTGCGGGCGGATGCCGGCGGCACATCGGCGCCGGGTTCAGCTTTGGCTTGCCAGGCGGAGAACCGGCTATCGGCCACGAAGAGGCGGTTCAGTGCTGGCGCATAGACGACGCCCATAACCGGAACGCCATTCTCGATAATGCCGATATTGACGGTAAACTCACCGCGTTTGTTGATGAACTCTTTGGTCCCGTCGAGCGGATCAACCAAGGCAAATCGGTTGCCATGCTCAGGAATATTGCCCGCCGCCACCGACTCTTCTGCGATCACTGGAAGGGTCGGATCGGCCGCGACCAAGGCGTCCAGGATTAAGGCTTCAGCCTTTTCGTCAGCTTCTGTGACGGGAGAGCTGTCATCCTTGCGATCGACATTGAAGTCGGTTGCATAGACTTGCATGATCAGTTTGCCTGCATCCAAGGCGATGCGGGCGAGGATGTCTCCGGTCAAACTCATGAGACGTGCCTTTCTTGAAGGGGGACCAGCAGCGGGTCGGCCGCTAGAATTCTGTGGGCGGTGCTAATCGTATCAAAGGCTTGCTGACTATCCCCGAGTCGCGGGGCTGCGGGATCGCTGATGCCTGCGAGGAAAGCCGAGAGCGCCACCAGAGCGCCATTGGACGCCTCGAACCGATCGACGGTTTCGTGGCGCGGTGTAGATCCGTCAATGCGCGCAGAGATGAGCGCTTCTTGACCAAATCTCTGGTCTTCTACGTTGAGACCTTCCAGCCATAGATAGCCACGCTCATAACCGAGCTCGAGGCGGAAAGTGGGCCGCCACTGCGTGGTTGAGATGTGCAGGCTTGCAAGTGTTCCCGTGTGCGTTCGAAGCGTGGCGAGTACATTGGTCTCGGATCCGATTGTTTCGTTCCGGTCGAGATCTGCGAAGCCTTCAATGTCCTGAAACGGCCCGGCGAAAGCTTGCATGATGTCGATCATTTGGGCGCCGAGGCCGAAGATTGGGTGAATGTCATCGTCGCGCCCAGCAAGGCCGCAAACCGCGCGCATGGTCAGCAGGTTGCCAAACTCGCCTGTGCCGACTTTGGCGAGTGCTGTCGCGACCGAGTCATGGTGGCGAGCCGTGAAGCCAAATTGCAGCCGGGCGCCTTGGGCATTCTGTTCGCTGCGGCGGATTTCGATCATATCCTCAACGGTCAACGCCACTGGATAGGTCGTATATACAGGCCAAGACCCGCTGAGGGCTGTTTCGATCCACGGGCGGAGGTCCTGCTGATCTCCAGCCAGGATCACTGCATCTAGAGATTCCGTTCGCATAGCTGCGCGAAATTGTTCAATTCCGTCTTCGTCGCAGCTCACATCAAGCGCGAAAGCGGCAATCTGACCGGCTTCAGACAGGGTGTTTAGGGCAGTGTGATGATCAGGGTCCAATTGGTCAGCACCAATCACGGCAATGCGGATTTGTGACATACCCAACCAGGCTCCTAAAGCGCTGGACAGCGATAGCGGTTTGATATGCTGATCACAAGCGCGATGCTCAGACCTTGCACAAAAAATTCTTTGGTTTGGGCTTAAGCGGCGAGCGCCTTCAGCAAAGCCTCGGCTTGCAGCTTTGAGAAGGATTCGGGCAACGGCGCGCGCATAATCAAAATCCGTGACCAAATCTGCCCGGTCAGGATATCAACTGCCTGATCCAAATCATAATCGCGTCGCACGACGTTTTTGGCCGCGATTTCCGCTAGAATAAGGCGGAGCGGGGCGCGGATATGCTCTTTCATCCAATTGCGCCATGTCTCGCCAGCGTCTTTATCGTCGCTCGCGGCAATCATCGCGGTGCGCAGAACGGCGTGTCCCGATCCATGGCGCGTCACGTCTTCTAAGGGTTGAACCAAAGCGGCGATCCGTTCGAGGGGGTCCCGGCCGAGCTTCGACGCCGCTGGAACCAAGTCAACGGCGGCTTCGATACACATATTCCCGATCGCAGGCCACCATCTGTAAATGGTCTGTTTTGACGCTTTGGCTTTGCGCGACACTTTATCGACGCTGAATTTTCGCCAACCATTCTCGGCCATTTCTTCCCGTGTGGCTTGTAGAATGGCAGCGCGGGATTCTTCACTGCTGCGTTGTCCCTTTTTAGGTTTGGCCTTCAGATCAGTCATAGCGCCCGTATCGTTGAATTGGTTAGACTTTTCGCTAGCACGGAACGAACCGTTTGTCTTTCGCTTCGTGCATGAAAATTGTGAACCCACTGGGACTTGCAAATCAGAGACCAAATGGGCGTGAAATGCGACGGTTTCTGACCCGATTGCGCGCCCAGGCGTGACAAAAAGTGCGCCCCGAAGAGATCGGTTATCTCCTCGGGGCGCATATTGGGGGACGGTGATTGAGGTTGAAGGCCCGCGGCTATCACCGTTTTAAAAGATCTATTCGCCTTCTATGCCGCGCTCGACGGCCTGGGCGATCAATTCACGCGCTTTTTCAACGCCTGACCAACCCTCCACGCGGCTCCACTTGCCGGTTTCCAGGTCTTTATAGTGGGTGAAGAAGTGGGTGATTTTCTGGATCAGAATGTCTGGTAGGTCGTGATAAGTCGCGATCTTATCATAATAGGCCGTGAGATTTGGGTGCGGAACCGCCAAGATCTTCTCGTCCGGTCCTTTGTCATCGGTCATCATTAGGACGCCGACGGGCCGAGCACGAACAACGCTGCCAGGAACGAGCGGGCGATTGCCAACGACCATGACATCAATCGGGTCGCCATCCAGGCTGAGAGTATGCGGCACGAAGCCGTAATTACACGGATAGCGCATCTCAGTATAAAGATATCGATCAACGAACATCGCCCCGGATGCTTTGTCGATTTCATATTTGATGGGGTCGCCGCCAAGCGGAACTTCAACGATTACATTCAGATCGTCGGGTGGGTTTTGCCCTGGGATAATTTTGCTGATGTCCATGGGAGGTTGCCTTTGACTAAGCCCTGTTTTGCGCAGCCCGTGCAGGATCACGGCCAACACGTCAAGCGGTCATAAAGTCTTGGCGGTGGCCGTCTGCAGTGCTTTACTCAGCGCAAATCATAGTAGCGTGAGACTCAAAATGAAATTGCTCGGAAAATCAGCATGTTGCGCCTTGGTGGCTTTGGGAGGCGGCCTTTCCATATCCGCGCAAGATATGCGATCTGCGTCTGAAAAAGTTGTCGCCTGTCAAACGGTTGAAGACGCGACAGAGCGGCTCGCCTGTTTCGAAGCGGCCGCAACTGAACTTTCAACCCTGCTCACAACGCCAGCGCCGGTTCAGAGTGCAGCGGTGAAACCAGAGGCTCCGATCATTCCTGCGGCGCCAGCTGAGTCGACCGCTGCGCCGACCACAACAGACGCGGCTCAAGCGCCAATCCAGCAGGCTTCCGCAGCCACTGAGGAGAGCGGCGAAGTCCCGCGTTCTCGTCTACCGTCTTGGATCCCGCGGATTACGTTTGGCAGCGACCGCGATGTCGAAAAAGAGCCTGACGAATTCCAAACGAAACTCACTCGGGTACAAGTGAACAGAATTGGTCGACATTTCTTCACAACTGAAGAGGGGCACGTTTGGGAGCAAAAAACACCGGATGAGATTCGTGCGCCGAAATCATTGCCGGCAGACGTAATTTTGTACCAAAACATCACCGGCGGGCTGCGACTTAAAATCGTAGAGACCAATCGAAGCTATGCCGTGCAGCGCGTCGAATAGTTTTATTCGGCGGCGAGCCCATAATTAAAGCTTATCGAGATCCGGGGCTCTTCGGTCTGGCTGGTAAGCACTTCGTGGCGTAACCAGCTATCCCACATGAGAATATCGCCGGGGCGGGGCGTTCGATAGACGAACCGCGCCATTGCTTCAGGAGCGTTGTCGGCGAGTGGCGGGGCCGCCATCATCATCGCCAATCGTGGATCTTCGAACTTAATTCGCCCGGCGCCTTCAGGCATGGCGATGTAGCAAGTGCCAGAAATGACGCTATTGGGATGGATATGGCCCGAATGATGCCCGGCTTCGCCAAGTATATTCACCCATAGACTGTCGCAATTGAGCTTGGCGGTTCCAAGATCCCAATGCCGCGCTTTCGCGAAGGCGACTGCGAACGTGTCGAGTTGTGCAACGAGCTCGGCGAAGGCGGGGGCGCGTTGGGGAAGATCATCAAGAGAGGCATAGGACGTATAGCCCGGATAACCTTCCTGTTCGCACCAATCGTGCCCCGCATGATCGCCGTCTTCGATCATCCAGCACGCATCGCTCAACTCTGCCAGCAGAGCCCCGTCGGGGAGGCGGTTAGTTTGAATAGTGGTTGCGAACAAGGGTTGGTCAGTCATGACCTCCTCATACGGCGCAAATTCACGCTGGCAATATGTGCCGAGTGGGGCGCTCTTCCTAAACTGGAGGTATGTCCCAACCGCGCCGGTAATTTGGGCTTGTGTTTGCGCGAATTCGATGTACTGAATATTGTACAAATCATTCATTGATAAGGGGGCGGTCGTGGCGCAAACAAAATTCACCGTGAACGGAGAAGAGCGGGTCGTCGACACTGATCCCAGCACGCCGATTCTGTGGGTGCTGCGCGAGCAGTTGAAGCTGACTGGCACTAAGTTTGGGTGCGGGATCGCCCAGTGCGGCGCGTGCACCGTCCATTTGGATGGCACGCCGGTTCGGTCGTGTTCGACCCCTTTGGCAGCTGCAGACGGCGCAGAGATCACCACGATCGAAGGCGTCGCGGCTGAAGACGGCACCCGCCACAAAGTCCAGGCCGCTTGGATTGAGCACCAAGTGCCACAATGCGGATATTGTCAGTCAGGTCAGATCATGTCGGCGGTGGCGCTCTTGCGAGACAATCCAAATCCAACCGATGAAGACATCGATACAGCAATGCAGGGCAATATCTGCCGATGCGGTGCTTACGGGCGAATCCGCGCCGCGATTAAATCAGCTGCCAGCGCTTAAGGAGATCGGTCATGGGAAAGTGGACCCGTAGAGGATTTATCGCAGCTGGCTTGGTTGGCGGCGGTGTGCTCGCTGTCGGCGTTGGCATTCGCGAAGGCCATCGTGCGCCCAAACTGGCTGGTTTGGTTACGGATGAAGGGGAGAGCTTGGTCAATGTGTGGGTCAAGCTGGCCCCCGACAACACGATCACCGCCATCGTCCCGCATAGTGAGATGGGGCAGGGTGTGTTCACTTCAATGACGCAAATGCTGGCGGATGAAATGGACGCCGATTGGGATAAGGTGACATTCGAGCAGGCGCCTGCGCATGAAGGCTTCGCGAACCATCCGATGGGTCGTGAGTTCGTGATGGGCGACACAAAAGTTCCCGGCTTTGTGCAGGACTCGCTAAATGGCGGTTTCCTGCGCATTGCCCAGTCGATGAGTTTGCAGATTACGGGAGGCAGCACAGCGGTTCGGTTCACAGGCATGGGCGGCATGCGGATCGCGGGCGCCGCGGCGCGCGAGATGATCGTGAAGGCCGCCGCGAAAGAATGGGGCGTCTCATCGAAAGACCTGCGGACCGAAAAGAGCCATGTCTATCATGATGCAAGTGGCCAATCTGCGCCTTATGCCAAGTTTGCAGAACGAGCCGCGAAATATTCGCCGCCAACCCAACCCAAGCTCAAAACGCCCGCAGAATTTACCCTAATGGGCACGTCGGTTCCGCGGTTTGATATTCCCGCGAAAACCAACGGCACGGCCGAATTTGGCATCGACGTAGATCTGCCTGGCATGAAATACGCCGCCGTCATGGGACCACCTGTACTGGGCGCTGAAACTGAAAGCGTCGATGACACTTATGCGCGAGATATGCCGGGCGTGATCAAAATTTTGGACAAAGGCAGCTTCGTCGCGATTGTCGCGGACGGATATTGGCAGGCGGAGAACGCCATTCGCCAGCTTGAAGTCACCTGGACAAAGACCGGCGCAGAGACGCTCAATCAGGCTGACATCTTCGATAAGATGCGGACAGCGATGGATGAGGCCGGGGCCAAAGGCAAAGAAGACGTTGCTGTGGGCAATGTTCGTCGCGCGACGGAATCGGCGAGCCGGGTCTATGAGGCGGAGTATTCGGTGCCATTTTTGGCGCATGCAGCGATGGAGCCGATCAACGCCACCGCTTGGGTGCGCGACGGACAGGTGGATCTATGGTCAGGCCTGCAAAACCCGCTTGGCGTTCGCGATGAAATCGTCGGCGCGTTCGATGTGAAGAAAGACAGTGTGACGATCCACAATGTTCTGCTCGGCGGTGGTTTTGGACGCCGCTCGAACCCCGATTATCCGTTGATGGCGGTCGAGATCGCCAAAGAGTTTGATCATCCGGTCAAAATGATCTGGTCACGTGAGCAAGACACGCAGCAAGACTGGTATCGCCCCGCCTCGGTTAGCCGGTTCAAAGCCGGGCTGGATGAAAACGGAATGCCTGTCTCATGGGATAATTTGTTCACGCAAAAGCACGACCCGCCAGAAGCATCACATATTCCGTACAAGATCGACAATCAGCTGATCCATTATGCTGAGGCTGAGCACCATGTTCGGTTTGGACCGTGGCGATCGGTTGATCATACCCAGCACGGTTTTTTCATCGAAAGCTTTGTCGATGAATTGGCGGATCAAGCAGGCATGGATGGATATGCCTATCGGCGCAAATTGCTCGAGCATTCGCCGCGCTACACCGCCGTTCTCGATGCGGCTGCGAAAGCTGCCAATTGGGGGCGCGAGGTGCCGGAAGGTCGAGGCCTCGGCATCGCGCTGGTCGACTCGTTCGGGACCGTGGTTGCGCAAGTGGTCGAAGTTGATGTGACCGGTCCTGAACCGCGCGTCGTCCATGTCTGGTGCGCCGCTGACCCCGGTTTTGCCATGAACCCAGATGGCTTCACCGCGCAGATCGAGAGCGGTATCATATATGGCCTAACCGCCGCGCTATATGGCGATATCACGATCGAGAATGGTGCGGTGGTGCAGTCTAATTTCCACGACTATCCGATGCTCCGTATGGACCAAGCGCCTGAAATCTCGGTCGAGATCATCAATAGCGGCGCCAAAGTGGGTGGCGGTGGTGAGCCGGGAACGCCGCCGATTGCACCGGCGCTCGCCAATGCTGTTTTTGCGGCCACAGGCGTTCGCGTGCGAAGCCAACCGATTGCGAATTTTGTCGAAGGGCTTTCTTAGACGCTCAGATCCTTACTAAGTGAAGAGCTAAGGTTTTCTGTAGTCCGATCTTGTCCAGCGGGGGCTCGCTGGCTTATTTGGGCAACGCAAATCGCTGAGCGAGCAGGAGAGCTATCGAATGGATGAGCGAAATTACGAGCCGATGACCAAAGCGGAAGTTGTGACCGCACAACGCGCTTGGGCGAAATATGTCACCGAACAGGATGTCGACAATCTACTAGAACTTTACGATTTTGGCACGTCCGACCAGCCTTTGCTGTTTAAACCAACTCTGACCAATGTGATCCGTTTGGATCGCGCGGGTGCGAAGTCATACTTCATCGGCGGAAATCCAGACTTTCCGCACGATCATGGCTTCCTGAAAAATGGTTGGAAGACGGTTGAGTTTCATAGCGCCGCTGGACCGCTCCCAAATGCAGGGGGGCTAAGCTATAAGGATATGGGGCAGTATACATTCACGAATGGCGATGGGAACGCGACCCGCGCCGACTATACGTTCGCTTATCATAAGCTAGATGGGCGCGTTTTGATTTCACTGCACCATTCTTCGCTGACATGGTTCCCGCCGGTCGATGAATAAGCCGACAGGCAACCCCCAAGAGAGCTAAAGTGATTCGAGGGGCTTAGGCCCCTCGAACTACATTTGCATGGTCCAACCTTCGACACCCATCGCAGCCTGACGCACCGCTTCGGACATGGTCGGGTGGGCGTGGCAGGTGCGGGCGACGTCTTCAGACGACGCACCAAACTCCATGGCGATGGCAATCTCGTGGATCATTTCGCCGACGCCGACGCCAATCATATGCGCGCCGAGAATGCGATCTGTGCCTTCTTCGGCGAGAATTTTCACAAAGCCAGTGGTCTCGTGATTGGTCCGGGCGCGGGAATTGGCCATGAAGGGGAATTTGCCCTTCTTATATTTGATGCCGGCCTCTTTGAGTTGCTCTTCGGTTTTCCCGATCGTTGCAATCTCCGGATTGGTATAGACCACGCCAGGGACGAGGTCATAATCAACATGACCAGCTTTGCCGGCGATCAGCTCAGCGACCGCTGCGCCATCATCTTCGGCTTTGTGCGCCAGCATCGGCCCAGCAATACAGTCGCCAATCGCCCAGACGCCCGGCGCCACTTTGAAATGTTCCGTGGTTTCGATCACACCGCGCTTGTCGGTTTTGCCGCCAACATTTTCGAGGCCGAGTCCTTCGGTATAAGGACGGCGGCCAACAGCAACGATGACAATGTCTGCATCCACGCTCTCGGCGTCACCGCCAGCGGCTGGTTCCATAGTCAGTTTGAGCTTGGTTTTTAGCTTTTCAACGCTGGTCACTTTGGTGCCGAGCTTAAAGGTCAGGCCTTGCTTCTTGAACGTACGCTGGGCTTCTTTGGCCACCTCATTGTCCATGCCAGGCAGGATCCGGTCGAGATACTCAACCACAGTCACTTCTGAGCCAAGGCGCGACCAAACGCTGCCCATTTCAAGACCGATTACACCGGCGCCGATCAGGACGAGCTTTTTCGGGATCGCTTTCAGGCCGAGCGCGCCAACATTCGACACGACCCGCTCTTCATCAATGTCGATGCCGGGAAGCGTGGACGGCTCAGAGCCCGTCGCGATGACGATATTCTTGGCCGACACGGTTTGGACTTTTCCATCCTTGCCAGTGACTTCGACTTGGCCTGGGCCAGCGATCCGGCCTTTGCCCTGGATATGGTCGACTTTGTTTTTCTTCAAAAGGAAAGCGACGCCTTTGGTCAGACCGTCCACGGCATCTGCCTTTTGCGCCATCATTTGCGGCAAATCGATTTCGAGTTTGCCGGTCTTGATGCCCATATCAGCAAAGTCATTCTTCGCTGCGGCGTAGAATTCAGACGCGTGGAGCAGCGCCTTAGACGGGATGCAGCCGACGTTCAAACACGTGCCGCCGAGCGTATCTTCCTTTTCAATACAGGCTGTTTTCAGCCCCAATTGTCCTGCACGGATTGCGCAATTGTAGCCGCCTGGGCCACCGCCGATAATTACGACGTCATAGGTGTCTGCCATGGGATGTTTTGCCTGCTTCAGCTCGCCAGTAGAATCTGGCGGCAACCTAGTGTCGTCGTCGGCAAATGCAATCTAAGAAACGCCCTAAGCGCGGCGGAATGTCAGAATAAGAACAGACAGTGTGATTGCAGCGAGGCCGAAGATCACTTCATCAAGCCACAGTCCAGAGTCTGTTCCCGACGCCGCCATCAAGCCGCCGAGGATAGCAAACAGCACCGATCCAATTGTCGCGGTGGTTCCGCCAGCCTTGAGATTGAATACAACCAATGCCCCGCCAATCGCCATAATCGATGCGCTGACGATCCGGATGATGCTGGTTGGCGGGTTAAATAGCGCATTAGACAGATCGCTGCCGCGCTCAACAATCGTCATCACCGGGTGCACACCCTCCCAGCCAAGCCATAGGCCAAGCCCGAGCATCACAATTCCTGCAAGTCTTCTCAGCATATGAAATCTCCGCGCGACTCTAATTGTGACGGATTTGTCATCCAATTGCAAACAAAGGGACAACTGGACAAGACGTTTTAGAGGCGGCTTTGTGGCAGATTATTGGCGACGCTGTCGGGCGCGCATTTTTCGGCCCTCTGCGGCGAAGTGTGCACGCTGTCTTGCGATGGCGGCTGGAACCGGGCGGCGATAATGAATTTGCCGTTCCTTTATTTGCGTAGGATCCACAGGCGCTTGAACATAGATCACTTGTTGGCCGGCTTGAGTTTCCATGGGCGACGCGGTCGGTTGAGCGCGCTTTTTGCAAAGTTCCCAAACCGCAATGCCAAGCAGGACAGCACCGGCTGCAGCGCCAGCAACCGCGCCTTCTCCAGCGCTTGGATCTTGCCACCAGCCAGGTTCAAAATCGACGAGAAAAACGCACGGAAATCCAGCAGCGACGCCCATAAAATACCAAAGCCGCGCGGCCCGCTGTTTATTGCCCAGGCTGAGCGCGGAGGCGTAGAGGCATAGCGCCGCCAAAAAGTATGGCGCACCATAGACGATCCCGAGCTCTCGCCAGTCGATCCCGGTCAGGCCAGACATCGCATCATCTTCGAGCATAAAGCCGGCAAGCATCATGAGACTCGGCCATCGGATCGCTGCCATTGCACCAAAGGCAAAGGCAATTGCGTATAACGCGATTAAAAGAGCAGTCAGTCGTCGTGGCATATTTTCTTAATAGGCCGGTAAAATTGATATGCGATGAATATTGTCGAAGGGATTTGAGCAATGTTCCGACAAAGTCCACCTCAAGTGCCGATGGCGCTCATGTTTGGCGGAGTTATTCCGTTTGCGTCTTCGGCTGGCGCGATGTTCGTGTTTCGAACTGATCTCGCCTTGATGAACCTCGCGGCCCTATGGTTGCTGGTTTATTCGGCGATTATTCTAAGCTTCTTAGGCGGTGTCCGCTGGGGAGCAGAGATCGCTAAACGCGAACGACCGCGATTTGCAGAGCTTGGCCCATCTGTGCTCGGCGCTTTGGTCGGCTGGGGCATGGTTATGGCCGGCTTCCAGCACGGCATGCAAACTTGGCTATTTGCCGGAATGGGCGCGGCTTTTGTGCTGCATTATCTTTATGACACGATCTCGCCAGAACTGCCGATCTGGTATCGCCGCATGCGCCTGTGGCCGACGCTTGGCGCCGTGTTCTCTCTGGCGTTTGCTTATTTCCTACTTACTCAGCAGGGATAGCGATTTTCGATTTTGGCAGGCTGATCCCAGCGGCGCGAAAACTCAGCGCGGCAAGGGCGAGCGAGATCACAGCGTTCCAACCGGCCATTGAAAGGCCGTAGCGCCCCTTCCATGGGTCATCCGTGCAGGAGGGTGCTCCCTGGCGCTCATTCAAGTTGGAGAGATCGATGGCATTCATATCAACAAGATTTGCAGTGCAGCCGCTGGGCGCTGGCCAATATTTATACTCGACCCCGGCATGATAGGCGGCAACCACGGCGCCGGTCAGGAAGACGAGCCCGAGCATTATATTGAACGCCAAGATAAAGCGCGGGTTCTGACGAATTTGCCATAGCAGAAGCGCTGTCACCGTCATCGCCACAACTGCCCAATAGACCTCTCGCTGACGCAAGCACAATGGACAGGGGAGGAGATAAGCGAAACTTTCAAAGGCGTGCGCGGCTCCGAGCATGGCCAGCGACACGCCAAGCGCAATTAGCGGCCAACGCCAGGTTTGCAGAAATGGATCAATCCGCGCCAACATGACTACTAAAATCAGCTGTCGACGCTAAAAAGTCCATGCGGCAACGGAGCACGGGGCTTTACGATTTTGTTATCTTCAAACCTAGGCGCGACCGAGCAATGTGCGGATCAAATCGGTTGCCGCATCAAAGCCAAAGGCCGCTGCCGTCACGAGCAGGCTGACCCAAGCCATGCCGATCAGCATGCCAAGAATGACCAGCCGCCCATCGCGCGACATCAATCCGAAGGCGACAATCGCGACCCCAATGCCGGGCACCGTGTTTGTGCTTGGCAGCGGCACAAGAATAGAGGCGCAGAAGACGGTCAGAAATAGCGCGATCACCCGCTCGCTCTTCTTGCCGGTGAGCCAGGTTAAGCTCGGTCTTGAGATCCGTTCGAGCCAGCCAAACCATTTGCGGCCAAATCCTGACATCCGGGTCAGTCCCGCTTTGTCGATTTTTCGGGCGCCAAATTTTTCCGGGAGCCACGGCTCACTCCGCCCTGCCAACATTTGCAGCGTCAGCGCCATCATTGGCAGTGAAACGATTTGCGGCACCAAATACAAAAAAGGGATCGCACAGGGCAAGGCCAGCAGAAACAGTGCCGCGCCAAAGGCGCGCTCGTCCAATCGGTCGAGAATATAATGCAGGCTGAAGCCGTCTTCAGGGGCTTCGGCGGCCATCGCTTCGAGCGATTGCAAGAAAGTGCGCTGCGGCTGGGGTGTCTCGTTCATACCCGTCTCCGTAGCGAGGTTCATGCCAACCGCAAAGTGGTGATTGACGACAAAGCTCGCCTGCGGCAGTTAAGCGGCCTGCCTAATCTGAGAGCCTCCCTGGCGGAATTGGTAGACGCGACGGATTCAAAATCCGTTTCTGGCAACAGAGTGCCGGTTCGAGTCCGGCGGGAGGTACCATTTTGGGTTGCGAGGCCGGCGTAACTGCGCAGCCTTAAACTTTGTCTGCGTCCCCGATGTCCCAAAAGCGTCAACGGCTAGTCGACCAAGCGCCCGTGATTTCAACAAGCGCTTGGTCTGTTTTTTATTCGCCGAGTTCGGTCGGGTAGGGCGGCGCCTCAGTTGGCACCGTGCTTGGATTTGTTTCAAGCTGACGGAGAATCTCAGCAATCGCAGCCTCTAGTTGGGAATCACGATCTTGATTGGTGAGCGTCGGATCGAGAGCGACTTCGATATCCGGAGCCACTCCTTCATTTTCGACTGACCATTCATAGTCGCGATCAAAGAATCGGAAGTAGGGAACTACCAGGAAGCCGCCATCGACCAATCCAGGATTGGCTGAAATTCCGATCAAACCGCCCCAAGTCCGTGTCCCCATAAGCGTTCCGATGCCCATTTCGCGGAAACTATAGGGCAGGAAGTCGCCGCCACTGCCAGCATCCTGATCAATCAGCATGAGCTTCGGTCCAAACATCGCACCGGCAGGTGTGTTGAACACCAGGCCGTCGCGATCTTTCCAGCCGGAAAGATATGTTCGGCTGAGAACATCGGTAATGTAGTTCGCTGCCTGTCCGCCACCATTTGAACGCTCATCAATAATCATTGCGTCTTTGTCTGTTTGCGAGAAGAACATCCGGTTGAAGAACGTATATCCGGCCCCCGCGGTATTGGGCAGGTATACATATCCAACCCGCCCATCGGTCGCTTCGTCGACCTGTTTGCGATTGGCTTCCACCCAAGCCCGGAGGCGGATGGCGAATTCAGTACCAATAGGCTCCACCACGACGTCTTTGGCATTTCTTCCATTCGCCCGGGATGAAATGGTCAGCACGATCTGTTTTCCAACCGTGCCGCCCAAATGTTCAAAAATATTATCCGTCGCAGAAAGGTTTTTGCCGTTGATCGCGATGATGTAATCGCCTTCGGATACACCGAGTCCCGGCATCGCGAGCGGGCCTTGGAGATAAGGATTCCAATGCTCTCCCGTATAGATTTTAGAAATCTGGTGCCGCCCATTGCGAACTGCGAAATCTGCACCCAGTAAACCGATTTCTGGACCGGAGGGTCGGATAATATCGCCGCCGCCCACGCGATTGTGTCCGACCTGCAATTCAGCGATCATCTCGGTCATTAAGCGGTTCAGGTCTTCGCGACGACCGACATGGTCAAGCAACGGAGCGTAACGATCGTAAATGGCCTGCCAATCAATGCCGTGCAGACTCGGATCGTAGAAAAACTCCTCTTGCATCCGCCAGACATCATCAAAGATTTGACGCCATTCTTTTCGCGGATCGATCCAGAGTTGCAGATTGCTGGTATCCAAAGGCTCTGGTTCAAACTTCTCGCCCAGCGCGCCAAAGGCGAGTGAGCCGTTTGATTTCTGGATCAGGGCCTGTTTGCGATCAGAGCTAAGCGACAGTCCGGTGACGTCTGATCCGATGGAAGCGGCACTTCGGTCTTCGAAATCGAAGCTGATCAGTTCTGAAGATGCTTGCAGCCGTTGCCCGGGCGGCGTGATTTCCGTGCCTGGTTGAACCGCCTTTACGTAATATAGATTACCCGAGTCACCGACTGCGAGGTCAGAGTATTGAGCTTGCTCAACGGGCAATCCTTGAATGCGATTCTTCGCGCCTTCGAGATCATAGACAAGGGTTTCGGTTTCGGTCTCTTCCTCGTCATCCTCGCCCTCATCTTGGGCGGGTTCTTCACCGCTCTTGGGGGCTAAAGGCGACGTCCCATCGGCTGTAAGGATCGAGACATATATCCCCGCACGATAGGGGCGCTCTTGCGTCGACATGTCCAGGCCAACATGGGTCGGGCCCGCATTGGTCGAGGCGGTGAAGAAGAGCAGTTTGCCATCGGCGCTAAATGCCGGTGCGCCAGCATCTGCCATGCCATCGGTGAGCGCAACACTCTGCTTTGATGCGAAGTTATAGAGGTATATGTTGCGGTTAAAGTTCGCTTCTTCGCGCGTATATGCTAGCCATTCTCCGTTAGGAGATGTTGATACTTCGGTCCCTCCAAAGCCCCATTGCCGCATCGTATCTTCAGATATTTGCGTGCGTTCACCGCTATCTGCATTGAGCGAAAACAGGCGCAAATGATTGTCACGGTAGATAATATGCTGACCTTCGCCTCCCCAATCTAAGAGCGAATAGAAATGCGAACCAAGTTCAAACGTGGTCGGTTCTGAGAGGCCGTCTTGGGCTTCAATTACCAGATGCTGCTTGCGGTCTTTTTCGATGATGTAAGCTAGCTTTTGACTGTCGGGTGACCAAGTCGCATCATAAGCGCGGACGCCAGAACTATCGGAAATATTGCGTATAGATCCGTCCTTGGTCGGAACGCTAAACACCTCGCCGCGAGCGGTTACGAGTACGCGTTTCGCCGATTTGGAAAGATCTGCGGCTGTGATCTGACCGGCAACATTTGTCCATTTCGCCTGAAGTTGTGGCAAGTCGGGAGCGACGGACACAGACACATCACTGACAACATTCGTCTCAGTGTTGAGGATTTTCAGAACGCCCCCAGTCTCAAACACAATATTTGAGCCAAAGGCATCCATCGACCGAATATCCCAAACGGCTTCATTCGTGACTTTTGTGATTCCCCCCGTGGCGGGATCGAAACGGTGAATGTTGAAAATTTCCGCGTCACGGTCGGAGAGAAAATAAACACTCTCTCCAACCCAAACAGGTTCTAGATCATTCACGCGGTCGCCAGGAATGTAGGTGACGCGATCGCGGCGTGTATCCATGATTTGGATTGATGGAGTCGAGCCGCCTCGATAGCCCTTCCAACCGGCGCTTCCGCCATAGAGCGCGTTATATCCAGGTCCGAATGGGATCGCCGCGAACTGGCTTCCATTACTATTGTAGGTCCCGCGAAAAATCCGCGCCTGCATTTGTAGCTCAGGCAGTCCGCCGTCGGTCGAGACATGAAATAATTGCGCCGAGCGTCCGTGCAGCCGCTGCCGGGGAGAAACAAAGGCTATTTCAGATCCATCTTGCGACCAATCAACAGCGATATCATTGCCAGGATGGAAGGTATGCCGAGTTGGCTGGCCCCCGTTCACAGCGATTGAATAGACATCCGTGTTGCCTTGATAATTTGCGGTAAATGCGATCCGCGTGCCATCCGGCGAGAAGATCGGACCTGTCTCGTCCGCGACATGCGTTGTTAGACGATATGGGGCGCTTCCATCCCTGTTCGCCGTGTAAATATCTCCGGCATAAACAAATGCGATTTTGTCGCCATAAATCGCCGGATCGCTGAGCAGTTTCGTTTGCGCGGACGCTGAGTAAGTCCCTAGCGCCGCGGTGGCAGCAAGAATTGCCGTGCAGCCAATTTTTTTCATTATTGTGTCTCCACCATCATTTTTTCCAGACTGCCCGGCGGTTCCGCTCGAGTCCATAGCGCACACAAAATCGGGCCGGAGACTGTTCGTCGCGCTTGTTAAAAACTGATCTGACTTAAATAAGCGGGCAAAGGATGTTCTAATGCCTGATACGATGACTACACCCAATTCCACACCTGGCGCCTTAGGCCCATTGCCCAGCAACCATCCAGAGGTGGTGCAAGGGAAAATTGGCGTGCTCCTGGTGAATTTGGGAACGCCGGATGGCACCGATTATTGGTCGATGCGGCGCTATTTATCAGAGTTTCTATCCGATCCACGCGTGATCGAAGTGCCGCAGCCGATTTGGCAATTTATTCTACAAGGGCCCATTCTGACCTTCCGGCCGAGCAAGTCTGGACGAGCCTATCAGAAGATCTGGACCGATGAGGGGTCGCCGCTTTTGGTCTATACCAAACGGCAAGCGGAAAAACTGAACGCCCGAATTGGCGGTGAGCGTTTGATCGTCGATTTTGCCATGAATTATGGCAATCCCAGCATCGCTTCAAAGATCGCGACGCTTAAGGCGCAGGGCTGTGATCGCATTTGCGTCGTGCCACTCTATCCGCAATATTCGGCGACAACCACTGCCAGCGTTTGCGATCGAACTTTCAAAGCGCTCGGCCAAATGCGCTGGCAACCCGCGGTTCGAACCGCTGCCAGCTTTCATGATCAGCCCGTCTATATCGATGCACTTGCGTCAACGATTACTCAGCATCTCGAAACGCTCGATTTTACGCCTGACAAAGTGCTGATGTCCTATCATGGCGTTCCGAAAGCCTATTTCGACAAGGGCGATCCGTATCATTGTCATTGTCATAAAACGACCCGGCTGGTGTCTGAGCGCCTTGGCTGGACTGAAGGCTTCGCAATGACCACATTTCAGAGCCGGTTCGGACCTACTGAGTGGTTGCAGCCCTATACCGACAAAACCCTTGAAGCCTTGCCGGAGCAGGGCGCCAAAAAAATCGTCGTGGTCTCGCCGGCCTTTATCTCAGATTGCCTCGAAACATTGGAGGAGCTCGCCATGGAGGGCCGGGATGAATTTATGGAAGCCGGCGGCGAAGCCTATTCCGTCGTGCCTTGCCTTAATGATAGCGAAGCGGCGATTGACGTGATCGAAGATATTGTCCGGCGCGAAACCGCCGGTTGGATCGCCTAAGCGTGGATGACTGGATCAAAAACGGAAAAGTCCGAGGTCGGATTACTGAAGATGGTGCACTTGAAGTGCGGTGCTTTGGCCTAACCACTCAGGCCAAATATTATAAGCAATTGTTCCGTGAGTTTTTTCGCAAAGATTTTCAGAGGTTGCGTCCAGGTTATGGCGATTACGATGTTCATATCGTGATGGAATATACCGGAGATGCACCCTGGATGGACCTCGACAATCTCGCCAAAGCTCTGCTGGACAGCCTAACCGGAAACGCGTTCGAAGATGATCACCAAGTGGCGCGCCTCTTGGTTGAACGGCGAGTTGGTGAGCGGGAGGGGATCTATATGCGCGTCGCTGAGATGAGCGCATGAGCGCTGCAGGGTCATCAAGAGCGGGGGTTGCAGCTTTTCTGATCGCCATATTCGCAAGCGGTGAGACGCGCCTCGCGGGCCCCTTGAGGGTCCGCTTGCCCGCCAATCCCAAGCTCTAAGTCTTCGGCATACCAGGCGCAGCCAATGTCGTGGCCGATCTCACAAGCGCGTTTAATATAAGTTCGGATCTGCGTCGCGCGATCCTCACCGGCCTCCATATTGATCAATAGGAAGTCGGCGGCTGAGACGCAGAGGTCAGGATTCTGAGCGCCGGCGTCTGGGCAGGCCATGGCAACCGCTTCTAAGGCAAGCTGATTATCCGCTTCACCGCCCACACCGCGGACATAGAGATCAGCGAGTTCGCGACACGATTCGCGTCGACCCAAATTGCAAGAGCGTCGTAAGGCTGAGCGGGCAAATTCGAGATTCTGATCATGCGTCCGACCTTCGATATGATCGCTTGCAAGCGTGGCACACGCGCCAGCATCTCCGAGGTCGCAGGCCTGTCCTGTAAAGGCGACACCGCGCTCATACGCGCCCGTCGTGTTCGCGGCGCGAAGATAGAGCGCCATATTGTGGCACCCTTGAATATAACCGAAGCCGCAAAGCTCTTCCGAGAACGTGAGATAGGTGGAGCCTGAAATCGGTTCCCGACCCTGTCGCGTATTGACCTCATAAACATCCAAGAGCGTGTCGCAGGCGATAGAAGATTGGGTCGTTGAGACATCGAAAAGACAAGCGTCCCGCAATAAGGGGATAGCACGGTCAACGTCGCCGGACGCCATGGATGCCGCCGCGGTGTCGAGCCGGGCGCGCGCTTGTTCCGCGGTTAGATCGGAGGTTTTGATCGCTTGGGGTGTTTGACCGTCTTCAAAACCCGCAGCCGAGTCCGAGAGAAAAGTTGCAGTGTCGGAATCGATCTCTTCTGCCATTTCTTCGGGTTCGGGTGCGTCTGCCTCCGCGGCTTCACTTTCGTTCTCTGGGCTTGTGTTTTCCAGATTTGGATCGATGTCTGCTTGCTCTGCCTCAATTTCGATCTCAGGCTCAGTTTCAAGCGTGGGCGCCTCACGGCACTCTAGTTTGATTTCCGCCCAGACTGCCATGCTCTCGCTTGGTGTCACAGGTAAGGTTTGATAAAACGCTGGCGTCTCCAAAGGGGTCGTCGACACCAATTCCGTCAATTGAGCGTCTATCGCGTTGTCATCGTCTGCGCCGCAGCCCTGGTCGCGAAAACAGTTCTGGATTTGCGCTACAGCATCCTCATCATCTTCGAGGGCATCAAGACCGATCCGCTGCCATTTCATGATGACGATCGCCGCGTAGCGATCTTCCAGTTCAACCAATTGAGGTCCTGAAATCGAACCCCGCAATGCTGTGAGAGCGTCCTGTGTGGTTTCAGCATACCGTTCTAAAGACTCAGGCTCCGGACATTGTGCCGAAGCAGCTGTCGCCGCTGCAAACGCGGACAGAGCTATGATGGACCCTCGTATCAAACGATGACTCTGGCTCAAATCTAAATGTCCCCGAACGTTTCGTGTACGCAACGTATCACAGCGCCAAAACCACAACAAGTTCAAGGGGGATTCTGTGGACATTTTCGCCGCACGGGAATTTTGTTGGATTAGCTCAATCGCTTGAACGGCATAGGAATCGCCGTTGCTGTCGCTTTGGCCACTAATTTTCCATTATTATCAAAGCATTCCGCTTCCATGAAGGCGGCGGACCGACCCCATTTGAGAATGCGGGCTTCGACATGTGCGTCCCCTGGCATCAACCGACGGAGGTAAGAGGTTTTCATTTCCAGCGTCGGCGCCGTCATCGTGACGTTAGACGCGATGATGCAGCATGTGCTCATCGCTTCATCCATCATCGCCGCAATGAAGCCGCCTTGGACAGCGCCGGTTGGGTTGGCGAACATGGCGGGCACGTCAAAATCCATGCGAACGCGCTGAGCCTCTTGGTCAACTTCGGTCAACCGCATGCCAAGCGTATCGGAGCAGGGGGGGCGTTTGCTGCTGTTTTGAAATCGCGCCAGCATCTCGGCGTCTGAAACGCGCGGTTTCTCGTCTTGCTCAGGTTTGGACATGACTATTTGCGGCGGAACGCGTCGAGGCTCACAACGGTATCGCCGCTCTCTTCGCCGGCTTCATCGCTGCTATCAGTTACCGCTTCGCTTTGCTCAGGTGCCGGATCAACAACGCTTGTGTCATCGCCAGCAGCCGCTTTTTCGAAACTGACACCAAAGTTCACCGCTGGGTCAACGAACCGGGTCATTGCAACATAAGGAATCGAAAGATGCTGCGGCACGCGATTGAACTTGAGCACAATCTCGAAATGGCCGTCATGCACTTCGAGGTCCCAATATTGGTGTTGAATGACAATCGTCATCTCGTCCGGGAACTGCTCGATCAAATGGTCCGGGATTTTGACGCCAGGCGCCTTGGTCCGAAACGTGACATAGAAATGGTGATCACCGGGAGGTGCAGAGCCTTTCGCGGCTTGGCGCATGGCTTCACGAACGACGCCGCGCATGGCGGCCTGTGTCAGTGCTTCGTAGCCGATATAGTCGGTCATTATCCGCTCCCCAGTTGAAGGAGACGATTATCTCCTCTGTGCCAAGCCTGCAATCCTGTTCATGCGTGAGGCGAGCCACTTTCTGTGTCTTCCCCAGATGGGAAGTTTGCTGCTTTGGTTAAGCGCCTTCTGCAATGCTTATTACACAAAGCGAAACTCTACGAATTTAAAGTGGAGGCTTCTGTTGCCAGGCGCCTCCGGGCCCCGCCTAAGGCGCTGATGCCCTAGGAGTTAAAGCGGTTTTCCACGCACTGCGTTACGCAGCGAGCAGTTCACCTTCAGCAAAGTTGTCATTAGCAACTATTGTTGAGTGAGCTTCTAACGCAGCTCATGCGGGTGAAAGCATCGTCTTTACACGTCCGTCGATCCTATTTCGCCCCCAAATAACCCGCTGAAGGTGGGTCTTTGGTGGAGGCGCCGGGTACCGCCCCCGGGTCCGAACCGCTTATTACACGCGCGTTTATCACCATAGTTCAAACGAACGGGACCAATATAGTCCGGGTTCGCCTAAGATAAAAGAGACTAGTCCAGCGGTTCGACAATTACTTCGATAACGCCTTCTGTTCGTTCAAGCGTGGCAAGTTCTGCCTGAAGCGCACTCGAATGGATCTCTCGAGTCGTCCGAGCCACCGCGCCGGTTGCGTCTGCGGTTAGGATAGTGAGCCGCAACATCCGTTCTGTGCCGTCTAATACTCCATCTGCCGCGCGCACAGTCAGCTTGCCGACTTGATAGACGCCTTTGCCGGTCAAATAGACGGTCTTCCCTGCGAGCTTCGCGCCATTGACGAGCAGACCAGCGGTTGATGTGACGATGCAGCCGGACAAAAGAACCGCTAGCATGGGGGCGATGATCAAGCCTTTTCGCACGACCTCTCCTTCGAGTGTTTTGCTATCGCGTTTGATCCATTTGTTCTAATCGCGCGCGCCTTAATAGGCGACGAGTGCAGTTACGACATAAATGTTAGAATCTCTTGCTCCCTCGCCCAAAAGCTGCTTTTTGCCGATTATCGATAAAACGGCATTGGGAGACCTGTTATCATGAAAACGACATTGACGGCACTTGCCACAATTTTCGCGCTCGCAGCTTGCGATCAAGTCAGAACGCCAGGCCAGAGCGAAACTGAAGTTACACAGCCAGAAGTCGCCGAAGCGCCAGCCACGGCTGAAGAGATTGCTGCCGAAACAGCACGCCTCAATGATTGGTTCGAAGCTAAGTTTGAAGCTGAACTGCTAGAGAGTCCGATCCAGCTCACGTTTCTTGGCCGCGACGAACGCCAAGGCGAGATCGATGATTTCTCCGAAGCGGCGCTCGATGCGCAACTGGCGCGCACGCGGGCCAATGTGGCAGAACTTCAGGCAGAGTTTGATTATAACAAGCTCAGCCCGGACGCCAAAATCTCTTACGATATTTGGGTCTATCAGGCGGAACGCGCGGAAGCGGCAGATGAGTTCCGTTACAACACATATGTGTTTGACCAAATGCAAGCCATTCACACATTCTTCCCACAGCTTTTGATCGCCTTTCACCGCGTGACCGATGCCGAAGACATGGACAATTACTTGCTGCGCATTTCAGGAAGCGCCGGTGCGATTGATCAACTGATCACGTCATCGAAGACTGTCGCAGAGCGCGGCGTCCGCCCACCTTATTTCGCATTCGACTCTGTCATCGAAGAATCTCGGAAAATTATTTCTGGCGCGCCATTTGATGATAGCGGCGAGGACAGTGATCTTTGGGCAGATGCGCAAGCTAAAATCGCCAATCTGCTCGAGCAAGGCGAGATTGATCAAGCCAAAGCCGATCAGCTGACCGCCGATATTCGGACCGCTTTGGTCGATGAATTGAAGCCTGCGTATGAGCGCCTGATTGCGTGGCAGGAAGAGGATAAAGTCAACGCCTCGCCAGAGGCCCAAGGTGTGAGCGCGTTACCGCTTGGCGTGGCCTATTATAATGAGCGTCTCGCCAATCAGACCACAACCGCGCTGACCGCGGATGAGATCCACGAGATCGGCCTGTCTGAAGTGGCGCGCTTGCGAGCAGAAATGGAAACCATCCAGGCTGATTTTGGCTTTGAAGGCAGCTTGCAAGAGTTCTTCGCGTTTCTGCGTGACACCAAAGATGATGAGCGGCTTTATTATCCAAACACGGATGAAGGCCGCCAAGGCTATATCGATGACGCAACCGCCGCGATTGATGGTATCAAAGCGGTCCTGCCGGACTATTTCGGCATCCTGCCGAAAGCTGACATGGAAGTGAAACGCGTGGAGCCGTTCCGCGAACAGGATGGCGCTGCGCAGCACTATTTCCCATCGACCCCAGACGGCTCACGCCCTGGTGTTTATTACGCCCACTTGTCAGACATGACTGCAATGCCGAAGCGTGAGCTGGAAGTCATCGCCTATCATGAAGGGCTGCCGGGTCACCATATGCAAATTGCCATTCAGCAAGAGCTGGAAGGGGTGCCAACCTTCCGCACGCAAGCGGGCTTCACGGCCTATAGCGAGGGCTGGGGACTGTATTCTGAATGGCTAGCGATCGAAATGCCAAACACCTATCAGGACCCGCTGTCACGCTTTGGGCGCGCCGGATCTGAGATTTGGCGGGCGATCCGTTTGGTCGTCGACACTGGTCTTCACGCCAAAGGTTGGACCGAAGAACAGGCCGTGGCCTATTTCATGGAAAACTCTGCGATCACCGAAGCGCAGGCCCGCTCAGAAGTGCGTCGCTATTTGGTGCTGCCTGGGCAAGCGACCAGCTACAAAGTCGGCATGCTGAAGATCCAAGAGCTGCGCCGTGATGCGGAAGCGGAACTAGGCGATGCGTTCGATATTCGCGCCTTCCATGACACGGTTCTGGGCGGCGGCGCGATGCCGCTGGCGATTCTCGAGCGCCGTGTCGACGAATGGGTCGCGAGCGTAAAAGCGGGTTAAGTCGAGCCTTCAAGGGCCTCGGCCTCGGCCGGGGTCCTTAACTTCCCACATTCTCCAAAGCGCTGAGCGCGGCTTGCACATGTTCGACGAACAGTCGCGCTTTGCCGCGCAATTTGCCGCCGGTCCAAACCACAGAAAGTGGTAGGTCGGCGCCGCGCCATTCGGGCATGATCCGGACCAGCGCCCCTGATTTGACGTGCGGGCAGACCAGCCAATCCGGCCCAATAAAAATCCCAAGCCCGTCTACAGCGCCTTGCAAAAGCGTGTCGCCGGATGATCCTCTAAAGCGGCCATCCATCATGATGCGGTGCTCTTCGCCCGATTCGACATGTTTGAGCGTCCATTGTTGGCCTTGCAAGGATTGACGGAAGACCAGGCCATTATGGTCTTTGAGGCTCTCTGGACAGACTGGGGCACCAAATTTCTCGATATAGCTCGGCGCCGCCCAGATGCCGCGATAGGCCACTAGTAAGCGTTTCGCCATCAGGGCGCTATCGGTGAGTTCGCCCAAGCGAAACGCGACATCGACCCCTTCCGTGACCAAGTCGGTGTAGGTGTCGTCCGTCATCAGATCCATGCGGATATGCGGATACTTTTCTAAGAAGGGGGCAATGGTCGGTGTGATGACGATTTGTGAGAGTGAGTGGGGCGCGCTGACGCGCAACATCCCGACGGGTTCTTGATCAAGTCCGCGGGCTTCGGCTTCTGCGTCGTCGAATTCTGAGAGGATGTCTTGCGCCCGGCCGTAAAATTTCTGACCGGCTTCCGTCAGCGACAAAGCACGCGTGGTGCGGTGGAACAGCTCAGCACCGATTTGATGTTCCAAATCTTGAATGCGGCGCGAGACCGTGGGCTGGCCAATCGACAGATCGGCGGCGGCCCTTGAAAAACTGCCCGCATCAGCGACCCGCAAAAACAGTCTCATTGCGTCTATCCGGTCCATACCCATCAGCTCCTATGCGAAAAATGCATGGGCTATATGGAGGCGCTCTAACTTCTTCAACAAGGGGGGATGCGCCATTTTACGTTCAACGCCGGTCAAAAAGGCCTGCTGACCCTGAAAACCTCCCAAGGAGCCTCAAATGGCTAAATTCACTCTCCACACCTCAAGCACAGCGCCAGAAGGCGCGCGTGACTTTATCGCTGGCGTCGAAAAGAAAATGGGCTTCGTTCCCTCTCTTTACGCTGTCTTTGCGGAAAACCCGACGGTGCTGACCGCTTATACCCAGCTATCTGAGCAGCTCGCGAAATCTGGTTTGACACCGCTTGAGCAGCAGATCGTGACGATCACCGCAAGCGTTGAAAATGAATGCCATTTCTGTGTCGCGGCGCACACGACGATTTCCGAAGGTCAGGGCCTGGATCTGACCGTCATTGATGCGGTTCGCGAAGATCGCGCAATCGCAGATCCAAAACTGGAAGCCCTGCGGATCTTCACCAAAAAAACCGTCATTGATCGAGGCTTTGTTTCAGACACGGATGTCGATGCTTTCATCGCCGCCGGATATGATCGCGCGGCGGTGCTCGCCGTCATTCTCGGCGTCTCGCTGAAAGTGATTTCAAACTACACCAACCATGTCGCCGAAACGCCGGTCAATGAGGCGTTTCAAAAGCATGCTTGGACGCCAAAAACCAAGCGAGAAACCGTCGCGGCTTAACCACTCCCAACCCCATGAATACTGGGCTGCAGAGCATTCTGCAGCCCTTTTTTTTACCGCTGGTTTGAGGGCGCTCACAGATCGCTCACACCGACGTGACTGAGGCTCACACACACGTGGTTCGCAAGTGATGATGCGGCTTCGTAAATAGGGGGCATAGCAAGGAGGACGCAATGACGACCCTGAACGAAACACTCACACCGCAAGTCCAGAACACGGGGCTGGTGTCTAAACTCAAAACTTATGCACCTCACGCGATCGCGGGCATCGCATCCTTGGTGTTTCTCGACAGCCTCCGGTTCAAGTTTACCAATGCGCCAGAAACCCAAGTGATTTTCGGCAAGCTTAATGACTGGGCTGCAAGCTTCGGTGCAGACGGGCTGTTCGCCCAGACCGGTTTGTTTAGCCAATATGTTATCGGCACGGCCGAACTGGTCGCCGCTTCTTTGCTGCTGATCGGCATTCTCCCTGCCTTCCGGCGCTTGCAAGCGATTGGAGCATTGATCGCTTTTGCTGTGATGAGCGGTGCGGTCAACTTCCACCTTTGGACACCGCTCGGGATTGACCCGAACAATGATGGTGGAGGCCTCTTCTTCATGGCGGTCGTGGTTTGGATCACATCCGCGGGCCTAGCCTTCATTCGTCGCAAAGAGCTTGCCGCAATTTTCTCAGGGCTGAAAACGACTTTGTTCCCAGCCCGTTCATAATCCTCGCCCTACCTTCCATATCCTCAGTTTCAGAAAGACAAAACCATGAAACTTCGCACAATCCTCGCCGCCGCCATGATCGTTGCCGGTCCTGTCGCAATCTCAGCGCCCGCTGCCTTTGCCGACAAAGACCCAATCTACACGGCCAAACGCTCAAACCTAGCATTGCAAGGCTATGACACGGTCGCCTATTTCACCGTCGGCGAACCGACCAAAGGCTCGACGGAATACACAACCACTTATCAAGGCGCAGAATTCCGCTTTGCCAGCGAAGACAATCTCAACCTGTTCTTGGCGGATCCAGCTAAATACGCGCCTCAATATGGCGGCTATTGCGCCTGGGCGGTTGCTCAAGGTCAGACAGCCAAAGGTGACGCGCGTCGTTGGGCGGTTGTCGATGGCAAGCTCTACCTGAACTACAATAAAGGCATCCAGAAGAAGTGGGATAAAGACCGCGCGGGCTTCATCGCGAGCGCGGAACAGAATTGGCCGACCGTGCTAAACGATTAGCGTTTCTCCCTGCATAAACCGTCCGTTCTCGGCGCGGTGCCAATCATCCCCCGCGTGGTTCCCCTCCCACGCGGGGGTTTTTAGTGGCCTGAGACCGCGAGAGCCAGGGCACAGCCTTGGTTAATGTGGTTTTCGAAATCATGACGAAGACTTCACCCCATTGAAACGCAAATTCTGCTTGAAGACGCTTTAAGCGGCTTATCTCCGCTCGTTTTTAGGAGGACGAAATGAGAAAATTTGCAGCAATCGCGCTCGGTCTTGGCGTTGCGATCGCACCCGGTGCGGTGGCCGAATCCGAACTCTATGTCACCGGTGGTTTGTCATCATTCGACGCGGATGATGTTGACTTGCAGGCGGTGACCCTGCGCGGCGGCGTCGAGTTTCATGATCTGTTAGGCGCGGAATTTGAAGCGGCTTTTGGGCTCGGCGCTGAACAGATCGATGGCGCAGGCGGCGCCGAAGCAGAGCTTGAAAATCAGTTCGCAGGATATTTGGTTGCGCGCTATCCGGTCATTCCAAATCTCGATGTGCTCGGCCGCGTGGGCTACACGACAGGCGAGTTGCAGACCGCCAATAATGGCGTTTCATCGGATGCAGACCTGGACGGTTTCGCCTTTGGTCTTGGCGGCGAGTATATGTTTACAGAGCAACTTGGTATTCGCGGCGATTATACGCGCGTTGAAGTTGACGATGATGCCCTTGATGGCGGCGTCAACATGTTCTCCATCGCCGGGGTCTATAAGTTCGGACATGTTCGTTAGGGTTTTCGTCCAGAAATTGAGCCCGCTATACAGCTAATATTCTCAACGTCTCTATATTTGTCATTTTCAAAAATAGATGTGTGGAATATTGGCAAAGCATGATTTCTAAATCCTTGTGTTCAGCACAAGGTAGGAGGGTTTCATGTTGAGGAAGTATTCGGCGCTGGTCATAACTTGTCTATGCCTCGCGCCGGTCGCGGTTTCTGAATCGGAATTATACGTTTCTGGCGGCTATTCGCTTTTTGATGGCGAGGGCGCCACGCTTGGGGCCGTGACGGCCCGAGGCGGATTCAAGTTCAATGATTATTTTGGCATTGAAGGCGAGGGCTCCGTTGGCTCGGGCAGTGAAGACGTCGATGACGTCGTTGGCGCTGAGATCGAACTTGGCTCTCAATATGCTGCTTATTTGGTCGGAACTTATCCCCTCTCGGACCGGTTCGATTTCACGGCGCGGGTTGGGTATGGCGAGTTAGACTTCGACGTGTCGGTCGGTGAGCTTTCCGAATCCGCCAAAATCGAAGCCTTTGCGGTTGGTTTAGGGGGCGAGTATTCGCTGACGGACAATTTTGGCTTGAGATTGGATTTCACGCGATTTGAATCGAATGATGGTGAGATTGAAGGTGGCGTCGACGCCTTCACGCTGAGCGGCGTGCTGAAGTTTGGACTTGGGAACTAAGCCCACCGAGTGGTTCTGAGCGCATTTACGAGGTGCGCTCAGCCCAGGTTTTCAAAATATGATGCGCCACGGCCATTGGCGGCGGGGCATAAATGTCTGGGTGGGTGCCAGCGAGAACTTGGCGAGCCTCTTCGCGGGTGATCCAGCGCGCGGCTTCGAGCTCATCCCGTTCGACGGACACTTCGGTGGTTTGCGCTTCGAGAATAATCCCGACCATCAATGATGATGGGAATGGCCAAGGTTGGCAGAATAAATACTCCGCCGAGGCGGGGTCAGCCTTGATGCCAGCTTCCTCTTCAAGCTCCCGTGCGGCGGCCTGTTCTAGGGTTTCGCCAGGCTCGACGAAGCCCGCGAGCGCCGACCAGAACCCTGCGGGCCAACCGGCTTGGCGACCCAGCAAACATTTGTCATCTTTGACCGCCAACATAATTGCCACTGGGTCGGTGCGCGGGAAATGTTCTGCACCGCAAGAGGGGCAAACGCGTTTCCATCCGGCTTCCGTCACCTCGCTCGGCGCTCCGCATTTCGAGCAGAAGGGGTGATTGCGATGCCACTCCAACAAACTGCGAGCGGTTGAGGCGAGGTTGGCTTCCATTGGCGTGAGCCCGGATGCGGCGGCTCGCATATCGGTAAAATCTCCCGCGCCTTGCAGCAACGAGCCTTCAAGTTTGAAGTCGGGCTCCATATTCACGACAAAAATCGGTGCGCCAGCCTTGTCTTGTCCCAGAAAAATGGAATCGCCTTGCGGGCTTAGCCGCTCAACTTCAGGCCCGAGCCAAAGCAGGTTCTGGCCGTTCGGGGCGAGTAGGGGCTGTCCTTTCTGCATTAGGAAGATTAGCGCATTATCGGCGCTCTTGGCTTGCGCCAGCCATTCTGGATTGGTTCGGAAATGTGCAGCCCGGTCAACCGGGGCGCTCGCGAGGGGAATATCATTCGAAGTCGTCATGAGAGTCGCTTTAGCAGCTTCACCCCCCTTGTCACGGGATGACCTAAGGGCGATATAGCCCTCGGAGGCTGGCGGTGGACGAACTTCTCGCCAACCGGGTCAGGTCGGGAACGAAGCAGCCCTAACGAGTTTTCCGTTCGGGTCACTGTCCAGTCTCCACTCCACGTACATCGCGAATATGCAACGAGGCCACCGATAAGGTGACCTCGCGCATCGCATCCCAAGGGGGCTAGAGGGGGAACAACCCGTCACGGCGCGATGAAGACGTTATCCTGGAGTTCGTTGCCGATGCCGGTATTGTCTCGAATGACCTCAGCGAGAGTCGTGTCCCTAACCCGGTCACGTTCGGCGGAAGTCAATTCATTTTCCCACCAAAACCGATCGCCATCTCTTAAGGCTGTAAACTGGCGAACAATAATCGCGTGAAAGAGCTCACCAAGCTGCGATCCTGCGACCGCATCTTCTGCCAGTCCGCCGACCCACAGATCGATTTCATTGACATCGCCATATCGATCGAACAAGGCGTCGGCGAGTTCTGGATCAGAGGTGATTTGACCGAATTGAGTGACAGTCGTCAGTCCCATGGCTTGGCGCATCTGATTATATCCAGGCACCCCATGGTCGCGGCCGCGTTGAATATTCAATGAGGCGAGATCAAGCCCGCCACTTCCCGGCATGCCAAACAAGAAATTACGAATGTCGTCGACGACTTTGGGATCAATTTCTTGGTGCAGCTGCGTGGCAAATCCGCGGAGGATCGGATCGAGATCGCCTTCGCTGGTCAGGATCGAAGGCCCGGCAAAGAACGCGTCACGCAAGGCGATGTGACCGGCTGCGATTTCATCACCGCTCGCGTCGAGCCGCAACAATTGCGGGTTCAGCATTGAATGTCCAAGCCGGAACGCTGCAACGCTGAATTCATTGAACACCGTCGGATTGACGGTCGCGTCATAGCCAGAATAGGCCGGAATGGCATCTGGTCCGATCAGGGCAGGGAGCCATTCTTCAAAAGTAATGATTTGGATTTTCGCGATCACCAAACGCCGCGCCCGTTCATAAATCGCATCGGCACCCGCGTTCGGATCATCATTTAAGAAACGCTCCGCCAGCCGGTTATGCTCTCTGACAAACAGCGTGTGCATGACCGTTAAGCCGAGCTGTTCGTTGGCTCGAATGTCGCCCGCCAAGAACAGGCTCGTCGGATCGCTGACGAACCCGTTCGCATTGGTCAGGCTGTCAGTGTTGAAGGGAAGAAGATTGCCGGTGCTCACCCTGAGAAAAGGCGTTTGTGCTACGCGCAAGGCAGCATTTCGATCTTCATCCGAACCATAGATCATTGACCCATCGATCCAGCTGGTGATCTCGTTTTCCTGTTCGCGCGGATTGCTGGCATCGGTACCCGTGGCATGATCGAAAAGCGCGCGGTTGAATGGAATCACAATTCCACCTGTCGCACTGGGATCAAAATCTGGATCGCCTTCTGGCACGAGAATATCCGCAGACTCTTCGGCGCCATCTGTGAGATCGATGTCATGATCCATGAACTGACCCCATTGCCAGACGAAGTCGGTCCCGTTCACAGTGTTGGCAATTGACGTGCCTTCTGGTTGATCCGAAACGTCATTGGAAACCGCCCGTGCGCTGGGGCGATCGGGGCCTGCTAGTTCTGAAATTCCGTCGGCATAGTCACTGCTCGCGAGGCGTTGGAGGTGTTCGAACGTCGCGCCCCAATTCGGATTGTCTATATTGTTACTCGTGCCATCATAAGTCCGCACTTCGCGGCTCTCAGTCATAGGGCGGTTGCCGTTTCTTTTTCCGCGCGCACGGTCTCGCCGATCATCGGTGTCATCCGGCCGGCCCTGAGGTGAGGGTCCTTCACGCTCAGTGTCACTCACCGAAATGGTAACAGTTTGAGTTGATGCCAGGCCTCGAGAATCGGTGACGGTCAGCCGGAACACAAGGTCACCATCTTCATTTACATTCGGCGCGCGGAACTCTGGCGTCAAAATGGTGGTCGAGCTTAACTCGACCATGGGGCCTGAAACTTGCGACCATTCGATTGTGAATGTTTGACCATTAGGGTCGCTCGCCGAGCCGCTAAGGGAGACGATAGCGCCTTCTGTGACCGATTGACTGGCGCCGGCACTGATGACCGGGGCGGCGTTGATAAAACTATCTTCACCTCCGCTACAGGCCGAAAGCAGGCCTAATACAAAAACTGAGACGATGGGCGTGCGGAGTGACATAGCGATTCCCTTGATCACGATGGGACGAACGATCACATTTTTGAGTGTGTCGTCTAGTGCTCTGAATTATAATTATATTTTATAGCCCAAGATCCGACGGAATAGCTCTGCAAGTACGTTTAAAGATGTTTGTTCAAAATTCTATGGTGACAATGCTAGTGTTTCTTGTGAGTTGCTTGGTCGGCAAAAGCGTCGGTCGGCTTGCCGGTTCCCCCGAGTCCCTGCCATAAGCTTTAACCATGACTGATACGCCTGAGACCCCAGAAGACGAGCCGCGCGATGATGCGACCTTCTCCATGTTCGGAGAGGCTGAAATGGGCGCGCCAAAAGATGAGGGTTATCAAGTCTTAGCGCGGAAATATCGTCCTCGGCTATTCTCTGATTTGATCGGCCAGGAAGCCATGGTTCGGACCTTGACCAATGCGTTCGAGACCGGCCGCGTCGCCCACGCATTCATGCTGACCGGCGTGCGGGGCGTCGGAAAAACGACCACGGCACGGCTTTTGGCGCGGGCGCTAAACTACACGCGCGAGGGGCAGGATGCGCCCAGCATGACGCTCGACCCGCCAGGAGATTTCTGCGCTGCGATCATGGCGGGCAATCATCCGGACGTCTTAGAACTTGATGCCGCGTCTCGGACGGGTGTGGCGGATATGCGCGAGCTGCTTGATGGGGTGCGCTATGCGCCAGTGTCATCGCGCCACAAAGTCTATATCATCGACGAAGTTCACATGCTCTCAACCGCGTCTTTCAATGCGCTACTTAAGACCTTGGAAGAGCCCCCGCCGCATGTGAAGTTCATTTTCGCCACCACAGAGATCCGCAAAGTTCCGATTACGGTTCTATCGCGCTGCCAGCGCTTTGATTTGAAGCGTTTGGAGAGCGGTGAACTGGCAAAACATTTGGCGAAAATCGCAGACCGCGAAGACGCAAACGTCTCCGATGAAGGGTTGGCATTGATCGCGCGGGCCGCCGAAGGTTCTGTTCGGGACGGGCTATCGATCTTGGACCAAGCGATTGTTCAGGCCCTAGATGGTGATCAAGTGACCGGCGAACGCGTCCGCGACATGCTTGGACTAGGCGATCGCTTGCGGCTGCTCGATGCGTTTGAGTATGCCATCCAAGGTGAAGCGCAGAAAGCCGTCGACGAAGTTGCAGACCAAGTTCGCGCCGGTGCTGATCCGCTCGTTATCCTCAAAGACATGTTGGAGATAGCCGCGGATATCGCCACCGTTCAGGCGGCTGGAAACAATTATCAATTGCCTGGTCCCGCAGACTGGACCAAGCGCACGCATGAGCTTGCAGCGTCGTTGAGCCCAGCTCAGGCCCAGCGCAATTGGCAAATCCTACTTTCAGGCTATCGCGACACCCAAACCGCGCCGGAAGCCGATACAGCATTGCGCATGGTCGTGCTGCGACTGGTTACGGCGGCGCGCTTGCCGAGCCCTGAAGAAGCCGCGCGGATGCTCAGCGGAGGAGGGGCCTCGGGCGCGACGGGAAAGCCTAATGCCGCGCCAAGCTCGCCTTCGGGCGGATCGCAATCTGTGGTTCAATTGGTGCAACCCAGCGATAGCAAGTTGGCGAGTTTTCGAGATGTCCTTGATCATCTCGATACGCGTAAAGAAGCCCGGCTATGGGGCGAGGCGCGCAAGTATATTCGGGCGGAGAATTTCAAACCTGGCCGCCTGGTGTGTGCTGTGGATCCAGGCGCGCCGCGCGACCTGTTGCGCCGGCTGACCGATTTTCTCGAATATGAAACCGATATGGACTGGGACGTGCTTTTGTCCGACTCCGGGGTGGAAACCCAGAAAGAGAAAGAGACGCGCGAGCGGCAGGAGCAGCTTAACGAAGCAGCGCAGCATCCTGATATTGCTGCCGCCCTGGCCGCCATTCCAGGCGCTGAAATCGTCGATGTTGAGCGCAGTGCCCCTCTTGATCCCACAACGCTGACAGACAATGTCGTACCCCTCAAGCGCAGCTCGAAGGGTTAGAAAGACGAGACGATGACAGACCTCACCAAGATCATGCAACAGGCCCAACAGATGCAGGCCAAAATGCAAGAAGCCCAAGCGCAGATTGAAGAAACAGAGGCCGAGGGCATTGCCGGGGCAGGACTAGTTTCGGTCACCCTCAAGGGCAAAGGTGAACTGATTGCGATTAAGATCGACCCGTCGCTCATGAGTGACGAGGCTGAAATTGTCGAAGACTTGGTCAAAGCGGCGCATCGCGAAGCTCGCAAAAATTTGGACCAAGCGATGGAAAAGGCGATGAAAGAGGCAACCGCCGGGTTTGGCGGTATGATGCCTGGCTTTAAGATGCCGTTCTAGTCTTTCGGATCGTCAGGCTTTTCATTTGCCATCCGATACTCGGTTTCTCGCTCGGATGAGATAAGCGTCTGAACGGCTTCGCTTTCATAGCCCAATTGTTCAAGCGCTCGCGCGGACATTTGCAATCCCGCTTCGATTGCATCGGGGATCACGAAGGTCGCACCCGCTTTGTAAAGCAATTGTGCATGATCAGCGTCGCGCGCGCGGGCGAGGATGGGCACGTCGGGCCGCGAGTGTCGCGCCGTTTTGACCATGTTTTCCGCGCTTAGTTGATTGTCTAGCGTGACCACCACCATGCCAGCGTGGGCCAGCCCAGCTTTTTGCAAGACTTCTTCCCGTCCGCCGTCGCCAAAATAAATTTGCCGCCCCAAGGCACGTTGTATGGAAACGGTTTTTGGATTGGTGTCGAGGGCGACGATTTCGGCCTGCTCGCGTTCTAAGATGTGAGCGACAGCGCGCCCAACCCGCCCCAGGCCCGCGACGATCACATGGCCTTCATTGGCGCTGAAATCGCCTTGCGCTTGGCCAACTGACGGCGGTTTGGCGAACAGATTTGCGAGCCAGATGCCGAGCCGCCAGCTGGCTGGAACAATCAGCATAGAAAGCGCCGCAATCGCGGTGATGATCGCAGAGGTTCCGGCAGCGATGGATCCGGCAGCCAAGCCTGCACCGACAATCACAAAGGCAAACTCGCCCGCGGGCGCCAGTAAGAAGGCGGTTTCGACAGAGGTCGCTTGGTCGCCTGAGAAAATCCGAATGGCGATGAAGGCCAATAACGCTTTGATCGCGAGCATTGCGGCCAAGCCGCCAAGCACGATTTGCCAATTCTCGAGCACGACCGACAGATCGATCGCAAGCCCAACCGTCATGAAGAACAATCCGAGCAAAAGTCCTTTAAAGGGTTCAAGGTCGATTTCGGTTTGGTGTTTGAACTCGGTCTCACCGAGCAATAGCCCCGCCAGAAAGGCGCCAAGCGCGAGCGAGAGGCCGGCATTGTAGGTAATCACCGATGCGCCAACGACGGTGAGCAGCGTAATTGCCATCAGGAAATCGCGCCCGCCTGCATTGATCGCGAGACGGAAGAGATGCCGCAACAAATATCGTCCAATCGCGAAAATCACGATCAGTGCCAGAAGGCCGTTGAACAGCGCCTGGAAGAGCACGGTGGAAAGGTCGGCCTCGCCGCGGCTGGCGGTAAAGCCGACGAAAATCAAAATCGGCGCGACCAAAATATCCTGGAATAAAAGCACACCAAGGGAGCTTCGTCCGACCGGCGTTGCGGCGCGTTTGTTCTCGATCATGAGCTGCATCACAATCGCGGTGGATGAGAGCGCTAGCGCCAGGCCTATGATCGCTGCTTCAGTGGCCGGCAGCCCTAGCAGGAAGAGCCCATAGCCAATCACCACAGCGCTCAAAATCGCTTGAACGGTGCCTGCGCCGAACACGGTTCGTTTCAACGCCCAGAGTTTCTGAAACGACAGTTCCAAGCCGAGCAAGAACAATAAGAACAACACTCCAAGCTCAGCCAAAGGCGCGGCCGCGGCGGGGTCAGAAATCGTCACATATTCGAGGATGGGAACGCTGTTGCTAAAAGCGCTAAACCCGCTTGGTCCAAGCGCAATGCCCGCCAGGATGAAACCAACGACTGCTGGGAGTTTGGCCGCCCGCAAGACTGGCACTACGAGCCCGGCCGCGACAAAGAACACCAATGCGTCTTTGATCAGTGCCTCTTGGCCCCCATGCACCATCACGGACTCCTCTCATTGATCTCGCATAATGAGATGTTAGCCCGTTCGCCCCGTAGAGGAAGGGGTTTCGCGACCAACAGGGCAAAAAGCCCGCTTATGCCGTCTCAAGCGCCGTTTCTAGGGCGTCGCGTAACGCTCCGCGCGCAGTTTTGCTGAGAGACTGCTCAAACAGGGTCAGATGCTGCTCCACAGCGCTGCGAACAGCGCCCGAACCGATGTCACTATCGCGGCCGCTCTCACGCAAGAATTCCAGATGATAGCGCAAGATCAGGATGCTATTGGTGGCGAGAGATGGAATGAGCGCGGGGTCGAGGTCCAGGTGGTTCTGCTTCACCATGCTGTGAAAGAAGGTTTGAAACTGGCTCTGCGTGTCGCGATAAATCCCAGGCAAACGCTGGAGCAAATTGTCAGTATGCTCGCCATAATCGGCTTGGTCGCGGTACAGGAAACGGTAGCGACGGATTTCCGACATCAGTGCGAGCAGCATGTCAGCATATTGCTCAAGGATCGCATCCGGATCGCTGGGTAGCAAAGCAAGCCGCTCTTCGACATCAACGAGAAAACGTTCCGTAATTGCTTCAAGCAGGCTCCGCTTGTTTTTGTAGTGATACCATAAATTGCCTTCGGCGATGCCGCACTCAGAGGCAAGCTCTGCCGTTGTGACATTGCCGAAGCGGCGCGCGTTGAACAGTTCGCGCGCCGTGTTGAGGATTCGATCTTTCGTTTTCATTATGCCTTCGCGTGCAGGACCACCGGGACGTTTGTATAACCCATCACAAAATTGGAGAGCACGCGCTCAGGCTTTCCAACCAATTCAACCCGATCGAACCGATTGAGGATTTCCTCCCACAAGATCCGCAATTGCATTTCGCCAACGCGGTTACCCATGCAGCGATGGACACCAAACCCAAACGATAGATGACGCCGCGCATTTGGACGATCAATCCAGAACCGGTCTGGATCTTCAATCACGGTTTCATCGCGGTTGCCGGAGATGTACCACATCACGACTTTATCGCCTTTTTTGATCTGCTTGCCGCCAAGTTCTATATCTTCCAGTGCCGTGCGGCGCATGTGGCCGAGCGGGGTTTGATATCGGATAATTTCCGACACCATGTTTGGGATGAGCGATGGATTGGCTTTGAGCTTCGTAAATTCATCAGGGTTTCGGTTTAGCTCGACGATTCCGGCGCTGATTGAGTTCCGAGTTGTGTCGTTTCCGCCAACGATCAATAGGATAAGATTGCCGAGAAATTCCTGCGGATCATTGACCATATCCGCGGTCTCTGGATTGTGCGCGAGCAGCGATATGAAGTCGAACTTCTTCGGTTGGGCGGCGCGTTCTTGCCAGAGGCGGGCAAAATAAGCGTAACACTCCTCGAGCGTTCGCATACGCTGATCCATATCGACCTCGATACCAACGGTTTCAGACGTCGTCGCGACATCGGACCAGTAGGGTAGAAGATGACGATCCTCGAACGGGAAGTCGAACAGGGTGGCGAGCATTTGCGTGGTGAGCTCTTTTGACACCAGCTCGACCCAATTAAATTCCTCACCTACAGGGAGACTATCTAAGATCGTGCAAACCCGCTGGCGAATAAGCGCCTCGATGTCGGACAATTGCGAGGGTGCGACGGCGGGACTGACCGTCTTACGTTGGACGACATGTGTGGGACCGTCCATGGCAATGAACATGGGCGTTTCCATACCCTCCGGCGCGTCGCCAATAACAATATCGCGGTCGGATGAAAAGACTTTGTGATTGGAGTCGACCGCAACAATGTCTTGGTACTTGGTGATCGACCAGTACGGACCGAATGGGCTGTCTGGGCAGTAATGGATGGGGTCCTCATTTCGCAGCCGGCGGAAATACTCGCCCTGAGCATTGGCTTCAAAAATTTCAGCTTTTGAAATGTCGAGTGTCGCCAAATCGAGGCTATAAGGATCGGGGATCCCGGCTACGTCCCACGTGTGCGCTGTGTCGGCCAATGTTTCCTCCAATTTTTATGATTAGGGTAATAACCCTAAAAACTGGATTTGCCAAGATGAAAGCAAGCTCTTGCCTCTTGCGCCGAGTCCGACACATTAGCGCGCATGAGCAAATCGTCTGCTGGACCAGAAATTCAACGCATGATCGATCTGATTGCGCGCTTGCCGGGGCTAGGGCCGCGATCAGCGCGTCGGGCAGCCTTGTTTCTGCTCAAGCGGCAAGACGCCTTGCTGCGGCCAATGGCGGACGCCCTGGCAGACGCAGCGGACAAGATTGAGCAATGCAAAACCTGCGGAAATTATGACACGCTGCAGCCGTGTGCGGTGTGTCAGGCCACCGGGCGAGATGATGGCCTGATTTGTGTGGTCGAAGACGTTCCGGACCTCTGGGCGCTGGAGCGCGCAGCGGCGTTTCGCGGGCGGTATCATGTGCTGGGCGGCGTGATGAGCGCGCTCGACGGCGTCGGTCCCGAAGACCTAACCATCGGCATGTTGATCGACCGGGTGAAGCAAGGCGGTGTGCGAGAGGTTATTCTGGCTCTAAACGCCACAGTCGATGGGCAAACAACTGCACACTATGTCGCTGAACGGCTTGAGGGTCTGGGTATTGAGGTCACGCGCCTCGCGCACGGCGTGCCAGTTGGCGGTGAGCTCGACCATTTGGACGATGGCACTTTGGCCACCGCCCTTCGCTCACGGCGTGGTGTTTAGCTGGCTTTTTCGACGCGGTAGATAATGCCGTCCAGCATATTGGTCGCGACATAGATCGCGTCTGGTGTCGAGATCACATCCCGGAACCCGATTTGCAGATCGTCGAGCAAGTCTTCGGTCTCACCAATGGCGCCATCCGAAGTCACATCAACCCGAACGATTTTTTGTCCAGACGGGCCGTCCATGGCGCCGATCAGAAGATCACCTGACCAATCTTCGAAGCCGGTGGTGTCGACAATCGCCATGCCAGATGGGGCGATCGATGGCACCCATTTGACTTCAGGTTGTTCCATGCCGGGCGCTTCAGTATCGTCGGTGATGATCGTACCATCATAATTGATGCCATAAGTGATGGTCGGCCAACCATAATTATTGCCGGGCTCAATCACATTCAGCTCATCGCCACCTTTCGGACCGTGCTCATGTGCGATCAAGAGACCCGCACCCGCATGATAGACCATGCCCTGCACATTGCGGTGGCCATAAGACCAAACAGTCGGATTGCCTTCACTGCTGGAAAACGGATTATCAGAGGGGATGGATCCATCCGGCATGATCCGCGCGATCTTGCCGTGCAGATTGGTTGGATTCTGCGCCTCTTCCATATAGCGATACCCATCACCAAGAGAGATCGCCATCGAGCCATCCGGTAAAAACGCCATCCGAGAACCATAGTGGTAAGTTGTTTCCCGCGGAGCGCCGATGAAAATTTCGGTCACGTCTGTAAGGCCACTCGCATCCTCAGCGAGCGTCGCAGAGATCACCGCTGTGGTGTTTGTATCGCCCATATCTTTGGAATAGCTGAGATAGAGCTTGCGATTTGTTTCAAACGCCGGATCGAGCGTAATCCCCAGAAGTCCGCCTTGTCCCTCGACGAGAATGTCACTTGGCAAGCCGGTTAGAGGCGCTTCAACTAGGCTATCGTTTTGGATCAGGCGCAGGCGTCCCTCTCGCTCTGTGACCAACAGGTCGCCATTCGGCAGCGCGGCCATGCCCCAAGGAAACTCGAGCGTTTCGGCGATCGGAACGAGTTTCAAACCAGAGCTCGAAACAATCGAGCCATCCGCTTCTGGCGGCGGTGGATCGGCTTGTCCCCCGCAGGCAGCCAAACTGGTAAGGGCGAGAATAGAAAGACTTGAACGCAGCACCTGAAAAATCTCCTGCAATCACTGTTCGCCTCTACATAGCGATTTGCGCCGCAAATGAAAGAAGGGCGACCCATTGGGCCGCCCTTTCCCTCTCTCCCCCGTGCATCACGAGGGCCCCTATTGTGACTACCAGGTCTTAGAACTTGGTTCTGAGCGTCACGCCATAGGTTGCTGGGTCCTGAACGAATTGACCTCGCGCACCTGAGCGAAGCGGAATGCTAAATGTTACATTCTTTGTTCGCTCATCGGTGATGTTCTTACCCCATAGTTCAATCGCCCAACGTTCGTCCGGTGATTGCACGCCGAGACGAAGATTCACTTTTGTGTTGGAGTCTTGAATGTCACCCGCTAACGGCACGCTGAAATCCGATGTCGAAACCGCTTGCGTGGTCGTTCGACGATCAGATTCATATCGGGCTGATCCTGTCAGGAACAGATTTGCCCGACCGTCCATGATCGGCTGCTCCCAAGTCCCTCCGAGGAGGACGACCCAATCCGGAGCATTGGTGAGTGAGTTGCCGCAAAGAGCAGCAACGTTCGGGTCGAAGCCCGGATCAGTGGCATCGACGATTGCGCAATCGCTAGGATAGCGAGCGTCCGTGTATGTGACACCCAAAGATGCGCCAAAGTTGTCCGTCAATAGGGCTTGAGTTTCGACTTCAAAACCGCTTGATTTGGCGGTTGGCACGTTGAATGTCACAAACCGGACGCCGGTAAATTCCAGCACTTGGAAGTCTTCCATTTCCTGGTGGAAAGCGGCGGCATTGAAGACACCGCGTCCGTCAAGGATGGAAGCTTTCATACCGATTTCGTAGGCATCCACTTTCTCAGAAGCAAAGCGCGGATCTGCGCCGCCAGAACCAGCCGAAGCATCCAGGTTAAACCCACCTGATTTAAATCCGTGAGTGACGCCCGCATAGAAGTTGACATCTTCATTCAGCTCATAGCCGGCTTTCACAGTGTAGACGAGTTCGTCATCCTCGAACTTAAGGTCGAACTCTTGTCCCAACAGGGCGAATGCAAATGGGTTCGCAGCTGCAGCAGGGCTGAGCGTTTGCAAGCGATCAAGGGTCGGAGCCGCAAACACGAAGCAGTTCAACGCAACCGCATTCCCCCCGACATTTACCGCACCCGCGCCCAGAACGCCGTCGACAGCAGCTTGCACTGCAAGTACGTTCGCAAAGTTGGCGAAGGTCCCGAGACAGGCATTGTGCTGACCATCGATCTGGTCGAATGAGCCGTCTTTTGATTCATCCACATAGCGCAATCCAACCGTAAGATTGAATTGATCGGTCAGTTGCAAAACGTTGTGAGTAAAAATCGAGATCGACTCAGCGTCTTGGCTGAATTCGTTATGGGCAAAATCACCAGCTGAAGATGCGCCACCCGCCAAGGCGGTGAGCGGATCGTTCACACCCGGTCCATAAAAGCTCGCGAAGAATGGGTTCAGTCCAGCCAGAGCTGTACCGCCACTAACAGCAGGTTGGAATTGATCCAGCAATGTCAGAGTGCCACCGGATCGGATCTCTTCCTCGGAGTAATAAAGACCCACAAGCCAGTCGAGACGATCATTGAATGCTACGCCCTGAAACCGCGCTTCGTGCGATTTCGTGATGACTTGCGTACGACCTTCGATATCATTTCCAGTCGCCCGCGCCTGTTCAGATGGTCCTGTCGTGAAAATTCTCAGGCCGGTATAATCATCATCTCGGAATGAGCCGGCTGACTCATAATCGCGATAAGATCCGATATATGTGAAATCAGCAAAGCCGAAATCCTGCTCATAGGTTAGAGATGCGCCCCATTGTTCGAACGGGTTAAAGTTCCCTTGTCCATTGGAGTCATAATCATCCGGGTCAGGACCGCCAATATTTGGCGCACCACCGTCCGCGGGCAGTCCGAAAAGCGGGAATGCTGTCACCGGCGCTTCATTGTGCCAAACAGCGTCGCAACAACGGTCATCACCGTCAGCATAATCTACGATGAAGCGAATTTCACCATAGTCACCGGCGTCATATAGTGCCTGACCACGCAGCGTCATGCGATCACGGCTGCCGATATCGTCACCATTGATATTGGTGAGGTAGCCATCGCGCTCGCGAAGGGCGCCTGATACTCGAACGCCGAATTTATCTTCGACGATTGGAATGTTCAGTCCGCCTTGGACGTTCCTAAGGTCGTAATTGCCCGCGGTCACGTTCGCGAATCCGCCAAAGCTGCCCAGATCAGGTTTCTTTGTTCGGATGCTAAGGGCACCTGCTGATGTATTGCGCCCGAACAGTGTGCCCTGCGGGCCGCGCAGAACTTCAACCTGCTCAACATCAAGCAAGTCGGCCAGAGCAATACCAGGGCGAGAAAGGTACACACCGTCGAGGAATACGCCGACGGCGCTTTCCAAGCCAATATTGTTACCCGTGGTGCCGACGCCGCGAATTCGCAATGTCGTGCCGCCTGATTCCGAGTTAGACGAGTTCATGTTGAAGCTTGGTGCCACATTGTCCAATGACGTAATGTCGGCAACGCCGGCGCGTTCGAGATCTTCAGCACTGACCGCGGTTACCGCGATTGGGACATCTTGGATGGTCGCGCCATCACGCCGTGTCGCTGAAACCTCGATTGTGTTCAATCGACGTGCTTCAGCCTCGCCCGATTCGCTATCTTCTTGAGCAAAAGCCAGACTAGTTCCTAGACTCATTGCAGCGAACGAAGCGCTCGCGAACAAGGCGTACTTCGAGCGTCTTGATACTTTCATAAATTAACTCCTCCCTCGGTGCCGGCTTTTGCGGCTCGAGATATTATTGCGTTTCCTCGTGGGCTTCCCATGTTGTCTGGGAATGCCTCACCAACCATGTCAGAGGCAGGTGTGACACTTTGTCAACAAGTTACGTAGGGGACGATCTGTTTGACGCAGCTGAGTGTGACATTTGTTACACGGGCAATTATGTGAGATGCGAGCCGGGAGAGGCCGCGAAACGGAGGCAAAGAGAAGAATAATGGCCGAGACGTCTGCCCTAGTGTTGTTTTCTGGAGGACAAGACTCAACCATTTGTTTGGCTCACGCCTTGGCGCGTTATGATCGAATTGAAACCATTGGATTCGACTATGGGCAACGGCATTCCGTGGAGCTCGATTGTCGGCTCAATATCCTTGCAGCCTTGCGTGAAAGCTTCCCGGCTTGGCACGCAAAATTAGGCGACGATCATGTTTGTGATCTCTCTGTCTTAGGCGATATCAGCGAAACCGCGATGACATCGGAAACCGAAATCGAAATGGCTGAGAACGGCTTGCCGAATACGTTCGTGCCGGGGCGCAATTTGCTGTTTTTGACTTTGTCTGGGGCGCTGGCTTGGCGCCGCGGGCTGTCGACGCTTGTTGGCGGCATGTGCGAAACCGATTATTCGGGCTATCCAGATTGTCGGCGCGAGACTCTTGATGCACAGGAGCTGGCCCTGTCGCGCGGCATGGATCGGCCGTTTACGATCGAGACGCCTTTAATGTGGCTCGATAAGGCCGAAACTTGGGAGTTGGCCGAAGACTTGGGCGGTCAAAAACTGATCGATATCGTGATTGAAGAAACGCATACATGTTATATCGGCGACCGCACTCATCGTCATGAGTGGGGATATGGATGTGCAGACTGCCCGGCATGTGAACTTCGCGCGAATGGGTATCTGAAATGGCGCGCTAAGGTTCCCGCATGAAAATCTATTCGGTTAAAGAGGCTTATGTGACTTTGCAGGGCGAAGGCGCGCAGACCGGACGTGCGGCCGTGTTTTTGCGCTTTGCCGGCTGCAACCTGTGGTCTGGTCTCGAGCGCGACCGGGCCAAAGCGGTCTGCAAGTTTTGCGACACAGACTTTGTCGGTACCAATGGCGAGAATGGCGGAAAGTTCTCGGGCGCGGGAGCGCTTGCGGCGCACGTCAAATCTGTTTGGGAGGCAGCAGCTCCCGAAGGCGGCGCACCCTATGTGATCTGCACCGGTGGCGAGCCGTTATTGCAGCTCGATGCCCCTTTGATTGCTGAACTAAAGGCCGCGGGATTTGAGATCGGCGTGGAAACCAATGGCACGCTGGCGGCGCCTGAAGGTCTTGACTGGATCTGTGTGAGCCCGAAAGCCAATGCCCCGCTAAAGCAAGTGTCTGGGAATGAGCTAAAACTTGTTTTTCCTCAGGATGAAACCGAAGCGCGGCCTTCACAATTTGAAAGCTTGCAGTTTCAACACTTTTTTCTGCAGCCTAAAGATGATACGGCGCACGCCCAGAACATCGCGGCCACCGCCGCTTATTGTATGAAGCACCCAAAATGGCGATTGAGCTTACAAACACACAAACTGATCGGTCTGCCGTAAAGGTCGAGGGCCAGGTTTTCGAGATCACGAAAGCGGTCTCGTTTGAAGCGGCTCATTATATGGGCGGTAAACCCGAAGGGCATCCCTACCGCAATGTGCATGGCCACTCCTTCCGCCTCGAGGCCACGGTGGCTGGCAAGGTGAAGCCTGGTGAAGAATGGGTGCAGGATTTTTCCGAGCTCGCGGCCGTCTTAAGCGAAACCGCAAACAAGCTCGACCATTGCCTGCTCAACGAGATTGAGGGATTGGAAGTACCGACGCTGGAGCGGATTGCCGTCTGGGCCGCGAACGACTTAAAGCCGAAGCTTCCAGGTCTCAAAACCATCGTGCTCGCCCGTCCAAGTTTGGACGAGCGATGCGTTCTCGTGGTTAGCTAAGCGCTAAACGCCGACGGGCCCGCCATCGGCTTTGCGAATGGCCAGCACGGTTGGGCGCGGCGGGACATCCTCTTCGAAATCCGGCCAGCGGGTGGTCGGCGTCTCAAATGTGGCGCCGTCACCGTCACCAGGGTGTTGGACAGATAGGAATAGCGTCTTCCCATCAGCGGTGAAGCGCGGCCCGCAGACTTCGGCACCGATGGGAGCACGGAAGAAGGCTTTACCAGTCCCGCGGCGCTCCCCTTCGGTTTCCATAGCCCAGATGCCATCAGAGGCGCCTGTGCTTTCATTGCCATCTGTCGCCACCCAAAGGCGCCCTGATGGATCGACGGCGCAATTGTCTGGGCTGCCAAACCAGCCTTGATCGCTGGTCAGCGGATTCCAGGTCGCGCCAACTTCCGCAATGTTCGGGTCGCCGCATTGAACCAGGATTTCCCAGCGCGATTGGGTTGCGGTGAAATCGCCGTCTGGCTCAGTGATTTGGATGATGTGGCCAAAGCGGTTTTCAGCACGCGGATTAGCGGCGTCAATTTCGTCTTCTGTTCGGCGGCTATTATTGGTTAGCATCACCCAAACGGTGCCAGCCTCTGCGTTTGGCTCGACATCTTCTGGGCGGTCCATCGGTGTTGCGCCAAGCAAGTCACCCGCCAGTCGAGCATCGATCAGCACATCCGCTTGCGAGTCGAAACCGTTCTCAGGAGTTAGCAGGCCTTCGCCAAAAATCAGCGGCATCCACTCGACCCAGCCATCTTCATCAAAGCGAGCGACATAAAGCGTGCCATCTTCGAGCAAGCTTAAATTCGCTTCTCGATTGTTCGGGTCGAACTTGTTTTTTGAGACAAATTTATAGACGTAATCGAAGCGCTGATCATCACCCATATAGACGACAACATGTCCATTCGGGGCGACAACGCTTTCAGCGCCCTCATGTTTAAAGCGACCAAGCGCGCTCCGTTTTTTCGGCGTTGAGCTTGGATCCATGGGATCAACTTCAACCACCCAGCCAAACCGGTTCGGCTCGTTTGGTTCTTTGGAAATGTCATAGCGGGAGAAATGACGGCCCCATTGATACCAGCCGCCCGCGACGCCAAAGCGTTTGTGGTTTTCCGCTTCGGGATGATCTTCCGCGATCGTTCCGATGAAATACCCGTTGATGTTTTCCTCGGCCATCAAATAGGTGCCCCAAGGCGTGATGCCGCCGGCGCAATTGTTCATGGTTCCAGATACTGTCCGGCCCTCAGGGTCTTCTTGAGTTTGTACGCGGGCATGACCGGCGACAGGGCCGGTGATTTCCATCGGCGTCGTATGGGCTGTGATGCGGCGATTGTAAGGGCTGCCGACCACGGGTTTCCAGCCCTCATCCGTTCGTTTGAGCTCAACCACGCTGCCGCCATGCGCTGCCATCTCTGTGAGGCACACTTCGCGGGTCATTGAGGCTGGATAGGTCGCGGCGATCCCAGGCTGCATCAGTAGGCTCGAGACATATTCATGATTGACGCACAGCAAGCCGCGTTGCGCGCCATCGGTTTCGGCCGGAAGCTCAACAAAACCGAGATAGTCATTATTGTACCCGAACTGACGCAGCTGTTTGGCTTCGCTTTGGTCCATCGGATCAAATGCTGGGCTGTCATCGAACAGAGGATCCCCCCAGCTGATCACCTGATCAGAAACATAGCCATTTGGCACATGGTGGGTTTGGTCCATGCCGCGGGTGATTTCTTCAAAGTTGAAGGCGGCTGCTTGTGGCGCTTCAGGCGCCTCTGCGATGACCGGGGCGGCCTCGGTGGTGGTGCAGCCTGAGGCGATCAATCCCGTCGTTGCAGCCATGCCGCCTAGGAATCCGCGCCTGCTAAGGCGCGCCTCGATGATGTCGCCGATCGTTCGCGCACCTTTTGCAATGCGTGGATTGGAGGTTTTGTTTTCTGAATGATCCATCGTCACGGCTCCCGAAGCGGCTTTGCGCCATCATTACCAGGCTTGTGCAAAAGTTATAAGGACCGCGCAGAGGTCTATTGTCGCAGCACCTTAATTTTTGCGGGCTTTTGATCGTCTCGCGAATGAGCGTATAAACCTCATAATGTGGGAGGGCATCAAATGGGCCGGTCATTAAATACAGGTATCTGGATCATTGCGACGGGCGTCATTATCGCGCTCCTTTACATTGGACGAGAGATTTTCGCGCCTTTTGCGCTGGCGGTTTTCCTCTTCCTGATCGTTGAGGGGTTCGCGCGCTTCATCGATGAACGCTTGTCGCTGCTCAATCGCGCCTGGGCACGAGGCGTTGCAATCCTGGTCGTGATCGGCGGTTTCATCGGATTTCTCGCCATGATGGCTCGCGGGATCGGTGAGTTTGGTAGTCAGGGTGATGCCTATCTTCAGCGCATCAACGGCCTGATTGAGGCCATCTATACATCGCTGCATCTCGGTAATGCGCCGACGCTAACGGAACTCGTCTTCAATGAATCTGGTCAGGCCTTTTTGGGCACGATTGCTTCGGCAACGAGCGGACTCACGGGGGATCTTGTCTTGATCCTAATCTATGTCGCTTTCCTGTTTATGGCCCAATCAGCATGGCCAGGAAAACTCGATCGCGTCTTTTCTGATCCGGACCGAAGACAGCAAGTGAAACATGTCGGCGACGATGCCCGGCGCGGGATCGAAACCTATTTGTGGACCCAAACCGTGATCAGCGCGATGATCACGGCGCTCACCTATGCGACACTGCTCGCGCTTGGGGTTGAGAATGCATTGTTTCTCTCGACGCTCATTTTTGTCCTGAATTACATCCCAACCATCGGTTCGATCGTCGCGGCCTTGGTGCCGCCACTCTTCGCGCTTGTGCAACCGGAGATTGCTGGCTGGATCCCTGGAGACGCGCCAAATAATAGTTACGTGTTTGCCGCTTTGGTCTTCGCAGGCGTGAGTTTTTGGCAGTTTTCCATCGGCAATTTTGTGCAACCTCGGATTATGGGAGACACGCTAAACCTGTCGGCCTTAGTGGTGCTTTTAGGGTTAGCGATTTGGGGCGCCATCTGGGGCATTCCTGGGATGTTCTTATCGGCGCCCTTAACCGTGTTGATGATGATTCTCTTCGCCCAATCCCCATCGACACGTTGGATCGCCATTCTACTCTCTGCAAATGGAGATCCATTGTCGCGCGAATCTACTACAAATTTAGTAGATGACGCGAGTGAAACACAAACGCTCCCGGAATAGTTACAGAATTGGATGAATTTTCTTCTTGGCTAAAAGCTATGAGCAATCCATATAGTGCGGCGTAGGGACAAATAAGTCACATCGTAATCTGGCCTCCGCGTGCGTCCCCCCACCCAGCCTGCGGATGAGGCCAGTAGAGCCCGCCGAGCAAGTCCCTGCACGGCGGGCTCGCTCGTTATTGGTGTGCGGTTCTGTTAGCTTGCGGCTTGGACGAATTTTCTCACGGCATCTGCAGCAAGCGCAAATTGTGCGAAACTTGGCTGGCTGCCCGTGTATTTCTTGAGATCCTGTAACAGCTCGCGGCGCGGGCCGTCATGCGTCTGCGACCACGCGTTGATAGACTCCGCTTTCAGCGACAATTTTGTTGCTTCCGCTTGCAGGCCTTCAAGCTCGCGCGTCAGTCCGCGCGTCGCGAGCCGGTCCCAATACGGCATATCTGAGATCGCCTGTTCAGCGGCCGATCGGAGGCGATCGAGTGAAAGCGAGTCTCCAACTGTGATATAGGCCTGCGTAACCTCACTTGGGGCAGCTGTGCTGTCCTTGGACAGACGGTGCATCAGCGGCGTATCCGCCATGAGTGTGGTGCGAACAGTTCGGTCTGCGAGCTGCGGCGGAACCTTGTCGCGTGAGAGATGTTTGACGCGGCGTTGGAGGACGGCCTTCATATAGGCGGGCAGGGTGTCCAGTTCGATGGCGCTCAGAGCGTCAGCATTTGGTGCGAGCGCGGTGATGGTTTGGACAATCGAACCAGATTGACCGAGGCCGAGAATGCCATGCGTGTACCGTTCAAGCGCGCCGGACAGAGTTGCATGCAGCGCCATTTGTCTCGCGGCCGGAACTTGATTGTCCAAGGCATCAATGTCGGTTCTCAGCGCGGACGCATCAAGCAGGGCATAAGCGGCTTCAAAGGCTTCGATAATCTGAGCATTGCGCGCGCCCGTTTGTTCGCGCAGGCGGAGCATGAAGACCGGTCCGGCAATATCGATGATGCGATTGGCGAGTACAGTCGAAATGATTTCACGCTTCAGCCGGTGCGCTTGCATTACATCGCTATAAGTTCTGAGCGCCTCCGGGAAATAGTTTTGCAATGTGTGCTGGAAGTAAGGGTCATCAGGCACCTTAGACGCGACCAAGTCATCGAACAAAACGATTTTCGTCCACGCCATAAGAACCGCGATTTCAGGTCGGGTGAGCGGTCGTCCATCTTGTTTATACTGCGCCATTTCCGCTGTGCTCGGCAGGCCTTCGACCTGGCGATCTAGGACGCCGCGTTGTTCAAGCCGGATCATCAGCCGCTCAAGCGCATCATGGTCGCGAGACGCTGAATGCTCCGCGAGGCTCAGCGCGCCGGTTTGCGCATAATTGTGCGCGAGCACATGGTCCGCCACATCATCGGTCATCGAAGCGAGCAGGGTATTGCGTTCACCGCTGGGAAGTTTGCCGCGGCGGATCGCTTCAGTGCAGAGGATCTTGATATTGACCTCGTGGTCTGAACTGTCGACGCCGGCTGAATTGTCGATTGCATCAGAATTGACGCGCACTTTGTTGAGCCCAGCTTCAATCCGTCCAGCTTGGGTCACACCAAGATTGGCGCCCTCGCCAATGACTTTTGCTTTTAGTTCGGGGGCGTTGATCCGCACCACGTCATTTGCGCGGTCGCCAGCGTCCGCATGTGTTTCTGCGCTGGCTTTGATATAGGTGCCAATTCCGCCAAACCATAGCAGTTCGCAGTCGGTTTTTAACAATGCATGGATCAGTTCATTCGGTGTCACTTGATCGTCGGACAAGCCCGTCATAGCTTTAATCTGCGGGGTGAGATCAATTGATTTCGCGCTGCGATCAAAGATGCCGCCGCCTTCGCTGATCAGGCTCTGATCGTAGTCGAGCCAGCTTGAGCGCGGCAGGTCGAACATGCGTTGGCGTTCGTCCCAAAGCCGCTCTGGATCCTGCGGGTCTGGATCGATAAAAATGTGCATATGGTTGAACGCCGCCTGCAATCGAATCTGCTTGGACAGCAGCATGCCATTGCCGAACACATCGCCGCTCATATCGCCGCAGCCGATGACAGTGAACGGCTCTGATTGGATGTCTTTTCCAATTTCGCGGAAGTGGCGTTTCACTGCCTCCCAGGCGCCGCGAGCAGTAATGCCCATTTTCTTGTGGTCATAGCCAGCGGACCCGCCGGAGGCGAATGCGTCGCCAAGCCAGAATCCGTACGCCATGCTGATTTCATTCGCGATGTCCGAGAAGGTGGCAGTGCCTTTGTCTGCAGCAACAACGAGATAAGGATCATCACCATCATGGATGACAGTCCGGCTCGGGTTTTGAACCGCGCCGTCGATCAAATTATCGGTCAAGCCAAGCAGGCTGGTGATGAACGTTTTGTAGGCTTCGACACCCGCGATCCGGATGGCGTCTCTTGATCCGCTCGCCGGGAGCTGTTTTGGGAAGAATCCGCCTTTCGATCCAACCGGCACGATGACCGCATTCTTGACCTGTTGCGCTTTCACCAGGCCAAGCACTTCGGTGCGGAAGTCATCGCGGCGATCGGACCATCTTAGGCCCCCGCGAGCGACTGGACCAAACCGGCAATGAACCCCCTCGACTTGCGGGGAGTCGACAAAGATTTCGCGATACGGTTTTGGGTCCGGAAGATCGACCAGCTCGCGGCTGGCAATCTTGAAACTGATAAAAGGCAGGCTTTGCCCATCAGGGCCGATTTGGAAAAAATTGGTGCGCTGGATCGCGCCGATCAAGTCCGCCAGGCGCCGGATGACACGATCATGGTCCAACGAAGGCACGGCTTCGAGACCCTGCTCGATTTGTTTTTGCAAGTTTCGGGTTTTGGCCTCTCGGTCGCCTTGAAGGTCGGGATCAAACCGGCTTGTAAACAAGCTGATGAGCTGACGCGCCAGGCTTGGGTTCGAATTGAGGGCCTCGATTTGCGTTTGGCGCGCCGGATCTAGGCCGGACTGGTGCCGATAGGCACACAGTGCGCGGCATAGCGCGGCTTCTCGCCAATTTAGGTGCGCCGTGAAAATCAGCGCATTAAAGCCGTCATTTTCCGCTAGGCCGCTCCAGACGGCCACAAAGGCGTCTTCGAAGGCTTCGTTGATGTCTTCCAATTTGACGCCATCTGCCCCTTCAAGCCTCATGCTCAACGCATGGACCCAATATTCTTCGGGTGCGTCCGAGACTGGCTTTTTGGCAGGGGTCACCGGATAGCCGGTTTCAAAATCCACGAACAGTCCCATACGCTCAAAGACGGGGACACAGTCGGACAGGGCAATGGCGCCGCTGCGGGAATAGATTTTAGCTCTAATCCGCCCATCCGCGTCACCGTCCCGATGATAAGCGCGTAGGCCAACCGGAGAGTCGGCGTTGAGCCGAGACAGCATAGCGACGTCGAGCATCGCTTCTTCCGGAGAAAACGCTTCGCGATAGCCCGCATTGAATGAGTCCGCGAAAAGCTCTGCCTGCGCCCGCCGTTCAGCGTCTAAATCATGATCGTGGATGGCATCCCGGAAACGGTCGGTCCAGCGGCGCGCCATCCGCGCGATTTGCCGCTCGAGCTCTTCCGGATCTGGGCGAGGACCATCCTTGGGAAGGGCGGTTTGAAACAAGACCCGGACCATGGTGGCGCCATCGAAACTGGGCTGGAAACTGCTCATATGGCCGCCCCAAGCCTCCTCAATCGCCTCGGCGATATGGCGGCGTAGGTCAGTGTCGTACGTCTCGCGCGGCACGAATACGACGGTGCTGACAAAGCGGTTGAACCGATCGGCCCGCGTGAAAACACGGACGCGCGGTCGAGCGACGAGGTCCAAGACGCCTTGCATGATGGGTGCAAGCGTTTCTGATTTTGTTTGGATCAGCTCGTCTCGAGGCCAACCTTCAATAATGTTCGAGAGGGCTTTCTCATTGTGGCTGCCTGGAAGCACGCCAAGAATGTCGAGCACGCGTTCCATCCGCCGCCGCAAGAGTGGAATGTTCCGAACAGATTCATTGTAGGCTTCAGCGGTGTAGAGACCGAGAAACCGCGTTTCGCCCACCACTTGGCCGTCTGCGCCATAATGTTTGACGCCGACATAGTCGCAAGCCACCCGGCGATGGACCCGGCTCATCAGGGTCGCTTTCGCCATAATTAGCGTTTCGGGCTCGGCCAAAAACGCTCCAATCTCTCTTGTCAGGAGCAATGGCTCGGCGCCGCGATTGAGCACGTTTCGGGTTTCATCGCGCATCAGGCCGAGATTCGAGCCTTCAACCATTTCCGGTTCTTCCGGCAGAACTTTGCCGTCTGCACCGGTCGGAAAATCATAGCTGCGAACGCCCAAGAAAACGAACCGTTCTTGGCCAAGCCATTTTAAAAATTCGAGCGCTTCATCCTTGTAACGGGCGGAGATGTGCGTGCAGGCGGCGAGTCGCTCGATCTCTTCGGCCATCCGCGCGCGCATTGTTTGATAATCGTCGGTCGCCGCGGTGACATCATTCAGCGTGGCTTGGGCCTCTGCCAGCAAGCGCGTTTGTTCGGCCTCGCTGAGATTCGGCAAATGGATTTGGATGAGGGAGTGGGCTTGGCCTTCATGCTCTACAATCGGGTGGAACAAGCTCAGGACTTCGAATCCGAGATCTGCGCACGCGCCCAATAGGGAATCGACGAGGAAGGGCCGATCTGGACCAACGACTTCTAGCAAATACTGCCCAAACCAATGGGGATCGACATCCTTGGTTGGGCGCAGGCGCACGGACGCGCCTTCGGTCGTCAAAAACCAATCCCATAGGGTCTTACCAAGCGCTTCGATATTTCCACGAGGGATTTTTCCGCGCGCTTCAGCTGGCACTTCGTTCAGCATTTGAGAGATGCAAGACTGTACCGGGTCTGAGTTATTGGACGTGGTGTGAGAGCGATCTGCCATAGGTATTCATCCCAAAACGAGAGCCCTTCCTTAAGGGAAATCGAATCCTGTCTCAATCAAAAGCATAGCAGTTTTTGACCCCGAACTGTTGACTGCGGTGTCAAAGGCTGGCGCCGCCATACAGACATTTGATCAAAATTCCCGTCAGGAAAGGATTTCGTCAGAATTTTACGTTCAAATGCGCTCTATGAACGACGGGACACACGTTCGAAAATGCATCGCTATGGCGGCGCGGGGAGATTCAATTTTGCCTGATCGGCGAATAGGATTAGGGCGAGGCGCATGAAACGGCTTTGGCATTGGCCCATCGATCCGCTGGGACGGACCGTTCGCTTGCTTATGGGCGAAAAAGGCTGGGCCTTTGAGTCGATTGAGATCCGGCCTTGGGTGTCTGATCTTGAGCTCGCAGCGCTTGCACCCGGCGCGAGTGCACCAGCTTTGTTGGACACAGATGCCGAGGTCAAAACCTCAGCCGTCGGATCGCTGGCGATTTGTGAATATATTGAAGAGGCGCAGCAAAGCCCGCGGCTTCTTCCATTTACCGCGATGGAAAAAGCTGAAGCTCGGCGTTTATGGCAATGGGCGGAAGAAAGCTTTGCCGGAATCAATAATACGTTGCTTTCAGAACGCGTGACCCAATGGGTGAAACGCGATCGCTCGCCCGATAGTTTGGCCCTGCGCCAAGGGGCGCACGCGCTCAAAAACCGGATGACATTCCTCGATGCTCTGGCGGGGGAGCGGTCTTATATTGCGGGTCGCAATCTGAGTGTTGCAGATTTAAGTGTGGCCGCTCATTTGTCCTCCTATGACTATTTTGGCGATGTGCCTTGGGATCAGACGCCGGACCTCAAAGCGTGGTATGCGCGGATGAAATCGCGGCCGAGTTTCCGCGCGCTGTTAGAAGACCGGGTCGGCAATGCGAAACCAGTCAAACATTACACAGACCTTGATTTCTAGCGCACGCGCGGGATGAAGAGGCATGTCGCTGGAAACCTTCCTCAAAACCCAGGCCGCAGAGCTTGGCTTTGATGCCTGCCGGATTTGCCGGGTCGATGAGGCGTGGCAAGCGGGTGAGCGTTTGGAAGCCTTTGTCGAGGCCGGATATCATGGCGATATGGCCTGGATGGAAACCACATTAGAGCGACGACGCGCTCCGACCGCGATGTGGGGCGAGGCAAAATCGGCGCTTGTTGTTGGGCTGAATTATGGTCCGGATCGAAACCCAATGGAGAATTTGGAGCGGCGAGGCGAGGGCAATATCTCGGTCTATGCGCGCGGCAAGGACTATCACGACATACTCAAAAAACGTCTGAAAGCGCTGGCCCGTGCGTTTGTTACGGAGGCAGGTGCGGACGTCAAAGTGTTTGTCGACACAGCGCCGCTGATGGAAAAGCCTCTGGCCGCAAAAGCTGGGCTCGGTTGGCAGGGCAAGCACACAAATCTGGTCTCGCGCGAGCTTGGCTCTTGGCTGTTTCTTGGCGTCATGCTTACCGATGCCGCGCTCAACAAAGACCCAAGCGAGGTGGATCATTGCGGGTCGTGCCGGGCCTGTCTCGATATTTGCCCGACTAGGGCTTTCCCCGAGCCCTATAAGCTCGATGCCAGACGCTGCATTTCATATCTCACCATCGAACATAAAGATCCCATCCCGCATGAGTTTCGCGCGGAAATGGGAAACCGGATTTATGGCTGTGATGATTGCTTATCTGTGTGTCCGTGGAACAAGTTTGCCAACACAGCGAATGAAAGCGCGTTTTGGGCCAGGGCGGAGCTGAAGGGGCCTGGCCTTGATGAGCTTGCCGCACTCGATGATGAGGGTTTTCGACAAGTCTTTTCCGGCTCTCCCATCAAGCGGATCGGGCGGGACCGGTTCTTGCGCAATGTCTTAATCGCCATTGGGAATTCAGCTGATCCGGCATTGATAGACCATAGCGTGATCCCGCATCTTAGTGACGAAAACCCAGTGGTCCGCGGGGCCGCGATATGGGCGCTGGGGCGCCTTGATTTCGCCCGGTTCGAAACCGAAAAGGCCGCGCGCTTTGGCGCCGAGGCAAATGAGGATGTGCGGGCAGAATGGACGCAACCGATCGAGCTCAATCCATGAATATGGGGCGGTGGCTATGGCGGGCCGTCAAATTTTTGACGGGCCTGGTCGTGACGGTTCATGTCTATGCGTTGATCTTGTTCTTGGTACCGCCACCAGGGACCGCGAATATGGCTGGCCGCGTTATCCAAGGCACACCCGTGTATCATACTTGGGTGCCGATAGAGCGGATCTCACCCCACCTTATCCAAGCGGTGATTGCCGCCGAGGACACCAAGTTCTGTGATCATTCCGGCATTGATTTGGACGCCATTCAGGATGCCTTGGATGAGCGCGAGCGACGCGGGCGTCTCCGCGGGGCGTCGACGCTAACGCAGCAGACCGCTAAAAACGTTTTCTTTTGGAATGGTGGCGGATTTGTCCGTAAAGCTGGGGAGAGCTGGATGGCGCTTTTCATTGACGGCTTTTGGGGCAAGACGAGAGTGATGGAAGTCTACCTCAATGTCGCTGAATGGGGCGACGGCCTCTATGGCGCCGAGGCCGCGGCCTATGGACGGTTCGGAAAGCCAGCGAGTGACCTCACTGCCTTTGAGGCCGCACGTTTGGCCGCTGTCCTGCCCAGCCCGAACAAGTGGCGGGTCAATCAAGCCGGGCCTTATGTTCGCCAGCGCACCGCGACCATCCAGGCGCGCATGGGCGTTGTTCGTCGGGATGGCTTGGACGCGTGTGTGCTAAAGTCTAATTGAGTTCTGAGAGGCGGATGGCTTCACGCACGTCGCCGCGTAGAACGAGAAGATCAATATTTTCAGGGTCATAGCTGAGCGCAGCTTCCATATCTGCTTTGGCAGCACGAAGATTGTCGCTCGCGAGATGCGCTCGCGCTCGCAATGAAAGCGCTTCTGCATCGCCTGGTACTTTCTCAAGCGCAATGTTCAAATCATCCACGCCTTCGATCCAGCGCTCTGTCGCCAAATACGCCGCGGCGCGATCTTTGTAGATTTCTGCGTCATTGCGTTCCAGCTTCAGCGCATCAGTGAGGGCGACGATGGCGGCGTCCGGATAATTCGCGCTAAGCCAGGCATTTCCGGCTTGAACGAGATAGGTTGTCCGATCCTCAGCCGAGATCGCGTCTGGCGCGGTGGCCAGCGCTTCCAAACGCGCCGCGCCTTCTTCGAGGCGGTCTAAGGCGAGGAGAGATACCGCGTTACAGTATCGCGCTTTCGGGCGGTTCCCGTTGCTCAGCCAAGCCAGAGAGTCTTCATAGGCTTCTTCAGGCGCGGATTCTGACTTTTCTAAACACGTTTCGAGCCTTACCTGTTCGGCGCGGGCTATATCCGCAGACGCGGTCTGCATCATCGGGAATGCGCCGGAGACTAGGAGGGAGATAAACATGGATGAGCTCTCTTCTAAAGCTATTGTAATGGCGGTAGCGAGCAAAGTGAGGGAGCGCAAATGACAGATCAGTCAGAACCTCTTTTTCTCTTTGGACCGGGTTATTCTGCAACGGCGCTCTCGATGCTCTGGCAGGGACCTGTTTATGGAACAGTTCGATCCGAGCAGGGCCGCGTCCGTCTCGCAGACACGCGAATAGAACCGATCTCAATTGATGATCATCCATCCATCCTTGAGCGATTAGACGCGGCGCATTTGCTGATTTCAGCGCCGCCGAGTGAAACCGGGTGTCCCGCGCTCGCCATGCTGGGCGATCAGGCTAAACGAGCGGCCAGCGTCACCTATCTTTCGACAACGGGCGTATATGGCGATTTGGATGGCGGCTGGGCGATGGAATGGTCCGCGATCAATCCGCAATCGGATCGAGCAGAGCGGCGCGTATTGGCAGAGCAGGGTTGGCACAAGGCGCATAAGCGTGTGCGGATGGTCCGCTTGCCGGGGATATACGGCCCCGGGCGGTCAGCGCTTGAACGGGTCAAAGCGGGCAAAGCGCGGCGCATCGTGAAAACCGGGCAAGTCTTCTCGCGCGTGCATGTCGATGACATTGCCTCCGGCCTGCATGCTCTATTGAGGTCGAGTGCCTTTGGCGCGTTCAATCTGTGCGACGATTACGCAGCGCCGCCGCAAGACGTGATCGCGCTTGCCGCCGATCTTCTCGGCGTGGCGCCGCCGCCCGAAATCAAGTTTGAAGACGCCGATCTGTCACCCATGGGGCGCAGTTTTTATTCGGAATGCAAACGCGTTTCGAATGCGCGGATTAAGGCCGCCACTGGCTGGCGACCCCAATATCCAACCTATCAGGCAGGTCTATCTGCGATCGCCAGCGATATGGCTTAGCTGGTCGCGCCGCCCATAAAGCCGAGATCGGTTTGGTTGAAATTATTCAAGTTCGGCAGCGATGAACGCAGCTCCGAACTGTCCAATCCGAACCACGACCCCATGGTCGCGGCATATTGCTCGACCGATGTTGTTGGGATCAGCCGGCCCCGAGAGCGGGTGTAGGAATTACTATCGACATCAGCAAATGGCACCTCGCCATACAGGCGTTTGCCTTGAACACCGCCGCCGGCAACAAAATGGTGTCCGCCCCAACCATGGTCGGTGCCATTGCCATTATCGATCACAGTCCGGCCAAAGTCAGATGCGGTAAACACGACGACGTTGTCCCACTCACCAATTTCGATCATCGCTTCTCGGAATGATGAAATCGCCGCGGCGAGCTGGGCATGCAAGCCGCCAATGCTGTTGGCCTGGTTGCTGTGGGTGTCGTAGCCGCCAGTGGACACGTAGAACATCTGACGTGAGACGTTTAGGAATTGGCGGATCTTGATGGTCTCTGCAACCGAGCGCATCTGGCGCGAGACGCGATCGTCTTCAAATTGCGCGGTGAACGGCGTCGCATTTTCCTGAGCTTGCGCGAACTGCGCTGTGTTATCGACCGCTTTTGCGGTTGCGGTGGCGATATCTTGCTCAAACACATTCTGACTTTGGAAATCGCGTTTCGCGAGGAAGGTTCGAATTTTATCGCGCGCGGCATCGTCGCCATCATTATAGCCGAGCAGGCCGCGATTATTGTACAGATTTGGTTCGGCGATACCGCTAGTGCCCACTTTAAATTGTGTGACATCTTCACCTGCCAGGAAGACATCGTTTGAGCTCGTCGCAATGGCCGAGAAGATGCGGTTTTGGTTCGGCGCCGAGGCGACGACACGATCCATAAACCGGCCGCCCCAGCCGCGGCTGACGCCTTCAACCCCAAACGACATCCATGTCGATTGCTGGTCATTGTGCGAGAAAAGCCGCTTTGGAAGGATCGCCGAATTATTATCCATCGCGACGCGGGTGGTCGGCTCGATCAATGGGCCAACATTGCCGACGACCGCCAAGTCTCCGCTCTCAAACATGGAATGAAGCGGTGCCAATTCTTGCGGCATGGCAAATTGGCGGCCACCAAAGTCACCCGCATTGTCGAGATTCATCTGCAGCAAGTTCGCGCGATTACGCGTTGAGGCTGAAGAGTTTGAATTATACGCGCCGAAGAGCCCGCTGCGGACAGTGCGCAGCTGATCATAGGAGGCCTGATCATAGGGAAGGATTGTATCCGCTCCATCCATGCCACCTTTCAGGAAGATACAGACCATGGCCTTGTATCCGCCAGTATCGGCGGCCCAAGCATTGTTTAGCCCCAAATTGGTCATCGAACCGAGGCTGGTTGCAAACCCAGCCGTACCGAGGCCTGCAAGGACGTGGCGACGAGAAATATTGGCCATTTTAATCTCCTTCAGACCTACCAAGTGACCGCGTAAGACGGCGAGTTGAGCACCAAGGCGACAGCGGTTTGCACCACGTCCTCTTGGTCAGCAGCGGTATTTTCCGCACTATTAGTTCGGATTTCGACGGTGCTAATAATGTCGACAATGTCGGCTTTTTCAGCGTCCGCCATTCGGCCGCCCGTCAACAAATCATCAAGATGATCGACCAAAGCGGCTGGCGTGCCGACGAGAGCAAGCTCGTCACTATAGTCCGGAGTGTAGGTATCAATATCGCGATCGCGTTGCGAGGCGCGGTCAAAAGCAAAATCGGTCATGAAGTTTAAATAGCCGACCGAGCTGCTCTCATTGACGATTTGGAACTCTGGCACCGTGATGTTGCGGTCCCCAGCGTTCGTTCCGGGCGCAATATAGCCTGGACGGTAGAAGTTAAACACAGACGGTGAGCGGAAGGCCTGCTGACCGAGCGCACTCTCTGAGCTGCGTGTGTCGCGCAGACGGCGTTCATTGCCGGCATCCACGCCGCTGACATCGAAGGCGCGAGCCCAATGCGTGAAGCGCAAGATCGGCTCCCGCACTTTCCCGCTCGTAATCACCGCGCCATTGCCTGGCTCCACGAAGGTCGTGTCGTCGAGAAGCACCGCAGCGAGCGTCGCTTGCAAATCGCCGCGCTGTCCAGATCCAAAATTGCGTCCGCCATCGGCGGTATAGCGGCCGGTTTCAAACGCCGTTGCGACACGCTGTATATAGGCAGGCGACGGGTCTGATTGCGTGAAACGCTGAATCAGTTGGCGAGCCAAGAAGGGCGCAACATTCGGGTGCTCGAAAATCGTGTCGAGCGCTCGATCAATGGTTTCCGTACCTGGCGTGCCTTCAGGGATTGTGGTCCCGAGGAAGTTTTTCTCGAGCTCTGAATGCTGCTCGGGATACATTTCCATCGGATTGATGCCGCCATCTTGCGGTTCTTTCCAGAAATCACCGCCGGTCCAAGACAGGCCGGTAAAGACGCGGGCGAGACCTTCAATATCGTCATTGGAATAAGTCTCTATTTGTTGGCCTTGCGCGTCCAATTTAGGCGAACCGTCCATGTTCAGCTCGATCAGGCCAATTGAGAAGAGCTGCAGGATTTCGCGGGCATAATTCTCGTCCGGCATCCGGCCCTTGTTCGGATCGCCCTTGCGATTGGCGAGATAAGTTAGCCATTGTCCCATCGCGGGTGAATAAGTGACTTCTTCCAATAGGTCGCGGTAGTTTCCGAGCGCATTTCGGATCAGAATGTCTTGATAATAAGCGCGGGTCGGTTGGTCTGAATCGGCGGCATCGGAATAAACTAAGATTTGAGACAGCGCGAACGCCATGCGTTGCCGGACTTGATCATCTGCGGTGACGATATGATCCCAATAGAGTTCATTGATGCGCTGACTTTCCAAACGCCCATCTGAATTGCGCGGTTGGGCGAGCAGGGTCGGCATCGTCAGCGATGTGCTTTTGGAAAACTCTGAGGCCAGCCAATCTGCAGCATCTTCACCATTCAGCGAGGCAATCTCGCTTTTTGAGCCCCCAAAAGTGGCGCGGGCTAGAAACCGCGAGGCTTCAAGCTCACTATCAATCTTAGAAGCAGGTTCAGCCGGCGCACCTCCGCCTCCACCACCGCTACCGCTTCCACCGCCGGGCGTGCCGGGCGGCACCGAAGATCCGCCACCGCCGCCGCCACACGCGGCGACAAACAAGCTGGCAGCAATGATTATTGATGCTTTTGGAAAGCGATGCGCGCTCATTAGACTGTCCCTCATACTCACTCAAACGTTCGTACTAGGGGATTAGATCGCCACTAAAAGCTAAGTCTTTGTAACGCAAATCGGTCCATTTTGGGGCGCGATTCAAAGCCTTGTTAAGTATAAGTTTTTCCGAGACGCCTTGAATCAAATTTAATCAAGCAAGATCCGGATTCGCTTAAGATTCTTCGGTTTTAGCGTCCTGATTCGCTCACGGCGCAATGATCAGTTTGCCGACGACTTGGCGATTTTGGAGCGCGCGAAAGCCCTCAATTGTCTGCTCTAAGGGCAGGGTGGCATGTACATAGGGCCGTGTTTTGCCTTCGCGCGCCCAATCCCAAATCTGTTTGACATTCTCTTTTCCGCGGTCGGGGAATTGCCGCCCATATTCGCCCGCTCGCACGCCCACGACGGAAAAGCCTTTGATTAGCGGCATATTTGTCGGCACGCTTGCGATCCGCCCAGAGGTGAAGCCGATCACCAGCAATCGTCCGTCAAAGGCGATGCATCGAACGCTTTCATCGAAAACGTCCCCGCCGACGGGATCATAAATCACGTCCGCGCCGCGCCCATTCGTCAAATCTTTGACCTGTGTGCGAAATCCGTGTGCGGTGTTTATCGTATGATCAGCGCCATAGGCTTTGACTTTGGCGAGCTTCTCATCGCTGCCGCCAGTCGCAATCACCGTCGCGCCGAGCAATTTGCCAACATCCACAGCCGCCATGCCAACCCCGCCGCTGGCACCATGCACGAGCAGCGTTTCACCGCCTTGCAACCGGCCGCGGCGAACCAGCGCGACATAGGCTGTGAGATAAGCTGCGGAATAGGAGGCGGCCTGTTCGAAGCTCATTGAAGCGGGCTTTTTTTGCAATCCTTCGGCGCTGACAAGTGCATAGTCTGCAAAGCCGCCAAATCGGGCGCCGCCGCAAACCTCATCGCCAAGCTGAAACTGTTCAACCCCGTCGCCAAGCGCATCAATGGTGCCGGCCATATCCATGCCAGGGGTGAAGGGTGGCTCGAGCTTGAGCTGATACTTGCCCTGACAGAGCAGAAGGTCTGGGAAATTAATACTCGCCGCATGAACTTTGATGCGGACCTCACCTGGGCCGGGTATTGGCGCGTCGACATCGCGAATTTCGACGCCCGAGAAATCATCTGACAATGTATGGCAAACGAGCGCCCGCATTATAGGCTCGCATAGGCATCACGGACCATGCCAGCGATTTCGAGACAGGCTTCGCGCGCCGCGGGCGCAATGCCGGTGAAGGCGGTGAAGCCATGCGCCAGACTGTCATAGCATTTAAATGTGACGGTGACGCCGGCATCCTCAAGCTTCTTGGCATAGGCTGCGCCATCATCCACCAGGGGATCAAATCCCGCGGTCGCGATGACCGCCGGGGGAAGACCTTCCAGACGGGTTTCCAAAGCCGGCGACAGCAAGACATTGGCGCGATCAAACCCTTCAGGCAGATATTGCTGCATGAACCAGTGCATTGTGTCGGTCGAAAGCGGATAGGTCTCTGCGTAGGTGGTGGCTGAGCCAAATTCTGAGATGAGATCGGTGGCCGGGTAGAGTAGGAGCTGGAGCTCTGGCTTGGGCATGCCGCGCCGCGTTGATTCTTGCGCGATGATGGCGCTGAAATTGCCGCCCATACTGTCGCCACCAATCGCCGCTCGACCAGCTGGCGCGCCATAGGATTCTGCATTTTTCAATGTCCAATCATAGGCGGCGATACAGTCTTCCAATCCGGCTGGGAACTTATGCTGCGGCGCGAGGCGATAATCGACGGAAACAATGGGGCATTGCGCGATCTTCGCGACCATTGTGCAGAACGCATGACAGGCTTCGACATCCAAAATGACGCCGCCGCCCATATGCCAATACGCCATCATGGGCGCGTCTGGATTTTGCTGCGCAGGCCGGTAGATCCGAACTGGGATCTGATGGGTCCCTTGGCCCGGGATTGTCGTGTCTTCCCAAGACACGCCAGGTTCGGGCTTTGCCGCAAACATCGCAAGGCCTTCAATCGCCGCTGCTTGCGCCACTTCTGGTTCCATAGAGGACATTGGCGGCTGTTTCGCTGCGCCATGGGCTAAAAACTGAAAATCTGGATCGAGTGTCCGCCCGCCGAGCACGACAGGGGCGCCGCCTGCCATCTTAACTTTCCAGCTGGCCGGAAGTTTCAGCAGTAATTTTGCGATAGTCGCCTGCAAGCTCATAGCTGCGGCCCTCCCAAACTCGTTTATTGTCTGGGGACTAGTCTGACCTAGTCGCTCGATTTGGCAAGCGCTTCGATCCCGGCAAGGGTGACTTTCGCGGCGAATTCAGTGGCTATCTTCGGGTCAACAGGGCGTCGTTGCAGCATATGATCGCCCATTTCGCGCGCCATTCCTATCGCTGCGGCGGTGATATAATCGATATCGAGATGACCGAGGCCAATCTTATCCATCGCAATCTCAAGGTCAGCAGAAATCTCTTCTGAGACCGTTTGCATTTCCGGGGTATCAATCCGGACGCCGATCAAGCTCATATGCGGGGCGCCGCCTTGAATCGCGTCATCATTCTCTTCTGCCAAGAATGAAAAATAAGCGCCAAAAGCAGCATAGAGATAGGTCTCAAGATCCTTGGCCTCTTCCCGCACCTTTTGCAGCAAAGGGCGGAACCGTTTGACGCTGTCATTTGCGAGCGCTTCGAAGACTTCTTCTTTGGATTTGAAGTAGTTGTAGAACGTGCCGCTGGCGAGATCGGTCTCTCGGATAATGTCGCGAATATTGGTGGCGTCATATCCGATCCGCGCAAAGACCACCCGCGCGGCATCCAAAATCGCCCGTCGATTGGCTTCTTTGGCCCGTGCACGTTTGCCCATTCGGACTTCCGGATCGATCGTCACCGTCATAGAATCTCTTTTCCCTCAACGCGCTATAGTGTGCTCAGATTGATGACGGAACGTCAACTTTTTGTTTGCAGTGCATCGTCGAGTTGAAGTCGGCGACGGACCGTCAAGAAAACGCCCCACAGCGCGCGGAGCAAGATCAACGCCAAAATGCCCAGCATTGGTTCGCCTAAGGCGACCATCGCAAAAGCGCCGGCAAAGATCCCAAAATGGAGGATGATGATCCGGCCATACGGCGCCATCATTTCTTTATCAATTGTGGTTTCGCGATACTGCCCGCGCAGGATATAGTCTTGGACAAAGAGAATGATCTGAACACCGATAATCGCGAGCACGAAAGTGGGCATATTCGAGCCTGAGGCCAGCGCTTGATCAATCAATCCAAAAGGCGAGGGAAAGCCCGGATCTGTCTCGTTTGAGAGATTGGCGAATACACTCACAAACACGCCATGTACGAAACAAAACATGCCATAATGGAAGAAGAAAAACGGACCCAGAAAAGCCATGCCGAATAGGCCGATAGGGCCATCCCGCATGCTCGTCGCAGTCATCTTAGCCAGCGTCACAGCGCCGATGATCAGGTTTTCAAGCCAGTATAAAAAGACCAGGGCCACGGCTCCCCAGCCCATGGTCAAAACGGCGATGATTGGGAACAGATCGACCGCTAGGATGAGCCAGGCGATGGGGTCGCGATAGGTGCGGGCGAGTGTGTTGGGATCCAGGAAATTGAGCAAGCGATCATCCCCTCAACAATCAGCTAAGACCATCCAATCCGGTCCATCTTGGAAAGTCCAGCGGGTTATGCGCGGTCAGGCCCCAAGATTTTTGGGGCGTATTATAATTGCCGGTTAGAATTTCATAATGGACATGCAATGCCGTCGCGTTTCCGGTTTCGCCCATCAGGCCGAGCGGTTGGCCGAATCCGATTTTCTGACCCGCAGCGAGTCCCTCGGAAAAATAGGCAAGATGCCCATAGCGCGTGTAGACGCCATTGCCGTGATCGATGAGGACTTGGCGTCCAAACCCGGTTTGGGTACTGACTTCCAAAATGCGGCCCGGCGCAGTGGAATAGACGGGAACCGCCGGGCGCGCCTGCAAGTCGATGCCTTTATGCATGCGTCCAAACCGAGGCCCGAAGCCTGAGGTCATACAGGCGCCATTGGTCGGTGCGGCGGCGAGAATGAGATTGTGGACGACGACCAGCGCATTGTATTCCAAAATCCGGCCTGATCGATCTGTATCGGGCCGGTTTGAGAATGAGGGGGTGCAGGCATAGAGATAATAGTCCGGCTGAAACGGGCCTTGCGCGGCGCGCGGACCATCAGGGATTTGCGAAGGCGGCGCGCCCACCGGCGCATTTCCCGATTGCGGATAATAGACAACTGGCGGCGGCGAAGCGCATGCGAACGCACCGGCAAATGCCAGTCCGAGTGTGAGTCTTCGCATGCTCTGCTCCTAGAATATTATGCTGTCACCCGAGCCCGCTTCCGGCCCTTTTCTATTTCTTGATGCAGGTCTCTTACATAAGTGTTGAAATCGACCTGCATGGTGTGACGCGCCGCCTGATAGAAATGTCCCATATGGGTTTTCTCATCGGCGATGGTGATCCGGTCCATTTCGGCATGATCTGGGAAGGCGTACTCGCCCGCGATTGCCGCGGCCGCGAGTTTTGACTGTTGTTCCGCAAAGTTCACCAGAGTCGGCAGAGGCTGCGCGAGGGCCAAGAAGAACAGGTTTTCATAGCCCGGTTTCACCATCCGCTTGAACAGCGGCAAGCGGTTTTCGTTTGGGGTCAGCTCAGGATCATCAAAGAAGGGGAAGGAGACTTTGTATCCCGTCGCCCAAACGATCGCGTCGATTTCTTCTCTGTGACCATCTTTGAAGATCACAGCATTCGGCTCGAACCGGTCGATAGCGCCTCGGGCGGTGATGTCGCCGCAGCCGACCCGGGTTAGAAACTCGCCCGACACAGACGGGTGAGCATCGAGCGGCTCATGATCTGGTTTGGGCAGGCCAAAATCTTCTGGATTGCCGATCTCTTTTTTGATTTTCGAGCGGGCGAGGGCGCGGCCGATACTCATTGGCATCCAGCTTGGCAGCACGGCTTTGTCTGCGGGTTGTCCGCCCAGATATTTTGGCAGCACCCAAACGCCCCGGCGCATAGAGATGATCAGCTTCTCGGCGATCGGGCGCTGAGACAGTTCCGAAGAGATATCCATCGCCGAATTGCCGGCTCCAACCACAAGCACGCGTTTGCCGCGGAAGTCGTACGGATCGAACGGATCTTCATAATGATGGCTGTGTATTTGATAGCCAGTGAATGTGTCCTGACCCGGATAATCATCTGGCGTGCGCGGATCCCAGTGATGTCCATTGCCAACGAACAGCCACTGATACGTTCGGGTTTCACCTGTCGACAGTGTCACATCCCAATCGCCATCCTCGCGGCGAACCGCCTTGTCGACGCTGGTATTGAACGTGATCGTTTCGCGCAGGCCAAAATGATCCACATAGTCATGGAAGTATTGCAGTAGCTGGCTGTGATGCGGGAAGTCCGGCCAGTCTTCTGGCACTGGGTAATCTTCGAAAGCGAGGCGCCATTTTGACGTGTCGATGTGCAAGCTTTGATAGCAAGACGACATGCCATTGGGGTTCTTATAATACCAATTGCCGCCAATATTGTCCGACATCTCGAAACAGTCATAAGCCACGCCATAATCCTTGAGACGCTTAGCCATTGTGAAGCCACTGCAGCCAGCCCCAATGATGCAGGCTTTCCCAGCTTTTGCCGCATCGAATGCCATGTCTGCTCCTCCCGTGAGGTTACCGGTTTTCTTGGATTGAAGAGATGGTATAGCCGTTGACGTGAACGTCAATTTACGACGGCGCGTCAACTTAAGAGGTCGTCATGGACGAAAGCATCGCCAGTCTGGACAAACGCATTGAACTGATGCGCCAGCATATGGATGGCATGACCCAAATTGTACCTTGGGCGCGAGAAACGGGGTTTAAGGTCACCCGGGTTGAGCGCGGCCAGGTCTGGGGCGTTCAGCCTTTTGCCGAACACTTGGTGGGTGATGTTGAAGCGCAGGTCATCCATGGCGGCGCGATTACCACCTTGCTCGATAATCTTAGCGGCATGGCCTGTGCCGCATCGCTCGAAGAATTTCGATTTGTCGCAACGCTCGATTTGCGCATCGATTATATGCGGCCCGCCGACAGCGGGCGCGATATTATCGGCGAGGCAGAATGCTACCATGTCACCAAATCCGTCGCCTTCACGCGGGCTTGGGCCTATCATGAAAGTCGCGACAAGGTGATTGCCACCGCTCAAGGCGCCTTCGCGATCAACAAGCCGCGTCCAAAAGCCAGCCTTGGGGTGCCAGAATGAGCGAGACCCTCAGCCGCGGCGCTCAACTTGAGAGCTTTTTGTCGAACGTCCCGATCGTGAAAACACTCGGCATGCGGTGCGATATTAAGGGTGATGACATGACCACTGTCTTGCCCTTTCAAGACAAGCTGATCGGTAATTTTACGATCAAAGCGCTGCATGGTGGGGCGATCGGAACTTTCCTGGAAATGACGGCGATGGCACAGCTGTTTCTTGTATCTGATGTGGAACGCCCCGCGCGCACGATCAATATCACCGTTGATTATCTCAGGCAGGGCCATGCCGAGGATCTGTATGGCCGCGCCCGTGTGATCAAACTCGGGCGACGCATGGCGTCTGTGACGGCAGAAGCCTGGCAGAGCGAACGGGACAAACCGGTGGCGGCTCTAAATGGGCATTTCTTGCTGAACCGAGCTGAGGCAAAGAAAGTATAGATTACCCGTTCTGATCGCTTGTTTTGCGCGGCGAGTCCTTTGAGACTAATCCGCATGACGTCGACTAATCATCTGACTCTAGATTCCGCGCGGGCGCTGCTGCAGCGGATTTATGGCTATGAGGAATTTCGCGGCCTTCAGGCGGATGTGATTGCTGATGTATTGGCGGGGCGCGATGGGCTCGCTGTCTTGCCTACGGGCGGCGGCAAATCGCTGTGTTATCAAATCCCATCGATGCTCCGCGAGGGCGTTGGCTTGATTGTCTCGCCATTGATCGCGCTGATGGCGGATCAGGTCGATGCTTTGAAAGCGCTGGGTGTGCGGGCCGAGCGGCTCGATTCTTCTCTGGATTATGAAAGCCGGGTCGCGGCACTTCGGGCGGCACGGAATGGCGACATGGATATGCTCTATGTTTCACCAGAAGGCCTATCCGGCGGCTTGTTCAATGCCTTGAGAGAGCTGAACGTCTCACTGATAGCCGTGGATGAAGCGCACTGTGTCAGCCAGTGGGGGCATGATTTTCGGCCAGACTATCGCGCTTTGGGACGGCTCAAAGATGCTTTTCCTGGTGTCCCGCGCCTCGCTGTGACCGCGACTGCCGACGCACGCACACGAGCCGATATTCTCGAGCAACTCGACCTCACAGATCCGTCGCTACATGTCGCGAGCTTTGATCGACCCAATCTGACTTTGGGCGCCGAGCCAAAGGCGGGGAACAAAACAGATCGCTTGGTCAGCTTGATCCGCGCGCACAAGGGCGAAAGCGGGATCGTTTATGCCGCCACCCGAAAAGGGACAGAGCAACTGGCAGAAGCTCTCGAGCGTAGCGGGATCGCAGCGCTCGCCTATCACGCAGGCCTGGAGGCAGACGTCCGAGCCGAACGTCAACGCCGCTTCCTGCTCGAAGACGGCTTGGTCATGTGCGCAACTGTGGCGTTTGGGATGGGCGTCGATAAGCCGGATGTGCGCTTTGTGATCCATGCTGATCCACCCAAGACGATCGAAGCCTATTGGCAGGAAGTTGGTCGCGCGGGCCGGGATGGGGAGCCTGCAGAGGGATATGCGCTGTTCGGGCCTGCCGACCTCCGTCGCAGCCTGATGTGGAGCCATGAAAGCGACGCCGAAGAAGCGATCAAACGCGTCCAGATCAACAAGACGCGACAGCTTTTTGCTTTGCTGAATGGCGAGGCGTGTCGGCGCCAGTCAGTCCGGCAGTATTTCGGTGAGGACACAGCAGAGCCTTGCGGCGTGTGTGACAATTGCCAGTCGGAAGCCGCCAACCATTATGACGCCTCGCGTTGGGCGCAAATGGCGCTGTCGGCGGTGTTGCGCTGCGGGCAAAAAATCGGGCGCGGACGTTTGATCGTGCATCTGCTCGGGCAGGCCAAAGACGGTTTTGACGAGGATCTCTCGCAACAATCGACCTATGGCGTTGGCACAGATCTACCTAAGACTGGCTGGAATGCGGTCTTCGATGAGCTGCTATTTACCGGCCTCTTAGCCGAGGGGGGCGAGGTCACGCGGCCCTTTATTTTCGTGCCTGATCATGAGCAGGCAAAAGCGGTTTTCCAAGGCGAACGAGAGGTGCTCTTGCGCGCAGATCCGACTGTGCGCCGAGCGAAATCGCGCGCCAGTAAGTCTTCTGCGGCGGCGTTTTCAGATCTTTCCAATCGCGACCGTGAGCTGTTTGATCTGCTCAGAAATTGGCGGGTCGAGATTGCGAAATCCAAAGGCGTGCCACCTTATGTGATTTTCCATGACAAGACGCTGGCGACGATCGCCACCGAACGCCCGATGGATCGGGGCGAGCTTCTGCAAATCTCGGGCGTGGGAGAGAAGAAAGCGGGCCGCTATGGCGACGATATCGCGCGCATTGTTCAAGAAGCGGCGTGAGCCATGGGGGCTAGCGTCTAGCCAGCCCCCGCTCGATTAGGCTTAGTGGCCGTAGGCTGACTCGCCGTGACTAGCTGTATCTAGACCCACCTCTTCGTCGCTCGCCGAAACACGCAGCGGCGTGATGAATTTGATGAGGAAGAGAAGCGCTGCGCTTGCGATTGCTGACCATGCGCAAACCGCCAGCACGCCGGTGGCTTGAACCGTGAATTGCTCGCCAATCGAGGTCTCGCCCAAGCCGGGGGCCATTGGGCCGACACCGGCCAAGAACGGGATAAGCAGCGTGCCTAAAATCCCGCCAACACCATGCACGGCGAACACGTCCAAACTGTCATCAATTTTCAGCTTGTTGCGGATCAGAATGACCGCATAATAACATGCCAGGGCGGCGATTGCGCCGATGATCATTGCGGCCATCGGGCCAACAGAGCCCGCTGCCGGCGTGATCGTTGCGAGGCCAGCAATCGTACCGGTTGCGGTGCCAACCAATGTTGGCTTTCCGAACTTCACCCAGTCCACAAACATCCAGACCAGAGACGCGGTCGCTGCGGAAATATGCGTGACCAGCATGGCCTGGCCCGCGCCGCCATTTGCGCCAAGCGCGGAGCCGGCATTGAAGCCAAACCAGCCGACCCAGAGCATACAGGCGCCGAGCATCACGAAAGCCGGATTGTGCGGCGGCCGCATTTCTTGCGGGAAGCCCGTGCGTTTGCCGAGCATAAAGACGAAGACCAAAGAGGTAATGCCAGCCGTCGCGTGCACGACTAGTCCGCCGGCAAAATCAGCGACGCCTTGGTCTGCGAGCCAGCCGCCGCCCCAGACCCAATGGCAAACCGGGGCATAGACCAGGACAAGCCAGAGCGCTGAGAAGAGCAGAACCGCGGCAAAGTTTACGCGCTCAACAAAAGCCCCAACGATCAAAGCTGGGGTGATGATCGCAAAGGTCATTTGGAACATTACAAAGACCGATTCTGGAATCGTGTCTGACATTGAATCGGTTGTTAGGTTGCCGAGGAAGGCATTTGAGAGTCCTCCCCAAAGCGCCCCTTTCCCGGGGAGGTCGCCATTACTGTCGCCGAACGCGATTGAATAGCCCACCGCAACCCAAACCAACGACATCAAACAGGCCAGGGCGAGGCATTGCATTAGAACAGACAGCACATTCTTGCCTTGGACCAAGCCGCCATAAAACAGGGCCAGCCCCGGCAAAGTCATAAACAAGACCAAGGCAGTCGATGTGAGCATCCAGGCTGTGTCGCCAGTGTCGGCGAACGCTGGCGCTGCAAAAATTGATAGGATTGTAAATAAAGCAAAGGTGCGTGCTGCGCGGACCGCCCCGTTATGTCGTGTTTTCATGTCTTCGCCCTCCCGAGACGATGACGGAGGCAATCGAAAAAATAGCGCCAACGACAAGGTTTGATGCGGCGTCCAGATGTATCTTGCGATGAGTTGATCGAATTTTATGCGGAGCTGCCCATTTGTTGGGCGAAAAAAGAGTCGACCAATTGCTGACACACGGTGCGGAGCAAGTTAAGCGGCGCGCATGTCAGACGCCACCTTATCCCGATCCCGCGTGATGCGGCTTGCCGTACCGGTTATGCTGGCCCAAGCCGCGATCGCAGCCACGGGCGTCGCGGATACAGCGGTTATGGGGCTGTATGGCGATAAAGCGGATCTCGCCGCGGTCGCCGTTGCCAGCGTGGCGTTCAGTTTCATCTATTGGGGCTTCGGGTTCTTACGCATGTCAACCACTGGGCTGGTTGCACAAGCCCTGGGGCGCGGGGATCAAGCCGAAGCGCGGGCGACCCTGCAGCGCGGCCTGCTAATCGGGGCGGCGCTCGGGTTCGCGATTTTTGCCTTGTCGCCTTTACTCGCTGGCGTCGTCTTCGCCCCGTTTGGCGCAGAAGCGGATGTTGTCGATCTGGCGAACGGGTATTTCGCAGCGCGAGTTTGGGGTGCGCCCGCTCTACTCACTCAATATGCGATTACCGGCTGGCTGCTCGGCACCGGGCGGACGGGTGCATTGCTCGCCATGCAGGTCGTGATGAATGGCGTGAACATCGCGCTTGATATCTGGTTCGTGGCCGGACTTGGTTGGGGCCCGGCTGGCATCGGGGCCGGTACCGCAATCGCTGAATGGGTCGCCCTTGCGTTCGGCCTGGTTTTGATCTGGCCAAGTTTGAAGAGAAAGGCGGGTCTATTCGACCGCGCCGCGCTGATCGGATTGTTCAACGCCAATCGAGACATTTTGATCCGCACCTTAGCCATGCTGCTCTGCTTTGCGTGGTTTGTGCGGTCAGGCGCGCAGCTCGGCACTGAATATGTCGCGGGAAATGAGGTCCTATTGCAATTCATCACCGTTGCCGCCTTTGTCTTGGACGGGTTCGCCTTCGTCGCAGAGAAAGAAATTGGTGAAGCTTACGGCGCGCGCGATCGGCGCAGACTGTTGCGGGCGATGCGGATCACAACGGAACTCGCTTTCGCTTTCGCGATTCTGATCAGTCTAGCCTATTGGATTGGCGGCGGCTGGGTAATCTCAACATTTATTAGCGATCCGGAAGCCCGCACAGTCGCGCTCGTCTACCTACCTTTTTGCGCATTGGTCCCATTAATCGGCGTCTTGGCCTATCAGTTCGATGGGTTTTTGCTCGGCGCGACCCGTGGCCAGGCTCTGCGTACCGCCGCGGCGGTGGTAACCGTGATCTATATCCCGCTGGATCTTCTTTTGCGGGATTCGTTCGGGAATACCGGTGTCTGGCTGGCTTTCTTGGGCATGTTCGTGGTGCGGGTTGCCGCGCATGGCGCGTTCCTGCCAGGGCTTATCCGGCAGACTGCAGATCAGCCCCAACAGCCGCCTCAACAGAACTAAACCCATCCGTCTTTAAGCAGACAGCGAGTTCCTCATTGAGCCGGGCGACCAAACCTGCACCATGATAAACGAGTGCGGAATAGAGCTGCACCGCATGGGCGCCCGCTCTGATCTTTCGATAGGCGTCAGCGCCAGATGTGACCCCGCCGCATCCAATCAGGTCAAATTCGCCCATCAGTTCAGAGGCAAACTCTTTCAGGACCCGCGTTGATTTTTCCATCAAGGGCGCCCCCGAAAGGCCGCCGGGTTGGGATTTGTCCGCGCTTTTGAGAGTTTCCGGCCGATCGAGCGTGGTGTTCGAAATGATCAGTCCAGACAACCAAGCCCCGGCGCTTCTGACCGTGTCGATGATGTCTTCGATTTCGCTGGTCTGTAGGTCCGGCGCGACTTTCAGAAAGACGGGTTTCCAGCCGTCCTGATCTTCGCCAATGTCCGTTTCGAACTTTTTCTGAGCCGCGGACTGGGCGGTGCCGCACCGCTCCAACAATTCAGACAGCGCCGACTTATCCTGCAAACCGCGCAAGCCTGGCGTGTTGGGGCTCGAAATATTGATGGTCATATAATTGCAAACTGGGTAGACCGCCGCGATCCCGGCCACATAATCGGCGATGAAGTCCTGGCTCGATTTATTCGCTCCAACATTTGCGCCAACTGGACAGGTAACCGAGGGCGGGGCGCGGCGCAGACGCCGAACAAAATAGTCGAGCCCATGATTGTTGAAGCCCATTCGATTGATCACACCCTGATCTTCGATCAACCGATACAAGCGCGGTTTCGGGTTGCCGGGTTGCGGGCGCGGGGTGACGGTGCCGCATTCGAGAAACCCAAAGCCAAACCGCGCCATAGGCGTGTGAACCTCAGCATTCTTGTCAAACCCCGCCGCGAGACCGATGGGATTCCAAAGCTGCAGCCCAGATCTCGGCAGCTTGATTGGCGTGTTCCAATGTGATGGCGCGATATTTGGCAGACCAATGCCGAGCTTTAGACCTTTAATGGTCGCCGTATGTGCCGCTTCCGGAGGGAGTTTCTTGACGAAAGGAAGGGCGAGGTCAGGTAGGCTCATATGTCTATGTCTTGGGGCAGTTTCGGCACGCCTTCAGTATCCAGATCTAATGTCCAGATACGCTTGGCGCCATCAATCCGCAAGGCAGCGTACAGGTGTGGGAACAATTGTCCCCCGCGGCTTTCTTCCCATCGGATCGGTCCGTTCATCTCTTCGGCAATATATTCGAGGAGGCGGACTTCGGTTTGCTTGAAGTAGTGCAGCGCGAGCGTTTCGGCGACTTGAGCGCGACTGGATAGGTGAACATATCCGTCGCCCTCATCGAGCGCAGTTTGAGTGTGTCCGAGCTGTTCAGCGACCTGCCAATCAGCAGCGCTTAAGATTTTATAGACGCGGGTTCGCTGTAACATCACCATAGCGCCGTCTTCACTCTGTTTTGTTGAGAAAATCAAGCTGCACCAGCTCAGGTTGATAAGATATTATTCCTATGTTAGGAAAATTTTCTTGAAAATTACTAGGTGCCGGGACTTTTTGTCATGCAGAACGGGGACGTATGGCGCGCATTAGACACAATTGCAACGCGGAACGGCCTGTCGCCGTCTGGGCTTGCAAAGCTCGCGGGGCTCGACGCAACCGCCTTTAACAAATCAAAACGCATCTCGAAAGAGGGCAGGCCGCGATGGCCTTCGACAGAAAGCATCGCGCGCGCGCTTATGGCTACTGGCGTGGATTATGTCGAGTTTGCTGTCTTGGTCTCGGGGCATTCGAGCCTCACGATGCCCGTAATTGAGTTTCCTGATGCAAGTGGAGACGATCTGTTCAGCGAAACGGGTATTCCAACCTCATCGCGCTGGGATCAGGCTGAGTTCCCCAGTTCAGAATTTGATGAGAGCTGTTTCGCTTTGGAGATTGTCGGAACTGGGTTTGAGCCAGCCTTTCGCGCGGGTGACCGGATCATCGCATCTCGGCGCACCGAGTTGCGGCGTCATGATCGGGTGATCGTGAAAACAACAGATCGGTCCCTCCATTTAGGAGCAATCGCTCGGCAAACCACTCAAAAGCTTGAACTTCGACCGCTTGTGGGTCGTGAACCAATTTCATCGCTGGAAACCAATCAAATCGATTGGGTGGCTCGTATTCTTTGGGCGAGTCAGTAATATTTCCGGTCAAACGGCCCGTTTTGAGGTTTTCGCGGCGGAATATGCTTGCGCAGATTATCCCTGATGTGAGAGGACGCCCTTATGGATTGGGACAAACTGAAATCCTTTCATGCCGCCGCAGAGGCAGGCAGCTTGACCGCCGCGGGTGAGCGATTGGGGATTTCTCAGTCCGCAGTCTCGCGCCAAATCGCGGCTTTAGAAGAGCATCTTGGCGTGTCCTTGTTTCAGCGTCATGCGCGCGGATTGGTGCTCACCGATGCGGGTCACACACTCCATCGCTCGACTGTCGACATGGCCACTGCTGCACAAGGAGCAAGCGCGGCATTGCGAGATCAACAAGATGTTGCGCAAGGCGAGCTGATCGTCACGGCGCCAGTAGCATTCGGATCGACTTGGTTGGTGCCGCGTCTCGGCGAATTTGTAAGCCAGAACCCGGAAATGCGAGTGGACTTACGTTTGGACGATCGCGAAAGCTATGACCTGCTCAAGCTCGAAGCGGAATGCGCGATCCGACTATGGGCCGCCGACAAAGCGGATCTGATCCAGAGAAAACTCGCAACCGTGGCGACCAATCTTTATGCTTCGCCAGAATATATCAAAGCGCATGGCATGCCGCGGACGCCACAAGATCTCGATAATCACCGGATTATTGCTTATGGCGCAATCGACAGCCCGCTCACGGCGATGAGTTTTGCTGAACGGGTCGGACGTGATGATGCAGGCCCGCGCAAAGCGGCGCTGACAGTGAATAATGTTCCGGCCATGCTGCGCGCCGTTGAGGCGGGCCTCGGGATTGCGGACCTGCCGGATTATATGGTCAGCGCTGTGCCCCGTTTGGTCCGCGTGCTTGAGGACTTTACCGGTCCGAGTTTTGATCTTTATTTTATCTATCCAAGTGATCTCAAGAGATCGAAACGTATTGGGGCGTTCCGAGACTTCCTAACTAGCCAAGTTGAGGCGTTTAGATCTTCACCTCTGCGTCAATGATTGTGACTTTTTGGTAATATATGCAAAAATGCATATCGATGATGCAGACAAGCATGTTGCATTTTCAACCAACCATCCCATATAGTCCTCGTGTTGAGGTTCCGGACACAGACCCAATCATTCCTCCGATTGGGCGTTTCCTCCCCCAGACGGAACCAAACTTTCAAGGCCTGGCTGCTTAGAGCGCCGGGCCTTTTTTCTTAGTTTTCAAGGCTTAAACTGGAATTCTGTGGCTTAGAACGGCACGCCGTCATCGCGTTCGCCAGCGTCACCAGGGGCAAGTGCCGCAAAATTAAACACCCTTGGATCGTGTAAATGGCTTGGCCGAACGGTGGCCAGCGCATGCGCCATCACTTGCCGGACACCAGGCTTTCGCGTCTCCCAATCGTCCAGCATCTGTTTCATCGCCACACGCTGCAAGCCGTCTTGAGACCCGCAAAGATTGCAGGGGATGATGGGGAACCTCATCGCTTGAGAGAATTTCTCCAAATCTGCCTCTGAGGAAGTGATGAGCGGTCTGAGCACCATCACGTCCCCTTCATCATTGAGCAGTTTGGGCGGCATCGCGGCAAGACGGCCGCCATGCACCAAATTCATCATGAAAGTTTCGAGCGCGTCATCACGGTGATGGCCGAGAATGATCGCATCGCAGCCTTCCTCACGCGCGATCCGATACAGAATCCCGCGCCGCAGCCGCGAACACAGGGCGCAAAAAGTGCGGTCTTCGGAGATCTTATCGGTCACGATCGAATACGTGTCTTCTGTTTCGATGCGATAATCGACGCCCACCTTATCAAGCCATTCCGGTAGCACATGTTTGGGAAAACCCGGTTGGCCTTGATCCAAATTGCAGGCGAGCAGATCCACCGGCAGCGCGCCTTGCCATTGCAGATCGAGCAAAACGGTGAGCAGCCCATAACTGTCCTTGCCGCCTGACAGGCACACAAGCCATTTGGGACGCTTTTCAGATTGGCGATCAATCAACCCATACGTATCGATGACTTGCAAAGCATTGCGGGTCAGCCGCTTGCGGAGCTTCTTGAAGCTCACGCTCTTGGGGACATCCGCAAGAATTGGCGGCACGGTGGAAAGAGAAGCGGTGTCAGGCATGTTGCCGCCTATGCCACGAGGCGCCCTCGCGGCTCAAGTGGGTTACAGCGCAAATCCTGGGGGCTAGGCGGCTTTGCCAGCGTTTCCGTAATATTCCCGCGCGCTCATTTGGCGCTTATCTGATTGGGCTTCGGAAACAGATTTTACCTCGGCGGATGGCTTCTTTTTATCATTGAGGCCGTAATATTCTTTTGCGCTCATCCAGCCATTGCGCAGGCTGGCATGGTTTGGCGCATCTTCAGTGCCGCGCGGTTTCAGCATATTATTGAGCTTTGGCTTATAGCGCCGGATCAAGTCTTCTTCGATCTTCTGCCGTTTATTCTCAGACCGGATGCACAAATAATGGCGCTCCGAAGCGCCTTTCTTGCGGGCCTCTTCCCAACGCTCATGGCCGTCCAGGCGGCCTTGCAGATTGGAGGCTTTGCCAATGTAGATCGGCTTTAGGAAGAAAAAGGCCGTGCGGCGGACCATGACATAGATCCCGCCCGCATCCGGCAATGCGCTAATCGATTTGGTGATCTTAAAGCGATACCGCCGGCTCGTTTCACCGCGCCAAACATGCCAACCATAAGGGATCATGGACCATCTCCAACCAATAATGGTTAATAAAAACGCCTAATTGGTTAAGGTTTCGCTAAGCATTGCGCGTCTGACCGGCGCAAAACTGGTGCGATGTATCGGGCAGGGGCCTAGGCGCTGCAGTGCATCCGCATGCGCGACCGTGCCATAACCTTTGTGACCAGAAAATCCATAAGCAGGAAAGTCTTGGTCATATGCCGCCATGAGGCGATCGCGTTCAGTTTTCGCAAGAATCGAGGCTGCGGAAATGGCTGGCTCTTTGAGGTCGCCTTTTATTATCGCCTCGGCGGTCGCGGGTAGATTTTGGGGTAGGGCGTTGCCGTCAATCAGGATATGAGACGGCGTTTTGCCGAGCCCATCGATCGCTCGTTGCATCGCCAGAAATGTCGCCTCACGAATGTTGAGTGTATCGATCTCATCTGGGCTCGCGTGGGCCACACACCAATGGGCGGCTTTCGCTTTAATCTCAGGCTCTAAGGCAAAGCGCTTCTTTTCGCTGATTTTCTTAGAATCGGTCAGCCCAAAAATTGGAGCACTTGGATCAAGAATTACGGCGGCCGCGGTCACTGGCCCAGCCCAGGGGCCACGTCCGGCCTCGTCTACGCCGCAGATCAAGTCTATGTCTATCATCCAGCAAGGTAACAATGATTCTAAGAAGGTGCGCCATGACTGAGCCATATGTGATCGAGATGACCGAAACGGGCGGCGTGGAGGTCCTAAAACAACAGGCTCGCGCCCCAAGAGCGCCCGGGCCTGGTCAAGCCATGGTGCGCCAAACGGCGTCCGGCCTCAATTTTATCGACACGTATCACCGCACCGGTCTCTACCCGGTGAAGCTCCCGTTCGTGCCAGGCTCAGAAGGCGCGGGCATTGTTGAGGAAATTGGCGAAGGTGTGACCAATGTGGCTGTTGGCGACCGCGTCGCCTATCTCGGCGCTGGCACTTATGCGACCCACTATACCGGATCTGCAGCGACGATGGTGAAACTGCCAGATGGGGTCAGTGAAGAAGAGGCCGCGGCGGTGCTGCTCAAAGGCCTGACCGCGTGGATGCTCTTGTTTGAAGTTCGCCGGGCTTCGCCTGGTGAAACAGCCTTGGTTTGGGCACCGGTTGGCGGCGTTGGATCCTTGCTCGTGCCATGGGCGACGGCGATGGGCGTTCGCGTGATTGCGGTCACCTCAAGTGAGGCAAAGGCGGCCCGCGCAAAAGAGCTTGGCGCGCAAGATGTCGTGTTCTCATCTGGAGACGTTGCAGCCGAAGTCCGCGGGCTTACCGGCGGAGCAGGCGTCGATGTGTCTTATGACAGCGTTGGGAAAACCTCAGCTGAGGCATCAATCGATAGCCTCAAGCCGCGCGGTTGGTGGGTCAGCTATGGCAACGCCTCAGGCCCCGCCGATCCTGTCGCGCCGACCACTTTGGGCGGCAAAGGCTCCTTGGTACTTACCCGGCCGGGACTGTTTCATTTTATTGGCGATGCTGAAAGTATGCGTCGCGGGGCGGCGGCCCTATTCGGCGCGCTGCGCTCTGGCACGATCAAAGCCCATATTGGCCAGACTTTCCCACTCAGCGATGTCGCAAAAGCGCATACGGCACTTGAGAGCGGAACAACCGTCGGTGCGACGCTGCTAAAGCCTTAGCCTGCATCAACCGGATCGAGCTCTAGGAGTAAAGCCGGATCGATATAGAAGTCTTTGCCGCGATCTTCGCTTGTTGAGTTTCGCCATTTGACCGCCCAATGCAAATGCGGTCCGGTGGTGCGGCCGGTATTGCCACTGGCGCCAAGCCGCTCACCAGCTGAGACCACATCGCCTGCCGAGACATCTACTTCGGACATATGCAGGAAGACCGAGATCAGACCATCGCCATGATCGAGAAACACAGTGCCGCCCTCATAATAAAGATCTGGATCGCCGAGCGTCACCGTGCCTGCGGCGGGAGCGACGATTTCTGTGCCGACTGGGATGGCGATATCATAGCCGCGATGCACCGACGTGCGCTCGCACGGCTCTCCGTCTTTGCCGACGCCGATATATTTGCGCGCAGGGCCAAAAGGCGATGAGGCCGGACCGGTTGATGGCCGGATAAAGCCATTGCGAGCACCTTGGCCGTCATGAAAGGTCTTAAACGCATCCTGCTTTTTGACCCAGCTGCGCCCGGCATGGGCTTTTTGTTCTTCGGTGCGCGCATCAACTTTATCGCAATCGAGCCCAGTAATTGTCCGGAACGGATCATCGCGCTCTGAAAGCGACAGGGTGATTGGCTCCGCCCAGCCGTCTTTATCGGTGATCAAGAATTCTAAAGCTTCGGTGCGGCGTAAGCCGATGGTCGCGAGCCCGTCTTCGGCGACGGGGACGTCGCGCAGCGCTTCCCCTTTTGATCCGGAAACCACCAATGTGCTCCCCGCCGGTGCCTCGCAGATGAGCAAGCCACCCTGCACGGCCTGGCCGGCGCAAGTGATGACGGCTTCGTTTGCGGTTGCAGGGGCGGGCAGGCCAAACCAGGTCAGGCCGATGAGCAGCCAGTCGCGTAGCAGCATTTATTCTGGCTCTGCCATTCGCGTCGCTGCGGCGGCAGCATCGATATAGGCCTCTTGGCGGTCCACGCTCCAGTATCGCAAAGCCGCGAGCGGAATTTTGCGGCCTGTCACGGCGCAGATCACGTAATCCCCAGGACTTAGCAGTTCCAGGTCTGCATCGAGATAACGAATCTTGGCCTCGCCGGGCTGTCGGTCAGTCTTTTTCAACATGGTGCCTAATATGCCTGACCTTGGCGGCAAAAGGAAGTCTACAAATCCGCAAGAAGTTTTTGCTTTGTTCTCGTGAACAAATGTGGTACATGGATGTCAGCTGGCGGGCTCGGGGCCATTCTTCGCCGAGTATGTTATAGACGAAAAGGAACGACTCATGTCCAAACCCAACCTGCAACTTGTGGATAAGGAATCCGGCGTGGATAAGCAGAAAGCTCTCGAAACAGCACTAGCCAACATTGACCGTGCTTTTGGTAAAGGCTCGGTGATGCGCCTTGGCGAACAAAAGGCCATGGATATTGAGGCGATCCCAACCGGATCGCTTGGCCTCGACATCGCGCTCGGCATTGGTGGGTTACCTAAAGGACGTGTGATCGAAATTTATGGTCCAGAAAGTTCAGGTAAGACGACCTTGTCGCTGCACATTGCAGCCGAGGCCCAGAAAAATGGTGGGGTTTGTGCCTTTGTCGATGCGGAACATGCGCTCGACCCGGTCTATGCGGGTAAGCTTGGCGTAGACCTTGATGATTTGCTGGTGTCACAGCCAGACACTGGCGAACAAGCGCTTGAGATTGCCGACACATTGGTCCGCTCTGGCGCGATTGATGTTCTGATCATCGACTCTGTTGCGGCGCTGACCCCGCGCGCAGAGATTGAAGGCGAGATGGGGGACAGCCTGCCGGGCCTGCAAGCCCGTCTAATGAGCCAAGCTTTGCGTAAGCTGACCGGCTCGATTTCTAAATCCAATTGTATGGTGATCTTTATCAACCAAATCCGGATGAAGATTGGCGTCATGTTTGGCAGCCCGGAAACCACGACCGGCGGCAATGCACTGAAATTTTATTCGTCTGTTCGTCTCGACATTCGCCGCATTGGCGCGCTGAAAGATAAAGACGAAGTGATTGGTAACCAGACCCGCGTAAAAGTGGTGAAGAACAAAGTCGCCCCACCTTTCCGGCAGGTTGAGTTTGACATCATCTATGGCGAAGGCATTTCGAAAACCGGTGAAATCATTGATCTCGGGGTCAAATGTGAAGTCATCGAAAAGTCTGGGTCTTGGTATTCTTATGGCCCAGAGCGGATCGGTCAGGGCCGTGAAAAGACCCGCCAATTCCTGAAAGACAATCCAGACATCGCTGATGAGATCGAGCTTGAAGTCCGCAAACGCTCTGGCCTCTTATCAGATGTCATGCTGAACGAAGGCGGCGGTCCAAGCGAAGAGCCGGAAGCAGAAGCGAGCTAATTCTCGCCAAAACTCCTAATATTAACAACGCGCCAATCGAACGGTTTGGCGCGTTGTTTTATTTTGCGAGATCGATTGAATGACGAGGCGGGCAATCGTGCGACTTAAGGGCGGGCCGGAAAAACCGGCTCGTCGTCACCAGTTTTCCATTGCGCATATTTGGGCATGATCTGCTTAAATCGCGTACTGTTTAGATGCGCCTCCAGCCAAGTCTGAAGATGCGGCAAGTCTAACTCATCGAACCAATTGCGATCGGTATTGGCGAACTGGCGAATGAAGGGGAAGATGGCGATATCGGCATAGCTCACGCGATCACCAAACAGATAGGCTTGCGAGGTCAGTTGAGCGTCTAGCTTTTCGAGAAAAGCCAGGCCGAGCGCGCGTTGTTCGTCGCGATTCGCACCTTCGTCCTCATAGCGGTTTGGATATTTGTAGCGATCAAGTGCGCGTTTAAACGGCCCATCACATTCGGCAATCAGGCGGTCCATCTCCGCGCGATCGCCTTGCTCCGGGGAGAGCCAATTTTCAGCATCATTTTGCGAGAGTGCCCAGGCCATGACGTCTAAACTCTCTTCGATCACCGATCCATCCATCTCCACGATGACGGGCACGGTGCCTTTCGGCGACGCTTCCAACATTTCGGATGGCTTATCGCGCAACACAACTTCGCGCAGGCGGCATTCTATACCAGCCGCCGCAATCGCCATGCGCGCCCGCATCGCATAAGGGCAGCGTCGAAACGAGTAGAGAATGGGCCGATTGGCGCTCACGCAGGGGCTTTCTTTCTAGGCGTCATAACAACATCGTCGCCAATATGGGTCTCGCCACGGGCTTTGGCGAGGCGGACTTGTTTTTGGCGTTCGCGCAAGGCGGACATTTTCTCGTCCGTGAACGTGCCAAAACAGCGCGGGCAAGAGACGCCCTCTTCGAAATGGGCGTGTTGGCGGTCGTCAGCGCTGACCGGGTGGCGACAAGCATGACACAGCTGATAGTCGCCGACTTCGAGCCCGTGCCCGACGCTCACGCGATCATCAAACACAAAGCACTCGCCTTCCCAAAGGCTGTCTTCGCGCGGCACGGTTTCCAGATATTTGAGAATGCCGCCTTGCAAGTGGAAGACGTCATCGATGCCGAGCGATTTAACATAAGAGGTCGATTTTTCGCAGCGAATACCGCCGGTGCAAAACATCGCAATTTTGGGCGTGCGGCCCTGTTTCGCGAGCTCTGCACGAAAATTCTCAAACCAGTCCGGGAACTGCCGGAAGGTCTCGGTCTCTGGGTCGATCGCGCCTTGAAACGTGCCGAGTGCAACCTCGTAATCATTGCGCGTATCGATCACGACCGTGTCGGGATCCGTGATCAGCGCGTTCCAGTCTTGCGGTTTGACATATGAGCCGACCAAACAGGTTGGGTCGGTCCCGGGCACGCCCATGGTCACGATTTCATTTTTCAAGCGCACTTTTAAACGCAAGAAAGGCATGGCCTCGGCATGGCTGTCTTTCCACTCAAGTGCCTCGCACCCCGGCAAAGCACGGATCGCCGCCAAAGCGTCATCCATCGCCTCGTCTGTCCCAGCAATCGTGCCGTTGACGCCCTCGGTTGCCAGCAGGATCGTGCCTTTAATGCCGAGCGCCGAGAGACGCTCAAACAAAGGCTCCCGCAGCGTTTCGGGATCATCGAAACGGACGAATTTATACAAGGCGGTGACGCGGATATCTGACATGGCTGCGGCTTATGCCAGAAGCGAGGCGGACAGAAAAGTAAGGGTTTCACCTAGGATTGCCTTGCCTTTGCCAGATTTGGCGCTTAAGGCCGCACGCTCTGCCAACCTGATCAAGATGAGGAGGGGTACATGCAGACAGTAATCGCAAATCGTAACCCCGTTTCTTTCTCTTAGATTCAGGACCCTTTCCAATGGGCAATTTTCAATCGGGTCGCCATGGCGACTCATTGCGCGCGTTTATTAGCGCTCCATTCATTTCAATTCAGCCGGAAAGGCTGGCAGGAGGTCTTCATGCGTGAGGACATGTTTAAAGTTATTGTTGAGCGCCCACGATGGGGCAGTCGCCATGCTGCCCGATCCAAGCTGCGTTATGACAAAGTTCCAGACCGGAAACACGCAACCGGGCATCGGATGGTGCTCGAAAGCGAAGGCTGGACCAAATGTTTGAATGAGAATCTGTCGCCGCTAAAGCGCTATCTCAACAAGCAGGTCGGTCGGCCCTGGGACAAAGTTTATAGCGAAATCAGCGAGCATCTCGACACAGGCAGCACGGTCAAGCAGCACGTCCGCGATCACTTGACGGATTTCATCTTAGTCAAAGTGACTGTGGCGCGGGATGGTAGCCTGATGGCGAGCAATCATTGGGGGCGCCCAATGCCGCCAGATCAGTGGTGGGCGAAGCTCTATATTGATCCAAAGGATGGTTTGATCAAACGAACCGACAAGCTGTGCCGCAAGCTCGGTGTGCCCCATTATCGTGACAAATTACGCGATGATCGCAAGCGCCGGTCCCGGGGCGAGTATGTTCACAATTTGCGCTGTCTGACCGACACGCGGATATTGTTAAAGCTCAAAGGTTGTTGGTTTCAGATCGATACTGATTATCCGCCGGAAGATCGGTTCGGTCGCCGTTTGCAAGGCCGGGAATTGGTTGCGGCCTTGTCGGCAGCCTCCGCCGAGCCCGTCCCGCGCTGGCGGATCATCGCGAAACATCAGCTCTCTAAAAAAGAGTTGAAGACGCAGAAGCTCTGCAATGACTGAAAGCTTGGCGGGCCCCGGTGTTTACAAGCCGAGGCTCGCCAGCACCGTCTCCGTATCGGCGCCGAGGCGCGGCGGATCAAGGGCGACATCGGCCGGCGTGGCGCTGAATTCAACTGGGTGTTTCATGCTGCGATAAGCGCCAGCATCCGGATGCTCGCGCGTTTCGAAGAACCCGACGGCGTTGAGGTGTTCATCGGTCAAGACATCGCCCATTTCATTGTAGCGCATGGCGGGAATATTGGCTTCGTCAAGCAATGTGAGCCAGTCATCCGTGGTCTTGAGCAAAGCGACCTCGCCGATAATCGCATAGAGGTCGGTGATGTTTTCGGTCCGCGCGGAATAGGTTGAGAAACGCGGGTCTTCGAAAACGCCATTCTTGCCGCCCAACTCGAAGAACTGTTCCCACTGTTTATCGGAATAAGGCACCAGGCCGATATAGCCATCTTTGGTCTTGTATGGCTTGCGATTGGCATTGATCGAGCGCGTATAGGCGAGCTTGCCATTCCCCGGCAGGAAGGTCTCGCCATACAGGTTTTCGACCATGTTGAAGAAGGTGAAGCTTTCCAGCATTGGAACCGAAACAAATTGTCCTTCGCCGGTCTTTTGCTTGTGGAACAGGGCTGCCAGCGTCGCATATGTGGCGAACAGACCCACGGTTTTGTCAGCGACCAAGCTTGGGGCGTATTCCGGGTCGGCGCCTGACCGCATCGCATTGAGTGAGGCAAAGCCCGAAGCGCCTTGGATCAGGTCATCATAGGCCTGACGTTTTTCATAAGGACCGCCAGCGCCAAAGCCCGCGCAGTGGACGTACACAATCCCAGGATTGATCGCTTTGACGCTTTCATAGTCCAAACCGAGACGGCCCATGCCAGCCAGACGGACATTGTGGAAGAACACATCGGCATCTTTCAGCATCGCCATAATCGCCGCTTTGCCGTCAGGCTCTTTGGCGTCGAGTTGGACCGATTTTTTGTTGCGGTTGAGGCTGGTATAGATCGGCCCGAGATCGCCAGTTGGCGAGGCACCGGCATAGCGCATCATATCGCCCGCTTTGCCTTTTTGACCGGCTTCAATCTTGATGACGTCGGCGCCGAGATCCCCAAAAATCAGGGTCGCAAAAGGACCTAACACGACCGAGGACATGTCGATTATTTTCACACCCGCCAAAGGGCCGGATCGCTGTGCCGCTTCACTCATGTTTTTCTCCGATCAATTTTGTTCGGATTTCAAGAGCTTCTCGCTGCGACAGGCAAGTGGTTTTTTAGCCTATCCGTATGCGCCATAGGCTTGGCAAATTGCCAGTGTGATTTGGTGCATCATCCGGTCGATTTCTTCGAGTGGTTTAATCACGTCGGCGTGGAGTTGGTCGTAGCCGTTCGCCGGGTTGCCAGTCATGTGTCCGGGCTCATTCAGATCGGCGAGCGTAACCTCTTCTTCGCGGGAGGCTGGGAAGATTTCGCAAAGCAGAGCTACGGCGTCGCCGATTTGCATGGTTTGGATCAAATTCATGATGTCGACCACGGAAGATTCATGGCGCCGAGACACCGTTGGCAATTGGCCAGCAAGCGAGAGGGCTTTCATCATTAGAGCCTGACGAATGGCGTGCAGCACGTGGACTGCGAGTCGCGATTCACGGCGCTCTTCCGAGCTTGGCGCTTGCTCCATGTTGGAGAGCATTGGATCGAATTTGCTGAAATCGATGCTGAACGTATTGGCGATGAGTTCGATCGAATTATTGGTCTGGCTCGATTGCAGGAGATAATAGATCCGCCGATAGGCCAGCGCTTGATCTGGTGTGTCCGCAAATTTGGACAGCGCCACCCAATAGGTCGGGTCATAGACGCTGGCATAGGCGCGCAGCACCGGAACGCTGGTGGCGGACCGGGCCATCGAGGCCAGTTTCATCAGTCCGCGCATCCGCGGCGATTCTTTGATCAGATCGTTCACTTGATCTTGCTCGCGGCGAAGGGCTGAGCCAATGCCGGCGGCTGTGTTTACCGGTACGCCCAATTGCTGGAGCGTCGCATTGTGAGAGATAGCCCGCAGCGATCTTGGCCCGGCGGGTCCGGTGGTGCGTCGCCGCTGACGTGATCCGGCTTTGACCAAAAAATTGGTCGCAAAATCATTCAGCAGGTGGCCATAATTTGGATTGGCAAACAGGCGTTCGTGCCAGCGTCGAAGCGCGCGATAGAAATCCCAAACTAAATCTGTGCGCTGATAGAACGGGTCGTCCGATGTGTCATTTGGTTCGGAAAGAAGATGATCGGCAAACGCATTATAGGTCGCGGCAGCCAGATCATCATTGGCGAAATGAAGGTATCCGTCGCCGCCTTGAAAGCTGACTTCATGGCGGATCGGAACGCCGCGGGCACGAGATTGCTCGCGGGTCCAATGGCTCAGCAAGTGATCGAAGCGTTGATCAAAGCTGCCAGGCCAAGCGCCGCGCCCCATGGACTCGCCATGCGTGTTAAAGATGAGCAGCGACAGGCCAGCATCGGCTTTTGCCACGGCGCGGCTGATCAGATTGTGGATCCGCTCAATCGCCATATCGGCCGATACTTGGCCGATGAAACGCCCGGCATCAGAAAAGCCGAGCTGAACGCTGAGATAGCCCCGCCGATTGAGATATTTCATATATTCAGGCTCTTCGAGTAGCTGCTCGATGAAGCGGCCACCGGTTTCGAGCGCTTCTGGCGTCTCAAATAGGGGCGAGATATCCAGCTGATGATCCACGCCATATTGCCGCGCCAGATAGAGCGCGCCCATAACCGTCGCGGGGTTTTCACTCTCCGCGATAAGGAAGCGAATAGTGGAATCTGAATCGATATGTTTCAGCAATTGCGCACACATCATGAACTGGCGTCGCGCGGTGGATTGCTCGAGGAACAGATCGGCGAAGTTTACATTTAGCGGCTGCTCGACGGAGGCGAAGTCGGAGAGCTTTTTAAGGGCGCTGCGGCCAAGGTCCCGGTTTTCCGTTTCCAAGCTAAGATCGCGGCTGATGACGGTTCGGATTTGCTCGGCATTGAGTCGTAGATGGATGCGGGCTGTCCCAAGCTTGAGCGCGTCGACTTTGGTTGCCAGCGCTAAGAGGTCTCGCGCCAATGCTTCGTCTGCTTCATTCGCCGCGAGATCGGTCAGCGCGGCGATGATCGGTTGCGCGCTGATCAGTCGGTCCGGTTGGGCTTTTGTCAGCTCATTAGCGGCGCGAACCAAATTGTCAGGTTGGGTCAGATCTTCGCCAAAAATTTCCGCTTCCGCCTCGGTCAAAGTCGCTGCGGCTTCAAGCTTTTCGCTAAGTGCCGTCAGTTCGGTTTGGGTCTCGCCAGTCGCTGTTTCTGCGAGTTCGCGCAGGTCGTTGACATAACGGCTGAGCTGCACCGCTTTTTCTTGCAGCCGGAGCGCAAAGGATTGTGACCAATGGATATCGGTGCGGCCGTCCAAATCATAACCAACCCAGCTGGCGAGCGTCGGAACGCTAAGCCTCAGCGTGCGCCATTTGTCGGGAAAGGCTTGCCGAGCGACATCATAAACGCGTTTCGCATAGGCAGAGAGCGCGCTTTGAGCGTTGGTGATCGTGGCTTGGGCTTCCTCGTGCTCCCCTAAAAGCGAAATTGATTTTGACCAGGCGCGTCCATCTTCCTGAACAGCTTCCCGCAAGGCTTGGGCGCTGGCAGCGGTATTGGTTGAGACATGCGCTGCAAATTTCGCGCGGACGCTTGGGGAGAGAGCAAAAGTTGGGTGGGCGGTGAAGACAACCCCGCCTAAAGGCGTTTCCAGCACCGATTTAAACTCATCCCAGCCGCTATCGGCTAAGCCTTGCAGCCTGGCTTGAAGATCCGCGCCATTGTCGTGCTGCTTTCGAAACCGATCAGCGCGAGCGAGGATTAGATCGCCAAAGACCGATTGGCTCGTCTGGCTTAAATCTGCGAGCGTCAGTTGGTCGGTCTCTAGTCCGCGAAACAAGTCTTGCGCATAAGCAAAAACAGAATTGGTTCGCGGGTCGATCGCGATCCGTTCTGCGTGCTGACGCAAAGCGGCTTTGGCATTTTCTACTGTCGGGGCGGGAGTGTCTAGCGCTGTCATTCTCGTCGTCTAGCGAGAATAAACTGAGGTTTCCAGTCCCTAGATCGGGCGCCCGCTATGCAGAATAGCTTTGCTATACGGTCGCGTTTTGACCTTTCCGCCTACGCAAACACGAATGTGTTCCGCTCATCGGCAAGCGTGGCGCTGACTTTCAGGCCAACCGGGCTTTCTTCTTCGAGCAGTCGCGGCATGGCTTCTGGCGCGGCGACCGCGATGAATCGCTCGCCGCTTTCTGTCCGCGCGAAGATGATCCCGCTCATCGGGCCGTCCTTGCCATAGGTGACGGTGTAAGTTTCGATCAGGCCTTCAGGGGCGGTATCCACCAATGCGGTTTTTTCGCTGGGTTTTGCCATCGGCTCCACGGGCGTGAACGTGTCTGGGCGCGTGGTTGACCAGACGCCGACCGCTTCTTTGGTCATCCAGCCGCCATTCGCGAGGACCAGCCCTGATTGACCAGGATGCGCCCGCAGCCAGTCTGTCATGCTGACGATCCCATGCATCGAATAATTATTTCCCGGACCGCCAAAGAAGGGCAATCCGCCGGTCAGTGTAAGCGGGCGGCTCTCTGTCTTATGATCAATGCCGAGCACAGCCATGGAACTGAACACCGCGCATGGAAAACACGAATAGAGATCAAACGCGCCGATTGATTCTGGGCTTGTGCCGGCCTGTGCCAGCGCCCGATGGATCGCGGTTTCCATCGCCCAAGACCCATCCAGGACGGGGCGTTCGGAGATATAATCATCAGACGCTTCGCCGCTACCGTGGAGATAGACGCGTTTGTCTGCCGCGATGCCGAGAGCCTCCGCTTTGTCCTCTGACATGATGATAAAGGCGCCGCTCTGGTTCACCGCATCCTGGGCAATGTGCCATTTGAGGAAGGGATCAGCGAACGGATAATTGGCTTTGCTCGGCGTTGCGAGAAAGTCTGCATCAAAGCGGCTCGTGTCGAATTGCGCGTGCGGATTGCTCGCGGCGACCGCAGCAAACTTTGCGAATAGGTCTGACATCTCAGCGCGTCGCCCCGATCGAGTCTGGCCATCGCGTGCCGCCATGGCGTTTTCGAACAGAGCATAGAAATAGGCGGGTGCGACAATCCCGTGTTTGATCTCGGGGCGCGACAGCAGCATCTCGCCCATGCCGCGATCTTCGACCTCGAGATCAGCGCTGTCTGCCCAATCAATCTCAACGCCGTGTTTGCGCGCAACTTTGGAGGCTTTGTTGGCCTCTGATCCTGTCACCAAGGCGCACTCAAATTCGCCGGCATGAATGCGGGCGGCCATTTCATTGGCGAGCTGTTGCGGGCTCTGTCCGCCAACCGCGGCATAAATTGCCCGGGACGGTGTCGCGCCAATGTCTCGCGCAATTGTCCCGGGCAGGTTGGAATTGTGGCCATGCGGGTGTCGGTCGCCGGGGACGCTATCTTCAAAGATGCGCACCACAGCGATCGTATCAATTTCGTTTGCAGAAATTCCAGCATCGTTCAAAGCGAGCTTGCTGGCCTCAACGCAAAGGCTTTTCGGTGATGGCGCCCCTTCTGGCCCAGCTGTGCCATCCCAATGATCTGTGACTTGGCCGACGCCAACTAAAACGGGCATTGCACCTTTCGGCATGACGGGCTCCCTGCTTTTATCTAGGCGAGGGATAGCTTGTTCCAGAGGCGGTTCAATCCGTGCCGTGGGGAAAACCTGGTGGGGTGTTGTTCGGCGCGCCGGCCTATTTCAATTGATAGAGCGACACATGCATATTGCTATCCTTGGTGAACGGCGCGCGTTGCCAGCTGCCCCAGCGGTCAACCAGTTCCATGCCTGCCAGTTCTGCCATCAAGTCCATCTCCGATGGCCAGATATAGCGCATCGGTAAGGGCGAAAGGCTCACGCCATCAGCTGTGATGTGAATGCGTTGATAGGCAATGTTTTGCGTGACGGGGTCGTGCTGGGCCGCCTCCAGCCAAACATGGTTGTAGCTCACATGTTTGGTGCGGACCGCTTGATGATTTTCGAACCTCTCGCGATTTGGCATGAAGGTCTCGACCAGGAATTTTCCGCGCGGGTTCAAGTGTTTGGCGACACTCTTGAAACACGAAACTTGGTCGGCCTGCGAGGTCAGATTGTAGATCGTGTTGAAGATCAAGAAGGCGAAATCAAACCGCTCACCGAGGTCGAAAGACGTCATATCGGCGACATAGGTCGGAATACGGTCACCGCCCGATTTCTCTTTCAGTTTGGCCAGCATTTCAGGTGATGCATCAAAGCCTGAAATCTCAATCCCTTGCTGCGAGAGTGGCAGCGCCACGCGCCCAGTGCCGATGGCAAGTTCGAGCGTACGCCCGCGCCCGGCCAGTTCAGCCAAAAGGGCAACAGCGTCTTCCGTCGTGCCGGGATTGTGGAGCGCATCATAAGTGTCCGCGTGGAGCTTTCCGAACGTCTCTGGTCCGAAGCCTTTCATCACACAATCGCTGCGGCGGTGCGCTCTCTGACTATGTCTTCGGTCACGTCTGGTGCCAGTTCAATGATTTTCAGACCGCCTTCGACCACGTCAAACACGCCGAGATCTGTTATGATCCGGTCGACCACGCCTTTGCCGGTTAGGGGAAGCGTGCAGTCTTTGAGCAATTTCGGCGCGCCTTTTTTATTATTGTGGTCTGTGATCACAATCACGCGGCCAACGCCTGCAACCAGGTCCATGGCCCCACCCATGCCTTTAACCAGCTTGCCTGGGATCATCCAATTGGCGAGATCGCCATTCTCAGCAACTTCCATTGCGCCCAGGATTGCCATCGCGATTTTGCCGCCTCGGATCATGCCGAAACTGGTGGCGCTATCGAAATAGGCGGTGTGCGGCAGTTCGGTGATGGTCTGTTTGCCGGCATTGATCAGGTCGGGATCTTCTTCGCCGTCATACGGGAATGGGCCCATTCCGAGCATGCCATTCTCTGACTGCAGCGTGACTGTCATGCCATCCGGGATATGGTTGGCGACAAGGGTCGGAATGCCGATCCCTAGATTCACATACATACCGTCTTCGAGTTCTTGTGCGGCGCGCGCCGCCATATCGTCGCGTGTCCAAGGCATTACGCTTTCTCCCGCACAGTACGCTGTTCGATCCGTTTTTCGAAAGTCCCCTGTACCAATCGGTGCACATAGATGCCCGGAATGTGGATCGCGTCTGGATCCAGCTCTCCCGGCTCCACAATTTCCTCAACTTCCATGACGCAGACCTTGCCGCAGGTCGCGGCAGGCTGGTTGAAATTGCGGGCCGTTTTGCGGAATATCGCATTGCCCGTCGTGTCGGCTTTCCATGCTTTGACGATGGCGAGATCCGCGAAGATGCCTTCTTCCAGAATATAGTCCTCGCCGCGGAAGGACTTCACTTCTTTCCCCTCGGCAATCACGGTGCCGACGCCCGTCTTGGTGTAGAATCCAGGGATACCAGCACCACCGGCGCGCATCCGCTCCGCCAGCGTGCCTTGCGGGTTGAACTCGAGTTCCAGCTCGCCAGACAGGTATTGCTGCATGAAGAGATCATTTTCGCCGACATAAGACGAGCACATTTTTGAGATCTGCTTGGTTTGCAGGAGCAGGCCTAGCCCGAAATCATCAACGCCCGCATTGTTGGAATAGATGGTCAGATCTTTTGTGCCAGCATCGCGAAGGGCTTGGATCGACAATTCTGGAATACCGCATAGGCCAAATCCGCCCGCGGCAATCACCATGCCGTCAAACAGGACACCTTCGAGCGCAGCGGCCGCGCTTTCATAGACTTTGCTCATGGCCTCTCGTTACGCGGCGGTACTTGCAAATGCAAGAGACTGGAGCGCGCATTTTGAGTGAACAGTTTCGCTCAGCGTGGCTGGGCGATCAATCTCCCGGAAAAGACCGCTCCAAGCGATCCAAATATTCCCGCAACATGGACACCCGCCTCGGCCGGAACGATCGCTCAGTGACCGTCATTTCGAGGATCCTGTCGATCCGAAATGATCGATACGCGGCGCGCATTTCGCACCAAGCGAGGACGACCAGCGATCGATCGAAAAAGACAATTGCCAGCGGTTGTATGGCGCGTTGAGTGCGGTTCTCCTCGACATCTGAATAATCGATCTCGATCACTTGCTCATTGCGCGTTGCATTGCGAAGCGCCTCAATGTCGATGGTGATTTCTGGTCGGCAATAAGAGCGTTTGGCATAGAGCACGGCATGCTCAAACTCCGCCCGCATCCGTTCGGGCAGAGAGGCTTTGAGTTTGGATAGTGCATTCTCCGCGGCTTTGGCGAGGACCGGGTCAGCCACTTGCACCACTTCGCGGAGGCCGAGCACTAAGGCTTCCATTTCATCGCGGCTGAACATCATTGGCGGCAGCGCCGGGTCTTCTTGCAATGTATAGCCATAACCAGCTTCGCCATCGATCAAGGCACCTGAGCGCCGTAGCGAGTCAATGTCGCGATAAATCGTCCGCAATGAGACCCCGAGTTCTTTTGACAAAGCATGCGCTTTGACCGGCGCCGGAAAGGTTCGCAGACACTGCATCAATTGAAGAAGGCGATCACTTTTGGCCATGACGGATCTTACCAAACACTCCTGACAGAAAGTGACAAGAGGGGCGTGCTAGCCGAATGTCAGCAGCAAGGACCAAACCTCCCATGATCAAACTCACCGTCTATCCCGCCGCCTTTGAAGAGCCGACCGCCAGCCCATTTTGCATGAAGTCGATGTGCATGTTGCAGGCCGCCGGTATTCCGCACGAAATCATTGAAACCGGCGATCCCCGCAAAGCCCCAAATGGCAAATTGCCTTTCATTGAGGTCGATGGCCAAGAAACGCCGGATAGCGAGCAGATCCGAGCCTTTATCGAAACCGTTGCCGATATCGACTTTGATGAAGGCCTGTCTGAACGCGAGCGCGGAATTTCTCGTGCCCTCATCCGCATGGTCGAGGAACATATTTATTTCGCGATTGTCGCCGATCGCTGGGGCGAGGATGACAATTGGGAATATGTCCGCGAGGCCTTTTTCAGCGATATTCCGAAGATCCTGCGCGGCTTCATCACCGGCCATATCCGTAAACAGGCCTTGGCGCAGGTCAAAGGACAGGGCATGGGCTTGCACACAAAAGAAGATCGATTTGATCGGGTCCGGCGAGACTTGATCGCAATCCGTGAGGTGCTCGGCGATAAGCCCTTCCTGTTTGGTGAGAACGCGACGGCCGCTGACTTTAGTGCGGTGCCAATGTTGCGCGCTGCCATTGTTACGCCGGTTGAGAAACCACTAGGGCGCTTCATCAAACAAGACAAAACGCTGATGGCCTATGTCGCGCGGTTTATGGATCAGTATTATCCGAAACCGGTTCAGGCTTAGCGCCAACAATCCAAAATGAAAAAGGGCGGCCCAATGAGCCGCCCTTTGTGTTTTTGTGGGCCTGCCGCTGTCGCAGCCATCTAGCCCCAAAATCAGTCCACCAGACTGATTTTTCGCTTTCATCGACCAGGCTAGAAGCCCATGCCGCCCATGTCTGGCATGCCGCCACCGCCCGGCATGGCCGGTGCGTCTGGCTTAGGTGCTTCGGCAATACCGGCTTCAGTGGTGATCAGAAGACCAGCAACAGAGGCTGCGTTTTGCAGAGCGGAGCGAACCACTTTCGCTGGGTCGATAACGCCCATTTCGATCAGGTTGCCATACTCTTCAGTTTGCGCATTGAAGCCGTAGCCTTTGCCTTTGCCGTTGCGGATTGTGTTGACCACAACAGAACCTTCGACACCGGCATTCTCAGAGATCTGACGCACAGGCGCTTCAAGCGCTTTTGCGACGATATCAATGCCAGCTTGCTCGTCATCATTTTCGCCAGTGACGTCAATGTTGCCAGCCGCTGCGAGCAGCGCTGTACCGCCGCCTGCGAGGATGCCTTCTTCAACCGCAGCGCGGGTCGCATTAAGGGCGTCGTCGACGCGGTCTTTACGCTCTTTCACTTCGATCTCAGTAGCGCCGCCAACTTTGATGACTGCGACACCGCCGGCGAGTTTCGCCAGGCGCTCTTGCAGCTTTTCACGGTCATAATCCGAAGAAGTATCTTCGATTTGCTTGCGGATCTGACCCACGCGCGCCTCGATGTCTTTCTTCGTACCAGCACCGTCAACGACAGTTGTGTCGTCTTTGGTGATGTTGACGCGTTTCGCAGTCCCGAGCATGTCGAGAGACACGTTCTCAAGCTTGATACCAAGATCTTCAGAGATGACCTGGCCACCGGTCAGGATCGCGATGTCCTGCAGCATGGCTTTACGGCGATCACCGAAACCAGGCGCTTTCACAGCAGCGATTTTCAGACCACCGCGCAGCTTGTTGACAACCAGAGTTGCCAGCGCTTCGCCGTCTACGTCTTCTGCGATGATCAGAAGTGGGCGCTGAGACTGAACAACAGACTCAAGGATTGGCAGCATTGGCTGCAGTGAAGACAGTTTGCTTTCGTGCAGCAGGATGAATGGATCATCGAGCTCAGCCGTCATTTTGTCAGCATTGGTTACGAAGTAAGGAGACAGGTAGCCGCGATCGAACTGCATGCCTTCAACAACGTCGAGCTCAGTCTCGAGAGACTTGGCTTCTTCGACGGTGATCACACCTTCATTGCCGACTTTTTCCATCGCTTTTGCGATCATGTCGCCAATTTCAGCGTCGCCATTGGCTGAGATAGAGCCAACCATTGCGATTTCAGAATTGTCTTTCACTTTGCGCGAATGGTGCGCGAGATCTTTGACAACTTCAGCCGCTGCTTTGTCGATTCCGCGCTTGAGGTCCATTGGGTTCATGCCGGCAGAAACGCGCTTCATGCCTTCGCGAACGATGGCTTGTGCGAGAACGGTCGCTGTTGTTGTGCCGTCACCAGCAACATCATTTGCTTTAGACGCAACTTCGCGCAGCATTTGTGCGCCCATATTCTCGAACTTATCTTCAAGCTCGATTTCTTTTGCGACTGTGACACCGTCTTTCGTGGTGCGCGGGGCGCCGAAAGACTTTTCGATGACAACGTTACGACCTTTAGGGCCGAGCGTGACTTTTACCGCATCAGCCAGTGTATCCACACCGGCGAGCATTTTTTCGCGCGCAGAGGCGCCGAATTTTACGTGCTTGGCAGCCATAATGCTTACCTTTCAAATAGAATGATTGGAAAAAATGGGAGGCGAGGCTTAGCCCTCGATCACACCCATGATGTCGCTTTCTTTCATGATCAGCAGGTCTTCACCGTCGATTTTCACCTCGGTGCCACCCCATTTGCCGAACAGGATTTTGTCGCCAGCTTTGACGTCGAGCGGAACGCGCTCATTGTCATCACCGATCGCGCCATTGCCAACAGCAAGGACTTCGCCTTCTTGCGGCTTTTCAGTAGCGGTGTCTGGAATAATGATGCCACCAGCAGTTTTGGTGGCTTCTTCAACGCGGCGGACCAGAACGCGGTCGCCTAGTGGACGGAACTTCATGAGCAAACCTCTTGTTCGTCAGTTCATTGTGTTTGTTTCGTTAGCCCGATGCGAGCATTAGCACTCACACCCCTCGACTGCTAACGATGCGCTGCAGTTAGGTCCGGCGGCCCCGCGCGTCAACACTTTGTGAAGAGATTTTTTAGAGTCGTCTGCGTTTAGCGTCAGCGCCCGAGTTCCTGCTTCAGGAAGGCATTCTCCTGCCGGAGCGTCTGCAGCTCTTCCACCAAAGGGGTCAGGCTTGAGGATAATTCGGCTTCGGTAAAGCGCGGTGTGATGAATTGAGGGCAGTTCCAATCGAACGCTTCCACGTCGATTGTGAAGAGGCGTTCGACCTTGCCTTGGCCTTCGACCGCGAGTTCTGAGGCGAGATCCGGGTTTGCATCCGCCTCTTGCACGCGGGCCTTGCCGAGGAGTTTCAGGCGGGCGCGATTGGGATAATCCATCAGGAAAAGAGAAACACGTTTTTCGGTCTCAAGATTTCCCACCGAAACATATTGGCGATTGCCGCGATAATCCGCGAACCCGATTTGGGTGTCAGACAAGAGTTTCAGAAATCCGCGCGGGCCGCCGCGGTGCTGGATATAAGGCCAACCGTCTTCTGAGACCGTCGCCATATAAAAACTGTCGCGCATGGCGATAAAGGCCGCTTCTCGATCACTAAAGCCCGATGGAGTAGGGCGCGCGGTCATCCCGGCATACATCTCGCGCGAGCCGCGCGCTTCTTGCTCGGCTTTCACGTGTTCGGTGAAGGCGATGTCTCCGAAATGTTTCATGGTGCGCTCCTATGACGTCCACCGATTTAGGTGCGCGGTGTCAGCCAGCAAAGTCCGGCTTTGCCATATCATCTATGCAGAATGCGCAAGAGCGGCGGCGTGCGCCTAATTGGCAGCTTCGGCGTCGATCGCAGCGGTCACAAGCTTAAAGAAGTCTTCCCGTTTCGCATGCTCGCCATCGACATCGCCTAAGGCTGTGGTCCAATTGCTGTTGGTCGCGATCACGAGATTGCGGCTTGGGTCGATGAAGATGCCTTGCCCGAAAATGCCATCAGCGGCGAAAGCCCCATCATCATAAGTCCACCATTGATATCCGTATCCATGACCCGGCTCGCCATACCCAATGCGCGTCGTCGTGGCGCGCTCTAACCAATCCTCTGGCACCAGCCGTTCGCCATCGATCTGCGCGCCTTCCAAGATGAATTGACCAAAGCGGGCAAAGTCACGAGTCGCCGCTTGAATACAGCAGCCGCTAATCTCGGTACCGTCATCGTTGAGCAACCATGAGGCATGTTGCTGCATGCCATACGGCTTCCATACTTTCTCTGAGAGATATTCCGAGAGCGTCCGGCCCGTTGCTTCGCCGACCAGGACGCCGATGAGGTTGGTCTCGCCAGTTGAATAGTTCCAAACCTCTCCCGCCGGATGAGCGCGGGGCAAGGTCGCCATATAGCTGACCAAGTTCGACCCGCCATCTTCGGCGACATGAAGATTGAACTTGGCGACGTCAGAGTTAGGATCCGTATAAGTCTCGTCCCACGCCACGCCCGACGACATGGTCAAAAGCTGTTCGACCGTGACATCGTCATAGGCGGAGTTTTCGAGCCCGGAAATATATTTCGAGACAGGGTCGCTCAAAGATTCGATATCGCCTTCTTTGACCGCGATCCCAACCAGGGTGGAGGTAAAGGACTTGGCGACTGAGAAACTGGTCCAACGCCCATCATTTTGGAAGCCTAAGCCATATCGTTCCAGCCGGATCTTTCCGTCCTGAAGGACGACCAGGGCGGCATGGCGCTGCTCGGTCATATAGGCATCGATATCAATTGGCAGTGTCAGCGCCGGGCCCTCTTCTAAGAGGCTGACCGTGTTGGATGTCGGGATTTCGCGGGCCGCCACGAGCATCGGGACGCGATCCATCATCCGAAATCCGGCATCGCGCTGGCTTTCGGTCCAGAACAAAACTTCTGCATCAGTTGGAAGACTGGTGATAAGGCGTCGCCAATCTGACCCGATCATCCACCACACCGCTGTGCTGAGCAGCACGAAAACGCCGAGACCTATGCCAAGTTTTTTCACGGATTTTCCTCCCAGGGCGTTACGATTTGGGTTTGTACGCCTCGTTTTTTAGATTCCATATCGGTGTTCGCAAAGCCATCCATAGGATCAAAATTGTCATGCCGGCCGCCGGCACGATCGCGATTTTATACGGCCCAAACGCGTCGACCAGCCAGCCCATAATCGCTGCGCCAAAAGGTGCGCCCGCCATAAATCCAAGCTGATAGATTGAGAGCACCCGAGCCAACTGATCTTTCGGGGCGGCGTCTTGAACAATCGAGCGGCTCATGGCGATCGAAACCACGGCCGATAGGCCCCAGGTGAAGACAATGGCTAAAAACGCCTCGTGTGGGATCCGAGTCATCATCGGCAGGATAGCGAGCGAGCCTAAAAGCTGCGCGATCAAAAGAAGGCGGCCCTGACGCTTGATGTTCTTAAACAAAGACAGCGCCACGGATGAGACGAATGCCCCGAGCCAGAACGTCACGAACATGTCTCGAATGCCATCGCCAGAAAGCCCGTAAACATCGCGATTGATGATTGGCAGCACGACTAAGAAAGCGCCGATCACGAAGATTCCAACCCCAAACATCAATACGGTCATCGCCCAGAGTTTGGCGTCGCCAGCAACAACTTTGAAGCCTTCGCCAATATCCCCAAAGGCGGCGCCGAAGCCTGAGCGGCCGGTTTTCACTTTCCGACCTTTCGCGAGCATGAAAGCGAGCAACGCGCCCGCAGCAACAACCGCGCCCTGAAGCGCCAATAAGAACCAACTATCAATTGGTCCGACGCCAAAGCCGCCAAGCCATTCTGGCATTTTGGTCATTTTGTCCGCATAGCCGCCCAGGATCAGGCCGGTTATCTGGGCCGCAAATTGAGCGAGCGTCGCAAAAGCGACGCCTTGCTGGAGAGTTACGCCTGAGCCGACCCGCTCGCGCCGTTCCACCACTTCGTTCAAAATCGAGTCGCGTGCCGGCATCATAAAGGCGCCAACCGTGCCGAGCGCCAAGCCATAGGCAATCATCAAAGGATAACTGAGATTGTCGGTGGCGAGCGCGAACGCCAATGCAAATGCCGGCAGCGCTGCGAACAAGTGCAAGATCATTAAAAGCGACTTGCCGGACGCCCGCTCTGCAATCACGCCACCCAGCAATAAGAAGACAACCGATGGACCAGACAAGGCGAGATTGGCAATGCCAAGTTCGGTGCCGCCGAGCCCCAATTTATTGGTGATCAAATAGGGAAACAGCACCATTTGCAGGCCAAAGGCGATGAACCAAGTGGCTTGGACAGACAGATAAGCAGGTAGCTCAATTTTGACCCCACGACGGGTTTTCTGAGCCATCATCGATTGCGCGGTTTCGAGCAAAGAGGCGCCAGCACTCATTGCGGAGCCCATGCCGCTAAGGGGAGAACGCGCTTCTTCCAGAATATCCGGATCTTCGAGGTCTTCAGCCGTTTCTGGCTTCTCGCTCATGCTTCTTGCCCTTGCTCCCAGCCGATTAAACTGTCGCGGGATTTGAGAACACGCAACAGGAAATGTCGGCGCAGAGCAAGCCTTTGTCTTGGAGCTGTCTGATCGGCGTGCTAGTCATATTTGATTAGATTAGGAGAGACATCCATGCGAGCCATGCGTCAGTTGGGGAGTTGGGGGCTGGCTCTATTCTTGATCGCCATGTTTGTTCAGGCGACGATTCATCCATTACCGAACCCGCCCGAGGGCAGCGTGAAACTGTTTGATCCGGCGGGACAGAACATCGTTTTTGCAACCATCGCGGCAAAGACTCAAATCGCTTTGTTCGAACCTACGGGCCGGGTGCTTGTCGCGATTGGCGAACTGTTGGCGGCGTTTCTGTTATTATTGCCGGTGACGCGCCGTCTTGGGGCGGGATTGTCGTTCCTGATCCTATCTGGCGCGGTTGCTTTTCACCTGATGCCAAACGTTTTGGGGCGCGAAGTGCCGCTATCGCTGGGTGCGGACACTCCAACAGATGGCGGGCAATTGTTTGCGCTGGCGATCGCGATGCTTGCTGCGAGCATGCTTTTATTCGTCGTCCATCCTGGAAAAGCTAAAACCTAATCTCATCGGATTGTTAACGAGTTCACGGCAAGGTTGTGCGGATTCACAGCCGGAGCGGGCCGATGAGCGAATTAAACCCAATTGACGACATGCCAAGCGAAACCGGGCATGCGCGCAAGATTTTGCTGCGCCGTTTGATTGATTATATTGCCTTGCCAGGCTCTCAAGTGGCGCCTCAAGATCGCTCTATGGGCGGCGACATTCTCCTCGATATGCTGTTTCATGCGACCGAAGAAGAGCGATTATTGTGCGCCAGCCGACTGGCTGTGATGAGCGAAGCGCCGCGCCGTGTGTTGCGGTATCTTGCACAGTGCGACCTAGAGATTGCGCAGCCCTTATTGGAGACAAGCGACGCATTCGATAGCTCCGATTTGCTTGAAATCATTGATCATGTCTCGATCGAACATCGGATTATGATTGCCAAGCGGAAGAAGGTGCCCGTTGCCGTGGCTGACCAATTGGCTAGGCGCGGCGAAATCTCGGTGGTCAAAGCGCTCCTCGGAAACAAGGGGGCAGAGCTTTCAGAAACAGCCGTAGACGTGCTGGTCAGTCGCTCACGCGGCGAAGAAGGCCTGGTCGAGCTATTGATCACCCGTCTGGAGCTTAAACCGGCCCAAGCGATGGCAATGTTTTGGTGGTCCGATCGCAATACGCGCCGTATCATTTTGCAGCGCCACGCGGCCGACCGTTCGGAAATGGTTGGCATGTGCGGCGACGTCTTCGCGATCGCTGCAAAAGAGGGCTGGGCAGATCCGGTGGCGCGCAAAACGCTGCAACTGATCGAGCGTCGACAGCGCAATCGTGCAGCCATCGAGCGCAGTCCATATGACAGTCTGGAACACGCCATCGAAGCTGCTGCAGTGTCCGGGATGACTCCCGAATTGGTTCAGGAGATCGGCTATTTGGCCGGAATCAAGCCGGTCACGAGCGCTAAGATTTTGAGCGATCCAGGCTCGGATGGCATTGCCGTCTTGTGCAAAGCAACCGGTCTCAAAAAACCGTCACTGAAAAATTTCTGGCTCGCCTTGAAGCGGCCATTGCAAGCCGAAGACGGCTCAGTCGATAGAATGTTTGGCTATCTTGAAGAAACTTATGATCTGCTCAGCGTCGCGAAGGCCCAAACCACGCTTCGGTATTGGAATTGGTCGTTGTCATCGGCGTTTTCACCCGACCGCTCGAACGATCCAAACGTAAGTTCCGATCAAGCAAACGACGAATCCGCATTCTCTACGGCGCGTCGAACCGCCAGCCTTGTTTTCGGCAAGTAGATAATTTTTCGCACATAAGTGGTCGGTTTTGACTGGCCAAAGGTTGATTCCAGCTCTAATTGCGCCTGTACCTAATTTAGTAAGAGATTTGGGAGCGCAGGGCGCGTGGGCTACTTTCTTGGATTGATTGTTGTTCTGGTTGCGCTTTGGACCGGCCTATCAGGTGAGTATACGCTCACAAAGCCATTGATTGCGTCTCTGGGGGCGGTTTCGATCCTTCTCTCTGCGATCTTAGCGTATCGATTTGATATCCTCGACCGCGAGGGATCGCCTTATGCCCGATTGCCGCAACTTCTGGCTTATTGGGGCTGGTTGGTGGTGGAGATCTTCAAAGCCAATTGGGTCGTGATCAAAGCCTGCTTGCGGTCGACCTTGGATATCAATCCGGCGCTCGTAAAAGTAAAAACCGCCTGCGAAAGCGATCTCGCGCGCACCGTGTTTGCGAACTCCATCACTCTGACGCCGGGAACGGTGAGCGTTGAAGTTGAGGGGAATAAAATCCTTGTCCACGCGCTCTACGAAGACTCAGCTGGGCCAGGGGCCTTTGACGAGATGGATCGCCGGTCTCGCGACGCTTGCGACGGGAAGGTGACGTCATGATTGGCGCCGCCGCGATTGCCCTTGTTGTCGCGATAGCGCTCATGCTCATCCGCGCTTTGAGCGGACCGACTCTGTATGACCGTGTGCTGGCGGTGAACTCGCTCGGAACCAAGATTATTCTCCTACTTGGCGTTATCGGCTTTCTCACTGGTCGACCAGATTTTCTCGATATTTCAATCCTGTACGCGCTGATCAATTTCGTTGCCACGATCGCCATATTGAAATTCTTCCGCTATCGCTCCTTCCAAGTCTCACTGACCCGCCGCGGGAAGGGAGAGCCAAAATGAACGTTGTGATAGAGCTCTGGGATGCGTTTCGTCCGGCCTTAGGTTCAGCGCTTTTATTGGCTGGCGCCCTGCTTGCAGTGATCGGCACAATTGGCGTTTTGCGTTTTCCGGACTTTTATTCTCGACTCCATGCCGCGAGTGTCACGGATACAGCCGCTGCAACGCTTGCGCTGGTCGGGATGGCATTGCTCGCGCCGAGTTTCGCCGTCGTGTTCAAGCTTGCCGTGGTGTGGCTGTTCTTGTTCTTGACCGGCCCGACCTCGTCGCATGCCCTTGCCAATGCGGCGCATACGGCTGGATTACAGCCATTGATCGGGCGCATCGGTCGTCAAGATGGAGGCGAGGAATGACCGGCTTTGAGGGCGCGACGCTCGCCATTGATTTGCTCAATATTACCTTGCTGACGATCTTGTTCGTGGTCGCGATCGCGATTGCGCGCTTGCGCAGCCTATTTGCGATTGTGATGCTGTCCGGGATCTATTCGCTCGTGTCGGCCACCTGGTTTGTCGCGCTCGACGCGGTCGATGTCGCCTTTACTGAAGCCGCTGTTGGCGCTGGCATTTCGACGGCGCTGTTTTTGGGCGCGATGGTCCTGACCTCGCGCACGGCAAAAGCTGAGAAGGGCGCGGCGCGGATTGTTCCGCTATTGGTTGTCATCGCAACCGGCGCCATTTTGATCTACGCGACCATCGATTTGCCAGGGTTCGGTGACGCAACATCCCCCGCCAATACTGGCGTCGGCGTTGATTTCATCGAACGGACCTATCCTGAAATCGCGATTCCAAACATCGTCACCGCTGTGCTCGCAAGCTATCGGGGATTTGATACATTGGGCGAGGTTGGCGTTGTCTTTGCCGCTGGGCTTGCCGTGTCTTTGCTGCTCGGGTTTGGTGAGCGGTCATTGGGCGCCAGCGTGCGCCGCGAGGATCGTCTGACGCCGCTCAAGAAAGATGAGGAGGAGTCATGAAGGGCGACCATCACGTCATTCTCCGCGTTGTCGCGAAAGCGCTGATTCCGATTATCGCGCTATACGGCTTTTACGTCCATTTTCATGGCGAATACAGCCCAGGCGGCGGCTTCCAAGCTGGCGTTATTCTGGCGGTTTGTGTGATCCTTTACTCGCTGATCTTCGGGATCGCGCCAACCATGCGCGCCATCACACCTGGCTTTGCGCGGTTCATCGCGGGACTTGGCTTTATCATCTATGTCGGCGTTGGTTTTTGGGCGCTCGCAATGGGCGGAAACTTCCTCGACTATGATGCACTGTTCCGGGAAGCGCCTGGCGGACATTTGGGCCAGCACACGGGAATTATCGTGATTGAGATTGGCGTTTTGTTTGCGGTTGCCGGATCGATGGTGACGATCTTCTATGCCTTTGCAGGCCGGGTCAGCGAAATCCGGGATGAGGACTGGTAGATATGCTGGAATTCATCCTCGAACGCGGAAACTATTGGGCGATCATTGGGTTGATGATGATCGGTCTGTATATCGCATTTGCGGCAACAAATCTGATCAAGCGTTTGATTGGATTGGGTCTTTTCCAAACCTCGATCATTCTGTTCTACACATCCTTAGCGCGGATCGATGGCGGCACCGCACCGATCCTGTTTGGCAAGGATTATAAAAAAGACAAAGGTCACGGCGACGGGCACGCAGACGGCGCCGATCATGCGGGCGAAGCCGCTGAGCACGGCGCGGCCGCAGTGGATGCTGCTTATGGCGCTGCCAAAGCCTATGGTGAAGCGGGAATGGAGAACGTCTATTCCAATCCCCTGCCGCACGTTTTGATGCTGACAGCGATTGTGGTTGGCGTTGCCACATTGGCCGTGGGGCTCGCGATCATTGTTCGCATTCGTGAGGCGTATGGCACGGTCGAGGTCGACGAGATCCGGGAAATGGATCTTGAAGTGGCAATTGCCGAAGCGGCGGCCGACGCAGAGAAAAGTAAGGCTGGAGCGGTATGATCGAGTTCATTTCCTCTCTGGTGCCTGATGCGCTTGCGGCACACGCGCCAGCATTGCTGATTGCGATTCCAATGCTCATGGCGCCGATTGCGGCCTTTATGCCGAATGGGCGGATCGCCTGGTTCTTGAGCGTTTTGGCAACTGGCTTTTCGCTGGTCATGGCAATCGTGCTTCTGTCCCAAGTTCAATCGGTTGAAGGCGGCGCGGTGATCTCATACGCGATGGGCGGTTGGCGTCCGGATGCGGGGATTGAGTTCCGCATCGATGCTCTGAATTCCATGGTTCTGCTGCTGGTCACGGCGATCGGTTTTCTGGCCGCGATTTTCAGCTGGCCCACCGTTCTGGCGGAAATTCGAGACGCCAAAACTGCAATGTTTTACGCAGCTTATCTGGTCTGCTTTACCGGCCTGACAGGCGTCGCATCAACCGGCGACGCGTTTAACCTATTTGTCTTCCTCGAGATCAGCTCGATCGCGACATATGTCCTGGTGGCATTGGGCGCTTCACGCGATCGTCGCGCTTTGCCGGCAGCGGGCAACTACCTGCTTCTGGGTACGATTGGTGCGTCCTTCTTCGTCGTTGGTGTTGGCTTCCTCTACGCCGCGACCGGCACGCTCAACATGGCGGAACTTTCGGTCCGTCTTGAGAGCGTTCAGGACAATAAAGCAGTCTTCGCGGGGTTCGCCTTCATCGTAGTTGGTCTCGGGATTAAGGCGGCCATGTTTCCGCTGCACCAATGGCTGCCGAATGCCTATGCTTACAGTCCCAGCTTTGTGACCATGTTTCTGGCCGCAACGGCAACGAAAGTGGCTGTCTATGCGCTGGTGCGGTTCCTATTCACAGTGTTTGGGCTTGAATTCGCATTCGAAGGTTCGACCCTGATTTGGATCCTGATGCCGATGGGCATTGCCGCGATGGTGGCATGCTCGTTCCAAGCGGTGTTCCAGACCGATGTGCGCCGGACGCTGGCTTACTCATCTGTCGCCCAGGTCGGTTATATGTTGCTTGGGATTTCGATCGGAACCGCTGCAGGCGTATCGGCTGGCCTGTTCCATCTGGTCAATCATGCCCTGATCAAGGGCGCATTGTTCATGGCGCTGGCCGGAGTTGTGCTCACCTATAAAGGCACGTCGCTACAGGATATGCGCGGCCTCGGACGTAGCTCGCCATGGACGATGACGGCATTTGCGATTGGCGCGGTGTCTTTGATCGGTGTGCCGCTGACCGCGGGCTTTCAATCCAAGTTTGCCCTTGTCAGCGCTTTGTTCGACCATGGATGGTGGTGGGCTGTCGCCGTGGTGATGTTCTCTAGCTTGCTGGCTGTTGTCGATATGGGGCGCATCCTGGAAGCCGTATTCTTCCGCGCGCCGACCAATCCGAACAAACGGCACAAAGAAGCGCCTTTGCTTATTCTGGTGCCGCTATGGATCTTGGCGCTCGCGAATATCTGGGTCGGTGTCCAAGGCGGCTTTGTTGCGGGACTGGCTGAAGATGCTGCAGCTGCATTGTTTATTGGAGGCGCATCATGAGTGGTGAACTCGCCATTGCTGCTGCCCTTGTGCTGCCGCTTCTGATTTGTGCCGGGATTTGGCTTGTCGGCCGCGTCCCTGATCTCCGCGAATGCGTCACTCTGGTCGGGGCAGGGGCATTGTTCTTTGTCGCCATCACCATTGCTTTGAAAGTCAGCGCAGGTGAGCCAGTTGAGTTGAGCTTGGGGGAGGCTGTCCCAGGCCTTGAATTCGCATTCCGGGCCGAACCGCTGGGTGCTTTGTTTGCGATCGTCGCGAGTGGGCTTTGGATCGTCAATAGCTTCTATTCGATCGGCTATATGCGCGGCAATCGCGAGCGGAACCAGACGCGGTTCTATATGTGTTTTGCGATCGCGCTGTTTGGGGCGATGGGCGTAGCGCTGTCGGCCAATCTGTTCACGCTGTTCGTGTTCTACGAAATTCTGACGCTCTCAACCTATCCGTTGGTTGCGCATAAAGGCGACGCGAATGCGCAGCGTGGTGCCCGCATCTATCTGATGACGCTGCTCGGGACGTCGATTGGGTTCTTACTGGTCGCAGTCATCTGGACTGGCGCCTTGGCGGGTAGCCTCGATTTTGTCCCCGGCGGATTGCTGCAGCAGGCTGAAGGGCTGACGCCCGTTGTCGCGAGCGCGCTGCTCATCCTATTCGCCTTCGGGGTCGGCAAAGCGGCGCTGATGCCATTCCATTTCTGGCTCCCCAACGCCATGGTCGCACCAACACCGGTCTCGGCGCTTTTACATGCGGTGGCGGTGGTGAAGGCTGGTGTGTTCACCATTCTCAAAGTGGCAATCTACATCTTTGGCGAGGAAATTCTCAATGCGACAGCGTCGCGAGAATTTATACTCGGCGTGGCGTGTTTTACGATTGTTGTCGCCTCCTTGGTGGCGATGACCAAAGACAATTTGAAAGCGCGCCTCGCTTACTCAACCGTGGCGCAGCTAGCCTATGTCACCTGTGGCGCGATGCTCGCCGACCCTGCTGGGTTCTTGGGTGGATCGCTACAAATCGCGGCGCATGCGGTGGGTAAAATCACGCTCTTCATGTGCGCCGGCGCTATTTATGTCGCCACGGGCAAACAGAATATTTCAGAGATGCGCGGGCTCGGAAAACGAATGCCGCTGATCTTTATCGCGTTCTTTGTCGCGTCTATGTCGATCATTGGCATTCCGCCGCTGGTCGGGGGCTGGCCGAAGTATGAATTAATGCAAGGCGCGGCGGATGCTGGCCTAGATTATGTGCCCTACATCCTGATCATCTCATCTTTGCTGAACATCGCCTATCTGCTGCCGATCCCCATATTGGCGCTGATGCCGCCGCCAAGCAGCGGGGAGCCTGCGCCGTATAAGCGACCAGGTGGCGCGCCTATGCTGACCGTGGCGGCGCCATGTTTCACGGCGTTCTTGTGTTTCCTGATGTTCTTTGCCGTTGGGCCCATGTCAGACTTCTTAGAACCTGCGGTCGGTGAACGTGTGCCGTCAGCCTATATGACAATAGCAGGGGGTCAGCCATGAACCTTCCTCCCGAACGCGATTCTAGTGGGCGGTTCGTGAAACCCGAACAAGACCTGCCGGCGCCAAATGATGACGATATGCATCCAATGTCGCGCTTGCTGTTTGGCTGGGTTAGCTCGCCGCGGACACCGCTAATGCTGCTGATCCTCACCGTCGTCATCGCCATAGCGCTGGTGCTGATCGACTTTGCCGTGAACCGTCACGAATATCTCGATTTCGCGAATGCCAATGGCTTTTACGCGCTTTGGGGATTTGGCGCGTTTGCACTTGCGGTGCTGTCCGGTTGGCCGCTGGGGAAATTACTGCGCCGCGATGAAGACTATTATGGCGAAGCCGACACCACGCCGCACGATGTGGAGCAAGACTCATGAGCGGGCTGATCGGTCAAATCAATCCGGGCCTATTGCTCATTCTTGTCGGCTTTGCCGGCTGTTTGATCCCAGTCCAGCGGGTGCGCCAAGCCATGATGGTCGCAACGCCCGTCATTGCAATTTTACTCTTGGCGATGGCCGAGCGCGGAACAGATCTAGCGACAGTTTCGACTGTGGGCTTAGATTTGGTGCTCTACAAGGTTGATAGTCTTTCATTTATTTTCGGACTGGCCTTCCTGATCGCTGCTTTGCTGAACGCGATTTATGCGCTCCATACAGACGATCGAATGCAAGACGGAATGGCGCTCGCCTATGCGGGGGCTGCGGTCGCGGCGACCTTTGCCGGCGATCTGATGACGCTGTTTATCTTCTGGGAGATTACCGCTGTTAGTTCTGTCTTCCTGATCCTGCGGGCCGGCACCAAAGCCGCTTATCAAGCGGCCATGCGCTATCTTGGCGTACAGATCTTCTCTGGCGTTTTGCTGCTCAATGGCCTGGCATATGTGTACAAATCCACCGGCAGCCTGTCGCTCGATGCGTTCACCTCTTTCGATCAGCCGGGTGCGAAATTCATCTTCGCGGCTTTTGCCATCAAAGCCGCCTTTCCGTTCCTTCATAACTGGCTGCAGGACGCGTATCCAAAAGCAACGGTTGTTGGCGCTGTCGTGCTATCTGCGTTTACGACCAAACTTGCCGTCTATGCCTTTGCCCGGATGTTCCCAGGGTTTGAGATGCTGATTTGGATTGGCGCGATCATGACGGTTTTTCCGGTCTTCTTCGCGGTCATCGAAAACGATCTGCGCAAAGTCCTGTCTTACTCGCTCAACAACCAGCTTGGCTTTATGATTTGCGCGATTGGGATCGGGACACCGCTCGCCATCAATGGCGCGGCGGCTCACGCATTCGCCCATATCATCTATAAGGGCCTCTTGTTCATGAGCATGGGCGCAGTGCTCTATCGCGTCGGTACAGCCAAGGCCAGCGAGCTCGGCGGTCTCTACAAATCGATGCCTTGGACCACGATCTTCTGTATCATCGGGGCGGTCTCGATTTCGGCCTTCCCGCTCTTCTCCGGATTTGTCGCAAAGGCGATGACAATGAGCGCCGTGGCGACCGAAGGTTATGTGATCGTCTGGCTGATGCTGTTGTTTGCATCTGCCGGTGTGCTTGAGCATTCGGGCATCAAGATCCCGTATTTCACGTTCTTTGGGCATGATAGCGGCATCCGCGTCAAAGAGGCGCCGTTCAATATGCTCCTGGCTATGGGTATGGCGGCGTTCATTTGTATCGCGATTGGACTGCCGACGATTGGCGGGTTTGGCTATGGTTGGCTGTATAATATGCTGCCTTGTACGGTGACGGCGCCAGCTGATGTTTGTTTGGCTTCGGGAAAAGAAATTAAACCGTATTCGCCATACACGCTCGATCATGTGCTGACCCAGTTGCAATTGCTGATGTTCGCCGTGCTCGCCTTTATTCTGCTCAAGCGGTTTGGCCTTTACCCGCCAGAAAAGCCGGGGACGATTCTCGATACAGATTGGGTCTTCCGCAAGCCCGGCTATGGCATGGTCAAATGGGCTGGAACAGTTTGGGGCAAAGCAGGCCCAGCCATGACAGCCTTCTTTGGGCGCATTGGCGCAAGCACGTTCGAGAAGATCGAGACGACGTTCAGTCCACGCGGCGCGTTGGCGCGAGGGCCTTTGACTTTGGGTATGGCAATGTGGTCTGCGGTTTTGTTGGGTGTGGTCATGTTGGTCGTACTGTTCGCGCAATAGATTCGGCACTGGGCGCGCGCGATCAACAAGTCTTTACCGGCCAAACAATGTGGCTTTCGCTCAATACATGAAGCAAAACGAGGCTTAATGTAGAATAGATCTGCAATTTTCCGTTTACTCCCCTCCGACACAGATCATATATATTTGTCGTTACAAAGGGGTACGTTAATGAGCGATAGTCTAAACCGCGACGACGCGGCGCCAGCTGTTATACTGGAATATGCGTCAGATATTGTGTCGGCATATGTCAGTAATAATCCAATCCAAAGTGAAGAATTGCCGGATCTGATCCGGGATGTTCATTCAACATTGGAAGCCTTGAAAGCGTCGAACGGAGCTGTTGCGACGCCTGAACCTGCGATCCCGATTAAGAAATCGATCACCGATGATTTCTTGATCTGCTTGGAAGACGGCAAGAAGTTTAAGTCTCTGAAGCGTCACTTACGATCCAAATATGGCATGAGCCCGGAAGAGTATCGTGAGAAGTGGGGACTGCCATATGATTATCCCATGGTCGCACCTAGCTATGCCCGTAAGCGATCAGCGCTCGCCAAAGAGATGGGGCTTGGAAAACTTGAGAAGTAGTTCGGAATCGAAACAAAAAACTTGATTCGATATCGAAATGAAAGTATTCGGTAATATAGGTTAAAAAATTATTGCATCTCCTCTTGCCTGGTGATTCGAACTGATTCATCACTGAGAATCGAATCACCACGGGGGTGGCAATGCGATCTATGTCAACGGATTTTCCGGGGCTTACGCGAGCACAATCAGACCTGATCCGACATTGGCGTGCCTGTTGTCGCGATTCCCTATTGCCGGTTCGCGAGCAATTGGATCCGGGCGAAATTCGGGCGCATCTGTCTGAGGTATCTATCGTTGAACTTCGGGAAGACGGCGATGCGCGATTCCGCCTCGTAGGGTCTGGTTTGCGCAACGTGTTCGGCCGCGACATGCGCGGCCAAAGACTCGCAGAACTGGACCAAGCCACATTCGAGATGTGGTCGCTTGGGCTCGAGCGTTCATGCGAAGAACGGGAGCCTGTTGGTGGGATGATTGAGCGGACGCAAGACACACATGCTTGGTTGCGTTTGCCGCTCCGACAGATGGGAAGCGCAGTCCAAATCCTCTGCCATGATGCGCTCATTCCAAATTCCCGCCTGCGCGGACTAGGCGGAGGCGAGTTCGACACTTCCTTCGCGGTAGGACGAAATTTAGCCGCCTGATTTTAATAGATTTAAATTCATTGATAGGAAAATATTCCTACACCTAATTCCTCCGTGCTAAGCTTTGCGTCCGCTAAGGCGAAGGAGGTGTGGCGTGGGAAGTCAACAAAGGATCGACAAGAACAATGCGCGGCTTGCCGCGAGTCTTGTCGGCTATGCGTTGGACGTAAAAGCTGAAGATATTTTATTGCCCGAACGGGGTCGGCGCGAATTGGTGCGCGCCCGCCAAATCGCGATGTATCTGGCACATGTGGCAATGAGTATGAGCCTGTCCCGGGTGGCATTCGCGTTTCAGCGCGATCGTTCAACCGTCGCGCATGCGTGTCACCGAATTGAAGAGATGCGCGACGATGCGGGCTTCGATTCTTGGCTCGAAACTCTCGAGCAAGGCATCATGACTTTTGCGCCAATGCTCTTGCAGCTGACATGAATCAGCGGCTGGTTCGTGCGTTGCAACGGGGCGGGGTTGCGGCCAAAACCCAGGCTGATGCTTGGAGTGTGTGGCGGTCGACAGATCGCAGAGGTCGGATCATCGGATCACTAAGCGGCGCCGATATCGAAGTCTTGAGGCTTCGCAACGATCTCAGGCCGTTTGGGGCTGAGTCTAACCAGGTTCTGATTTGGGCGGGGAGACGGACAGACAACAAGAATGCCCCCTTTCAAGCCACCGATCTTGTCGCGGTGCCTCAGCCCTATGCGCGCTCTTTGTTGGAGATGCTGATGACGAACTGCGCGTCTCAATCGCTGCGGGAACGTATCCGCAAAGCCTGCCAACAATTCACCTCCGACCTTGAGGTGATGGACCGGTCTGGCAATGCTGCCACGATGAATTGGCGCGGGCTCGCGCAAGGGCGCCGGGGCAAGGGGCAAAGCGTCATCCCTGGGCGGGGGAATTCACACGCACAAGCTGCGCGTGGGCGGCTTGCTCAAGTTCATTCGGTTTTAGGCGACGATGATTTGAGTTTTTTGCTCAAATTGGTTGTCCGCGAAGCGTCTCGATCGACCATTGCGAAGGCTTTTGCGCTTCGCCCTGCTCTCGCAGAACAACGTGGGCTTTCCATATTGCGGTCGCTCGCAGATACTTATGGCGTCTAAGCTGCGGCCGCCTGGATCCGCGCCAGCATTGAGGCGAGGCCATTTGAACGCTGCGCACTTAACGCGCCTTTGACGCCAATCTTTGTGAGGAATGCATCGGCATCAAAAGCATGGATCTCAGCCCGGGATGCCCCTGAGAAGAGGCGGATCAGGATTGAGATCAAGCCCGACACAATCATCGCATCGCTTTCCGCACGAATGTCGATCCGGTCACCCTCTGCGGGTGTCAGCACCATCCAGACTTGCGACGCGCAGCCGCGCACTTTCGTTTCTTCAGTGCGCTCGTTTGCGTTTAAAGGGGGGTTGGCTTTGCCAAGATCAATAATGTGCGCATAGCGGTCTTCCCAATCATCGAGAAACCCAAACTCGTCTTCAATCTCAGCGGCGCGATCTTCTAATTTCATGCCGCGCATTTGGGGGTGATGAGGCAAAAAGGAAAGCCCTTAGCTGTGACGGCGCGGGCTGTTGGGTCGCGCTTATTTTGCCAGCAATTCTGCGGGATCCAATTCGAGACGCTTGATTCGTTCTTGGATGCGCGGCCATTCTTCGTTCAAGAATTTTGCGCGTTCGCTCTCCAGCAGACGTGCCCGCGAGTTTGGGGAGACTTCCGCGCCGATCCCGCGGCGCTTGATCGTCAATCCTTCTTTGTCGAGCTCTTGGAACACTTTGGCTGCGGTGAGTGGGCTGACATTAAACTCATCCGCGACGCCGCGCACTGACGGCAGCAGTTCGCCTTCTGGATAAATGCCATCCAGCACCCGGCGAATAATGATGTCTGTGATCTGCCGGTAAATCGGCAAATCGTCATTCCAGACTGGGTTTGGTTGGCTCATCAGGATGGTTCCAATTGCTCTGGAAGCCTGTTTGAGCGGGCTTCGCGATGATGTTCAACCTATAGCATATTTTTCTTGTTGACAAGTAAACCAGAAGTGTGGTGTATTAGGTATGTAATACAGTGAGGCGATAAAATGAAACCGCTGCCAAAGATGAAACGTAAGGGCGATCGGCCAAACAAGCCCGTAGCGGTTTTACCGCATCCAGCGAGTGGCGACACGGTGCAGGCTAGTGGCTCAGGCGATGCAAGCATGGACCAAGCGTCCGTGCGTCAGCGCAGCCACAAGCCATTGCTAATCGGTGCTTCGGTTGCGGCGTTGTTGATCGTCGGCGGCGTGGTCTATGTGTCGGGCGGGCTGAACCCTAGCGCGACTGTTTCAGAGGCGCGGATGACGATCGGGACCGTGGCGCTTCGGCCGTTTGAAGAAAGCGTGCCGGTCAACGCTCTTTTGGTCCCAGAAAGAACGGTCTATTTGGACACTGTCGAAGGCGGCAGGGTGACGGTCCGGCATCAAGAAGATGGGACATTTGTGGCGGCCGGCACGCCGCTGATCACGCTGCGCAATAAGTCCCTCGAACTTGATGTGATGAACCGAGAGGCGCAATATACGCAACAGCTAAGCAGCTTGGCCCAAGCGCAAATCGCTTTCGATCAGAATATGCTTCGCTATGATCAAGACCTGATGAATGCCGAACTTGAGATCAATCTGACCCGGGCTGATCTTGACCGCCGTTTGCCGCGCGATGTCACGGGTGTGCCGCAATCCGAAATCGATCGCTTGCAAGCTGAACTATCGCATCGCGAGCGTAGCTATGCCGTGATTTCAGCCGCTAAAGAGCGCGATACGGCCAATGCCGCGCGCAATCTTGATCAACTCAAACAATCGGTTGCGCGGATGGAAGCGAGCATCGAATTGGTGCGAGAGAGTCTCGAGGGTTTGACGCTTCGGGCGCCCATTGATGGCGAAGTTTCGGCGCTGACCACCGAGGTTGGAGAGGTTTTAGCGCCTGGCGCCCGCGTGGCCCAAATAGACGAAACAGGCGCCTTCAAAGTTCGCGCACAAATCAATGAATTCTATCTCGGTCGGCTGGGGACAGGCCAATCGGCACAAACTGAGATTGGCGGTGAGGCGTTCGAGTTGTCCGTAGAGAAGATATACCCAACCGTGGAAAATCGTGAGTTTGCAGCTGATCTTCGCTTTGCTGCAGCGACCCCCGATGGTCTGCGCCGCGGTCAAAGTTTGCAGCTTAGAATCTCGCTTGGTGACCGCGCAGAATATCTCACGATTCCGACTGGTGCGTTTTACGAAGAAACCGGCGGCCAGTTTGTCTACGTCCTCAATCCAGCCTCTGATACGGCCACAAAACGTGACGTTGTGCTTGGGCGACGCGGCAATGATCAGATCCAGGTCATTTCCGGTCTCAGCGCCGGCGAAGACGTGATCACATCATCCTATTCGACATTTAGTGGGCGCGACCGCGTCCGCATCAAACAACCATCGCGCTCATAAAGGAGGAGCAGATGATACAGCTCAATAAGATCCGCAAAGTCTATGCAACAAAAGACATGGAAACGGTCGCCTTAAGAGACATCAATCTCTCCATCGAGGCCGGTGAGTTCGTCGCGGTCATGGGGCCGTCAGGTTGCGGCAAGTCCACCCTGATGAACATTCTTGGCATGATCGATACTGTCTCTGAAGGCCAATACTTATTCGATGGCGATGACATAACCGACTTCTCAGAAAAGAAGCTTGTGCAGATGCGCAAGGCCAATCTCGGCTTCATTTTCCAGAGCTTCAACTTGATTGATGAGCTGACCGTCGAGGACAATGTGGCCTTGCCTTTGCGCTATCTAAAAGTCCCGAAATCGACCCGCGAGAGCCGTGTTCGCGAAGCGTTGGAGCTTGTCGGGCTCAACAATCGCGCGCGCCACAAACCCTCTCAGCTCTCCGGAGGGCAGCAGCAACGCGTAGCGGTGGCGCGCGCGGTGATCGCTGATCCGAAACTCATTCTCGCTGACGAGCCCACGGGCAATCTCGACTCACAAAACGGAGATGACGTGATGGAGCTGCTGCGGCTTTTGAACGAGCAGGGATCCACCATTCTCATGGTGACCCATTCGGAAAAAGACGCATCCAAAGCGCATCGCATCATCCGCATGCTGGATGGACAAATTCAGGACGATGGACGCAACCCAGAAAAGGAAAAAGCTCATGCTTAAGCACTTCTTCCTCAGCGCTTTCTCGCACTATGCCAAGGCACCTATGACGACGCTCGTGAATGTTGTGGCGCTCGCGCTTGGGATTGCCTGTTTCTTCGGCGCGCTCGGGGTCTCATCATATTGGGGGCAGAATGATGCAAGTTTCGAAAACCGCGATCGCATCCGCCTGATCACGCAGCAATTCGTCTCAGAAGACGGCGATATGCGGGATAGCCCTATGGTCGCAGAACCGGTCGCCAAATATATTCGTGAAGATGTGCCGGAACTGGTCGCCGTTGCGCGTGTCACGACAAGTGACCCGGCGACCTTTTTAGTGAATGGCGAGCCGTTCCGGATTGAAACTGCGCTCACAAATACGGAATTGTTTGAAGTCTTCGATTTCGAGTTCGCGTATGGCAGCGCCGCCGCGATTCAGGAACGCCCTGGCGCTCTGGTCTTAATGGACAGTGTGTCTAAGCGTTTGTTTGGGAATGAAGATCCGGTCGGCAAGACTGTCCAATTTGGCGAGGATTTCATCCCCGTCGCGGCGGTCATCAAAGAGCCGCCGCAGCCCTCGCACTTTGGAACATCTGATCAGTCGATCCGCCCCTTCGAAGCGCTACAAGTTGTGCCCGCAGCGTCTGAGGATCCTGAAGAATGGTGGCTGGGCGTGACCAACTTTACTTATGTTCTACTGCCCGAAGAGAACACCGCCGCCGCCGAGCGCTCGCTTGACAACGCGCTCGTCGATTTCTCCGAGCGCCGAATTCCAGAGCAACAACGCGCGGCATTGATCCGTATTTGGTTCGGCACGATGACTCTCGAAGAAATGCAAACCAAAGTGCTGGACGGTCAGATCTTTAAAGACAATCGCAACGCCTTGTCTGTGACCAACATCTTGTTTGGCATGGGCGTCCTGATCCTGATTGTCTCCATCATCAATTATTCCAACCTCGCAACCGCGCAGGCTGCAGGCTACGCGAAAGAGGTCGGGATGCGCAAAGTGGTCGGTGCGTCGCAAACCAGTATCGCACTTCAATATTGGCTGGAGGCTTTCATTTTGACCCTGGTTGGCGCCGCGCTCGCAATTCTGTTGATCCTGCTCACCGCACCCGTGCTCAGCGCCCAGACGGGAATCGATTTGATCGCGGGGCTGAGCCAAAACAAATCTGTTGGGCTTTGGGCGCTTGGCTTGATCCTGGTCGTCAGCGTTCTCGCCAGCATTTATCCGGTGGCGCACCTCTCTCGCATTCGCCCGGTTGAGGCTCTGCGGTCTGGCAAAGTCAGAGGTGGCAACCGCCGGCTCACGGAACTGCTTGTCGGCATCCAGTTCGCTGCGGCGAGTGCTTTGCTGATCTTGGTTTTGGTGGTCGGGCAACAGAATGCGCATATGCGTGATCTTGTACTGTCGCCCGATGAAGACCCAGTCGTCATATTGGAAGGCCTCGCAGTTGAGGGTAATCATTCAGATGATTATCGGGCGATGCTGGATCAGTACCCAGCTTTGAAATCCGTAACACATATCGGCTACATGCCGTGGACGGATTATCGCAATATGATGAACACGTCGCCGACCAAGGAGCAGGATGGTACGGAGGCAACGAGCACGCGCTCAGATATCGGGTTTGATTTCTTCAAAACCTATGGCGCGAAACTCTTGGCAGGTCGGCTCTACGATCCTGAGCGCGATCAATATTGGCAGGCTTATCCGCAGGATTATCGGGGCGATTTCCCAACCGTTATAGATGCCACATATGCCGAAGCCCTGGGCTTTGCGACCCCTGAGGAGGCGATTGGTCAGCCGCTTTATATGACCCGCCAGGCAGTCCAGACCTTCGAGTGGGATCCAACTTTCAGAATTATTGGCGTCGTTGAAACGGTCCCGCTTGTCTATGGGATTGGGAATATTCGCTCAAACTTCTACGCCTTGGCGCGCTATAGCGGCGAGATGAATTTGATGATCCGCATCGATCGCAACCGGGTGCAAGAAGGCATTGAAGCGATTGAGACCATGGTGAAGTCTCGAGATCCAAACGCAGTGGTCAATCTGCGGTTCACCGACGATGAGTTCGAGCGCAATTTCCAAACCTATCAAGGCATCAATGTCGGCTTTATGGGGCTGTCTCTGATTGCTTTTGCGATTTCGACAATTGGGTTGTTTGCCATGGCGGTGTTCACGACGTTGCAGCGCCGACATGAAATCGGTGTCCGCAAAACGCTTGGTGCCTCGACCGGCGATGTGACATTGCAATTGGTGAAAGAGTTCACGTGGCCCGTCTTGATCGCCAATCTGATTGCCTGGCCAATCGCTTACTACGCCGCGAATGTATATCTGCATAATTTTATGCAGCGCATGGATCTGACCGTGATGCCTTGGATCATTGGTCTTGTGGTCACGCTCCTCGTCGCGTGGATTTCCGTCGGCGGGCAGGCATTCAAGGCCGCGCGCGTGAAGCCGGCAGAGGTTTTGAAAAGTGAATAAGCGCCTCTGCCTCTCCGCCGCGATGTTGGTTTTGGCTTCGGCCTGCGCCACGCAAACCGCCGATCTGAATCCAGACCCGCTCGCGGACATGCCCGAAAACTGGGAGGCCGAGGCGGCCAACGCGTCGCCAATCTCAACCGGGTGGCTCGCCGCGATGGATGATCCTAATTTATCCGCCCTCGTCGCCGAGGCGCTGGCGGCCAATCCCGATATCAGTAAGGCCAGAGGGCGTCTCGATCGTGCCCGCGCACTTCTTGGGGAATCCCGCGCGGCGCAAGTGCCCAGTGTGAGTGCGAGCAGTATTTCCCAATTGACCGAAGGGCTTGATGGCGGTGCTGACGACACGTTGTATGCGGCCAAGCTCACGGCGAGTTGGGAGCTTGATGTTTGGGGGCGGCTGGGCGCTGCGACAGAGGCCAGCGATTACGCTGCGCAATCAGTTGCGGCAGATTTTCAATCGGTCCGCCAGCTCGTGGCGGCCAATACGGCGCAAGCTTATTTCGCTCTGATTGAAGCCGAGCGCTTGGCAGAGGTTGAGCAAACAAATTTGGCGAGCTTGGAAGAGACGCTTGGGTTTGTCTCGATCCAATTCGAACGGGGTTTGCGCTCGAGTGAAGACATAGCGCTGATCCAAGCCGACGTCGAAACGGCGCGTGCTAGCCTCGATCAAGCCGAACAGGCGCAGCGAGACTCCGCGCGCGCGATCGAGATCCTTCTAGGCCGGTATCCCGCCGCTCGGCTTGCATTTGACGGGGCACTGCCGACGCTTCCCGAAAGCGCAGCAGTTGGGGTTCCCGCATCCATGCTTGAGCGGCGTCCGGATATCCGCGCCGCGAAACTCTCTTTATTTTCTGAGCATGCGAGGAGTGAAAGTGCGCGCGCCGATCTTTTGCCAAGAGTATCTACGCAAGCGAGTTTTGGCGGCAATGTCTCGACCATCGAAGACTTGTTCGATCCGTCCGCGCTCGCAGCGAGTTTTCTTCTAAATGGTGCGCAAGTATTGTTTGATGGTGGCGCCCGAAAATCGCGCATCGCCGCAGCGGACGCCGACCGCGAAGTGGCGCTTGTCGCGTACCAGTCGCGTGTTTTGGAGGCGTTCAATGAAGTTGAAACCGAACTCGATCGTGGCGCTGTTTTAGATCGCCGAGATGTCTATCTCACCCGTGCACTCGAAGAGGCCGAAGACGCCCTCCAATTCGCGCGTTTTCGGTATGAGCTTGGCGAAAGCGATTTGTTGAACGTGCTATCGATTCAGCAACGCGTTGCTTCGCTACAAGCGGCATTGGCGCGAACCCAGCGCGCACGTTTGGATCAATATGTCTCGCTTGCATTGGCGCTGGGACAAGAGATCTAGCTCCGTCGAGGTGCACGCATTTACTACGGCCCGATCAATCGGACTCGTTCATTCCGGCCGCGCCCGACTTTTGCGCGTTCTCGCCAGCCGAGCACCGTATAAGCTTCTATCGCTGCTGTATTCTGAATATCGACATCGAGTTGCAACGGTCGCCCAACAAAGCCGCGTGCAACTTTTAAGAGGCCGCTGCCGACCCCGCAAAAGCGCCAATCTTTGTCGACGAAAACATGTGGGACATAGGCTTTGCCTTGCTCAAGCGTCAAAAACCCGATGACGCCAGCATGTTTCTCAACCGCGACAAAGGCAACATTCGCCGACAAGGATTGCCGCAAGCGAATGATTTCATCGCGTTCCGGCCCACGCCAGGGGAAGGCCTTCAAACAGTCTTTGAAGATCAGTTCAATGCGTGGATAGTCTTCCCGCCGCCAATGACGGATCGACCAACCCGCACCCGGATGGGTCATCAAGCTCATACCTCAAGTCTAATCAAAAATTTGTGGCAAGGGAAAGGCGTTGCTTGGCGCGCGCAAACTAACTAGGCCTGAAGGTTAGGGAATAGAGCGCACGGGAGCACCAAATGTATTTAAAACGAACCATATTCGGTTTGATGGTTGGCGGCATGGCGATCATGCCCGCCCTAGCAGACGATGGGGCCGAAGATACGAGCCGCAAATTCACCGCAGAGCGCGTCTTCGATATTGAATACGCCTCGGACCCGCAAATATCGCCGGACGGTGAGACGATTGTCTATGTCCGCCGCTCGATGGACAAGCTTAGCGATCGTGATCGCGGCGATATCTGGACGATTGATGTCAAATCCGGTGCGCATCGTCCGCTGATCACGGGTGGCGCTTCTTCCGGTGCGCCACGCTGGTCGCCTGATGGCAGCAAGCTGGTCTACACAACCGCAACCGACGGCAAGCCTGACCTGCGGCTCTACTATTTTGACTCTGATCGATCGGTGTCCTTGGGCCAGTTTAGCGCTGGGCCGGGCAATGCCGCTTGGTCGCCCGATGGCAGTACGATTGCGTTCACCATGTTCACGCCCGGAAAGACGCCGAGCTTTGCAACGCCGCCTGCAGCTCCAGAAGGCGCAACTTGGTCAGAACCGGTTCGCGTGTTTGATGATTTGCAGTTCCGCTTTGACGGGGCTGGATATCTCAAAGAGGGCGCGACGCATGTCTACACATTGCCGGTCGATGGCGGAACGCCGCGCCAGATCACATCCGGCGAAGCTGATTTTGGTAGCCCGACTTGGCTTGGAAATGACACGCTTCTCGTGGTCGGCAATGACGCCGAAGATCGCGACCTCGATCCAATTGAAAGCGAGATTTATGCGGTCAGCCTAAGTGACCTTTCCAGCACCGCGCTGACGACTCGAGATGGCCCTGATTTCAGCCCGTCTGTGTCGCCGGATGGCTCCCAAATCGCCTATCTTGGTTATGATGATCTGCTAAAATCGTATCAGCAGGCAGACCTTTATGTGATGAATGCTGATGGCTCGGAACAGGTTGAGCTGGCAGCGGACTTCGACCGCTCCTTCGGCACCGTCACATGGCATCCGAATGGACGCAGCCTTATCGCCCAGATCGAGAATGCGGGCGTGCTGGATGTTGTTTCTGTTTCGATGGAAGGCGAGGTTGAGACGCTCGCCACCAATGTCGGCGGCACCTCGATTGGGCGCCCGTATGCTGGCGGATCTTTCTCCATCTCAGACACGCGACGCCCAGTGATCGCCTACACAGCAGGCTCACCAGACCGCCCGGCTGAAATCGCGGTGATGGGATCCCGCATCAATGACCGGGTCCTGACAGACCTCAATTCTGACCTGCTAGACCATCTCGACATGGCAAGGATTGAGGAGATCAAAGTCCCGTCTCGGCATGATGGTTGGGAGATTGAAGCTTGGGTCGCGTTACCGCCTGGGTTTGAAGCTGATGGCACGGCGCCAATGATTATGGAAATTCATGGCGGACCGTTTGCGATGTATGGCCCTTACTTTGCCAGCGAGATTCAACGCTTTGCGGCAGAGGGCTATGTCACCGTCTATGTGAACCCGCGCGGTTCAACTGGCTATGGCGCCGACTTCGCCATGGCGATTGATCTGGCTTATCCTGGCTATGATTATGAGGACTTGATGAGCGTCGTCGATGCGCTGATCGAGCGCAATTATGTCAGCGAAGATCGCCTATTTGTCACGGGCGGTTCAGGCGGCGGTATCCTTACCGCTTGGATTGTCGGCAAAACAGACCGGTTCGCGGCAGCGGCCTCTGTGAAGCCTGTTATCAACTGGATGACCATGGCTCTGTCGGCAGATATCGCGCAATTCGTCCGGCGCCATTGGATACGCCAAGACCCATGGGAAAACCCGGATGCGTTCTTGGACCTTTCGCCAATCATGCTGATCGAGAATGTCGTGACCCCAACCTTGGTCATGGTCGGAGAAGAAGACTGGCGGACGCCAACTTGGGAAGCGGAGCAATTCTATACCGCCCTCAAACTGAACGGCGTCGACACCGCTTTGATCCGCGTTCCAGGCTCCCCGCACTACATTGCTGGGCGACCGTCTCGCTTGATTGCCAAGACCGACAATATCATGGGTTGGTTCGCGAAGTATGACCCGGAAAAGCAAAGCGAAGACGAATAAGGAATGAGCCCGCGATTTCGGTCGCGGGCTTTTTCTTTGCGGGTATTGGCTTTAATGGTCTGAAAATATTGAAATATTTGAATTTTTATTGGTCTGCGTTTTTCTCTCTTCACCGTCAAAAACCAGTAGATAATTCGCGGGCATAGACATATATCCATGCGCTAGGGCGTTCTTGATGGGACGCATGGGCAAAAGGAAGTTCTATGACGAGTGTCAACGATCTACGCGAAGCATTTCTGTCCTACTTTGAAAGTAAGGGACATCTCCGCAAGCCGTCTGCGCCTTTGGTGCCAGAGAATGATCCGACTTTGCTCTTCGTCAATGCCGGCATGGTTCCGTTCAAGAACATCTTTACCGGCGCGGAAACGCCATTTGCCCCGCGCGCCGCGACTTCGCAAAAATGCGTTCGCGCTGGCGGCAAACACAATGATCTCGACAATGTCGGCTATACGGCCCGGCACCACACCTTCTTTGAGATGCTCGGCAACTTCTCGTTTGGCGATTATTTCAAAGACGATGCGATCGCGTTCGGCTGGGAGCTGGTCACCAAAGAGCTCGGCCTGCCAAAAGACAAGCTGCTCGTCACGGTCTTTGCCGAAGATGATGAAGCCGCTGCGATTTGGAAAAAGGTTGCGGGCCTGAGTGATGACCGCATCATTCGGATCGCAACGTCAGACAATTTCTGGTCGATGGGGGACACCGGTCCATGTGGGCCTTGTTCCGAAATCTTCTTTGATCACGGGCCCGACATTTGGGGCGGACCACCCGGAACCCCTGAGGAAGACGGCGACCGTTTCATCGAGATTTGGAATTTGGTCTTCATGCAGTTCGATCAACAATCGGGCGGCAAGCGCACTAATCTTCCCAAGCCCTCGATTGATACGGGTATGGGACTTGAGCGCATCGCGGCGGTTCTGCAGGGCGTGCACAATAATTACGAGATTGATCTTTTTCAAAATCTGATCGCGGCTGAAGAAGAGGTTTATAAGCAAAAGGCGAAAGGGGATGAGCTCGGCTCATTCCGAGTCATCGCAGACCACTTGCGGACGTCTGCTTTCCTGGTCGCGGATGGAGTGACCCCGTCAAATGAAGGTCGCGGCTATGTCCTGCGGCGGATCATGCGCCGCGCCATGCGCCATGCCCACATCCTCGGCGCGCGCGAGCCGGGCATGCATAAGCTTGTGCCTGCACTGATCACGGAGATGGGTGCCGCTTATCCTGAACTTGGTCGCGCACAAGCGGCGATTGAGAGCGCGCTCGAACAAGAAGAAAGCCGCTTTCAGCGCACGCTGGGACGCGGGCTGGCGCTGCTCGATGAGGCCAGCACAGACCTCGTTGAGGGTGATACTTTGCCCGGCGAAACCGCCTTCAAGCTCTATGACACTTACGGGTTCCCGCTTGATCTCACGCAAGACATTTTGCGTGGCCGCGGCATGAGCGTTGACGAAGCCGGATTCGATAGTGCCATGGCGCGCCAAAAAGAAGGCTCAAAAGCTGCCGGGTTCGCGTCTGGCGATGCCGCCTCTGGCGAAGTTTGGTTCCGAGTACGCGATGCGGTCGGCGCCACAGAGTTTCTAGGCTATTCAGATCTCGAAGCCGACGGCGCGCTGAAGGCGATGGTTGCCGATGGCGCTCCAGTCGAAAAGCTAAAGTCAGGCGATCAAGCTGAAATCGTGCTCGACCGAACCCCTTTCTATGCCGAAAGCGGTGGCCAGGCGGGCGATCATGGCGTGATTGCAACTAAGTCTGCGCGCTTCATCGTTCGCGATGTGCAAAAGCGGGCAGGGGATCTTCACGTTCATATCGGCGAAATGGTTGAGGGTGAACTGGCTGTGGGCGACACGGTCAGCGCATCGGTCAATGGCGAGCGCCGTACACGGATCATGGCAAACCATTCTGCGACGCATCTGATGCATGCCGCCTTGCGCGACATCCTCGGAGAGCATGTCACGCAAAAAGGCTCGCTGGTTGAAGAAGAGCGGATGCGGTTCGACTTCTCGCATGGCGCGCCGGTCACGCCTGCCGAAATCGAAGCGATTGAAGACCAAGTTAACGCTGTGATCCGGCAAAACAATTCAGTGGGCGTCGCTGTGACCTCGCCTGACAAAGCGATCGAGGCCGGGGCTCTGGCTTTGTTTGGCGAAAAGTATGGCGACGAAGTCCGTGTCCTCAGCATGGGCGCGGACCTGAAACAGGCCGACAAAGCCTACTCGGTGGAGCTGTGTGGCGGCACGCATGTCGAGCGCACAGGCGATATCGGCACATTCGTCATCCTGTCCGAAAGCGGCGTTTCAGCTGGTGTGCGCCGGATTGAAGTGGCAACAGGCGCCGAAGCGATAGCGTTCCTGCGCAGCCGAGCCCAGGTCGCGCTCGATTTATCCGATCAGCTCAAAGTGCCGCTCAAAGACGTCGCCAAGAAAGTCTCAAGCCTGAGCGAAGAGCGCAAACCTTTGGAGCGCCAATTGGCTGATACCAAGCGCGCGCTTGCCATGGCGGGTGAGAGCGGCGCACCGTCAGGGCCGGAAGAGATCAATGGTGTGAACCTGATCGCGCGTGTCGCGGAAGGCGTTGGCGGTAAGGATTTGCGAGCGCTGATCGATGAAGCCAAGGCGCAAATGAAGTCAGGTATCGCGGTGTTTATCGGTGTGAATGAAGGCAAGGCCGCGGTCGCGGTTGGTGTTACCGAAGATCTAGTTGGAACGCATTCTGCGGTGGATCTAGTACGTGTCGCATCTGCCGAGGTTGGCGGCAAAGGCGGCGGCGGACGTCCAGACATGGCGCAAGCTGGGGGTCCTGATGGTGCGAACGCAGAAGCGGCGCTTGAGGCCGTGCGGGCTGCGCTGAAAGGCTAGGGCACTCAAAGCACGTAAACGCTGGATTCCTTGACTTGTTCCATCACCGGAAAGCTCGAAGTTTTGTCGACGCCCGGCAGCATGGATATCGTGTCTCCCAAGAATTGGCGGTAGGCCGACATGTCCTTTGTGCGGACCTTGAGCAGATAATCGTATCCGCCCGCCATCATGTGGCACGACATGATTTCTGGTATCGCCTTCACGGCCTTGTTGAAGGCATCAAGCGATGCCCGTTTTGTGTTGGATAGGCTAACCTGCACATACACAATATGCGCTTTCTCGATCTGGGCGGGATCAAGGTCCGCTCGGTAGCGCCGGATCACACCGCTGCGCTCGAGTCGTTTAACTCGGTTCAAGCAGGGCGTTTTGCTCAACCCGACGCGGTCCGCGAGTTCCGAAAATGCAAGCCGACCCTCGAGTTGCAGCTCGCTCAATATCTTTTTGTCGAATTCATCCAAGGTCTCTATTTTTCGCATAAACTAGTCCATATGTTCAGAATGATCATAGAAAAAGATATTATGGTCTGAATAATTGGTGAAATACAGTCTCAAAGCTGCGCAAAGTCGGGCATTCTTAGCGACGAAATTGCTTAATTGATGCGAGCCTGACCATGCGACTTGCGCGAGACCCTTCGACCGCCTGCGAATATTCAAAATTGTCGGCCTATTATCTTAAGTCTGAGCCAGATCTCATGCGTGAGCTGTTGGGTCTGATTGAGCTCGATGCGCGCACCCGCACAGACATCGAGCACGAAGCTGCTGCCTTAGTGGCCGAAATCCGTCGATCGGGCAGTGCGAAAAGTGTGTTTGACGATTTGCTTCAGGAATATGGCCTATCCACCGAGGAAGGCGTGGTGCTGATGCGGCTGTCTGAGGCGCTTATTCGAACGCCTGATTTCGCAACCTCCCGCGCCCTCATTCGCGACAAGATTAGCGAAGCTGATTGGCGCGCGCATGCAGGGCAGAGCGATTCCTTCTTGGTCAACCAAGCCACGACTGGGTTAAGGTTCACGTCGGCTTGGATCGCGGCAACGGGAGGAACCGCGGGTTCAAATCTGCTCGCCAAGCTCGGCGACCGGGTCATGGATCGCGCGATGACCCAGGCCATGGCGCTCATGGGGAGGCATTTCGTTCTCGGACGAGACATCGAAGAAGCCGTGGCAAATGGCCGACAAGACGAACAGAATGGCGTTGCCCATTCCTACGACATGTTGGGGGAGGCCGCATACACTCATGCCGATGCGCAGCGCTATTTCGAGGCTTATCTCGGTGCGATAAAATTTTTGGCCAAGCGCGAAAACCCAACACGAACAGCGCTTCAGAAGAGCGGGCTCTCAGTAAAACTCTCCGCTCTCCACCCGCGCTATGAATACGCCAAACGCGAAACCTGCGTTCCGATTCTGGTTGAGCGCGTGGTCGAGATCGCGAGAATTGCGGCGGATGCCGGGCTTTGGTTGAACATCGACGCCGAAGAAGCCGATCGATTGGAACTATCGCTGGAGATATTCACACGCCTCCTCAATGAGCCTTCGCTCAAAGACTGGCCAGGATTGGGCATGGTGGTTCAGGCGTATCAAAAGCGGGCCATCCCGGTTTTGGATCATCTAGAGACTCTCGCAGAGAATACCCGCCGCAAGATCTCCGTGCGACTGGTTAAAGGGGCGTATTGGGATTCAGAAATCAAACGCGCTCAAGAGCTCGGGCTCTCGGACTATCCGGTCTTCACGCGCAAAGAGAATACGGATGTCAGCTACCTGGCCTGTGCGCGAAAGCTGCTGACGGGCTCAGAGCGTATTCTCCCGCAATTCGCGACGCACAATGCCCACACAGCGGTCGCGATTGCACAGATGGCGAACAAGGATCGCGCCGTCGAATTTCAGCGGCTGCATGGCATGGGCGCCGCGCTGCATGAGAAGCTGTTTCAACAATATGGCGTCCAAACCCGGATCTATGCGCCAGTTGGAAGCCATAAAGACCTGCTCCCGTATTTGGTTCGAAGATTGCTCGAAAACGGCGCCAATGGCTCCTTCATCAACCAAATGATGGCCGAAGACATCCCAGCGCATGAGGTCACGCGTGACCCGATGACACTCGTCGAGACAACAGGCGGGACACGTCATCCCAAAATCCCAACACCCGTCGATATCGTTGAACCGGGCCGCCTTGCGGCGCGCGGTTTAGACCTAACGCAATCTGAGACCGAGGCCGAATTCGAGCGGCGGGTCAGCTCGCCGGAAACCTATGAGGTCTCGAGCTTCGTTGGTGTCGAACAGGCAGGCAGATTAATAGAAACCAAGCATAGCCCGCAGGATGGTCGGCAACGCGTTGGCACGGTCGCATGTGTCCAGCCGGATGACGTGAGCAGCGCGGTAAAAACCGCTCTAGCGTCCGATTGGCCAACAATGCGGGCCGCTGACCGGGCCGGCATCTTAAACCGCGCAGCCGATTTGCTCGAGCAAGAGATGCCAACCTATCTCGAACTTTGCGTGCGAGAGGCCGGTAAAACGCTGCCGGACGCTGTCGCCGAAGTTCAGGAAGCCGTTGATTTTTGTCGCTATTATGCCGCGCAGGCGCGCCAAAGCCGCATCGCGGACCGCGAGGCGCTCGGCGTCGTGGCGTGTATCTCGCCATGGAACTTCCCGCTGGCAATTTATCTTGGCCAGGTTGTTGCTGCGTTGAGCGTAGGTAATACCGTCATCGCTAAGCCTGCGGAGCAAACGCCAATCATCGCTGCTAAAGCGACTGAGCTGCTCTATCGTGCGGGCGTGCCCAGACGCGCGCTGCAGCTCTTATTGGGCGATGGTGCCGCCTTGGGATCCGAGCTGGTCCGCCATCCTGATATTAACGGTATTTGTTTCACCGGCTCAACGCGAACGGCAAAGCTGATCGCTGGAAATCTAGCCGATACCAAACGCGGTGATACCCCTTTCATTGCTGAAACGGGCGGTATCAATGCGATGATCGTGGATTCAACTGCGCTGCTTGAACAGGCGGTGGAAGATGTCGTGACCGCCGCCTTCCAAAGTGCTGGCCAGAGATGCTCAGCCTGCCGCATCATCTGCGTTCAGTCGGACGTGGCGGATGCCTTTGTCGAGATGCTGACCGGCGCCATGCACACGTTGGAAATTGGGGATCCCAGCAAGCTCTCGACAGACATAGGCCCCGTGATCGACGCTTCAGCGAAACATATGATTGAAGATTACAAAGCCGAAGCGCGGCTCCGATATAAAGTGACTGTCGATCTTCAACCCGGCTCGAATTGTGCCCACGGTCATTTTGTCGGACCTTGTTTGATCGAAGTCGACCGCGTGCGCGATGTTGAACGCGAAGTGTTCGGCCCCGTCTTGCATCTGGTTCGGTTCGAAGCCGACCAGCTAGATGAGCTGATCGAGGAGATCAATGGGCTCGGTTATGGTTTGACACTTGGGCTACATACACGATTGGATAATCGTGTAGACGCGGTTGCGAAGCGCGCGCATGTCGGAAACCTCTACGTCAATCGCAACCAAATTGGCGCCGTTGTCGGTGTGCAGCCCTTTGGCGGTGAAGGGCTGTCAGGAACAGGACCCAAAGCGGGCGGTCCGCATTATCTGTTTGGATTGACGAAATCGAAGTGCGAGATCCAACCCTCGGCGACGCCGTATCCTCGCACGCAGAACGGCGTTGCTGAGACGGCTCCCACTCGCGAAATCACCAGCATTGCGAAACAGGCTGCTCTCATCTGGCAAGATCAATTTTCGCTTTCGCAAAGAATGGAATTGCTCCAGCAAATGTTCCCCAATCTGAATGCCGAAGAGCTTGCCTATAAAGAGGTGACCACGCTGCCCGGACCGACCGGAGAAGACAACACGCTTCATCTGCGCCCGCGCGACGTGATCCTGTGCTTTGGCGGCGACACTATTGAGCAAACCAGGCAGCAAGTGGCGCGCGCGCTCGCGTCAGGGGCATCGGTACTATTGGCGGATAAACGGCTTTCAGCCACTGTTCCAGCGGAGCCTTGGGCAAAACTGCCGCCTGGCCTCGTTCAAACGGTCGATTACGAAACCGGACTTGCCTGCGTAGATTTGGAAATCGATGGCGTGGTTGCAGATGGCAGCGCCCGCGCGGAAGTATCGGCATTGAATTGCCGCCGGCCAGGCCCGATCCTACCCATCCTTTCCGGGAGCGATCCGGTGGAGCGTTTCCTCAACGAACGAACAGTGACAATCAACACGACCGCTGCGGGCGGGAATGCGAGCTTGCTGGCGATGGATTGAGGCGATCGGGCACTGATCAGTTGGGTACAGAAGGCTAGCCTCTGCGCAAAGCTTTCCCTCGCAAATCCCAACCCGATCTCTAAGAGATCAACTCACTTGGTGCTCGCGTCTCGATACCGAGCGCTTCGCCGACGGCTTTATAGGTGAGGTGTCCTTCACACACATTCAGACCGTTCAAGAGATGTGGGTCTCGAGACAGGGCCTCTTTCCAACCGAAGCGGGCGATGCGTTTGGCATGGACAAGCGTTGCGGCGTTCAGTGCATAGGTGGATGTACGGGCGACGGCGCCCGGCATGTTCGCTACGCAATAATGGATGATCTCATCGACCTCATAGGTTGGATCGTCATGCGTGGTCGCGCGCGATGTTTCAAAGCAGCCGCCTTGATCGATCGCAACGTCGACGAGGACGGCGCCTTTTTGCATGGTCTTCAACATTGGGCGTGTGATGAGTTTCGGCGCCGCTGCACCTGGGATCAGGACGGCGCCCACGACCATGTCCGTGGTTTTGAGCAGTTCATCTAAAAGCGCAGGTGTCGAGCGGATGACTTTGGCGCTCGCCCCGAAATGTGCGGAGAGGCGCTCCATCACGCGATTGTCGCGCTCTAGAATGGTGACGTCGGCTTGCATGCCAACGGCCATTTGCGCGGCATTGAACCCAACGTCTCCGCCGCCAATGACCAGGACTTTGGCGGGCGCCACACCTGGGACGCCGCCCAGCAGGACGCCGCGTCCACCAGCGTTCTTTTGCAGGGCTGCTGCGCCGACTTGGATGGCCAGACGGCCTGCGACTTGGCTCATGGGCTTAAGCAATGGCAGATCGCCATCTTCGCTCGTGACGGTTTCGTAGGCAATGCAGACCGCGCCCGATTTGATCAGGTCTTTGGTTTGGTCTGGGTCGGGCGCCAGGTGCAGATAGGTGTAGAGAATTTGCCCGGGGCGTAACATGGACCGTTCGACCGCTTGAGGTTCTTTGACTTTGATGATCATGTCGGCGCGGTCGAACACCTCTTTGGCCGTGGTCACGATTTCTGCGCCATGCGCGCGATAGGTCTCGTCATTGGCCCCAATGCCCATACCAGCATTGGTTTCGACGAGGACTTGATTACCATCATTGACGAGTTCGGCCACGCTCTCGGGCGTGAGGCCGACACGATATTCGTGGTTTTTAATCTCTTTTGGGACACCGATCAGCATGGCAAACTCCTCTCATGGTTGCGCACGGTTTAACCGATTTGGCGCCGGATTTTTTCTCAGAATTCCCGAAACTGAGATATAAAGTCGGAAATAATTCGACAAAATCTGTATCGGGAGCTATTTATTCTCAACATGGATCAAATAGACCGAAAAATACTCGCGGCGCTGCAATCAAATTGTCGTCGTCCCATCGCAGAAATTGCTGAGCAAGTTGGCATGTCTCTTTCAGCCTGTGCGCGGCGGATCACTTTATTGGAAGAGAATGGATACATTGATGGCTATGGCGCTCGATTAAGTGGCGACAAGCTGGGCTTTAGCATGATCTTTTTCGTCGAAGTCTCACTCGATAGCCAAACCGAAGCGGCGCTCGCGACATTTGAGAAGGCCGCGAAACGCCGCCCCGAAGTGCTTGAATGCCATTTGATGACTGGCAATGCGGATTATTTGATAAAAGTCGCGGCGAACGACACCCGCGATTATGAGTCGACCTATCGAAAAGTGATCGCAGCCCTGCCGCATGTCAGCCGTATCCAAAGCTCGCTCGTGATGAAAACGGTGAAACCTTGGCTCGGTTATCAAGTCTCTGGAACGTAATTGTTCGGCTGGACCTCGTGATTGCGGGGCTCCGAGGCCAGTTGCGCTTCACAGAACGCATTGGCGATTGGCCGCTTTTGTTTTAGGTGCGATCCGCGAGCCGGTGGCGCGAAACCTGCGAGCGATGCAGCCTGTCTTGTTTCGATAAATGGAAGTCAAAAATGAAACCCTCCTGGATCCTTCTATTTACGTGCCCAGATGCCCCCGGCATTCAGGCCTTCGTTTCGACTTTCATTCATCAGAAGGGCGGATTCATCGATGATGCGATCGCCCATAGCGACCACGAAACAGGTCAATTCTCCTCTCGAATTGTATTCCGCGCTGCGGATGAAACGCCGCTGGATATTGAGGCGTTTAAATCTGATCTGACGAAAGAGGCCGAGCGGTTCAAGATGAATTGGTCCGTGACGTCGTCTGGCGAGAAGATGCCGACCGTGATCGCGGTTTCGAAATTTGGGCATTGTTTGAATGACCTTTTGCACCGCTGGAAAATTGGGGCACTTCCGATCGATATTCGCGCAATCGTGTCCAACCATGACACGATGCGGCCAATGGCGGAATTCTATGGCCTTCCGTTCCATCACATTCCGATCACTAAACAGACCAAGATGGAAAGCGAGGCGGAATTCCTCAGAGTGGTCGAGCAAGTTGGCGGTGAGCTGGTTGTGCTGGCGCGCTATATGCAGATTTTGTCTGATGGATTGTCCGCGAAATGGTCGGGACGCTGCATCAATATCCATCATTCCTTCTTGCCCAGCTTCAAAGGCGCAAAACCCTATCATCAGGCCTATCAACGCGGTGTGAAACTGATCGGTGCCACCGCGCATTATGTGACCACGGATCTGGATGAAGGCCCGATCATTGAACAAGATGTCGAACGCGTTGATCATTCTCAAACCCCAGAGCTTCTGGTAGAGCAGGGCAGAGACATTGAAGCGCGTGTCCTATCCCGCGCGGTGAAATGGCATGCCTCGCGACGTGTGGTCATGCTTGGTCAAAGAACGATTGTCCTGCGCTAAGGAAGGCGGAGCGCCAATCGAGGAGTTGCGATGAGCAAGGCGCAGATTGGCGGCGGTGCAAAGAAAATTCTGTACACGCTGGATACGGTCAGACGTATCGGCCTGCGGAACTCTGCAAAAGCGCTGTCTGCGAAGAACACGTGCAAGGCCTGCGCGCTCGGCATGGGTGGCCAGCTTGGCGGGATGACCAATGAGTTGGGGGAGTTTCCCGCGGTCTGCAATAAAAGCGTTCAAGCCCAATCAACAGATATTCAACAGCCCATTCCGGAAGAGATTTTCAATCACACGATCTCGGAATTTCGCGACCTCTCTCCGCGAGAAACTGAGCGATTGGGACGCTTGAACACGCCGATCTATAAGGCTGCAAATTCTGACACGTTCTCAGTAATCGATTGGGACGAAGCGCTCGGGCTTGCGGCGGCTCGATTGAGACAGGGCGATCCGGATCGAAGCTTTTTCTATTCCTCAGGCCGTTCGTCGAATGAAGCAGCGTTCGTGTTCCAGCTCTTCGCGCGTTTGTACGGCACGAACAATGTCAACAATTGCTCCTATTACTGTCACCAAGCGACGGGCGTGGGGCTGGGCGCGACGATCGGAACAGGCACCGCGACGGTCGAGCTTGCGGATCTCTCCAAATGCGATCTGATTTTCTTGATTGGCGCGAACCCATCCTCCAATCATCCGCGCCTGATCCATCAGCTCAAGCAGATTCGCGATCGCGGTGGCCAAGTGATTGTCATCAATCCAGCCAAAGAGCCTGGGCTGGTCAAATTCGCGGTGCCGAAAAGCCCCAAATCTCTGATCGCGGGCGGGACGGAAATTGCCTCGCTCTACCTACAGCCAAGAATTGGCGAGGATTTGGCCCTGTTCAAAGGGCTGGCCAAAGCCATCCTTGAAAAAGGTGCCCACGATGATGCCTTCATTGAGGCCCATACCGAGGGTGCCGACGCTTATTTGAACGATATTCGAAACACTTCGTGGGATGAGATCGTCGCGCGGTGCGGTGTCTCGCAGTCGAGTATCGAGCAGGCGGCAACTCTCTATGCGGACTCCAAGTCGGCGGTGTTTGCTTGGGGCATGGGCATGACCCATCACCTAAACGGGGTCGATAATATCGAAGCGATCGCAGCGCTTGCCTTGATGCGCGGCATGATCGCAAGACCCGGCGCGGGTCTGCTGCCTCTGCGCGGGCACTCGAACGTTCAGGGTGTCGGAACGATCGGCGTCAAACCGGTATTGGCCAGCGATGTGATTGCCAAAATCGAGCAGGCGTTTCACGTGTCTTTGCCCGAGAAGACGGGCATGGACACGATGGCCTGTATGGAAGCGGCGCATCGCGGCGAGATTGACAATGCCATCATCATGGGCGGCAACCTGTTTGCGGCAAATCCAAATTCTGCGTGGGCGAGCGAGGCCTTGTCGCGGATCCCGTTCAAACTGTTTTTGACCACCACGCTCAATCAAGGCCATGTCCATGACTGTGACGACAGTGAAACCCTCATTCTGCCGGTGACGGCGCGTGATGAGGAATGGGAATCCACCACACAAGAATCCATGTTCAATTTTGTCCGCCTGAGCGATGGCGGCATCGATCGCCTGGGCGGTGTGCGTCCAGAGAGTTTCATTCTGTCGGATTTGGCGAGCGCGATTTTGCCAGACGCACCGATCGACTTCCAAGCGTTCAAACGTCATCGCGAAGTCAGAAAAGCCATCGCTGAAATCGTACCTGGCATGTCGGACCTTGCGCATATTGATGACGCAAAGCGTGAGTTTCACATCCAAAACCGAATCCTACACGCGCCGACTTTCCGAACGCCATCTGGCAAAGCGCAGTTCAAGACGCACCGTTTCCCCGACGAACGGGAACAAGGGCGGTCTTTCACGCTGTCCACGGTGCGCAGTGAAGGGCAGTTCAATTCGATCATATACGAAGAAAAGGACTCCTATCGCGGCACCCAAACACGGTGGTGTGTGATGATGAACCCTGACGACATAAAAGCGCTCGAACTTGGCGACGGCGATACAGTCACTTTGCGGTCTGAGAACGGCGAAATGCGCGACGTGACGCCCTATCCATTCGACCTGCCACGCGGGGATGTGCTGGCTTATTATCCTGAGGCGAATGTTCTATTGGACACGGCGGTCGATCCGCGCAGCCGAACGCCGTCGTTTAAATATACGCGGATTGATATTCAGCGCTCATGACGCCTGCGCGGAGCGCAGGCATCGCTTCGCGTCTTCTAAGTGTTCGGGCGTATTGATGTTCAAAAACGCGTGGGCTGGCGCGTCAGAGAAATCGACGATTTCTGCGTCACAGATTTGAACCCATTCGTGCACGGATCGTACGCCCGCATCGATCGCCTCTTCTAGCTTAGGGAGGAGCTGGATTTCCCAGATGCCGAACATCGGATGCAATTGATCACCATATTTCGCGACTGCGGACGAGCCACTTCGGTTGAGCCTGTTCACTAGGTTCTCGGGAAAGAACGGCACATCGACCGGTGTCGCTAAAACCCAGGTTTGTCCTCGCGATTGCGCCCAGGACAAGACTGCGTGCAGCCCCGCCAGCGGACCGAGCTCTTCGGTCAGGATATCTGCAAAAACGGGCACATCATCGGGCAATTCCGGCGCTTGCTTAGCGTTGACGGCAATCGGCCCAGACGTTTGACAGCGCACGCGATCGATCATGTGCTGTATCAGCGTTTTCTCACCCAACACAGCATCGGCTTTCGGGCGTCCAAACCGCCTTGACGTCCCGCCTGCGATAATGGCGCAAGGAAGATCAGGTTTTGAGGCGTCCGTGACGTTCATGTTGCCCATTTAGGGTGTCATATCGGCCCAGCGCAATCCCACAAACCAAGCGCCCTCATGATGAGGCCGACTTTGGTCGGTTCAATTCGCAGTGCCGTCGAAGTCTCGAAAAATTTTGGAGCGGGCGATGCGCTTCCTGTGAAAATAAAACCTGTTTAAATACAGTTGTTTGAGTGCTGAGCATTGGTTTTTGTAGCCCAATTTGTATCCAAAATGTATCCCAAATTAAGCTCGCAGATTTCAATACCTGGAGTTTTGGAAGGTCTCCGTATTTAAGTGCGCATTGCATGAGCAGTTGCAACCTAACGCTTGAATTTTCCATTCCAAAGTTTGACTGCAACAATTAGCGAGGAGGAGACACCTATGCTCGATAAGACACAACCTCGAAGCAGACGGTCGTACTGGCCAGTGTCTAGACTTGTTTCGAATTTTCGAACCGATCAACATGAAACAAGAAGCTCGTCTGTTTCCACGAAACTACGGGCGAGTCGGATTGTGCAGGCTCTGTTTTTTGTTGCCGCTTCGTCGTGCGTCGCAGCGTGCGCGGGTACTTCAAAATCAAATGTCTCCGAGCAACCATGGGTCAGTCTTTTTAATGGAGAAGATTTGACGGGCTGGCAGGTCAAATTTGCGGGTCATCCTCTAGGTGTGAACTACAAAAACACATTTCGCGTTGAGAACGGATATTTGTCGGTGAACTATGACGAGTACGAAACGTTCGAAGGCGAGTTCGGGCACCTTTTCACAGAGCAGACATATTCACACTATCTGTTGAGACTCGAATACCGAATGCTCGGAGAGCAAACGCCTGGTGGTCCAGTTTGGGCCTTAAGAAACAACGGGATTATGCTTCATAGTCAGTCCCCCGCCAGTATGGAACTGGAGCAGCTATTTCCTCGCTCAATCGAAGTCCAACTCCTTAATGGCACAGAAAAAGAAGATCGCTTCAACGGAAATGTGTGCACACCGGGAACCCACATAGTGATCCAGGGAGAGTTGCAGACGCAGCATTGCATCGATTCAAGATCAAGAACCAACTTCGGTAATGCGTGGGTGTCTGTTGAGATTGAGGTGAGAGGTGATGAGTACATTCTGCAAAAGATAAACGGTGTTCCAACTATGCAGTATTCTCATCCCCAGATTGATCTAAACGATCCGGGGTTTCCAACGATCGGCCTTATTGACCGTGCCGTCATAGAGCAGGGCCACATCGCGATCCAAGCCGAAAGCCATCCCACGCAATTTCGAAAGATCGAAATTCTAATCCTCGATCAATAGCTGCACTTACAAAAACTCGGTGCGATCTTTGAACGGATTGATGTTTGTTTGGGGATCTTGAAGAGGCGCGAGAAGCACTTTGCGGGGTGGCTTTTTTTGGGGTGCTGTCGTCGTCTCGGTTCCAACGGCTTTGCGGATTGGGTCGTGATTCAGTGACTGCTCCCAACTAAACTCGACATAGAAAATAACTCACAGGCTGGAAAGATTTTTAGACGCTACGGCATTCGCGGTGTCAGTTAACGTCGTGGGCTCTTAACAGACCGGATTTTTCCAAGCCGAAGGGTAGGCCATGATTAGTGCTCGAATATCACTCACATTTGCAACAATCGCTGCGGCCTTAGCAATCTCCGCGTGTTCAACGTCGTCACTTGCGCCCACGCTGGAGGAAGAGCGCGTCGATTGGGAGAACCCTGAGATCATCTCTCGAAACCGAGCGGATACGCCAGCGACTTTCACCGCCTTTGAGTCCGTTGCGCTCGCTGAAATCGGGGATCGTGACCAATCTGAGTACTACCAATCCTTAGATGGACCCTGGCATTTTAAATGGAGTGAGACCCCGTCTGATCGACCTGTCGAATTCTGGCGAGAGGACTATGAGGTCTCGAACTGGGATTTGCTAGAAGTCCCGTCCAATTGGGAACTGAACGGATACGGACGCCCGCATTATGTGAACATAGACTATGTGTTCGAGCCCAATCAGCCGTTCATCCCCCACGAGATGAATAATGTTGGATCCTACAAACGCACCTTTGACGTTCCAAACTCGTGGGAAGGTCGGCGCATATTTGTCACCTTTGGCACCGCGAATTCAGCAATGTACCTTTGGGTGAACGGGCAGAAGGTGGGGTATAGCCAAGGCTCCAAACTTCCTGTCCGATTTGACGTGACCGATTTTGTTAGAACGGGTACGAATGACATTGCTGCGGAAGTCTATCGGTGGTCGGACGGATCTTACCTTGAGGACCAAGATTTCTGGTCGTTCAGCGGGATAGAACGCTCTGTCTTCCTCGAAGCAAGAAACGCGAACCATGTTGTCGATTTTTTTGCGCGAGCAACGCTTGAAGACGACTATACGACAGGCTCTCTGAACTTAGACGTAGACGTCCGGTCCAGCACAGGAAGCGTTGACGCCCTACAGCTTACAGCGGTCTTGTTGAACGGTGATGAGGAAGTATTCAAACAAACCCGTGCGATCGCTGTTTCGGGCGAAAGTGAAGTCGCGGCGTTCACAGCGAGCTTTCCTGAGGTGCGAAAGTGGACTGCTGAGACGCCAAATCTCTATACGCTTCGATTGACCCTTCATGATGGTGACGGAGAGCTATTAGAAGTTATCCAATCCGAAATCGGCTTCAGACGCGTCGAGATAAGAGACGGCCAACTCCAGGTGAACGGAGCGCCAATTGCAATTCGGGGTGTGAATCGACACGAGCACGATCCGATCACCGGGCGCGTGGTGTCGACTGAGACCATGATTGAAGACATTCGTCTGTTGAAGCAAAACAACTTCAATGCCGTGCGAACATCGCATTATCCAAACGATCCACGATGGTACGCGCTCGCTGATGAGTATGGCTTGTATGTCGTCGATGAGGCGAACATCGAAAGCCATCAGTACATGCAGTACTTTCCGAAAGAGTATCATCTTGGCTACAAACCGGAATGGGAGGAAGCGCACCTCGACCGTGTTCGCCGGATGGTCGAGCGCGATAAGAACCATCCTTCGATAATTCTGTGGTCTCTAGGGAACGAGGCGGGGATCGGTCCGACCTTCGAAAGAATGACAGATTGGATTCGTGATCGCGATCCATCTCGGGAGATCGTATACGAAGGAACCGGTCAGATTGACGGTCACAATCCGCATGACTTTCTCAACATCTACACTCCGATGTACGATACCGCGGCTGAAGCGCTTACCTATGCCGCGACGGACCATGAGCAGCCTTACATCTTGATCGAATACGCTCACGCCATGGGGAACAGTCTTGGAAACTTCCAAGAGTATTGGGATGTGTTCTACCAAGAGCCAAAACTGCAAGGCGGCTTTATCTGGGATTGGGTCGATCAGACTTTGCTGAAACACCGCGATGACGGATCGAAATACTGGGCATATGGCGGTGAGTTCGGACCAGGAAAAACCGATGGCAACTTCCTGGCAAATGGACTGATCCAACCAGACCGAACGCCGAATCCTCATCTTTGGGAAGCGCGAAAGGTTCAACAGCCCGTTGCGTTTACTCTGGCATCAAAATCAGACGATTCCAGAACGCTGAGCATCGAAATAGAGAATCGCCACGACTTCATTGACCTAACGGGACTTGATTTCGAATGGCTCGTCTCAGAGGAGGGAATGCCTTTTTCAAGCGGGGAGATGCCGGAGGTTAGTGTAAGCGCGAGTGACTCCCAAATTGTGGTGCTTGAGTTGCCAGAGCTGTCTTTCGACCCAGCAAAAGAATATCACCTTACGGTTTCAGCAATGGCGAAGTCTGGATACCAGATGGCTGTGCCAGCAGGACATGAAGTTGCATTCGAGCAGTTTGAGCTGACCGGTCGGGCGCAACGCGCTTCAGATACTTTTCCCGGCGAAGGCTTGTCCATCAATGATGCCGAAGGCCAAATTGAAATCATAGGGTCGGACTTTGTGTTGTCGATTAGTCGGGAAACCGGAGAAATCGTTTCTTGGGAACGAGCTGGAGCGCCGGTCATTCTTGCGCCAATCGTTCCGAATTTTTGGCGCGCTTCCACCGACAATGATCTGGGCGCCGGGTTGAATGAGGAGTTGGCGCTTTGGAATTCGATCTACGACGTAAAGAGCGCACTCAACGTGGACATCATCGAATCCAACGCAAATTCAGTCGTTGTATCCACGTCTCGCCTGCTTGGAGATTCCGGACAGGTTTCTCTGAAAATGGATTACGCGATTTCAGCGAACGGTGCAGTCAATTATACGATGGCGCTTGACCCAATCGGTACCAACTTGCCCGAGATTCCGCGTTTTGGAATTTCACTGACCGTGCCAAGTGAATTTGCAAATCTGAACTGGTTTGGACGAGGTCCACACGAATCTTACATTGATCGAAAGTCGAGTGCGCGGATCGGAAGATGGAGCGCGCGAGTCGAGGATCAACACCACGATTATTCCCGGCCACAAGAGACCGGAAACAAGACAGATGTTCGATGGTTGTCGCTGAGCGGTGATGATCAATCTGGTCTGATCGCTCTCGGAAAGCCCTTGTTCGACTCAAGCGCTTTGAGCTTCCCGAACGAAGCGCTCAGCTACGAGCCAGAGCTGCGCAAACACGGAGCCGACCTCGTCGCGACCGACACTATCACTCTAAACATAGACAAGTTTCAGATGGGTGTTGGCGGTGACAATAGTTGGGGCTTCAAGCCTCTAGACGCTTACAGGTTCGAGGCGAAGCCTTACGAATTCTCGGTCGAGTTGAGAGCGCTCAGTGCGAGTGAGGACTAACCGCATGAGGCATACTGGAAATTCCAGGTTTTCGAGAATCAGTCGGTCAACTCAGGAATTTGGAGGCACGTAATCAAATATGAAATTTATGCGCGCTTCTTGGCCCGCATTCATGACGCTGTGCGGTTTCTGATTGTTGATCTCATAAGCGTGCCCGACTTCCATCGTGAAGGGCTGTCCACCGATCACGTATCGAACGCCTGCATTCGAGACCAGTGGCAAATGGATGCGATGCCCAGCATGGAAGGATGGCAGGTGATCTACATGGGGAGAGATATTGCAGCCCGCATGAAGGCGCGCAGCCATGGCTCTCAGGATTTGCCCACCAGGCTCATAATGAGTGCCAATAATCTCGTTCATGAGTGGTTCGGCTACTTCGCCAAGCGTCGGCCATCCAAGATCCTTTTTCACCGTAACGTCGGGCCATGCATCGTCGCAAAACAAAAGGACGATCGAACTTGTATCCTTGTGAACATCATAGGCACTTTGTCGATGATCCTGTTCGAACCATGTCGATTCTTCGAGCGCGGTGGTGGCTTCGATAAGCCGATTAGCGTCGATTTGACCGAGATCCCGAAGTGATGCGCCGAAATCCATGAGAGCCTCTTACACTAGAATTGAAAACAAAAAAGCAGCTATTCCAAAGCTCTGCAACAGAAGTCTAACAGCATTCTTACGTCTCATATGGATGTACCACATTCGAGGTTTTTGGCAGACAGTGTAGAGAATACATCGAGCAGCAGACAGATCAAAATGACCGAACAATCGACAACCGACACACAAATCCAAAAGATCGTCCAGCTATTAAAGGAAGGTCGTCCAAAGGACGCCGAAGCATTGTGCCATTCAGCGCTGGCAGTATCGGCTTCCAATCCTTTCTTGATGCGTTTGCTTGGTCACGCATTCGTGCGCCAACGCCGTTTGGACGATGCTGAGCAACAATTTCGGTTGGCTTTGACTTTGCAACCAGAATTTCCGCCATTGTTGAAAGACTTGGGAAGTCTGTTGGCGACCAAAGGACAGGTAGACGAAGCCGAGAAACTGCTTCTCAAGGCCTCTCGCCTGGATCCAGGAAATGCGTCGATCTTATACAAACTAGCCGAGATACAAGCGGTGTCTGGCCAAGCTGAACTCTCAAACGAGACGCTGAGCGATTTTGCCGAAATCGACTCGCAAGGGGAAAAACTCATTATCAGTGGCGAACACTTGCGGGCCGGACGAGTTGCTGAAGGTGTTTCTTTGTTGAAAGAGCTCGTGCAGTCACATCCCAACAACGTGGATGCACTAAGACTGCTCGCAAGTGCGTATCGGATGCAGGATGAACGGCTTTCAGATGCTGAAGCCCTGTTGAGACGCGCTGTCGCACTCGCGCCAGATTACGTCGTCGCATGGCTTAATCTCGGTGCCTTGCTCCAGGACCAGATGCGTCCAATCGAGGCGATCACATGTTACGAAGCGGCGCTCAGGCATGAGCCTCAAAACGATATCGCCAAGGCGGGCATGGCTGGCGCTTTCGCATCGTCCGGACAGCCCGAGAAAGCTGTCGAAATGTTGGAAACGCTTACTTCAAGCGGCACTTCATCGGCGGGCATCGAAATGACGTTTGGTCACGTGCTGAAAACTGTTGGCCGGCAAGACGATTCTCTTCGAGCGTACAAACGTTCTTTGCAAATCGACCCTCAACTGGGAGAAGCTTATTGGAGCATGGCTAACCTGAAAGTGCATAAGTTTCAGGATGATGAAGTGACTGAGATGATGCAGTTACTGGATCAGTCACAAATTTCGGAAGCCTCCAGGGTACACGTAAATTTCGCATTGGGAAAAGCGTTCGAGGACCGCGGCGACTACGCCTCAGCATGGAATTACTATAAAGCCGGAAATGCGTTGCGGCGAAAACAGGTAAACTATGATCCGGTTGAAGTCGCAGATCTTCATGCTGGACTCGCATCGACCTTGACACCAGAGTTTATTGCTGAACGGCAGGAAGTTGGTTCCAAGAACGGAAAGGTAATCTTCATTGTCGGTCTGCCGCGATCAGGATCCACTCTCATCGAACAAATTTTGGCGAGTCACAGTCAAGTCGAAGGTACCGCTGAGCTTCCTTATCTTGGGAGAATTGCTGCCTCGATGGGAAGGTATCGGCAAGATGGCCGGTCTTATCCAGAAGTTCTGTCCGATCTCAGACGGATTGATTGGCGCGGATTTGGCGATGAATACCTTGAGTTCGCGTCACGCCACCGAACGACCGATGCACCGATATTCACAGACAAACTGCCAAACAACTTCTCACACATAGGTTTTGCTGCGCTTTGCTTGCCGAATGCGAAATTCATAAACACGCGTAGGTTTCCTCTAGATAGCTGTCTCGGAGTGTTCAAGCAGCTGTTTGCGAGCGGGCAGAACTTCTCTTATGACGAATTCGAGCTCGCGGAATACTACAAGGACTACGTCCGAATGATGGAGCATTGGCACACTGTTCTACCGGGCAAAGTGCTGGACATTCACTACGAAGATACTGTGCTGGATCTGGAAGCTCAAACGCGCCGAATTCTGGATTTTTGCGAACTTCCATTCGAAGAGCAATGCTTGGAGTTTTACCGAACCGAGAGGTCGGTTCAAACGGCGAGCTCTGAGCAAGTTCGCCAGCCCATTTATAAGGGTGCGCTTGGGCGTTGGAGCCAATACGGTCGAAACATCGAATTCTGGAAGGATTCGCTGCGTCCCATTATTGATGGTTTACCTGAACGCATTGTTTCAGCAGCGAAGTGGACCGACTAATAGGGCCAAACCTCCAAACCGTGAATCGCGTTGCGAACATCCATCGTCAAGTTCACCGAAACGAGCGGTTCGCTTTGCCGCAGATTGTAGATCGTAACTGTGGAGGGCGAGGAGCCTCCCGCAACTATTTCATCATCGATCACGCAGAGTCCGCGCGCGAATCCCTGACGCGCGATCCGGCTGTCGTCTTGCGAAACATTGGTTAGCGACTGAGGGTCATACGTCGCGACTTTGATCGCTCGGTCTTCTTCTCCAGATCGACTGGCGTATCGAACAGCGTCAGACTCGGTATCATTAAACAGGACGCCATCTCTGAAAGGTTGAGCATTATGAGTGCCGGACGGAAGTATGGCAGACATCTGTACGCGTTTTCCATTGAACAGCAGGAGACCGCCAGATTTTGTGCCACTGAAATAGAGCCCGCCTGAAGTCGCGAAAACAGAATTCAGGTGCAGTTTATTCAATGGAAGTGGACCATCTCCTTGTACAGGGTCGAAGACACTGCCTTTGAAATTCAGTCCATCAAGCTCAACGTGCAACGCCCATGAGAATGCGCGTTTTTTCAGATCAAACCCCAAAATAGTGTCGAAGCCTGTCGAGGTCAGAAAAAGCGTATCTTCATAGACGGAGATTTCGTGGCAATGCTTAAGGAATGAATTGCGCCAGGACCCGACGCGCTGAAATTCCGGGGTGTATGCGAACAACTCATCGCTTGCTGCAATCCAAACCAAACCGCCATGAAAAGCGATTCCGCGCAAACCGCGATCCCATCCTCGGCCGCGCCAATCGATGTCTTCTGTGTTCCAATCCAGTTTTTGTTGAACGGATTGGGAGTGCATGTCGAGCAAGTATATTCCGCCATGGCTTTCTCCTTGAAAGCTGCCGCGTACGACGGATGAAGCGATGAGTTTCATTTAGCTTGTGCGGCTCCGTTTTGGTGTGTGCTATGGTGAGTGCGCTAACTGACGCCGATTGACAAGGCGGATCAATTGGCCCTTGGTTGAAAAAAATGAACGCTAAGTTCAATCGAGGACGCCATGTCGCGAAAGCTGCCCCCCCTCAATTCGATTAAGGCATTTGAAGCGGCCGCTCGCCTTAGATCGTTTCGCGCCGCTGCCGAGTCACTGCGAGTTTCACATTCTGCGGTGTCACACCAAATCAAAAATCTGGAGCGGTTTCTCGATCAAGACTTATTCGTAAGGCATGCACGGTCTGTGGAGCTCACCAGCGCCGGGCATGACTATTTCCTGGTCGTGCGAGATGCGCTCGATAAGATTGAACAAGGAACCAAAAAATTCCTAAGACCGTCTCAGAAGGACATTCTGACTGTTCAAACCTACTCAACGATTGCCATTCGCTGGTTGGTTCCAAAGCTGGCAGAGTTCACGAAACTACATCCCGATCTTGAGGTCAGGCTTACGACGACCCAAGAAAACCCCAACTTTGGCAGCCAGCGATTTGATGTTGCGGTTATGATTGGCCGTCCAGATGAACCAGGCATCGCGAGCGAATACTTGTTTACACCTTTAATGTCGCCGGTTTGCGCGCCAACCTTGCTCAGAGGAGAAGAACCCCTCACCGAACCAGCCGATCTGGTGAATCATGACATTTTGCAAGTTCACCCCTCTGAACGCGATTGGCGCGTTTGGCTCAAAAGGTACAGCGTTGCCGAGATCGATTTATCAGCCGGTCTGAACTTCGATTCATATGATCACGCCCTAAAAATGGCTGCCCGAGGACTGGGTGTTGCGCTGGGAATGCAGCCCTATGTTGCTGAGGATTTGGAAACGGGTTTGCTGGTTCAACCATTCCCCGAATGTGCCGAACGAGCGCCGTTCAGCTGGTACATCGCACATCAGGACAGTCGGCGCATATCCAAAAAGGTGTCGCGGTTTCGCGATTGGCTGATCGCGCAGATCGGCGATGATCCTAATCTGTCGGAACATAGAATTCCCGATCTGGCCCGGACACCTGTCTGATCTCCATCCCCAGACAACGTAGCTGGTGGTGCGCACACTTTCTCCGGTATTGCTTTAGAAAATTAGACCAGCAGTGGACTTTTTTGTGAGGTGAAATCCTGCGCGCAACATGGTTCACTTTGTCGTGACGATGCCATCAGAGCATCGAAGAAAGTCTGTCGCTTCGGGGAGGAAGCTAATGAACCGCAAGAGCCCAACTCGCCTCAATCTGCTGTGTAGTGTTTCTATTTGTGCATTGGCTTTGTTGCCCATCCAAGCTGTTGCTCAAGAGTCTGACGACGCGGCTACCGAGGAGACCGCGCCTGAAGAAGAGGCGCGCATGCGCACGATCACCGTTACGGGGACGAAGCGTGAGTCGGATCTGCAAGATGTGGCGCAGAGCATCAGCGCCTTCACGGAAGATGATATCGACCGGCAAGGGCTCGATAACCTCGAAGACTATGTGAAGTCACTTCCCTCAGTGACGTTCTATACGACTCAGCCGGGACGAAACGAGATCATTTTTCGCGGGATCGCAAACAACACAGAGGAATGGCGAACCGACAGCTCCGTAGCTGTTTATCTGGACGAGCAGCCAATGACCTCCATCTCCCAGCAGGTCGACCCTCGAACGGTAGATATTGAGCGGATTGAATCGCTTCCCGGACCGCAAGGCACGCTGTTCGGCTCTAGTTCGCAATCGGGTACTTTGCGCATTATCACGAACAAACCCGATCCAACGGCTTTCACCGCAGATTTCGACACCGCTTTCAGCTACCTGGAGGAGGGGGAGCCTTCGTACGATTTATCGGCAGTGCTCAACGTCCCCTTGATCGAGGATAAGCTCGCAATTCGCGCAGTCGGGTTTACCGTGCAAGATGGCGGATACGTAGACAATGTGCTCGGCGCCTTTGACAGCAGCGGCGCGACCAATGCTGGAGTTGTCGAAGAAGACTTCAATGATTGGGGCGTCGATGGAGGCCGGATCTCGGCCCTGTGGAATGTAAATGAAAACTGGAAGGTCCTCGCTACCGGGTTGTACGAGAAGAGTCGAACCTCAGGTGACTGGAAGAGTGATCCAACGCTCGGCGAATACAAGATTGTCCGCTTCTTAGACGATCAAAGAGATGATGAGTGGTGGTCAACAGCGCTTACAGTCACCGGTGATCTTGGGTTTGCAGAACTCACCAGCGCTTCGGCTTACTTGGAGCGCGAGATTGCATACATCAATGATTCGTCAGTTTATGAGCAAGCTCGATCAGCCTACTTCGCGTACGGCTTGTATGACACGTTGACAGGGCTTGGTTCTGACCACCGTGACTTTAGCCGCACATTCAACGATCAGAATCAACAGCGCTTTTCTCAGGAATTGCGGTTGACCTCTAAGGGCGAGGGTCGTTTTCAGTGGATGCTTGGCGCATTCTACGAGGATGTAAACGACGAGTGGTTTTTCGGCGTTCGCACACCGCGTTTGCTGGATACCCAGTCTTGGCAAGTCGCGAACAGCTACGCTTATAATTACTACGCCTACTACGATGGAATAAACTTCCCGCTCGAAGAAACCGATGTTTACTGGGCGCAGTTTTACGACCGCTCCGTGACTCAGAAAGCAATTTTTGGCGAAATTACATATGATCTCACCGATAAGCTACGCGTTGCTGCCGGCGGTCGGTGGTTCGAATATGAACGTGATCGATCCGAAACGAACCAGCTTCCGCTGGGACTTCCGACATTTATCTCAACCGGAATTGATGACAATCTCGGGACGGATGCTGTTCAAAGCAAAGACAGTGACACAGTCTGGAAGCTTGGACTTCAATATGACATCGACGAAGATCGCATGTTGTACGCGCTCTATAGTGAGGGTTTCAGGCTCGGTGGCACAAACAGTTTGCGCGTCTCGAATGAGGGACTGGCGCCGCGGGAGTATGAGCCCGATACGCTTCGCAACTACGAAGTCGGTTTCAAGACCACCTGGTTTGACGATCGTGTCACACTAAATGCTTCGGCATTCAAAATGGAATGGGACCAGATTCAAAGTTCCATTTTTGGTGGCGGATTCCAGTGGTGGCAAAACGGTAACGTCAACGCTGGAACAGCCGAAACAACTGGACTTGAAGCCTCTGCCTGGGCGCAGGTAACCGACCGACTGACCTTGAACGGCAGTGTGTTCGTGGCAGATGCAAAATATACAGAAGACTTCGATCAGTTCGTCACGAGGCGAAAAGGCGAACCACTGCTTTTCGCGCCTGACTCGAAATTCTGGCTCGCGGCCGAATATACGATACCAGATGTCGCATTTGGAGCGGATTTATGGTTCCGCTACGATTATTGGCGCCAGTCCAAAAGTTTCCAGAACGCAGGGGATCCTCCCACAATTATCCCAGCATCAGAAAGCAGCGACTTCCAGGTCGGATTCTGGAAGGATGACGATTGGAATTTGACGCTGACCGTCAATAATGTCTGGGATCAACGGCAAATCTATTCTTTCGATCAGAGCGGCGAATTTTACGCCGACTTTTTCGGGACCAATCAGTATCGAAGCTTGATCAATTATAATCGGCCACGCGAGTTTACGGTTCGCTTGCGAAAATCGTTTGGGAAGTAACCTGAGCAGTTCCGGTTTATCAGTTGAGTGAAAGGCGGCGAGGTGATGCGTTCGGTCTCTACGGTTTCGTATTTGTGTGGAGCGCTCGCCTTGGCGGCGTGTTCAGGGTCCGGTGCGCAAGGCACGCATGATCAGGTGGAAAGCGTTGCTCAGAGTTTTCTTGATGAACGCATGACTGTGTTCGACCGGGTGGATGCGCCTGGTTGCACCGCAACGCTTTCTAGGAATGGGGTGACGTTGGCGTCAGGTGCGTATGGTTTGGCAAATCTGGACCATGACATTCCACTATCGACTGATAGCGTTTTTCGAGTTGCGTCAGTTTCCAAACAGTTCACGGCGTTTGCGATCCTCCTCCTCGCAGATGATGGTGCGCTAGACCTCGAAGACGATATTCGCGAATGGCTGCCAGAATTGCCTGATTACGGGCACGTCGTGAACATTTTACACCTCTTGGAGCATTCTTCGGGGCTACCCTATTATGGCGATATTGGGTTTCCGTACGAAGATGTACCAGACTATATTCGCGCGTCAGAAGGAGATGATACCTCCTACGGTAACCCGATCTTCTTGTCAGATTCAGAATTCTTTGAGCGCGTGCTCAAAGTCGAAACACTTCACTATCCTCCGGGCGAAAAGAGCTCGTACAATAATGTCGGATACTATCTCCTGGGCAAAATTGTCGAGCGAGCAAGCGGCCAACATCTTCGCGATTTCGCGAAGGAGAGAATATTCCAGCCGCTCGGAATGGACGATACTTTCTTCAACACCCATACCCACGTCACGGTAAAGCGGCGCGCGAGCCCGTATTTTCGATTGAAGGATGGCCGCTATATCGAGTGGCAGACGGATCTGAACTGGATCGGAGATGGGGGCTTGTTTACCACCGTGGATGACTTGGCGAAATGGGAAGCCAACTTTCAGGACAATCAACTTGGAGGCGGCGCTGATCTCATCGAGCTAATGGTGAGGCCGAATTCCAACCTTGAATATGATGATGATTTTGACACCGATGGCGGCGGCGGCGCAGCAAAAGGGCTGTTCATCGTTCCCACGGATTTCGGACTGGTTGCGGAGCACGGTGGTGCATGGGTTGGATTTCGCACGCATACGGAACGTCACCTGGAAAGCGGCTATAGCATATTCATGCTCTGCAACACGTTCGAAGCGGCGGAGAAGCTACCGGACCTCCCGCGCGGTATTTTAAAAGCCGCTATCCAAAGCGATCTCAGCCAGGACCAATGATGCTGACCTTGCGTCGCGCGTTGATAATAAAAATAGAGGAAGTGTAGATGGGCCTTGAAACGCTGGACTTGATTATCCTCGTTGCCTACGGCGTTGCGCTCGTTGGGATCGCTTGGTTTGTTTCGCGAGAAAAAGCAGGGCACGCCAAGAATACAGAAGACTATTTTCTGGCTGGGCGAGCGCTGCCCTGGTGGGCGATCGGGGCATCGTTGATCGCGGCGAACATCTCGGCCGAACAAATCATTGGAATGTCGGGATCGGGATATGTGGTCGGTCTCGCCATTGCTTCTTATGAATGGATGGCGGCAGCGACGCTGCTGATCGTCGGCAAGTTTTTCCTCCCCATATTCCTAAAACGAGGCATCTTTACCATGCCTCAGTTTCTTGAGCAGCGTTATGACGCACGGGTCAAATTCGTGATGTCAATCTTCTGGCTGGGATTGTACACGTTCGTGAACTTGACTGCGATCTTGTGGCTCGGTGCGACGGCAATCAACACTTTAACCGGCCTCAATGTGACGCTCGCGCTCGGAGCGCTGGCGGCATTCGCGGTGCTTTATTCATTATATGGCGGCTTAAAAGCGGTCGCACTGACAGACATTTTTCAAGTCGTGCTGCTGGTGCTTGGCGGATTGCTAATCGCGTGGATATCGCTGGATACTGTCGCGAACGGGGCAGGTCCCGTCGCCGGATTTCAGGTCTTGCTAGATAACGCTCCGGACAAGTTCGACATGATCCTTGATCGTCAGCATGCCGAGTACGTAAATTTGCCAGGCCTCGGCGTACTGATCGGCGGCATGTGGATGATGAATTTGTCGTATTGGGGGTTTAATCAATATATCATTCAGCGCGCGCTCGGTGCGAAGAGTCTAAACGAAGCGCAAAAAGGAATCGTGTTTGCCGCATTCCTGAAACTGCTAATGCCGCTGATCATCGTTATCCCAGGTATCGCCGCGTTTGTTCTCTCTCAAAATCCCGATAGCGCGGTTCAAGTCACGCGCCCTGATGCGGCCTATCCGAGTGTTCTTGCGCTTGCTCCGGTAGGGATCCGTGGGCTGATCTTCGCAGCTCTAGTCGCGGCGATCGTTTCCTCGCTCGGATCAATGATGAACTCAATATCAACGATCTTCACGCTGGATGTGTATAAGCCGCTGCATAAAGGAATCGAGAGTGAGCGGCATCTGGTTGGCGTCGGCAGAATTGCCAGCCTGACCGCAATCTTCATCGCCGTTTGCGTCGCACAACCATTGCTTGGCGGATTTCCTCAGGCATTCCAGTACATTCAGGAATTTACCGGCTTCTTCACGCCAGGCATTTGCGCAATCTTTTTGCTAGGCCTGTTCTGGAAGAGCGCCAATGGGGAGGGTGCCCTCGCCGCCGCACTCGGATCATTTCTGCTTTCCGTGGGCGGTAAACTGCTCTTTCCTGATATCCCATTTATGGACCGCGTCCTCTACGTGTTTTTTGCCTGCGTGTTCCTGATGGTGATCCTGGGCATTGTACGTCGGCGTGATCAGCACGGCGCCGTTGACCTCAAGGATGTCGATTTCAGTACGTCGACTGGTTATCTTGCTGGCTCAGCGATGATTGTGGGTGCGCTCATCGCTCTATACTGGGCATTCTGGTAATGCCAATTGAAACTGAGAAGTTTGCGTCTGTCTCTGGCGGAAAGTCCGTTTACAAACATACTCACCACAACGAGGACGGACGCAGAGTTTGGCTATACGGCCATAAGCAAGAAATCGAAGGCCCCATTAGCCCTGAGCTGGTGAGTGAGCCGGACGCAACGACATTGCGCTGGCACCCCCTCCGGCAGGAATGGAATATTTATGCTCCGGGCCGCCAAAACCGAACTCACAAACCAAGCTCTGCGAACGATCCGCTTGCAGCAGCGAAAACTGGCCATCCGCCGACGGAGATTCCGTTCGCAGATTTCGAAGTCGTTGTCTTCGAGAACCGATTCCCAAGTCTGAGAATGAGTGCGCCTTCGCGATGCGATCTTTCTCATGCAACGGCAACACGCTCCGCTAATGGCCGGTGCGAGGTCGTCGTATATGGAACCGACGAGAAGGGCAGTCTCGCAAGTCTTTCCCAAGCGAGACGTCGGTTGTTGGTCGAAGTCTGGATCGATCGATACAAAGCGGCGTTTGATGATGGATTGGAATATGTTCTGCCATTCGAGAATCGCGGCGATGAAGTCGGGGTTACACTCGCGCATCCCCACGGCCAAATATACGCGTTCGATTTTGTGCCACCCGTCCAGGCGAAGTTTGTCGATTCATTCGCTAATGGGTTTGACCTTGAGTCCGAGTTCACTGCGTGGGTTGAGGATTTTGGGGTCGCTGAACAAGGCGGCGTCATCGCGTTTTGCCCGCCATTCGCCCGGTTTCCGTTCGAGGTCTGGATCGCGTCTCGCCGTCGATGCGCTGGTCCTTGGGAGTATTCAGACGAAGAACGCGAGGCTTATGCCAGCCTGCTAGGGGAAGTAACGAAGCGTTATGACGCCTACTTCGGACGTGCCACGCCAACCATGATGAGCTTACACGCCGCACCGAGATCTGGCGCCGGCGGATTTCATTTCACCACGCAATTCTATCCGCTCCTGCGAAGTGCAGAAAAACTAAAATACCTGGCGTCCGTGGAGCAGTCGACAGGTGTCTTTACAATAGATGTCATGCCGGAATGGGCCGCGCGGGAACTGCGCGCATGAGTAATGCCGGTCAAGATGAGGTGCGAGTGTTCACACCAGGCCGTGTCAACTTGATCGGCGAACATCTCGACTATAATGGCGGCAAGGTTATGCCCGTCGCGTTGAGACTCGGCCTGAATATATCGGCTCGTAAGAACTCCGACGGGGTGCTCAATGTGTCGTCGGCCCAATTCAATGATCAAGTTTGTCGCGCGCTCGATGAATCCGCGAATGGGCATTGGTCCGACCACGTTCTGGGCGCGGTCAAATTCGCACACACAAAGGCACAAGGTTTTGACATTCGGATTGAAAGCACGCTGCCATATGGGTCGGGATTGTCGTCTTCGGCCGCGCTATCAGTAGGCGTCATCAAGGCGGTCCGAAGATTGTCAGATATGCCCATCAATGATTTGGATGCGGCCTTGCTTGCGCAGCAGGTCGAACACGAATTCATCGGCGTGCCGTGCGGTATCATGGACCAGATGGCGGTTTCAGTCCTCGACTCTGGCGATGCCATGATACTCGATACAGAGTCGCGCGAATTTCGTTTGCTCGAAATTCCTAGAGGCTGGCGCTTTGCGGTGCATCACTCTGGCGTCGTCCGATCTCTAGATGAAGGGCGATATGGCGTGCGGCGAGCGGAGTGCGAGGCAGCAGCACGCACGTTACGCGTCGATTTGCTGTGCCATCTCGAACAGCGAAAGGAGTTTTGTTTGGCCGCGCAGTCCACGCTCGCTCCGGAAGAGGTGAAGCGAACACGGCATGTGCTGTCGGAGAATGCCCGCGTTAAGGCTGCTGCAAATGCATTGGAAACTGACTCAATCGAGGCATTTGGTACGTTGATGAATGAAAGCCATGTCTCGATGCGAGATGATTTCGAGATAAGCACTCCTGAAGTAGACGCTGTGGTTGAAGCCTCTCAAGAAGCTGGCGCGTTCGGGGCGCGGATGACGGGCGGCGGCTTTGGAGGTTGTATCGTTTCTCTGGTATCAGAAGCAGCGTTTTCGAGTTGGAACGAGCGATTGATTGCGCTGGCGCCGGATTGCCGATTTATCTGCTGAAGGAATACGGTCAAATTGTTTTGCGAAGTTCAAAAGACGCTGCACGTCCGAAACTTAGAGAAAATCAGGAGCAGTCCGAACATGCGATACAGAAGTGACGCAATGGTGTTCCCATCTCTTAGAGCTTATATCTTTGTGGCGCTGAGTCTTTGCGTTTCCAATTGTATGTCCACGCCAGCTCAAGCCAAAGACACGCTTACCGAGCAGCCAAGCCAAGTAAAATCTTTGGCCGAACCAATCACTATCGATCGCGAGCAATACGCGGATCGCCTGCATGGATTCTGGCTGGGCCAGTCGATCGGCAACTGGACTGGACTGGTCACAGAAATGGATAAGATCGGCGGGGAAGGGGCGCCTGGCGAGTTCTACACGCGCGAAGATTGGCGCGGCCCCGACCAACCGGCGATCTGGAGTGATAGTCCGAGCGATCTATCACCGACCATCGATTTTGTGCTGCGCGGGCCGGACGAAGTTTGGGGCGCCGACGATGACACTGATATTGAGTATATCTACCAATCGGCGCTGCACGCTCATAAAACGAGTATGCTGACACCCGAACAAATTCGATCCGCCTGGATTGCGCATATTTATGACGAAACCGAGCCGACACCTTATGGGCCAGACGAGGATCGGTTCCAGAACTACTTGTGGGTCTCCAACCAACGCGCGCACGAGCTCATGCTCGCTGGTATGGCGCCTCCCGAAACCAGCGATCCGAAGAACAACCCGCATTGGGATATGATCGACGCGCAGCTGACGACTGAAATTTTCGGACTCTACGCGCCAGGGCGGCCCGACATAGCCTTGCAGATGGCGCATCTTCCGATCCGAACATCTGCGCGCGGCGACGCCGCTCTGGCCGCAGAGTTTTATGTCATCTTGCACGCGCTCGCTCCTACAGCCCCAGATGACCGCCCGCTGAAGGAAAGCCTGCAATCAATGGCATCCGCGGCGCGTACGCATTTGCCGAAAGGATCGTACACGGCTGCGATGTACGACTTTGTGAGAGAACAATATGAGTCCGGCGTGCCTTGGGAGACGGCTCGGGACAGACTCTATAAGCGCTACCAGGTGCAACAAGCAGACGGCTATGATGTCACCTCACGCGATTTGTATTGCAATGGCTGTTTCGCCTCTGGGATCAATTTCGGAGCCAGCCTGATCAGCCTGTTCTATGGCGAGGGCGACATCAAAGAAACGATCAAGATCGCGGCTCTGTGTGGCTGGGACTCCGACAACCCAGCGGCGACATGGGGCGGACTGCTCGGCTTTATGATCGGGAAAGGCGGAATCGAGGAAGCATTTGAGCAGGGCTTCTCGAGCCGGTTCAACATTCACCGGACGCGCAAAGGTTTTCCCAATGATGGCCTGGATGATTTCGACAGCATGTCACGCGTTGGCATCGAGATAACGGATCGCGCGGTTACGGAGCTCATCGATGGGCGTGTGAGTGAGACGACTTGGATCATTCCAGCTTTGAGTCCGGGAGAAGAGTAATGCCCAATCGTCGGCAATTCGTGACAGGCGCAGCCGCGCTCCCGTTTCTTGGCGCGTGCGCCTCAGCATCCCGGTCTCGTGTTTCACCCGCCATGCAACGCGAGATGTACGATCGCGCTTTGCAGATCGCGGAAACCAAAATTCGCGGCGGTATCGATCACCCAGTATACAAAAAGCCGTTTGTCGATGCGGCGTTCAGTGAGAGTATTTTCCTCTGGGATACATGCTTCATCGCTAGCTACGCAAAGTATCATCAGGACCGACTGCCGATCGGCCAAGCCCTGGACAATTTCTACGACCGGCAAGCGCCAGACGGTTACATTTGCCGCGAGTATACGGGCGCAGGTGAACCGTTCTGGCCGAAGGATCATCCGGTCGCCATCAATCCACCTCTGCTCGCCTTCGCAGAGTTGGAGCTCCATAGCGTTTCAGGTGATCGAACGCGGCTAGAAAAGAACTATGCCAAGCTCGTTCAGTTTCACGACTTTATTCGGGGGACTCTGCGGCAGTCGGACGGGCTCTATATCAGTGATGCGTTTGGCTCGGGCATGGACAATGTTCCGCGCTATCCCGATGGGTGGGAAGATGATGGGCAAGGCATTGCGCTCACCAATCTTCACCCTGAAATCTTCGTCTATGACGGGCTCAGTCCGAAGTGGAACCGACAAGGGCGAAGCGTCGATATGTCGGCTCAGATGGTCCTTTTCGCGAATGATTTGGCCAAGATCGCGCGGCTGATCGGGAGGGAAGAGGACGTGTCCGAGTGGCAGGCGATTGCGACCGAGACGGCAGATGCGATCAATGAGAAGTGCTGGAACGAGAGCGATGGTTTCTACTACGACCTTGGCTATGACCAGCAAATCCCGCGCGCTCATATTGGCGCGTACTGGATGCTGCTTGCCGACGCCGTTCCGCAGGAGAGACTTCCGAAATTTTTGAACGCGTTGAACGATCCAGCCAAGTTCAGCCGAAAGCTTCCGACCGCAACGATGCCTGGTGATTCCGACTTGTTTCAATCAGAAGGCGGGTATTGGCGCGGCAGTGTATGGGCACCGACCAGTTATATGGTGATCCGCGGACTTGAGGCAGTAGGCCGGCCCGATATGGCGCGGTCCATGGCGCTTCGGCTTTATGACGCGGTCGCCGAGGTTTATCTCGCGACGGGCACGTTTTGGGAGAATTATGCGCCCGACGCATTCGCGCCTGGTAATGAGTCACGCCCTGACTTTTGTGGCTGGAGCGCAATCTTCCCGATCACGCTGTGGCATGAGTATGTCGACCAGCGAACCTGATCAGTCGCGGGGCACGCTTTAATACGCAGGCACAGCCCTCAATGATCTTTTTTTTTGGCTGTTTTCCCCCTTCGGATGAAGGCAACGATCGGCAGAACGGGTAATGCGATTGCCCAGCCAGGAATCATGAGCTGCTTTGACAAAGTGATGAAATTGTTCGCGCCCGCCACTATCGGTGAAACTTCGGGGTACTGAAAGAGCATGGTCCACAGACCGATATTCTCTGCCAAATCGAGGACTCCAAACAAAACGGCTGGAGCCGAGGCGAACACCACCCAGCTACTCTGACGAAAAGCCAATGGTGCCCAAAGGGCGCAACAGAAACCTACGCAAAGCGGCCAAACAGTATCGAACAGTGTGGTTCTCGCATAAAATCCCCGTCCTTCTGCTCCAAGCGTTTCGAAATACTCGAGGACATCGGCGTGAGTGTATCCTACCGCATATCGTACATCGAGATGCGGCGCGCCAGCGCCATAAATCTCAAGAGGTCTGATGAATTGAAAATACATCACAATCAGAACAATCGTGACAATTAACATCGACATCGCGCGGGGCCACGAGGTGATCTTTCTTTGATATCGTGCGATACAATCTATTCTATCGAGCATCGATAAACCTCCGGGTAACGGCGTAAACGAGGGCCGCGGCAGTCAGCAAAAGCGCTACCCTCTTGCTGATACTCAACGTACTTGCGACCGACACCCACTTCGCGGAGACGTCTGGGTGGGTCGACGTGAACATGAAGAGAAAGCCATTCTCAAGGTAGTCCAACGCTCCAGCTGCGTAAGGGATGTAAATGGGCCACTTTGTGTTTCGTTTCTGAAGCAATGCGGAGAGTGCAGATGCGAATAACGTCGAGTAAATTATGGGATTAATCAGATCCAGAAGTTGAATATTCCGGTAAGCTTTGAAGCCGGCATCTCCGTAACTGGCGAACATAGTGCGCACCGTCTCCACGGAATACCCGAACTCGAAATCCAATATTCCAGTCCCGCCGCTCACTCGAGCTATTTCGCTCAGGTTCCAGGCAATCCCGGCAAATACTGCAATCTGCACGATCAACAGTCCGATCAAGAACCTGGGTTGGGACGTGTGACTGATAATGCGTTGAATCATATCGGCATGCCTCTTGAGCACAAAACTGACACATGTGTCGAGATTTATCAACACAATTGTCGTATATCGTTTGTATGAGTAAGACCAAAGACCCCCGCCGAGAGATGGATGCTATTACGCAGAACATCGTTCGAAGTCGCAAAGGGCTCCGGGCGCGCGAGGCAATCCTGGATGCCGCCTTCCGGTTGATTGCGAAGGGAGGACTAGGAACCCTGAACGTCAGCCGGATTGCGTCGGAAGCTGGAATTGGGAGGGCTTCTTTTTACAACTATTTTGACCACGTTGACGATGTAGCCCTCGAATTGTTTCGTCGAACCCAGATGCAAATGGAAGAAATGCTGGAGAGTATTCACCAGCAACACGAAAGGGGCGCGAAGCGGCTTCAATTGTGCTTGGACGAAATTCAAACCCGCCTTTCCAGCGATATCAACTTCCAGAAAGTATGTAGCGAATTGATGTCTGTGTCGGAGGCGGCTCGTGCTGAGTTCAGTGATGCTGTTCGTCCCGAACTTGAGGCGATGGTCGAAAGCGGAACGAGTCACCTGCAAAATGATGAGATAGACGCATTTCTTGATTTGATCAGAACGGCTCTCTTCGCCCCAAACTCAAGTCCGTCGTCTCGGAAAGGCAAGGTGGAACTCTTGCTGAGATTGTGCGGTGCTTCGAGGCTAGTTGATGGTTGAGATGCCTACTCATCACGTTTAAATCCAAATATGAACCCATTGAAACTTGCTGCGTTATAGGAGGCGGGTCAAACACCGCCATCGAAGATGTCCACTAGTCGATCGGACTTCCCTTCATTGCCCTTCCTCTCCGAGTGCATCGCAGAATGGCTTCATGAAATCCTCTGACGCCGCTACCGTATCGCTCAAGTCAGCGATCAGGTGGCGGCGTAAGGGATGCCGAGAAATGCTGCGATACCGTCGTCATTTGTAGTGCCTTCCAGACGTTCGTTGCCGACCTCCACCACAGGTCTGGCGGGCTCGATGGGAAGCATCGCGCAAGATACGAGAGTGCACGTGATCGCGAACAGACCCAATCGGCGCAGTAAGTGTGTCCGCATCATAATCGACCTCCCTCTTTTTCCGCCTCTGCGTACGGTTGATCTCACTCTCCCTCATCGACAGTACCCTGATGAATCGCAAACGATAAATGATTGCCCTTGCATGAATCCTGCTCACGTGCCGGACGGCGCGAGCATTGTATCGTCTATGAGCGGTGCGAGATGCGGATCTTCTGCGATCTCCGCTTTCAGCCAGTCGGTGAACAGTCGAACTTTCCGTTGACCTGATCGTTCCTTTGGGCAGGTCAGGAACCAGTGACCGATTGTGCGAACCTGATTTTCTGGAAAGAGATCGACGAGATGACCAGCCTCAATGTCCTCTGCCACGTAAGGCTGCATTGCGAGCGAAACACCCAGACCGCGCGCGGCCGTTTTCAGAGCATGATCATAACTGTCGAAACGCAGGCCCGCATCAGGATCAATTCCCCTGATATCATTGGCTTCGAGCCAGACAGCCCAGTCGTTGGCGGAAGGATATACCTGGAGAATTGGGTGCAGGGCGAGATCAGCGGGCCGTGCCAGTGGAGCTCCCTTCTTCCTCGCTGTCTCCAGATATTTCGGGCTACACACCACCATCATCCGGGGCGAGAATAGATAGTCGTAATGTAGAGCGTCCTGTTTGCGCTGGCCGATCATGACGGACAAATCGACACCATGCTCGCTGAAATCTGCGTCGATTTGTGATGTATTGAGACGCACTCGTAAATGCGGGCAGGCGCTCTGAAAGGCTTGAAGCCTTGGCATCAACCAACGCACAGCAAATGTGGAGTACATCTGGATGGTGAGGACGTTTTCAACCTCAGGACTTAGAAGCCGACGGGTCGCAGCGTCGATCCGGTCGAATGAATCGCGAACAACAGGATAGTACATCGCGCCGACCTCACTGAGCTCAACCGCTCGTGCCGTTCGAATAAACAGTTCTATGCCCAGACTGGCCTCAAGGTGTTTGATCTGATGCGAAATTGCTGATTGCGAGACTGCCAGCTCCTCGGCGGCGTCACGAAAAGACACATGGCGGGCAGCTGCCTCAAAGGCGCGCAGAGCAGTCAAGGGCGGAAGGCGTCGCTTCATAACCGCAATGAAGCATGAATAATATTCATCGACCAGATAGTATTATGATTTTGCCATCTGCGCTCAATTATCGGAGGAAGAAGGAATGTCCGATCGCGACTCAAACGGAATGGAATCTGTCGGTGCTCAGAAGGCCGAGCGGGACGCGCTCCGCGCTGCAGGCTCGCCGGAACTGCTTGAGGCTGCCGAGCACATGCTCGCTGGCGCGTTCGGAAAAGCTGAGCCGTTGTGTCGGCAGGTCCTCAGCCGAAATCCTCTGGATGTTAACGCGATGCGCTTGCTGGCCGAGATCGGACTAGAGGTAGGACGGCTCGAAGATGCCGAGGCTCTGCTCGAACGCGCGCTCGAACTTGCACCGGACTTCCATCTTGCGCGGGCGAGCTATGCGAATGTGCTCGCAAGACGGGGCAAGTTCGAGTCTGCGCTCACTGAACTCGATTTGCTACTAGCAAATGACCCCGACCATCCCGGCCATCTGGTACTCAAAGCCAACACACTTGTTAGGATCGGAGAACACGAAAAGGCAATAGCCCTGTACCAGCGCGTTCTCGGCCAAGGCGGATCCACTCCCGGAATTCAGATGAGTCTGGGCCACAGCCTCAAGACGATCGGCGATCAGGACGGTGCTATCCATGCTTACAACGCTGCGCGTGCAGCAAAAGAAGATCTCGGAGACGCCTGGTGGAGCCTAGCTAATCTAAAAACATTCAGGTTTTCGAACGAAGACATCGACACTATGGTCGAGGTGGCATCGCGTGAAGGCATAACGCGGGATGATTATCTTCACATCGCCTTCGCTCTCGGAAAGGCTCTCGAAGATCTCGGCAGATATGAGGAGTCCTTCAAGTGGTATCGGCGTGGCAACGCCATCCGTCGGCGGCTGGTTGGCTATAACGCAGATGAGAATGCAGCGGATATGCAGCGCATTGCCGACTATTTCTGCGTCCGTCGTATAGAAGACAGGAAAGACGCCGGACATCATGATCCCGCTCCGATCTTCATCGTCGGACTGCCACGCGCCGGCTCAACCCTTCTGGAGCAGATTCTGGCAAGCCACAGCATGGTGGAGGGCACTCAAGAGCTCGCGGACATTATCTCGATTGCACGGCGCATCGCTGGAAAGAAACGGGCAACAGATCCATCTAGATATCCCGGCGCGATCTCAGATCTTTCGGACAAAGACCTGACGGCGCTGGGCGAGGAGTACATAGAGCGCACCCGGATTTACAGGCAGGGCGCGCCGCATTTCATCGACAAGATGCCCAACAATTTCGCGCATATCGGACTGATCCGCCTCATTCTGCCTCGCGCAAAGATCATCGATGCAAGGCGCCATCCTATGGCTTGCTGCTTCAGTGGCTATAAGCAACTCTTCGCCAAGGGACAGAACTTCACTTATAGCCTTAGTGACATTGGTCGATACTACGCAGACTATGTTGGCCTGATGCAGCACTGGCATCGAGTCATGCCCGGGCATGTCCTGCATGTACAATATGAAGACGTGGTTCGCGATATTGAAGTTCAGGTTCACAGGATACTGGACTATTGCGGTCTGCCCTTCGAAGAAGGCTGCCTTCGTTTCTTTGAGAACCGGCGAGCCGTTCGCACCGCGAGTTCAGAACAGGTTCGCCAACCGATATACACATCTGGGCTGAACCAATGGGAGAATTTCGCCCCATGGCTGGAACCGTTGAAGGCGGCGCTCGGCGACAGACTCGCGGATGCTAAGACATAATTTTGTTCAGCCTGCCTATGTCTCTTAGATTGACAAAGATCATTGTTTTTATGGATTATTTTCTGAATAAACTCCGATCACCAGCCTGGGGCGCATGATTTTTTTTCAACCAATCATGATTATTCGTCTTTTGTCGCAAGAGCCAGACTGAGCTAGCGATTGATGCAGCGTGAAACGCCGCTGACAACTTGGCGGAGAAAAAAGCGCGACAAATTGCACATAAGGTCAGCCAAAAGAGCCTGGACCACAAGGCCCTGCTGATGAGGGAGGATAATCAGAATGGATAACGCAATGATCTCGAGGCGCACGCGTCTTCTCGGGCAGGCCTCTGTCCTGGCATTTGCAGGATTGCTCGCTGGCTTTCCCGCAATGGCGCAGATCGAGACCGCAGATGACAGCTCGGATATGAAGCTCCAGACTGTCACGGTGACCGCGCAAAAGAGGACTGAGAACCTGCAGGACGTTCCTGCCAGCCTTCAAGTTCTCGGCGGTTCGGAACTCGATGCTCAGGGCGTCAGCAATTTCGAAGACTATGTCGCTCTCTTACCGAGTGTATCTTTCGCAGGACAAGGGCCTGGGAACAGTCAGGTCTTTATGCGGGGCATTTCCTCCGGCGGAGACGGCAACAAGTCTGGTTCGAGTCCAAGCGTTGCAGTCTATCTTGATGATCAGCCCGTGACTTCGATCGGGCGTGTTCTGGACGTCCACATGTACGACATAGCTCGAGTCGAAGCTGTTGCCGGTCCTCAAGGCACGCTGTACGGCGCAGGGTCTCAGGCTGGCACGCTCCGCATCATCACCAACGCACCAAACAGTGATGGTTTCGAGGCAGGCTACGATCTCTCGGTCGGCACAACAGAAGACGGAAGTGAGAGCTACTCGGCTGAGGGCTTTGTCAATGTTCCCTTCTCAGATCGCGCTGCTCTGCGTCTCGTCGGGTGGACCTCCCGCGACGGCGGCTATATCGACAATGTCCCGGCCATGACAGCCTTCACGTTTGGTGGAATCACGGTCGATAATGCTCCTTTTGTTGAAGAAGACTTCAATACAGAAGACAATTACGGCGCGCGCGCTGCCCTCAGGATTGATCTGAACGAAAATTGGACAGCTACCGCCAAGGTCATGCGGCAAAGCCAGAAAACTAATGGTGTCTGGGACCACGATCCAGATGATATTGGTGACCTCGAAGTCGCCCGCTTCTTCGAAGACCGTGGCAAGGACGAATTCACTCAGGCAGGCGTCACAGTTGAAGGTGAGGTTGGCGGTTTGCAGCTCACCTATGCCGGATCCTATCTTGATCGCGAGGTTGAATATGACGTCGATTACTCTGCCTACGCTGAATACTCAGCCTATATCCCCTATTATACGTGCTACAGCTCCGGAACGCTGGACGCGGCAACATGTACGGATCCTCGCATCCAGTATGACAGTGATGACACCTATGAAACCATGACGCATGAATTGCGTGTTCAGAACGACGAAACCAACCGTTTCCGCTTCATAACAGGCCTGTTCTACCAGCAGGCTGAACATGATTACCTTAATATCTGGCACATCCCCTCGATTCCTGCTGATCGCAGCGTGAATGCCAACCCGCTGCTCAGCGGCTATCCTAATGATGCGTACTTCATCACCGACCAAGTTCGCACCGAAACGGAAACGGCGCTGTTTGGCGAGGTGTCTTTCGATTTCACGGACCGGCTAACCGGCACGCTCGGGGCGCGCTTCTTCGAGACAGAGAGCGATCTGGTGGGGGCGGTTGGAACTCTCTTTTCAGGCAGCCCACTGATCGATCTCTCTTCAGGGGAAAGCGGAGAGGTGTTCAAGGCGAATCTTAGCTACAACTTCACGCCTGACGTGTTGTTCTATGTAACGGTTTCGGAAGGGTTCCGCCCGGGCGGCAACAACAGGGCCTCGACCTCCAACATCCCGGCTGTTTATCAATCGGACCTCATCACCAATTACGAAGTCGGATGGAAATCCACTTTCTGGGATGGGCGAGCGCGTTGGAATGGCTCCGTGTTTCATATGGACTGGGAAGACATCCAGATTACGCGGTTTGATCCGGCTGAATCCTTTCTGGGTCTAACAGCCAATGTCGGCGCCGCCCAATCGCGTGGCATCGAGACAGACTTTTCTATCCTTCTGACTGAAGGATTTCAGGTGAATGGTGCTGCTTCGTGGATTGATGCCGAGCTGACGGAAGATTATGTGCGCAATCTCTCGACCGGAAATGTGGACGCTCCCACCGGTACCGAACTGCCAGATATCCCACGGTTTAAACTTGCCCTGACAGGTCGCTATGACTTCGAGCTGGCAGGTGTCGACGCGTTTGCGCAGGGCAGCTATCGTTTCGTCGGCGAACGCTATAATGACCTGTTCGTCGCGGCGCGTCAGGAACAGGATGCCTACTCGGTCGTCAACTTGTCTGCGGGTTTTGACCGGGAGACGTGGGGAGCAAGCCTGTATGTCACCAATGTCACCAATGAGCGCGCTGAACTAAATCGCAATGCCGCGACTTTTGATGAGCGAATAACAACCAACAGGCCGCGAACGGTTGGAGTGAACCTGTATCAACGGTTTTGATGAGTCTCCAGGCCCGTCAAGGACATGAGCGCCTTGGCGGGCCGTTTTGCACTTGAACGTACCGCAGCAGCTCATGAGACAGTCGAGGCTGCGCCTGAGATAGGCAATAGTGTGATTATGGTCTGAGGTTTCGAACATCTTATGCAACTCGTTCCCCTCATGAGGTTTCGCAATTCCCTGGCGCAGGTACAGGATATTGGCCAAACACCCTATGGTCGACGTATCACCTACATCACTGGTGAAGGCCGGTTCGAAGGCCCAAAACTGCGCGGTCGTATCCTGCCCGGCGGTGGGGACTGGCTCCTGAAAGGCGAAGATGGACTTTCCAGACTGGACGTCCGCAAAACCTTCGAAACTGAGGATTCTGCGCTCATCCATGTCACCTATACGGGACTATATCGCTTCAACGAAACGGTGACCGCACGACTCGAATCGGGACAGGCAAGCGATTTTGGTGACACCCTATTCGTCACGCAGGTGCAATTTGATACAGGCGATCGCCGCTACGCTTGGCTCAACGAAACGCTCGCCGTCGGACAAGGTCGAGAAACCTGTGACGGGGTTGAGTACCGTGTCTCCGCGATAATTGTTTGAGATATTCGTTGCGACCCGGTGTTTAATCTAGAGAACGGTTGAACCTGACCGGCTTGGCTGCTCTGCGGTTCGGTACTGCTGAGTAATGAGATCAGTCGAACGCGCGTTCAGCTGAGACGCGAGGCCTCGTTGTCCTCCCAATTTTCGTCAGAGCCGATCCCAACTCGAACTATGGGTCAGTTTTTCTGGTGCAGACCAAATTCCAGTTCGAATCCACATGCAAACTATTTTACACGGATAGGAAGATTGGGATTGAACTGGGTTGCAGCGCGCCAGATCCACTCCAGTGGACCATACTGAAAAAAGCGGAACCATAGATTTGCACCAGCGACTTGAATCGCGAAGCCAATCACCGCGATAAGTGCCATTTGCATCGCGGTAACATCATCCCAGAGCCCGAAGCCAAAATTGTAGAGAATCGGGACAAAAACTATCGATTGACCAATGTATAAAGTCAGGCTCATTCGACCAGCATTAGCGAGCGCAGAGAGCAATCTGCCGCGAAGCAAATACCAGACCTCAAAAAAAATCGCAGTTTGCACAATCATGAATATCAAATTGATCCACCCCGCAACCAGGTTGGACGCGTAAAAATTGGTGCCCCAATATGCGTTTGAGGGGAACAAGGAGACCAGCGCATCCTGGCTGCTATATAGAGCTATCGTGGCGCCGCCACCGACGATTATTATTACCCATCTGTAGAACTGAAATTTGTCTAGCTCGGTGAAAAATCGCGCCCGAGAAAGCATGTGACCGAGCAAAAACAGTCCCATGATCTGAGCCACGCGGCCGGATTCCAGCATGAAGATCCATTTAGACAGATTCCCGGATCCCAGATTAGCTTGAATGGACTCGCCAAGCTCCCCCCGCATGTAGGCCGCCATGGAGCTATCATTTGATGCTGACATTAGAGCTAAAACGCCATCCTGAAAGTGATAAGACTGCACGAGGCGAACGATGAGCGGCACATTGACCAGTAATCCTGTCGCCAGAACGCCAAGCACCCAGCCATTCTTCCGTTGATCGATCGGCAATAAAAGCAGTCCGGCTATGCCGAGGAGAACTAGAATGTCTCCTCGGTAAATCGCGGTGTGGAGGAGCCCGATTAGGATGAGCAGTGCCAGTCGCCACGCATACCGCGCAACAAATGATTCTCCGCGTGCGATTGCGCGCTCGGAGATGATAAAATGGCTTATACCAAAGCTTAGCGCGAACATGGCGAAAGCTTTTCCGGCGAACAGAAGAAACACGGTATCGAATACGGCTGTTGGTTTAGGGTCGAACCAGTGAAGTTCAAACAATTCAACACAATGAACAATAAATAACCCAAACACGGCGTATGAGCGATAGGCATCAATTTGCGTTATTCGATGGGTCGAATTTGTTGTCGAGGATGAGATCATTCAGCAACTGGTTCCTGGAAATGATTGCGCTGTCAAATCCGGTAACACAGAATGCGCCGGAAGTGTCAATGAAAATTGAAGGTGGAGTTTTCGCTGGCCGAGTGAGCATGTCGTGGGGAGGCGCAACGCGGCGGGACCCGACGCTTCAAGCTTCAAATGAACGTTTGCGCACCGGCTTAATCGCCGAGCCAGGAGGACTGCAGGCGAGAGCATGCTCCGCTAAAAGATTGACGGTGAAGGTTGAATAAAATTCAACTCAAGACGAAGATTTTAAATTCGTTTCTGATCGCACTCTGAGGTATCGTTTGGCAAGTTCATCGGAATACCTCGTTCGTGGAAGGACCAGAAACTATGATCGCCGCGCCTCAATTGAGTTCTTCTTGTGCTTCGCATGCTATGCACTGCAGGGTGTTACCGCGGAACAAGCGAGAGCTGATTGGATACAAGCCTAGAGCTCGTTTTGTGAATTCGGTTTTCTTTCAGCGCGTAACGCGTCCATTCGAACTTGGAACCCGCGTGCGAGATCGTCAGTTTGTCTCTCGGAACGACTTATGGCTGGATTAACAGGGGCGATCATGGACGGTTCACAAGCTTTCGAGCGGCCAGATAATCAACGCGGTGGGTCGGAAGAGTCGCTTGGCATTGCAATTGTGACTGGCGCAGCGTCGGGAATTGGCGAAGCGGTCGCACGCAAGTTGGCCTCAGAAAAATGGACGGTTCATATTTGCGACATCGACGCGAACGCTTTGAAGCGATTTTCTGATCGTCACCCGAACATTGATACTTCTGTTGCCAGCGTATCCAACCCCGCCGATGTTCAAAGCGTGGTCCAAGAGGTGCTGCAAAAGCATGGACGGATAGATGCCTTGATCAACAATGCGGGAATTTCCGGCATGACCGCTCCCGTCGAAGAATTCGATATCGAAGACTGGCGGCGCACAATCGACATTAATGTGAACGGTAGTTTCTATTTTGTCCGTGAAGTGGTGCCAGCCATGAAAGCGGCTGGAAAAGGCGCGATTATCAATATCGCCTCGACCGCCGCTTTGTTTGGCTATCCCCAACGCTCAGCATACGCCGCAGCAAAATGGGCGATCCTGGGATTTACCAAGACCCTCGCGATGGAACTTGGTCCCTTCGGAATTCGTGCAAATGCGATCTGCCCAGGCTCGGTCGAAGGACCGCGCATAGATGGCGTGATTGAGCGGGACGCAGCAAAACGCGGAGTCAACCCTGAGGACGTACGCCGCGTTTACGAAGGACAAGTGTCTATGCGCAAATTTGTAAGCGCTGAAGATATCGCAAACATGTGCGCCTTTCTGGCATCCGGCCAGTCTCGCTTCGTGTCTGGGCAGGTAATTGCTGTCGATGGACACACTGAATCTCTTTCCTTCCCCTTTTAGTGAGAACAAATATGAAAGCCATTTGGTTTGAAGAGTTCGGCCCCGCTGCCGATGTGCTGAATATTGGTGACCAACCGAAACCCGATATTGGGTCCGGAGAAGTTTTGGTCCGACTGAAGACCAGCGGCCCAAACCCGTCTGACGTCAAAAAGCGAAACGCGTCTTTTCCCAATCTCTTAGATGGCGGGCACGTTATTCCGCACAGCGATGGCGCAGGTATCATCGAAGCTGTCGGCGAGGGTGTGTCGAGTGACCGTGTCGGTGAACGTGTTTGGGTCTACCAGGCGCAATATGGCCGGCGGTTTGGAACAGCAGCAGAATTCGTCTCCGTCCCATCAGAACGAGCGCCCAGATTGCCTGATCAAGCCAGTTTCGAAATTGGAGCCTGTCTGGGGATCCCCGTGATGACGGCGCATCGCTGCGTGTTTTCCAATGGCGATGTTAAAGGCAAAACCATCCTTGTTACGGGCGGAGCGGGCAGGGTTGGATACTATGCCGTTCAGTGGGCCGCCATGGCCGGCGCAACTGTCATTGCCACTGCGAGCAATGAAGACGACAAAGCAGCCTGTATCGACGCGGGCGCGCATCACGTCGTCAATCACCGACAAGAAACCTGGCCGACGGATGTTCTCGCTTTCACAAATGGTGAAAAAATTGACCGCGTTGTCGAAGTCGAGTTTGCCACGAATATCGAAAACGTGCTGGAGATCATTCGAATTGGTGGCACCATCGCGACATACTCGTCTGGATCAAACCTAAATCCTGTTATTCCGTTTTACCGCATGATGTTCATGGATTTGACCGTGTACATGGCCATCGTCTACGCCATGCCCGAAGATGCCAAGAGCCAAGCGATCCACGACATCAATGAAGCGCTTGCGTCGAACAAGTTGAAACATCGGATCGCAGCGACAGTTCCGTTCGAAGACTGCGCGAGGGCGCATGAACTCGTTGAGAATAGCGCGACGCGCGGGTGCGTCGTCGTCACCATCGATGGTGACTAGCGGGTTGACGAGAGAAGCTTCAATTCCGCTTTCTGTTCTGAGCTTGCTTTGCTGGTTGGCAGCGTGCATGCCAACGCTACCCGGCGGCGCTCAGGCTGATCCACATGTTGAGGTATCGCAAGGACTGTTGCGAGGGACCGAACTTGGTGAGACGGGCGGCGCATTTTTGGGTGTGCCATTTGCAGCGGCCCCGATGGGTGAACGCCGCTGGCGCTATCCCGCCCCCCAGGAACCATGGGAAGGAACGAGGGACGCAGTTGCGTTTGCGCCTGCGTGCATGCAAGGCAGCTACATGACTGATTGGTACGCCGATGTGATCGGTGATTTTGGCGGCGAACCGGAAACTGCAGCCAAGCCAGTAAGCGAGAGCGAAGATTGCTTGTACTTGAACGTCTGGTCCCCGGACCTGCAACCGGATACTCCCTTGCCGGTTATGGTCTGGATTCACGGCGGCGGATACTCAGGCGGCTGGACCTACGAACCAAATTACATTGGCGACGCTTTGTCGGAACGTGGTGTCATCGTCGTGTCGATTGCCTACCGTCTCGGTCCCTTCGGCTACCTTGGACCAGATAGCACGGGTAATTTCGGCCTGATGGACCAGGTAATGGCGTTGGAATGGGTTCAGGAGAATATCGGGTCATTTGGCGGTGACGCCAATAATGTAACCCTGTTCGGTGAGTCCGCGGGAGCGGCATCCATCGGGACTTTGATTGTTACCCCCAAAGCAGCCGGACTATTCCAAAAAGCGATTCATCAATCTGGCGGGTTTGAATTCATCGAGGCATCAACTCATCGCGATATTAGGCCAGCGTTTGAAATCCTCACGGCAGCGCTCGCGCCTCTTGATCCAGCAACTGTCAGCGCATCTGATCTATTAGAAACGAGCCAGTCAGTGCTTTCGGATCATTGGTTTACGCCGGTGGCTGATGGTGCGCTCCTACCAGATCGACCCGACAATCTCCTCGCGCGACGCGAAGTCAATGCCGTTGATTTGATGATCGGAACCAATTCAGACGAGTGGTTGATGTCGCTGGATATGTCAAATTTGGAGGAGCAAATTGCCAATTGGGGCGATCGTGCGCCCGGTGCTACCGAGATGATTTCTGCACTGGTTCAGGAAGCTGGGATCGCCGGCGCGTTGGACCGGCTCGAAACGGCCCATCAAATGAGATGTCCGGGCGCGCGATTGGCCGCCGCAATGAATGCCGCTGGAAAGCAGGTATATATGTATCGATTTTCTCGCGTGCGGGCGTCCGAAATGGGAGCCAGAATCGGGAGTTACCACGGTGCGGAGATCCCGTATGTGTTCAATACGCACGATGATTGGTTACCCACCGATGCGGTCGATACAAAATTGACCGATCTGATGATGCAGGCCTGGGTGGAGTTTGCGCGATCCGGCGATCCAGCGCGTTCACTGGATTGGCCCGAATACGGATCCTCAGGGTCGCTCATTGAGTTGGGAGATCAGATTACAGTTTCAAAACCGCTCGATCGTGCTCTTTGCGATCACTTGGGTCGCATAGAGGCTGAGTGAGAGCTCATTAAGACCTCAACAAAATAGGATGAGATCATGACAGGCAAACCAGTTGATTGGGCAACATTTTCGCTTGCCGTTGCCACCGCCCTTGGCGTTGCAATCACGTTGATCCTGTTCAGTGACAGTCTGGGGCCAACCATCGTTGCCATTTATGACTGGACGGCTTTCAATCTGGGCATTGTCTATCAGCTCGCCGCCATAGGTGCGATGGCGCTCGCCATCTATCTGATTTTCGGACCATATGGCCGTGTAAAACTCGGCGCCGAAGATGATCAACCCGATTTCTCAACCCTAAGCTGGGTTGCCATGCTGTTCACCGCCGGTGTAGGCGGCGGACTCTTGTACTGGGCCGGAATCGAGTGGGCCTATTACATTGACTCTCCGCCATTCGACGCAGAGCCACGTTCCAATGAAGCCATCCGTTGGGCAACAAGTTATGGACTGTTTCATTGGGGACTGAGTGCCTGGTGTATCTACGGAATCCCTACCATCGGTCTCGCCTACGCCTTTTACAATAAGGGCGTGCCTTATTTGCGCTTCAGCGCATCAATCCTCGGAGATAAATGCAATACGTCCATATGGGGGAAAGTGATTGACCTGAGCTTCATGATCGGACTCATCGGAGGAGCCGCGACAGCGCTCGCATTGACGGTTCCAGTTATTTCAGCCGGAACATCCGAGCTCACAGGAATCGAACGCAACGTTGCGATGGACCTGGCGGTTATCGCCGTTTGTGTGGGTCTGTTTGGAGTCACAGTTTATCTTGGGCTTGAGCGAGGGATAAAGCGGTTGGCAGATGCGAACTTGTGGCTCGCTCTGATCTTCTTGGCGTTTGTGTTGATCGCCGGACCGACAACGTTCATTTTGATGATCGGTACTGAGAGCCTGGGCCATATGCTCTCCAATACCATTTCGATGATTACCTATGCAGACCCAGTCGAAAAGACAGGTTTCGTTCAGGACTGGACAATTTTCTATTGGGCCTGGTGGTTCGCCTTTGCACCCTTTGTCGGCATCTTCGTGACGCGCATTTCGAAAGGTCGCACGATCCGCCAAGTCCTCGCAGGAATGTGCGTTTTCGGCAGTATTGGGGCTTGGGCGTTTTTCATCATCTTTGGAAATTATGCGCTTCACCTCGAACTCACGGGTGTTTTGCCCGTTGTCGACATGGTCAACACCGATGCGGCAAGCGCGATCGCATCCGTCATATCCGAGCTCCCTTTCGGATCAATCGCGTTGGCAATATTCGTTGTTGTGACCACGGTATTCGTTGCAACCACCTACAATTCCGCGAGCTACTCCCTCGCTTCAGCGGCCACAAAATCGCTTCACGCGGGTGAGGACCCTGCCCAGTGGCATCGTGTTTTCTGGGCGATCGTCCTCGGAATGATGCCGATTGGCTTGATGTTCATTGGCGGCTTGAAAGTCGTCCAGTCTGCGGTGCTTCTCTCGGGACTGCCAATCGCGATAGCCGGCGGTTTTATGGCGAAAACTCTACTATCTGATCTACGCCAAGAGGAGCAAAAATGAGTAAGGTCTTTGAGAGTGCAGGGGCTGCACTCGAAGGTGTCTTGTTTGACGGAATGTCGATTGCCGCAGGTGGATTTGGCATTTGTGGGATACCTGAAAACTCAATCGCTGCCATTCGGGACGCAGGAACAAAAGAGCTCACGATCTACTCTAACAATTGCGGTGTGGATGGATTTGGCTTGGGCGTGCTGCTCGAGACCAGGCAGATCAAAAAGATGTGCTCTTCCTATGTCGGCGAGAATGACTTGTTCATGCAGCAATATCTCTCCGGTGAGCTGGAGCTGGAATTCAACCCGCAGGGCACGCTGGCTGAGCGCATGCGTGCCGGTGGCGCCGGTATTCCCGGCTTCTATACCAAGACCGGCGTCGGTACCGTGATCGCTGAGGGCAAGGAAGTGAAGTCTTTCAAAGGCGAAGACTATATCCTGGAAGAAGGCATCTTTGCCGACCTCGCCATCGTCAAAGCCTGGAAAGCCGACACAACCGGCAATGCGATCTTCCGCAAGACCGCCCGCAACTTCAACCAGCCTGCGGCCACCTGCGGCAAGGTCTGCGTGATGGAAGTTGAGGAGATTGTTGAACCGGGCGAGCTCGACCCGGACGGCATCCACATTCCGGGGATATACGTGCATCGCCTGGTACAAGGCGCGTTTGAGAAGCGCATTGAACAACGCACAGTAAGGGAGCGCGCCTAATGCCCTGGGATAGAAACCAAATGGCGGCGCGCGCCGCGCAAGAGCTTGAAGACGGCATGTATGTGAACCTGGGCATCGGCATCCCGACCCTGGTCGCGAACCATATTCCGGACGGCATGTCGGTGACGCTGCAATCAGAGAATGGCATGCTTGGCATGGGCCCGTTCCCGTTTGAAGGCGAGGAGGATGCTGACCTGATCAATGCTGGCAAGCAGACCATCACAGAACTGCCGCACACCGCCTATTTCGACAGCGCCACCTCTTTCGGCATGATCCGCGGCGGCAAGATTGCGATGGCCATTCTCGGTGCCATGGAAGTGGCTGAGAATGGCGACCTCGCCAATTGGATGATCCCCGGCAAACTGGTCAAAGGCATGGGCGGGGCCATGGACCTTGTAGCCGGCGTTGGCCGCGTTGTGGTGATTACCGATCACAACAATAAGAAGGGCGAGGCCAAGCTTCTGAAGGAATGCACTTTGCCGCTCACCGGCAAGAATGTGGTCGATCGGATCATCACCGATCTTGGCGTTTTTGACGTCGTCGCGGGCGGTTTCAAAGTGGTCGAGTTCGCGCCAGACGTTACGCAGAAGATGGTCGCAGAACGAACGGAAGCAAGATTGGTCGAGTAGGTGGCGCCTTGTCCAAAGCCGCAAAATTGGAAGGAGTTTCTATGACCATTTCGAATGCAAAAAGACTGCGCGTTGACGGTGATCAGGAGGTCATTTCAGAAATCAACGGCCGGGCCGGAATCATCTCATTAAATCAACCGACCACACTGAACGCTCTGACACGTTCTATGAATGAGAAGATCACTGCGTCATTAAAAAGCTGGCTGAATGACGACCGCGTCGAGCTTGTAATATTAGATCATATGCCAGGCAGCCGAGGGTTTTGTTCGGGTTGTGATGCGCCGAGTTTGGTGGCGATGGGCAAATCCAACATTCGCAAAGCGCAGGGCTTTTTAGCCGATCAGCAGAAGCTGATCCACTTCATAGCAAACTATCCAAAGCCATGCGTCGCCATAATCGATGGTGTCACCGCAGGTTCTGGAGCAGGTCTATCCACCCTCGCGTCACACCAAGTCGCCACTGAAAACACTTTGTTTGCGCTTCCTGAAACAGGCATGGGGTGGTTCCCAGGGTGCGGTGCGACTTGGTTTTTGCCGAAGCTCGAAGGAGAGCTTGGTACATGGTTGGCACTGACCGGCGCTCGTCTCAGAGGGGAAGACGTTGTTGCAGTGGGTTTGGCCTCCCATTTTTGCGGAGCTGAAGAAGTTGCAACGATGAAGGAAGGTCTGTGCAGGCGCGGTGTTGAGGCACTGGGATATGCAAAGACCAGGTTTGAGTTTTCGCTCCAAGATAAACGCTCTGAAATGGACGAGGCCTTTTCGGGCGATTCGATACTGGACATCTTGCGACGCCTGAAATCAGGCAGCCAATGGGCGAAAGCGCAAGCAACAAAAATTGAAGCTAAATCGCCTCTGTCCGTTCGGATCGCGCTAAGGCTTTTGCGAACGGGCGAGTATCTTGGGAGCTTACAAGATGGTCTCAAAATAGAGTACCGGATCGGCTCAAGACTGGTTCATTGTCGAAATTTCTATGAAGGCGTTCGTGCAACCCTAATCGACAAAGATCATGATCCTTATTGGCGTCCAGCTGGCTTGCGATCGATGACGTTTGATATGGTAGCGCCTTACTTCCGTCCACTCGATAAAAAGGAGCTGAGGCTCTCCGCCTTTAACTCTGTTATCCAATGATCTGCTCGTTGCGTTTGATTTCGTCAGGACTAAGCGAGCATATTCACTCTCATGCCGGCCTCTTTACTCTTTACGGTTCATTTTCCGCACCGCCAGCTTGCGCCTGAAACCCGGAAAATCCTCCAACCGGGTCGCCCAGAGATGGTGAGCAAGTCACGTTTTCGAGGACTCTGCAAATTCATGGTCGGAAATCACGGGGCTGGGTCATGAGTAACCAGATTGCGGCTATTTCTGCGCGACGGCTCTGCAGCATTGTCCCAGCTGATCGAGGTTGCGGCCTCTTATCAAAAGGGCTTCGATCGGGTCCAGACCAGGACGCCGGTGGCATCTGCTTTATTCTCGAAAAAGGCGGCTCTGACCGGACGCGCAAAACTCGGATCATCGAGTTGAACGGAGAGGTATGGTTTTTCTCCATCCTTGCTTTCTTCACGCCAGGCTGCGCCGAGTTCTGCTCCGCCCGCGTACACACGAAAGTCTGGAGCGCCTTCATTGGATTTCTTACTATTCGGCACGAGTTGCGCTTTGACATTGATCGTCATCGTCCGGATCGTGCCGGTATATTTCCCGTCCTTTGCGGTGAAAGTACCAATTTGTGCCATGAGTTAGTCTCCATTTTTGGCGATATTTGAAAGGGATTTGCGGGCGCGCTTGAAACCGGCATCTGAACCAAGAAACGTTTCAAGCATCGCAGGAACGAGCGCCTCAGGCTTTTCGGTTTTGCCATAGGTGCGCTTGTAGATTTCGGCATAGTCACCAAGCGCGCTCGCAAGCTCTGGGTCCAAAGCAATTGTCATTCGAACTGGAGTGCGATCGGGCAGTTGAGAAAGACGAAGAGACATGGCGTTTCCTTATGAGTGAGGGCGCAGGATGATGTCGCGGGTTACAATCACACGCACGGGCCATCCTGGACGAACCGTTATCGTTGGTTGAATATTGAGGTTGCGATCCACGACACGCTGCCCAGCCTGATTAAATGATTGACCACCACCATCGCGAATGGCGCGCGCGATATCGTCTTCGTCGTTCGAGCCAAGCTCTGCGCCGATGCCCAGAATGGTCGCAAGACCTGCAGCGACGAAAACCCGATCCCAATGGTGATTTGTTCGATCGCGAAGGCCGGCAAAACCTTGTATGTCAGCGCCGGGAGCGCTGATTTGAATGGACGACCCATCTGGGAAGATAAGTCGATCCCAAACAACCAGCGCTCGATCCTGTCCAAACGAGACTTCCGACTGATAGCGTCCAAGGAGCCTCGAGCCTTGAGGAATGAGCAGGTGGCGACCTGATACCGTGTCATAAACAGGTTGAGTTACTTGGGCGATGATCGTGCCTGGCAGATCGGAGTTGATGCCGGTGATGAGGCTCGCCGGAATCATCGTCCCGGCCATGACCTGGTAAGGCGAAACTGGATCCTCAATGCTTTGAGTATTGTAGATGTCCTGATCCAGCCGCTCGCTCGCAAAATCGATCTTTCGAGTTTGTAGGTTTGCATCTGGCGACGGTCCAAATCCGGCAGGCGCTTGCTGAGCCGCTGCGAGCGCCAGGAGTTCAGAGCCAAGCGGAGAGCTTGGTTGAGAATTGCCTTCAGGCTGTTGCGCGGCGTTTGCGCGGGCCTGAAGCGAAAAGAAAACAGGCGCTCTCGCAGCTTCTTCAGCCAATGCAGCCTCACGCATCCGAGCCGCTCGGGCCGCTTCATCTTCCGGGTTCGGTCGAAAGTCAGATCGTGGTTCCGTGATAAATTGCGGCTCCACGCCCAGCTTGCGTTCCGCGGCAAGAACCGTTGAGCCGAGATCGCCCGCGAGTGGCGGACCCAGAACCGGAGCCGGTCTGACATCGCTATAACTTACCGGCAAAGCAGACAACCCATCAGGCTTGCGGGTATTTTCCACATTATAGAGCTCCGGCCCGGGCGCGGCGCTGGCGGCCTTCGGAGGTTGCAGCGCGACGCTTGCGGCAGCGAACAGTCCGAGCACGCCAAGGCCCGCCCCGACCATCAGGACTTTGCGATTGATGCGTGTGACAGGTTTTGGGTCCGACCGGATTTTCAGCCGCTCTGCATGTTCATCAAACGGGATGGGCTCACTCATGATGCTCACCCGCCAAACAAGGCCGCAAAGCCGGTTCGCGGCTGGCCCTTTTGGATTTTCACGACAGTCTGATGCTTTGTTCCGAGGCGAAGCTCAGCCGCCTGAAACAAACGATCCACGACATAGTAGTTTGATCGGATACGATAATTGACGAGCTCTGCATCGCCGCCATCGCCAAGCACAAAGAGTGGCGGCATGTCGGTCGTCGCGATGCTCGCGGGCATCTGAATGAATACCTGGCGCCCGTCATCGAAAACGCGAACCGGTTTCCAGCTCGGCGTATCGCCGCTCAGGCGGTAGTCGAAATTGAGGCGGTCTAATGTGAGACCTGCCTCGACGCTCGAGGCGGCGCGGACCTCTGCTATTCCATTCCTGGACGTCAATTCGGCCAATTCATCGCTGGGATAACGCCAGGAGAGCGCCGCCATATAGCCGCCATTCACACTCTCGAGTTCAAGATGATAGGTGCGCCGATCGGTAGCGATCATGAGATTGGTGCGAATGCCAGCGCTGATCGGTTTGACCAGCACATGTGCACGCGTGGACGGTCCAGATCCAGACAATGTATCGCCCACGACCCAGCGCACCGTATCGCCCGCCGAAACAGACACCAGTGTTTCGCCGGGTTGCAATGCAATGTCCGAAACCTGACCAGGACTGGAATAGAGGCGATAAAGCGCGCCCTCTGTATAAGGGTAGATTTGAATGGCATTCACATAACCATCGACTGAGGGCTCGATCAAAGCGCTTTGCCGGCCTTTCGCAATGGCGTCACGCGGATGCACGGTTTCGCTATTCGCGCTGGATTCGATGCGTTTCATCTGACCCGGCAAAGGAAGTGGCTTTATCGTTTCGACAATTTCGACGGGACGCGGGTCGGCATCCATCACCAGGGACGCTTCCGCAAATGATTCCTCATTTACTGGTTCTAGCTCCGGCGTCGTTGCGCATGCCACCACGAGTGCGATGAGGCTGGTCGAGAGTATGGGACGGATCATTTGGCTATTCTCCTGTGACAAGGTCTTCGCCCCAATTGAGGCTGTGAACATAAAGGCCGAGCGGATTAGCCCGCAGGGCTTCTGGGGTTTTTGGAGCTTGGGTGATGATCGAAAAAAGGCCGGTAAAACGGGCAGCATCGATGAGCGCGCCATTCTCATAGGTCTTTTCAATCCAGCGGGCCTGAAAACTCGCATCTGAAACACGCACGACGGCGACGACATCTACCGTTCGGGACTTGCGTCCAACATCGGCAAAGGGATCATTGGCGCTTGCATATTCGCTAAGCGTGGTGGCCGCTTGCGCTGTCACATACTCATAGGCGGCGAGCCAATTTTCCCTGACCACGACCGGGTCCGTACTGAGCCCTCGGACCTTCGAAATGAAACCGGCCAGGTGATGCGCAATCTGAGCATCTTGAGGTTCATAGGCTTTCGTGGCCGGGCCAATGGCGGTCGCTGCGCCGGTCTCATCGACTTCAACAATGTAAGGCGTCACGGTCGATTGCAGGCTGCGCCAGACCAGAGCGCCGGATGTAGCAAATGTGAGCGCCAGGCACCCGAGCGCCATTAGTCGCCAATTCTTTGCCTGGACCCGCGCAGATCCTATCCGCTCATCCCAAACTTGCCCTGCTTTCTGATACGGCGTTTCAGGGAAGGGGCTTTGGCCATAATGAACCGTGCTTCTACGAAACATGTCTAATCATCCTTGTCTTTTAAGCTTGGGGCGGCGCCCGCGCTGCCGCGATCGCCATCATGGACGGCGCGCAGCGTCATGCCCGACGCCTGACTGACCCGCTGCTCGGTTTGGAAACGGCGCGCCCAGGCAGCTGGGCGGGCGGTTGAAGGGGTTGCAGATGTTGTACCGCCGTCGCCCGTCCTTGAGCCGCCGGTTGCAGACCAGGCTGCATCTCGCCCATTTTGATGGGCCTGGCGCATTGCTCGGATGGGTCGGCCAGCGGCGCGGCGCGCGGTATCAAGCCCAGCTTGTGCGACACCAGCAATTCCAGCTGCCGCAGCGCTCATTCCTGTTCGACCACTGGAGGCGCTTCCCATTGCATAAGCGGTACGCGCTGAGCCAGTAATCGAAGCGCCCGCTTTCATAGCTGAGGATACGCCCGACGCGGCCGTGCGGGTTGCGGCCAAACCGCCCGCACCAACGACATATGCGCCTGCTCCAACCGCGGCAGCGGTGCCGACGGCAGAACCAGCACCAAGCTGCGGCGCGCCTGTGATTAGGCCGCTTGCAATGCCCGGCGCAAAGACGCCCATCCAGAGAAAGACAATTGCCGCCAGAACCGTGCCCATGACTTGAGCAAGGGTGACATCGCCCGGGCCGCGGAACGCATCCGTTACGGATGCGAAAAGCGTTGAGCCAATACCAATGATAATGGCAAGCACCATCAGCTTGATGCCGGACGTGATGACATTGCCCAGCACGCGCTCTGCCAGGAAGGTTGTCTTGTTCCAGAGCGCAAACGGCACCATCACGAAGCCTGCCAGCGTCGTCAGCTTGAACTCCAGAATGGTAATGAAGAGCTGCACAGCGAGTACGAAAAACGCGACCATGATGATCGCCCAGGCGACGAACATGACAGCAATCATGATGAAGTTGTGAAAGAAGCTGATCGGTCCGAGCATGTCGCCGATCTCTGCGAGGAGGGGCTGGGCGGCACTGAAGCCCACACTCGCAATATAACCTGGGCGCATCAGATCGCCCGCGGTGAGCGCCCCGCCTGTGGCGGTAATCCCAAGCGCAGCGAAACTGTCAAAGATGATCGTAGAGAGCGCGGCGAAATTGCCGATGATGAAAGCAAAGAAGCCGACATAAAGGACTTTCTTTAAAAGCCCCGAGATCACGTCAGCATTCTGGCTAAGCGCCCAGAACAGACCTGCCAGGGTAATATCGATCGCGATCAGCGTGGTTGTCAGATAGGCGACATCACCGGCCAGCAGTCCAAACCCGCTATCAATATAGCGAATAAACGTGTCGAGGAATTGATCGATGACGCTGAGCTCAGGCATGGTCTAGTTTCCCAAGAAGCTCTGCGTGCGGGCTCGTCCGCGGGATTCTTCGGCAAGCTCTTTGGCACGGTTGAGAGCCTCGGCGCGGTAATGCGCGGCCATCATGGATTCGATTTGCATCAGCTGTTCGGTCTGCAGCGCCTCGATCTGATTGCCTGCTTGCAAGGCTTGAAGGTTGCCGGCAGCGGCCTGACTTTCACCAAGTAGCGCATTCAAGCTGTCACTATCCGCGCGCGAGCTTTCAACGATACCCGCTGTGACTGTCAGGCTATGTCGATACGCGGATCTCGATTGTCGCCAACGTCTGCGAGCATCTTGCATGAGGATCTGAGCATCTGGCGGCGTATCACCATAGGTCTCAGGATAGATTTCCTCATACTCACGCTCGACTTCCTGCACCCCATATCCGATGCCTTCGGCGCGGCGCATGAGATCTTCGATGCGCTGCATACGGGCACGGATGTCACTCGCAATGCTATCAGGAAGACGCTCCAGGTCGCGCGCCATATTTTCCAGCATTTCAATTTCATGGGCGAGCTGCTGAACCTGATTGGTAATTTCTTCCAGCGCGCGCACCGCTGACAGAATATTCTGCGTGTGGTTGGCGGGGTCATAAACGATGCCGCCACCGAATTGCGCCTCTGCTGTTTGAGGCGCGATGGCGAACGCCGGTATTGCAGCGAGAGCCACGGATAAGATGTGGGATTTCATGTGGACGTCTCCTATTCAGCCGCAATCAGGTTTGGTTGAGATGGTTTTCCGGGCCATTCGCAGATCAGGTCGCCGGCCCACGGCAAGCCTCTCGCGTGAAGCCAGGTTTCAGCAAAATCATGCGGCTCGCTCTCAGCGACGGTCCGATTGATGAGTTTCTGAGCGTCCGGGTCCGAGGTGCCGCAGAAAGCAAGCGCGATCGGACCAAGGCCAAGCTCAAAGACACGGCATCCGAGCGGGGACTGATAATAATAGTCCTGCTTGGGAGCAGCCTGAGCTATGAGCTCAATCTGACGCTCATTGAGGCCGAAGCTTTGATAGATCTTCGCCGATTGTGGCTCACGGGCGCGATCATTCGGCAAGAAGATGCGTGTCGGACAGGATTCAATCAGAGCCGGTGCAATGCTGGCATTCGCGATGTCGGCAAGTGACTGGGTTGCAAAAACGACCGCGACATTCTTCTTGCGAAGGGTCTTCAACCATTCACGAATTCGTGCCGCAAACACCGGGTCATCCAGAAATAGCCAGGCCTCATCCAGAATGAGCAAGGTCGGCTTCCCATCGAAGCGCGCCTCAAGACGATGGAAAAGATAGGTGAGCACTGCTTCGGCTGCAGCAGGGCTTGCCATCAGCGTTTCCATCTCAAAGCAGCAGATATCCTGAAGCTCCAGCGTGTCGCGATCGCCATCGAGCAAGCGTCCATGCGGGCCTTCAAGCGTGTATGGATGTAGCGCCGATCTGACCTCGTCATCCTGGAGCAGCAAGCAGAGGCCTGTTATCGTGCGCTCGGCTTTTGGAGCGCTCGCGAGTGACTGCAGGGCTTCCCAGATTGCGGCCTTGTGCTGGGGCGTCACTTTCAAACCTTCACGGATGGCGAGTCCGACAAGCCAGTCGGCTGCGAAACTTGCGGCCTGCTCTTGATCCACGTCTTTGAGCGGTTGCAGGTCCGGGCGGTTTGTGCCTCCCAGATCGACATGGGCGCCATTCATCGCGTGCGTCGACGCCCTGGCAGATCGGCCCTTATCGAAGATAAAGACCTGCGCATTTTCGTATCGTCGCCATTGCATCGCCATCAATGAGAGCAAGACGGATTTCCCCGCGCCCGTTGGACCAACGACCAGCGTGTGACCGACATCTTCAACGTGGAGATTGAGTCTGAATGGGGTCGCACCAGCGGTTTGGGCCTGGATGAGAGCAGGGGCGTCCAGATGAGTGTTCTGGCTTTCACCGGCCCAGACCGCGGAAAGCGGCACCATATGTGCTAGATTAAGCGTATGTAGGATTGGCTGGCGGACATTTGCGTAGACATGACCTGGCAGGCTCCCGAGCCAGGCATCTACGGCGTTCAGAGTCTCCTTGATAACGGTAAAGCCGCGCCCATTGATGATGCGCTCTGCGACCCGCAAATGCTCGTCGACTGTTCGCCGATCGCTATCGGCAACCGTAATGGTCGTCGTCACATAGCCATAAGACACAAGATCACTGCCGAGCTCTTGTAAGGCCTGGTCGGCGTCCAGCGCTTTGTTATCCGCGTCATTGTCAACCAGAGCGGCCTGCTCGTTAAACATGGTCTCGCGCAGGACCGTGCTGACCGATTTGCGCTTCGCAAACCAATGCCGACGTTTCCTTGAAAGGAGCTTTTCAGCTTCAGTTTTGTCCATTGCAATGAAGCGCGTCGCCCAGCGATAAGAGAACCCTTGCCGGTTCAGCTCATCCAAAATGCCGGGCAGGGTGGTTGCCGGAAATCCGAGCACGGTCAGCGTTCGAAGATGTGCATCCCCAATCATTGGCTCGAGTCCGCCCGCAAAAGGTTCATCTGCGAGAATTGCATCCAGAAAGACGGGAAGGTCTGGCGTTTTCACCGGATGGCGTTTGGTCGAAATTGTCGAATGGAGATATGTCAGCGTTTCGTCGTCGGAAAGTGGGGAAATCTCAGCGAGACAAGGCGCAAGCAAGTCGAACGTTCGCGCCGCTTGTTGCTGGAAGGTTTCGAGGCGCTGGCGCCAACCCACAGCATCCTCTTGTTCGGCGCGCGTGATCAGGGCTTTTTCGGCGCGGCCGGTTGCATCAGCTGGCGGCATCCAAAGCAGGGTTAAATAGTAAGTGCTGACAAACCGAGCTCCGGCTTCATCGTGAGCGAGTGCGCGTTCCTGATCTACCAGCCATGACGCAGCATCTGGAAAATCGCATTCGGGATAATCATGGGCTTCCTCACGCTGGGCTTCGAAGAAGAGTGCCCAGCCCGATCCAAACCGGCGCAATACATTGTTCACGCGCGCAGTGGTGGAAACGAGTTGATCCTCCGTCGAGCTTTCAAGGTCAGGACCGCGATATCGAAACGTGGTCTGGAAACTCCCATCCTTGTTGAGCACCACGCCGGGTGCGACAAGACAGGCCCAGGGCAGATAGTCTGCCAGAAGGCGAGGGGTGTCGGAAAACTCTTTCAGGTTCAGCATGAGAGATACGCCTTGTGCCGGGTGGAGCGGGAAGAAACGGCCATGAAGTCCGGATCCGAGCGAGCCATGAAGACGGCGGCTGAATGCCCAAGCGCCCAGAAGATGAGCCCCGGGATCCAGAGGCGAAGTCCAAGCGCGAGAACCGCGGCCAGGGTACCGATGGCGATGGCCGCGCTTCTTGGCGCGCCGGCCATCAGGATTGGCTCGGTCAAAGAGCGGTGGACCGGAAGCTCATAGCCGTCGCGCATCAGATGACGGCTCCGCCACCGAACGAAAAGAAGGTCAGGAAAAAGCTCGTCGCAGCAAAGGCGATGGACAAACCAAACACGATCTGAATGAGCTTGCGCATCCCGCCGGATGTCTCTCCAAAGGCAAGCGCAAGACCGGTCAGCGTGATAATGATCACCGCGACAATGCGCGCAACCGGGCCTTCGATCGATTGCAGGATCTGATCGAGCGGGCCTTCCCAAGGCATACCAGAACCGGCAGCCCAGGCCGGCGCGCTCAGCGCGGCGCTGAGGGCTAACACGGTCCCTAGCTTGGTCATTCGATGAATGGATCGGATATGATCAGTGATCATTGCGAGGCTCCTTGTTGAATAAGAGAAAGTGAGCGTCCAGCGAGCGGCTCGGTGTCATAGGACTCACCGTTAAACCCGAGCACGCGAATGGCTTCGGTGACGCGCCGAACACCATTTTCTCGCGACATGAAAACGACGACACTGATGGCTTCGGCAATCAACTCATGCGGCATGCGCGGCATGGCTTCGAGCGCCAGCTGCTCCAGGCGCCGCAGGGCGCCAAGAGCTGAATTCGCGTGTAGCGTTGTGAGACCGCCAGGGTGGCCCGTGTTCCAGGCTTTCAGAAGATCAAGTGCTTCCGGCCCGCGCACTTCACCGACAATGATCCGGTCGGGTCTCAGTCTCAAGGTTGAGCGGACAAGGTCTCTCAGCGTGACCTCATCACCTCTTGTGCGCAGCTGCACCATATTGGCGTTTTGGCAGTTCAGCTCGCGCGTATCTTCAAGAATGACGACGCGATCTTGCTCGATGTCGGGTTCGCCAAGCAAAGCATTGGCGAGCGTGGTTTTTCCCGAAGACGTGCCCCCTGCAATCAGAATATTCTCGCGGGCTTGGATGGACGCCTTTAATGACTGCGCCACCGCTGGCGCAATACTGCCTTTCTCAACATAGTCCTGGAGACTTAGCGGCGAAGAGGCGGGCTTGCGGATAGAAAAGCAGGGCTGCGTCGAGACGGGTGGTAAGAGCCCTTCGAACCGTTCACCGCCGTTCGGCAATTCAGCCGAGATGATAGGGGAGGTCGAACTGGCGCTTTCACCAATCGACGATGCGACGAGCCGAATAACGCGTTCGCGGTCGCCAGCACTTAAGGTGTCATCAGATACTGTAAGGCCAAGTCCGACTTGTTCGAGCCAAATGCTGCCATCCGGATTGGCCATGATCTCGATGACGCCCGGATCCTCCAGCGCAGCGCGCACCACAGGGCAGAAGGCCGTACGCAGCATCATTGTGCGCCGTGAGTCGGTCTCTGCATTGCGGGCGAGCTGCACCATCGGGGAGGTCCTTTCGCATTGATTGCGAGGACCAGACTGGAGGATAGATTCAACCCTGATGAGTGAGAGCGCGGGCCATTAAAAGTGATCGCGCGCCAATTCCTGCAACAGTTTGCAAACTAGATTTGATCTCGTGCGCCAGATTTCAAATTGAAACAATAAAATTGCGTCTCTAACTCGCTCAGGTTGAATCTCGATCTCAATCGTTAAGATCTAGTCTTGTTTTGTTAACGTTCTGGCCTGTCGAATGCCTCGCGATGGCATTTTCATTGCGGCGCACCTCTCTAGCTAGGGAGGCTGGGACAATGAAGACCTACACGCTAAAATCGGACGGAACTCTAAAACGCTATGACTATTTGTGGCGAATGACGCCGGACCGATGGGCCTGGGAATATCTTCGCCGAAACGAGGAGTTTCTTGACGATGCCAGATCATTCAGTCCGGACCACGTTTCGGAACGCTCCGTGTGCCACGGCATTCGGGTTCTAAAATCGCGCGTGCCGCAAACAGTGGCAGAGCGATGGGGCCTGATCATGATGCCCGATCCATCCAAGAACGCCATCGACGCAGACGTGGTCTGGAACGAAAAAGCGTTTCCAGATCAGGTTGAGATCAACGTCATTCCAAGGGGCGAAAATGAAACATGCGAAATCTATGATACCAGCGTCGTCCTCGCGCGAATATCGCACTTTACGGATTCTATCGGCCGCGAGTTTCTGCTGACCCGCGGCAATGGCTGCGTTTTTCAGACGCGGTGCCATGGCATTTCACTTCTCGGAATGGAGCAGGTTCGGATGAAGTTACAAATCTCTGATTTCGAAAGTTATGACCGCAAGGTCAAAGCCCAGCAGGAAGGCATGCGCGTCTTTGGGAACAATCCAGACGCCGAGCCGCCGAAATGGACCAAACGAACCCATATGCTGCGGGATGGGCTAATCGTGCTCGATTCCCTCAAGCTTGGCATGAGCCGCCGCGAGATTGCCATCGTCCTTTATGGCAAGAACAAAGTCGACGATGAGTGGCAAAGCGGGCATATGAAGGACGCTGTTAAATATCTGGTCCAAAAAGCCAAAGCGCTGCGCGATGGCGGATATTTGGTGGAGCTACTCGGCGGGCATGTCGGGCCCGATCGGGTGGCCGCTTGATCCAATAGGTGCGTACGAGGCGACAGAAACCCTATACGCGTTTCCGTATTAACTTGAAATATACGCATTATCGTATATATCCACTTTATTCGCGAACGCGTATGGAGCAAAACTATGTCTGACCTGGTTCGAAGCCCGCGAATGGCGGGCGATCTGGTGCGCAAAGCACGCAAAGCGCGCGGCTGGTCTCAAACCGAGCTCGCATCCCGTATGAATGTTCGTCAGGCGACCGTCTCCAAGCTAGAAGCCGGCGAGCCTGCGACACGCATGGAAGTATTCTTTGATGCGCTCACTGCGCTCAAGCTCGAACTCGCCGTCTCGACACGCAGCAGCGATGCCGACTTTGCGGACCTGTTCTAATGCCGCGTCGATCTCAGACCCGGCGTCTCAATGTGTTCTTGAATGCGCGCTTAGTCGGTCGCTTGGAGCAGGCAGCCAGCGGCGCCATCAGCTTTGCATATGATCACGAATGGCTGGCCTGGGAACATGCCATGCCGGTCTCGACGTCGCTTCCGCTAGCCGAACGAACATGGCGCGGCGCGGAGGTCGTGAATGTCTTTGAAAACCTTCTGCCGGATGCAGAACGCGTCCGACGCAATGTGGCTGAACGCCTTGGCGCTGAGGGAACGGATGCGTTTTCTCTTTTATCAGTGGCGGGTCGGGATTGTGTTGGAGCGCTTCAGTTTCTGGTCGATGACGAGGACCCGGGTCAGGCCGGCGATGTGCAGGGCGAACAACTGTCCGAAGCACAAATAGCCCAGTTGATCCGCGGACTCCGCGTCAATCCACTTGGTCTTGACCGCGAGGATGAAGACTTTCGGATCTCGATCGCTGGCGCGCAGGATAAGACTGCTCTGTTGCAAAAAGATGGTGTTTGGCATCGGCCGATTGGTACGACGGCCACAACGCATATATTGAAACCCGCCATCGGCGTCATCCACAATGACATTGATCTGAACGACAGCGTCCAGAATGAATTTGTCTGTATAGAGCTTTGCCGCGCGCTGGGCCTTGAAGTCGCCGAAGCGGCAATCGAAAGCTTTGAAGATCAGCTTACGCTAAGCGTGACCAGATTCGATCGGCTATGGACAGATGACGGTCGGTTGCTCCGACTTCCCCAAGAAGACTTTTGTCAGGCTATATCGGTTCCGTCGACGAGAAAGTACCAGCGTGACGGAGGACCCGGCGTCTTAGACATCCTGGAGCGCTTGAAGGAAAGCGATACGCCAAATGAAGACCGCATGGCATTCTTTCGGGCTCAAATGGTATTCTGGCTCATCGGAGCAACCGACGGGCACTCCAAAAACTTCTCGATCCAGCTGCGTCCGGGCGGGCGATTTGTGCTTGCACCCCTCTATGACATCATATCTGCGCAGCCGATTGTCGATGACGGACGAATCGCACACAATCGCTATAAGCTGGCAATGTCTTTAGGCCTGAACAATCGGTATCAAGTGATGCAGATCACTCGTCGCCACTTTGATCAAACCGCGGAAGCGGCGGGCTTGCCAAAAGGAACGGGGGCGCGACTGTGTGAGGAGTTGAACGCAGCGATCCCTGGCGCATTGGAAGCGATACGGGAGCTAGCTGATAACACGATTTCCGCAGCATTGATCGAGAGTATCGCGACGGGAGTCCAATCAAGAAGAGAATTGCTTGTTACGAACGACTAGAGATTTCCTCGCCAGATTGGGACTTTTTGGCTTGCGACCAATTTCTCCAATTTCCTGAAACCGGACGTTAGAAAACTGCTCATGTCGCTCTGGAAGAGTCAGCTGGAAGTCGAAGCCAAAAGGCTCGCGCTACCCGTCAAATACCTACCGAGCGGCGACCTATACGCACCATATCCATCCGCGGGTCATTTTCTTGATTTGCTAGCCAGATATGATCGGAACCCGACAATACCAATTGCCGCGCTAAACTAATTAGGCGCCGCGCTTTTTGCAGAATCGATTGGCCTCTTTGCCTTTCATCGCGCGCTTTACGCAATTATAGTTTTTGCGTTGGCGCTTGCCCAGTCGTGTCAATGAGCCGGTAAGAACAATCGCAATCAGGCCAGCGATCAACCCATACTCAATGGCACCTGTACCGCGTTCATCCTCGATGACTTCACGGCTCTGTCGACCGAAGAATAACTCTCTTCGATTGTACATAGTGACCACCCCAAACTGCCCCGCATCAAACCTAGCGCGTTTTGGTGAATAACTCGTTGAAAAGATGTCGCTATTTGAATATTTTCGGTGCAACGAATTGCGGAATCGTTTTGCCGGAACGCAGCAATTAGGGACTTTGTAGACGGCCGAAAGGCCTCGTGTAACTAGCTTGGAGCAAGAGAAAATTACCGGGATGCGTTTTCGATTTTTGCATTCGGAACGAATTCAAGCCCTGCATCAAACGCAGACTGCCAGATCACACGGGCAAATCGTTTCAATCCAATTCTGGAGGCATTGATGCGGACGACACGAGGCAGCGTCCCTCGACTGCGAAACCGAACGCGCGCACCTGATTTCGATATGTCGATGATCACACCTTCTCGCTTCTCGCCGCCTTTGGTTTCGACCGAGCAAACGCACCATAAGTCCTTTCGCAGACCTCGGCGGTTTTCGCCCCTCGGACGCAAAACTGGTATCGAGCTTTGTGGCGTACCGGAGTGGCGCGGCTCGCGAGGAACCGCGCGTTCTAGGTTTATTTTTGACTTAGATTTGGAGCCAAACATGAAACGTCTCTATACGGGCAACACGATACTCAGATTCCCGTTAAGGTAGAATTACTATAGTTATCTTCCCGGCGAGAAGTTCCTAATACCGGACATAAATAATCCGCAGACCAAAGCCAGTTGTAAACTCTCGACAACGCGGTCCTTACACTTTTAGAACACGCATCGAAATACGCGCTTATCTCTTTCGGTCTTTGACGATGGCTTGGTTCAAACCGTACCGGGACGCGCCATTATCCGATCGAAGCCCTCGAAAACGCCCATGCCGGCTGCCGTCGCCGGTTGCTTGAATCATAGCAAAATTCTCTTGATTGGAACCAGGCGAGCCGTGTTAGTCAGTCTGGGGAATATCGAAGAACGCATCCACGCCTTCGTCTTTTGAGCTGTTTTTTTGGAGCCAATCGTCTCGTTGGCGAAGCTTTAAAAGCTCTTTCAATGCCCGCTCGTCGCCCTTGGTCAAAATCTCCGCAAGGTCGTTTAAGGCTTCGATGGCGAACTTCGTCTCGGGAGTGGGCGCAATCTCTGTGGATATTCGGTGAGGCGACTTGGAGAATTTGGCGATCCAGGCCGAAAGGTGTTTGTATTGGGTCAGGCTCATATTGAATTCCTCGAGGAGCGAATCTAGGCGCGTAAGGGACTGAGTGGTGCTCATGACGTCGGCGACTTTGGCAAAACAGCGGCCCATATTTTCATGGGCCGCTGAGGATAACGTGCTAAGTCGCCAACCGGCTAACTAGTCGAAATACTCATAACCATCATCCGCGCGCGCACGATCTTGGCGGCGGTTTTTTCGGCCGACAGCCTTGCGGTCATCTGTTTTCGTTGGAGTTGTTTCTTTCTTAGGGGCTTTATGGGCCGGCCCTTTTTTCTTGATCCCGCTCATAGCGATCATCCTTTAAATTTCGTTCCGGAAACCGGAGCGAGCGCAGTTTTGGCGCAAGTAAAATCTACGCCTTGTCGGAACTCTTGAAAAACGAATTTCTTTCGCCTCAGCCATCGGCGTTTCAAATCGGACCAGCATTTCTGGTTGCGGACAGACTAAGCGGTCGCCCAGTTGATAATGTTGAAGACAGATAACAGACATATGATGACACCCACTCCGATTGTCAGCGTAGGTTTATGAATCCGTTTGATTGCGATAGCGGCCAACGGCGCCGCGATCGCGCCGCCGATAAGTAGGCCCAGAAACGCTGCGCCAAACTCCATACCGAGTGACGATGCGAACGCGATCGTCGCAGCGCTCGTCATGAAGAACTCAGCGGCGTTGACTGTGCCGATTGTCCTGGCCACGTCGCTGCCGCGGGCGACGAGATTCGAAGCGACGACGGGCCCCCATCCACCACCGCCTAAAGCATCGCAAAACCCTCCAATAAGGGCGAGCCAGCTGATCTTCTTCACAGCACTGACAGGGCGTTCGCGGCGCAATCCTCGCTCGATCACAATAACGCCCATGACAAGCAGATAAACGGCGATGAGTAGGCGCGCGAAACCAAGGTCGAGATGCGATGCGAGGATCGCGCCTGCAACTGCAGCGAGAGCTCCGACCGGGGCAAGTCGACGCAGCAACCGCCAGTCTACATTGCCAACAAGCGCATGCGATCCCCCAGAAATCGCAGTTGTGACAATCTCCGCTGCGTGCACATTCGCAGAAGCGACTGCTGGCGGCATTCCTGTAGCCATAAGCGCGGTGGTCGACGTAATACCGTACGCCATGCCGAGTGCGCCATCTATCAGTTGGGCGCAGAACCCGATGGCGACAAAAATCAGGAATGTCGTCTCAACCGGGCTCATGGGATCGCTAGCGTCTTATGGATGGCCATCATTCCCGGCCTTTTTTCCTTCGCCCCAGCGTCAGACGTCGCTCGTCCCGAATGGCGACCTTTTAGCAGCCAACCAATGGTCAGGCCGATGAAGAAACTAAGCGCGATGACGACGATACGCCGAGACTCCCAATCCCAGAACAGGAATGAGAGTCTGACCTGCGCGCTGTTCTGGATCGCGAAGATCGCGAGTAACGCGCCTAGCCCGACAGCGAGCCAAAGCCTTATCATGCTAAGAACATGCTTCATATGCTTGTCTCCACAAGAGAGATAGCCGCGCGTTTCAAGCTATAGGCCGGGTACAGCGAGGCATTTGCGTCAGCCGGAAATGTATTTCTGCATAGCGTCCGCATCTGCCTGGACCTCGTCGAGGCGCTGCTTGATGATGTCGCGTACACTGATGAAACCAGCGAGTGTCTTGCCATCGACAACCGGGACATGCCGGATCCGATTGGCGAGCATCATCGCCATGACAGAGGCGATCTTGTCATCGGCTTTGCAAGTGACGACATCGGTCGTCATCAGGTCTTCGACGTCGGCATCAAGCACGTCGTCCCCAGTGAGTCGCAGGCCGCGGACGATATCGCGCTCTGATACAATGCCTTTAATGCGCTCTCCATCGTCAGTGACGACGAGGGCGCCGACATCTTCTTCTTCGAGGCGTTGCAGGACATCACGAATACTGACGCCGGATGCGACTGTCGGCACGGCGGCGCCCTTGGTTTTAAGGATCGCTCGAATAGTCATCGAAACTGGACTTTCATATCTGTAAGGTCTGGATCGCCGGAGCCAATTAGGCAGCAGACTTGGCCGGAGATTTGATCTCAATTTTCCGGCGTTGATCAGCGGCTTCGGTCTTGCCGAGGGTGATGGTGAGAACGCCTTTGTCGAAGGTTGCGTCCACCGCCTCTTCGTCAGCATCTTTCGGGAGCGTGAAAGCTCGTGCGAAAGCACCATAATGGCGCTCCACGCGCATAGGCTTATCGCTCTCATTTTCTTTGACCTCGGTTTTCTTCTCACCCTTGATGGTGAGCACACCGTCATCGACCGAAAGATCGATATCCTGATCCGAGAGCCCCGGAAGCTCTACTGAGAAACGGTATTGTTTTTCAGTCTCGACCACATCGAGGCGCGGCGAAAAGTCAGAGCTGGCAAGCAGCCTTGTGCCCATGACAGGCAAATCGAAGCCGAAGCCCATATCGTCGAACCATCGGTCCATATAGTCATGAAGCGATTGCGGTTGAGGCGCTTTCGGGTCAGTGGTTGCGGGCGCGCGATTGCGCCGCCACGGGGTAAGTTCACGAATGTCCATCACCTTCTCCTGAAAATAAAAATGGAACCGCCAGGGAGCCTAACAGGCGCAAGCCATGGGTCGGGCGGCGTATTCAACTTAGGGAGAAAGCGTCCATCAGAATAACGAAAAGAGTTCAGCTCTACTATTCGAGTTTCCAATAGATCGCGAACATGACCCATTTCAAATTCGGATCGCATCCATTCGATCAATTCATTGGCGTAGAGGATGCCTTGGGGACATATTTGCAGGGCGTTCGGCGGCCAATCCGCCTCGACAAGCCATTGAGGCGGTGCCGTACGCCGAACGTTCGAGATCCGGCAAGGAGCCGATCGAGAATCGCGCGATGCCCCCAAAAAGCGCGCGCATAGGGTAGAGGCCTTCTCTCAAGGAAGGCCTTTATTCGTTTATCGTCATTCAGAATGAGATCGGGCTAGCGATGCCAATTTTCGCCATTAGCGCGCCATCGACCCCGTCCCAATCAATGGCGCGAATGGTGCTGCCTTCTGCGCCAACCTCGTCCATTGATCCGATGATCTCGGAGACCGTCCCATCATCAGGCGACAAGAGCGGCATCGCCAGCAATTCAAACTGCCGGGCGCTCGCATTCATCTGTTTGACAGATACTCGCACAAGCGCTGGCGCGATTTGCTCGACCGCTTTCCGCATACATTGGGCGAAAAACTCTTGAACACCACCAAGAGCCAGCGTTGCAATAGCGCGTCCGCGTTCCGCACCTAGAAATTTCAACAGAGCCGGATCAGCTTTGCGAATGATGAGTTCGCCGCCTTCCTCGTCCCCAGTCACCTTCATCTCAAACAGATATGGTAACCCGCGTTCGAACTGATCAGTTGCGAACTCTCCGATGTACGGACCATCGTCCACGCGACAGTATGTCTGAAAGGCAGCAAGGATCCGGGCATTGCGGGGTGTGCAGACAAGTGAGGCCGAAGCACTTAATCTCTGCCAATGGAAGGCAACGCCTAAGGGTCCGTCCGACGCCATCTCTGCTCCACAATCAGCCTGGGGCGAAAGGAACTTCGCCGCTCCAGGAGTTCGGAAAGACCAAGCCTTACAAGGATAAAGAGCTTGTCAGAAACGATTATTGTTCGGATGAGCCATCGGATATTCAAATGGTTGAAGCTTAGTCACTCACCAACGCGGCAAACTCCCGGAGACCGGAAAGCGCGGTTTCCAGGCTGTCGCTGTTTTCCTCCGTCGAGTAGACAGCATAGACCGGATAGGAAAATGCCGGTGCGCCGGACACACGCTGCAGACGGCCGTCCTCAATGTATGGCGCAGCAATCCGGAGCGGCAGATAGCCGGAAGCGGCGTTTTCCAGCAAGTAAGTGATCGCAAGTCCGCCGATATCGAGATAAAGCGGAGGGATTTTGAAATCAGGAAAGTTGAGCGCGTGATCGGCCTGAAATTCCGGTCCCCAATTGATGAAGACGTAACGTGCATTCAATTCGGGTTTTGGCGCCGGTTCGCTGGATACTCTGATCAATCGCTCTTCGAACAATTGCTCGATTTCAAGTCCCGGCCGCACTTCGGGTCGGTAGATCACTGCAAGGTCGAGTCGGCCGTCTGATACTGCCTGCAACATGTCGCTCGAATAGCCGAGTGTTGTTTTGATCGCCACGTCCGGCGCGGCCGATTGCATCCACGGCAACCAGGTCAGCAGAAACCCTTCCCACAGACTGATCTGACCGCCGACGGAAAGCGCTTCATCAAACCCGTCCGGCAATCCGACATCAAGCCGAGCATGTTCCCAGACTCGCATGATCGCAGCGGCATGGGGTTGAAACTGAAGCCCTGCCGGCGTTAGGGACGCCCCCTGTTTGCCGCGTTCGAACAATCGCCGCCCGAGCCGGTCTTCCAGCGCCTTGATCCGCATACTCACGGTTGACTGGGTCACAAACACCCGCTCGGCAGCCGCGACGAAACTTCCGGTTTCTGCAACCGCGAGGAAGGTGCGTGCCTGATCGACATCCATCAACACCTCCATGTATTGGATTATCGAATAGATACCCAAAAGAACATTCGTTGGTCAAATTAAAACCGAAGGTTCATTTTCAAATCGTTCCATCTTTATCTAGGAGACAGTCGCGATGACTGAGACGAACGTTCCGCAAAGCAAAGAGCAGATTCAAACCAACGCAGCACATAACGTCGCGCGTGCATTTATTCGTTCGATGGACGAATTCGCCGCCGAGAAAGATTACGGCGCCCTTGCCGCAAGACTGAAAAGAAACCGCAGAATAAAACTCCCCCGGTGGCCGCGGTTTCAGATACAAAGCGGTGGGCGAGCTCAAATTTCAGCGCCGCCTCGTTCTATTGCTCGTCCATCAGACCATTTGAAAACTGATGACGGACAAGACTATCGGCTCTCTGCCAATTCAAATCCCCAAACCGGATTGAAGCGCATGTCGCCTCTTGAACGCCGGACATGGCGCCGACGTCGCTCCCGATAAGCACCTCTATTATACAACGCTCAGGACGCAGAAAAAATGCCCTCCAAGCAAGTTCTCTTTTCCGACGATGCGCGCAAGCGGATGATGCGCGGTGTCGACAAGCTCGCAGACGCCGTGAAGGTCACGCTCGGCCCCAAGGGGCGAACCGTGTTGATCGATCAAGCCTATGGCGCGCCGCGTATTTCCAATGATGGTGTCACGGTGGCCAAATCGATTGAGTTGGAGGACCGGTTCGAAAACCTCGGCGCTCGCATGCTGCAGGAAGTTGCGATCAACACATCCAATATTGCTGGCGATGGAACCACGACAGCGACCGTACTCGCCCAGGCGATCACGCGGGAAGGAATGAAAGCTGTGGCGGCCGGTATGAGCCCGATCAACTTGAAGCGCGGCATTGATGCGGGGGTCGCAGCCGTCCTGGCTGACCTGAAGACCCACGCGACGCCGGTCTCCTCTACCGACGAGATCAGACAGGTCGCCACAATCTCGGCCAATGGCGATACTGAGATCGGCGGCATACTCGCTGGCGCAATGGAGAAAGTCGGGCGGGACGGCGCCATTACGATCGAAGAAGCGAAATCCATCGAAACCGGATTGCGAACCGTTGAGGGGCTGCAATTCGACCGGGGCTACAGCTCTCCCTATTTCGTCACCGACGCCGACCTCCTGCAGTGCATTCTCGAAGACGCTTATGTGCTAATTCATGAAAAGAAGCTGTCAAGTCTGCAGCCTCTCTTACCCGTTCTCGAAAAAGTAGCGGAGACAAAGCGCGTCCTTTTAGTCATCGCAGAAGACATTGAAGGCGATGCTCTTGCTGCGCTGGTTGTCAACAAATTGCGCGGCACTCTGAAAGTCGCCGCCGTAAAGGCGCCCGGCTTTGGCGATCGGCGCAAGGCGATGCTGGAAGATATCGCGATTGTTACTGGCGGCTCGGTGCTGAGCGAGGAGCTCGGCGTCAAACTTGAGTCAGTTTCGCTGGACACGCTGGGTCGCGCCCAGAAAGTGATCGTCACAAAAGACGACACGACCATTGTCGATGGCGCAGGCCAAGAAACAGCTATCGAAGGGCGCATCGCGCAGCTGAGACGTCAGATCGACGAAGCAAGCTCTGACTATGACCGCGAAAAATTGCAGGAACGGCTGGCAAAACTGTCTGGCGGGGTAGCAATCATCGAAGTCGGTGGCGCGACTGAGGTTGAAGTTAAGGAGCGCAAGGATCGCGTTGATGACGCACTGCACGCAACACGCGCTGCCACTGAAGATGGCATTCTGCCTGGCGGCGGCGTGGCGCTGCTGCGCGGTGCGGAAGCCCTCGTCGGCGTCAATGTCGCCAATGTTGATCAGGGCCACGGCCTTGAAATCGTCCGACGGGCTTTGTCAGCGCCATTGCGCCAGATCGCGCAGAATGCCGGGCGCGAGGGCTCCGTCATCATCGACAAGGTTTTGTCCGAAAAGCGCTATTCTTGGGGATATGATGCCCAGGCGAATGTGTTCTGCGATCTGGTCGAGGCCGGAATTCTGGATCCGGCTAAAGTCGTGTGTTCGGCGCTTCAGGACGCAGCCTCCATTGCCGGGCTCATCATCACCACGGAAGCAGCGATCGCAGCACAGCCGCAAAAGACCGGCGCGGGCGTCATGCCGGATTATGACGGGATGGACTTCTAAATGGCGGGACTGGAGAAGGCCCCGTCGCAGGAGTTGACACGCCGACACCGAGTTGTGCTCGACCGCGATGCTTTGAAAGCATTGGCGCCGAAATGCAGTTCCGTATCAGATCCAGTTCTCAGCTGGGTTGCGGGGCTGCTGAAAGAGCGGATCGCTGACATGCGCACCAGCCGCGCCAAGACCGCAAAGGCGCTGGGCCTCACCGACTGGCGCGCGCCCTATCTCATAGGACTTGCTGGAAGCGTCGCATCCGGCAAGTCGACCCTCAGCGCCGAGCTCATGAACCTCCTCGGCGAGGATGGCTCAGGTGAGCGCGTCACCACGGTCTCGACCGACAATTTCCTGCTGCCCATGGCGGCTCTGAAAGCGCGCGGCGTGCTGCCCCGGAAAGGGTTTCCGGAATCCTATGACCGGCGCCAGCTTCTGGCTTTTGTCGAAGCGGTGAGTGCGGGCGAGCAAAAAGTTAGGTGTTCAGTTTATACGCATGAGACATATGATATTGTTTCGGACAAGTTCAGGACCTTTAACCGGCCCGGCGCACTGATCGTTGAAGGACTGAACGTGCTGCAAACCCGCCGCGTTGCACCAACAGATACGGCGTTCATTTCAGACTATTTTGATGTCTCCATCTATCTTGATGCGGAGCTTTCCGTCCTTGAGGCCTGGTATGAGCGGCGCTTTGCCGATCTTGTCAGACGATCGGACGCAGAACATCCCTATTATGGGCAGTTCAAACTCTTAAGCGAAGCCGAGATAAGCCAGGCCGCCAGAGAGCGCTGGCGGGCTGTGAACCTCCCGAACCTTCAGAAAAATATCGCCCCTACGAAAACACGAGCAGACATCATTCTTCACCAGGACGCCAATCACCGCATCGACGAAGTGCGCGTCAGCAAACATTGGCTTTAGCCGCGCAGTATCTGCGGTTCCGGAGAGCTTATCATGATGGACCTTTTTCTACAGCCAGAAACCTGGGCGGCGCTCCTTGCGCTGACCGCCATGGAGGTCGTTCTTGGCATCGACAATCTGGTCTTTATTGCCATTGCGACAAATAAGCTCCCGGAAGATCAGCGCCCGCTTGCAAGGCGGATCGGTATTGGTCTCGCCCTTGGTCTGCGTCTTGTTCTTCTGGGCGCCATCGCCTGGATCGCGGGGCTCACGGCGACTGTATTTGATCTTGGGATAACAGGTGCACCAGGAGAACATGGCGCGCCAACCTTCGATACTGCTTTCTCCTGGCGCGATCTGATCCTGATTTCGGGCGGTGCCTTTCTGGTCTGGAAGGCCACGACCGAGATCCATCACAAGGTTGATCCCCATCCGGCGCCTTCTGTCTTCACACCTGGCAGAAAGACCTCTGCATTTGCGAGCGTTATTATTCAGATCATTTTGCTGGATGTGGTCTTTTCGATTGACAGCATACTGACAGCGATTGGCATGACCACGCATCTTCCAATCATGGTGACCGCCGTCATCATCGCTGTTGTGCTGATGTATGTGTCGGCGGGACCCTTATCGCGTTTCGTCAATGACAATCCAACAATTGTCATGCTGGCGCTCGCCTTCCTTTTGATGATTGGCATGGTGTTGATCGCGGATGGGTTCGGCCGGCATGTGCCCAAAGGCTATATCTATGCGGCAATGGCGTTCAGTGTCTTTGTCGAGGGCCTGAACCTGCTCGCCCGGAAACGCTCACGGCGAAGCCCCCCAGATGACGGGGCAGTTACATGACCGAGATTCAGAATGATATCGGCGCGCTCTATGCTTACGATATCGCAGCTTCCACGGGTATCGCCACGAAGCTCGACCCTGACAATCTGCCGACCATGCCCAAGGCGAAATCCGGGTATCGATGGGTACATCTGGATCTTGACCATGATGGATCGCGGCGCTGGATAGAAACCCATACCGATCCGGTCGTGGCGGAATCGCTTACGTTAGACGAAACGCGGCCCAGATGCGTCGCTCATGATGACGGATTGTTGCTGATCCTGCGCGGCGTGAACCTCAATCCCGCCTCCGATCCGGAAGACATGGTTTCGATCCGGCTCTGGGTCTGCGGTCATTTGATTATTTCAGTCAGGCGACGACGGCTCGCCGCGGTTCAAGCGCTTCGTGAGGCCATCGAAACACGGCGTGGCCCCAGCACGGTCGGCGCGTTTCTCGTCGCCCTCGCTGCCGGCATGACTGAACGCATGGCGCCGGTCATCGACGGCCTCGCCGATCAAGTCGACGCGCTTGAAGATGCGAGCCTAGACGCGCCGCAAGGTCTGCGAACGGAGCTTGCTAAATTGCGGCGCACGACGATCGCACTTCGACGCTACGTCGCCCCACAGCGAGACGCGCTTGGCCATTTGACGCTCGAAGGTCGTAGCTTGCTACAGGAACAAGAGATTATCGCGATGCGGGAAACCCTCGACCAAGTTACGCGACTGGTCGAGGAAATGGACGCCATTCGCGAACGCTGCGGGATCCTCCATGATCAACTGGCTGATAGCCGCGCTGAGCAAATGAACCATAATATGATGGTTCTTTCAATCGTCGCGGCGATCTTTTTACCGTTGAGTTTTCTGACCGGTCTCCTTGGCGTCAATGTGGGAGGCATTCCCGGCGCTGATAGTCCGCTTGCCTTCACCATCCTCTGCGTGCTCATGCTCTTCCTCGGCAGTGGCATCACCTGGCTGTTCAAAAGGCTGGGTTGGCTATGAGACTGATTCTTTCCATCACATGCCTGCTCGTATGCCTTGCTCCCGCCTTTGCGCAAAACAGTCAGTTGGTTGACGATGTCGGCACGCGGCGCGAAGCGCTGCAAATGATTGCCGCCGAGATCGCCTCCAATCCGGAACTTGACCATCTGGCCACTCGTGAAACCTTGCGCAGCCTTCGATCCGAAGGGATTGCTGCTGCGCGGCCCTTGCGCGAGCAGCTGGACGACTTGCAGGCGGATCTTGACCGCCTCGGCCCCATGCCGGAGCCAGGCGTGCGGGAATCAGAGGATCTGGCGCGAACGCGGGCTCAGCTTGTGTCAGAACTTAGTATTGTCGGTGACGCTGTTCGCCAGAGCGATGTCAACATCGCGCAGGCCTCGCGCTTGCTGGAAGACATCGCCAATCTTAGGCGAGTCGCCTTTTACGCTGATACATTCGCGAGAGGACCATCACCGTTGGCGCCTTCGCAATGGCGCCACGCACTCCAAAGCTTCGACGAGGGGCGCTCCAAGCTTCGTGCGCTAAACGAGGCGCCAAAGGATGAATCGGCTGACGTGGAAAACGCACCCAACGCCGACCTTCGGCTCTGGATGATGTTTGCCGCGATCGCAATCGCTATTGGACTATTCTGGCCAGTCCGACGCTGGACCGATCGCAAAGTGATCGATCATCTTGAACGGCTCGGTGTCACCCAATCGACGCGAACCGCGATTGCTGGCGCACGCACAGCGGCGCGCATCGTCCCTGGTATTCTTGGCGGATACATAATGCTCGAAACCGCGCGCGCTCAGGGCTTCGTGGATGGGCCGTTGCAGCCGGTGATGACAGCCTTGTGGTTCGGACTGATCGCGATCTTTGTCGTCGATGGTGTCGCCACTGCGATCTTTGCGCCGCGCGCTAGAGACTGGCGACTGGTTCCGGTTCGTTCGCGCGCGGCGGTTGCTATTCGTCTTATCCTTTGGGCGGCGACGACACTGTTTGTCGTGGACATCGCCCTCAATGCAGGGGCGACGGCGCTCGGGGCGAGTACGGAACTTACGCGGATCCAAAGCAGCATGTTGGCGATCATAGGGGCTGGTTTGCTGTTCCTACTGTGCAGAAAAAAACGCTGGATCCTGCAGGAGGATCACCAGGAATTCGCAAAGGACAGCCGTGGCACCTGGCGCCTCCTGGGGCAAGCTGGACAGTTCATCGCTATCCTGATCATTCTTTCGACGCTTTTAGGTTATGTGGCGCTGGCGCGCTACGCGATCACCCGGATCTTCTTCGTTATAGCGGTGCTGGGTGTTGCCTGGTTTGCGCGGGCGCTCGCCCAGGAAGGCGTGAAGGGTCTGCGACATCGTGCGGTCAAACGTGCAAAAGCTGACGAACTGATCGAAGAGCATGAAGAACATCTGATTTACTTTTGGATCGGTTTGATCGTCGATGTCGCTTTGATTGCGCTGGCGACACCTGTGCTTCTAGTCGTGCTTGGATTCGAAGTCTCTGAAGTTCGCGACTGGATCTGGGATGCGTTTTTCGGATTTCAGATCGGCGCGGTAACCATTTCGATCGCGCAGATCCTCTCAGCACTTCTGACTTTCGCGTTAATACTGCTTGGCACACGTTTTATTCAGCGCGGCGCCGACCGACGGGTTTTCGCACGCGCGACACTGGATGACGGGGTTCGTAATTCCTTCAAAACGCTGATCGGTTATGTCGGCCTCACGATTGCCGCTGTTTCTGCGATCGCCATGCTTGGCCTCAAACTGTCCAATCTCGCCATCATCGCGGGCGCGCTTTCAGTCGGTATCGGCTTCGGCTTACAAAGCATCGTCAACAATTTCGTCTCCGGATTGATCCTTCTGTTCGAGCGTCCCATCAAGGTCGGCGACTGGATCATCGTTTCGTCTGGCGAAGGTATTGTGAAGCGCATAAGCGTCCGGTCGACGGAGATCGAAACCTTCGACCGCTCGTCGATTATCGTGCCCAACTCCGAACTCATCGCGTCGTCGGTCACGAACTGGACACACAAGGACAAATTCAGCCGAATCATTCTTCCAATTGGGGTCGCCTACAAGGAGAATCCACGGCGGGTCATGGCGCTTCTCGACAAGGTCATGCGTGCCAATAATCGCGTGTCGCGGTTTCCTGAACCGATGGTTTTCTTCGCCGGATTTGGCGATAGCTCACTCGATTTCGAGATGCGCGTATTCATCCGCACACCGGATGACCGAATTCTGGTTCAGAACGAATTACGGGTGTCCGCCTTCGAGGCGTTCAGGGACGCGGACATAGAAATACCATTCCCGCAAAGGGATGTTCATTTCAAGCCTGCTCCAGACCAGAACGAAACGCCATCTCTAACAGACGTTCCATGCTGAATGTCCGCCCCGTACGCGACCGTGTTAGGGTGTTTCCCGTCTCTGAGCTAATGTCCGCTAATGATGCTGTGGACGGCGTGCCCCACCCAGCTCTACTGAGCTGGTAATGTGAAGGTATCCACACCGCCAACATTAGGAGCACGCCTATGGATAAGAGTATCACAGTTATTGGCCTAGATTTAGCCAAGTCGGTTTTTCAGGTTCACGGTATCAACACGGAGGGTGAGGTTGTCGTTCGTCGCAAACTCAGCCGGTCGCGAGTCCTCGCCTTTTTCAATCAGTTGGAACCGTGTTTGGTCGGCATGGAAGCCTGCGCAACAGCGCACTATTGGGGCCGTGAGCTGAGCGCACTTGGGCATGAAGTGAAGCTGATGGCGCCCCAGTTTGTGAAGCCGTATCTCAAGAGCCAGAAGAACGATATGCGTGATGCGGAAGCGATCTGCGAAGCCGTCACCCGGCCAACGATGCGGTTCGTTCCTATCAAAACACCAGATCAACAGGCGCTCCTTGCCCTGCATGGTGTACGCGATCATTGGGTGCGTTTATCGACCCGGCTGATCAACACATTACGGGCTACTTGGCTGAGTTCGGTATCGTCGCTTCCAGAGGGCGGATGGGCGTTGAAGCCATCCTCGACACGCTGGCTGACGATCAGGATGATCGCATCCCCGACCTGGCGCGGGAGTGCCTGCTGCCGCTCGCCAGCGAGCTCCGACACGTGAAGCGGCAAATCTTGGAAACGGATCGCAAGATCCTCAAGGCCCATAAAGCCAATGCCATCTGCCAGCGACTGGAAACGATACCCGGCGTCGGACCGGTCATCGCAACACGTGTGGTCGCTGAAGTACCCGATCCAAAGATCTTCAAATCCGGTCGCGCATTCTCCGCCTGGGTCGGGCTTGTGCCTAAACAGCATTCCAGTGGCGGGCGAGAGCGGCTCGGGAAGATCACCAAGAAGGGCAACCCGGAGCTGAGGCGCTTACTGGTTACTGGCGCGATGTCGATGATCATCCGAGCGAAACAGCTCGGCTTCACGAAGCATCCATGGCTTAGCCGTTTGCTCGAGCGTAAACCGATGATGGTGGTTGCGATCGCCATGGCCAACAAGATGGGCCGCATGATCTGGGCCCTGATGGTCAAAGGAGAGAAGTTCAATCCGGCAAAGCTAATGCCGGCATAAAGTCGCCGCGCTGAACAGGCGCAAACGAGATTGGTGAGAGCATAAGGAGGTCATGCAGACCCGTAGGTTCAACAAGTGAGGACAATCCACCTGCGAGCAAGCACCCTTGAGTGCGTGCTTTTGTAAGGAACCTCATCTTGCGGAACGCATGATGGCCAGCGGCGTCTGAATGCCGCTCGAATAGGCCGAACAGATGCCCGCTAACGGCCAACCTGCAGATGACCAACTAAAATCTCTTGCCAAGGGGCCGCCGTCCACAGATGCTCGCTAAGCGGCCACCCACGCCTACGTCGTATTAGTCCACATCGCTATCGGTTGGGCGCTTGAACGCCAAACCCTCGCGCACGTATTCAACCTGATGCGGATATGGAATTTCGATCCGTTCTCGATCAAAAACCTGTTTCACACTTTTGGTTAGGTCAGCTCTCACTTGAACAAACTCTCTTGTTGGAACCCAAGCGCGAAGCCGCAGCGTGATAGCCCAATCCCCTAATTCATGGACGCCGACCCAAGTCTCCGATTTAAGAGATACCAATGGGTGGTCGTTGGCCAATATTCTTAAGACCTCGAGTGCATGATCGAGGTCGGTATCGTAGTGAACTCCAAAGTACAAATCGAGGCGCCGCTTTACATTGCGGGTATGATTGACGATCGGGTTTCCCCAAACTTGATCGTTGGAATACAAAACGACTTTGTTATCGACTTGCTTGATAGTCGTGTTGAAGGGCGTGATTTGCGAAACTTCACCTTCTTCATCCGCTATCCTAACCCAATCTCCAATTCTGAATGGTCTGAACGCTGCTATCATAAAGCCCGCCGCGACAGCTTTGAGCGTATCTTGAAGCGCCAGCGCGATGGCTAGACCAACCGCACCCACCACTGCGATGAGAGATCCTGGAGCAAATCCAAACTGAATCATGGCCATGATGATTGCGACACCCAATATAGCGTATCGGATCATCGACGCTGCGAATCCGATCAGCGTGTCATCCACCCGGTTCTTGCCATGCGCCCTCTGGGCAAGCGATCGCAAAGAGTTGTTGATCCAACTTGCGAGCAATACCGCCGCAACGACAATCACGAGGCCCGCGAACGCCTTTGGCCAATACCCGACAATCTGATCAGCGAAGGTGAATCCGATCAGTTCCGAGCCGCCAGTCACGGCTATCAAAAAAACCAAAAGCTGAACGACGGGAGCGGCTAGGTCCCAACTCGATCCAACGAATAACTCTTCTGTAGCGTAGCGTCGTCTTCCGAAACCGCGAACAAGGCGTTTGGCCAAATACCCTATGAAATATGCGCCTAACCCGAGAGCGAACCCGATGATCACGAACCAGATTTGAGGTGCTATGGATTGCAGCCATTCAGGCCACGTATCGGTTGAAAACGGTATCGTCGCGAGCGAATTCATGCACCAGCAATAGCGCTACTGATTAGAAGTACCAATGATTTCGAACAACTAAACCGGTTAAAGTCTGATTTGCTCACACAAGAGAGATCTTTGGGCGGAGTGAGTATGGAAATCTGAGTCTCGAACGATTCAGATCGTAACTCGCCCCAAAAGTTTTCCTCCCCTTAAAAATTTGATGCAAAACTGAGATTTTGAATGTACGGAATCTGAGTCGCATTCCGCGATGTCTCAGAAGGAATACGCGTATGAGCGGTCTCAAGAAAAAGGGCCCTGCGCGACGTGCTTCTAAACGAGCACGACAGACCCAAACCTCTAACGAGCCAGAGTTGATCCCAAATAGTCGCCGGAGGCGAAAGCGGGATAGTTTGAAGGGGTTTTTCTTCGATTTAGAAGGGTAGTTGCTTTAGCGCTCGTACGCCTTTTCCATCTCATCTTGCAAGCATTCGATTGGACGAAACCATGTCTGACGCATTTACCCTTGGTTGGGAAGAATGGGTAGACCTACCCGATCTTGGACTTCCAGCGATCAAAGCAAAAGTGGACACGGGCGCGCGTACATCTGCGCTCCATGCCGTCGCCATTGAACCTTTCGGTCCAGCCGACAGTCCGCAGGTGAGGTTCCTGATTCAGCCCGACCCTCAAAATCCAAATTTAGAGCTGACCTGTTCCGCACGGGTGGTCGATCGCCGAGACGTCACGAGCTCTAATGGGGAAACAGAACTGCGATACGTCATCGAAACCGACGTGCGTGTCGGCAACCGAAGCTGGCCGATCCAAATCTCGCTCACCAATCGCGAAAATATGGCCTATCGCATGCTGTTGGGGCGACGAGCGATCGATGAAGACATGATCGTCGATCCGAACGCATCCTTTCTTCAGCCGAAACTAGGCTATGACGCTTATAAAGCTCTGCCCAAAAAGAAGCCGGTGCGACGGCCGCTCAGGATCGCACTGCTATCTCGCGAGCCCGATTCCTATTCAACGCGGAGATTCTTGGAGGCGGGGCAAAATCGCGGTCACGTGATCGAAATCATCGATACGCGCCGATGCTATATGAAAATTGGTGGGCTGCGCCCTGAAGTGCACTATGATGGTGAAGTTCTTCCATACTACGATGCGGTGATCCCGCGGATCGGCGCGTCAATCACAGCGTATGGAACAGCCGTCCTTCGTCAATTTGCCAGTACCGGAGCGCACTGCTTGAACAATGCGAATGGCATCATCGCATCACGTGACAAACTCCTCGCTCACCAGCTTTTATCGGATGCGCACATCGGGATGCCGGTAACCGCATTTGCGAGCTCCCCGAAGGATACAAAAGACCTTATCAATCTCGCCGGAGGGGCACCGGTTGTTGTGAAGCTCCTCCAATCGACGCAGGGTCGAGGGGTCGTTCTGGCAGAAACACGCAAGGCTGCGGAGAGTTTGGTGGATGCGTTTCGCGGGCTCGACGCAAACTTCCTCGTGCAGCAATTTGTATCCGAAGCATCCGGCGCGGATGTCCGCTGCTTTGTGATCGGCAACAAGGTGGTTGGTGCGATCCGACGCAAAGCGGCCGAAGGAGAATTTCGGTCCAACTTGCACCGAGGTGGGACTGCGGAGCCCATCAAGCTCACGAAAGCGGAGCGCGATACGGCGAGACGCGCCGCACGCACACTCGGCCTCAGTGTCGCCGGGGTCGATATCCTCCAATCCGAAACCGGTCCGAAAGTCTTAGAGGTGAACTCGTCACCCGGCTTGGAAGGCATCGAAACAGCCACGAGCATCGATGTGGCAGACAAAATTTACGAGTATCTCGAGTCTAGAGTGCGTCCTTTGTCGAAACATAAAGACGCGTTGCGTGCGAGTTAGAGGCGCCTGATGCACGCGATACGCCCAGTCCTTTCACTTATCCTCGCAGTTTGGTTCCTACAGCTTTCTGGCGGTATGCTCAGCGTTGTCACGCCGATCGGGTTGTCGGAAATGGGGACCTCATCGATTGGAGTCGGCATCATCGCGGGCCTCCACGCCGCCGGTTTTATGGCCGGGGCCTACTTATCTCCGCGTCTCATAGGGGAGATTGGAAACATACGGGTCTTCGCTGCTGGCGCCGCGCTAACAGCTGTCGGGGCGATCTCTCAAGGCTTATGGACATCTGAAATCGGGTGGGCGTTGGTGCGGTTTATTCAGGGCGCTACATTTGCTGGAATGTTTGCGGCCGCAGAAGCCTGGCTTGGTCGGGTCACACCTCAGCAACACCGCGGAAACGTCCTAGGCGTTTACAATGTCGCGGCTAAAGCGGCGCTGTTGTGCGGCCCACTCATCATTCTAGGAATGGCGCCATTGGATCCCAAAAACTTCCTGTGGTGCGGATTATTTCTTGCCGCGGCTTTGGTCCCGGTCTGCCTTACTCGGAGACAAGAGCCCCCGAAAGTGCCTTCGGGCCGATTACCGATCACGCGCTTGCTTAAGATCTCGCCGTCCGCGACGACGGGCGTTTTCATCGCCGGATTGGTCAATTCCGGAACCTTGGCGCTCCTGCCTGTGTTCGCTGCGACACTTTCAAGTGACGGGAACGCACTCACGACTGCGGGCATAGCGTATAGCGTCGCCAATATAGGTGGGCTCCTGAGCCAATGGCCTGCAGGTCTGATTTCCGACCACATGGATCGACGAAACGTTATTGCCTTTATGACACTTATCAGCGGGGGCGCGACGCTAGCGCTCTTCTTGCTCTCTGGTTCGATTCCCACTCCGGCAGTTTATCTACTCTTGTTTGTGTGGGGCGGAGGATCGCTTTCATTCTACGGTGTTTGCGTAGCACACGGCGTCGATCGCGTGTCCGACGAAGACATGACCGCGATGATGTCGATGCTCCTGATCGTATGGGCGTTTGGCTCAGTGGTTGGGCCGATTCTCGCAGGGTTGATTATGCAAAGTCCACTTGGACCATCCGGACTGTTCGCCTTTTCAAGTGGTTGTTTGGTGATTTTGTTTGTTGTGATGCTAATTCGCCGTATCGAGCGCGCACCTGTATCCGATGAAGAGCAATCCAACTGGCAACCTAGTTTGCCAGCCGGATTACCCGGAGGTGATCTTGATCCGAGGACATGATCCGTTGGCGATTAGTGTCCGCGGGCGAATAATCGACGTCCTCGTTTTTCTTGGATGATTATCGGCGAGAGTCTGTGTCTCGGACCTTGATGGACAATCGGACCGATCGTGAATTGACGATAGTCGCACGTCAATTCTTCACCGGCACAGATGTCACGCAGCGCTACGCCAACTTCTGGGTCACTGAAATCGATATTTGGGCGACCTGAATGGTTCATGTATCGACCCTCGTCAGAATCTAACACCATCAATCTCGGATCGCTCGGATGAGCATATGTATATCTTTCGAGGAACTCTCTCACGTGTTCCGGCTGTCCTTTGACATAGTCTGTTGAAAAGATCTGATCGAACTCTGGATCAAAATTCCAAACAAGCTCTCCATGCGAAATATGGTTCGCAGTAAATACGCCTAAACCCTCAATTGCAGAGGGGGCGAGGTAACACCGCACTGTCATCATGCGGACTCTCCATTTAAAGAACGCGCCGGCCGCTCTCCGGACGCCACAACAAGAGGAAGAAACTTCCTCGCGTGAGCAGGACGCACTTTTGCCTAAGCCTCAAAAAGTGCGTTTCTGCAAGCAAAATTTGACGATCCAGAACATTGCAACGAATTAATAAATCGGCCCGATTGACGAAAATCATCACGTACATCACATGCGAATGTGGCGTTAGCAGTCGCCGGTATAGAGTGCCAAAAAGGAGCGGGTTTCAGCCGTTAAAACCAACACGGTGCTCGCTCCAATCTGCTGTCTGGCAAGGAGTAAATAGCCATGACTTTCCGTCCATTACATGACCGTGTTCTGGTCAGTCGCATCGACGAAAGCGATACAACTGCAGGTGGGATTATCATCCCAGACACTGCCAAAGAAAAACCCATGGAAGGCGAAATCATTGCTGTTGGCAACGGCGCTATTGGCGACGACAATGAACGCATTCCGCTTGAGGTGAAACCGGGCGACCGCATCCTGTTTGGGAAATGGTCTGGTTCTGAGGTTACCATTGATGGCGAAGAGCTACTCATTATGAAAGAGAGCGATATCCTCGGTATCATCGAGGCCAGCCACGTGCGCAAAAAAGCTGCTTGAACCACCTTCAACATCTCTAATATTTTTGGGGTAAGACTATGTCTGCTAAACAAGTTGTATTCGGCGCCATCGCTCGAGAAAAAATGCTCAAAGGTGTCGACACTCTGGCCAATGCCGTGAAAGTCACGCTTGGGCCCAAAGGCCGCAATGTTGTCATTGAAAAGTCTTTCGGCGCGCCACGCACCACGAAAGACGGCGTTACCGTTGCAAAGGAAATCGAGCTTGACGATAAGCTTGAGAATATGGGCGCGCAAATGCTGCGGGAAGTGGCATCGAAAGCCAATGACGTCGCAGGAGACGGCACCACCACAGCGACTGTTCTCGCTCAGGCCATCGTTCGTGAAGGCATGAAACGTGTTGCCGCGGGCATGAACCCGATGGATCTCAAGCGTGGCATCGAAAAAGCGGCCGCTGAGGTGGTTGGCCATCTAGAGACTTCCTCGAAAAAGGTCTCTGCAAACTCTGAAATCGCTCAAGTCGGTACTATCTCGGCAAATGGCGATAATGAGATCGGTGACATGATTGCTCAGGCCATGGACAAGGTTGGCAATGAAGGCGTCATCACCGTTGAGGAAGCCAAGTCGCTCGAAACTGAACTCGAAATTGTCGAGGGCATGCAATTCGATCGCGGGTACTTGTCGCCATACTTCGTGAATGACGCAGAAAAGATGTCAGTGGAGTTGGAAGACCCGTTCATCTTGCTGCACGAGAAGAAGCTGTCTTCGCTCCACCCGCTTGTGCCCCTGCTAGAGAGGGTCGTCGAGGCTCGGCGTCCATTGGTCTTTGTGGCCGAAGACGTTGACGGTGAAGCGCTTGCAACCTTGGTGGTCAACAAGCTCCGCGGAGGCTTGAAAGTCGCTGCTGTCAAGGCACCTGGCTTTGGCGATCGCCGCAAAGCAATGCTGCAAGACATTGCGATCCTCACCGGTGGCCAGGTCATCTCTGAGGACCTCGGCATCAAGCTTGAGAACGTGACGCTTGATATGCTCGGCACTTCGAAGCGCGTAAACATCTCAAAAGATGACACCACCATTGTGGATGGCGCAGGAAGCAAAGCTGATATCGAAGCACGTGTTTCTCAAATCCGTCGTCAGATCGAAGACACGTCGTCAGATTATGATCGTGAGAAGCTGCAAGAACGTCTGGCCAAACTGGCGGGCGGTGTGGCCGTGATCAAAGTTGGCGGCGCGACCGAGGTCGAAGTGAAAGAACGCAAGGACCGCGTTGATGACGCACTCAATGCAACGCGTGCGGCTGTCGAGGAGGGCATCCTCCCAGGAGGCGGAACCGCACTGCTCCGCGCTGCGCAATCTATTACGGCCAAAGGTCTCAATGCTGACGAGCAGGCCGGTATCGACATTGTTCGAAAAGCGCTTGAGGCTCCGATCCGTCAGATCGCAGAAAACGCGGGTATCGAAGGGTCAGTCGTCGTCGCCAATGTCTTGGCACAAAACTCGGTAGCACATGGCTTCAATGCCCAGACCGAAGCCTATGGCGATCTTGTATCGATGGGTGTCATCGATCCCGCAAAGGTTGTCCGTTCCGCAATCCAGAACGCGACCTCTGTTGCGTCTCTGCTGATCACAACCGAAGCAGGTATCGCCGAACTTCCCAATAAAGAGGCACCAGCAATGCCTGCTGGCGGCATGGACTTCTAGCATCCGAACAGGTGATGCGGGTGATCGGATTCTTCGCCCGCGTCATCTTGGAAAGGGGCAGCCAAAGACTTCCATCCCTCCCCAGCCCCCCCAACTTGGCTGATCCGTTCCATTCCTCATTGCCACAGTCAGGTACTGCTTACAGCCGGTTCGTTCTCAGAGTCCGTTTTAGGGCGATGGTGTTGAAAAACTCCGAGTCAAAGTGGCCGAATTCTGATTCAGTGATTTTCGTGCAGATCGAGGAGATGCGCGATGATGGGACGATTGGACGAAGACGGTGCAAAGCTGTTCTATGAGTTCTCACTGGAAGAGATGGTTCCGGCAGATCATTTGCTGCGCAAGATTGGCCGCTTCCTCGATTTCGATGACATCCGGGCGCACCTAAAGCCCTTCTATAGTCACACGGGCCGCCCATCGGTTGACCCGGAACTTATGTGCCGGATGCTGATCGTTGGATACTGCTATGGCATCCGATCGGAGCGGCGCTTGTGCGAAGAAGTTCATCTGAACCTCGCCTATCGATGGTTTTGCAAGCTTGGCATTGAAGACAAGGTCCGAACCACTCAACTTTTTCCAAAGCACGTCATGGCCGGTTCCGTGAGAGTGACTTGTTTCGGAAACTGTTCGAGCAAGTCGTGTTGTGCTGCATGTCCGAGGGCTTGGTCAAAGGCGAGGGCTTTGCGGTTGATGCCAGTCTGATCCGCGCGGATGCGAGTGAAGACCGCGCTGTTGAGAAGGGCGAGCCTGTTGACTGGTCAGACCCAAAGATCGCTTCGCGCCCGGTGACAGAATATCTTGATGCGATCGATCAGACCGAGACTGAAAATAGCACGCCACGCAAGAAGGTATCCCTCACCGATCCGATAGCGCGTTGGACCGCTGCGGTTGGCGGCAAAGCCCGGTTTACCTGGTCAACCAATTACCTTTTGGATGTTGAGACATCGGTTATTATGGACGTGGAAGCCACGCCGGCTCATCGCACCGCTGAAGTCGATGCTGCGAAGCTTATGATCAACCGGACCGAGGATAGGTTTGGGCTCAAGCCCAAACGCCTGATGGGAGATGGAGCTTATGGTGCCGGTGAAATCCTTGCTTGGATGGTCGATAAAAGAAGATCGCTCCACATGTCGCGCTGCTTGAGCCGCCCGGCGCGCCGACGACAAACTTCACCGTCAAAGACTTCGTGTATGATCAGGACCGTGATCTTTACACCTGCCCGAATGGCAAAGAGCTGCGCCATCAACGACGAAACTATAAGGTGCCGCGATCAGGCATCACGAAAGACAAGAAACGAATGTACAGATCGAGCAGCTCAGACTGCGCGGTCTGTCCGCTGAAAGACAAATGCTGTCCCAACGCGCGTAACAAACGTGTTGGTCGATCCATCTATGAGCATGCCAGAGACGAAGTCAGGCGCCTGAGAGAAACGGATGAATACGAGCAATCGAGGCGAGATCGAAAGAAGGTCGAGATGAGCTTCGCGCATCTGAAATGCCAACATGGCTTGCGCCGATTACGATTACGCGGCCCCACTGGAGCCAATGACGAATTTCTCCTCGCTGCCACCACCCAAAACCTCAGAAAACTCGCCAGATACGCCCCGAAACCGTCTACCACCCTCCAAAACGCCGCGTGATACGGTCGAGAAGAGCGAACACCCTGCAGAAAAAGAGGCCTGAACACGATCGAAGAGGAAAGCCCGCGCTCTAGCAGCAGAGTTTTTCAACAGAATTGGGCGACTTAAGCCCCTGGGCTAACGTCTCCCTCTGCTCGCAAAGCAGTCGTTATCGTTATATCGGCTTAGTTCCTACTTAACCGAAACGTAGACCTAGGAAGTCGGCTTTTCAACGTATGATCTTGCGCTCCTTTGCGCCGCGCAAAGCTCGTTCAAGTCATAGTTCGTGGCGGTTGCCTTGTTCAATTCTCAGCGGAAGATAACATGCTGGCGAACCTGAATTGCATCGTCGAAGCTCATTTCGGCCAAATTTTGTGGGGACAACAAGGTATGCGAACGCTTCTGCCGCTGATGTGTTTAGTTCTTTTTGGGTCTCAGGCGTGGGCGCAAGCCATTCTACCTTTTGCACCGGGAGCACCCGAACGGGGCGCAAAAATAACTTGGACAAAAATGAGTACTCTCGACCGGAGTGGCGATTATCTGCGGTATGAGTTTGAGGATCTCACAATTTTTTGGCCCGCTCAGATTATTGAGCGAGACGAACCCAAATGTGATTACGGGATCGCACACCCCGAAATCTTGGTGAAGCTTAGGCCCGATACGAGAATAACCCGTGAGTTTTTGTGGGAGTCGTATCGAGACTTACTCGGGCGACATTTCCGACAGATATGCAGTGCGAGGGTTGCAGGCTATATTTCCGCGCGATTCTACTTCGACACGTTGTTCCTTCGCCGAAATGAGCTGTTCATCGGGGTGCCTACGGGGGGCGACCAGTTGCCATCGTTCGCTCATGCGTTCTTCAGGTATCAAGACCATCCCTTGGGAAGTTACAGTTTGGAGTCGTTTTCCCCCATTATCTTCGGGTACGAGGGCAAGTTTTCCAATGCGAGGTTTCATAGCCAGTACCTCGACCGTGTAGATTCGAGTACTGGTTTAACTGGGCGCCAATCACTGCAGGTCGGCTACGATAGTTTTCCGGACTTCGGTTTCTTCGATGTGCTTATTTGGGACCTGAACTATCGAGAGTACATGGTCGCGCGACAACAGGCAGAGGAAGACATGCTCACACGATTGATGGCAAGAGGCGTCGTCGAGATGTTTGGAACAGGACCCCGGGCTTGTTTTCACGATGGGAGTTGCGGGATCGAAGACGTGCCAGCCATCGTGATCAAGTGACCGCTCAACGCGGATGAAATTTGAAGCGGGGCTGGAGAAAACGGATTAATGTCGAGTGGAGGAACGCATTGGTGATGATGTCATCATGGAGACTGAGATTTGTGGTATGCCTGCTGTCCATAGCTGGTTCAGTCTTATCTGCGAATGCCCAGACTATACTCGGCTCCAATAACAACGCTCAGCAATGCCAGGTCGCGAATGCGTGGGTATCAATCGCGCGCGAGCTAGGTGGTGCCGGTGTTATGACTGGAAATATGGTCATGCAGACGGAGCGGCAGCGCATCGCCCCCGCTTTTGCAGATGACATTTTTCGACCGCACTTCGGAAAGAGGTATTTCGACCTCTCTAATTCAGATAAGCGCAAAATCGACAAAGCGCTTAGGCGATGCAGTCAGAACAATCGCAATTACTGGTACGGAACCGCTGGCGTCTCAGAAGCATTTCAAACTCGTACGGATCGTTATGACGTTGCCGGTTGGCGGGCGGAGATTCAAAAACATCAAGCCGGCGCAACTGTTCTCGCCGAAGCGCGCGTAGAGAATGACGCCGAAGCTGAACGACAAAGACAAGCCGAGATCATTCGGACAACCAATAAAGTCTGGACCGTCAATCGCGCAGGGGCGCTTCTGTTCGATCACCCGGAATATGCAATTCACGCGTTCAAATCCAACTCGCATGACTTCCGCCCAGCTTGCGATCCGAACCTCAATTCTTTCAACGCCTCCGTGGTCATCAAAGACCACACGCAGCGGCTGAGCAAAGAATACGTAGAATCAGTCATCGAGAACGGATTGATCCCAACGGTTCGATCCAAATGCCCATCTATCTCGGGCAACGTCGCGGCTCAGTTCTTTTTTGAGGGCGTACAGCTCGACAATATTGGAAGGCGTTTCCAAACCAGTTCGGTCAGCACGACATTCGACATGGTGGAGCTTCCTTTTCTCCGCGTTAGCACGCAGGCGAACCCCCCAAATGGAGTGCGCACGACAGGCGTATTCTGGTTCAATAATCATAGACCCGACGCCGATGTGCAATCGTACTATGAAACGCTCGTTGGTCTGCAGCACATCCGCCGGCAGGAGTTCAGATCAGATCAAGAGTGGGCGGCGGTGCAACAAGCAAGGGCTGACCGAGTGGCTCGTTTAGAGCAAGCGAAGAATGACGCAATCGAACTGGCAGGATTTAGTCTAAGCGGTGGCGGAGGCATCGGGCTTATAACCGGCGTTGAACCCGACACCTATTTTCGATCTCATTCCAGAGATCTTGTCGAGGCTGTTATGGGCTACTCTACAGCGATCGTTGAGCTGTGCCCCTCGTATAATATTCCTGGTGGCATCACACATGTGCAATATCGAACTTGGACCGTGAGCGTCGACCCGTACACGCGAGAAGAAACGAATAGCTCTGGTGGAACGATCCAGACGTTTTCCTGGCCTGCGGATTTCTTCGATCTCGTCGCGCGCGTCGTGAACGACAGAGACATAGATGTCTCCAACTGGCTCGCAAATGCGGATCGTACCATTTACTATCGAGATGTTCAGAATATAGTTTCGCATAAGGGCTGCGGTAGCTTGGGTCTCACAAACTACCACCACAACCTTCGAGACGTCTCCTACCGTGTGGGCGGTGATTGGAGCGATTTAACATCCGTCTTCAGACTGCTCGCAGCCGTAATGCTATCACCGCAATGACCCGATTTGTCATGCTGTTATGACGCTGAAAGGAATGAACTGAAATGATTAGATCGAAAGTGGTGTTCTGCGTTGCGATCGTATTGCCTTTTCTTTCGCTCATCGCGATTCCAAAAGCGGCGGCGCAGTCGAACAAGTGTGAAGCGGGTATCGGAAACTGGTCCTATCGTCTTACAGACCCGTACATCAAGAAGACCTTTCCAACGCCGGAACTTCGATTGCAAGGGATCTCGAATTGGGGCGAGTTGCGGCAGGTCGGCGACATCGCACGGCGAAGTGAACGGTGCGATAGTCCCCATCATAAGTTCAAAGTCGTTTCGGGTGTGTCAATGGTCATGCCAGGCGTGTTTGTATCCGGCGAGGTCTGCAGCGACGATTCAACGCTAATCTTCGAACAACACGGTGATGAAAGTAACGCTATCGCAGCGTTTCATTCTGCGGCTTCAGGATCGTATGAGTACAATAAAGCGAGAAACGCGCTGGCACACTGGTATTATCCATATCATTTAGGTGCGACGCAGCGGCTTTGGAACCACAACCGCGAACGAATTTTTCTGTATTCGGCATATCTGTCGCAAGTTTGTGAGCAATTGCCATCGCGGGTTCGGGTCGAGGCGCGGACCAACATCTCCCGCGGCCCGAACGGCCCACAGCGACCGACAAATGCCTACACTTATGACGTCATTTACAGCGGCGAGTTCTATCCAAACTCTGGGCGTATCGAGCTCATCGCAGATGACGAAGAGATGGAGCAGCAGGTGTTTGCGGCGCTTGAGGAAATGTGGCGTAGTCAGGCCCAACAACTCATTGAGTTCCAACGGCAACTTGATGTCGGCTTTGCCTTCGTTGCGCTTGGCGTGGCTGGAATTCATGCCACCAGTGAATGCAACCAGTTTCCGGTGGGGCACCCGGAAAGATCACCTCTATGTGACTGAGTATTAAACCAAGCAAAGGCCGATCAATCTCGTTCAGCGGGATTACTAAAACAACATTGAATACTATACGCGCGCCGTTCCGGCGAATTGCCGACGCAATCATCACCGAAAAAGAAAGCCCGTGGCATCAATATCGGCTCCCATGACATAGCTAAAAAAGCATGCTCTGGTTCGCTTGTTTCCTGTATACAGGAGACTCTCTATTGGATCTAGAGCGGCCCACAAAACCGTTTGCTTGAAGTACCAACGCAACGGAATTACCTTCTGAAGGTCGATATCGGTGAAGGCGTTCCATTGATGACCCAGAGAACCATTCAATGCCCCGAGTGCGGCGGAACGGGGCGCATTTTCGCGGATAATCCGCACCCATGCGGGCGTTGTTGGGGAAACGGCAGAATAACGCAATCTACCGAAAGAACGGGGGCTCGAAATCGAGGCAAGGCATCTGCACGTAATAAATCCCGCGCGTCGGTCCGGCAAAAAAAAGCTAGAGTGCGCTCAAAAAGTTCTGGCACAGGAGGTGTTTTGGCGGCGGCATTGATCTTGGGTTTGATTGCTCTGGTATTAGCGCAGCCAGATCGAGAAACGAGGCCGCAAAACGAAAACGTCGCTAGCCCTCGCACCGACTCCTCGATGGCACCTTGGGAGGTGCCCGGTCGGTATGTGTATCAAGGGCGCGCAAGGGCTTTAACGTCAGAGACGAACAAGGTTGCAGTGATTATCGATGATCAAAATGGCACACGCTACTTGATGAATATATCAACCTCATTGATATCAGGGTATGATGGTCATTCATTACAAACCGAGGATACACCTCCGAGAGTAACTGAAAGTCTGCAAAGAATTCTAGAACGACAAGATCAGCAAAACGGTGGCCCGTTTTCTCTTTGCGTCAGCACAACTCGTTTGAGTCCTATTCGATCTGGCTTGCTAGATCTCTCAGCAGACGCGCACAGTATCACCGGCTACGGCGATTGTTTCGATTCAAATGGCATCTCATTGGCACTGGTTGTGTCGGATGAGGCTGGAATGTTGCAGTGGAACAAGTGAGCAATTCAGATACTTGCCTAGTATGAACCGACCGGCACCATTTTTGCTGCAGAAATGGAATTGTCAAAGGAAATTTGAGCGATGCGGAGCGATCTACGTTGTTCGCATCGCTTGCCGAGCCCGGTAGTCAGATTGGAACCTCATCCGGTAGCGACAACTATATATTCTTGAGCAAACTTTCCGAGTTTGGGCTCGCTGAGGAGATTTTACTGGGCATCGATCTCCCAAGCACTTTGAGCATGAAACTCACGTCGTTCCGGCTCTCCGAAGGAGCGCCCGCATTCATACGATCATTGCTGGACTCGCTATAAAAAAGAAAACTGCCACTCAAGGCTTCTCAAGCCAGTTCATGCCCCAAGCGAACACCACACGCCAATCCGGATAACAGTCCAACTGGTATCACAAGCACATCTCTGGTAATATTTTCGACAAGTGGGGATGAAATGACAGATTGGTATGGAAAAGGACGGTGGGGTTCGGGGGATCGACCTTTATTCCCGGGTCCTGATCAATCGGCATATGATATCGGCGCGCAGCCACGGCGTTTTGAAGAAGAGCGCCGAATGCGGGAGCAACGCGAACACCAAGAGAAAGCGCGTAAACAGCAAGAAGAGTGGCGTCGAATAGACCGCGAACGCGCACAACAAATGACTCAAAGATCAGGAACGAGTTCCGGGAACGAAGAGTCGTTCGATCCAGATGACGATATAGACTTCGATACGTGGTTGATGTTCGCAGCAACGGGGGCGCTGACTTATTTTCTGATTAGAATCTGGGGTTGGGCGACGGCATCTCTGGCACCGAGCAATGACATACTAGCTGCGATTGTAGATCACGGTGTTTGGGGCGTTGCTCTTGTTGGTATTGGTTTGGGCATTCGATTTCAGGAGAGACTGCTTCCGATCGCAAAGGTGGTCTTGGTCCTGCTGGTGCTGTTCTTCGGATCGGCTATCTTGGTAGGGATTTACCGAGGCGTAACCGGTTAGAGTATCACGCAACTATACACGGGGGATTTCATGAAGTGTCACAGAAAATTATCGGTTGCGCTAACGGCGTTGGGGCTAACCGGCCTGCTTGCAGCATGCGGTGGGGGTGGCGGCGAGGCGCTGGAAGGCGCCTATTATCCACAGTTCGGACCCGGCGCGAACCGACTCGGCATGGCTTTGACCGATCAGAGTTGGACGTTTTCGGCCGATGGAACGGTGGTCACCACCTCAGAATCTGGCGCGCGTCCCTGGACCTATAAAGTTAGAGGCAAGAAGGTAGAATTGTCGGGTGCGAGCGATCGCAATGCCGGGGAGAAGCGCGTGCTAACCATTGGCGACAATGGCTGTATTTGGGATGGTCCCGCAAATCGGTCGGACAAGATTGCGTTCTGTCTATAGTAGTCCGCAGCTTTGATTTGCTGATGAGGTTATCCAGACAATCGACAAACCCGAAGCGCTCGCAGACACGATGAAATGGATGATTCTAACGCGAATGATCTATGACCACCTAGCTTAGCATCCTATTCAGGGCGACTTAGGTCTCTGGCTTCAAGACGCGGCTGGCTTGCAATATTGCTTGGCCACTATTGGGCATCAGCATCAAAGCCCCGCCTTTGTTTCCAATATGCGTCTATAGCGCTGACCGTAATGGGCAGTTCCTCGGTTATTGCATTCGCGATGACCGAAACTTCATCGGGATCGCGAGAAAACTCACTCATGGTATCGGGTGATGCCAATGCCATGATTAAACTGACCGCTGCACCATAATCTGATTCAAAGATCGATTTCCACGCTTCTGGCCGCATTTCAATCGCGGTCACGAAACCCTCCGCCCAGATCTCGCCTAGCAAATCTCCTGTGTGATCGGACATGATGATTGGTTCGAAGTGTTCTGGTTTTTCGGTCAATTCTAAAATTATTTGATTATAGCGTGCTATGACTAATCCGCAGATTTCCTCTGCTTCGTCGGGTCCTGAAAACGATGCACCTCGTTCGCCCCAGATCATGGGCATCCACTCGCTTGGCATAATCGTTTCCGGGCCGACCACGATTCCTGTCAAAAACCCATCCAAGACCGATACCGTCATCGCATCGTCACCTACCTTATCCGAAAGCAGGAAATCTTCGAGAATATCGAAGTCGTCATCTGAGAAGAAGGAGGTTGTCTTATCCATTTGTTCGCAACGCCATTGTTCAAGCAACTAAACAAGCCGGAAAGGTACACTCAAACCGAAAAGCATTCCATCTTAGCCGAAGCACAGCCGCCCGATCGGTACGTTTCACGCTTCTGAGGTTACTTCTGGTTTTGCTCGCCTAGGCGACGAGTTCGACCGCAGATTTTACAACGACTTGGTTTCTTCCGCGGGCTTTGGCTTCATAGAGCGCTTCATCAGCTTGTGAAACTGCGGCGTCAAAGCAACTGTTTGAATCGACGAAGGCAAGCCCAAAACTCGCAGTAACCCCAATAGACGCACCGTTAATCTCAAACCGCTCTGATTGGATGCGCAGGCGTAAGCGTTGCGCCACCGAGTGTGCTTGCGCTGAAGAGATATTATTCAGCAAGATGATAAACTCTTCGCCGCCCCAACGCCCCAAACGATCGAAGGGACCGCGAAGCTCTGAATGAGCGACTGCCGAGACAGTTTTGAGGACGTCGTCTCCAACAGCATGGCCATGAATGTCGTTCAAAACCTTGAAGCGATCGAGATCGAAAAGAACCACTGCCGCTGAAGTGCCAGAGCGTTCCATTCGCAGCTGTTCATCTGCAACAGCATCTTGAAATGCTCTGCGGTTTAAAACTCCCGTCAGTGGATCCGTGGTTGCAAAATTCTGAAGCGTTAATCGTGCCGCGTATTTCTGATGCTCCCTGAAGAACGCGAAGATCGTCATCGGTCCAGCGACAGCTCCGGCAATGCCAATAACCAGAGGTAAGAAATTTTGTGGTTGCATATGAAGCCCGATCTCCATGGCGATGCACGCATAAATGGTGACCAATGACATCGCTGAACAGCAAACGATGATGGGAAACGCCAATGCTTCTTTGGCATAAGTCCAGGAGAGGATAGTGGGTTGGGCTCGAGACGACATAATCTTGGACTACCATCAGTCTCTCAATTTTTCGCGGAGCGTGGAGGCTGGATTTCCTGTTGAGTATTAACGATTTTGGATCGATTTATCCGCTCTCGCAGCGTTTATTTGCTTGCACGTTAAGCAATTCCAGGTGCTTGCTTGATCTGCGTCTGAGACGTACAAACGCCCTAGGCCTAGGGGTGTCTATTTCAATGCATGGGACCTTCCAGTATCCAAATGCCGAGGATGTACATGGAGACTCTGTGCGCCTCTCACCAATGCCTGCAATCGCATCGGCATCTGCCGTTCCAGCAGTTGCGACAAGCGCTCTACGCTTGATTGAAAATCGAATTCATCGTCGACCAAAGTTAGGCCGTGATGGCGCGCGTCCAGTTGACACACTAAAATGGGCGACGGTACTCGCAAGCGCTAACTCCTGAGCGAATTACGAGAATAACTAGATCTTTCAAGTTAAAATCGGGCAAATCGTGCTCGCGACGGTGTGAGCATTTTGGAGTTCGCGCCGAGGCGAGAAAGGACTTCTCGATTCACTCGTTTTTCTAAAGCGGTGTACTCTATGAGCTGAACACGCTATAATTAGGTGGGTGGTTCTAATTGAAAAAAGACAAATTTCCTCCATGGCTCGTGTCCAATCCTGCGGATCCAGAACCGCTCGATGACGCTATGGTGTTGTCCGATTGGCTCGCATTGGTCCGAGAAGCGGCTTTTTCAGATGATCATATTTCGGATGAAACGCGAGCTGAACTCGCGGAGCATTTGGCACTTGCAGAGGCTGCGCTAAGGCGAGCGCACGCGGAACGCTCCAGGGATTAGTTGATTTCCACTGCCCCTCGAACGCCCTAGCGCGAGAGCGCAACTTCAAATTCGTTGAACATCGGCAGAACTGAGTACTTGCAATCACGTATTCTGCCGGCGGATGGTCCCTGCGGCGAGCCAGCTTGCTTGTGGGGTGTGCAATCTGAGTTGGGTTTCTTCGCGCAGGACCTGGAGGTTCGAACACGCGATCGGTTCCGTTGTCGGGCGTCAAGATCAAATATGGCGTCACGTCCTCGATTGATGCACAGAACAACAATCCATTAAGAGGAAGACTTTGCTTGAAACTCAACTTTAACGAGATTCATGATATCATTTTTCGTATGAAAAGAGCGAAATTATGTTTTCACCGAAGTCGAAGGGAAAGGTGAATCTGCGCCGGTTGAGCGCAGGTCTACCGCGTGAAGAAAACACTGAACCTCGATCCATCCCCGTTTTGCGTCCCTTGTCAGACAAGCGCCGGATCGCACGGAAGGATTTGTGGTGCGTTTGCCTGATCGAAACGAAGGGTGGTGAGAAACGCGAGGGCGTCATCATAGATGTTTCCAAGACCGGCGCTCGAGTACGATTTCGCTCCCGTGGAAAGCTGCCGAGAGTCGTTCGCATCAAAGCTTCGCGGATTGGATTGCGGAGATTCGCGCGGGTAGTTTGGCAGTCAACGTTTGATGCGGGGCTCGAATTTGTTCCCGACCACAAGGTTGGTTAAGTCGATAAATCGGCAAACCGAGCTTCCAGCTCGAATATGAATTACGCCGCATTGGTGATGTTATGCCTGCGGCCGATGGGTTAACTGAATTGCGGTTCTTTGATCAACATGAAATGTGTTGGTGTCGAACTGAGATGTCTGCCGGCTTTGACGTTCCGACGTTCAATCTCGTCGTAAACCATGAAAGTACCATCTGATTTTGACCAAAAACAGTTGGTCACGCGGTACCCCCTCGGGCAACTGGGCGCGATGAACCATAGGTCAAAAAAACGTCCTGTCGTTTTAGGTGCAAAACGAATGTCTCTCCATGAATTGCTCACTCGGATCCCCTTTGTTTTGCACCAAGCAAATATAAACCGTGAGTTGAAAAACTGTTACTTTCGAACGGACGGCTAGTGCAGCCCTCTCCGTTGGATTGCGCGACGCTTTTTGAGGGAATGGCTCGAAAAAGGATCGATGGGATCAGGGGTTCAATAAGGTCTGCATGGCGCTCTAAACGAATGCCAAAACAAAGGACGTCGTATGAACGCAATTCGTTGCAGATGTAACTTTAATTTCGCAGCTCGTGCGCTAGACTCACCAACACGCACACAATAGATCGCAAACCCATGACGGCTAATGTAAACAAGTTTGCTTTCGGGGCGCCTGAAACCGTTTCACCCAATCCGCGCGAGATGAAAGTGAAGCGGTTTGGTCCCGCCGGAACCATTGAAGTCGAAGTCATGATTTATCGCGGCGAACTTGCGGATTTGAGACCGTTGTTGATAGTCGGGTCAATTGACTTCCCGATGCCGCCCTCTGTCAAATTCTGTGAGCAAATGTGGTCTAAGGGCCTGCAGGTCATCTACATTAGACGTCCAGGGTTTGGCGGCGCTCGTGCGCTCCCCTCGGTTCTGCTCGATGAAAAATTGATCAATTCTGGCGCTACGGTCGCCGCAGAGGCCGCGCTGTTACTGAACTTTCTGGACGATTTATCCCTTCGCAACATTATTTTGATGGGCTTGGGAACAGGAAATTCTGTTTGCTACCGTCTCAGTCGCTTGAGCAAAAACGTTAGCCTTTCGATTTTTGCCAACCCCGTTTTCAACCAGGATATTCTAGAGGTGTTTCGGCCGCGCTGGTTTCAGACATTGCTCGGCCTCATTATGAAAACCAGGAGCGGCGTACGTATAGCCGAAGTGGGCCTCAAACATCAGTTGAAAAAGGACCCGGTCAAGTTTTACGATGATGTTCTGGAAAAATGCCCCGGAGATCGAGACTATATCGCCGAGAACCGTAGCGACTTGTTTGCGGCGAGCGAACTGTTCCTGAACGTGCAACCTGAAACGTTCTTCTATAACATCCGAATGACCCTCCTTCCAGATCGTACATTGAAAGACGGTTACTTCGCAGGTCTGAACGTCGTGGTTCTTTCCGGAGAAGAGACAACGGATATCTGGAAATCTGAGTTAAACCGGGAAGCTAAACGCTTATCGCTCCCGGTTGTTCTCGCACCCAAAGGAGATATTTTCGTGCCATACGTGTCTCCAGAATACGTGCTCTCGACAATAGCGAAGTACGACCAGTCTGCCTACTATACGTAGATCTCGATCGGTTAGGTTCCAAAAAATACTTATAGAATCGATTTCATGCGGCCGCCGCGCATGCGTTTTCGAGGCGCTTAATACAATCGGACGCGATCATTGGCTTAAAAAAGAAAAAGCCTTGCACCAGGTTGCACCCACGCCTGCGAACCTCTTCCAGTTGCCCGCGCGTTTCAACCCCTTCAGCTACGACGTCAGCTCCTAGTGCCGTGGCCAATTGAACGCTTGATCGAAATACCCCAGCAAACTTTGGATCTCGTTTGACATTGGTCACAATCGACTTGTCGACCTTAATCCGCTGAATTGGAAGCTCGGCCAGTCGCCGAACATTCGAGTATCCGACGCCATAATCATCCAAGGCAATACGAACTCCGCTTCGATTGAGAGTCTCTAGGTTTTCTCGGACCGTCGCTCGACTCGTGAGCCGTTCGGTTTCCGTTACCTCAACCCAAACCTGACTGGGGCGTACTTTGAAGCTTGAGAACTGCTCCAACATTGAATTAGCAAATCCGCGTGTTGCTAGGTCCACCGGTGAAACATTCAGCGAAATGCTGCCAACTCGTCCCTCATCCAGGGGAACGGACATTTGCTGCAGTGCCAATGCCCGAAGAAACCGGTCGACTTCGTCACCCAATCCACATTCTCGAGCGATCGAAAGGAATAATTCAGGATTCAGGTGCCCAAGTTCAGGGTGAAACCAACGGGCAAGCGCTTCCACCGAGACAATTCTTTGGCAAGATATATCGACGACAGGCTGAAAAGAAATCGATACTTGTTTCTTGAACTCGCCCGATAACAGAGACGACTGAATGGTCCGTCTCAACCGCGCAATCTTGTCGATTTTCTCCCCATAGAGCGATAGACTCGAGCGGCCAGATCGCTTTGCATCGTGTAGCGCGGCCGACGCATTGCGGCGTAAATCATCCAAGGATTCGGCGTCCTGAGGAAAACGAGACAATCCGACAGAACCGGAAACATGGATTATTCGACCGTTGCACTCAATCGGTCGATACACAAAACCCATACACTCACGCATGTCGAATTCAATTTTCTCCAGTTCGTCCGAGGAATCCCATAGCGTGTTATCGACGAGGATCGCGAACTCGTCACCGCCGACCCGCGCCGTCGATATGAGATTTGGAAGTTTGGTAAGGCGTTCGGAAACGATGCGGAGCACCTCATCACCGACAAGGTGCCCATATCGATCATTGATCCCTTTAAAATCATCCAAGTCCAACAATACCAATGAAACCGACCGAGTATCACCATTGGCTAGAAACCTAGATGCTTCCATATCATGTTCAAAGCCAGCCCGATTGCGGAGATTTGTGAGCGGATCTGTTTCCGCCATCGCGCGGAGCTCAGTCATCTTCTGTCGGACGCTGCGGTGTGCGGGTAAAAATATGAGCAATGCTTCCAGTAGAACGATGAATCCCGCGACCAAAAGCGTTATCCGTTGAAGCGTGTGGACCCAATTGGATTGCTTACGCGCCCGCTCGTCATATGTGGCAACAGCTTCTTCCAATCTTTCCAGAACCAAACCAGTTCCTTTGTACTCCAATTCATCAAAAACAGCTTGCGGATAACTAGCCCTGGGAACACTTCGAGCAAGCGTGATGTAGTCTTTGACTATCTCATCTGTTGACGGAGTTCGCGCTAAGTATAGTCTTCCGAGACTCGTTTCGCGCTCCGCGTCAGCCATCAATTTTTGGTGGGCGCCTTCAAATTCGTGCACCGCACGCGCCAATTGATCTGCGGATTCACGATCGCCACTGGCAACCGTATTTCGTGCGAAACGTATGATCTGTTGAGAGAGCATACGCTGCTTCGCGCTGAGAGCGATAACTTCCGCATCCTTTTGTGCATTCTTGAGCGCATAAAACTCGATGAAATGACTAACCGTCAACACCGAAAAAATCAGGATGAGCGCTACCGCATAACGCTTCCATAAAAAGTCCGGATTTCTAGTCATCATACAACTACCTTTGATGACATAATACCACCCAGGGTGGAAAAATATCGCAAAGTTGTGTGTGAAATTCGGTTGTTCCAACTAAGGATATTTTAGTGCTTAACGGGACAATAAGATGAATGCGGGGAATCCGTTCTGACGCCGAAAGCAGACACTGTGTTTGGGTAGGAGGGCGGACACGATTCAGCGCTCTAAAGCGCTGCTGTCAGCTACGTTGCGCTACGATAATGTCCGCCCAACGTAGCCGAAAAATAACCGCGGAAGTTATTGGCGCTGTAGCGGTTCAGCGACCGTGAGACACTTTGGTGGTTTTGCTTCAGGAGGATTTTTGGCTCATCGTAACTGACTCAAGGAGTGAAGATGAGCAAAAAATCCGAAAGTGCCGAACAGCACATAAAATCGGTGAAGCGCCGCACCAGGCGTAAATATTCAGCAGAAGAGAAGATCCGTATTGTCCTGGAAGGCATGCGCGGTGAACATTCGATTGCGGAGTTATGTCGCCGTGAGGGGATTGCCCAGAGCCAGTATTACGCTGGTCGAAGGACTTCATGGAGGCTGGGAAGAAGCGCCTGGCGGGCGACACTCAACGCGAAGCCCGCAGCGATGAAGTCGTGGAGATGCGCCGTGAGATGCGGGATCTCAAAGAGGTGGTTGCGGATCTCACTCTGGAAAACCGCGTGCTCAAAAAAAGCGTGATTGCGGATGGGGACGACGACATATGAGATACCCTGCATCTGAGAAGCTGGAGATCATCCATCTGGTCGAGCAATCGCATCAGCCGATCAAACGCACGCTGGAACAGATCGGTGTGTCACGCCCGACTTTCTATCGCTGGTATGATGCCTGGCAACAAGGCGGTGTCGATGCTCTGGAAGACCGGCGCAGTGGCCCCAAAGTGACCTGGAACCGGATCCCTGATGATGTTCGCGATGCGGTCGTCAAAATGGCCTTAGACCGCACCGATCTCAGTCCGCGCGAACTGGCTGTGACCTTCACCGATGAGAAGCGCTACTTCATCTCAGAAGCCAGTGTCTATCGCATCCTGAAGGCCAGAGACCTGATCCCGAGCCCCGCCTTCATTGTCATTAAGGCGGCGGACGAGTTCAAGGATAAGACCACGCGCCCAAATGAGATGTGGCAGACCGACTTCACCTATCTGAAAGTGATTGGCTGGGGCTGGTATTACCTCTCCACGGTGCTGGATGATTTCTCGCGCTATATCGTCAGCTGGAAGCTTTGCACCAACATGGCCTCCATCGATGCGCAGGAAACGCTGAACCTCGCCTTGCAAGCCTCTGGGCTCGATCAGATTACAGTCAGACACCGGCCTCGTATCCTCTCGGACAATGGGCCGTCCACGTCGCTGAGCAATTTGCCGACTGGCTTGCCGAAGAAGGCTTCACCCACACGCGTGGGGCGCCTTATCATCCACAGACCCAGGGCAAGATCGAGCGCTGGCACCAGACGCTCAAAAACCGCATCCTCCTGGAAAACTACTTCCTACCCGGTGACCTGACCCGTGAGATCGACGCCTTTGTCGATCACTACAATCATCGCCGCTACCACGAGAGCCTGAACAATCTCACGCCCGCAGATGTCTACTTCGGCCGCGGCGACGAAATCCTGCAGCAACGCGCCAAAACCAAACGGAGGACCATGAAACTACGCCGCTTGCATCACGCAAGATCTACTGATTAAACCAAACCAGATGAGCCAATCTCTCCTGATCCAAAAGCATCAGAGTGTCTCAACCGTTTGAAAACGGACAATTCGATTGTGCCATTGCAGGTGCAATTGAGAGCGCAGTTAATAGTAGAAAAACAAGCGCGAGTGCCCGAAAGAGCTTTGAAACGTTCATACTTTTGCCGTCCCTTTCTGTGTCCCGTGCAGTTTCCGGATCCGCCGACTTCCCAAGACCTTAGACGCCCCGATGGACATGGTCACTGTTTAACTTTGGCGCTCAGCTACTACGTATAAAACCAAAGAGCGCGCTATTGAGGTGATCAATGAAGAAGTTCCATGAAGAATACCGCTACACGCTTTGTTACGTGGATGCATCTGGTGGGTTTGTCGGTTTCTTCGTGACCGATAGTTTATCCGAGGCTCATAAATACCTCGAATTGCGAGGATGGCCCTCTGTTCCTTCAGATCGAAACCCGAATGTCATGCATGGGTCAGAATACATGCATCGTGAACGCGTCTTGTTGGACAGTGAACTCTTCGACGGCAAAATCGGCAGCAATGTCATCGCACGAAGCAAGCGCAAGAAAAAGTTCCTCGGGATATTATGATGCGAGCTCGTACAACGTGCCTTAATGTACAATACAGCCAGAGTGCCTCCGAACGTGGCTCCATTCCAATTCGACACTGCGCAGACGCTTCTGAAACAAAGAACTACAGTTTAGAATTGAACCTTTGAGAACGGAGTGAGCCAATGGACCGTCAAAGCGCAAAGACGCTTCAACACAAAGTCGAAGGTACTGACGTGCCGAGGTATGACAAGTTTATGAGTTACACCGACACGCAGGAAGCGATTGCTCGGATCGATGAGGTCCTAAACGAGTTCACACATTTTCCGCGTGCCAAACAACTCGCTCTCGTAAAATACAGTGCTGTTCATCACGGCATCCCATTTTCGCTACCAGCGGATTGCCAAAACACCTACGAAGAAATTGTCCGGAACAATAAATACAACGCGGCGCAGCAAATCGCGCGAGGCCTCTTCGGCCGAAAATAAGAGATCAACGTTCTGCGTCAGAGATCATTTTGGATTCAGCGAGCCCCAGAGTGCTGATTGTTCCTAATACCAGACATAACGGAAGTGTTTTTTGACAGTCTCCTAAGATCGGACATTACCTCTGCACGGAGCACAATGATCGGCCGCCCCAATAGAACCATGAGTGCATTCGAAGCGGCGTGAAGCGTCGTTCCATGGGGCGACTGCATCGCGGCGTGACGTGCGCACCAAGCAGCTCGGCCAACAAAATGTTCCTTCACGCGATTGAGGGACCCGACTCGGGTGCGGAAATTGTTCATGGGCTGTAAGTCTAGAGTTTGATTCTCAAGAATGCTGTCGTTCGCCGAGAGCTTACAAAAACATCTGACTTCACTCACAATAAAATTCGAATTTGCAAATAGTTCGGGTATCAGGACTATTGTAATTTCCTTACAATGAGTATCCTCACTGCTGCAGCTAAATAGAGATCAGGTAAATGTGGTCTGACAACGAAACGAGAGACGACTATCTCAATTTCGAAGACACGGTGGAAAGCGTCACCGACATTCTCCGACGGAAAGACCTGCATCCTCTATCTCTCGGCCTTTTCGGCGGGTGGGGATCCGGAAAGTCTTCCTTGCTGCAAATGGTGGCGGAAGAGGTGAAGAATGACGACGATGTGTTGATCATACATTTCGATGCATGGCGCTTCCAAGGGTATGATGACGCAAGGGCGGCCTTACTGGAGACAATCGGACACAAACTCCTTGATGAAGTTGCAGCTAATCAAAGCTTGCACAAAAAAGCGCTTTCACTTTTAGGCAGAATCAACAAGCTAAGAGCGTTGGGGTTGTTGGCGGAAGGGGCGGCTCTCGCTGCTGGGCTGCCAGCTTTTGGGATCCTCAATCGTGGGCTCGAAGGTTTTCGAGACGCTCTGTCTGGGAAAGGTGATGCCGAAGATCTCGCAGCTATGAAAAGCGCCGTCGGAGACGCCGAGGAAAAGGCGAAAGGTCTTATCAAACCCGCAGAGGTCACAACGCCCCCGCAAGAAATCGAGCAATTCAGAACGGAGTTAAACAACCTGCTTAATGAAATAGATAAGTCGCTTCTGGTTTTCATCGACAATCTGGACAGATGCCTACCTAGAAACGCCATTCATACATTGGAAGCGGTAAGATTATTTTTGTTTATGGATCGAACAGCGTTTGTGATCGCTGCCGACGAAGAGATGATTAGAGTAGCGGTACGCGAGCACTACAACGCTGGTAGCGCCAGGCTTACCACAGATTACTTGGACAAGTTCGTTCAATACCCAATACGCGTGCCAAGCGTCGGCGTGAACGAGTTAAAGTCGCTTTTAATAATGCTTCTGCTGTCGAGAGATGACGGACTGGACGACGAAACCATGAAGGCGTTGCGCAGGTTTTTCATCGAGCAGCTACAGCAAAGCTGGAAAGAACCTTTCCCAAGTCCCGATAAAATATTGACCTTTTTGAGTGACCACGCGCTCACGCCGGACCAACTAGTGCAGATTCGCGCAGCACATCAGGTTGCAAGGTCGACGGCGCCGATTTTGGCCAGCTCACCTGCGATTCAGGGTAATCCAAGAATTGTAAAACGCCTTCTTAACACTGTTTCTCAACGGCGGAGCATCGCCGAAAAGCGCGGGATCAATCTGTCTGAACTCATCATTCTGAAGTTGGTAATTTTTGAACGATGCACCAGTGCGTCTGCAACCAACGAGCTATTTCGACTCGTGATGTCATCGAGCTCAGGTACGGTAAAGGTCTTAGAAGACTGGGAGGCCAAAGGTGCTCTCCCCAGTGACCGCCCCAAAAGCTGGCAGGCTCATGACGAATTCATTTCGACGTGGTGCACTTTGGAGCCGAAACTTGGCGAGAAGGATCTACGGGCTGCAGTATATCTCGCCAGAGATATAAAACCTGTTTCAGCATCTAACCAAACCCTAAGCATGGAGGCGACGGAGGCGCTGAAAACCCTGACAGAAGCGAACTCAAGAACACGTCAGTCTACCAAGGAGGCGGTGGCCCTCATCCCAGGACCGGAGCGACTGCCAGTAATGAACGAGCTAATTGATCAACTGGATGCCGTTGAGGATTGGGGACGAGCGTTCAAAAAGCCTTGGGTTGGTGCTGTCTCATTAGCGATGGCTGACAGTCAGGCCGCTGAAGCTCTGAAAGCTCTAATCACTAGGAAATTTCCGAACGGTCCCCCGAAATGGACCAGAGTCGTTCTGGATGGTCTAGAAGAGGTTGAGTTCTAATGGGAACGTCAGCCAACAATCCAGGGCCAAACCCTAGATCACCATTGGTTCCGCCGCATGCGGACTCAACCCCAGACGAGCCAGTTCCTCCTCGTCCCGAACATGGTCTTCGCAAATTCAGAACCTCTCTATCAAAATGGGTGTCATCGGGTGGTGGTCGACAAGCTCTACCAGCCGCAGTCGCCAATTATGTCGGCGGCGCTCTAGGAGGTGCCTCCACTGGGACCAGGCGCTTTGGCGCTGCAACCAACGCGTCGGCTGCTGCGATCGCCGGGATGGCAGGATTAGGTGGGCTGGGCGGTGAACAAACGGGCGATTTGCAGGCCCAGCTCAGCGAAGCCATCGGTCAGCCAATTGAAGTCGCAGCTTCGATCATCGCTAGAGTGGTCGCACCAGACAATTCTGAAGGCGATCATGTGATCGCCGTGATCCAGGATTCAATAATCGAGGCTTGTGAAGACGCCGACGAGTTCGAACTCGATTCCATAAACGAAGACTTCCTTCGTGAGGTATTGATCCGAAGCTTGATTGAGATGATCTATCATGATCTGGCTGAACGAATTGGCGGCGCATCATTAGATAAGGCGGAATCTCCATCTGAGCGACAGGCTCGAGAAAACGAACTTCATGACTTCATCAGCGAGACAGTGGAACAGCAACTCGCTACCACGCCCTCGGATGAGTATCCGTTATCAGATCAAAATGGGATCAGAGATTTCCAGCTGACCTGTATCGAACGAGTTTTGGAGTCTTGGGAAGAGTAATAGTTGGTCACACGTGTCTATTGCAGTCCGGTTGAAGACAAACTGAGCCAAGCATCGGCTGACCGGGTCGTGCGCTTATTCGGTTCGGCATCGGAGCATTATCATGGTATCGGAAATCAAGTTAGACAGGACTTTAAACGATTATCCCACACTGTCCCCATCACTGCATTCGATTTTCTATCGATCGCTCTCAGCGTCGTTGCAGCGGATGAATTCGTAAATCGGCATGATCATGGAGATGACGGGTTTGGACGCGATCTTGACCTAACTGTTGCAATTGCGGCACCGGAGCGATGGCAAAACAAGCTTCAAAAGCTCAAATCACTTCTGAATTTTCTAACCGGAGACACCTGGAATATAAATCTTGTCCCGGGTGGTTTCACACCGCCACAATCGAAGGCTCGGCGACTGCTCTCCGATAAGATCCAAGTTCAAGATCGAAATTTGGTTTGCCTATTTTCAGGTGGGTTAGATAGCCTGATCGGTGCAGTAAATGCTCTCAACGATGATCAACTAAAGCCGTTGCTGGTTAGCAGAGCATCCACGGGTGACAACAAATTTCAACAAGATCTCCTGGAAAAACTAGATAATCCAATCCACTTCCATACCAACGATGCGCCAAGGCTGGCATTAAACAGCGATATTGAAAAAGAAGGAAGCACTCGCGCTCGGTCTCTTCTCTTTGTCGCATTGGCGGTCTGTTGCGCAGCGGCGATCTCAAACGCCAATGAAGGCGCGAACATCCCCGTATGGATTCCCGAAAACGGAGTCATTGCATTAAATGCCCCGCTCACGCCCCGGAGGATCGGCGCCTCAAGCACTCGAACCACCCATCCTCATTATATTGGGCTCCTGAATGAGATCCTGGCAGACTTTGGATTAAATGTACGCCTCGAAAATCCGTATCTGTTCGAGACAAAGGGAGAAATGATTGAACGATCCCCTTACAAGCACATCATCGCACCCCTGATCGAGCATTCAGTGTCTTGCGGCAAGTACAATCGCAATAATCAGCAATGTGGGGTTTGCGTCCCGTGTCTGATAAGACGATCAGCAAATTTCGCCGCCGGATTCGATGAACCTGACGGGCTATATGTCCACGAGGACATCGCCTCTATGGTTGGGCGAGATTCGAGCACAGAAGAAGATGTTTATGCTGTGCGCTACGCGCTTGCCTCGCTTTCGCAGCGCGATATGGCATCATGGGTGTTAAAGACGGGACCATTGTCGCCGACGGCGGTTGAACGACACGCAAACGTCGCTTGGAGAGGTTTGAACGAATTGCGAGACCTATTCGATTACTGGGGGGTTCCCAAATGATGGACTTTCACGCCCATCTCGATCTGTTTGACGATCCTCGCGCCTTAATCGCTCAGATTAAAGCAGAGGGCGTTTACGTGCTCTCTGTGACCACGACGCCGAAAGCATTTCCCGGCACCAAGAACTTGGCGCTAGGGTGCGAGCGAATACGCACTGCGCTAGGACTGCACCCTCAACTCGCGGCAGAACGAGAAGATGAACTCACTATCTTTGATCGATTGATTGGTGAAACCAATTATGTAGGCGAAATCGGACTCGATGGATCTAACGAGTTTAGGAGCACTCTGGCTCAACAACGTCGGGTGTTCCTTCATATTCTGCAGACCTGCGAAGAAAGTGGAGGCAGAATTCTATCTATTCACAGTCGAGGCGCCGCTCGTGAGATCATTGATCTGTTAAAGACTAGTGTTCACTTCAGCACGCCGATTCTCCATTGGTTCACGGGAACAAAAAACGAGTTTGTTGAAGCCGCAAGGGCTGGATTCTGGTTTTCCATTGGCCCTGCGATGCTTCGCTCCCAGCGGTTGATGGACAAAGCTGCTTTGATCCCCCGCTCGAAGGTTCTGTTAGAAAGCGATGGCCCATTCGCAAAATACAACGGAAGATCCCTTTCGCCTTTGGATACTTCGGCCGCAATTCCAATACTCTCGCAGATTTGGAACACTTCAGAGGATGAGGTTATTCTCCAATTGAAACGGAATCTAAGTGAGATTGGATCGATCGCGAGAAATCGATCCCAGAGACGTTTCTCCAATGAGCGTCCGAGATCGAAGTTGGCGGCGCCTTAAACTGCTGAGCTTACGTCTGCTTTTGATGCTGTGGACGGCGTGCCCCACCCAGCTCTACTGAGCTGGTAATGTGAAGGTATCCACACCGCCAACATTAGGAGCACGCCTATGGATAAGAGTATCACAGTTATTGGCCTAGATTTAGCCAAGTCGGTTTTTCAGGTTCACGGTATCAACACGGAGGGTGAGGTTGTCGTTCGTCGCAAACTCAGCCGGTCGCGAGTCCTCGCCTTTTTCAATCAGTTGGAACCGTGTTTGGTCGGCATGGAAGCCTGCGCAACAGCGCACTATTGGGGCCGTGAGCTGAGCGCACTTGGGCATGAAGTGAAGCTGATGGCGCCCCAGTTTGTGAAGCCGTATCTCAAGAGCCAGAAGAACGATATGCGTGATGCGGAAGCGATCTGCGAAGCCGTCACCCGGCCAACGATGCGGTTCGTTCCTATCAAAACACCAGATCAACAGGCGCTCCTTGCCCTGCATGGTGTACGCGATCATTGGGTGCGTTTATCGACCCGGCTGATCAACACATTACGGGGCTACTTGGCTGAGTTCGGTATCGTCGCTTCCAGAGGGCGGATGGGCGTTGAAGCCATCCTCGACACGCTGGCTGACGATCAGGATGATCGCATCCCCGACCTGGCGCGGGAGTGCCTGCTGCCGCTCGCCAGCGAGCTCCGACACGTGAAGCGGCAAATCTTGGAAACGGATCGCAAGATCCTCAAGGCCCATAAAGCCAATGCCATCTGCCAGCGACTGGAAACGATACCCGGCGTCGGACCGGTCATCGCAACACGTGTGGTCGCTGAAGTACCCGATCCAAAGATCTTCAAATCCGGTCGCGCATTCTCCGCCTGGGTCGGGCTTGTGCCTAAACAGCATTCCAGTGGCGGGCGAGAGCGGCTCGGGAAGATCACCAAGAAGGGCAACCCGGAGCTGAGGCGCTTACTGGTTACTGGCGCGATGTCGATGATCATCCGAGCGAAACAGCTCGGCTTCACGAAGCATCCATGGCTTAGCCGTTTGCTCGAGCGTAAACCGATGATGGTGGTTGCGATCGCCATGGCCAACAAGATGGGCCGCATGATCTGGGCCCTGATGGTCAAAGGAGAGAAGTTCAATCCGGCAAAGCTAATGCCGGCATAAAGTCGCCGCGCTGAACAGGCGCAAACGAGATTGGTGAGAGCATAAGGAGGTCATGCAGACCCGTAGGTTCAACAAGTGAGGACAATCCACCTGCGAGCAAGCACCCTTGAGTGCGTGCTTTTGTAAGGAACCTCATCTTGCGGAACGCATGATGGCCAGCGGCGTCTGAATGCCGCTCGAATAGGCCGAACAGATGCCCGCTAACGGCCAACCTGCAGATGACCAACTAAAATCTCTTGCCAAGGGGCCGCCGTCCACAGATGCTCGCGAAGCGGACGTTTGAATTGCTCGAACATTGGATAATTCCCCAATTTGGGAAACTATCGGTAGGCTTGCTTGATTTCTCTCCCATATTCGTTCGGGAGGATGACATCGAAACTTCGGTTTAATGCCTACGGAATCTTTGACCATTCCATTCGAGCGAGCTTACTTCTCGATCGATTATCTGAAACGAAATGACCGACCCGGACAAAGGGATTAGTTCTGCTCTTGCTGTATCTTTGTCTACAAATGGCTCTAACTGCGCTGAAAGCTCACCCAGCTCTGCCGTGAGATGCCCCTCTGGACTGGAGATATGCAAAGCACCCAAAACTGGGTGATGGTATGTCCCCGCATATTCTGACAGGGGCAGGCTCAATTTCCACACGCGGTCGGCGCGCTTCATGATTTCCGTCGACATTCTTGTTCTCGCGGCAGCGAATTTTTCTTGCACAGATTTGATCTGTTCGACCGTAGTGGGCAAGCCGCGCTCACGATCGTAAATGGCATTGGCAATCTCATCAGTCAAGATGGCTCCGGCGAGCGCTTCGTTGACAAAGACAGCGACCCCAATTTTGCGGTCCGGCATGTAGGAGATGTGCGTTCGATAGCCGGGGAAACCTCCGAAATGATGGATTAGCGTGTCGCTCCCGTAGCGCCCAACATACCAGCCGAGCCCATAAGCGTCGCGCGTCTAGGGACCAAACGGCTCGAGGACAGGCGCCAATGGCTGTCGGGATTGGATCAAAATTTCTTCCGGAACTATCCGTCTGCCTCCGACGACGCCACTCTCCACCAAGAACTCGAGCCATGTCAGGGCATCACGACCGCTCATGATCATTCCTCCGGCAGAGTGCATATTGGAATCACTCTTCACCAAATGGCTCACCTCCATAGATCCATCCGGCATCGACAAATGCGGTTTCGCGACGGACCACCCCGCTTCCTGAGCCACTGACATGCGCGCCGTTGTATGGCGCAGGGCCAGCGGTGTGATCACGTGGGTATCGATCAGATCCTGCCAGTCCGTCACTGTTGTTTGGGCAATCAGAGCGGCGAGCAGATTATATCCGTCATTGGTATATTCGAACTCACCGGGCGGAGCGGATTTATTTTCAACAGTCAGCGGAATTAACGACTGCACTTGGTCGGATGAAGTTACGCCAACATAGGCGCTGAGAAAGCCTATCGGGCGGTTCTGAAGTCCAGATGTATGGGTCAACAAATCCTGAACGGTGATCTGATCAGTTGGTAAACTCGCATCGAAATCTGCCCCGGGTGCGAACGCTTCTAATGAGTCATCCAAAGACAGGCCACCCTCACTCTCCAGAATTTGCATAGAGAGGGCAAGAAAAGACTTGGTCGACGAAGCGATATAAAAGGCCGTATCTGGCGTAACAGCTTCCCCGATCGAGACGTCCGCGAAACCGAAGCCGCGTAGATATGTTCCGCTCGGCGTGTAAACAGCCACTGAAATTCCGGCTTTGGTTTCAACCGCGGTAATCATGTCGCTAATGTGCGCATCCAGCTCCTGGGAGAAATCGAGATCAGGGTTCGCCCTGTCGGCGGTCGTTGCGCATCCAGACAGGAATGCAAATGTCGCAAGTGTGGCTAGTAAAGGTCGACACATTTCGTAGTCCTTCCAATTTTGAGAGTGGATTGAAAAATTTTATTGCCAGGCCAGCAACTCCGATCACTCTGCGCGACCGTCGATGCGCCAAGCTGGAAAACGCCGGGCAGAACCGGCATACATCAGGCAGACCTGGTTGTTGCTGGGGTCCAAAATGCGCGCTTCTCGCCAGCCCCAGGACTGATCCACAGGTTCTTGTAGAAATGTCAGACCAACCGATTTTAGTTCTGCGACCTTATCATCGAGCGCTTCACGGGTCGGAAAATCAAAATATACCACGACGCCCGTCGCTTCGCCCTGTAACACGCGATGACAGGAAAGCGTTGCGCCCCGTCCATCAGCAGACTCAAAGCGCGCATATCTCGGCGGAGCGGACACAATTTGAACCAGGCCCAGGGCTTTGTAAAACTCCACCGATGCGGTGTAATCCAAACATGGAATGGTGATTTGGTTCAGGATCATGACTCCTTCTCCTTTCCAGCCCGCAATTTCGGTTCAAAGTTTGGGTGCGATCGAAAAGAAGGTGAGTGGTCGATGAAACCGAACTTCATAGAGAGCCCGTTTTCGACGTACCGAACTTGCCGAATATGACACCGAATCAGCCGTTGCGCCCCAACTACGGTGTCGACTGCTACCCCGTCCCAGATGATCTCTGCCTGCACAGAAATGAACAGCAATCCGCCCGACTCGAAATCGACAAACAACAATCCCGCCCTCGGATCCATCACGAGATTGCCAATGGTGTTGAAGTGATTGTTCCCGGCATAGTCGGGAAAGCACAAAGTCTCTCGATCAACGACCTCGACAAATCCTGGCATGCCCCCACGGTGCGAAACGTCTGCACCGGCTTGACGACCTTGTGACCCGTCAGAAAATGACGATGCGATAAACATAGTATCAGCTGCTGCGATGATAGCCGCAGCGCGGTCATCGAGAACCGCATCGCAAGATGCATCGACATTGTGGTTCAGAGCTGGATCGATTGGCTCCGCGGTTCGGCGATGAATGTATTGCGGACAATTTCCAAATGTCTGTCGAACGCCGAGCCGCAGCGTTTCCTCGCTGCGTGACAAAAGTTCGGCGCTCATTCGATTTCGCCTTCGACTATGGAACTCCAATCCAAGCACGCCCACCGCCGACCCTACGGATAAGGACCCATGCAGCGGATCGAAAGGCGGCAGCGCAGACGAGACCTCCAGAATTTTTTTGTCCGGAGAAGAGATAAACCCATCGGGGCCCGCCAGTATGCTTGCCCAAGGCCAGCCTTTATCATCCTGTGCGCCGATGAATAACAAAGGCAACGCGTGGTAAAACGAACGGTGCTGCTCTGGCATGTGGTCGCGAACGACGCGCGGCGCGAATGACCCGATCTGATCCCGCACACCAAGACGTTCCTGGACAGCAAGCTCACCGGCATGAAAAATCTCTGACCGAAACTCTGCGCTCATTGGACTTCACCCTCGAACACGCAGTCGAACAATTCTCGATCGGCTTTTTCGATTCTCATATCATTGATACTCGCGCAGCGGGTTCGCATCAGACCGTTCGCGTCAAACTCCCACATTTCGTTGCCATAGCTTCGCCACCACTGACCGTCAGCGTCACGCCACTCATATTTGAAGCGAACCGCGATCCGATTGTCGGTAAAAGCCCAAAGTTCTTTTGAAAGCCGATAATCACGCTCCTGACGCCATTTGTCGGTCAGGAAGTTTCTGATCGCCAAGCGGCCCGTCAAGAACTGGTCTCGATTTCGCCACTCAGAGTCTTCGGTGTAAGCTAGCACAACACGATCTGGATCTTTGGTGTTCCAGGCGGCCTCAGCCGCAGCGACCTTATCTAGCGCAGTTTGTTCCGTGAACGGGGGGATCGGAGGACGGATCATGATCATGTCTTTCTTTTGGTGCAATTTTCTGCTCATCCCCGCGCAGGCAACTTGCGAAATAACTGAAACGAAAAACGCCTGCGCTGAGGGGAAACAACAAGCCTCGAAGGCTTAAGCGCAGGCGCTCAATCGAATGAGGCGAATTCACCCCACCTCTTCGATCTTGGCGATTGCATCGTCGGTGGTCCAAAGGCCATTGGCGACGAACCTGAAATTCACCAACGCGGCGAGATACCCATCACCTTCCGGAAGTTTTGCCGCTGCGGTTGCATCTCGCACAACTGCGACCTCGAACCCCTGTTCGAGAAGCTCGTATAGATGCGCCTGCGTGCAGAGGTTCGCCGACATACCAGCCAGGACAACTTTGCTTACACCTCGTTTGCGAAGCTGGAGCACAAGATCATTTTGCTCTGGGCCGTAAATCTTGTGCGGGCTAGTAATGATCGTTGATCCATCATGGATGTGCGGCTTATACTCCGGCATGAAATCAGATCCGGATCCATCAAAGCCGTCCAAAGAATAAGGGCCTTTTCGATCAAACATCCCGATCGAATGCATGAGATTCTCCAGCGGCCCTTCAAACCTCCAGCCATGGTCTGTCGGATAGTAATGATGAGGTGATATGAACAGCGGCAAATCGTTGTCTTTTGCCGCCTTCATGAGACGACCGATATTCTCAACCGTATTGTGCTCGGTAACACTCTCGCCAACAACGCCCCAAGTGACACCGTCTGGCGACAGAAAATCAATCTGAGGATCTGTGATGACGATCGCGGTCGCACCGGCAATGATCTGCATTTCTGATTGCGGCAAAGCCGGCTCCACAGGGTCGTCATATGGCGATTGCGCACTGGCGGTGATTTCCGCGCATCCCGTCAGCGCAAGGGCGATTGCCAAGGCTGCGAAGGCAGAGTGCATTTTGGTATTCGGGCGGGTCATGAATAACTCCAATATTCAAGAATGTGTGTTGGAACGGTCAGCGCGCGCTGACCTCTCGGTCGAGGAAGTCCATCATCTCAGTCGCGATGACCTCGCCATACTCTTCCAGAGCGAAGTGTCCTGTATCGAGGAGATGGAACTCGACATCATTCAAATCGCGTTTGTATGGGTGAGCGCCGTCAGCTGGAAAAATGTGATCGTTCTTGCCCCATACGATAAGCGTGGGCGGCTGGTGCTCACGAAACAATGACTGCCAATATGGATATTCGGCAACGTTCGTTGCGTAGCTCAAGAACATGTCCAGTTGGATGTCGTGATTGCCGGGACGGTCAAGAAGATACTGATCTTTGTGCCAGTTATCGGGGCTGACCATTTCGGGGTTGCCGACGCCATGCATGTATTGCCACTTGGTCGCATCCAGCGTGAGCAAACCGCGCAATGCTTCACGGTTTTCCTGAGTGGGTTCCGTCCAGTACGCCTTTATAGGGTCCCAAAACTCTTTCAAACCCTCATCATAAGCGTTGCCATTTTGGATGATGAAAGCAGTGACGCGCTCGGGTTTTTTTGCGAAGACGCGGTATCCAACTGGTGCGCCATAGTCCATCAAGTAGACGGCAAACTCCGAAACGTCCTTTTTCGCGAGGAACGAGTCCACAACATCAGCGAATGTTTCGAAGCTATACTCGAACTCGTTACGTCCAGGCATCTCGCTCGCGCCATAACCAGGATAGTCTGGCGCCAGAACATGATAGTCTATAGCCAATTCTGGGATTAAATTCCGGAACATTTGGGAAGATGTCGGAAACCCATGCAGAAGCAGCACGGTCGGCTTCGATCGGTCTCCGGCCTCGCGATAGGCAATCTCGACGCCATCAATCTCGATCGTACGGTAGTAGACAGTCTGGTCTGGGCGCTCGCTCGTCGCGGTATCCGCAACAGCCTGCTGCGCCACCAATGGCGCACCGGCACTTAGTAAGAGCGCCACCCCCGCGAGGCTCGCAGCGCCTCTTTTTACAAATTTGCTTGGATTGGTCATTTCTACGTCCCTTTTGTTGATTACTCGATCAGCACATTTACCGATCGGTTAATGTCGATATCAAGCTTGTACTGATCGGTCAACCTTTTTCGAGTCACTGGTTTATTCTGAGAACTGAAAACCAACCGTATTGCTAACCATATGCACACAAACGCGTGATATGGATTGCAATAGAAAACCCGATCTGGCATTCACCGATCGGTTACACAAAAGGGGTAAGATATGAGCGCTTCGAAACGAGATGACCTCGTCCAAAACGCACTAAAAGCATTTTACGCCGGCGGATTTCATGCGATCGGAATGGATCGACTGGCCAAGGAAACCGGTGTATCCAAAACCGCGATATACAAGCATTTTCGGACCAAGAACGACCTGATCCTGGCAACGCTCCGCTTACGAGACGAGCAGTTTCGAAATTGGCTGATACGACGTGCGGAGGCTCTTGAACAGGACCCGAAAGCGCGCTTACTCGCTGTCTTCGTGGCGCTCGGCGAATGGTTCGCGCAACCTGATTTTCGAAGTTGCATGTTCATCAAGGCGTCGTCCGAGTATCAGGATCGCGACGACCCCATCCATAATATCTCCGCTGAACACAAGCGACTGGTTCGAGACTATTTTGGACAGCTTGCGAAGCAAGCCGGCTTCAAGGACGCCGACCTGCTCGCTCGCCAGTTGCTGATGGTAAAGGAGGGAGCGATCGTACTGGCTCACCTTCATGGAGCGGACTCTACGACAAAAGACGCCATTGGGACCGCCAAGGCGCTCATTGATGTCGCCGAGTAAAATGGAGCTTTCAGTTCTGTCAAAGCGTCATCAGAACTCCAACTGAACAAAGGCAACACCGTGAACGGAATCATAGCGAATTTCTCGGCTTTAATTATCGGGCTTGTTGTTACCGCCTGCGCCCACTCGAAAACGAACGACGTCGAGGCGCAAGCTCCCCTGGACCGCCCAGAACTGGCGCAAATGGTCGAAACGTTTGCGGTTGAAACAAACTTCTCCGGAACCGTTCTCGTTGCAGACGCAGGGAATGTCGTGCTTGAGCGCGCCTTCAATATTCCAGAATTGGCTTACGACCCGATCCACATAGATAGTCGCTTTGCGATCGCATCAATCACCAAGAGTTTCACAGCTATTCTGACATTGCAGCTCGCAGAAAAAGGCATGCTGGATCTGGAAGATTCACTCAACACTCACTTGCCAGAACTCCAGGCGGAGTACGCAGATCAGGTCACAATTCGCCAGTTGCTACAGAACAGATCCGGGATATTGCACTACACCAGCTTGCCCAATTGGTTCGACGCGGAGCACAAGCGAACACTTACTCACGAAACCCTGATTCAAGATATTTCCCAGCTGCCGTTGAAGTTTGAGCCGGGCACGGACTACCTTTATTCAAATGCCAATTTCTATCTTCTCGGCATGGTTATCGAGGGGGTCACCGGCTTCCCTTACGAAGTCGTTCTGGCCGACAATATTCTAGATCCGGCAGGATTGATGGATACGGGCCAGATCTACTCGGCCAACAAGGCAATTGCACAAAACTACCTAAGGGAAGAGGACGGATCATATTCACATATATCGATTGCGAACCCTGGCTTGTTTCGCGCGACAGCATCACAATACACGACAGCGCGGGACCTTTTCCGCCTGCACATCGCATTGCAAGGCGAGACTCTGTTAAATGCTCGAAGCAAAGCCGAAATGTTCAACGCAGAGGTTCCGATGGCGTGGACTGTTGGCGCGCTACCTTTCGAGAACGATCAAACCTCAGGATTCCAATCGTACAATGGAGAACTTGTTGGCTACACCAGCATGATCACTCGTTTCCCAGAGCACAACGGCGCAGTAATAATCTTGAACAACAACAATGCCGGATACGAAACGCTCGCTAGACTAACCCTAGAGATAGCTGCACAGTTGTATGCGCCGAATTGAAAGGTTCATCGTACAGTGAGGAATTGTCTGCGGAAAGAGAGCCTCAACTGCAGTGCTCTAAGCTCGGCTAATGAGCAAGAACCCGTTTCGCTATTTCAAAACGTCGCCCGAGATCATCCAGCTTGCAGTGATGATGTATGTCCGGTTTCCACTTTCACTGCGTAATATCGAAGACCTAATGCGTGAGCGCGGTATCGAAATTTGCCATGAAAACGTTCGGCTCTGGGTCGATCGGTTTGGTCCGATCTTTGATGTGCCCCTAGAACGGTAGACGCCTTGAAGATACAATGTTGGTTTCAAACTCGATCACCGAGATTCTTGAGAGAGCTTAGATTACTCAAAGTGAACGCGAGCGTTCGCAATGCTGCCATCAACTGGTCTTGGCCGCGGTATGGAGCGGCTCGGATTTGAGGGAGCGTCTTTCTTATATCGTGCGCCACGCCACTTACGACCGCTTTTGATGCTGTGGACGGCGTGCCCCACCCAGCTCTACTGAGCTGGTAATGTGAAGGTATCCACACCGCCAACATTAGGAGCACGCCTATGGATAAGAGTATCACAGTTATTGGCCTAGATTTAGCCAAGTCGGTTTTTCAGGTTCACGGTATCAACACGGAGGGTGAGGTTGTCGTTCGTCGCAAACTCAGCCGGTCGCGAGTCCTCGCCTTTTTCAATCAGTTGGAACCGTGTTTGGTCGGCATGGAAGCCTGCGCAACAGCGCACTATTGGGGCCGTGAGCTGAGCGCACTTGGGCATGAAGTGAAGCTGATGGCGCCCCAGTTTGTGAAGCCGTATCTCAAGAGCCAGAAGAACGATATGCGTGATGCGGAAGCGATCTGCGAAGCCGTCACCCGGCCAACGATGCGGTTCGTTCCTATCAAAACACCAGATCAACAGGCGCTCCTTGCCCTGCATGGTGTACGCGATCATTGGGTGCGTTTATCGACCCGGCTGATCAACACATTACGGGGCTACTTGGCTGAGTTCGGTATCGTCGCTTCCAGAGGGCGGATGGGCGTTGAAGCCATCCTCGACACGCTGGCTGACGATCAGGATGATCGCATCCCCGACCTGGCGCGGGAGTGCCTGCTGCCGCTCGCCAGCGAGCTCCGACACGTGAAGCGGCAAATCTTGGAAACGGATCGCAAGATCCTCAAGGCCCATAAAGCCAATGCCATCTGCCAGCGACTGGAAACGATACCCGGCGTCGGACCGGTCATCGCAACACGTGTGGTCGCTGAAGTACCCGATCCAAAGATCTTCAAATCCGGTCGCGCATTCTCCGCCTGGGTCGGGCTTGTGCCTAAACAGCATTCCAGTGGCGGGCGAGAGCGGCTCGGGAAGATCACCAAGAAGGGCAACCCGGAGCTGAGGCGCTTACTGGTTACTGGCGCGATGTCGATGATCATCCGAGCGAAACAGCTCGGCTTCACGAAGCATCCATGGCTTAGCCGTTTGCTCGAGCGTAAACCGATGATGGTGGTTGCGATCGCCATGGCCAACAAGATGGGCCGCATGATCTGGGCCCTGATGGTCAAAGGAGAGAAGTTCAATCCGGCAAAGCTAATGCCGGCATAAAGTCGCCGCGCTGAACAGGCGCAAACGAGATTGGTGAGAGCATAAGGAGGTCATGCAGACCCGTAGGTTCAACAAGTGAGGACAATCCACCTGCGAGCAAGCACCCTTGAGTGCGTGCTTTTGTAAGGAACCTCATCTTGCGGAACGCATGATGGCCAGCGGCGTCTGAATGCCGCTCGAATAGGCCGAACAGATGCCCGCTAACGGCCAACCTGCAGATGACCAACTAAAATCTCTTGCCAAGGGGCCGCCGTCCACAGATGCTCGCCCAGCGGTCAGAACCTAACACTCCTTAATATCCGCTCCTGAACCGTATCGGAAAACCGTGCGGCGCGGGATCAAGTGGCATCGCGTCCAAACCCGCCAACCAAATGGCGGCCATCCGAAAAAGCCCGATCAAATCGTTTGTTCCGCGAGCCTGCTGAAGCTCGGGATGTTTAGATGAGTTATCGACAAGCGGCCGAAGATTTGAACACTTTCTCGTTCGCGGGTATCAATTCGTTCAGGCAAAAGCGGTGAGACGAGGCGGTATCGGAATGAGCAAATTCAAAAGCAGTATGTCAATCATCTCAGTGTTAGCGATGGTGTTCAGCTCGATTTTGGTCGCTTCTGCGCAGTCGGACGCTGCGGATAACAGCTTAGCTGAGATTTACTTCGAGTTGGCCGAAATAGGTCGAAGCCTCAACGGCGTGGATCAAGATGACCTAGACAACTACTTACAAGCTTGTGAGCGCGACCATGCACTCGCATGTAGAACAGCCGGATACTATCTTATCTCGGGAAAGCAGGTTCAGCGTGACGCCCAACGAGGCGTAAGCCTCTATCATAAGTCGTGCGATCTTGGTGACATAAACGGGTGCCTAGCGGCGTCGGCAGTGCATCGAAAAGGTGAAGGCGTTCCAAAGGATCAAAGCAAAGCCGCAGCAGCAGAGGCGAAGGCTTGCGAACTGGCAAAAAATACGGATCAGGAACGTATGTTTTGTTAGGAATTGAAAGATCAATATGACCGAAGCGGTCACACTTGTTTCAGCTCCAGCGGGTTCGCAATCTGGGAACTAGCTCCATAAGAATTCTCGGCGAATCTCCGCTGCAAACCCAAATCAGACGTCCGCTCTCGTCGTCTTTGCTGAAACCGAGAGAGACTGAGATGATATGAAATAAGGCGGTGTGGAACTGAGTCTTGACTGAATATTGATCTCAGCCCTTATTCGAATGATTGGAACAAGGGGATGTTCATGAGAATTATTTTGTTTGCGGCCGCATGTGCCTTGCTGATGTCCACTACGTCCGAAGCACAGCGGCGATCAGTAGATCGTTTCGTAACGTACACGCCTGTCGAGAGTGCCGCCCTCATCGATGGAGTCGAATATCGTGATGACAACGTGAAGGCCGGTCGTATCTATGTTTCGTCAGAATTGCTCGCAGGCTTACCTTTCGCATTTCAGATGCAAGAGCAGCGCGGAGGGATGACACGAACCGTTCCAGCCATTCGAGCGGAAGTTGCGTTCCAAGGCCAAAACCATCAGCTCAATGCCTACTATCATGGCGGAGAGTTGTCGTTCCAGTCAGCCATCCAAAATTATCGTGACCGCCAAAGCGTGATGGATGCGGTGGATGCGGCGATTACAGGCGGCTATTCGGTAAGGATAACTGTATTCGACCTGCAATCTGATCAGAAAGTCCTGATACATGACGGCGTGTTCGCAGCGCGTTAGTCGCGGCGATAATTGGATAATCCGCGAATGAAACGTGAAAACTCAGGCCCCTCGCATGACCACTGAGCAAATAGCGGATCGAGGTCTGATTGCAGGCGCCTGATCGTGCTCAGGCTGTATACATCGTAAGGCCCCTCTGAATTCTTGGCGCCAGAATAGAGATCTACCAGCGCGCGGTCGACAGCGATCGTCTCGCGATCTTCAACTCCTCCTGTCTGACGATTTGTCAGCGTGATGCTGACATTCTCGGTCCCATTAGGGGATCTGGAGCCGCATTTGTTGTGTGCGCGTTCAACATAGGCGAGCAGTACCGACGAACGATAAGGAAATTTCTGCCCCTCCTCGAGAGGCCGAGGCGACGGGGCTGGCTTCGTTGGCTCACTCGCCATGTAAACATCAAACGCCCATCCATCCCCCAATGGCCAGTTGTAAAGCGCTTTGTTGGATTGAAACCAGGCATTTCTCTCCGACTTTCGGGCTTCCGCTGCTGCGAGGAATTGACGACGCTCCGCGGCTTTTTGTTCAGCGATGCTGATCTCAGCCTGGGTTTTCATTCCGCGATTGTTGAATGCCAGCACATTGTTCCAAGCGGCCCCCTCAAACATCCGCGTTTGACTGACGGAGGGCGAGTAAGGCGATCCGAACATATGATGGAAGCTCGAGAACGCACGTTCTCCGCTATTGGCACGAACCTCTGCGGCTTCACCAATTGAGCCATCTCTCATGATTACCCGGTCTTTGAAATAGATTGCCGCACCAACCGAAACTGCATCTGGGCAGTACTGCGCAGCCAAGCGCTTCAAGAGTGGTTCTGGTAGAGCTGCACCCAGGTATTGCTTAGTCAGCTCGGTGTCGTTGGCCACATCAAATATGACAGAAAGTGAAAGTGTTTGAGATCGACCGCAGTGCTCGTCATCATCATAAGCCCCCCGATCTAGCAAATGCACTGTGAAATTAGAGCCTGTGTGAATCAGTTCTCCCGCGTTATGGAGGATGAATCTCGATTGCGCGTTGGCTGTGCCCAGCGGAAACCACATTGCGAGGCAAACCGTGAAAACGACAATCAATTGGATCCGGAGTCCCACGAGCGCTCTCCTGTTTCGTAACTGTACTTTGAATTGATTATATAAATCTCTGAATTGCAACGCCCTTCGGAAACGAGAAGATAAAAGCAATGAGTGCTTTCGTTCTGTTCCAAGAAACACGACTGCGCAGCTGGCTTATGCCCCAGCATCCCGCAGGCGTTGTGTTGCGATGGTGAATGCTTGTCGCGTCCGAGACGCATCCGTGCCGGTATTTGATCGGAGCGCTTCCAGCATGGATTCACACTCGGCCCGATTGTGGCGAATCTCCTGGGAGAATGGCTTGATAATACCGATACCCCAATTGTTCTTGAAAACGGCTTGTGCTGTCGCACCGTCGCCCTCGAGGCGGATATACTCAAAGTAGTTAGAAAGCATGGTATCGCCTCCGGTGTCTTGTCTTCCGCAAGTGTTAGAGAGCTGTCTGCAGATCGACAAGGCAAACTAGGGTTCTATGACTTAAGCCAGGAGCGATTTGTTGTGTCTCCTATTGCTCGCCCAGCAGAAAAAGAAGCCTAACCAGTCTCAAAAAAGTAGACCTTTCCCAGCAGTCGGTCTGGGGCGGACAGCGCGCCTGCCAGAGCGCGGTCGACCCGCAAGGGGAGCGGGATTGATATGTTCTAAGATCGTCTCGACATCTCCTACCTAAACCCTTGCGGTCCGCCCTTGTGCGCTCTGGCTGTCGCTCTTTCCTGCCGCCCCATCCCGCCTGCCGGGAAAGGAATGCGGGGCGCGACGGAGATGAGATATGAGCGCAACACCGCAGACACCAGCACCCCTTGTCGGGACCACCGGAGCACCTTTTAGGGACACCCCACGTATCTATGTCGCATGTCTGGCAGCCTATAATTCAGGTCGCCTTCACGGGCGTTGGATAGCTGCCGACAAGGGACAAGATCACATCTGGGCTAAAGTGCGCCAGATGTTGAAAGAGAGCCCTGAGCTGGGTGCTGAGGAGTGGGCCATCCACGACTATGACGGGTTCGAGGGCGCACCGATTTCAGAATATGCCGGGTTCGACTGGGTCTGCGACTTAGCGGAGTATGTCGATGAACGCGGCGAACTTGGCGCAAAAGTTTGCGAACATTATTGCGGTGATCTCGAACAGGCCAAAGCGGCCTTTGAGGATTATGCGGGCTGCTACAACTCACTCGCTGATTTTGCCGAAAACCTGACGCGAGAGACCGGCCCTAAGATTCCGGATGCGTTCCAGTACTATATCGACTGGTCCGGCATGGGCCAGGACATGGCGATGAATGGCGACGTGTTCACCATAGAGACGCATTTCGATGAAGTGCACGTCTTCTGGTGTCGATGACCAATTCCACCCCCCCCAAAAAAAATGAACAGGAGACCGCTATGGCTCAGCCAGAGCTCAAACACATTCCGCTTGATCAGCTAAAGGTCAGCAAGCTCAATATGCGTCACGGGCGTAAGAAGCCGGATGTTTCGGACATATTACCGTCCATCCGCGAACGAGGCATTCGCCAGACATTGCTCGTGCGCAAGGAAGGAAAAGGCTATGGCATCGTTGCCGGGCGTCGTCGTTTCTTCGCGCTGAAAGAGATCGCGAAAGAAACTGGCGACGTCTCGCTCATCCCATGCGCAGTGATGCCAGAGAACGATGCTGCCGCTGCGATCGAAGCCTCCGTCATCGAAAATATCGGGCGCTTGCCTGCGAGCGAGATGGAGCAATACACCGCCTTTAAACGCCTCGCTGACGAAGGTCGAAGCATAAACGAAATTGCGAGCTTCTTCGGTGTCACAGAATTGCTGGTCAGACGGGTTTTGGCGCTCGCCTCATTGATCGCGCCCATTCGGAGACTCTATGCAGAAGAAGAAATCGACCGCGCGACGATCCGGGCGCTGACCCTTGCGAGCGAAGCCCAACAAGCAGAATGGATCCGGCTCCACAATAGCGAAGACGAGCGCGCTCCGATTGGGCGAAACTGCCGCGCCTGGGTGACAGGCGGGGTGTCGATCACGACCGACAAAGCCCTGTTTGAGCTTGAGCATTTTGAAGGAGAGATCATCGGCGACCTGTTTGGAGACCATGGCGTGTTTGCCGACCCGGACGCGTTTTGGGCGGCGCAGTCGAAGGCGATCTCTGAGAAAGTCGATGCGTTCAAAAATGCTGGATGGCGCGATGTGATCTGTCTTGAACGCGGACAGTATTTCCAGAGATGGGAGCATGTGCAGACGGCGATGGAAGCGGGCGGGAAAGTCTTTGTCGAAATTCGCCACGATGGAACCGTTACATTTCATGAGGGGTATCTCACGCAAGCCGAGGCCCGGCGCCGGGAGAAATGTTCTAGCGATGAACCCGGCACTACGGGAGCGATTAAACCAGAAATGAGCGCACCGCTGGCTGAGTATGTACTGCTTCATCGCCATGGCGTCGCGCAAGCGAGCTTGCTGAAACGCCCCGCCATCGCGCTTCGATTGATGATTGCCCATGCGATGACGGGCAGCGCGCTTTGGGACGTTCGCGCCCATGAGTGCCGAACGCGAAAACCCGAAACGCGATCCAGCGTGGAAGCGAGCAAGGCGACTGGCGAGACGCAAACGGCTGGAGAAAAGGTCGACTCCCTATTCAAAGACAAGGGTGCAGTTAAACGAGCGCGCCGCAATTCTGATAGCTATCGTCTGGTCGAAATATTTGCCGCCTTGCTCCAGATGAGCGACGAAGACGTGCTCGATATAGTGGCCTATGTCATGTCTGAAACCCTCGAAGCGGGCGGCAGTGTTGTCGAAGCCGTTCTGCATGTTTGCGAGGCTGATCCATCTACATATTGGCAACCCGACGAGGCCTTCTGGACCTTGGTCCGAGACAAGCGCGCGATCAATGCCATGGTCGAACATATCGGCTCCAAAGCGCTTGCCGATAAATGCCGCACTGACACCGCGAAGGTTCAAAAACAGCTCATCGCGATCCGAATTGATGGGACCGGCTGCGACCCAAATTCTGACTGGCGACCCGGTTGGATGTCGGTGCCACCCCGCCGATATGTTGCAGATGCGCCTTCTCCCCCTGCTGATGCGTGGAAGCGTGTTAGCCGACTGTTCGACGCCATCAATGCTGGCGCATCGTAGCGACCATGCAGATTAAATGAAGCGAGCTGGACTTTGTGTCCGGCTCGTCTTGCGTTGACTGCCTCGATCCTTTGCCTCCGTCTTCCTTCGTCACTTAAGCGTGCTTTTTAGCCTCGAGACCCGTCTCTTGCCTGGAGGACCTGGCCGCTGAAACCGCATTCTGAAACGGGTCCAAGCAGGAATTTTCCCCGGCGCTGGCGCGCCTCCTCGCGCAGCAAAATTCCCGTTCTCCCGCGTGCTGCGCTGACGCTGCGCCCCGATGGGTTCAGAAGGCGATTTGAGCGGCCTTTAGGTCCGGCGTCGACGGGGCATGAAGCTTTTCCGAAGACACGCCAAAGAAACGAAAAGGAGACTTAAAATGGCAAACGCACTTGGTTATGTCAGCGAAACGAAAACCGGGTTTGAAGGTATGCTCGCCATGATGAATCTGTCAGCTTCCATCCGCATCGCGAAGAATGAGGAAAAGACCACTGACGGACAGCCCGATTATCGCATCTTCGCAGGTGAAACGACCACAGAAATCGGCGGAGGATGGCTCAGAAAAGCCAAAGCATCTGGCCGCGAATATGTATCGCTTACCCTGGCTGACCCACAGATTGGACCGCGCCGGATCTATGCAAACCTCGCCCCGGTCAGAGGTAAGAAAGGGCGTCATGTGATCCTCTGGAACCCGCGCGACTAAGCGAAACACATCGCTGAATCTGAGCCGCGCCGAGATCATTCTCGGCGCGGTTTTTCACGTTGTTGTGTTTGGTTAAGCGAGCAGGGGAAAAACCTATCCACTTCATTTTTCCGCTCCCGACTCCCCGCATAATCGCGCAACTTTCTCCCATCGACACCAAGACGAAACAGGGAGAACCATCATGTCTGAAACCACAAACCCAAAATCAGAGTCTCGCGATTGGCCAGAGCTTCTGACCGTACAGGAAGCCGCGAAATTCTTACGCCTTACTCGGTCCACGCTGGATCATTATCGCTGCGAAGGACGAGGGCCCATCTACCGCAAACATGGCGCCCGGGTCTTTTATCCAAAGCCTGAACTCATCCGCTGGTCAGAGCGAAACAGCTATGCCTCGACGTCGCAGCGCATTCGAAAAGACTCATGAAATGGCAGAGTTTGGGTGTGGGCTCGATCGCGATTGCTGCGCTCGTCCTCGCACCGTTCTTTGGCTATCAAAAGCGCTTGATCTGGAACCGGACTGCGAGTGCGCCGATCGGTCTTTATTGGGTGAAAGACGGCCCTATTACGCATGACCGTTGGGCCGTCCTTTCACCCAAAAGCGATGCCAGCATGTGGGCTCAAAAAAACGGATTTGTTGGCAAAGACTGGCCTCTCTTAAAAGCGATAGCAGGACTCCCAGGCGATAAAATATGCCGTGAAAATGAGATCATTCTCATCAATGGTGAGGTCCGCGCTATAGCGCTTAAGCATGACGATTTACAGCGAGATTTACCGGTCTGGAGCGGCTGTCGCATGCTCTCAGAAGACGAAATCTTCCTACTGAACGTACATCCAAAATCGCTCGATGGACGCTATTTTGGGGTCACAAAACGGAAAGACGTGGACGGCATTGCCGTCCTCCTCTTTGAAGTCCCGCGGTGAAGCGGTGCAAGCGTATGCAAAGCGATGCCAGGAAACGACAGGAATTGAGGGGCGAACCCGGTAGTGCTCATTTAAACCCGCCTGCACGCGGCCGCGAGTCCGGTCATTTCAGTATGCGCTATTGTGGCGGTTTTCGAGAAGGAGAACTGTTATGATCGTTTTTGCAGGTTTGGATATATCGCTGGAAGAGACGCATATTTGCATCGTCAATGCGGATGGAAAAACACTCAAAGAGGTCCGTGTTCCGACTGAGCCGGAACCTATTGCATTGGTCCTCTCACACTATGGGCATAAGTTGAAACGTGTCGGATTTGAAGCCAGTTCATTGTCGCCCTGGCTCAGTAATGAGCTGACAGCTAAGGGCTTTCCAGCGATCATCGTGGAAGCCCGTCATATGGCTGGCGCACTGGCGGCCATGCGCAACAAGACCGACCGCAATGATGCGCGCGGTCTCGCTCAGATGATGCGAACCGGCTGGTTCCGGCAAGTTCACGTCAAAAGCGATGAAAGCCACCGGATGCGTGTCCTGCTCGGTAATCGCAGGCTGCTTAAGCGCAAGTTTCTGGATGTAGAGAACGCTATTCGCGGCACACTCAAAGTCTTCGGCGTAAAGCTCAACAGAACAACACGCGGGCGGTTCGAAGAAGACTTGCGTGCCTTACTGGCCGATGCTGATCCGATGCTTCGGGCGCTGGCAGACAGTATGCTCAAGGCCCGCGCGGCGCTGTTTGAAGAGTTCCAGAAGTGCCACAAATTACTGCTTGATATTGCCAGGAATGATGAGGTCTGCAGGCGGTTCATGACAGTGCCGGGCGTGGGGCCTGTAACCGCACTCTCCTACAAATCCTGCATTGATGATCCAGCACGCTTCAGGCGCTCAAAGACAGTTGGCGCGCATCTCGGATTGACACCAAAACGTTATCAGTCCGGCAGTGTTGATTTTAACAGCCGGGTATCGAAATGCGGGGATCCCGAGACACGATGGCTGCTCGTGGAAGCAGCTAATTCGATGCTCTCAAATGTTCGGAGCTGGTCGGTTCTCAAGGCCTGGGGAACAGGGCTTCAGCGCCGTCTGGGACACCGCCGGGCCTGCGTTGCTCTTGCCAGAAAACTGGCTGTCATTCTGCACCGGATGTGGCGTGATGGTAGCGACTTTATCGCTTCCAGAGACGGTTTGAGAGCACGGATGGGCTGATCAAAACACAAAATTTTTTAGAACGAGGAACATCAAATGACCTGACATACAACATACGAAATTCCGCATAAGCGGAAGCGACCCTGACGGGCCGCGGAAGGGATGATCCCGTTATCTTGCCTGCACAGAAGACGGATTTTTCCGGCTTTAAAACAGTGCGCTGTTAGTGCTTCGAGGACGTTCTTTCCTGTCGAACCAAAGCATGTGCGAGGCCGCCAAGCGCTTCAGCACGCAGTAGTGCATGGACCGTCAGTGGCGCAGAGCCATTCAACACACCAAATAAGGGAATCTCTATATGAATCAGGATTATAAGCGACCCAGACGAGCGATTCAGGACTTGACGGAATGGGCGGGTTTAGTCAGGGCAAGATTAAAGCTCATGCACCAACCGGCGCATAAGATACTGTCTGCACATCGATTTTTTAGTGTCCTTTGCACGGTGTTGCAGTGCAAGGTTCGTTTGAATGCCCAGTATTCGCAGGGCTCATGCGTGGTGCAGGTCACATGAGCGAGGAGTTCGATTTTACGCCTCGGCTTGGCAGGATCCGCGATCGTGGGGGTGGGAGCGGTCGGAGCGCTCGCAGCAAAATCACGCGTGCGACAGCGCGGCTGAATCGTGGCCCCAGAAAGCCCGGCTTTACGGGCGCGCGAATTGGCCGGGGCAGTGCGGTGAAATTTACCGCCTCTTCATTGCCACGCTTTCGAATGCGCCGGGTGGTCGTCAAAGTTCATATCGCACGGGCGCGTGGTAAGAGTGGAGCAGGGGCGTTTCGAGCGCATCTCAGTTACCTCCAAAGAGACGGTGTCGATCGCGATGGTGCAGGCGGTGATGTTTACACCCGAGAAGGCGAACAGATAGATCGCAGTCGGTTTCTGAAAAACAGCCAATCGGACCGCCATCAGTTCAGGATCATTGTGTCGCCGGAGGACGGGCACGCGTTCGAAGATCTCAAATCCAATACCAGAGCGTTAATGGCGAAAATGGAGTCAGATCTCGGTCAGAAGCTCGATTGGGTCGCGGTCGATCATCACAATACCGGGCATCCGCACACGCATATCGTCATCCGAGGTCGTGACAGTCGAGGACGCGATTTGATCATCGCGAGAAACTATCTGACCCAAGGTCTTCGAAAACGCGCAGAGGAGCTCGCCACCCGCACGCTAGGACCGCGTCGAGACCTGGAGATCATTCGGGCGCAGCAAGCAGAGGTCTCGCACGACCGATTCACGACCCTTGATCGCAAGCTCGCAGAACTGGAACGCGATCACCGAATTGTCATTGAGCCCGCGTCCGGAACACGGGAGCGCTTCGATCGCAATCTGCGCCTGCGTCGACTGGCGCACCTTCAAAAGCTACATCTCGCAAAACCAGTCGGTCAGCAGCAATGGCGGATGAAACAGGGTTGGGACGAGACTTTGAAGTCGATGGGCCGACGCGGTGATGTCATCCGATCCCTCTCAGCTGAGCATAGCGCGCAACTCGAAAAGAACGCTCTTGAGTTTTGGAACGACAAAACGAGTCTCGAAACTGCTGTGCTGGGCGAGGTTTTGACATCGGGACCGGAAGACGAGTTACGCGATCGACGCTTCCTTATTGTTCGCGATTTTGAAGGTGGGCATTGGCACGTGCAGGGCGGTGAAGACCGCTCGCTTCCGGAAGGTGCCATCATCGAGGTTCAGGATCGCGCGGGCGAGCCGCGACCCGCAGATCGAACCATCGCCCAAATAGCTGAGAGAAATGGCGGGTTTTATTCGGCCGACCTTCACGCCTCATATGATCCAGCTTCAACCGCAGCTTACCGTGAGGCTCATAAGCGAAGGCTCGAAACCTTGCGCCGCGCCGGTCACGTAGAACGCCATTCGGATGGCACCTGGGATATTCCAGATGATTATCTGAAACGAGCTGCTGCTTTCGAACGCGCCCGCGGTGGCCCACAAATCGCTGTGAAGTCCTGGCTCAGCATCGCCGATCAGATCGAGTCTCGAGGTCCTGTCTGGTTGGATAACGTCAATCAAAATCGGGGGCCGGTTCTCGAAGCGGCAATTAAAAAACGACACCTCGTTCTGAAGGCTCGCGGATCACCAGACATGAAAACCATGGCGCATGCCGAGTTAAACGCCGCCGCCGAAGCGCATGCTTTGAAGACAGGAGAGGTCTATCAGCCGCTTTCTACCGGTGATCAGTTTCGAGGCCGCTACCAGGGGTACCTGGATCTCGGGCAGGGCAGAATGGCGCTACTAAGTAATGGTAAGGAATTCACCCTGGTGCCGTGGCGCCGCGACCTGACTCAACTACGAGGACGCGATCTGTCTATTCAGCGCACGCGCTCCGGTATCAATTTTTCAATGGGTCGCGATAGATCACGTGGGCTCAGCCGGTAGTTCGTTTTGCAGGCGTTTGCTTGCGCTCCAACTAGGCTCTGTGCCCGCGTTTCAGCAGATTGCATCGCATGTGTGAAATGCCTGTGAGCCCGCGATGACCCCTGCAAAAATTTTGATCGGTCAGATCATCATTGTCTTCGCCATTATTATCGGAACGCTCTGGGGCGCGACCCAGTGGGCAGCCTATCAGCTTGACTATCAGCCTGCCTTGGGTGTGCCGTGGTTCGTGGCACTGGATACGCCAATCTACAAGCCCTGGCGTCTGTTCCAATGGTGGTACGCCTACGAGGCTTACGCGCCGAAGATCTTCACCAAAGCGGGAATGATTGCGGCAAGCGGCGGGCTGCTCGGCACCGTTGCGGCAGTGATCGGATCGGTTTGGCGCAGCCGATACGAACGCAATGTCACGACTTATGGATCGGCCCGTTGGGCGGAGGAGGGTGATGTTCGCAAGGCTGGTCTATTGAAAAATGATGGGGTCTTTCTCGGGCAGTGGGAAGGAAAGTACCTTCGCCATACCGGCCCCGAACATGTTCTCGCTTTTGCGCCGACGCGGTCCGGCAAAGGTGTGGGGCTTGTCATCCCGTCTTTGCTGTCCTGGACAGGGAGCACCATTGTTCACGACATCAAGGGTGAGAACTGGGACCTGACGTCTGGATGGCGATCTCAGTTCTCGCGCTGCATTCGGTTTGACCCAACCGATCCTGCGTCACCCGGATACAATCCTCTCGCCGAAGTGCGCCTTGATATGAATGTCGTTCGCGATGTCCAAAACATTGCGGATATTCTTGTGGATCCCGAAGGCAGCCTAGAGCGCAGCAGCCATTGGGAGAAAACGGCGCGTGCACTGCTGGTCGGCGCGATCCTGCATGTTCTCTATGTTGAAGACGACAAAACCCTTTCCGGCTGTGCGAGGTTTTTATCCGATCCATCGCGGACGTTTGAAAAGACGCTTGGTGCTATGCTCAAAGCCAAGCATGCGCAGCATGAGGTGAAAGATACGATTGCGCAGGTTGCGCGCGAGCTTTTGAACAAGTCGGAGAATGAACGCTCTGGCGTGCTTTCAACCGCCATGAGTTTTTTAACGCTGTATCGCGATCCGATCATTGCCTCCGTAACTGGCGCAGGTGATTGGTGCGTAGATGATCTCGTTGATGCTGCGCGGCCGACCTCCCTTTATTTCGTTATCCCACCCTCTGACATTTCACGAACTAAGCCGCTTATTCGTCTGATATTAAATCAAATTCTGAAACGCCTGACCGAGCGGTTGGCCGGTGCCGGGCGACGTCAATTACTCTTGATGTTGGATGAATTCCCAGCCCTTGGTCGATTTCAGTTTTTTGAAGAGTCGCTCGGATACATGGCGGGTTTCGGGATCCGCGCGTTTTTGATCGCTCAATCTCTCAACCAGATTGAAAAAGCCTATGGCCCGAGCAATTCTATTCTCGACCATTGCCATGTCCGGATCGCATTTGCCACGAACGATGAGCGTACTGCCAAACGCGTATCAGAAGCCCTCGGCACAAAGACAGAGCTTCGATCACAGAAAAACTATGCGGGCCACAGGCTTGCGCCTTGGTTACCGCATATGATGGTCTCGCGCCAGGAAACCAGCCGCCCGCTCGTGACACAGGGCGAGGTCATGCAGCTTGCCCCCGACGAAGAGATTGTCATGGTTGCTGGGTGTCCGCCCGTTCGAGCGAAGAAACTACGCTATTTCAAAGACAGAAACTTCGTCTCGCGAGTATTGGATGCTTCGAGCCGGACGAACGCCCAGATACCAAAATGCGCTTCACACATTCCTGCGTTTAACCTGACGGCCGCGGCGGAGACGTCGAGCAAACAATTGCAGTTGGAGCTTCCGGACCGATCCGCTGACGTGGCGATCGAGCGCTCGACCCACGAAGGCGGCGAGAGAGATGCCGAGGATGGAGCCGAAGAGCCGTCCAATACGCGCGCAAAGCTCGCCGCTTTGGATCGCAGCGATGATGACGATTTCTTCCCCATGGATTGAACATGACAAAACCACGGATCAACATTCATATTCCAACCGATCTGCACGCATTGCTCTACGAGGAGTCACGGCGCCCCGGCGTGAGCAAAACGGCCATCATTGAAGCAGCGTTGCGCGCGTACTTTTGCCCTGACTCAAAGCTGGGATTGGAAGAGCGTTTACTTGATCGGCTGGATAAGTTCGACATTCGCCAGAGTGCAATGGAGCGGGATATCGCAGTCTGTCTCGAGACGCTTTGTCAGTTCGTGCTTTACTGGCTCACCCGGATGGAGCCGATACCGGATGGCGCACGAGATGCGGCTCAGGCTCTCGGGATAAAGCGGTATGATCAGTTTTTGCTTCAGGTTGCCAGAAAGCTGCAATCGGACGCACCGGGATCGACCGATCGTTTTCAGATAAGCGGTGGGGATGATGCCGGTCACTGACGAGGATGTCAGGCACGCCCGCGATGTCGTCGCCGAAATTATTTCGACGCATGACCCTAAATATGCCCCGCTTTTTGAAATCCTGGATAGCGAAGTAAAACGCCGCGAGACACGTGCTGAGCTGATAAAGAAGACACTCGCCATAACCGATTTGACTAAGATGCGTGAACTGCGTCGAAAGCGTCAAAGAAATCGCTCGGGAAGGGGTGGGTGATTTTACCAAGTTCTTTGGCGCGATAGGTCATGGAGCCGCCAGTTCCATATTCTGGGCGCTTATTTTCATGACCCAGAATCAGCATGCGTAACTCAAAATCGAGACCAGCTTCTTTCATGCGATCTTCAAAGGAATGCCGGAATGAGTAGAAGACGTGATCGGGCGTCTCGAACAGTTTGCGCCTCGCATACGCAGCGCTCACCGCCGCAGAGAATGCATTGATCTTGTCGTGATATTTCGGAAAGCCAGATGGCGCACGTTTCGCCGCCTCAAGCGCAACGCCGAGAAGCGGGATTTCACGAATAGATCCGGTATCGGTTTTTTGTTGTCGATCATCACGTTCAGCAATTCTGAGGTGTGGAACCTTAGCCTCTAAGCAAATGTCTTCCGGTCTGAGGTTGATCAGTTCGCCTGGACGGCAACCGGTCTCAATCGCCATGCACGTTATGAGAAACACCTCGGGACTCAATCCGTCCAAAGCGCCGGTCGCGAGGAATTTTTCGCGAACCCATTTTTGGCTGAATGGAAGACGCTTCTTCTGTTGTGACTTCTTCGTTCTGAAGCTCAAATTGCGAAACGGATTTTGGCGATCCTCTTCTCCGACGAATGTGAAGTACTTGTGATAGAGGTCTCGCATGTCGCCGAAATGCTTATTCGCGGTTTTGGGTGATTTCGGTTTCTGATCGGGATCGAGTGGGACGACTTGATCGTTCCACCATTTAAAGTAAGCGCGCGCATCGTCTCGGCTTATTTCACCGATTGGAACATCGCCGATAATTTCGATAAAATAGTTGAGTGAACGATCTTTCGTCTGCCGCCAGAGCTTGAGTTGTGCCGGTGATTTACCGCGAAGATTCGATATCATGATCTCGTTTTGATAGATCTTCATCGCTTCGCTGACACTTACAGCCGGTTCGTCAACACCGCCAAGCACAGCATCAACCATGACTGGGTTAAGGCGTCCGTCTGAGGTTTGATTTTGATCTACAGCCAGGACCCTTTTGACGATGTCCTCGATTTGGGAGGGATCGGCCAACTGGTCCATCGGGCGGAACCTGAAGCCCGCTGCCAGGGCGCGTGCTTTTGCGATCTCATATCGGGAACGGGCATGTTTGGTGTCCATACGTTCGCCGAGCTTTTCGAGCTTTAGAGACAGTTTGAGTTCGGCCCAATAGTCATCGTCGGCTTCAGCCAATTCGTCTCGTCGCACTTTAGCAACTTCGAGTGATTTTGTGTCTAGCGCGACGCGTATGAATTTTCCGGAATAGAAGGGTAAAAGGGCAGTCGGAACACGCCGATAATAATAAAACCAGCCATTCCTGCGTTTCAGGTATTTTTCTGTAACAAGCGTGTCAGACATGGGATAGTTGTAGCCCAATTTGTATCCTAATTGTAGCCCAAATTGGGCTACAAAGAGATCTTTCTGATCAAAGAACTTAAAAAATCCTGTGTAAACAGGGTGTTGTAGTTTGTATTTTAAGCTGTTTTGGAGCGGGCGATGAGATTCGAACTCACGACCCCAACCTTGGCAAGGTTGTGCTCTACCCCTGAGCTACGCCCGCGTCCTAATGGGTATGTCGGACGCTATCTCGCGACCGAAGCCGCCATAAACCGCAAAACAGGGGGGCGCGCAAGGGGAAAAAGCGGAGCTTTTCGGGGTTTTTACATCAGGCTTGATCGAGCCCGTCGAACAGCGTTTTCATCCGCGTGGTAATCAGGTCCAGAACCTGATCAAACCCATCATCGCCGCCATAATAAGGATCTGGAACGTCCTCATCGCCGAGGAATAGGTCTAAGCTCGCCGGCAGGCCATCGGGCTGTATCGCTTGCAGATCGGCCAAATTGCTTCGATCCATTGCAAACACATGATCGAACCGTCTGAAATCGTCGGGCTCCGCTTGGCGGGCGCGGAGGAGCGATACATCTATGCCGCGGGCAGCGGCGGCGGCGATCATGCGCGGATCCGGCGGGTTCCCGATATGCCACCCACCTGTGCCGGCGCTATCGATCTGCCAGTCAAGGCCGCGCTCGGCGGCCATCGCGCGAGCGATCCCGTCTGCGGCTGGCGACCGGCAGATATTGCCTAAGCAAACAAAGAGCAGGCGTTTCATCTATGGCGCGACTAAGCGGGGACGGCTTCCGGGGCGAGCACGCCACGTTTGATCAATTCTTCGCCAATCTGGACCGCGTTGAGCGCGGCACCTTTGCGGAGATTGTCAGAGACGTTCCAGAAGATGATCCCATTCTCAACCGTTGGGTCTTTGCGGACACGGCTGACATAGCTCGCCCATTCGCCGACGCAATCGACGGGCGTGATGAATTGGTCTTCTTCGATATTGTCGATCAATTGAACACCGTCTGCATTGCGGAACAACTCGCGGGCATCTTCGACACTTAGCGGATCTTCCAGCTCGACATTGACGGCCTCAGAGTGCCCGACAAAGACGGGCACACGCACACATGTGGCGACCAGTTCGATAGACTCGTCGACGATTTTCTTTGTCTCCATGCGCATTTTCCATTCCTCTTTGAACGAGCCGTCTTCCATTGGCACGTCGATTTGAGGGATGACATTGAAAGCAATCTGCTTGGAGAACACGTCCGGGGTCGGCGAATCATTGACGAACATGCCTTTGGTCTGTGTCCAAAGCTCATCCATTCCGGCTTTGCCTGCGCCAGAAGCGGATTGGTAGGTTGAGACGACGACGCGCTTAATACCGGCGGCTTGATGAAGCGGTTTCAGGGCAACGACCAATTGCGCGGTGGAGCAATTTGGATTGGCGATAATATTTTTCGTGCCATAGCCGAGGACGGCCTCACCATTCACTTCAGGGACGACGAGCGGCACATCTGGATCCATCCGCCAAGCACTCGAATTGTCGATCACGATCGCGCCTGCTGCAGCGATTTTAGGGGCCCACTCTTTGGAGACGCTACCGCCCGCAGACATCAGGACCATGTCGACTTGGCTGAAATCGAAGGACTCTAAATCCTCACATAACAGGGTCTTATCGCCATAAGAACACTTACGACCAACTGAACGCCGAGACGCAACCGCATGGACCTTATCGGCCGGGAAGTTGCGCTCATCCATAATGTTAAAGAGCTCTCGCCCAACATTACCGGTTGCACCTACAACTGCCACGCGCAAAGCCATTTGCTCGTCTCCTTCAAGAAATTCGTCCGCCCCTATGTCACGGGTTTTATTGCAGTGCAACTAAACGGACCTGTTGAAAAGAATCTGTTAAACACGATTTAGTGGCAAAGAGGTGGCGGCAATGCACGAAGACATCATCAATCGATACATCCAGAGCTATAATGACCGCGATATCGAGGGCATGCTCGATTGCGTCACCGAAGATGTGATCTTCGAGAATATCTCGAACGCGAGCCAATCGATGCGATTGGAAGGCCGGGAACAGATGGGCGAAGTTGCGCGTCTCTCAGGCAATGCGTTTTCCTATCGCCGCCAGCGCCTGATCAGCATCATTATCGGCGAAGGCAAGGCGGCCGCTGAGATTGAGTTTGAGGGTAAAGCCGCAGTGGACCTGCCAAATGGCGTGAAGGCCGGTGAGACCGTTAAGATCCGCGGCGCAAGCTTCTTTGAGTTTCGCGGGCGTTTGCTGAGCCGGATTGCCGATTATAGCTAACGGATCGGCTTACGTGCGATCTCACGAATGGCAGGTTTTTTAAGGGCTCATTGTCTTAATGAATGCCTACCAGTGCGGTTTTATTTAGGAATTCAACTAAAAATAGATTTTCACCTTAGTCTTGTACTGTGCTCGCATGAAGGTGGGACACGAACATAAGACCGACGCGGAACAGGGCGTATCCGATCGTCTTCGTTTGATCGCGCTGTGCACGGGCGGTTTGGGCCTTTTCATCAACTTCTTCGTTTGCGCCGTCTATATTTTTTCAGGCGCCGCGAACATTATGATGTTTAGCGAAGTGGCGATTTACGCCGTGCTGCTCACGACAATGACCGTCTGCGCGTATCGCCGATATCGGATCAGACAGGCTTTCACAGCCGGATTGCTGGCCATTTTCGCAGTGTTCTGGGTCGGCACATTTATTGAAGCGGTAACCGATCATTCAGCACCATTTGATTTTCCTTTGGTGCTTTTTGTTCCATTATTCCTGGTCATCACGCTGCATCATAAATTGCTAGTTGCAATGGCGCCCGTTCAAGCGGCCTGCGTGTATTTTTATACTTGTGAATTCGCCATATTGGACATTGGGCCGAATTGGTTGCCAAGCGACCAAAACGCTTATGCCTTGTTGATGGCCGCCTCCTCTGGTTTTTCGTTCATTGCTCTCGGTATCGTTTCTTTTGCGCGGGCGCGGACTGACCGCCGGATGCTAGAGCTGATCTCCGAAAAAGAGTCCCTGGCGTCCACGGATGGTCTAACGGGATTGATGAATCGCCGCGCCTTTATGGACGAGTTGCGAGGCCTTTGGTCGGCGCATGGTTCAATCCAGATTGCGTTTGTAGATCTGGATCATTTCAAACCCCTGAATGATCAATATGGCCATTCCGTCGGCGATCAGATTCTGTGCACTGTCTCCGACCGTATCCGATCTGTGCCCTTCGTCGCAGCCGCTGCACGCCTAGGCGGGGACGAGTTTGCGGTTCTTTTAACGCCGGAGGCTGCTGCTGAATCGATCGACGATGTGTTGTCTAATCTGCACCGGATGATCGTTTCTGACATTCGATGGGAATCGGGACTGATCACGATTGGCGCATCGATTGGATATGCGGAAGGTAATCCGCGGCGCCAGTCTTTATCTGGCCTATTGAGATCGGCGGATACGGCGATGCGGCGCGCCAAAGGCAGCCGTTTAGACTGGGCGATTTTCAACCCGCGGATCGACAATGCAGCGCTGGCGACATCGACCCTCGAAGTGGAATTGAAATCCGCGATCCAAAACGGTCAAATCAAAGCGGCGATCCAGCCAATCGCGGACGCAAAATCACGCGAGATCGTTGCCTACGAACTGCTGACACGCTGGACCGATAGCGGATTTGAGCGTGATCCGAGCCCAAAAGACTTTATCCCGATCGCCGAGAAGCTCGGCCTGCTAAATGAAATCCTTTGGGTCACGCTTGATGAAGCGCTCGCGCATTTGGATTTGCGGGAGCTAAGACTCGCGATCAATGTATCTCCGGCGCAGCTGCTGGCCTCTGATTTTTTAGATACGCTGCTGAGCGTACTGGAGCGCCACAATGTCGGGCCAAGCGCGATCACCATCGAGATCACCGAAGAGGTTGCGTTCCGCAATGTCGAACGCAATGTCGCAATCTTGGAGCAGGCACGCAGCTTAGGCATGTCTATCGCGCTCGATGATTTTGGCACCGGCTATTCTTCTTTGTCGATGCTCGACACATTGCCGCTCGATAAGCTTAAAATCGACCAGAGTTTTGTCCGCAAATCCGATCAAAGCGCACAGAGTAAGAGTATCCTTCTGGCGGCGATCCGCTTGGCAAAGCAACTTGGTTTGGAGTCTTGTGTGGAAGGGATCGAAACCCAGAAATTTGCGGCGCGTGTTGCGGTGCTCGGTGCCGATCACATTCAAGGCTATTGGCTAGGACGTCCGCAACTTGTGAAAGACGCCGAGCCGAAGCTTCAGATCGCGTCTTAAAGCGTCTTTTCGCTAGACTTGAGACTGGTCGCGCTCGGCTTCGAGCTCTTCAACTTCGCTCTCAAGCTCGTCGACTTCGGACTCAACCTCGTCCACGCGCTCTTGCAATTTCTTGATCTCGCGTTCGCGAAGCTCATCGGAGAATGCGCTAGCAAACACACCTGCAGGGAGGGCAACCACACCAATCCCGGCAAGCGAGATAATCGCGGCGAACACTCGTCCCAACGCCGTAACCGGATAAACATCGCCGTAGCCAACTGTGGTGAGTGTGACGATGGCCCACCAAAGCGCGCGCGGAATAGACGAGAAGCCTTCTTGCTGTTGTCCGCCCACACCTTCAATGAAATAGAGCGCAACCGCCGAGACGTAGACCAGCGCCAATGCCATTGCGAGCGTGGTCAAAAGCTGCGTGCCAGCGCGTGCAACCGTCGCGCCAAGGACGTCAAAAGCGGGTACAAAGCGGGCAAGTTTGACGAGGCGCGCCAAGCGCAAGACTCTTAGGACGATCAAGACATCATCGCCAACCCCAGCTGGTGTGAAGACAATCCACAAAAGCTCGGGCAGAAACGCGATTAGGTCGGTAATCGCGTATGGGGTCAGCATATAGCGCATTCGGCCACGGACCCCGCGATACCTTGGGTCTTCGCCTGCCACCCAAAGCCGCACGGCATATTCGACCGCAAAAATCGCGACAATGAAGAGGTTCAGATAATCAATGGCCTGCCGCCAGGCAGGCCCGATCGTTTGTTCAGTTTCCAGCGCCAGCGCCAAAAAGCTGATGAGAACCAGCGCAATGATAAAACTGTTGAGCACGGAAAGGCCGGTGCTCTGACGAGCGTCCGGTTCCAATTGGCTATACAGTTTGCTGCGAAGGCCGACGCCTGTGACGACGTGTTGCGTGACCATGCTCGTCCTTCTCCGTTGTGCCTCTATCCTCGTAGCACGCCGCCAGTTGATTTGGCGACTGCGGCGACGATTTTCTCAGAAATCGCTTCGATGTCCTGGTCTTTGAGTGTTTCACCTCGCGGTTGCAACGTGACCTCGATTGCAATTGATTTCTGACCAGGCTCAATGCCTTGGCCTTGATAGACATCGAACACGTCAACGGCTGAAATAAGCGCTTTATCTGCGCCTTGCGCTGCTTTGATGATCGCACCGGATGCCGTATCTTCGCTAACCACGAACGCAAAATCGCGGCGGACTGGCGTGAGATCGGCTTTGTTGAGCACCGGTTTGGTCTTCGTCGTCTTCGCCTTCATTTGAGGCAGCGCATTGAGGTTGAGTTCAAACGCATAGATCGGGCCATCAACTTTCAACGCTTTCAACACCCGCGGATGTAAGGCGCCGAAATGGGCGACTGTCACTTTCGGGCCGAGTTTCAGGCTGGCCGCTTGTCCTGGATGCCAATGCGGCTGGCGCACATCGCCAACTTGGAAACGGGCAGGGGGCTGACCGATGGCTTCCAAGATCGCGAAGAGGTCTGCTTTAGCGGCATAAACATCATAATCCTCGGCGGCGTTCCAATGACGAGCTTTGACCGGGCGGACAAGGCCAGCAACCACAGAGCGCTGGTCTTTCGGGCCATCACCTAAATAAATCGGTCCAGCCTCGAACAGTCGCAGATCGCGCTCACCATAATCGGCGCCGCGCTGCACAGCCAAAGCCAGGTTGCCCAAAATGCTTGGGCGCATTTGGTTTAGCTCGCTGGCAACGGGATTGGCCACGGTCAGGGCGTCGTCGCCGCCGCCGAACAGCTCTGAGAAGCCCTTCGGCATGAAGCTCCAGGTGACGGTTTCTAGGAAACCGCGCGAGGCGAGCGTGCGGCGTGCCGTTCGGACGCGATCTTGGATCGGTGTGGTTACGACCCGCTTGCCACCTGCCAGGGCCGGTAGCGATTCTGTGGGCAAAGCGTCGAAGCCTTCCAGGCGCGCAATTTCCTCGACCAGATCAGCGCTTTGATCGACATCAAATCGCCAACTCGGCACGGTCAAAAGCCAAGTTTCTCCAGTGTCTTCAATGCTGAAGCCGAGGGACTTGATCATCTTTTTCATCATGGCGGGTTTGATCTCAAGCCCGGTTAAGCGGGCCACATCGCCTTTGAAGAATTCGACGGGGTCAGTTCGGCGCGGGGCTTCGCCGGCAACCGAAATCTTCGAGGCTGCGCCGCCGCCATATTCTGTGATCAAGCGAAGCGCCAGGTGAACGCCTTCCACGCATGACATTGGATCAACGCCGCGCTCAAAGCGGTATCTGGCGTCTGAGATGATGCCCGTCGTGCGGCCGGTTCGCGCGGTTCGCAGCGGATCAAACCAGGCGCTTTCGATGAACACGTCTGTGGTGTCATCCGTTACAGCCGTGCTCTCACCGCCCATCACGCCGCCAAGGCCGATGACGCCGCTATCGTCAGCGATGACGCACATCTCTGAATTTACTTGATAGGTTTTGCCATCTAGTGCCTCGCAATGTTCGCTATCCTTGCCCAGACGCGCGCAGATCGACCCGGTGAGCTTCGCAGCGTCATAAGCATGCAAGGGTCGGGCGCGATCGAGCGAGATGTAATTGGTGACGTCAACGAGGAGCGATTTTGGGGTGATGCCAACCGCGAGAAGACGCGCCTGCAGCCAGTCCGGAGAGGGGCCGTTTTTGACACCTCTGATTAGCGCCCCGGCGAAAACTGGGCAGGCATGCGGATCTTCGAGCTTGATTGTGACCGGGCAGGCATAAGACCCGTTCACTTTGCGAACAGGGTCGTCGATGAATGTTCCGGCGCCCGCCGCTGCGAGGTCGCGCGCGATCCCTTTCACGCCAAGCCAGTCGGGACGGTTCGGGGTCACTTCGAAATCGATCACAGGATCGTTGAGCCCTAGCGCTTCTGCCGCGGGGGTGCCGAGTTTGATCGCGTCATCGAGATCAGCGATCCCATCATGATCTTCGCCTGCATTCAGCTCTTTGGTGGAGCACATCATGCCAGAGCTTTCGACACCGCGGATTTTGCGCGGCTTCTTATCAAGGCTGAAATCAAGCCCAGGAATATAGGCGCCGAGTGGGGCATAAATCGCGGTCATTCCGGCCCGGGCATTTGGCGCGCCGCAAACAATTTGCTTTTCGCCATCGACCGTGTCGACGGTACAGACACGAAGCTTATCCGCATCGGGGTGTGGTTCAGCTGCTTTCACCTTGCAGACGGTGAAAGCTTTCAAGTCTTCAGCCGGATTGGTGACGTCTTCCACCTCGAGGCCAGCTTTCAGCATGAAAGCCAAGATCTCATCCAGGGATGCAGATGTGTCGAGATAGTCTTTTAACCAGGAAAGGGGGAATTTCATTCGGATGCCTCTTGGGCTGGTATGGCGTCTAATTCGGATTGCAAATTGTCGAGGCCGATCTGTTCAAACAGATCGTCCTGTTGGGGCACGCATGCCTTGACGGGTTCGGCTCGCGAGCGACCAATTTTTTGGGTGATCCAGCAGCGCTCAAACACTGAGCAATAGCAGATTTCTAAACGCCAGGTCTGCGCGTCTTCGCTAATCTGATGAATATCTTCTGTGGTCAGAGCGCCAACCGGCCAAATCATATCGATGGGGGCGACGCTTTCGCCCGGTGCGAGGGCCCGTCCGACAACCGCTGACCAGGAGAGCTCAAACCCATCCGGGAGCTCAATCTGATCACCGCGAAAAGACTGGATCTTTTCCTCACCGACAAAGAAGTCCGCCGACTCGATCAAAGCGGGCCCAACGCCGCTATTAGTGATTTTGATCCCGACTGCTGTCACGTCGACGCGGTTGCTGACATAGCCATCAACTTGGAGCACTGGGTAGACCGCGCCATGTTGCTGCGCGCGCATGACACTGCCTTGGTCCCAGGCCATATAAACTGCCATGGCAGACGTGATCAACGCGCAGATGGCGACGAGGAATTCGACCTTGTTTCCGTTACCCATGATCCGCTCCCAGAGCCGCAAACCCCTTGGCAAAAGCTTCATCGCGTTCCGCTTTCAAGGCTGCAGGTGCGGCTTTTGCGAAGGCGTCATCTAGAATGCGCGTGACCCGGAAGGTCTCGAAGATCACGTCCATGTCCGGCGTCCAAGTGCCTTCGCGCCGATAATAGGCTTCATGCGCCTCGCGCCAGAAGCGGTATGAGAGGTCGCCTTCGCCTTCGAGCGCCGCCATTTCTGGCGTGACGGAAGAGAATGGCAGCGTTTGCATCGACACAGTTTCGATTTCGCAGACGGGGGTTCCGGCGCCATTGAGGCAGATCTGACGCTCGCCGATCTCGGCGTCGGGGCCATGGACGGCCGCTGAACAGGTGCCTGTTTTTACGCCAGCCACCACCAAGGCGGCCAAACGGTCCGCCAGTTCAGCGCTATCGCCAAACTTAAAGGTCTTCAGACCTTCATATGTTGGGCTGTCGCCCACTAGCTGAGGCCACCGCTGACGCTCGGCGTGAGCCAAGGTTTGAACCCATAATGGCGGGTCCAAGCGGCGTCGGCTTCGAAATAGGGACGGAGGTCCGGCATGCCATATTTCAGCATGGCCAGGCGATCGATCCCCATGCCAAAGGCGAAGCCCTGATACTCATCCGGATCGATACCGCAATTGCGCAGCACGTTCGGATGCACCATGCCAGAGCCGAGGATTTCCATCCAACGGTCGCCCGCGCCGATTTCAATTGTCTCGCCATTCTTCGTGTATTTCACGTCCATCTCAGCGCTCGGCTCGGTGAACGGGAAGAAGTGAGGGCGGAAGCGCGCTTCGACATCGTCGACTTCAAAAAAGGCTTTCACAAAATCGATCAGGCAGCCTTTGAGGTGCCCCATATGAATGCCTTTTTCGATCACCAAGCCTTCGACTTGGTGGAACATTGGCGTGTGTGTGGCGTCCCAATCATTGCGATAGACCCGGCCAGGCGCCAGCACGCGGATCGGCGGCTTCTGGCTCATCATGGTGCGGATCTGGACCGGCGAGGTATGTGTGCGCAGGACTTTCGCGTCGCCGCCTTCTGGCGTTGCCATGAAGAACGTATCGTGGGTCTCGCGCGCTGGGTGGCCTTCAGGGAAGTTGAGCGCGGTGAAATTGTGCCAGTCATCTTCAATGTCTGGGCCTTCAGCGACGGCGAAGCCCATATCGCCAAAGATCGCCGCGACTTCTTCAAACACTTGCATGACTGGGTGCAGCGCGCCGACATGTTCCGGCTTTGGTGGCAGCGTCATGTCGAGCTTTTCAGTTGCCAGCTGCGCTTCCAGCGCGGCATCTTCAAGCACGGTTTTGCGCGCTTCGACGGCATCGGCGACACGGTTTTTCAAGGCATTGAGCTTCGGGCCCATGTCTTGGCGTTCTTCTGGGCTCATTTGGCCCAGCGTCTTCATTAGGCCAGAGACGCGGCCTTTCTTGCCAAGCTCGGCAACGCGGACCGCATCCAGCGCTTGCAAGTCGCTAGCGCCGTCAATCGCTTTAAGCGCTTCAGATTCGATGGTTTGAATGTCGGACATGAAAAGCCCCGTTGGTCTGTTGAAGACAAACGGGGCCATTCCGACCCCGCTTGAAGCGGTCGGATTAGCGGAGAAATGCTAAGGTGTGAACCGGCTTTTAAGCCAGGGCTGCCTTGGCTTTCTCCACCAAGGCGCCAAAAGCGGCAGGTTCTTTGATCGCCAGATCAGACATGACTTTGCGGTCCATCTCGATCCCGGCTTTGCCAAGACCGCCAATGAAGCGGCTACAGGTCATGTTCTCATCATGCTCGCGAACAGCCGCGTTGATCCGCTGGATCCACAGGCTGCGGAAGCTGCGCTTCTTAACTTTACGGCCGACATAGGCGTACTGACCGGCTTTCCAGACAGCAGCTGTGGCGGTGCGGAACTGTTTCGACCGCGCGCCGCGATAGCCTTTTGCGGCTTTAAGGATTTTCTTGTGACGTGCCTTAGCGGGCACTTTATTCCGTGAACGGGCCATATCAGAGGCTCCTTCCTACAAATTCGGTTCAGATCTTATTTCAGGCCGTTCGGCAGAAACTTTTTGATGACACGCTGGGTATCGGCCTTCGCAACAACTTCAGTGCCGCGATTTTGGCGAATATATTTCCCATTATGGCTGATCAGACGGTGACGCTTACCAGCGACGCCATGCTTCAGTTTTCCGGAAGCCGTGATCTTGAACCGCTTTGCAGCGGCCTTTTTGGTCTTCATCTTTGGCATTTCGATCTCCTGTCGAGCACGAGGCTCTTAAGTTAGTCATTTAGAGCAACCAGGCATGCCGTTTTCGGCCCGGCCGCTGCGGAAGGGCGGGTTTAAGCGCAAAAGAAGTGGGAAATCAAGCTGAGTCTTCAGGCTATTCGCCGTTGCGCCATCGCACATGATCTGCTGTGCAAGATAACCCCGCGCGGCGATATGATTCAGATCGTTCGGATTCCGATGTAATCAACGGCGTGTGATAGGCTCTCACAGCCACGCATTGGCAGAATGACGCGGTTAGCAAAGGTGCGTCGCCCGATTTGCAGGCACGGTAATTTGAGACCCAAGGCACCGCTAATACTGCGAAGATGCCAACTAAGGCTAAACCGACGATCGCTCCCCGGCGGTGCGCCTTACGCATTTAGCGCGGCGCCATCACCATTGTCATCTGACGACCTTCAAGCTTCGGCTCGAGTTCGACTTTCATTTGCTCGTCAAATTCTTCTTTGACGCGCTTTAGAACTTCCATGCCGAGATGTTGGTGCGCCATTTCACGGCCGCGGAAGCGCAGTGTGATTTTGACTTTGTCGCCCTTTTCGAAGAATTCCGCGATCTTTTTCGCTTTCACTTCGTAATCGTGATTGTCGATATTCGGACGGAACTTGATCTCTTTCAGTTCCTGCGTCTTCTGCTTCTTCTTGGCAGCCGCTTTCTTTTTCTGCGCTTCATAGCGCATCTTGCCATAGTCAACGATCTTACAGGCCGGGACCTCTTGGTTCGGAGAGACTTCAACGAGGTCCATTCCGGCTTCACGGGCAGCATCCAAGGCAGCTTCGATGGGCATTTCACCTTGTTTTTCGCCATTCTCGTCAATGAGAAGGACGCGTGCGGCGCGAATGTCGCGATTGGTGCGAGGGCCGGTAGGTTTGGCGCGCTCAGGGCGGCCGTATGGTCTGCGGGCTATGGCTAATCTCCTATGGTTGCCAGTGTTTGCGTATACAATATGCCCTTAATCGCGGCATTTTTCAACTCAAGCTTTGTTAAGCAGCAAGCGCGCATAAACATTTAAGGTCGCTGTTTGTAGCTGCTTTTTGCTGTAATTTTCGCGAATATGAGCCTGACCTGCCGCCCCCATAGCCGCGCGCGCCTCTGGGCGCAAATGGATCAGGGTCCGAATGCACGCTGTCAGGGCGGTGACTGAGCCAGGCTCTGCACGCGTGCCGGTTTCGCCTTCGATTACGGTTTCTCGCTGGCCACCATGATCTGCGACGATGACAGGTTTGCCCATCGCGGAAGCCTCCGCCGCCACTCGGCCAAAGGCCTCGGGACGTGTCGACGGGGCAAGGACAATGTCGGCGAGCGCATAGGCGGCTGGCATATCGATTGTGTGCCCCGCAAGCGAAACCGTGCCGCCGAGTTTATGTGCGATGATTTTGTCTTCGAGCTCGGTGACGTATTTGTCTCGGCCTTGTGCGTCGCCAGTGAGGATCAAATGCAGCATCGCGCGTTCATTGCCGTCCAGCGCGCCCACAGCATCGATGGCGAGGGCCTGTCCTTTCCAGCTGGTCAGGCGTCCTGGCAGGACGAGGCGAAGACGGGGCTCGTCTTTCGGAACGCCCCACGACATCCGAACATCTTCAATCCGGTTGGGGGAGATGTTTTCCGGATCGAAGGCCTTTAAATCCACACCGCGGGGGATCGTAGTAATTTTCTCTCGCGGGATTTCGTGCACATCCATGATGTGCGCCGCGGTCCATTCCGAATTCGCGATGACCAGGTCGCCTCGCGCCATGACGGAGTTATAACGCTTCTTAAGCCCAGAGCGGCCGCTATATGCGCCGTGATAGGTCGTCACAAAGGGCGTCTGCGTGCGTTGTGCTGCGACATAGGCGCTCCAGCCCGGCGCTCGCGATCGAGCATGGATGAGGTCAACCCCGTGTTCCGAGATCAGGGCTTCGATCAAACGCGTGTTCTTACGAATGATCAGGGGGTTTTTGCTGGCAGCATTTAAGTGAATCAACTCGCCACCGGCTGTCTTCAGCGCTTTCTCTAGCCGCCCGCCGCTGGTGGCAACCAAGGCTCGCCCGCCAGCGCCGGTAATCGCCTCCGCCATTTCGACTGTCGTGCGTTCGGCCCCGCCCGCCGCCAGGTCAGGGATGACCTGTAGGATGGTTTTACCGGAAAGGTCGGGCCACGCTGATTCGCTCATGGCCGAAGTTTGACTGATTTGGTCGCTGATTGGAATGAAGAAGTTGCCAGCTGCGACGAGCAGTTGCAGTAGATGCACAAAGGAGGCGCGGCATGGAGCACCAAGACTTTGTATCCCCACAAGGGCGGCGATTGGCCTATCGCTATACCGCGCCGCGCTCAGGACTGACCTTCGTTTGGCTGTCTGGCTTCAAATCCGACATGAGCGGCTCGAAAGTGACCGTGCTCGAAGCCTGGGCAAAAACGCAGGGACATGGCTTTTTGGCGTTCGATTATTCCGGCCATGGCCTGTCTGGTGGCGCGTTCGAAGAGGGCACGATTTCCGCTTGGCGCGAGGATGCGCTTGCCGCGATTGAAGGGCTAACGACGGGGCCATTGCTGCTCGTGGGCTCGAGCATGGGGGGCTGGATGGCGCTTTTATCGGCGCTCGCCCTGAAAGACCGCGTGGCCGCCATGGTGCTGATTGCGCCAGCGCCGGACTTTACGCAAAAGCTGATGTGGCCGGAATTCACGCCTGAACAGCAGGCGGAGATCATGGAGACCGGGCAGACGCTCCGGCCTTCTGAGTATGGCGATCCGTATCCGATTACTCGCGACCTGATAGAAGATGGTAGGCAATGGGGACTGCTCGACGACCCAATAGCGCTCGGAATGCCGATCCGGATCCTGCAAGGTATGCAGGACCCGGACGTGCCGTGGGAACATGGGTTTAAACTGGTTGGGGCTTTGGAGAGCGAGGATCTCGTCTTTTCGCTGATCAAGGATGGCGATCATCGGCTCTCGCGGGAGCAGGATATTGAACGCCTGGTCGCGACGTGCGGGGAGCTCGCGCGGTTGGTGGCGTAGACTTGCATGCTTCGGCGATCTAAGCAGATCTCTAGGGCAGTGCGCCGATGGGAGGGCAGCATGAAGGTTTTCGCGAGTGTAACGGCGATCATTCTATTGGGAATTGTTACGGCGTGCGGAGGCGTGGAGACGTCTTCGGAAACGAGCGCCCCTTCGAGCACGGAGCAAAACAGCTCCGAGCAAATGCCCCTTTCCGAGGCCGAGGCGATCTTCGATTACGCCTATCCATTAGTGATCATGAAGATCAGTCAGGATTTGATGCTGACAGTGCCAATCCGGCCGCGCACAAACCCAAATCACTTTATCCACTTTCGGCGACTGGCTCAGCCTGAACAGCGCGCCGTTGTACTCGGTAATCGCAACACCTTGTACAGTGTCGGGTGGCTCGATCTGAGCGAGGGGCCTGTCGTGTTCCGTATCCCGAATATGGGAGATCGTTACTATGTGATGCCGCTCTTGGATGCCTGGACCAATACATTCGAAAGCTTGGGGTCACGGACGACGGGACAGGAGGCGCAAAGCTATCTCATTGCAAATGCTGACTTTATCGGTGAGGTTCCAGAGGGGCATACATTGATTACCAGCCCCACCAATATGGTTTGGATTACCGGACGGATCCAAGCAGACTCCGCCGAAGATGCTCAGGACGCGAGCGCTTTGCAGGACCAGTTCGAGCTGATGACGCTGCACGAGCTTCAAACAGGTGTCGATCCTTTCGAAGGCTTCGCGCCGCAATTCACCTTCGCAAAGGTCGGCCTTCCTGTCCCGTATTCGTTGCGCATGGATGTCGCCGAATTCTATGACACTTTCTTCGCGATGTGGGCTAAGAACAATGGTCCGGTCGCCGACCAAGAGATGGTCGATCTGATGGAAAATGCGGGAATCGTCTTTGGACAGGTGTCACGGTTTTCTGATCTAGCCCCTGACGCGCAAGCCGCACTTGAGGCCGGATTAAAATCCAAACAAGCGCAATACTCAAAGGCGTTTTACGAAGGAACCTCGCAAACCGAAAAATGGCTGTTCAATATCGATCCAGCGATGGGCGATTGGGGCACAGAGTTTGGACGGCGCGCCTATTGGGCAATGTGGGGTCTGGGGACGAACATCTCGAAAGATGCGGTTTACGGTGTCACGCAGCTTGATTCGAATCTGGCGCCGCTAAACGGACAAAACACCTATCGCATGCGATTTGAGGCGGGTGAGCTGCCGCCGACAAACGCGTTTTGGTCTGTTACCAATTATGACGCGGAAGGCTATTTGGAGCGGAACGCGATTGATCGCTACTCGCTTGGCAGCAATCACGCGCTCAATTTCAATGCAGATGGATCTTTGGAATTTCTGTTGTCGAACGCCGAACCCGCCGCGGATGGGGTAAACTGGGTGCCTGCGCCCGAGGGTGACTTCAAGACTTTGCTTCGAATCTATTGGCCCGAAGAAGAGGTTCTTGAGGGCCGCTGGGCGCTTCCAGACGTTGAGTTGGTGGAGCCTTAGTCGGAAGCTGGTAAGTTAAACGGAGTCCGTTTCAAACAGCGTTTGCTCAATAGCGTCTGACGATCTCGAAATCTCTGTCAGGGCGGTAGTCTTCGATACCCGCGGCGCGCTCGCCGGTGAGAATTTCCTTCGCCACAAGCTCCCCAACAATCGGGGCAAGAGACACACCGCTATGCATGATCGCGATATAGGCCGACGATCGAGCCGGGCTGCGCCCAAGCACTGGATGACCGTCGACGGGCAGCGGGCGCCAACCAATGTACACATCTTCAATCTCAGCGGCGAGAATGCCGGGAACAAATTGTTCCGCGATCCGTAGAATACGAAGCGCGTGTTGTTCGGCGAAAGCGGGCTCTGGAAAGCGGTTCGGACGGCCACGTAGGCGTTCGGCATGAGCGTCTGTATCTGGTGCCCCATCCTGCTCTCCGAAGACGATACGGCCATCTTCGCGCTGGTGGATATGAACGCCTGGCGCAACAATGATGCGATTGATCAGCGGCGGCATAGGCTTGGTCACAACAATCACGCCGGGTGTGCTTCTCTGCGGAATATGTATCCCGGCCAATTTCTGTGTCGCGTCAGGATCGGCGCCGGTGGCCAGGACTAAATCATCGACTTGCAACGGCCCGCACGAGGTCGTGAGCTCAACCCCGCCGACCTCCAATGTCTCGACGCTCTCAACGGCGCAGTCTTCTCGAATGACCGCGCCAGCTTTTTGGGCGCCATCAGCCAGCCGTCTTGTCGCCAAGACAGGATCGACGGCGCCGTCATTTGGCGAGAAGGCAACGGTTTCAGCGCTGCCAAAATCGACATTGAGTTCGAGCCTCGAGGTGGCATCGAGGTCGAGCATTTTTGCTGGCTCGCCCCATTCGACTTGTTCGGCAATTTGCTCTGCCAAGCGGCTTTGGCGTTCAGCAGACGGAAACCATTCAAGCGATCCACCCCAGCGCACCGGGATGTCTAACTCTGATTGCAAACGCTTCCAGCCAGCCAAACCAGATTGGTTGAGTGCATGATAGGTCCGGGGCTGCTTGGCCCATGTTGCATTGATCCAAGCAAACGTTCCTCGGCTGGCACGCTCAGCGAGTTTGCCGCGTTCGAGCAGCGTGACGGCGGCGCCGCTGGTCGCCAAATGATAGGCGATGGAGGTGCCGATAATGCCGCCGCCAATCACGGCGACATGCTTTTTCGAGGCGGTGGCTCGAGGGGCGCATGCTGTTAAGGACGCAGATGCGGCGGCGAGTTTGAGGAAGACGCGTCGGTCGACACCATTTCCATGACCCATACTCATCGCACCCCTCCGATCGACTAAGCCTAGTCCTACCGTGCGAGTGCGTCCTCGATCAACTGCGCCGTCTCTTCTACACCGTAGAGGGCGATGAAGCCGCCAAAGCGCGGGCCTTGGCTTTGGCCGAGCAAGACTTCGTACAAAGCCTGGAACCAACCGCGTAGGTTTTCAAACTCATGCTCTTTGCCGACCGTGAAGACCAGCGTTTGCAGCTCGCCCTGATCAGCTGGCGCGTCCCAGGCTCGGAGGCGGCTCGCCAAGTCTTCCATCGCGGCGCGCTCTTGATCATCGGGCGCGCGATAGGATTTGGTCGGCTCCACAAAGTCGCGATAATATTCCATCGCATAGCCGGCGAGCTTGTCCAAAAGCGGATGGCTGTCAGCGGATGCTTCCGGCGCATAGCGTGAGATGAAGCCCCAAAGCTGTTCGCGCGTTTCAGGGTTCGCCGCGCTCACCAGATTGAGCAGCAAAGCGAAGCTAACTGGCGAGGTCTCTGCTGGCGGATTGCCGCCATGGATGTGCCAAACCGGATTGCCGATTTGCTGTTTCGGCTCTTCACTCGGGAACTTCTCGAGGAAAGTGAGATACTCATCCACGGCTTTCGGGATGACGTCGAAATAGAGCTTCTTCGCCACACGCGGCTTTTGGAACTGGTACAGAGACAAGCTCTCTTGCGGCGCATATTTCAGCCATTCCTCAACCGCGATGCCATTGCCTTTGGTTTTGGAGATTTTGGTGCCGTGCTCGTCTAGGAATAGTTCATAGACATATTGCTGCGGCGGTTGGCAGCCGAGAATGCGCGTGATCTTGGAATAGATCGGCGCATTATCCTGGTGGTCTTTGCCGAACATTTCGAAGTCCACACCGAGCGCGGCCCAGCGCATGCCAAAATCAGGCTTCCATTGCAGCTTGGTATTGCCTCCGGTGACGGGAAGGGTGACGTCAGTGCCGTCCTCGTCTTCGAACGTGATCGTCCCGGCTTTTGGGTCAATCGCTTTCATCGGCACGTAAAGCACGCGGCCCGTGGTCGGGGAGATCGGCAAGAAGGGCGAATAGGTGGCTTGTCGCTCAGCCCCGAGGGTTGGCAGCATCACGCCCATAATCTCATCGAACTTTTCCAGTGCGCGTAGCAGCATCGGATCGAACGTGCCATCCTTGTAGCAATCGGTTGCCGACAAGAATTCATAGTCAAAGCTGAAACTGTCCAAGAAGGCGCAGAGCCGCGCACCCATATGCGCGCCATAGCTGTCATGCGTGCCGAACGGGTCCGGGACATCCGTCAGCGGCTTCTGCATGAACGGCTCAAGGCTTTCAGGATTTGGCACAGTTGGCGGCACTTTGCGCATGCCGTCCATATCGTCTGAGATACAAATCAGCTTGGTCTCATAGTCGCCGCCGGTCAGCGTTTCGAACGCGGTTTTCACCATCGTCGTGCGGACGACTTCGCCAAAGGTCCCGATATGCGGCAGGCCAGACGGGCCATAGCCAGTTTCGAAAACAACGGGTCCTTGTTTCGGTTTGCCCTGTTTCTCCATATTGCGCAGGCGTTTGAGCAGGGCGCGCGCTTGTTCGAACGGCCAGGCTTTTGCGGATTCTGCAAGCGATTGGAGATCACTCATGGATCGGGCTCCTTAGTTGAGGGCCGGGAGGTACCACTCCGAGCGCTGCTGTCAAAGGCGGATTCAGGCGTTTTGGCTAGTGTGCGTAAAAAATATTTGACATGTCAAATATGTTTAACCACATGTGGTGTACAAGATTTTTGACACAAGGAGGCGTCGAATGACGTTCAAAGAAAAATCAGCGTGGGTCATGTGCGTGGCGCTGATTGCAGCGGGTGTGTTCTATGCTTGGTCTGTTCTCGGGATCTGGCAGGCGGCTGGCGAAGTTCCGCCGCCAAACGTGCTCGGCCTTGCAGTCGGCGTGATTATTATCATCGCAATTGCGATCTTTGGGCACGCCGTGGCAGCGCTCGGCAATCCAATGGACGCCGAAGCGCCTGAGGATGAACGAGACCGTTTGGTTGTCTGGCGCGCGGGTAATCTCGGCGGCTTGTTGATGGGCGCACTGTCTCTGTGCGCTCTGTTTAGTTTCGCCGTGAATGGCGATGGAAATTTGCTGTTTCACAGCTTGATCGGTGCGCTGACGCTCAGCCAATTGGCTGAATATGCGCTGACCATATTGTATTATCGGCGAGGAGTTTAAGCCATGTCATTTTGGGAAAAGGGCTATCTTGCGACCGGGTTAGCCGTGTTGTTCGCGGGTGCTGGCTATTTTTACTTCGTCTGGCAACAGTCTTTAGTGTTGGGCCAGATCGCTCCGGCGAATTGGGCGACGTTCGGGACGTATCTTGTCATTGTGACGATCATTACGGTGGGAAGTTTTGTTGCGCTCGGAAGTATGGAAGCCCGTCGATCCGAAGATCCAGACACAGTCGGTGGTTTTGATGAGCGAGATCGTTTCGTGAATATGAAATCGCTCGCCGCGACCAGCTACATCACGAGTATCGGCGGATATTTCGCGCTGGTGGGTTTCTTGTTTCATCAGAATGGCGACTTGCTGTTTCATAGCCTGGTCGGCGCGCTCATGATTGGCGAAGCTGTGATGTGCTTCTTGCACGTCTTCAATTACAATCGGGCCTATTGATATGGCCAAGCGACCCCCGATTACCAATCGCGTCAAAGAGTTGCGCGAAGCGAAGGATCAGATGAGCCAGTCGGCACTGGCCAAGGAAATTGGTGTGACGCGTCAGACTGTGATCGCGATTGAGCAAGGCAAATACTCACCGAGCTTAGAAAGCGCGTTTCGGATCGCCCGGGTGTTTGGCGTCGGGCTCGAAGACGTGTTCGGTTGGGACGGCGATTAGAGGCCGGCTGGATGTCCTTCCGGAAGGCGCTGCAAACGGCGACGGGCCAGCAGCTCTCGCGACCGTTCGATCGTCACCGGATCGCCATGCTCGAGAATTGTGCGCTCATTTCGATCCCGCTTCGTGTCACGGCGGAACAATTTAGTGCTGATGAGGCGTTTCATATTGCTTCCCTTCGATTATCTCGAATGAGAAGCAATATTCGCGCCATAGGCGAGTTTTCTTAGCCCGTTTTACGGCGTAACCGTGTTAAACCAGAACTCCGGCTGATCGAGCGCATCAAACATTGCCGATACCGCGCCGCGCTTACCGCCAATTTTCATCTTCCCAGACGTGACCAATCCAAGCGGACCAGCCTCGCCTAAGATCAGGCGATCAAAATCTAAGCGATCCATCGTGACCGTCGCTGCGGGATCCTGGGCAGCGCCCTCGCGAGGCACAATGACAGCTTTTTCGACCAGGAGCGTGATCGTCTCTCCGGTATCTGTGAATTCGAAGACGATCGAGTACGGGTCTCGGTCGATTTTGGACGGATTGTAACGCGCGGCGAGGGCGTCAAACAAATCGATCGATGGTACCGCTTTCAAGAAATCCGCATTGCCAAGTTGCGGGTCGCCAACATTCGGAAGGCCGCGCCGCAGCTCCGCCGCGCCGGTGAGATAATAGCTCCGCCAGGCGCCACTCTCTGCCTGGAAGCCAAGCTGCTCATAGGTGGCCGAGAGCCAGTCGCGCGCTTCTTGGTTCTCTGGCTGCGCGAACACGAGATGATTGAACACTTCCGCGGCCCAACGATAATCGCCGGTCGAAAACGCGTTCTGGCCAATCTCTAAAACCGAGTCTGCCCCGCCCATCGCATCGACATAGCGGCTGGCGGTGACCTCATGAGGGAGGCGGTTATAGTTGGCTGGAACGCCGCCCCACCAACCGAAATAGTGCTGGTAGACCGCTTTCGCATTGTGATTGAGCGTGCCGTAATAGCCGCGGGTTGCAAAATCATCGGCTTGGAAGGCGGGCTCCTCAACCGCCTCAGCGGCTTCCACCATGGTCGCGCCCGCATTGGCGTTGCGCAGGGTTTGGTCATGGACATAGCGGTAGATGTCGCGCTGGCTTGCGAGGAAATCGGCGACATTTTCCTGACCCCAAGTCGGCCAATGATGTGACGCGAAGACGACATCGCTGGTCTCACCATATTCTGCCAGCACATAGTCAATCGCGCGGCTCCATTTCAGGGCGTCACGGACTTTCGCACCGCGCGGTGTGAGGACATTGTGGAATGTGGCGGTGGCGACCTCTGCTGTGCACAGCGCGCGCTTTTCGGGCAGATAGAACATGAACTCGGCGGGGGCTTCGGTGCCCGCGGCATCGATGAACTCGAAGGTTACGCCGTCAATTACGCGAACCGTGCCGCGACCTTCAATTTCTTCAGTCGGTAAGATGAGGCTGATTGTACCATTTGGCAGGCCAGGGCCTAGGCCTGACCCGACATGGGCGGTGGTCGAACGCGGTAAAGTGTTGCCGAACATGAGCGTGGACCTGCGGCTCATTTGGTTGCCAGCAATCAAATTTTCAGACACCGCGTTCTCAGAAAATCCAATTGGCGCAAGCACAGGCACACCTGCTGCAACGTCTTCGTCAGAGATCACGCCGCGCACGCCGCCAAAATGGTCAGCATGGGAGTGAGTGTAAAGCACGCCGGTCACGGGGCGCTCACCCAGCGTGTCATTGACAAGCTTTAAGGACGCAGCCGCGGTTTCGGTGGCAGTCAGAGGGTCGACGAGAATCCAGCCGGTTTCGCCTTCAATCACGCTCATGACCGAGAGGTCATAGCCGCGCACTTGGTAGACGCCGTCCATCACTTTGAACAAACCATGATGCGATGCCAACTGCGATTGGCGCCAAAGAGATGGGTTCACTGTTTCTGGGGCATCGCTGTCGAGGAACTCAAATTGCGGGATCGCCCAAACCACCGAGCCATCCGCAGCGAGAATGGCTTCATCTTCGATATAAGATAACCGGTCGCGGCGGGCGTCTTCGCCATCCGATCCGGGCGCCAGATCGAGGCGAGTAGCGAGGGACGCGTTGGCTTGCTTGGTGGCTTCGGTGGCGGTGCCCGGCGTCGGGAGGCCCGCTTCGATCGCGGCCGCGGACGGCTCCGGTGTTGGCGCAATCCCTGAGTCTTGGCCACAAGCCGCCAAAAGCGCTCCACTGAGCACCGTCATCCATATACGCATTTCTTGCCTCCCAATTATGACATTAGGAGTGCCTTAATTTTACAGAACCAGCAAGGCGGTGGATCAGAACCGATCGAGGCGGGTCGGCAACCCGTACTCCGTAAGACGGGTGCACGCCCAGGCATATTCCTTGGCGCAGGACTCTTGTAGCAACCGAGTGGCGGTCGGCCGATCGCGGCTCCCGCCCAATCCCATATACATCATATTCCCTAGCCCAGCGCAGCCGCCCGGGTCGTTGAGGCTGCAGGCTTGCTCATACAGTACGCGCGCGTGATCGAGATCAATCTCGCCGTCATCGCCTTTTTGAGCGGTATAGGCTTGCTGCATGCAAGCGCCGGCGTGGCGACCTTCAAGGCAGGCGGCGTCATAATGGATCTTGGCTTTTGCATAATCTTGCACGGTGCCATTGCCCCGCCTGTGCATTTCGCCAAGCGAGAAACAATTCCGGGCCCATTGGTCCTGCGGTAGGCTGCGGTCAGTGCATAGCTTCTCAAAGATCACCAGCGCCTCTTCCATCCGCCGTTCAGCCCGGGCCAAATCAACGCCGTCTGCGGGTTTGATCACATCGCGCCCCTCGGCCCCGAAGGTGAGCCGCGCGGCATCCCGCATCGCGCGCTCGGCAAAGTACTCATCGGCGTTCTTGGGCGTTGGCTGCGGCTTGCCAAACTGAGCGGATGCGGCGCCACTCATCATGGCCGCAGCGAGAAAAATGGCGAAAAGCCTAACCAGCATAAACCGCTCCAAATTCTGTTTCATGTGTAACAAGATAACTAAGAATGCGGCGCTTTTCTGTCGAGTCTTGCCACACAGTCTCTTGGCTGCCACCGTAAAGAAAAAGCGGAGAATTCCCATGTCAGCAGAAAATCAAAAACCCATCGGATCAGGCTTTGCGGCGAAAACGCCTGCAGCCGATGTCGTCAAAGGCATGGATCTAAGCGGTAAGAATGTGATCGTCACCGGCGGATATAGCGGCATCGGGATTGAGGAAGTTCGCGCCTTGGCAGGGGTAGGGGCAAACGTCACCGTGCCGGCGCGCCGACCAGATGCGGCGAAAGACGCGCTGGCCGAAGTTGACGGCCAAATTGAAGTTGCCAGCATGGACCTGGCAGATATCGCGTCAGTCCGAAAATTCGCCGATGACTATGTGGGCAGCGGCCGCGCGCTGGATATTTTGATCAATAATGCAGGCATTATGGCTTGCCCATTAGCGCGCGTCGGGCCTGGCTGGGAACGTCAGTTCGGCGTCAATCATCTCGGACATATGGCGCTCGCGCAGGGGCTCCTCCCAGCGCTTAAGAAGGCTGGCACATCGCGGCTCGTTGCTTTGTCTTCGACCGCGCATATTCGCGGCGATGTGAACTGGGATGACCCGCACTATGAGAAGAGTGAGTACGATAAGTGGGGCGCGTATGCGCAGGCAAAATCTGCGAATGCTTTGTTTGCGCTAGGTGCTGACCGCCGGTGGGATGAGTTTGGGGTGACAGCGTTTGGGGTCCATCCGGGCGGTATCTTCACGCCCTTGCAGCGTCATCTGAGCGTTGAGGAAATGGCAGCGCTCGGCTGGATGAATCCAGATGGCACCATCCCGCCTGCCATCCAAGCCATGTTCAAGACGCCAGAGCAGGGCGCCTCGACGGCGACTTGGGCGGCAACCTCACCGCAACTCGAAGGCCGTGGCGGGGAGTATTGCGAAGACTGCGACATTGCGCAGCTCGCGGGTCCTGAGAGCCAGCGCTGGGAACATGCGCGGCCATGGATCTGCGACGATGAGAAGGCCGATCGGCTGTGGGCGATGAGTGAAGACATGCTCGCCAATGCATAATTCAACTTTATGGTTGAATAATAATCTGAGCCGTGTATATTCATCCGTATGGTTGAATATATCGATGTCTTAAATCAAACGTTTCGCGCGCTCGCTGACCCGACGCGGCGCGCCATGCTGGAAGACCTGCGCAGCGGCCCAAAAACAATTGGCGCGCTGGCAGAGCCGTTTGCGATCAGTTTCGCCGCCACATCAAAACATCTCGGCATTTTGGAAGACGCCCGTCTCATCCGGCGAGAAAAGCAGGGGCGGGAACGCATTTGCCACTTACAGCCGGGCGCAATGACAGAAGCGCAGCGATGGCTCGACGAACATGCGGCGTTCTGGAGCGCGGCGCTTGATGATTTGGCCACAGCTTTAAAACAAGAGGATGATGCAAATGGGTGATTACGTGACCTATCCAGAGAGTGCGGTTTTGGAGATCTACCGCGATCTACCAGGCCCGATCGAGCGCGTTTGGGACTATCTAACCCAATCAGAATTGCGCAAAAAATGGCTTTGCGCCGGTGACGTATCGCCCGAAATTGGCGGCGATATCGTCTTCCACTTCGACCACACAAATCTCTCAAAACACCCAACCCCAGCAAGCCATGAGGGCGGAGGAGATCATCGGATGATCGGTAAGGTCAGGGTCTATGATCCGCCGCACCACCTCGCTTTTTCTTGGCCATCCGCTGAAGCCGATAAGCCCACAGAAGTGGTGATCAAATTGACCGAGATCGATGACGGGGTACGGCTTCACCTTCGGCATGAGAAGCTGGTCACATCTGAATACAAATCGGGTGCATCAGCGGGTTGGCACACACATCTCGATATTCTCGGCGATATATTGAGTGGCCAGAACGGACGCGATTTTTGGGACCATTTTTTGTCGCTTGAACAGGAATACCAATCGCGGTTGGCGGAGGCTTAATGGCGATTCCCGCAGGATATTCAGGAAAGCCGCTCTACCAAAAGCTTGGAATGAAAGCCGGAATGACATGTCTCGTTATCCGCGGTCCAGCTGAGTATGGATCTCTGATCGCAGGGGCGGATGGCGTGCGGATCATCCAGCGCGCTGCGCCCGCCGACTTGGTTCACGTCTTCTGTGCGCGACGTAAGGATATTGCGCCGTTGTTTGCCCGCGCAATTAAAAGCGTAAAACCTGGTGGCATGATTTGGATGTCATGGCCTAAGAAAAGCTGTCCACTGTTCTATGATTTGACCGAGCAAGACCTGCGCGATCACATTCTGCGCACAGGCTGGGTTGATGTGAAAGTCTGCGCGGTCGATTCAGATTGGTCCGGACTGAAATTTCTGAAGCGCAAAACTTAACTCATGCATGGATCCTAAATGCCGCTATGGCTTGACGTGATCAGGCACTCGGCGCAGGGATTTGCGATGTCTGGAATCGAGGTCAACGCAACGACTGAGCCTAAGCGCCGAAAGCGAAAGCTCTGGCCGGTATTTGCCGCGCTTGGGCTCCTTCTTTTCTTGTTTTTCTTTGGGCGCTATACCGAATTCCTAAACTTTGAGGCGCTTGAACGCGCGATCGGTGGGATTGCGGACGGACCGTGGGGATTGCCCGTATTGATCCTGACTTTCTGCGCATGTGCCTTTATCGGCGTTCCGCAATTTCTTCTGATTGGGATGAGCGTTTATGCCTTTGGCCCGCTTTGGGGCGCCATATGGGCTTGGGTTGCCACCTTATGCTCCGGCACACTCACGTTTTGGTTGGGGCGCCTGTTCGGTGAAGCGACATTGCAACGGTTTGGCGAAGGTCGAATTAAACGTTTCGCTGATTTTGTCGCAAAGAACGCATTTGTCGCGAGCGCCTTTGTGCGCAACTTCCCAACCGGTCCATTTCTAATGGTGAACATGGTGTTCGGCGCTGTTCGGGCGTCGTTTCTGCATTATTTGGGCGGCATGGCGTTTGGGATTATCCCCAAGATCGCCTTAGTTGCTTTCGGGCTTCAGGCGATCCAAGCGGCAGTACAGGGCAATGTCTGGCTCGCGGCGTTTGCGGCGATAGTCACAATTTCGCTATTCCTAGGCGGCTTCTTCTATGTGCGGCACCGGCGCCGCAAAGGGGAGAATATTGCGCTTAACGCAGAATAGCCTGTTGACACTGCCGCTTCATCGCCGCATTGCAGTGGCCATGCGCAAGAATTTGCCTCTTCTGGACCTACTCCTCCTTATCGGCCCCTGGCCGGTAGCGACGGCGTTGTAACGCGCGCGTCCACGGCCAGGGGATAGACCTTAAAAAAGTTTCTCACATCACCAGGCCAGACAGATGACCGATACCACTGATATTGTAATTTTCGACACCACGATGCGCGATGGCGAACAATCGCCAGGCGCATCCATGACGCATAATGAAAAGCTCGCCTTGGGTGAGCTGCTCGAGACGATGGGCGTTCACGTGATTGAGGCAGGTTTTCCGGCCGCATCCTTGGGCGATTTTGAAGCCGTGAGCGAAATCGCGCGCCGTTCCAAGAATGCCACGATTTGCGGCCTTGCGCGCTCTACACCCGGCGACATTGAACGTTGTGCTGCAGCAGTACGCCACGCTGCGAAGCCGCGGATCCACACCTTCATTTCGACCAGCCCGGTCCATATGAAGCACAAGCTGAAAATGGGTGCCAATGCTGTGCTTGAAGCGGTCGGGCGATCCGTCGCGCAGGCGCGCAACTTGGTCGACGATGTCGAATGGAGCCCGGAAGATGCGACGCGGACAGAATTCGACTTTCTCTGCAAATGCATTGATGCCGCGATCACGTCCGGCGCTACGACGATTAATATTCCCGACACGGTAGGATATTCCCATCCGGAGGAATACGGCAATCTGATCCGCCGCCTCCGAGAAGAAATCCCGGATAGCGACAAGGTGATCTGGTCGACCCATTGCCACAATGATTTGGGGCTGGCTGTCGCGAACTCGATCGCCGGCGTCCAAAACGGTGCGCGCCAAGTCGAATGCACGATTAACGGTCTCGGCGAGCGGGCGGGCAATGCAGCTTTGGAAGAGGTTGTTATGGCCTTCAATACGCGCCGTGATGACCTGCCGTTTACGACCGGCCTCGACACGACGAAACTGGCAACGGCGAGCCATATGGTGAGCCGGATCACCGGCTTCCCCGTCCAGTATAATAAGGCCATTGTCGGCAAAAACGCCTTCGCGCATGAGAGCGGCATCCACCAGGATGGTATGCTCAAAAACGCGGAAACCTATGAGATTATGAAGCCCGAAGACGTCGGGGTTTCGAAAACCAGCTTGGTGATGGGCAAACATTCAGGACGTCATGCGTTCCGAGATAAGCTGGAAAGCTTGGGCTATGAGCTCGATAAAGACAGCCTGAACGAGGCTTTTAAGCGGTTCAAAGACCTGGCTGACCGGAAGAAACATGTCTTTGACGACGATTTGATCGCATTGGTCGATGATCAGCTTTCGGCCATGGGCGAGCGGATTTCCTTTGAGCGTTTGCGTGTCGTCGCAGGCTCAGAAGCGCCACAAACGGCTGATTTGAGCGTCATTGTCGATGGCGAAAGCCATTCGGTGTCGTCGGAAGGAAACGGGCCAGTAGACGCGGTTTTCAACGCCATACGGACGATTGTCCCGCACGAAGGCAAGCTCGACTTGTTTCAAGTGAGCGCTGTGACGGGTGGAACCGATGCCCAAGCCGACGTGCATGTGCGCCTCAAGGGCGAGGGTATCATGGCCACCGGTAGATCCTCTGATCCGGACACGCTGGTTGCGGCTGCCAAAGCTTACATCCATGCATTGAACAAGCTTGAAGCCCGCCGCTTGAAGCGGAAAGCGGCCTAAAGGTTAACAAACGGGGCGTTTGCGTTAACGAGGGGTTTAAACCCCATCTTTCGCGAGATGTCCTTTAAATACTAAGAATTTGCCATGTGTACGGATCGTACGCATGGCAAATTATTTCTACTTGCTTTAATCATATCTAAACGGCATGAGGGTATAGGGCTGATCAGACTATCAATGCTGCGTGTTTCCAATTTCGGACCACGTATAAGAAAAAGCGGCGTAAAAAAATGATCGGAAGCCTACTCGGAGTTCTTTCCACGGACATGGCCATCGACCTGGGGACAGCGAACACGCTCGTCTATGTTAAAGGTCAGGGCATCAAACTCGATGAGCCATCGGTTGTCGCCTATATGAACCAAGGCGGCCGGAAAATGGTCTATGCCGTTGGTGACGATGCCAAGAAAATGCTCGGCAAAACCCCGCTGAACATGGAAGCTATTCGCCCCATGCGGGATGGCGTTATCGCCGATTTCGAAGTCGCCGAGGAAATGATCAAGCACTTCATTCGCAAAGTGCATAATCGCCGCGCCTTCGTTTCACCGCTGATCATCATTTGTGTGCCGAGTTCTGCAACAAACGTAGAGCGTCGCGCCATCCATCAATCTGCGCTCGCAGCGGGCGCTCGTGAAGTTCACCTGATCGATGAGCCGCTGGCTGCCGCAATTGGCGCTGGGCTTCCGATCGAAGAGCCAGCAGGCTCGATGGTCGTCGATATTGGTGGCGGTACGACTGAGGTTGCTGTTTTGTCACTTGGTGGCCAGGTCTATTCGCGCTCCGTTCGAGTTGGCGGCGATAAGATGGACGAAGCCATCATGAACTATCTGCGTAAGCATCAGGGTATTCTCGTTGGCGAGATGTCCGCTGAGCGCATCAAAAAGCAAATCGGTACGGCGATGGCGCCTGAGAATGGTGACGGGATGACCGTGACCGTGCGCGGCCGCGCCACCGGCGACGGTGTTCCGAACGAAGTCGAAATCAACGAAAAGATGATGGCCGAAGCGCTCGCCGATCCAGTTGGTGAGATCGTGGAGGCTGTGCGCATCGCGCTTGAAGCGATGCCGCCTGAGCTTTCCGCCGACATTGTTGACCGCGGTATTGTGCTGACAGGCGGCGGCGCGCTCCTGCGGAACCTGGATGTCGTGTTGCGTGAACAAGCGCGTCTGCCGGTGATGATCGCCGAAGACCCATTGAAATGCGTCGCGAATGGGTGTGGATTCGTCCTTGAGAACCTGTCGCGTATGAAGAACGTCCTGTCGCCAGAGGTTTGATCTGATTGACGCAGTTCCGGCGGCGTTCGTAGAGGAAGGAAGCAGCCCATGCCACGCAGCAGCGGCAAGGGATATCGTCAAAGACCGCTTCGACGGTATGGCTTCTTTATAGCTGTTGCAGGCCTGATGGCGCTGCTCTTGTTGCAAACATCACCGCGCCTAAGTGAAGGCGTTGAGCCAGTCCGAACAGCGGCCTCCGATCAGTTATTCCATGTCACACGCCCGAGCTTGATCGATCGTTTGAGCGGCGCGTCGGCCAAAGAACGCCAAATCTTGGAACTCGAAGCCCGCGTGCGCGAACTGGCGCAGTATAAGGCTCTGGCGCTGACCATGGCTGAGCGTCTCGAGGTCTATGAAGACATCCTAAATATGCAGGGTGAGCCAGGCGGGGCAGAAGTTACTGCCCGGATTATGGCCGAAACGAACGGCCCGTTTGCCGAAGCACTTTTGGCCAATGCGGGCGCCACCAACGGCGTCGCAGAAGGGTATTATGCGGAGAATGACCGAGGCCTAGTCGGTCGTGTGGTGCAAGTTGGCCAGCGCTCATCGCGTATTCTGAAAGTCACAGACTTCAACAGCCGCGTGCCCGTGATGGGCGAGGCGAGTGGACTTCGCGCGATCATGTTTGGGGGGCGTGATGGTTTAGGCCACCTCACGGATCTGCCTGAACAAGGCGCGTTTTTGCCAAATGAGCGGATTTTGACCTCAGGCGAAGGGGGATTGTTCCCGCGCGGCGTCGTTGTCGGACATGTGCGCGGCGATGACAGCAAGGATGTGCGAGTCGACCTCGCCATGCTGACGGGACAGCTGAGCTATGTTCGGCTCAAGCCGATCATCACGATCGCCCCGCCAGAGGAAAACCCAATCGAGACCGAGCTTTCAGCCTTGATGGAGGATGATCCGTCATGAACGGGCTGGGCGGGTTTGCAGATTCGCTGGCGCTGCGTTGGGAGAAGGCACGGCCACGATCTCGTCTGATCATTGGTGTTGTTCTCGTTGCGCTGATTGGGCTAGTTGGATTGACGCCTAAGTCACTGTTTGGGGTGCAATTGTCCTGGCCATATATCGGGTTAATCGCCGCGGTCGGTTGGGGCCGGTCGGGCATGGCTTTTGGGCCGATGATGTTCTTGGTCATATTCGGATTTGCGCAAGACGCCTCGCAAGCGCCCTGGGGCAGCCATGGTCTCGCAAATCTTCTCACTTTTGGTCTGTCAGTCGTCGTGTCTCAAATGGCCGACACCGAACGTTCCCCGATTCTGAGTTTTGTTCTCCCGGTTGTAACTTTGTTTTTCGGGATCACGCTCGTATGGCTGGTGGCGAGCGTTTCTTCGGGACATATTGCACGCGTAACCCCTATGTTGACGGCGTATTTTGCGACCTTGGTCGTCCATATGTTGATCGCCCCGCTGTTTGATCTCGGAATTCGCCCGAGTGTTTCGGGAGGGGCTGTTTCGTGAAGGGTACAAGGCCTGTTGATGCGATGTTCAATCGCCGCGCTTTGATCGCGGCGGGCGGCGGAGCGATGTTGTTTGGCGGCCTCATTACACGCCTGTTTCAACTTCAAATCATGGAACATGAGCGGTTCGAAGTGGCCGCCGCGGAGAATGGCGTTCGACTAGACCTCGCGCCACCGCAACGCGGTCGCATTCTAGATCGCTTTGGTCGGCCATTGGCTGCGCATCGGCAGGCGGGCCGCGTGTCCTTCGTACGAGAACAGGCCGAGGACTTGCCGCGCCTTTTGTCGAAACTCGCCGATCAGATCGAGATTTCGCCAGAACAACAGGCCCGCCTCATACGCGACTCCCGGCGCCAGGCGAGCTTTCAACCGACGACCGTGCGCAGTGAACTGTCATACGAAGATTTCTCCCGTCTCTCGGTCTTGGCACCAAGCATGCCAGGGCTCCAGGTCGAGATGGCGGCGACGCGGTCTTATCCGCGCGGGCGAGATTTCGCGCATGTGCTGGGCTATGTCGCGAAAGCCAGTGAAACAGACTTGGAACGGCTGAGCGAGGGCGCGAATGCGCAAGAGCGCGCGGCCGTGCGGCGCTTGTTTAAACACCCAGATATGCGCACGGGGCGTTCAGGCGTTGAACGATTTGCTGAAGAATGGCTGCGCGGCGAAGCCGGGTTCCGCAAGCTCGAAACCAATGCTGCTGGGCGTATTATCCGGGAATTTGATGATCCAAGCCTGGCCCCGAAACCGGGACGGGATCTTTATCTGACGGTTGATGCAGAGCTCCAGAAATTCGCCATCGATCGGTTCGGCAAAGAAAGCGGTGCGGCGGTGGTGCTTGATATTGAGACCGGCGACATCCTCGCCTTCGTTTCGACCCCAGCGTTTGATCCGAATGATTTTGTCAACGGGATCTCGTCCAAAGACTATGCGGTTCTCAGAGACGATGTGGAGTATTCGCCGCTTTATCACAAAGCCTATGACGGCACGTATCCGCCTGGATCGACGTTCAAAATGGTGGTTGCGGCCGCGGCGCTTGAAGCCGGTGTGATTAATCCAAATGAGCGCGTTTATTGCCCCGGCCATTACCGGTTTGGCAATAATACGTGGCATTGCTGGAAACGACGCGGGCATGGCTCGGTGAACATGCACTGGGCGATCAAAGGCTCGTGCGATGTCTATTTCTATGAAATCGCCAAACGAATGGGTATCGAACACCTGGCTGATGTCTCGAAAAGGTTTGGCTTCGGTCAGCGCTGGGAACTTGGTCTAACCGGTGGCCGGAGTGGCGTTGTGCCGAATGATGAGTGGAAGCGCGCGGCGCGCGGTGAGCCATGGTATGAAGGCGAAACGCTGAATATCGGCATTGGTCAGGGACAGGTTTCTGCTTCACCGCTGCAGTTGGCGGTAATGTCAGCCAGAATTGCCGCTGAGGGACGAATAATTACCCCGCGGATTATCGGCGAAGGGCCACGACCGGAAAGCGACATTCCTTTCGATGCGCCGCTCGACCCGGAATTTATGAAACGCATGAAAGCCGGGATGTATGGCGTCACCTCTGAGGCTGGCGGCACAGCCCTTCGGTCGGGTGATCTCGGGCTTGGCGGTCCACGACTGGCGGGTAAAACCGGCACCTCGCAAGTGCGCCGTATCTCAGCTGCGGAACGTGCGTCAGGTATTCTCAAAGGTGATGCGATTGATCGCCGGCTGCGTGATCACGCTCTATTCGTAGCCTACGCGCCGCATGACGATCCGAAATATGCCATCTCAGTGATTGTTGAGCATGGCGAGGGCGGTTCAAAAGCGGCGGCGCCGGTGGCTCGAGACATTATGGCTGAAGCGATGCGGCTCGATGCCCGGCGTTCACCAGCCTATACCCGCACTGCCGCTTTAGGCGGCAGCGGCGGTGTCGGTAGCGGAGGACCATAACCATGGTCACCATTCGCTCAAACACGCTTGATTTTTCGCGCCGATCCCTCCTCAGCCAAGTGCAGGCTCTGCCATGGGGCTTGATCTTGATGATCTGCGCTATGGCGATGATTGGCGTCGCGATTTTGCATTCAGCGACCTTCACCAACCCCGAGGAAGCTGGGCTGCCGGCCCGACAAGCAACACGCTTTGCCGTCGCGCTTTGCGTACTTTTGGTGACGGCATTGGTCCCGATCCGTTGGTGGTTTTGGGCCGCGTGGCCAAGCTATTTGGCGACCCTTGTGCTGCTGGTGGCTGTAGAATTTTTCGGCTCAACCGGCGGCGGCGCACAGCGCTGGCTGCAAATCGGACCGATCGGTGTTCAGCCATCGGAATTCATGAAAGTCACGCTGACCCTGGCCTTGGCCGCGTACTATCACAAAAGGTGGAATGATTATTCGGGCGGGTTCTTGATCCACTTGCCGGCTTTGGGGCTCATCCTGTTGCCCGCCGCTTTGATTTTTCGGCAGCCCGATTTTGGAACGACTTTAGCGCTCTTCGCGTCTGGCGGGATTTTGATCTTCCTGGCAGGGCTTTGGTGGCGGGTCATTATGGCGATGACGGTGGCGGCGGTTGCCAGCATTCCGGCGATCTATTTCTTCGTGCTGCAAGACTATCAGCGCGAGCGGGTCGACACCTATCTCGCGCAGCTGACCGGCCAGTCGGTCAATGTCATGGATGATGGCTATCAAATTGAGCAAGCGAAGATTGCTATCGGGTCGGGCGGCTGGACCGGAAAAGGCTATATGGAAGGCACCCAATCGCAGCTGGACTATATTCCTGAACAGCACACAGACTTCATTTTGACCGTGCTCGCCGAAGAGTTTGGGTTCCTGGTCACGAGCGGTGTTCTCGTTCTGTGGATGCTGATCCTCGGTTTAGGTTTGGCGATAGCGCTCAGGGCAGCCAGCCTGTTTGCGAGATTTGCGGCCGCTGGCGCGGTGATGACGGTCGCCTTTTATATCTTGTTCAATGTCGCGATGGTGCTTGGCCTTGTGCCCGTGGTGGGTGTGCCGCTGCCGCTACTTTCTTATGGCGGGACGGTGATGATTACGACCGCGGCCTGTTTCGGTTTAGTTGGCGCGGTTCATCTGGGCCGGAAAGATCCGATCAATACCGGCGTCTAGTTAGGCGGAATTCCGGCAAACAATCCTTCCTTTAAACCCAGCGATCACGTTGATTTTTGTGCTCTGAAGGCTAGAGTTTCGATAAAATCATTCCCTGGGAGGAGGTATTTATGGCAGCGATCGGTCGTAAGACAGATACGTGGGGCTCGCGCTTTGGATTCATTATGGCGGCGGTGGGATCATCCGTCGGCTTAGGTAATTTCTGGCGTTTCCCATTTACGGCAGGTGAGAATGGTGGCGGTGCGTTTATCGTCATTTATCTCGCATGTGTCGTCTTGTTTGGTTTGCCTGTTTTGATGGCAGAATATGGCATGGGCCGAAAGTCTGGCATGTCGGCTGTTGAAGGCGTCCATTCATTGGCGCGCGCCGAAAGTAAGAGTGCGAATTGGGGCTTTGTCGCTTGGGTTGGATCCTTAGCGGCCTTCTTCATTCTCACTTTCTATATGGTGATTTCAGCTTGGGTGATCGCGTTCATTCCGCAAGCTTTTTCCGGCGGTTTTGAAGGCTTTACGGCTGAAACCTCGGGTGCCAATTTCGGTGAAACGATTGGCAATCGCGGGCTAGTCTTGTGGTGCCTTGGCGGCTTTATTGCTGTGAATACATTTATCGTTGCGCGCGGGGTTAAGGGCGGTATCGAACGTGCGGCGACCATCCTCATGCCGCTCTTCTTCATTCTATTATTGGGGATCGTAGCGTTTGCGTTGATCAATGGGGACGGCGCGAAAGCCGCCGCATTCTTGCTGCAGCCGGATTTCAGCAAAGTGACCTTTAGCACCTTCCTGGCAGCCGTCGGACAGGCGTTTTTCTCAATCGGCGTTGGCTCGTGTTTGATGATCACCTATGGCGCGTACCTTTCGCAGGATACGAATATTCCGCGCTCCTCAGCGATTGTTGCAAGTGCTGATACGATGGTGGCGCTGATCGCTGGCTTTGCGATTTTCCCAATCGTGTTTGCGTTTGGTGCAGATCCAGCGGGTGGGCCAAGCCTATTCTTCGTGTCTTTGCCGATCGCGTTCGGGTCTGAGGCGATGCCAATGGGCAGCCTGATCGGCGGCGCGTTCTTCACCTTGGCGCTGTTCGCGGCACTGACTTCGTCGATCTCACTGATGGAAGTCGGGGTGTCCTGGCTGGAAGAACGCCAAGGGGTGAACCGTTGGGGCGCCGCTCTCGGCGTTGGCTTCGTCCTGTTTATGATCGGCGCTGGGTATGTCTATTCCGCCGACTATATCGACTTTGCCGATATGATCACGGGCACGATTATGTTGCCGCTTTGTGGATTGCTGGTCGCGGTTTTCTCAGGTTGGGTGTTGAGCAGAGATATGCTCACCTCCGAATTTGGGGAAGGGACGGTCATGAACCTGTGGCGGTTTGCCGTCCGCTGGATCGTGCCACCCGCCATTGGCGTGATCTTGGTGTTCGGAATTATCGACAAATTCTAACCCAATAGAGCGTTCAAAAAACAACCCCGCCTCACAATCGAGGCGGGGTTTTTTCTGAGTTCCATTCAAGCCGAATGAGGGTTCGTGCTTTATTGAATAGGCGACAGCAATTCAGGGGCGGTTACGAGTTGGCGGACGCCATGAGACTTACTTTCATTGAAGACATTGCCCTCGGCCGCCCATTTGTGCAGCGAGTTGATGTCGAGCTTCGCGCACATCGGACGAACATTCCATGTCACTTGAGCCGGTGAACATACCGCTTGGGTGTAGCTCGGGCCTGTGGTTGAGCCAGGGAAAGTGACGGGTGTGCCTGTATCGGATGGGATCATGCCGGCCTGATAGAAGCCGCCTTTTTCATCGACAACCGCTGCCATTTCGGTGAAATCGAGGGCTTCGGTATCATTCACAACCAGGAAGGTTTGAGCCTCGACCCGCAGAAGCGGATCTGTACAGCCTTCTGGTACGCACGCGCCAAGGCCTTCGCCGGGGGTTGCGTCGCAGGTGGTGTGGACCCAGTGGACTTCAATGGTTTGGCCTGGGACGACGCCTTTATAAGCCCCTTCCGATGGCGCCAGCTCTTCGGCTGTCAAATCGGCGGATTCGTTACAGGCATAGCCGCCATTTTCGGTGGCATCGACAAAGACGCTAAAGCCAGGACCTTTGTGTTCGGCATTTGTGTGGGTGTGGATGTTGCACAGGTTCATCGACGTCGAAGGCGGCGCTTTCGGGAAGGTCACAGTGTTCAATCCGGTCACGTTGGAAATGTCGCGCGGCGTTTGCGGGCCTGCGTCCAAGCAGAGTTCCGGCGCAGCAGCCTCAACCACTTCCACAACCTCTTCAGCGATTTCTTGTGTCTCTGTGGTGGCCGCTTCGACAGCGCCTTCTGGTGCGTCTGTAGTTTCAACATTAACACACGCGACAACGACCGCCACGGCCGAGGCTGCCAGCAATAGATGTTTCATTAAATGTCACTCCCAAGTTTGACCCAAGGGAGGTGGGACCGCAGGCCAAAAAGTCCAATATTAAATTGGACGATTTTGATAGGATCAGCCTACCACACCCTAATCATGTCATCTTGCGACAGATCACTGCGAACGAAACCGACGACCAAAATCACGGGTGCTGCGGATAAGTTTGTCGACGATACCAGGCTCTAGGCTCGAATGGCCAGCATTCGGTACGATATCCAACTCGGCGGTCGGCCAGGCCTTTTTCAGGGCCCAAGCGGACGATAGAGGTGTGACGACATCATAGCGCCCATGTACAATTTTCCCGGGTACATCTTTGAGTTTTTCTGCCGCCTGCTCGAGCAACCAGCCGTCTTTCTCGAAAAAGCCCTTATTGACGAAATAGTGACATTCGATCCGGGCAAAGGCGTCTGCGAAATCGTCTTCCTCAAACCTTTTCGGTCGGCTTGTTGGGCCTTGAATAGTGATTGTCTCACCTTCCCAGCAAGCCCATGCTTTGGCGGCATTTCGGCGCTGTACCTTGTCTTCGCCGGTGAGACGTTTGTGAAATGCGTGTAAGAGATCGCCGCGTTCTGCTTCGGGGATAGGCGCGACGTAGCGATCATAAGAATCTGGAAACAGGCGGCTTGCACCTGCCTGATAAAACCACTGAACTTCAGAATGGGTCAGCAAAAAGATCCCGCGTAGGATCAGCCCAAACACCCGATCAGTGTGCGTGACGGCATAGGAAAGGGCGAGGGTGGAACCCCAAGAGCCGCCGAAAAGTACCCATTTTTCAATTCCTAGGTGTTCGCGAACTGCTTCCATATCGCTGACCAGCGTCCAAGTATCGTTCTCGCGAAGTTCCGAGTGCGGGGTCGATTTTCCGCAGCCGCGCTGATCGATTAGGATGATGCGATAGACCGCGGGATCGAAGAAACGCCGCATTTCGGGGCTCGAACCGCCGCCCGGACCGCCATGAATGCCGATAACCGGAAGCCCGTTCGGATTGCCCGATTCTTCCCAATAAATCTCGTGGAGCTCGCTGACACGTAGAAACCCCGTGCGGCGTGCCTCTACAGGTGGATAAAGTTTGAGCATTTCTTGCCTTTGTTCACGACCTCTTCACCTATCGGCAGTTAGCTTATGAATAAAGGGTATGGACGGCGATTTTCTCATCTGTATGTGTTATTGCAGGTGAGGGATGATTTTATGCAGGTGAGACGCCCGAATGCGTAGTGTATTAGTTTCCATCCTTCTGGCAGCTAGCCTTAGCGGATGTGCCACTGTTTCTATGGTTGCGTCGGAAGCAACGGTTGAAACCAATTTGTCGGCTTCGCAAAGCAGTCTGCGAAACGTCTCAAATGCCTATACCGATCTTGCCGAGCGCAAGCTGTGGGTGGAGAAAAACACCGGTCTATTGGGATTTGCGCGGGTTCTTATGGACGGCGCCAGCGATGATGACTCAGCCCAAAGCTCATATGTCGCGTCGATTGCCGAAGCCGCAGAAGCGAGGCCTGACCAAGTGGCCTTGATCCAATCGGATATCGAAAGCGCTGCTCATGGCTTAGACGTCGCGACGATGGAAGCCGAGAAACTGTTCGGTGCTGGATTATCCGCCAAAGCGTTGCGCGCGGACTTGGTCAGCTATGAAAGCGCACTGGTGACGGCCAAAAAAGCGCGCCGCACCTTCGTTGACTCGCTCTCCGGCTTTGACACAGCGGAGGCGAATTCAGCTTCCGAAGCACTCTCAGCGCTTGATGTTAGCATCGATAAAGCCCGCGATGCGGCCGATACACTGGCTGATTATGCGGCCGACCGCAAACGCGAAGAATCACTCTCCTAGTCAATCAGATCCAGGCTTTTCGCTCACGATAGAGTCGGCATAGCCCGATCCAGCTGCCACGCATTTTCCATAATGGTTGAGAGATGTTCTGTGCGATTGCGCGTCACCTCAGGGGTCCAGGCCACTTTGTCTTTGATATCAAGGGTCAGCGCGAATTCGGGATCCCCTTGCGCAAAGTAGAGCTCGCGTTTCTCATCGAATGAAAGATTATCGGCTTTCTGATTGATGGCCGAGGACAGCAACGCAAAGTTTCCGATCGTATCGACCAAGTCACGATGCACAGCCGAGTTTGGCCAGGCATTCTTCCAGGGTGAATCGTCTGGTAGATTTTTCGGAAGCACATGTTCCACCGTTGCGCCATCGCCAGGACCGAGCGCTTTTCCACTCTCGATTTCGGCATTCATGCGTAAGGCGATGGCTCGCCGCTGCGAAAAAGCGCCGAAGCGGCTGCGCAACCGGTTTGAGATTTCGCGGCGTTCCTCTCTTGAAAGGGAGAGCGGGCCATTTTCTGCCAGCAGAGCGCGCGGATTGTCCGCACTATCGGCGATTTTTTGGTATCGTCGTTGCCGGCTACGCTGATCGGTGATCGCCATCATCGCGCCATACGCAAAGCGCTCTAAGCTTCTGAAAAAGGCGAAAGCGGTCTCTGGACTGCCATTATGATTCACCAGGAATTTAAGCGCTGGGGCACGCCACAATTGGTGATCGATCAATCGGAGATGGTTGAGGCACTCGTTCACTTTATCTGTCATATTGCCAAACGTGCCTTCTCCAGTTGAGATCGTCACATAGGCATCGACATAGGCAGGCAGTTCTTTGCTCAAGAATTGCCGTGCGCCGCCAGCGGTTTTATTGATCACTGCTTTGCGGAACTCGCTGGATCCCTTTTTTGCTTTTTTCGCGTAAAGCGTGCTGATCTGATAGAGCAGATCGTCAAATCCTGAGCCGCCCAGTCGCGACTCATGTTCCGACCATTCGCGAGAAAACTGCTCCGCTTCTTTCGGCGTTAAGTTCGCGTTTTCGAGCAAGTCGGTTTTGATAATGTCATGCGAGTTTGGTGCTTTGCCGCGTGTGTTCAATACCCGGAAAACATTGTAGCCGCCGTCCCAGTCTTCAACGACAACTTTCACGAGCAGAATCCTGTTCCGGATAGTGTCTGCCAGCGCGCGTTGCGCATCGGGGGACAAGTCCCGCACGGTTTTGGTGAAATTGTCCAAATTGCGCTTCATCCGCCGTTGACTCTCGCTCTCATTTGGCTCGGCATCAGACCCGAGAGCTGCGCCAGGCGTTTGGATCGCCTCACGGAAATAGGGACCGTCAATGTGGTTAAGGGAAATTCGCCAGGTCGGCTTCTTCTTGTTGTCGGTATCTGCAATCAAGGCATGGATTTCTTCTTTGCGTGCAGCATCCGGCTCCATATCGCGAAGAACGCTCAGTAAGATTGTCAGCGTCGTGAGGCGCTGCTGTCCATCAACGATGAGGAAACGGTCGCCATCTTTCACCAGCACAATCGCGCCGATGAAATGCTTTTCGCTCCCTTCGCTGACATCCTGTAGATCGGATAGAAGTGCCTGCGCCTCATTGGCTTCCCAAGAGTAGCTGCGCTGATAGGGCGGCATCGCCATTTCCATACCATTGCACAAAAGATCGGCGAGCGTGCTTTCTTGCGCGCGAAGGCCTTGTGTCATCTGAACTCTACTTTCTATTATCCCACCAATGAGAGGATCAGGGTTAGACTTCTAAAGGTCAGGCTTCAATTGAAACTCTCACAGAAATCATCCGGTTTCGTCCAATCGTAGCCAAGAGGTCACACGCCAATGAAATGGGTCAATGTAAACTTGGGAGGAACGACGCGCGCGGGCTTGGTCGAGGGGGATCAAGTTCGGCTGACAGAGGCTGAAGATCTGGTACATCTCTTACGAGATCTCCGGGCGGCTGCCGAGACCGCGGGGCGGGGCGGGCAGGTGGCCTTAGAAGAGGCTGAGATCCTTCAGCCGATATTGCGACCGCGTAAAATTCTGGGGATCGGCCTCAACTATTCCGAGCATGCCAAAGAGTCGGTGTCTTTCATGAAAAACACCGCGCCGAGCGTGCAAAAATGGTTCAACAAACAATCGACAGCCGCCAATGGCCCCTATGCGGACGTCCATCTGCCGGCCGTTTCAGAGCAATTGGACTATGAAGCGGAAATCGTCGCGATCATTGGAAAAACCGGGCGACATGTCCCAAAAGATCGCGCTTGGGAGATGATTGCGGGTCTGTGCTGCGGTTGCGACTTTTCCGTTCGAGATTGGCAGCGCGCCAGCCAGACCATGATTATGGGCAAGGGGTTCGACACGCATGCGCCGTTTGGGCCAATGCTAGTGACACCCGATGAGATTGAAGATTTTGGCGCGGTGGAAGTGCGCGGCTATGTCAATGACGAGTTGCGCCAAAGCGGTCATGCGCGGGATATGACGTTCTCCATCGCAGAGCAGATCGCCCATCTTACGGCTGCATTCACACTAGAGCCCGGCGACGTCATATTTACCGGCACGCCAGCGGGGGTTGGGGCAGGGTTTGATCCGCCAACATGGTTGAAAGCGGGAGATCGTGTGCGGGTCGAAATCTCAGGGGTCGGACATATCGAACACGAGATCGTCGCAGAGAAAAAGGTAACAGTCTTAACGTAGACGTAAGGGCAGGAGGCGCGCAATGCGACTGAACTTGCTTTTTTGGGTAGCGGCATTCTGTGGATTGGTGACAGCCTGTGGCGGATCATCAAGTCAAACCACGCCCGATATCAATGTGGCACCGACAGATTTCGCGCTCTTGCCATGCGGCTCGGGCGTCGGGGACCGGCCCTGCGCGCTGGTTGTGGTTGGTGGAAAGCGGATCTTGTTTGGTGCGCCCGCAGGCGTCACAGCAGGCCTGCACGAAGATGACCTTAGGCTATTGGATGCGGTGATGCTGTTTTCGCTTAGATCGAGCGATATTCAGGGCCTGGACGAGGTTCGAAACCGATCTTGGGACGCCGGGCGAGACACGCCATTATTGGTGGTCGGGCCGGAAGGGGTCGAGGGTTTTGTCGCGGGTTTGAACAAAGCGTATGAAATGTCTGACGCGCTTCGAGTCGTCGAAGATGGCATTCCGGTCGGGGGCTTTGATTCGGCAGTGCTTAGGGCGCACACCGGACGGCAACAAACGGTTTTCGATACCGGCGATGTTCAAGTTTGGCGGACATCCGCCGGGTTTTCGATCATCTATCGTGACCGTACCAAAGTTTGGCTGGATGCCTGCCGCGGGGACGCATTGCCGGTCGCAAGAGTGCATATCTGGTGTGATCCCGAACGGGGTGAGCATACCTGGCCGCTGCAGCAGCCAATCTTTGTCGATATCGTGGACGTCCCTGAATAAAGCGACGGGGTCCTGCTTTCGCAGGACCCCTGTCTCCCCCGAGACGCCCCCATCCGGTCAAAAAGTGACCGTGGACCGTGGGTGTGCCGGGATCAGACCTCTTGGGTAGAAATCTAAGCCGCCTGTGTCAAACCCGGGACTGCCAGAAGCCGGCGATCTTTTCGAATGATCACAACACTGTGGCCCTTTGGCCACGTTACCGCTTGACCAAAACACGCACTTATAATAGTAAGTAAGCTAACTAATTAAATTGCTAAGGATACACGTTATGATCAATCGACGGACTTTGCTGATGACAGGTGGTGCAGTGGCTCTGGTCGGAGGCGTGGGCGTTCTTTCCTCCGCGAATGGCCCTGGGCTCGCAAAAGCCAGGGCCCCTTGGCAGCAAGCAGGGGAGAGTTTCGGGGATCCTCGCCTCGACGCTTTGGCCTATGCGATCCTTGCGCCCAATCCCCACAATCGCCAGCCCTGGCAATTTGAACTCGTCGGCGAAGACCAGATCCACGTCTATGTCGATTTAGATCGGCGCCTGCCGCACACCGATCCGTTTGATCGGCAAATCACAATTGGATTTGGATGTATGCTCGAACTCTTGCGCATTGCGGCAGCTGAGCGCGGATATCAGGCCAGCATCACCCCGTTTCCGGACGCGCAAGCCTATCCGCGACTGAATCAGAACAGAATCGCGAGTGTTCGGTTCTTAAAAAGTGCAGCCGCCCAGCCTGATCCGTTGTTCGCCAATATTCTCGAACGCCGATCAACCAAAGAGCCTTTTGCTGCCGACCGAGCAGTGGAGCAGGCGACAATTGATCGGATTATTGCAAGTGGCGCTGGAAATCTCGACATCGGTGGCACGATAGATCCTTCGCAACGGGACCGGATGATCGCGCTCGCTCGGGAAGGATTTCAAATCGAGCTCGCGACGGATCCTACGCGCCGCGAAAGTGTCGATCTGATGCGGATTGGAAACCGCGAAGTGGTCGCCAACCCGGATGGCATCGATATGGGCGGTATCCCGATGGGATTGATGAAGATGACCGGGATCGTCACCCGTGAAGGGCTCGATACGCCTGGCAGCACGGCGTATAAGGAGGGGTTGAAAATGTACGATCCGATCATCCATTCTGCGCAAGGCTTTGTGTGGATCAAAGCCGAGGAAAACACGCGATTGAGCCAGCTCGAAGCCGGGCGAGCCTGGGTCCGGATGAATCTTGCCGCTCAGCAAGCAGGCGTCTGCGTGCATCCGCTTAGCCAGATTTTACAGGAATTTCCAGAAATGGCTGGGCCCTACGCGGCCATCCGAACCGAACTTGGGGTACACGAAGACGGCGTGATCCATATGCTGGGGCGTGTTGGCTATACAAAATTCCCCGCTGCCAGTCCGCGCTGGCCGCTGGAAAGTAAGCTGATAAACTCGGCCGCATGAGTGATTCAGACCCCAGTCGCCTTATCTTCGCATTGTTCAACGAGATCGGCATCATCAATCAGCTGAGCACAGCACGGCTTGCGCGAGTATTGGCGCCACATCTCAACCCATCAGAGTTTGGTGTCTTGAACCATTTCGCCCGCCTCGGGGATGGTAAGACCCCAAGCTATCTCGCCAAAGCGTTTCAAATGACGAAGCCTTCAATGACTGCGATTTTGGGGAAGCTCGAACGTAAAGGCTATGTCGCGATTGTCGGAAGCAAAGAAGACCGGCGGCAAAAGATTGTAACTTTGACTGAAGCAGGCCGTGCTGCTCGCAATAAGGGTATTCAAGCGATGGCGCCGCTCGCGAGTAAAGTCTTGGAGTCACAAGACTTTTCAGACCTGCAAGCGATCTTGCCAAAACTTCAGGCGTTGCGCGAATTCCTCGATCAGGAAAGAAATGTTGTGGACGGAATAAACTGAACTTGGCACGCGCTGCAAATCAGCCCTATTGCTACCAATTCGTTAACACTTGACGCCTATTTGTTAAGATTATCGTATTCACAGGGGCTGTGAGGAATGATCGCCTTGGTCTTTATATTATACGCCTTGATGGGGGCAGGAGCCGGTTGGGCGCTGTTTACATATGCAGCAATCGACCTGCAGCTCGCGATCGGTGCCGGTGCGATCATCACGGCGTTGATCGGCCAAGTGCACTTGTTTTCCACACGCTCAGGAAAGTCAGACGACCTGTCAAACCGGATCGATGCGTTTGAAGTTTCGCAGCGAGACACGGCGCAGCGAATGGATGTGATTGAAGCGCGCACAACCTCGATCGAGACGACGGTCAAACAAGAGCTGACAGAACGACGCGATGCTTTAGTCAGCGAGATGCGCCAACTCGAAACACTGATCGAGCGTCTGTCGCGGAGTTTTGAAACCAAGCTCGCCGACGCCGAAACCACCGGAGAGGTGGCGCCGCAGGATGATGCTGTATTGCGCCGAGTGAAAGATGCGCTCGAAGATGGTCGTGTTGATCTACACTTGCAGCCCATCGTATCGCTGCCCCAGCGACGCGTCTCTTTTTATGAAGGATTTACGCGTTTGCGGGATCCGGACGGATCCCTGATTCTTCCAGCTGACTTTCTGGATGCTGCGCGTCGCGCGAATTTGCTCGGCGTGCTCGACAATATGATGCTGTATCGCTCGGTGGAGGTGGTTCGCCGCCTCGCTGCGCGAGATCGCCGTGTTGGTGTGTTTTGCAATGTTTCTTCGCACTCGCTTGAAGATCCACACTTTTTTCCATTTTTCTTGAATCACATGGAACAAAACCGCGACCTTGCAGGTGCGCTGATTTTTGAAATTCGAGCTAGCCGTTTTGAGCACCGGTCCCGCCAGATGAGAGAAGCGATGGAGCGTTTAACCGCGCTTGGGTTCCGGTTCTCCATCGATCACGCGGAGAGCATTGATATTGATTTGCCGCGTTTGCAGGATGCGGGCATTCGGTTTGTGAAATTCAATGGCGGAGATCTGATCGACCAGCTACGCGATCCATTTGGGCCGCGCCCGAACTCATCAGCCGATCGCAAGATTTCAGGTGATGAAGTGGCGGCTGTCTGCTCGCGTTATGGCGTGACGCTGATTGCCGAGAAGATCGAAGAAGAAGTCAGCGTCGTGGAAGTGCTCGAATATGGCATTCCGTATGGGCAGGGACACATTTTTGGCGCGCCGCGGCCGATCAAATCATCTTTGATGGAAGAAACAGCGCCGCCAGCTGAACTGGTTCGGATGCTAACCTCGCGCGCGTCTTAAGATTGACGCCAGCATTGAGGGCTCCTAACTCGCGGCCATGACAGTACCACACTTTCCCGGCGGACTGGCCGCACTTTCGGATCAATATGACGCCATTCTCTGCGATGTCTGGGGCGTTATTCACAATGGGCGTTTCGCCTTTGAGGAAGCTTGCGAAGCTCTGGTGCGGTTTCGTGATCAGGGCGGCGCGGTCTGCCTGATCACCAATGCGCCAGTTCCCAAAGAGCAGGCCATCCGCCACTTTGATCCTTTGGGCGTTCCGCCAGAAGCCTATGACGATTGCGTGACCTCAGGCGACGCCACACGCGACGTGCTCAGCCAACGCGTCGGCGAGGTTTTCTGGCGTATGGGCGCCGATGAAGGTTGGGAGCACGACCGTTATCTTTATGAGGGCCTGGATCTTCAATTCGGAGATGAGCGCAACTCGAACACGGTCCTCTGCATTGGCCTGGAAGACCAAGTGAACGATCATCCCGATGATTATCGCGACAGGCTTGCAGAAGCTGCTGATCGCGAAATGGAGATGATTTGCGCCAATCCGGACATTCGCGTTCGCATTGGCGATCAACTTCATTGGTGCGCCGGCGCGCTCGCCAAAGTCTTCGAAGAAGAGGGTGGGCGGGTCATTTATCCCGGTAAACCGCACCGCCCGATCTACGATCTGGCATTAGCAAAGCTTGCCGATCTCGGTGTCGAGGCAGCGCCCGGGCGGACGCTTTGTATCGGCGATAGCCCAGCCACGGATATGCAAGGCGCGCTGAGCCACGGCTTCCATGGGCTATATGTCGGCACGGGCCTAAAAGAGCATGGCGTCAATTTTGAGCAAGAGGTCGCAGACCTGCTGGCAGACTATTCAGTGACCGCAAAATGGGCGATGCCGAAACTCACATGGTGACGAACCATGCAACACACTGTAACACGCCGTGAGCGAAAATGGAGACGTAACCGCCATGACGTATAAAGAAGGCTATAAGTTCGAGGACATGTCCATCGGAATGACGCATGAAACCGTGCACACCATTACCGAGAAGGATATCGATCTGTTTGCCGAAGTATCGGGCGACCGAAACCCGCTTCACATGGATGAGGAATTCGCCAAGCAAACACAGTTTGGCCAGCGGATCGCCCACGGTGCCCTGACGGCGAGCTATATTTCCGGCATTCTCGGCAATGATCTGCCGGGCCCCGGTTCGATCTTTGTCGGCCTAAACATGCGCTTCCGTCGGCCGGTCTATATCGGCTCAGAAGTGATTGTGCGGGTTGTCGTTACAGAGATGAAAGAGCGCGGCAACCGCGTGACCTTGAAAGTCTCTTGTAATGTCGATGGTAAGGCCGCGATTTCGGGCGAAGCGATGGTCATGGTGCCAAGCCGAGACGCCTAATGACGGTTATTGCCCATTATAAAGACGTTCCGAGCGAGGCTCGCGGATTTTCGATTGCATTGGGCAATTTTGATGGCGTTCATGCCGGGCACCGTGCGGTGATCGAGGGAGCTGTCGCTGCAGGCGGCACGCTCGGTATTGCGACATTTGAACCGCCGCCGCGTGCCTTCTTCCGACCAGATGACCCGCCTTTCCGGATCTACCGGCCCGCGCGGCGCAATGCGCGACTGGCTGAACTGGGCGCAGCGGCAATTTTCGAGCTGCCTTTCAATGCCGACATGGCGGCCATGACCGATGAAGCCTTCGCGCGCGATGTCCTCAAAGACGGGATTGGCGCTGCGCATGTCACGGTCGGGTTCGATTTCCGGTTTGGACGAGGCCGCATGGGCGATGCTGCGCGGCTGGCCTCGCTGGGCCGAGCCCTTGGCTTCGGGGTGACAATCATTGAGAAAATCGAAGCTTTAGGCGCGAAAGCCTCATCCACGGCCATCCGCGAAGCGCTGATCGCTGGGGCGCCAGAAAAGGCTGCAGAAATCTTAGGCCATGACTGGGTCGTCGATGGCACCGTGGAACATGGCGAGAAACGCGGGCGCACCATCGGGTTTCCAACCGCGAACTTGCATTTGGGCGAGCTGATCCATCCCCGGCATGGCGTGTATGCGGTGCGTGCGCGCCTAGCGGGTGAAGACGAATGGCGCCCTGGCGTTGCTAATTTTGGGCGGACGCCCACGACGGGCATTCGAGATCCTTTGCTCGAGACTTTCATTTTCGACTTTGACGGCGATCTTTACGGCCAACAATTGGAGATCGCGCTGGTCCGTTATTTGCGGCCAGAGCTAAAATTTGACGCCCTAGATGACATGGTCACGCAAATGCACCGTGATGTTGAAGACGCGCGGCTTCATCTGGCGGGATGACAGGCCCAGCGAGCCCTGCTAAGCGGGCCGCATGAACAGCGCCGCAATCATATCTATTATTCGAATTAGCGGCCCGGTCGCCCGCTCATAAGAGCTCGCGGCCGGGGACCTTTAGCCCTTTCTTCATACGCTGATCCGAAGACGACTGACATGGCCGAGACTGACAAACCGAAAAAACAAGAAAACCCGTACAAGGACACTTTGTTCTTGCCGACCACTGACTTCCCGATGCGCGGCGGCTTGCCGAAAGCTGAGCCGAAGTGGATCGAAAAATGGGATGAAATGAAGCTCTATGAGCGCTTCCGTGCCGACGCCAAAGCGCGCGGCGCTGAACCGTTCATCCTGCATGATGGCCCGCCTTATGCGAATGGCCCGATCCATCTCGGTACGGCGATGAATAAGATCATCAAAGATATCATTGTCCGCAATCACCAGATGCGTGGCTATGATGCCTCTTACCTGCCAGGCTGGGACTGTCACGGCTTGCCGATTGAGTGGAAAGTGGAAGAACAGTTCCGCTCAAAAGGCCGGACCAAGGATGACGTACCTGGCGACGAGTTCCGCCGCGCCTGCCGCGAATATGCGGCGGAGTGGATCGAGGTTCAGAAAGCCGGCTTCCGTCGCTGCGGCGTCGAAGGTGAGTGGGACGACCCGTACTTGACGATGAACTTTAACTCCGAAGCTGCGACCGTGCGCGAATTCTTGCGTGTCGCGATGGGCGGACGCTTGGTGCGCGGCGCCAAGCCGGTCATGTGGTCGCCAGTTGAACGCACGGCGCTGGCTGAGGCGGAAGTTGAGTATCACGACCGCAAAGTGCCAGTGATCTGGGTGAAGTTTCCGGTGAAATACGGCGCGCCTGAGCTCGCTGGGGCTAGCGTCGTGATTTGGACGACCACGCCTTGGACGATCCCTGCGAACCAGGCCGTCTCCTACAGCCCGAATATCGCCTACGGACTTTATAAAGTCGGTGATGTGATGACTGAAGAGGAACTTGGCTTTGCGCCTTACGCGGAAACGGGTGAGTTGCTTGTGGTCGCCGATGCGCTTGCAGAAAGCGTGCGTGACAATGCGAAGATTAAAGACTGGGAACGTGTCTCCGATGTCGACCCGGCATCGTTGAAAACGCTCTCGCATCCTTTGCACGCACTGGATCGGTTCTTTACCCACGACATCCCAATGCTCGCCGGTGACCACGTCACCGATGATGCCGGGACGGGCTTCGTCCATACCGCACCCGCCCATGGTGAGGATGATTTCAATGTCTGGGTCGAGTCTGGCCGTACGACACAGCAGATCCGTCAGATCGTCGATCCGGATGGCTGCTATATCGAAGACGTGCCTGCACCTCTCGGCGGGCTTGATATCATCCGCACCTCCGGCAAGAAGCGCGGCGAACAAGGCAAAGCCAATCCTGAAGTGATCAAAGCCCTCGCCGAAAGCGGCAACCTGCTCGCGCGCGGCATGACGACGATCCGCGACGCACACTCTTGGCGCTCGAAAGCGCCAGTGATCCGCCGGGCTACGCCGCAATGGTTCATCGCCATGGATACGCCTGGCAAAGACGGCTCCAGACCCCTGCGCGAAATGGCGCTTGAGGGTATTGAGCAGGCCAAATTCGTGCCGCCGACCGGATATAACCGTCTAAAAGCCATGGTCGCTGATCGCCCAGACTGGCTAATCTCGCGCCAGCGTAATTGGGGTGTGCCGATCACGCTGCTCGTCAATGAGAAAGGCGAGCCGCACACCGCTGCGTTGCCAGAAACCGAAGCGGCAGCTGTTAATGAGAAAATTCTCGCCAAGATCCGGGAAGAGGGTGTTGAAGGCTGGTTCTCCGCTGAGGTCAGCGACTTCCTCGACGACGCAACTGGCTGGGACAAGGTGAATGATGTGCTCGATGTCTGGTTTGATTCCGGCACCACGCACGCCTTTGCGCTGCGCGATCGCGGCATCATTGACGATGAGACAGGTGTCGCGGACGTCTATATGGAAGGCTCTGACCAGCATCGCGGCTGGTTCCAGTCTTCTTTGCTGGAAAGCTGCGCAACGCGCGGCATGGCGCCGTTCAAACAAGTCGTCACCCACGGCATGATTGTTGATGGCGAGGGCAAGAAGATGTCGAAATCGATCGGCAATACGATCGATCCGGCCGATTTTGCCAAACAATATGGCATTGAGATTCTTCGCCTCTGGACGGCCAGTGCAGACTATACCGAAGACCTGCGTATCTCGGATGAGATCATCAAAGGCGCGGTCGAGAATTATCGCCGCCTGCGTAATACGCTGCGCTATCTGCTCGGCGCGCTGGACGGCTACACGCCAGATGAAGCGGTGCTGCCGGTCGAAATGCCGAGCCTTGAGAATTGGGTCCTGCACCGCCTCGCGGAACTCGATGATCTTGTCCGTAAGGCCTATCACGAGCATGACTTTAAGCGCGTCATGGCGGCTTTGCTGAACTTCTGTTCGGTCGATCTCTCGGCGGTCTATTTCGATATCCGCAAAGACAGCCTCTATTGCGATGCGCCGAGCGACACGCGTCGCCGATCGGCCCGCACAGTGATGGCCGCGATCTTGGAGCGCCTGCTGGCTTGGCTTGCGCCAATCATGCCGTTCACGACTGAAGAAGCGTTCTTGTTAAGCGTTTTTGCCGACCGAGCGGACAGCGTGCACTTGCTGCAATTGCCGGAAACGCCGCTCGATTGGAAAGATGCGGATCTGGCTGCGCGCTGGGAGAAAATCTTCCGCGTTCGCCGCGTCGTGACCGGCGCGATTGAGATTGAGCGCCGCGAGAAACGGATCCGCTCCTCCCTCGAAGCCGCACCGACGGTTTATATCAATGATGCTGACTTGATGGCGGCCTATGAAGGCGAAGCGGCGGAGGATATTTTCATCACCTCACAAGCGGAATTGGTCGCGAGCGAAGCTCCGGCGGACGCGTTCCAATTGTCAGAGGAGGCGAGCGTTGCGGTGCTGCCCGGCCAAGCGAGCGGCATCAAATGCGCCCGCAGCTGGAAATATTTCGATCCGGCGACCGCAGATCCCGAGTTTCCGGATGTGACACCGCGCGATGCGGCTGCTATTCGGGAAGTCAGAGGTTAAGTATGACCAAGCCGTTCCGCTATGCCCTGTTCTTCTTAATTCCGATCATCGTGATCTTGGATCAATGGTCGAAATGGCTGATCCTAAACGAACCAAAGTTCAACGCTTTGGGGTGTTTGGATCAAACCCAGCGGTGCGGCCAGATTGACGTTTTGCCATTTTTTGATCTGACCATGGTGTGGAACCGCGGGATCAGCTTTGGAATTGGACAATCTGAGGGCCTAATGCGTTGGTTCTTGGTCCTGATGACGACGGCAATTGCGGTTGGATTTACGGTTTGGCTGTTCAATGCTGGGCGGCGGTTTACAGGCGTCGCGCTGGCTTTGGTAATCGGCGGTGCGTTTGGTAATGTGATTGACCGCATTCGATTTGGGGCCGTGGTGGATTTCCTCGATTTTAGCGGAATCTTCCGCCCATACTTTTTCAACTATGTTTTTAATGTTGCTGACGCGGCGATTTCTGTTGGTGCGGTCTTGCTCTTTGCTGACCAGTTTCTAATGTCGCGAGAAGAGAATACGGCTGGGGCCGTAAACGAGGAATAGGCGAGGACGCCATGAAGAAAACTGCTTTAATACTCTCTGCCGGTGTGGCGATTGGCATGTTGAGCGGATGTGCATCCCTCGGCGGAACCAATAGCCCAGATGAATTTCGGGTGGTCAAGAAGGCGCCGTTGGTGATCCCACCAGACTATAGCCTGCGCCCACCAGCACCCGGTTCAGGTCAGCCTTTTGAAGTCGATCCGTCGCGCGCCGGTACGGCGTCTGCGTTCGGCGCTGATATTGGACAATCGGCCAGCGCCTCAGAACGTGCTCTGGTTGCTGCAGCTGGGGCCAATGCGGTTAGCCCCGTAATCCGCCAACAGGTGGATTGGGAAGAAGCCAGCATTATCCGCAAATCTGCGAGCGTTTCTGATCGTGTGCTCAGCTCTGACGGTTCGGAACAAGAGACCGAAGATAGCGCCACGGGCGGCGAGGCGATTACGATTGAACGTGGCAGCGGCGAGCGAATTAAGCTGCCCGGGACATAAAGCGCCCTGATCAAAACACTTTGGGGCGCGCAAACGGAGAATGGAATGAAGTATAGGATTTCCGGCGGTTTTGCTGCCCTGGCTTTGCTAGGGAGCCCGGCAGTTGCGGACGACGCAACCAATGCCTGGGCCCCCGAAACGTTTACCCTCAGCAATGGTATGGATGTGGTGGTCTTGCCAGATCACCGGGCGCCGGTTGTCACGCATATGGTCTGGTACAAAGTCGGGGCTGTGGACGAAGATCCGGGCAAATCTGGCATTGCGCACCTGTTTGAACACGTGATGTTCAAAGACACTGACGATTTGGAAGATGGCGAGTTCGATTCCATCGTCTCTAGCCTCGGTGGACAGCACAATGCCTTCACCAGCTGGGATTACACCGCTTATCATCAGCGCGTTGCGAGACAACATCTCGGTCGGATGATGGAACTCGAAGCTGAACGCATGACCGACCTTATCATTGATGAAGATCCGGAAGGCAGCTTCATCACTGAGCGCGATGTGGTCCGGGAGGAACGCCGGCAGCGCATCGATAACAATCCAAGCGCAGTTTTACGTGAGCAAGTGCTGGCGGAGTTTTGGGAAGATCATCCTTACGAGATCACGGTGATTGGGGTGATGGATGAAGTCGAGGCGCTTACGCCCCAGGATGGCATCGATTTTTATCAAAAATACTATTCGCCCGAGAACGCTATTCTGGTCGTCGCGGGGGATGTATCAGGCGAAGAGGTTCGCACCCTCGCCGAAGAGCATTATGGGCTGATCGAACCTTCCGGCTTGGTCGATGGCACACGCAAATGGGCCGACGTCGAGCCGCTCAGCGAAACCCAAGAGATCGTCCACCGCGATCCGAAGGTGCGCCAGCCGGTTTGGTATCGCTATTTTAATGGCACCAGCCAGAAGCGAGATACAGATTTCGCCTATGCGCTCGATGTCGGCCTGGATGTGCTCGGCGGCGGCAATACAAGCTTGCTCTATGTTGCACTGGTCGAAGAGCAAAAGGTGGCTGTGAATGCGGGCACGTTTGCCTGGACTGGCCTTCACGATAATGGACCAGCTGTCATCTATGCGACGCCGAGCCCAGGGGTCACAATGGAAGAGCTCGAGGCCGCCGTCACCGCGGAGATCGCGAAACAATTGGACGCCGGATTCTCTGAAGAAGACGTGGTCAGAGTGCGTAACTCGAAAGCTGCCGAGGCGATCTATGCCAGAGACAGTCAGGAAAGCATGGCTAACTTGTTCGGCAGCTGGCTCGCAATTGGCGGTGAGATCGATACGTTGATGAGCTATCCCGAAGACATGCGCGCCGTCACCCCGGAGCAGGCTTTAGCGGCCGTACGTGCGGTGTTTGCCGATGGAAACAATTACATTGAGGCACAATTGCTGCCCGAAGAAGGGGAGCTTTAATCATGCGAAGCTCAATGATCTTTAGCGGCGCGGCGCTCGCGCTTTCTTTGGCGGCGTGCGCCCCTTCGACAGAAGGCGGCACAGACACTGGCGGTGATGCGGAAGCGACAACACTCGACGTTCAAATCCATGACGGCGAGTTTGCAACGATCCAGCAATTCACCACCCCTGGCGGCGTATCTGTTTGGTTGGTTGAAGAGCCATCCATTCCGATCCTGTCTTTGCGTATGGCGTGGAAAGCCGGCGAGACCAATGATCCGGAAGGCTTAGAAGGCCTGACCAATGCCATGGTCTATCACATGAATGAAGGGGCTGGGGAGCTTGACGCGCAAGCCTTCTTCAAAGGCATGGAAGAGCTGAATATGAGCTTCTCATGCGGGGCGTCGAATGAGAGCACGTTCTGCAATGCGTCCATGTTGACGGACAATGCCGACGCGTCTTTCGATATGATCGCACTGGCCTTTGCCGAGCCTCGCTTCGATGACGGCCCGTTTGAGCGGTTTAAGCGCGAACAAGAGGTTAGCCTGCAAACTCGTGAAACTAACCCGCAATATCTGGCCAGCCGGGCGCGCGCTGAGGCGCTTTTCCCTGATCACGCTTATGCGCGGGAAACCAGCGCTGCGAGTCTTGCGGCGCTGACCCAGGACGCGATGCGGGCGCAAAAAGACAAATTGATGGTGCAAGAGGGAATGCTTGTCACCGCGGTCGGAGCGATCTCTCCCCAAGCGCTTGCCCCGCTTATTGATGAAGCGGTTGCTGGATTGCCGGAGACAAGCGAAACCGCTGAAACAAGCGATGTTGTCCTGTTAGAACCGGCCGCTGATCCGGTTGTGATAGACCTGCCTCAACCGCAAAGCTTGGTGACGTTTGCAGCGCCTGCAATGACCCGCGAAGATCCCGACTTCTATACCGCTGTTGTGCTCAATTACACATTTGGTGGCGGCGGTTTTGAAAGTCGCCTTATGAAGGATCTACGCGTTGCGAAAGGCCTGACATATGGCATTTATACGCAAGTCAGCAGCCAAGAAAAAATCCAGCTCTGGAGCGGAAGTGGGCAAACCAAGAATGAAAGCGCGAGCGAATTCATTTCTGGGATCAAGGAAAACATGTCCACGATGGTCGCTGACGGCATGACCGAAGAGGAGCTGGCTGCGGCGAAAGCTTATCTCACTGGATCTTATCCGCTTGGATTTGATTCTAATGCCAAAATCGCGGCCCGCATGATGGGCGTTCGTTTGGATGAACTGCCGGTCGATTTCTTCGATAAAAGAAATGCGATGGTCGAAGCGGTGACGCTTGAAGATGTGAACCGCGTTGCAGTTGAATACCTTAACCCAGAGAATTTTACCTTCATTGTGGTCGGACAGCCTGAAGGCTTGGACGGCTAAGGTTTGACGGGGTTGCAGCTTTCTAAAGGGGCGCGGGATGGATCCCTGCGCCCCTTTGTGATTCTCGTCCCAATGACGATTTTCATCGCTGCCGCAATTGCTAGCTTGGTCAGTCTAGATGGCTTCTTTGCGGTCGCAACGGCGATGAATGATTGGATCCTCGCGACATTTTCAACCACGATTTCATGGGCGGTGTTCGGCTTTGTTCTGACCTGTCTTGCGGTCGTCTTCTCCCCACTCGGTAAAGTGACGATTGGCGGCACCGGCGCGACACCGATTTTGAAACCCTGGAGCTGGTTTTCGATCACGCTGTGCACAACGATCGCGACAGGCATTTTGTTCTGGGCGATGGCGGAGCCGCTATTCCACCTTTACGACCCAGGCGGTGCAGGGCGAGCCATTGAGGCGGCGAGCGCTGAAGCGCAGCAGTTCAGCTTGGTTAGCCTGTTCATGCATTGGACGATTTCGCCTTATGCGATCTATACCGTCGCCGCGCTGACCTTTGCGCTGGCCTATCACAATTTGGGTAAGCCGTACTCGGTGTCGGGGCCATTCGTGGCATTGCTTGGACGACCCCTACCGAGCCCTGTCGCCGCATTTCTGGATGCTGCCATTTTGTTGGCATTGGTCATGGGCATGGCGGCGTCTCTGGGCGCGGGCATGCTGCTTCTATCGGGCGGCATCGCCGATTTGACGGGATTACCCAGCGGTCCGCTGTCACTGGCTTTGGTGGCGGTCGGAATTGGCCTCGTGGTCTTAGTCAGCTCGCTCACCGGCCTGATGAAGGGCATTCGGGTCCTTTCGGTTACCAATATCTGGTTCTTTTTCGCCTTTATCGGTTTCGTTCTCGTGTTCGGGCCCACGGGTGAAATGCTGGGGCAGGGCAGCAAGGCGATCATTGGCTATGCGAGCGAGTTTCTAGACCGCTCATTGATGATTGGAGCCGCAAGCAGCGACCATGAATGGGCCGAGAGCTGGACCAGTTTCTATTTCGCCAATTGGCTCGCCTGGGCGCCTGTGACGGCGATGTTTTTGGGGCGGATCGCGCGCGGCTATTCTGTGCGCGCCTTTGTGCTGGTGAACCTGGTCCTCCCAGCTCTGTTCTCGATGATTTGGATGAGCGCGTTTGGCGTGTTTGCTATGCAAATTGATCTCACCCAGGACGGGGTGTTGAAAGCGTCGCTCGATGCGAGTGGGCCTGAATCTGTGATGTTTCGGGCGCTTGCCGAGCTTCCGCTCAGCGCCTTGATGATCCCGGTTTTGCTCTTGTTGTCCTTTATCTCTTACGTCACCGCAGCCGACAGCAATACCGAAGCGATTTCTCAGATTTGTAAGGCCCATACGCACGCGATGACGGAAGCCGATGAGACTGAACCCAGCGCGCCGCGGCTCAAGATACTGTGGGTCATTTTGCTGTGTCTGCTCGCCTGGATCATGGTTGCGTTTAGCGGCATTGATGGGGTGCGCATGCTCTCAAATGTGGGCGGGCTGCCAGCTTTGTTTGTCGTTTTGGGACTACAAGCCTGTTTGATCCGGATGATGTTTCAAGCAGCGTCCCTGAATGCGCCGCGAGACCCGAGCGTTTAGGCTTCCATTAGCTGTTTCAATTCACCTGCAATCGCTGTGAGGCTTTGCCGAATACGCTTCAGGCCGCCGCCTCGGCCGCGATGAATAACCAGGCGTTGCCATGGCAGATCATCCGCCTCTGCGCCGCGCACAACTAAATGCCCCGATCGTGGTAGGGCGCTGGCGAGGAGGGATTTGGACAGTGCAAACCCAGCTTGGTCGTCGAACGCGCCATTTCGAGCGTCAGCTTCAAAATTAGACTGCTCCGATCGACCCACAGCATTGAACAGAACCGAGAGGTCAGGGCGCTTATCGTCGCTAATCTGCTCTTGGATGACCTGATTGAGCAATTTCACCCCGCGTAGCGAGTAGATGTCGGGATGCATCGGCGTGAGCACACGATCGGCGGCTTCCAGCGCGCAACGGGTTAAGAAGGTCGCGTTCGGATTGGTGTCGAAAATGATCAGATCATATTCGCTGCGATAATAGTCGATCATGCGCCGAAAGTTAGCGCCGACAGTCGACAAATCGTCGGGCCGGGTCGCAAATGCGTATTTGGAAATCTCAAACTGACCTGAGATTAGATCCAGCCGCCCATCCGGCGCCCCAGTTCCGGTCAAAAGATTATGAGCGATCGTCTCGCGGCCGACCGGATCGAAGGGTTCGGTATTGATGCTAGACCAGCTTTCGCTCGGTGACGTCATATCATAGGCATGCAGTCTGGAACGCTCGAACAAGGAAATGACCGATTTATCACGGGCCGAGCTCGCGTCGGCATACTCCATGTCAAAGAAGGTTTCGGTCAGATTATATTGCGGGTCGAGATCGATCAGAAGCGTCCGTCCGCCAAGGCTGGCATGCCAGGCTCCGAAGACCTGACTAGCAATCGTCGTTTTACCGACGCCGCCTTTTAAGTTCATCACAGAGATGACCGGACAGCGCCGCTCATAGCGTTTCTTCACCGCGTCTACGAGCCGCTCGAGCGCGCCGTCATCCCCCAAGGAGTCAGTGAGCTGATCTGCGAGGGCGGATTTGAAAGGTTTCGACAATCGGGCATTATCGACCCGGATCGGAAACAGTTTCAGCCCGAGCCGCTGCGCTTGATCCAACTGCGCTTCGACAGCTTTGGACCGGATCGAGGAGGCAGAAACCAGAACCACCATCCCAAACGCGCTATCAATCGCCTCTTTTACCGATTCCGGATCGACCTCCTTGCTGCCGGGCGGGGTATACCAAGTCGGTATAGACGCGCGGCGCATGGCTTCGTGGACATGGAGCACTGAGTCCACATCACGATGACCATGAGCGATAAAGAGCTGCGACATTCAGACAATTCCGACTGGGAGGTGTTTTCTATTTGCTAGCCTGATTAGCCCAGATCGGCCACACTTTCATGTCATATCCGCTTTCGGGCGCTTGATTGTCGGTGATTGCCTGTGCATAAAGCGCGACCTTAAGGAGAAACCCATGACCTGGACGCCAAACAGCTGGCGCGACCGCCCAGCGAAGCACATTCCGGAAGACTATCCGGATCTTGATCATCTTGCCGATGTCGAGGCCCGTTTGGCCGCGTTTCCACCGCTGGTATTTGCCGGTGAGGTTCGGACCCTTAAACAGCGTCTTGCAAGCGTCGCGGCCGGTGAAGCCTTCTTGCTTCAGGGTGGCGATTGTGCCGAGAGTTTTAAAGAATTTAGCGCTGACAATATTCGCGACACGTTGCGGGTGATGCTGCAAATGGCGGTCGTGCTGACCTATGCCGCCTCAAAACCGGTCGTGAAAGTTGGTCGCCTCGCGGGACAGTTTGGTAAGCCGCGATCCTCGCCGATCGAAGAGATTGATGGTGTGACGCTGCCGTCTTATCGCGGTGACAATATCAATGGGATGGATTTCACGGAGGCCTCACGGACGCCAGATCCAGAACGTTTGATCAAAGCCTATTCGCAGTCCGCATCGACGCTGAACCTGGTTCGCGCTTTCTCACGCGGCGGTTATGCGGATCTTGCTAATGTCCACCAGTGGATGCTCGGCTTCGTCGATCGCTCACCACTTGGTGAACGGTATCGCGAGATGGCCGATAAGATTTCGGACGCGCTCGATTTCATGCGGGCTTGCGGCGTGACGTCTCAAAGTGTTCCACAAATGGCGCAGGTCGAGGTCTATACCTCTCATGAGGCGCTGCTCTTAGGCTATGAAGAAGCGATGACCCGGATCGATTCCACGTCTGGCGATTGGTACGATACGTCCGCGCACATGTTGTGGATTGGCCACCGCACACGGCAGGTTGATCACGCGCATGTCGAATTCTGTAAGGGCGTCAAAAACCCGATCGGCATGAAATGCGGACCGGGTCTCGACCCTGATGAGCTCATTCGGATCATCGAAACGCTCAACCCGGACGATGAAGCGGGCCGGATCACGTTGATCTCGCGATTTGGCGCGAATGGCGTGGAAGAGGGGCTAACCCCGCTTGCGCGTGCCGTAAAAGAAAGTGGTCGAACCGTTGTTTGGTCTTGCGATCCCATGCACGGCAACACGCTGAAGACCGAGTCAGGCTTCAAAACGCGGCCGGTCGACCATGTGCTCACGGAAGTTCGCAACTTTATCGACGTGTTGAACGCAGAAGGCTGCGTCCCAGGCGGGGTTCATTTCGAAATGACCGGCCAAGACGTGACGGAATGTATTGGGGGCGCGCAGGCGATCTCGGAAGCGGACCTGTCATCAAGATATCACACTCATTGTGATCCTCGCCTAAATGGCGAACAAGCTCTTGAACTTGCCTTCCTGATCGCTGAGAAGCTCCTTGAGATTAAGGACGCCTCCCCAATGCCATCACGTGTAGCCGGATAAGCAGGACTTTTACCATGACCCAGCGGGCATGGCCCGCTTGGGCGCGGGCCTCTGAAATTCTAGACCTTTTGCGGCTGTCAGGGCCGATTGCGATCTCACGTCTATCGTGGATGCTGATGGGCCTGACGGATGCGATCGTGCTCGGCCAAGTGAAAGGCCAAGAGCACGAGCTTGCCTTCATATTGAACTCGTGGCTGCCGATCGGAATCACGCTCGGCTTCGGCATGGGCATATTGCTCGGCGTCCAGGTGTTGACCTCCGAATTGGTCGGACGCGGGGAAGAACACCTGTCCGGCCGTGTGTTTCGGCGGGGGATGGTGTGGGCGCTTGGCATGGGCGTGGTCGTATCTGGGATTGTTTATCTATCGGCGACGCCTTTGTTCAACTTCCTGTTCGTCCAGATCAATCCGAACCAAGAGATAAGCGCGCTGATGACGCCGCAGGAGTTTGCGGATGAGACGGCGCTGATCACTCAGATTCTTTCGCTGAGTCTGCTTGGTTTCATGCTCTCAACCGTGTGCAGTTATTATCTCGAGGCGCTTCGCCGGCCGCTGATCGTGACGATCACCTCCTATCTTGGGGTTGGTGTGAACCTGGTCATCGATCTCGCTTTGGTGCTTGGTTGGTGGGGTATGCCGCAAATGGGCGGTGAGGGCGTCGCTTGGGCGACTGTCGGCTCGCGCTGGGCGATCACAATCGCGCTGATTGGATTTGCGCTCTGGCTGACCCCTGCGATGAAGTCATCCACGCCTCCGCCTGAAGACGAAGCCAAGCGCCAACTCACCGTCGGTGGTGGGACCGCGATCTCCAATATTGCCGAATGGGGCGGGTTCAACCTCACTTACACGATCGCCGCTTTTGTCAGCGTCGCTGCGAACGCAGTGTATGGCTACTCCGTGCAGGTCATGGGCTTCTGCTTCATGTTCTTCTTGGGCATTGGGACAGCGACCAGCGTGCGCGTGGCTGAGCATTATGGGCGCGGCGACATGCAAGGCGTGAAAGATGCCTCGCGGCTCGGCGTGGCAGCGACCTTTGTCCTGGGCGTGTTACTATCGCTTGTGATCTTGGTCTTCAAAGACGGCTTCGCTTTGCTGCTCGTCAATTCAGAGGCGAGCATCGACGGCACCATGCTGGCGGTCGCGATTTCGAGTCTGTTGATCTATGCGGCATTGGCGACGACGTTTGATGGCTTGCAGGCGACGGCCTCTATGGCGCTGCGCGCGCAAGGCATTGTTTGGTTGCCCTCAGCCATCCACTTGGCGTCGTTCTTCTTACTGATGATCCCGCTCTGCTACGTCATGGGTGTTTCAATGGAGCGCGGGGCACGCGGAATGATGGAAGCGGTCACGATCACTTTGCTGGTGGCGGGCGGATTGCAGTGGACCTTGCTAGAATGGAAAACGGCGCGCCGCGAAATGCGACACGCCGTTTAGTAGGATCGCTTTCGCGAGTGACCTTAGATGTCTTTGAGAGCACCAGCTGGTCGGAACGCAGCTGAAGTTTTCTCTTTGATTTTGATGGTCTCGCCAGTCGCTGGGTTGCGGCCTTCACGAGCGCCACGCGTTTTCGCAACGAACGTCCCGAAACCGGCAATAGCGACAGAATCACGGCTTTTTACCGCGCCTGCAATAGAATCAAAAACAGCGTCCACAGCACGGCCTGCCTCGGCTTGAGACATGTCAGCTGCTTCTGCGACTGCTTTGGTCAGTTCACCCTTGTTCATTGGGCTCTCCCTTAATTCAACGGCGGAACTTGCCGTTGGGGGCATTGTTCATGATTCGAATTGGCCGTGAATCCCGAAAAGCCAATAAATACGGGCGATTCAGCCTTATTTTGCCAAAATCCACCCTTCTTCGGTGGTAATTCTGTGGATTTCTCTATCAGAAATTGAATCCGGGGAATCGAACGCGGAGGCCAATTCGCCCGCAGAATCGAGCGATTCGAGGTGTTCTGAGAGGATTCTGACCTGCGCTTGGTCGAGGATTTCACCCGATTTTGGGGTGACTTTGACCGTGCTCGGATAGATTTCAGCGAACACACAATCGATGGAGTCCAGCTTTTCAGCGGTCAGCGACTGAAACCCTGTTTCAAATGGCCAAATTTGTGACCGCGCGATACGGCTGCGGAGAAAGCTGAGTGTGGGGATACCGAGCAGCGCTTGAGACCCGACTGCCCCAGACCCCAAAAGCTGCCAGACCGATTTTGGATTGGCTTTGAAATTTGTCTTGATCCAGCGCTCACAGAGGCGGTGCTCAGCTAAAGAGTCCTCCGCGGAGAAGTCTCCTTTCTTCATTGAGAGAGTCGAACACACCTGGTTCTTCGGGGTGCCCCAAAACGGATGCGGTCGCTGTGAAATGGCATCGTTCAATTCTGCCGCCAATTTGAACCGAGCATTGGAATTGTCGCGACACTCCTCAATCTTGGATGTGAGATAATTGTGCATGGCGCGCCAGGGCGGCGTGCCGTCTTTTTCCAATCCAATCGCGGCGGCTGTGCCAAATGGATAGCCCAGGGCAAAGTCAAACCCAATCAACACGCGATCCCCTCTCGATATCAGTCGATCTGCTAGCTCTGCGATCTGGGTTCGCGCTTCCAACCGCGTGCGAGGATTGCTGGCTGTGAATTGAAACGTGCCGTCTGTCGCTCGTGCCCGAACCCCCACCCATATCGAGTTTGCCCCCGTCACCGGTTTCGCGGCCGCGCTCCAGTCGACAATAATGTAAGCGTCAAAGAGACGGGTCATGGATCAGAAAGTTAGTCCGGCAATCGGCTCTAGCAGCACGCAGATTTGGTCGGTTTCGGCATGTTTGCTTTGTACTGTTTGCAACGCGCCCTCTCGCGAGGTGTACAGTCTGGCGAGTTCTGACTCCAAAAATTGGTGGCGTGTGCTGCTCAAATGGTCAGACGAGGATAGTTCTTTTTCGATCTCGTCGATCTCATCCCAGGACTCGACGAGAGCCGCGAGTGGAACGGTTTCTTCGAGGAAATGAAGGTGAATGGCGCGACGGAGTGAGATGTCCCGAATATCGAAAAGACGCTCTCTATTGCGTTCATAGACGGCGGTTTCGTCGAGCGCTGTGCGAAATAGGCGTTTCGAGACGCCGCCCCATTGTTCCCCGATTTCCAAAGAAGAGAAGGCCCGATCGAGGACCCGATCGGCGGAGGTTAGGATTTCGCCAAAGAACCGGGCCGCCTCACGTTCTTTGCGTTTGCGGCCCAGTCGATCTTGCACAAGTTCCGCCACCATTGCCCCGCCTGTCGCCAACAGAGCTCCAACAATCACCGCAAGCAGCGTGTCGAGATTGTCGATATAGTCGAAGACGGATTGGCGCATGCTGGCGGCTTGAATCTAGCTGAGTTTTACCAGCATCTTACCAGTATTCTTACCAGAGAAGAGCCCCATAAACGCGTTTGGCGCGTTTTCGATGCCTTCCATGACGGTCTCTTCGAACTTCATTTTCCCGCCTGTGATCCAGCTCACCATATCGCGTTGGAAGTCGGGCAGCATGTCGGCATGTGTCGAGACGATGAAGCCGCGAATTTGCAACTGTTTGCCGACGATTTGAATGACATTGTTCGGGCCAGGACGTGGTTCAGTGTCATTATACTGTGAGATCATCCCGCAAATCGCCATGCGCGCGAACGGGCGGGCGCATTCAATCGCCGCTTGGAAATGATCGCCGCCGACATTGTCGAAGTAAACATCGATGCCTTTCGGCGCTGCCGCCTGCAAAGCCGCAAGCAGGCCAGCATAATCGCCTGCTGCCCGGTAATCCACGCACTCATCTGCGCCGAGCGACTTCACCAAGGCGCACTTTTCGTCGCCGCCGGCAGACCCGATGACAGTGCAGCCTTTGATCTTCGCAATTTGAACAACCGCTGAGCCAACTGCGCCAGCCGCACCCGACACGAAGACGGTGTCGCCTTCTTTTAGTTCTGCTACGCGGAGAATTCCGGCATAAGCGGTTAGGCCAGGCATGCCGACAATGCCGAGAAAGGCGCTGTCAGGGAGTCCGGTATCGCCTGGTAGCTTTTGCGCCATCACGACTTCTGGCGCCGCGGTCCAAGCCTCACGCCAACCTGCCATGGATTGCACGAGGTCGCCTTCAGCATAGTCTGGGTGGTTCGACGCGGTCACGCGTCCAACCGCGCCGCCTTGTAACACCTCGCCGATCTGGAATGGCGGGACATAGCTTTCGCGGTCATACATCCGGCCACGCATATATGGATCAACTGACATCCAAGAATTGCGCACTTGGATTTGTCCGGCTTCTGGCGCGGGGACGTCATTGCTGACCATTGCAAAATCATCTGTTTGGGGTTCGCCAACCGGCCGTTTTGCAAGCGTCCAGTCATTTGAAGTGATCGCGGTCATTATAGGTCCTTCCTGAGGTTTCCTTAGCTATGTGGACGATACCGCTTGGGAAGCAAAGAGGCGGCTGAAAGAATTCGCAATGCCTTTTGATGGACCTTACCGATATGTTCAGTTGCAACTGATGCCGTCAAAGTGCGATGCAGCGGGCAGAGAGTGGAGTAGCCCATGTCAGCGTTAAAGACAGGACTCGTCGGGGCGGGTGTCTTTGGTGGATATCACGCCGGGAAGATCGCAGGATCTGAACAAACCGAATTTGTTGGCGTGTTTGACCCAGATCAAGGCCGCGCAGTTGAACTTGCAAGCAAGCATGGCGTAGAGGCATTTGCCTCGCAAGATGCGCTATTTGAAGCATGCGACGCCATCTTAGTGGCTTGCCCCGCGACTTATCACGAAGCGGTCGTTCGCGCAGCACTGTCGGCCGACTGTCATGTCATGGTTGAGAAGCCGCTGGCGCTCACAGGACACGCAGCAGATCAATTGGCGAAGCTTGCTGATGATAAGGGCCTGGTACTTCAGGTTGGGCATCAGGAGCGGTTTGTCCTCGACGCGATGGGATTGTTTGAAATTCCCGAAGCACCGATCAGCATCGAAGCCTGGCGCATGGGGCCTCCCGCTCCTGACGGCCGCGCTGGCGATGTTTCGGTAATCTGGGACCTGATGACACATGATCTCGATATGGTCGGCAAACTGATGGGGCCCGCGTTAAGCGTTGAAGCGACAGGGCGCAGCGCCCACACTGATCATATTGACGAAGCCACGGCGCGTCTAAATTTCGCGGTTGGACAGGCCGAAGTCACCGCCAGCCGCTGTCATTCTGAGCGCGACCGGCGCATGGTTCTGACTTATCCATCCGGCACAATCGCGATCAATTTCCTGACCCGCGAGATCGAAAACACAACCCCGTTTGAAGTCAGAGGGGACGTTTCTGACTCCATGCCAGATCCGCTGGGCGCGGCGGATCAGGCTTTTTTTGCGAGTGCGCTTGGGGCGCGCCCTTGCGCGATACCCGGGCGTGAAGCCGCCCTAGCTGTTCACATGGCCGAGCAAGCAGAGTTGTCGGCCCTTCATACAATAGGAGCCTGAGCGATGGCCTATTCCGACCCACACTCTTCTGCACTGATCGAGCTTCCTGCGGATGCTCCCATTCAATTGTTTGATCTGAAAACGCAGCAAGCGCAGATCCGGCCAGCGCTTGAGCAGCGCTGGATCGACATTCTGGACCATGGCCGGTTCATCGGCGGTCCGGAAGTCACTGAGTGCGAAGAAACTCTGGCCGAGTTCACTGGCGCGGCAGACGCGGTTGCTGTTGGGTCCGGCACGCAAGCTTTGGTGATGCCGCTTCTAGCCATGGGGATCGCGGAAGGGGATGCGGTTTTCATTCCGGGCTTCACCTATAACGCGACCGCCAACGCGGTTCTGCTGTCTGGCGGATATCCCGTCATCGTCGATATCGATCCGAACACTTTCAACATGGATCCAGCAGATCTTGTTCGAAAGATCGATACTGTAAAAGCCGAAGGCAAACTGACGCCTCGAGCGATTATGCCGGTCGATCTGTACGGACTGCCAGCTGATTATTCGGCCATTCAAGCGGTCGCAGATGCCCATGGATTGCGGGTGATTGCGGATGGAGCTCAATCTTTTGGCGGTAAAGATAATGGCCGCTGGGTTGGCAATATTGCTGAAATCACAGCCACCAGTTTTTATCCGACCAAGGCGCTTGGCGGCTATGGCGATGGCGGGGCGATCCTCTGCCAAGACAAAGACTTTGCTGAGCGTATGCGCTCCATCCGTTGGCACGGCACAGGCGACAATCGCAAAGAATCGGTGCGGGTTGGCATCAATGGCCGCTGCGACTCAATTCAATGTGCAGTGCTTCTCGAAAAACTTACTCTGTTTGATGCGGAGCGTGATCGCCGGATCGCTGCAGCGGCGATCTATAATGAGCGCCTCGATGGCATTGTCGGGCTCCAGACGGCACTTGAGGGGCAAGAAAACGGGTACGGGCTTTACACGGTGCGCGTTCCAAATCGGACCGCTGTTCGCGCGAAACTTTCCGACGCTGGGATTCCGAGCGGGATCTATTACGATATGGCGATCCATCAGATGCCAGCCTTCTCACACCTGGCCGAAGAAGGCAGCTTGCCGGTTTGCGAGGCAGCCGCGAAAGATTCCCTCAGTTTGCCGATGCACCCTTATCTCTCCGCGGAGCAGGTTCACAAAGTCTGCGATGTGTTGATCTCGGCGGTGAAATCTTAAACACAAATATTCCGCTGACCCCAGCGAAGGCTGGGGTCCAAGGAGAGACGGTTGCCATCATGACCGAGGGTAGACTTGGTCCATGGATACCTGCCTGCGCAGGTATCGGCGGATACTAAGGGTTATCACCTCGATCACGTACACCTCGGCTCAAACTTCCTCGGTCAATTCCAAACCTTGATTGCGGACATTGCCCACAGCTGGGCCGACGGCCCACGCGTGCATGGCATCGCTGGGGAATGGCTCAAACAGATCTTCGACATCGCGATGCGACGTATCCAGCCATCGATCATAGTCGCTCGGGTCCAAGATCACCGGCATCCGTGTATGGAGCCCGGCCATTAAATCATTGGGGCTCGTCGTCAGGATCGTAAAACTGTCGATCTCCGAGCCATCGATTGTCGCCCGGTCCCAGAGCCCAGCAAAACAGAACCAGCGCCGATTGCGCAAGCCGATGGCAAACGGCGTTTTCTTGCCCTTGGGGCCGGTCCATTCATAAAAACCGCTGACGGGAATGAGGCAGCGCTTGTGCCGGAAGCTGCCGCGAAACGTGTTCGACGTTGCCACGCCTTCGCTCCGCGCGTTGAAGGTTGAGAATTTTTTCTCTTTCAAGGGTTTGCGCCACCAACTTGGCACCAGTCCCCACATGGCCGGCGCTAAATGCCGCTCCCCGCGGGGCACATGTTCGTCTTCCTGAGCAATGCGTACAATGGGAGCGATCTGAGTTGGCGCGATGTTGTAAGCGGGATCGGGCGGATCGATGCCGGCATATTCGAATAGGTTGAGATAGGAGCTATATTCCTCCCAGCTCACGCCGTGGCGAAAGAATCGTCCGCACATTTTTGTCCCCAATTACTTTCGCCTAAGGCGCTTTCACCACCCGGTTCGGGTTCATTATTCCGGATGGGTCGAGCGCTTGTTTGATGGCTTTCATCGTTGCGGTCGCTGCCGCCGGTCTAATCGTTTCGAGCTCATCTCGTTTTAATCGGCCGACCCCGTGTTCAGCGCTGATCGAGCCGCCAAACGCCATCGCTTGCGCATGAACGATCTCGGTGATTTGCGCCGCTGAATTGCTAAGAACGGGACTGGCTGCGCCTTTCGGCTCGCAGGCAGAATAGTGAAGATTGCCGTCGCCCACATGTCCGAACGCGACGATTTCAGCGCCCGGGGAAAGGTCGAGAATGGCGCTTTCTGTGGCGTCTAAGAAACGCGGAATTTGCGAGACGGGCACAGACACATCGTGATTTATCGATGTCCCATAGGCGCGTTTGGACAAGGGGATACTCTCTCGAATGGTCCAAAAACTCTTCGATTGCGCGAGCGTTTCGGCGATCAATGCGTCCTCGGCAAGGTCTGACTCAAACGCCGCTTCGAGCGCTTGTTCCATGGTCTCGCGGGCATGCGTTTCTTTCGCCATGGAGATCTCGCACAAGACGCGCCAAGGCAGTTCAGACGGGTTCGGATCTCGCACATCCGGCATTTCAGAGCGGACCATCTCGATCGCATTTGCCGGAATGATCTCGAAGCTGGTCACCGTATCGCCTGCATGGTCTCGCACCAGCGCGAGCAGTTCGACGACGTTTTGGGCGGTTTTGCAGCTGATCCAGGCGGATGTTCTCGCAACTTTCGGGAAAAGTTTGAGGGTCGCGGCCGTGATAATACCTAGCGTGCCTTCAGCGCCTGCAAATAGGTGTTTCAGATCATAGCCGGTATTATTCTTCCGCAATCCGGACAGCCCATCCCAGATCTCGCCATTCGGCAAAACAACCTCCAAGCCAAGGATCAGATCCCGCATCATGCCATAGCGCAGGACGGCGACACCTCCCGCATTGGTCGAAATTAGCCCACCAATCGTTGCCGTGCCTTCCGAGCCCAGCGAGAGCGGGAACAACCGGTTTGCTTTGTCAGAGGCCTCTTGTGCGGCCACCAAAGGGGCGCCAGCTTCAATGATCATCGAATTGTTGAACGGATCAACGCCGCGCACCGTTTGCATCCGGCGCAGCGAGATCGTGATCTCCCCATGCGGCGTGCCGGCGTCGACCAGCCCCGTGTTTCCGCCTTGAGGTGTCACCGCAACGCCATGCTCGGCACACAGTTTTACAAGCGCTGAGACTTCTTTCGTCGAGGCGGGGAGGGCGAGGAATGGCGTTTGCCCGTGATAGGTGCCTCGCCACGGGGTCGAAACCTCCTCAAGGCTCTCGGCATCCATGCGCCAGCCTTTGTCACCGAGCACATTTTTTGCGGCGCTTAGAAAGTCAGATGAGAGGTCCATCTGTGCATCTTACGCTCAATTCGCGGCGCGCGTAAGCCGGTCATTTATCGCTTCGCCCAAACCACGCTTGGGGATCGGCGCGACCGCTATTTTTGAATGCCGTTGATCAAGCGCGCGCAGCATTGAAAACAAATTCGAGGCGGCTTCTGCCAAGTCGCCCTTTTGGGACAAGTTAAGCGTGGCCGAGACATCACCGAAACCGAGATAGGCTTCATCGGCCTCCGGCGCGTCCGCATTGAGCCTAAGTGTCGCGCGAGGCGCATAGTGGCGCAGCAATTGACCCGGAGATTGCGGTGCATCTGTATTCAGGGAGGGGCGGACCAGGCCGGGCCATAGGCGCTCTATCTCAGCTGGATCTAGGCTGCCAGGTCGCAGCAATGCGGGATGTTCACCGCGAGCATCGATGATGGTCGACTCGACGCCAGCTGTGCAAGGGCCGCCATCTAAGATGATCTCCAAATGCGCGCCTAAGTCGGCTGCCACGTGTTCCGGCCGGGTCGGGCTGATTTTCCCGCTCGGGTTGGCTGATGGCGCGACTAGCGGCGCACCGAAGGCCTCGATCAAACGCCGGGCTGTCGGGTGCGAGGGTAGGCGGAGTGCGATGCTGTCCAAGCCTGCGCGCGCGAGCTCTGACACAGAGCCAGTTGGAGCGACCTCCACGACAAGGGTCAGCGGGCCAGGCCAGAACGCATCTGCGAGGGTACGAGCAGGCGCTTGGAAAATACCTTCGCTGAGCGCCATCTCGATTGACGCCACATGCGCGATCAGCGGATTGAACCGGGGACGTCCTTTGGCCGCGTAGATCCTGGCGACGGCTTCTCCGTCGGCCGCGTTCGCGGCTAAACCATAGACCGTTTCAGTCGGCATGCCGACCAAGCCGCCCTGTCGAAGGACAGAGAGCGCTGAGGCAATACTCTCAGCTGTGTCAGGTAGAATGCGGGCGGTCATGGCGCGCTCTTATGGCGCGAAACGCTAAACCGCAACGCCAAACAGCCGTCCGACAAGAGCGGTCAGCGCCATCGCGGCGGCACCCCAGAACACAATTCGCGCCACCGCTCTTAAGGCAGGCGCACCGCCAGCGCGGGCCGAGAGTATCCCGAGCAGAGCAAGTCCGATCAAGGAAGATATTGCGATCGCGGCGCCGACATGGGCGTGCGGCGCGGCGACGGCGACCAAGATAGGCAGGGCCGCGCCGATGGAGAAACTCAGAGCTGAGGAAGCAGCCGCCTGTAAGGGGCGGGCTTTTGAAAAGTCAGAGATTCCGAGCTCATCCCGCGCATGCGCTTCAAGCGCACCGTGTTCCATCAAAGCATCAGCGACCTGACAGGCAAGATCTTTAGAGAGGCCACGCGCCATATAGATCTGCGCGAGTTCATCAAGTTCGCCGTCAGGATTGTCTTGTAACGCTCTCCGCTCTGTTTCTAAATCGGCCTTCTCGGTGTCCGCTTGTGAACTGACAGAAACGTATTCACCGGCTGCCATAGACAGCGCGCCAGCAACGAGTGCTGCGATGCCTGCTAGCAAGATGTCCTGGGCGGACGCCGCAGCGGCGGCAATTCCGATCATCAGACTAGATGTCGAGAGTATTCCATCATTCGCCCCAAGCACAGCGGCCCGGAGCCAACTGGTGCGGTGGATATAGTGCAGTTCTTCATGTGCGCTGATCAAGGTCATTTACATCCTCCCAGGACAGGCGATGGGCGCCAAGCTTGGGAGGTTTATAAACCGCGATTCCAAAGAGCGCTAATTTTTGCGCGTGGCCTCAACAATCACGTCGACCGTAATCTCTTCAGATACCCAATCAGCATTTGGATCTGATGATTGGCCAAGGTCTAGTGGCGTCCGTTCGACCACAGCCTGGCCTGTCATCCGCGCTGTATCTCCAGAAATACTAAGTGAGAATGGAAAGGCGGCGTCGACAGTGAGGTCTTTCAGTGTGAGCCGCGCTGTGGACGTGAAGGTGCCGTTTCCGCTGTCAGAAATGTCGATGATTTCAACTGTCGCGGTTGGGAAGGCGGCAGAATTGAACCATTCAGGCGACGGGAGGCTATCGGAATAGAGCTTCTGGCTGGCCGAGGCGCTTGTCATGCCGACGGTTACATCCACGTCCGCGTTTTGAGGGTTAGCCGGATCAAATTGGATGGCAGCGTCCCAGTTGGCGAAGGTGCCGGTAAACTCATTGCCGTCATGTAGGCCTGAAAAGGTGATGGAAGAGGCTTCGGGATTTACTGTCCAATTTGGTTCAAACGCCGCCTCTGTTGAAATTGGCCCATTTGCGCCTGAAAGCGATGACACAAGCGGCGGCGTCATCGTCACGAGTGCGAGAATAGCCAAGGCGCTGCCAAAAGCTGTTACAGCGCCGCGACCGGGCGCGGTGGGTCTCTCAGTTTTCCCAAACAAGCCCGGGATCATACGTTTCAGGACGCCTTGCTCGGCGCTGAGCTCATGCTTGATCGCGCCTGCAACATGAAGACCGAGCAGCGCTAACGCCACCCAAGCAAGCTTTGAATGGATGAAATTGACCGCTCCGCTCGCCGTTTCGGTTTTCAACCCTTCAACAAACGGGACATCCGGCCAGCTCAGGACAGAATAGAGCACGGTCGGCACATCAAGTTTGACGCTGACCGAGCTGTACAGCCAGCCGGTCAGGGGCAGGGCGATCATCAGGCCATAGAAGCCAAGATGGACGAAATGGCTGGCGGTTTTCTCCAGTTCGTTCATGTCTTCGGGCAAAGCAGGCGGCGGGTTCATCGCCCGCCAGATAATACGCGCAATCGAGAGCAGCAGGATCGTAATCCCAACCGATTTGTGCATCTGGTAAAGGAAATACTGGCCCGGAGCGCCATCCGGTAGGTCGGACATGTACCAACCCCCGAAGATCATCCCTAATATGGCGAGCGCGATCACCCAATGCAGCGTGATCGCGACGCTCGTATACCGTTCCGATTGCGCGCTCATGACCTATTCGTCCTGCAGGAACTCGCCTGAGAACTCAACGGTCACTTCATCACCAATATTTGGGATATAAGCGCCCATGCCAAACTCAGAGCGCATGACTTTTGTGCTTGCATCAAATCCGATCACATCGCGTTCGCCAAACCATGGCGGGTTCGCGACGCCATTATAGGTCACGTCCAAAGTGACAGGTTTGGTGACGCCTAGCAGCGTAAGGTCTCCGGTGACGGTCCCGGATAGGTCGCCAGTTTTTGTCGCCGAAGTGGAGACAAACGTGATCTCCGGAAATTCATCGGAGTTGAGCCATTTGGCATCGCGAGAGACATCCTCGTTCCAGCTCTCCCACTGACTATCAGCATGGCCGGCTTTGTAGTCGGCTGGATAATTGGTTTCGACCATCGCGGGATTGATCGTGAATGTGAGTTCAGAGCTTTCAGGGGTCGCCGGATCAAAATCGAGATCTGCATCGATATCGGGGAAACTGATCCGATATTGGGAGATTCCACTATTATGCCCGACCGAGACCGTCATAAACGCGTGAGACTTCTCAAGGGAGTAAGTGTCAGCGGCGACCTCTGCCAGAAGCGGATGGAGCTCAGCCGGAACTGCCTCAGTTTCAACAGGTGGCGTTTCCGCCGACTCAATTGTTGGCTCGTCGCTTGCGCCGCTACAGGCCGTCAGGGCCAGTGCCCCAAGGCCTGCGATAAATGACATTTTGATTTTCATGTTCGAAACTATCCCTTGTTTGGAATTCGATCTTGTTGGGGAAGCTTATTCTTCAGCTTGCAAAAATTCTCCAGAGAACTCGATTCTTACTTCGTCGGAGACAATTCCGGCCATTGAAGTTTGACCAAACTCAGAGCGATTGAGGACCGTTGAGGCGGTGAAACCAATGACGTCTCGCTGGCCGAACCAAGGCGGGTTCGCGACGCCGCCATAAGACACGTCCAATGTCACGGGCTTCGTCACGCCCAGAAATGTCACATCGCCGGTCACGGTGCCTTCAAATTCGCCAGTTTGCGCAACTGAGGTGGACGCGAATGTGATCACCGGGAATTCTTCGGCGTTCAAAAAGCGCGGATCAGTGCTGAGCTCTTCTTCCCATTCGGCTTTTCGAGCGGCGTCTGGATAGTTCGTGTTCAGCGCGCCGGGGTTGATCGAAACGGACAGCTGCGAATTCGTCGGTGTATCTGCATCGAAGACGAGATCGGCGTCAAAATCTGTAAAGTTGACCGTATATCCCGAGATTCCATTGTGCTTGACGGTCCAGGTCAGAAAGGCGTGGGTTTTTTCCAATTCATACAAACCAGATGCAACGCCTTCGAGCGTTGGGGTCGCTTGAGCGGGAAGGGAGAGGGCCAATAGGCCAGCTGAAACGGCAAGAATTCGCATGGGAGGCTCCTTTGCGTGTCAAAACATGCTGCGCTAAAACGTAGCGTGGCATTTCCTATTGGCTAGTCGCAATATATGAGACCGGGGATTATAACTCTTATGCCGGAGCTGCATGATCGATGACCTACACTGCACCTGCTACAGATATCGCCTTCGCCCTGACCCATTTAGCGGGACTGTCTAAATTTGAAGGCCATCCCGATTTTGAGAATTATGATGCCGAATTGATCGAGCCGATTCTCGATGAAGCTGGCAAGCTCGCGCGAGATATTTTGGCGCCCTTGAACCAAAGCGGCGATAAGGCCGGTGCGGTGCTGTCAGATGCCGGCGTGAAGTCCGCTCCTGGATTTGCAGAGGCCTATGCGGCGTTTCGCGATGGCGGTTGGATGGGGCTTTCAGCGCCGGAAGAATGGGGCGGGCAGGGGCTTCCAAAAGTGCTTGGTCTCGCGGTCATGGAAATGTTCCACGGTGCCAATATGGCGTTTGCGCTTTGTCCGATGTTGAGCTTCGGCGCGATCGAAGCGCTTTTGGCGCATGGCACGGATGAGCAGAAGGCGATGTATTTGCCGAAGCTTGTTAGCGCAGAATGGACCGGCACTATGAACCTCACTGAGCCGCAAGCAGGCTCAGATGTCGGCGCGCTTAAGACCAAAGCGATCCCGAATGGCGATGGATCCTACGCCATTTCGGGGCAGAAGATTTATATCACCTGGGGCGATCATGATGTCGCTGATAACATTATTCACCTGGTGCTTGCGCGCGTTCCGGATGCGCCAGAAGGGTCGCGGGGTGTCTCCCTGTTCATTGTCCCAAAGCGGATCGTGAATGAAGATGGCAGCCTCGGCGAAGAGAATGGCGTGAAATGTATTGGCCTCGAAGAAAAGGTTGGCATCCATGCGTCGCCAACCTGCGTTATGGAATATGAAGGCGCTCGCGGCTGGCTGATCGGTGAGGAAAATAAAGGCCTCGCTTGCATGTTCACGATGATGAACTCCGCGCGCCTGAATGTCGGCCTGGAAGGCGTCGGTGTCGGTGAGGCGGCGTGGCAAACTGCATTTGAGTATGCCCAGGAGCGCAAACAAGGCAAAGCCTCGGGCGTCTCTGGCGCGGCGCCAATCCTACACCACGCCGATGTGCGCCGCATGCTGACAACCATGCGGGCGAAAGTGATGGCGGCGCGGGCGATCTGTTACGCCACAGGCGTGGCGGCAGACCTTGCTGAAACAGGACAAAGCCCAGAAGAACGCGAAGATGCGAGACTCCGCGAGGAATTGCTGACGCCAATTGCCAAGGCTTGGTCAACTGATATGGGCGTCGAAGTCGCCTCGCTTGGCGTACAAGTGCATGGCGGCATGGGGTTCATGAACGAAACACTGGCCGCGCAGCTCTATCGCGACGCCCGGATTGCGCCAATCTATGAAGGCACGAATGGTATCCAAGCCATCGATCTGGTTGGACGGAAACTCTCGATGGCCGACGGCGCGGCGATGACCGCCATGCTGGATGAGATTGATCAAACCGCTCGCGACGCGCGTGAAACCAATGACCCGAACCTGGTCCAAGTTGCTGACCGCCTCAGCGCAGCCAATGAAGCGCTCAAAGAAGCCACGGCGTGGATGACGCGGACAATGGCTGAAGATCGAGACGTCGCGCTCGCTGGTGCCACGGCTTATCTGGCCTTAGCGGGCGACGTCATTGGCGGTCATTTTTTGACCAGAGGCGCCGTCGAGGGGCGCGCTGTTGGCGGACAGATACGTGGACGCATGACCGCGCTTGCGGGCTTCTATGCTGAAACCTCGCTCGCGGCGTCTCCGGGCGCTGTGGCCAGTATCACGCAAGGCGGTCAAGCAATGCTGGCGGAGTCCGAAGCTCTGTTCGGCATTGGGTGATCCGAGTCTGGTGACTGGCGTCCCTGAAATCCGCCCTTATCGCGCCGATGACCGCGCAGCTATTATCGCGCTCTGGCGCGACATTTTTTCTGACGAACCAGTTTGGAATGATCCGGATCTGACGATTGATCGCAAACAGAGCGTGCAGGCGGAACTGTTCTTGGTGGCCTGCTCTGAGGCCGAGGTGATCGGCACCGTCTTAGCCGGATTTGACGGCGTACGAGGCTGGGTGCATCGCCTCGCCGTACACGCAGATCATCGCCGCCAAGGGATTGCTGCTGCACTCATGGCGCGCGCCGAGGCCGGGTTGAAAGCTATTGGATGTCCAAAACTCAACCTCCAAGTGCGCGCCTCGAACGAGCAGGTGGTTCAATTCTACAAATCGCTTGGGTACCAGGTTGAAGCGCGGATCAGTCTGGGGAAGGCGTTAGATTAAGGCGCGTTCCAGCGTTTGATCTTTGACGAAATCTCAGGGCGCAGCCTTTCTTGCGGGTTCTCTTTTGCTGTGCCGAAATAGAAATAGCCTGCAACGCGTTCGTGGTGTTCGAGGCCGAGCAGCTCGTTGATTCCATCGCTAAAGGCGATCCACTCGGTGAGCCAGCATCCCGCCCAGCCACTGGCATTGGCAGCGAGTAATAGATTGTGACAGAGCGCACCGCAGGAGAGCTCTTGTTCCCAAACCGGCGTTTTATGGGTCACATCAGGCGAAGAAATGACTGCGATGACCACGGGCGCACGGGTGAAATAGCCCGCTGTATCGGCGAGCATGGTCTCGGTCGCATTCGGATCTTCTTGTTTCTGGATGTCGACCGCGCGTTTGTTGAACGCCTCTCGAGCAGGTCCTTCGAACACCAAAAATCGCCACGGCGCCAATCTCCGGTGATCCGGAACCCGGGCAGCCACCGTAAGAAGGTCATCAATCGCTTGTTGGCTGGGGCCCGGTTCGGTCAGTCCGCGTTTGCTGGTTGATCGCCGCAAAGCAATCAGGAGGCGTGCCTCGATACTGGATCGTGAGGGAAGCATGGCAGAGCCAAGCGGCGGAGCAGGCGGGAAGAGACGCGTCATACTTGGCACTTAGGGGCTTCGTTTAAAAACGCCAGCAAGAAAATATTAGTGAACACTGTTTACTTTTTGAACGGTCGAACTATTTCTTGTTCAAAGGGTCCATAAGATGACTGTAACCGTTTCCTCCCCCGCCGAACGGCGGCGTAATAAAATCCGAGCGCGCATCTTATCCGCAGCAGAGCGGGTATTTGCGCGCGAGGGCGCCGAAGGCCTTTCGATCCGCCGCTTGGCCGAGAATATCGATTACTCTCCAGCGGCCATCTACAAATATTTCAAATCGAAAGACGAATTGGTTGATGAGCTTAAAGAGACCTTCTTTGAGCTTATCCTAGAGAACGTAAATCGCATTGCCGACACATCCACGCCATTTGATCTACGCGCCCGCGATTGTGTGGCGACTTATGTCCGCATCGCGGTGGAAAAACCTTATCACTACGCGGCAGCCTTTGCTGGCGAAGCAGGAAGTGACGGGGCGGGACCAGTTGATGGCGAACCGGGATTCGAGCTTTCCAAAAAAGGGCAAGCGTTCAATGTCTTGCGCGGTATGATCGCGGAAGGCGTTCAGAATGGTACGTTTCGATCAGACATCGACCCGTCGCTAGCGGCCAAGTCGGTTTGGGCGTCGATGCATGGTTTGACGATGATGATCGTCCACATTCCAAGTTTCCCGGCTTTGAAAGCCGGTCAAGCGACGATGTCGCGCGAAGATTTTATCCCGTTTCACGCTGATCAAGTGGTCCGCGGATTGGAGGCACACCATGAGTGATCATATGCAAGATTATGAGATGACCGAAAAACAACCCCGTCCGAGCTTTGGCAAGGGTCTGGTCTTCATGCTCGTCTTGGTGGCAATCGTTGCCATGCTCGGGTATTTTGTGCTGCAAAACCGGTCCTTGGAAGGCCCATTGGTGCCGACCAGTCAGCCGGTGCCAATTTCGGTTGAAACCATCCCTGCAAACCTCGAACAGGCCTTCCGGACCGAAGAGAAGTTCACGGGCATTGTGACACCCCGCCGGACCAGCCAATTAGGATTCTCCGGCGGTGGCCGGATTGCCTCAATTCGCGCTGATGTCGGCGACAGAGTGGAGACGGGCCAAGTGCTCGGCTTGCTCGATACGCGTAGTCTTCGCGCGCAACTCGCATCAGCCGAAGCCATGGTGGCCGAAGCGAAAGCGGCCTTTGACTTGGCTGAGACGACAGTAGACCGCCAAATTGCACTGCTCGAGCGCGGACATGTCTCCAGTCAGGTGGTCGATGAGGCGCGCGCGCAATCGAACACGGCTTATGCTAGGATTGCGGCTGCAAAAGCGAATGCAGATACTGTGCGGGTCCAGATCGATTTAGCGCGGATCAAAGCACCGTTCGCGGGCACGATCACAGCGCGAATGTCGGACGAAGGCGCCATCGCCAGTCCCGGACAGCCGCTCTTCGAACTCGTCGAAACGGACGTGTTGGAAGCGCGCATTGGTCTGACCGCAGCACTTGCCGATACGCTCGACATTGGCGCGGTATATGATTTGGTCTCAAATCAAGGAACCGTTCCAGCGACGCTGAGATCTGTCACAGGTGTCATCGAAGCCAGCAATCGTACCGTCACCACAGTATTTGATATCAATGACCCGAATCTGGTTGCAGCAGGCGCGGTGGTCAGGCTCGGTATGGATCGCGAGATTTCCGAGCCGGGTCTTTGGTTGCCTGTGTCAGCGCTAACCGAAGCGGATCGCGGACTGTGGTCGATCTATAAGGTACGCCGCAACGGAGACGACTGGCAGGCGGAACCCGGCATTGTCGAAATCCTCCACCAGGATGGCGAACGTGTGTTCGTGCGCGGCTCAATTCGTGACGGAGATCGTATCATCGTCGATGGATTGCAGCGGATCACACCCGGCCAGCCGGTTACGCCAAATGATGTCAGCACTGTCGGTCTGGTTGCTGGGAACGGGTGATCGCAATGACGACTTTGTTCTATCGGCTTCCGCGCCTGACCATCCTTGCGGTGGTCGTGGCCCTGATCAGCGGTTTCTTTGCCATTTTAACACTCGGTCGCCAGGAAGACCCGACGCTGATTGAGCGCTATGGCTTCGTTCTAACTACGCTTCCCGGTGCAGACGCAGAGCGAATTGAAGCGACGATCACCGAGCCGATTGAACGGCGTTTACTCGAGCTGCCGGAGATTTCCGAGACGCAATCAAGCTCCCGCGCCAATATCTCTCAAATCTCGATCGAGATCGATGAAAGCCTAAATGCTGCTGAAGTTGATAATGCATGGACGCTGATCCGGCAGCAGGTGCAGCTGGCTGAACCAGACCTCCCGGACGGCGCGGCGACGCCGTTTGTGCGCCGAGTTTATGTTGGCGCGGCGACGATGACGGTAGCGCTAACCTGGGAAGGAGAGGGTGAACCAGGCCTTGCGGTCATGTCTCGCCTCGCTGAAGGACTGGAAGACAGGTTCCGCGACCTGAACGCGACCGAAGAAACTGAAATTATGGGACTACCGGAAGAGGAAGTCCGGATCATCGCCGACCCCGAAGCACTGGCCGCTGCCGGATTGTCGCTGAATGATGCAGCAAGGCTTGTCGCCGCCGGAGACGCGAAAGCTCCGGCCGGTGAAGTGCGCGGTGACCGCAGCAATGTCGGCCTCGAAATTGGCGGTGAGTTTGATGGCGTGGCGCGGATTCGCGCAATCCCGCTGGTACAATCCGCAAACGGCACAGCGCTCCGCGTTGGGGATGTGGCTGAGGTCGTCAAAGGCGTTGAAGACCCGCCGACTAAGCTTGCCTTCTCGAATGGGAAGCGTGCGGTGTTTGTAACCGCTTATATATCCTCAAATCAGCGCGTTGACCGCTGGGCCAACGCAGCGCGAGAAATGGTTGCGGAATTCGCGGCGACGGTTCCATCCGACATCTCGGTAACGCCGATATTCGACCAAAGCACTTATACCGAAGCGCGCCTGAACGGGCTCGCGCAGAACCTGCTAGTGTCCGCCTTTTTGGTGTTTGCGGTGCTGTTCTTTGTGATGGGGTGGCGCGCCGCAATCGTGGTGGGAATGGCCTTGCCGCTAACCGTGGCGCTGGTGCTGACCCTGTTTAAGTTCTTCAATTATCCGCTGCACCAAATGTCGGTGACGGGGCTGGTCATCTCGCTCGGCCTATTGATCGATAATGCGATTGTTGTGGTCGATGAGTATGACCAAGAGCGAATACACGGTCACTCAGTATTGGAGTCGATCGACCGGTCATTGAAAAAGCTTTTCGGTCCGCTATTCGCTTCAACCCTCACCACCGCACTCGCGTTTGCGCCAATTGCCTTCATGCCAGGCGCGGCCGGCGAGTTTATCGGCATGATCGGCACCTCGGTTGTGTTCTCGGTAATCATGTCCTTCGTCATCGCCATGACGGTCATTCCAGCGCTCGCCGGAATGTTGGATCGCCCGCGAAAGCCGGGCGAACGCAGCTGGTTCTGGCGAGACGGGATCAAGTTCGACATCATTACAGACGGCTATCGCTGGAGCATTGAACGGGTCCTGCGCAACCCGGTAATCGGTCTAATGCTCGGGATTGTTCCGGTCATGGTCGGGTTTTACCTGGCCGGACAATTGCCTAGCCAGTTCTTCCCGCAAACGGAACGGGATCAGTTCCAGCTCGATATCACGCTCAATCCGCAAGCGACGATCTATGAAGCGCAGGACATCGCGCAAGAGGTCAACACGTTCTTGCGCGATCAATATCCAAGCATTGAAGGCATTCACTTCGTCGTCGGCGAGCCAGGCCCACGGGTCTATTATAACAGCTTCAACAATACCGAGGGCGTCGCCGGCTATGCCAACGGATTTGTCCAGCTCGGCAACAATGAAACAACCCGCATTCTCGTGAGTGACGTTCAGGCGACGCTGCGGCGAGAATTCCCGCAAGCACAAATTCTCGCGACGCCGTTCGAGCAAGGCCCGCCGACCCCGGCCCCTATCGCGTTTTACATTCGCGGTGAAAACCTCGCCGTCTTGAATGAGTTAGGTAACCAAGCGCGGCAAATCTTGGCGCAAACGCCGGGCGTCACCTTCACCACCTCGCAATTGCAGATGGGCGCACCCATCGTCACGCTCGAAGCGGATGAAGCGGCTACCGCGATGTCCGGTTTGCGGCTCACGGGATTGGCGAGCGATATCCGTGCTGAACTCGAAGGGGTTCCAGCTGGATCAATCCTGGAAGGGATAGAAGAAATTCCGGTTCGCGTCATTGCGCCAGAAGACCGGCGCACCGAGATTGCAGACCTTCGGTCAAAGACGATCGGCAATGCAGGCCTCGGCGGGGGCACGCCGCTTTCAGCCTTGGGCGAACTTAAACTAGAGCCGCAAACCGCGACGATCCAGCGGCTCGATGGTCGGCGCGTGAATCAAATTTTTGCCTATATCGAACCCTATGCTTTGCCAGATCCGATCAATCAAAATTTCAAGCAAGCTCTGGAAGACTCCGGGTTCACCCTGCCGCAAGGCTATGACTGGATCGAAAGCGGCTCGGCGAGCAATCAGACCGAGGCCATGGCCAATCTGGCTGGCCTGGCCGTGCCGCTGGTTCTCGTCATGTTGGGGGCCGTCGCGCTCGTGTTTAACTCCTTCCGGATGGCGTTTTTGGTGATGGGGGTCGGGTTCATGTCCATGGGACTCGCGTTTGGCGGTGTTTGGATGTTCAACCTGCCGCTCGGGTTTAACGCGATCCTCGGCGGACTTGGCCTGCTCGGGATCTCGATCAATGGTACAATTGTCGTGTTGGCCCTGCTCACCGGCAACGAAGCGGCGCGAAGTGATGATGTGATCGCTCAGCGCGAAGTCGTGGTCGCTGCCACGCGGCACATTGTTGCCACCACGCTGACGACAATGGGCGGGTTTGTTCCAATCATCTTGCAAGGCGACGTGTTCTGGATGCCTCTGGCGACCGGCATTGCAGGCGGTGTCGCGGGCTCTGCGATTTTGGCGCTTTATTTCACGCCAGCTGTCTATCGGATCATGACGATGAAACCGATCCGGCGCCTGTTCCGACTGCTCAGCGGCCGCGGCTGGCAGCATCCAGCGCGCATACCGGCGGAGTAAAACGTGAAATTAAAAAGGCCCGCAGAATTATCCGCGGGCCGCAATCGCTTTTATGGACGTTTTTATCCTAAACGACTTAGAAATCGAACCGGAGTTCGATGCCATAAGTGCGCGGCTCGTTCACGAAGCCGGTTAGGTTGTTAAAGTCGATGCCGCCTTCAAGCACGATCTCATCGGTCAGGTTCCGAACAAAGCCCGACACATCCATGCCGCTGTCAGAGCGATAGCCAGCACGCAATCCGCCTTGCCAATATCCCTCCTGCAGGAATTCAACGCTGTCATAGAGGAAGAAATTGGTGTCGCCTTTATATGCCCAATCGGTGAAGGCGTAATATTCGCCAGCTTCAACTGGGAACGTGTATTGAGCGGTGAAGTTGGCAATCCATTCAGGCGCGTTCGGGAATGAGTTGCCTGAAATGTTAAAGGTCGGGCCGCCAAACGCGTTTAGAATCGGGTCGCCACTGGCATCGAAAGCTTGCGCGTCAAGGACGGTACACCCGCCGCCGCACCCATCGGCAATGATCACGTCATCTTTGAACTCAGTCTTGTTGTAAGACAGACCGGCCGTGATCAGCAGGTTATCGGTGACAATCGCTTCGAGGTCGGCCTCAAATCCGTAGCCTTCACTCTTATCTGCGTTGAACAGAGAGACGGAGTTATCGATACCGCCGACAATGGTCAGCTGCTGGCCGTCAATTTCATAGAAAAACACGTTGGCATTTGTCCGAACTCGATTGGCGAACAGCTCAGATTTGACGCCCGCTTCATATGACAACACGGTTTCACTGTCGGCTTGTGAAGGGGCGCCGAACCGTTGCTGAACGGTTGGCCCGCGGAAGCCTTTTGCGACTTTCGCATAGATATTGACGTCGTCTTGCAGCGCGTAAGTCGCAGAGGCATCCCAGCTGATTTGCTCGTCACCCAGTTCGCGCTCATCGCCTGTCGCGCGGAACTCTTTTTCGTCTTCGGTCCAGCGTGCGCCGCCAGCGACCGTTAGACGATCGGTGAGATCGTATTCTACTGAGGCAAAGATGCCGGTGCTGTCCGTGTCGAGCGAGCGCTGAGCGATCGTCAGAACGGTGCCGCCGGACAGAGAGTCGATGTTCTGCGAGGTGATGTTCACCTCTTCGCTGAAGATGAAGAGACCGGCTTGGGCGCGCAGCGGTCCGCCATCATCAAACGCAAAGCGCGCTTCATGTGTTTCTTGACGCAGCTTATCCACGCCGCCACTAGTTTCGCTTGGGAATGGGATAAAGCCCGGCCCAAAGTTACCTTCGCCAAGGAACGCCGCCCCGAAGCCGCCATCAATATCGCCGCGCGACAGGGTCTTGGCGGTCTCGTAGCCGTAAACATAGGTGAAATCTAAAGCGTCAGAGACTTCATGGTCCAAGCGCGCGGTGATGCCTGAACTGGTTTGCTCGAGGAAGTTGTCGCCATCTTGGAACACGGTTTCAAAGTCAAAGCCTGGTGCAAGCCCTTCGCGGCCAACTTCCAGTACGTTGGCCCGGAAGACGCGGGCGCTACTGTCATTCTGCCGGGCATGAAGGTTGATCAAAATGTCGGTCTTGGCGCTCGGAGAGAACAGCGTTTGGATACGGCCAGCATATTCTTCAAAGCCTTCGAGCGCGTCGCGTTCACCAGTGAATGCGTTGTCGACGAAATCATCACGCAATTGGATCAAACCAGAGGCCCGGAAGGCGAAGCCATCGCTTGGCCGGGCGCCGAACGCGCCTTCAAATTCGCGCGTATTGTATTTGCCGAATGAGCCACGAATGTAACCATTCGTCTCTTCGCCTGGTTTGACGCTATCAAACTTGATGATGCCGCCAGGGGTGTTGCGCCCAAACAGTGTGCCTTGTGGTCCGCGAAGGACTTCAATCGATTCTAAGTCAAAGACCGGGAAGCCTTTTAGGATCGGGCTCTCATACGGCACATCATCATAGACCAAAGAGACCGGTTGCGAGGCATTCAAATCGAAATCTGTGTTGCCGATGCCGCGAATATAGAAACGCGGGAAGGCGCGTCCAAAGGAGCTTTCGGCGATGACGCTCGGGACGCGAGCAGACAAGAAACGGATATCGGCGCCGCCGGCTTTGATATTATCCAATTTCTCGCCCGAAACGGTCGTAATCGAGATCGGAACATCTTGAGCGGATTCTTCAACGCGTTGAGCTGTTGTCAGGACCGGATCGAGGCGCCGAACCTCTGCGGTCTCAGAGTCTTGCGCCAAGGCGGGCGTCGCAATCAGACCTGTGATCACAATTGCGGCGGATACGTTGAGGGAGCGTTTGAGAGACATAAGCACGTTACTTTCTGCCAGAGACTGGGCTGCCAAAGGTTCAGGGCGTCTCGCCAAAAGACGCCTATCCGCCCGCAATTGACCGCCAATTACGGCTTGGGCAAGCGCTTGAGTGCGGTTGTGAGTGTAAAAAACCTTACATTGCCTGTGTGTGTGGCAGCCATGCCACTTTTGCATCAAAAAAGCGCGCCCCGAGGGACGCGCTTTCTGTTGAATTCATTGAGTGATTCGCTCGATCTCAATCCCAAGGATTGAAACGTGTGCGCGGTTTTAGAATGTCAGACTCGCCTTCTGCGTCTTGCGGGGCAGCGGACGGATCGGACGGGTTCTCAACGTTAATGGTGGATGCGATCGGTGCAACGCCAGCCGGCAGGGCGGGTTTGCCGTCGATTTCTGGGAGAACATCTTCTGTGGCATCGATGACGACTTTATCTTCCTCAGAGCTGCCCGCCCCGCTCGGGCCCGGGACCCCGGAAGCCTCTGTTTTTGCGGAAAGGGCGCCAAGTCCGAACCCAGCGCCGATCCCGCTTAAGCTGTAGGATTGCGGTTCTGCGGGCGCTGTTTCTGCTACAGCGGGCGTGTTTGGCTCGTCCGCCGCGACAGGCTCGATCATCTCTTCTACAATCTCAGCTTCTGGCTCAGTTGCGGCTGGAACAACAGAGGCGACCGCAAGATCGGGTGTTTCGGCCACTGGTTCTGACGCTTCTACAGGCTCGGATGCTGCTTCGGCCGGTTGCGAATCTTCGGCGGAAATCCCTCCCCACGTTGTCACTGTCTCTTTGACAGGTTCCGGCGCAGGTTCAGGCTCGGAAATTGTTTCCGCCTCAGGTTCCACTGGCGCAGGGGTTTCAGTTTCAATGGGCGCTACGAACGTGAACGCGTTTACCTGTTCGGCTTCAACCTGGTCGGAAGCCTCGGTCTCGACGACCGCAACCTCGTCTACAGAGCCTTGGCCTGCGGTGTCTTCAACCGCCTCTAAGCCAAACGGAACATACGGAGCGGGTTCGCTTATGGTTTCTTCTGCGGCGGCGATAATAGAGGCGGGTTCAGCTTCAATTGTTTCCGCCTCTTCTTGGGCAGGCTCGTTGTCATCACTGTCTTGAGATAGCCCTGCCGCCAAAGCCACGGCGCCCACGGCAGACGCAGCGGCTGTATCGAGCGGCGTCTCATCGCGCTGGTTCACTTCATCTGCAAGACGCGCCACCGCTTCTGTGACGTGATCTTCTGATTCAGGTTCGGCTTCTGAGGTGGGGTCAGCCATGTCAGAGGCGGGACCTTCTTCCTCTCCGATTGGTGCTGCCTCGAGCACTGTGTCCTCTTCAGGAGCGGCAGTCTCTTCGGCTTCGGTTGCTTCTGGTACTGCGGCGACCTCAATGGCGTCAGGCTGATCATCCGAGTTGGAACCGTCTTCTTCGGAAACAGTCTCAGTTTGCGCAGATTCGACAGAAATCGCCTCAACGCTCTCATCGGTCAAAACGCCAGTCTCATCCGCGGGGTCTTCTTGAAGCTCGACGCCTGTCTCCTCGTCGGTGATCGGATCATCCGTCGCGACGACATCATCTGCAGGCGCGTCTTCTTGCATGCCTGCCAGCAGCGTTGAGATCGCCGTTTCAGTGCCGCGAGCCACGCGCGCCGCTTCACTTGTCATCGCGGCGACGATTGCCGCATAGCTGCTGCCGTCGTCTGTAAGTGTGCTCGCTAATTCATCCGCGCTCGCGCGCTCAAGCTCTTTGCCATCCTTGGACGTGATCACCATTTCGTTCGGGGTTTCGGTTAGCGAAACGCTATAGCCCTCGGTCGAATAGGTAATGGTGCCATCCTCGCCCTCAGCCCAATCGAGCTTGGCGAGTTCGGTCATTTCGGCGAGGCGGTCGATGAGTTTTTTGGTTGAAGCGTGCAGCATTGGGAGGTCCGTTTCAGCGTGTGAACTTACAGACCTTTATTACCCAATTGATAGGCATGTTTGATAGGGGGGAATGTGAGAAACCTGATGAAATAACGGTTATATAGGCCTGTTTTTACGGGATTTTCGGACAGGTGTACGAGCTTCAATTACATGCTGTCAGAATATGTGATTAGAACGAGACGCCTCATCAGATTGCCCGCTGCAAATTGTGACGGTTGAGATCGGGTTTCTGGTGTTACGGGCGCGACCAATCGCGTCGCGTTTCTGCGATATCTTGCACAAAGTCTTTAACCGCCATGTCGCCAGCATCTGCCAATCCAGTCCGGAACCCTTGGACGGTCAGGTCCGGCGCAATGACCAAATAGGTTGGCGTCCAGCGAATGCGCAAAAGCTCTCTGATAGCGGCGTCCTCATCAATCACTGTTGGAAAGGACCAACCTTTCTCGTCGAACCACTCTGAAACTGAGTCATAGCTGCGATAGGCGCGGTGCGCGTGTTCCGCATTTGGCGGTGTATGGATCGACATAAAGTCGACGTCTGGATCTTGGGCCAGCGCACGTGAGAGCGCGGCGGCGTAAGTCGCGTCATTGCGGCTATCATGGCACCAGATCCCCCAGACTTCGATAACCGTCCAGCGCCCCTCTAAAAGGCTAGACGAAAAGCTCGCCCCGCTGGCGAGCGCACCGGTAAATTCCGGTAAGGCTTCGCCGAGGCCTTCATATGTATAAGGCCGGCCATACTCATCGCGAGGAACGTCCCCGCGGCTAAGATCTGCCGATGCGGGGATTTCGACGCCCGGACGGTAATAACCGGTAGCCGAATCGCCGCTTGTCGAGTCTGGCGCGGCGGCATCCGCGCATGCTGCGAGCCCGAGCGCGAGGATTGAAGTGCCTAAAAATCGCAGCATGAACGGTTCCTTTTGTATCGGTTAGGCGCCTGGAATGCGTAGAACCTGACCGGGATAAATTTTGTCTGGATGCTTCAGCATCGGCGTATTGGCATCAAAGATGTCCGGGTAACGCATGGCATCGCCATAATATTTCTTGGCGATTTTCGACAATGTGTCACCTGACTTTACCGTGTGCATGACCGACTCAGACACTTTCGCCTTTGATTTCACTTTCATTGAGTCGTCTACCTCACCAATACCGCTAACATTGCCAGCCGCGAGGATGAGCTTCTCCTTGGTTTCCTGATCCGGCACTTTGCCTTCCAGTTTCACCTGTTTGCCGTCGACGATCACATTGAAATCGCCGCCAAGCTCATCATCCAACCCGAGATCTTCGACCTCTTTGCGGATCGCCTTTTCGGCGACTTTGTTGCGATCAGCGATGATCTCTTTGCCCTTATTGAGCGCGAATTTGAATACACCCATTGTGTGTTCTCCCCTTTGTGGACCGGCAAGCTAGGCCGGATTCACACCTTCGTGAAGTGGTTTCCGCGACGTCGTTCCACTTTACGTCAACGTTACCCCTAGCCGGGGCTTGCTCGCTTCAGTAGGGTGCGCCGCAACATAGACCACTCACGGGAGAATATCTCAAATGCGCGAAGCTGTAATCGTTTCCACCGCTCGTACCGGGCTTGCTAAAGCCGGACGCGGTTCTCTTAACAACACGCACGGCATCACCATGGCCGGTCACGCGATCAAGCACGCGCTGGATCGTGCCGGTGTTGAGCCAGAAGCTGTCGAGGATGTGTTCCTCGGTTCAGCGCAGCCAGAAGGCGCGACCGGACACAATGTTGCCCGTAACGCAGCGCTCTGGGCAGGCTGCCCAAGCTCAACCTCAGGCGCGACCATCAACCGGTTCTGCTCTTCAGGTCTGCAAGCGATTGCGAACGCTGCACACACCGTGATCAATGAAGGCGCGCCTGTCGCGATTGGCGGCGGCGTTGAGAGCCTTTCACTGGTATCTCGTTCAGGTCACATGAACTTGCATCGCTACACAGAAGATCAGCTGATGGCGAAATGGCCTGCGATCTGGATGACCATGATCGAAACCGCTGAAATCGTTGCTGAGCGTTATGGCGTCAGCCGCGAAGCGCAAGATGAGTATTCTGCTGAGTCTCAGCGCCGAACTGCTGAGTTCCAAAAGCGCGGCCACATGGCTGAGGAAATTGTTCCGCTAGCAACGAAAATGATGCTCAAGAACAAAGAAACTGGTGAGATCACAGAAGAAGACGTGGTCTGTGACCGCGATGAGTGTAACCGCCCAGGAACCACAGCTGAAGCGCTTGCTGGTCTGCCGCCGGTCTTCTCTGGCGGTCAGCAAGTTCAGCAAGGCAAATACATCACAGCCGGTAACGCGTCTCAGCTGTCTGATGGCGCTGCTGCAGTTGTCGTCATGGAAGCGGAAGAAGCCGCGCGTCGGAATATTCAACCGCTCGGCCGCTTCATGGGCTTCAATGTTGGCGGTGTTGATCCAGACGAGATGGGCATTGGCCCAATCAAAGCGGTTCCGCGCTTGCTTGAGCGTCACGGCCTGAAAGTCGACGATATCGACCTATGGGAACTGAACGAAGCTTTTGCCTCACAGTGTCTCTATAGCCGCGACTTCCTCGGCATCGATCCTGAGAAGTATAACGTCAATGGCGGTTCAATTTCAATCGGTCACCCATTCGGCATGACCGGCGCCCGTTGCACCGGCTCAATCCTGCTGGAAGGCCAGCGTCGCAAGGCGAAATATGGTGTTGTCACCATGTGTATTGGCGGCGGCATGGGCGCAGCGGGCCTATTCGAGTTCCTGCACTAAGCCTGTGAACTGATCCGAAAACGCGATACACCAAACATCAAGTTAGGCGTGTCGTAAGTCCGGAACCAAAGATTATGCGAGGCCCAGAGCAAACGCTCTGGGCCTCTTTTTGTGGCCGCGCCAATACCAAATCCCCAAATGCAATCTGCTCCTGAAATCGACGTTCCCGACTGAGGACTTCCGGTCAATAAATTCAACAAATAGAAATTTTATATTTGAAATAATCGATAGAATCGCAAGCATATATAGGCAATGACTTGTATATGTTGTTTTTCTACTTTTCGTTGCCGTGGCGAGCATTGGCACTCGAGCTTTGCGGTTGTTGAGCCTGCTGGCCCCGCTCTTCAGGTTCGACGCATCAAATGAAATCGGCGCGGGACCTGACGTTTGCGCTCGATCGAGTCGAACGTGCGCTTTCCGAACAGCATCAACGGCATCATCTTCTTGGGGTCTCCCTGCTCAGCGCAATTGGGATAATTTCGCTTTCGGCGCTGGTCACATTTTTGACCACAGGAATCGCGTTCGGAGACCGCGGGGTCGTTGGCGGTGACTTTCTGGCTTTTTACACGGTTAGCGACTTGACCATTCAGGGTCGCGCGCTCGAGGCCTACAATCAGGACACGTTCAACACATTGATGCAGAGCCGCGCGCAAACCGGCGAACTGGGGATGATGTGGCAATATCCACCCGCCGCATTTTTCATCATCGCTCCCTTGTCGCTACTCCCTTACAAGCTCAGCTATTGGGTATGGATGCTGACGACCGCAGCGATTTATGCCCTGTCGCTTCGGCGGTTGATCAATGCTCACGAGTTCAATCATCAGAAACGGTTCATTGCGCTCCTCTTTTTGATCTCGGCTCCGAATGCCGTCGGTGTCATCATCAATGGCCAGATAAGTCTGCTCACGTCGGCCCGATTGATCAGCGCAGCATTCCGCCCGAGATCTGATTGGTTGATCGCAGGAATTGCCGCAGGGCTTCTCACGATCAAACCACAACTTGGCCTGCTATTGCCCGGCATATTTATTGTGGCCGGGGCGTGGAAGGCCTTTGGAACCGCCGCGGCGGTCACGATTGTGCTTCACACCGGTGCTTGTTTGGTCTTTGGGCCAGAGAGTTTCGTCTCATTCGTGAATGCGGTTGATCGGCTTCAGTCAGATATGTTGGGAGCAGGCGCCCTCACGCCATCCGTCAGCATGACGACCGTGTTCGGACAAATGCAAGTTTGGGGAGCGTCAAAGACGGTCTCTCTCGTGGCGCAATTCTCGCTGGCCATTAGTCTATTTGTCGTCATCACCTGGGAATGGCAGCGCCGCGCGCGGTCTAATGATGACCCGCTTTATCTAGCGACAATCGCCTGTGCGGGCGCGATCCTTGTGACCCCTTATGCGTACGCATACGAAATGGCGGCGCTGGCACCTGCGGGATTGTGGTTCGCCATTTCTCGCCACAGACTGAACAGGTATTCGATTTCCATTCTGAGCTTTTTTTGGGCTCTGCTCTCCTTGCGAAGAATAATTCCTCCCGATTTTGTCCTGCAATTCGCATTTTTGGCAAGCCTTGGGGCGCTTGGCCTCGCGCTCTACGCTTCGAGAGTCCACGCAAATATGAGTCGTGCCATCCATCGATAGGTCCGCATCTTGAGCAAAAACGTCAGCGTAAAAACCGTAAAACCCCGACCATTCGGCCGGGGCATTTGTTTGAACGATGTAGGTTTCAGCGGGCGCGAGGCCCGCTTCCATCCGGTTCGAACCTAGTCGAGCTCGACGTCGCCAGCCTTGCCAACCGCCGCTAACGCAAACGCATATTCAAGCGCGGTTTCTTTTAAGCCTTCGAACCGGCCCGAGGCGCCGCCATGGCCGGCTTCCATATTGATGCGGAGGAAATATGGACCCGCGTCCGGAGCTTCATTGCGCAGCTTCGCGGCCCATTTGCTCGGCTCCCAATAGGTTACGCGCGGATCGCTGAGGCCGCCGGTGATCAGCATAGCAGGATAGGGCAGATCAGTGGTTTGATCATACGGGCTGTAGGCCATCATCGTGTCATAGTCCTCCGCGCTGGTCAGCGGGTTCCCCCATTCTGGCCACTCTGGTGGGGTCAGAGGCAGAGTGTCGTCAGACATCGTATTGATGACATCCACGAATGGAACCGCCGCGATGATGCCTGCAAACATTTCCGGGTCTTGGTTGGCGACCGCGCCCATCAACAGACCGCCTGCTGAACCACCCATGCCGACCACATTTCCGCGGGTTGAGTAACCTTCAGCGATCAGGTGGTTACCGGCATCCACATAATCGTTGAATGTGTTGACCTTCTTTTTAAGCTTGCCATCGAGATACCACTGATAGCCTTTCGCCATTGATCCGCGCGGGTGCACAATCGCATAGACCATGCCGCGATCGGCGAGGGCGAGCGGCGTAGTTCGGAAGCGCGCTGATATGGTGATGCCGTAAGAGCCATAACCATAGAGCAGCATTGGCGCTGACCCATCAATCGCGGTGTCCTTGTGATAAAGGATGGTGACCGGAACGGCCGCGCCATCGCGCGCTGGCGCCAGCACGCGTTTCACGACATAGTCGCTGGCATCGTGACCGGACGGAACCTCTTGTTCCTTGCGCAGCACGCGCTCTTTGGTGGCGACATCATAATCGAAAGTTTGCGATGGCGTTGATGGAGACGAATAACTGATCCGCATCTGCGTCGTATCATATTCGTAGCCGATCGACGTTCCGAGCGCATAGGCTTCTTCTTCGAAGGCGATCGTCTCTTCATTGCCGGTTTCACGCTCGCGCACGACAATGCGCGGTAGGCCGTCTTTCCGCTCGAGACGAATGAGATGGTTTTTCAGAACATCCATGCCAAGAATGAGGGTGCCCGCCTCATACGGTACCAGATCCGTCCAGTTTTCCCGTCCGGGCGCGCTCACAGGCGTTGTGACGACTTTAAAATCGACAGAGTCGTCCGCATTGGTCGAAATGACGAAATCATCGCCCCAGTGCTCAACACTATATTCGAGGTCGTTTTCACGCGGAGAAATTACTTTCAGCTCAGGCGTCTCTGCGTCCGCTTCGAAATAGTGGACTTCAGATGTCGTGTGGCTGCCGGCGCTGATAAAGATGTACTCGCCGGATTGCGACTCGCTGACGCCGATAAAGAAGCCAGGGTCTTGCTCGCGATAGATCTCAGTCGATCCTTCGCTGCCAAGTTTATACATATGGACGGCGGCAGGACGGCCCTCATCATCGCGTTCAACCCAATACACACGATCAGAATTGGCGCCCCAGACGAAGCTTCCGGCGGTCCGTTCGATGACGTCCGGAAGCATTTCGCCGGTCTCGAGATTCTTGAACTTAATCGCGTAGAATTCGCTCCCCTGTTCGTCGACAGCATAGGCGATCAGCTTGTGGTTCGGGCTATGCTCAACATCGTTGAATGCGAAATAGGCTTTGTCTTTACCCATGGCGTCGCCATCAAGCAGGATCTCGTCTTCGGCCTCGGTATTGTAGATATCGGCCGCCGCCTTGCGCGCGATGATTGGATATTCACCGCCTGTCCGGTATCTCGTCAGGTAGGCATATGGCCCATGAACGGATGGCAAAGAGCTATCATCCTCTTTGATCCGACCGCGCATTTCCTGGAACAGTTCTTCCTTGAGGCCCTCTAGCGGTTCTTCGAGTTTCGCTTTGGTAAAAGCGTTCTCCGCTTCAAGATATTCGCGAATATCGGCGCGCAAGACGGTTGGGTCTTGCATCACTTGTTGCCAATTATCGTCTTTCATCCAGTTATATGGATCAATCCGCGTGCGTCCGACTTGTTCAATCGTCTTCATTTCGCGTTTTGCGATAGGTGGGGTCAGGGTCACAGAGGTGTCCTCAGCTTCAGCGGTTGGCGGCGGGGTATCCACGATGACTGGGTCGGTTTCAACCGCCGCTGTGGATGTACACCCTGCCAAAATGGCCAAACCGGCCGCGCCGGTCAGGAGAAAAGAAAGACGCATAATCTGCTCCGCTATTTATCGAATAGCGGTAAATTAACCACGTCTCGTCGGATGTCCAGCTTCGATCTTTAAGTTTCCACCGGGCGGAAGTTTAAAACCACGCCATTGATGCACCAGCGCTGACCGGTTGGCGGCGGACCGTCTTTAAATACGTGCCCCATATGCAGGCCGCACACCGCGCAGTGGCACTCAGAACGGGGATAGATCAGCTTGAAATCGGTCTTGGTCTCGACCACGTCTTCGCTGATCGGCTGCCAATAGCTGGGCCAACCAGTACCGCTGTCAAACTTGTGCTCTGATGACCAAAGCGGGGTGTCACAGCCCACGCAATGATAGATGCCGTCGCGCTTTTCGCTTTCGAAATTACCTGGCGAAAAGGCGCGCTCGGTGCCTTCTTTGACGCCAACACGATATTGATCGGGCGTCAGCAGCTCGCGCCATTCGGCATCGCTACGTTTGATTTTCTGAAGGCCTGACATGGGGGAAGACGACATGAGCGGGTCTCTCTATTGGATACCCGCTCAATATAGGTCGATTTTAGCCGTAGAGAACGGTGATTGTCTCAGCGACGCAGGCTGGACGCTCTTGGCCGTCAATTTCGATCGTGCATTCAGAGATCATCTGCTTGCCGCCGGCTTTGTCATTCACTTCTTTTACCGTTTGGGTCATGCGCAGTCTTGAATTGACCGGCACCATGTTTGTAAAGCGGACTTTATTGGCGCCATAATTGATGCCGCGGCTGACGCCTTCAACGCGCAGAACTTGTGGTCCGAACATCGGGATCAAAGACAGTGTGAGATAACCATGAGCAATGGTTGAGCCCAGCATCTGTTTGGCCATTTCTTCGTTTACGTGGATCCATTGATGGTCGCCCGTTGCATCGGCGAATGTGTTGATCCGCGTCTGATCGACTTCGAACCAATCAGAGGGGCCGAGGGTTTGGCCAACGAGGCCTTCTAAGTCGGCATATTGTACAGTTTTTGGATCGGCCATGAGTTTCTCCCGAGAGTTTGTTTCTTTAATGATTAGTGGCGCTTAGCGCCGGGTTCTGCAAGTGTTTCCTGAGAATGAGCTTGCTTATACGATACGGCTGTCTTTATTGCCCCAATACCGGTCTCGAACGAGGCGCTTATATAATTTGCCTGTCGGATGACGCGGTAAGTCTGGATCGAAATCGACTGATTTCGGGCATTTGATTTTGGCGAGGTTCTCTTGGCAAAAGGCCAGAAGCTCGTCGGCCAATTCATCCGTGCCTTCGATACCTTCCATTGGCTGGACCACGGCTTTCACCTCTTCGCCAAACTCTTCGTTCGGAACACCAATCACGGCGACATCGGCGACGGCAGGATGGGTAATCAGGATGTTTTCTGCTTCTTGCGGATAAATGTTCACACCGCCCGAAATGATCATGAAGGCCTTGCGGTCGGTGAGATACAGGAAGCCGTCTGCATCAACTTTCCCAACATCGCCCAAGGATGACCAATCATCATGTTTGGGATTAAGCGCACCTTTGGTTTTCTCCGGATCATTGTGATAATTGGGCGGAGCGGTGCCGCCAAAATAGATCTGTCCTTCTTCGCCTTGCGCCACTTCATCGCCCGCTTCGTCACAAATGTGCAGCTCGCCAAAGATCGGAATGCCCACAGTCCCCTTATGCGCGAGCCATTGCTCTGAATTGGCCCAGGTCATGCCATTGCCTTCAGAGCCCGCATAATATTCTTCGATCACCGGGCCCCACCATTCGATCATCTGCTGCTTCACCGGTACCGGGCAAGGGGCGGCGGCGTGGACAGCCGCGACCAAGCTTGAAACGTCGTATTTCGTGCGAACGGCTTCTGGTAGTTTCAGCATCTTCACGAACATGGTGGGCACCAGTTGCGTGTGGGTGATTTTATATTTCTCGACCAGCGCTAAATATTGTTCTGGGTCGAACTTCTCCATGATGACCAGGGTCATCCCGAATTTTGTCATCGACATGCACCAACGCAGCGGCGCCGCGTGATAGAGAGGTGCAGGAGAGAGATAGATGCCGTCCGGACCAGCTTTAAACAGAGCCTGCGCGATCATCGTCAGCGCGTTTGTGCCATCGATCGCTGTGTCTTCTGGCAGCGGTGGACGGATTCCTTTCGGGCGCCCGGTTGTGCCAGATGAGTAGAGCGTGTCAGAACCAGCCCGTTCATCAGATATTGGCGTGTCCGGCATGCCGGCGCGAACCCCTTCTAAGGGCTCATAGCCGGGGATCGGGCCGTCAATTGACCAATAAGCTTCCAAATCCGTGACACTTGTGACTTCCGCCGCGACTGCTTTGAGACCAGCTGACGCAATCAATAGGCGCGCGCCGCTGTCTTTGACGATGTACTCGACTTCCGGCGTGGTCAGTCGCGAAGAAATGCAGACGAAGTAGAGCCCGGCGCGTTGAGCTGCCCAGCAAATCTCGAAATAGCGCGGGCTGTTTTCAGCGAAAATCGCCAGCGTGTCGCCATGCTGAAGTCCAAGCGTTCGAAACGCGTGGGCGATTTGATTAGAGCGCGTCTCAAGCTCTTCAAAGGTTACGGTCTCCCCGCTGTTCGCCATAATATAGGCCGCGCGATTGGGGTCGGTCTTTGCGTGATGCGATGGATGCATGGCTCGTTTCCTCTCGCTGCCTCTTAATGGGCAGATCATGGATGCGAGATTAGCCCGGCCATCTGGCCTGTCCATTGGTGACTTAGGGAAAAGGGCTAGCCGCCATAATCACCAATCGAATGCGCTGTGCGGTGGAACCGCAGCCGGTCGGCATAGTCGAGCGGGTTTTTTGGCTTCACCAGCGCATCTTTCGGGGTGTCTGTCCAATCGATCAGACGGGTCAGGAAGAAGCGAAGCGCCGCCCCACGGCAGAGCAGCGGGAAGGCAGATTTTTCCTCTCCGGTCAGCTCACGAATGGATTCATAGCCAGCGATTAAATTGGTCGCCTTTGAAAAATTGAATGCGCCGTCTGGTTCAAAAGCCCAAGCGTTCACACAAATCGCCAAATCGTAAGCAAGCGCATCTGTGCAGGCGAAGTAAAAATCGATCGCGCCGGTGAATCGGTTGCCCAAGAAAAATGCGTTATCGGGAAACAAGTCTGCATGGATGGTGCCGCGCGGCAGTGTTCCGGTTAAGGATCCAGATTGGGCGATGGCGTTGAGGTCTTGATCGATCTTCTCGGCTAACCCGGTTTGTAACTCTTCAGCGTGTTGGGCGCGTCCGTCCCACAGGGCAGGCCAACTGCTTGCATCAAGACTATTCGCCCGTTCCATATCGAAATCGGAAGCAGCTTCATGCAGTTTTGCGAGCCCGGCGCCCATCTCGCGGCATTGGATGGCGTTTGGGACACGCGGTGACAGCCCCTGTAAGAAAGTGACAATGACGGCTGGACGTCCTGCCAGCGTTCTGAGTGCGGCGCCGTCGGACGCCATAACCGGCAGAGGACAAGAAAAACCATTTGCAGCCAGATGCTGTTTTAGCGCGATGAAATAGGGAAGGTCAGCAGGGTTCGCACGCTTTTCAAAAAGCGTGAGGATAAACCGCCCAGCCGTGGTCTCTAGGTAATAGTTTGAATTCTCGACGCCCTCAGCAATGCCCTTAAACGCAATCGCCTCACCGATCTCATATTCGGTGAGGAATTGCGCAAGTTCGTCGTCAGATACGTTTGTATAGACCGCCATAAATCAGGCTGTAGCGGGCGTCTCGTCTGGCGTCCACAGGTCACGTTTCATTGTCCGACCCATGAGGAAGAAATGCAGCGCTGCCCAGAGTAAAAACAGCGAGCCGACCGACACGCCAACCCGGTTTCCAACGGCGCGCGCTGGCTTACAGAAATTGTCATTATTCGCATTTGCTTCCGTCAACGCATCGCCTGACAGGGCCCCCTCTCGATCTTTACGAGTGGCGAGGAGCGAGCGCTCGATGCTACTGCATTGTGCTGCCGTTACAGGTGATTCAAGCTGAGCCAGTTGATACTTAGTGCCTTGGTCTGAAATCCAACCAACGGCTGGCGGTCCGAGACCGTAGCCAATCAAGTTCACGACGAAGAGCAGCAGCGCTGCTGCGGTTGCCCGCATTCTCGGCTCAACCAGCTTTTGCGTCACCGCAAACATTGGAGCGAGATATGTGTAGCGCAGGATCGCGGCAATGACGAGCACAGGGATGGCGAGCCAGATCGCTAGACTGCCGCTTGAAAAGGCAGTTGTGTTGTAACCAAAGATCATTAGTGGAACACATGCGCTCATGCCAATGGCCGGAAGCCAGCTGTCAGAGTTCGGATGGCGACCACGCACGCGGTCTGCAACAACCCCCGAGCCGAAGGTTCCAATGCCCGCCGCGATGCCTAGGAGACCGCCATATATAAGAGCCGCCGTCATCAAATCTAAACCATGGGCACGCATCCAGAACGGTGCCAGGAATTGCCCGATGCCATAGCCCGCGAAAGACGCCATCGCGCCGCCCATTGAGACATGCCAGAAGGTCGGCTTGCGAAAGACCTCGCCAAAGACTTTGAATGGGGATGGCATTTGCCGCGCTGCAGCTGCCGCAGCACCGCCCGGGTCAGAATAGCCGCGCGGCGGTTCCTTGACCGTCAACTTGAAGATGATCGCGCCAATCACACCTGGTAGCCCCATCCATATGAATGCATCACGCCAATCGAGGCCGCCTCGGGTCGCTATAAAGGCACCGCCCATCGCCGCGAGCATCGACCCGATCGGAATTCCTAGCGCAAAAATGCCAAGCGCTGATGAGCGTTTTTCGGGCGGAAAATAATCTGAAATCAACGAGTGTGATGGGGGCGAGCAGCCTGCTTCCCCAATCCCGACTCCGATCCGAGCCAATGCAAATTGCATCGTATTCTGAGCCATACCGCAGGCGACAGTCATGGCGCTCCAGGACGCCATTGCCAGGGCGATAATGGACGTCCGGTTCTTACGCTCCGCGAGCATCGCAAACGGAATACCAAGAAGTGTATATAGCACCGCAAAGGCGAGGCCCGACAGGATCCCGATCATGAAGTCCGAAAGACCGAAAGTCTCTCGAATTTGCTCGCCCAACACGCCGATCAGTGTCCGGTCGATGAAATTGAACGTGTAAACAACGATCAGCGCGAACAGGACATAAGCGCGGTAGCCGGAGCTGCCATAGCCGTCTGATTGCGATTCCGTAGCCGGGGTGTCGGCGACCGTATCGGCCATTATGCAGTCTCCACTTTCGCGACCATGTCTTGCTCGAGATAGCGAGAGGACATCCAGAAACAGAAAGCCGCGACCAGGAACCAAAGTGTGGTCACTGAGATAGACTGTTTCAGTCCAGCTGACCGTCCCTCTGCGCAGCTCGCGAGCTGGGCGTCAGTCAATCCATCGCGCGCGGCACAAATAGATGCACTCAAGCCTTCATCGCTTAGGTTCACGCCGGTGAAGACGTCACTCATGATGCCAACAAATTGTGGGCCGATGCCGTTACCGATAATGGAAACAATGATCAACAAAATCGCAATCGCGGTCGCCCGTGAACGAACTGAAACAACGCCTTGGCCGATATTGTACTGAGCGCCGAGATAGGCGTAGTGACAAATCGCGGCCACGCCCCAAACGATAAATACCACGGTCAGACTCGAAGCATAGAACGCGAAAATGTAAAGCGGCACCGCGAGAAGTAATCCAATCGCCGGGATCATCGCCACAGCGGTTTTAAACCGATGCGAGAATTTGTCGGTGAGATAGCCCCCGAGGAAGGTGCCGACTGCTGCAAGAGCAGAAAGCGGTGCACCGAAATTAATCGAGGCTTCCCGGACCCCGAGCCCGTGCTCACGAATTAGGAACGGGATCTGGAAGGTAAACAGACCGTAGCCAACAAAAGCGACCAAAGCTGCCCCCGCTGACATCCACCAAAAGCTGGGTTTGGAGGCCAGTTCTTGCAGTGTTTCTTTGGTTGAAGCTTTTTGCAGTTTCTGCGCATTCGGCGGATCGGAATAGCCGCGCGGGGGTTCTTTCACCGTAAACCAAAGAAGGGCGCCAATCACGACCCCGGGCACACCGATCACAACAAAGGCGATGCGCCAGCCCTCGACATTCTGCCAGTCTATTCCGGAGAACAAGATGCCGACCCCAATGCTATCAAGCCATGCGCCGAAGGTCGGTCCGCTCAGCTCGGCCAAAGGACCGCCAAAGAGGTAAGCTAAGACCCCGCCAAGCGTGACGCCCATGGAGTAAATTCCCAAAGCGGTGGCGCGGTTCTTTGCGGGATAATAATCGCCAATGATCGAGTTGGCTGGCGGCGTACAACCGGCTTCGCCAACAGCAACACCGATCCGGAACAGCATAAGCGTGATAAAGCCAGCCGCTATGCCGCAAAGGGCCGTCATGACGGACCAAAGAACGATACAAATCACGATAATATTGACGCGATTGAACCGGTCCGCGGCCATGGCAATCGGGAGTCCCATCACCGCATAGAAAATCGCAAACGGCCAACTGGCTAAGAGGCCAAATTGGGTGTCGCTTAAGTTAAATGTCGTGATAATCGGCTCTGCGAGCACCCCGATCAAATTGCGGTCAATAAAGTTGAGGGTGTAGACCACCATCAGTGCTAGTAGGACGTAGGTTCGGTAGCTCTTGGAGCCGTAACCCGTTTCATGCCCATTCGCCGCCGCGGCTGCGGTGTCGCTCATTCAAAGCCTCCCAAGCTACGCCTTGAATGGCGTATTTTTCTGTATTCTTATCAGGGTAGCTGTCCGGACGTCCCGTGCAAGTCTTTTCGCAGGGAGAGGCTCTCAATCCTTTTTTGAGGTCGCTAGATCAGGCCCTCGGACTTTAAGCTCGTGACCCCTTGTTTTGCTGCAATCAGGTGATCGTGCACCGTAATTTCAAGCGGGCTCAAGGCGTCGATCACCTCACGCGTCATATCAATATCTGCGCGCGAGGGCTTCGGATCGCCGGACGGGTGGTTGTGGACCAAGATGACCGCGCTGGAAGAGAGCTCAATGGCGCGCCGGGCAATTTCCCTCGGATAGACGGGGGCCTGGTCGACGGTGCCTTGTCCCATCAATTCATCAGCAATGATCTGGTTTTTTCGATCTAAGAAGAGCACTCGAAATTGTTCGCGCGTCTCATGCTGCAATTGTCCGCGTACATATGCGAGGAGGGCGGCCCAACTTGAGATGACGGGCTGTTTGGCGATGTGTTCGCGCGCGGCGCGGGTGCCGATTTCTTGTGTCGCCTTGAGATAAGCCGCGACAGTCTCGCCAACGCCGCTGACCACCATAAGAGCCTTTGGTTCCGCGGCTAATACGGCCGACAGAGAACCAAACTTCTGAAGCAAGGCTTTGGCGATGGGTTTGACATCTCGCCTCGGAATGAAGGCGAACAGGAGCGTTTCCAACAATTCGTAATCGTCGAGCGCTGTTGCGCCGCGCCGAATGAGTTTTCCGCGCAAGCGATCGCGATGCCCCTGCCAATGTGGTTTGGCGGTGGGTTCGCTCAAAGGCTCACTGTATGGGGCGTGTGAAAGCCTTTTGGCGATGCGGTGAAGATCTCACAGCCATCTGCCGTCACGCCTACCGAATGCTCAAACTGAGCCGAGAGCTTCCGATCTCGCGTCACAGCTGTCCAACCGTCGCTCAGGATCGCAGCATCCTTGCGGCCGACATTCAGCATTGGCTCAATCGTGAAGAACATACCTTCTTTCAACTCGGGGCCCGTGCCAGCGCGCGCGCTGTGCACGACATTCGGCTCGTCATGGAACAGCTGACCAAGACCATGGCCGCAGAAGTCTTCAACGACAGAAAAGCGGTTCTTTCGGGCAATATCTGAAATTGCGGCGCCGATATCTCCAAACCGATTGCCCGGCTTCACCGCTGCGATCCCCGCCATCAGGGACTCATAGGTGACATCCATCAAGCGCGAGGCAATCCGCTTGGGTTCACCGGCAGCGAACATGCGAGAATGATCGCCATGCCAGCCATCGACGATGACGGTGACATCGATGTTTGCGATGTCGCCATCCTTAAACGCGCGATCGCCCGGGATTCCGTGGCAAATGACGTGGTTGAGTGAGATGCAAGACGCATGGCGGTAGCCGCGATAGCCGATCGTCGCTGATTGGGCGCCGTGATCGTAAACGAATTCTCGGATCAAATCGTCGATATGTCCCGTCGTGACGCCGGGTTTCACTTCTCCGACTAGCATATCCAAACACTCAGCAACCAGGCGCCCAGCTTTGCGCATGCCCTCAAACCCTTCCGCATTATGGATGCGAATCTCGCCGGTGCGCATGGGGACCATAATATCTGCTTCGGTCATTCCCGTTCTACTTTCTAACTCATGTATTCGATAGGCCGTCTATATGGCAGCGATTGTCAAAAACTTCCAGAACTAATCAAGCTCACTCGTCCTACGGAAAACTGGTACTCGTTTAACACGTCCGGCTTGTATTGCATTGCACCATTTCAGGTCTGACCTATCCGAGAAGACATGTATCGTCTTGTTTATGTCAGTACCGCCAAAGAAGGCATCAGCACCGCCGAAATCGGCGACATCCTGGATGTATCGGCGTCGAACAATGACGAACGTCGGATTACCGGATTCCTAGCGCATAATGGACGGTACTTTATGCAGGCGCTGGAAGGCGAGCGGGAAGAAGTTTTCGAGATCTATGAACGTATCGTTGCGGATGATCGTCACTTTGGCGTCGTACAAATCCGCGGCGAAGAGATTTTGGATCGCGCTTTTCCGGATTGGTCGATGAATTATTTTCGGGTCGATGACCCCAAAGGGCGCACCATGATCGTTCGCCATGATGACCCAGTAGACGGATTATTGCCCAAGGATATGCCGCGTGAGCTCATGCATTTGTTTACGCGTTTCCTCGATATCGAGCCAATCCTAGCGTAAACGCATTAGAAACGGCTTTCTGACAGGGTGCTAAGCAAATGTTTGCGAGGGTCCTATGGGTCAGGAAACAAAAGCCATGATGGCGACTGTCGAAAAACTCGGCGAAGTTTCAGAAGCCGAAGCGCTTCGGATCGTCAATGAAACCTACAAAGACGGCATTGTTAGCCGCGGCGAGGCCGAAGCCTTGTTCCGGATGAATGATGTTCTCAAATCCACTGACATAGAGTGGGCGAGCCGGTTCCAAGAGGCCTTGAAAGACTTTCTGCTCACGCGCGAGCCGCCAGAGGGTTGGGTGACGGACGAGGAGGCTGATTGGCTTTTAGCGCAGATCAAGCTTGACGGCGACAAGCCGGGACTCGACGAAATCGATCTTTTGCTGACCGTGTTGCGCCATGCCAGCGGTGTTCCGGAATCGCTCGCGGTGTTTACGCTCGAAGCGATTAGCGACCGGATCATTGCTGATGGCGTCGCCAATTTGAATATGGTCGATCGGATGCGCCAAGCTCTATTTGCAGGGGCGGGGCAGGGCGGTCTTTGGGTGACCCAGCACGAGGCTGCGATCTTGTTCAAGACGAATGATGCGATTTGCGAAGCCCGCAATGCTTCGACTTGGAACGACATGTTTGCTCGCGCTGTTGGAAACCACCTTATGGCGCGCGCGCACCCGGAACCGCAATCGGTTAAAGACGCCCTCGCGCGGGAAGCCTGGCTGGAAGACACCAGCGTGAATCCAGGGCGCATCTTTGCCGGTATCGGCGCCTCTCTTGTCTCGGGCAGCTGGTTCAAGGCGCTCACAGGTAGTGAGAAAAAGGCCGCTAAAGCCCGCCAAGCCGCCGCAGATGCGGCGATCCGAGACGCCGAACGCATTGACGAGACCGAAAATGCTTGGCTGCTCGATAGTCTTGGCCGGGATGACAAAATCTCACCGGCAGAACGGGCGCTGATTGAATTTCTTAAAAAAGAAGCGCCAGGCTTTACCGAAGGTCTGGTTGAGGCTTCATAAAGCGGCTCTGAACCCTGTTTTACCAAGCGGCAGGCTCGACAAGCATTGTTGTGGCATCTAAGTCCGGCATCTAATGATAGATGTTCGACCTCGGGGCCTGTAAATGTTCAAAAAAATCCTGATTGCTAATCGCGGCGAGATTGCAGTTCGTGTAATCAAAACGTGCCGGCGCCTTGGGGTTCAAACGGTTGTTGTTTACTCTGACGCAGATGCTGGTTCGATGGCGGTCGAAATGGCGGATGAGACCGTCCATATCGGGGCATCACCTGCGGCCGAATCCTATCTGGTCATGGACAAAATCGTTGATGCTGTGAAGCAAACGGGCGCCGAAGCGGTACATCCAGGATTTGGCTTCCTGTCTGAGAATCCCGAATTCGCGAAACGTCTAGAAAAAGAGAAAATCGTCTTCATCGGACCGAATCCGCATGCGATTGAAGCGATGGGCGACAAAATCAGCTCGAAAAAGCTTGCGGCTGATGCCGGGGTCTCAACCGTTCCGGGCCATATGGGTCTGATCAACGATACCAAAGAAGCCGTCAAAATCAGCCGCGAGATCGGCTATCCCGTGATGATCAAAGCATCTGCAGGCGGCGGCGGGAAGGGCATCCGGATCGCCTATGACGATAAGGATGTCGAGGAAGGCTATCCGGCGGTGAAGGCCGAAGCCACCGCCTCATTCGGAGACGACCGGATCTTCATCGAGAAGTTCATTCTTGAGCCGCGCCATGTCGAGATTCAAGTGATGGGCGATAAGCACGGTAATTGCGTCTATCTGTTTGAGCGCGAGTGCTCGATCCAGCGTCGCAATCAGAAAGTGCTGGAAGAAGCGCCATCTCCGCTACTCGACGAAGCCACCCGCAAAAAAATGGGTGAGCAAGCAGTCGCGCTTTCAAAGGCCGTGAATTATGACAGTGCGGGCACTGTTGAGTTCGTGGCGTCCGGCAAGGATAAGAGCTTCTATTTCCTCGAAATGAATACGCGGCTGCAGGTAGAACATCCAGTCACTGAGATGATCACCGGCGTTGACTTGGTCGAGCAGATGTTGCGCTCCGCCCATGGCGAAAAGCTCAACCTGGATCAGAAGAAACTCAAGATAAATGGCTGGGCGATTGAGAGCCGCGTCTATGCCGAAGATCCATATCGGAATTTCTTGCCGTCGATTGGCCGTCTGAAGCGCTTTATTCCGCCTATGGAAGGTGCGCTGGCTGGCGGCACCGTTCGGATGGATAGCGGTGTGCGCGAAGGCGATGAGATCTCAATGTTTTACGATCCGATGATCGCGAAACTTGTCACCCATGGCAAAGATCGTGATCAGGCGCTGGATGTCCAGGCCGAAGCACTGGACCGTTTCCACATTGAAGGCATTCAAGACAATATGCCATTCTGTGCGGCGGTGATGGATGAGAAGCGTTTCCGGTCCGGCGATATCACCACCGCTTACATCAAAGACGAGTTTCCGGACGGGTTCCAAGGCACCGCACCGACGAAGCAGCAATCCATCATGCTGACCGTTGTCGCCGCTTATGTGCATGGCGTCTATGTTCGCCGCGCGAGCCAAACCACGGGTCGGATGTCGCCGGTTGAAGACCTGCGCCAAGACTGGGTAGTGATCCTGGGCGATGACTATATTCCGATCGTGCTGGAGCTCGGCGAGGGCGAAGCCAGCGTGAAAATCGGTAAAAAGAACCATACGTTCGTCACCGATTGGGTGCCGGGTCAGCCCTTGGTTGAAGGGGTCTTGGACGGACAATCGATTGCGGTGAAAGTTGCCGATCGAACCGAAGGCTACGTCGTTCGACACCGCGGCGTTAGACTGACAGCCCTTGTTTGCACGCCGTCAGTGGCGGAAATGCACAAACGCTTACCGGAAAAAGAGAAACCGGACCTGTCTAAGCTGATCATCTCACCGATGCCGGGCCTTGTCGCCTCAGTCGATGTCGAGCTTGGCCAAGAGGTTCAAGAAGGCGAAGCGGTTTGCATTGTCGAAGCGATGAAAATGCAAAACATTATTCGCGCTGAAGCGAACGGCACGGTCAAAGCCATAAATGTCGGCGCTGGAGATAGCGTCGCCGCTGATGAAATTATGGTAGAGTTCGAGTAGATCTGAACCCGGACATTGCGTCGTAAGCGAATTTAACTAGCTTGCCGGGAAACGGAGGTGTTCGCCATGGGTAGTCTTCTCTTCAATCCGAACGGACGCATTGCGCGGAACCGGTTTTTCCAAGGCATGGTCGTCGTAACCGTGGCCAGTGTCTTGATCGTCGCTGGAAACACGATGGTCAGTAAGACGATCGGGTTTTTAAACCTCGTGATGATCTTCCCTTATATTTGCGTCTTCGGGAAACGATTGCACGATGCGGGCACCACAGCCTGGTGGGTGCTCGTTATTTGGCTCGGGTCTATGCTCATTGCTTTCATTCTCGGCTTGGTATTGGGCGGCTTTTTCATGACGCCTGAAATGGTCGAAATCCAAGAAGAAATGAGCGAGCGGCTGGCGGCAGGAGACTTTGCTGGCTTTATGCGGGGCACGGAAATCTTGTCCGATAAAATGTTGCCGATGAACATTCTCACGACGATCGGGTCAAACCTTGTCCTGGCCATCATAGTCGGCGCTTTGAAAACCGAGCCGCGCGAGAACAAGCATGGACCTGTCCCGGGAACAAGCGGGCCGTCCACGTTTCAATAATTCCCGGATGTCGATAAATTATTATCGTTTATTGATAAAAAATTTGAACCGTGTATAAGCGCTACAAAGAAGAGCATACTTAAAGGATGATCTCGCCATGAGCGATGCCGCCGCCTCCCAGACTGCACTGGATCCAGACCGTCCGTGGATCGTTGATGAAGACGAGCTTCCAACGCGTATGAGTTGGTTGGACACTTTGTTCAATCCCGCTGGAAAGTCGCCCAAACTTCACTTCACGCGCGCCTGGACGGCGCTGTTCTTTACGGGCCTATTTGCGTGGATGGGCGTTGGATTCATCATATTCATTCTCGGGGTCGCCGGCGCTGACACGTCAGGGCTATCAGTATTTCATGGTTACCTGATCGCAGCCGTTCTCGCGCTCACATCGATCTGCTCTTACGTGGCGCATACGCGGCGCTTAAATCATGCCGGTAAAATTTCCCTACGGGCAATTATTGTGATCGTCCCGCTAATCATTGCGACTCTGGCTTTTGTTGGCGGAATGACTGGCAAAGCAGCTGAGTATAACAAGCTTTACGAAGCCCGCGCAGAGTTTCTAGAGGATCCTGCCGCCTGGCGGGAAGCCCGACTCGAAGAGCGCCGTGAACGACAAGCGGAAGCCGAGAAGGCGCGCGAGGAAGCTGAAGCGGCTCGCGAAAATGGCGAAGAGGGTGAAGACGCTGGCGAGAATCGCGGCGGCCAAAACGGTGGCCAACGGGGCGGTGGTCCAGGAAATTGGAACCAAGGCCCAAGCGCGGAAAATCCGCTGCCCAGCAAAGAAGCCTTCATTGTAAGACCAAACCTCGGCGCCTTTAACAATATCATCGTTGGGCTCAACACGCTGATCATGATTTGGAGCTTGCTCTGGGTCGCGCGCGTTCCGAATTTTGGAAAGAGCAAAGAAACCGACCCGTATGGAGAGCGAACGGCGCCTTACGCTTAAACGAGCGGGGCGCCGGGAACGGTCTCGACCTCGAACACGGTCTCGAACGCGCGTCTAAGCGCATCGTCCGCGTCGGACATGCCTACAGGCAGGCCAAGATCGACCAAACTTGTCACACCATAGCGGGGGTCATCGATTCCGCACGGGGTTATCCCGGAGAAGTGCTCTAGATCTGGCTCGACATTGAGGCTGATGCCGTGAAAGCTCACCCACCGCCGAAGCCGAATGCCGATCGCCGCAATTTTATCCTCGCGCAATTGACCGCCAGATTGTGTGCGATCAACCCAGACCCCAACACGGCCCGCTCGCACGTCTGCCTCAACATTGAAGACTCGTAGGGCTTCGATAATCCAGCGTTCGAGGTCAGCCACGAAGGCGCGCACATCGCGGCCGCGCTTAGCAACATCAAGCAATACATAAGCGACCCGTTGGCCGGGGCCATGATAGGTGTATTCTCCGCCGCGGCCAGCGTCGTAAACTGGGAATCGGCCTGGCATTCTCAGGTCATCGGCTTTCGCGCTGGTGCCGGCTGTATAGAGCGTCGGATGTTCCAAAAGCCAGATCAATTCAGGCGCACCTTCATCGCGGATCGCCCGCGCCCGCGCCTCCATTCCGGCCTTCGCAGCCTCGTAAGGAACCGGGGATTGGCTGATCGCCCATTCAACATTCGCGCGTTCTGTCATCTCACTGCATATAGCGAAGACTTTTTGCTTCACAATCGGTGCGCTGCCGCGTATATGGCCCGCTCTACCCGGCGTGCGGCCGTGGCGGAACTGGTAGACGCGCAGCGTTGAGGTCGCTGTGGGGCAACCCGTGGAGGTTCGAGTCCTCTCGGCCGCACCAATTTTTCAATAGTCAAAGTTCGTTGAAGCGGCGTCACAGAATGCCGCTAAAAATTGCTTGCGCGTGTCCGGCGATCAAGCCAAAGAAGCGCTATGAGCGAAAGGCCAGAAACCCAAGCAGAGATTGCTGAAGAGCGGCGTGAGTTGCTCATGGCGGAGCTGCGTGAGGCGATTGATGCTGGCGCGGCGAAACAAGTCCGTGCAATGCTTGAAGCCGAGCATCCAGCGGACGCTTCTGACTTTCTTGAACAGCTTTCAAGCGAGCGTTTTGAGGCAGTTGTAGATCTGCTTGGCGGCGAGCTTCCGGCGGAAATTTTGATCGAACTGCGCGAAGAATATCGCGAAGATGCGGTCGAGGTGATGTCTGACGAGGCGGTTGTCGACGCGCTAGATGAGCTCGAAACCGATGATGCCACAGCCGTTCTCGAAGACCTTGATGAGGATCGACGGGAACGAATTCTCGAAGAGCTAGAACCTGAAGATCGCGCGGTTCTGGAAGCGAGTTTTGAGTTTGAGGAAGACACTGCTGGCCGGTTGATGCAGCGAGAATACCTCGCCGCACCTGAGTTTTGGAGTGTCGGCCAATCGATTGATTTTGCACGCGATAATGCGGAAGCTCTGCCAACAGATTTCTACGAGATTTATGTCGTGGACCCGACCAATAAGCCGCTCGGCTATGTTTTGCTGTCACAGCTTTTGCGTACTGAACGCGACATCAAACTCGCCGACATTATGGAACCGTTCCATTCCGATATTCACGTAGATCAAGACCAGGAAGAGGTCGCATACCAGTTCCAGAAATATGCGCTCGCATCGGCTCCGGTGAAAGATCGTGATGGTCGATTGGTCGGCATGATCACCATTGATGATATGGTTCACGTCATTCAGGAAGAGAACACAGAAGACCTCCTCGCGCTGGCCAATGTGTCATCTGCTGACGGCTCAGATACGGTTTGGGAATCGGTCAAAGCGCGGGCGCCGTGGCTCGGGATCAATCTGATCACAGCTTTTATCGCATCGGCGATTATCGCCGTTTTTGAGGGAACCCTGGACCGGTTGGTCCAGCTTGCGATCCTGATGCCCGTCGTTGCCGCTTTGGCTGGAAATGCCGGCAGCCAAGGGCTCGCCGTGGCGGTTCGTGCGATTGCAGAGCGCGAGATGGAGGGCAATGCCGGGCGGCGCGCGGTGATCCGCGAGACGCTGACGGGACTGGTAAATGGCGTGATTTTCGCCATCGGGGTCGGGCTAGTTGCCTTGTTCTGGTTTAAGGATTTGAATTTGGCGATTGTGCTCGCAGTGGCCATGCTTGCGAGCTTTATTTGGGCCGGCGTATCGGGAATTTTGGTGCCGCTGACTTTGAAGCGCGTTGGGGCGGATCCGGCCGTCGCGTCTTCTGTGTTTGTGTTGACGCTCACAGACACGATGGCGTTCTTTAGTTTCTTAGGGCTTGCGACCCTGTTTTTGTTGTAAATTTACTCAAAAACGGGGCGGCGCGCAGCTTGCAGTCTCCTTCAGGTCTGACAGAATATCTGTCCCAAACCGGAGCAGGTGATGGCATTAAACATGCGCACATCTCAAGCGGGACTGGATCTCATCAAAGCATTTGAGGGATTCCGCGCGCGCTCAGAATTATTGCCCAACGGTCGCTGGATGGTTGGTTACGGGCACGTGCGCCGGGCAAAAAAAGGCGTTCGGGTCAACAAAACCGAAGCCGAGGCGATTCTGCGAGAATATGATCTGCCGCCGATTGAGCGATATGTGATGCGCTGCATCCTCGCGCCGATGACTCAAAACGAGTTCGATGCGCTGGTCTCGCTGGCGTTCAATATCGGGCCGAAGGGCTTTGCGGGCAGCGATGTCGTCGCTGGCATGAATGCGGGAAACCGTCTGGAAGCAGCTTCCGCCTTTGATCTGTGGCGCCGCGCCAAAATTGGCGGGCGGGTTCAAATCGTGGATGCACTCGTCCGACGACGCGCAGCCGAAAAGGCTTTGTTTTTGAATGCACCGGGACGTTTGCCAGTTGCCTCGTCGCGCTTGTATCGCGCCATGCACGACCTGGATGCCTTGCCCGCACCACCGCCGCAACGTGAGATTTTGGTCGAACATCACTCTGTCGAAGCGCCCGCGGCATTGCCGGAAATCGAACCGGATGAGGATATCCGCACGGCGACTGAAGCGGCCGCCGAGTCTGTTCGGCAACAAATGGTCAGGATCCTCGGCGAAAATCAGGCTGAACCTGAGCCTCAACTCCCCCAGCCAGACGAGGGAACAAGCGCGGAAGAGATCGCCGCTGCGGTCTCTGAACTCGCAGGAGAGACCGAAGGTTCGGGCGTACAAAAATCGGTTTGGCCGTCGCTCAGTGAACTGCCAAGCCCGGACGATGAAACCCCGCTTCCAACTGATGCACCAGGCCTCGAACCGATCGACGCCGCTGATGTCATCGACGACCTCGAACAAGTTGAAGTCTCTCAGGAAAGCATCGAGCGAGCGGTGGAGCTGAACCACACGATCGATGCAGAAAACCGGCGCGGATCGCTCTTGAATGCCTTACCGTTTGGATTGTTGGCTTTGATTGGTGCGGTCTTGGGCGGATATGGCGTGGCCATGCAATTTGGCTTGATCCAATCTGATCAAACGGTTGAATCGCCAATGGCGGTGTATATGCCGCCATTTCTGATCTTGCTCGGGATTTTGCTGTGCCTGGTCATGGCTTACTATTTCCTGCGCAGCCTTTCTTCAGCGGATTAGCTTCGATTAAGACATTGGCATCGAGGGTTGATCCGGCTAGACCTGCGCCATGATTCCGAACAGATATCCCACGCTTAACTTCGACCTTGGCGAAACTGCGGACATGATCCGCGATACCGTGCAAGGATTTGCCCAAAACGAAATCGCACCGCTCGCTGCGGAGATTGACCGAACTGACGTCTTCCCTCGGCACCTGCTGCCAAAAATGGGCGAACTTGGTCTGCTCGGCATCACGGTCGAGGAAGAATGGGGCGGGACGGGCCTGGGATATCTAGAACATGTTGTCGCGATGGAAGAGATTTCCCGCGCTTCGGCCTCGGTTGGGCTGTCTTATGGCGCGCACTCAAATCTCTGCGTCAATCAGCTGAGACGTTGGGGCTCGGATGATCAGAAGACTCGCTATCTCGGAAAGCTCGTTACGGGCGATCATCTTGGGTCGCTGGCAATGTCCGAGAGCGGTGCCGGCTCAGATGTTGTGAGCATGAAATTGCGCGCTGAGAAAAAGGGTGATCGCTACGTTCTCAATGGCACGAAAATGTGGATCACGAATGCACCGGATGCGGACACACTGATCGTCTACGCCAAAACTGAGCCTGAGAAGAAATCACGCGGGATCACGGCCTTCATTATTGAACGCGGGATGAAAGGGTTCTCGGTGGCGCAGAAACTCGACAAGCTCGGTATGCGCGGCTCCGAGACGGGCGAACTCGTCTTCGAGGATTGTGAAGTCCCAGAAGAAAATATTATGGGGCCGCTGAATGAGGGCGTCGAGGTCCTGATGAGCGGGCTCGATTATGAGCGCGCGGTGCTGTCGGCTGGGCCGACCGGCATTATGCAGGCCTGTATGGATGTTGTGGTGCCTTACATTCACGATCGCAAACAGTTCGGAAAATCGATTGGCGAGTTCCAACTCGTGCAAGGCAAGCTCGCCGACATGTACGTGCAAATGAACGCCGCGAAGGCTTATGTATATGCGGTTGCGAAGTCATGTGACCGCGGCGAGACCACACGCAAAGATGCCGCTGGCGCGATTTTGTATGCGGCTGAGACGGCCACAAAGCTGGCGCTCGATGCGATCCAATTGCTGGGCGGAAACGGCTATATCAATGAGTATCCGACCGGGCGTTTGCTGCGCGACGCTAAACTCTACGAGATTGGCGCCGGAACGAGCGAAATTCGCCGGTTCTTGATTGGCCGGGAACTGTTTGGCGAGACGGCTTGACCTGATTGCCATTGATCGCCGTTGCGATTGAGGCTACCGATCCATTGAAACACTAGGGGCACAGACCTGCAAAGGTTGCTGTCCCTATGGTGTTTTCTTCGGCGGCATTTTTATTTCTGTTTTTGCCCGTCTTTCTCGCCATCTACCTGCTTGCGCGGCGATGGGCAAACCTTGCAATCTTGCTGTTCAGCTTGCTGTTTTATTTCATCGGTGAGGGATGGTTTGTGCTGATCTTGCTGATCAGTATTACGCTGAATTATGCATTTGGTCTTGGCATTGGCCTAGAGAATAAACGCCGGAAGCTTTGGTTGGCGCTGGGCCTATGCGCCAATCTTGGTCTGCTCTTCTATTTCAAATACACGTTGTTTTTTGTGAGCCAGGTCTTGGGTTTCCCGGAGTCCGCACTGCCGGAAAAAATCCATCTTCCGATCGGGATTTCCTTTTTCACGTTTCAAGGCATTTCTTATTTGGTCGATGTCTATCGAGGGCAGGTCAAAGCAGAGCGATCGATCAGCCAGGTCGCGACGTATATTGCGATGTTTCCGCAACTCATCGCGGGACCAATCGTGAGGTATGGTTCGATTGCGGCGAGCCTGGTGACGCGTACAATTACGGCGCGCCATGTCTATTTTGGCATCGTGTTTTTCAGCGTTGGCTTGGCCGAAAAAGTCCTCATCGCTGACACCGTGGCTGAGATTTGCGATGCGATTTACGCCGCGCCGCCCAGCGAGTTGCACGTCTCTGCCGCTTGGCTTGGCGGCGTCGCTTACATGTTGCAGATTTTTTTCGATTTTTCGGGCTATTCTGCCATGGCGATCGGTCTTGGGTTGATCATGGGGTTCGAGTTTCCTCGGAATTTCAACTTTCCCTACACGGCACAAAGCATCACAGAATTCTGGCGCCGCTGGCACATCTCTCTTTCGACCTGGTTTCGAGAATATGTCTACATTCCGCTGGGCGGCAATCGCGTTGGTGCGGCGAAGACGCTTCGGAACTTGGTGATTGTATTCCTTCTCACAGGCATTTGGCACGGCGCCGCTTGGGGATTCGTCATTTGGGGGATCTGGCATGGCGCGTTCATGCTCTTGGAACGGATCGGCCTTGGCGCGATTTTGAAGCGGGCATGGATCGGCGTTCGCGTCACTTACACACTCTTGGTGGTCTATATTGGTTGGATCTTTTTTCGCGCGAACAGTGTCGAGCAGGCGTTCGAGTTTATAATCCGGCATATCACTGGGCCATCCGAAGGAATAACGGCTTGGGCCTATCTCAGTAATGAGGCAATCGCGGCGCTCGGAGTGGGGGCTATTTTGAGCACGCCCGCCATCATGATGCTGTCCCGACGCGTAATCGCAGCGCCGGAGTATGGTGCTTGGCGCGAGCGTTTTCCGGTATGGAAATATGCATCAGGACTAGCTGTTTCAGCCGTCCTGTTCGCACTCCCGGCCATCAAAATTCTGTCGGGCGCATATAGTCCATTCATCTATTTTCGATTTTGAGTGGGGAGCGTACGACGAGGCCTAACACGAGAATTCGCCCCGCCGCCTTTGCGATGCTCGCGATCATGCTCATCGGTCTGCTGATCCCTTCGGCGTTGATCCTTAGAAGCAATGAGGAAAACCTCGCCACATATCACGGACGCGCCTTAGCACCGGCGCCGGGAATCTCGGGGCTAGCAGAGGAGCCGAAAGAGTATTTCACGGCGCTGCAGGCCTGGCACGTGGATCGTATCGGCTTTGGTGTGCGGGCGGGACGTTTGTATCGGCGGGTGTCCTATGCCGTGTTCGCCGATTCACCGGTGAAGAATATCGAGCGCGGTGCGGATGATTTTGTGTTCTTGGTATCGCATGGTCAGGGCGCGCGGATGAGCAGTGTTGCCGACTCTTGTCCGGATAAAGCCGATTGGCCTGATATCTCAAATCAGATGGTAGCGGACTGGCAGGCAATTCAAGCGGCTTTCAAGACGCGAGGTATCACTCCACACTTGCTGATCATCCCGAGTAAAAAGACGTTTTATGCAGAGCGTTTGCCGAGGTCGGTGCCGCGCGCCTTGCGATCGAGGTGCCTGAATATGCGCGACCCTGGCCATCCGATTGAGCATCTCGCGCGGGTCCAGGATGGTTCGGTAATTGATGCTTATCCCGCTTTAGACCCGGTCAAAAACCGACCGCATTTCTATCCGCCCGAGAACTTTCATTCTGATGGAGAGAGTGCGATGCGGGCCGTGACCGCCGCATTGATGAAGATGGGATATGCAGTGCCTAAAGCAGGTGCCTTCCCCCAGTTCGAAACGGTTCCCTCGCATGCTGATTTAGCCGGTGTCCTTGGATTTCAGCGACAGATCGGTCTCAATGAACCGATTGGATTCGATAAGAAGGCACTCGAGCAAGATGCAACTTATCCCGAATTTATCGCGGCAGCGTTTGGACCTGGAGTTTACGCGCGACGCTATAAGAATGCGGACGCGCCGTTTAAGCGATCCGTCTTGTTGATCTCGAACTCGTTTGGGATTCGCATCGCGCCGTACTTCTCAAGCGCGTTTGAAACGGTCGATCAGATTAGCACCAATAAACTAAATTCCGTCGACGCTCGGGTGGGTCTGTTTGAGGAAATCGTATTTCGCGGAACCCATGATGAGATTGTATTCATTTTCCATGATGAGTCCTTGTTCAAAGGACGTCTTGGCAAATATGCGGAGGCGTTAGCGCGTCTGTAAAGCGCAGCAGCTCTCTTTCAGATGGCTGTCCTTGAGCGATTTCAGCGCGGCTGTGTATCCGGCTTCAACGGCTTGGTCATAGGCTTTCCAGTCACGGAGCTCGATATCTTTGAGCTCGGGTAGGATCAAGGTGTCGACCAGTTCGCGACCTGAATTGGGGTTCACGCTGACAGTTGCCGATCGCATCAAAAGACCAGCAATCGGTGGCGCGCTTGAGAAGCCGTGTTTTGCGACCCAGCCAAAAAATCCCGGCGCATTCACGAACTCGCTCGCGTCCAGACCTTCTGGAGCTCGTGCGACATCACAGCCGACGACAAATCCGCGCTGCAGCTCACGCATGACATCGGTGGGGAAATTATTGAGCACCGCGCCATCGACCAAAACCTCGCCATCATCGATGACGGGCGGCAAGATGCCCGGCAGCGAGATGGTCGCGCGCAAGGCACGACGCAATGCCCCTTGCCGGTGCACGCGATAGGTGCCGTCAGTCAGGTTTGTTGAAACCGCGAAGAACGGCATTTCGAGATCGCCAATCTCGGCGTCTCCAAAATGCTCTTTAAGCCGTGCATCGACGCGGCGGCCTTTGACCATGCCGACAACTGGAATGTTCCAATCGCCAAGCGGGTTCGACTCGACGAAGGCTTTGCGGATGCGGTGTTCGATTTCAGCATCATCCCAGCCCATGGCGACGCAACCCGCGACGACGGCGCCCATTGAGGCTCCGCCAGCGAAGTCGATCGGAATGCCGAGCTCGCGCATCGCTTTAACGACACCGATATGGGCATAGGCGCGGGCGCCGCCGCCGGAGAAGACCACGCCAACACTGCGCCCGGCAATGGTTCGCGCCAGTCGATCACAATGCGCGCCATCGATATGGTGCCAGTGGAAGACTCGGGCTGCGCCAGCTGCCCTTAGCCAATCGGCCGGGCGACAGGCGCGCCGCTGTTCGCCATGATGCAGCAGTAAAACATCGACCAGTTTTAATGATTGTGCGGGCGAGCGCTCTTCTGGAAACAAAGGATAGGAGGGTTTTGCGTCAGCGCGCGCTACAACCCAAATACGGTCGGCTTGGCGCATGGATAAGCGGTACCAAGCATTGTCGCCCATCGTGGAGATCAAGATCACCACATCATTTTCGGCTTCAAGCTCGTCGAAGAAAGCGGACGGTTTTTCGTCGCCTTCGGTCTCATTGACGACGTGTGATTTTACGCCGAGCTGTTTGAGTGATTTCTGCAGCGCTTTTGCGCGCAATTCGAGGTCGATTGTGGGTGAGGTTGCAACCAGTGCAAAAACTTTCGGGGCCGTCCGGCGATTGCGCTGATTTCCTTCACGCAGCCGGGATAGGATCAAGCGAATAATTGCCGTCAGGATTTCTGGTTCTGCGGAACTGAGGCGCTGAAAGCCTTTCCGGGAGATTTCGAGAACCTCGCTGTCACGTAGGGCATAGACGGAGGATGTATGCGGGACATTCTCGGGCGCACCATCGCCATTAAGGTCGATCCCGCCCTGGAACATCGCCATCTCACCGACAGGTTCACCCGCGCGGATATGGCCCATGAACTCGCTGCGGCCATCGCGCATCGCTTTAAAGGCACCAAATGAACCGGATAGAACAAAGAAGATAGATTCTGACATCTCGCCAGCGCGAAATAGGGGCCATCCGGCCGGAACAGAGAACCAGCGCGCCTCTTTGCCAGCCGCGCGCAAGGCCCGCTTCGGCACGTCTTCTAGGAATTTGATCGAAGCAAGGGCTGGAACAACGTCCAAACTCATGCCGCCAAACATACCCATTCTTAGCTCTCCGTTACTCTTCGCAAGCTTCTGCCAATATGGGGCAATTTAGTGAAGGATTTGATGACATTAGGTCACAAGCTCGGGATGACAGCGCAGACGAGCCCAGGTAAGGCTCATCAGAACACAGGCGGGAGGTGCTTTTATGCCGATCTTGAAGTCAAAACTGGATGTCGCGAGCACAGCTTATTCAGCCAATCGACGCGGCATGGAAGCCTTGGTGGACGAGCTAAGAGAAAAAACGGCAGCGGCGTCTAAAGGCGGATCTGAACGATCTCGAGAGCGCCATGTCTCTCGCGGTAAACTGTTACCGCGTGACCGGGTTGAAAAGCTGCTTGATCCGGCGACCCCGTTCTTGGAGATTGGTGCGCTTGCGGCGCATGGTATGTATGATGATGAAGCGCCAGGCGCTGGTATCATTACAGGCATCGGCCGGGTCGAAGGCCGCGAATGCGTTATCATCTGTAATGATGCGACGATCAAAGGCGGGACGTATTACCCGATGACCGTCAAAAAGCATTTGCGGGCCCAAGAAGTTGCGCTCGAAAATCATCTTCCTTGCATTTATCTCGTGGATAGCGGCGGCGCGAATTTGCCTCACCAGTCCGAGATTTTTCCCGATCGTGAACATTTCGGCCGGATTTTCTACAATCAAGCCAATATGAGCGCCAAAGGCATCCCGCAAATAGCGGCGGTGATGGGCTCATGCACGGCAGGCGGTGCTTATGTCCCGGCTATGTCTGACGAGACAATCATTGTGCGCAAACAGGGCACGATCTTTCTCGGCGGTCCTCCACTTGTGAAAGCGGCGACCGGGGAGGAGATTTCAGCGGAAGATTTGGGCGGGGCAGATGTACATGCGCGCCAGTCTGGCGTGGCAGACCATTATGCGGCGAGTGATGATCATGCGCTCGCTATCGTGCGCTCAATCGTCCGAACGCTACATGCGCCGAAGCCAGAGCCAGTGGGGCTCACGGAGCCGGCTGAGCCGCTTTATGATATCGCTGAGCTACATGGTCTCGTGCCGCAAGACCTTCGTGAGCCTTATGATGCGCGGGAAATCATTGCGCGTGTGGTTGATGGATCAGAGTTTCACGAGTTCAAAAAGCTATATGGCGAAACGCTGGTTTGCGGCTTCGCGAAACTCTACGGCATGCCTGTCGCGATACTGGCCAATAACGGGATCTTGTTCTCTGAGAGCGCTCAGAAAGCTGCTCATTTCATTGAACTCGCCGATCAGCGCCGGATTCCACTGCTATTCCTGCAGAATATTACCGGCTTCATGGTTGGCTCCAAATATGAAGCGGGCGGGATCGCCAAGGACGGCGCGAAAATGGTGACGGCGGTTGCCACCGCTTCGGTGCCAAAGCTGACCCTGGTGACCGGCGGGTCCTTTGGGGCGGGCAATTATGGCATGTGCGGACGCGCTTATAGTCCGCGATTCATGTTCATGTGGCCGAATGCACGGATCTCAGTGATGGGCGGAGAGCAAGCGGCGTCTGTCTTGGCGACCGTGAAGCGCGACGGCATGGAACGGCGCGGCGAAGATTGGCCGGTGGCAGATGAAGAGGCGTTCAAAGCGCCTATTCGCGAGCTCTATGAAGAGGAAGGTTCGCCTTACTTCTCGACGGCACGGCTATGGGATGATGGCATCATCGACCCGGCGGATACACGGCGTGTGCTCGGTTTAGCGCTGTCTGCGACATTGAACGCGCCGTTCAAAGATCGCGGTTTTGGCGTGTTCCGGATGTAAACCCGGGGCTCAAACTGGGGCGCTAGATTAAAAGTCGGAAAATCAAACCGCGTTGTAGGTGAGAGACGGACCGAGCGATCTGTAATAGGCGCCGCGACTCCGTCTCCCTTTCCGATTTTTCGTGAAACCAGCGTTAGCCAGGTTTCTGAAAGGTCACGGGTCAAGGTCCGCGTTATCGGGTCTCCTGAGCTCGCCACAAGGAGTGGTGAGCAATCAAGGAGGTCGTTATGACCCGTATCGCTATTCTCGGAATATCTGCCCTTTGCGCACTAGGCGCACATGCGGGGGAGAATATTCAATTCTCAACCGTCGACTCTGATGGAGACGGCGTCGTCTCCGAACGCGAGTTTGTAAGCTGGAAAACCTCACTCGGCGAAATGTCGCCGGCGGACGCGCTGGTTAAATTCATCGAAATCGACGTCGATTCCAGCGGCGATATCACCGAAGCGGAGATGGAAGCTGCCAAGGCGACGACTGAGAAGAAAATGGAGAAACTCTCGGACGACATGTAGCCCGGCATTCGCGTGGATCATGCTGCGTTACTCGTGAATCTGGGACAATGGTTGGAGATTACAAAACTGTAACTACAAGTGTAACATAATATGTTGTTACGGTTGTAACGCGTCGACCTCCAACGACGTAAACTCCAACGGTTCCAGGGAGGGACTATTATGAAACTCAAACGAGCAACAACAGTTGTGGGCCTCTTTGCAGCAAGTGCGTTTGCTGTTGCCCATGCCGGTTCACCTGCAGACTATTTCAAGAAAATTGATGCGGACGCGAGTGGCATGATCACACAGGCCGAATTCGTCGCCTATAAAACGGCAGACGGCAAATATTCTGCAGAAAAAGCGAGCGAAAAGTTCGCGAAACTTGCAGGCGATGACGGTGAGCTCTCCCTCGCCGAATTCGAAGGGGCGATGAAAAAAGCCAAATCAAAACATGGTAAAAAAAAGCAAGAACGCTCTAGCTAAGCTAATCTTGTAAAATCGTTCCAAGAAGCGTCCACAAGACCCGGTGGGCGCTTCTTTTATGCGCTTGTTTCCGCGCTGAAGTCCGACTAGTCGTGGGGCATGGCAAGCACACAAAACCGCTTCGACTTGGTTCGACTCGTATTGGCTAGCCTGGTCTTTTTCTACCACGCCATGGTTCTTGCCTCGATCGAGCCTGGCGGCGCACTTGAGCAAGTCTTGGCGACAATGGCCGAGCTCTCCATTCAGGGCTTTTTCATTGTATCTGGCGCATTGGTGTTCGGCTCTTATGAGCGATCTCGCGGGTTGGCGGACTATGCCAGCAAACGTGTGCGCCGCCTTTATCCCGCTTATCTGGTGGTGATTCTTGTGCCTGCCTTGGTGGCTGGCTTGGTATCGATACAATCGTTCGACGATGTTGCGGGAATATTTCGATATATCGGCGCGAACCTGATCTTTCTCAACTTCCTCGAACCTAATCTTCCTGGCTTCTTCGAAGGCCAGCGCTTCACGGAAGTGAACGGCGCGCTGTGGACCCTCAAGATTGAAGTCATGTTCTATATGACGCTGCCTTTGATCGCCTGGGTGCTGTCACGGCTCGGTCGCTATTGGTGGGTTGGCGTTGCGGGACTGATCTTAGGCGCGATGGTTTGGAAACAGACCCTGCTGGCGCTGGATGTTTCCTATGGCGCACAATTGGCGCGTCAGCTTCCCGGCCAAATGATGTTCTTCGCCGCCGGGATCACGCTTTGGAAAGTTTGGGACACTGCGCGCGCCTATCCGCGATTATGGTTCTGTCTCGGCGCGATCGCGTTGAGCCTGTCTTTACTGGTTCCAGGTCTAGAGGCGTTACGCCTGCTCGGGCTGACAGGACTGATTGCGGGCATCGCATTTTCGCCCGGGCCTGCTCTGAATGTCGCCGCGTGGGGCGATGTCAGCTATGGCGTTTACATCGTCCATTTCCCAATTGTGCAGGCTCTAGTGTCTTTCGGGGCGTTCACCCTGCTTGGTGTCTGGGGCGGCCTTCTTTTGTCAACCATTCTGGTATTCGGCGCGAGTTACATGTTATGGTGGTGTGTCGAAAAACCGGCACTTCGCCGGGATAGTCATTACCGAACCGTCGCGACACAGAGGACACCGTCATGAGTGAGTATGAAACCATTTCTTTGGACGCGACGCGCGCCGGGATCGCCATCCTGACCCTCAACCGGCCGGATAAGCATAATGCGTTCAACAGCCAGGTCATTGCCGAGCTAACAGACGCGCTAGAAACCCTTGAAGAGCAGGACACATTGCGGATGGTTATCCTGCGCGGGTCCGGCAAAAGCTTCTCAGCAGGCGCAGATCTCGAATGGATGAAAGCCGCGCAACATTGGACGCGAGAAGAGAACGAGCAGGACGCCATGGCGCTGGCAGAAATGTTGCGCAAATTGGCCGAGCTGCCGCAAATGACGCTTGCATTGGTGCAGGGCGCAGCCATGGGCGGCGGGGCAGGCCTCGTCGCGGCGTGTGATATTGCGGTCGCTGTGCGAAGCACAAAGTTCAAGTTTTCTGAGGTTCGGCTTGGCCTCACACCTGCAACCATTTCACCTTTTGTGATCAGTGCGATTGGTCCGCGTTGGGCGAAAGCGCTGTTCGTGACCGCCGAAGGGTTTGATGCGGACTATGCCGAGAAAATTGGCCTCGTTCAGTATGTGGTCGATGATTTTGAAGGCCTCGCTGCCATGGAAGAACATATTGCAGACCTTGCCATGGGCGCGGCTCCTGGGGCTATTCGCGATGCGAAAAACCTGGTGCTCGATTTTACCGGAGAACCGTTCAGCGCTGCGCTCAGCAAGGAAACCGCGAAACGTATCGCCGCGCGCCGGGTCAGTGACGAAGGCAAAGAAGGTCTCACCGCTTTTCTAGAAAAGCGCAAACCGGACTGGGCCAGCTAAACCGGCCCATCTGTCAGATTTGCCAGTATCAAAAAACAGACCTTTGACGAAAACTTGCTAATGAAGGTGCCAGCATAAGGTTTCCTCGCATTTGAGGGGTGTAGATGCCAGGGAGGAAACCTTGCACAAACCCCCTTATGTTCGAAATCTCGCCCTTGCCGCTTTGGCGCTGGGAACCTGTTTAAGCATGTCGGCCCAAGAGGCGGACCAAGACGACAGCACAGAAGCGGCGGGTAAGACCTGCTATGTCAGCAAATTCAAGTTTGAGAATGAAGGCGCGTATCAGCTTGATCTGTTCCAGGTCGGCACCCATGAGTATCCTGGTCGACTCTCCCAAGGAAAATCGCGCACCTGGGACATCGCGAAAGCCAATGTTGAAAACGGAACCAACGTTTTTCTGACCTATCGCATTCACCAGGGGGATAATTTAAAGCGTAGAAGTTGCCAAAAGAGCGGCACCAAGCTCCTTTACCATCCAGATGGAAACACTTGGGGATATTGGTCAAAGGGCAGCAGCCGTTACAATAATCGCTGCCGCTTCCGCAACAATACGTGCATCACCTCTGTCGATTGATCTTAGGACCCGAACTCGGCGCTTTTTCTGGCTTAGCCGCCGCCTAAAGCGCCGACTGGGAGGCCGAGGCCCTGTAAAAAGCTGAGCGTCGCCTCGACCGGGTTTATTCCGGTCATCGCCTCTATTTGGCCCTGGAAGACAAACACGACTACCCCCAACATGATGGCGTAGATCAAAAACTGCATCAGCGACTTAAGTAAGAACGCCCCGGCGCTGCCTGCGACCAAGCCGACGCCGCCAAGGATGAGCGCACCGGTCACTGGCGTCAGATCGCTTACATTCGCTGCTTGTGAATATCCGATATAGCCGCCGACGCCTGCGCCAATCAATCCTGCCAAGCTGCTAAGCCGTACGCCTGATGCATATGCCATTTGATTACCCCTTACGCTTTTCGCTGCATTAGCTTAGGCGGTAAGAAGAGGTCTGGGCAAGGCAAAATGACCAGGCGTATAAGAAACTGAACGGAGGGCGGCCGAAAATGATTTCATCGCTTCTGATTGCGAACCGTGGCGAAATTGCTTGTCGTATCATGCGGACCTGCCGCGCATTGGGCATTCGAACCGTCGCGGTTTACTCCGACGCTGATGTCCGCGCCAAACATGTGCGGGAAGCCGATGAGGCGGTCTGGATCGGCGCCTCGCCCGCGCCTGAGAGTTATCTTGATATTACGAGACTCATTGAGGCGGCGAAAATCGCCGAGGTTGACGCCATTCATCCGGGCTATGGGTTTTTGTCAGAGAATGCGACCTTCGCGGCCGAGGTCGCAAAAGCCGGTATCATTTGGGTTGGGCCCAAGCCTGAAACCATCGAATCTATGGGGCTAAAGGATCGCGCTAAGGCGATCGCGGAAGACGCTGGCGTGCCAGTGCTTCCAGGATATCGCGGCGAGAAACAAGACGCGAAAACACTTGGCAAGGAAGCAGAGCGAATCGGGTTTCCTCTATTGATCAAAGCCGTCGCTGGCGGCGGTGGTCGCGGCATTCGATTGGTGTCGAAAGCCAATGAACTTGCAGGTGAACTTGAAAGCGCTGTTCGCGAAGCGGAAGCCGCGTTCGGCGATGGTCGAGTGATGCTTGAGAAACTTGTTGAACAGCCTCGGCATATTGAAGTGCAAGTCTTCGGTGATCGTCATGGCAATGCTGTTCACCTGTTTGAGCGCGACTGCTCCTTGCAACGGCGCCGGCAGAAAGTGATTGAAGAAGCCCCGGCGCCCGGTATGCCAGCTGATGTCCGCAAAGCTATGTGCGACGCCTCGGTCAAACTCGCCAAAGCCGTGGGATATGAAGGCGCCGGAACAGTCGAGTTTATCGTTGATGGTGCAAAGCCTTTGGCGCTGGACACGTTTTGGTTCCTGGAGATGAACACACGCTTGCAGGTCGAACATCCGGTCACCGAAATGGTCACCGGAACAGACTTGGTCGATTGGCAACTTCGCGTCGCGAGCGGTGAGAAACTGCCCGCCAAGCAAAAAGATATCAAGCTGAACGGTCACGCGATCGAGGCGCGGATTTGTGCCGAGGATCCAGCCGATGGATTCCGCCCGGGCGCGGGCTTGATCGAAGAGTTCGGCATGCTCGCGGATACTGATAGCGATTGGCTCCGGTGGGAAGCAGGCTTTGAGAGCGGCGATCGCGTTCCGGCCGTACATGACTCGATGATCGCGAAACTGGTTGTCTTTGGTGAAGATCGAGATGCCGCAAACGATCGCTTGATTGATACGCTGGTACATCTGCAGCTGGTCGGTGTGCCGAGTAATATCGGCTTTTTACGACGATGCGCGATGGCTGATGCATTCGCCGATGGCACGCATCACGTGAACTGGATTGCCGAGCAGGGCGAGACGCTGACCGATGCGCCAAGCGAGCATCAGCACGCGTCGGTCATGGCGGTGTGCGATGTTCTTCTGGGTGATTCTGGCGATACGCCTTGGACGGTGCGCGACGGCTGGCGAATGAATGCTGCTCCGGTGATGAAAACCGCGATCTCGGTGGGAGAGGACGCAGATTGGTTCGACCCGGCGGACTATGACGTTGCCGAAGATGTATCCATGCCGCTGGTCACTGACTTGTCAGAGCGCCGGTTTGCGGTCACGACGGGCGGTGACAGCGTGCTCGTCGAAGTACCAGACTTTGAGGCGGAGGCTGAAGCGCTGGCAGGTGGCGATGCGGTCAAAGCGCCGATGCCGGGCAAGATCATTGCGGTAAATGTCGCGGCCGGTGATACGGTTAAAAAAGGCCAAACAGTCGCCGTGATGGAAGCGATGAAGATGGAACATTCGCTTACAGCGCCGCGCGATGGCACGGTCAGCGCGGTTGATGCCGAACTGGGCGCGCAAGTGCCGGAAGGACAGATTTTGGTGTCGCTCGAAGAGGTCTAGGTCTTCAATCCATGTGTTCAGACTAACCAAGAATTCTAATAAAAGCCGTTTTAAATCCGGTGTGTAAGTCCTGCTTTCTGGATCGGGTCCGACGATGTCGGGCGCGGGACTATATACCAGCATGGACGATGCGGACCGCGCGATAGCGCCGACCTGGGAAGACTGGTGGGACACGCGCTATCAGACCGACACTGACTTTACCCGCCAGCAATTGCTCGCGCTCCGTCAGTTTCCGTTCCTCGCGACCGCCCGGGATCCGCAGCGACCGCCGCCTGGGAATTGGCGGACATGGTTGTTCATGGGGGGGCGCGGCGCCGGAAAAACCAGAGCGGGTGCAGAATGGGTTCGGTTTTCGGCCCTGCATGGCGGCTGCGAACGGATTGCGCTTTTGGGGCCGACGCTTGGGGACGTTCGAGAGGTGATGATTGAAGGCCCTTCTGGCCTGCGGACGATTGAGCGACTGGAAGAGTGGCGGCCGGATTTCAACGTTTCGAGACGCCGGCTAGAATGGCCGAATGGGGCAATCGGATTGGTGTTTTCCGCCGAGGACCCAGAAAGCTTGCGCGGACCACAATTTGATGCCGCTTGGTGTGATGAAATCGCCGCCTGGCCGAAGGGCGAGGAGGCTTGGAACAATCTGCAATTTGCGCTGCGTTTGGGTGAGCGCCCGCGCTGCGTGGCAACCACCACGCCGCGGCCTGTGCCATTGGTTCGGTGTTTAATCTCGGATGGCGCGCGCCTGACCCATAGCCCCACGCGAGATAATGTTGCGCATCTCGCGGACGGTTTCGTGCAGAGCATCGAACAGGCTTATGCGGGGACGCAGCTCGCGCGGCAGGAATTGGACGGTGAGCTTCTCGATGAGATGGAAGGCGCGTTCTGGCGGCGGCGGGATCTGGATGCCGGGCGGGTCTCGGTTCCGCCGACCCAGTTTGAAGATATCATTGTGGCGATCGATCCTCCGACCACAAGCCATACGGGCTCTGATGCTTGCGGTATTGTTGCCGCGGGCCGGGCAGCTGCGGATGGCTTTGGTGAGAAGTGTTTTATTCTCGCGGATGGATCCGCACGGGGGCTGACGCCAACCGATTGGGCGGCACGAACCGTATCGATTGCCAAAGACATCGGGGCGATCGCAATCATTGCTGAGGCCAATCAAGGCGGGGAGATGCTCAAAACCGTATTTGAAAGCGTCGGCTGCACTTTGCCGGTGCACTTGCGGCACGCAAAGCTCAGCAAACAGGCGCGCGCAAGCCCTGTCGCCGCGCTTTACCAGCAAGGCAGCGTGGCGCATGTTGGGGCATTTGATGCGCTGGAAGACGAGATGTGCCGGTTCGGAACCGCAGGCATGACCCGGTCTCCAGATCGCGTTGATGCGCTGGTCTGGGCAGTGACTGTTTTGATGATTGATGGGGCAGGGGCGCCGAGAATAAGGGCGGTTTAGCGTCCGGTCCGAAACGCCTTCCGGCCGAGATACTTGTTCTTTTTGGGCGCGTCGGGTGTCGCCGTTTCGGTCGCGATTGGCGCGGGCTCTGCTGGTGCGCTTTCAGACGGTGAGACTTCGCCATTCAAAATCTGCCGCACATAAGACAAGGCAGAACTGCCCGTGTTCACCTCAATTTCAGGGGCGTTTTTGTCCAACCGGCGGGCTAGTAGTTTGACATGGTGCGGGCTCAACCCATCCAAAGTCTTCTCGAACACGATTTCGCCCAAAGCTGATTTCAGCTCGAGCAAATCTTCTCGCGTGAGGCCAGCGGCGATAACTTGCTTGCGCGCGAGTTTACTTGCAACCGATGACAGATCGGAGTCTTTAATTCGCGGAAACAGGCTTTCATTCGATAGTATCGCTGAAAGCGCCTCGCGTCCGTTATCTGATAAAGCCATGAGTTAAGCCGCTGCGTTGGTTGTCTGCGCGGCGAGTCGCGCTTGGACTTCCTGATATAGCATATTTACCGTGGTCAAAGCATCCCCAGGCCACTTTTGCGCAAGCGTTGGGTTGGCCCCGAGCTCGACCGGGTTCGCCGCAAATTCTGGTTTTTGCGGGATCACCGTTTGGAAAATGTCATACTCGCTATCCGGATCAACCGCGCCATCGCGCATGGCGTCTAGAACGATCGACTGATGCGAAGAGCCATCATATTTGGTCGGTAGCACAACCGGGCGATTGTTGAGCCCGCGCTTCTTCAAACTGTCGATAATATCGCCCGTAAACAAGTCGAGACCGAGCGTCGACATGAAATCAGGAATGGTCGGGACGATGATTAGATCTGAAGCTGATAGGGTCGCTTCCGTCATCGCCGAAATGCCAGGCGGGCAGTCGCAGATGACCACGTCATATTGTTTGCGCAAATCCGCCATGTCTTGCCGTAAGCGCAGACCAACACGGCCTTCAATTGCGGTCATCGAGTAGCCTTGCTCGGTGAGAATATAGATGAGTTCGCGCTCTGCGCGTCTCAATCCGGGCGTGGCCGGAACGAGAGATAAATCAAGCTTTTTACCCATAAAGGAAACGTCACTCGCCTGAGGCACGATAAATTTCGTCATATGGGCGAAACATTCACCCAAAAAGTTTTCCCGGAGGTAGTCGGAGACGTTTGTATAGTTGCGGATGGCGTCATACAGCCGTTCGTCGCCATTCTCTCCATATATCAACAAAGACGCATTGGCTTGGCTGTCGAGATCGACGACCAGCGTTTTATAGCCTTCGGCAGCGAAGGCTTCAGCCAGTGAAACGGTGGTTGTGGTTTTGCCCACACCCCCTTTGGAATTCGCAACAGATATAACGCGTCCGAGCATCGAGCCCCCTTTTAGATAGCCGCTTGTTTGCGTGAATTAATCGACGATGATCCTGCTAAAGCGAGGATCCAAACCCCTGGTTTCCCTCCAAAACACCGGAAAAAACTTAAGAAACTGGAAACCAATCCGACCGGGCTGAACAAGCCATAGTTTGGCTAGCGTTGAGATGAGTAGGAGGCCTCGAGCAAAACCCAATGAAGCTGCCTTGGTCAAACCCGAGTGTAAAAAGCTCACCCCCATTGGTCGCCCTGTCACATTTGCCGCTCGCGGCATGGGGAAAGACCGATCCTACAACGCTCGTCAGAGATGGATATTCAGGCAATGCCGTGGTGTATCGCTGTGTCCGCATGATCGCAGAAGCGGCTGCGACAATCGCCTTCAACGCCAGCGATGAACGCGTTCAAGCGATGATTTTGGAGCCCTCTGCCGACGAAGCAGGCCAAACCCTGTTCGAGCGGCTCTATACGGATATTCAAGTCACGGGGAATGCCTGGCTAGAGGCAGTGACCCTGCCGGATCAGGAGGTTCCCCGCGGCCTGTTTGGGCTGCGCCCCGACACGGTTCGCGTGCGCAAAGACAAAGCCGGGCAAATCACCGGCTATGGCGTAAAACTGAAACGGGGTGAACGGGTCATCGCGCGCGAAGCGGATGGGTGGTCGCCGGTGCTGCATTTGAAGCTCTATCATCCAGGCGACAGCACTTACGGGCTCTCGCCTTTGTCGGCGGCGCGCAAATCCTTGGATGTGCACAATGGCGCTGCGGGGTGGGCGAAAGCGCTGATTGACAATGCCGCGCGCCCTTCCGGGGCCTTGATGTATGGCAAGGACGGCGCCCGGCTCACCGACGCCCAGTTCGACCGGTTAAAGGATCAACTGACCAATGAGCATGCAGGCGCGGTCAATGCCGGGCGACCGCTCTTATTGGAAGGTGGGCTCGATTGGCAACCGATGAGCCTGTCGCCGGTGGAGATGGATTTCACTGAGACGCGCCATGCGGCCGCGCGCGAAATTGCGCTCGCATTTGGGGTGCCGCCGATGTTGCTCGGGATCCCCGGCGACAATACGTATTCGACCTATAAAGAAGCGCATATCGCCTTTTGGCGACTGACGATTCTGCCATTGGTTCAGAAAACGGCGAGCGCGCTCACGGTTTGGTTGCGCGGGCGGTTTGACGATGTCGAAGTGACCCCCGACCTGGAGCGAGCGCCAGCATTTGCAGCCGATCGGGAAGCGCTTTGGGCGCGTATATCCGCGGCGGACTTTCTCAGCGCGGATGAAAAGCGCGAGATCTTAGGGATCATATGAGCGTGGATAAGAAAGTCAGCCTCGCGCTACTCCTCGCCATCATCGCGGAATCAGCCGGTGGTTTATTGTGGGCAGGCGCCACGATCGAACGGATCGATGTTTTAGAACGCCAATCCGAGCAAACCGAACCGGTGCGCGAACGATTAGCGCGAGTTGAAGCGCAATTGGAAGCCATGCAGGCGCAACTCGACCGGATAGAAACCAAGGTTGAGAGGTTATGAGCGCGCTGGCGGTAGATCAGTTTCGCGCCGACCCCTCTGAGCGGCTAATCGAAGGTTATGCCTCGCTGTTCGGCGTCGAGGACTTATCTGGCGATATTGTGCGGGCAGGGGCATTTACCGGCATTCGGTCGCAAGCGCCTGTGCCGATGCTTTTGCAACACAGATCGGGCGCGCAAATCGGCAAGTGGGTGCGCATCGTTGAAGACGGTCGCGGACTGTTCGTCCGTGGACTGATCAATGCAAAATCGGCGGCCCTTCTCGTAGATCGCGGGTTGGATGGTTTGTCGATTGGGTTTCGGCCGCGCGTTTGGACGCTTCGGCCTGGCGGTGGTCGTCTGCTGTCCAAAATCGAATTGGTGGAAATGTCTTTGGTGGCTGAGCCGATGTTGCAAGCTGCCCGGTTCGAAGTGGTGTCTGGCTCGGTTCAATAGGAGAGAAAATGAGCAAAGAAGTGAAAGCGGTGAATGCAAGCGCGAAGGCGCTCGCAGCCGAGGTGATGGCAACGTTCGAGGCTTACAAACAAGCCAATGACCAGCGTTTGGCCGAGATCGAAAAAAAGAGTTCGCCCGACTCATTGCTCGATGAGAAACTGCGCAAGCTCGACAAACGGCTTGATTATCTCAGCCTGAAATCAGCTCGTCCGCCTGAAGGCGATGCGCAGGTGATTTCCAAGGAGCAGCAGTCGGCCTGGTCTCGATATTTGCGCAGTGGCGATGAAAGCGGGATCGCGCGGCTCGATATGAAATCTTATGCGGCTGGGAGCGATGCGCAGGGCGGATATTTGGCGCCGCCTGAACTCGACCGGATGATTGAATCGCGCCTGATGCAGGCCTCGCCCATGCGCCAGATCGCAACGGTGCGACAAACCTCATCGGGCACGTATCGCAAACCCATCGCGCTTGGACTTGGCGCGGAATGGGCAGGCGAGACGGAGAACCGGGTTGAGACCTCAACCGAAGCCTTCTCACTGCTCGAATTCCCTGCCGGTGAACTTTACGCGATGCCAGCGGCGACCCAAGCTCTATTGGAAGACTCGCTGGCTGACATCGATGAATGGCTCGCAGAAGAAGTGGAATCTGCGTTTAGCATTCAAGAGAGCATCGCCTTTATTTCAGGCGACGGCACGAACAAACCGAGGGGTCTGCTCGATTACCCAATTGTTGAAGAGTCAAATCACGCCTGGGGTAAGATTGGCAGTGTCTCAGGGAACTTCACGCAACCGACGGCTGGCGATCAGTTGATCGACTTGGTTCATGCGCCGAAATCTCAATTCCGCGTGAATGGGCGGTTTGTGATGAACCGGCGGACAGCGGCTTCGGTTCGGAAGCTGAAAGACGGCGATGATCGCTATATTTGGTCACCCTCTCTGAATGGTGGCGCATCGACGGTGCTCGGTTATCCGGTCACCGAAATTGAGAATATGCCCGACATTGGAAGCGGCGTCGCAGCAATTGCCTTTGGCGATTTCCGGCGCGGTTATTTGATCACCGACCGTCAGGGTGCGCGGGTCTTGCGTGATCCGTTCTCTCTCAAACCCTATGTGCTGTTCTACACGACCAAACGCGTCGGCGGCGGGGTGCAAAATTTCGACGCGATTAAAGTGATGGTCTTCTAACCAACTCCAGCAAACGCAGCCTTCCATGATGAAAGTGACGCTATGAGCAAACTGACGGTGATCGTGCCGCCGGGCGAACCCGCTGTGTCTCTCGCAGCCGCAAAAGATTATCTTCGCATCGGACATCCGGGCGAAGATGAGCTGATCGAAGGGCTCGTCCAAGCCGCTGAAGCGCGATTGGAACAAATTGCAGGTCTAGCGCTAGTTCGTCAGACTATGCAATTGATCTGGCACCAGTGGCCCAGCGAGATCGCGGGGCGAGGTATTCGCCTTCCCGTCTCGCCAATCATTGGCTTGAGCGCGGTGACCTTTCTAAGCGCCCAAGACGTCGAAACGGACATCACCGAGCGGTTCCACATCAGTTGTGGAAGGCTGTGTCTAAAACCCTGGAGCATGCTCGCGCGTTTGCATTCCGGTGATCGGGTTAGGCTGAACTTTGAAGCGGGATTTGGCGCTGCGAGTGATGTTCCTGATGACCTCCAAGAGGCGGTGCTGAGGCTCACCCTCGCGGCATATCGTGGGCGCCAAGCAGGATCAAATGCGGCCCAGACAAATGCTATTCCGCCCGAGGTTCAATCGATATTAGACGCCCGCCGACAGGTTCGGCTATGAGCGCGGACGGATTTTTTGCCGACAGTGCAACGAATTTGATTGAGGCGCTCCTCAACGCGCTTCGGGAAGATGATGCACTGAAGTCTGCGCTCGGCGATCCCGTGCGCTTGTTTGATGATGAGAGCCAGCAACCTCATTATCCGTATGCGGTATTAGAGCGTTCGGAGACCACCGATACGAGTTCATCTTTGGTCTCGAGTTTCGAGCACAATCTGCAATTCGCCACTTTCTCTCGATACGGCGGATTGCGTGAGGCTAAAGCTCTATTGGGAAGCTTGCGGGACACGCTAGAACGCGTGGTTCCTGTGCTCACCCAGCAGCGCATTATTCTCATCATCCCAACTTATTGCGACGTGATGCGCACGCAAAACCAACAAGTGTTTCGCGGCGTTTTGCGGGTCCGTATTCACACAGAGGAGATTTAGTCATGGCTGGCCAACGGGGGCGTGACGTCCTGATTAAAGTTTCTGATGGCAACATCCCTGAGGCGTTCGAAACGCTTGCGGGGATCAGGAGCACGGAGTTTGATCTGAACACGGCGAGGGTTGATGGGACCGCTGCGGATAGTCCGGAAGGCTGGCGGGAACTGGTCGCAGGCGCCGGTGTGAAAACGGCACGGGTGCGCGGTCGAGGTGTCTTCAAGGACGCGAGCAGCGATGACCGAATGCGCGATATTTTCTTTGCCGATGATATTGTTCGGTGGCAACTGATCGTGCCGGGAATGGGCGCGGTGACGGGGCCATTTCAAATCCGCGAGATCAAGTGGAACGGTGCCTATGATGGGGAAGCCGGATTCTCAATTGATTTGGAAAGCGCTGGGGCCCTCAAGTTCCAGGCCCTCTCATGAATAGAGCGAGGGGCGAGGTTGAGATCCAAATCGACGGCAATCCGCATGCGCTTTGCCTCACGCTCGGCGGGCTTGCAGAATTAGAAGCAGAGTTTGCGTGTGAGTCACTGGCTGATTTGCAGAGTAAATTGTCCAATCTCTCCGCGCACGGAATGCGCCGCGTTCTGGAAATTTTGCTGGTTGATCGCGAAGCCGGGATAGAGCTGAGCCACGTTTCGCCAGGCGCCGCGGCGCGTGCGATCGGAGACGCCTTCCATGCTGCCTTGGGCTGACATGTGGCGCGCGATGATCTCGCTCGGTATTGCGCCATCTGAATTTTGGTCGCTGTCCTACAAAGAATGGCGTTGGCTTCTAGAGACCCAAAGCGACAGCTTGAAACCAGATCAACTGATGGACCTGATGAAGGAGTTTCCTGATGGATGAATTCGAAGCAGGCTTAGACCGCGCGAGTGAAAGCTTGGCTCAGTTCGTCGACGGCCCTGGAGCGGCAGCTGCGACCGCGCTCGAGGAAGCGTTCTCGCGCGCGGGTCAAAATATCGAGCAAGTTCTCAAACAAGCGGCGCAATCGGGAGAGTTTGATTTTCAGCGCATGACGCGCAGCATTTTGGCAGACTTAGCGCAAGTGCTCGTTGAAGCCTTGATCGCGAGATCCGGCTTGGACCAAGTCGGGCAGACATTTAACTTGAACATGTCAGTGAATGATCAAAGCGGGTCAGGATCAGGTGTGGGGTCGATCGGGTCGATTGCGACGCTGGTCGCTGCCGCAGCCGCGCGCGGAGCCCGTTACGCATGAACGGATTTCATGATGTCCAATTTCCGATGCAACTCGCACTCGGCGCTATCGGCGGTCCGGAGCGACGGACTGAGGTCTTAACGCTTGCCAGTGGCCGTGAAGTGCGCAACGCCAATTGGTCACGGTCCAGACGGCGCTGGGATATTGGCGGTGCGATCACAAATTTGGCGCGGCTACAGACCCTGATTGATTTCTTCGAAGCGCGCTCTGGCCGCCTTTTCGGATTTCGGTTTCGCGATCCGCTCGATTTTTCCAGCGCGTTGCCGGGGGCGAATAGGCACCATTCTGATCAAGAGCTCGGCTCTGGAGATGGTGTGCAGACACGTTTTCAGCTCCGCAAGCACTCGGGCTCCTATGTGCGGGACATCCACAAACCCGTGCCGGGAACGGTTCTGATCGGGATAGATGGCGCGCTCGTGGATACTGGTTGGAGGCTCGATGCCGCATCCGGAACTGTGACGTTCGATACACCACCGAGTGAGGGCGCACTTATCAGCGCGGGGTTTGAGTTTGATTGCGCGGTTCGCTTTGAAAGCGACCAGATCCAAGCCGTCATTGAGGCGTTTGGGGCCGGGCGGGTCGCGAGCGTGGGTTTGATCGAGATTATTTAGAGAGCAAATTGAAGACGTTATCTTCTGATCTATTGGAGCGGTTACAATCCGATGCTCTGACCTTGTGCCTTTGCTGGTCTCTCGTCCGGCGCGATGGCTTTGAGCTGCGCGTCACTGATCACGATCGCCCGCTGAGTATCGACGGATTTGAGTTTGAACCTGGCGTCTCGATGGAAGGCGGGCGGTTTACGCAAAGCCTCGACTTAAGGCCGGGGCAAGCAGCTGCGGGGGGCGCCCTATCGAGCGATGCGATTGACATTTCCGATCTGAAGTCCGGCCTCTGGGATGGGTGCCAAGTCCAGGTAGCGCGCGCCGACTGGCAGCGCCCTGATCTCGGCATGATCCATATTTGGAGCGGATATTTCAGCGAAATCCAATATACGCCCGGTGGCCGATTTGAAGCAGAATTGGTCTCGCTCAAAGCTGATTTGGAGCGCCCGATAGGACGCGTCCTACAGAGACAATGCGATGCGCAGCTCGGCGATGAACGATGTCAGGTGGATCCTGCTGGCCGGTCCTGTGATCAGAGTTTTCAGACCTGCCGCGATGTCTTCGCGAACACCGACAATTTTCGCGGCTTTCCAGATATGCCGGGCAATGACTTTGTGCTTGCGGGGCCTGCTGCCAGCGGGAATGATGGCAGCAAGCGATGATCCGAGATGACATCATTGCCTCGGCCCGCGCTTGGATCGGAACGCCGTATCGACACCAAGCGAGCCGCATAGGTGTCGGCACCGATTGTCTTGGCTTGATCCGCGGGGTGTGGCGTGACGTGATTGGCGATGAGCCTGAGGTGCCGCCGCCCTATACGCCGGATTGGGCCGAGGCCTTAAAAGAAGAAACCTTGCTCAACGCTGCCCGTGACTATCTTGAAGAAATTCCGGTTGGAGATGCGATCGCGGGCGATGTGTATCTCTTCAGAATGGGGCTAGGCCATCCTGCAAAGCATTGCGCTATCGTCTCAGGTCAGGATCGGATCATTCATGCCTATTGGGGTCGTGCGGTGTGCGAAACCCGTCTGGTGCCGTGGTGGCGGCGGCGTATTGCGGGCGCATTTGCTTTCCCGCAAGCTCGCCTCACAGTCTGCGCACGCGCGCGTGAAATAGGGTGATTGGCACTTGTTCGAGGGGCTTTCTAGATGGGGTGGTGTCCGGGTGGACGACCACAAAACCCAAAGAGAGATAATCATGAATATTGCAAAAACCCTCCTCGCCGCAGTCGCAATCGGACTGACTGGAACAGCCATTGGCGCGCCGGCGCTGGCGCAAGCGACTGCCGAAGCCGCGGTTGTACAAGAAGCGAGTTACGAAACGTCCGGTGACTTCATTAAAAAGTCGAAGCGCCTGAAAGGGTCTTGGTCGGTCGAACAGCGTGATGGCAAAACTTTCATCGTATTCGCGGATGATTTTCGCGCGGCAAACGGACCTGATTTGAAAATCTTCCTGTCGCCAAAATCTATCGCTGATGCGACCGGAAAGAACGCGGTTGATGGTTCGATCAATATTGGTGAGCTGAAGAAAACCAAAGGCACACAGGAATACGAAGTGCCAGCCGGGATCAACCTTGCCGATTATGGCAGCGTGCTCGTGCACTGTGAAGCATACTCTGTCCTGTGGGGCGGCGGTAACTTGTAGCCGCAAAACATCAATCGAAGTTTCGAGACCGGTCAGTCCGCTGACCGGTCTTTTTTTGTGGGAGCATTCCTTGGGCGAAATCATCTTATCGCAAGTTGGGGCAACGGTTGGGGCCTCGCTGCTGCCAAATGGAGTAAGCGTTCTCGGGCAAACACTCTCCGGCGCGGCGATTGGACAAGCGATTGGCGGATTGGCGGGACGCGCGCTTGATGCTTCCATGCTCAGCCCGCGTGAAGGACCCCGGCTAAAATCCCTACAAATCATGGAAAGCCGCGAAGGGGCAGGCCTGCCTAAAGTGTATGGCCGGATGCGCGTTGGCGGGCATGTGATCTGGGCGTCTCGGTTCAAAGAAAAACGGAATGAACGTTCGGCAGGGAAGGGCGGTCCCAAATACGTCAATTACACCTATTCGGTAAGTTTCGCGGTTGCCCTGTGCCAAGCGCCGATCACACGAATTGATCGGGTTTGGGCGAATGGTGAGCTCTTCGATTTGGGCGCATATAATTGGCGCCTCTACAAGGGCGATGAAACCCAGATGCCAGATCCGCTGATTGAGGCGATTGAAGGTGCTGGCAATGCGCCTGCCTATCGCGGGACGGCCTATATCGTCTTCGAAGACTTGCCTTTGGATGCCTTTGGCAGCCGATTGCCGCAGCTCTCTTTTGAGCTTGTTCGAAGCGGCAATCGCGGTGAAGGCAGCCTCGCTCAAGCAGTCGAAGGCGTAAACATCATCCCAGCAAGCGGCGAGTTTGTTTACGCGACCAGTATCGTGAGCGAGCGACGGTTTCCGGGCATCGAAACACCGCTCAATCGAAACAATATCTATGGCCGCTCTGATTTTTCTGTTTCCTTGGAACAATTAAAAACCGATCTCCCGAATGTCCGTCACGCCGCGCTCACGGTGGGCTGGTTCGGCGATGATTTACGGGCAGGCGCTTGCAAAATTCGGCCAGGCATTGAGCAAACCGATCGCAGCACTGTCCCTTATGCTTGGACGGTGGATGGAATTGAACGGGATGATGCCTACCTTATCTCGCGCACAGACGGCGCGCCCAATTATGGTGGAACGCCAGCAGATCGCGCGGTGCTTGAAGGGGTGCAGGCGCTGAAGGCCAAGGGCATTGCCGTCACCTTATCGCCATTTCTGTTTATGGACATTCCGCCAGGTAATGCGCGTCCCGATCCTTATGGAGCTTCGGAACAGGCTGCCTTTCCTTGGCGAGGCCGTATCGCCGTGAGTTCAGACAAAACCGCCACGGCGCGTCGCGAGATCGAGGCTTTTGTCGGCGCGGATGGCGGTTTTGGGTTTCGCCATTTTATCTTGCACCATGCTCGCCTAGCCGCGCGCGCTGGCGGGATTGAGGCGTTTCTCATTGGATCCGAAATGGTTTCGTTGACGCGGGTTCGGGATGAGCAGGGGCGGTTTCCGTTCATTGAAGCATTGATCGAGATTGCCCGCGCTGTTCGCGCAATTGTTGGGCCGGGCGTCAAAGTCTCTTACGCGGCGGATTGGACGGAATATGGCGCCTATGCGCCAGGGGATGGCAGCGGCGATGTCTTGTTTCCACTGGATGAGCTCTGGGCAGAAGACGTGATCGATTTTGTCGGCGTGGATTGGTATCCGCCAGCAGGCGATTGGCGCGATGGCCGAGACCATGTGGATGCGCTTGCGGGCGCGATCTCAGCGGACTCGCCTGACTATATCAGAGCGAACCTTGAAGGCGGGGAAGCATATGAATGGTATTATGCGAGCTCAGCTGATCGCGATGCCCAGAAACGCACCCCGATCATTGATACTGCGCACGATGAGGATTGGGTCTTCCGCGCCAAGGATTTGCAATCCTGGTGGGAGAACGAGCACGTTTCTCGACCTGGCGGCGTTCGGGCAATGGCTGCAACCGCGTGGCAACCGAGTTCGAAGCCGATCCGGATGATCGAAATCGGCTTTCCTGCCGTCGACAAAGGTACCAACGCCCCGAACGTTTTCTATGACCCAAAGAGCAGCGAGAGCGCGTTTCCGGTCTACTCAAATGGCCTGCGAGATGACCTGCTGCAAAGACGGGCGCTGTCGGTTGCGGTGCCATACTGGTCGTCCAAGCCGGCGCTTGAGCAAGTTTTGGTCTGGGCCTGGGACGGCCGCCCTTGGCCTGATTTTCCAGCCCGTGAAGAGGTTTGGAGCGATGGGCCGAATTGGCAATATGGGCATTGGCTCAACGGCCGCTCCGGCCTGATGGAACTGTCTGAGGTTCTCGAGGACCTCGCAAATGACGCGGATGTGGAGATCGACACACGCGGTGTGAACGGGGTGGTCGATGGCTACACAATTGACGGCGTGACAAGCCTGGCATCGGCGATTGCACCGCTCATTGTCGCTCACAATTTTAGTGTTCGCGAAGATGCGTTGGGTTTGGTTGCTTTGGATGAGCCGTCGCTGGTCCAAACCGATTTATCGGCGCATGACTTTATCGAAGAGAGCCAGGTTGAGACGGTTGCTCTGCTGGATAAACAGCCTTCGGGTGTCTCGCTGGCTTATATTTCAGGCGATTTTTCCTATCAGCCGGCACTGGTCACTCAGAGATATCCTGGCGCTGATCAGAGTTTCGTCGTCCAATCATCTGTGCCGCTTGTGCTGAACGAGGCGCGTGCACGCTTGATCGCCGATGAGCAGTATCGGCGATTGAGCTTCACCGATACGCTGCAATTGGCGCTGCCGCCTGGGGCAGGGACAGCCTTGGACGTCGCGGATCTAATCAGCTTTAATGACAAACCATGGCGGATCGAACGGATTGAAGATCAAGGCCTGGCAAAACAGTTTCAGCTGCGCGAAGCCAATGAGCAACAAAGTTTGAACCGATCTGTCAGCCCGCCGAAACTGGAAGACCCCCTCCCGCAACACGTCATACCGGAAGTGGTGATCATTGACGGGCCGGCATTATCTTCGAACGAACCTGCAGGTCCCTATATCACCGCGAGCAGTTCGCCTTGGGTAGGCGCATTGCCGGTTCAAATTGGCAGCACGACCACAAGCTTAGTGCCGGTTGCGAGCGTCGAGCAGCCCGCCGCCATAGGCAGATTGAAAGCCCGCTTGCCATCTGGACCCCTCGGGCGATGGGACCGAGGGGGGATGCTCGATCTAGACCTCTCTGCGCAAGATCTCGCCTCCGCAGAGCTCGGTGCGGTGCTCTCGGGCGCGAACCGGTTGCTGATACAAAACAGCGATGGATGGGAGCTGATCGCCTGGCAGGAAGCGGAACTGATCGCGCCGGATGTTTGGCGATTGCAAACGCTGTTGCGCGGATTAGGCGGCACGCCAGTTCGGGCTGTCGAGCCGGGCGCATTAGCCGTTCTGGCTGATGAGCGCTTAGTGAAAGTGCCGCTCGATGACGAGCAAATGCAAGTCTCTCTGCTTTGGAAAATTGGAGAAGCTGATCCGCAAGCCTTCACCTTCGAAAACCGGGCCGCATTGCCGTGGCGCGTTGGGCATTTGTCGGCAAAAACCGTCGGTGACGAGGTTGAGGTCACGTGGAGCGCGCGCAGCAGCGAGTATACCAACAATTGGGCGCTTCCTGATGATCTTGAAAACAGCCGCTTTCGGGTCGAGGTTTACAATTTCAACACTCTGATCTCGCGGACCGATCAGGATACGCCATTTGCATTTATCCCGCTTGGTTCAGCGACCAAGGTCCGGGTCGCGCAAATCGGATTGCACCAGCGCCTGGGAGAATGGGTTTCAATTCCGCTGCCGCCACCTTAAGTGTGCAGCAGAATAGGCCAAAACACGTCGGGAAACATGAGTAGAGACCTGTATGGGATTTTAGGTGTTTCGCGAACCGCGAGCGAAGATGACATTCGCCGCGCCTATAAACGCAAAGCCAAAGAGAATCATCCAGACCTGCATCCAAATGATTCGGCGAAGGCTGAGATCTTCAAATCTGCCTCTTCAGCTTATGAGATCTTGAGTGATCGAGACAAGCGCGGACAATATGATCGCGGTGAAATCGATGCTGACGGCAATCCGACGGGGTTTGGTCAATCGCAAGGCTTTGGCAGCGGTTTCCCAAGAGGCGGCGGTTTTCAGGGCGATCCGTTTGAAGACATCCTCTCAGGCATGTTTGGTGGTGGGCGTCGGCGGCCGGGGCCACGAAAAGGCGCGGATATGCGCTACCGCGTTGAAATTTCATTCGAAGACGCCGTCACCGGGGCAAAACGGGAAATGACTATGGCGGATGGCCGGGTGCTGAATATATCCATCCCCGCTGGGATCGAGACAGGCCAATCGCTCCGCTTGAAAAGCCAAGGCAAGCCATCGAATAGCAGTGGTCCGCCAGGCGACGCGATTCTCGAGATTTTCGTTCGCTCCAGCAAATTGTGGACCCGCGATGGTAGCGATATTCGTATGAGCGTTCCAGTGCCGCTCAAAACCGCTTTGCTTGGCGGACAAGTCGATGTTGAGACCCCGATGGGGCCGATCGCGTTGAAGATTCCAGATGGCAGCAATTCAGGTGCGACCCTGCGTCTACGGGGGAAAGGCGTGCAAATCTCTGGAAAGCCGGGCCATCTTTACGCGCGGCTAGAAGTTATGATTGAAGATCCCAAGGACCCAAGCTTACGAGATTGGGCGAGGAAAAACTGAGCATGACTGAATTCCTGTCTTCATATTCACCAAGCATTCAGAGGATGTAGCGCATATGCAGGTCGTGATGAAAAAGACCGCTGCCATAATTGCGCTTGCTGCCCTGACAGCCGCTGCCTTGCCTGCCCAAGCGCAAGACCGCTTTGGCAACTCGTTTACAGCCGACGAAGCGCGGGATGCCCGAGATAAGGGCGACGTTGTTCCTCTGCGCGACATCTTTCGTCGCCTGAAAAGCCGGTTTGGCGGTTACCAAGTTGATGCAAACTTGTACAATCGAGATAGCGGCCAGGTTTATGTAATTGATTGGATGACAGAAAAAGGCGAACGAATCCGCGTAACTGTCGACGCCAAAACTGGACGAATATTGTCCACGAGCTAGGATAAGATCTATGAGAATTCTTGTTGTTGAAGACGAAGCGGATCTTCGCCGTCAGTTGGCCGATGCCCTGACGCATGCGGGCTATGCCGTAGATCTTGCCGCCGATGGTGAAGATGGTCATTTCCTTGGAGATACCGAGCCCTATGACGCGGTCATTCTAGATCTGGGCCTGCCAAAAATGGATGGCGTGACGATCCTTGAACGCTGGCGCGAGGATGGGAAGACTTTCCCAGTCATGATCCTTACTGCGCGCGATCGTTGGAGCGAAAAAGTGGCCGGGTTTGATGCTGGCGCTGATGATTACGTGACCAAGCCCTTCTACACCGAAGAAGTGCTCGCACGGCTTCGGGCATTGCTGCGCCGTGCCTCAGGGCATGCAGTTGCCGCGATTGAAGCGGGCGCGCTGCGCCTCGATACGCGCGCTGCGAGAGCCACGGTCGATGGCGAACCGATCAAACTGACTGCGCACGAATATAAAGTGCTGAGCTATCTGATCCATCATCAAGGACGGGTCGTGCCGCGCACAGAACTGGTTGAGCATATTTACGATCAGGATTTCGATCGCGATTCGAATACGATCGAAGTGTTTATTGGTCGGCTTCGCAAGAAAATCGGCAATAGCCGAATTCAAACCGAACGCGGGCTTGGATATCGGCTGGTTGTGCCTGAGGAAGAACGTTCTGGCGTTGTGACCTAAGGCGATTCCGCGTTAGTCGGATTGTATGGACGCGAACACACCTTTCAAAAATCGTTTCCAGCGTCTGTCATTGGCCAGGCGCCTCCTTATCGGTGCGCTGCTATGGAGCATGCTGCTTGTGATTGGCGGCGTGGTCGCGATTTCAGCTGTCTATCGCGCCGAAGCGGTGAACATTCTAGATGATGAGCATTCCGGAACGATCCAAACTCTGGTGCGCGCTATTCGCCCCTTAGAAGATGGCACAGGTCGTATTGAAGATATTGAAGACCGCCATCCGCTGGATCCGCGATTCACGGTCCCATTGTCTGGGAAATATTGGATGATGGTCGCGGTGGATGAGACGGGCGAACGCGTCGGCGATATCACATCGCGGAGCGTGTTTGACGAGACCATCACACTCCCCATCGGACTCACCCGAGATGCCCTTGCGAATCCAGGGCAAGTCTTAAGCGCAAATGGAGACGGTCCTGCCGACCAGCCCGCACGGTTCACCATGCAAGCCACGACCTACCCAGAGCGCGCCACGCCGGTGCTTTTGGTGGCGATTTCAGATCGGACGCTCACCATGGAAGGGGTCGATCGGCTTCGAACGATTCTCTTGATCGCTATGCTGGCTCTGGCCGGCGGAACACTGCTCGCGATGGCGCTGGGATTGCGCTACGCGTTACGACCGCTGGAGCGCATCCAATCCGATATCACTGAGATTAGGGAAGGGCGACAGGCGGCCTTGTCGGGGGATTATCCCGCTGAAGTGACCCCGCTCAGCGAAGAACTCAATAAATTGCTGGAGCATAATCGCGCGGTGGTTTCGCGCGCCCGAACGCATGTTGGGAACCTTGCCCATGCGCTGAAAACGCCTTTGGCGGTGCTCAGAAATGAAGCCACCGGCGAGTCGCAACTTGATCAAGTAGTTCAGCGGCAAACCCAAACCATGCACGAGAATGTTGATCACTATCTGCGCCGCGCACAAGCCGCCGCGCGCGCCGAAGCGCTTGGAGTTCGCACTGAAGTTGCTGAAGCCGCTCAAGGCCTGGTTCGGGTGATGAACAAGCTGTTCGCGCGGGATGGGAAATCGGTGACCCTAGATGTTCCAGAATCAATCTTTGTGCGCACGGAGCGGCAAGACCTCGAAGAGATCATCGGCAATCTTTTAGACAATGCGTGTAAGTGGTGCCGATCGAAAGTCTCGTTGCAAGCCACCCAAGTCGAGGGCGGACTGGTGGAAATCTATATCGATGATGATGGCCCGGGTCTGTCTCCGGATGAACGCGAAGAAGCGGTTAAGCGCGGCGTCCGGCTCGATGAAACTGCACCCGGAACCGGGCTTGGCCTGTCCATCGTTGCCGATATTGCGGGCATGAACGGGGGTAGTCTCACACTAGACGAGAGCCCGATGGGCGGATTACGCGCCATTGTCAGCTTGCGCCGTGCCTGACCAACGTGCCGCAGGGCGGGGTTGATCGGTTCAGTTTATAAACGACGCCATGAGAGCTCGAACCAAACGCCTTTATGCCGTCGGCGCTGCCGCCGTTCTGGTCGTCGCCGCTGTGGCCTTAGCTTCCACGGCGCTGCGCCAGCATGCAGACCTCTTCTACACACCAGAATTATTGGTTGAGCGCGGCATGCCTGAGCCCGGTCAACGTGTCCGTGTCGGCGGCTTTGTCGCGATCGGCTCACGCGCCATCGGCGAAGGAGCTGAAATGCTGTTCACGATTGAGGATGGATCCGGTGAGACGGTTCGCGTGTCCTATACCGGCCTTGTGCCCGACCTGTTTCGTGAAGGCGAAGGTGTGGTGGCGACTGGGCGCTTCGAAGCGGGATCGCAGGTTTTCGTCGCTGAAGAAATCCTCGCAAAACACGATGAGAACTATCAGCCGCGTGAGCTTGAAGGGCTCAATCGCCGCGATCCTGCCAGTTAGATCACAATAAAGAGACCAGTTCTTTATTGGCACAAGCTTCATTTCCAACCTATTTGCGGTTGAAGAGAGATGGAGTTTGAGCATGCAGAGCCAAACAGTTGAGTTTTCGAACGCCGCGGGAGATCCGCTATCAGGCGTTCTAGAGACGCCAGACGGCGAAACCGCGGGCTGGGCGATTTTTGCCCATTGCTTCACCTGTTCCAAGAAAAGCCTTGCGGCGAGCCGGATCGCGCGGGGACTGGCAGAGCGCGGGATCGGCGTGCTGAGATTTGATTTCACGGGGCTTGGCGATTCTGGCGGTGATTTCTCCACATCTGGATTCTCCTCAGATGTCGCAGACCTGCGGGCGGCGGCGCAATGGATGGCGGCCTCTGGGCGGACCGCCAGTTTGATGATCGGACACTCACTCGGCGGCGCGGCGACGGTGGTGGCAGCGCAAGACCTGGATGATGTGAAAGCGGTTGTAACGATCGGGGCACCGTCAAATGCGGGGCACGTGATCGAGCAATTCCGTGACAGCGTTCCCGTGATTGAAGCAGATGGCCGCGCGCAGGTGAACCTAGGTGGCCGACCGTTCACGTTAAGCCGGTCCTTCTTAGCGGAGATCGGCAAATCAACCGTGATTGATGCCGCCTCGCGATTGCGAAAGCCATTTATGATCTTGCACGCGCCTGGTGATGATGTCGTTAGCATCGACAATGCGACGGATCTCTTCTTGGCGGCAAAACACCCGAAGAGCTTTGTCAGCTTGGATCGCGCAGATCACCTTCTGACAGGGCGCAATGATTCCGCCTTCGTCATCGATGTGATTGCGGGTTGGAGCGCGCAATACACAGGAACGATCGCAATAGCCCAGGAAACCGAGCCGCAAGCCAATAAGGTCGTGGTGCGCGAAACAGGCCTGAATGGGCCGTATCAGAACGAAGTTGTGATCGGTGGGCGCAAATATTACTCAGATGAACCCAAGAGCTATGGCGGTGCAGATACCGGGCCTGACCCCTATGCTTGGGTGATTTCGGGCCTTGGCGCTTGCACGTCGATCACGATGCGGATGTATGCCAATCGTAAGAAATGGCCGGTGGATCGTCTGACCATTCGTCTTGAGCATGAGAAAAAGCATGCCGAGGACTGTGTCGACTGCGGTCCGCGAGACAAAATTGATGTTTTCACGCGTTATATAGAGATTGAAGGAGATCTCGATGACGACCAGCGTGCGCGCATGCTTGAAATTGCCGATAAGTGTCCTGTACATAGATCGCTGGAGAAGGGTGCAAAAGTAGAAACACACCTCGTCACAAAACCGGCTTAATGATCTTTAATGAGTGTTAGGCTGTTACTTTCGTAAAATTGGTACCAGATAGGTACAACACATCTTTGGAGGCATGGAAGTCGATGAAATTGTTTGGCATTTCCCGAAATGCAATGGTTGCAGGTCTTGTTGGAGCAGGCGCAATGGGAGCGCTATTGCTCGGTCCGCAATTCCCAAACGCCGACGCCAATCCGATCACGCTTGAGGCACCATCGGGCGCACCGGTCTCATTTGCGGACCTGATTGAGCAAGTCAGCCCTGCGGTTGTGGGCGTACGCGTCCGCACTGAAATGCAGCTCACCGATCGCGAACTCTCGCAGCGCGAGCGGTTCTTGGAACAGTTTGGCCTCACCCCACCAGAAGATGAGCCAGAGCCTCGCGAAGGCCGCGGACAAGGATCGGGTTTCTTCATTACCGGCGAAGGCCACATCGTGACCAACAATCACGTGATTGAGAATGCGGTCGAGATCGAGATCATTACCGATAATGGATCCGTGCTGGAAGCTGAACTGGTTGGCACCGATCCAGAAACCGATCTTGCGGTCCTGAAAGTGACTAATAGCGGCACCTATCCGTTTGTTGATTTCGGTTCGTCTAAACAGCTCCGCCGCGGCGATTGGGTTGTTGCCGTCGGTAGCCCGCTTGGCTTCTCCGGCACGGCCACCGCAGGGATTGTCTCAGCTCTTGGCAAGCCCGGCGATTTCCGCCGGTCACAACAATATACCGACTACTTGCAAATCGATGCGGCGATCAATCGCGGTAATTCGGGTGGTCCAACATTCGACATGAATGGCCGCGTTGTTGGCGTGAACACATGGATTGCGTCGACCACAGGCGGATCAATTGGTCTTGGCTTTGCGATTCCTTCGGAACTCGTCAATCAAGTGACATCTACGCTGATTGATAAGGGCAAGGTCTCGCGCGGTTGGCTTGGTGTCACCATCACAAATGTTGATGAAGACATGGCCGAAGCGGTCGGTTTGAAAGATGCCAAAGGCGCGATCGTGACGCGCGTGACGGATAATAGCCCAGCTGAAGAATCTGGCCTTGAGCGCGGCGACATCATTGTCAAAATCAATGGCCAGGCGGTGGATGATGCGACCATCACCACACGTGTGGTCGGATCGCTGCTTGCTGGGTCAACCAACAAGTTTGAGCTTTATCGAGACGGCAAGCGCCGGACAATCAGCGTGAAAGTTGGCGAACGTCCAGCCGGCCTAACCGCAAACGGCGTTGTCACACCTGACGGAGATGATTCTGCTGAAGGCGGCGATGGGCCGCTCGGCGTGTCGCTCACTCCGCTAGATGAGGAAGCGCGCGAACGTTTAGATCTTGATAGCGATGAAAAAGGCATGGTGATCACCGCGATCGATCAAGATAGCCCGCTTTATGAAGAGGGTGTCCGCGCCGGAATGGCCATTTTGGACGTTAACTACAAGAAACTCGACAGTATTGAGGTTCTCGAGCAAGAGTTGGAAGACGCTCGTGAGAATGGCCGAGACAACCTGTTGATGGCCATTCACAGCGAACGAGGCACAATTTTCCTGACCATCGACGTCAGCGAAGACGAGTAGATTTGAGGAGAGCCAATATGCACGTCCTGGTAATTGAAGACGATCACGAACACGCTCAATTTATTGAGAAAGTGCTGGCAGAAGCCGGGCACAGCGTGGAAACGGTCGATGATGGAGCAGGCGGTCTTTGCCGTGCGCGCGAAGATCAATTCGATGCGCTTGTGGTTGATCGCATGCTGCCTGAAAAGCCAGGACTGCAATTGGTTGAGGAATTCAGAAATGGGGGCGGTACGACGCCAGCATTGTTCCTCTCAGCTCTGTCAGACGTCGACAATCGCGTCGAAGGTTTGAAGGTTGGCGCTGATGACTATCTCGCCAAACCCTTCGCGCCAGAAGAACTCGTCGCGCGTGTCGAGGCCCTCGGTCGTCGTCAAACCACCAGCGAACCACCAGTCACGGTGTTGCGTGTTGGTGATCTTGAGATGGATTTGCTTGCCCGCAAAGTGACCCGCGGAGAGACAAAAATCGATCTCCAACCCCGCGAGTTCAAACTTCTCGAATATCTGATGCGGCATGCAGGACAGACCGTCACGAGAACGATGTTGCTTGAGAAAGTCTGGAACTATCATTTCGACCCCCAGACCAACGTAATCGATGTCCATATCTCTCGCTTGCGGGCGAAGATTGATAAGGAATTCGATCATCAGCTCTTGCAGACCGTCCGTGGTGCGGGGTACTGCCTGCAGGCATGATCTCTGGCCCTTTCGCGTTTGTCCGAACGACAACTTTTCGGCTCGCGCTAGTTTATTCAATTCTGTTCGCGCTGTTCTCGGCCGGGCTGCTGGCCTATTTGTTTCAGGCCACGGTCGGAACAATGCGATCAGAGGCCAAATCACGTCTTGAAACCGAATTCCTAGAACTCACGGTTGCTTGGGGTACAGGCGGCCCGGCGCGGCTCGAGCAATCCCTGCTTGAACGCGTATTGGTCGACCTTCGGGAGTTCACCTATCAGTTCGAAGAAGCGAATGGCCGGATCATTGTAGGCGATCTGCCAAGCATGCCGGCAGATCCGCTAGAAGAAATCGGGCGCCCCCGCGTTGTCCGATTTGAAATTGAGCGACCTATCGCAGGCGGCGGCACAACGATTACCCCAATTGAAGGTCGTATCGTGCGGCTCGGCGATGGCAGCACGCTGCTGGTCGGGATCAAAATGGATGAGCGGATCCGGCAAGTGAACCGGATCACCCGCGCGGTGGCGACCGCTGCCCCGATTGGGTTCATCCTGGCATTGCTCGGCGGATTCTTCAGTGCGCGTTACGCGGCCTCGCGGGCGGAAAGCCTGACCAAAACCGCAGAAGGCGTGATGTCGGGCGATCTCTCTTTGCGGGCGCCGGTTGGAGCCTCAGGAGATGAATTTGACCGTTTGGCAGAGCAGCTCAATGCGATGCTGGCCAAGCTCGAAACGCTGATGGCAGCAACCCGACATGCAGGCGACTCGATTGCCCATGATTTGCGGTCGCCCCTTTCTCGTCTTCGCAATCAGCTTGAAGCGCGCCTGCGCGGCCCCATCGATGAAATTTCAGCCCGCGAGACCCTGGGCGAAACGGTTGAGGAAGTCGACCGCGTCCTCGCGACGTTTAATGCCATTCTCAGTCTGTCGCGCGTCAATGCGGGGACCGAAGGCAAGCTCGAACCGCTCGATCTAACAGAACTCTGCGAAGAAATGGCCGAACTGTTCGAACCGGCCTGCGAGGATGCAGGCATCGCGTTCGACGCCTCAGTCGATTCTGAGCTTGAACTCAAAGGCGACCGCACGCTGCTCGCTCAGGCGATCTCTAACCTGCTCGACAATGCCGTGAAATACACGCCATCAGGCGAAAGCATCCGGTTCTCAGCAACCAAGAAAGATGCGGCAATTGATGTCGTCATTGAGGATACCGGCCCGGGGATTCCGGATAGCGACCTCACGCGCGTCAAAGAGAGATTTGTCCGCTTAGACGAAGCTCGCACGCAGTCTGGGTCAGGCTCAGGCCTGGCACTTGTGGACGCTATTGCCGAGTTTCATGCAGGGACGTTCACGCTGACTCGCGGCGATGAGAAAAGCGGTCTAAAAGCAATCCTATCGTTTCCAATCGCGAAATAGGGGCTGCATTGCTGAAACTAAAAGCGCTCTCCGAGCATCCGGAAGCTGCGATCGCCTTAGCGGCTGAGCATGCTCCTTATCTGGCCCAGCTTCTTAGAAATTGCGGGGAGGTGAGCGATCCTCAGAGCTTGTTGGGCGCTGCGCATGCATTGTGCACGCAAGTTGGAACCGTCGATACAGATCCGGCGCGTGATCTTCGTCTCGCCAAACAGCAGGCTCATTTAGCCATCGCCGCATCTGATCTCAGTGGCGCGTCGACCCTGGAAGAGACCACGTTCGAAATCACCCGATTTGCGGACGCCGCCGTCGAGGCCGCCTTGCGGGCCTCTCTTGCCGGCCGATCGCTGTCTGGCGAAGGTCTTTTCGTCATGGCGCTCGGCAAAATGGGGGCGCATGAGCTCAATTATTCAAGCGATATAGACGTTGCCGCCTTTTTCGACCCGGATCTGTTTAATGGTGGCGATTATGAACGGGGTGACGCCGCTGCGCGGGTCATTCGGAACATGACCACGCTTCTGCAGGATCGCACACCGGACGGCTATGTGTTTCGCACCGATTTGCGCTTGCGCCCAGATCCAAGTTCGACCCCGGTGGCCGTCTCGACGCGGCGGGCTGAGCTTTATTATGAGAGCATCGGCCAGAACTGGGAACGCATGGTCTGGATCAAAGGCCGTTGCTCTGCGGGTGATCGCGACGCGGCGGCGCGTTTCCTTCAAGCGATGCAGCCTTTTGTCTGGCGCCGTCATTTGGATTATTGGGCGATCGCGGATGTCCATGCGATCAAGAATATGATCAATGCAAAAGTCGGTGATAAGTCGCTCGAAGATGTGTCCGCAGACCTCAAACTTGGGCCGGGCGGGATCCGAGAAATTGAGTTTTTCGTCCAAACCCAGCAAATTATCTTAGGCGGCCGCCACGCCTCTTTGCGGGTGCGAGGCACTCAAGACGGTTTGCGCGAACTGGTTGCCCTGGGCGCGGTAAATGAAGGGGTCGCAGACGAGCTCAGCGCCGCTTATCGCGCTTTGCGAATGGTCGAGCACCGTATCCAAATGTTGGATGATGCCCAAACCCATTCCTTGCCATCCTTTGAAAACAGACGCGCAAGTGTGGCGGCGCTGTGCGGTTATTCAGAGCTTTCGCAATTTGATGCTGATCTCATTCAGTTGCGCAAATGCGTGCACCAACATTATCGCGAATTGTTTGCCGAAGAAGCTCGCAAAAGGGATCAAGCCGTTGAAGGGAATCTGGTTTTCACCGGCGTTGATGATGATCCGCAAACCGTCGAGACCTTGACCTCTCTGGGCTTCAACGATCCCTCCCGCGTCATCGAGAGAATCCGGGAATGGCATCGCGGAAAAACCCCAGCGACCCGGTCGACGCGCGGGCGAGAATTGCTGACGGCCTTCTTGCCAGACTTGCTTGCCGCGATGGGGGCAACTGGCGAGGCCGATGAGGCGTTCCGCCGGTTCGGCCGCTTCTTCGAAGGGCTACGTTCCGGGGTTCAGACGCTGGCTATGTTGGTCGCCGAAAAAACGCTCACAGATGACTTAGTCACCACCCTCGCGATTGCCCCGCGGATTGCGAATGTTCTGGCAAAGCGGCCGGGCCTGTTAGAGGCGCTGATCTCAGACCTTGATCGCAAACCGGTGCCAGAATTCGAAGCTGAAGAAGATTTTGAAACCAAGCTCAACCAAGTCCGCCATTGGCAAGGCGAGCGGGCCTTTTTGATCGGCCACCAATTGTTGCACGGCCAGCTTGCGGCTCGAGATGCAGCAACCCATTGGAGCGACCTCGCCGATATTTGCATTCGGAGCATGGCAGCGGCGGCGGAAGCAGAAACGGTGCGAAAGTTTGGACCAGCCCCAGGTAGCTGGAGTGTCATCGGATTGGGTAAACTGGGCGGTCGCGAAATGACCGCCGGGTCAGATCTCGATCTTGTGGTGATTTATGACCCGAAAGAGGGAAGCGATGCTCAAACCTGGTTTACAAGGTTCACACAGCGCTTGATTTCTGCGCTTTCTGCTGAGACTGGCGAAGGGGCGCTCTATGAAGTCGATATGCGGCTGAGGCCTTCAGGCCGTTCTGGCCCCGTTGCGACATCACTCAGCGCGTTTGAGCGCTATCATGAGACCAATGCATGGACATGGGAACACATGGCCTTGACCCGGCTCCGCCCCGTGGCAGGTGATGCAACGCTTGGCCATCAGGTTTGCGAGATAGCGGAGCGGGTCATCAATTCTGGCGACGCCGCGCAGCGCACAGCTGACATTCTCGATATGCGCCGCCGCTTGCTGCGCGAAAAACCCGCAAAAGGCCTCTGGGATTTGAAAATGCGCCAGGGCGGTTTGCTCGATCTCGAATTTGTCACACAGCACGCCATTCTAACATCACAAGTGCACCAGCCATTATCTCCAAGCCTGTTAGAAACGCACAAAAACCTTTTGGAAACGAGGGTTTGGTCGGATCGAGTCTATCACGACATGTCTGAGGCCTTTGTGTTTTTACAAGCCTTGCAACAAGTACAGCGCATGGCGAACGAGGAGGTGATCGCCGCGAGTGAGCTCTCAAACGCTCTGAAAAATCGCCTGTGCCGGGCCACGAATAGTCCTGATTTTGACGCGCTCTCGAGCCAATTGGAGCGGGTGTGTGAAACCGTTTACGCAGCTTTCTGCAAAAATATTGGAATACCGTCGACGGAGTCTTCTGACTGATACGTTTGATCTTTGAGTTCAAAAAGAAAGGACATTAAGTCATGAAGAAACTCACGATTGCAGCTTTGGTTACTGTTATTGTTGCTGGCGCGACTGTTACGGCGATGGCCGAACGTCATCGCGGCGGCCCCGGTTTGATGCTGGAACAAGTTGACGCAAATGCTGATGGCGCTGTTTCCAAAGCCGAGATTGATGCTCACCGCGCCGACAAATTCGCAAGTGCAGATACAAATGGCGACAATCTCGTATCAGCCGAAGAATTTGAAGCTTTCTCAATCGCTGAACGCGAGCGCAAACAAGCTGAGCGCCGGGCCAAACGGTTCGCGAAAATCGATGCTAATGGCGACGGCATGATTACCGCTGATGAGCACGCTGCGGCAGACGATAAACGTATCGATCGCCTGTTTGAGCGGGTGGATACTGATGGCGACGGTGTGATCACTGAAGCCGAACGCGATGCAGCCAAGGAGGCGATGAAAGAGCGTCGCGGAAAACGTGGCATGGGTCGTCGGGGATAAAATTGGGTCGGCGACCGGTTTCGGTCGCCACCAGATTGGTCAGCAAGCGCGAGGTATCCTCCCACTCGCGCTTGCTGCAGAATCCGCTACACTCTTCCTGTGTCAGGGCATTCCGAACTCGACCAAATCACCCGCGCCGCAAGCGGGGACAGGGCTGCTCAAGCGGCGCTGGTCAATCGAAATATGCCGATCGTTTTCCGTGTTGCTTACCGCATGTTGCAAGACCGCGCGGAGGCTGAAGACGTGACACAAGAAACCTTCCTTCGCGCTTGGAAAGCTCTACCGGAATGGCAGCCAAAAGCGAAATTCTCGACGTGGGCGTGTACGGTTGCGCTGAATCTTTGTCGGGACCGTTTGCGGAAGAAAAAGCCGGTCCTGATGGATGAACTGCCGGAACGAGTCGATTCGGCACTTCGACCAGAAGAGTATCTGGCATCGCAACAGGCCCTGCAGGGCATAGAGGCGAATGTCGCGGCGCTCCCTGAACGCCAGCGTGAAGCCTTATCGCTTTGCGCTTTTGAAGGAATGACCAATATAGAAGCTGCAGCAGCCATGGATGTCAGCGTTCGGGCGCTTGAGAGCTTGCTCGCTCGCGCGCGCCGCACATTGAAAGCTCGCATGAGCGATGCCTTGGCAGGAGACAAATAATGACCAGCGAGAACACATTTGTTGAGCGCGTGATTGAACTGATTGAGGCCTATGGCGCAGAACCTGGCGGCTGGCCTGAGGCTGAGCGCGAGGCTGCTGCGGGGCTTATCAAAGCCAGTCCCGAATTGTTCGAACAGGCGCTGACAGAAGCGAGAGCGTTAGATCAATTGCTCATGGGTGAGACGCTGCCTGAACCAAGCGCCGATCTAGCAGCGGCGATCCTGGCGGGCGCGCCAAATCCAGAACGGGCGCGCCAGAGTCTCCTTGGAGTCATATCGTCGGTACTATTCCCGCGCGGCGTGCGCTGGCCCGCCGGGGCAGCGCTAGCAAGCCTGGTCATGGGACTCGTCGGCGGCTACGCATACGCGTCTGGCGGAGCTGGTTATGACCAAGCCGATGCCGTTTATTATGCCGCGTTCGGAGTTGATAGCGATGAGACCTGGCTGGGTTTGGAGTAGGGCATGAGCGAAACGACTAATTCTCGTCTGCCGATCTGGCTCATCGTCTCTTTGATGGTGAATGCGCTCTTAGTCGGCTTGATCATTGGCGGCGGCCTTGGACAGAAACGGTCTGGCCCCTCTCCCTCAATCGCCGGGGACGAGCGCGCTTTGATCCGCGGAATTGACGACGCTGTCTCAAGCGATCAACGCCAAACCGTGCGCCGCGCTTTTCGCCGCGCGTTTGAAGATTCACGATCGGAACGCGTTGCGGTTCGCAACATTCGTCGTGAACTTGGACGCGCGCTGACGGCGGACTCTTATGATGCGGCTGAAGTGCAAGCGATATTTGAAACGCTTCGAGATGCTGAATCCGCGATGAAAAAGCGCATGCATGATGTATTGGCGGAGCAATTCGGCGAGCTGAGTGAAGATCAACGCCGAGCGATCGTACAAGATCTCAATCGGCGCGGAAAACGTGGCGGACCAAGGGGACCTGGGGGACGAGATCATCGGCCTCCCCCGCCGCCACCTCCGCGCGACTAGTCTTGGGATTTGTGCGCTAGCGCGCCTGCATTCGCTTCCCAATTCTGTCCATCGAACTTGTTGATGGTGACATCGAGATCCATCCAGCCGTCGAGACAGCGCCAGGTCACCGCAAACCCGTCCTGATTTGAACGCGGGACATAAAAGCTTTTCACGCCGCAAGTTTTGCAAAATCGATGTTTCGCCCCGCCGGTATTGAAAGTGTACTCGCTGAGGGCGTCCTCGCCCTTCAGAAGACGGAAGCGCGTAGCGGGCAGAATCACATGGATATTTCCGCTCATCGCGCAGATTGAGCAATTACAATCCTCAACTTCGAAGCTTTCCGGCAAATCGACTTCGAAGCGAACCGCTTGGCAATGGCATCCGCCGGTATGTGTTTTCAGGTCTGTCACGTCGATTTATCCAACCCAGAAAGGCGGCCTTTTATCGGCCCAAGGGGCCGCGCGTTCTAACTGTCCAGCGAGCTGATAGAGTTCCCATTCATTGCCCGTCCGGGCGCCAAACATCATGCCAATTGGAAGGTTTTCTGCACTCCAGTGCAGCGGCACGGACATGGCCGGTGACCCGGCTTGGTTCGAGATTGCACACCAGGGCGCAAAGGTCGTCACTGCGGCGGTGTAGGCGTCCATATCTGTTGGGTTGAGCGATAAAACCCCGGTCTTATCCGGCACCCGAGACATGGTCGGCGAGAGGACCATGTCATAGCCGCCATCGACCATGAATTGCTCATAAATCAAGCCTGCCGTGATCGAGGCTTGCGTGGCTTTCATCAGCTCTTTCATCGGGATTGAATTGCCAAACTCGACAAAGCGCGCAGTGACCGGCTCCATGTCTTCTGGGCCAAGCTGCCGCCCGAGGGCTTCGCCGCGCGCTTCCATGACCATTGCAATCGCCGCCGACACTGTGACCATCAGGCTTTTGCCTAAGACTTCGCCATCGAGATCAGGGCCTGCCGGTTCCACGTGATGGCCGAGATCTGCCAGGAGTTTGCAGGTTTTATCCAATCCCGCTTGCGCCTCAGGGTCGGGGGTCGTGCCATTTGGCGCGGTCGTCCAAAGCGCGATCTTGAGCGGTTTCGGATCGCTGTCCAGCGCGCTCAGGAAGGTGCTGTCAGGTTCCGGCGCGACGTAGCGCGAGCCGATTTCGCGGCCATGTGTGGCGTCGAGCAGAGCCGCATTGTCCCGCACCGAACGCGACACGGCATGCACCGTCGATTGGCCATTCCACCCTTCCGTCGTCGCCGGTCCCATCGGCGTACGTCCACGCGATGGTTTCATCCCGAACAGGCCTGTGCAGCCCGCCGGGATACGAATCGAGCCGCCACCATCGCTAGCATGCGCCATTGGGATCACGCCTGCCGCGACTGCGGCGCTCGCTCCGCCAGACGATCCGCCAGATGTGCGGCTGGTGTCCCACGGATTTACGGTGGCGCCATAGAGCAAGCTTTCCGTCGTCGTGGTCAGGCCGAACTCTGGGCTGGTGGTCTGGCCAAATAGGGTGAAGCCAGCTTGCTTATAGCGATCACATAAGACGCTGTTTCTGGTCGCGACATTGCCTTTGAAGGCCAGCGAGCCATTGGTGATCGGCTGGCCGTCAATTTCGAAGCCGAGATCTTTCACTGCCATCGGAACGCCAGCGAACGGACCATCTGGAACGCCTTCTGCGACTTGCTTTTCGCCGACTTCCGGGAACATGGCCGAGAAGCAATTGAGCTCTTCCTGCGCCGCTTCAGCGCGGGTCACGGCTTCGCTTAAGAGCTCACCTGCGCTGACATCACCCTTGCGCACCAGCGCTGCGAGCCCTGTCGCATCATAATTTGCATAATCGTCCATCTGACCCTCCGCCATCTCTGCTGATTGCAGCATGGCGCGGAAGCAGGCGCTTGAAAAGCCTGACGCCGGATCAGGCCTTCTCAAAGACGAGTTTTGTCCACTCGATTTGATTGGCGCGGTTCTCCGCTTGAATGGACTCTGCGCGTTCATGGAACAGGTTGATCAATCCATGCTGCGCGGCCAGGGCGATCGTCTCTTCGCCGGAGACGTCAAACATCCGCCGGCCTTCAGGTATCGGGCCATGCCGCTGGCTCATCAGGATCCGGCCATGTTGGCTTAAGAGGGGCGCAACATTGGCCATGGCCTCGACCCGTTCGTCCTTGGTGAGATGCATCCAAACCGCGTGCATCAGGATCATGTCATAGCTCTCACCTCTCGCCCGAAGAACAGGAATGCCGGGCAAGATATCATCGACCCAAGTGATGTTTGGATGCGGGTGTAACTTCGCCGCGCCGGTGCGCAGCTCATCTGTTGGTTCGGCAGCAACAACAATATGGCCGAGCGAGGCGAGCCAACCGGCATCGCGTCCGGTCCCCGATCCGATATCGAGAATACGTGCTGGCGGCTCCGGTATGAACTGCGCCCAAGGCGCGTGGATTTTTTCCGGCGATCGAGACTCATAGCGAACGAAGAGTTGGTCGACCTCATTGGCATAGCCCGCGTTTGAGGCGAGCTCGGTCATTCTGCCGCTTGCACGCCGTCATCGCCAGTTAAAATTTCCAACATCGCAACAGCGCTGTCTGCAATCACGGTGCCTGGTGGGAAGATGGCGGACGCCCCAGCGGCGCGGAGGGCGTCAAAGTCCTGGGGCGGGATCACGCCGCCCACAATGATTTGCGTGGCCGCGGCGCCTTCATTGCCGAGCGCGCGTTTCAGCTCTGGCACGAGGGTCAAATGACCGGCTGCGAGGGACGATGCTGCAACAATATCGACCCCGGCGGCGCGCGCGTCTTTGGCGGCTTCTTCCGGCGTTTGGAAGAGCGGGCCGATCTCGACCTCCCAGCCTAAATCCATGAGCGCAGACGCAACGACTTTCTGGCCGCGATCGTGGCCGTCTTGACCCATTTTCGCGATATAGATTTTCGGGCGGCGGCCATGCTTAGCTTCGAACGCCTCGGCCATGCCGATGGCCTCTTTGGCGCGGTCCGTGGTTTTGACCCCGGCGCCATAGACGCCTTTGATTGAGCGGATCACCGCCTTGTGGCGGCCTTGGCTGCGCTCAACCGCTTCCGAAATTTCACCGACCGTGGCTTTGGCGCGGGCCGCGTCGACGGCAAGAGCGAGCAAGTTGCCATCTGTGCCTGCAGCCGCATTAGCAATGGCTTCCAGTTTCGCGTTCACTTCCGATTGGTCACGGTCTGATTTAAGGCGCGCGAGCTTATCGAGTTGCATCCGCCGCACAGTCGCATTGTCGACTTTGAGGACCGGCACATCTTCTTCCTCGTCTAAGAGGAATTTATTCACGCCAACCACCGTCTGCTCACCGCTATCAATGCGCGCTTGTGTGTTCGCAGCGGCTTCTTCGATGCGCAGTTTCGGGATGCCTTCTTCGATCGCTTTGCGCATGCCGCCCAGCTTTTCAACTTCGGCAATATGCTCCAGCGCTTTTGCGGCGAGATCGTGGGTCAGGCGTTCGACATAGTAAGAGCCGCCCCAAGGGTCGATGGTCTGTGCCGCGCCGCCTTCTTGTTGCAAGAAGAGCTGCGTGTTGCGAGCGATGCGAGCTGAGAAGTCGGTCGGCAATGCGAGCGCTTCGTCAAACGAGTTGGTGTGCAGGCTTTGGGTCTGTCCGCCCGCCGCTGCGATGGCCTCAAGGCAGGTCCGGATCACGTTATTATAGACATCCTGCGCCGTGAGCGACCAACCGGAGGTCTGGCAGTGCGTGCGCAGTGAGGTCGATTTTGGGTTCTTAGGTGAGAATTCCTGACTCACCAGCTTGGCCCAGATCAGGCGCGCCGCCCGCATTTTCGCGACCTCCATGAACGTATTCATGCCAATCGCCCAGAAGAAGCTGAGCCGCGGCGCGAATGCATCGACATCAAGACCTGCGGCGACACCCGCGCGGATATATTCGATGCCGTCTGCGATCGTGTAGGCGAGCTCTAGGTCGGCCGTCGCGCCAGCTTCTTGCATGTGATAGCCGGAAATCGAAATCGAGTTGAATTTCGGCATGTTCTGCGAGGTGTAGGCGAAGATGTCCGAAATGATCCGCATGCTCGGCTTGGGCGGATAGATATACGTGTTGCGGACCATGAACTCTTTCAGAATGTCATTCTGAATCGTGCCCGCGAGCTTCTCCGGGCCGACGCCTTGTTCTTCGGCGGCAACGATATAGAGCGCCATGATTGGCAAGACGGCGCCATTCATGGTCATTGAGACTGACATCTGATCAAGCGGAATGCCCGAGAACAGCGTGCGCATGTCATAAATGCTATCAATCGCAACCCCGGCCATGCCGACATCGCCGCTGACGCGAACATGGTCGCTATCATAGCCGCGATGGGTAGCGAGATCGAAGGCCACCGAAAGGCCTTTCTGACCGGCCGCCAAATTGCGGCGATAGAAAGCGTTTGAGTCTTCGGCCGTCGAGAAGCCAGCATACTGGCGAACCGTCCAAGGGCGCTGCGTATACATGGTCGGGTAGGGGCCACGACCAAACGGCGCGAGGCCGGGATAATCGTCTAAGAAGTCCAGATCTTTCGTATCGCTTGCGCTATAAGCCGCCGCGAGATCAATGCCTTCTGGTGTTGCCAGGGTCCGCGCCCGCGGCGTGCTCGCGCCGGGAGATAGAGCGCCAAGATCGAGTTTGGTGAAGTCTGGGAACTTGCTCATCTTAGGATACTCCCAATTCTGCCAGAGCCACGGTCACTTCATGCACCACGTCGCTGCCCATGGCGATATGACGGTCAACACCGTCCGCCTCATGCTTGCCTGCCAGCCAAAGCGCCACGACCCCACCCTCTTTGAGGGCTTTTGCTGCGCCTTCAGCGTCGTCGGCATAGCGTTTGTCGCTGCCGCACAGGACAGCGATCTTGCACCCGCTGGCGCGATAAGCGGCGGCCAGCTCAGCCGTGCTCTTCGGTGGCACGGGTGCGGCTTTCGCGTCGATGCCGCCGGTCGCAAAGAAGTTGCGAGCAAAGTCCGCGCGCGCCGTGTGCTCCGCCAGCGGTCCAAGTGTCGCGAGGAAGATAGCGGGGCGAGCACCGGTTTTCGCCAGATGCGCCTCAGATCGATCCCGGAGGGTTTCGAATGGTTCCGCCAGACTCATCCATGTCATGGGCTCGGCGACTGTATCTTCGCCAGGTGCCGGTGTGAAATCTTGTAGAAGGGTTTTCAGGCCGATCGGGTCGACGCCGTCGCCTGGAGGCGGACTTGTCACTTCGGCAATTGGGGCCTCGATTTCTTCCAATAGAGGGAACTCGCTGACGCCGGTCACCGGGATCTTTCGACGCGCAATGTCTTTCATCAAAGCGGCGCGTTTGTCCGCGATCCGCGCTTGGATCTGTCCGGCGACGAGGCTTTCGATTAAGCCGCCTTCAGATTCAATTTTTTGGAATTCGGTCCAGGCCGCTTGCGCCAAGTCTTCACCCAGCGTTTCGGTGAACCAAGCTCCCCCGCTTGGGTCCGCGATCCGGCCGAGTCCGCTTTCTTCCATCGCCATGATCTGCGTGTTCCGGGCGATCCGGCGGCCGAGTTCTTCGGGCACGCTAAAACTCTCATTGAAAGCGCGGACCGAGATCACATCAGCACCGCCTGTCGCCGCAGCGAAACACGCCGCAGTGCCGCGCAACATATTCACCCAGGCATCATAGCGGGTCAGCATACGCGCGCTGGTCACAGCGTGGATTTTCATAGGCTGAGGTGTGAGATCCATTGCTTCTTGGACCCGCGCCCAAAGGCGGCGCGCGGCGCGGAGCTTGGCGATGCCGATGCCATAATTGGCATCCAAAGCCAGCTTGAATTGGATTTGCGGCGCGGCCTCAGATGCGGGCAGGCCCGCAGCGTCCAGGCGCCGGAGCAAATCAACGGCGCCGGCCATCAAGACGCCGAGCTCTTGGGCCTCGCTGCCGCCTGCTTCATGAACGGTTTGAGCTTCGACGTCGAGGCTGGTGGATTGTGGGAATTTCGCGGCCAGGATTTTGACCAGAGCGGCTGTCTTCGCCATCGCCGCTTCGACACCGCCGCCAATTTTTCCGGAATGCACTAATTGGCGAATAGGCGAGATGTTGAAGGCAAATTTTTGAGCTTCCGGCGCCTCTTGAGATTCTCCCCAAAGAGCCAAGAGCGCGGCGGCGCTCGCGCCTGAGCCGGCGCCACGATGGCCGAGACTGATCGCGGCAATATCAGCGCGAACGCCGTTCAAAGCCGTCGAAAGCTGTTGCAAATTCGTGATCACACAGCCTTTCTGGCCGGAGCACTCAATGCCAAGATGCACGGAGGTTACACCGCGTTCTAAGTCCCGCATGATTTCCTGGTTGGTGATCGCCGGGTCGGGATGAGCAAACATCTGACGAATGTCCCATGGCAGGAAGGGATCAGGCTCGGCGGCGCCGCCGCGCAGGAAGGGCGCCGCACCAGGACTACCGCGCAGATCACCGCTGCTGGTAAAGTCTGGTTCGCGGTAGAGGGGGCGGATCTGGAGGCCATCGCGGGTTTGGCGCGTGATCTTTTCAATCCCGCCGCCTTTCAGCGCTTTTCCAACGGCAGCGAGCCAATCGGCTTCGGTTGCGTCATCAAAGCCGTTCGAAAGCGAAAGCGTGCCATCTGCCATAAAAGCCAAACCCTTTTGGAAACTTCTCGCTTGCATTTCGCCCAATGCGGTGAGGCTGGCAAGGTTTACGCTAGGTCTAATCGCCGCAAGAACCTACCTTATTCCCTATGGGAAGGGCTTGCCTGAACCGGCTGCAATGCTACGTCTACGCTAACGTAAACGGAAAGCAATGAGAGACCCATTATGGCGCTACCTCCCGTCCTTCAGAATCTTCGCATCCCGGTCATTGGCAGCCCGCTCTTTATCATCTCAAACCCAGACTTGGTGATTGCGCAGTGTAAAGCCGGTGTCATTGGCTCGTTTCCGGCGCTGAATGCGCGGCCCGAGGCGCAGTTGGATGAGTGGCTCGATCGGATCACCACCGAACTTGCCGAATATGACGCGAAAAATCCGGATCGCCCCTCGGCGCCATTTGCGGTCAACCAAATCGTCCACAAGACCAATAACCGCCTCGACCACGATGTTGAGATGTGTGTGAAATACAAAGTGCCTGTGGTGATCACATCACTCGGCGCGCGGGAAGAAGTGAACGAAGCGATCCATTCCTATGGTGGCATCGTGCTGCACGACATCATCAACACGATTTTTGCCCGCAAAGCCTTGGACAAAGGCGCCGACGGCTTGATCGCGGTCGCCGCTGGCGCCGGCGGTCATGCGGGCACAATCTCTCCGCTGGCGCTGATCCAGGACATTCGCGAGTTCTTTGATGGACCACTCGCGCTGTCCGGAGCCATGGGCAATGGCGGCGCCGTTGCTGCTGCGCAGGCCATGGGCGCTGATTTCGGCTATATCGGATCGGCCTTTATCTCCTGCGACGAGGCCAATGCGGTTGATGGTTATAAGGATATGATCGTCGAAAGTGACGCCAAGGATATCGTCTACTCAAACCTGTTCACAGGTGTGCACGGCAACTATCTCGCGCCATCAATCGCGCGGGCCGGACTCAATCCAAATGACCTGCCAGAAAGCGATCCAAGCGCGATGAATTTCGGCTCAGGCGGCAATCAGGAAGCGAAAGCGTGGCGCGACATTTGGGGCTGCGGGCAGGGGATTGGCGCGGTGCAATCCCGCATGAGCACCGCCGCTTATGTCGATCAGCTCGAGGCAGAATATGTCGCTGCGATCGAGGCTTTGCAAAACCGGCGGGCCTTTAATCGGGCGGCGGTTACGGTTTAACTGCGCAGCTCAATCCCACCGAACTCGGTGAAATCTATCCTCGCTTCTGATTATGGAAGCGAGGATTTTTTGTGTGGTTTACATCGGCAGTGGAGGCCCAAAATCGGCTAAAGCCGAGTTGGCGATGGCGGAATTTCTCGATTCCAGAATTGGCCTGTCATTGTGAAGGTCGGTTTTGCGATCGCACTTATTGGCATGACCCGGCGTTTCTCGACGCATTGCAGGCGCTGCGGGATCAAACCAGAAAACCGATTGTGATCAACTCGGCGCATCGCTGTCCGCAATGGAATGCGACGGTCGGCGGCGCGCCACTGTCGCAGCATAAGCGGCTTGCGGTCGATATCGCGCTCGCCGGGCATGATCGTCAGGACCTACTGCGTCGGAGCCGTGCGCTCGGGTTTACCGGGCTCGGGCGCGCAAACTCGTTCTTGCATCTTGATCGGCGCCGCGTACCCGCCGCGTGGTATTATTCTGGGAGTGAGAGATTATGGCAGACTTGATTGGCATCACAGCAAGCGCGGCGGGGGGCGGGCTGTTCGGCTTGCTCGGCACCGCACTCGGGCGGGTGGCCGGGTTTTTTGAGAAACGCCAAACCATGGCGCATGAAGAGCGCCGGTGGTCGCACGAATTGAAACTCCTGGAATTGCAGCACGCCGCAGCGGTGCAAGAGACCGAAGCTGACCTCGCAATCGCGCGCACCGAAGGCAGCTGGGCCGGCCTCGAAGCCAGCCTCGCCGCCGAAGCCGCGATCGCCAAAAGCTATCGCTGGGTCGATGCGGTTCGAGCGCTCACGCGTCCTTTGCTGACGCTACTCTTATGGACCATCACATTCGCGATCTGGTTCACCGCCGATTTAGCCGGCCGCTCCAGCATCACGGAAACCGCAACCTTCGCCGCCACCGCCGCCACCCTATGGTGGTTCGGCGACCGCAGCGCGGGACTGAAGCGGGAGAGATAGCAAAAGGGCGGCTCGAGAGGCGACGGCCTATAGACCGCCCGGTCCGCAATCATTCTTCAAAAAGCTAATCATTTCAGAATAGAGTTTCGATGCGTTCTCGTAGTTTATCGTGTTCACGAAATGATCGGTATCCTCGAGGATAATGTATTTGTGCGGCTTGTTCAGTTTTTTGAGTTGATTCACGAACCGGTCACTTTGGTTGATTTGCACTCGTTGATCGTGTTCGCCGTGGATGACCAGGATCGGAATATTGACTTGCGCCACATAATCTAGCGGACTAAGGCCGCCTTCACGTTCACGGCGCAAGCTTTCTCTTGTCAGCCGGTTGCCGCTAAATTCTGCATTTGCGGCATCTAGATCGGAGACTCCGGCGCCGGCGATGGCACATTGATAAATTTGCGGCTGGCGTAGAGACGCGACCATCGCGGCGTAGCCGCCATATGACCATCCAAACATCGCTATTCGATCGGGATCGGCTAAGCCTTCTTCGACCAAATGAAGGGCGCCATCGTCTTTATCATCTTGGGCTTTGCCGCCCCAATCATTGAAGATCCCAGATGCGTGTTCCAGACCATACCCCACAGTTCCACGAAACCCGGGTTGCAGAACCATATAGCCATTATTGGCCAGCATTTGCGCCCACTCATCATAATTGATGTGTTCTGAAATTTCCGGTCCGCCATGGGGCATCACGACGAGCGGAAACGGCGCTGTTCCATGTGGCGGGGTCGTTAGATATCCTGGGATCGTCTGGCCGTCCCGCGCGGTCCAGCGAATAAAGTCCACTTTTCCAAGGTCCGTCGGCGTTAATAGTGGGTTGGTTGAGCCTAGAATTTGAATTGCGCCATCTTGATACAGGTAGGCGGTGCCTGGATCGCCATCGGCGATCGAATAGATAATCATGCGGCTTCCATCAAAAGATCGACTCAGAATGCTGATTTCTTTGCCTGGCAAAGCGGCCTGAAGACTATTAAACAAGGCTTGTTCATTGCCGTCGAGCCAGGCAATTTCTCGCTTACCGTCTTCGTAATATACAAAACCTGTAACATGACCCGGTCTATTTGGATCTGAAGAGAACCAACCCGCGCTAATATCAACATCGTCTCGGCGATAGACTTCCTCGACCAATTCGCCTGTTTTCAAGTCCATCAGGTACACGCCGGTCGTATTCTCTCCCTGATTAGACAATACAAACGCCTTATTAATGTCGAGAGGGTCGAGACCGACCACGCTAATGCTCCAAGCATCATCCAAGACGGGCCAGCGTCTCACCTCTCTCCATTCATCGCTGCCCTTGTTGCGAACATAGAATATGATCTCTCGGCTGGCAGGATCAAAAGCTTCTCCGGTGCGGATATCGCCGTCTTTGTCGAGCGTGAAATTACCAATTCGAGTACCGGCTTTTGCTTTTAGGCGTAAGCGATGTGTCTCGACGTCCATATAGTAGTAGTCTGGCGTCAATGCCTCCGAGAACCCTTGCCCTTCTCTGGGTGCGCCACCCAATACCCTACCGGTCGAGACGATGACGCGGTCGGGTTCGGCTTTCAGAAGACGCGCTTCGAGTGAAATGTCGGAAAATCGGAAGGGTTTGAATTCCCAATTTCCATCCTTCAACATCAACGTTGCCGATCGTGCGGCGTAAACACCCTGATTGGTGTCGATAATATCTTCTCGAACTTGCTGCCGAAAATTGACCCATAAGACTTCGTTGCTAATCCACGAAAAGGACTGAATATCCATCTTCGACGATCCGGCCGTGAAGGGCTGATCTTTCAATGCATCGACCTTTAGTATTTGGATTACGGGGTTTGCGTTTTTTGACGAGATGAATCGGTAGGCAACGTATTTTCCGTCAGGTGAAAGCCGCGCATTCGTGAACGTGGGTAAAACAGCAAAATAATCAATCGGTACTGGCGTTGCTTCCGACGTTTCCGCATTGAGCGGTGATGCTGGAAATACAGCCAAGATCGTGAGGCTAATAAGAAAAAGGCGATGGCAGATAGTTCTCATAGGGCAACTCATCGAGCTTTATCGGTGATACAGGTTGTGTTCGATCCGCTGGCGAAGCTTTCCGATTGGAAGGCTCCGCCAACGACATTGCATTGTAGGGGACTAGAATGATTTTCGGAGGTTCACGAAGATTCCGCGACCAAGATAGTCCTGACCAAACGGGACATTCGTCCCGGATGGATTTGTGGCTTCACCCGCATCAATTTTGTCGGGCTCTTCATCAAAAACGTTGGTCATGCCGATAATTGCAGTCCAAGTATCTTGAGTGTAGCGAACGGAAGCACTGTGAAGGAAATAATCGTCGATGAAATCTACATCGCGACAATCGACACCCCCCTCATCAACGCCGAGACACGTCTCCCCGGCGCCAAATTCATCTGTAAACTGCGCTTGTTGTTCGCCGACCCATGCTGTGTTCCAGGTAAATCTATAGTCGCCATAATCTGCGAACATCCGGAAAATGCCCTGCCATTCGGGGTCGTAGATCGTCCCTTCGAAGCGGTTTTCTACTGGATCCAGTCCAGGTGCACGCGTAACGGTGGTACGTTCGATCGTGTGATTGACGTCGACATCCACTCCCCAGCTTAACTCTCGCGCACCGATATTGAGTTCTTGTTCGTACAAGAGACCGAAGTCGATCCCGCGGGCGATCTCCGCATCCTGGTTGATGAACGGAACATCAAGCTCGGTAATAAATCCAGTTGCCGAGCTGCGGGTGATGAGATCGCATAGCGCTGACTGAGCGCTCGGTTGATCAATATAGCAATCATTGATGGCCGCTTGCGCGCCTTGTCGAATAATCGTGTCTTCAACCTCGATATCGTAATAAGTCAACGATGTCGTGAGATCGAATGCGTTGAAGAATGGCTGCTCGAAAACAAAGCCATAAGTCAGTGATTCCGAGGTTTCCTCGCCAAGGGCCCCACCTTTAAACGTGAAGACTTCTGTCGAAGGCGCGCCAGTCGTCGCACCCAAACTCGTAGGGTCGATACCTGCGGCACGACAGTTCGCTAAAAGGAGCGGATCTCTCTCGTCCTGCGTTGCATCATATTCTCCAAGTCCCGAAATGGCATCTTCTGGAACAATGCAGGGGTCTGTTAGATTCAAGAATCCGGACTGACCGAGTGTGAATTGTTCACGAAGGTTCGGTGCACGGAAAGATGTCCCGAATGAGCCTCTAAAGGTCAAATACTCGACTGGCCGGTACATGCCGCTTACTGAGTAGGTCCAGGCCGCGCCAAATGTGGATTCCTCCGTCCAGCGCGCTGATGCTTCAACTGTCAATTCCTCGGCCATCGGTTGCCCCGCGACGAGTGGAAGACTGACTTCGCCAAAGGCTTCGAGGAAATCTCGCGACCCGCTCGCGCCACGATCAGAAAAGAAGCCAACGATTTGCCCCAATCGAGCGACGTCATCAGGCTGTGAGTCCAAAGTGTCTTCCCGATATTCGACACCAATGGCGGCGCCGGCTTTGCCGCCGGGAAGATCAAACAATTCGCCGGTCGCGATACCTTGGAAAATAGTTTGCTCGATGATGGTATTGAACGTGCGATTTGAGATTAAATAATCATACTCTTCTTGGGTCGCTAAGTTTCCACCGCCTCGACCGTAAAGCGTCGGGGAATAGACATTAATCGGCACACATTTGGGGGTATTGTTGAATCCGTTGCCTTGAAATGGCACGCCGTCTTGATCCGGGATGCCGTCACCATTTCCGTCTAAGCCGCAAATGAAATTTCCTGGATTGTTCGGATCTTCAATTGTTGTCGCGACAGAGAGTGCCAATCGTTCATCATTCAAGGCTGTCGATCGAGATTGCCCTGTCGCGCGATCATAGCTTGCGGAAAACTCCCACTCCCAGTTCTCAAGCCCTAGGCCTTGCAACTGCATGTCGCCTCTAAGGCCGGCAACGGCACGGAACTGAGCAACTTCTGCTGTATTCACACTGTCTTCGCGTCGCAGCTTTATCCTTGCTTGTTGGCGAATGGCACGTGGGCCAGTATTTGCTGCGAAGGCCGCCGGTGTTGGCGCGCCGTCAAAGAATATTAGAGAGAGTTGGTCGTTGAATGCTTGGCCGCAATCCACGCCATTGATTCCGCACGGATTAAATGGATTTGAAGCCGGGGTCGCAATGTTAAAAGCGATTGTTCCCTGGTCCTGCTGTGTGAATTGTCGATTGGAATAGAGCGCTTCATAAAACACTGTCGTGTTGAGATCGTCCGCAAAGCCATATTCGCCATAGGTGAAGGCTGAAAATGTCTCAGTTTCCGCGATAACATCTTGAATTCTCTGTTCTGGCACAGCGGAGTTTTGATAGAATGGAGTTAAGATGTTTGGTGAAGAAATCCCGGTTTGAGGATCGACATATTCAAATCCGAACAAGCTGCTCTCGGAGTAATTTGGAACCCCGACATTCGTCGATCCTGGTGTATAATAAAGCGAGCCGAACTGACCAAATTCAGATCCGTAGGCGTCAAGCCAAATCCGGTTTATGCCGAATGCCAAGTTACACTCGATGGGGTCGAGGCCGACTCCAACATCTGCTGCGGCAATGTTCAGGGTACGTATTTCGCCTGTTGTGGTTTGCTCGACTGGCGTGACGCAGTCGCCAAAAATATCAGGGCGGTCGTTGAGTTTTAGGTTGTCCTGTTTTGACCACTCGGTTGCAAATCCCATGAAGCCGCGATCATTGCTGAGGCCCCAATTTGCCGAAACAAACTGGCTATTGCCACCACCACCTTCATCAAGGGGGTGATTCCAGGACCCTTCAATCTCGAAACCATCAAAATCCTTGCGGAGAATAACGTTTGTAACGCCGGCAACGGCGTCTGATCCATAGATCGACGACGCTCCATCCAAAAGAACATCAATACGGTCCACCAATGAGCTGGGGATCAAATTCAAATCTGGTACACCTGGCGCACCTTCAACTCCGGATGCTCCTAATCGGCGACCGTTGATGAGCACGAGCGTTCTGGAGGCGCCCAAGCCCCGAAGATCGATCGTTGATGCGCCCGGCCCATTTGCCAAAACAAATCCATTAAAGGATGTGTCAATCTGCAATCCCGTTGCGGCGGTACTCTCTTGTAGTAGGCTGGCGGCATCGACGAGGCCAATGTCCCGGCTAACCTCACCGCTGATTACTTGTACCGGTTTGATCGCTGTGAATTCAGATCTTTGGATCCGCGACCCGGTTACAACAACCTTTTCCTGGCGGGCTTCGTCATTCTCGTCGATCTCTTCGATGACGGTTACGGTTTCATCGTTGGTTTCTTGTGCCCAAACTGCTCCGGTGCAGAGGGTTCCTGTGAGCCCGGCTAATAGTGTTGTGGTAAATAACTTGTTTTTGAGAAGTCGATTTCTCATGACTTAGGGGCTCTCTCCAATCAACGGAGCATGCCTGCTCCTGGAGTCCGCTAGTCTGGTATTCAATCCAATACGCGCAGTATCCGATAATCAGCTCATTGATTTCGTCAATTCAAACATTGCAAAATTCTCATAATCATCAAGAAGCGGATCAGTATTGTGATGAAATTACCACAATTGCGAGCTTGATCGGCACGATTGCTCTTGGGAATGGGTAAATGACGGGATGATCTTGCGCGAAAAAGGGCGGCTCTGATAAGGCCGCCCTTTATTGGTCAGAAGTTACATTTGGTTTCGAAGAATTCTAAGAGCTCTGGAAACCAAGCGATGTTGTGCTCGTAGCGCCAGGGGCTATGAAACATATCTTTGATTTCAATATAGTCGTAATCAGCGTCATTTCGCTTCAAGTCGCGAACAAAGATCCGACTCTGATCAACTGGCACTGTGGCATCATCTTCGCCATGCACAACCAGCATGGGCATTGTGACGTCTTTAACCCGAGAAATCGCTGAGAAGCCGCTTACGGTTGGTTCCTGATACTTCCTCAAGAATCGGCTGTCGCCGATGCTGCCTCGGATTGGCGCGATGTCACTGATGCCCGCGCCTGCCACCGAGCAATTGAACGGCGTGTCAGGACGTGTTGCTCCTACAAAAGCGGCATATCCGCCATAGCTCCATCCAAAAATGGCGAGCTTGTCAGGATCGACCAATCCTTCATTCACAACGTGAAATAGGGAGTCCTCAATATCATTCTGCATGAGTTGTCCCCACTCATTATCGCCGGCTCTCCAATGCGCCAAACCATGGCCTTCTGAACCGCGATAATTGGGCTGAACGACCACATAGCCCTGATGCGCTAGCATCTGGGCCCATTCGTCATATCCGTAATAGTCGCGAACCCAAGGGCCGCCATGTGGCATCACGATTCCTGGAAACGGACCCTCGCCATCAGGAATGGTGACAAGCGCTGGGATTTCATATCCGTCCCGTGCTTGAGCCATTATGCCTTCAACTCTCGAAAGTGCGTCGGGTGTGATCGTTGTGTCAACGCTCACCACTTTCGATGCAGCACCATCCTTGATCATGTAATAGGTGCCGGGATCTCTTGGTCCGCTAACGAAAAATAGAACGGTCGAGCTGTCTTGTGAGATATTTATGATCGAGACGTTTTTATCCGGAAAGGATTGTTGAATGCTCGAGAAGATTGAGCCGATTTCCGGGTCTGTATAGTATCTCTCTCTGCGGTGATCGCCAGCATAGAGGTAACCGGTTATTGCTTCGCGATCGCTCAGGCGCGGGGATCTCAGGACGTTGAGAACGTCATATCCTTCGGGCTCGAAAACCGGCGTCCACTCGTCGGGATTGGCGACGTCCATTGTGAACAGGCCTGTATTGTCGCTTTCTTCCGTATCGGCGACAAAATACAGCTTGTTGGGCGCGTCGGGATCATGAAAGCCGAGCAGCTGGATGCGCTTTCGGTCACGCGCATCGCGGCGCGCAACTTCTTTCCACATGGTGCTCCCTTTTTCGCGAGCAAAAAGCAGTACCGCAGGACCATCAGGATCGTATCCTTGAGCGGTTCGGGGGTCTCCTTCCCAATCAAATCCGACCGCGGCGATGTCCGAGTTCCCTTTTAACACAAGTTCTCGTGCGCCAGTGTTTACGTTCACTTTGTATATGTTGATCGCCGTGCCCTCATTGACCGACATCAGGATGTGATCGAAATCGGTTCGAAGATAATCGACGATGCTACCTTGCGCGAGCAAAAGTGCCTGCTGTGCGACGGCGGAAGTGTTTCGATCGATACTTGGCGCCTTCAGAAGATTAACGGATTCACCCGTGTTCACGTTGAAAGCAAGATATCGATTGAGGGATAGAAGTTCTTTGCGGCGCTTTCGCTCTAAGCGAAACTCGATCACGATTGTCTCGTCATTCACCCAAGTGAGTGATCGAGGTTCAGCATCATTTCCAGTATCGAGTCTCCGGAGCGATCCAGCAATATCGTTGGTATCGAACACGACAACTTGGTACTCGCCGCCTCGCTCGGTGCGCTGAAGCATTGCCATTTTTGAACCATCAAATGACATTTCCAAGCTGCGGAAATCGGACTCATCTGCCCAAACCTCTACCGGTATCGTGGGTTCAGCTTGGGCTGCCATCGGAACGCTTGCACTGAAACCGAGTGCAAGCGTCGCAAAAAACGCTTTCATATTCATCGAATTTTTCCCTGACTCACTGCCAGGAAGAATAATCTGGAATCAGCGGCTGTGAAGCGAACACATGCATTTGTTACATACAAAAAGCCCGCATCAATCGATGCGGGCTTTTCGATTAGAAGTCGGTTTGTGTCTTAGAAGGACTTCGACACACCAACAAAGAAGCGACGTCCGAAGATGTCTGCACCTGACTGGATCGGCACGTTAGCCAAACCAAAGTTCGAGTCGATGCTGTCAATCTCGTCGAAGAGGTTGAGAACACCGCCACGAACAGACCAAGAGTCAGCCGTGTAAGACATGGTGAGGTCGTGCTGCCAGATGTGGTCTGTCAGTTCTTTCTCGACACATCCATCGATGCGCGCATTAGCGACGAGGTCAAAACACGCAGCAAAGGCGTTACCTTGGTCTGGGTTCTGGATCAGGTCACTGATGAAGCGTGAGCGGAAGTTAATCGCCCAATCTTTCCAATCCGCGCGGATTGTGGACACCGCATTGTACTCAGGGAAACCGCCGCCCAGCGTCAGCTGGCCAAGGTTTTCTGTCACTGTACCTGGAGTAACTTCGTCATTGTTTTCAAATGATTGAGTTAGAACCAGATCCCATGTCAGGTCGATCGGATCCTCAGTAAAGCGGGTCAACTCGTAAGCCGCGTTGATGTTGATATCCATACCACGCGAGGTGGTCGGTCCGAGGTTGATCGATGCTTCGTTAACGGCAACCAGGTTGCCTGATGCGTCCCGTGTTTGGAAGGCACAAAGCGGATCTGTGAGACCGACAGAGTCGAAACAATCACCGAGAATTTGGCCACGTGTCAGCTGACCAATTTGACCAGTAATCTCATACTCGAAGTATGTTGCTGCGACCTGGAAGTCGAACTCGTCAAAGAATGGCTGATCAAAGACAAACCCAGCAAACAGTGCTTCAGACTCTTCTGGCGAAACGCCTTGGTTACCGAAGTTACCAAATGCCACCGGCAGAGAAACAAACGCTGTTGTGGTTGGGTCGCCATCTCCTTGGTTCACCGTACCCAAAGTCGTTGGGTCCAGACCAATATCGATACAGTTCTGAATAACGATAGGATCACGTGTTTCCAGAGCTGGATCATATGCGCCTGTAGTTGGGTCAAGTTGCAGAGCGTTAACGACACATGGGTCGATCCGACTAGGTTGTACAAAGACCGTACCGGTACCGAACTGCTCACCAAGATCTGGTGCGCGGAATGAAGTACCGAAGCCAGCACGGAAGGTCAGATAGTCTGTTGGGCCATATTCACCCTTGATCTGATACGTCCACGCGGAACCAGAGAACTCTTCTTCCGTCCAGCGCGCCGCGCCTTCCAGCAAGAGTGACTGAGCCCATGGCTGGTTTTCCAGAATTGGAAGCGAGATCTCGGCAAAGCCTTCATAGATATCACGCTGGCCCGTAGCACCTAGGTCAGCATCAACACCTTGAAGAAGACCAAAGCGTGTAGAATCGCCTGGCGTAGTAACAACCTGGTCTTCACGATACTCCGTACCCAGCAAGAACTGCGCTGTTCCACCTTGTGGGAATTCAAACAGTTCACCCTGAACAAAGGCGTTGAAGACGAGTTGCTCGACTTCGGTCTGGACAGTGCCCACGCCGTAAGCAAATTCGTTTTGCTCTGGCGTTGCGAATTGACCCGCGACCAGGAATTCTGGGACGAATGGGTTCAATGGCACACAAGCCAGTGGTGCACGAACGGTATCAAATCCGAAGAACGCTGTACCGCCTGTTGCCGGGTTCGTACCTTGTGGTACTGAACAGGTGATGTCTCCGGTAGCTGGATCAACTGAACTGTTTAGGCCCTGAGCGATCCGGTCCTCATTGAGGAATCCAGTAAGTGCTTGGAAACCGTTGGATCGGTGCAAGCTAAGCGAAGCCTCGTAAGACCAATTGTCGGTGCCGAAGACATTCACGTCTGGCAAATCGCCACGGACGCCGAAGAGGCCGCGAGCCACGTCGATCTCCTGATCGACTCCTTGCTCGACACTGTAAACAAACAGACCTGGTCCCCCAAACGGGTTGAAAGGATTGTCTGCGGTAAACGGCAAAATCTCTTGTGCCGTGTTACGTGTTTCCAGCTGGCGATTACCATAGTTACCCTCGAAAAAGAGCGTCATGTCGCCATAAGTGTTGAGATTGTATTCGCCGACTGTGTAGATCGAGACGCGCTCGGTTGGCGGCAGATATGTGTCGCTCAGGTCTTGCGGGAATCCACGGGTAGCTGGATCGTTATCCGGACGGAAGAAGCTGACTGGTGGGCGGACGAAGAAACCAGGCGCACCTGCTAGCGGTGTTGATCCTGGTGTGATCGGACCGCCGAGTTCGCCGATGACGTTACCCACACCACCTACGATCGCAAATCCGGCAGGCGTACCTGAACATACGCGGCGTTCTGAACCGTCTGGAAGAACACCAATATCGACTTCACAAAACTGTGGGCCGATGTCCAAGTTGCCAAGAGAGGTCCCGGTAAAGCCGTTGGACACGCTGCTCACAGGGCCAAAGAAGGCCGACAGAGCGTCGCCACGGGTGATATCGTCCTGATTGTTATACTCAAGCGAGAAGCCGATGAAACCGCGGTCATTGTTTACGCCGGTGGTCAGTGACAGAACGTCGTTCGCGCCCCAACCGTGCTCGCTTTGAGACCGGAAGTAGTTCACTTCAACACCGTCAAAGTCTTTGCGCAGGACGTAGTTTACAACACCCGCAACAGCGTCGGAACCGTAGATCGAAGACGCACCGTCAAGCAGAACGTCTACTTGCGATACCAAAGAGCCTGGGATCAAAGAAATGTCTGGGTTTGCCGGAGCACCACCAACACCAATTGGTCCGAGGCGGCGACCATTGACGAGCACGAGCGTCCGTGCGCGTCCGGTAACACCAGATCCGAGACCACGCAGAGATGGCGAAACGTTACCGATGGTTGTAAAGGCTTGCTGCAAACCGCCGTTGAATGCGGTCGAAACACCGAGTGTGTTCTGCTGACCAGAAACAACGGTGGTGTTTGAAAGCAATGACTGAGCGTCGATCAGGCCGAGCTCGCGTGCTTGCTCACCATCAACGATTTGAAGTGGTGAAACCGAAGTAAATTCGTTACGCGACAGGCGGGAACCTGTTACGACGACTTTGTCTTGACGGGCTTCGTCATCTTCGTCGACTTCTTCAATTACGGTTACGACTTCATCGTCGGCCTCTTGAGCAATCGCTGCTCCAGCCCACAAACCACCCGCAACGCCCGCGAGTAGCGTCGTCGCAAATAGCTTCTTCTTCAGAAGATCATTAGTCATGATCTATCATCCTCCAATAAAATGAGCGCTCCCACTCCTAGGAGCTCCCTTCGATTTGCGACTAGAAAAACGCAGATTTTTCAAATACGCAGTGTGCCTGATTTAGCAGGTGACTCTGGATAGAGGTGAGAACGCGCGACCGTCAATTAACAGTTGCCAGATTTACCTCTATATGCAGCATGTCTCGCGATGGTGTGCTGATTTTGCCACATTTCTGTCGTATTGTGTGGGCGTTATTTTCTTGCGTATTCCGAAATGAGGGAAGATTTTGCGTCAGAGCGCTAAGTTCCGCACAAATCATTGGTTACTTGTGTAATCATATGCTGACAGAACTTGTCCGTATAGCTCGCTAAGCGCGCTTTAGAGCTATTGTTTCCGATAATGTTTAGGTTACATCCAGAGCTCAATTTCCAACGTGTCTTTGACAGAGGTCGCAAGATTGGTTTTTTCAACTGAGAACAATGGCGCCGCGCGCGATGCAGTGGGTGGCTTGCCGTCGAGCGAGTGGACTCCGCATCGGCCGGATCGGCGATGGGAAAAACTCGAAGGCGGGATCGAGCTCAAGGTCAGCTCACCCTATGCGCCAGCGGGCGACCAGCGTACCGCGATCCCGGAATTGGTTGAAGGCATTCAAGCCGGTGAGCGCGATCAGGTGCTGCTTGGTGCAACCGGCACCGGCAAAACGTTTTCAATGGCGAAGATCATCGAGGCGACACAGCGCCCGGCCTTGATTCTCGCTCCAAACAAGACGCTCGCGGCGCAGCTATACGGGGAGTTCAAGTCCTTCTTCCCCGACAATGCCGTCGAGTATTTCGTCAGCTATTATGACTATTACCAGCCTGAAGCCTACGTCCCGCGGCGCGATCTTTATATTGAGAAAGAGAGCACGATCAACGAGGCGATCGATCGGATGCGCCACTCCGCGACGCGCGCCATCCTGGAGCGGGATGACTGTATCATCGTGGCGTCCGTGTCTTGTATATACGGTATCGGATCGGTTGAGACCTACACGTCGATGACCCGCAAGCTCGAAGCCGGCCAAAGGATTGATCCGCGCGAGGTCGCTAAACTCTTGGTCGATCTTCAATATACCCGCAATGATATGGCGTTCCAACGCGGCTCGTTCCGGATGAAGGGCGATATTATCGATATCTTCCCGGCGCACTATGAAGACCGGGCGTGGAAACTGTCTTTCTTTGGTGATGAGCTTGAGAGCATTACGGAGTTTGATCCCCTGACCGGGCGCAAATCAGAGACGCTGCCCGCGATCAAGCTCTACGCGAACAGCCACTATGTCACCCCGCGACCGACCCTCAACCAGGCGATCGATCAGATAAAAGCTGAGCTCAAACAGACGCTGGCGCACTTCCAGAAAGAGGGCAAGCTGCTCGAAGCGCAACGGATCGAGCAGCGCGTGCAATATGACTTAGAAATGATGGCCGCCACGGGGAGCTGTAACGGGATCGAGAACTATTCCCGCTACCTCACCGGCCGGAAACCCGGCGAGCCGCCGCCAACCATGTTCGAGTATCTGCCAGACAATGCGTTGGTCTTCGTCGATGAGAGCCACCAAACCGTGCCGCAAATCGGGGCCATGTATAAAGGCGACTTCTCGCGCAAGCGCACGCTCGCAGAATTCGGCTTTAGGTTGCCTTCTTGTTTGGACAACCGTCCGTTGAAATTCGAAGAGTGGTCCGCTATGCGGCCGCAGACGGTGCATGTTTCGGCGACGCCGGGGCCTTGGGAGCTCGAGCGTACCGGCGGGGTGTTCACCGAACAAGTGATCCGCCCGACCGGCCTGCTCGACCCGGAAGTGGAGGTCCGCCCGGTCTCGACCGGCACCACCAACCAAGTCGATGACCTGACCGCCGAGATCCGCGCCACCACCGCAAATGGCTATCGCACCCTGGTCACCACGCTGACCAAAAAGATGGCCGAGGACCTGACCGAATACCTGAATGAGCAAGGCATCAAAGTCCGTTACATGCACTCTGATGTCGACACGGTGGAGCGGATCGAGATCATCCGCGATCTCCGCCTCGGCGCGTTCGACGTGCTCGTCGGCATCAACCTGCTGCGCGAAGGTCTCGACATCCCAGAGTGCGGCCTGGTCGGCATTCTCGATGCCGACAAAGAGGGCTTCCTGCGCTCCGAAACCTCGCTGGTCCAGACGATTGGCCGGGCCGCGCGGAACGCCGATGCCCGCGTCATCCTGTATGCCGACAAGATTACCGGCTCAATGCAGCGCGCCATGGACGAGACCGAGCGCCGCCGCGAGAAACAAAATGCCTATAATCAAGAACACGGCATCACCCCGACCACGATCAAACGCGAAGTCGCCGACATTCTCGGCGAGCTGGGCGAGAAACCCGGCGGCCGAACCCAGCTCAAAGGCGGCAAGTCGCGCCGCAAAGCCGTGGCCGAAGAACAAATCGCTTATGAACCCGGCCAAGGCCACAATCTGCAAGCCGTCCTCGCCGATTTGGAAAAACAAATGCGCGAAGCCGCCGCCAACCTGGAGTTCGAAGACGCCGCCCGCCTCCGCGACGAGGTGAAACGGTTGAGAGAAGAAGAGTTGGGGCTTTAGGGGTTATTGGAGATTAGACGGCTTGCTCCGCAATAGGAGACGAAGCGGGTAAGCTCTGAATTCCGAAATCTGGGTTCAAATATCGCAGCGCATCGATATCCGAACTCTCTTTTGAAGTTCACTTTCGAGTAGTTCGCGTGCGTTGCACTTAACTGCCCAGTTGATCTTCGGCCCAGTCTAGAACTGCATTCGCAGTTTTGGTTATCGCGTCATCAAGTATCAGAGTGCCGGTCGCGAGATTTTCTCTGAGGAACCTTGTGACATGCATCTTTTTGACGGTTGTGACCGAAAAGAACTCGGCAATTTCATCCTTATGGTGTTTTAGAACAAGTTTTTCCATTGAAGCAGCTGAATTGTCGAAATCGTGGAGTTCTGCCAATTGAGCATCTGAGTATTGCCACTTTGCCGCGTAAGCGGCTTTGGACTTTTTCCCGGGCTTATCGCTATCGAGGAAGACAGACGTTTTTCGCCCCCAACCAGTCAGAATACTGATGATCGGATCTAGCGCTCCCGCGCCCGTACCTGGAATGAGATTGAACTGAAGCTCCGAGGGGCGCTGTTGCGCCGCCAATGTGAAAACACACCAATCGTTCAATCCTTCGACTAGAAGCGCGTTCGATGCTAGCTCAATGTCGGATGGAGCGTAGTCAAGTTTCTCCAAAATCGGATAGAAGTAGGTGCGCTTGTTTGGGTGATTTCCCACGAATTCTCGATATTTCTGTGCCTCAATTTGAGTGGGGTTGGTTGAGAAGATCTCCGAGTTGTCCGGGTCTACAGCCCGGTTGGACACTATGTAAGCGCTATTAAGCCACTTTGGCTCAATCATGTGATGACTGTGAGTCGAATAGACTACATAGTTCTTGTCAGCTGCTAGGAACTCGAAGCTCTGAAGCAATTCAGACTGTGCCCGGGAATGCAAATTGGAGGCTGGTTCGTCGAACAAAAACAATACGTTTTCGTTCGTTTCTCTTCGTGCTCTGAAATGAGTGAAGAGTAGGAAGCAAAAAAACCATCTAAATCCCAAACTCCGATCTGCGAGCTTAAACTTCTGAGCGCCATCAACTACAAAGAATTCTGCGTAGATGGAGTCTGTTTCTTGTTCGTAGTTGACCGAAATTTCCACGCGCTTGTTTTCGTAGTCCCTATTGAAAATACGCTTCCAACTGGAGAAGACTGTCTTTGAAACTTCGTTCGCCGCCTCCAAGGCTACTTGGTCAACCAAAGACCTTTTTGTGCTTCCTAGGAAGCCAAACCAGGTCCATGTCGCTTCTTCCTTCTGTTTTGTCGCTCGAATGCGATTGACGATATGATCTTTAACAGTGAGTTCTTTTCCGAGGGATCCAACTATGTCGTTTATTAATTCGCGGAAATACCGGTTCTTGCTATCTTCTCCTTCAGTCTCCTCCAAATAGATTTTTTGAGGAAAGTCGAACAAGAAAGTTGGGAAATAACAGAACTTAGGAAACAGATTGCTGACGATTCGCACGCAAGCTAGCCATTCGTGCGAACTGTTTCCTCGATGGGATCTGGCCTTTCTTTGTTTGCCTGTTTTGGCCTCAAATCCAAATGTCCAATACCGGGTGTTTGCTTTGTGCTCTGAATTCACATACCTAATTACCTGCGTCACACTAAAACGTCGATCGAGACTTTCTCGATCGATGAAGATGTTTTGCTCGGACATCAATTGAAGTATGATATCTACCTCATTGTCCGTAAGCTCAAATCTGACCTGGATAGAAATCTCGTCGCTGAAGCTAGTGGCTTCATGACGCGGAATAATCTCCTCCAAATTGGATTTTGTGAACGGCCCCTCCAAAAGAGCATCGGTATCCGACTCTCCAGTATTGAAATAGTGGAGCGCCTCCAGAATTGTTGTTTTTCCGCTCTCGTTGAGCCCAATCAAGGTGAGGATTCTGTTTTTGCCTTTGGAGCCGAATGTAAGAGTTACGTCTTCAGCCCCTTTGAAATTCTTGATACGTGCAGAATGTAAAATCATATGAATACTCAAGGCAGGATTGTCGTTACTTAAGTCCATTAAAAGGAGTCGCCGTTTAGACAATTCGAATCGTGCGAGCGAGACTTTTTTTCGCCTCAATTTTTGAATCGGGCTTCCCATCACCCGGTCCTATGCGCGGCGGCGCATGGGCTGACGGGCTGTGTGATAATGCGAACGACGGTGCGCCGGAGGCTGAGCCAAAGGCGGACGCCTCTAAAAGGGGCGCGCGCATGGCCTCGTTCGCGTGATGAACCGGTCTTTCCACGATAGGCCCTCATCCTGAGCGGCGTCGAAGGATAAAGGGCCGGGCTTTCCGCAATTTGTCGTGAGCCCGCCTCGTCCTTCGACTTCGCTCAGGATGAGGCTGAAGGGGCGATCAGGGTGAGGCTTGAAGGAAGGTCCGCTCGTCCCGGGCTTGACCCGGGACCTCCAGCCTCGCTTCCGGATCTCATGACACGAGGTCCCGGATCAGGTTCGGGACCGTGGGGATGGCCCACGAACGGGAAATGAACCCTCAGACCGCTGCGCGTTCGAGGGGGACGCCTGCGCTGTGCGGTACCTTGGGCGGATTATCGATCCGTGAGAGCTGGATGCCATTCGCGCCGGTCAATCCGACCGGGTTCTGGCCTGATTTAGGGTTCGGGGATGCCAGATATTCGCGCCCTTCCGATTGAAGATCGCCGGCAATTGGCGGCTGAGGCGGAGCGGCGCGCGCGGGCCGGGGAGAGGCCGACTGAGATTGCCGCCGCGCTCGGGATTTCGATCACGACCTATGGGCGCTGGGCGGCGCTGTTTGGGTTTCGGCTCTGTGACATTGATCCCGATCATAAAATGGCGCGCGGGCTGCATCCGTCAGTGCCGACCAACCGGCCATCGGGCCGCTTCATGTTGCGCCACGGTCTGGGCGGACGGGTCAAAGGCTCAGGCCGCCCGCCGGGGATCAATTTGCAGGACGAAGGGCTGAGCTCTGCGGATCAGATCTTACGGGCCGTGCGCGCCGCTTTGCGGGCGGATGATCGCTCTCGCGCCGACCGTTTGATTGCCGCCTGGAAAGTCAAAGCTCGCCGCGCGCGGGATCTGGCGGCTTTAGAAGCGGAAGCGGCCTCAGAGCTCGAAGCCGGGCGGCGGCACGGGATTTCGGATGCTGAACTGGCTAAAGATGTCGCCGCTTTGCTGGGGCGAACGGTGCGGGCGGTGAAACGGCGCTAAGCGGTGGGGAGGCCGCTTTACTCGGCTGCGACCGCTCCGAACATGGCGGCGACGACCGGATGCGGTTCGAGCGTATCGCGGGCGGTTTTGATCTCGGTAAAGGCCTCGCGGGCGGCGGCGATGGTCATCTCGATATCGGCGTGCGTCATGGCCTGGCAAAGGAACATATTGTGCCAGGGATGGACATAGACCCCGCGCCGCAACATCGCTTCAGACCAAGCAAAACCGGTGCGGAAATCTGGATCATCTTCAAATAAGAAGAGCGGCATTTGCACGGGGCCAGTCTGGCGGAAGCCGATGCCGACACGCTCGGCCGCATCCGCAAGGCCTGTGCGTAGGGTCTCACCGAGCGCAATCATATGTTCCAAATAGTCGGATTCTCTGAGGATTTTGAGCGTTTCGAGCGCTGCTACCATGGGCACGGCGGAAAACCAGAATGAGCCAGTTGCGTAGATCGCTCCAGCGCCGTCCCGCGCTGTGTCAGATCCGAGCAGAGCCGAGATTGGCAAGCCATTGGCGAAACTCTTGCCCCATGTGCTGAGATCGGGACGCACACCGATCAGCTCCCAGGAGCAGTCGCGCGTCAATCGAAAGCCGGCGCGAATATCGTCGACGATGAGGAGGGCGCCAGTCTGGTCGCAAATCTCGCGGGCGCGCTTGGCATAAGCAGGGTCCGGCAGGGCTTGGTCGATAAAAGCGTCATGCTTGAACGGCGCGGCAAAGATTCCGGCGAGATCATCGCCTGCCGTTTTGACGGCGTCTTCGAGGCTGGTGATATTATTGTATTCATAGGTCTGGATATGCGCCCGGTCCTCTTCGATCACGCCTGCAGGGATCGGGGTGCACCAGGGGGCGGCGCCATGATAGGCGCCAGCGGCGACCAGGATGATCCGTTTGCCTGTTTGGGCCCGAGCAATGGTTTTGGCCATCGTGGTGGCGTCCGTGCCATTCTTACAGAACATCGCCCAGTCGGCATGGCTGACCATGTCGGTCATGGCCTCGGCCAGCTCGACCATGGCAGGTGAGGGACCCGTCATCGCATCGCCTTTGGCGAGCTGCTCGATGGCGACCTTGGTTACGCGCGGGTCTGAATAGCCGAGCAGGTTTGGGCCATAGGCGCACATATAGTCGAGATATTTATTGCCATCGGCGTCCCAGAGATAAGCGCCCTCGGCTTTGCTAAAGAATTGCGGATAGCTTTCCGGGAGGAGGAGCGTGGATTCATGGCCATAAACGCCATTTGGCAGAACCTTTTGGGCTCGCCGCTTTAAGTCCTGATCGATCTCGCGCTTCATCTTATCCTCCCAATCTGACCGGTGAGGACGATTAATGCGCGCCACCGGCTGCTCTCTATATATATGGATTGGATCATTCTGACCCCGATGACCAGCCTAAGGTCAGGCAGAGGGCCGGTCTGGGACCAAGGTTCGCAGGCTCATTTAATTGAAAACACGGCAATTTCGAAAAATCGTACATTTTAAAGCCTTGAAAACAAACGAATTTCAAAAATAATTACCGAAAAACGATATGTACTTATTGAAAAACAATAAGAGCCTTCCCAATTACCTTCCATCGGCGGAAACTAACTAACAGCTTCAACCCCCGTCGATCAGGCTAATCCCCTGATTTTAAAAAGGAATGAAACGATGAACCCGCAAGTCCGCGAAATAGAGCCAGCCCAAATCGCGGTGCCTCGCAACACCCTTGAGACGGCCCAAATCAATGCGATCCAGATCGCAAAATCGGTCGTCGAAATCAAAGCCCCAGCTCCCGAAACCCAAGAGGAGACCGGCACAAGCATGTTGGACAAGCGGCGTCGGCGTCGCGCTCGAATGAGCAATCGCCACTAAGTTTCATATCATACCCATAGAAAAGGCCGTCTCGCTCCCCTCCCGAGGCGGCCTTTTTTCTGGTCTAACCTCTCGGCGAGTTAAATGGCGCTTCGGCGCGGCGGCGCATAAGGGGGAATTTCATCCCTTTGTCGGGATCGGATCGACCGTCCTCGTAGCGGTTGACCAATCGATAAGCGAGCCAGAAACCGAGGATCCCAAATAGAACCCCGCCCACGGCTTGGCCAATGATGACGCCCGGCGCGCCGCCTAATGACGCGCCGACCGCGATGAACGGCACAACGCCGATTGTATTCTTGCTCCAGTTCAAGAACGTCGAGTAAAGCGGGCGCCGCAAATTGTTGAACGCCGCGTTCGAGACAAACAGCGTGCCGTTGAACAAGAAAAGCGGCGCGACGACGAGGGCAAACCAGAAGACAATATTGGCGCCATCTTCGCTGAGCTGGAAACTGTCTGAGATAAAGCCATGCGCGAGCATTAAGATCGCCCACATGGTGGCGACGTAAATCGCGGTAAACTGGACCGCCTTGATCAGGGCGCCGCGCACCCGGCCAAACTGTTTGGCGCCAAAGTTCTGGCCAATGATGGGACCGACCGCACCAGACAGGGCAAAGATCACACAAAAGGCGAGGGGGGTGAGGCGCCCGGTGACCGCCATCGCTGCCACAGCGCTGTCACCAAAATCAGAGATCGCGCGGGTGACAAAGCCATTGCCAATCGGCGTCGCGACATTGGTCAGCATGGCTGGAGCCGCGATGGCGACAATCGGCTTTAGGTCCATGCGGAAGCGCGGTAAATCGATCTTCGCGAAGCCGCCATAATGTTTGAAAATCGGATAGAGCGCGGTGGCAAGCGTCGCAAATCTCGCGGCCACGGAGGCATAAGCCGCGCCATCCAGTCCAAGTCCAACCCAGAAGATCAGGATCGGATCGAGGATCGCATTCACTGCGCCGGCGACGAGCGTCACGGTCATTGCCCGTCTTGCATCGCCATGCGCGCGCAAGATACCGCTGGCCATCATTCCGACTGCGGCAATCGGCATCGCAGCCACGACGATCCGAAAATATCGAACCCCCATCTCTTGGGTGTAGCCTTGCGCGCCGATCAAGCCGAGCAGGCTGGGCGCATAGATCCAGCATAAGAGGGCGAGCACACTCGTCACGACGATGCCGAAGAGAATTACACTGGTCGCGATCTTTCGGGCTTCGACTGGATCGCCTTGACCGAGCCTTTGCGCCACCAAGGCGCTGGTCGCAATCGTCATCCCAATCGAGACCGAAAATGTGAAGAACAGAACGGTGCCAGCAAACCCCACAGCGGCGGCGAGTTCTGCCTCACCGAGCATGGAGATGAAAAGCAAGTCGGCAAAGTCGACGAGGAATATTGAGACCAGGCCGATGCTGGCTGATGAGGCCATAATCACGATATGGCGCAACAGGTTACCCTGCAGGAAAATTGCTTGTTTATTTGCCATTCGTGATCCCTAGCGCGGGCGATCTGCCCCAAAGTCAGCCTCGCGCCGCGCCCGAAACCCTGCTTCTATTCTTGCACATATAGGAGGAGCCCCCATCATGAGCCAGGTGCAAGGTCATTGTGATCCACAATTTGCGCGCGTCCGCGAAGAATTTGAGCGTAATTTTGCTGAACGTGGCGAAGTCGGCGCGTCGGTGTGTTTGAGCGTTGATGGCGAAACCAAGGTTGATCTGTGGGGCGGCATGGCCAACCCGGATACTGGCGAGGCATGGCAAGAAGATACGGTCTCGATTGTGTTTTCCTGTACCAAAGCGGCGACAGCTTTGTGCGCGCATATTTTGATTGATCGCGGTGAGCTCGATCCGGCGGCGCTGGTTTCGGACTATTGGCCGGGCTTTGCCAAGAAGGGCAAAGAGAACACCACCGTTCAGATGATGCTCAACCATGAAAGCGCAGTGCCAGCCAATCGCGAGCCGATCCGCGAGGGCGGGTTTCTGGATTGGGATTACATGATCTCACGCATGGAAGATGAGGAAGCCTGGTGGGAGCCGGGGACCCGCAATGGCTATCATATGGTCAATTTCGGTTGGACCGTGGGTGAGCTGGTGCGCCGCGTCTCGGGCAAATCGCTCGGCCAGTTCTTTGCCGATGAAGTCGCCAGCAAAACCGGCGCAGATTTTTGGATCGGGATCCCGGATGATTTTGCCAAGCCAATCGCCCCGATCCGGCTTTATGAGCCTAAAGAAGGCGACGAGCCGACCGCCTTTACGGTGAAGCTCTTTACCGAACCGCAATCGATCCAATCGCTCTCCTTCCTCAATAATGGCGGCTGGAACATGAATGATCCGGAAGCCCATAAGGCTGAGATTGGCGGCGCGGGCGGAATCGCAAATGCCCGCGGTCAGGTCGCGTGGTATACGCCGCTCGCAACCAATGATGGCAGTTTAGTCTCAGCCGACCGCTTGGCGGCGATGACCCGCGTCACCACCGCTTCAGGGATTGATGCCACGCTGCTTCTACCATCGCGCTTTGCCTCTGGGTTTATGAAATCCATGGACAATCGCGCCTATCCGCAAGGCGACCAGAAGAGTGCGATTATGGGCGAAAGTGCGTTCGGGCATGTCGGCGCTGGCGGCTCGATTGGGTTTGCTGATCCAGAGTGCGGGCTCGCCTTTAGCTATACGATGAACCAGATGGGGCCAGGCCTGCTGCTCAATCCGCGCGGTCAAAGCGTGGTCGATGCGGCCTATCAGTCGCTCGGTTATCGCACCAATGCCCCGGGCGCTTGGGTCAAATAGAGCGGGGCTATTCTCGGTCGATGAGATCGCCAGGTTTGCAATCGAGCACCTTATCGTCTCAGTCGCTTGGCGTGCCATTCGATATGATCGCGCATGAAGCTCGCAACGAAATAGTAGGAATGGTCATACCCGGCTTGCATCCGGTGCGTGACTGTCTGACCGTGATTGCGGGCTTCTTGGAGGAAGAGGGTGGGGTCGAGTTGTTCGCCTAAAAACTGATCCGCCGCGCCTTGATCGATCAAGATATCCGCCTGGGAGGGCCTCTCCTTGACAAGCTCAGTCGAGTCATAGGCTTCCCAAGCGACTGAAAGCGGACCGAGATAAGCGGTCAATGCTTTTTCTCCCCAAGGCACCCGCGCGGGCGAGACGATCGGCGAAAAGGCCGAGCAGGTCTTGAACGTGTCGGGGTTTTTCAGGTGCAGCGTGATCGCGCCATGCCCGCCCATGGAATGGCCGGTAATCCCTTGCGCGCGCATATCGGCTGGGAAGTGCTCAGCGATGATGCCGGGCAATTCGTCGGTCAGATATTGATCCATTTTATAGTGCGCCGCCCACGGATCTTCAGTCGCGGTCAAGTAAAAGCCTGCGCCCTGGCCAAGATGATAAGCCTCATCATCAGCGACGTCGTCACCGCGCGGACTGGTATCCGGCGCGACAATCATCAAACCATGCTCGGCGGCATATTGTTGAATGCCGGATTTCTCCATCACATTCGCCCAAGTGCAGGTCAGGCCCGATAGATACCAGAGCACCGGAACCGGCCCATTAGCGGCTTGTGGCGGCGTGAAGACGGCAAAGCGCATAGTGCAATTGGTGATTGCGCTTTGATGATCGTGGACGCTGAGCGTGCCGCCGAATGAGGTCCAAGAAGAGACCAGTTCGAGCGTCATCTAATAGACCACGACCGAGCGGATGCTCTCGCCGGCATGCATCAGATCAAACGCATCATTGATCTTATCGAGCGGCATGACGTGGGTGATCATCGGATCGATCTGGATTTTGCCCTGCATGTACCAGTCGACGATTTTTGGCACATCGGTGCGTCCTTTCGCGCCGCCAAAAGCCGTCCCGCGCCAATTGCGCCCAGTGACGAGTTGGAAGGGGCGCGTCGAAATTTCTTTGCCCGCTTCGGCCACGCCAATGATGACGCTCGTGCCCCAGCCGCGATGGCAGCATTCCAAGGCCTGTCGCATCACGTCCGTATTGCCGGTGCAGTCGAATGAATAATCCGCGCCGCCGTCGGTCAGCTCGACCAAATGCGCGACGACATCTGCCGTCTCTTTCGGGTTGACGAAATGCGTCATCCCGAACTTTTCGCCCCATTCTTTTTTCGCAGGGTTGATATCGACGCCGACAATCTTGTCCGCGCCCACCATTTTTGCGCCTTGGATGACATTCAGGCCAATCCCGCCAAGGCCAAACACGACGACATTATCGCCCGCTTGCACTTTCGCCGTATTGGTCACCGCGCCGACGCCTGTGGTCACGCCGCAGCCGACATAGCAGGTTTTATCAAAGGGCGCGTCCTCACGGATTTTCGCCACCGCGATTTCCGGCAGCACCGTGAAGTTCGAGAAGGTTGAGCAGCCCATATAATGATAGATGGTCTGACCTTTATAAGAGAAGCGCGACGTCCCGTCCGGCATCACGCCTTTGCCTTGCGTGGCGCGGATCGCGGTGCAGAGATTGGTCTTACCAGACAGGCAACTTTTGCACTGGCGACATTCCGGCGTGTAGAGCGGGATGACATGATCGCCAGGCTTCACACTGGTCACACCGGCGCCAACTTCGCGGACAATGCCTGCACCTTCATGACCAAGGATGCTAGGGAACAGACCCTCACTGTCGAGGCCATCCAGCGTGTAAGCGTCGGTATGACAGATCCCGGTCGCCATGATTTCGACCAGGACCTCGCCGTCTTTGGGGCCTTCCAAATCCAGCTCGACAATTTCCAATGGCTGTTTCGCTTCAAAGGCGACGGCGGCGCGTGTTTTCATGAAAAGTCTCCCAAAGCTTTTCTGGTGAGCGTGTCTCCGCTCGATCGGTATGCTTTCGGGTAGCAACTTGAACAGGTGCGCACAAGAGAAGCGGCTCGGCAGGGTTGTAAACGTATCGAAACCGCGCGCGAAATGTCGATTAACGAACCCCAATCCACATGCTAGGCCGAGGCCGTACACTCACTTGGAGCCCTTTATATGCAGAACCGAAATGTCGGACCCTTTAGCGTCAATCCCGTTGGTCTTGGCTGTATGAACATGATGCACGCCTACAATGCGCCGATCGAGGAGGATGCGTCTGACAGATTGCTCAATCGCGCGCTGGATCTTGGGTATAATTTCCTCGATACGGCGACGATTTACGGCATGGGCGAAAGCGAGCGGCGGATTGGAAAATTCCTCAAACACCGCCGCGATGCGTTTGTTCTTGCCAGCAAATGTGTGCTCGGATTTGAAGATGGGCGCCGGGTCTTGGACGCGCGGCCCGAAAAGATCAAAGCGGCGTGTGATGCCAGCCTGAAACGTCTGCAAACTGATGTGATTGACTTGTATTACATGCACCGCCCGGATCGGAATGTGCCGCTAGAAGACTCGATTGGTGCTATGGCCGAACTGGTCGAGGCGGGAAAGATCAAGACGATTGGTCTCTCTGAAATGTCAGCTGATATGCTGCGTAAAGCAGCAGCCATTCATCCCATCGCGGCGATGCAGTCGGAATACTCCTTGATTGCGCGTAATCCTGAGATCGCCGTGCATCAGACCTGTATCGATCTCGGTACGACCCTGGTCGCCTTTTCACCTGTCGGGCGGGGCATGTTCTCGCAGATCCCGCAGGATCCAGACAATTACTGGGAAGGCGATATGCGCCGCGCTTTCTTCCCACGCCTGGCCGAGCCGCATTTCTCTGAAAATATGAAACTGATGCCGCTGGCGCGCGATATGGCTGAACGGCTTGGCTGTAGTTTACCGCAACTCGCCATTGCTTGGGGGCTCGCAAAAGGGCCGTCCGTTGTGTCCATTCCGGGCACTAAAAGCCTGGCGCATTTGGAAGATAATTTCGGGGCGAATGACGTTGTCTTGTCCGAGGAAGATGTCGCGGCCTTGGATGCTCACTTTGCCCCAGAAGCAATCGCGGGACCGCGCTATAGCAAAATGGGCCAAGACACCGTCACCACCGAGCTCTTCCCAGGCGAAATGGTGGCGGCTTAGAGCTGGTTCAGGGCGTTAGCCGCGTTGTCCCAACTTGCGTTTAACTTGAAGCGGTGGGCATCTGTGTCATGTGTTGGGGCTAGGAACGAGATTCAGAGCGAAGGATAAAACGATGTGCGATGACACGACCGAACGCGAACTTGAGGCTTATCTGAAACGCCGGGCGATGACGCGGCGCGGGTTTACGGTTGGCGCGTCAGCGACACTTGCTGCCAGTGGTCTCGCGCTCTCGGCTTGTGCGACACCGCCGCCTGCGCCTGGGACGATTACCGAATCTGAAGTCCGTGTGCCGACGCCAGATGGCGAAGTCGACGCGTTGTTCATTCACCCCGTCGAAGGTGCACATGCGGCCGTCATCATGTGGCCGGATATTCACGGCGTTCGACCAGCCTTCTTTGATATGGCACGCAGCCTCGCTGGCGCGGGCTACAGTGTGCTGGCGGCCAATCCCTATTACCGCACGCATTCAGGCCGCTTGTTTGGCGATGGCGAAACCATTCGGAGTGAAGGGGGGTGGGCGAAAGTGCAGCCGCATTATGAGTCGCTGACGCCGGCCAAGGTGATTACCGATTCCGCTGCGATCGTAGCTTGGCTAGATGCACAAGCGGCGGTGGATACAGGTCGCGGCATAGGCGCTATCGGCTTCTGTATGACCGGCTCTTGGACTCTGCGCGCGGCCGCCGCGGTTCCGAGTCGCGTGAAAGCGCCGGCCTCCTTCCATGGCGGCGGCTTGGTTACGGAAGAGCCGGACAGTCCGCACAAATTGGTGGAACAGATGCAAGGCGGCGCCTTGATCGCAATCGCTGAGAATGATCACGAGCGTGAGCCAGAGGCCCAAGGCGAGCTGATCTCAGCTTTTGCTGCGGCTGGTATTCCTGCTGAAATCGAAGTCTATGCAGACGCCATGCATGGCTGGGTGCCGACAGATTCTCGGGCGCATGATCCTGAGCTCTCAGCGCGGGCATGGGGACGGATGCTCGCTCTATTCGAACGAGAGCTCGGCGCGTAGTATCGAAACTGAATTAGGTTCCGGTCTTTTTCTTTGAAAGAGACCGCAAGGCTTTGATGGCTTTGGGCTGGTTTTCGCTTGGAATGCTGGCCCACAGGTCGAGCAACTCAGCGGTTAAATCGCCTGGGTGATGGTCGAGTAAAAAGCCTGGCGATGTTTGCAGGGGGCGCGCGAGCCGGTCGAGCCAGCTGGCTGAGAGGCCGCGCTGACCGTTTTCAAGCAATGAGATGACCGCCGCCGTCGTGCCAATGCTCTCGGCGAGGCTTTCTTGGGTAAAACCCCGGAACTCTCGCCAAGCTCGAAGGTGATTGGTCGGGTTCTTTTTGCTCATCTCAGTCTCTCGGGAGGGTCACGCGACTCTATCGATTCAGATTTGTCTTGTTGCATATTGCAAAGGGGCTGTATTTGCAATGTTATTCAATCACATTTTTTGGAACTGGACTCCGCTCCGCTATTGTTCTTCGTGAATCGGCATCTTCACGATTTTCTTTTGGTCGGGCTTTGGATTCAGCACATCTTCGATGGCCTTGCCGAGCTCTTCATAACTATTGATGGCGACATCGATGGGTTGCACGAAGGTCTGACCATACTCGATTTCGCCGGTATTTTTGTTGATGCGGCGGCGCTGCCCAATCACAGTTTGTCCGGGCCCTGCGCGGAATTCAACATGAATTTCGAGCCAGACCTCGCCATCCGCATCGTCGATTTTATGCGTTTTAGCTTTGGGTTGGAAATAGGCGACGTTTGAGTGTTTAGCGTCCAATTCGCTATATAAGGCAAACCCGATTTCGGCGGTGGCGTAGAAGATTTGCTTTGGCCATTGAGAAGATTCACTCGGATCTTTGGGATTGAACACAACGATGTCATCCTCAAGACCCGTGCTCTCATAGAGGTTCAGGCCGACGGTGAAGGCGTGCCAGAAAACCGATCGTGCATTGCTTACTTCTAGGCTTGGGCGGTCTGGGCTGTAATAGACGATCTTGTCGTCTTCTAGGTGCATGCGTGGCACAGATTTAACAAAGTGACCGACCTCGAAATCGAGCCCTTTCGTACCAATCACCACTTGCGGAACTTCATCTATGTGTACGCGCATTTCGTCCCCAGTTCGATTACGATTGCAGCCGAACGTCTCTGAGTTAACGTAGCACGCCATTCCGTCGGGTCAATTGGTCAGACCAAAGAGGCCGAAACTCCTTTGATCTGACCGAGGCTTAAAATGCTTTTTGCCATCCCAGAGTGAAGATCAAGTCGGTCTCGAGCTGCGGTCCGTTCAGATCGCGATGGACAGGCAGTCCGATTTCCGCGGCCAGACGATGTCCCTTTTGCCATCCGGACTGGCCGGCAAGATTAATCCCAACCAGCGCTTCGAGCGTTTCGCCGCCATGATTATCGGGGTCAGCGGTTTGCACCGGTGCGCGGACCAGCGCGTCCGTACCGGCAATCTGACCGACACTGGCAGCTTTCAACCGGCCTGAAAATGAGATCCAGGGGGCAGGTTCATAAGCGATCCAACCGGTCGCTTCGATCCGATCGCCGAGCGTGTAGCCTTCATCATTCTCATCCAAGCGAATGATAGCAGAGGCCTGTCCGCCATAATTCCATTTCCCGGTGCGCGAGAACGCGGTCAGCGACGGTTTGAGATCAAAGCTGCCGGACCCAAGTTGCATCGGATAAGGCAGACGCGGGCTTGGTGTGGTGCCCATTGGCGTCAGGATTTGATCAGTTTCTTCAATCGATCCTGTCGGCAGCGAGAGCGCGAGGCCGAGATTGATCTGGCGGTGCTCATAAGACCCGTCATCGAGCCCAATAATCGCGCCAATCGTTGTGTCGCCAAACCCTTCGGTCTCGGTTGTGAACTGGCTGAGCCGGGTCGCGCCCATTGGCCCTTGGAAGGTGATATGGTCCATCTCGCTGGACAGATACATGCCCATGGCCATCAGCGTGACACGATCGGTGAGACCGTACATGCCGCCGACCATGTGCATCTGCATCGGCATATTGGTTGGAACGACGCGCAGGGTTGGCGGCATCATCGGCGGATTGGCAAACGGGTTCGCGACGCCAGTGACAATCTCTTCCGGCGACAGGCTATCGGTGCCGTCGCGATTTCCGGACATATCCATATACATGTAGCGATAGGACGTCATCCATTCGCCTTTCTTGTGGCGGTGGTCGGCCATCACGCCAATCGGCGCGTGGTCTGACGCATAGGTGACATTGCCGCCATCGCCTTCATGGGCAGACGCGGGCAGGGCGGCGCACAGCAGGGCTGCGCTCGCAAAGAGTTTGAGTTTCATTGGTTTTACTCACAAAGCTAGTGGGCGCAGGTTGCGCCAAGGATTGGGAAATTATCTAAGCTTTGAGGGAAAGAGGTGGGCCATGTGGCGGGGCGCCAGGCCAAAGCGGGGAGCGCGGCGAGACCGGCACAGGCATCTGACTAGGCAGCGGCTCAGCGAAGACTTGCCGGAACTCTACTCGGGCGACCGCAGGCGGGGCGAGGGCCGCGGGAGCAGCGCAATCACCACAAGACGTGCCTTGGGTTTCTTCAGCGGGCGCGCCGGGGATCTCCATCTCGAGCGTCCGGTTCGAACCGGTGGAGCACATGAGTAGACTGACCGTTTCGCCAGGCGTGATACGGACATGCGCTTGGGCGCCATTGGCAAAATAACCAAGGCTCGCTGCAATCAGCAGCAGCAATCGGAGATAGGTCCAAAAACGCATTGGTGCTGATCTAAGCGGTCCGTATCAGCGCGTCCCTGTGGCCGTTTGTCCAGGCGGTGCCAGGCAGTACTGAGCCGCTGTTTCGATCAAGGCGTCAGCAGGTTTAGTCGCGGAATCGAGCACCAATCGATCCTCCGCCCAGGGCGTAAATTCAGCTTTTCGCTGGATCACGCGCTCCCAGCTAATTTCGGGCATGCCTTCAATATTCCGAACGCGGGCTTCGATCCGTTGCTTATGGATCGCTTCATCCGAACAAATCACTTCGACGACTTTCAGACACACGGCGTGCTGCTGCGAGAGATCCCGCCACATCGCTCGTGCTTCGTCGACCGGGTTCACCGCGTCGACAATCACTGACAGGCCTTGCGCTAGGTTCTCGCGCGCGAGGGTTTCAGCCACCCGATAGGCGGCAATTCCAGTCTTGGCCGGGTCGAGCCCGGAGCGCCACATCGCCGCTTCAATTGGATCAACGGAGAGAATCGCCGCCGGGAGGGCTTTGGCGAGCCCTTCGGCAATCGTGCTTTTGCCCGAACCGGGCAGGCCCGAGGTGACGATCAATCTTTGGCGGGTGGACATGCTTTCTTAGACGCAAATATCTGACGCGAGTCCACGGTGATCGCGGCATCGCCTAGCATATTGCGCCCGATCAGAAGCGGATAATTGAAGCCAGATCGATCCGCCAAATTGACTTCACCGTTCACCCGTCGCCCGGCAATACAAAGCTCCATCATCACGACAGGCCGGACGAAAGATCCCCCGCCGCGCCGGCGGATCGACACCCAGCGCGAGACAGGCGCGGTATAGATCCGTTCTTTGCCGCCGCGGCTGGTCAGCCGGAAAGTGATCGTCTCCGGCATCATGTCTTGCATTTCAGCGGCGGAGATCGGTGCGATTTCTGCCGCAGGCGGATCATCCGGCGCTTCGCCATTCACCATTTTGGTGCCCATCATTTCCATCGCGGCGTCTTCTGACTCGTTGAGAAACTCTGCCAAAGCTTCCGGTGACATCGAGTCGACATCTGGGACATTGGTCAAGATTTCTGCGTGGATGGAGGTCGTCTTGGCGCCGCTATCGAGCTTTGCGGTCATGAGTAAGCGGTCCGGCATAATCCGGGCATGCTCGATCCAGCCGCGCGTATGCAGCTCAGTTGCCTGCGCGGCCGCGCACAGATTGAACCCCAAAAGAAGAAGTGTCTTCCGCCACATTATGAGCGTCTCCTAGAATCGATTCCACATCGCACACATAGCGGGAATTATGGTGACTTTGAGGAAAGTAAATGGGCGCCCTTCGCGGCGATCATAATTGTTGGTGTATTGGTGTTGCCTGATGTGATTGTCGGCATCACCGAAGCGTCCATGATCCGCAGACAATCAATCCCGCGCACTTGCAGATTCGCGTTCACAACCGCCATTGGATCTCTGTCTGTACCCATCTTGGCTGTGCCAACCGGATGGAAGATGGTGGTGCCGATATCGCCAGCGGCGCGCGCGAGATCTGTATCGGGATAATCCGGGCCGGGGAGATGCTCGCTTGGCTGAAACGCTTGCAAAGCGGGCTGGGCCATCAATTTGCGCGTGACCCGAATCGCGTCGGCAGCGATTTGGCGATCCTCTTCGGTATCGAGATAATTGGGATCGATGATGGGCGGCGCGTCGAGCCCAGGGCCGCTGATCCGAATGCTGCCTCGGGACGTTGGCCGCAAATTGCAGGCAGCGACGGTAATCGCGGGGAAGCGGTGCAAAGGATCGCCAAACTTATCCAGCGATAGCGGCTGGACATGGAATTGAATATTGGCGCGGGTCTGCTCTGGTGAGGAACGGGTGAAGATGCCCAATTGCGACGGCGCCATGGTCAGCGGGCCCCGGCGCCGGAACAGATAGTCGAGCCCCATCTTGGCTTTACCGAATAGGGAATAATAGGTTTGGTTCAGCGTCACCGTATTAGCGACTTTATAGATCGCGCGCTGTTGCAGATGGTCTTGCAGATTGGCGCCGACACCCGGCAGATCGTGTTGCGGCGTGATGCCCGCGTCACGCAATACCACCGCTGGGCCAATCCCGGAGCGTTGTAGGATTTGCACGCTGCCAATCGAACCGGCGCACAGGATGACCTCTGCTTTGGCGCGAGCGATCTGGCGCTGGCCGTTCTGGACAAATTCCAAACCTGTCGCGCGACCGCCCTCGAGCACGACTTTGTCGATCAGGGCGCCGGTCTCGACCCGCAGATTAGGACGGTTCGCGGCGGGTTTTAGAAAGCCCCGCGCTGCGGACCAGCGCCGCCCCTTCTTTTGGTTCACATGGAAGTAGCCTGCGCCTTCATTGTCGCCGGTATTGAAGTCTGGCGTTTTCGGGATGCCCATTTCTGCGGCCGCATCGCCGACGGCGTCTAAGATGTCCCAGCTTATGCGCGGCGGTTCGACCCGCCAGTCGCCGCCAGCGCCGTGCATATCGCTGGCGCCGAGGAAGTGATCGTCGAGGTCGCGAAAGACCGGCAAGACCTGGTCCCAGCTCCATCCGGGCAGGCCCAGGTCGCGCCAATGATCATAATCCGCCGCCTGGCCCCGCATGGTGATCATCGCATTGATCGCAGAGGACCCGCCTAGGACTTTGCCGCGCGGATAGTTGAGCTTTCGACCATTCAGACCTGGCTGCGCCGTGGTCTCGAACATCCAATCGGAGCGCGGATTGCCAATCGCGAACAAATAGCCGACCGGAATGTGGAACCAAATCCAATTGTCTTTGCCGCCCGCTTCGAGCAGCAAGACTTTGATTTTGGGATCCGCTGAAAGCCGATTGGCGACCACGCAACCCGCCGACCCAGCCCCAGCGATGATATAATCATATTCGCCAGGAAACGGGGTTGCGGGACTTGTCATCAGCTAGTCATCAGCCAGGCTGTACGTCGATGAACCGGCCACCTTCAGCGGCGAGCTTTTTCAGCGTGTCACACGGCGCGAACCGGTCATCATCAGCGCCAAGTTTTTCCATCGTCGCCAGAACAGCTTCTGCGCCAACCATGTCGCCATATAGCATTGGGCCGCCTTTATCGGCCGGCCAGCCATAGCCGTTGAGCCAGACAATATCGATATCCGAGGCGCGCTGTGCCTTTTTCTCTTCGAGGATTTTCAAGCCTTCATTGATCATTGGATGGATGCAGGTCGCGATAATCTCGTCTTGGCCAGGCGCGCCGCCGGGGGCAACGCCGGTGACGTCAGCAATGATTTTCGCCGTCACATCAGACGGAATAGGACGGCGGTTCTCATCATAATCATAATAACCCGCGCCAGTTTTCTGACCGCGCCGGTCGAGCTCGCATAGCGCGTCGCGGATCGGGTTGGCTGTCGTCGCGCCTTTCTTCCAGCCAATGTCGAGGCCCGCCAGGTCTGACATTTGATATGGCCCCATCCGGAAGCCAAACGTGTTAAGCGCGGCATCGACATCCCAAGGCATGGCGCCTTGATAGACGAGCTTCTGAGCCTGCGCTTGACGCGCGAACAGGATGCGGTTGCCAACAAAGCCTGGGCAAACGCCGACAAGCGTCGCGACTTTGTTGATTGTCTTGGCGAGATCCATACTGGTCGCAATCACATCATCTGCGGTGTGATCGGCGCGCACGATTTCGAGCAGTTTCATAACATTGGCCGGCGAGAAGAAGTGCAGCCCGATGACATCTTCCGGGCGCTTGGTGACACTGGCAATCTCATCAATATTCAGCGCTGACGTATTGGTCGCGAGGATGGCGCCCGGCTTGGCGATGCGGTCGAGATCAGTGAAGATCTGCTTTTTGAGATCCATGTCCTCGAACACAGCCTCGATGATCAGATCGCAATCAGCGAAGTCTTCCATGCTGAGCGTGCCATTGAGACGGCCCATACGCTCCTCAACTTCTTCAACTGGGAAACGGCCTTTGTCGGCGCTGCGCTGATAATGCCCGCGCACGACACCGAGCCCGCGATCAAGCGCTTCTTGCTGGCGTTCCAGAATGGTCACCGAAATACCCGCGGTGGCGAAATTCATAGAAATGCCGCCGCCCATTGTGCCAGCACCGATGACGCCGACTTTTTCAATCTTACGACGCGGCGTGTTTTCAGGCACATCCGGCACCACCCATGCGTCGCGACCGGCCTGAGCGATATAATCTGAAACGTTCTGTGGGGTCATTGAAATAGCGGGCATAGGGTCGGCCTTCTTGGTTGGGAAATGTGTCTATGCGCCGACTTACAACAAGATGCGCCCGAATTGGAAGCGCTGAGCAAACCTGCCGTCGCGGCGTGCGGCATTGGGTCGAGCTAGGGCTCGCCTGCGGACCCGAGCGGCTTATTCGTCCATAAGAGGAAGCCATCATCTCGGAATTTGTGCCAAGTCGAATAGCGCCATTTGTCAGGATGGCTGACCAGCCCGTGTTTAACTGGATTGCCGTGCATGTAACCGATATGGCGTTCCAAATCGACCAGGTCGCGGATCTTATAATCCCAATAGCGGCGGTGCCAGAGCGGCTTCATCGGTGCCTTTTGGCGGGCCTTGTCAGCATCACTCAAAGAATCTGCGACCCGCCGCGTGAATCCGGACTGCAAATAGGAAATGCGCCGATCATAATCGAGATCATCCTCCGGCAAGGTCCAGATCATATGCATGTGATTGGGAAGGATGACCGTTGCGATCGTCTCAAACGGGTACAGCCCTTCCACATCGCGCGCGCTCTCGCCCAGAAACTGGGCGTGCCGAGTCAAAAGGGAACTGTCCTCATCCGCAAGGTTGAGGGTAAAAAACCAGGTCCGGTCTGGCCTAAATTGAGCTTCGTGGGCGTGCATAAAGACATACAAGCAAAGCTTGGGCCGATCCGGCAAGTTGCCGTAATGTCATTTCGGTCTCGTGTTTGGCGCGCAACTCAATCGCACCAAGTGGGTTTGACGGTTTCGCTGAGCCAGGGTTTGGACAGCCCGTCTTTCGCGAGCAGCCAGCCAATATGGGTGCCATCGAGATAGACGTGGGCGCGAGTGCGACCGAACCGGTCAGTGCCTTCGGGCTTGAAGGTGAGGGTTTGGGCGTCTGTGAACAGCTCTTTGGCGCGGGCTTCAACGTGTTGGCCGAGCGCATCTTCGGCGGCACACCCGGCGCTATTACCTGTCTCGGGACTGTCCCAACCGATCAAGCGCAGGCGGATGCGTTCGGTGCCGCGATCGGTAAGGCGTTGCAGCTCAAACGTGTCGCCATCAACCGCCAGGACATCGCGGACCGGCGCGCTGACGCATCTCGCATCAGGCTGTTCGCACAGGTTTTCCGGTTCGGGCGGGAGACCTGTCTGCGAGCAGGCGGCGAGGGTGAGCAAAGAGACGGAAATTAAGGCGCGCATGACCTCACTGTCTGATCGGGGACAAAAATGGTCAAGCGCTCATCGGGCTGTATAGACGGTCGCTGATTATTGATGGCCCAAAAAAGGAAAACCCCAGCCGGGTCTCGGCTGGGGTCCGTGAGCCGGTTGGCTCTTGAATCCTTGGCTGCGTTCAACATAGGCAGCCTTAAGACTGTGCTACGGCGTTTTTAGAGGCTGCTCCAAAAAAACCTTCACACAAACGGATCCAATCACCGTTCCTGGTTTCTCACTTGACATTGGATCACCTCCTTTCAGCTGTTGAACGACTATGTCCGGTGCTCATTCGCGTTCTCCGGACAATTCCAATTAAGCATGAGTCATGCCTAATGAAAGGTGAATGTCGGCGTCCCGACATAAAAATTTGATTTTTGCGTCAAGAAAACACCCGCGGACCTGGATCAGCGGGTGTTTTCGATTTGAGTGCGCCTTGGCGCTGGATTGGACCTAATTGGCCAGGGCGCCGATCACGAGACCGATAATGGCTCCGGTCGCAACTGAGGCGAGCACCGCATCGCCGCTATCATAGTCATGGACCCAGTGATAGCCGTGTGGCGGGTCATAAAGACCCCAATAATCATAGTCTCCAATGATGATCGTATTCGTGTGGTAACCGTAATGGCCGCCAATATAGTAGCTCGGCACATAGTGGCGATCATACACATACCGGAAGGTTGGCCGCGAGTAATAATAGAAGGGACGGTGTCCTCCCCAATAATGGGCGCGCGGCGAGTAATGCCGGAAATTGTGCCGACGATACTTGTTCCGATAGTGGTAGCCATTGTGATGCTGGCGATAATACCGATTGAAGTTGCGGTGATTACGATAATACCGATCGTAATTGTGGTGCCGGTTGTGGCGATAATCACGATGGCGGTAATGCCGGTCCCGATGACGGTAATCGCCTCGCGCATTGCGATAGCCTCGATTATATCCGCGATCATATGAGTTCCGGCGGATTTGCCGGTTCTCACGACGGTTCTCGATGCGACGTTCTTGACGTCTATCAGCCCGACGTTCTGCTCGGCGATCCTCTGCGCGGCGTTCCTGGCGGCGTTCAGCTCGGCGGTCTTCTACGCGTCGTTCTTGTCGCCGTTCAGCGCGACGTTCCTGGCGCTGCTCAAATCGGCGATCATCACGTCGCTCGGCCCGGCGATCCTCGACGCGACGTTCTTGGCGGCGTTCAGCGCGACGGTCCTGGCGTTGTTCGAACTGGCGATCCTCTCGCCGTTCTGCCCGACGCTCTTGCCTTTGCTCAGCGCGGCGTTCTTGTCGACGTTCGGCTCGACGCTCTTGTCGCTGTTCAAACCGGCGATCATCGCGACGTTCAGCCCGTCTTTCTTGCCGTTGCTCAGCGCGGCGTTCTTGCCGCCGTTCTGCTCGGCGCTCCTGGCGCTGTTCAACGCGGCGGTCGCCGCGCCGTTCAGCTCGTCTTTCTTGGCGGCGTTCACCACCCCGGAGTTCGCCTCGGTCCTGCGCCGCCGGACGGACGCGGAGATCTCGTTGAGGCGCGACCCCTCTTGGATCACGGCGGGCGTCGCGACGTTCTGATCGTTCCGGACGAATGCGCTCACCGCGCTCGTCATGCGTATGCTCAGAGAAAGGCGAGTTCCGATCGGTCCGATCGGCAAAGGCGACAGGAGCCAATAATCCGGCGCACAATGCAATCGCTGCGGCGCTTGAACTTAGTTTTGAGAGGATGGACATAGCAGCGTCCTCCTTTCTGAGTTAGGGCGCCCCCAAAAGGGCCCGCAATTTCGGCTGTTCGTGACAAGCCTTGATTGCCAAACTAGATAGGCCGCCTGAATTGACCCTGAACGGAGCTTTCATGTCCTCGCGCGATCACGTCTTTGTGACCGAAACGATCCAGATCCCCGAATGGGAGCTGCAGGAGCGGTTTATCCGGGCCTCAGGGCCTGGCGGGCAAAATGTGAACAAGGTCTCGACCGCGGTGCAGCTGCGCTGGAACGTGGTTGCGAGCTCCATTCCGGCAGCTGTGAAAGCGCGATTCCGCAAACGCTTTGGCGCCCGCTTGACCCAAGATGGCGAGCTGATTTTAGAGGCGAAAGACCATCGCTCCCAAGGCCTGAATCGCGAGGCCGCCCGCAAACGGCTCGCCGATATGGTCAAATCCGTCGCAGAAGCCCCGCGAAAACGAATTAAAACCAAACCGACCCGAGCCTCCGTCCGGCGGCGCTTAGATGGCAAGAAACAACGCTCAACGTTGAAGTCGTTACGCGGGAAAGTAACCGGCGAGGATTGACGAAGCCTATTGCAGTCGCGCCACAGGCTCTACGGTTTCAACCGCGCTGGTGTCGATTGATTCGTCTTCGAGGGCGGTTGGTTCTGGCAGGGCTTCTAAGTCAGATGCTTCGGGCTCCTGTTCGGCGCTGGCGAAAGCGCGTGAGACGCCGCGCCGGGCTTCTGAAATCCAGATCTGTTCTCCGATGGCCAATGTATTCAGTAGGTTTGACTTGATATTGGCCATAGTCGTGCCGTGATCGAGGATCATATAGCGGCTGATCTGATATCCCGTACGGTCTTTAATGATCGCGCTTATCGCGGCGTATTCGTAATTGATTTCGTTGGCGCGCTCAAAAGATATGGCGCCATCAAATGTCATCCAGATGTGTAAGCCCTGACAAGTGCGTTCGGCATTACAGGCCGTTCCTTGCATGAAAAAGCGAACGCCGTTCATGCCCATCGCCATGACCGCGACATTCTCTGGAATCAGTTCTTCCACCTCATGCCCTTGCGTTTCGACGATATACTCCAAATCATCGATCGAGACCGACGTCATCAGCCAGCCATCACGATCAGGCTGTTCCACTTCGTCTTGGGCTTGAGCCGTACAGGCGAGGGCAAGTGATGCGAGTCCTGTCATCCAGTATTTCATCTTAATAGCACCTCACGCTGAGACGGTATCATTTCACGATTTCCCATTCTCGTCACCTTGTCCTAACAAAATGGCAATCTTCAGGCATGCCGTTTTTCCATGAATGCGAGCCGAACACCGCGCTCAGGCCGGGTTGATGTGGGCTGTGTATTCCTGCAGCCATGATGAAACGCATCATGAAACCTCGAGCAGCCGCGCTAGCCCTTGCGGCGCCTCTGCTCTTCGCTGCTCCTGCTTTGGCACACCACGGCAAAGCAGACACGAAAGTGACAGGAGGGATAACCTTCCATACAGGCAATGGCAGTGTCCATTTGGGTGTTGGCCAGAACGGTTACAGTTCCATCGGCTACTCCACCGGACGGCATTATGGCCATAAGGATTACGGGTATCGAGGCGACTACCGGTACAATGACCGCCAAGCCTACCGTCAGGCCAAACGTCGAGCCATTCGTGCGTGTCGCCGGGCGATCAGAGATGAAGCGCATTATCGCGGATTCCATGATGTCGACTTTGAAAAGGGTCGTTATGCCGAACAAATTGGACCGCGCGGCTACCGCGTCACGTTCAATGAGGTCGAGTTTGAAACGCGGCGCCGGGATATTGAGCGCCCCGTGACCTGCATCGTCCGACGCGGCGATCAAGTTCGCGATATTTGGGGCATTCCAGAGCCCCGCCGTCGCGGCTACGGCAAACGCCATGATTACGGCTATTATAAATAGGCGATCTCACTTTCAGAATGAAAGCACGGACGGGCTTCCCCTTGGGGAGGCCCGTTTTACTTGCAGGCTGACTTGCTCTTCGCCACTCGCGCATTAAAACCCCGAGCAAAGACAATGGAATGTGCGAGGTCGGAGCAAATGCAGGATGTCATCGAAGCCCGAGAGGCACGTCGCGAAAGAGCCCGCCTGGGCGGCGGCGAAGCGCGGATTGCTCGCCAGCACGAAAAGGGCAAACTCACCGCCCGCGAACGCGTCGCTCTCTTACTCGATGAAGGCAGCTTCGAAGAAACCGATATGTTCGTCGAACATCGCAGCCATGATTTCGGCATGGAAAAACAGCGCATTCCAGGCGATGGCGTGGTCACCGGCCATGGCACGATTAATGGCCGTCTGGTCTATGTTTTCTCGAAAGATTTTACCGTGTTCGGCGGATCGCTGTCGCTCGCGCAGTCAGAAAAGATCGTCAAAGTTCAAAAGGCCGCTGTCAAAGTTGGCGCCCCTGTGATTGGCATTTTCGATGCGGGGGGCGCGCGGATCCAAGAAGGCGTCGACAGCCTCGCAGGCTATGCAGATATCTTCATGGAGAACGTGCTTGCCTCAGGCGTGGTACCGCAAATCTCGGTCATCATGGGGCCTTGTGCAGGCGGCGATGTTTACAGCCCGGCGCTGACCGACTTCATCTTCATGGTCAAAGATACGTCTTATATGTACGTCACCGGCCCAGACGTGGTCAAAACCGTGACCAATGAAGAAGTCACGCATGAAACGCTTGGCGGAGCCTCTGTGCATGCAGCTAAATCTGGGGTCGTTGATGGTGCGTTCGAAAACGATATCGAAGCGCTGACGCAAATGCGTCGCTTGATTGATTTCCTGCCTGGCTCGAACCGTGAAGAGCCGCCCATGCGGCCGACTTATGACACGATCGAACGCCAGGATGACAGCCTCGACAGCCTAATCCCCGACAATCCAAACCAGCCTTATGATATGAAAGAGCTGATCGAGAAGACCGTCGACGAAGGCGATTTCTTTGAAATTAGCCCGGCCTTCGGCGCCAATATCATTTGCGGTTTTGGCCGGATCGAAGGCTCGACAGTCGGATTCGTCGCGAACCAGCCAATGACGCTGGCGGGCGTGCTCGATATTGACGCGTCCCGCAAAGGCGCGCGTTTTGTTCGCTTCTGCGACTGTTTCAACATTCCGATCGTCACTTTTGTGGACGTGCCGGGCTTCATGCCGGGGACCAAGCAAGAATATGGCGGCCTGATCAAACACGGCGCGAAATTGCTGTTCGCCTATGCTGAAGCCACGGTGCCGAAAGTCACCGTCATCACGCGTAAGGCCTATGGCGGCGCCTATGATGTGATGAGTTCCAAACACCTGCGCGGCGACGTGAACTATGCTTGGCCGACCGCGGAGATCGCGGTGATGGGCGCCAAGGGTGCGGTTGAGATCATCTTCCGCAAAGACATTGGCGACGATGCCAAAATTGCTGAACATACGAAAAGCTATGAAGACAATTTCGCGAACCCCTATGTGGCGGCGAAAAAGGGCTATATCGATGATATTATTATGCCGCACTCCACCCGCCGCCGGGTTGCCAAGGCGCTACGCACCTTGCGCGGGAAAGAACTGAGCAATCCGTGGAAGAAGCACGATAATATTCCGCTTTAGGGAGGATGACTGTTGTCGGACACACCCGTTTATCTGGTTGCGAATATTTTCGAGATCTCGGACCGCGAAACCTATGGCATCTATGAGCGTGGGTTTATGCCTTTGCTGAAGAAGCATGGCGGTGAACTTGTGTCCGTCGATGAAAACAGTGAGTCGCTTGAGGGTGAAAACTCACTCGGTGGGCGAATGGTCATTCTCAGATTTGCAGATGAAGCCTCAGCCAAAGCCTGGCACACAGATCCCGATTATCAGGCTCTGGCTGAGCACAGGCGCGCGGCTTCGAACATGAATTTTCTTCAGTTGGTCCGCGGCTTTGAAGAGTGAGGCTGATTAGGCTCGAACCCAATCTTACCCCATCCCGCGAAATACAGATTTCCAGTCTCGGTTCTCGACCAGTGTCGAGCGATAGACATTGATTGAATGACCGGGCAGGGCGGCAAGGCTGGCTTTGACGCTGTCAGCGATTGAGACTGGCATCCAGGGGCTGAGGGTGATCCGCGTGACCAGAGACAGATCGAGCCTTTGCTCACAGCGATCAATATGCGGATCATCTTCGGTCATCAGGAAACGATACTCGCGCTCATCCGCGAACTGAACGCGTTTCAGAAACGGAATGCGGTCGGCGCTAGGGTGCATGGATTTGAGCTCAGAGATGGTGTGATAAGTGACATCGCCGTGCAGCAAGTCTTGGTTATCATCTTCGAATTGCTCAATCAGGCCGTCACGATCAAACCAGACACAGACACCCTCCATGCCAGGGGAAAAGACTTTCCAGTGATGATAGGTCTCATCCGCGCCGGTCAGGCACAGCGCCAGGACGGAGCCGCAGTCCTCCAATTGTCGAAACCGTTCCAGAGAGAAGGCATCATTACGGTCATCCCAGAAGGCTGGGTTCATGAAACTGATGGCGCGGCGCTGGATCATATCGATCAGAACCGCCAGCGAGGTATAGCGTCGAAGCGTGTTTTGGGTGTCCATGTTTGGCCCTGCGACGGTGAGTGGTCTTGATGGCCTGCCACGGTTTCGTTCATACGAAAAGACATGACCCATCTCGACGCCTTTACCGCCAGTCTCGAAACCGTTGCAGAGCGCTGTGAGGATGTTGTGCCGCCAGTCTATGCGGCTTTGTTTGAGCGGTTCCCGCAATTCGAGGAGTTGTTTGTGCTCGATATCGACCATGGCGCGCGCGGGCATATGTTGAATGAGGCGCTGATCATGGCCGAGGGATTGTTGAGCGATGATCCGGTGGCGATCAGTTTTGTTTCTGCTGAGCGCATGAACCATGAAGGCTATGGCATTGATGATGAAGTGTTTGAGGGCTTCTTCGCGGTGATGGCGGATGTGTTCCAATCGATTGCTGGAGAGGGCTGGTCAGACCCCATGGGCGCGGCTTGGGCTGAGGTGCGAAACAAAGCCGCTGCAGCAAAATTATAATTTCTTGCATCCAATTACGCGTTTGATTGCATCTTAGTTGGTGAGCCCGCAAAGAAGGGCGCAACGATAAGGAAGCAAGACCATGGACGAGATTTTAGTCCCGATTTTTTTATTCTTCGCGATTATCGCGATCGTTTGGTTGTACAGCCACTATAATTTCAAGAAACGCAGCACCGCGCATGAGACCTTGAGGCTCGCGGTGGAAAAAGGGCAGCAAGTCTCGCCAGAATTGGTCGAGCGGATGTCAGCGATGAATGATCCGGTCAAATCAGATCTGCGCCGAGGCGTGTTGTTGATCGCCTTTGGGGTTGCGTTCATCGTTGTGGGTACGATCATGCCGCATGATGAACCAGATGCGATGCGCGGTATCGCAGCGATTTCCTCCTTCCCGATCATCCTTGGGGTCGCTTATCTGGGGCTCTGGCGGTTTAGCCACGATTAAGCGCGCAGAGGCTTGGGGCAGAGGTGAAAACCGATATCGATCTCGCGCGCGAAGCCGCCTCCGGACAAGAGGCGGCTTTCGAAGCCCTCGTCCGGCGCTATCAAGGCGCGGTCCGAGGCGTTTGCCGGCGTCTCACCACGCATGCCGCGGACGCAGATGATGTGGCCCAAGCAGCGTTTCTGATGGCTTGGCGAAAAATTGGCAGCTATCGCGGCGGATCGTTTAAATCCTGGATTTGCACGATCGCCTACCGAGAGTTTTTGCAGGCCCGGCGGCGCAAGAAAATTGAAATCGAGTTTGATGAGAACGCCCATATTCTGGCGTTTGATTCATCGGCGGCGCGTTTGCCGGAACAGATGGATTTAGATCGGGCACTGAAGACGCTGCCAGAAAATCAGCGCATTTGCGTGGTCTTATGTGTGGCGACCGGGATGAGCCATGCGGAAGCGGCGTCTGCCACGGGGTTTCCGCTTGGCACAGTGAAGTCGCATGTTAATCGCGGGGTGGCGGCGCTTCGCAAACAGCTTGCCGCCGAGCACGTCGCGTGATGGAGTAGAAGAATGCAGACCGAAGAACGATATGATGATCTGACCGCACGGTTTGAAGCTCAGGATGAGGCGCTTCAGAATGAAGTCTTTGTTCAGAGCGTTATGAAGCCGATCCGTCGCCGCTCACGCTGGCGCGCGCCACTCCTGTTTGGTGCGGGTGGGATTGGGCTTGGGGCGGCTTTGTCCCAGATTGGCGGGGTCTGGGACGCATTTAAAGCGCGGACGCCGACGGAGTTTGAAGCGGAGCTTAGTCTGTCTCTGGATACGCTGCCGACGGCCGAATTCGCATTGGATACTCAAACCCTGTGGATGGGCGCAATTGCCTTCATGATTTTAAGCTGCACGGTTTTGGTGCTCAGCGAACGTACTTAGGACGCGCGCCACCGCGCACAAATCGCGGTTGGCAGCAGCCGATCATCCTGGACGTGCGGGATCGCCATTTCGCCCATTTCCATGACGCCGCCAAGATCCTGCAAATGCCCAGCAAGCGCTTGCGCCAATGCAATATGCGAGAGCCGAACCGCATAGGCGGTGAGAATCACAAAGAGCGGCTGATCTGAGAGCAGGGCGCGGACATTTTCCAGCAGAGCCGGCAAGTCATCTTCAAAGCGCCAAGTCTCGTTTTTGGTCCCGCGGCCAAATTTTGGCGGATCCAGAACAATCGCGTCATAGGTGTTGCCGCGGCGGATTTCGCGGGCGGTGAACTTGATCGCATCATCAGCAATCCAGCGGATGGGCGCGTCAGCGAGACCGCTCATCTCCGCATGCTCTTTGCCATAGCCGTTCGATTTCGGGCTGGCATCAAGATGCGTCACTTCGGCCCCGGCTTGAGCCGCAGCGAGGCTCATCATCCCGGTATAGCCGAACAGATTGAGCAAGCGGATTTTGCGCCCCGATGCCCGGATCTGATCTTGCGCAAAGCCCCAATGCACGCTGTGTTCTTGGAACAGGCCGAGATGGCGGAACGGGGTGCGCCGCGCATTGATCTTTAGCCCGCGCCATTCCATCGGCCAGGCGTCGGGCGCAGCGCGATTGATGAGTTGCCAATTGCCGCGATCATCATCGCCAGCCTTGGCATCAAAACGCGCATCGGCGGTCCATGATTCGACGGGCTTAGCGGGTGACCAAAAGGCTTGCGGATCTGGGCGGATGACGGTCTGAGTGCCGAACCGTTCCAGCTTATGCCCATCGCCGCTATCGAGCAGGGCATATTGGTCTGGGTTCCACTGATCGGCGAGGAAGAGTGTCGCTTCGGTCTTCATTCGGAAAACCCTCTTTGGCGCCAGCCTTCATACAGCATGATCGCTGTGGCTTGCGCGAGATTAAGGCTATCAGCGCCGCCGCGCATCGGAATCAAACACAGTGTATCACACGCGCTTTCTATCTGTGGCGGCAGACCTGCTTGTTCATTGCCCATCAGGATGAGGCTGGGTTGAACAAAATCGACCCCGACATGGCTGGTATCGCCGTTGACGCTTGCGGCAACCATATTCAGGCCTGCTGATTGTCTCCAAGTGTTGAACGCGGCAAAATCGGCCCGAGCGAGGGAGACGTCAAAAAGTGAACCCATCGACGCGCGGACCGCTTCGACGCTGTAGGGGTCGCAGCAATTCTCAATCAGAATCACACCAGCCGCACCCGCGCAGTCTGCGGTGCGCAGAATTGTGCCCAGATTGCCCGGATCGCGGCATTCATATAGCCCGATCCAAAGTCCGGGATCGTCGCTTGGAAGATCTTCGAGCTGCAAATCGCGCTGTTTGATTGCGGCGATCACGGCTTGCGGATTGTCCTTTCGTGCGATGGATCCGGCTAGCCGGTCGGGCACTTGAATCAGGCGGGCGCCTTTGTCTTGCGCCCGTTTCGCGAGCGCTTGGACATAGTCGCGCTCAGCCCCTGAATTGGAAACAATCAGAGTGTCCACTTGCCAGCCTTGCGCAAGCGCTTGCTCGATAAGGCGTGCCCCTTCGGCCAAAAAGAGGCCGGTCTCATTGCGGCCTTTTTTGCGCTCCAGGCTTCTCAAGAGTTTAATGCTCGGATTGCTCGCGGACGTGATATGATCGAAGCTCGGTTTCATGAACGCCCTGTAACACGCACTTGCCTGATTCCAAGGGATAAGGCAGGACTTGAAGGTTAATGCAGTCTTTAGAATAGGAGATTGCGACATGGGTGCCTATGACACAATGACTGCCGGTCTGAGTGGTGCAGCCTTGGCGGTATTGGGGATTGTCACAGTTCATGGCGAGTCCGAGTACCACCTGAATGCCGCACAGATGCAGGGTGAGTTACAGCGGCTTGCGAGCCAAGCCTTGGTCGATTCCGGTCAAAGCTGGGCGAGTGTTGAGATGACAGGACAGCGGGCGTTGATCACCGGCGCACCGCCATCGGTTGACGCAGCCGAGGCCGCAAGGCTCGCGGTTTTAACTTCCGCGGGACAAGGCGGAATGATCTGGGGCGGGGTTCTGTCCGTGTCCACAGAGTTCGAAGAAATCCGAGATTTACCATTCGCATCGCCCTTCGTTTGGCGCGCGATTAAAAGCACAAGTGGCGCGATCGTGTTTGTCGGCTCGGTGCCGAATGATGCCAGCAAGACCGCTTTGGCAGAACATGCCGCGACGCTGAGCAGCGATACGTTAGATGACCGGGCGCAATTGGCGTCAGGGGTGCCCGAAGGCGATTGGCTGGGCACCGCGAAATATGGCCTCGATCAGCTTGCATTATTAGACAGCGGCGAAGCGCGTCTGACCGACTATGAGCTCAAGCTGAGCGGGATCGCGATGCAAGATGCCGCGCGCATGCAGGCCACAGCCTCCATCGTCAACTTGTCAGCCCCGTGGATTGGCGTGTCTGACATTGAGGGGCCTAGCCATTGGCAAGCTGAACATGTCGACGGCACGCTCGTCCTCTCAGGCAGCTGCGAAACCGCTGAAGAGCGCGCTGAAATCGCGGAGATTGCCGAGACCTATTTTGACGGCCCAGTGATCGATCAAATGACGATTGAGAGCACGGAATTAGAACCCTGGATCCAAGGCGTGCGCCTCGGCTTGCCGCATTTCTCCAAGTTCGAAAGCGGCGAAATGCAATTCCACCCAGAAGGTGATGGATTCAGCTTTGAAGGCGAGGCGACGAGTTCAACGCTGCAATTCCTCCGCGAAGATATGAGCGAGCTAACCGGCGCCTATGCGGTCGAGATTGAGGCCGAAACGGTGACCGTCGAGCTGGATGAAATTTCCGGCGTGGATCTTGGCGATGACCCGCTTCAGGCCTGCCAAACCTCGTTCGACCTGATCATGGATGCGAACCAAGTTGTGTTTGAAACCGGCAGCGCCGCGATCTCTCGGGCGAGTGGTGAAACGCTTGATAAAATCATGGCGGTGTCTGGGACCTGTGCTGAGACATTGGTCTTCGAAGTCGGCGGACATACCGACAATAGCGGGGCGCCTGAGGCGAATACGGTCTTAAGTGAAGCCCGCGCCCAAGCGGTCGCGAATTACATGGGCGATACAGGGTTCGATCTGGCGCGTTTGCTTGTGCGAGGCTATGGACCCGATCAACCAAAAGCGGACAATGCGACAGCAGACGGTCGCGCCGCCAATCGCAGAATTGAATTTAAAGTTCAGGAACGGAGCGAGTAGATGCAGTGGTTAATTGCAAACATGTGGATGGTGCTCGCCGTCGCGACATTTCTAGGCTTGTTGTTTGGGTTCTCGTTTCGCGGACTGCTGGCGAGCAATCAGGTGCGGCGCGCCGGAATTGAGCGTGAGATCGCCAAGACCGAACTGACCCAAGCAAAAGCCGAAGTCGACGCGCTTTACGCCGCTCAGCGCAAGCGCAAAGAGGAAGCGGCCCAAGCGGTCGGCGGCGACGATACATTGCGCCAGGAACTCGACGAGCGCGAAACTCGGATCACCTCGCTTGGGGATGAGCTCGCCGCAGCGCGCTCAGAACTGGAAGCGCTGAAATCAAATGCGGATCAAGACAATGGACTGGTCAAATCTGCCGCTGGGGCCGCGGTTGGCGCTTTGGCCGGTGCGGCCTTGTCAGATGATAATGAAAAAGAATTAGCAAATCTCCGCGATCGCAACACTTGGCTCGAAGAGCGAGTGGTCGCCCTCGAAGCCGATGTTTCAGCCGCTGCGGCGATCGTTCCGGCAGCGAGCGAAGATCAGCAGGACGACGATCCTGCGCTTGAGAAACTCACTTGGCAGACGGCCTATTTGCGCCAACGAGTTGATGCTCTGGAGGCGAAGACGATTGCGTTAAACGAAAGTGCTCATCCAGCGGCGGTGGTCGCAGCTGCGGAGCCAGAATCTGAACCCGATCCGGCGCCGGAAAATCCAGAAGCTGATAATGATCCAGCAGCAAATGCCGCTGCCGATGAAGAGATGGCACGCCTGCGCTGGCGCAATCGCTATCTAGAAGGGCGGCTCGCCTATTTTGAACAGGCGGAAGAGGCGGTCGAAGAGGTTGCTGAACAGGCGGCTGAAGACGTGAGCGAAGCTGAGCCTGTCGAGCCAGAGCCAGAAACAGAGCCGGTTGCACTCGCGCCTGTTCCTGACACGGCGCCCGAAGAGGAGGCGCCAGCAGCTGAAGCTGCAGAAGATGTGCATCCGTCAGATGCTGTTTTGGCGGAACTCGAAGGCACCCAGCCTGAACAAGTCGAGAAACCGTCAAATGGTGGGGATGATCTCACCGCGATTACCGGCGTGGGGCCGCGGATTGCTGAAGTGCTAAACGGGCTCGGTATCTGGACCTATGAGCAGGTTGCGGGCTGGTTGCCGGAGCATGAGACTTGGATTGAAAACCATCTTTCATTCAAAGGCCGCGTGAGTCGCGAAAACTGGGTCGGCCAGGCGAAAGAGCTGCTGGTGGCGGCTTAACCGCGCCAATCGGCAGCTTCATACAGCATTCACGTGACGCATGCGATTTTATGTGCGAGCATTTGATTAACCACAGTTTTTGCGCTCTGATCCGTTCGGCGCTAAACTGGTTTTGTATTGGGAGACAGGACCATGAGCGATCTATTAATTACCGATGAAATGATCGAAACCGGCGACCGCATTGATGCGCCGCGCGACTTTCTAGACAAGGCGCCGCGCATGCGGATGTCACGCCGCGCGATGATCCGCGGACTGGCTTGCGGCACGATTGTCCCCATCGTCACCGGCTGCTCGACCAATCCGGTGACCGGCGAGTCGCAGCTCATCTTGCCTGGCTTTGACAATGCGTCCTTGGCGGCGATGTCGACCACTGCTTGGTCGGAAATGAAAAAACAAACGCCGCAAACCGGTGATAGCCGTCTGCGCAGCCGGGTTCTGACCACATGGGACCGAACCGCAAAAGGGCGCACAAGCGCGCTGAAAGACAAATATAATCAAGACGTCGCCTATGTGCCGGCCGAATGGGAAGTTGCTGTTTTCGATACCGATGACATCAATGCCTTCGTGATGCCGGGCCAGCAGGTTGGCGTGTATCGCGGGATCACCGAGCTGACTGAAAATGATGACCAGCTCGCGTCTATTCTTGGCCACGAAGCTGGGCATATTGATGGTCGCCATTCTGCTGCACGCGCCTCCGCGCAAGTGACAGCGCAAGTTGCCATGGTCGCCGGTCAGGTCGCCATCGCTCAATCTGAAGAGCTCCGCCAATATGGCAACACGCTCGCCGCGCTTGGCGGGGCCGCGATCCAGTTTGGGGTGCTGCTGCCTTATAGCCGCAACCACGAGCTGCAGGCTGACAAACTCGGCGTCGATTACATGCACAAAGCTGGCTATGACGTGACCCAAGCGCCGCGTTTGTGGGAGCTGATGGATAAGAAAAGCGCTGGTAATCGCCCGCCAGAATTCATGTCCACCCACCCCGATCCAGGCCGCCGCCGCAATGAGTTGATCAATTACATCAACGCCAACGGCTACGCGTTTATCTAAAGCGTGGGTCCAGAGTAATCTGAGAAAAAGCCCGCTCGTTGAGAGCGGGCTTTTGTTTTGGTGTTTGGTGTCGCGTCAAAGCGGCTGACAAGAAACGTCCGGAAGAGGGATTTCGGATTCCGATCCATCTTGCACCGCGAAGCAGATACCGTCTTTGACGAACAGATTGAAAATGATCGGCTTTTCTGGGCTTCGTGTCTCATACTCAGAGAGTTTTTGCGGGAGCACAGATACAGTCGAGCTTTCTTGTCCTCTATCGGCCCCAAGCTCAATCGAGGCCCGCCCCATGGCGGCCGCGAGACCAGACTTTAGCGCCGCCATTGTTTCGGGTTGCGCATCTGTCAGCGCCGCGGGAACCGCGGTTTGAGCATGCTGACACGCGCCCAAAGACAGGATTGAGAGACTGAGAAGGCAAGCGCGTTTGATCATGGCATTCTCATATCACGATTGTTTTTGATGAAGTCGTCTTGCGCACTCAACGCGGTGGTCGCAACTTCGGTCATGTTCGGCTTTGAGTGCACGACTTCGACGCTCGGCTTCGGGCTGATCGCTGGGCACGTACCGTTCTCGCGATAGTTTAGCGCTGCCGCAAATAGTGCTTCCGCCGGATCGCCAAGCTCCTGAGTGAAATCGTCTGCAACGACACAACCAGAGACGCGTTCGCCAAAGCCAAAGGTCGAATTGTTAGGCACGAAGCCATCGGAATAATCGCCGAAGCCTTTATCGTTCAAACCTCGGAATTGGATGGTGTAGTAGGTCTCGCCGCAATTATCGGTCGGATAGAAACCATAAGGTTTTCCGCAGGTGACATCGCCGATCAGAACGATTTCGACATCAATGCCGCGAAGCCCGTTGATCACCGCTTCACTCGCGCTGCAAGTCCCGCCCGTAGAGAGGATGAAGACCCGACCCAAATTCAGATTATCGAGCGGTGTGCCGCTCGCCAATGTGAGGCCTTGGCCCGTGTTGATGAATGGGATGGGGGCGTTTACGGCGCCGGTGACTGGGTCGACATTGCCGGCGTCTGCATTGAATTGAAGAAGCTCAAACGTTTTTCCATTGGTTCTCGCTGGGCCGGCAATCATGTAGCTCAGCTGGCTTGCAATGAAGAGTCGTCCGCCGCCATTATAGCGCAGATCCAGGACGAGGTCCGTCACCCCTTCATTGCTCAATTGTGTGATTGCATTGGCAATCGATTCTTCAGCAGAATTGGGACTGAATGTGTTGAAGAGAATGTACCCAACTTTGCCAGTCGCGGTATCGACGGTTCCGGTCCGGTTAACAGGAACTTCAACGATATCTGCGGATCTGATGTTAACCGTCCGAGACGAGGCGGCGCCAGGGTCTTGCACCTCAAACGTGTGCAATTCTCCGGTTGAGTTCGGGAAAAGCCCAGCATTGAGCGTATCGATTTCTGCTTGGGTTGAGCCGCCATTTACGAGATCGACGCCATCTACGGTCAAAATGCGGCTGCCGCGCACAAATTGCGTTTGACCATTCACGACTTCGGACGCCGGGGAGTTTGGTTCTGTATAGCTAATTCGATAATCGCGCGGCGGCGTGTTTGAGGCGACGACCAAATTGTAGCCATACCCAGCTTGAGCGGCGGAGGTTATTCGTTCCAGCCTGTCCGCAGTGGGTTCACTAAAGTGGAAGTCATCCAAGTCTTCCCCAGAAGGCGTGATCGCATTCGTCTTCAGAACCCCGAAATAGCTTCGACGATTGCTAAAGCCGTCCGGGTTTTGATCGGTGACTTGCTCGTTCCACAGATAGGTTTCTTCAGTCCAAGAGCGGAGCCAGAACAATTCTTCTGCGAGACTGCCGGCCTCATCTGGGAAGGCTTCACCGAGTATGTTCGTTCCGGACCGAGGGCTTGCGCATTGGTCTTTGAACATGCTCGCAGGTTCAAACACGTCTTGCGTCCAGGTCGGCGATTGAGACGGCGGTGGCGGCGGAGGTGGCGGCGGCGAAACTTGGGTTGGGGGCGTTGGGCTCGAGCCGCCTCCTCCGCCACAAGCCGCTAGAAGCGGGGCACCGGCGAGCAGCGCGATAGCAGAAGCAATCTTCGTAAAGTTCCGTGATGACATAAGCGCCTAACTCCATACGCTAATATTGTTATCCCCATACCTATATTGGGATCACATTCTGTCTGTGATTTGCAACCGATATCTGTATTTGCGACTGCAAAATTGAACAATCCTGCTTACGCTGCGTGCTTGACCGCTTGGATAGAACCTGCTTTAGGCCAGCGCTCACTCTTAGAGTGAACCAAAACCGTTTGTGGGAGGGGCAGCCAGCCCGAACCACGAACCCTCTAAACCCTGGCGTCTGGATCGAAAGACCACCAGACACCGCTTTTGCCAGAGAGGCTATCATGGCTAAGAAACTGCTGGGGCAGCTTAAGCTCCAGATTCCTGCCGGCGCAGCAAACCCATCGCCACCAGTTGGTCCGGCGCTCGGTCAGCGCGGCATCAATATTATGGAATTCTGTAAGGCGTTCAACGCCAAAACAGAGAAGATGGAAAAAGGCCTGCCGCTGCCGGTCGTCATCGACTATTATCAAGACAAGTCGTTCACCTTCATCGTGAAAACGGCGCCCGCATCTGTTTTGCTGCGCAAAGCTGCGAAACTGAAAAAAGGCAGCCAAGAGCCTGGCCGTTCTGTCGCCGGCAAAGTGACCCGCGCCCAGTGCCGCGAGATTGCTGAAGCGAAAATGGCTGACCTGAACGCCAACGATCTCGATCAAGCAACCAAGATCATTGAGGGCTCTGCGCGCTCAATGGGTCTCGAAGTGGTGGAGTAAGAGCATGGCTGGAAAACGTTACCGCGCAGCGGCTGAGACCGTTGATGTCGATACACTTTACAGCGTTGCAGATGCTGTGAAGCTCGTAAAGTCAAATGCCACATCGAAGTTTGATGAAACCGTAGAGATTGCTGTCAATCTCGGCGTTGATCCAAAATACGCTGACCAAATGGTCCGCGGTGTGGTCTCGCTGCCATCTGGCACCGGTAAAGACGTCCGCGTGGCTGTGTTCGCACGTGATGCGAAAGCAGACGAAGCGCGTGAAGCTGGCGCTGAGATTGTCGGTGCTGAAGACCTGATGGAAGAAATCCAAAACGGTAAGTCTGACTTTGACCGCGTTATTGCCTCACCAGACATGATGTCTGTTGTTGGTCGCCTGGGTAAAATCCTCGGGCCGCGCGGCCTGATGCCAAACCCAAAAGTTGGCACCGTGACCCCGAATGTCGGACAAGCTGTGAAAGATGCCAAAGGCGGTTCAGTTGAGTTCCGTGTCGAGAAACTCGGCATCATTCACGCTGGCATCGGCAAAGCGTCATTCACAGAAGATGCGATCGAAAAGAACGTTCGCGCCTTTATTGACGCCCTGATGAAAGCCAAGCCTTCTGGGGCCAAAGGCACTTATGTCAAAAAGATCGCTTTGAGCTCAACCATGGGCCCAGGTGTTGTCGTTGACACATCGGACGCGATTGCAAGCTAAGGCTTGAAGCAAGAGACAAATGATAAAGCCCGCTGATTGAAATCAGCGGGCTTTTTTCATGTCGGCAGTTTATGCGTGGGCTATTCGCTTAATTGCGGACCGTTAAACTGGCGCGCGAAGAAATCATCTTTGTTCCAAAGCGGGCGCTCTTCTTGATTGGCCAGGATCAGCGCGATTTTGGTGTTAAGATCCGCAAATTTCGCCGCCGCATCAAGACTGACATTCTCGTTCATCTCATCGGATGGGCGATGGTAATTCTTGGCAAAATGCTCGGCCCAAGCGGCCTCTCCACCATTTGCATATCCTGTCGCGAGAAAGACCGCGGGCACACCGATTTGGACCAGACGATAATGATCCGAGCGGGTAAAGATCCCTTGATCCGGCATCGGGTCTGGACTGAGCACCATTCCCATCTCTTCAGCTGCTTGACCGACAGCATCGGCGATCGTCGACCGATCGGAACCGAACGCGACCACGTCTTCGAAGTCATAGGTCAGGACCGGCATATCGAGATTGACATTGCCGACAATTCGGCTGGCATCGACGGTCGGGTTCTGCGCGAAATATTGCGCGCCGAGCAGGCCTTTCTCTTCTGCGGTCACCAGCAGCAACATGATCGATCGCTTCGGGCGTTCGCCAGCAAGGATCAAACGCGCTGCTTCGAGCAATGTCGCGACCCCCGCGGCATTGTCCAAGGCGCCATTATTGATCTTATCATCTTCGAAGGATTTCGAGATGCCGATATGATCCAAGTGGGCGGTCAGAACGATGACTTCGTTTTTAAGCTCCGGATCGCTGCCTTCGATCATGCCGATGACGTTGTCGGACTCGACGGTATCGAGGGTCGAAGTTTGGGTCATGGCGATGCGATAGGGCAGGGCAAAGCCTTCAACCGCGCCGCCTTCTGCTTCAGCCGCTTCCATAATCGCGTCAAAGTCTTGGCCTGCGCCTTCCAGCAGCTTGCGGCCACCTTCCATAGAGACCGATGCGCCGGCCTGAATGTTCGGCGCAGTTGTGTAGGTCGTGCCGTCGGGTTGTAGCCAGCTCATATTCGCTGCTTCTAGCCGGCCTTCGCCGACCAGACGCGCGAACGAATAGACTTGTTCGCGGGTGGGCGTTGCGAGGGTCACGCTGCCAATGGCGCCGCGATCAGAAGCTTCCTTGCCCTTTTGCGAGCCATAATAGGCCCGCTCTTCGGTTTGGATGCCTTTCGGGGTGCCGCCGAGTGTGACGATGATCTTTCCATCGACATCAAGCCCTTCATAGTCATTGCGTCCGAGATCTGGCGCAACAATACCAAAGCCGACAAAAACGGCCTCCGCTTCGACGGTTGCTTCAGCCGAGCGGGTTGAACCGAACATCACATAATCAACATTCTCTTCGACCTCTAATGGCTCGCCGGTTTCGCTATTGGTCACCGAAAACGAAAGCGCTTCAGGGTCGCGATAGCTACGGCGCAAGGGGACGGTTTGGAAATAGGTGCCATTGTCACCGGCGGGGGCGATGCCCAGCTTTTCCATTTCTGCTGCCGCATAAGCCGCTGCAGCATCATATCCTGCGGTGCCAGCCTCGCGGCCTTCCAGCGCGTCGCTTGCCAAATAGGTGATGTGGGCCCGGATGTTTTCCTTGTCGGCAGCGAGCGGCGTTGCCGCGGAGCTTGCGCTGGATTGATCCTGGGGTTCCGCGGGCTCGCTTGCGGGTTGGCAAGCGGCCGCGATGAGTAGCGCGCTTAAGGTGGCGCTCAGTTTGAGTGTCATTTGAATCAGCTCTCCCAATGTCTGAATGACCGCAAAAGACCGGGATCGCGCCGAAATGTCCAGTCAATCCTTGGATTGCTTTTTTAGATCAGTTCGGCAAGCTGGCGTCGGGAGGAAGTTTAATGATCAAAAGAAGTATGGGCGCCTTACTGGTCGCGAGCCTATTCGGCTGCGCAGCGTCTAATGAAAATGCCCAGCCAACAGCGGAAGAAGGGGCGAATGCCACCATCTATGCCGCCGCCAATGTCGTTACTCTGTCGGACGCGGGCGTGGTTGAAGCAGTTGCGGTTCAAGACGGCCTGATTATTGGGGTGGGAAGCCTTGCAGATCTGCAAGCAGATCTGCCTGGGGCTGAAACCGATCTTACATTCGAAACCCAAACAATTGTGCCAGGGCTGATCGACCCGCATGTGCATATGGGGCTCTCTTCGCTTCAATATGCAACGCCGCTAACCCCGCCATGGCCGATGGCGACACCGGATGGCATGGTGCGCGGGCTTCCAAACCGGGCGGCCTTCTTCGAGCGCTTGGCAGAAATCGAGGCGGCCGCCCCGGCGGGTGAACCGCTGATCATCTATGGCTTCCACAATCTGGTGCATGGCGATCTGACGCGCACCGATCTCGATGCTGTGACAACAGATCGGCCGCTGATCATCTGGCACTATTCGAGCCACGATTTTTACCTCAACTCGGCTGGTCTGGATTGGGCCGGGATAGACGCGTCTTTGCATGAACAATTTGAGGGCGTGGACTTGGATGCAGATGGCAATCTGACGGGCCGCATTTATGAGGATGCGATCCCGTCTTTGATGCATGCCATTGGTCCCATTCTATTAGCGCCAAACCGTTTGTCGGAGGGCTTAGAAGGGTTCTCTGCTTTGTTGCGCGCAGGCGGCGTCACCACCGTGGCCGATCTTGGCTATGGGATTTTCACCCTGCCGCTCGAGAATGCGAACATAGCGGGAAATTGGCGCTCGATCGATCATGCGGGCTATCGGCTCTATCTGGTGCCAGAGCATCGCGCCTTCCAGGCGGCGTTCGGCGACGAGCGCGTGACGCAAATCTTGGGTATGGTGTCTGGCGAGGTGGCGACGCCGGCGCCAGTTTTGCCGCAAGTGAAATTCTTCACTGATGCGGCGTTTTACTCGCAGACCATGCGAATTTCCGAGCCGGGATATCTCAGCGGGCAATCGCAAGGCAGTCAGGGCCTTTGGGTGCTGCAGCCGGACGAGATCGCGCCCACCATTCAGCCTTATTGGGATGCTGGGCTCGCGGTGCGCATTCACTCGAACGGGGATGCCGCCCAAACCGCGACCTTGGATGCATTGGCGGAGTTAAGGCCGTCAGATTCTGATCGAAAATTCGTGTTTGAACATGCCGGACTGTTTTCGCCCGAACAAGTCACACGCGCGGCAGAACTCGGCGCGGCGATTTCAGCGGCGAGCCATTATGTCTTCTATCTCGGACAGGCCTATCAGTCGCCGCTGGGGCCGGATCGCGGTGATTGGATCTTGCCGCTCGCAAGCCTCAGCGCGGCGGGCGTGCCGGTGACCTTGCATTCCGACGCCCCGCTCGCGCCGCCTTTACCGTTGCGGGCGGCCAGCGTTCACATGCTGCGCTCAACCCGCGAGGGCGCCGAACTCACCCCATCTGAGAAGCTCTCAGCCGAGGAAGCCTTGGAGTCGGTTACGATTGATGCGGCCTATGCGCTGGGGCTCGAAGATGAAATTGGCAGTATCGAGCTTGGCAAAATCGCAGATTTCACCATTCTAGACACGAACCCGCTCACACAACCGGGGGAGGCTTGGCCAGAGATTGAGGTCTGGGGGGTTGTGATCGACGGGGAAAAGCGTCCGCTGAGGCAGGGCGAATAAGAAAAAAGAACCCGACCCTTGACTTTTGTGAAATTAGGGCTTGCGCGCCTGTGGATCAAAGGTTAAGGAACGCGGCTTGCGGGAGATTGGCGATTCGTCGGTCTCCCGTTTCCTGTCCGAGACCATGGGTGGCTTTTTAAAAGTTTAAATCCCTTGATAGACGGGGTGATGCAGGTTGGTCTGTGATGTTTCACAGATTGGACTGGTCTGCGGATGCCCTGGGCAGGCGCTTGAAATGGCGTCTAGGCGTCATCGACGGCAACCCCAGGCGCCCGGATGGTCCGGTCGCCTTGTTTGAAGGAGATCCGTAATGGATAGAGCCGGAAAAGCCGAAGCCATCAAATCGCTCGAGGGCGTTATTGCTGACTCAGGCAGTGTCATCGTGGCACGTTATACCGGTCTTTCAGTTGCGGAGATGACTGAGTTCCGTAGCAAACTGCGCGAGCAGGGTGCGACAGCGAAAGTGGTCAAGAATCGTCTCTTTAAAAAGGCACTTGATGGAAAAGGCGGCGACGCGGCGAATGCCATGTTTGTTGACCAGACTGTCATTGCTTATGCTGAAGACCCAGTTGCTGCGGCAAAGGGTGCGTCAGAGTTCGCGAAAGATAACGAGAAACTCGTAATCGTTGGCGGCATGATGGGCGAAGAAATTCTTGATGCGGCGGGCGTTACAGCGCTCTCCAAAATGCCATCTCGCGAGGAACAAATTGCGACTGTTGTTGCACGCCTCTTGGGGCAAGCAAGCCAACTGGGTCAGCGTCTAAATGCACCAGGTCAAGGCCTGGCGGGCGCGATCAACGCCATTGGCGAGCAGGCAGCAGCGTAAGGTCAATTCCACAGCAAAGACCAGCAAACACATCAACCCGAAACAGGAAATCAGAAAAATGGCTGATATCGCAAAACTTGGTGAAGAGCTCCTCGGCCTCACCATTCTTGAAGCAAAAGAACTCAACGACTTTCTCGAAGAGCGTGGCATTAAAGCTGCGGCAGCTGTCGCTGTTGCAGGCCCAGCAGCTGGTGGCGACGCCGGTGGCGACGCCGCTGCTGAGAAAGACGAATTTGACGTCATTCTCACCGATGCCGGTGCGAAGAAAATCAACGTGATTAAAGTTGTCCGCGAAGTCGTGGGTGGCCTTGGTCTGAAAGAAGCTAAAGAGCTCGTAGAAGGTGCTCCGAAGCCAATCAAAGAAGGCGTCGCAAAAGACGAAGCCGAAGAAATCAAGAAGAAGTTCGAAGAAGCCGGCGCAACCGTCGAGCTCAAGTAAGCTTCTGCCCCATCCGGGGTGAGTACAGTGCGGGGTGGTGTGTGCGCGAAGCACCGTTTCGTCAGTAATTAGCGCGGCAAGGCCTGTTTGGCTTTGCCGCGCCCTCGCGTTCTAGGCGACACGCCGCTTTGGTCGACGGACTGAGTGGCAAAAAACGGAAGACAAGATGGCACTCTCTTTCACTGAAAAGAAACGCATCCGCAAATCCTTCGGCAAAATTCCCGAAGCCATCGATATGCCAAACCTCATCGAGGTTCAGCGCTCCTCATATGAACACTTCCTGCAAATGCACACACCGCAAGCAGAACGGACCGATGATGGTCTGGGCGGCGTGTTCAAGTCAGTGTTCCCAATCATCGATTTCAACGAGCGCGCGTCGCTCGAATATGTTTCGTATGAGTTTGAGCCGCCGAAATTCGACACAGAAGAATGTATGCAGCGTGACCTGACATATGCAGCGCCTTTGAAAGTGCGTTTGCAGCTGGTCGTGTTTGACATTGACGAAGACACTGGCGCCAAGTCGGTTAAGGAAGTCAAAGAACAAGAGGTCTATCTCGGGGATATCCCGCTGATGACCAATAAGGGGACGTTCATCGTGAACGGAACCGAGCGTGTTATTGTGAGCCAGATGCACCGGTCGCCAGGTGTGTTCTTCGATCACGATAAAGGTAAGACGCACTCGTCTGGTAAGCTGCTCTTCGCGGCGCGGATCATTCCGTATCGCGGTTCGTGGCTCGACTTTGAGTTTGACGCCAAAGACATCTTGAACGTTCGGATCGACCGGAAGCGGAAACTACCAGCGACCACTTTGATGATGGCGCTCGGCTATGACGCTGATCAGATCCTCGACATGTTCTACACCCACTCGATCTACCGTTTGGATAAAGCGGGCTGGATCACTGGGTTTAATCCAGATGCCTGGAAAGGCGTGAAGCCGACATTTGATCTGGTTGATGCCAAGTCTGGCAAGGTCGTGGCGCCGGCTGATCGTAAGATTACCGCGCTCGCTCTGAAGCGGATCAAAGAGGGCGGCACAGAAGAGCTGCTGCTGCCAACCACTGCGGTTGAAGGCAAATTCCTGGCGCGCGACATCGTCAACCGGAAAACCGGTGAGATTTATGGCGAGTCTGGTGACCTGCTGGACGAAGAGCTTCTCGCTGAGCTGCGTGAGCAGAAAATCAAAGCGATCGAAGTGCTCGATGTTGATGGCGGGGGCCGCGGCCCATGGCTGCGCAACACGCTGAAAGCTGACAAGAACGACACCCGCTTCGAAGCGCTGTCGGACATTTATCGCGTCATGCGCCCAGGTGAGCCGCCAACCCAGGAAGCGGCGGACGCTCTGTTCAATCAGCTTTTCTTTGATGGTGAGCGCTATGACCTGTCTGCTGTTGGCCGGGTGAAAATGAACACCCGTCTGAAAGTGGCTGTCCCGGGCTATGAGCCTGCCGAAGACACTGAGCGGACGCTCCGCAATGACGATATTGTCGGTGTCGCAAAGGTCATTTTGGATCTGAAAGACGGCAAAGGCGAAGTCGACGACATTGATAACCTTGGCAACCGCCGTGTGCGCTCTGTCGGGGAATTGATGGAGAATAATTACCGCATTGGTCTGGTGCGCATGGAGCGCGCGATCAAAGAGCGGATGAGCTCTGTCGACATCGACACAGTGATGCCGAACGACCTGATCAATGCGAAGCCAGTTGTGGCGTCTGTGCGCGAGTTCTTTGGCTCTTCGCAGCTGTCTCAGTTCATGGATCAAACCAACCCGCTTTCTGAGATTACGCACAAGCGTCGTCTCTCAGCGCTTGGGCCTGGTGGGCTGACGAGGGAACGTGCGGGCTTTGAGGTTCGCGACGTGCACCCGACCCATTATGGCCGGATCTGCCCGATTGAAACGCCAGAAGGCCCGAACATTGGTCTGATCAACTCGCTCGCCACCCATGCGCGCGTCAACAAGTATGGCTTTATCGAAAGCCCATACCGGAAAGTTGAGAATGGCAAACTGACTGATGAGGTCATCTATCTCTCTGCGATGGAAGAGCAGCTTTATAAGATTGCTCAGGCCAACACGCAGGTCGATGAGAAGGGTGAGCTGATCAACGAATTCGCTAACGCTCGTGTGAACGGCGAAGCGATGCTCGTGCTCAAAGAAGACGTTCAATATATGGACGTTTCGCCGAAACAGGTTGTTTCGGTGGCCGCAGCGCTCATCCCATTCCTTGAGAATGACGATGCGAACCGCGCTTTGATGGGCTCGAACATGCAACGTCAGGCCGTGCCACTGGTGCAAACCGATGCGCCGCTGGTCGGCACCGGGATGGAAGCCGTTGTGGCCCGCGATAGCCGCGCTGCGGTTGTTGCCTCCCGCCCAGGTGTGATTGAGCAAGTGGACGGCACGCGGATTGTTGTGCGCGCGACGGAAGATCTCGAAGGCAAGTCCGGTGTGGACATTTACCGCCTGTCGAAATTCCGCCGCTCGAACCAGAATAGCTGCATCAACCAGCGTCCGATCGTGAAAGTGGGCGATGTCGTCAAGAAAGGCGATATTATCGCTGATGGCCCGTCGACCGATCTCGGTGAGCTGGCGCTTGGCCGGAACGTGCTCGTCGCGTTTATGCCTTGGAACGGCTATAACTTTGAGGACTCGATCCTGATCTCTGAGCGTATTGTGCGCGACGATGTCTACACATCGATCCACCTTGAAGAGTTTGAAATCGCCTCGCGCGACACCAAGCTTGGCCCAGAAGAAATCACTCGCGACATTCCGAATGTCGGTGAAGAAGCTCTGCGGAACTTGGACGAAGCCGGCATTGTTGCCGTCGGTGCCGAAGTGAAAGCTGGCGATATTCTGGTCGGTAAAGTGACGCCAAAGGGCGAAAGCCCAATGACTCCGGAAGAGAAACTCCTCCGCGCGATCTTTGGTGAGAAAGCTTCAGACGTTCGTGACACCTCAATGCGTGTGCCTCCGGGCGATGCGGGTACAGTTGTCGAAGTTCGTGTGTTTAACCGCCACGGCATCGATAAAGACCAACGTGCGCTGCAAATTGAGCGTGAGCAGATCGAACAGCTGCAGGAAGATAAGGAAGACGAACAGTCTATCCTTGAGCGCAACACTTATAACCGTCTGCGCCAAGTTCTGACCGGCAAAGAAGCGGCCGCAGGGCCAAAAGGCTTCAAAACCGGCAAGATTTCTGCCGCTGATCTGGAAGAGCTGTCTGATCGCGACCTTTGGGAAATCGCGCTGAAGTCTGAAAAGGCTCAAGCCGAGATTGATGGACTGCGTGAGCAGTTTGACGAAGCCATTCGTGAGCTTGATGCGCGCTTTAACGACAAAGTCGATAAGGTTCAGCAAGGCGACGATCTGCCTCCAGGCGTGATGAAAGTCGTCAAAGTCTTCCTCGCTGTGAAGCGTAAGCTGCAGCCAGGCGATAAGATGGCCGGACGTCACGGCAACAAGGGTGTTATCTCTAAGATCAACCCGATCGAGGACATGCCATTCCTGGAAGACGGCACCCCGGTCGACATCGTGCTTAACCCGCTCGGCGTTCCATCACGGATGAACGTGGGACAGATTCTCGAAACCCACTTGGGTTGGGCGGCTGCCGGTCTTGGTAAGCTGGTGACAGAATCGCTCGAAGAGTGGCGCGCCAATAATGACGTGAAACAGCTCAAAGACACGCTTCAAAAAGTCTATGGCAATGACGAGCCGCTTCCGGAATCGGAAGAGGATCTGGTCGAGCTGGCGGGCAACCTGCACAAAGGTGTTCCGTTCGCGACGCCGGTCTTTGACGGTGCGCGTGAGCCAGACATTGTTGAGATGCTGGAGCGTGCGGGTCTGGATGGTTCAGGTCAGTCTGTCGTGTTTGACGGCCGGACCGGTGAACAGTTCAAACGCCCTGTCACAGTCGGATACAAGTATCTTCTCAAACTGCACCACCTGGTCGACGAGAAGATCCACGCCCGTTCAACCGGACCATACTCTCTGGTCACCCAGCAGCCTCTCGGCGGTAAAGCCCAGTTCGGTGGTCAGCGCTTCGGTGAGATGGAAGTCTGGGCCCTTGAGGCCTATGGCGCGGCGTACACATTGCAGGAAATGCTCACGGTTAAGTCGGATGACACCGCGGGGCGTGCGAAAGTGTACGAAGCCATTGTTCGCGGCGATGATACGTTCGAAGCCGGTATCCCGGAAAGCTTCAACGTATTGATCAAAGAGATGCGGTCACTCGGCCTGAATGTCGAGCTGATCGGAGACAATGACGGAGACTCAAACGTGGCGGCTGAATAGCCGTCGCGCCTTGAATTCAGGGTAGTAGAGTAAACAGGTTCAAAAGGTCGGATTTTCGGCGAGGAAGCCGACCAAACCCTCCCAAGGAGTGGAAACATATGCGCCAAGATGTAGCCAGCATTTACAGACAAAAAGAAGAAGTCCCGACTTTTGATGCGATCCGGATTACGATTGCGAGCCCGGAGAAAATCCGCGGCTGGTCATCCGGTGAAATCAAAAAGCCAGAGACGATCAATTACCGGACGTTCAAGCCTGAGCGCGACGGCCTGTTCTGTGCGCGGATCTTCGGACCGATCAAAGACTATGAGTGTCTTTGCGGGAAATATAAGCGGATCAAATATCGCGGCATTATCTGTGAGAAATGCGGCGTGGAAGTCACGCTCGCAAAAGTGCGCCGTGAGCGTATGGGACACATTGAGCTGGCCTCGCCGGTAGCTCACATCTGGTTCCTGAAATCCCTGCCATCCCGGATCGCTACATTGCTCGACATGACGTTGAAAGACGTCGAGCGTGTGCTGTACTTTGAGAGCTATGTCGTCACTGAACCTGGTCTGACACCGCTCGAGCCAAAGCAGATGCTCACTGAAGAAGAGTATATGGATCTTCAGGACGAGCACGGCGAAGACGCCTTCACCGCGATGATCGGTGCGGAAGCGGTCAAAGAGATCCTCGAAGGGCTCGACCTTGATCTGCTTGCTGATCAGCTGCGCGAAGACCTCGCGGAGTCGACGTCTGAGCTGAAGACCAAAAAATATTCTAAGCGTCTGAAAGTCGTTGAGGCCTTCCTCGCTTCTGGTGCCAAGCCAGAGTGGATGATCCTCAATGTCGTGCCAGTGATCCCGCCAGATCTGCGCCCACTGGTGCCGCTGGACGGTGGCCGCTTTGCGACTTCCGATCTGAACGATCTCTATCGCCGCGTGATCAACCGGAATAACCGTTTGAAGCGCCTGATGGAGCTGCGTGCGCCAGACATCATCATCCGTAACGAGAAGCGGATGCTGCAAGAATCTGTCGACGCTCTGTTCGACAATGGCCGTCGTGGTCGGACGATTACTGGCACCAATAAGCGTCCGCTGAAATCCCTTTCAGACATGCTGAAAGGGAAGCATGGCCGGTTCCGTCAGAACCTGCTCGGGAAGCGGGTCGACTATTCTGGTCGTTCGGTCATCGTGGTTGGTCCAACCATGAAACTGCACGAGTGTGGTCTTCCGAAAAAGATGGCGCTCGAACTGTTCAAGCCTTTCATCTATGCCCGTCTCGACGCAAAAGGCCTGGCTGGTACAGTCAAAGCCGCGAAGAAGCTCGTGGAAAAAGAGAAGCCTGAAGTTTGGGATATTCTCGAAGAAGTTATCCGTGAGCACCCGGTCCTGTTGAACCGCGCGCCAACGCTTCACCGTCTCGGCATCCAAGCGTTTGAGCCGAAGCTGATCGAAGGCAAAGCGATCCAGCTGCACCCGCTCGTATGTGCGGCGTTTAATGCTGACTTTGACGGTGACCAAATGGCGGTGCACGTGCCGCTGAGCCTTGAGGCTCAATTGGAAGCCCGCGTCTTGATGATGTCGACGAACAACATCCTGTCGCCAGCCAATGGTAAGCCAATCATCGTTCCGTCTCAGGATATCGTTCTGGGGCTTTACTACCTCTCGCTCGATAAGCCGCACGAGCAGGGCGAAGGCATGGTCATTTCTGATATGGCTGAGCTTGAGCACGCGCTCGGATCTGGCAAGCTTGCGATGCACGCCAAGATCAAAGCGATGTATCACACCAAAGACGAGAATGGCGACGATCTGTCGAAAATCATCGAAACGACTCCGGGTCGTTACATGATTTCAGACATCTTCCCACGTCACCACAAAATCGACCCTGAGCAGCTGCTCAGCGATGTGATGGTGAAGAAGAATATCGGGAAACTGATCGACGAAGTTTACCGTCACTGTGGTCAGAAGGCGACTGTCATCTTTGCTGACCGCTTGATGGCGCTTGGTTTCCGGGAAGCGGCGAAAGCCGGTATTTCGTTCGGTAAGGACGATATGAAAATCCCTGCCGCCAAAGTGAAGCTCGTCGAGCAAACCAAAGAGCAAGTGTCTGAGTATGAGCGTCAATATGCTGACGGTCTGATCACACGCGGCGAGAAGTACAACAAAGTTGTCGACGCTTGGTCGACCTGTACTGACAAAGTCGCGGACGCGATGATGGACGCAGCGGGTGAAGCTGCAACCGATAAGAAAACCGGACGCCTCGAAGAGACCAACTCGGTCTTTATGATGGCTCACTCTGGGGCGCGTGGTTCTAAGAACCAGATGAAACAGCTGGCGGGTATGCGCGGCCTGATGGCCCGTCCGGATGGCTCAATCATCGAGACGCCAATCATCTCGAACTTTAAAGAAGGTCTCACCGTTCAAGAGTACTTTAACTCGACCCACGGTGCGCGTAAGGGCCTCGCCGATACCGCGCTTAAAACCGCGAACTCTGGCTACCTGACCCGTCGTCTCGTTGACGTGGCTCAGGACTGTATCGTCACGGAAGACGATTGCGGTACGGATCAGGGCATCGAACTGTCTGCCGTCATGGAAGGCGCTGATGTGGTTGTCTCGCTGAGCGAGCGCATCCTTGGCCGGGTTACGGGCGAAGACGTCAAAGCACCGAAATCTGATGAGCTGGTCGCGCCTGCGAACACGCACATTGACGAAGTGTTGGCGCGCAAAATCGAAGATGCCGGCGTTGACCGGATCAAAGTGCGCTCGCCGCTGACCTGTGAAACCAAGATCGGTGTTTGTGTGTCTTGTTATGGCCGTGACCTCGCACGAGGCACAGTCGTCAACAAAGGCGAAGCGGTCGGTGTTATCGCCGCGCAGTCAATTGGTGAGCCAGGTACTCAGCTGACCATGCGGACCTTCCACATTGGTGGCGCCGCATCGGTGGCCGAGGAAAGCTCTGCTGAAGCGCAGGTTGAGGGTAAGATTAAGTTCGAAAACCCAACTTTCGTGACCCGTGAAGACGGACAACTGATCGTTACTGGTCGTCACATGGTTGTCTCGATTGAAGATGCTGACGGACGCACCCGCCAGACCTTCAAGCCAACTTACGGCACCGCGCTGTCTGTCAAAGACAAGAAGAAGGTCAAGCCTGGCGACAAGATCGCGGACTGGGATCCATTTGCCCAGCCAATGATCTCTGAAGTCGAAGGTACGATTCGTCTGGTCGATATCGTCGACGGTCTGACCGCTCGTGATGAGACTGACGAAGCAACCGGTATTTCGTCTCGCGTGATCATTGATGGTCGTGGGTCGAAAGGCGCAGATCTGCGTCCATCGATCATGATTGTGAATGATAAAGGCGAAGCGCTGGCGCTGCCAAACGGCAACGAAGCTCGCTACATGCTGTCACCAGGGGCCATTCTGTCCATGGAAGATGGCGACACGATCAAAGTCGGTGAATCAATGGCGCGTGTCGCAACTGGCGGCGCGAAGACCAAAGATATTACTGGTGGTCTGCCACGTGTGGCCGAATTGTTCGAAGCCCGCCGTCCGAAAGATCACGCTGTGATCGCCGAGATGGATGGCCGTATTCAGTTCGTTCGCGAATATAAGCAGAAGCGTAAGATCGCGATTGTGCCGGATGAAGAAGGCAAGGATGCGATCGAATTCCTGGTCCCGAAAGCGCGTCGTCTCGACGTTCAAGACGGTGATTATGTGAAGCGCGGTGATTATATCATCGACGGCAACCCAGCGCCGCAGGACATTCTTGCAACGCTCGGCATCGAGGCCCTCGCGGATTATCTCGTCGACGAAGTGCAGAAGGTTTATCGTCTGCAAGGCGTGCCGATCAATGACAAGCACATCGAAGTGATTGTCCGTCAGATGCTGCAGAAATTCGAAATCACCGATGCCGGCACAACCACGCTGATCAAAGGCGAGCATGTTGACGGTCTTGAGCTTGAAGAAGCCAATGCCGCTGTGCGCAAGTCTAAGAAAGCTGACCAGCGTGAAGCCACAGGTGTTCCGGTTCTGCTCGGGATCACCAAAGCTTCGCTGCAGACCCGCAGCTTCATCTCAGCCGCCTCGTTCCAAGAAACGACTCGCGTGCTGACCGAAGCGGCGCTGCAAGGCAAAGTCGATACGCTCGAAGGCCTGAAAGAGAACGTCATTGTTGGGCGTCTCATCCCGGCCGGGACAGGCGGCGGAATGCGCGAAATGCGCAAAGTCGCAGCCCAGCGCGACAATCAGCTTCGCAACAAACGCGAAGCGGCTGCGAAAGAGGCGGCTGCGTCTCTCCCAGCGCCTGAAGCGGCTGAGTAAAATCGAATTAAGCTTGGCGGCGGAGCTTATTGCTGAAAGCTCTGCCGCCAAGGCTTGACGTGGCCAGCGCGGGGCAGTAACACGCGCGACATGCTAGCTGGGCAGTCCCTTTGGGTCTGCCCGGTAATCCTTTTGGGGGTTATCAGTTTGGCGCACACTCGAAATTGAGCGGATGCAGGGCAGGGAACTCACGGCCCGTCTTGCGTCTCACCTGAAATTGGTCCGACAGGGGCCACGAAACTAGAGAGTATCAAGGCCCCTATGCCGACGATTCAACAGCTTATCCGGAAGCCGCGCAAACCAAAGCCGCAGCGCTCCAAAACGCCAGCCCTTAAGGGCAACCCACAACGTCGCGGTGTTTGCACCCGTGTTTATACGACCACTCCGAAGAAGCCGAACTCGGCGCTCCGGAAAGTGGCGAAGGTCCGCCTGACGACTGGGTTTGAATCGCTTTGCTATATTCCAGGTGAAGGCCACAACCTGCAGGAGCACTCTGTTGTTCTGATCCGCGGTGGTCGTGTGAAAGACTTGCCAGGTGTGCGTTACCACATCCTGCGCGGCGTTCTGGATACCCAGGGCGTGAAAGATCGTAAACAGCGCCGTTCGCATTACGGCGTTAAGAAGCCGAAATAAGGGAGGGCTATCGTATGTCTCGTCGTCACCGCGCAGAGAAGCGTCAGGTTCTGCCTGATCCAAAGTTTAAGGACGTTGTCCTTTCAAAATTCATGAACCAGATCATGCAGGACGGCAAAAAGTCGACTGCTGAGCGTATCGTCTATGGCGCGCTCGACCTGGTTGAGTCCCGCGCTAAGAAAGACCCAGTCGAGGTTTTCCACGAAGCGCTGGAAGCTATTTCACCAGCTGTTGAAGTTCGTTCTCGCCGGGTTGGTGGTGCGACTTATCAGGTGCCTGTTGAGGTTCGCCCAGAACGTCGTCAAGCGCTTGCCATTCGCTGGCTTGCTGCCGCTGCTGGCAGCCGCAACGAAAACACCATGCGTGAGCGCCTCGCTGGAGAGCTCATGGACGCTTCTCAAGGACGCGGCAACGCGGTCAAGAAGCGCGAAGATACGCACAAGATGGCGGAAGCCAACCGCGCGTTCTCGCACTATCGTTGGTAGATTTCACTTAAAGAGCTTCCGTTTCCTCCCGGAACACAACTACGAAGGTAAAGCCCATGGCCCGCGAATATCCGCTGGAGCGCTATCGTAACTTTGGTATTATGGCGCACATTGATGCTGGTAAGACCACGACGTCTGAACGCATTCTGTACTACACAGGTAAGTCGCACAAAATCGGCGAAGTGCATGATGGCGCTGCGACCATGGACTGGATGGAGCAAGAGCAAGAGCGTGGCATCACGATCACCTCTGCGGCGACCACCACGTTCTGGGAGCGCACAGAAGACGGCCAAACGGCTCAGACTGAAAAGCACCGCCTGAACATCATCGACACCCCAGGACACGTTGACTTCACAATTGAAGTTGAGCGCTCTTTGGCGGTTCTCGATGGCGCAGTTTGTGTTCTGGACGCAAACGCTGGTGTCGAGCCGCAGACGGAAACAGTTTGGCGTCAGGCTGACCGCTATCACGTGCCGCGCATCGTATTCGTCAATAAAATGGACAAGATCGGTGCTGACTTCTTCAACTGTGTTGAGATGATCAAAGACCGTACAGGCTCACAGCCTCTGCCAGTTCAGCTGCCAATCGGCGCTGAGAACGAGCTTGAAGGCCACGTCGACCTGATCACCATGAAAGAATGGGTTTGGGCGGGTGAAGATCTCGGCGCGACTTGGGAATTGCGTGAAGTTCGTGACGAACTGAAAGCCAAAGCCGAAGAAATGCGTGCGGAAATGGTTGAGCTTGCTGTTGAGCTCGACGAAGAAGCTATGGAAGCTTATTTGGAAGGCGAAGAGCCAAGCCAAGAAAAGCTGCGTGAGCTGATCCGTAAGGGTACGCTGGAAATGGCCTTTGTGCCTGTGATCGCGGGTTCTGCGTTTAAAAACAAAGGCGTTCAGCCAATGTTGAACGCGGTGCTTGATTACCTGCCGAGCCCGCTCGATGTGCCTGCCTATATGGGCTTTAAGCCGGGCGACGACACTGAGACGCGTGACATTGCTCGCTCTGCAGACGACGAGCAGCCATTTGCTGGCCTCGCCTTTAAAATCATGAATGACCCATTCGTGGGCTCGCTGACTTTTGTTCGCATCTATTCAGGTGTCATGACCAAAGGCGGCTCTATGCTGAACTCCACTAAGGATAAGCAAGAGCGCATCGGTCGGATGATGATGATGCACTCGAACAATCGTGAAGAAATCGAAGAAGCCTATGCTGGCGACATTATCGCTCTGGCAGGTCTGAAAGCGACAACAACCGGTGACACGCTGTGTGCGAAGAATGACCCAGTTGTGCTCGAAACAATGACCTTCCCAGATCCAGTGATTGAGATCGCGGTTGAGCCTAAGTCTAAGGCTGACCAAGAGAAGATGTCTGTTGGTCTGCAGCGCCTCGCGGCGGAAGATCCAAGCTTCCAAGTCGAGACTGACATGGAATCTGGTCAGACCATCATGAAGGGTATGGGCGAGCTTCACCTCGACATTCTCGTCGATCGTCTGAAGCGCGAATTTAAAGTCGAAGCGAATATCGGTCAGCCGAAAGTGGCTTACCGTGAAGCGATCGGCCGTGAAGCTGAAATCGATTACACGCACAAGAAACAGTCTGGTGGTTCTGGTCAGTTTGCGCGCGTGAAAATCACGTTTGAACCACTTGAAGCCGGTTCTGGCTTCCAGTTCGAGAGCAAGATTGTTGGCGGTAACGTCCCGAAAGAATTCATTCCAGGTGTCGAAAAAGGTCTCGGCATGGCGAAAGAAAACGGTCTGCTTGCTGGTTACCCAGTGACTGACTTCAAAGCGACGCTGACAGATGGTGCATACCACGATGTCGACTCAAGCGTTCTGGCGTTTGAAATCGCTGCCCGTGCCGCGTTCCGTGAGCTGAAATCAGAAGGTGATCCACGCTTGATGGAACCGATGATGAAAGTTGAAGTCGTCACACCTGAAGACTATATGGGCGACGTCATTGGTGACCTGAACTCGCGTCGTGGTCAGATCCAAGGCTCTGAGCCACGCGGCAATGTGACGGCGATCAATGCTTTCGTCCCACTGGTCAACATGTTCGGTTATGTTGGCGATCTGCGCGGCATGTCGCAAGGACGCGGACAGTTCACCATGCAGTTCGACCACTATTCTGAAGTCCCAAAGGCAGAGGCCCAAAAGATTACCCAGGAGCTGGCGGGCTAGCGATCGATCCAAAGACCGGCCTGGCGATCACCCAAAGGGCCCTTTGAACGAGTTTTGAATTCAGGCTGTAAGTACAGGAGAGTATAATGGCCAAAGAGAAGTTTGAGCGTACAAAACCGCACGTGAACATCGGCACGATTGGACACGTGGACCACGGTAAGACAACGCTAACCGCAGCGATCACAATGGTGCTGGCTGATGTTACGGGTGCTGAGAAGCGCTCTTATGAGGACATCGATTCTGCGCCAGAAGAAAAAGCGCGCGGGATTACCATCAATACCGCTCACGTTGAGTATGAGACGGAAAACCGTCACTACGCACACGTCGATTGCCCTGGACACGCTGACTATGTGAAAAACATGATCACCGGTGCGGCGCAAATGGACGGCGCGATCCTGGTTGTGAACGCTGCTGACGGCCCAATGCCACAGACTCGTGAGCACATCCTGCTTGCCCGTCAGGTTGGTGTTCCAGCGCTGACAGTGTTCATGAACAAAGTTGACCAGGTTGACGATGAAGAGCTGCTCGAGCTCGTCGAAATGGAAATCCGTGAGCTTCTGAGCTCTTACGAATTCCCAGGCGACGATATTCCGATCATTGCTGGTTCTGCGCTTGCGGCGGTTGAAGGTCGTGACGACAATATCGGTAAAGACAAGATCATCGAACTGATGGCGGCTGTGGATGACTATATCCCAACGCCAGATCGCCCGATTGATCAGGACTTCCTGATGCCAGTGGAAGACGTGTTCTCAATCTCTGGTCGTGGTACGGTTGTCACCGGCCGGTTGAGACAGGCATCGTCAAAGTTGGCGAAGAAGTCGAGATTGTTGGTATCCGTGACACACAGAAAACCACTGTGACCGGTGTTGAAATGTTCCGTAAGCTGCTCGACCAAGGTCAAGCCGGCGACAATATTGGTGCTCTGATCCGCGGGATCGACCGTGAAGGTGTTGAGCGTGGTCAGGTTCTTTGTAAGCCGGGTTCAATCACCCCGCACACAACGTTCGAAGCAGAAGCCTATATTCTGACGAAAGAAGAAGGTGGCCGTCACACGCCATTCTTCACCAATTATCGTCCACAATTCTACTTCCGTACAACAGACGTTACCGGTGTTGTGACGCTGCCAGCGGACAAAGAAATGGTTCTGCCAGGCGACAATGTGAAAATGAGCGTTGAGCTGATCCAGCCAATCGCCATGGACCAAGGCCTGCGCTTCGCGATCCGCGAAGGTGGCCGCACAGTCGGCGCGGGTGTTGTGGCCTCTGTCTCTAAATAAGAGACACAACCACACTTCAAATTAAAGAAACCCCGCAGCAAAAGCTGCGGGGTTTTTTGTTGGGGACGCGGGCAGCGCTAGTTTACATCCAGGCCGCGCGCGCCGCCCGCTTCAATATCGACTTCGAACGTTTCTAAGAACCGGCACACCATCATATAATAGCCGGTCACCAGGGTGAGCTCTTGGAGTTGCTCGGCGCCGAAATGCGCTAAGGCCGGCGCAAAGGTGGCGTCTCCGGCTTTCACATTCGCGACGAGATCGTCGACATAAGCGACCGCGAGCTGTTGTTCCTCGGTAAAGCCCGCCGCGTTCGGTCCAGCTCGTAAGGCGTCGAACAAGCCTTCGGTCATGCCAAGATCGAGCCCGATTTTTTCGTGCTGCGCGGTCTCATAGCCCGCCTTTGAGAGATAGCCGACCCGCAAGATTGCGCATTCGCGGGTGACGGGATCGAGTTTGCCTTCAAACAAGAAAGCGCCGCCAAGATCGACAAAGGGCCGGAGCAGGCCAGGGGCATGCGCCATCATTTTGAAGATATTTAGCGGCGCCAATTGGCCGATCAGATGTTTGGTTTTGTCGTCAAACGCGGTCTCGTCGGCATAGGAAATGCGGGCCATTATGGATCCTCCTGGTTTGCAGTCAGTCAAACATGCTTCTGAACCGTCTGAAAGGTGGATTTCCTGTGCTCGGCCATTGCATCTCTGATCGGCATGAGGCATTTAGGCGCCACTGGACGGGTGTAGCTCAGTTGGTAGAGCATCGGTCTCCAAAACCGAGGGTCCCGGGTTCGAGTCCTGGCGCCCGTGCCAGTTTTTCCTTAGGTCTCCATCACCGCTTCTAGCGCATCAATCTCGGCATCGAGTTTTTTCGCGGCGTGGGCGTTGAGCGCATAGATGCCGTAAAACACCGCCGCGATGATCCCGAGGCTGACCGACGAAATGGCGAGTGACAGCCAGACCGGAGCTCCAGAAGCGGCAGCCGATTCCAGCGCAGTGCCGATCGAGAACACGATCATGCCGGGAACGAAAGGCAGCAAATACCAGCGCCACACCGACTTTAGCGCATCGCGCTGGCGAACCAATTCATCGCGATGATGATTGGCGAGCGTCTGGGCGGATGTGGCATGCGGCGGGGTGTCGGCGGAGCCAATTTGGTGGAGTTTCCAGCTAATATAGACGGCGGCCGCCATGATCAGGATGGCGCCGATGCGAACCGACCAGACCGGGGCAGCCGCCGCGATCCAGCCAAAGGCGGCTATCACGATGATGGCGGCAAGATATTCGATCAGGTTGCGGCGCTTGATCCGCGATTGAAAGTGATCAGAACGAGCGGTTAGGTCAGAAATCGACATGGTGAATTTGTCTCCTTGGTCAGACGCCCAAAGATCACGGAGAGGATCATGGTCGGTCATTGCGATGTCTCCTTGAAGTCTTGAGCCAGTTTGCTTTTGAGGCGCGAAATGCGGGTCGCAATCGCGCCGGTTTTGAACCCGGTAATGTCGGAGATTTCGGCGGCACTGAGATCCTCTAAATAGAGCGTCAGGATCTGCCGGTCCGAAGTCTTGAGTTTGCGGATCCAGTCATGAAGCCTGGCCAGAGCATCATCGCGCTCAACCATCAGAGCGAGATTGCTTAAATCTGGTACATTCTCCGCCTCTTGCAGGTCGACCCGCTCTGCGGATTGACGGGCCTCGCGATGGACATGGCTCGCCGCGGTATTGTGAATCACGCGGTAGACCCATGTTTTCAGCGTGCACCGACCGTCAAAAGCCGCGAGACTTTTCCAAAGCTGGAAATGCATGTCTTGCAGCAAATCCCGACGGCGCTCCTGATGCGCTTCAGTTGCGCGCGCCAAGCGTTGCATGGCGTAAGCGAACGTGTCCGCGGCTTCGAGATAAAGCTGATTTACAGACGGATTAGGCTTCATACCCTTTTAGTCTGAGGGCAATCAGGTTTCTTACAAAAGATTTTTTTATTTTTGGGGGTGGGCTACAGATCGGCCAAGAATTTGTCTAAGGCGGCGTTGGTGGCTTCGGGCGCTTCTTGTTGGACCCAATGTCCGACGCCTGGAACGATCGTGGTGCCTCGGAAATCGTCACAGGCGGCGCCGGCCATTTCATAAATATCGACGCCTGGCACAAAATTCCGCACCGGATCTTTTTCACCGCCAATGAAGCACGTCGGCATGGAGAGATTTTTGCCGCGTACCGGTTCGGAATATTTGTGATCGAGATCGAGCGCGCGATAGCGGTTGAACGGGCCATGCCAGCCTGACTTGGCGAAAGCCTCCACATAGATGTCGAGATCCTTCTCGGTCAGCCAGGCGGGGAAGGGATCGGGATCGATTAGGCCGTCCAACATTTTCGCGTCTTCAGGCTTTTCCAGGGTCAGGCCGTCGGCAAGAGACTCGCCAGAAATGCTGTAATAGATTTTGCGCAGAGCGGCGCGTGGATCGGCGCCAAATTCGGCTTCGGGAACGCCTTCGGCCTGGAAATAAACCATGTAAAAGAACTTGCCAGCATGGACCATTTTCATCAGATCCAGCAATGAGACGTCGGAGGCGGGCGTATAGGTCACGCTCATCCCGGCAACGGCGCGGACTTTTTCCGGATAGAGCAGAGCGGTGGAATAGGTGATTGGCGCGCCCCAATCATGGCCGAACAAGATAGCGGGCTCGTCGCCTAAAGCATCAATCACCGCGGCCGTGTCGGCGGCCAGGTTCTTTAGCGCGTATGGCTCGATCTCTGCCGGGGCGGCGCTGTCACCATAGCCGCGGACATCCATGGCGGCGACGGTATAGCCTTGCTTAGAGAAGTACGCGACTTGATGGCGCCAGGACCAAGAATGCTCGGGCCAGCCATGCACACACAGAATGAGCGGGCCGGACCCTTCCACATGTACAGAGAGCTGCCCCGTGGGTGTGTCGATCATTCGTTGCATGCCGTGTCTCCCGATTGCTTAGGCTTATTTTAGGCCTATATTCAGATCCGCCAAATGATCGGTTAAAGCGAGTCTGATCGGATCGATTTCAGCCGCTCGACGCGCTCCGGATGATCGGGCGACAGGGGCGGGTTTTGTTGAGATTTCAGCCCCGTCACAGAATCTACACACCGGCCTGTTGACGCGGGCGATTGATTCCCGTATTGGCCACCATTCGCAAGTCAGGCTGTGCCGAAAATCGGCAAACGCTGGCAACCGAAACGAACAACTGGATTTCCTCGTATCTCGGCGCTCAGAGAGCTGTGCTGCCTAGATGTGTGGTTTTTACGTGAACGGACATCGCAGGATGGAAAAACAGAATATCAGGATCCGGCTGAAAGCCTTCGATCACCGCGCGCTCGATTTGTCGGCACGCGAAATCGTTTCGACTGCCAAGCGCACTGGCGCAGAAGTACGTGGGCCTATCCCACTGCCGACCCGCAAAGAGCGTTTCACAGTCAACCGGTCTCCACACGTCAACAAAAAGTCTCGTGAGCAATTCGAGATCCGTACGCACAAGCGTATTCTCGACATTGTTGACCCGACCCCACAAACCGTCGACGCGCTGATGAAGCTCGATCTGTCGGCTGGCGTTGGTATCGAGATTAAACTTGAGGGAGCACGCTAATGGCGCTTCCAGCTCAACGTTCTGGCGTGCTCGCCCGTAAACTGGGCATGACACGTGTATTTAGCGAAGAGGGCCGCCACGTGCCGGTCACTGTGCTAGCGCTAGATGGCTGTCAGGTTGTCGGCCTCCGCACCGAAGATGAGCGCGACGTGACCACCAAAAAAGGTGGCCAGGTCAAGCGCACCGATGGCTATACCGCTGTCGTGATGGGTGCTGGCGAAAAGAAAGCAAAGCGCACGGCGAAAGCCCAGCGTGAGCAATTCGCTAAAGCGGGTGTCGCACCTAAAGCAAAAGTTTCAGAGTTCCGTGTCAAATCTGACATCACTCTGCCAGAGATCGGCGCTGAAGTTCAGGCCGATCATTTTGTTCCTGGTCAAAAAGTCGACGTCGCTGGCGTTTCCATCGGTAAAGGTTTTGCCGGTGCGATGAAGCGCTGGAACTTTGGTGGTCTTCGCGCCACGCACGGTGTGTCTATCTCTCACCGTTCGCACGGTTCGACAGGTCAGTGCCAAGATCCAGGTCGGGTCTTCAAGGGCAAGAAAATGGCCGGCCATTATGGTGTCGACCGTAAGACGGTTCAGAACCTCGAAATCGTGCGCACAGATGTTGAGCGCGGCCTGGTTCTGATCAAAGGCGCGATCCCTGGCGCAGAAGGCTCTTATGTTGAGATCCGCGACGCGGTGAAGAAGGCGATCCACGCCGACGCACCAGCGGAAGGCTCTTTCAAGGCCCCGGCAAAGGGTGCTGCGCCAGCTGCTGACGTGAAGATTGAAGGCACTGCTGCTGACAATATCGTTCTGGTCGATGGCATTGGTCCTAAGACTGAAGAAGCTCTGAAAGAAAAAGGCCTCGGCACGCTTTCTGGTTTCGTGGCAATGGCTGATGATGAGCGTGCTGCGCTTCTCGAAGAGCTTGGTGTCGCAGAAGATGCGGCCAACGAAGATTGGGTCGGTCAGGCTAAAGACATTCTCGCAGGCGGTCAGCCGCGCGCGAAAGTCGACCAAGACCTGCTGAAGAAACTTCTGAAAGAGGGTGCTGAATAATGGAACTCTCCGTCAAAACTCTTGAAGGCAAAGCGGCTGGAAAAGCGACTGTTGATGATGCGGTGTTCGGGATCGAAGAGATCCGCGGCGACGTCATTCAGCGTATGGTTCGCTATCAGCTCGCCAAGCGCCAAGCTGGGACTCACAAGACCCAGGAGCGCGCCGACGTTTCTGTCACAACCAAGAAATATATTCGCCAAAAGGGCTCAGGTGGCGCACGTCACGGCTCTAAGAATGCGAACATCTTTGTTGGTGGTGCGGTTGCGCACGGCCCGCGCGTTCGTAGCCACGCGCACGCGCTGCCAAAAAAGGTCCGCAAAATGGCCCTCGCTCACGCCCTGTCGTCTAAGGTCAAGGCTGATGCCGTCCTGGTGCTCGACAAAGCAGAGCTGAAAGAAGCGAAAACCAAAGATCTGTCTGCAAAGCTCACCAAGCTTGGTCTGTCGAATGCGCTGATCATTGGCGGTGCTGAGCTCGACGCGAATTTCGCCAAGGCCGCTCAGAACATTCCAAATGTGGACGTTCTGCCAGCTGCTGGTCTCAATGTTTATGATGTGCTTCGCCGCAAGACTTTGGTCCTGACCAAAGATGCGTTGGAAAGCATCGATGCGCGCTTCAATGGCGCAAAAGCGGAGGCTTAATCCATGGCTGATATCAAGCCTCACAATTATGACACGCTTCTGTCTCCGATCATTACGGAGAAGTCGACGCTGGTTGCTGAAGAGAACAAGATCATCTTTCGTGTTCCGCTGACTGCCACCAAGCCAGACATCAAAGAAGCGGTTGAGAACCTGTTCAAAGTCGATGTCACTAAGGTCAACACGATCCTGGTGAAGGGTAAGACCAAGCGCTTCCGCGGAACGCTCGGCCGTCGGTCTGATTTCAAAAAGGCGATCGTGACTCTGAAAGACGGCCAGTCTGTCGACATCACGACGGGCCTGTAGGAGATTTAGATGGCTTTAAAGACATACAAACCTACTTCACCCGGTCGTCGCCAGCTGGTCCTCGTTGACCGCTCTGAGCTGCACAAAGGCCGTCCGGTGAAAATGCTCACCGAAGGTCTGACCAAGACCGGTGGTCGTAACAATAAGGGTCGCATGACAGCGCGCCACAAAGGCGGGGCTGCAAAGCGTCTTTATCGTAAAATCGATTTCAAGCGGAACAAGTGGGACGTGCCGGCAACGGTTGAGCGTCTTGAATATGATCCGAACCGCACTGCGTTTATCGCGCTGATCAAGTATGAAGATGGCGAGCTGTCTTACATTCTTGCACCGCAGCGTCTCGCAGTTGGCGACACGGTGATCTCTTCTAAGACCGCTGACATTAAGCCAGGGAACGTTCTTCCTCTGAAGAATATCCCAGTTGGTACGATCATCCACAATATTGAGATGAAGCCTCTCAAAGGCGCGCAAATGGTGCGTTCTGCAGGCTGCTACGCTCAGCTGGTTGGTCGCGACTCTGGTTACGCACAGATCAAGCTGACCTCTGGTGAGCTGCGCATGGTTCCAGATCAGTGCATCGCCACAATCGGCGCCGTGTCTAACCCAGACAATATGAACCAAGTCATGGGTAAAGCCGGCCGTAACCGCCACAAAGGCAAGCGTCCGCACGTTCGCGGCGTGGTTATGAACCCGGTCGATCACCCGCACGGTGGTGGTGAAGGTAAGTCCTCCGGTGGACGTCACCCAGTGACGCCTTGGGGTAAGAAAACACGCGGGCCAAAAACCCGCCGGAAACAGGCTTCGGATCGTTTGATCATCCGTCGCCGTAACGCGAAACGCTAGGGAGACGTAGAGAATGTCACGTTCCGTCTGGAAAGGCCCGTTTGTCGACGGCTACCTCCTGAAGAAGGCCGAAAAGGCGCAAGCGTCTGAACGTCGTGAGGTCATCAAGACCTGGTCACGTCGTTCGACCATCCTGCCGCAATTCGTTGGTCTGAATTTTCAGGTTCACAATGGCAACAAGTTTGTCCCTGTCCTCATCAATGAGGAAATGGTCGGACACAAGCTTGGTGAGTTTGCTCCAACCCGGACCTATTACGGTCACGGCGCGGATAAGAAAGCGAAGCGGAGATAGTCATGGGTCAAGCCAAGAATCCTCCAAAGCAGGCCTCAAACGAAGCGCGCGCGGTTCTGCGCATGTATCGTTCTAGCCCGCAAAAGCTGAACCTGCTGGCGCAGCAGATCCGCGGTTTGCCTGTGCAAAAAGCGATCGACGAGATGCAATTCTCTCGTAAGCGCGCTGCAGCAGACGTTCGCAAGCTTTTGAAGAGCGCGGTCGCTAATGCTGAAAACAATCACGACCTGGACATTGATAGCCTGGTCGTGGCCGAAGCCCATGTCGGCAAAAACCTGGTCATGAAGCGTATTCGCGCGCGTGCCCGTGGTCGTGCCGCTCGGGTCATGAAGCCATTCTCGCAGCTGACAGTTGTCCTGCGTGACACGTCGCAAGAAGCGGAGGCCGCATAATGGGTCAGAAAGTAAATCCAATCGGTCTACGTCTCGGGATTAACCGGACCTCTGACAGCCGCTGGTATGCCGATAGCGCGGATTTCGGGCGTCTTCTTCACGAAGACCTCGCGATCCAGAAGCATATCAAAAAGCGTCTCGGTCAGGCCGGTATCTCTCGGATCATCATCGAGCGTCCGCACAAGAAATGCCTCGTCACCATTCACACCGCACGTCCAGGTCTGGTCATCGGTAAGAAAGGTGCAGACATTGAAAGCCTGCGTCGTCAGCTGTCAAACATGACCGACGATGAGGTTCGTGTGAACCTGGTTGAAATTCGTAAGCCTGAGCTTGATGCAACTTTGGTTGCTGAAGACATTGCTCGCCAGCTTGAACGTCGCGGATCTTTCCGTCGGGCGATGAAGCGTTCGATCCAAAACACCATGCGTCTCGGCGCTGAAGGTGTGAAGATCATGGTTTCTGGCCGTCTTGGCGGTGCTGAGATCGCTCGGACTGAGCAGTATTCTGAAGGATCTGTGCCGCTGCACACGCTGCGCGCTGATATCGATTATGGCACAGCCGAAGCGCTGACCACCTACGGCATCATCGGCATCAAGATCTGGATCTATAAGGGCGAGATCATGGAGCATGATCCAATGGCTCGTGATCGCCGTGCAGAGACTTCTGGTGAGTCACGTGCGCGCTCTGGCAACCAGCGTGGTCCGGCTTCGGGCCCACAGGCAGGAGCATAAGAGATGCGTCAGCCGAAACGTACAAAATACCGTAAGGCGTTCAAAGGCCGGATCAAAGGCACCGCAAAAGGTGGCTATTCGATCGCTTTTGGCTCGTTTGGTCTCAAAGCTCTTGAGCCTGAGCGCGTCACCGCACGCCAAATCGAAGCAACTCGTCGGGCCGTTACCCGTGAGATGAAGCGTCAAGGTAAGGTTTGGATCCGTGTCTTCCCAGATACGCCGGTCACAGCCAAGCCAATCGAAGTTCGGATGGGTAAAGGTAAAGGCTCTGTCGACCGTTGGGTCGCTCGGGTTCAGCCTGGTCGCATCTTGTTTGAAATCGACGGTGTTCCGGATGAGGTTGCGCTGGAAGCGCTCCGCCTCGGCGCAGCTAAGCTGCCAATCCGCACGAAAATCGTCCGACGGATTGAAGGAATTTAAGCATGGCTAAAGCTGCTGATTTCCGTTCGAAGAGCCCGGATCAGTTGAAGGAAGACCTCCTGCAACTGAAGAAGGAACAGTTCAACCTCCGCTTTCAACAGGCCACTGGCCAGTTGGAAAAGACCGCCCGCATCAAGGTCGTCCGTCGCGATATCGCTCGCGTCCAGACCCTGCTTCGCGAGCAGGCCCGCGCGGACGCTGAGGCGTAGGAGTAAGATATGCCTAGACGTGTTATGGAAGGCGTAGTGGTCTCGACCAAGCAGGACAAGACCGCGATCGTGCGCGTGGAGCGTCGTTTCCTCCACCCGCTTCTAAAGAAAACCGTGCGTCGCTCTAAGCGCTACCACGCACATGACGAAGACAATGCTGCCGTCGAAGGTCAGACAATCACCATTCGTGAGTGTCCGCCGCGTTCGAAGCTGAAGCGTTGGGAAGTCATTTCCTCTGATGGAGGCGACGCATGATTCAGATGCAGTCCAACCTACGGGTCGCGGACAATTCTGGCGCCCGCCGTGTTCAGTGCATTAAAGTGCTGGGCGGTGCCGGACGTCGTTACGCGTCTGTAGGTGATGTTATCGTGGTCTCGATCAAGGAAGCGATTCCGACCGGCCGCGTAAAGAAGGGTGACGTGCGTCGTGCCGTCGTCGTTCGTGTCGCTAAGGACATTAACCGCCCAGACGGGTCAACCATCCGGTTCGACACCAATGCGGCTGTCCTGATCAACAATAACAATGAGCCGATCGGCACACGGATCTTTGGACCTGTTCCTCGCGAACTGCGCGCCAAGAACCACATGAAGATCGTCTCACTGGCGCCGGAGGTGCTGTAGCTATGGCTGCGAAGGTGAAAAAGGGTGACCGCGTGATCGTTCTCACTGGCCGTAATAAAGGCGCAGAGGGCGAAGTGTTGAAAGTCATTCCAGCTGAGAACCGTGTGGTTGTGCGCGGCGTGAACGTTGTGAAGCGTCACGTGAAGCCAAGCCAGGCCAATCCTCAGGGCGGTATCAACTCATTTGAAGCGCCAATTCACGTTTCAAATGTTGCGATGCTTGATCCACGGGACGGCAAGCCGACACGGGTTGGGTTTAAAACTGATGAGCATGGCCGCAAGACGCGCTTTGCCAAACGTTCAGGAGAGGCTCTAGATGTCTAAAGACTACACTCCTCGCCTCAAGAAGAAGTATAATGAGCAAATTCGTGCCAAGCTCAAAGAAGAGTTCGGCTACACGAATGATATGCAAATTCCGAAGCTCGACAAAGTCGTGATCAATATGGGTGTCGGCGAAGCTGTTGCTGACTCTAAGAAGATCAAGACGGCGCTGGCTGAGATGGAAAAGATTGCAGGCCAGAAGCCTGTCGCGACCAAAGCGCGTAAGTCGATTGCCGGCTTTAAGCTTCGCGAAGACATGCTGATCGGCTGTAAAGTCACGCTGCGTCGTGATCAGATGTTCGAATTCCTCGACCGTCTGACCAATATTGCTCTGCCACGCGTGAAAGACTTCCGCGGTCTGAACGGCAAGAGCTTTGACGGACGCGGCAATTTCGCCATGGGCCTCAAGGAACAACTCGTGTTCCCAGAGATCAACTATGACGATGTCGACGATATTCGCGGTATGGACATTATTGTTTGTACCACCGCCAACTCGAACGAAGAAGCCAAGAGCCTGCTCGCGCAGTGCGGCTTCCCGTTCAGAAACTAGCACTAGAGGAAGACTGTAATGGCTAAAAAGAGTGCTGTTGAGCGGAACGATAAGCGTAAGCGTCTGGTCGAGCGTTATGCCGCCAAACGTGAAGAGCTTAAAGCGATCGCGTTGAATGAAGATCTGCCTTTGGAAGAGCGTTTTAAAGCGCGTCTGAAACTGGCTGAGCTTCCTCGCAACTCCGCCCCGAACCGGGTGCGTAATCGTTGCGAAGTCTCTGGTCGTCCGCGCGGTTACTACCGCAAATTAAAGATGTCTCGGATTGCCCTTCGTGAGCTTGGCTCACTCGGGAAGATCCCAGGTCTCGTCAAGTCTAGCTGGTAAGGAGGGATATAATGTCGTTTTCTGATCCCCTCGGTGATATGCTGACACGCATTCGGAACGCGCAAATGCGCGGGATGGATAAAGTCGTAACACCGGCCTCTAAGCTCCGGGCACGTGTGCTCGAAGTGTTGCAAGGCGAGGGTTACATTCGTGGGTATGCTGAGATCGAAAAAGACGGTCACAAGCATCTCGAGATTGAACTTAAATATTTCGATGGCACGCCGGTGATCTCTGAGATCCGTCGCGTCTCGAAGCCAGGCCGGCGCGTCTACTCTTCTAAGAGTGACATTCCACTGGTTCGTAATGGGCTTGGGATTTCGATCCTGTCGACCTCGAAAGGCGTGATGTCTGACAACACTGCGCGTAACGAGAATGTCGGCGGCGAGATTCTGTGCCGCGTATTCTAGGGGAAGGGTGAACTAATATGTCTCGTATTGGCAAACTTCCGATTTCTGTCCCGTCAGGCACGACGGTCACGATCGAAGGTCAGCTGGTGAAAGCCAAAGGCCCGAAAGGTGAGCTCTCGCTTGAGCTTCCTGAAGTGATCTCGGCTGAGCTTGAAGGTGCAGAATTGCGCATCAATCCGCGCGACGATCTGGTCAGTGCGGCGAATGAAAAAATTCGCCTCAATGACGAGAAAGGCCGCAAGAAGATGACTTTTGCTCAAGCACTTGATCCATCTGCACGGACGTTGTGGGGCACTTCCCGCTCGAACGCTGCAAACTTGGTTCAAGGCGCAGCTGAAGGCTTCACGAAAACGCTTGAACTTGTCGGCGTTGGTTATCGTGCGCAAATGCAAGGCAAAGACCTGAAGCTGGCCCTCGGCTTCAGCCACGACGTGATCTACACGGCGCCAGACGGCATCGAGATCAAATGTGCGAAGCCAACAGAGATCGAAATCTCTGGGCCGAACAAACAGGTCGTTGGTCAGGTCGCTGCTGAGATCCGTAATTACCGCCGCCCAGAGCCGTATAAAGGCAAGGGTGTTCGTTATCAGGGCGAATACGTCCGCCGTAAGGAAGGCAAGAAGAAATAGTCATGTTGTCCTCACGCGAAAAATTCCTTCGTCGCCAGCAACGCTCCCGTGCCAAGCTCCGCAAAACTGCGGAAGGCAAAGCCCGTTTGTCCGTGGCACGGTCTGGCAAAAACATTTCTGCTCAAATCATTGATGATGAGCAGGGTGTGACCTTGGCATCTGCCTCCACTTTGGAAGCTGATGTTCGCAAAGGTCTGAAATCGACCAGCACCATGGAAGCGGCCGAAAAGGTCGGCAAAGTGGTTGCTGAGCGCGCGAAGAAAGCCGGGATTGAAGATGTTGTCTTCGATCGCGGTGGTTATGTGTTCCATGGCCGGGTGAAAGCCCTGGCAGACGCCGCCCGTGAGGGCGGTCTGAAGTTCTAGGAGAGTCACCATGGCTGAAGAAAGAGGTCGAGGCCGCGGACGCCGCAGAGATCGCGACGAAGAGCAAAGCGAATTCGTCGACAAACTCGTCGGTATCAACCGTGTCGCCAAAACCGTTAAAGGTGGTAAGAATTTTGGTTTCGCAGCGCTTGTCGTTGTTGGCGATCAAAAGGGCCGCGCAGGCTTCGGTAAGGGTAAAGCCCGCGAAGTGCCTGAAGCGATCCGCAAAGCCACTGAAGAAGCAAAGCGCAACATGGTTCGCGTGCCGCTTCGTGAAGGTCGCACATTGCACCATGATGGCCGTGGCCGTTGGGGCGCTGGTAAAGTCGTCCTCCGCGCAGCGCCTCCCGGGACTGGCGTGATCGCCGGTGGTCCGATGCGTGCGGTTATGGAAGTGCTCGGCATCCAGGACGTGGTTGGCAAGTCAATCGGCTCGTCTAACCCGTACAACATGGTTCGCGCGACTTTTAACGCCCTCGTCAATCAGGCGAGCCCACGTTCTGTTGCGTCGAAGCGCGGCCTGAAAGTTCAAGACATTGTCGGTCGTCGGACCGATGGCGCGTCTGAAGCTGGCATGGCCGAAGCGGCTGACGCGTAAGCAAAGAGGATCTGACCAATGGCAAAAGCAAAAGCCACCGTCACAGTGCGCCAGACCGGTAGCCCGATCCGTCGCGCGCCAGATCAGCGTCAAACACTGGTCGGCCTTGGTCTGAATAAGATCGGCCGCACCCGGACGCTGGAAGATACACCTGCCGTTCGCGGCATGATCAATAAGGTGTCTCACCTTGTTGAAGTCGTCGAGGGATAGACAATGAAACTCAACGAACTCTCTCCTGCAGAAGGCTCAACCAAAAAGCGGCACCGTGTTGGTCGCGGCGTTGGGTCGGGCAAAGGCAAGACCGGTGGCCGTGGTGTCAAAGGTCAAAAGTCTCGCTCAGGTGTAGCCATTAATGGCTTCGAGGGCGGCCAGATGCCGATCTATATGCGTCTGCCAAAGCGCGGCTTCACAGCCCGCAACTCGAAAAACCATGCTTGGCTGAACCTTGGCCTTCTGTCTAAGGCGATCGAAGCTGGGAAGCTGGACGTCAAAAAAGAGATCACGGAAGAAGACCTGGTCGCAACGGGCGTTATTCGCCGGTTGAAAGATGGTGTTCGTCTGCTGGCCAAAGGTGATGCGCCTAAAAAGGTGAAAATCACTGTCACTGGCGCCTCTAAAGCAGCGGTCGAAGCGATCGAGAAGGCGGGCGGAAAGGTCACTTTGACCGGACCTGTCCCGACAGAAAAAGCAGAATAATTTACTAGCTTTTTCCACTAAACGTCTTCACAAATCAGCTTTCGCCGCCAATCTTGGCGGCGAACGCGTTTCCGGGAGAAGGAGTCCCCCTTGGCCACTGCTGCTGAACAACTCGCGCGGAATATGAATTTCGGGACCTTTGCGAAGGCGAAGGATCTGCAAAGCCGCATTCTGTTCACTTTGTTTGTGCTGTTCTTGTACCGGCTCGGGACCTATATCCCGCTGCCAGGGATTGACCCGGATCAGTTTGCGACTCTGTTTGCCAGCCAAGAAGGCGGCATGCTCGGCAATATGAATATGTTTGCCGGCGGCGCGATTGAGCGGATGAGTATCTTCGCGCTCAACGTGATGCCTTACATCACCGCCTCGATCATCATTCAAATGATGACGTCTTCAGTGCCTTCGCTTGAGAAGCTGAAGAAAGAAGGCGAGTCTGGCCGGAAACAAATCAACCAATATACCCGTTATCTGACACTCGCCTTCGCGGTGGTGCAGAGCTTCGGGATCTCGATGGGCCTGTCAGGCGCGGCTTATGACAGCATGCCTCAATGGTTCTTCGTGCTGACCGCGGTGACCACGTTCACGGGCGGCACCATGTTCCTGATGTGGATGGGTGAGCAGATTACCGCTCGCGGCGTCGGTAACGGCATCTCGCTGATCATCTTTGCCGGCATTATTGCGGAGATGCCGCGCGCGATCTTCAATCTGTTTAGCGGTTCGCGAGAGCAGGGGATCAATGTCGTCTTTGTGGTCGGTGTTGCGGCGCTAGTTATCGCTCTGACCGTATTCATCGTGTTCATCGAGCGTTCGCAGCGCCGGGTTCTGATCCAGTATCCGAAACGCCAGCAAGCGGCCAACCAAGCGGCTCAAGGCCAAAGCTCATTCATGCCGCTGAAGCTGAACACATCTGGCGTTATCCCGCCAATCTTCGCGATTGCGATTCTAATGCTGCCTTTGACCGCGGTCGGTATTCTCGGCGGAAACACTGCGGTGGCCGCTGATGCGACGGCAGATGGCGGGTTCGTGGCTTGGATGGCGACAGCCTTCTCGCCAGGCAGCTGGACCTATATCATCACCTATGGTGTGCTCGTGGCGTTCTTTACGTTCTTCTACACCTCAATCATGTTCAATCCGGAAGAGACAGCCGACAATTTGCGAAAATATGGCGGGTTCGTTCCCGGCATCCGTCCTGGTAAAAACACCGCTGCCTATTTCGATTATGTGCTGACACGGCTCACCACGATTGGTGCGATTTACTTGGTCTTCGTCTGTTTGATGCCGGAAATTCTGCGCCGCTATGTGCCGGGCATTCCGTTCTATATCGGCGGAACCAGCCTGCTGATCGTGGTTTCGGTCACGATGGATACGGTGACCCAGATACAATCACACTTGATTGCCCACCAATATGAGGGTCTGATCAAGAAATCGCGGTTGGGAGGCAAGCGTAAAAAATGAATCTGATCCTGTTTGGACCGCCCGCGGCCGGTAAAGGCACGCAGGCCAAGAAACTTGTCGCAGAACGCGGCTATATTCAGCTCTCAACCGGGGACATGCTTCGCGCCGCCGTCGCGTCCGGATCTGAGCTCGGAAACAAAGTGAAGTCGATCCTCGAATCAGGCGCGCTCGTTTCAGACGAGATAGTGATTGCTTTGATCGATGATCAGCTTGATCAGAACAAAGGTGCAGCTGGATTTATCTATGATGGATTCCCGCGAACCGTTGGCCAGGCAGAAGCCTTGGACAATCTGCTCGAAAGCCGCGGCGAAAAAGTCGATAGCGTTATTCGGCTGGTCGTCGATGAGGCCGCGCTTCTGGCGCGGGTCACGAAGCGATTTGAAGAGCAGGGCCGCAAGGATGATAATCCTGAAACCTTCTCGGTTCGGCTTGAAAAGTACAATGCTGACACAGCGCCTTTGGTGCCGATTTATGCTGAGCGCGGGATCCTGCGTGAGGTTGACGGCATGGCGTCAATCGATGAAGTTAGTGGTGGAATCGACGCGGCCTTGAAAGAGGCTGTTTGAAGCTGCGTGAACCGCTGATTCAGTGGTTGACGTGGTAATTGTTGCGTCTATAACGACGCACTTCGTTAAGAGGATGAGTCTGCAAGCGTGCAGCGGTGTTTTTGCTGTGCGAACTGCGACTTTCTTTTTGAACTATTAGGAGACTGGCTTTGGCCCGTATTGCAGGCGTCAATATACCGACGAATAAGCGCGTTCCAATCGCGCTGCGTTACATTCATGGCATTGGCGCAGCCAAAGCCGACGAAATTTGTGAGAAGATTGGCATCACACCAGAGCGCCGAGTGGCAGATCTGTCTGATGCAGAAGTCATCAAAATCCGTGAAACGATTGATAGCGACTATATGGTAGAAGGTGACCTTCGCCGTGAAGTGTCGATGAATATCAAACGTCTTATGGACCTTGGTTGCTATCGCGGTCTTCGTCATCGTAAGCGCCTGCCGGTTCGCGGCCAGCGCACGCACACCAATGCTCGGACCCGTAAGGGCCCAGCCAAGCCGATTGCCGGCAAGAAGAAATAGGATCTTCGATAGATGGCCCGTCAGACAACCCGCGTTGCACGCCGCGCTCGCAAGAATATCACTTCCGGCGTCGTGCATGTAAATTCAAGCTTCAACAATACGATGATCACCATCTCAGACGCGCAAGGGAATGCCATTTCTTGGTCTTCTGCTGGCGCGATGGGCTTTAAAGGATCTCGTAAGTCTACGCCTTATGCGGCTCAGGTTGCCGCCGAAGACGCAGCGAAGAAAGCGATGGAGCACGGCCTTCAAACAGTTGAGGTCAATGTTCGCGGACCAGGATCTGGTCGTGAGAGCGCGCTGCGTGCGCTTCAGGCCGCAGGTCTGACTGTCACCGCGATCCGTGACACTACACCGATCCCGCACAATGGCTGCCGCCCACCTAAGCGTCGCCGCGTATAGTCCGTTATTAATCTGAATTTGCAGAAAGGCTGAGCATGACCGAAGCCGAAGACATGATCGTAAATGACCGTAACTGGAAGGCGCTGATCCGCCCTAATCGTCCAGTTATTGAGGGTGGCCGTGATGCGACCCGCGTTGCAAAGCTTGTTGTTGAGCCGCTTGAGCGCGGTTTCGGCACGACTTTGGGCAACGCGCTGCGCCGCATCTTGCTGTCCTCACTGCAAGGCGCTGCGATCACTGGCGTTCAAATTGACGGCGTTGTTCACGAGTTCTCTTCAATCCAAGGCGTGCGTGAAGATGTCACCACGATCATCTTGAACTTGAAGCAAGTCGCCGTGGACATGGTTTCTGATGCGCCAAAGCGCATGATCCTCAAAGCATCTGGCAAGGGTGAGGTCAAAGCTGGCCAAATCGAAACGCCAGGTGACGTGAAGATCCTCAATCCTGATCACGTGATTTGTACGCTCGATGATGGTGCAAACCTGCACATGGAATTCACCGTCGCGACCGGTAAAGGCTATGTGCCTGCTACCGATAACCGCCCGGAAGATGCGCCGATTGGCTTCATCCCGGTTGATGCGATTTATTCACCTGTTCGCCGCGTTGGCTATCAAGTTGAAGACACCCGTGAGGGAACAGTCCTCGACTATGACAAATTGACCCTGACAGTTGAGACAGATGGCTCGATCTCACCAGAAGATGCGGTCGCTTATGCGGCGCGTATCATGCAGGATCAGCTTCAGCTCTTCATCACCTTTGATGAGCCAGAATCTGAAAGCTCCAGCCAGACCGAAGAAAGCGATCTTGGGTTCAACCCAGTTCTGCTCAAGAAAGTTGACGAGCTTGAGCTTTCTGTCCGTTCTGCAAACTGCTTGAAGAACGACAATATCGTTTACATTGGTGACCTGATCCAGAAGTCCGAAGCGGAAATGCTCCGCACGCCGAACTTCGGGCGCAAGTCGCTGAACGAAATCAAAGAAGTCTTGGCCGGAATGGGCCTACACCTCGGTATGGATGTGCCTGATTGGCCGCCAGAAGACATCGAGGCGCTCGCCAAGAAATACGACGACCACTTATAGGAATGTCTGCCCGAGAGGGTACGCAAGGAGACTAAAATGCGCCACGGCATCGCACATCGTAAGCTGAACCGCACAGCCTCTCACCGGAAGGCGATGTTTGCCAATATGGCAGCCTCTCTGATCGAGCATGAGCAGATCGTCACGACTCTGCCCAAAGCGAAAGAGATGAAGCCGTTCATGGACAAGCTGATCACACTTGCGAAGCGCGGCGATCTGCACGCTCGTCGTCAAGCGATCTCAAAGGTTCGTGACGAAGCTGCCGTTCGCAAACTCTTCGACGTTTTCGGTGAGCGCTATAAAGACCGTTCAGGCGGTTATACGCGCGTCCTCAAAGCGGGCTTCCGCCACGGTGACAACGCGCCACGCGCCGTCATTGAACTGGTTGATCGCGACGAAGATGCTCGTGGCGCCGCGGACCGGGCTCGCCACGAAGCTGAGCTCGAGGCGATGGAGGACTAGTCTCCTCAGCCAGGCTCAGGTCAGGCAAATAAGATACAGAAAACCCGCGCCGAATGGTGCGGGTTTTTTCTTATGGCGATGTTGCCACATTCTGGTCTAAGCGACAGAGGCATCTCGGGCGCTGAGGATTTCCAAACAGGTCTCAGCCGGCATCGGCTTATAATGGTAATAGCCCTGGACGTATTTACAGCCATAGCGCTCGACTTCGGCGAGTTGGTCTTGGGTTTCCACGCCTTCGGCCACGACTTCAGCTCCTAAGGCGCGTGCGAGCTGGACGCTGGAGCTGAACACACCAGCATATTTCTTATCGTCCCCAACGTGGGCGATGATAGATTTATCGACTTTGACCCGGTGGATCGGCAGTTTGGCGAGGCGGTGGATGTTTGAATATCCAATGCCATAATCATCCAGCGCGATCCGGACCCCTGCGAGACACAGCGTTTGCAAATTCTTGTGTGCCATCGCCATGCTGCTCATCCGTTCGGACTCGGTGATCTCGACCCAGATCTGGTGGAAGGGGATATTATATTCGGCGATTTGCTTGAGCAGATTTTCGGCGAACTCATCGGCGCCGAGCTCGACCGGGGAAACGTTCAAAGAGATACTTTCGATCCAGCCTTGGCGAAGCGCTGGCCCCATTTCATGCAAGGCTATTGAACGCAACGCCGTTTCGATTTCTTGGCCGAGGCCGCATTCACGCGCAATCGTCAGGAATTCCATCGGATTGACCCACCCCAAAGTCTCATGATGCCAGCGCGCAAGCGCTTCCACCGATTTGATATTGAGCGTTTCAGTTTCAACGATGGGTTGGAAGTGCACCGACAAACCGGCCTGATATTCGCGTGAGAGTAGGGCAGACTGAATGGTACGCCGACGCAGGACAGCTTCATCGATCCGCTTATTATAAACCGATAGACTGCCGCGACCTGAATTCTTGGCGTCACGCAATGACGCAGATGCATTGCGGCGAAGGTCGGCAAGCGAACCCGCGTCGACCGGATAGCGCGAGACCCCAACCGAGCCGGAGACGTGGATGACCCGGCCTTGATAATTGATCGGGCGGTAAATCATGTCCCGCGCCTCGGTAATGTCGGCTGCGATGTCAGCGAGTTTCGCGTCCGCATTCCATTGAGCGGAATCAACCAAGATTGCGAACTCATCACCGCCAACGCGTCCTGCTGAGAGAATATTTCGAAGATGCGAAACCCGGTGACCGATCCGTTTCAGCACGGCATCCCCGGTCATGTGCCCATGCCGATCATTGATGCCTTTAAAGTCGTCGAGATCGAAAAGGATGAGGGTCAGCGCACTATCCTTTTGAGGGCGGTCGGACATTGCGGTTTCAATATCGCGATCAAACCCGGCGCGGTTGCGCAAACGGGTGAGCGCATCCGTCTCGGCATTAGCGCGGAGTTCAACCAAAGTCTTTTGGACCAAGCGATGCGCTGGCAGGAAGATAAACAAGGCCTCTAAGAGGACGACGACTACGGCGAGGAAAAGCGTAATCTGTTGAAGCTGTTGTGCCCATTGCGCCTGGCTTTGTACGCGTGTTTCAAAGGCAATCACCGCCTCGTCCAGGCGTTCCAAAACCTCTCCCGAACCTTTGGTCTTCAACTCATCGAGCAGGGCGCGAGGATACGCACTGTCAGGGATGGCCCGGGCAATTGAAATGAAGTTTCGAACAACCTCGTCGGTAGACGGCGTGCGCGACAGGTACAACGAGCCTAGGCTGGCTTCCTTGGCGGCGTCGTCCATCAAGCTGATATGCGTGGTCTCAAACTCATTGACCGTATTTGTAAGCGCTTCGACTGCGTCTTGGTTGCCACCAAGCGCGTAGTCTTCGGCGTAGAGAACGATCCTTTGAGACAGCACGCGTTGCGTCGCGCTAAGATTAATTACCGCGGCATCTTGCTTGGCTTTGGCGATCGCTTGCACTTCAATGAAGTGGCTGGCTGACAGGAACGCAAGGACGATCACGAGCGCTATACTATAGCGCTTCCAAAGTTGACCTGGGTCTTTGTCGAGATGCAACTTAAACAAAACACACTCCGATACGACTCAAGCCATACCACTTAAGGTAGAAAATAAAGTAAACGGAGATGGTTGAAGTTTCGCCAACGTCGAAAGCCAAGTGTTTACACTTCGCATCAAAGCCTTTGTCTTCGAGTTGCCCCGGCGTCTGCATTGGCAAGTTGGCGCGCCGATCCTACGCTGATCTGAAGCAACACGATGATTGGGAGGGAAAGCATGAAAGACTTTAGTGGCAAATTGGCGGTGATCACCGGCGGCGGCACCGGGATGGGGCGTGCGCTTGCCAAACAGCTCGCCTCTGAAGGGTGCAGCGTAGCGATGTGCGACATCTCTCAAGCTGATATGGATGAGAGTATCGCGCATGCCATGGATGGTGCGCCGCAAGGGGTGCGGGTGACGGGCTTTCTAGCTGATGTCGCAATCGAGGCTCAACTCAATGCCTTTCGCGATGATACGCTAGAACAACATGATACCGACCATATCCACCTTCTATTCAACAATGCTGGGATTGGCGGTGGCGGCAGCTTTGTCGACACGCCGCGCGATACTTGGGAGCGGACCTTTGGGGTTTGCTGGAATGGAGTCTACTATTCGGCGCGCGCCTTCCTGCCGGCGCTGAAACGGGCTGATGAAGGGCATATGATCAATGTCAGCTCGGTCAACGGTTTCTGGGCGAGCCTCGGGCCTGAAACCTCGCACACCGCCTATTCGGCGGCCAAGTTCGCAGTCAAAGGCTTCACGGAAGCCTTGGTCAATGATTTTCGAAACAATGCCCCGCATCTGAAAGCTAGCGTGGTCATGCCAGGCCATATCGGAACCAATATCGCGCTGAATACGATGCGGGAGTTTGGTGATCTGGCTGAGGATGACATTCCAAACACCGGCGATGACGACACCGCTGATGCGCAAGCCATCGGCGAAGCGTTTCGAGACAATGGCATGGATCCGGCCCAGGCGGCGGGTATCATCTTGCAAGGCGTCCGCGATGAACGCTGGCGGATCCTGGTTGGCCCAGATGCCGAAGCGCTCGATCAAGCCGTCCGTGATGCACCTGAAGAAGCGTACGAGCAGTCCTTCATGGAATCGCGCGTCGCGCCGATCTTACCGCAATTGGTGGCGTCTGAAGAGTAAGGCAATCTTCGTTAGAGTTTCCGGCGCGCTATGTTAGGGCTCCCTCTATGAAAGCCTTCTTTTCCGAGCATCAGTTTAAACACGCGCCCGCGGTTGAGCTTCAGAATGGTGAGCTTGTCCCGCATGCCGAGAGTGCGGCGCGAGTTGATGCGATCCTGAGCGCGCTCACGGATATTGCGGCGCCAACCGATCATGGGCTTGAGCCCATCCTCGCGGTGCACACGCAAAGCTATGTTGGTTTCCTGCAGCGCGCGCATGGTGATTGGGTGGCCGCGGGACGTCCTGGCGATGCTTTTCCTTATGTGTTTCCGGTGACCGGCCGGCGCCCGTTAAATCTCACGCGGATTGATGCCGAGCTTGGGCAGTATGCCTATGATTGCGGAACGCCCGTGGCCGCGGGGACGTGGGAGACCGTCTATTGGAGCGCTCAAAGCGGGCTCTCTGCACTTGATCACGTGATGAGCGGAGCGCGATCCGCTTTCGCGTTTTGCCGTCCACCCGGGCATCATGCGGGCGCGGACTATATGGGCGGCTATTCCTATTTGAACCATGCTGCGATTTGCGCAGAGTGCGCGCTCGCCAAAGGCGCAAGCAAGGTCGCGGTGCTGGATGTCGACTATCATCACGGCAATGGCACGCAGGGTATTTTCTATGCCCGCAATGATGTGCTGACCATCTCTCTGCATGCTGATCCGAAGACCGATTACCCTTTCTATTGGGGGCATGCCGACGAGGCGGGCGAGGGGGCTGGCGCAGGGTTTAACCTCAACCTCCCAATGCCGCGCGGGTCGCAATGGGCGGACTATCAGGTCATGCTGAGCCAAGCGATCGAACGCGTTCAGGCTTTCGCCCCGGATTTGCTGATTGTGCCTTATGGCGCCGATACGTTTGCCGGTGACCCGATCAGTTTTTTCGGGATTGAGACGGCCGAGTATACGGAGATGGCCGTAATGATCGCGGCACTCGATCTCCCGACGTTGATTTGTATGGAAGGTGGCTATGCGGTCGACGCGCTCGGCGCGAATGTTGCGGCGTTTCTGTCGGGGTTTGAGGGGTGATCCTATTTCCGCCGACGCCAGCGCAGGCTGGGGTCCAGGGACGAGTGTTTGCCAGCAAGACCGTTGGTGGAATTTTTCCATGGATACCTGCCTTCGCAGGTATCGGCGGTGCGCATGCCGCCCTCTTTGCAATTCGATGTTAACCCCAATGCGCCTTCAATGCCGCCGCCAATACATCCGCCCGCTCAATGATTGACCAATGCCCAGTCTTTTCCTGCTTGAGCAGTTTTGCACCGGTCGCGGCGCAGAACTTGTCAGCAATCTCCACCGGGACATAAGGGTCATCGACGCCCCAGAAGACCAGGCCGCGGTCCGGCAAGTTCTTTGTCTCAGGCCACCAGTCCGTGCCGACCGTCTTCGCAGATCGATAGAGGCGCAAGATCGCTTTCTTCATCTGCGGGGACCAATGGCTCGCTTCTTTCGAGGCGAGATCTGCCGGGATGCCTTGCGCATGCAGCGCTTTGCAAAGCTGTTCTTTGCGCGTGATCGCGGTGATGAGCTCGCCAAGGATTGGCGTCTGCCACATCCGCGCCATGGAGTGCCATTTATAGTCGGGGTGCGGTAACGCATTGGCGACGCACCAAGTTCGGACCAGGTCTGGCCTCAGGCTGGCGACGCGGATCGTAATGATCGCGCCCCAATCATGCCCGACCAAATCAACAGGACCGGATTGAGCGTGCGCCTTTTCAATCTCGGCGATGTACCATTCGACATAGTCTTCTTTTGTCGAGCCGAAATCGCGCGGGGTAGGCTCAACAAAGCCCGGCAGCGCCGGCGCGCGATAGTCGCTTGTCGCAAGCCCCAATTCAGACAGGAGCGGATCCCACATGCTCGGCGTGTCGGGAACCCCGTGCAGAAACAGCTTCATTGGCATCTCGCTTCCCCTAAGTCAGACTTGTTTCAGCGCAGTTTGAAAGACATTGTGCGCGGGAACAAGGAGGATATGCGCATGAAAACCGCCATTACGGAAATGTTTGGTATTGAGCACCCGATTATTCAGGGTGGCATGCACTATGTGGGTTTTGCAGAAATGGCGGCGGCTGTTTCGAATGCAGGTGGGCTCGGCATTATTACGGGTCTGACGCAAAAGACGCCCGAAGATCTCGCCAATGAAATCGCCAAATGCCGGGACATGACGGACAAGCCCTTCGGCGTGAACATCACCTTCCTTCCGACGCTCAACCCGCCAGATTATCCGGCGATCGTCAAAGCTGTGATCGACGGCGGTGTGAAAGTGGTTGAAACCGCGGGTCGTAATCCGTCTGAGGTGCTGCCGTATTTGAAGGATGCGGGCATCAAAGTGATCCACAAATGCACGTCTGTGCGCCACTCTTTGAAAGCTCAGGACATTGGTTGTGATGCGGTCTCTGTTGATGGTTTTGAGTGCGGCGGTCACCCGGGTGAAGACGACATTCCGAACATGATCCTGCTGCCGCGGGCCGCGGATGAGCTCGACATTCCCTTCGTCTCGTCAGGTGGTCAGGCAGATGGCCGATCTCTCGTCGCTTCGCTGGCGATGGGCGCGCAGGGTATGAATATGGGCACGCGTTTCATCGCGACCAAAGAAGCGCCCGTGCATGAGAATGTGAAACAAGCCATCGTCGCGGCCTCAGAGCTCGACACGCGGCTGGTCATGCGCTCGCTGCGCAACACCGAGCGCGTGCTGACCAATGATGCGGTTGAGCGTTTGATCGAGAAAGAGAAAGCGCTCGGTGATAAGATCAAGTTCGAAGATATTATCGATGAAGTGGCCGGGGTTTATCCGCGGATCATGATGGAAGGTGACATGGATGCGGGCGCGTGGTCGTGCGGCATGGTCGCTGGGCTCATCTACGATATTCCGACCTGTAAAGAGCTGATCGACCGGATCATGACCGAAGCAGACCAAATCATCAATGAACGCCTGGCGGGCTTTGTAAAAGGCAAAGTCAGCGCCTAATAGGTGTTTGAATAGAATAGATGAAGCGGCCTGCTGGGCGATCCCTCGCAGGCCGTTTTATATAGGAGACCCAATATGAGCGATATCCAAGGCCGCGTGGCCTTTGTCACCGGCGGCGCGAGCGGGCTCGGGCTCGCCATGGCGCGATCTTTCTTGAAGCGCGGCGCGCGCGTGATGCTGGCCGACCGAGACGAAGAAGGCCTTAACCGCGCGGTGGCGGAGCTCTCGAAAGACAGCAATGAAATCGCTTCGGTGGTTTGCGACGTTGCCGATGTCGAACAAGTCAAAGCCGCGGCGCAAGCGACCATCGATCATTTTGGCAAAGTCCATATCGTCGCCAATAATGCGGGCGTCGGCAAAGGCGGCCAGCCGGGTGAGATCCCGATCGAGGATTGGAAGTGGATTGTCGACATCAATTTGCTCGGCGTCGTCTATGGCGTGGAAGTGTTCACCCCGCTGATCCAATCGCACGGTGCGGGTGGCCATTTTATCAATACAGCCTCCATGGCGGGCCATGTCGCTCCGGGCGGCATGGGGCCTTACAATGCCACCAAATATGCCGTGGTCGGTTATTCCGAGGGCCTGAAAGCTGAATTGATGCCGCATAAGATTGGCGTCAGCGTTCTTTGCCCGGGTTGGGTGAACACGAACATCCACACGACGGGGTTCGGCGCACCTTCAAGCGAAATCACTGCCGATGACGCGAAAGATGATCCGCAGTTCCAGATGATGAATGAGGTGATCCGCGGCGGGCTCGATCCGAACAAAGTTGCCGATTGGGTGGCCGAATGTGTGGAAGCGGATCGGCTGTATATCTTCACGCACAAAACGATGAAAATCGGCATTGATATGAAATATGCCCAGATCCAGGCTGACTATGAGGCGATCATCGAGGATGGGCGGTTTGGCGAGGCGTAGAGGTCTTGCTTAGACCCGCAGACCCCAGCGTAGGCTGGGGTCCAGGGGCGGATGTTTGCTTTCAAGACCGCAGGTCGATTAGATCCATGGATACCTGCCTGCGCAGGTATCGCCGGATAGATTTTGGGCGCCAACACAACCCCACGCCTCGGAACCGAGAGAGATACGATCCCGTCCGATCTTCGCCGTTGGCTCAGGTGATGGACTGCCCAGACGGGGTAGACGCAGGATGAGAGGCCTTAAGCGCTCTAAAACAGACGCCGACCAATTCTTTGCAAACATTGTTTCTTCATTTGCATTGATGCGCTTAGGCAAATCGTTCTACGGGAGGTAGATCTTACTTCTAGATCAGTTTCCTCAAGGATCCACGTGTATGGGACGAACTTCGAGCTGCCCGAGCGAGACCGGTTTTGCCGCCGTTTGATTCAGAAAACACTCGAGCGGCTCAAAGCCCTGCGATCAAGCCGGCGTCTCGCGCGACCCTGTTTCGGTTTGCCGAAGATCGGTTGCCTGTCGCCATTTTCATCGCGCTTTTGGCGATTGACCTGATCGTTTTTGCGATGGTCTCGAGCTGGCCGCTCGTGCTCACCTGGGCGGTGCTTTCGGTCCCCGCAAAAGTTTGTATCGCGGCTTGGAACCATCACCATCAGCACGTACCGTTTTTTCGCTCGGCGGTGGGCAATCGACTGATCGAAATCGTCTTCGGACTACAGACCGGAGCGGTGTCAAATGTCTGGGTCTTGCATCATAATCTCGGTCATCATGATCATTACATGGATCAATCGAAAGACGATTCGGCCTGGCGTGCCCCGGATGGCCGTATCATGTCCGTGCATGAATATACGTGGCGGCTGGCTACCACCGGTTATGTCTGCGCATTTCGTAAAAGCGCCGACCATCCCGACATCCAACGGACGTTTCTATCTATGAGCGCGCTGCATATTGCCCTCTTAGTCGCTCTGGTCTGGATCAACGCGTTTAATGCGGTGGCCATCTTTATTGTCCCGATGGTGATCAGCTTTGTGATGACGTGTCGGCACACTTATGACCACCATGCTGGGTGCTCAGAGGAGGATGAATATGCTGCCTCGAACAATATCACACATCGCTGGTACAATATTCTCACCGGCAATTTAGGCTATCATACGGCGCACCATTTAAGACCGGGTCTGCATTGGTCAAAGCTGCCTGACTTTCACGCGCGCATCGCAGACAAAATTCCCGCCGCTAATTTTCGCGGTCCCGGTCTTCCGATGTCATTGCTCCCCGCGGGGTCAAAACAGGTCTAGAGGATAGGGCTGAGGGAGGCTCCTAAACTCGTCCCCCCTCCAACGGTCTCTAAGCCAATGACGCAATAGGCCTTAAGATGGTCAATCGAAATTTCTGCTCTGAGTCAGGCGCGGACACGCCAGTCTTAGGCCCTCATCCTGAGCGAAGTCGAAGAATAAAGGGCCGGGCTTCCCCATAGCCCGCCTCGTCCTTCGACCCTGGGCCTACGCCAGGGCAGGCCTTCGCTCAGGATGAGGCGTCTTGGAGCATTCCCCTGATACGCGTCCCCTCGACAGCCGCAGGCTGTCTGAGGGTCCATCTCGGGACCTGTTCGAGTGCTGTAAGTTCGGGAGGTGGATCCTCAGACCGCGAGGCGGTCGAGGATGACGCAAAGTTTCGAATGTCCGCATTGCCGAAGTGGGTATACCGCGTTCTGATACCCGGTGAAACTTGTGGGTCTATTGCGAGAGGCTGAGCTCACGGTCGATATGATCGGAAACCGGGGTCGAAACCTGGGAGGACTTCGCCGTCTCGCGCGCGGATTGAGCGGTGGCTAGATCCCCCTTCAGCTCTGCGAGCTTGGCCCACGCCAGGTGAAAAGCTGGGAGTTGATCTGCGCCGGGCAGGGCGGCGGCTTCTTGCAATCGGCACTCAGCTGCGTCGCTTTCCCCCGAGAGCATCAAACTCACCGCCCAATTGATCAGCACGGCGGGCGAGGGTGCTTGTGCATAGAGCAGGTCGTAAAACCGAGACATTGCCGGCCATTTGGTTTCGTTCCAATCGGCGGCTTCGGCGTGCAGCGACGCAATCCCGGCTTCGAAATGATAGCGGGTCAGTGCGGCGCTCGATTTTGCCGCTTCAAGCTGCTGGAAGCCGTCAAAGATCATCGACCGGTCCCACAGCGTGCGATCTTGGTGCTCGAGGGTGATGAGTTGACGGTCGGCCGACATCCGCGCGGGCAGGCGCGCCATTTGAAATAGCAGCAGCGCGTGCAGAGCATGGTGGCCAGCCGCCTCGCCGTCCGTCGCGGCGAATAGCCCGTCCGAGAGCCGCAGGGCTTCGCGGCAAATATCTTCGCGGAACAGATCCTCGCCGCGCCGGGGCAAATATCCCCAAGCGAACATCAAATAGATGGTCTTTAGGAGTTGCGGCAGGCGAGCCTTTAGCGCGAACCGGGTCGGGAAGCGGGCGAGCTCTCCGGATTGGCTTTTCAGTTTGCGTTTGGCGCGGGCAAGGCGTTGCGACAGCGCGTCTTCTTTCATGAAGAAGAGGGCGGCGGTTTCGGCCGCCGTGAAGCCGCAAACGGTTTTCAGCGCGAGGAAAAGCTGATCCTTTGGTTCAAGCGCTGGGTCGCAACAAAGCACCATTAGGTCGAGCTCTGGGTCGCTTAGAGACGGCGTGATCACATCTTCTTCTGAGGTCGCAAAATCCCAATCATCATCGACGCCAAACTCGCGGGACGAGCGGCGAATTCGGTCAATCGCGGCATTACCAGCAACCCGGCGGAGCCACGCCCGCGGATTGTCGGGAATACCTTTATACGGCCAGGTTGCGAGCGCTTTGACGATGGCGTCTTGAGCGACGTCTTCAGCCAGATCGACTTTCGCAGGTCCGAATTTGGAGACGAGGCTGGAGATCAACCAGCCTCGCTCCCGCCGGACGGTTTCGTCGAGTAATTGGTGAATGTAATCGGGTGCCGACATTAGTCTGCAGAGGCATCCGTCTGACGAATGATGATCGTCTCATTGTGCTTCATATGTGGGTGCGAACGGGCAATCTCGACGGCCTGATCATAATCATCGGCATTGATCACCATATAGCCGCCAAGGATTTCAGCTGCTTCGGCGAATGGGCCGTCATGGACTTCAATCGAGCCTGATGTGTTGGTGACGATTTTGCCGCCTTCATCCATCAGCTTCTCGCCGCTCGCATAAATGCCTTTGGCGCTCAACTCTTCGACCCAGCCTATATAGTCTTTCATTAGATCCATAAAATCGGCTTCACCCAAATTGGTGTAGCGGTCAGGTGCGTGGGGCAGCATCAAAACAAATTTAGCCATAAAAAATCCTCCCTCCAGAGGTCTTGCGTTTAAGATCCTGCGTTGGTGCCGGATCTGTCAACAAGACGATTGAAGAGAGGATTTCCTGACAGAGAGCCAGAAAAAATATTTAAGCCTGGTTCGCAGCCTCACTGATGGCGGCAGCAATTGCTGCTTCATCCATTGATTTATCGACGGTGCCAACCACTTCGCCGCTATCCATGTTTACAAGATAAAGGCGTCCGGTTTTGACTTTGTCTGGGAAGGTTGCCCGCATCGCGGCTGTGACCCCAAGCGTTTCAGCGTCGGCAAAGAAGGCATCCATATCTCGGCTGGTATAATCGATGGTTGCGAACTCGACGGCGTCAAATGTGTTGGCCGCTTGGACCGCTTTGACTTTCGGGTCGAGCGCTTTGCAGCTGCCGCACCAATCAGCATAGCTCATCACCGCCAGAATTTTTGTGTCTTCGGCAGGGCTTGTCACAGCGGCGCGTTCTGAGGCAGGGACATCGGCTTGGCCACAGGCAGCCATTGCAACCGCGGCGGTCGCCGCAAGAAATAGTCTCATGGGGAGTTCCTCTCAATTAGAGAGCATGGTCTATCACGCGGCCCGACATTCGGGGCTCACAATCACGTTATGAAATGAGGGTGGGTTATGAATCGCGGGCTTCTTCAGCGCCGAGGCGCGCAAGTTCGTCGGCTTTCTCATTGCCTTCGTCCCCGGCATGCCCTTTGACCCAGACCCATTTGATCTCGTGGCGGTCGCAAGCCGCTTCGAGCGCTTGCCAGAGATCTTTGTTCTTCACGGGCTTTTTCGCAGCCGTTTTCCAGCCATTGCGTTTCCAGCCATGGATCCACTTGGTCAGACCATCTTTGACATAGGTGCTGTCTGTATGCAGCGTCACGGCACTCGGCTTTTTGAGCGCATTGAGCGCTTCGATTGCCGCCATCAATTCCATACGATTATTGGTTGTATCTGGGTCGCTGCCATAAAGCTCTTTGCGCTTACTACCGGCAACCAGAAGTGCGCCCCAGCCGCCGGGGCCGGGATTGCCGCTGCATGCGCCGTCGGTCCAAATCTGTATGTCAGGTTTTGCCATAAAGGGTCAGGTGGGTCGATTTTGAAACACCGTCAAGCCAGCATTGCGGTGGGAAGCAGCGGTACGATTTATGTTGAATTTCGGGGTGCGCTTAGTTTAGGCAAAGCCCATGACTGCTCCCATAACTGCCGCGATTTGCCTGATTGGAGACGAGCTCCTCTCGGGGCGGACCCGAGATATCAACACACAGACCATCGCGCGGTTCTTGGCGCCATATGGCATTCAAGTGCGCGAGGTACGGATCGTCTCTGATGAGACAGACCAGATTGTCGGCGCCGTAAACGCGCTTCGGGCGACGTATACATATGTGTTCACCACGGGCGGCATCGGCCCCACGCATGATGACATTACCGCCGACGCCATCGCGGCCGCCTTCGGAGTCGAGATCGGTGAGCACCCTGAGGTCGCGAAAATGCTAGCGGCGCGCTACGCGGAAATGGACACCGAGTTCACCCCGGCGCGGCGGCGCATGGCGCGCATTCCGCATGGGGCGAGCTTGATCGAAAACCCCGTTTCTGGCGCGCCCGGTTTTCAAACCGGGAATGTGTTCACGCTCGCCGGTGTACCTAAAATTGTCGAAGGCATGCTGGGCGATATCGGCCATCGTTTGCAATCTGGCGCGGTCGTCAAAAGTGTGACCGTGCGCGGCAGCGATTTGCGGGAAGGCGAGCTGGCTGAGGCGCTTGAGGCGCTCTCGGACGCGTATGACGGGATCAGTATCGGGTCTTATCCATGGTTCAGAACCGTCAAAGATCATGGCGTCGCTTTGATCGCGCGCGGCACCGATGAAGCAAGCCTGGTTGAGGTTCAAAATGCGCTGGCAGATCTGGTCCGGGCGCAAGGCGTGGAGCCGGAAATCTTATCAGGGGAACAATAGAAGCGATGCGGACATATTTGACTAAAGGCAGCGTGATTGTCGGGACGGGACTCGCTTTTTTAGCGCTAACCCTCGCGTTTGGCGTCTGGATAGAGGCCTATGACCTTCACATCATCGATGAAATTAGCGATCCTGAACAGATTCGGGCGGTCGTTGCGGCGATGTCTGAACAGCAAAGGTCTGCGCATTGGTGGATGACCCTGGTGCTCGATTACTTTTATCCGCTGGCTTATGGCGGCTTTTTTGCCGGTACGGCGTTGCGGTTTTTTGGCAAAGCTGGGCCTTGGTTAGCGCTGCCCGCATTGATCTGTATTCCGGCGGATGTGATTGAAAACACGGTACAATTATTCATTCTGTCGGGCGATGACAGCCTGATTTGGTTGAAAGCGATTATGACGCCACTCAAATTGGCAACCTTTATACCCGCCGCGATCATTGCCTTGATTGGGCTCGGGATTGCCGCGTATCGCCGGTTTGGCAGAAAACGCGCCACATAGGCCCGAATGGCGCTTGGTTTCCGCGAGGGCGATTGCCGCAAGAGGCGTGAGAATATGACTGTCAGGAGATCCCATGTCTGAGAATATAGTTTTGGTTGAGCGCGATGGTCCGGTCGCGATTGTCACCATGAACCGTCCCGATGCGTTGAACGCTTTAAGCCGCGCCTTGCGCGCTGAAATCGTGAAAACCTTCGCAGCATTGGCCGAGGATGAGACAGTGCGGGTTGCCGTTCTGACCGGAGCGGGGCGCGCGTTCACTGCTGGCGTCGATCTCAAAGAAGCGGGGCAAACTGGGTTTGCGCTTGGCGCCGATGGCGGCGAAATCGACCTGGCCAAAGGCCTTGCCTCTTTTCCCTGGCCAATTATCGGCGCGATCAACGGATTCGCGATCACGGGCGGGTTTGAATTGGCGCTGATGTGCGATGTTTTGCTCGCGTCTGAGAACGCCAAGTTTGCCGATACGCATGCGCGGGTTGGGATTATGCCTGGCTGGGGGCTCAGTCAGAAACTGTCGCGCTTAATCGGGATCAGCCGCGCAAAAGAGCTCTCTTTCTCGGGGAATTTCTTGGATGCCGAGACCGCCGAACGCTGGGGCTTGGTCAATCGGGTGTACGGCGCCGACGAACTCCTCCCTGCGGCGGTCAAATTGGCACACGAGATGGCGACCTGTGATCCTGTCCTGCTGCGCAACTACAAACGAATCATCGATGACGGGTTTGCGACTTCATTCGGCGAGGGACAGGCGCTCGAAGTCACCAGATCTGCTGAACACGCTGCAGGCGTGACGGCACAAAGTGTCGAAGCGGCCCGCAAAGCCGTTACCGAGCGGGGCCGGACGCTTAATGACTAAAATGTGGCGGGGAGGCCGGTCTTAGGCGAAAATGAGACACCAAGAGGTTAAGAATCTGACCGTCCCTGTTGCAATTCCGCCTCGCCCTCTTAAAAAAGCGACTAGGATCACAATTCTTATGCAACCTGGTCTCGCGCTTGGCGTAAAAACTGCGTAGAGACAAGATCATACGGAATGGTCCGTAAATTCCTGCGGTCGTGAAACAATGGTGTTGTCACGGCAGACACAAGGGGAAGAGTATGAAAAAAACTCTCATGTGCGCATCCGCCGTAGCAGCATTTGTCGGAACGGGCTTTGTCGCTCAAGCCGACGACGGCTGGTATGGCCGCGCTGACATTGGGCAAGTCTTCGATGGTAAGCTTGACCATGATGCAGAAAACAATGTGCCGTTCACACTGGGCGGCGATTCTGATCCAGACGATCTATTGCTCGGTAGTCTTGGTCTTGGATACGCTTTCGACAACGGTTTCCGCGTCGAATCGACCTTGACCTATAAAGAAGGCGACCTGTCCGTCAGCAATGGCATTAATGGCTTTGGAATTCCTGAGAGCTCGGTCGGCCCGAATGGCGGTATCGTATACAGCGCTCACAAGGACGGAAGCCTCCAAACTTGGGAAGTTATGGTCAACGCGCTTTACGATTTCAATCGTGAAGGTACGTGGCAGCCTTATGTTGGTGCCGGTGTTGGTGCAGCTCGCCTAAGTGCAGACGCTCGCAACCTTGCAGCGACTCAAGTCAGCGGAACCGGAACACCTAGCGCTGTGTTTGGCGCAAACGGCTTTAACGACAGTGAAACTGCCCTAGCGCTGCAAGCGTTGGCTGGCATTGGCTATGCGCTGAACGACAACATGACAGTCGATCTCGGATACCGCCTGACGAATATCCAAGATATGACCTTCACTGGCGTGAACCAAATTGGGTCAGGCGTTGCTTATGACGCTGACTATAACGATCATGCGGTGACCTTGGGTCTGCGGTATGCATTTGGGGCGACACCACCGCCACCACCGCCTCCGCCACCACCACCGCCTCCACCACCACCGCCGCCACCACCACCACCACCGCCGCCACCACCGCCACCAACTGTGGCTGAGGTTGCTCCGGTTGCGCCTTGTTCAACTGTGAACCAGGCCTTCGTGGTCTACTTCGAGTGGGACCGCGCAGACCTGACAAGCCAGGCTTCTGCGGTGATCGATCAAGCGATTGCGAACATTCGCGACCGCGCAGATTGCTCAACCGGTGACGTAACGATTGTTGGCCACACCGACACATCTGGTGCGTCTGCTTACAACCAGCGTCTCTCAGCTCGCCGTGCGGCAGTTGTTTCTGATGCGCTGCAATCACGCGGCATCGATGCTGCAGCGATTGACACAGACGGTCGCGGTGAGAACGATCTTGCGAAAGCCACAAATGATGGTGTTCGTGAGCCTCTGAACCGTCGCTCAGAAGTGACGATCATCGTTCAGTAAGACGATTATCAACTGAATAAGGAAAGGCCCGGCCAAATTGGTCGGGCCTTTTTTCTTTGCGGTCGCGGCGTTCGGATGTAGATCTAGAGGCACTCACAATATGAGCACGGAGACGCGTGATGTCAGATCGAAAGTCCAGTTATGAGGAGTTTTGGCCGTTCTATCTGCAAGAGCATGCGCATCCACGCACGCGCCATTTTCATTATATCGGCACCAGTCTCGTCATTACGATCGCTGTGATCGCGATCAGTTTACAAAAATGGGTATGGCTGTTTGCCATGCCGGTTGCGGGTTACTTCTTTGCTTGGGTCAGCCATGCCTTTGTCGAGCGCAATAAGCCGGCCACATTCACCCATCCGCTCTGGTCGCTCATCAGCGACTTTCGAATGTTCTTTCTCTGGATTACAGGCCGTCTTGGCCCCGAACTTGAGCGGGCAGGGGTGTCGCAGCGCGAGGAAGGCGAAAACGCCTAGCTGAGATCGCCCCATTTTGTCAGCGCGGCGCGCGCGATTGGTGCTCCCCATTCTTGAACAAAATGACCGCCATCATCAATCATCATTGGATCTGGACAGTTGGCGATGGTGGCTTGCAGGGTCTCCATTTGGCGGGGGCCGAGCACAGGATCTTGCGCGCCGACAGCCATGAAGCTCTCCCCTTTCCAATCGTTCGACCACCAGGCGGCGGCGCGTTTTGAAGTCTCGACCCCCTCCATCCCTGGATCGGTCATGACCAGCTCGGGAAAGCGGCGCACACCGGCTTTGTAGGTCACGTCCGGAAAAGGCGCGGCATAGGCGGCGGCTTCCTGGTCGGTGAGGACCGGAGTCGCGCGCTGCATCAGGGCGGCGATATCCATATCTGGCTGCGTTCGGTTAAAGGCTCGCCAAGCTTCAAACCCTTCGCCAGGGGATTGACCGACAGCGATCGCGGTGTTCATGACCAATAAGCGTTCGAACCGTTCTGGCATCTCCATCGGCAACGTGAGTCCCAGTATTCCGCCCCAATCTTGGCAGACAAGGGTGATGTTTTTGAGGTCCAATGCCCGGATGAAAGCGAGCATCATGTTGCGGTGGAAGTGAAATGTGTAAACCGCATCCTCGGTGGGCTTATCGGAGCGACCAAATCCTAACCAGTCCGGGCAGATGACGCGGGCGCCGCTCTCGACGAAGACGGGGATCATTTTCCGATACAAGAAGGACCAGGTCGGCTGACCATGTAAGCAGAGAAAGGTTCGATCCGCATCTTGTGGGCCTTCATCGACATAATGGACGCGCAATCCTTCATAGCCTTCTAGGGAGTCGACATAATTCGGGGCGAAATCGAAATCTGGCAGCGCCGTAAATCGCTCATCAGGGGTTCGAACAGCTGCAATCATTGTGCGTTTCCTTCATCGTGTCGTTTGATCGTTTCTAAATTGCGGTCCTGGCGCGAAGGAAGGCAAGTTTTTTCGAAATGACGGAGGCGTCAGATTTCTAAATGCTGCGCACAAAAAAAGAGGGCCGCTTCAGATGAAGCGACCCTTCGAGGGAGAGTGAGATGAACAATTTGCTTACGATTTTGCCTCAGCGTTACAGCGCGCAAGATCCTTCGCGGAGAGGGTTTCATCGCCATTTGAGAATTCAGCCAATTTGCCGACTTCCTTGACGACTTTCTTACAGGTGCTGATGCGAACCGCTTTACGGTTAAGTTCAGCCACGCAGGTGTCAGCACTGCACTTCCAAAGTGCTTTAGCAGCGACAATCTTTTTGGTTTTCGGCATTGGCGATTCGAGTTTTGCAGTGAACGCGGTGCCCGCAAAAGCGGCGCCGGTCAGGGCAATGGCGAAAGAGGCGGCGGTTAGTGTACGGATCACGGGAGGAAACTTTTTGTCGATTGCGGTGATTGGCTCGTGTCGATGTCTTCATCTGACAGGAGTTAACATATGATCACTGAGCAATAAGTCAACTGTTCAGTGAATATAAGATGTGCTGCAGGTGCGAAATCTGGTGCCAGTTTCCGTCAGTAGCCGTTGAGCAGGCTTTGAGATATTGACGCGACGAAGCGGATTGCCCAGCGGCATATGGGATTTATCGTCGGAGCCGAAGGCAGGAGAGTTTCCATGGATTTCAATATCCCACAGGACATCGCGGACTATTTGGGCGTTTTGGACCAGTTCATCGAAGACGAGATCAAACCGCTTGAACAAGAAGATGATAATATTCGCTTCTTTGATCATCGCCGAGAATGGGCCCGCACGGATTTTGAGAATGGCGGATTGCCGCGACCAGAATGGGAAGCGCTCCTGCGAACAGCCAAACGCCGGGCTGACAAAGCCGGACATTTCCGCTTTGCGCTGCCCTCCGAATATGGCGGCCAAGACGGGTCAAACCTGGCCATGGCCATCATTCGTGAACATCTCGCCCGCAAAGGGCAAGGGCTCCACAATGACCTTCAAAATGAGCACTCGATTGTCGCCAATTATCCGCAAATCTTGATGCTGCGAGATTTTGCTCGTCCTGACCAAAAACACCTCATTCAAGACGCCCTTGATGGCAAATTTATCGCCACGTTTGGCCTCACGGAACCAGAGCATGGCTCGGACGCGACGCATATGGACACGGTTGCGAAACGCGAAACGCGCGATGGTGTTGAGGGGTGGCTGATCAATGGCGAGAAAATGTGGACCACCGGCATGCATGTGGCGACACATATCATGTGCTTCGTGCGAACAAGTGGAGAGGATGGCGATGCGCGTGGGATCAGTTGCTTGCTTGTGCCGGCCGATGCTCCTGGCGTGAAGATTGAAGAATATCTTTGGACATTCAACATGCCGACCGACCATCCGCGGGTCTCGCTGACTGATGTCTGGGTACCGGAAAGCACTTTGTTTGGACCGGCCGAAGGTGGTCTCGCGCTCGCTCAACACTTTGTCCACGAGAACCGGATTCGTCAGGCGGCAAGTTCGGTCGGGGCCGCACTCTATTGTATCGATCAAAGCGTTGACTACGCCCAAGCCCGTAAGCCGTTTGGCAAGCCGCTGGCGGTGAACCAAGCCATTCAATTCCCGCTGGTCGAGTTGGCCTCTGAGGCGGAGATGCTGCGATTGCTGATCTTTAAGACGGCCTGGGAAATGGATCAGATGACCAAGCCAGAAGTGGCGCAACGTCTGTCTGATAAAGTCTCAATGTGTAACTATCGCGCCAACAGATTGTGCTGCAATGCCGCCGATCGGGCGATGCAGGTGCATGGCGGCATCGGCTATTCACGACACAAACCGTTTGAGCATATTTATCGCCATCACCGCCGCTATCGGATCACCGAAGGCAGTGAAGAAATCCAAATGCGAAAAGTCGCCGGGCATTTGTTTGGCTTCATGGGCCCCAACAAACGCAATTAATTTCAATCAAATTTTCAAGGTTCCGATTGGGTTGTCTTAATCTCTGACGCTTAAAGGGACCGTTCTCGTACTAGGGGCGCATTGCGACTTCAAAAGAAGCGCATGAGGAGCCAGTACGTGAAACCTTCATCGCTCCGCGCCTTTTGGCGTGATCGAGGTGCGCAAGCTGCGATATTGTTTGCAGTCACCGTTCTACCCATCTTAGCTGTCGCAAGCATGGCCCTCGATGGCGCCAGGCAGGTGAGCATTAAGAAACATCTTCAATATGTTACCGACGCCGCGGCGCTTGCCGGTGCGCGATCGTTTAAGGCCGAATTTTCAAGTACGGTTGCCGAAAGTATCGCGCGAGAATCATTTACCGCCAACATTGCGAGCACGCATAGCGATGCGAACTGTAGTGTGAATCAAGTCGACGTCGACATGACGGAATTATCAGTGGAAGTCGACACAACTTGCACCATTCCGACCGTCTTTGGCGCGGAAGTTATTGGATTTGACGAGGTTTCGGTCAACGCCTCGTCAACGGCGGCGGCGCACCACAAGATTGCTGATGTTTCGATGATGTTCGATCTTTCATCCTCCATGAATGGCACCGAGTTGGCGGACTTAAAGATTGCTGCTAAGCGCGCGGCCGACATCATTATCGGAACAAATCCTGGGGTACGCGGTCGCGTCGCAATCGCTCCGTTTGCAACGGGTGTGAATGCCGGCGATTTCGGAAACAAAGCCTCTGGTCGTCTCCCTGGAACGGATACCGAATACGATAACTGGGTTAATCCTGGTGGCGTATTTTCCGAGCGCGTTTGTGTAACCGAACGGACCGGGGCAGACGCGTTTACCGACGCAGAACCTGTGAGCGGAAGCCTTGTCGGCGCCCCTCTTACGGCCGCTCAGGCATTCGCCTTGAACGCGTCGACAGGGCAGCCGCACACTTCCTCCGCTTTTGTTTGTCCCGATTCCCCCGTTCATCCGCTCGATGGCAATGCAACCTCTGTGAAAGCCGCAATCGACGGATTGCGAAGCTCTAGCATCGCCACGACATGGGGCGGCAATACAGCGGGACATATGGGCATTGCTTGGGCTTGGTATCTCATCTCCCCGAATTGGACCAATGTCTGGACGGATGTTAATTATGGTGGATCCGCTGCGGCCGCGCCCCATGCCTATGGTGATCCAAGCAAGCCAAAAATCGTCATTCTAATGACGGACGGGCGGTTCCAACACGGATTCCGGGCGCCGTTTTTCAGCCATAACCATACAACTCTGATAAATGCGTTGAATAGTGCGTCGCTGGATCTTTGCGCGGGCATGCGGGCAGACGGGATCGAAATTTACTCGGTTGGCTATGCGATCACAGGTGCCGTGGAAACGATGCTAGAAAGCTGTACAGGCGATCCAGCGAGAGTTTTTACAACCGATGTTTCATCCGAGTTGCAGAGTATTTACGAGCAAATCGCGAGAGATTTCCTCGGGATTGGCTTGACAAGCTAGGTCGGAAATCCAGGATAGTATCCTGTTTTTAAAAATATTTTGGAGCAAACCTAAAATCCTGCAATTAGAGTTAGAGTTTACGTTTTCGCAACCCGACCAGCCAAAATTCGTCGAATTAAGTATCAAAGTGTTTAGGCGAACCGATTAAAGCTCAATCCAACACGTACTAGGGGCACAGAGCGACTTCAAATGAAGCGCGTGGGAGCAAGTACGTGGTCTCGCCAAAATTCTGGTCACCCATGCGTGACACGAGCGGTCAGGTTGCAGTCATATTCGCGCTGCTGACGCTGCCCATACTGATGATGACGGCATTAGCGATCGACGCCGCGCGCCAAGTGAACACGCACCGCCATCTCGACATTGCCACGGATCTGGCGAGCCTTGCCGGCGTGCGAGCGATGGAAGATGCAAGTCTTAGCGATCAAGCGGTCGAAGCAATCGTTGAAAATTACTATTTTGCGCAACTGACATCGACCTATAGCGATCTTTCTTGCGGCACGCCGGAAGTCACTGTCGACCGGACGACCAGAACCGTATCGGTTGAAGGGAATTGCGCGCTGCCAACTATTTTTGGGTTGTACAGCCCTGCGTCTGACACAGTCGCGATTGCTCAAGGGGCCGTTTCTGAGACCGACTTAACCGAGCTTGAGCTCGCTTTGATCTTAGATGTTTCGCATTCGATGATTGGCCCGCGCGGCGAGGCTATGAAAGACGCTGCGAAAAATTTCGTTTCGACCCTATTAGATGACACAACCAAAGATCGTGTTCGGATTTCGATTGTGCCCTTCGCGACCTCCGTCAATGCCGGGATTTATGGCAATCGGGCCATGGGACGCTTTGATCATGATGATCGGTTTGGCGACGGCGTTGACAAAGTCTGCGTGCGAGAACGAGAGGGACCAGAAGCGCACTCGGATGCACGGCCAATGATCGGACAGTTCGTCAGAGAAAATATGAGCTCAGACCCCATTTTCAGGTGTTTGGACGAGAGTGTTTTGCCGTTGAGCAATGAACCCGATCCGATGCACGATTTGATTGACGGTTTAACGCCTGATTCCGGCGGCTCAGCGGGACAGGTGGCTTTGGCTTGGGCCTGGTACACACTGTCGCCGAACTGGCATTCGATCTGGCCCGCGGCCGCGGAACCCGCATCCTATGGAGAGCCAGACCTAGAGAAAGTCGTGGTCCTGCTTTCGGACGGAAAGTTCAACAAATATTATGATCTCGCTCCTTTCTCGGAATTATATGCCAGGGCGGAAGCCATCAGGGTTTGCAATGGGATATCCGACGAAAATATCGAGATTTATGTCGTGGACTATCTCGAATCGGGCGGCGGTAGCGGCTTGGAATGGTGGACGCCGACCGGCGTATTGCAGCGGTGCGCGAGCAGCGGAGAGCACTATTTCCGCGTCGTCGATAATGGCGACTTTCAATCAGTTCTAACTCGCATTGCCAGTCGCCTGAAATGGGCACGGCTAAAGGGTTAGTGCGAGCGGGTTTCAACGAGCAAGGGGTGGGTGGCAAATATGGATGAAGTGCAGTCCCAGCGCGCGCTGGCGCTGATCGTGAATTGGCAGCGCAATGTGCGCGCGAACACGGCGGTCCTGTTCGCGGTGATGGTTGTTCCAATTTTTATCGTCATGGCGTTCGCCATCGACAGTGCACGTCAAGCCAACGCGGCGCGCCATGTCCAATTTGCTTTGGATACAGCGTCATTGGCCGGCGTTCTCGCGCTGAAGGATGCAAGCCTTTCAGATGACGATGTCGAAAAAATTGCAATCAAAGCATTCGTGGCAAACTTGGACACGGCGCAAGGGGATCTCACCTGTCCTCGGCAACGCGTGCAAATCAATCGCGAAGATGTCTCTGTAAAAGTATCCGCAGATTGCCAATTCGATGCGATGATTGGCGGCAGCATAACGACGGAAACCGTATATGTGCGAAACGCCGCAAAAGCCAAAGCAAACTTGAGAAATCTAGACCTTGCTTTGATGCTGGATGTTTCCGGTTCCATGCACGGCACAAAGCTCGATTATCTTAAAACGGCAGCAAAAGACATGGCCAACACGATGCTCAACCTGAGTGCGGATGACCGTGTTCGTATCGCTTTGGTGAGTTTCAGCACATCTGTAAATGCCGGGGAGTATGGCAATATCGTTCAAGGGCTTCCGGTGTTGGATGATGAAGACGATGACGGGTTAGATAAAGTCTGCGTCTCCGAACGCGCTGGCGCTGAAGCCTATTCAGACCGGAGCCCAGCGCCGTTCCGTTGGATCGGAAACAAAGCCGAACGTTGTCCGCGCAGCAGTGTCGTGCCTTTGACCGACAGTGTGACAACTCTGACCCGTGCGATTGATCGGATGTATGCAGCCGGATCAACCGCAGGACATATCGCCGTTGCCTGGTCTTGGTACCTGGTATCACCAGAATGGTCTGGAATCTGGCCCGCGAGCTCTCGGCCGCTGGAATATTCTGATCCCGATGGCTTGAAAGCAGTCGTTCTGATGTCGGATGGAAGTTTCAATACTCAATATGAGCAGTTCGCTCTCGGCCGCAGTAAAATTCAAGCCACGAAATTATGTTACCAGATGCGCGCCAAAGGCATTGTCGTTTTTTCGGTCGCGTTTCAGGCGCCACCACCCGCGCAGGTCACTTTAAAAAACTGCGCGAAGGAAGAGGGCCGCTATTTTGAAGCCAATTCGGGAGAAGAGTTGCTTAAAGCCTATGCTGCGATTGCGAGCCAATTGTCAGTTTTATCCCTTTCAGAATAGCGCGCCTGTTCATTTTGACGCGCGGACCTCGTTCAATCACCGCTAACCGCCCGCTCTAACCCGGCCATTATGTTCGGGGGAATTGGCATGTCCATTGCTCGCCTGAGACGAGAATTTCAGGCGGGTGTGCCAATTTGGGTCGAAGGACGGGTTAGATGTTTTCACAGTGTCTCAATAAGTGGCGACAGGACAAAAGCGGCAATGTTGCGGTGATATTTGCGCTCGCGCTGGTTCCGCTCCTGATTGTCGTTGGTGCGGCGACTGATTTGTCGCGTCAGGTGAATGTCGACCGACACCTTCAATCCGCGATTGATGCGGCCTCTCTGGCGGGCGCCCGCGCGATGGAAGATGCCGCCCTGACCGATGCCGACATTCGCAATGTGGCGCTCAATTCGCTCAACGCCAATCTGGGATCCTCGCATGATGATTTAGCCTGCACCAATTCGCGCGTGAACATTGACCGAGACGCTGGCACTGTGCGGGTGACGTCAGATTGTACAATCGGCACGCTGATTGGCGGATCGATTACCCCTCACAGCGTGTCCGTTGCAAACGGCGCCACGTCGAAGGCGAATGTGACTAAGCTAGATCTTGCGCTGATGTTGGATGTGTCTGGCTCGATGCGCGGAACCAAGCTTGATGATCTAAAAACCGCCGCGATCACCGCCGCGAAAACACTGATCACGCCGTCTACGGGCGATCGCGTTCGGGTGTCTTTCGTAAGCTACTCTACAGCCGTCAATGCAGGCGCTTATGGCAATGCCGCACTTGGACGTCCGGTGAATGACGATCGTGATGGCGATGGCCTCAATAAAGTCTGCGTCTCTGAACGAACCGGGATTGCTGCTTGGGATGATGATGATCCCGAGTTCAATCGATGGGTCGGCGATGACGCCTCATCGTGCCCAAGCTCAAGCTTGCTACCATTGACGACAGATCTCGGATTGTTTGAGCGAGAAATCAACAAACTGACTGCTGGCGGTTGGACCGCGGGGCACCTCGGGGTGGCTTGGTCTTGGTATTTGATTGCACCAGATTGGAGCGCCATTTGGCCAGCGGCATCGGCGCCGCGCGATTACTCTGAACCGCACACGATCAAAGCTGTCATCTTGATGACGGATGGCAAGTTCAATCGCCGCTATGAGAACAGCCAAGGCAATAGCAATCAGCAAGCCCGCCGCATGTGCCGCGAGATGCGGGACGAGAATGTGCTGGTCTATGCCGTCGCGTTCCAAGCGCCTAACAATGCCAAGAATACGCTGAAAAACTGCACCGGTGATGATAGCCGCTTTTTCGACGCGTCTAATGGAGACGAACTGCTCGAAGCATATGCAGCCATTGCCAGCCAATTGTCCGCCCTGACAATTGTCGACTAAGCCTGCATCTCAGCCCGACATTTGACTTGTCGCGCCTCTGGATTCGGACTAGCTACAGCTCATTAAATCCGTTCCGGGAGAGAATCGAACTCCCGATCGCCGAAGGCGCAACCGCCCCGGAAACGCTCAGGCAAATGGACCGGAACGGGTTCAACACGCTGGAAAGAGGCGCGCAGAGTTGCGGCAGCCTCGCCGAAGGAGCAAGTCGCGACCGATGCTCATCCTGAGCGAAGTCGAAGGACGGAATCTCTCAGGCGCCAAGACAGCGGGGGCAGCACAGATCCGCTTCGTGCGTGACCTGTCCTGCTTTGGAAGGCGCCGCTATTGGCTGACCCAACGACTGAAACGCTGAGGCGCACACCGCTTTATGATCTACATGTAGAGCATAGCGGCAAAATGGTGCCGTTCGCGGGCTATGAGATGCCCGTACAATTTGAAGGCGTGAAACCTGAACACCTCTGGACGCGTGAGCATGCAGGACTGTTTGATGTCTCGCATATGGGCCCTTGTTTCTTATTTTTGAAAGACGGCATGGGCGAAGACGGCGCGCACGAAAAAATTGCCGCCGCCCTCGAACGCATCGTCCCGAGCAATATTGCCATCTTGAAACCCGGGCAAGGGCGTCTCTCTGTTTTGCTCAGCGATGAAGGCGGCATTCTTGATGACCTGATCATCACGCGCATGCCGGGCATCGACGGCATGCTCTATATTGTCGTCAATGGCGCGGTCAAAGCGCAAGACTGGGCGTTGATGGAAGAGAAGCTGAGCGATGTAGCGATGCTGCAAAAGGCAGACGACCGTATCCTGATGGCGCTGCAAGGCCCGAAGGCAGAAGCGGTTCTCACTCAGCACTTCCCAGAAGCCGCAGACCTCACTTTCATGCGCTGCGCCTATCTCCAAAAAGGCGATGAGAAAATTATGCTGTCCCGCTCCGGCTATACCGGCGAAGATGGTTATGAGCTGCTGCTGCCGAACAATGAGTATGGCCTCGGTCTCGTAAAAGACTTGCTGGCCGATGAGCGCGTCAAACCTATCGGCCTTGGCGCCCGAGATAGCCTTCGCCTTGAGGCCGGGCTTTGCCTCTATGGCCACGATATGGACGCGTCCCGCGATCCGATTGAAGCTGATCTTGGCTGGGTGATCCAAAAGTCGCGCCGCGAGCGTGCGGACTTCCCTGGCGCAGAGCGGATTTTGAAAGCGTTCAATGATGGCCCCGCGGAAAAGCGCGTCGGCATTCAGCCGCTCGAACGCGCGCCGGCGCGCGGGGGCACAGAGATCCATGTGAATGGCGAGCGCATTGGCGTGGTCACATCTGGCGGCTTTGGTCCCAGTGTCGATCGCCCAGTCGCCATGGGCTATGTCCGCGCCGATTTAACTGCGCCGGGTACCAAGATCGACCTCATGGTCCGCGGCAAAGCCCGCGCAGCAGAAGTCTGCGCGCTTCCATTCGTTCAACCAAATTACAAACGCTAACGGGGTGAGAGAAATGAGCACTTATTTTACTGAAGATCATGAATGGATTGCCGTCGACGGCGACACCGGCACAGTCGGCATTACCAAATATGCGGCTGAACAACTCGGCGATGTTGTCTTTGTCGAGGTTCCTGAGGCCGGCGCCAGTTTTGGCAAAGGTGACGACATGGCCGTGGTTGAGAGTGTCAAAGCCGCCTCTGACGTCTATGCGCCTGTTGCGGGCGAAGTGACCGAAGGCAATGGCGACCTCGCCGATGCGCCTGAAACGGTCAATGAAGACCCAGAAGGCAAAGGCTGGTTCTGCAAAATCAAGCTCGCGGACAAAGGCGATCTTGAAGGCTTGATGGACGCTGACGCTTACAAAACCTTCTGCGAGGGCCTCTAAGCCTATGCACCCGTCCTCGCTCTTCCACACAGATGCCGAAGCGGCGCGCGCCATCATTGCGCAAAACCCGCTTGCGACCATCGCAGCGAACGGACCGGATGGTCCAATCGTTGCGGTCGTCCCGGTTGTGTGGAGCGAGGATGAATGCCGCCTGATCGGCCATGTCGCGCGAACCAATGCGTTCTGGACGGCATTGCAAGACAAGACCCCAAACGCCACCGCTGTGTTCCGCGCTGATGACGCATATGTCTCCGCTTCGGCTTATCCGTCGAAAGCCGAGCATGGCAAAGTCGTGCCGACATGGAACTATATCGCTGCTGAGGCGCGTGGGCGTCTGACCTTCCAAACTGAGCTTGTAGATATCCGCGCGAGTGTTGCGGCGCTCTCTGATCAAATGGAAGCCGACCGCGACGCGCCCTGGGCCGTCACGGATGCGCCGGAGACCTATATCGACAAACTCGCCCAGGCGATTGTCGCGTTTGAGATTGAGGTCTCAGCGCTCAAAGGCGTACGTAAGCTTAGCCAAAACAAAAGCGAATCCGAGCGCGCAGGCGTGATTGCTGATTTGGCGCGCCAAACAGGCAGCCATGCGGCGATTGCTGAAGAGATGAGAGGGGAGAGCTGACATGAGCCTTGTTGCGATCCTCTTCTGCCTCTTAGCAGCGATCCATCTTTTGCCTGCGGTTGCGGCGCTGTCGCCGAGCCAACTCACAGCTTTGTATGGCGTTTCGCCGGACGATACGGTTCTGCGCACGCTCTTACAGCATCGCGCCGTGTTGCTCGGCTTGGTTGGCGCTGCCTTTTTAGCGGCGGCTTTCGTTCCAAACCTGCGCTGGGCCGCTCTGATTGGCGGGTCAGTCAGCATGATCACCTTCTTGATCATTGCGGCTTTGAATCGCGAGCTCATGGGCCCGCTCCAAAAAATCACCATTGTTGACGCGGCGGGTCTTCCGGTCGCGGCTATCTTGTTTTTCCTCTTAGCAAAGGGCGCTTAAGGCATGAGATATCTTCCTTTAACCCCAGACGATCGCGCGGCGATGCTGAATACGATTGGCGCCGCCTCGGTCGATGATTTCTATGAAGACGTGCCGCAAAGCGCGCGCCTGTCAGGCCAAATCCAAGGCTTGCCGGATCATCAAGGTGAGCTCGCGGTTGAGCGCCACATGGCAGGTCTTGCGGCGAAGAACCGGACAGCGAGCGATGGCCCATTCTTTGTCGGGGCGGGGGCGTATAAGCACCATGTTCCAGCGAGCGTGGATATGATCATCCAGCGCTCTGAATTCCTGACCACCTACACCCCGTACCAGCCAGAGATTGCGCAAGGCACACTCCAGACCTTGTTCGAGTTCCAGACCCAAGTGGCTGAGATGACGGCGATGGATGTTGCCAATGCCAGCATGTACGATGGCTCGACGGCGTGTGCTGAAGCCGCGGTCATGGCCTGCCGTGTCACCCGCCGTAAGAAAGTCGTTCTCTCTGGCGGCCTGCACCCGCATTATGCAGCGGCGACCCGATTGCTCTGCGAAGCGCAAGGCATTGAAGTAGTTGAACTGGCGCCCGCAATTGATGGCGAGTTGGAGCTTGCCAATCATGTTGATGACGCCACGGCTTGCGTGATTGGCCAGTCGCCAAACGTGTTCGGCACGGTCACCGATCTTTCACCCGTCGCCGATGCGGCGCATGAGAAGAAAGCGCTGCTGGTCAGCGTTTTCACCGAAGCCGTATCGCTCGGCCTGGTGACGCCTCCGGGCGAAATGGGCGCCGACATCGCGGTGGGCGAAGGCCAGTCGATTGGTAACCCGCTGACCTTTGGCGGACCTTATGTGGGGCTCTTCGCGTGTACGCAAAAACTGGTCCGGCAAATGCCAGGGCGCCTCTGTGGTGAAACGGTCGATGCCGATGGCGAGCGCGGCTTTGTTTTGACGCTTTCGACTCGCGAACAGCACATCCGCCGGGACAAGGCGACGTCAAATATTTGTACAAATTCGGGGCTTTGCGCCTTGGCCTTCACCGCGCATATGACTTTGCTCGGCGGCACAGGCTTTAAACAATTAGCTGAGCTCAACCATGAAGCGGCTTGCGATTTGGCCGATGCATTGGAAGCGGTTCCAGGTGTTGAAATCCTCACCCCGCGCTTCTTCAACGAGTTTGCGTTTGAGACCCCAGTTGATGCCGAAGCGGTGCTTGCCATGCTCGATGAGCGCGGCGTGCTCGGCGGCGTCCGCGTCAGCCGCATGCTCCCAGAGGCGGGCATGGGCAATGTCATCCTGGCAGCGGCAACCGAATGCACGACACAAGACGATATCGCGGCCTATGCGGCAGTCCTGAAGGAGGTGATCTAATGGGTATGCAATCAACTGGACGGCCCACGGCGCCTGTCTCTGTGATCGCTTCATCTGGCGCGACCGTCTCTGGCTCAAAAGGCCTGCTGCAGCGCGAGAACCTGATCTTCGAAGTTGGCGCTTGGGACAAGACGGGCGTCGATCTGCCAAAACCGGCAGGTAAGAAAATCCGTCTCGGCGGTGTGACCCGCAAGAACGAGACGAGCCTGCCGGGCCTGTCAGAGCCAGAAGCTGTGCGCCACTATATGCGCCTCAGCCAGAAGAATTACGCCATCGATCTTGGCCTCTTCCCGCTCGGTTCGTGCACGATGAAGCACAATCCGCGGCTGAATGAGAAAGCCGCCCGTATGCCAGGCTTTGCCGATGTGCACCCAATGCAGCCGCAGCGTACCGTTCAAGGCGCGTTAGAGCTGATTGATGAGCTTGCGACTTGGCTGAAGACACTCACCGGTATGCCAGCGGTGGCGATGAGCCCGAAAGCCGGCGCGCATGGTGAGCTGTGCGGGATGCTGGCCATTCGCCAAGCCCTCATAGCCCGCGGCGAAGGTGAGACGCGCAAACGCGTTCTGGTTCCGGAATCCGCGCATGGCACCAATCCGGCAACCGCCATTCAATGCGGTTTTATTGTCGATGAGATCAAAGCCGACGCGCGCGGCCGGGTCGATATGGCCGATCTTAAGTCGAAGCTCGAGAGCACGGACGATATTGCCGGGATCATGCTGACCAATCCAAACACGTGCGGTCTGTTCGAAACCGATATCAAAGAGATTGCAGACCTGATCCACGCGGCTGGCGGCTATTTCTATTGCGATGGCGCAAACTTTAACGCGATTGTTGGCCGGGTGCGCCCCGGCGATCTCGGCGTCGATGCGATGCATATCAACCTGCACAAGACTTTCTCGACGCCGCATGGCGGCGGCGGCCCGGGCTCTGGCCCGACTGTGCTCTCAGACGCGCTCGCGCCGTACGCACCGGTGCCCTATGTGGTCAAAGACGAAGACGGCCTCCATCTGGTCGAAGCGGCCGAAGGCGAGGCCTCAGAAGCGTTTGGCCGGATGGTCGCCTTCCATGGCCAAATGGGCATGTTTGTGCGGGCGCTGACTTATATGCTCAGCCACGGTGCGGACGGCCTGAAACAAGTCGCTGAAGACGCTGTGCTCAACGCCAACTATGTCCAAGCGCGCCTCAAGGGCGTGATGACTCCCGCCTTTGACGGTTATTGCATGCATGAGGCTCTGTTCTCAGACGCGTTCACCGCCGACGGCATTGAGACGATCGACATCGCCAAAGCGCTGATCGATGAGGGCTATCACCCGATGACCATGTATTTCCCACTCGTGGTGCACGGGGCGATGCTAATCGAACCGACAGAGACCGAAAGCAAGCAAGAGCTCGACCGGTTCTGTGATGCGCTGGCTGATGTTGCAAGGCGTGCGGCAGAAGGCGATGAGACCATGAAGGGCGCGCCGTATCTGGCCCCCATGAAACGGCTGGATGAAACGCAAGCGGCGCGGAAACCGGTGCTGAAATGGACCCCGCCCGCGCCCGAAGCGATCGCCGCGGAATAGTCTATTCGGCCGGGGCGTTCGCCGACTCGGCCGAGTAAGCTGCTGGTTTCGCGCGCCAGCGCCGGAAGTACCGGATCAGCGGACGTTCAAAATAATGATAGGCCAGCGCCGCGACGATAAAGGTCGCGGCAATCACAGTGATGAAATAGATCAGGGTCGCAAACAGGGTTTGCGGTTCGATGACGCCATATACAACGCGTCCAACCGCGCTGATGGTCAGGGTGTGGGAGAGATAGAGCGCATAGCTCCAATCGCCGACCCGAACCAAACGCTTCGACATGTAGCGGCTAAGCTTGCCTTGCACATCCAAGGCGACCAGGCCGTAGAGCAGGAGCGCGGCGGGTAGGCCAAAGATAATCACCCGACCCCACATCATCAGGCCATAGACAGGATCCTCAAGTCCAAACGGTGCCAGCAAGAGGCCGCCGGTAGCGTTGTCGACCAGGACAAATCCGATCAACAGGCCGACACAGCCCAAAATCGCGGTGGCGCGGGCATAATCCTTCCATCCGGCTTTGATCATGTATCCAACCAATGAGCCCATCACGAATTCCAGGGTTAGCGGGCTGAAGACGAGCTCGACCAAGTTGCGCCCAAACGCTGTGCCCAAACCTGCCATTGCGCCGATCAAGACGATCGCGCCCCACCCTAAAATGGCTCGCAGGCGCCAGCGGACGGGGACGCATAAAAGCAGGAGCGCAAACCCGACATAGAAATACATCTCGTGCACGAGCGTCCAGCCGACCCCGAGCACAGGGTGAGCGGGCTGCGGCCACAGGAATAGGGATTTGATCAGATGAACCGTGCCATCTAGCCCCTTTGGATCTAACCGGTCCGGATCCCATGGTACGCCTTTGAAATACAGTAAGAACAGCGCCATCGTGCCGGCAAACAGCCACCAGAGCGGATAAATCCGGGTCACGCGGGCAATCACAAAATCGCGTGCACTCGCTAGCCCGCGCGGCAAATCAGCAGCGACCCAAACCATGATAAAGCCTGAAATGACGAAAAACAGGTCGACGCCATAGGCGCCATTTTCGAACCATTGGGTCAGCGGGGCGGCTCTGCCTGCATGTCCCGCTTCAATCGCAAACAGATGGCACGCAAAGACAACCAAAGCGGCAATTGCGCGGAGCGCTTGAACCGAATCCAGTCTCATCATACCCGATCTTGTATCCGATCCAGGACGACCATCAATAAATATTACGGGTCGATGTGTGTTCTTCGGGAAACTTCGTGATGAAATTCACGACACTTCAACGGAATTTGAGTATGCAAACCGCCTCACTCTTGCCAGAGTCAGCGATCAGAAAAATCCCTTGGAACCGAAGGCATAAGGACCATATTATAACGCATGGCAGACGGATCATCCCCATTCGGTAAGGAGCGGCTCAAGCAAAACGCAGCGACCGCCCCGCTCGGCTTTGTCGGTTCGAGCGTCCGAACCCTGGTGCGTCAGGCCTTTGCGCTCTTGGGATTGGTCCTGATTGCTGTCGCGATACCGATTGCCTTTGTTACCCCGCTTCTGCCGATCGGCTTGCCGATCGCGATTCTTGGTGTGGTGCTTCTTGGACGGAACTCGCTCTGGGGCCGGCGCTGGATGGAAGGTGTTTTAGAACGACATCCCCGCGTCGAACGCTTCGCTCCTAATTGGCTGATGAAAGCCGTGTTTGCGCGCGAGAAACGATCTCACGACCAAAAATAAAGCCCGCTTCGTTGGAAGCAGGCTTCGTGATTGTTCAGATTTAGAACTTGAGCCGACAGGCCTTAATTGAGGCGTTTGTCGATTTCCCCGAGCGCATTGTCGAACAGGTCCGTTGCTTCGCCTGAGCCTGACAGGATCGAACGTGCGGCGTCTGTGGCGGCGTCTGCGGCGACCCGGCGAACTTCTGCAGCCGCATCGGCTTCAGCGCGTGCGATACGGGCTTCGGCTTGCGCTTCGCGGCGAGCGACTTTCGCTTTCAGATCTGCCTTGGCTTGTTTCATCATCGCATCGGCGTCAGCTTTGGCGCGTTTGATGATGTCATCGGCAGCGGCATCGGCTTCTTTGGCTTTTTTCTTAGCATCCGCCATCAGCTTCGACGCTTCTTCGCGCAGGGCGCGGGCTTCGTCGATTTGGTTTTGGATACCTTCTGCGCGCTCATCCAGCTTCGAGAAGATCAGCTTAAAGCCGCCCACACTGAACACGATGAACAAGAACACGACGAGGGCGGCAAAGGCTGTCGCCGTGGTTGGGTCAGCATACCACGCTACTTTGTCGTCGGCAGCGTAAGCAGCGGGGGCAAGCGCGAGGAAGGGGGTGAGGAGGGCGAACCGCATGAGCCTTATCCTTTTCCAAGCGCGGTTTTGACCGCTGAGGTGACGTCAGCCTTACCGGCTTTGCTGCCAAACTTGCCGATGACGCTTTGTGCAGCGTCGCTGGCAATTGATTCGACATTTTTCATCGCATCTGCACGTAAGGCAGAGATACGCGTTTCAGCTTCGGCCAGTTTCTTATCGACCTCAGCATCAACTTTCGCGGTTTCGGTCGCGATTTCTTTGTCGATCTTAGAGCGGGCTTTATCCGCTGTTTCACGGGCCTTGGCGTGTGCCTTGGCGATGGAGACTTCGACCGCTTTCTGCGCGTCGAGGGCCTCATCATTTAGCCGCGCGGCTTCATCCAAGTCGCTTGCAATCGAGCTTTCGCGTCGCTCAAGCGTATTGCCGATACTCGGTAGGATGAAGCGGGACAGGATGAAGTATAGGCTGCCGAACAGCACCACCAGAGAAAGAATCTGGGAAGGGAAGTGCCACGGGTCAAAAGGCGGGAATGCCGCTTTTTCAGCGCCTGCAGCAGCTTCTGCAGCGAGGATGATCGGATGCATAGCCTATACCGTCCTTATAAGTCTCGAAAACAAATGTTGTGGTTTAGACCACGAACAGAATGAGGATCGAGACGAGGAAGGCCAGAATGCCGAGCGCTTCTGAAAGCGCCATACCGATGAAGAGGTTACCGGTTTGCTGTGGAGCAGCAGATGGGTTGCGCATCGCGGCATCAAGGAATGAGCCGAAGATGTTACCCACACCAATCGCCGCACCGATCATGCCGAGTGTCGCCAGGCCAGCACCGACATATTTCAGACCGTCTGTGATGTTACCTTCCATGAGAATCTCCTTTGGGAAGTCCGTTTGTTCGATTTGCGCCCCGTGAAGCCTTTTCGTAAGGGCGCGTCAAGTTGAAACCGCACGGCTAAATAGCCGCAGTGAATAAGGTCCCTTAGTGCGACGGGTGAAGCGCATCGTTAAGGTAGACGCAGGTTAGGATCGCAAACACATAAGCTTGCAGACCTGCAACGAGAAATTCGAGAGCGTTCAGCGCCACACCCATGCCGAAGGCAAGCGGGGCGACCAGAAGGCCAATACCGCCTGCGGTAATGCCGGTTACGGCAAATCCAGCAAACAGTTTTAGCAGGATGTGACCAGCCAGCATGTTCGCGAAGAGACGCAGCGCCAGGGTCAGCGGGCGGGCAATGAATGAGATAATTTCAATCGGGATAAGGATCGTATAGATCACCGCTTTCCCGAGAATGTGCATATCGCCCAAGGATGGCGCGAACAGGCCGAAGAATTTCAGGCCGTTTTTCCACAGACCAAACACAATTACGATCGAGATCACCAACATAGCGAGCAATCCAGTGACCACTAGGTGGCTGGTTGTCGTAAACGCGTAAGGTGACATGCCAATCAGGTTGGCGAACAAGATGAAGAAGAAGAGCGTGAACACAAATGGGAAGAAGCGAAGGCCTTCTTCACCAGCCGTGCTGCGAATCATGTCGGCGACGAACCCGTAGCCAATCTCGCCCATGGATTGCAGACGGTTTGGAACGATTTTACCGCGCGACGCAGCATAGCCAAAAAAGGCGATACACAGCACCACGCCCATCAGCATAAAGCCTGCGGCATTGGTGAAGTAGAGATCGTATCCAAAAATCTGCGGCAGTTCGAACCATTTCTGGACTTCGAACTGCTTCATTGGATCGGCGGCGCCGTGGAAAAAGAGGTTCATAATCGCGTCTATTCTTCAGGTTTGGTGCCCGTTTTGTCGGCGCTCATGACCGGATTAGCGGCGTCAGTCAACTGTTTGTAGGCGCGAATAACACCCAGCACGCCTGCGGCGAGCCCAAACGTCATCATGATCAGAATGCCCCAGGGCGCGGTTCCGAAGACATGATCGATGCCGAGACCGATCATAATCCCAACAAATACGGCTGCTCCGAACTCTGCGCCGTATCGTAAAGCGAGGGCACCGGCTGAGACTCCAGCGGAGGCATCGGCTTGGCGCTGCTTTTTTTCGGTCTGCTCCTGCGCGCTTTTGGCGCGGGCAATGCGCGCCGCTAAATCGTCGTTTTCGGGCGTGGTCATGTTGAGTCGATTGCCTATCTATTCGGCCGCAACCAGCTCTTCTGCGGCGTCCAAATCCACTGATACCAGCTTAGAAACGCCTTTTTCGCGCATTGTCACGCCATACAGGCGGTCCATTCGGCTCATCGTCACCGGATTGTGGGTGATGACGATGAAGCGTGTGTCGGTGCGTTGCCGCATTTCATCAAGCATCCGGCAATAGCGATCGACGTTCGCATCATCGAGCGGCGCATCGACCTCATCGAGCACACAAATTGGCGATGGACGGGACAAGAAGACCGCAAAAATCAGCGCGGTCGCTGTCAGCGCTTGCTCGCCGCCAGACATCAGCGACAGTGTCCCAAGGCGCTTGCCGGGGGGCTGCGCAAAGATCTCGAGGCCAGCGGCGAGCGGGTCGTCCGCGTCAACAAGACGCAGCTCTGCTTCGCCGCCTCGGAACAGGGTGGTGAACAGCGTTTTGAAATGCTCATTCACCTGATCAAAGGCGCCAAGTAGGCGGCTACGGCCTTCATCATTCAGAGCAGCCACGCCTTCACGGAGTTTCGCAATCGCGGCGGTCAGATCGGCTTTTTCTTCGGCTTGCGAGCCGAGACGGGATGAAATCTCTTCGACTTCGGCCTCAGCTTCCATATTCACGCCGCCAAGATTCTCGCGATCACGGCGCAGGAAGTCGAGCTGACGCTCCGCTTCTTTCACATCGATCGCGTCCATTTCTTCTTCATCCATGCCGGCTTTGGCGATGGTTAGAAGCCCTTCAGGGGCGCGTTGGAACTGGCTTTGGGCGATCTCAGACGCTTCAGCCAAGCGTTCTGTCGCGTTTTCGAGTTTGGCATTGGCGATGGCGAGGGTTTCGCGGGCGCTCATTGCGAGATTGTTCGTAGACCGCGCAGCTTCTTCGACGGCGCGAATCTCGGACTCGCGCTGCGCCAATGTATCGGCTGCGGTTTGGCGTTCGGTTTCGAGTGTTTCGACCCGTGCTGCCAGCGTATCGAGTTGTGTCTGCAATGCCTCTGGGCGCGCTTTTGCAGCTGCGGCCTCGCTTGCGGCCTCGCTGCGGCGGGTCAGCAGGGCTTGGACGCGCGCGGCGGAGGTTTCCAGACGGCCCGCCCAACGTTCGACGTCTTTTTCAAGCGCTTCACGGCGTGCCATGGCTTGCTGGCGGTTGCGGGTGAGGTCGGTCAGACGGCCGCGGCATTCAGTTTCCCGTTCGCGCGCCACTGTCAGTTGATCCCGCGCCTTGGTGACCGCTTCCTGGAGCTGGATCAGAACTTCCGTATTTTCTGGTTTCGCTGCAGTGCGATAGGCTTCGGCGGCGATTGAGAGATCAGACTCGACGCGGGCCAAGTTCTCCTTCGCCGAGTCAGCTTGCAGGCTGGCCCGATCCGACTGCTGCTTCGCGCTGGCATGGGTCCGGCGGGCATTGTCGAGGCGTTGTGAAGCGTCTTGGACGCTTCGGCGGAGCTGTTTCAGGTCTTCTTCCGCGCCAATGCGGGCGCCGCGCGCCTCAGCATGAGCGGCTTGCAGGTCAGACACCGATTGGCGCTGCGGGCCAAGCGCGGCTTGCGCTTCTTCCAGCCGGGTCTGTTGCTCAAGTCGTTCCGCGGCTGCGACCGGCGCAGCTGGCGTGCGTGTGAAGCCGTCCCAGCGCCATAGATGACCATCTAGGGTCACTAAACGCTGGCCGGGTTTTAGCTCCTCTGCCAGCTCCAAGCCTTCAGAGCGCGAAACGACACCACATTGTGAGAGGCGTGCGGCGAGCTCGCCGGGCGCTTCGACAAAATCAGTTAGCGGTTTCGCATATCCCGGCAGAGCTTGGGTTTTGACGGCACTGCCGCCCCAATAGATTGAGGCGGATCGGTCGGTTGGCGCTTGCAAATCATCGCCCAGAGCGGCGGCAACGGCTTTTTCATAGCCATCGCGGGTGCGCATCTGCTCGACGACAGGTGGGCTTTCTGTGCGCTCTGCCTTCCGCAGCAGCCGGGTCAGACCGGCAATCTCTGTTTCAAGTGTCCGCAGAGCGTCTTGAGCCTCATCAGCCGGCGATTTCGCAGCGAGTTCGGCTTCTTGCCTGTCGAGAACGGTCTGTTCGGCCGCTTCGAGCGTGTCTTGCGCGGCTTTCAATGCGGTTTCAGCCTCGGCTTCTGCCAGCCGGGCGGTTTCGAGCTCTGAAGTGAGCGTATCGCTGGCCGGCAAAGCTGCAACAGCGGCGCGAAGGTGCTCCACCTCTTGCTCTAGGCTTTCAACGCGGCGGCGGTGGGCGACGGCATTGGCTTCTAAGGCCTGGATTTCCGCACGCTTTTGCGAAAGCGCGTCGGTTTTGCTGTCGGCTTCGGCCTGCGCCAATTCGAGCGACTGCTTGGCTTCGGTGAGGGCGCGTTCGGCCTCAATTTCTTTTTCTTTATTGGTCGTATCGCTAGCCACAGGCAGGGCGGCGAGCGAGTCTTTGGCATCGGCGAGTGTTCGCTCTGCTTCTTCGCGTTGCGCCTGTTCGCGCTGAATGTCTTCCGCCAGACGCGCGGCCTCACGCTCGAGTCCCGCCAGCATGTCGGCAGCATTTTTGCGCTCGGTTTCGATGCGAGCGAGTTCGATTTTGGCTTGGCCAAGCTTCCCAGACGCCGTGGCCTCTGCCATGCGGAGCGGCCCGATGCCATTACTGGCTTCCAGGCGTTTGGTTTCAGCGACAGCCGCTTCGCGGGTGAGGCGCTCGACTTCGGTTTTGGCGCGAGCGAGCGAGACCGCAGCGGTCTCTTGGTCTTCTTTCGCAGTGAACCATTTCAAATGTGCGAGATAGGCTTCAAGCGCTGAAATCTTGGCGCTGAGTTCTTTATACTTACGGGCTTTGCGGGCCTGGCGTTTCAGACTCTCTAGTTGACGTTCAACTTCCGCGGACACTTCTGTCAGGCGCTCAAGATTGGTCTCGGCGCCGCGCAGTTTTAGCTCTGCCTCATGGCGGCGGGTGTTGAGGCCCGAAATACCGGCAGCTTCTTCAAGGATGCGGCGGCGGTTTTGCGGTTTGGAGCCGATCAGTTCACTGATTTGGCCTTGGCGCACCAAAGACGGCGAGTTCGCGCCAGTGGAGGCATCCGCAAACAAAAGTTTGATGTCTTTGCCGCGAACCGTTCGGCCATTGAGCTTATAACTCGATCCAGCTCCGCGTTTCAGGCGACGCATCACTTCGAGCGTGTCTGAGGCGTTAAACTCCGGCGGCGCCGTGCGGGCACTATTGTCGAGCACCAGCGTGACTTCGGCGAGTTCACGGGCCGGTCGGCCAGCAGCGCCTGAGAAGATCAGGTCATCCATCTCGCCGCCGCGCATGGCTTTGGCTGAATTGGCGCCCATCGCCCAGCGCATGGCTTCGAGCAGATTGGATTTGCCGCACCCATTCGGCCCGACAATGCCGGTCAGGCCGGGACGGATCGGAACCGATTCGGGGTCAACGAAGGATTTGAAGCCTGCAATGCGGAGTTCTTTTAACTGCATTCAGCCCCCATTCCCTTCCTATTCGCTCGCAGGCTCGCCAAGCGCGGCATCAAGCGCTGCGGTGAAAGTCACGGGTGAGACACGGACATTGCCGTCCATCTCTGCGCCATTCAGGTAGAAGGTGGGTGTTGCATCGACGCCTTTGGCGCGGGCCGCGGCGATCGACGCTCGGATCGCATCGCGATTGGATTGATCATCAAGGCAAGCTTGGAACGCGTCGTCCCCTTCAATCCCGTGATTGACCCCAACTTGCTTCAGCGCTTCGACCACCGGACCGCCTTGGCGCGCCAAGGTCAGGATCGCGTCCTGACGCATGAATAACTCGTCGAGAATGTCGTAATATTGGCTGTCATCGGTGCAGCGCGCGAGCGCAAACCCAGCCACGGCGATATTCGCTGGCGCGGTTGGAAACTCGCGGAAGACCAGTTTGACTTTGCCTGTATCGACATAGTCGGCTTTCACGGTCGGCATGATCCGCATGTGGAAATCGAGACAGGCCGGGCAGGTCCAACTGGCATATTCAACCAGTGTCACAGGTGCATCAGGATCGCCAAAGACAATGTCTTGCAGAACAACGCCTTCGCCCTGATTGCTGCCAGTATCTGATGATCCAGAATCGTCATTGCTTGCGCCACCACAAGCCGCGAGGGCCAGGGCGCTAAGGGCAAATACAGTGCCGCGACGGGTGAATCTGAGCATGCTCATAACCTTTCCTTAACAGTCTGAGTCGGATTGGTTGCCAAGAAGTTAACAGCGCGCCCGCTGTCAAGAGCGCTTACTCTGCTGGGGCTTCGGCCCCGAGCTTTTCGTCGAGCAGCGCTTTCATGCCGTCGGCAGTGCGCCAGTCATAGCCTTGCAGTTTCTCACCGTTCAAGAACACAGTTGGGGTCGAGTTCACGCCCTGGCTGTCGCCTTTCATGACCGATTCACTGATCGCATAGGTGACGTCTTTATTGCTCAAACAGTCGGTGAAACCGTCCCCTTCGATGCCGTAGGAGGTGGCGAGGGCCCGCAAAGCGCCTTCAATGTCTCCACCAGACCGCGCGAGGTTGAGGATATTGGTTTGCGCCAAGAAGAGATCATCAATCGCCTCATAATAACGATCTTCCCCAGCGCAGCGGGCGAGCAGAAACCCGGCGACGGAGATGTTTGCAGGCGGGGTTGGGTATTCCCGAAACACAAATTTCACTTTCCCAGTTTCGACATAATCGGCCTTCAGCATCGGGATGACATCATTGTGGAATTGCAAACAGGCTGGGCAGGTCCAGCTGGCATATTCAACAATCGTAATCGGTGCGTCAGCATCGCCCAGCGTGATATCGGTTAGGGCGAGTTCGCTTGTCCCAGACGTCCCCTCCTGGGCATTGCTTGAATCTGCGGCACCGCAAGCTGTCAGCGCGATAATAGAGAAAGCGGCAACGGCAGCACGGCGGGTGAATTGGATCATAGGGGACGACCTTTCAGGCAGTTAGAAGGGGAGCGACGAAGGCGATTCGGGCTCTTGTGGTTCAGGTTCAGCGGTTAGCACGGCTTCGCCAAGCGCAACAATTGCAGCCCGCAGCTTATCGTCTTCAATTGATTGTGCGCTTGAAAGCAGTGCTTCTTTTTGCTCGGGCGTGAGGGGGATGGGTTTCGACAAGGCGTGTTTGGGCGCGGTTCCGATATGGCCTTGCAGGATCTTGATCGCTGTAATGTCGCCGCCAGCCGCGACCGACACCCTTTGCCGAATAATCTCGCTCTGATGCTGCACCAAACCTGCGGCCGCGGGAACAACCATTAAAGTGAGGCGTCGGCCACCTTTTGCTGGGGTTAGTTTTTCGGGGCGGCACAGACGGGCGAGTTGCTCGCCGACAATATCTTTCCAGTTCACTTTTAGACGGCTGAGAGTCGCGGCTTTCTTGGGCAGCTTCTTACGCGCCAGTCGCATCGCCGCCGTGCCAATCGTGTTCGGACCAGGATGCACCGGTTTCGCCTTCGCATAACGAAGTTTGACGCGGGCGCGGGCTTCCTCCAGAGGATCGAGGCTTGAACGTTTGACCATTCGCGCCACTCTGCCTGTCATGAACATGGATGAAAAGTTACACTTTGCAGACCTTTCGGACCGGCTGCTCGATTGGTATGCGGGCGCGGCCCGTGATCTGCCTTGGCGGATTGGGCCAATAAAGCGCGCGCGCGGGGTGAAACCGGATCCCTATCGGGTGTGGCTCGCCGAGATCATGTTGCAGCAAACAACGGTCCCGCACGCGACGCGATATTATCTTGCGTTCACCAAACGCTGGCCAACGGTTGAGGATCTCGCTGCTGCGAAAGACGAAGACGTGATGGCCGCTTGGGCGGGGCTTGGCTATTATGCCCGAGCTCGAAATCTGCTTAAATGCGCGCGCGAGGTGACCGCCCTTGGTGCTTGGCCAGATACCGTCAGTGCGCTCGGGAAATTGCCCGGGATTGGACCATGTACGGCCGGCGCGGTGGCGGCGCTGGCCTTTGGCCGACAAGCTGCGGCGGTCGATGGCAATGTCGATCGTGTGTTCGCGCGCTTGATGGCGATGAAGGGCGAGTGGAAGCTCGAAAAAGCCCGGCTCAAATCAGTCGTTGAGAGCTTGGTGCCGGCGGACCGGCCGGCCGAGTTTGCTGAAGCGCTAATGGATCTCGGAGCAACGATCTGCACGCCTAAATCGCCCAATTGTCTGCTTTGCCCTTTGCGGCAGATGTGCGCTGCGACGGCTGAGGGCGATCCTGACCGCTATCCGATCAAACCAAAGAAGACGCCAAAGCCAACCCGGTTGGGGCATGTCTATGTCCTGTTTGGCAAAGACCAATCCGTGATGACAGAACGACGTGTCGATAAAGGCCTGCTTGGCGGCATGCTCGGCCTGCCGACCTCGCACTGGGCGGGTGAGTTAGCGCCCCCAAAATTCCCCTCAGAGGCGAATTGGCAAGAGATTGGCGAGGTCCGCCACGTCTTCACCCACTTCGCGCTGACTTTAACGGTTTGGCGCGCCGAAGCAGCGGAACAATTCACGCCAGTATCCTCCGCAGCCGACGGCTTGCCGAGTGTGTTTTCGAAAGCGCTGAAGCTGGCGCTCTAGAGCGTTGGACTTCGGATCAGGTTGTGGATAAGGCTCATTAGTTCTTGTTTTGTTCCGTTTCTTGTGCTCCACAAGACACATGCGAACGGATCAAAAACTGACGACAAAAGGCCGGGTGGGACGAGCCGCGGTGGCGGAGGTGCGCGAGCGCTTTCACCATCGCGGCCGCGGTGCGGTTTCGAACCAGACCGGGCGGTTTGAACCTGAAACACGTGAGGCTTTGGATGATGGTTGGGGCACAATCGAAGAAGAGGCGCCGCGTTTAAAGACGACGCTGACCAAAGAAACCCCGCGCACGATTATCACTTTCAATAAGTCGCCGGACATCCATTTCGATCGCTCGATCAATCCGTATCGCGGATGTGAGCATGGCTGCGTCTATTGTTTTGCCCGGCCGACCCATGCCTATCATGGGCTATCGGCGGGCTTAGATTTTGAAAGCAAGCTTTTCTACAAACCGGACGGACCGGATTTGCTGTTAAAAGAGCTGTCCCGCCCGGGCTATGTGCCGCGCCCGATTGCGCTTGGGGTCAACACAGATGCCTATCAGCCGGTCGAACGCGAGCAGAAATTAACCCGCCGATTTTTGCAAATCCTAAGCGACCATAATCATCCTGTGTCTCTGCTTACCAAGTCAGCCCTGATCCAACGGGATCTCGATCTCATTGCCCCAATGGCCGAGCGTCAGCTCTGCCGTGTGGGCGTGTCGATCACCACGCTAGATTCAAAACTCGCGCGCGCGATGGAGCCGCGAGCAGCCGCGCCGCGCAAACGATACCAAACCGTGCAGGCGCTTAGCGATGCGGGTGTGCCGGTCACTGTCATGGCGGCGCCAATTATTCCAACGCTGAACGAGCCGGAGCTCGAGAAATTGCTCGAAACAGCGAAAGCGCATGGCGCGATTGGGGCGGGCTATGTGCTGCTGCGTCTTCCGCATGAGCTGAAAGACATTTTCCATGAATGGCTGGTCCAGCATTATCCAGACCGTGCGGCGCGCGTGATCAATTTGCTGCGCGAAATGCGCGGCGGAAAGGATTATGACGCCGATTGGTTCGCGCGTGGAACGGGGCAGGGCGCGCATGCGAAACTCATCGCTCAAAGGTTCGTCCGCACGGTGCGGCGTCTGGGTCTCGCGCCCCAGCGCACGCCGCTGCGGACGGATCTTTTCAGGCCGCCAATTTTAAAAGGAGGTCAGTACCGGATGGATATTTAAGGTTCGCCCGCGGTTTGCGCGGCGAGCTGGTCCGCATTTGCTTTTTGTTCTGCGCGTGTCAGGCGGTAATTGCGTAAGATGAGCGCGGCGAGGGTATAGGAGACGACCGGCACTCCGACAAAAACGAGCATCAAGCCGCGCACCACTTCTGGACTATTTTCGCCAGAAGGATCGAACCCGACCCATGCGCCCAGCAGGATGTATGGGATGCCAATCGCGAAGCTCGCGCCGGTTTTGTAGGAGCCCGACATCAGCGAATAATACATGCCGGACCGGTTCTCTCCGGTTTTTACTTGCTCGGCTTCAATAATATCGGCGACCATCGAGCGAGCAAGGATGAAAGGCGTGCCGTAACCGAGACCAGAGACAATCGCGGCGATCAAGAGCGGGATCGCGCCGCCGCCCATCGCGCTGAGCGGGAGATAGACCATATAAGTGACAATCGACCAGATCGCCGTCGCTATGAAAATCAGATGTTTCTCAGTGCGCTTTGAGAGGGCGATCCAAACCGGCATGGCTGCGAACCCGGCGATAAAGAATGCCATCAAGATGACTGGTGCGAGCGCAGTGACGCCAAACCCCCATTGCGCGGCAAACAGGAATGTGCCGCCGGTGCCAGCAATCGCAATCCCGACCAATACTTCGACCATTAAGATGCGCACCATATTCGGGTTTTTGAAAGCGACTTTGATGGCGTCCCAACTGAACTCCATTTTTTGCGCGTCTTTAGCGGGCGGCGGGTCGGGTACGAATAAGACGGCAAGAGCGACTGTAGTCGGCAGCACAATCATCAGAATTACGCCCATGACCATGACCTGGCCGCGCCGGTCGATTCCGTAATTGATGGCCAATAATGTTGGCACGATAAGCAAGGTTAAAAGCGTGATCGTTGAGATAATCTCGCGCCACATGAACAGCCGCGAACGCTCATCATAAACGGTCGTGATCATCGGCACCCAGGACTGATGCGGGGTTTGCAGCATTGTGTAGCCAAGCCAAAGCACGATCAGCCATATCACCAAATAGGCGGGCGAAACGGTCTCCCCCATCGGCATGAACATGAAAAACCCGCCCAGCATCAGAACCGGAACGCTAGCCACCAGCCAATGTTTGATCCGACCGCGTTTGGTCGGGCGAGTATCGACGAGCCATCCCATGACCGGGTCTGTGCCGAGATCCCAGAACCTCAGAATCATGAAGACCAAGCCGACCATCGTCGTGCCAAGCCCCAATTGTTCCGCATACATTGGCGCAACGAAGACGGCCATGGGCAGTCCGATTGCTGATAGAGGCATCCCAACACTGGCGAAAGCAAGCACCCGCGGCAGCGGAAGACGATCAGACTTAGCACGCATGATTCGAAGATGACGCATGCGTCACGAAAGGCAAGAGATATCGCAGCTGACGTCGCGCGCAGTCTTGGGTGAAGGCAAAATATCCACAGACTTGTCCACAGCCCTGAATCCGTGCAGTTTCGCATTCGAAATGAATTCTTGCGGGGGCGTTTCGGCGCTTAACGAATCAGCAACCCGAACCGGTTGATTTGGGATGCTTCTGATTCGCAACTGATTCGACGATGGGAAGCACGGGGCATGGAGCTCAACAAAAACACAATTATAGAAGGCGAGTGCGTCGACGTTCTGTCGCGCCTGCCAGACAATTCAGTCGACCTGGTATTCGCTGACCCGCCTTACAATTTGCAGCTTGGCGGCGGTTTGACCCGGCCTGACCAATCTGTCGTCGATGGCGTCACCGACGCTTGGGACCAGTTTGATAGTTTCGATGCTTATGATCTGTTCACTCATCAATGGCTTGCTGAGTGTCGCCGCGTTTTAAAAGATGACGGCGCAATCTGGGTGATCGGATCTTATCACAATATTTTCCGGGTCGGGACGGTGCTTCAGGATGCCGGTTTCTGGATTCAGAATGATGTCATCTGGCGCAAATCAAACCCAATGCCGAACTTTAAAGGCACGCGGTTCCAAAATGCGCATGAGACGATGATTTGGGCTGGCAAGTCGGAGAAGTCGAAAGTCACGTTTAATTATGACGCACTGAAGACCTTCAATGAAGACAAGCAAATGCGTTCAGATTGGCTGATTCCGATTTGCGCCGGCGGCGAGCGGTTGAAGGGCGATGATGGCAAGAAAGCGCATCCAACCCAAAAGCCAGAAGCGCTGCTGCAGAGAATCCTGCTCGCCACATCTAAACCTGGCGACGTGGTCGTAGATCCATTTTCCGGCACCGGCACAACGGCCGCGGTCGCCAAGAAACTTGGTCGCGCCTATGTCGGGATCGAACAGGACCCGGCCTATGTGCGCCTGGCTCGGGCGCGCCTGAAAGCGATCACCCCCATCGAAGGCGACATGCTTGAGATTGAGAAGGGCAAGAAATCCTTGCCGCGCGTACCGTTTGGCGCACTGATCGAGAATGGCTGGCTGAAACCCGGCGACCGACTCTGGTCGCCAAAGAAACGCTTCAATGCGCGTATTCGCATCGATGGCAGTTTGACCACTGGCGAAGCCTCGGGTTCGATCCACCGGGTCGGCGCTTTCGTTCAACAGGCACCCGCCTGCAATGGGTGGACCTATTGGCATTATGAAGAAGCCAAGAGCGGCGAGCTTGCGCCGATCGATCTTTTGCGCCGCCGATATCGCCATGAAATGGGACTTGTGAACTAGGCTGAGTGCCTTGGATTCTATTTTAGGTCTTTCCGTTTACCGATAAGAATGCTGTTATGAGGCGATCCACGATTTAAGGAGCGTCTCCCAGATGAAACAGCAATTACTTTCCTGTGCCGCCCTCGCGCTTGCGCTTGTTGGGCCTGTCGCCATTGCCGATCCGATGCCGGGCCCGATGTGGGATGATCATGCTGATTCTGGCGCAGAATCCGAGCGCGAGCCGGTGGAATGGGATTTGACGCGCCTGTATGCTGATGTCGAAGCTTGGGATGCCGCCCGGCTCAGTGTTCTAGAACGTCTCGGCCCAATTGAAGCCATGGCGGAAACGTTTGAGCCGAGTGCTGCGTCGATTGCCGACCTGTCAGAGCAGACATCTGACATCGCCCGCGAAGCGTTACGGGTTTCTTCTTACGCCTTCATGGATTCCGACACGGATTTGCGTGACGGCGATAAGCTCGCCCGCCGCGGACAGGCGCAAGCCATGTTCGCTGCCTATGGCGAAGCGACGGCTTGGATTAGCCCGATGGTTCAGGCGCAAGGCGAAAAGCGCGTGGAGACCTGGATCGCAGAAGAGCCGCGCCTCGCCGAACACGCATTTGGGCTGCGGGAGACTTTGCGGTCGGCGCCGCATACGCTGTCTCCTGAAGGGGAGAGCCTGATGGCCGCGGCGAGCGTTGCCCTTGGCGGCGCGCAGCGAATTTATACCCAGCTAAAGAATTCAGACATTCCATGGCCGACCATCACCTTGAGCACCGGCGAGGAGCTCCGCCTTGATGCTGCAGGCTATGTGAAAGGCCGGGCCGCGGAAAACCGCGAAGACCGTATTGCTGTTTTCAACGCCTATTTCGAGACCTATCAGCAATTTGAAAGCTCCCTCGGCGAAGCCCTGGGTAGCCATGTTCAGCGTCAGGTCTTCAATGCCTCACAACGCAATTATGGCTCTGCGCTCGAAGCCGCTTTAGCGGACGATAATATTCCGCGCGAAGTCTATGACACCTTGCTGAGTGAAGTGAACGCAGCGCTGCCAACCCTGCATCGCTATTTCGAATTGCGCGCGCGCATTCTCGGGATCGAGGAGTTTGCGTTCCACGATATCTATCCAAACTTGGTGGAAACGGACCAAGTCTTTGATCTTGAAAAATCAGCGCAAATTGCCGCCGCAGCGTCGGAGCCATTTGGCCAAGACTATGTGCAGAGTCTTTGCCTCGCCATGACAGGCGGTTGGAGCCATGCCTATCCAAGCCAAGGCAAGCGCAGCGGCGCTTATATGTCGGGCAGCGTTTACGACGTTGGGCCTTATGTATTGCTCAACCACCAGGACACATATGACAGCGCGTCGACGTTCATCCATGAATGGGGTCATGCGATGCACACCATTCTGGCGAATGAGGCTCAGCCATTTGAAACCGCGCGTTACTCGATCTTCATCGCTGAAACGGCCGCGATCACCAAAGAAGTGCTCGCGCAAGAAAAGATGTTGGAGATTGCCGCGACGGATGAAGAGCGTCTCTTCTTCTTAGGCTACGCGCTAGAGCAGATGCGCGGGACCTATTTCCGCCAGACCCAATTTGCCGAGTTCGAAGCCGCCATTCACGCCGCCGTTGAGGATGGAGAAAGCCTCACCGGCCAGCGCATGACCGAGATCTATACAGACATTTTCAATCGCTATTATGGCGTTGAAGAGGGCGTGACGCTTGTGCCTGAGAGCTACAATCTCGAATGGGCTTATATCCCGCATTTCTTCTATGATTTCTATGTCTATCAATATTCAACCTCGCTCGCAGCGGCGGTGTATTATGCCGACAAGATCCGCGAGGGGGATGAAGAGACGACTGAGGCGTATCTCAAAATGTTAGAGGCTGGCGGATCGGGGCATCCCTATGACTTAAAGCTTGCCACCGGACTCGATATGGCAAGCCCAGCCCCGTATCAGGCCGTCGAAGCGCGGATGAACCGGATCATGGATGAGATTGAAGAGATCTTAGACCGACGCGAGTCGGGTCGGCACGGGCCGGCTTGGGTGAAGCCGCCGCTCAGCAATCCATGTGCGGCGGGCGATAGCTAACCGGTTCGTCTAAGAGCAGGTCAGCGTACCGGCATCGAAATAGGCATCTGATGGATCAGAGTTTTCGGGGATCACCACCTCGCAGCTTTGATCCACTGTAATCCGTACACGGATTTGATCGCCTGGGCTGGCATCAATCTGGAAATAGCCGCCTTCGTCAGTGGTGCCGATCGTCTTGTCTTCATATTCGAGGAAGGCTTCTTGCAGCGGCGCGCCCGCTTCATCGACAAGCTGAGCATAGATGATGGTGATCGGCCGCACTTCGCGGGCAAGTTGAACCACATTGCCAGGATAAGCCACGAGCCGATCTGTGTACGGATCATATTCAATATTGCGGGTCCGCTCGGGCTGAATGCCGACATCATAGATCGAGAATCCATCCAGCGGCAGGAAGGCATGTCCGCCACTCTGCGCGACGGTTCGGGTTTGCCGATCGACTTGCACCGCAACCGGATTTCCGGGCGGCCCATCTACGTGCATTTGCACACCCGCTTCGCGCCGCGTCGACGCCCAAGAAACGCCATGCCCGCCAAACACCAGTCCGGACCGAATATCGAACAGCGCCGTGTTTTGGTTTTGATAATTGTGACGACCATTTAGCCGTGCTTCCAGCCAAGGGGACGAATAATCGAGCCCCGCGCGGGTTCCGAGTTTGTCATCAAAGCGGACGCCGCCGAACACCGATGCGCGTGTGACGCTTGAACGGGTCAACTCAGCGCGAATATCTGCGTCGGCGACAGTGATATCGTCCATTTCGCCGGTCGCCGTGTTTTCGGTCATCGTCGTGTCATAACGCGCATTGAGATATATACGCGGGGCGATCTTGTTTGGTCGGTTAAACGTCTTTGCCAGTCTTACGCCGAAATAACTGGTCTCGCGGTCAGAGCCCCATTCCTGGCGCAGCTGCATATTGAGCCGCCATTGCCGCTGGTTTAGGAGCGTGTAGTCAAGCGATGGGCCGGCAAACCAACTGTCCTGACCTGTAGAGCCTTTGCGATAAAAGCCGCGCATACCGAAACGCCACCGACGGCCAGACCGGTTCGCTGATAGGCTGGCTTGCTCAAAATTATTCGCAAACGGGCTATAAGCTTCGCTTTCCCTTGGCGGCGGCTCGGTTCCGAGTTCGAGCTTGCGGTAAGTGCCATTAAACGACCAATCGCCAAGCCGCGCATTGCCATTGAGCGAATAACCATAGGTGCCATCATCTGCGGCGAGCAGGCTGAGCGTTCCGCTTAACAGGTTTGATTGCGCGGTGGTGCTGAGTTCAGCGAAACGCACATCATCGGTCGCCGTGGCATCAAGTTTTAGAGACATGTTCGCGCCGATCCGTTGGTGACGTCCAATCGAGATGACTGGCGTTTCCCCTGTTGCGATAAAATTGTCGCGGGCCCCAAATGGGATCGCTTGTCCAAGCTCGACATACCATTGCGGCGCTTCGCTCGGCGGCAGGCGGCTACTGGTGGAGAAATAGCGCGTTTCCCGGCGGACCCGTCCGCCTTCATCGATGATCAGATCAATATTGTACGATCCTGACGGCATGCGGCTGGTATCGAGCTGGGTTTGGCCTGGCTCAATCTGTTGGACATCTATCGTGTCGCCATCGCGCTGGATCTCGATGGTCGCGCTCTGAGCGACTGAAATTTCGAGCGGGGACGCGCCGAGGCGATTTTTGTCCATCCGCGTTTCCAGGGTTGAGCCCCATCGCAGCCCTAGCAATTGGCGCGAGCGGTAAAGATTGCCGCCAAATTGTGCTGTCTGAATCCCGGCCGACCAAACGGATGTCTCGCCCGTATGGGTTAGGCTGAGTGCTTGCAGGCGGCTTTGCGAATTAGAATTGGTGAACAGTTCGGTCCGAACCGCATTGCGGCCATGGCCAGCAATCGCGCTGAAGTTCTGAGTGCCGATGAAATCATGAGTGTCAAAGCTGTACGCGGTGCGCGTATCGAATGAGGTGATCAGGCCTGGCGCCGTCGTCGGTGGCGGCAAATAGCGGGCCCGAGGGTCGCGATTATACGTGTACAGATCATTGATGAACAGCTCGACTTGCAATTTCACCGGATCGAAGATTAGCGAGACATCATCTGGGTAAATATAGTCGCACGGATTCGGCGGGCTGGGCGCAGTGCAGGCATAATTTTGATTGGTCGGCTGGGGCCCCTTCAACGCCCAAGCCACGCGTTCGGTGTCGCGCAAGCCGGGCAGCAAGTTTGCCAGGCCTTCGGGATCATCAAATGTGATTGTCTCGGCATTAAAGCGCGCTGGCGTACCCGCAACGGTGCGGCCATTATAGACGACATCGATGATGGTGAACTCGTCTTCCTCAGCCACGTCAAATCTGGGCGGCGCGCTAATCTGCACCCCCTCAGCGGCCGCACCCAAAGACAGGGCGGTGCAAAACGCAGTAAATGTCGTGCACCGTCCCCACGATGCTGAAATCATAAGTGGCCTTTATTAGTCCGGTCTTACGGTGAACATAATGGTGGCCGTGGCGGTTTGCGTCGTGGTGGTTAAAGGATCGCCGTCAAGTTCGAGATCGAACGTCGCGGACGTGCCGCCGGTGGCGCAGTTTTCATCCGCGTATGAGGGGGTGGATCCCGAGACCGGCGCAGCACTACCCGCCGTATCTGAAATCGTTTCGGTGAGGAACAAGGCTGAATTTGCGTTGTCCGTATAGGTGTATTTGTAGGAATAGTTGGTCACGGTATCGGTCAGCACTGCAGCGTCAACGTCGATCGAATAGGTGCCTGTTTGGTCCATATAAACACAGATATCCATCGTCTTGGCGCTCGGAATGTCTTCTGCGAGCTTGTAGTCAATGAGATAGTGTTCAAAGCCAGAGACTTTGATGTTTGCGTTTTTCGTCACGACCAAGTTTACATTTAGTCGGCCTTCTGATCTGCCGGCTAACGTGCCTTGAATGGCGGCTTGGGCACTCAGGTTGATGATCAGGACGGAAGTGGCAAGAGAGATGAGGCGTTTCATTCTTAGAGCCTTTCTAACAAAAACTGCTTGGGATTTTGGAGGCTTAGTCAGGGGCGACCGCGATGATTATTTCGGCGGTTGCGCCGCTGGTCTCGATCGTTGGAACGGAGTCAAAGGCAACTGTAAATTTCGTTCTGTCGTCCGGATTCGGACAGCCAACAGTTGTGGAATATGTTTGGCGATTCTCTTCGACTGAAGTCCGTCCGTTCGGATGAAGGCTATGGTATATATTTCTCCCGACTCGTTGATCCTTCGCTGACTCCAATGTGTAAATGTAGTGAAAGTGGTTGGTTCCGTCGGAGAGGGGGTGCGCCGTTATGATAAACGAAAAGGGTGTGTTGTCTTGGTTTGTGTAAACACAGAGATCGATGGACTTACTTAAATCAGCATCGGCACCGACGTTGAAATCGAAATCGAAGTCTTCCAGTCCCGTAACTTGGATAAGCGTCGTCGCGGGCACGACATCTACGGTGTAAGTGATCGTGGCTTGCGCTTTTGGACCGAACGGTGTGCTGAATTCTTGGGCGATGGCCAGGCTAGGAGAGCTGGCGGTTAAGGCAAGGGTGGCAATGAGGCGGATCATATTGTGGTTCCTAAAGATTGGGGCTGCGTTTCATTGGTTTCGGGCTCTCAATCCGGGCTAACCGTCAGCGTTATCGTGGCAACGTATTGGCCAAGCTGTTTGAGGGAGTCGACCGGATGCTCTATCCGCATCCCAATGCGTCCGAGGCTACCGGAACGGTTACAAGGCGTTGGACCGGAACTCAGATTGAGAATTGAACCGCTTGACGGCTGGTCAACCAGCGTCCTGCCAGTCCCCTGGCCAGTTACAACGGGGCCCGCACGTCTATAAAAGCTTATGTGATAAGGTTCTGTCATTGTCGCGCTTTCGAGGGGTGTTGCGCTCCAGTCTAGTGTGTAGGGTCCCGCTTCAGCCATTTCCACGCAAAGGCCAGCAAACTGTCCACTATCATTGATGGGGAAATCGAGTGCTCCTAGGCCTCGGTCGTGTACGAAGTGGCCAAGTTCAACGGTCTGCGTCAAGTTATGTAGGCTCCGAATTGCGATCCGATTTTCGTTGCTAATCTTGACATTGAAATTGAGCGTGCCGGTGGAGCTGGAGCCGAGTGTGCCGTCGGATTGGGCGACGGCGACCGGGCTCGCGAGCGGTGCGGCGAGCAAGGCGAGAGTGGTGAGGAAAGTTTTCATATTTGGCTCCTTAAGCATGCCGAGATGGCGCGCGCGAACAGCGCGGCTCATTGGGGTTTGACGGTGAAGGTGACGGTGGAGACGAAGGTGCCGGCTGTTTGGAAGGTCCGCTGCCGGGTGCTTCCGAGATCGTATTGGAGGTCCAGGACGCCTTCCTGGTCAAAGGATGTACATTTAGTGCCGTGTCCGCCGGTCTTCGCTTCCACGTCGGGAACGGTTCCCGACTGCGGCGTTACAGTTTCAGATTGGTTCAAAAGGACGATCGGTGTTCCATTCCCAACGAGCCCGGTGGTATTTTTCTCAATCCTTAGCTCAACAGGGATTATCTTTGTATCATCTGATACGTCCGTCATGGGTGTGAACGCCCAGTCGAGGGAGACCTTTGTATCGGGCAGATCCGCCGTAATACAAGGTCGGGCTCTTACACCTGTGCCACTATTGAGCTGATTTCGTTGGGGCTCAGCCACTACGCCAGTTTCAACGGTCTGCACCATGTCTGTGAACCCAAAGATCCGGATACGATTGGCGTCGCTAATATTGACATTGAAATTGAGGGTGCCGGTAGAGCTGTTGCCAAGAATGCCGTCGGATTGCGCCAGGGCACCCGGACTCACAGGCGGTGCGGCGAGTAAGGCGAACGTGGTGAGGAGGGTTTTCATTATTGGCTCCTTAAGCATGCCGAGACAGCCGGCGCGAACGGCGCAGTTCATTGGGGTTTGACGGTGAAGGTGATGGTGGAGACGTAGGTGCCGGCGCCTGCAGCGGCTATGGCGTTTTGGGAGTAGCCATAATAAAAGCCAAGTCGCCCTTTATCGTCTGTCCGGCATTTTACCCCATGCCCGCCTGTTTTCGCTTCGATTCCAGATACGGTTCCACTCCGTGGGCTCGTCGTTGAATCGAAATCGATTATAGTTATTCCGCCCGTTCCAGGAGCTCCTGTTACATCTTTCGACATGTGAAACGGTGTCGCAATGATCTTGGTATTATCCGTTTGGCTCGTCAGTGGCGTAAACGCCCAGTCAAGGGAAACCATTGTTCCGGGCAGGTCCGCCGTAATGCAGGGCCTGGCAGAAACGCCATCACCAGGAGTACCGGGGGTTCTAAGGCTTGAGTTTCCTCTGAATTCCATTCGTTGTTGTCCCGCTTCAATGGTCTGGGTTAGGTTTCCAAACCCGAAGATCTGGACGCGATTGGCGTCGCTAATATTGACATTGAAATTGAGGGTGCCGGTAGAGCTGTTGCCAAGAATGCCGTCGGATTGGGCGAGTGCGACGGGGCTCACGAGCGGTGCGGTGAGCACGGCGAGAGCGGTCAGGGTGGTTTTCATATTTGGCTCCTTAAGCATGCCGACAAGGCCCGCGCGAACCGCGCGGCTTATTGGGGTCGAACGGTGATGGTGATGGTGGAGACATAGGTACCAGCTTTGCTCGGGCGACGGCCGCTATCAGAGTTTCCACGACGATAGTAGAATTCCAAAACGCCAGATGAGTTGTTTTGAGTGCACGCCGAGCCGTGCGCTCCGGACCAGGTCTCCACGTCCAGCACTGTTCCGCTCTGGGGCTGTCTTGAGTCAGACTCCTCGACTCTAACAATCCGAACGCCGTCGTCGATTTCGAAGGCGGCGTTCTTGTAGAGTTCAAAGATAAATGGGACGACGTTCGTCGCGTCCGCTGTATCGGCCAATGGGGTTAAGGCCCAATCGAGCGCGACTTTCGTGTCAGGCAGATCCGCTGCGATACAAGGGAGGCCACCGGTTTCACCTTGGTAAATAAAAGCTGGCAACTGTTCTCCAGCTTCGATGGTCTGCACCATGTTCGTGAAACCATAGATCTGTAAGCGATTGCCCTCGGTGACGTTGAGACTGAAGTCGAGTGCGGCGGTCGAGCTTTCGCCCAATCGGCCGTCGAGTTGCGCGTGAGCGACATTGCTCGCCAAAGGCATGGCAAATAAAGCCAGCGCGGTCAGGATATGTTTCATATTTTGCTCCTGGATAAGCGATTGCTTGAAGGTGTCCCCAGGGCGTTTGGCGGTGGTCTAACCCGGTGTCACAGTGATCATGATCTCGGCTGTGGCGCCATTCGCAGTTGTGGCCACTGTTGGGTCTTGAGCGAGCACCAAGCTGAACTCTGCCGAATAGCTATTTGCGATACAGTCCACCGTGTTGCTGGGAAGAAATCCAGATAAGCTTTTGGTCTCTTCAGTGTTGCTTATCGTTGATTCCAAAGGAACCAGGTTCGGGTTGTGCAGGTCAGAATAGGTATACGTATATGGATAAGTGTTGACGCTGTCCGTGAGCGGTGCCGCTTTGATTGAGACACTGTAAGGCACACTCTGGTCTAGATAGACGCACAGATTGATACTTTTTACATCTGGAGCGCCATCGTGAACACTGAAATCGAGATCGACATTTTCCAAGCCCGAAATCTTGATATTCGGACTATTGGTGACGGTATAGGTGATCAAAAAATCGCCCTCGGACGATGTGCCGAGGGTGCCATCATTCGCGGCGAGGGCGGGGCCAGTCAGCATAAGAGCGGCGGTTAGGGCCGGGATGAAGTGTTTCATAACAAATCTCTTTCTTGAAAAAGGGGTAAGGGGCGGATACGCCGCCGCGGCTTAGTCTGGCATGACGATCAGTTCGACCATGGCTTTGGCGAACCCGTCGACGCCGCCGGTGGTGGCGGTGGGGGTGCCATCCATACTCACGGTGAGCCGCGCGGGCGTATCGCCATTTCGGCACATCGAAGAATTCGACGCGTTAAATCCGCCGACCGTCTGATCGAAGGCCTGGGTGATCCCCGTTGCGCCGACGGTTCGCGTGTCATCTGATGTGTCGGTAAAGGAGATCGAGTAAGGATAGGTATTGGTCCCATCAGACAGCGGCGGAGCTTTCATTTGGACCTGATAGGTTTCCGACGCATTTGAGATATAGACGCAGACATCCTTGGTCTGGGTTTGCGCGAGATCGCCGCCAAAATTATGCTCAAAATCCAGATCTTCGAGTCCGGTGATCTGGACCATGGTCGCCGGTTCGGTGACGGTCAGTGTGTAAGTCGCGCCAGCGGTGGACGAAATCGAGCTGAGCTCGCCATTATTGCTCACTTGCGCGGACGCGAGCATGGGACACGCCATGATCACGGCTAGAGCGGAAAGAGGTTTCAACATGATAGACTCCTTGGGTTCAAAAAAAGACACAGGAAAAGGGATGCGCCAAAGGCGCGGCTCATTCGGGTTTGACGGTGAAGGTGACGGTGGAGACGTAGGTGCCGGGCGTGTTGATCGTTTGCCCAAAGCTGTGCCCGATGGTAAAACTTAGCTTTCCTGCTGAATCAGAACTAAGCCCACATGTGTCCCTGAGGTTTGGACTGAGCGTGCTCGCCTGTCTTGCCGGGAACCCCGCATACGATCCACTTTGTGGCAATGTGTTGTCTGAATAAAACGGTGTGATTGCTTCAACTGTCCGGCCAACGCCTTGAACAGCGAAAAAATTAAATGGAACAATATTGGATCCATCCGCGAGAGGGGTAATGCTCCAGTCAAGGGTTACCGTGGTGTTCGGCAGGTCCGCGGTGATGCACGGATGTGGAATCGCGGCACCGGGAACGCCAGTGCCGACAGTGGAACCGAGAGGGCCGTTCCCTCGAGTTTGTAATTCTGTCTTTTCGGCTTCTACGGTCTGCACGATGTCGCCGAAACCAAAGATCTGTATCCGATTGGCGTCGCTGATCTTGACGTTGAAATTGAGGGTTCCGGTGGAGCTCTTACCAAGAATGCCGTCGGATTGGGCAAAGGCCACGGGGCTCGCGAGCGGCGCGGCGGGCAAGGCGAGCGTGGCAAGGATGGTTTTCATTTTTGGCTCCTGGCTAAGCGGTTGCTTAAAGGTGTCCCCAGGTGGGTTGGTGTTAGTCCGGCGTGACGGTGAGCCTGACATTGGCGGTAGCGCCACTTGTTGCAGCGCGCTGTTTCAAATCTGCTGGAAATCCGACACTCACGCGGGCCGTGTTTGAGCCATCGGTACAATCGAGCACCGAAGACGCGGAGAAGCCGCTAAGCGAGCCATTATAAGGCACGGTGTCGATTGTGCCGCTGGCCAAAACCAAGTTTGGATCATTGATGTCCGTATAATCGATCGAGTATGGATAGGTTTCAGACTGATCGGTCAGCAGAGGTGCCGACAGGGTCACCGTGTACGTGGTGTCCGTGGTGATACAGACGCAAACATCCTGGCTCTGGTCGCGCGGTAGATCGCCGCCTTTGTTGAAATCAAAAACAAAGCTCTCCAGGCCGGAGATTTTGATTCGCGTACTAGACAGGGGAACATCCATGCCAAGAGGCATCGAGTCGGATGCCAGGGCACCAAATCGGTTATCGGCTTGCGCAACCGCTGGCAGCGAGATGAGTGCCGAACCAAGCGTCAGAGCGAAAAGTAGGTGCTGCATGGACTGCTCCTAAGCTTAAAACTCCACGGTGCGCTCGGCACCCATGTCGCGGGTTTTGAAGGAGACCGGGCCCTCGCCAGGCAGGTCTGTGGTCCACTCCATGCCAGGCCACAGGCGTTTGCCGGTGACCCGCTGACAATCATCCGGCGCGGCGCATTGCTGACCTTCAAACAGGACAACATTTGAATTGCCCGTATTGGTGACCGTCAGGGTTTGGCCGTCCCGGTCGCCTACAAGGTCTGTGGTCGGCGCATTGGGTCTCGCAAAAACCAGGGCCTTAAAGGCGAGCAGCGTCACCGCGACGGAGCGATCGGTTTCAATATCGCCTATCGTCGGTTCGATATTCACCCGCCAGGCTTTGTCGCTTTCAATATCCTCATCGAGCAAAATCACGCGGATCACGCGTTCTTCGCCCGGCTTCAAGGCAATGCGGCGCGGCGCGACCAAGAGGCCAACCTCTTGCGGGTCGGCGCTGGTGAAATACTCTTCTGGATGCGCGCCGGGTTCGGTGATCCGTGCGGCCGAGATTTCCAAATATTGAATTCTCGAACTCGTATTCCCAATCCGGATGTCTTTGCGCTTGTCCTCTGTGCCTTGAAAGGACAGGATCGCTGGGTTGGCGGTCAATTGCGCCGCGGCGGGTAGCACGAAGGCTACGGCGCCAAATAAAAGTGCCAATAATCTGGTCAAAATCTATACCCCTCACAGTATTCGAAGCTCAGCGACTTGTCGGCCATGACTTCGGTGATCCGTCTCACAGTGATTTTGAATCTAAAGTGGGGGAGTGACTACAACTAGAGATTGAAAAGGTGAAGATTGAGACGCTGGGGAAATGAATATTTCAGATGTAATGGTTAACCGCGCCGGTTCGACACAGTTTGCGCGGTTAAATCAGTGTTTCTTTGTGATTCGCGGGCGCGTGGACTAGCTGCGTGGACGCCATCCGGCGGGCATGCGGAAGTTTGGTTTTTTCTTCGCCATCGGCACGCCAGGGGTTGGCAATGAGCCATCCGAATAGGGGCCTTCAGGCTTGGCGCCAGCGGCGATGTCTTTCAGCTTCAGCGCAGCGTATTGGCCAGGCGCTGAGCCGAGACCATGATCTTTCGGCGCGACCGCTTTGACCTTGTCGCCAGAGAGCGGGCGGAGCCATTCCCACCAGCTCGGCCACCATGAGCCTGGCAGCTCGTCCGCATCCGACAACCAGCGGCCCGGATTTTCCGGCAGATCCGTGTTCACCCAGTGCTGGTATTTCTCGGCGCTCGGCGGATTGATCACCCCGGCAATATGGCCTGAACCGGCCAGTGTGAACTGAACTTTGCCGCCAAAGTTCTGGGCGCCTTGATAGATCGAATGCCAAGGGCAGATATGGTCCGACCGGCTGGCCTGGATGAAGACCGGGATCTTGATATCGCCCATATTGACCGGGTCGCCAAAGACTTCGAACTTGCCGCGGCTGAGCGCGTTTTGATTGTAGAATTGGGTCAGATAGGTCTTGTGCGTAGGGCCCGGAATATTGGTCTGATCGGCGTTCCAATAGAGCAAGTCGAACGGCCGCGGCTGCTTGCCCATCATGTAATTGTCGACGACATAGCGCCAGACAAGATCGGCGGGGCGCAGCCAGTTAAACGTCTCGCCCATCATCTCGCCCGGCATAATGCCATTATGCTCTTCGATGACTTTATCGACTTGCTGCAAGCCTTCTTCGCCGGTGAAAATTTTCAGCTCGCCGGCCAAGTCGAAATCGGACTGGGAGGCAAAATAGGTGGCCGAAGCAATGCGTTTGTCGCCGGTCTGGCCCATATGCGCGAGCGCCGAGCTGAGCAGTGTTCCGCCAATGCAATAGCCAACTGTGTTGAGCTTCTTTGACCCGGACTCTTTGGTGACGGCATCGACGGCGGCGAGGATGCCGTGCTCGACATAATCGTCCCACGTATAGTCCTTGGTCTCGTCATCGGCTGAGCGCCAGGAGACGACAAACGTATTCACGCGTTTTGACAGCAACCATCGGATCATCGAGTTCTCGGGCTGTAGGTCGAGAATATAGAATTTATTGATCCAAGGCGGGAAGATCAGCATGGGTCGCTCGCGCATCTTCTTGCGAGTTGGATTATAGTGGATGATCTCAATCAGCTTGTTCCGGAAGACGACTTTGCCCTTGGCCGTTGCGACATTCTTGCCGATCTCATAAGCCTCTTCATCGGTCTGCGAGATAGCGAGCCGACCATCGCCGCGCTGCAAATCATTGCGGGCATTGCGTAGGCCTTCAAGCACGCTCTCGCCTTTTGTCTCGATCATCGCGCGCAAGGCCGCCGGGTTGGTGGCCAGCATATTGGTCGGCGCCATCGCATCGACGAATTGGCTCATATAGAAGCGGGCCTTGAGCTTGGTGTCGTCGTCCAATTCATCGGAGACGGTATCGATCAAGCCTTGCAGCCATTCGGCGTTGAGCATCCAGGCGCGGCGCATGAAGCTAAAGGCTGGGTTGGCCTCCCATTCCGGATCGGCGAAGCGGCGATCTTTCGGCATCGGTGTGTTGGAGGCCATGGCTTGGAACAGGTTCATCCAGCCCTGGAACAGCGTCATCATCGCGTGTCCGGATTTTTCAGGATTGCGCGCGAGGGCAGCGCCGATCTGCATTTGTGCGTCGATACCGCCAAACGGATCGGCTTGTCCGGGGGCAGGGGGCTGCAGATCAACAGCGCCAAGCGAGTCGACCAGCATGCCTTGCGCTTCTTGAACCGCCTGCATGAGATTGGTCGCCATTTCTTGCAATGACTCAGAATTTGCCTCTGAAAAGGCATTTGGAAGCGTGCTCGCCCCAAAATCATCAAAGTTTCTACTTTTGGTCATCAGACCGACACTCGCTATTCTATGCGAACCTATATAAGACTAAACAGCTTTGGGAATTATGAGTCCAGCGAGGGAAATTGTTTATGCGCATGGGGATTTTCGTAACGTTTGCCTTTTTGGCGGGCTGTGCAAGCTCGATCGAGAAGGTGCAATCGCTGCGCTCGCAAGCTCCCGATTGGTATGAAGCGCGGAAAGTTGAGTTCCGTGGCGAGGGCTATCCGAGTCTGACAGAGATCCCAGAACCGGCGAAACGAAAGAGCACGATTTTACGCTTACGGCTCTCAGGAGCCGAGACTTTGGAAGCGCTGAATATGTTCTATACCGACCCGCGCGCCGAACCGGCAACTGAGACACCGGAGGAGATGCGGGCGTGGGCGCTAGAGGTAAAACGAGCGGTCGAGGGGCAGCTTCCTGCCCCCGATTTTCTGACCGACGAAGAGGTTGAGGCCATCAAGGCACGGTTCAATGTGCCCCGGGCTCGGCTCTAATTTCAAAGACTTTTTTTATGGAGACCCGCGCCATGAGCGGAGAGTTTCACAAGATTAGGCGCTTGCCGCCTTACGTATTCGAACAGGTTAATCGCCGTAAAGCGGAGCTACGCGCGCAAGGCGCTGACATTATTGATCTCGGCATGGGCAACCCGGATATGCCAGCCCCGCCGCATGTGATTGCCAAATTGGCAGAAACTGCGGCCAAGCCAAATGTGCATGGCTATTCTGCCTCTCGCGGAATTCCGGGTCTGCGACGCGCCTTGGTGGATTATTATGATCGCCGGTTCGGCGTGAAGCTAGATAAGAACCGAGAAGTGGTTGTCACGCTCGGCTCGAAAGAGGGCTTTGCCAATCTCGCGCAAGCGATCACCGCGCCTGGCGATGTCATTCTCGCACCAGATCCATCTTATCCGCTGCACCATTTCGGCTTCATCATGGCGGGCGCTTCGATCCGTGCCATTCCTGCGCCGACGCCGGAGGCCTATCTGTCAGGGATCAGCAAAGCGATCCGCTATTCGGTGCCGCCGCCCACCGCAATGGTGCTGTGTTATCCGTCCAATCCGACCGCCGATGTGTGTGATTTGGAATTCTATAAAGACGCGGTTGCACTGGCGAAGAAGCACGACCTCTATATCCTTTCAGACCTCGCTTATAATGAGATCTATTTCGAGGAGCCGACCCCTTCCATCCTGCAAGTGAATGGCGCCAAAGACATTGCGGTCGAAACCACGACGATGTCGAAAACCTATTCCATGGCCGGTTGGCGGATTGGGTTTGCGGCGGGGAATGAGCGTCTGATCGGGGCGCTTGCGCGGGTTAAATCCTATCTTGATTATGGCGCTTTCACGCCGATCCAAGTCGCGGCCTGCGCGGCGCTCGATGGCCCGCAAGACTGTGTCGACGAGTTTCGCGCCACCTACAAATCGCGCCGGGATGTTCTGGTTGAAAGCTTTGCTCGGGCGGGATGGGATGTTCCAACCCCTGAAGCCTCAATGTTTGCTTGGGCCGAGATCCCGCCTCAATGCGGCGACATGCGAAGCTTGGAGTTCGCGCTCAAACTGATGAATGAGGCCGAGGTTGCGGTTGCCCCAGGTGCCGGGTTTGGGGAGCATGGTGACCGACATGTGCGCATCGCTTTGGTGGAAAACGAGCAGCGCATCCGCCAAGCTGCACGAAACATCAAACGGTTCCTTGCCAAACTCGAAGCGGGGGGGCAAAGCGAGCCCCTGCAAAGGACAGGATCTTGAAAACAGTCAAATTAGGAATTGCAGGGCTCGGCCATGTCGGCTGCGGTCTGATCGAATTGGTCGAACGCCAAGCAGAGTTGCGCTTGCCCGGAAAAGTCGAGATTGTGGGCGTATCCGCGCGCAGCAAAAGCCGCAACCGCCCCGTCGATATTTCTGGCTATCGCTGGTTTGATGACGCTGCGACCTTGGCTGAAGACCCAGAGGTCGATGTCTTTGTAGAATTGATGGGGGGTTCTGACGGGCCTGCCAAGTTCGCCGTCGAGGAAGCGATCAAAGCTGGCAAACACGTCGTCACCGCGAATAAGGCACTGATCGCCATGCATGGCCAAGCGCTCGAGACGCTCGCCCAAGCCAATGATGTTGATTTGATGTTTGAAGCCGCAGTCGCGGGCGGTGTTCCTGTCGTGCGTGTGCTGCGCGACTCGCTCAGCGGTGTCGCCATTCAGCGGGTCTCCGGCATCCTCAATGGCACCTGCAACTATTTGACGACGCAAATGCTCGAAACGGGCCGGTCCTATGATGACGTGCTGGAAGAAGCGCAGCGTCTCGGCTATGCCGAAGCTGATCCTTATCTCGACGTGTCGGGTATGGACGCTGCGCATAAAGCCGCCATCCTTGCCTCAATCGCGTTCACCGCTGATCTCGACTTCGAAAAAGTCTCTGTCACGGGCGTGGATACGGTTGAGCTGATCGATTTGAATCTGGCCGATCGTCTCGGTCTGCGGATTAAACTCATCGCCGAAGGTATCCTGACTGATGAAGGCGTTGTCTGCCGCGTGGCGCCGCTCGCGATGCCGGTGGATCACCCCTTGGCGCGGGTCAATGGCGCGCTGAACACGGTTCGGGTTGAAGGCGATCCGCTCGGGGCCGTCACGCTGACCGGACCGGGCGCAGGACCAGGACCAACCGCCAGCGCGGTCATGGGCGATATCTCGAAACTGTTCACCCCGACCGCGCGAAGCCCATTCGGTCGTGCCGCCCACCACGAAAGCAAAAGTTTCGTTGCAGCAGAGCAAGCCGAGCGTTCGGCATTTTTCTTGCGTGTAAAGCTCGCCGATCGGCCAGGCGCGCTTGCGAGTCTGACCGAGGCTCTCGCGGCGCATAACGTGTCTGTGGACAAGCTGTTGCAAGAATCTGCTGATGACAGCGATGTCTCGCCCGTTGCCATTGTCACACACATGTGTTCTCGCGGGGACATAGAAGCTGCAAGCGCTCAAGTCTCTGAATTAGAGGCGAGCGTCGGCGCGCCGCAAGTCATTGCAATCGATGCGGTGACATAAAGTTAGAAGCCAAGTCAGGAGTGACTTGGGGGAGAGAAAAAATGAGTGAGAGCGTTCTGATCCCGCACCTGGCGGATGCGATGGTTCGCGTAACTGAGAAAGCTGCGATTGCAGCGGAAGCCTTGGCTGGACGCGGCGATGAGAAAGCCGCTGACGCCGCCGCTGTCGATGCGATGCGAACGGCGTTCAATGCCGTGGATTTCCAAGGCCGGGTTGTGATTGGTGAAGGCGAACGCGACGAAGCGCCAATGCTCTATATTGGCGAAGAAGTTGGGACCGGAAACGGTCCTGCGATCGATATCGCGCTCGACCCGCTGGAGGGCACAACTCTCACCGCGAAAGCCATGTCGAATGCCCTCGCTGTATTGGCCATCGCGCCACGCGGCGGCCTGCTTTTCGCGCCTGATACTTATATGGACAAGATCGCGATTGGTCCTGGCTATGAAGATGGCATTATCGACCTCGATGCGAGCCCGGCGGAAAACATTACGGCGATGGCAAAAGCCAAAGGCGTCGACGTCTCGGCCATGACAGCTTGTGTGCTCGATCGTCCGCGTCACGCAGAGATTATCGAAAGCCTGCGCGGCGTTGGCGCCCGTGTGCATCTGATTTCTGATGGCGACGTTGCAGGCGTCATCAACACGACCAATCCCGCCACAGGCATCGATCTATATGTTGGCTCAGGCGGCGCCCCAGAAGGTGTGCTCGCAGCGGCCGCACTGAAATGTGTCGGCGGCCAAATGCAAGGCCGCTTGGTGTTCCGCAATGATGATGAACGCCGCCGCGCGGATCGCACAGGGATCACCGACTATGACAAGAAATACGATCTGCACGAGCTTGCTTCAGGCGAAACCGTGTTCTGCGCCACGGGCGTGACCAAAGGCGGTCTTGTCGATGGTGTGGTGCGCAAGAACGGCCAAATCGAGACGGATACGCTGGTGATGAGCAGCGCCGACGGCATGGTCCGCAAGATCAAGAGTTGGCACCGGGCTTAAACATGCTCCGCATCGCGGCATGCCTCTCATTGCTGGCGCTCTCTGCGTGCGCCAGCGGCGAGTACAATAGCGATATCACGGACACTTATGTTGAGGGCGACCGGCTCTATGTTTCCGGAACCCTCAATGCGCTGACTTATGATGAAATCGCGGATCATTTGGAAGCTTCTCCAGGTCTAAAGACGATTGTGCTGGTCGATATTGATGGCTCAATTGATGATGAGATCAATCTCGAAACTGGACGTCTGATCCATGAAGCGGGTGTCGACACATATGTTCCGGAAAATGGGCGGATCGAGTCGGGCGCTGTCGATTTATTTTGCGCGGGCCGCAACCGGATCGCTGAGCGAGGCGCATTGATCGGGGTCCATTCCTGGGCCGATGAAGAGGGCGCCGAGGGCAGTGCGCTGCCGCGGTCTGATCAAGAGCACCGCATGTATATCGACTATTTCAACCAAGTCGGCTGCCCGGTCTCATTCTACTGGTTCACGCTCGAGGCAGCGCCTGCGGACGGCATGCATTACATGACGGCGGACGAGTTGCGAAAATATGACGTGGCGACGGAAATCCGCGAGGCTGAACAGCCCTAGTTTCCGCCAATGCCGAGTCGTGATTGAACACGGCATGTCCTCTCATGATCTCAATGTCACCCAATCCCATGGCGGCCGGTATTGGACGCTTCGTGAAACCGATGAAGCGGCGGTGCGAGCGCTGACGCCGCATTTGGGCGGGGATGACTTGCTGGCACGCTTATTGGCGCCGCGGGGGATTGATCCTGAGAAAATTGAGACCTTCTTGAACCCCACGCTGCGGGCTCTGTTTCCAGACCCGGCCAGCTTTCAGGATATGATGAAAGCGGCCGAGTTGACTCTAGACGCCATCCTCGACGGCAAATCAGTCACCGTGTTCGCCGATTATGATGTCGATGGCGGGACCAGTTCGGCGATTCTGGCGCGATACTTTCGGGCCTGGGGCCGGGAGATCGGGCTTTATGTTCCTGACCGCCTGACCGAAGGTTATGGACCGAGCCCGGAAGCGTTCCGGCACCTCAAAGACCAGGGCGCAGATTTGGTCATCACGGTCGATTGCGGGGCGGCCGCCACCGCGGCGCTTGAGGAAGCCGTAAAGATCGATCTGCCCGTAATCGTCATTGATCACCATTTAATGGGCAAGGAGCCGCCAGCCTGCGCCGCTTTGGTCAATCCGAACCGCGCTGATGATACGAGCGGTCAAGGCCACCTCGCTGCGGCGGGCGTAGTTTATGTGTTCGTCGCGGCACTCAACAAAATTGCCCGCGAGCGCGGGATCGCGCCGGAGGGCGGCTTGCCGGACATCTTGCATTGGCTCGACCTTTGCGCGCTCGGCACGCTTTGCGATATGTCGCCATTACGCGACGCCAATCGCGCCTTTGTGAAACAAGGTTTGAAGATTTTGGAGCGCGGTCAAAACCCTGGACTGCGCGCGCTGGCCGATATTGCCGGCATTGGAAAGATTGAGACCGTTTATCACGCCACTTTCGTGCTTGGGCCGCGGCTTAATGCGGGCGGGCGTGTGGGCGATCCATGGCTCGCGGCGAAGCTGCTGGCGACCGATGATCGGGCGGAGGCGATTGCATTGGCTGAGCGCCTCCACGCCCATAATGACGAACGCAAAGCGGTCGAGAGCGCGATCCTGGAGCAAGCCACAGTCGACGCGCAAAAGCAGATCGACGCAAACCCCGAGACCGGCATTTTGATCGCTGCCGGAGAGGGCTGGCATCCTGGTGTGATCGGGATTGTTGCGGGGCGACTCAAAGACCGGTTTCATTTGCCCAGCATCGTGATCGGTTGGGGACAAGGTCTCGGCCCTGTTGCCAAAGGCTCGGCGCGATCTGTGCCAGGGGTCAATATTGGCGACGCCATCTCTGCGGCAGCGAAGGCGGGCGTGATCATTTCAGGTGGTGGTCACGCAATGGCTGGCGGGCTCAGCCTAGAGCCAGAGCAATTGCCCAATCTGCAAGCCTGGATGCAGGAACATATGGCGGAGTTCAAAACAGAACGCGCAGCGGCCAAAGAGCTGGTGGTCGATGCGGTCTTGGCGCCGACGCAAGTGACGACGGAAACCTATGACAAAATCCAATCCATCGGTCCGTTCGGTCAAGGCGCGCCTGAACCCATTTTTGGGCTCACCGATGTCGAGATCACCCACACACGACCGATCGGCGAAAACCATCTCAAACTCACCGTTGAGTCCGCCAATGCGCGGATCGAAGCTTTGGTTTGGCGATGCCTCGGCACGCCTTTGGGGGACGCCCTGTTACAGCGCGGCCGTGTCCACTTGGCTGGCCGGTTGAAAGATAATGAATGGAATGGGCGGCGGACGGCTCAATTTGAAGTCATCGATGCGGCTGCAGTCTAAGGCAAGGCCTTGAGCATATTCAGTGCTTCGTCGGCGATTGGCTTTAAATTCTCATTCGAGCTGAGGCTGGCATTTATGTAGAGCACTTGCGCGAACGATTTCAGATTATGCAGGCGCGCCAAGTCGATTTCTGACTGGAATGCATCACCCCATTCCGCGAGTGGCGCGGGTTCGCTTAGCTCTGCAAACCACGCTGTCCAGTCTTCAGCTTCGAAGGCATTTCGGCTCGCCATAAACAAGATTGGACGGGCAAGTCGTTCCGGCTCGCCATAGGTGAAGGCATGGCCTGAGCGAGCTGTAATTTGAGCTGCGATCGCGTCTCGTAACGCTCTCAAAGAAGCTTCGTCCGTGTTCGGATTAAGCGCAAGTTGCAGCGCAATGTCAGCGCCATGCGCCACACCGTGGCGCCAGCCTTCGGTGTCTGAATAAGCTCGAAAATCAGTGACATTTGTCAGATAGACCGCAGACTGATTGGCGATATCAGCGCGCTCTTCTTCGCTTAAGAAGGCTTCGACCCGATCGGTGCGAACGAGCTCAGACAGAGCGAGCGCCGAGAATGGCGCGAGGAAACCCGGTTCAGCAGTGTCATTCAAATTGTGGAGCATTTCCGAAATCAAAGCCAGGCGCGCTTGTTCCGAGACGGCGCCTGAACGTAAGGCCGTCATCAGACCTTCATAGCCAATTTTGTCGCGGAAAAACGGATCCGGACTGCCAAGGCAGCTCGCGAATTCTTCCGCAGCAGCGTCGCTTTGTTGGTCGGCGAACTTGTTCGCTCTTATAGCTTCAAGCGCTTCGCGGTCATTGTCGGTGAATGCACACGACGAAAGCTCTAGCTGGGCTTCAGAATGCGCCGGTGCAGGTGTGCTCGCGCAAGCCGTTAAGGTGATGGAAAGCGCGACGATCAGAGAGAGTGATTTCATTTGGCGACTATTCCATCGTCGAGCGCGGGCGTCGAGAGCGCTGCACTGATCCATTTGGCTCGCAAACGCAGAAAAATTATTCTAAATCGGACACCTGCACGCTGCTCTTTAGCAGATGATTGTCTTGGCGGCGCTAACCGGGTTACAGCGAAACAAGCGTGAAAATGCGTTGGAGGAAACATGTCAGAGCCGGATCTTATTCTCGTCATTGATGAAGGCACGACCTCGACGCGGGCGATCGTCTTTGACCGTAACTTTGCGCCGGTCTCGCAAGCGCAGGAAGAAGTTGATCTGACCTATCCGGCCGATGGCTGGGTTGAGCAGGATGGCGCCGAGATCTGGACCAAAACGCTCGCAGTGTGCCGACAAGCGATCGAAGCAGCTGGCGGCGCCGATCGCATCGCTGGGATTGGCATTACTAATCAGCGCGAAACCACACTGGTTTGGAACCGCGAAACCGGTGCGCCCATAGCCCCAGCGATTATCTGGCAAGACCGCCGGACCGCGTCGATCTGCGATGTCCTCAAAGACCGTGGATTAGAAGCTCAGGTTCAGGCCGAAACCGGGCTCCTCATCGACCCTTATTTTTCCGGCACGAAAATTTCGTGGCTGCTCAATAATGTCGATGGTGCGCGGGCAGAGGCATCGGCCGGGAAGCTCGCGTTTGGCACAGTGGACACTTTCCTGATCTGGAACCTGACGAAAGGCCGGGTTCACGCGACCGATGTCACCAATGCTTCGCGCACCTTGCTTTACCCGCTCAATCTCGATCCCGAAGCAAATTGGTCACCGGCCATGATGGACATTCTGGATGTTCCGGCGAGCCTCTTGCCAGAGGTGAAACCGAGCGGCGCGATTTTTGGCGAAACTGATCCTGAACTGTTTGGCCGTCCGATCCCAATACTCTCGGCGATTGGCGATCAGCAAGCCGCGCTCGTCGGCCAGGCCTGCTTAGCGCCCGGAACGGCAAAGATCACCTATGGAACCGGCGCCTTCTTAGTCGCAAATACCGGCCATGAGGTTCCAAAGTCCGCCAATCGATTGCTTGGCACATTGGGTTACGCGATTGAAAATGATGGCGAAGCCTATGCGCTTGAAGGCGCGATTTTCAATGCAGGGACCGTGGTACAATGGTTGCGCGATGATCTTGGCTTGATCTCCGATGCCGCCGAGAGTGAGGCGCGGGCGGCTGCGCTTTCTGACAATGCTGGGGTGTATTTGGTGCCAGCCTTTACTGGGCTTGGGGCACCGCATTGGGACGCCGCCGCCCGCGGCACGATCGCTGGCCTCACGCGCGCTGCTACGGCCGATCATATTGTGCGCGCCGGTTTAGAGGCTGCAGCCTATCAAACGTCTGACTTGCTAGAGGCATTTGCGGCGGACGGCGCAGATGTCGAGCTGCTGCGTGTCGATGGCGGCATGGCGGCGAATGATTGGCTGATGCAATTCATCGCCGATATTTGCGCGCGCCCGGTGGAGCGTCCGGACTTTATGGAAATGACCGCCCTCGGTGCTGCGGCTTTGGCGGGCATACAATTGGGGTGGACCAGCGCTGAAGCGTGGGCCAAGCGCCGTCCAGCCGGTCGCCGGTTTGAGCCGCGCATGCCGCGCGAAGATCGAGACCACCTCATAGACGGATGGCGGAAAGCATTGGGGCAAACGCTCACCCATTCTGGAGAGGCTTAGATCAAGCGCGATGTTTGAAACTCGGCTTATATTAGGGGGCGCCCGTTCTGGGAAAAGCGCGCGCGCTTTGCGCCTCGCCGAAGAGCGGGCGTCGACCCGCGTGTTCATCGCCACTGCTGAAGCACTTGATGACGAAATGTCGGAGCGTATTCGCCGTCACCAAGAAGAACGCGGCAAAGGTTGGACGACGATCGAAGCACCTTTGGATCTGATCGGCGCGATCGGGGCAGCTGCGTCTCAGGGCGAGGTTTGCGTGATCGATTGTTTGACGCTCTGGCTTTCCAACCTGATGCACCATGGGCGCGATGTGGGGCACGAGACGATCCGGCTTTGCGATCACTTAAGAACCGCACCCACGCCCATCATCCTCGTTTCGAATGAAGTTGGTTTGGGACTGGTCCCAGAAACGCCGCTTGGGCGCGCGTTTCGAGACGCGCAGGGGCGGCTGAACCAGCATGTGGCGGAGGTTTGCTCAAATGTTGAGTTCGTCGCAGCTGGTTTGCCGATCAGTCTAAAAGGCTGAGCGCCTCGCGCAGGCGATGCTCAGCGGCTTCGGTCGCGGGAAGGCCAATCCGCAAGTGCTGGTCCGAATAGTCAAAACGCCGAACATAGATCCCTTGGCGCGCCAATGTCTTCCACGCCGCGTGGGCGTTTTCTAGCTGCACGAATTTGAAGAGATCGGTTCCGCCTATTGAAGGGACGCCAGCAATTTCGAGCAGCACCTCCAATCTTTCCGAAGCTGCTTTGAGTCCGGCGCGGGTTTGGGCTTGCCATTCTACATCCCGATACGCGCGGGCGCCGATCGCGAGCGCTGGTCCTGAGACGGGCCAGGCTCCGAGCCGGGTCATGAGCTCTGTCCGGATGGGAGTAGGGGCAATCATTGCGCCGAGGCGGAGCCCGGGCAGGCCATAGAACTTTCCGAAAGACCGCAACACGATAAGCCCCTCAGCGCCGCCTGCTGCGGCCATACTCAATTCTGGTGTGAGGTCGCCAAAGGCTTCATCAATGATCAACCATCCCTTGCGCGCAGCGAGGGCCCCAAGTGCTGTCTCAAGCGCTTCGCGCGTATAAGTCCGCCCATCTGGATTGTTGGGGTTGCAGACGACGACCGCATCCACCTCACCCGCGAGACTGAGCGGGTCAGCGCTCGCAATAACCGTCGCGCCTGCTTGGCGCCAAACAGCCTCATGATCGCCATAGGATGGAGCATAGAGCGCGACTGATTTTGGCTGAATAAGCGTCGGCAAGAGACGGATCAAAAGCTCGCTGCCGGGGGCAAGACAGAGCGTATCCGGCGGCGCACCGATCGCGGCCGCCATCGCGGTTTGGCAGGCTTGGTAGGCAGACCGAGACGGCAGGCTGGTAAGACTTTCGGCTGGGACATCGGTCTTTGGATAAGGCCATGGATTGATGCCAGTAGAGAGATCGAGCCATGGTTCTGGCGCTTCGGGGAATTGCGTGCGCATCGCGTCTATGGCGCCACCGTGGTGGAGGTCGTCACTCATCCCGCAAACCCCCATGCGATCACGCCAAGGCACACGCCGCCGAGTAGGAGCGTCCGCCGGTAAAGCAAGAGCCCTGCTTGCAAATCTGCGCTGGCCGGGTCGCGGGCTGGCGCATTTAACCAAGGCTCATCGGATTTATGCGTGCCATAGATGCGCGGCCCAGACAGGCGGACGGCGAGGGCGCCCGCCATTGCGGCTTCGGGCCATCCGGCATTGGGGGAGCGATGCTTGCCGGCATCGCGCCACATCGTCTTCGCGGCCCCGAGTTTCAAACTTGCGGCAGCGATCAAAAGCCCTGTCAGTCGCGCCGGAATAAAATTGACGACATCGTCGAGCCGGGCCGCGAACCCGCCAAAGGCGCTGTATCGGTCATTGCGATGTCCGATCATGGAATCGAGCGTATTGATCGCTTTATAGGCGGCAAGCCCAGGTAATCCTAAGAGCGCGCCCCAAAAAAGCGGCGCGACGATGCCGTCAGATGTGTTCTCTGCCAGGGTCTCAAGTGCCGCTCGCGCAATCCCAGCTTCATCGAGCTGGCTCGGGTCGCGGCCGACGATCCGCGAGACAGCTTCTCTTGCTTTATCAAGGTCGCCCGCAAGCAACGGCCGCGAAACCGATGCCACATGCGCATACAGGCTGCGCGATGCCAGTAGACTGGATGCCAGGAGCGCTTGGACCGCAATGCCCCAAGACGAGGCGGGAAGCGTGCCTGAGATCAGCCAAAAAGCACTCGCGAAGACGGCAATCGAGATGAGGCATGTCAAAATCCCGGCCAGGTAGCGAATGGCGTGCGGCCAGCTGGGCCTGTTCAGCACTCGCTCCAAGGCAGTTATCAAGGCGCCAAGCCAGACGACAGGATGACGGATTTTTTTGTAGAGCCAGTTCGGCCAACCAAAAACCCCCTCAAATGCCCAAGCCAACAGCATGATCAGGGGCGCGCTCATGAACAGGGCGATCTCTGATCCGAAGGCGTCATACGGGGCCTTTTAGGGTGACGTCTAAGCCATCGATCTCCGCGCGCACGCCATAAATGGCTTCCAGGCGGTCGCCGGTCAGCGTTTCCGCAGGTGCGCCATCGGCGAGGATCTGACCATCTTTCATCCAAATCAGGCGAGATGCGTAACGGCTGGCCAGCGCGATGTCGTGCAGTACGACCAGGGCGCCACCGCCTCGCTCAACATAGGCGGCAATCATATCGAGGATGCGAAATTGATGCCTCGGATCGAGCGCTGCGATCGGCTCATCCGCGATCAATAAGGGGGCTTCGGCGGCAAAGGCTCGGGCGCAATGCATGCGCGCCAGCTCGCCGCCGGAAAGCGTGTCGGAATTACGATCAGCGAGGTGATCTAAATCGCAGGCGGTCAGCGCACGCGCGACGGCTTCCGCATCTTCGCCTTTGAGACGCCCCAAGCTCGCGCCATGGCTAAATCGGCCCAGCGCCACGACATCTCGCACCTTGTTTGGCCAGGCGAGAGGGCGGCTTTGCGGTAAGTAAGCAAGACCGCGCGCCCGCGCGATTGGGTTGAGCTGGGCGGTGTCTTGTCCGTCGAGTGTAGCGCTGCCCCCATCGGCTTTGACCAGGCCCAAACTGGCGCGGAGAAGGCTGGTTTTACCGGCGCCGTTTGGGCCGAGCATGGCAACAAATTCTCCGGGCTTCAGCCGAAAACTCGCACGCTCCACCAGCACCGTTTCTTTGGCTTTGATGGTGAGATTATTGACAGCAAGCTCAGTCATAAGTGGCCCGCCTTTGCATCGCGATCCAGATAAATACTGGCGCGCCAATCAAGGCCGCGACGACCCCGAGCTTGAGCTCATTGCTGGTCGGGATCAGTCGTACACAAATGTCTGCGATCACTAAGATGAGACCTGCAAGTAGCGCGGATGGGATCAGCGAGCGGGCAGGGTCATGCCCGACAAGAGGGCGCACCAAATGCGGCGCAACAATCCCAACAAAGCCGATCGCGCCGGCCAAGGCCACAGATGCACCGGTGGCGAGGCCCGCGCCAAACACTGTGAGGATGCGTTGATGCTTCAAGTTTAACCCGACCCCGCTCGCGGCTTCCTCGCCCAATGTTAGCGCGGAAAGGCCGCGCCCGCTGGCCAGCAGAATGCCGCTGCCGAGCGCCATAAAAGGGAGCGCCAGCATGATCTCGTCAAAGCTGCGATTTGCGACCGAGCCCAGCATCCAATTGATCATATCCGACAGCGAGAACGGGTTCGGCGCGAGATTCATGAGCAAGCTCATCGCCGCGCCTGCAAAGCTTGAAAGCCCAACCCCGATTAAGATCAGCGTCACCACAGACCGGGTTTGGATGGCGGCGAAGACTAAGATGGTTGTCGCGGCGAGCGCCCCAAGGATGGCGGCTAAGGGCAAGATCCATGGGTTTAGGGCGACCAAGCCATAATAAAGCGAGAAAGTCGCCGCCAGCGAAGCTGTCGCCGACACGCCGAGCACGCCGGGTTCTGCCAATGGGTTGCGCAATAAACCTTGGAGCGCCGCGCCGCTCAGCCCCAATGTGGCGCCAACCAGAAAGGCGGCCAAGGCGCGCGGCAGCCGGATCGACCATACGACGAGCCGGTCCCCGGCATCTGCGCCACCAAAAAGCGCCGCAAGAACGCGATCTAAGGGGAGGGGGGTGGAGCCAAGCAGGCAGGCACAGAGTATCGCGAGCGCACTGAGCCCGAACAGACCTGGAGTGAGCCAGCGCTGCGGGGTCATTGGTCTGCTCCGTCGGCCAAGGCTTCAACAGCTTCCATAATGTACCAAGCCCCACACGCGAGCCAGGCGCCTTCGAGTGCAACCATATCGGCATCGCTGAGCTCGCGCTTAGCGACGGGATGGCGCGAGGCGCTCCAGCTGCTGGGGTGATTGGTACGCGTCTCGAAATAGGCGGCGGCGACAAGTTCTGGCCGCTCATAGGCCAAGCGTTCCAATGGTAAGCTGTGCCAACCCGCCTTCTTGGCAAAATTTGTCAGCCCAGCCGCAAGGATCGCTTGATGGATTAGGGAGTCGCCGCCGGAAGTGACCCCGGCAGGTGTCATGTATAGCGTTGCCTCGCCGCTTGTGCGTTGTTGGAGGCGATTAAGGCGATCCATGTACGCGTCTACCAAGGCTTCGCCGCGTTCGCTTTGGTGCAATCCATCCGCCACGGCGCGAGTAATGTTTGGGATGGCGTTCATATCCTCGCCATGAATGGACGAAGCCCATCCGACTTGCAGAACAGGGATGCCTGCTTTCTCAAAAAACGCCGCCGCATTTGGGCCGCCGCCATACGACCGGACGACAAGATCGGGCTTTAAAATCAAGACATCTTCAGCGACGGGCCGCACAGTTGGGACACCGGCAGCGGCCGCTCGCATAAAGGAAAAGTCGCGCACTGCGTCTGGCGACACCGCGAGGACCTGTTCAGGATCTGCGAGTTTGAGGACATATTGATCGGCGCAAAAATCCAGGCTGACGATTCGCATCGGGCGCTCGGGAGAAGGGGAACTCACCGGGCGAGGCTTGCCGCAGGCGGCAAGTGTTACAACCAAGATGAGAACCGTCAGCCTGAACATCCTATCAGTACCTTAAACGGATACCGATAGAACCCGATAGATCCGGCGTGCCATAGCCGAGAATCTGCTGATATTCTTCATCGAAGAGGTTCTCGATCCGGCCGAAGACTTCCACGGTCTCACTGAGATCGTAACTGCCGGTGAGGTCGACCCGAGTCCAATCGTCGACTTTCGTCGTCGCCGAGTTGCGCTCAACATCATTATAACGGACCAAGACGGCGCCAGAGAAGGGCCCTTCCGGATCGAACGAGACGGTCACGTCACCTGAATGCTCTGGCAAGCGCGTTAACTCAGCGCCATCGCCGTCTTGCGCGTCGATATAGGCATAGTCCGCCGAGACGGTGAGCCAGTCGGTGAGCCGGAAAGCGCCATAAAGTTCGATGCCTTTCGACTCGACGAATTCGGTGTTTGAATACCCGCCCGCCGCGAAAGAAAAGTCGATTTGGTTTTCGATCTCTTGATCGAAATAGGTGATGCCCGCTTCGGCCCGGCCATCGGATGAACGCCAATCAAGACCGACATCAAACGCTTCGGAGGATTCGGGCTGTAGATCGGCATTTGGCCCAGTCGCGCCGCAACAGAAGAAAGTGGTTTGGAAAATGGTCGGGGCCTTAAAGCCTTGTCCCCAGCTGGCGCGCAGTGTGAGCGTTTCGGTGGGGTTATAAGCGGCCGCGACGCGTCCTGTGGTTTCCGTGCCAAACCGCTCATGATCATCGATGCGGACGCCGCCGGTCAGCGTCACCTCGCGGCTTGGTTTGAACTCATACAGCGCGAACAGGCCGTCGAGGGTCGTCTCGTCGTCTCTTGAGGTGACGTCCTCGCGCTCGGCGCCAAAAGCAAACGTGTTCTGTTCATTGATTTTGAGCGTGCCCTGATAGCGATAGAGCATGCGATCGCCATCGGCATTGAAGCTCGACGCGCCATTGGTGAAATTCTCTCGTGTGATTTCGGAATATCCGACCAAGAGGAGGTTTTCGAGCCGGCCGCCAAAGAGCGAGCCGGTCAGCGAAACATTTGCCGAGAGCTCATCGGTTTCGCTGACTTGATCGCCATCCGCCACACTGCCTTGAGCTTGGCCCGAAAAGACATCGAACTCAGACTCCGCTTCCGTCCATAAAATATCACCGGACAGGCGGGCGTCTCCTCCGAGATTTAGGCCGCCCTTGGCCGACAAGGTCAGCGCGTCATATCCATCGTCTTCGGGATTGCCATTATTCTCGTCGGCTTTTGAAATGCCGTCGGAGCTGGTGCCGACAATGGCCAGGCGGAAGTCGCCGCTATCATTGCCGTTCTCGATCGAAGCGCCGCCGCGCAGCGTGTTAAACGAGCCGAACTCACCAAAGGCACTGCCGTTCAGGCCGTCCTCTGGGGTTTTGGTAATGATCGAGACCACCCCGCCAATCGCGTCGGTTCCCCAAAGGGTGGATTGCGGGCCCTTCAGCACTTCGATGCGCTCAATATTCTCTGTGTCGAGCCGGGCGAAGTTAAATCCGCCGCCCGGCGTGGTTGGGTCATTGACTTGAACGCCGTCGATCAGAACTAAGGTTTGCTCGCTCGACGCGCCGCGGATGCGCACGCTGGCCAAGCCGCCAAACGCGCCATTTGAATTGATCGTCACGCCGGGGGCAGAGGCGATGGCATCAAGCGCAAAGTCGAAACCAAGTTCTTCAATCTCATCAGCGGTGATGATGGTGACGGAAGAGCCGATCTCGGTTTCGGTTTGGCCCAGCCTTGAGCCTTCAATCGTGACGGTATCTAGAACGGTCTGATCTGCGGTCTCTTGGGCCGAGACGGTCGATAAGAGCGAGAGTGAAACAGCGCTAAGCAGCGCGGTTTTGTATAACATGGGGAACCCCCCTCCGCGCCATGCCGCTCGAAAACTGGCGCACACTAAACGACATATCGGCCTCACAGTTGGTCTGCGCGAGCGGCCAAGCCATTACTCTGTCGTTTCAAAGGAGAGGTGCGAAACCTTCCCGACCGCTGAGACTCTTCCCGGCCTCCGGACGAACGACGCGATGGCAGGTCTCCTGGCTCACCGATCTGCGCTTTTGGCCGCCTTCCCAAGATCAAGTCTCTCAGTGGCATTGTGGCCATCAGCTCCTGGCTGACAGTTGCGGGTACAGCGCCGGATTTAAACCGGCTTCCCTCTTAGCCGCCGACTAAGGCAGCACCATCTGCGCGCTGATTGCTATAAGGGTGTGGACTTGTCAATTGATACAATCGCGGCGGTCACAGTGGGTTCGGGGGCGGATTAAGGCAGGGTGACCATTCCGCCAAACTCGATTTGGGTAGCGTAGCTATCTGCGGTTGCGTCCGTCGCACGAGCGGCCTTGATGACGCCTGCATGGCTCACGACCAGAATTGGGCTGGAATGCGTTTTGAGGTCTCGTAAACACGTTTGAACGCGCGCGGCCAACATTGCGACACTCTCGCCGCCATGTGGGCGGGCATGCATGAAATCGCCAGCCCAAAGATCGAGCTCTGGGCGGGGGATGTCAGACCAGGATCTGCCTTCCCAGCTGCCGAAATCCATTTCGATGATGCGAGGCTCAAGCGTGACGGAGAGCGCTCTGTCTTGGGCGATCCTCTCCGCCAAAGTCCGGCATCTGATGAGCGGGCTTGCGATGATCGTGGATATGTCAGGCAGGGCCTCGAGCACGGACTGTGCTTCGGCCTCGAATGTGTCGGCGAGTGGCAGGTCTAATTGACCATAGCAGGTGCCAGGGGGGACTTGCGGCGTGGTGTGGCGCAGCAGGATCAGAGCCATGCCAGAAGCCCGAGATAGAAGCCGATCTCACTTATCTGCTGCACCGCGCCAAGAGTGTCGCCAGTATAACCGCCGAGCTTGCGCTCAAAGAACAGGCGCAAAATGACGTGTCCCAATGCAAGGCCAACCAAGGCGTAGAGCAGCGCGATGATCGGTGCGACGCCTGACCAGCCCGCAATGATCAATACGCCGGTTATCAGCGCGATCAGTAATCCGGCAGGAGACAAACCATCGGCGACCGGCTTGCCAGTCCCATGCGCGCGGACATAACGGCTCGTCGATATCACCAGCACGCTTGAAAGGCGCGACAGGCCATGACCGGCGACCAAGGCGGTCATCACCAGAGCAGAGGGCAGGGCAGCCAAAGCCGCCGCTTTCAGAGCAAGAACAATGATCAATGCTAGCGTCCCATAAGTGCCGAGGCGGGAGTCCTTCATGATCTCGAGTGCGCGCTCGGCGGTGTGCCCGCCGCCAATGCCATCAAACGTATCGGCGAGGCCGTCTTCATGGAAGGCGCCCGTGAGCAAGAGGCCCGCCCCGACCGAGATGATGACAGCGATCAATTGCGGGAACAGAATACTCGCGCCGTAAAAAACCAGAGCGCAAAACCCGCCAATCAACACGCCAACCAAAGGATAATAGCGCGCAGACGCTGCCATCCGCTCTGGCGTGAACAGGGTGCCGGTGGGGATGGGGAGCCGCGTCAAAAACTGAACGGCCAGCAAAAAAGAGGCGACCTCGTGCTTCATGCCGGACCGCTCACACCGGCGTCGTCAAAGCTCGCCATTTCGCGCAGCATTGCGGCAGCAGCTTTGACGAGCGGAAAAGCGAGCAGCCCACCCGTGCCTTCACCGAGCCGCAGATCAAGCTGCAGCAGTGGGTCGGCGTCTAAGGCATCAAGCAATCGAATGTGCCCCGCCTCAGCCGATTGGTGCGCGAACACCATCGCCGCCCGGCATTCGGGGGAAAGATGGGTTGCACTCAAAGCGGCTGCGGTTGCGATATAGCCGTCGACCATGACGATTTTACCAGAGGTGGCCGCGCCAATCATTGCACCCGCCATCATCGCAATTTCAAATCCGCCATATTCGTTCAGCGCATCTTTTACGGGCAGGGTCGAAGGCGTGCGCGCCGCAGCTTGTTCGAGCAAGGCGGCTTTGCGCTTTAGGCCCACATCATCAAGGCCCGTGCCGCGCCCTGTCAGGGCTGTTGCTGAACAATCGAGCAGTTTCGCGCTGACCAGCGAAGCCGCCGACGTGTTGCCGATCCCCATCTCGCCACAACAAAACACATCGGCCTCGCTCGCTTTGGCCAAATCGCGTCCGGCCTCTAAGGCGGTTTCGAGTTGCGCCGCCGTCATCGCGGGGGCCTCGATCGAATTTGCTGTGCCGCTGCCTTGGCGCCGATCGATCAGCCGCTCATCCTCGACGGACGGGCCGATGATTCCGGCATCGACCACGTGCACATTAGCGCCCACTGAACGCGCAAACACGTTTGCAGCCGCGCCGCCGCCTAGAAAGTTCAGGACCATTTGTCTGGTCACTGCTTGCGGGAAAGCCGACACGCCAGCGGCGGCGATGCCGTGATCGGCTGCGAAGATATACAAATCGCAGGTCTCAACGCGCGGAGTGAGGCTTGTTTGAATGCGCGCAATCTGCGCCGCGAGGGCCTCGATCTTGCCGAGCGAGCCAACGGGCTTTGTCTTTAGATTTATGGCCGCGTTTAAGCGGGTTTCAAAACCGTCTGAGTGGGTGGTCATGCCCCGGGCCAATAACAGCGCGGCTCAATTTGGCAAGCTGAAGCCGTTAAGTCGAAACCGGGTTCAGTCTTTGTTGCGTCTCCCAGTTCGGATCAATCCAAGACGGTACAGACAGAGGTGCGAGCGGCGCTTTTCCAAGAATGGTATCAGCGGCTTTTTCGGCCGCCATGATGGTTGGCGCATTGATATTGCCATAAGGAACCGTCGGGAAAATCGAGGCATCGACCACCCGAACGCCGTCCAGGCCGCGCACCCGGCATTCGGTGTCGACGACGGTGTTTGGATCTTCGATCGCGCCCATGCGCGCGGTTCCGCACGGATGATAGGCGCTTTCGAGATTCTCGCGCACCCACGTATCGATTTCATCATCAGTTGAGATGTCCAATCCCGGCTGGAGCTCCTCGCCTCGAAACGCGTCCATGGCAGGCTGGTCGATAATCTCGCGGGTCAGACGTATGCATTGGCGCCATGCGGCGACATCATCTTCATGCTGGAGATAGTTGAAAAGAATGCTGGGGTCGGCAGCGGGATCAGCTGAAGTGATTTCCACGCGTCCCCGGCTTTTAGGTTTGTTTGGACCGACATGAACTTGGAACCCATGCCCTTTGATTGACGGCGTGCCGTCATAGCGCATCGCAGCCGGCAGGAAGTGGTATTGAATGTCCGGTGATTTCAGCCCGGCGCGTGATCGGATAAAGGCGCAGGACTCAAAGTGATTGGTCGCGCCGAGGCCGGACTTACAGAAGAACCAGCGCGCGCCGATGAAGAATTTGCTGATCAGGTTGAGCTTGCTGTTGAGGCTAACAGGCTGTTTGCAGTGGAATTGGAAATAGACTTCGAGATGATCTTGAAGGTTCTGGCCGACCCCGGGCAAATCATGTGTCTGCGCGATCCCAAGCCGAGACAGCAAGCCTGAAGCGCCAATCCCTGAGCGCTGCAAAATCATCGGTGAGGCAATAGACCCGGCGGACAGGATCACTTCTTTGCCAGCCTTGAACTCAACGGGTTTGCCTTTTTGAGTGGCAGAAATTCCCGTCACGCGTTTGCCATCCATGATCAGTTTGTCGACCAGAACATGCTTCAGCGTCGTTAGGTTGGAGCGGCGCTGCGCCGGGCGGAGATAGGCCCGCGAGGTTGAGGCTCGCACGCCGCCATCCACGGTCATATGCATCTGCCCAAAGCCTTCGCCGCGATAGCCATTATAGTCGTCAGTGTGCGGATACCCGGCCTCAATCCCCGCATCGATAAAGGCCTGATAGAGCGGGTTTCCAGCCATATTATTGCCGCCGCTGACGCCCAACGGACCGGTGCCGCCGCGATACTCATCTTCGCCACCTTGCCAGCTCTCAGCGCGTTTGAAATAGGGCAAGCAGTCCGCATAGCCCCAGCCTTTGGCCCCGAGCGTTTCCCATTCGGCAAAGTCGCAAGCATGCCCGCGAACATAGACCATGCCATTGATCGAAGAGGTGCCGCCAAGCCCTTTCCCGCGCGGGCAGGTGATGCGCCGATTGTCGACATAAGGCTCAGGATCTGAATGGTAGCCCCAATTATACGTCTTCGACGCCATCGGGTAAGACAAAGCCGTCGGCATAGCGATCAGGATGTTGCGATCGCTGCCCCCCGCTTCGAGTAAGAGGACAGAATGTTTGCCGCTCTCTGACAAGCGATTGGCGAGCACACACCCCGCTGAGCCGGCGCCAACGATAATGTAATCAAAAATCTTATCCATGGCGCGTCGCTTCTGGTTCACTTGGTCTGATCAAACTCTCGCGCCTGATAAAGGTGAGCGTGTAGATGGCGCAATAGATGCCGATCACAACCAGGCCAATCCACTCAATCTTGAGCGGCGTGAACTGGTATAAAAGGATCAAGCCAAATAAGAGCGCCCAATGCAGCATGACATAGACTGGGCCGGTCAACCGCGTCACTGTTAAGCCAAGGTTTTCGGAATAGAGCCGTGTCAAAGAATCTAGCGAATTGACGACAAAGATGATGCCGACAATGACCATGCAGGCCTGTAAAGCGCCTGCCAGCTCAATCGCTTGGGTGTGATAGATATAGAGAACTGAAAACCACAACGCGATCGGGATGGAAGGAATGACCAGGAGCGCCGCCATCAATTGATAGGTCCGCAGCCCGCCAACGAAGCGGGCCACGAATTGCCCGATCATGATGCTCCAGGCGAACCACCAGAACAGATAGAACGCATGATAGTCTGTGACCGGGCTGGTGAATTTGGGCAGGTTGGTGAAATAGCCGCTAATGTTCGACGCGCTTCGCATCAAGCCGCCCAGGCCCGCGCCGCTGCTGATCCAAAACAAAGCGATCAAGCCCAAGAACAGCAGAGAAGAGCCAAGCCCGAGCCACTTCACATAGCGGATATCGGTGCTCGACAGCACGGCGGTGAGCACAACCGCTGCGACCAATCCGTATCTGAAGGGCTCTGAGATTCCTTCAATATAAGTCGGCAAATAGCTGAGAAATAAATACCCGGTAAAGGCGCACGTTGCGATGATCACGGCGCTATTGATGAGTTTGACCCAGCCAATCTCAAACAGTTTTAGTTTCGGCTCGACGACGCAAAAATAGAAGGTGGTGAGGAAATAAAATCCCCACACCAAAAAGCCCCAGAATCCAAACTCGATCGCCAGGGCGTTGGTGAACCCATACGCCGCTTCGCTCTCATAGACTGGGAATTCGGTCAGCGGGAACATGATCAGCCCGACATCCAACCCGGAGGTGAATAGAATGGCCATAAAAGCCATAAGCGGCAGCGGATCTGAGCCCTCTAGTTTGCGATTGCGAAACCAAATCACCAGGACCAGCGAAGTGGCTAGCGTCACCAGAATGGCGATAGATAGGACCGTATTCATTGCATTTTTATCCCATCACCCAATCCGCGCCTGATGTTTAGACCGCATCGCTGACCCGAACACCAGAGCGCAACGGCATGTTTGGGGGAAGCCCCGCCCTTTATCCTTCGACTTCGCTCAGGATGAGGGCGTTTTTTGGGAGGGGGAGGACTGTCAAAACCGTCACCGCCAACCCCAGCGCAGGCTGGGGTCCAGGGACAGAACTTTGCCTCGATCTCTTACGTTCGCATTGTGGACGATGGATACCTGCCTGCGCAGGTATCAGCGGGTTTCTTGCCTATAAGACGTCCAACATCTCGGCGACCAGCGGATGTCGGACAACATCTTGTCCTTGCAGGCGAATGACAGAGGCGCCGGCGAGTTTTTCCAATCGCTCCGCGGCTTTGCCCAAGCCAGAAAGCTCTGGCAGCAAATCGCTTTGTGCCGGATCGCCGGTGACGACCATTGTGGAGTGCCAGCCTAGGCGGGTCAGGAGCATTTTGATCTGTGTATAGGTACAGTTCTGCGCTTCATCGATGACCACGAAGGCATTGTTCAGGGTGCGTCCGCGCATAAAGCCGATTGGGGCGATCTCGATCAGGCCCTCGGCCATCATATGTTTGAGCTGTTGCGGGCTGAGCCGGTCAGACAAAGCGTCATAGAGCGGGCGCAGATAGGGCGCGAGCTTGTCTTCCATGGCGCCAGGTAAGAAGCCGATTTGCTCACCCGCTTCGACGGCGGGGCGAGAGAGAATAATCCGCGCGACTTTGCCTTTTTGCAGCGCTTCGACCGCTTTGCAGATGGCCAGATAGGTCTTACCGGTTCCGGCTGGGCCGAGCGCGCAGACGAGCGATTTGTCTTCCAGCGCGTCGAGTAAGCGGGCTTGGTTTTCAGAGCGCGGCTTGACCGTTTTCTGATAGCGCTGATTGCGCGAGCCATGGGCTGGGGCTTGCGTCCGTTTGGGCCCGTCGGCATCGTCTGGATGCCATTTATCTCCGCCGCCTGGGATCGCATATAGCTGGGTTTCGCGGGCAGCTCCGTTCTCGAAAAAGTTCGACGCGTCGAAGGCGGCTTGTGCTTTCTGGCGTTTCGTAGCTGCGCGTTTACCCATGAGGATCTCCTTTTAAGGCTGAATTTTGGGCAGAAAAAAACCGCCAAGCCAAAGGCAGAGCGGTCGGTGAAACAGAGGGGAGAAGCAGGGCGTCCGAACCGGAACCAAAGTCCCTTGTCGGTGGTGGTGTTTGCAAGGACGGTCTGTGGACCATCGGCAATCTGCCTCCCGAATCTCTATCTTGAATTACACACTAAGAGGGTTAACCGATTGTGACAGAGACAATCCGCACGCGAAATAAAATAATTGGAGACTGATATGGCATTGTACGATTTTGACGGGGTGAGCCCAAAAATCCCGCAATCGGGAAATTACTGGGTCGCGGAGAACGCGACCGTGCTTGGCAATGTGATTCTCGAAGAGAATGCTTCGGTCTGGTTCAATGCGGTGCTCAGGGGCGACAATGACCCGATCACCATCGGAGAGAACTCAAATGTTCAAGATGGCAGCGTGCTCCATACTGATATTGGATGCCCGCTGGTGATTGGGAAAGATGTCACGATTGGCCATATGGTGATGCTGCACGGCTGCACGATCGGCGACGAATCGCTGATTGGGATCGGCGCGACCGTGCTCAATCGCGCGCAAATCGGCAAAAATTGCATCATCGGGGCGCATGCTCTGATCCCGGAAGGCAAAATCATTCCGGACAATTCGCTGGTTATGGGCGCGCCAGGCAAAGTCGTGAAAGAGCTTAGCGAAGCCCAAGTCATGCTGATAAAAGGCTCAGCGCAAGTCTATGTCGATAATTGGAAACGGTTCAAATCCGGTTTGAAACGCATTGATGGCTAGTCGCAGGGCCTGCGTTTAATTCACTGCATAAAGGCAGACTTGGGCGACGCCATCTGTGATCAAATCGACTTTCTCAGCGGCGGCGCGCGAGAGATCGATGATGCGGCCGTCAATGAACGGACCGCGATCATTAACGGTGACCGTGACTTCACCCCGCCCCTCGCGGACGACGCGGACTTTAGTTCCGAATGGCAGCGTGCGGTGCGCAGCGGTGAGCTTTGATGGGACATAAGGTTCGCCGCTCGCGGTTGGGTTTCCGGCGAGGCTGTCGGCATAGTACGAGGCCCCAGCACAGGCCAGCGCGTCGGATGGTTTGGGGTTAGAGCCAGCATCTTGATGGCTGCAGCCAACCAGCAGTCCAACGGCGATTAAAGCGGCGTGAAGTCTCATGATGACCCTCTCATTGCGGTCTTGAAGACGTCCCCCAATTCACTCTGGTGATTAAAACAGGCTGAGGCAAGCGCATTGCATCGCAACGAATACTAAAAAGCCCACGCTAAATAGCGCGGGCTTTTTCACGGTGTTTGGTCGAAAGCGCTTATTCTATCTCGCCTTGGAATAGCTTCTCCAGGAACATGGTTTCGGCTTCGCGCTGAAAATCTCGGTTCGATTTCTTGCGGAACCCGTGACCTTCATCCTTGGCCAGTAGATACCAAGCTGTACCTTCATTCGCGCGGACAGCGGCGAGGATTTGCTCGGCTTCTGAGGCTGGCACGCGCGGATCGTTCAGGCCCTGAATGATGAACAGAGGCTTGGTGATTTGATCGGCATTGCGCAGCGGTGAAATCTCGTCGAAAAAGGCCGCGATTTCAGGATCGCGCTCGTCTCCATACTCGGCGCGGCGAAGGTCTCGGCGGTAGCCTTTTGTATTGGTCAGGAAGGTTTTGAAGTCTGAGATCCCGACAATGTTGATGCCGCCTGCAAGACGGTCCGCATAATCGATCATCGATGCGAGCACCATATAGCCGCCATAAGACCCCCCGAAGACGACGATGCGATCTGTATCGAGGTCGGGTTGAGTATCGATCCAATCTAAGAGGGCCCCTATGTCTTCAACGGATTTCTTGCGGTTCAGACCATTGTCGAGCGAAACATAAGTTTTGCCATAGCCTGAAGAGCCGCGAACATTTGGCACCACGACCGCGGCGCCAAGTTCATTCACCCAATATTGGTAGGTGGACGAGAAAGACGGGCGCGCTTGCCCCTCAGGTCCGCCATGGATTGAAATAATCACCGGATGCGGCCCGTCGCCTTCGGGACGGTAAACAAATGCAGGGATCTGCATATCGTCTGCGTTTGGATAGGTGAATATTTCAGGCGTTGCGAAGCCGCTTGTGTCCATGCCGCCCACTTCGGCTTGGGTCCAACGAGTTAGCGCGCCGGTTTTTATATTGGCGGACCAGGCATCGGCGGGGCTGGTTGCCGCAGAAAAAGTGAACCCAATTTGCTCACCGTCGGGATGGAAGGTGACGCCGCCGACCAAACCGACTGGCAATGCCGGGCCATCGCTCACGGTGCCGGTTGTCAGGTCGAGGAGTTTGATCGTGCCCAAGCCCCCTTCATTTAGAGTGAAGGCGACAGTGGTTTCGTCTGGTGAGATATCATATCCTGCCACGTCCCAATTGATCTCAGACGTGTAGTTTGTCTCCTCGCCAGTTTCTGGATTGATCCGGACCAGGTTTTTGAAGTCTGAATCTTTATCTGTTGAGCTGAGCAGGGTGCCATCAGACAACAATAAGGCGCCATTATAGGCAACATCATCATCCGGATTGATTTCGGTTGCGTCGCCTGTTGCGGCGTCGATCACGAAGAGCTGGCTTTTGGTGATGGAAATGTAGCGCTGGATGAGCAACTTGTCCCCTGAGGGTGACCAATCGACCGCGAATACGGCGCCTTCGCCTTCAAACAGAACTTTTCGAGACGCTGGGTCGGCCGGGTTGCCGATCATAATGTCATAATCCGGATCGCCATCGGTTGCGCGATACCAAGCGCCTTTGGTGCCATCATCTGTCCAGGTGAACGAGCCGTTTCGAGTGCCGGGTTCGGTGAAGGCCATCGTCTGGCTGGCTGCCATGTCATAGAGGTAGCCTTGGTAGAATTCATCTCCACCCGTGTCTTTTGAAAAAACAAACTGGGTTCCGTTCGGCGACGCATTGGCGCCCCCAATGGGCTCATTGTAGAATGTTAGCTGACGGCGGGCACCAAGCGGTTGAGAGACAGTGTGGATTTGGCTGACCTCGCCAAAACGCGTTGAGATCAGAATTCCATCTTGGGTCCAATCTTGGAAACCGTGCCCACGGACATTCTGGTATTGGCGTAGGCGCTCTTTCACGCCCGCGGGGATCTCTGGAATCCCCTCCATGACCAGCTGGCCGACTTCTACGCGTTCGGATTTCGCAGCATCCTGTGCTTCAACGATCGTCGATGACATCTCGGGTGCCGCTTCATCTGCAGCGACGGAGACGCACCCCGCCACAGAGAGCATGAGCGCCGAACTTCCCAGTACAAGCCATTTTCCAGTCATCTAATGAAATCCTTTACAAGCCGGAGATTAAGCGGAGTGTTTATAGTCTCAGTGTCCCAGTACGTTAACCATGCTGGAAATCAGTTTCAACTGAAACGATTGGATTATTTAGTCTCTGATTGGGGTTCCCGGCGGGTTGCGACGAACAAAATGCCGATGGCGATTGTGCTGATCAAAACACTGAGACCGATCCAAGAGCCGCGCAGCAACCATCCGCTGAGTAAACAGGCGAGCAGCATGCCGCCAATGGCTGCGTACTTTCCTTTGCGAGAGATTTCACCGCGTTCGACGAAGTCTTTGACGATTGGGCCGACGCCTGGGCGGGTATAAATCCAGTCGCGGATTTTCGGGTGCGATTCCGCTAAACAGAACACGGCGGCGATCCAGAAAATCGTCGTCGGCCACAGCGGCAAGACCAAGCCCACCGCGCCGATGCCGAGGAACACAAACCCGCAAGCCACCCAAAGCCACCTCATGCGACCTCCGCCGCGGCGGCGGCACTGGCCCATGCCCATTGGAAATTATAGCCGCCCAACCAGCCGGTGACGTCGACACACTCGCCAATAAAGAACAGGCCGGGCTGAATTTTGCTTTCCATGGTGCGGGAAGATAGGGCGTCGGTGGCAACTCCGCCAGCCGTGACTTCCGCCGTGCGCCAGCCTTCGGTGCCTGCAGGCTTTAAGCGCCATGATTTGAGGCGTTGAGCGAGATGGTCGATCTGACGGTTGGATAAGCTCGCCAGCTTCATTCCAGGATCGAGCTCAGCCTCACCGGCAAAATAGGTGGCAAATCGCGTCGGCAGATTCTCGGCGAGCAGTTGCGAGACGGGCTGTTTGGGAGCTGCGGTCTTGGCCTCCTGCAACCAGTCCAGCGCCGACTGACCCGGCAGAAGATCGAAACAGAGCGACTCTTTTTCGTGCCAGTAGGACGAGACTTGAAGCACGGAAGGCCCGGAGAGGCCGCGATGGGTGAGCAGCATGTTCTCAACAAAGCTCGGCCCCGTTTCCGCTTTCGCTTCTACTGGGATCGCAACGCCTGATAAGCTGGAAAATGAGTCCTTATAGGCATCTGTAAACGTCATCGGCACCAAGGCCGGGCGCGGTTCTACAATCTCGTGCCCGAACTGTTTTGCCAGCTCATATGCGAACCCAGTTGCGCCGATTTTTGGGATTGAAAGCCCGCCGGTCGCAACGATCACGCTTTCGGCACGAATGGCACCAATCGAGGTTTGCGCCAGAAATCCATCCGCATCACTGGCAATCTCATGAATCTCGGTTTCGAGCTTTAAAGTGCCGCCAGAGGTTTCAAGCTCTTTGATCAACATCTCGATCACGGCGCCGCTTTTCTGGTCGCAGAAGAGCTGGCCAAGCGTTTTCTCATGCCAGGTCAGACCATGCTCAGCCATCAAGCCGCAAAAGTCCCAGGGGGTGTAGCGCGCTAAAGCTGATTTCGCGAAATGGGGGTTCTCAGACAGGAAGCATTTTGGCTCGGTTTCGAGATTGGTGAAATTACAGCGCCCGCCCCCTGAGATGCGGATTTTCTCTGCTGGTTTTTTGGAGTGATCCAAGACCAAAACTGAGCGCCCGCGCTTTGCCAAACGTCCGCCGCAGAACAAGCCGGCAGCGCCGCCCCCCAGAACCAAGGCATCAACGTGTTCCAAATTTCGTTTCCAATCCAGCAATCGTGGCGAAAAAGTCTTTATTCCGCCCTGTTGGCGGCAAGCCGAAGCCGTGTAAAGGATGAGTCAATTGAGAGAAAGGGACTTCACCATGACCGGTTGGACATCAGGGGTTCGTAGCACGCTACTTGGGGCAACGCTTATTGCATTGGCTGCTTGTGGCGGGGGAAACACGTCCACTGATGAAATTCCGCCGCCGCCAGAAGAGGCGGAAGGTCAGGTTGTTGAACGCTCTCGATCCGCGCAAGTCGCTGCTGATCGGCGAGAGCGAGAACGCCAGAGACTGGCGCAGCGCGAGGGTGAACAACGCTTCGCTTATGTGCGCTACGCCCCGGATACGAGCGATAGCCTTCCCAAAGCTTGCTTGGTCTTTTCAGAACCCCTCGACCCGAGTGCTGACTATTCGATCTATGCACCAATGGATGATGGTGTTGAAGTTGCCTATGACGTCAACGGCGCTCAGCTTTGCTTGAGCGGATTGAGCTTTGCCGCGTCCTATACGCTGACCCTAACTGAGGGCTTGCCATCCGAGGATGGCGACGAGCTTGGACGGGAAGAAGAAGTCCAAATCAGTTTCGAAGACCGCCCGCCTTATGTCGGCTTTAGCGGATCTGGTGTTATCCTGCCTCGTGAAGACGCTGATGGTCTCGCCATCGAGACCGTCAATGTGGATCGGGTCAAGGTCAAAGTCTCGCGCGTCAATGACCGCGCATTGGCGTTCAAATCCGTAACCAAAGGCACAGAAGCGCAACAAGGGCGCTATTCTTACATCTATGGCGACGAGAATCCGAACGACCTCTCCTCGGAGGTTTGGTCGGGTGTCATGGACATTCAGAACCTCAAGAATGCGCCAGTCGTCACCGTGTTTCCGCTACCGGATGTCATCGGCACGCTGGAGCCAGGCGCCTATTACATTGAGCTGACCGATGCGATTGAGCTTGATCGCTATGAAGGCCCGCCCGCCTCAGCCAAGCGATGGGTGATGCTGACCGATCTCGCGCTAACCGCGTATCGCAGCGATTCGGGATTGGATGTGACGCTGAGATCGCTGCAAGATGGCCGCGTCATGCCCAACACACCGGTGCAATTGATCGCGTACAATAATGAAGTGCTGAGCGAAGCCGCAACAGGTGTGGATGGTCGCGTTTCGTTTAATCCTGAACTGCTGGCCGGCACCGGTAATATGGCGCCAAAATTGGTGCTCGCGTCTGGGCTGAAGGGCGATACCGCGATCTTGGACCTGTCGCGCGCGCCGGTTGATCTATCGGAGCTTGAAACAGGCGGCCGGGTCACACCCGGTGAAGTCGACGGCTACCTCTACACCGAACGCGGCATCTATCGCCCTGGTGAGACCGTACATGTCACCGCGATGATGCGCGATCGGGCAGGCCGGGCAGTGACCGAGCGAAACGGAACGCTGATCACGTACCGTCCGAATGGTATGGAAGCCTTCCGCGTGCGCTTTGCGATTGGCGAAACTGGCGCCTTGCAGCGCGACATCGAACTCCCGCGCGGTGCCTCGCGCGGCATGTGGCGCAGCGTGGTTGAGCTTGATGGGCTCGGCCAAGTCGGTTCAGTTTCTTATTCGGTCGAAGACTTTGTCCCGCAACGAATTGCCGTCGAACTCGAAGCCGAGGAAGCGCCGTTCCTACCAGGTGATGATGCGCGCGATATCGATGTTTCCGCGCGGTTCTTATATGGTGCCCCTGGCGCGGCTCTGACGGTCAAAGCGCAAGCGCGCGTGGAGGTTGATCCGAACCCATTTGGCTATACCGGCTTCAGTTGGGGGCCGCATGATGGCAGCTTCCGCGAACAGATTATCGACTTAGCCGATCGCGCGACAGATGGCGCTGGGGTTGCGACGGTGCGCCTTGCGCCTGGCAATCGTGGCCGGACCGCAGATATTCCGCTGCGGCTGAACACAGTCGTGAACGTGCTTGAGCCTGGTGGTCGCGCCGTCTCTGAAAGCATCCGTATCCCTTATCGGCCAAAGGATCGCTATCTCGGAATCAAACCTGGATTTGATGGCCGTCTGGCGAATGGCGAAGAAGGCACGTTTGAAATCGCCGCGCTCGGCGCAGATGGCGAAGGCGTTGTCGAAGATCTGAGCTGGAAAATCCTCGAAATCAATTATCACTATGATTGGTATCGCGAAGATGGCCGTTGGAAATGGCGCCGCTCTCGCACCGTTCGCACCGTGAATGAGGGCGGGCTGCGAACTCAAAACGGCGCCGCAAGCATCACCGTCTCTGGCCTGCAATGGGGCGCGCATGAACTGGTTATCGAAGCTGAAAATGGCGACCGGGCGAGCCGCGCGTTTAGCGTCGGTTGGGGCGGCGATGTCTCTGATGATGGTGTTGAGGCGCCGGACCGGGTTGATGTCGTCGTTGACGAACAGCAGATCGTGTCCGGCCGTCCGGCCGCGCTGACCATCATTCCACCCTATGATGGCGAAGCTCAAATCGTCGTGGCGACCGATCGCATCCTGTCGATCGAAACCCGCGCTGTTCAGGCATCTGGCACCTCGATCACGCTGCCCGTTTCGGATGAGTGGGGCGAAGGCGCCTATGTCATGGTCAATGTCTACACGCCGCGCGATCCTGTCGTGCAATCAAAACCGCGCCGTGCAGTGGGTGTGGGCTATGTGCCAGTCAGCATGGAAAGCCGAACCTTCAATGTTGAGATTGAAGCGCCTGAGCTGATCCGTCCGGGACGCGAAGAAACGATTACGGTCTCGTTGGAAGGTGGCCCGCGCGAGAAAGCCTTTGTAACGCTTGCCGCTGTTGATGAAGGCATTCTGCGCCTGACCAAGTTCTCAAGCCCGGATCCAACCAAATGGTATTTCGGCAAGAAAGCCATGGGTCTGTCGCTCTATGATGATTATGGACGCTTGCTGGATCCGAATCTGGGTTTGCCTGCCGAGGTTAGAACCGGCGGTGACCAACTTGGCGGCGAAGGACTGTCTGTGGTGCCAACCCAAACGGTCGCGCTGTTTAGCGGTGTCGTCGAAGTTGGTCGCGGCGGTGAAGCCGAAATCGAGTTCGATATTCCAGAATTCAATGGCGAATTGCGCCTTATGGCGGTGGCTTGGTCTCAGACCGGTCTCGGGGCGGCAGAGCAGCCGCTCACCGTCCGGCGGGAAGCACCCGTCGATTTGATCCTGCCGCGCTTTATGGCGCCAGGCGATGAGGCGGTTGCAACCGTGAGCATTGATAATGTCGAACTGGCGAGCGGCGAGTTTGATGCCACGCTCTCAGCCTCGACACCGCTCAGCATTACAGCAGGTGAGTTTGTGCAAACGATCCCTTCCGGAACTCGCTCGGACTCGAGCATTCGGTTCTCTGCCGATAGTTCTGGGATTTCCAATCTCTCACTGAACGTTTCAGGCCCGGCCAATTATAGCGTCGCGCGGTCTTATCAGATCGAGTCCCGCTCGCCATTTTTGCCGGTGACGAATGTCAGCCGCGCTCTGATGGAAGAGGATCAGACGTTTGCGCCAGAGATGAGCCTGTTCGATGGCTTTGTGCCGGGTACGGCGCAGATGACGGTGAGTTTCTCTGGTCTGCCTGTGGATCCGAATGCGCTATATAATTCATTGGCGCGCTATCCCTATGGTTGCACCGAGCAAACGATTAGCCGCGCACTGCCGCTCATCTATGCCGAGCAATTGGTCGAAGAAGGCGCCCGGGACAATAATCAGCCAGTGGCAAGAGATCGCGTTCAAGCCGCCGTATCTCGCGTCCTCAATCGTCAAAGCGACAATGGCGCCTTTGGTCTTTGGCGTGCGGGCGATGGCTACGCTTCACCGTGGCTCGGCGCGTATACGACGGACTTCCTGTATCGCGCGAAAGAGCAGGGATATGAGGTGCCGCAAGCCGCTTTGGACCGGGCCTATCAGTCGCTGCGCACGATTGCTCAAGGCGATGCCTGGCGCGTCTACGGATATCAGACCGATGTCTATGAGAGCCGTTGGCATGACGATACTGAGAAAAAGCTGATGAATCGCTCAGCGCCATACGCGCTCTATGTCTTAGCCCGCGCTGGCAAGGCCGACGTGTCGCGCTTGCGCTATTTGCACGATCGCGAACTGAGCGAGATGCAGTCACCGCTAGCGAAAGCTCATCTGGCCGCCGCACTGTCTTATATGGGCGATCGGTCTCGCGCGTTCAGCGCATTTAATGCGGCGGAGGAAGCGCTCGGTTATAATAATAGCGGCGACTATTATCAGACCTCGCTGCGCGATCTGGCCGGTGTTTTGGCCCTCGCTGCCGAGACAGGGTTCAATGATCATGTCGCGCGCCTGGCGGAACAGATCGGCGAGGACACGCCTGAGCCTGAGCGTCTGACCACCCAAGAGAAAGCCTTCATGCTCTTGGCCGTTGGCGGTCTAGCGCAAGAGGATGGCTTGAGACTCGACGTCGATGGACTTGGCCGGAATAGCAGTAATGATCGCCGCTATTTCGTGACGCCGGAACAAGTTGAACGGGGTGTCAGTTTCCGCCTGCGTCGCGGATCTACGCCGATCTTTCGGACGGTTATGGTCACCGGCTCGCCCGCGAGTGCGCCAAGCCCGGCGAGTGAAAAGCTCTCGGTCACCAAGCGGATTCGCACTCTGCAAGGCGCCCGCGTGAACCTTGATGACATCACTCAGGGCGATCAGCTGGTGGTGGCGCTGACGGTTTCACCGCGGGAGCGACGCAATAATCCGGTGATTATCGCAGATCTATTGCCGGCCGGATTTGAAATCGAGACCGTCCTCCGCCCCGCCGATGGCGCGCGCGAGTTTGGAACCGATGGCGCCTTTGCTTGGATTGGCGAGATCGATCAAGCTGAAACCGCTGAAGCGCGCGATGATCGCTTTGTTGCCGCGGTCGATGTGGTCAGCGACGCTCGCACCTTGGCCTATGTTGTGCGGGCGGTGACGCCGGGATCGTTCACAATGCCGGGCGTGGTGGCGGAAGACATGTACCGCCCAGACGTGTTTGCTCGCTCTGCGGCCAGCGATCTGACGATCGCACCGCTGGTGTCTGGCCCAGGCGGCGACAGATGATTTGGCTCAAACGGTCAGCGGTCGTCCTCGCGGCATCGCTGGCTGCCATCTTTGTCCTGGATAAACTCTTCCCGCCGCCAATTGAGCGGGGACGAGTGGTGTCGGTGATGATCACCGATCGGGATGACCGGCCCTTAAGGGCGATCCCGCTTTCGAATGGGACGTGGCGGTTCGCAGCTGACCTCGATGAGATCGACCCGATCTTTGTCGAAGCGCTTTTAGAGGTCGAAGACAAACGGTTCTGGTCGCATGGCGGCACGGATTGGATTGGAATGATCCGCGCCGTCACGAGTTCGGCAAGCGCCGGACGGATCGTATCTGGCGGGTCGACAATCAGTATGCAAACCGCTCGGCTGTTGGAGCCGCGTCCGAACCGAACGATCGGCGCCAAACTGATCGAAATCGTTCGCGCGCACCAGATCGAATGGCGTCTGTCAAAGCGCGAAATTCTGGAACTTTATCTCACGCTCACGCCTTATGGTGGGAATTTAGAAGGCATTCGCGCGGCGAGTTGGCGGTATTTCGGTCGCGCGCCGGATCGTTTGTCTGATGATCAAATTGCGCTGCTCATCGCGCTGCCGCAGTCGCCAGAAGTGCGGCGTCCAGATCTGCGCCCAGACGGCGCTCGTAAGGGACGCGATTCGATTGTCGCGAAGCTTGAGCGGCTGGAATATCTCCCAGCGCACCGGGCAGAGGAAGCCAGATCAGCCTATATTCCTGGGCGGAGCTACGCCTTCCCAGCGCGCGCTTGGCACGCGACGGGAAACGCCGCGGGTGATCGCAGTCGTGACGTTCGATCGACGATAGATGCGGGCTTGCAAGGCGAGTTGGAACATCTGGCGAAACGCTATGTTGAAGAGCTCGGTCCTGAAACTCAAACGTCAATTCTGGTCGTCGACATTCCGACCCGGGCCGTGCGCGCCGCAATTGGGTCTGCGGATCGAAAACGACCCGGCGGTTGGCTTGATCTGACGGCGCAACCGCGTTCGCCGGGCTCAACTTTGAAACCGTTTATCTATGCGTTGGCATTCGATGACGGAGCGGCGGCGCCTTCGACCCGGATCGCCGATTTGCCAAAACGGTTCGCGGCCTATCAGCCGGAGAATTTTGATCGCTTGTTTCGGGGCGACGTACGGATTTCAGAGGCGCTTCAGCACTCATTGAATGTACCCGCCGTGCTAACCCTTGATCGGATCGGCCCAGCCCGGTTCGCCGCGGCGCTGACCTTGGCCGGTGCCTATCCGCGTATAAACGGAGCCGCCCAGAAAGAGCCTGGGCTGGCATTGGCGCTTGGCGGGGCAGGCCTCACCGCGCAAGAGCTGGCAATCTTGTACGCCGCGCTTGGGGATGGCGGGCAGGCTAAGCCTTTGGTTTGGGATAAGGATAAGCTGGGGGATCCTGGCCCGGCCTATCGCTTTATGAGCGCCGACAGTGCCGAGAAGATCATCAAAATCCTAAAAGATACGCCCGCGCCTGCGGGACGGATGCCGGGCCGTTTGACCGCCAACGCACCGGAAGTCGCCTTCAAGACAGGGACGTCCTATGGCTATCGCGATGCTTGGGCAGCAGGTGTGGTTGGCGATTATGCGATCATTGTCTGGGTTGGGCGGGCCGATGGCGCGCCGCGGCCAGGTGAGACTGGGCGTAAAGCGGCACTTCCATTGCTGTTTGAAGTCGCGGATCGGGCCAATCATCATTTGGGCGAAACAGGTTCGTCTATGTCGCGCTTGATGAGCGAGCAAAAACAACAAGCCAAGGGCGCATTGGCGCAGTTTGACGACAAAGCCCGCCCGCCAGAAATCTTGTTCCCGCCGCGCAACGCTGAGCTCTGGGCTGGCGCTGTGGATGGGCAAGCGGCCCGGCCCTTCGTGTTTGCCGGGCGCGGGGAAGGCGACCTGCAATGGTATGTCGATGGCGAGCCGATTCTCGCCGATGCTGGGGGGCTCCCCAGCTGGCGCCCAGAACGGGCCGGGTTTTACAAAGTCTCCGCAGTTGATCCGGTTGGCCGGTCTGCCACAGTCGAGATCCGCGTGCTTGGTGAGGCCGGATAGTCCAGACTGCCCCGTGGAGAAGTCTGGACATACAGGGCGAAAAAAGTGACACTGGCGTCATGAATAAGACCCATTATGACGTACTGATCGTGGGCGCGGGCCTTTCAGGCATCGGCGCCGCTGTGCATTTGCTCAAAAAATGCCCCGGAAAATCCTATCAAATCCTCGAAATGCGAGAGGCGATGGGCGGCACTTGGGACCTGTTCCGCTATCCTGGCATTCGCAGCGATAGCGACATGCATACGCTGGGCTTCAATTTTAAGCCTTGGAAAGCGCAAAAGGCGATCGCTGATGGCCCGGCCATTCGCGACTATATCCATGAGACAGCCGATGAATACGGCATCAACCCGAACATTCGCTATGGGCATAAAGTGGTCAGCGCGTCTTGGGATAGCGAGGCTGCTCAATGGACCGTTGAGGTTAAAGTTGACGGCAAGCGCAATAAGCAAAAACTGACCTGTAATTGGCTGCACATGTGCGCTGGTTATTACAAATATGAGCAAGGCTACACGCCGGAATTTGAAGGCCGTGATGACTTTGCTGGTGACGTCATTCACCCCCAGCACTGGCCCGAAGATTATGATTATTCGGGCAAGAAAGTTGTCGTAATTGGATCCGGCGCGACGGCGATGACACTGGTGCCTGCGATGACCGACAAGGCCGAGCATGTGACCATGTTGCAGCGGTCGCCGACCTATGTCGTCTCGCGGCCATCGGAAGACAAATTCGCCAATGGGTTGCGCAAAGTGCTGCCGGGCATGATGGCCTATGGCATCACGCGGTGGCGGAACGTCTTGTTCCAGCTCTTCTTCTATAACCGGACCCGGACGAAGCCCGATAAGGTGAAGCAGAAACTCTTAGAGATGACGCGCGAGCAGCTTGATGACGAATATGTCGAGAAGCATTTCACGCCGGAATATAATCCCTGGGATCAAAGGCTCTGTTTGGTCCCAGACAGCGATCTGTTCACTGCGCTGAAAGAAGAAAAAGCCTCAGTCGTCACCGATCATATCGATCGCTTCACAGCAAAAGGCATTAAACTCAAATCGGGCGAGGAATTAGAGGCTGATCTGATCGTGACGGCGACCGGGCTCGATCTGCAATTCATTGGCGGCACCGACATCATTGTCGATGGCCGTCAGCAGAACGTGCACGATTTGCTCAATTATCGCGGCGCGATGGTCTCGAACATTCCAAACATGACCGCGGTGTTCGGCTATACCAATGCCAGCTGGACCCTGCGTGCCGATCTGACCAGCGAATATATGTGCAAAGTGATCAATCACTTGGACAAAGAGAACTATGTCGAAGCTCGTCCTGTAGCCGACGGTGTTGAGCCGGCATCGGACTTCCTCGACTTCTCATCCGGCTATGTGCAGCGGGCGATGGAGCGGTTCCCACAGCAAGGCAAAGAGGCGCCTTGGCTGATCACGCAGAACTATGCGCGTGACATCTTTTTGATGCGGCACGGAAAGCTTGAAGATGGCGCGCTGATCTTCCGCCGGGCGCACGAAACGGTCGATCAAGTCGCTGGTCTCGTGCCGGTCGCTGCAGAATAAAAACAGATTGCAGTCCTCACGCGCGATTCAATCTTGAATGCGCGAGCGCTCCGGCGTATGTGGGGCGATAGTGCAGCCTTAGCTCAGTTGGTTAGAGCGCCGGTTTGTGGAGCCGGAGGTCCTTGGTTCGAAACCAAGAGGCTGTACCATTCCTCCTTCAGATCAAGAGATTACGGACGCGGCTTGAGCCAACCATAGGCGCTTTCATAATTCTCATATCCCTCAGCGGGGACCACATAATGGCAGCGCAATTGGCTGCTGATAAAGTCGGTAATCACGAACCGGTCTGAGCTGAGATAGTGATCGCCGAGAATCGGCTTGATCGCATCGGTGGCTTCTTGAAGCCTGTAGTGGGGAATGGTCGGGAAGACGTGATGGATCACGTGAAGATTGCCGATATTGTGGGTGAGCCAGTTGAACGGGCCATAATTGCGGTCGACCGAGGCAAGCGCGCCTTTCAGGCGGGTCCAATCTTTGTCGTCATAGACCGGCACGTCTGGATCAACATGCTGCATATAAGTGACGAAGGTCAGCCAAGCGCCATAGATGAGATAAGGGGCGAGGATATATTTCGCGAAAAAGCCCCAGCCGAAAACCATGCCGAGGCCAATATAAAGCGCCAGAAATCCTAGCAGAGACGCCAATCCGAGATACCACGAGACGCGAACTGATTTGGTAAAAAGATCGCTCTGAGGGAGATAATGGCTGCCCGTAATGGGCTTATAAGTCGTCAGATTCCGAATGCCCAGTTTGTACATCGGCCAGCCGATTAGGACGAAGATTCCCGAGCGGAAAATGATCTTGCGGAACAAAGTGTCTTCGCCTTTTCCGGCCGGGCGAAAGACTTCTTCCTGACGGAAATGACCGGTTTTCATATGGTGTAGCGCGTGGCTGCGCTGCCAACCGCGATACGGTACCAAGATCGCGCCATGGACGAGAATACCGACAATCGTGTTCACCGTGCGATTGCTTGAGAACGAGCCATGTCCGGCATCATGCCCAATGACAAATAGCGACCACAACATCGTACCAATCAAGAAGAGAACCGGCCACTCAATGTACCATAAACTCGTATTTGCCAGAATTGCGTAGAGCCCTGCGATCACGGCGACATCGAAAGCCAAATAGGCAAAGGATCGTGCGGTACTGGGCTGGAAACAGCGCTCCGGAATGGCGTCGTGGAGATCTTTTACGGTGAATGGCAGCGGTGAAGGGTTCATATCTATCCCAAAGTATTCGATCTTTTGTTCTGTCTAGATGCTTATTGTCTTATAAAAGCGCATGTATTGTTAACAGGCTATGCGCGGATTGCGCGCACCAACAGCGCTGTTGATCCACTTGGAAGCGTTTCCGAGCGGAGCTGACTCACACCTGGTCTTGCCCCATGGGGTGACGAAAGCTACGAAGCACCCCATATCTGTTGCGGCGCGGCACCGCGCGTCGTTTTTTATGGAGACAGGATGTCAAAAGAAGAAATCATCGAGTTTAACGGGACCATCGTTGAACTTCTGCCGAACGCGACGTTTCGCGTGAAGCTGGAAAATGATCACGAGATCATTGGTTATACAGCCGGCAAAATGCGTAAGAACCGCATTCGTATCCTCACCGGGGATAAAGTTCTGGTCGAAATGACCCCTTATGATCTGACCAAGGGCCGGATCACATATCGTTTCAAATAGGCCTCTCGCCTTGAGTGAAACTGAGGTTCCAGAAGGATTTGAGCGGCACTTTCGTCGCTCCGGCCTGACCGATCCCTGGGAACCGCTCTATTCCAGAAAATTAGACGACCGCATTCAAATGGGGTTGATCCTAGCCGAGCCGCATTGCAATTCGCGGGGCCTGGTGCATGGCGGCTTGATCGCCGCTCTTGCCGACAATGCGATGGGCCTGTCTTGTGTGGTCGCGCTGGCAAATGCTGGCCGCGATGCAGGGAAGGGACTGGTGACGGTGTCGCTGGGCGTTGATTATGTCGGCAGCGCGAAGCTTGGCGAGTGGCTGTTGATCGATCCTGAACCCGTCAAAGTCGGCGGCTCCATCGGCTTTGCGCGCGCGCTGATCCGCAGCCAAGACAAGCCGGTGGCCATGGCCAACGCCACTTTCAAAATCCTATGACTAAGCTTGTGCTCGCCAGCGCCAGTCCACGGCGTCAGCAATTGCTGGCCCAGATTTCCGTAACGCCCGACGAAATTAAACCTGCCGACATTGATGAAACCCCACGCGCCAAAGAAATGCCGCGCGTCTATGCCGAACGGCTTGGCGTTGAGAAAGCGGGTGCGATTCATCAAGCGGGGCAATTTACGATCGCCGGTGATACGGTGGTGGCGCTGGGGCGCCGGATCTTGCCAAAAGCAGAGACCGATGACGAGGTTCGCGCCTGCCTAGAGCTCGTCTCAGGCCGGGCGCACCATGTCCTAACATCGGTCTGCGTCATGGGACCCCGTGGCGATGTTGCCAAACGCCTCAGCGATACGCGGGTCAGCGTCAAACGCCTAAGCGGGGCGGAAATCGAGGCGTATATCAAGTCTGGCGAAGGCATCGGCAAAGCAGGCGGTTATGCGATCCAAGGGCTGTTTGGCGCCCATATTCGCCAAATCAGCGGCAGCTATACCGGCGTGATGGGCTTGCCTGTCTATGAAACGGCGCAGCTGCTCACGGGGCTCGGCTATCGATTGTAGAAATCGAACTCAATCTCATACTGTAAATGACCGTCACCGAGGGATAGGTCATAATCGCCAAAACCATAGACATAATCGAACCGCACCGACTGCGACGGCAGATCCGAGGAGTCGCGGCGGCGAATGGCATTGCGAAATTCTAGGATTTGCGTCGGCGCGCCCAATAGATCGGCGAGCGTATCGGCGTTTCCAAGCGAGCGGATAAAATTTCCGTTCCGGGCATTGCTGCCAAAGGACATGCCATCATCATTTCCTCTCCGGGTCACGCCATAGCGAAACTCGACATTGTTCAGAAGGTTCGCAGAATTGAAATCATCTGTGCTGCCGATCAGCCTGGCCTGCGCGGTGAGATAGAAGTCTGTTCGGGAGGACAGATAAAAGCTGCGTTGCGCAGATGTGTCTGCTGCAACAAGATCAGTGGTCATAGTTAGCTCGAACGGATCCAAGCTGTCGCTCGCATCCAAGAAGCCATTGCCATTCGCATCCGTGGGCAGCCGATCAATCGACCCATCGCCATTGGTATCGATCCCCAAAACAACGCTTTGGTCCTGTAGGGGGACGGCATGAAATCCTTCTGTCCGGGTGCCCGTAATGACGGGATTTACCGCGCCTGCGCCTTGAAACGGGTTGCCGGTCCATGGGATCATTCGGCCGCCAACTGGAACGCTTCCGCCTGTGGCGAATACGTAATTATCGTAGACATCGAAAGTAAAACCATCATGGACAACGACACAGCCATAAACGCGGCAGTAAAAATCGGAATCGAGCCATGAGGCTAAGGCTGGCGGCTGCCATGAAAGCAGCGCGCCACCCAAAGCGAGAAATTTAAGCCTATTCAAGCGCCGTTTCTGCATCGTCACTTCCGCCGCTCGGAAGCGCCGTTTCTTCAAACGACAGATCCGATGTAAACGGCTCCAACATCACTGCGCCGCCGGCAGCTTGTGGCGCAAAAATATTCTCAAGCGTCACTTTTACCTGCGGATTGGCCGGCAAGGCGTCTGAGATCGGCATGCGATATTTGCGGCTACCTTCGTGCAGGACGACGAGATTGCTAATCGGCTCACTGATTGTTTCGCCGGAATCGCCGGTAATTTCGATATCGCCGCGCAGCCGAGCATGCGCGTTTCCACTGTTCTCAACGTCAAAAACGATAGCGGTTTCGCCATCGGCGGACTTCGAAACGACCGCTGTTTTAACCTCTGGTGCGCTCTCAGCGTCACCCATGGTGAGATAGAATAGGCTGGCAATCTGATATTTCTTCCAGACCCCTGATTGGCCAGAGCGTTCTTCTGGCAACAGCGTCGATGCGATCAAAGCAAACCGGTAATCGCCTTCGCGATCAACACGGATCGGCGCGGCCATATCAACAATGATTTGCTCGGTTTCGCCCGGATTGAGCGTGACAAAGGCGGGGCTGAAACGCACCCAATCCGCGGCGGAGACGTCGCTTTCTCCGGGAGGTGCGAGATCGATCTGGCCCTCCTCGTCGAGGCTCCAATCGGCTAGACCGAGCGTCAAAGAGATGGTTTGTTCTTGGTGAACATTGCCAAGATTGATGACTTGGCGTTGGCGATCGCCTGGCTGAACCGCCATTTCCACTGTGGTCGGCTGCAAGCCGATGCCAAATGGAGCCGCAGGAGCAGCGATTGCTGCCATTGAAATTGCTACAAGACTCGCCCGTAGCGCCGAAGATAAGCGCATAGAATACCCCTGATTTTTAAGCTCTTATTGACCATAGAATAAAACAGGAGGGTTACCGGATCCTTTCCAACCGAATCAGAGCCTTGCGAGACGATGGCGCCTCGGGTAACGCGATCTCATGAAACTACCGGGTCATAAGAAACGCAAACATGTGGCGGCTGATATTCAGTCGCGTGCCGGGCGATTGCGCGCTGAGCGAGAACTAACATTCGCAGACCATGGGTTTTTGCGGGAAAGCTTTCAGAATCTGCATCAAATCAGTGACGAGATGTGGCGCGCCAACCAGCCGAATCCGCGGCAAGTTGCTGAACATGCCCGTTTGCGCGGGATTAAGACCATTCTCAATCTGCGCGGCCCCAGCACGCGCGGCTATTATTTGCTTGAGAAAGAGGCCTGTGAGGCGAACGGGATCGAACTGGTCGATTTCCAGGTCTATTCCCGAGATACGCCGACTGCCGAGCGCGTGCTTGAGGCTAAGGCGCTGTTCGAAAAGATCGAATATCCAGCGCTCATGCATTGTAAGTCCGGGGCGGACCGGGCTGGGTTGATGAGCGTTCTTTATATGATTTTCCGGCAGAATGAGCCGGTCCGAATCGCGGTTCGTCAGCTGTCTAAGAAATACCTGCATATGCGCGAGGGCAAAACGGGGCTCTTGGACGCTTTTTTCGAGGCTTATCTGGCCGCCGAAGCCGAAACAGGAATCGGCTTTGAGGCCTGGTTGACCAGTGAATATGACCGCGAGCAGGTGAAAGCTGACTTTTTGAAGTCTGGCCAAGCGAAACTCCGCCTCGATTGGATCTTACGGCGGGAATAGGCGCTTTTCCTCTGGCCTTGGGACGGGATTCGTGGAACGTTAACCAAGTGCGAAACATTGAGGAAAGGGGTTCGCCAATGAAAAAAGTTATCTTTGCATCGCTCTTCGCGATCGGCCTTGCTGCCTGTGGCGGCGGTGGCACTAGCGGCGCGAAAGCAGCGATGGTGTCTTCCTGCTTGGAAGATGGCACCTCCGATGAAAAGACCTGCAACTGCATGGCGGATCAAGCGATTGAGAAGCTCGATCCCAAACTTGTTGATATCATCGTTGAAGCCACCAAAGCTGAAGACGAAGACGCGTTTATGATGTCAAAAATGGGTGAGCTTTCACCGGAAGAAATGACGTCATTCATGACTGTCATGATGGGTGCCGCCACTGAGTGCGGCATGGAAATGTAACCCTGGAGCCAAACTGGTGAAAAACAACCCGGACCTGAAAGAACTCAGCTGTCCGGGTTTGTCTTTGAGTAGAAAGAGGATGCCATGAAATTCTTCATTATCAATAGCTTCCGTCTCATGGTTTATGTGGCCTATCTCGCCACGATCGTGATTGGCCTACTATTGGCCTATTATAATGCAGTGCCTCAGAAAGGGGCGATGATCACCGATCTAATCGGCATCGAAGGCACAATGGCGCAAGTCTTGTCATTTGTTGCTCTCTCTGTGGGAAGCTGGATTGCCGCAAGCGTTGTGGCCGGCTTGATCGTCACGATTCTTGATATTCGCGACGATATTAACGACCGTCTGCCAGACGCACGTCGCGACGACTAAAACGAAACTCGGGAGGGCCATATGACCGCATTACAAGTTGCCAGCGTCTACATTGCTATCAATATTTTGATGCTCGTATGGCTCGCCTTCCGGGTCGTTTCGAAACGGTTTCGCGGAAAAATCTCTATGGGTGATGGCGGTTCAGAGGAACTCGCCAAAGCCATTCGCGTTCATGGAAACGCGTCCGAATATACCCCAGCCATGCTGGTGGGGCTGCTGACGCTGGCCTTCTTACAAGGCCCAATCTGGGCCATCCATGCGCTTGGGATCGGATTTACGCTTGGCCGCCTGATGCATCCGATTGGCATGAATGGTGGTCCAATCATTTTGCGCCAGCTCGGTATATTGCTGACTTGGGCGACAATGGTCATTCTGTCGCTTGCCTTACTCTACTTGGTGTTTAGCTAGGCCCTTATGGCCAGCGATAACTCTATTCGATTGATCTTCACCCAAAGCCTAGACCGCACGCGCCGTTTGGTGCTGCCATCATTGCCCTATGCGGGGTTGTTCGTGGCGGCGTTCGGCAGTTTGATTTGGGCCGCCAATGTGCTGCCTGATGGCGGGACCGGGTTTGCTGTGTTTAGCGGCCTCACATTCGCGACGCTCTACATCCACAATCTGTTTTCCGTCTCGATGTATCGCGCTGTCTTACCCGCGAGCTCTGGGATTTCTCACGCGGCTTGGAAGCTGACGCTGGCGTGGATCCTGGTCATGGTCATCGCCGCGATCGCGGCCAGTATGATCACGCTATTCTTTGCCTTGATGGGCGCAAGTTTGGGAGTTGGGACGAGCGATGATGTGGAAAATATCTCAGATATGACCGCACAAATGCGGGCAGGGGGAACCTTTTGGCCGCTCTTTTCGCTGTTCTTGGCGACCCTGTTCGGCATTTTCTGGTTCGCGGTCCGGATCATGACCTTTGCCGCTGCGACCGCATCGCGCGGCCGCGTCCATGTATTGCGAACCTGGTACTGGACCAAAGGGCACTTTCGGAGCCTAGGCCCCGTCATGTTGGTTCTTGTCGTGTTGCCGCTCGTGGCGTTGATTTATCTTGGAACACAGGTCAGCGGCGCTTTTATTGGGGCAGCATCCAGTCCCATCGAAGCGGGCCTATCAGCGGCGCTGGTCATGCTCATCCTGCTGCCCAGCGCATGGCTAGGGCATGGGTTTGCGGCAACGGTTTTTGAACTGCTCGCGCCCGAAGATGATCAGACGACGACGCCAGATTCATAGAGTTTTTTGATTTTTTCTTCGTCATAACCGATCGAAGCGAGGACATCGCTCGAATGCTCGCCCATGCGCGGGGAGGCGCCCTTAGGACCATCATCTGTGCCGGGGAAGCGGATTGGGGAGGCCGGTGAGGCAAAGGTCGACCCATCACCGCTGGCGCTTGGGACTTGGGTAATTCCGCCCGCTGCGGCGACTTGCGGGTCTTTCGCCACTTCAGCCAGGGTTTGAACCGGCGCCCATGCGATGGCCTCAGCATCCAGCCGTTCAGCGATCTCGGCTTTGGTGTACTTGCCGAAGGCTTCATCCATCAGCGTCACCAGCTCCGCCGCATTGGCGCGTCGGGATTTGCCGGTCGTGTAACGCTCATCCTCAATCAGGTCGGATCGATCCATCACGCGGCAAAGCGGCGCCCAATCGACATTCCCTTGGCGTGAGACGATACAGATCCAGCTTTCATCCTTGGTTTTGAAGAAATTCATCAGCGGCTGGATCTGCTCGTGCCGTGATTTGGTCGACCCAATACGGCCAAAGAAAAGCTGGATGGCGAAATCAGACCCGAGCGCAAATAACGCCGCGCGGAGGAGGGAAGCCTCGACCAGCTGACCTTCACCGGTGCGTTGCGCCTTTACCAGAGCGGCGCAGATGCCTGCAGCGGCGGCCATACTCGTCGTATGATCACCAAAGGCGGTGCGTAGCGCGAACGGGTCTTGGCCTTTCGGGACGGTCAGCTGCCCGACGCCGGCCCGCGACCAGAAGGAGGCCACATCAAAGCCTGGCTTATCGGCATCCGGCCCTTCGAGCCCATAACCGGTGAGCGTGCAGTAAACTAGCTTTGGATTGATCTTGTGGAGATTGGCATAATCCAAGCCAGAGCGGCTCAACCCGCCCGGGCGCACATTGGTCAGAAATACGTCGGCATCCGCTGCCAATTCACGCAGGACTTTTTGCCCATCTTCGGTTCTTGTATCCAGAATGATGGATTTTTTACCGCGATTATCGAAGTCGAAGACCGGATTGTCCTGAAAATCGGTGCCGATCGTGCTGAAAAAGTTGCGAATCGGGTCCCCGCCTGGCGGCTCGATTTTAATCACTTCAGCGCCCCAATCACTTAAGATTCCGCCTGCGCCAGGGGCAGCCATATAGGTGGCGTGTTCGATGACTTTAATTCCGTCCAACATGGTACCCGATCTCCTTATTCGGCGCGATCATTCGCGGTTTGGTAAACCGCACGTTAACCCGCAAGCGTCATTTATTCACAAATCAGAATTGGTGACAGGGATACCGCCGCGATATGACTGTACAAAGCATGCGTCCGGAACTCAGCGAAAGCGATCTAATTCGCCTGATGAAAGGTGAATCCTCAGAGGAGCGCGCCACCGTCGCGCATCGCCTCTGTCGCCGGATCGCAACCGATGTCCTTAGCGAGGACGAGCGACTCTTCGCCGAAGAAATCATTCAGGTTCTGGCCAAAGACACGGCCGAACTGGTGCGCCGCACACTCGCGGTGACATTACGCAATTCGCCGCGTCTGCCGCACACAGTGGCCACACAGCTGGCGCAGGATGTTGAATCTGTTGCGATTCCGGTTTTGGAAAACTCGCCCGTCTTCAATGATGAAGAGCTGATCGAGCTCGTCTTATCGGTGACGGCGGCGAAACAGGCGGCGATTGCTGGGCGGACAAAAGTTTCAAGCACGCTGGCCGAAGTGATTTGCGAACATGCCGGCGAAATGGCCGTCGAAACGATCTCAGGCAATCCTGGCGCGGAACTCACCGATCGCGCCTTTGAGCATACGATTGAACGCTTCCCAGCAAATGAGAATATGCACGAGAATTTGGTGATGCGGGACCATATTCCGGTTCATATCGCCGAGAAAATGGTCTCACTGGTGTCAGGCCAAGTCTTTGACATGCTGATCAACCGGCACGAGCTACCGGCTCAGATGGCGATTGATCTTGCCGCTGGCGCGCGAGAGCGGGCGACGATTGACCTTGTCGAACAGGCCGATCGCACCAATGACATGTCGCGCTTTGTGTCTCAGCTGAACCTCAACGGCCGACTGACCCATTCGCTGATTATGCGGGCGCTCTGCGTCGGGCATATGCACTTTGTTGAACATGCTCTGGCTGAACTGTCGGGTGTGCCGCATGCGCGGGCTTGGTTGATGATCCACGATGCTGGACCGCTTGGCCTGCAGGCGATCTTCGATCGCGCGGGCTTGCACAGAAAGCTGTTGCCAGCCTTCCGCGCCGCAGTGACGGTCTATCATGAGCTAGAGCTCGATGGCGGTACCAATGACAAAGCCCGCTTCCGTATGCGCATGATTGAGCGCGTACTGACGCAGTTCCAGGCGATCCCTAAGGACGACCTCGATTATCTTCTCGAAAAGCTGGATGCCTATGCGGAACAGGCAAAAAGACGGGAAGAAACCGCCGCTTAAGCGTCTGCGCGCATCCGGAACCCGTATTCGACGCCAAGCTCGTTGAGATAGTAGCTATCGCGCCAATTGGCGTTCTCCGCGATCACCAGCATACCGGCACAGGCCGCCGCTTCGATCCGATCTTGCAGTTCAACGTTGCCTTCGATTTTGCGGGCATCAACGCGCAAACTGTCGAGCAGTAGGCGTAGACTATGGTCCATTGGGGCCTGCCAAGAGCGGGTCGCGTTGATCGACACGCGGAAACCGCATCGGCGCAGGGCTTCAATCCCGTCTTTGGCATTGCGGGCGGCTGGTAGCGCCAGCGCCGCGTCCTGAACTTCCAAGCAGATCTCTTGTGGGCAAAGACGAGTCCGCGCGATCGCGGCGTCACAGGCCATGGCCGTGTCAGGGTGGATCAGTGCCACCAAAGGCAGCTCGACAATCACGGGGCGCTCTGTGGTGCGATTGTGCGCGTCATTAGCCACCGCTTCGACATGCTCCGCCATCCACTGAGCTGGGGTGGCGGCCTCACTGCCTTCTGCAGTCAAGGCCGCCGGACCGAAGACCGCACGCTCTTCGAAGCGCTTTTCGGTCTCGGCAAACAAAAGCACTGCCTCACCTGTTTCCAGGTGCATGACAGGCAAAAGCCGGTTGCGGGAAGAAGCCGTCTGAGCGGCGTCGAATTGGTGATACTGTGTAGGGCGCATTCTGCTTCCGTGACGTTGCGACAAGCCCGTTACCTACAGAAACATAGTTGAAATCACGCGCACGCTGGCAGTGTGATTTCCGACAAATTTGATTGAACTTTTCTCGGGAGGGGAAATGTCTGAAGCAACGACCCCGCGCTTATCCGCGACCATTCTTCTATTGCGCGACGAACCAGACCTGCAGGTCCTGATGGTCAAACGCCATTATGAAATCGATTTTGCCTCTGGCGCCTTGGTGTTTCCAGGCGGCAAAGCCAATGAAGAAGATAGTGATCCAGCTTGGGCGGATCATACCGACGGCGATTTTTCTGGCGCAGAGCAAGCCGCACGAATCTCAGCGGTGCGAGAAGCCTATGAAGAGGCGGGCATCATTCTCGCGCGCACGGCTGGAACACGCGGCGCTGGTGGGCCCTTGGTCGGGCAAGATGTTGTTAAAGCCCTTGAACCGATGCGCGGTGCCGTCGATCGACGCGAACAAAGCTTTCTGGAATTGATCAAACAGCACAATCTGGTTCTGGCGCTCGATCGGCTGGTCCATTTTGGCCATTGGATCACGCCGACCATGATGCCGAAAAGGTTCGATACCCATTTCTATCTGGCGGCGACACCTTCGGGGCAAATCGCGGTGCAAGATGGTCGCGAGACAACTGAGGCTGTGTGGCTCGGCCCGCAACAAGCGCTCGACATGGAAGAAGCCGGAACGGCGACGATTATTTTTCCAACGCGAATGAATCTCGGCAAACTCGCCGAAACCAGCAATGTTGAGGCGGCGCTAAACCGCTTTTCGTCTGAAAGTGTTGTAACGGTTCTGCCGGTGATTGGAAAAGATGAAGCGGGCGATGCTTGTCTGCATATTCCAGAAGAGGCGGGGTATATTCAAAGCACAGAGCCGCTGCAACGCGTGGCCAACGTCTCCAAATCCAAATGACCCAAAGTTTCGGAGATTGTGTTCGGCTGAGTTATAGCGGTCCGGTTGCGACCGTGACTTTGGATCGCGGGGATGGCCGAAATGCATTGTCCCTGAAAGCGATGCAGGCTTTGATCGATGCGGCGAGTGTTTTGCGAGCAGATACAAGCTGCAATACTGTGATTTTGACCAGCGCTGGAGCGTTTACGGCCGGGGCCGATCTAAAAGATCCAGAGCGCGCCGCGCTGCGGGATCAAACCAGGCTTGAGCAAAGACAATCTCTAAAACTTGGGCCTGATATGTGCGCGGCTTGGGAGGCGCTGGAGCAAATCACCATCGCTGCGATCGAAGGCTATTGCATTGGCGGCGGGGTTGCATTGGCGGTGGCGTGTGATCATCGGATCGTCGCAGAGGATGCGTTTTTTCGGCTTCCGGAAATCCCGCTTGGGATGAATATGAGCTGGCAGACCAATCCGCGCACTGTCGCGCTGGTCGGGCCGTCGCGCGCGAAACAATTCACCATTTTGGGCGAGCCTTGCTCAGCAGAAACCGCGCTCAACTGGGGGCTAGCTGATCAAGTCACAGCGCCGGGTCAGGCCGTGTCAGGCGCCGAAGCGCTTGCCGCGAAATATGCCAAAGTCCCGCCCATTGCGCTGCGCATGACCAAGCAAGCAATCAATGTCGCTGCGATGCCATTGGCGCATGCGACCAGCTTTATGGATCGCGATCAGTTTGCCTATGCCTCCACGACAAATGATCAAACTGAGGCGATCCAAGCCTTCTTAGAAAAACGCGATCCTGAGTTCAAAGGCGACTAACGCTTAAACGCGAGAGGCCGTTCGCTCTCGTCGAGATCCATACAGCGATCACGCAGTTTCGTTTGGCGCGACACGAGCGATTGCTCGACGCCTTCAATGAACACAGCTGTTGGCGCCGCCGTCACTTCTAACGGATCGCCGTCCCAGATTACCAGGTCCGCAATCTCGCCGCGTTCAATCGTACCGGAGACATCCATGCCGAATATGCTCGCCGGAACCACGGTCAGCGCCGCCATGGCATCATCAAAACTCACGCCATTCGCGACAGCGTTTCCGGCCGATTGCAGCACCAAGCGGGATTGATGACCGCTATTGCCAAGATGCGCAAAGGCGGTGGCAACGCCCGCTTCGATCAGGCGTTCCGCATTGCGACTGGTGGCGCCGAGTTGTGCAAAACTCGCGGGCAGGTTGGAGAATGGATCGACAATTACAGGAATGCCTGCGGCGGCGAGTTCGTCGGCGACCATCCAACCCTCATCGGCCCCAACAATTGCTAGGTTCAGATTGAGGTTCTCGGCCTTGAGCTGAATGATTTCCCGCAAATCGCTGGCGCGATGCGCCGATACCAGGATCAATTGCTGTCCGCGAACCGCGGGGCCAAAGGCCTGCGCATCCGCGCGGGTCAGCGTGTCACCTTCATTGTGCGCCATGAAGCGCGCCGGATATCCGCGAGCATCTGCAAAGGCGCCACGCAAAGCGGCCCAGGCCGCCGGACGTGAGCCGCCCGCCAATCCCGCGCCGCCTTCGCCAAGATCGATATAGACAAAGGCGCGGTCGCTCGAGATTGAATCTGGCGCGCCGGATGTGTCAGCGATGAAGCCCTGACCAGCAATCATTGAGGTGCCATTCGCGGGCGCGACAGCGACTTGCGTAACCCCTTCAATCCGGGTGATTGCAACTGGCGTCGCTGCCGGATTAAACCCGTCTGCGGCGCGCAACGCGACGGAGAAGGGCGACCCGCTGGCACTGGTATCATTGGTGGTGTCTTCTGCACCGACTTCAACAGTCCCGACTCGAGAGAAGGGCGCGATGATGCCAGGCGTGACCCAGTTGCCACCGGCATCAATCTGGCGTGTACCGCTTGGCGGGGCATAGTTGACGCCCATGCCTTGGATGGTGCCATCGCTGAAATAGATGGTGGCATTTTCCAGCGTTCCAGCCTCGGTGCCGGTCCACACTTTCGCATTGGTGATGGCAACGTCTTGCGCAGCGGCAGAAAAGATCACGCAGGCTGCGGCAGCGGTTGAGAGAAGTAAGGTGCGGATCATTTCAAATCTCCTTCACCAGGTTGTCCGAGTTCGAAATCCATAACTGGCGTAAGTGCTTCATTTCCGCGCTCATACATCAGCGCGCCATCAACGAAGACCTGTTCGGCTTGGCTATAGACGCTGAACGGATCACCCGACCAAATGACGAGATCGGCATTCTTGCCCGGCTCGAGCGAACCGGTTTGTTCGAAGATGCCAAGGGATTTTGCAGGATTGGCGCTGAGCCAGACCCACGCGTCGGCGTTTGAGATCTCGATCCCCGCGCGGCGGCCATCAGAGAGCGCCTTTGCGGCTTCCTGATTGAGGCGCTGAATGCCGATATCACTGTCCGAGTGCACAATCGCGCAGGCACCGGCTTTGTGAACCATTGGGATATTCTCACGGACGCCATCATAGGCTTCCATTTTGAACCCCCACCAATCGGCCCACATCGCAGAACACGCGCCATAATCAGCAAGTTTGTCGGCAATCTTATAGCTTTCGACGGCATGGTGGAAGCTTGTGACTTTATAGCCAAACTCCTCGCTCATATCCATGATTTGCGCCATTTCATCGGCGCGATAGCAATGCATGTGCACCAAGATATCGCCATTCAGGACGCCCATAAGCGTATCGAGTTCGAGATCGCGTGTCGGTGGTTCTCCGCCTTCATCGGCATATTTATCCCATGAGCGCTTATATTCGACCGCCTTCGCCCAAGCCATGCGGTAGCCTGCGACATTGCCCATCCGGGAGTAAGGCGCGCCGCCGGGGAACCGGCCGCCGCCATAGCCATAGACGCGTTTGGGGTTCTCGCCGCAGGCCATTTTCAGTGTGTAAGGCGCGTCCGGAAACTTCATGCCTTGAACGGTGCGTGCGGGCACATTTTTCAGCGTCACGCCGCGCCCGCCAAACAGGTTGGCAGAGCCAGGCAGGATTTGCATTGAGGTCACACCGCCCGCCAGCGCCCGCGGGAAGCCTGGATCTTGAGGCCAGATGCCGTGCTCGGCCCAGACTTCGGATGTCACGGCGCCGCTAATCTCATTGCCGTCGCCATGAGCGCTAACGCTCGGGCTTGGATAGACGCCGAGATGGGAATGGTTGTCGATAATCCCTGGCGTGACCCATTTGCCTTGCGCATCGATCACTGTTGCGCCGTCAGGGGCAGCAATCTCTTCAGCGATTTCTGAGACCTTGCCATCGACCAGGAGGACATCTCCTCCTGCAATCTCGCCACCAATGCCGTCGAGCACGGTAGCGTTTTTGATCAGCGTCGTCGTCGACGGGTAAGGGGTGTAGGTTGAGGGGTAAGGGTTGCGGTCATAGGCGACCGTATCAGCACTCTCGGCTGAGTCCTCATCTCCCCCGCCGCCGCAGCCAGCCAATAGTAGCGAGGCTGAGGCCATCAAGAATAAGAGGTGTTTCATCAGTATCCTCATCAAATAAGATGCGGCTTACTGTCTTTGATTAGGTCAGCTTTGCAAGCGAAAAAATCGCTTATCCATAGAGCTGTCGCACGCAGTCTTCGCGAGCTGGGTCAAGCTCAAACGTGATGGGTGTTGGTGATTTACGTGGGCCTCTTCGAGCGACGGCTTTGTGAGCCCGCGCGAATGCTGCTTTCGCCACGGAGACCGGGCCTACATTGTCATTCACAGCGGGCGCAAGGGGCGTCGCGCCGCGAATGAGGCCATTTGTGTAGGCTGCATTGGCCTGAACAAAGCTGCCTAACGTCTGATACTCGCACGATAAGGACACGTTCATGCAATCAGCGTTTTGCACGCGATGCGGCATAAATTGTGGCCAAGTCAGCCCCATGCCTGGGCGTAGTTTATAGGCCGTCGCCTCATCATCATAGGTTTTGCGATAGGGGAGCTCTTCTTCCCGGCGCATATGGACGATGTCTTCAATGAAGTCGGACGGCGCAAGGGATTCGGTGCGTGGATACATCCACAACGTCTTCTCCCCTCGCATTTGCAACAGGGCGACCAGCGGGATGTCTAAGTGATAATGAACCTGCACATTTGGCGATGAGATCAGCACGGAAAGATCGCGTTTCCGGACCTTGCGACCACTGGCGTCTTGCAGTGTGTCGTAGATCTTATCTGCAATGGGGCCCAGTTCGGGCACATCAATATTGGCGCGCCGCATGTTGAGCCAGATATGTCCGCGTTTGACCGCTTCTACGATCTGTTTGCCTGAAAGCGTTGGCGCACAACCGCGTAGCGACGTGTTCAAACCTTCGCTTTCTTGGCCGAACGTCCAGATATCGAGGCTCTCTCGCGGATAAACGTCAAGCAAATGCGCTAGACCCTCATCTTCAAACAGGTCTGAGCTTGAGACATTGTGCTGTGCCAACAGAACGTCATTTCCGAATTCTGTGTCAGAATGGCTTGGCCAGTTCACATACATCGAACTTCCTCACGAATTTGTGATCGTCAGGACGTTTGGAAGCAATTTTGAGGCCAATTCGCGCGAGAGGCGAGTTTAAATTCGCCGACTAGACATCTAGCTCTTCGGCGAAATGGGCATTCTCTTGAATGAACCGGTAGCGGTGCTCCGCTTTTTTGCCCATCAATGTATCGATCAGCTCTGCCGGTTTGGCTTCTGTGAGCTCATCAATGCTGTCTGGGAGCGTGATCCGGGCCAGCGTACGCGTTTCAGGATTCATCGTGGTCTCTTTAAGCTGGCCTGGGTTCATTTCCCCAAGACCCTTAAAGCGACTGAGTTCGACTTTTTGGTTGGGCTTGAATTCAAGCTCCATCAGAAGGTCTTTGTCCTCATCATCCATCGCATAGACGGATTTGCCCTTATAAGAGAGCTTATAAAGCGGCGGCATCGCCATATAGAGACGGCCACTTTCAATCAAACCGGGGGTCATCTTGTAGAAGAAGGTGATAAGCAGCGCCGCAATGTGCGCCCCATCCACATCCGCATCGGTCATGATGATGATTTTCTCATAGCGGAGATCATCAATATTGAAGCGCGAGCCAGTGCCGGTGCCAAGCGCGAGAAGCAAGTCCTGCAGTTCTTGGTTCTTGTCCATTTTATCGGCGGTGGCTGAGGCGACGTTCAAGATCTTTCCGCGCAGAGGCAGAATGGCTTGGGTCTTCCGGTTGCGGGCCTGTTTGGCTGAGCCGCCCGCTGAATCACCCTCGACCAAGAACAGTTCTGTGTCGCCCTTGCTGTCGGCACAGTCGGCCAGCTTGCCAGGGAGGCGTAGCCGTTTTGTTGCCGACTTTCGGGCCACGTCTTTGGCTTTCCGGCGGCGTGCCCGTTCATCAGCACGCTCAATCGCCCAGGTGAGAAGCTTATCGGCTTCTTTCGGGCTAGCGGCGAGCCAGTGGTCGAACCGGTCACGGACAGAGTTCTCAACCACGCGGAATGCCGCCGTTGTCGAGAGCTTATCTTTGGTCTGACCCACAAATTCTGGATTGCGAATGAACACAGAGAGCAGCAAGCCAGAATGGCCCATAATATCGTCTGCGGTAATCGACGTGCCTTTTTTCTGGCCTGTCAGCTCAGCATAATTCCGCATCGCTTTGGTGATCGCAGAGCGGAAGCCTGCTTCGTGCGTGCCACCATCAGGGGTCGGAATGGTGTTACAGTAAGAACGCGAAAAGCCGTCGGTTTCGCCAAATCCGGCTGCTGTCCAAGCAATCGCCCATTCGACTTTGCCGCCATCGGCTTCGACCAAGCCGGCAAAATGCTGCTCAGTGATTGTGGCTTTGCCTTTGAAGACTTCGTCCAGCTGGTCGGCGAGACCGTTCGGATAAGACAGTGTCTTTTCGGCCGGGACCTTGGATTCTTCCGGCAACAGCTCCGGATCGCATTTCCAGCGCACTTCCACGCCGCGATAGAGATACGCTTTCGAGCGCGTCATCTGGAACAAGCGTTGCGGCTTGAAGCGGATCTTCTCGCCAAATATCTCTATATCAGGCTTGAAGCGGACCGTTGTGCCGCGCCGGTTCGGTGCTGCGCCTAAGAGTTCCAGCGGGCCAGTGACTTTGCCGCGCTCAAAAGCTTGGAAATACAGCTTCTTGTCGCGTGCGACTTCAACTTCCATACGCTCAGACAGCGCGTTCACAACCGATGAACCGACGCCGTGCAAACCACCGGCCGTCTCATACGCCTTGTTCGAAAACTTCCCGCCCGCATGCAGCGTGGTCATAATCACTTCCAGCGCAGACTTGCCAGGATATTTCGGATGTTCGCCCACCGGGATACCGCGACCATTATCAATCACTTCGACATAGCCGTCGGCGCGGACATGCACTTCAATACGGGAGGCGTGGCCCGCGACGGCTTCGTCCATTGAGTTATCGAGGATTTCTGCGAACAAGTGATGGTAGGCCCGCTCGTCGGTGCCACCAATATACATGCCGGGACGTTTCCGTACCGGTTCGAGGCCTTCGAGGACCTCGATGTCTTTTGCGCTATAGCCAGATGGATCAGAGTTCATGTCTTTGAATAGGTTCGTTTGCTTTGCAGCGCCCATAATGGTTTTCTCCCCGTAAGCCCATTCGCCCACTGATTCCAAGGACTTCCATCATGACGATTTTAATTAACACGCCATTAACCCTGCTATCTGGCGTCGAATTACCTAATCGGCTGGTTAAGGCGGCAATGACGGAAAGACTGGCGAATTCACGGAACGAAGTCACCGATCGCCACTTGCGGCTGTATAAAGCATGGGGCGATGGCGGGATTGGATTGCAGATTACAGGCAATGTCCTGGTCGATCGTCGAAACTTAGAGGCGCCCGGTAATGTCGTCATTGATGGGGCACCGTCGAATGAACACGCTGTCATGCTGGCGAAATGGGCAGAGGCTTGTCATGCGGGCGGAGGTAAAACCGTGATGCAGCTCAGTCATGCCGGGCGGCAGACCCAGAAAATGGTTAATCCACAGCCGGATGCGCCCAGCGCCATCGCCGTCTACCTTCCTGGCGGACAGTTCGGCACGCCGCGGGCCATGACCGGCGACGATATCAAACGCTTAATCGAAAAGTATGCGACCGCGACCAAAGCGGCGCGGGCGGCAGGCTTTGACGGCGTCCAGATTCACGCGGCGCATGGCTATCTGATGAGCCAATTCCTGTCGCCACTGACCAATCAGCGCGAAGATGAGTGGGGCGGCCCGCTAGAGAACCGGGCGCGCTTGTTGCTCAACGTGATCAAAGCCGCCAAAGCCGAAGCCGGACCTGGCTTTGGGGTTTCGGTGAAGCTCAACTCGGCCGATTTCCAGAAAGGCGGGTTCACGCAGTCAGACTCCACGGCTGTTATCGGAATGCTAAACCCGCTCGGTTTGGATTTCGTTGAGATTTCCGGCGGCAATTATGAGCAACCTAAAATGATGGATATGGAAGGCTTCAAGCCAGCGCATGAAGACGGCGTCCGCGAGAGCACGAAAAAGCGCGAAGCATATTTCCTAGACTATGCGAAAGAGGTGCAGAGCGTCGCCGAGATGCCTCTTATGGTGACCGGCGGGTTCCGAACACGCACGGGTATGAATGCCGCGCTCGAAAGCGGAGAGGCCGACCTGATTGGGCTGGGGCGACCGCTTTGCGTCGATGTGGACGCACCGCGCGATTTGGTCTCCGGAGCGCTTGAAGAGCTGCCTAAATGGGAAAAGACGCTGCGCATTGGCCCCGGCATTTTTGGGCCAAATTCTTCCATCGGTCTGTTCAAAGCGCTGAACGGCTTTGGCATGCAGGGCTGGTATTATTCTCAGCTCCACCGGATCGCCGATGGGCAGGAACCAAACCGAAAATTGAGCGTGCTCAACGCTTTCTTAAAGATGCAAGGCATCGACTCGCGCATGGCGAAGGCGTACCAGGCAGATCTTAAAGGGACGGAGACTGCATGAGCCTGAGCATTTCATCCGCGTTCGACAGCGGAAACATCATCGTAAAAGACGCCAGTGACCCCGCTAATGTACGCTTGGAAATCGCCAAAGACCATCAGTCCGATTTTTATCAGTGGTTTCATTTTCGCGTCACAGGCGAAAAAGGGCAAGAGATTCGCCTGGTCATAGAAAATGCCGGTGGCGCGGCTTATCCGAAAGGCTGGGAAAATTATCGCGCCGTCGTCTCTCAAGACACAATGACCTGGCACCGGGTGCCGACAGCGTATGATGGTCAGCATTTAACGATCGAGACTGAGCTGACCGCCAATTCGATTTATGTCGCTTATTTCGCGCCATATTCTTCTGAGCGGCATCAAATGCTGATCGCGGGCGCGCAGCATTATGAGTATTCTCAAGTTTCCGTCCTTGGCCAGACGCTGGATGGACGCGACCTTGATCTGGTCACCCTCGGCGAACCCGGCGAAGGCAAACGCAAAATCTGGATCACCGCGCGCCAACACCCTGGGGAGACAATGGCTGAGTGGTGGATGGAAGGGTTTTTAGAACGGATGCTCGATCCGATTTCTGCGATCTCGAAGGATCTGCTGGAACGCGCCGTATTCTACATCGTTCCGAATATGAACCCAGATGGCAGCGCGCGTGGTCATTTGCGGACCAATGCGGCGGGTGTGAACCTCAATCGCGAATGGGCAACACCGACGATGGAGAAGAGCCCGGAAGTCCATCTGGTCTTGCAAAAAATGATGGAAACCGGCTGCGATCTCGCGCTCGATGTCCATGGCGATGAAGCGCTGCCTTATAATTTCATCGCTGGCACGGAAGGCATTCCGAGCTGGAGCGATCGCTTGGCGGGGCTGCAAGAGACGTTCAAAGCCTCTTACGTGAAGTCTTCAAATGGCGCGTTCCAAACTCAGTTTGGCAACCCCACGAACTCGCCTGGCAATGCAAATATGACGATTTGCAGCAATGCGCTGGCGGAAAAGTTCGATTGTTTGGCGATGACACTGGAAATGCCGTTCAAGGATGACGCGAACCATCCGGACGCCGAATTTGGATGGTCGCCGGCGCGCTGTAAGCAGCTCGGCGCAAGTGTGCTTAGTCCGCTGCTTGCGGTTATGCCGTTGCTGCGTTGAGCTCTGCCATCGCACGCTCGATGAGGCGATAGGAGTTTATCCGCGTCTCGATATGGTCGGTGATGGAGAGCATAAAAAACTCCTTCGCGCCCGTGTCGCGAGCGGTTTCTGAAAGCTGCTCAGCCACCAATTGTCCGGTTCCGATGATTCCACGCTGGCCGGGCTCAAGTGGCGCCTGTTCAAGCGCCTCAATCGCGGCGTCTGTTTCAAGATAGGGCCTGAATTTGCCGGTCGCGCGTCCGAGTGCCCAGGCTTTAATCGGTGCGGCGAGGCGCTCGGCTTCCGACTCCGTCTCAGCCGCCAGAACCACTAGGCCAATCCCTGCATAGGGTTCAGCGCAAACCGGAGAAGGCTCGAACGCCTCATGATAGGCATCGAGCGCAGCTCTCGCGCCGCCAGGATTTAAGAAGTCAGCGAAGGCGAGCTTTACGCCCATCTGTCCTGCGAACGCGGCAGAGCCTGGTGAAGAGCAGAGCATCCAAAGATCCGGGCGAGGGCCAGCTGGATTGGCCGCAATCCCTTGCGCGCGGTGATCAGGCGGGAAGGGGATTTCGCTGCTGGCGTCCAGCATCCAATCCATGAGCATTCGGAGCATGGTCGGGAAGTTTTGGCCGCCAGGCCCAAGCAAAGCCGCCGACGCGCGCGGATCTGCACCGGTTGCGCGCCCCAGGCCAATCTCAATTCGGCCGGGATAAAGTTGCGACAGGGTTTGCCCCCATTCTGCGACTTTCAAGGGCGAATAGTTTGGCAACATGATGCCGCCGGATCCCAACACAATTCTTGACGTTCGCGCCGCCAGATCAGCCATCATGATTTCCGGGGTCGTGCCTGCAAAACTGCTCGCATTATGGTGTTCTTGAACCCAATAGGCGCGATAGCTCATTGCATCGGCCGCTTGCGCCAGCGCCCGCGTTTCGCGCAAGGCATCTGCGGCGGTTCGACCATTGAATATCGGCGAGGGATCGAGGATGGAAAGTGTGGGTTTCATCGCGCTCGTTGTGCGCTATGCAGGTCCTGTAGACAAGCTGGAGTAAGCAATGCGCGTCGTTTTGATTTCGATTGTGAGTTTGGTCTTAGCAGCGTGCGGGGGCAGTGTAGCGCCAAGCCAAGCCGAAACGTCAGACTTGGAGCAGATTATCGCCGCAGCGCCTGCTGGGCCGCTTCCCGCTTCACCTTATCCGACCCATTATGCGCTCGATTTGACGCTCGATCCTCGCGACGCGCGGTTTGGCGGAACGGTCACAATAACCCTCGCCTTGGATGACGCGGCAGACGGCGTCTATCTCCACGGCCGCGACTTAGACGTTACTGGCGTGCGTTCGTTTGCGGGCACCGAAGAACCCGTGACGGGCACGTGGACCATGGCGCGTGAGTCTGGGGTGGCCTGGCTTGGATTTGGCCAGACCGTGCCCGCAGGCGAAGTGGTTGTTGAGATTGATTACCATGCACCCTTTGACGCCAATCTGTCGGGCTTGTTCAAAGTCACAGAGCAGGGCGACGCTTATGCCTTGGCGAAATCTGAAAGCATCCAAGCGCGACGCTTTATGCCGGGATTTGACCAGCCAGCTTTCAAAGCGCCGTTTGATATCACACTGACCATCCCTGAAGCCGATGCCGCGATCTCAAATGCGCCAGAAGCCTCCGTCGAACCACTGGATGGCGGCTTGAAGAAAGTCACATTCGAGACGACGCGGCCGCTGCCAACTTATCTTTTATCGCTTGCAGTGGGCAGTTTCGATGTTGTGGACGCGGGCCTATTGCCGCCAAATGAGGTCCGGTCCGAGCCCATTCCTTTGCGCGGATTTGCGCGACGCGGGAAAGGTGGTGAATTGGCACTTGCGCTTGAGACCGCGCCAGAGCTTGTGCGCATTTTTGAGGAAGCGCTACAGCAGCCTTATCCCTATAAGAAGCTCGATATTGTTGCCGCTCCGCAATGGCCCTCCGGCGCGACCGAGCTTGCCGCGGCGATCACCTATCGCGAGAGCCGGATTCTGGCGAGCCCGGAAATCGGGCCTGCCGCCCGGCGCAGCCTGCTCGCCATTCACGCTCACGAGGTTGGGCATATGTGGTTCGGCAACCTGGTCACCCCGCCATGGTGGGATGACCTTTGGCTGAAAGAAGGGATTGCCAGCTGGGGCGAAGGGGCAAGCCTGTCCGAAATGTATCCGGGCGAGGGCTTTGAATTGGACGCTATTGCCGACGGCATCCGCGCCATGGATCTCGACAGTCTCGCCAGCGCCCGGGCTGTGCGGGAGCCAATTGCGCTGAACGAAAATGTTCGCAACGCCTATGACTCGATCACTTATAATAAAGGCCTTGCCGTGATCGGCATGGTCGATGCTTATTTCGGCGCGGATGTCTTCCGTCCGGCGCTCGGCCGCTATGTCGAGGCCTATGAGGATGGGGTGGCTGACAGTCCGGAATTTTTCGACATTATTGGTCGCGAGACGGGTGAGCCGGATCTTACACGGGCGTTTCGGAGCTTTGTTGAGCAGAATGGTCTGCCGCTCCTGACGATTACGCAATCGAATTATCCTGGGGGCGATGACAGTCTCAGCGATCTTGAGGTGACGCAATCGCGATACGCGCCGCTTGGTAGCTCACTGACGGATGACCGCACTTGGGTCGTGCCGGTATGTTGGGTGGCGGGCCTCGCAGATGAGCGGTTTCGGCACTGCATGCTGCTGGCGGAAAAGAGCCAACCGGTCACCAGCGCTTTGGTGCCAATTGAAGAAATCGATAGCCGCTGGTTCCTGCCAAACGCAGATGGCACCGGCTATTACCGGTTTTCGCTGCCTTATGAGATGTGGCAGCAGCTTGGGCGCAATTTTGATGATCTGAATGCTGGTGAGAAACTTTCCACGCTCGACAGCATTGGCGCTGAATTCGCGGCCGGGCGGATCGATGTGCAAACCGTGTGGCGGTTCATCGATGAGGCGGTACGCGATAAGGAACGCCGGGTGGTGCAAGCCGCGATCAAACAAGCCGGCGCGTTTGAGCGTCTTCTAGCTGATGATGCCGAGGCGCTTGCAGGCTATCGCGCCGCGATTTTGGACGTCTTCCAATACCGCCATACAGCGCTTGAGGACCAGGGGAGAGATGATCCGGAATTGGCAATCATGCGCTCGAGCCTGGAACGGTTCTTAGTCCGGACGGGCCAAGATGCTGTCCTTCGCCAGGGGCTCGCTGACGCTGCCGCGAGCTTTATCGGCATGGAGGACGTTTCCTCTGATCGCACGATCACGACAGACGAATATCTCACCGCGATGGCGATCGGGTTGCAGGTCTATGGCGAACCATTCTTAAATCGATTGTTAGAGGCGCGGACAGAATTTGATGATCCCGTATTTGAGCATGCCGTCGCCTATGCGATCGGCCAAAACCAGGATCCAGATCTGCTCGAGCGCGTTCTAGAATTGGCGCGAACGGGCGAATTGGGAAGCCGAGAAACCCGCACCATCATTCGCGGACAAATGCGGCAAAGCCAGACTCGCGACGCGACTTGGGCTTGGGTTCAGGAGAATTTCTCGACCTATCTCGAAACCATTCCGCGTCAGAGAAAGCGATCCAGCCCAGCTCTGGCAGACGATATGTGCTCGCTGGCCGCCCGTGATGAGCTTGTGGCTTTGTTCGAGGCGCAAGGCGACCTCGCCGAAGGCCATGAGCGCGCCTTGACCCAAACCATTGAGCGAATTGAGCTCTGCGCCGCGCTCGAAGCGGCGAAAGGCGAAGAAGTGCGCGCCTTTTTCCGCGATCGCGGCTAATTCGGCTCGGCTTCTTCTTCGGTTTCCTCGTCACGGTCGCGATTGCCGAACAAGGCGCCTAGGGCGCGATTGGTGAGTTCATCTTCGAGGCTCGGCGCTTCTTCTTCCGCCTCTTCTTCCGCCTGTTCTTCGGGCGCTTGCGTGGTTGAGCCGCCGCCAATAATGCCGCCAATAATCGCTCCGGCATCTCCGCCGATCCGGTCGGCGATTTCGCCAGCGGCTTGGTCGCGAAGCCTCGCTGTCAGCTCTGCCTGCACGGCGGAAGAATCCAGTCCGAACCGAACATTCGACCAGCTACCATAGATGCGAACCGGAATTGGGATATCGCCCACGCCAATGGTCGAGCCAGCGCCCGCAGCCGCAACATCCACGCGCGGGGTGAGCCTGATGTCCAAGGTCCGCGCACCAAGATCGATTTGACCTGATCCGAAGACGCCAATCACCGGATTGTCGATGCTCAGATCGGTCAGTGTCGCCACGCCATTAGTAATGTCCATGCTGCCGATAAATTTCGAAAAGTCGGTTGTCGCATTTGGCGAGAATGCCTCTTGGAAACTCGCCACGGTGAGACCGCCATTGCTGACAAGCTGCTGCAGGTTTGATGTGCTCTGCACCAATTTGGTCAAGTTGAGGCCGCGCAGGGCGCCATCATTGAGATCCGTTTCAAACTTGCCGTCGAGCCCGCTGACCAGCGCTTTAATACTAGAGCCTTCTGAGCTGAGATCGATCAGCACATCGCCGAGCCCGTCCAAATTCCGAAAGCCGGTGAGCGCGGTCAGCATATCTTGAGCGGCGATACTGTCCGCCAATGCATTGATTTGCAGGGTCGGCGTCGAACGCGAGGCGTCGAGTACCAAATCGCCTGACCAATTGCCTTGGAACACTTTAAAGCCGGGCACATCATTGTCCCGTCTGAAGATCGCCGATAGCCGGCCATCATCGAGCCGCGTGTTTAAAAGCGCATCATTCAGCGTGATCTGATCCATAATCACTTCATCGGCAGCAACAGTCACTGTCGCGTTCATCATCTTTAGCGCGGCGAGATCCAGAGGTGAATCGTCCCAATCATTCGGGGCTGGCTCCTGAGGCTCAGCGCCCAGGAATGGCGTTAGATCTAAGCGCGGCATCTTGAGGTCAGCCGTGATGCGAGGGCGTGTGCCGCGTAAATCAGCGCCGATGGTGCCAGTCGCGTCGGTCTCATCAATCGTGAACGAAGCGTCGTTCAAGCTGGGCGCCATGACGGATCCCGACGTTTTACCCGAAAAAGCAATATTATTGAAAGACTCCCCAGGCGGGAATTCAGTGCCCAGCGCCGATAGAACGGCTCGAGGATTATCGCTTGAAAGACTCAATTGGCCATCCAACGCGCGATCGCCATCGAAGCCGAGGCTGCCTGCATAATCGGTTGAGAGATCCTGTCCGCGCTGTTTCAGAACAATGCCGGTGAGGTTTGGCGCCGTGATCGGGCCGCTTAAGCGTGCTTCAAAGTCGACATCGCCCAATATGGCCAGCAGAGGGATCAGCGGGTGGTTTGGTTTTAACAAGCGCTGCGCATCTGCCGCGTTGAGATCGATCGCGCCATCCAAAGTCGGGGTCGTGCCCAACTGAACCGCGCCTTTGAAATCGAGATCCAAACCTGTGGCGGCCAGGGTCAGCTGCTCAAAATCCAAGGCTGCAGTCGCGGCGGCGCCGCTGATCGTGCCCTTGGCGCGGACTGACTCAAGCGCGCTCGCGACGATTGGAAGGTTGGCGTCTCCTAATATGGTGAGCGCTTGTCCAAGTGTTTCGGACCTAAGCTCGAACGCGCCATCCAAGGCCGGCTCTTCGGTGAGCGTGAGGGCGCCATCATAGTCGACATCGCCATAAATCGTGCCAAGCTGCAGGTCCAAATCGACCGGTTCTTGCGCGTTCAAAGCCGCAATCGTCTCTAGCCGCAGGCGATAGTCAAACGCCTGTCCGTTGATTAAGCCTTCGCCAGAAGAGGTGAGGGGCTTGTCCATGGCGGTCAGCCGCGCGGTCGCGTTAAAATCGGTGAGTGCGTATTGGGTGTCTGTGGTCCAGTCGCGATAGAAGATGGCGGTGTTTGACAGCCTTGCCCGGTCAATCCCGGTTTCAAGGCTGCCGGAACCCGCATCCGGCTCCGGTTCGTCGGTTGGGGCGTGCTCAGGACCGAATTCCCAATTCACTTGGCCATCAGCCAGTTTCTCTAACCGGACGGTTGCATCATCCAGGGTGATTTGAGCGACTTCGACGCGGCGCGACAGAAGCGGCAATATTTTGATGCTGGCCCGCAAGCTTCCGGCTTCGACCATGAGCGGCTCAGAAAATCCCTCGGGATTGGCGATCTCAACTCCATCCACGCGCGCGGCAATGACCGGGAAGACGGAAAGATTCGCGTCTCCCTTAAGGGTGACCTCGCGTCCGAGCGCATTCGTCGCCGCTGTTTCAATCTGCGCTTTATAGACCGATGCGGGAATCAAAAAAGGCAAAGCCACGGCCACCGCTAATAGAAGAGCGAGCAGGGCGCCTAGGATGATCAGAATACGTTTCATGGGAGGAATTTCGCCTATTTTAGCTGTATCGCAGCTGAATAGCTGCATCTGATGTCAAAGTCATGGCAATTGCCGCTTGACCCTTAAAAAACGCACGTATAGATCAGCATCTCACCGCTTCGGCGGGGAAGCCCATGCGCGGGTGTAGCTCAGTTGGTTAGAGTACCGGCCTGTCACGCCGGGGGTCGCGGGTTCGAGTCCCGTCACTCGCGCCACTTCTTACGAAGTGAATGCATTTTAAATCATTGAAATTGTTGAATTTACGAGTCGCCCCGGCGGCTCGATTCCGCGTCTGGCACGGAAGAGCGCGCACGGTATCCGGATTTAACAGCCTTAGCGACTTACCAATTCTCTTTGTATGGGCGCAGGTCCATTTCGTGGGTCCAGGCGGAGCGATGCTGGGTGTGGACATGCCAATAGGCATCCGCGATCGCGTCTGGCGACAAGCCGCCATCTTCACCAAGGCCGTCGAGAAAATCTCCAAAACGGCTGCGCACTATTTCGCCATCGATCACGCCATCAATTAGGAAATGCGCGACATGGACGCCTTTGGGGCCATATGTACGGGCCAGCGATTGCGCCAACATCCGCAGACCGGCTTTCATCATGGCAAAATGTGCAAAATTCGGGCGCCCGCGCAACGAGCCAGACGCACCAGTGAAAAACAGACTGCCGCGGCCCTGAGCTTCCAGGATCGGTATCGCGCGCTTGGCGGCGAGGAAGGCGCCAAAACATCCCACCCGCCAGAATTGCTCAACCGTGTCTGGCTGCAAATCCTCGAATGGAATGATCGCATTGTTCCCTGCATTATACAGCACGGCAGCGACTGGACCCCGCGCCTTTGCGTGATCGAATAAGGCATCGAGATCGGCTTCTGACGTGACGTCGACCGGCAGGCTTTCTGCCGATCCACCTGCGGCCGATATTTCGTTGGCCAGGGCTTCGACTTTGGCAGCCGTCCGCCCGGTCATGATGACGTGGTGGCCCTCATCGGCAAACTTGCGGCCGAGCGCGCCGCCGACGCCTTTTGAGGCGCCAGCGCCCAGAACAATAACGGTATCAGACATGCTGGATCCTTCTGCTTTGTTGGCAATATTTATTCGTTATGCGCGCTTGGAGTTCGAACGTACAGCGCCAGCGCAATCAGAGTTGCTACGATCTCGAAATAGAGCAGCGGCATAATGGTTGCTGGCGGCATCCCGACCGCCAGAATGCTGGCAATCCTGCCGAGCGCAGCCCCAGTCATGAAAATAGCGACGAAGGCCAGAGCATCGCGGCGCCGACGAGTAATGAAAGCGCCCATCGCGAAGATTCCCGCCGACGCCAAAAACAATCCGCCATAAGTCGAGCGCAACATATTATCCATACCCGTGCTTCCGGTCGCGAGATCATAGCGCGCGAGCAAGAGGTTGGGGTTAAACAGATATAGAATCCCAATCGACCCGATCGATAGGGCGATAAAGCCGAGAAACAGACGCGATATCATCAGACTACTCCGCCGTTGCTGGCGTTTGGTGACGGGCGAGCCATTCGGCTTCCTCGCCAGGTTCCGGCATCACTTCGCCGCCTTCAAACGCCCAGCTTGCGGGCACGTCTGTCGTCAGCATGCCAATGTCTTCCAAATCAAGCCCGGCATGGGTTTGGATCGACTGGCGCATCTCGGAAATGATCTGATCTTTCTGGGCATCGGTGCGTCCGTCTCGAATGCTTCCGAACAATACCGCAGACTTTCCATTGAGCGGCGGCGCAACGTCTTCTTCTACAAAGAAGGCGTGCACAAATTGTGGAGGCGCACCGGTCACAGCACAATGAATGCGGGTGATATCCGCAGCAATTTTTGGCTTGGCCGCATCAGAAATTGCGCCTCTGGCGGCATTGCATAGATAGAGTGGCATAGTCGGGTCCTCTTAGGTTTGGGGATCGGAAATCACGCCGACGACTTCATCCAAGGAGCGATGGGTTTCGCGCACCCAGAGTTCGCACATTTCTTTGAGCAAGTTGGCGCGCTCGGGTTGAGCGATCGGCTTGTTCGCCGTCATCGATACGATCGACGAAGTGCTTGGTTTTGCGGCGGTAAATCCACTGCGTTCTGGAATCGCTCGCCAATTAATCTCGGCGGGCTCGCCAAAAGCGCGTTCAGAAAACGCGTTCAGATTGGCTCGTAGCGTCGCTTCGGTCTCGGCAGAGACCTGCCCGGCTTGGACGATACACGTACATGAAATCATTAGGAGTCCTCCGTTTCTTCATGCCAAATTTTCGGTGGGGCGCCGTTGGCGCGTCGCATGCCGACTTCTTTGAGCGGCATCACTTCGCCATCCTCGCGGCGCGGCCAGATGCGCGGGAGGCGATCGCCAGAGGCTTTATCTGTGATGACGGTGGATGGGCCTTTCTCATGGGCTACCCATTTGTCACCCCACTGCGCCAGCGCAATAATCACCGGCGCGAGTTCTCGGCCGCGCTCTGTGAGGACATATTCCTCATGCGCGTACCCATCAGCCGCCGGGACTTTTTCGATGATGCCGCCTTCGATCAGATCGCCGAGCCGACTGGTCAGCGTGTTTTTGGCGATGCCGAGATTTTCCTGAAAATGCTTGAAACGCCGCGCGCCCATCATCGCATCACGGATAATCAGAAGCGACCACCAGGAGCCAACATGGTCGAGCGTCCGGGCAATCGAGCACTGCATATTCGAGAAGGATTTGGTTTTCATGTCTCAATATTCTTAGTTGCAATATGAAACCGTATACGCTAAGAGGTTTCGTATTGCAACCAGTTTCTGTATAAAACTGATCGATATTTCATTCGCGGAAAGGAACGCGTCATGCAGCTCAAAGTTCACGGCACATTACTGTCACCCTGGGTGCGCCGGCTGGTGGCTTTCATTGAGGAAAAGCAACTCGATTATGAGATCGTGAGCGTGATCCCGCTCGGGGAGCCCGATCCGGATTTTCTGAAGATCAGTCCCCTCGGGAAAGTGCCAGTTCTCGAGATTAATGGACGCTTTCTTCCGGACTCTTTCGCGGCGTGTACGCTGCTCGAGGCAGAGGTTGCGACACCGCCATTATTTCCGGAATCGGGATGGGATGAGGCCTGGATGCTCTGGCTTTGCGACTATCTTGCGACGGCTTTGTTCTCGAAAGTCGAGGCCCCGCTTTTCATTCAGCAATTTATCAACCCGACCTTCCAAAAGATCGATCCAGATCCTGAAATCGTTGCGGCTGCGAAAGCCATAAGGCCGCAAGTTTTTGACTATTTAGAATCGCAATTAGAGACCGGTCGTGCCTTCCTACAGGGGGATCAGTGCACCCTGGCCGACCTCACAGCAGGCAGCATTTTCGTCAATTTCTTCCATGCAGGTGAGAGCATTGACGCAGAGAGCTGGCCAAACCTGTCGGACTATGTTCCGCGGCTTCATGCACGTCCATCATTCCAACGCATTCTCCAGCAGGAACGAGATCTTGTTGGAACGGCATCGCCGCTCTTTGCTTAAGCGGTTTTCTGCTGAGTGGTCTTGGCCCTGTTGTCCGGTTGTTCCTAGGCCCAGTTTGGCTCTTGTCTCGGCACTCTCTCGCCGGCACGTACAATCACAGACTTTGAGCAATCTACGTGCTGGGGCTTAAAGGTTGTCCACGAAGGCTTGAACGGTAGGCTCTCGCCATGTGTCGACGAGCGCTGCAGCGCTGACGGCAAACGTGATCTCCGCCGGATGCGAAAAAGCCGAGACCTCGCCGCTCTTCAGCAGAGGGGCGATCGCCGATTGTGGCGCAGTGGTGATGATATCTGTGGTCTTCGCCATTTCGAGACAGGCCGTCTGGCTCAGCAAGCGATATTTCGGGAACTTGCTCGCTTGTAGCAGCTCTCGGGTCGCCGCAGGAAGGTTTGCTTCGAAGACGGGATCATAGCCCGCAATGGCCCACTCAAACGCCAGGATTGAGGCCTCGGAGCGGTCCGTTTTCAGCACATCATGGCCAGGGCGGCAGACGACCATATACGGTTCATTCAGCAATTCCTTGGTTCGCAACCGATTGAAATGGGGAAGGCCGCGAATGGTTGTCGTGTGATAGATCAGGATATGAATGCGGCGCTGAACCAATTCTTCCACGGCATGCGCGGGTGGCATGGTCTCTGCGGTGATCCTGGTTCGGGGAAACGTCTCACGAAACCCTAGGATGGCTGGATGGATCAGGGTTTCGAGAATGGCGGGCCCGCTAACCACATTCAACTCGCGCTCGCCGCCGCGCGTTTCAGCTTTGACCGTCTCTGCATGTGCAAGAAGGTCGAGCCCCATCGGGTAGAGCCGCTTGCCAGCATCTGTCGGCGCCACTGAGCGAGTGGTGCGATGAAATAGGGCGACGCCCCAGGCCGACTCTAGAGACTGTATGCTTTTGGTTAGCGCTGATTGCGACAAACCAATTTCGTCGGCGGCCTTGGAAAAGCTGCCTAGCCGATAGACGGACTCGAAGTGGCGAATGAGGCGGAGATCAATCATATATTCCTATGAGTAATCAATAATCCTTATAATTTCAATTCTAAGATAGGAATGAGTCGCCTATCCCATCCTCAGAGCGCTGTTCAGGCGCCTATTGAGGAGGATTGAATCATGAATCTAGAAGCGTTGATCTCATCAAAAATCACCCTGTACGCCATTCCGGTTTTCTTTGCCGCAATAGCAATTGAGACGATTGCTGTGCGGGTCTTCAAAGCGCGCGGGAGCATGGAGACAAAAGACGACTTGGTTAGCATTTTTCTCGGCTTGATGAGCGTGGTGACGAATGGCGCCGTCGCTTTTCTGACGGTCGGAATGCTGTTCTGGGCAGCACAGTACCGGATTGCGACGATACCGCTGACGATTGTGTCGGTTATTGCCTGTTTCGTGATCGATGACCTGCGCTACTATCTCCATCATCGCATGGCACACAGGATTCGCTGGCCCTGGGCGATGCACGTTACTCATCATTCTAGCACGCATTTCGATTTCGCGGTGGCGCTCAGACAGGGTTGGACTAAGCATTTCTCGGGCACGACATTCTTGAAGATTCCGCTCGTCCTGATCGGGTTTGACCCGGTGCTCGTCCTGTTTTGTGGTGCTTTGAACGCCATCTACCAATTCTTCCTGCACACCGAGACGATTGATAAGCTGCCGCGCTGGTATGAAGCGATTTTCAACACGCCGTCTCATCACCGGGTGCACCACGGCAAGAACCCGAAATATCTCGACATGAACTATGCTGGCACCTTGATCATCTGGGACAAAATGTTTGGAACATTCACAGCAGAGGACCCTGAGGACAAGCCGGATTACGGACTGGTCAAGGATCTCGAGACGCTGAACCCGATTACTATTATTTTCCACGAATATTGGGGCATCGTGAAGGATGTGTTTGGGCCGGGGCGTAGTTTCAAAGATCGGTTGATGTATATCTTTGCTCAGCCTGGCTGGAGCCATGATGGATCACGGCAAACGTCACTTCAGATCAAAGCGGAAGCCGAAGCGCCGACCAAAACCGGCTACACAGCGGGTGCGCCTAATCCTGTGCCATCGGCTTAAGGCACCCAGCGATGCCCACGCACTTTGCCGTCTCCGAGTTTATTTTGACCATCGCTTGCTTGGGAGCGATGTGGACCCTCTGGAATAGATCCATCCGCGTGTCTGCGATTGCGATGGGAATATTGGGGCTTGCGGCAGGATTGGGTACGATCCGTTTCGCGTTTGGCCTAGGTTCTGACTTTGCCGGAATCCATCGTTTCGTTGCTCAGCATGGCGGGGTTCTAGCGACCGGACTGATTGCACTGTCGTTCGCGAGGGGTCTGGTCTCGCCCGAGCGTCGATTACACTTTGCTAGCGGCATGGGATTGGCGGTTACAATTTCAGTGCTGGCTGGGGTGATCAATAATGCCTTTCAGCCTCTGGCTGCCTTAACGTGGGCTGTGATCATTGCCGCTCTGGCCCCGTGGCAATTTAAGAGCGGGCGCGCGCGCCTTTTGGCCTTCGTCTTTGCCGCAATTCTACCGCTCAATGCATTATTTGTGCGACGTTCGCCGGCGCTGAGCGTAGAGCTGAGCTGGCATCTATATCATGTGCTGGTTGCGATTTGGGTGGTCGCGATCGCGATAATGCTGCTTTCCGGTCGCGAACGTGAGCGATTTCCATAAGACAAAGTGAAATCGCCTCGCGAGCCAAAAGGGGGGCATCGCCAACGAACAGCAGGGCAGGGCAGGGCGATTGGTGCCTCGCCCGATGCGTTTGCACATGGTCGAAATTCTATTTGGGAAAGCGCTGGCTCCGCGAGTAGGACTCGAACCTACGACCGGGCGATTAACAGTCGCCTGCTCTACCAACTGAGCTATCGCGGAACAGCGAGCCGCCTCTCTAGCAAAACCGAATTCGGTGTCAAACCAGGAAATTCAGAAAGCTGATAAAAAATTGGCGGAACATAAAATGTTCCGCCGAGGCATTGGGTGATGGTGGGTGTCTCCAATAGAAGACATTAACCTTCTCCTATATAATGGTTAACAAGGTTTAAACGTTTTCAAAAAGATTTAAGGGAATCTGCAAATCTCTTCAGGAAGGTCTGAAATCTGGTGAGATTTTGGAAAGGGTGGAGGCTCCGGCCGGAATCGAACCGGCGTACACGGATTTGCAATCCGCTGCGTCACCACTCCGCCACAGAGCCAACCTGGGGTCTCTTAAGTCTCTAAATTCGGGTGGAGGTCAGCGCTGGATATAGCCGCGTGGTGAAACTGCTTTTCCAGCTCTCCGAGCCCGAGACACTCAAAGAAGAGCGCGTCTTTATCGCCTTCCGTCAGCGAGTGCAATGCCATTCTGACAGGGTGTGCGGAAAGTCTGTGGCGCACGGGGCAGCAGCTGGCTGTCTCCAACAATCTCGTTACGAATGTGACAAAAAAGTTGCACACGCAACACTATTGCATGCCGTACGGGTAAATCGCGTTGACGGTGCAAGAATTATCTTATCAGGCTCAACTATGGAATCCTCGGGAAGGGGACCCATCAATTGAAAAACGTATTTCGCTGTCCAGCTGGGGGGCGAATACTTGCTGTTCAGGGAGTTCTAACATGCAAGGTAAATTCAGCAGTCGTCTGATGTATTCATCAGCGCTCGCTTTGGCGATTTCTGTCGGTAGCGCATATGCGCAAGATGCTGACGAAGCGGTCGAAGTCACGACGATTTCAGAAGACGCCGGTGAAGAAGAGTCGGTTCAAGAACGGGTGGTGGTCACCGGTTCACGGATCGCGCGAAACGAATTCACGAGCCCCGTGGCGATTGACGTTCTGACTGCGGACGAAGCGAAGATTGAAGGTCTCGGCGACGTTGCCGCGCTTCTACAAACATCGACTGCAGCATCTGGTTCGTCTCAGATCAACGCGGCTGTCGCGAACGAGTTCGTTAGCAATGGTGGTACCGGCGCAGAAACGCTGGCATTGCGCGGGTTGGGCGCCAACCGGACCTTGTTCCTCTTGAATGGCCGTCGTGCTGGTCCTTCTGGTACCCGCGGGTCTGTCTCCTCGTTTGACTTGAACTCTATCCCGCTCGCCGCGGTTGAGCGCGTGGAAATCCTGAAAGACGGTGCATCTGCCGTTTATGGATCTGACGCGATTGCCGGTGTTGTGAACATCATCACTCGCAAAGAAGATGGCGGCGTCATCGACGGATATACATCCTTGCCGTCCGAAGGTGGCGGTGAAGAATTCCGTCTAAGCGGCAGCTACGGTAAGACATTTGAACGCGGCAGCATTCGTGTCACTGGTGACTATTTCAAACGCGAAATTCTCGCTCGCGGTGATCGCGACTATCTCGATTGTAACGAAGCCTATGCGTTCAACGATGATGGTAGCCGAGCAGATGTTATTGACCCGCGTACTGGCCAATTCCAATGCCGCGACCTGCTGTGGGGGCATGTCTGGATTTATGATTATGCGGGTGACACGAACGTCCCAACGACGTTCCCGTTCCTAGCGCAATATGATTATGATGGGTCGCTGGCCGCGAACATCCCGGGATATCCGAATTCTGGTGCCCCTGGACAACTCAGCGTACCAAATGGCTTCTTCCCAATCTATTATGATCAGAACGATATTGATGGTCTCGCGGCTTGGAATGGAATCACTGTCGGCACTGAGCCACGCGGTTTGGTAGATTTCGATCACCCATTCCAAAACGCGGAAACTCTGGTGCCACAAGTTGAGCGGATTACGCTCATGGCAGAAGGGGAATTCCAGCTATCGGACAACATCACTGCTTATGGTGAAGCGCTCTACAATCAGCGTGAAACATACTCAGACGGCTACCGTCAGTTCTGGTCTTACCACTATGGTGGCGATTCTCAGGGGCTGTTCGGTGGACCAGGAACGAACCCTGAGGCGTCTGCGCAAGGATGGGAAGGCCTGCAATGGTTCTCTCCAACAGCGATTTCAGATCGTGCAGACGAAGAAGTTACCGTTGAGTACACACGCTTTGTGGGTGGCCTCCGCGGCGATCTGGGCGGATTTGCTGAAGGGTTCAACTGGGACCTCGCCTATCAGTACTCGAAATCAGACGGTGAATATGTCGAAGATTTCATCTATCAAGATGCGATTTTTGACTACAACTTCCAGACGACCCTTTGTGGTGAAGTCAATGGTGGTTTGACGTCTGTTGCTGGACGCCCATGTGTCGATGTGCCGTGGTTTGACCCAGCACTCTTGGCGGGTGAATACAGCCCTGAAGTCGAGAACTTCTTGTTTACGCGTGACCGCGGGAATACGGAGTACACGCAGTCTTCAATCGAAGGTTATTTGTCGGGCCCGATCTTTACACTGCCAGCAGGTGAAGTCGGTGCTGCGGTCGGTTTCCTTTACCAGGAAGATGAAATCACAGACACGCCGTCGAACATCATTCTCGCCGGCAATGCTTGGGGCGCTTCCTCAGCGGGCATTACGACTGGTAAGCAAGAGCAAACGGCTGTCTTTGGTGAGATCGAGATTCCGATCTTTAAAGATCAACCATTTGCAGAAAGTCTTACCATTGCTGCTTCAGGTCGCCTCACCGATATCAACACTGTCGATGATACAGGTGAAACCTACCGTGTTGGCTTGAACTGGGCGATCAACGATCAGTTCCGTTTCCGCGCCACACAGGGGACTTCATTCCGTGCGCCTGGACTGTTTGAATTGTTCCTTGCCGACGAAACAAGTTTCGCGCGCCAAGGTGTGATCGATCCGTGTTTCCAATGGGGATCAGCAGCTGACATTTCACCAACAGTCGCTGCCAATTGTGCGGCGGAAGGCATTCCTCAAGATCACGCACCTGCGATTTCCGCAGACGTGTTCCGCGGGGGTGGTCTTGGACAGCTGGAGCCAGAAACATCGGATAACTTCAGTGCTGGTGTTGTTTGGACCCCTGGTTTCATCGATCTGAGCGTCGCGGTTGATTATTTTGACATTGAGATCAATGACGAGATTACGACCCTGACGGCACAGCAAATCGTTCAAGGGTGTTACACGGCTGACTCGTTCCCGAACGAGCCATTGTGTGACCGTTTTGATCGTAACCCGGCTGGTCCAGATGGCTTCCGGATTACCGATGTGCGGGCGCAGTTCGTCAATGTTGCGTCTCAGGTCAATGAAGGCTTCGATGTCACGGCTCGTTACGTTCATGGCACGCCATGGGGTGACCTGGTTGTTGATGCACAAGCCACGCACCAACTAGAATCCTTCACTCAGCTGGATGCACTGGGTGAGATTGAAGATCTGAACGGCGAGTATGGCGAGCCTGAAACGACAGGTTATGTCAACTTCACGCTCGATACTGATACCAATTGGGATTTCTTCTGGGGGATCGATTATATCGGTGAAACGGACCAGCAGGAACGTAGTGAGAATGACAGTGGTACAACGCTTTATGGTGTGCCTGTGAACTACAAGTACTACACTGAAGAAGTGATCTATCACACGCTTTCGACTGAATATACGCGTGATGATTGGACGTTCCGGATCGGTGTCTCAAACGTCTTTGACGAGCACCCACCAGCCGTATCTGATGCGGATGCCGGTAACTCTTTGGTCGTCTCTCAGTACGACTATCTTGGACGTCGTGTGTTCTTGAACCTCTCTAAGAGCTTCTAAGAACCATTTGATTTGAAAACAGAAATGGCGGGTCGCAGGGCCCGCCATTTTTCTTAGCGAAATTGATGCGCCTGCTGCGTTGACAACGCATTGCGGGTCGGCACAGTTCAACCGAACTCAGGGGAGAGTTGAAATGCCTCGCGTGATTGCGAATGCTGATAATCTGAATGAGCTGAACGCAGCCTTCGAACAAAAGCGGCTTGAGACCCCAGTCTTTCTGAACTCGGTTCCAAAAAGCGGAACGCATCTCTTGCGCAATATTGTGCGCATGTTCGTGCCGGTCGAGCAGCAATACCATGACACGTTCGTTCAGTTTCCGAATCTGAGGCAGCACCTGAACGCATTCTCATCCAAAGACGTAAAGCTCAGCTGGGGCCATCTACTGTTTTCTGATGATTGCGCCATCGTTCTTAAGAAGGTGCATCATCTGCTCCTCGTGCGCGATCCTTATGATTGGGTTTTGGCACGGGCGCGCTTCTTCTTGTCTGATAATTTTGAGGCCGATCTCGAGCATCTGAAAGATGGCAATGCGCCAATGGATGCCATTCTGAATATGATGATTTTCGGGATTTATCAGAAAGTCCCCACACTATCGGATATCTACACCCATAATTGCGTCAGCTGGCTTGGAACAGCTGCGTATATCGTGAAATACGAAGACTTGGTTTCGCACTGCCGGGCGCTCGATACTGACGAAGCTGAGACCTATTTCACAGAGCTGCTTGGGCGTTGCGGGATTGCCGAGCTTCCCGACGATTGGCGCGAGCGCGTACGGGTCGGATCAGACCGCAAGAAAAGCGGGACAGCGCGAGAAAATCTGAAGTCAGACTCAGCTAGTGTCCCTGATGAGTTGCCAGCGATGCAGAAGCAATTGGTCGATTTCGCGGTGCCAGGCCTTCGGTCTTTGCTGGGTTATACCTAAGCCGCCGGCGGGAGAGATGATGAAACGACGTATCCTAATCATTGGCGGTGGATCTGCAGGCTGGATGGCCGCCGCATATTTAAATGGCGCATTGAACAAACGCGGCACTGATCCGCGCGTTGATATTAAGCTGGTCGAATCGCCAGATCTGCCCCGGATTTCGGTCGGTGAGGCGACCGTGCCGTCGATCCAACACATTCTATCTGTGATTGGCATCAATGAGGTCGAGTTCATGAAAGCGGCGGATGCTTCTTATAAGCAATCGATCCGCTATCAGAACTGGCTGTTCAATGATCAGTCCTTTTATCACCATCCGTTTAGTCGATATCGAATCCAGCCGATTGATCGATCTGGCCGTGAATGGCTCGCGTCTGATCGCTCAATCCCATTTATGGAGACAGTGTCTGCCCAGCCCGTAATTTGCGATATGGCAAGGGCTCCGCGGATGATCGGGGCGTGGGATATGGGCGCGCCGCTATCTTACGCCTTTCATATGAACGCTCAGAAGTTTGCTGACTATCTTCGCGATTTCTCGATCGAGCGCGGCGTCAGCCATCAATTTGCCAACCTCACTAAAGTGAACGTGTCTGAGGCTGGGATGATCTCATCTGTTGAATTGGATTCGGGGGAGGCCTGTGAAGCCGATATTTATGTCGATTGCACCGGGTTTCGGGCCAAGCTGATCGGCGAAGCTCTAAACGTGCCCTATGAAGACTATTCGCAGTGGCTGATGTGCGATCAGGCCCTCGTCGCGCGGATCCCGTATGAAGATTACTATCCCGGGCTCGTACGTCCTTACACGACCGCCACTGCGCTCTCCTCAGGCTGGATTTGGGACATTCCCCAACAAGACCAGCGGTCGATTGGGTATGTTCATTCAAGCGCCTTTGCAGATGAAGCGACGGCGGATCAGGAACTCAGAGCGTATGAAGGGCCGCATGCGAAAGATATCGATGCGCGTTTGATCAAGTTCAAAGTCGGCCAGCGTAGCAAGGCCTGGCAGGGCAATTGTATTGCGATCGGACTAGCTGGCGGATTTATTGAGCCGCTCGAATCCACTGGCCTCTATCTCTGTGACATGGCCGCCGTGATGTTGGCCGAACATTTTCCAGAAACAGACGATATGATGGAGGCCATGTCTTTCCGGTTTAATCGTCTGATTTATAACAGATATTTGGAGATCTTGGACTTCATCAATATGCATTATTGCTTGTCGCGAAGGACCGATACTGCGTTTTGGAGAGAGGTGCAGAAACCCGAACGGATCACCGATCGGTTGAAGGCGAAGTTCGACTATTGGAAGATCAAACCGCCATCAGCATCAGACTTTGAAGATCAATATCTACCGGGCTTTTCCGGGCCGCTGCAGACAAGCCCACTCGCGGGCACCGACGGGCGAACTGCAATCGATACAGCCGGTATTTGGAATCATGAAAGCTATGAGGCCATCATGTATGGCATGCACTTCTGTGGAGCGCCGCTTGCACCGCCGACTGACGGCGCGGACCGGCCGATCGTTCACCCCGCGATCATTGAGCGACTGAAACAGGCGCAAAAGAAGCTGCCGCCGCATGAATATTACTTGCACCGGGTGCTGGGGATGCCGGAGTTTAAATATAGCGGCTACCAACCTCCGGGATGGGCGGAAGATGTCGCTAAACCGCATTGATGAATCGTGAGAAGTTCACCTAGAACCGCGTCATCATATTGCGACCCGCGCGACGTGTGCTATTGGCGCGGATAAAGTTAGATTCTTTTTCAGGGACCGTTTCATGGATTTCGCAAAACTCCGCCGGGTCATGGTCGATTCTCAAGTTCGGGTGAATGATGTCACTGCCACGGAAGTGGTCAGCGCGTTTTCAACCATTCCGCGCGAAGTGTTCGTGCCGAAAGGTATGCGGGCGAGCGCTTATGCTGAGCTCGAAATCGAAACGGGTGAGACCCGCGCCATGTGGCTGCCACGCGATTTGGGAAAAATCCTCCGAGCCGTGGAAGCGCAAGCCAGTGATGTCAGCCTCGTAATCGGCGCAGGCGCTGGCTATAGCGCCGCCTTGCTCGGCCACATGACTGACGCGGTCATCGCTCTGGAAGATGATGAGGCCTTGGTCGATGCCATGGTCGAGCGGTTTGCCGAGATTGGCATGGATGAAGCGGTTGGCGTTCAAGGCGATCTGTCTAAAGGCCTGCCAGACCAAGGGCCGTTCGATGTGATCTTTGTTGCCGGCATGGTCGAACAAGTACCGCAAGCCTGGCTCGATCAATTGTCAGATGGCGGGCGGCTCGCTGTCGTGGTCTCAACCGGTCGCGGCATTGGCGCAGCGCGCATCTATACGCGGGCAGGGGACACATTCGGCTTCCGCGAAGCCTTCGAATGCTGCCCACCGATTTTGCCAGGATTTGAGAAGAAGACAGAATTCGTCTTCTAATCAAATGCTTCGGCGCGCGATTTTACGGACAATCATTTAGCATCAGTTCAGACCGGTCGGGGCGATCCCTCGCCGATCGTATCAAGTACCGTTGTTTGCGTCTGTTGAGGGTGGGAGCGCTGCGCGATCGCGCTCAACATCCGCAAACGTGCCGCCAACTTTGAAGAGGCTATAGCCATCCGCTTCAATCATTTCGCGGACTTCGACGTTTGTGTCCTCCGCCGTGCGGGCGCGCGTGAAGCGCCATTCTTCGGCCGTGGTTTCGGCCGGGAAGCCTTTGGTTTTGCTGATCACCAATCTCCAGAGCGGAACGGTCTTATGCACGTGGAATAAGTATTCGAGGGGCTCAGACATGGCGGGAGCTTTCAGTTGCGATCTCCGCGACAGGTTTACTAATGGTACCTTTGACCGGGTCCGGCAAGAGTATCGATGGCGTGACGGGTTGGCCTGCGGCTTCCGCGATCAGCTCCGCCGAACGGGTTTCTACGGCCTCGGTCAAGCGCGCGAGGGTTTCCTCCTTCGAGAGACCCGCTGGGATTGGATCGAGAAACTCAATCACCGCAGTGCCTGGTTTTTTAAGGATTTCTTCCTGTTGCCAAAAGTAATTTAGATTGGTCGCGACTGGAACAATCGGTACATTCATCGCCTTTTGCATATGCCAAACGCCGGGTTTGTAGCGGAAATGGTATCCAACCGGCGCCAAGTGGCCTTCGGGATAGATAAGCACCCGCCGGCCGTCTTCGCGTGCCCTGGCCATGCCTTCCGCGAGCGAGGCGGCTTTACGTTCGCCGCCGCCGCATGTGTCGATGACGATGGCGCCCAGTTTGCGCAGAATCCCGCCCACCAAAGGGAAGCGCTCCAAGTGATCACCGGTGACGAAGGCGAGGTTTTTCACTTCCGGATAGACCATGAAACCGTCACCCCAACTGGCATGTTTGGGGGCGAGGATAAACGCGCCTTCGGGGAGACGGTCGCGACCGCGAACCTCTTTCTTGATGCCACCAATGAGGTGCAAAGCGAGATTGATGGCGCGCGTATAGGAGCGAATAATCGCCGTTACAGGGCCGCGTCCCGGCAGCGCTAAGAAGGGCAGTGAGACGAGGACATAGAGGAGGGAGAGGACGTAATAGACGCCCGTAAACAAAACACCACGTATCATAAGGAGGGTCTCCTAGACCGGTTGAAAGCTATTTCTGATAGAGAATCGCCAAAATTGTTCGCGTGAAGGTCTCAACATGCTGGCTGAAAGGCCCGGGCAGGCGGTTATAGATCTTGTTTAGGCCGGCCTGCATGACCACGCCAAGGCTCATCGCCGCCATGATTGCCGGGTCGCCTTTCGGGATGTCGCCGGTTTCAATCAAATGCTCGATCAGTTTTTCAACAACCGAAACAGGGTCATCTTCGCGCCGTGTATCGTGCGGCAAATACCGGTTCAGTGAGACCAGGTGATAGCTGAAGGACAGCCAGTCTTCATCGGCAAAAGCGCAATAGGCGGTGACCGCGCTGCGCACTTTTTCTTCAAGCGTCTTTTGGTTCAGGAAGGCTGTGGCCATCATCTCGCCGAGCCGATTATGGGTGTCCATGAACAAAGCCAGCGCCAGCTCATCTTTGCCCTTATAGTGGCGGTAAAGCGCGCCTTCTGAGACCCCAGCAACATCGGCAATTTCGCGTGTGGTGGCGGCATCGACGCCTTCGCGAATAAACAGTTCGAGCGCTGCTTTCTCGATTTTCGGTCGCGCATTTCGGGCGCGGGGACGTTTCTGCTCAGTAACAGTCATAGCGGTTCAGCTCCAATTGTGAGCGTTTGCTAACATAGGAAAATCGCAAAAGCAAGTGAATGTTTGCTCACTTATTCTATTTGACCCGACTTCGCGTCAATGTCCTTTCTAAGGGTAACGACAAAACGGGAGTGATAGATGGCCGATGGACACGCGCCGGTTCAGGCAAAATTTAAGCAAATGCTCGAAGGCACCAAAGAAGACTGGGATGTGATTGCCGAACATTCCAAACATTTCAACCAGGGCCTGGCGAAGCGGGTGCTTGACCATTTGCGTTTGCTGGATGGCGATTATGGCGGGTTCCCGGTCGATCGGCTGACACATTCCCTGCAAACCGCGACCCGCGCGCACCGAGATGGCCGCGACGAGGAATATGTCGTTTGCGCGCTGCTGCACGATATTGGCGATACGCTAGGCAGTTTTAATCACCCAGATGTCGCAGCCGCGATTTTGAAGCCCTTTGTGTCGGAAAAGAACCATTGGATGGTGGCCAATCACGGCATGTTCCAAGGCTATTATTTCTTCCACCATCTCGGCCTAGACCGGAATATGCGCGACCAGTTTAAGGATCATCCTTATTACGAACACACTGCGCAATTCTGTCATCTCTATGATCAATCGGCTTTCGATCCGGATTATGAGAGCGAGTCGCTGGAATTCTTTGAGCCAATGGTTGAGCGCCTTTTCGCATCACCCAAAAACTCAATGTATCTGCGCGAAGACGAATAGCCTCGTTTCGTCAGGACAAGATTTCTGCAAAGCGCCCTTGAACAGAGGGCGCTTTGTTTTGATCTGAACGCGAGAATGAACGCACTCTACCAATTGCTAAAGGGCGGGGGCGTCGATATACGAGCGCAATTGATTTGATGAAGGTAACTCTTTCATGCGGAAAATTATTCCACTGACCCTTGCGGCACTGGCTTTGGCGCCCGCTGCGTTCGCTGAAGAAGCTGCAGCAGGTGGCAGCCTGATGTCCAGCTTGATCATGTTTGTACCGCTGATCCTGATTTTTTACTTCTTGCTGATCCGCCCGCAACAGCAGCGTCAGAAGAAACACCGTCAGATGATCGATGACATGAAAAAGGGCGATACGGTCGTCACAGCTGGCGGCCTGATCGGTAAAGTGACCCGTGTTGCGGATACCGAAGTCACGGTTGAATTGGCCGATGGCGTTCGCGTCCGATCGCTCAAGGGCATGATCGCTGACGTCAAAGACAAAAACACTCCAGTCGCGGCGAACGACTAAGATAAAGGCTGACTGCCATGCTGAATTTTCCGATTTGGAAAGTTGGACTGATTGTCGTTGTTCTCTTGTGGGGCGCGGTGCTCGCCGTGCCAAACCTGTTTTCCGATGGGTTCCTAGGCATTGAGCCGAAAGAAGTTTCCGACCCGACCAATGAGCTCGCGGTTGCCGCCTATGAGCAGCAGCTTCAAGAAGCAGAAGACTCTTGGTGGTTCCTCCCCAACGGAAAACTGAATCTAGGGCTCGATCTACAAGGCGGGGTTTACCTGCTTATGGAGATCGATCCGGCTGAGATCGCCGCCAACCGCCTCGAAACCGTCCAAGCTGATATTCGGACGGCTTTCAATCGGCAGCCCTTGGTCGAGCGGAATCCGCCTGTTCAAAACGAAGATCGCTTGACGATTGAGCTCCTTAATCCCGAAGAGGATATGGATGAAGCCATTCGCCGACTCAATCGGATTAATCCGACCATCGGAACGACCCAAACCGAATTGTATCGCGTGCAGCAAACAGGGGATCAGTTCATCCAGCTGACTGTCCCGGCGGGCGCGCGGACAGCACTGGCAACGGATGCGCAGGCCAAAATGATGGAGATCATTCGCCGCCGGATTGACCCGGATGGTGTGGCGGAGATTTCGATCACGCCCCAGGGCGACAATCGCATTATTCTCGAAGCGCCAGGTGAAGCGGATCCGAAGCGGATCAAAGACATTCTCGGGCAGGCCGGACGCCTGACCTTCAATATGGCCAATCTGGATTCATCTGCGATCCGCGCCGCCGTGGCATCAGGCCGGACATCTCCGCGGGAGATTTTGGTGGATTCCTTGGAAGCCGGACAGATCCTGATCAATCGGATCCCTGAATTGACCGGCGCTGATATTGCGACCGCCAATCGGTGTTTCGATGAAGCGAACTTCCCTGCGGTTTGTTTCCGTCTCAACAGTTCGGCGGCGACCAAGTTCTATAATTTGACCCGGAACAATGTCGGCCGGAACTTCGCGATTGTTCTAGATGGCGTCTCGATGTCATCGCCTTCTATTCGCACACCCATTCCTGGCGGTAGCGTGATCATTGAAGGCCGGTTCACAATCGAGGAGGCTGAAGACCTCGCGGCGATTATTGAAGCGGGCGAGCTTCCCGCCAAGCTCAATTTCCTCGACGAGCGGACCGTGGGTCCAACCCTCGGCGCCGAGTCGATTGCGGCCGGCTCACGAGCAAGCTTGATCGGTCTAGCGTTGGTCGGCGTGTTCATGATCCTCGCCTATGGCCTGGTTGGCGGATTTGCGGTCGGTTCTCTGCTCTCAAACATCGTTCTGATCATCGGTGCCCTCTCAGGCTTTGGCGCGACGCTGACATTGCCAGGGATTGCCGGGATCATCCTGACCATTGGTATGGCCGTGGATGCGAACGTGATCGTGTTTGAGCGGATCCGAGAAGAGCAGGCTTCGGGTCGATCCCCAGCGACCGCAATTCAAGCGGGTTATGAGCGCGCACTGTCGGCGATTTTGGACGCCAACATCACCACATTCATCGCGGCTTCTATCCTGTATCTGGTGGGATCTGGCCCGGTCAAAGGCTTCGCTGTGACACTGGCCATTGGTATCTTAACCTCAGTGTTTACGGCCTTTGTCGTCACCCGCTGGTTTACCGTTCTTTATCTCCGCACCATGCGCCCCAAGCGCTTGGCCATGTAAGCAAGGATACGTTTTATGCTTCTTCGTCTATGGCCTGAAAAAACCAAAGTCTCGTTTATGAATCTGCGCTTTGTCGCGCTGATTGTATCGGTTGTGGCATTGCTGGCGTCAGCTGCGCTCTTGTCTATGCGTGGTTTGAACCTCGGGATCGATTTTGCCGGCGGCGCGGTGATCGAGATTGAAGAGCCCGAAGATATTTCGGCGCAAGATATCCGCAATGTTGTTGAACCGCTGATCGTCGGAGAGGTGCAAGTCAACTCAGCCCGCGGAACGGGGCCCAATGCACCAAATATCGCCGTGGTCCGGTTCAAGCCGCAACCGCCGATTGGTGACGAAACCCCGGATGATGCTCAAAACCGAGCAGGGGATGAAGTGAGCGCGGCCTTGCGCGACTTGATTGGTGCAGAACGGTTCCAAATCCGTTCAGAAGCCTCTGTCGGACCGAAAGTCTCTGGCGAGCTGTTTAGATCAGGTATTATCGCGCTGACCGTCGCTCTGACGCTAATGATGATCTATATCTCATTCCGGTTCCAATGGCAGTATGCGCTCGGCGCTGTGGCGGCGCTGTTCCATGACGTTATCCTGACCATGGGCATGTTCTCATTCACCGGGTTTGAGTTTAACCTGGCGACGATCGCGGCGCTTCTGACCATTGTTGGCTATTCGATGAACGACACCGTGATCGTGTTTGACCGGGTGCGCGAAGAAGCCCGGAAATATAAGAAATTGGAGCTGTCGAAAGTCGTCGATCTGGCGATCAACGCGACCATGTCTCGGACGCTTTTGACGTCTGGAACAACGCTTCTCGCCTTGCTTTCGATCTTCTTGTTCGGTGGCCCGGTTCTGCGCGGTATGAGTTTCGCGCTGATCTTTGGTGTGATTGTCGGGACGTATTCGTCGATCTTTGTGGCGTCAGCCGTCGTGCTGTTGCTTGGCATCGATCGCGGCGACAAACCGAAACGCGAAGTCGAAGGATTTCAAGGCGTCAACTAAGCGACCGCCTCGGCGCTTAGTCGCGCTGTGACCTGCTTTTCGAGTGCATCGCACACCGCATCAGCGACGTCTTCTGCGGCATCAGAGTTGCCGATCGCGGTCGCGCGACAGGCTTGAACGTGCAGATTGATCAAAGCCGCTTCGTCTTGCAGGTCTTCAACGCCTGAAACCAGGACGTGAAGCGATCCTGAGAGGCGAGTCAGTGCGCCGCCACCATAGGCGCCCGAGGCTCCATGAAGGTTGTGCAGGGCGCTACGAAACGCTGTGTTGGCCTCTTCGCTATCCGGTTCGTGGCAGCACGTCTCCCAAGTCATTTGCAAAAGATCGAGATCGCTTTGCTTCCACGTCTCAACGTCGACTTCTGGGCGCTCGGCTTCAGGGGCTGTTTCCGCTTTCGCAACTGGAGCGACTTCGCCGGTAACGCGCGAAATATCGAGTTCAGTTAACAGCTCTTTGTTTGAGCCTGATTTTTTGAATAGCTTGAAAAGTGACTTAACCATGCTGCCACTTGTACAATATGAGTTTTAACAAACGCCTGAAGGATCAGGGAAAAAGAGTTAATTTTAGAATGCAAACTGTTCACGCAAAATGCGCTCATCCAAAGCGTGGCCTGGGTCGAACAGCATGGTGAGGTGCTGCGTCCGATCGGCATGGATCGAGACGCGCGTGACATCGCGAACTTCTTGATTATCAGCAGCGGCTGCAACCGGGCGCCGGTCGGCGGCAATCACTTCGATGTCGACATGTGCATCATGGCGGAGTAGAGCCCCTCGCCAGCGCCGCGGGCGAAACGCACTGACAGGCGTCAGCGCCAAGAGGTTTGCGCCAATTGGCAGGATCGGACCGTGGGCTGAGAGATTATAGGCGGTAGAGCCCGCCGGTGTGGCGACCATGACGCCGTCACAAGACAGCTCCGCCATACGCTCTTTGCCATCGACGATGATCCGGAGTTTTGCCGTTTGCGCTGTTTGACGCAGGATCGAGACTTCGTTGATCGCCAGCCGTTCATGGGTTTGATCATGAATGTCGGTGACACTCATGCGCAGCGGTTTCACACTTGCGCGCTCAGCCCGATCGATGCGTGCGAGCAGATCGTCCTCGTCATATTCATTCATGAGAAAGCCGACGGTGCCGCGATTCATCCCGTAGACGGGTTTGTGGTCGTCAAACCGGCGCCGCATGGCATCGAGCATTGCGCCATCGCCGCCAAGGGCGACGATCACGTCGGCTTTGTCCTCGTCATACTGCCCATACTTTTGAACCAGGCGTTTCAAGGCTTCCTGGGCTTCAGGGCGTTTCGAGGCGGTGAAGGCGATACAGGTCGTCATGCGGTCCTATCTCGGGAGCATCGAACGCTGGGTCAAGCGTTTGCTTGAATTGCCCAAACGGAAGCTTGGTTGTACAGTTGTGGAAACAAAAAGCCGGGAGTGATCGAACATGGCCGATGGAATGCAAATTACGAGCCTTAAAGGGCAGGTCAGCGAAGAAGAATGGAAAGTTCGCGTAGATTTGGCGGCGATGTATCGCCTGACCGCCTTGTACGGTTGGACGGATATGATCTTTACGCACATTTCCCACCGTGTGCCGGGCCCCGATCATCACTTTCTGATCAATCCTTATGGGATGTTCTTTGAAGAGATCACCGCCTCGTCTCTGGTGAAAGTCGATCTCGAGGGCAATGTCGTTCAAGAGTCGCCTTATTTCATCAATCCAGCAGGCTTTACCATTCACTCAGCGATCCACGCGGCCCGTGATGATGCCCATGTTGTGATGCATTTGCACACTGATGATGGCGTTGCGGTGTCGTGCAATAAGGAAGGCCTGCTGCCACTGTCTCAAACCGCCATGCTGGCTCGCCACGACCTGGCTTATCACGATTATGAAGGTGTTGCGCTGGACCATGGTGAGCGCGAGCGCCTGGTCGCCGATATGGGCACCAAGAACAATATGATGCTCTACAATCACGGCACACTGACGGTTGGTGGTACAGCTGCGGAGTGTTTCCTACGTATGTTCTTCCTAGAGCGGGCTTGCTCAATGCAGGTGCGCGCATTGACGGCTGGCCGTGAGAATATGGTTATTCCGTCGCAAGACGTGCAGGACGTGGTGAAGGGCCAGTCAAATCCTGAGGGCACTAAAACCCTCGCCAACATGCTCGCTTGGCCTGGCTTGTTGCGTAAGCTCGATCGTGAATCCCCTGGCTATGATGCCTAGAGATTTTTCTTATAGGGGTTCTTCCCTATAGGGTTTCGCAGTAGTGCGTCCTTTAATCCCGTTTATTCTGTAAGGGATCATCCCTACATGGGGTCAACGAAAAAAGAGCCACATCGCCATGAAGCACCTACAAGCTTTTGAAAATGCCCTCGAGACGATCCATGATGAGGGTCGCTATCGTGTTTTTGTCGATTTGCATCGGCACAAAGGCGAGTTTCCGAAAGCGACGGCGCGCTTTGAGCATGGCGAACGTGAAATCATCGTCTGGTGCTCGAATGACTATCTCGGCATGGGCCAGGATGATGACGTTACGAATGCGATGCACGAAGCGATTGATAGCTTTGGCGCGGGCTCTGGCGGCACTCGGAACATTTCTGGCACCACGCGCTATCATGTAGAGCTTGAAAAAGAGCTGGCCGACTTGCATGGCAAATCCGGCGCCCTTCTGTTCACCTCGGGCTATGTCTCAAACGACGCGACCTTGTCCACGCTTGGCAAGATCCTGCCCAATCTGATCATCTATTCTGATGCGCTAAACCACGCTTCGATGATTGAGGGCATCCGCCGTTCGAAAGCAGACTATCGTGTGTTCCGGCATAATGATGTCGAGCATTTGCGGGCGCTGCTTGAAAACGACGATCCTGACCGTCCTAAAGTCATCGCGTTCGAAAGCGTTTACTCAATGGACGGCGATATTGGTCCGATCGAAGCGATTTGTGATCTCGCCGATGAATTCAATGCGCTGACCTATCTCGACGAAGTGCACGCGGTTGGCATGTATGGCGACGAGGGGGCTGGCGTGGCGCAACGCGATGGCGTCATGGACCGGCTCGATATTGTCGAAGGCACGCTCGGTAAGGCCTATGGCGTCATGGGCGGCTATATTGCCGCGCACGAGACGATTATTGACGCGATCCGCTCAACAGCGTCTGGGTTCATCTTCACGACTTCAACGTGTCCTGTCATGGCCGCTGGCGCCTTGGCGAGCATTCGCAAATTGCGCTCGGATGAGGGGCGCAAGCTTCGGCTCGCGCATCAATCACACGCGGCGCTGCTCAAGCAGAAATTCCGTGATGCCGGCCTGCCTTTGATGGAAAGCAAGACGCACATTGTGCCGCTTTTGGTTGGCGACCCTGAGAAGTGCAAAGCTTTGTCAGATACGCTTTTGTTTGATTTTGGCGTCTATGTTCAGCCGATCAATTATCCAACTGTGCCCAAGGGAACAGAGCGTTTGCGCTTCACGCCGGGCCCAGTTCACACTGAAGAGATGATGGATGACCTGGTTGCTGCAATCTTGGCGGTTTGGAAACAGCTCGGCCTCGACGAGAAAGCGGCATAGCTTTTAGGCGCTGAAACGCCGATAGATGAGAAGATCGAGCGCGCAGAAATGGCGCGCTCTTTTTTTGAACAGGCGAGATTAATCGCCTCGTTTCTTACCCAATCCGATTTCCTTCGCGAAGGCGGAGCGCTTTTTCGCATAGTTCGGCGCGACCATTGGGTAGTCAGCTGGCAAGCCCCACCGCGAGCGATACTCTTGCGGAGTAAGGTCATATCGCGACCGTAAATACCGTTTCAGCATTTTCAGTTTGCGACCATCTTCCAGGCAGATGATGTGGTCGGGCGTGATCGATTTTGAAATCGGCACGGCTGGGTCTGGGCGGGGTGGCTCTTTTGGAGCATCCGAAGCAAGGTCTAGCACAGTCTCGTGCACGGCTTTCATCAGATCAGGCAATCCGCCGGCGGGGACCGGGTTGTTCGCGACAAACGACGAAACAATGTCCGTCGTCATTTCCAACAACTCGGTCGTCGAGTGTTTGGTCATATGTTTAGCTCTTATATATTATCTTATCGCCCATTCTGAAGACGGGCTTATCGCAAGCTAATGCATAGAATCGGGTAAGAATACAAGCTGAACCATAAATAATCGCAGCGCCTACTTGCGGTAGAATCTATGAATTCGCATGACGCAAATGACGCCTTGCAGCAGGCGAGTTGAGAAAGTACATGATCGGGCAGTTTCAGGAATCACGCCATGCCCGACACCAATCACCCATCCCGTTTCGACACTGCTACTTTCTTTTCCGAGGCGCTTGAAGCCAGAGATCGTGAAGTCTTTGCAGCGATTGAAAAAGAGCAGACCCGACAACAGCATCAGATCGAACTGATCGCTTCAGAGAACATCGCTTCGCAGGCCGTACTCGAGGCGCAAGGCACGGTGCTGACCAATAAGTATGCGGAAGGCTATCCTGGCCGGCGTTATTATGGCGGCTGCGAATATGTCGATGTGGTTGAGGATCTTGCCCGCGACCGCGCCAAAGCGCTGTTTGATTGCGGTTTTGCCAATGTCCAGCCAAACTCTGGTTCACAAGCCAATCAAGCCGTGTTCCAGGCGCTGCTGCAGCCGGGTGATACCATTCTCGGTATGAGCCTCGATGCGGGCGGACACCTCACACATGGCGCGCGCCCCAACCAGTCGGGTAAATGGTTCAACGCGATCCAGTATGGCGTTCGCGAAGACGACCACCTGATTGACTTTGATCAAGTCGCAGCGCTCGCCAAAGAGCATCAGCCGAAACTGATCATTGCTGGCGGTTCTGCATATCCGCGGCAAATCGATTTCGCGAAATTCCGCGCGATTGCCGATGAAGTCGGCGCCTTCTTCTTGGTCGACATGGCGCACTTTGCTGGTCTTGTGGCGGGTAAAGCGCACCCGAACCCGCTCGACCATTGCCATGTGGCGACGACGACTACCCACAAGACCTTGCGTGGCCCCCGCGGCGGCATGGTCCTGACCAATGACGCAGACATTTCGAAGAAAGTGAATTCTGCTGTCTTCCCCGGCATTCAAGGTGGACCATTGATGCATGTCATTGCCGGTAAAGCCGTCGCTTTCGGCGAAGCGCTGACTCCTGAGTTTAAGCAGTACGCGGCCGACGTCGTCGAGAATGCCAAAGCCATGGCCGGCGCCGCAAAAGATAGTGGCCTCGATTTGGTTTCTGGCGGCACAGATACGCATGTGGCGCTGATTGACCTACGTCCGAAAGGCGTCACAGGTCGTGACGCCGAGCAGGCGCTCGAGCGGGCTTACATCACCTGTAATAAGAATGGCGTGCCGTTCGATCCTGAGAAGCCTATGGTCACGAGCGGCATCCGAGTGGGCTCGCCTGCAGGGACCACACGCGGCTTTGGCGTCGCTGAGTTCACGCAAGTTGGAAAATGGATCGGCGAAGTCGTCGATGCGGTCGCTAGTGGCGACAGTGCAGCGACTGAAGCGAAAGTTCGCGCAGAAGTTGAGGGAATGACCGCCAAGTTTCCGATTTATAACGGGTTAGGAGCCTAAGCGATTGCGCTGTCCCTTCTGCGGATCTGAAAATACGGCGGTAAAAGACAGCCGTCCCGCAGAGGATAATACGGCTGTGCGTCGTCGGCGTGGTTGTGACAATTGCGGCGCCCGCTTCACCACTTTCGAGCGCGTTCAGCTGCGCGAAATCACAGTCGTGAAGCGAGATGGGAAGCGCGTCCCGTTCATGCGTGAGAAGCTGGCGCGTGTGATTGCCATCGCCTTGCGCAAACGACCCGTCTCAGACGAGCAGATTGAACAAATCGTCTCTGGCATCGCCCGCAAGCTTGAAAGCAGTGGCGAGACTGAAGTTGCCTCTCAAGACATTGGTGAACTGGCCATGGAAAGCCTGCGCGGGGTCGATCCGGTAGGCTATGTCCGCTATGCGAGCGTCTATCGCGACTTTGATGCGCCATCGGATTTTGCGGCCTTTATTGAGCAATCCGAATTGGACGAGGATTAGCTTGTGACGCGCCCCTCTGTGACGCTCAAAATTGCAACCAGCATGGATGGCCGGATCGCCTTAGAAAATGGCGTGAGCCAGTGGATTACAGGCAGTGACAGTCGCGCACGCGTGCACCAAATGCGAGCCGCGCATGACGCGGTTCTGGTCGGGGTCGGCACCGTACTGGCCGACGATCCTCTGCTGACTGCACGGACGGTGCCGCCACCGGCCAAACAACCCGTACGTATCGTTGCCGACAGCAAGTTGCGCACGTCTTCGCAATCGCGATTGCTCGCCTCGCAAGGGCTTGGAAAAGTCGTGCTGGCGAGCGCGCGTTCCGCGTCAGGATACAACTCGGATAGCGTTTCCGACACGCCTGAAATCTGGGTCGTGCCGGGGCCAGATGGTCGAGTCTCGCCGAAAGCCTTGCTCGATCGTTGCGCGGTAGAGGGGCTGAACAAGATCTTCCTCGAAGGGGGCGGCAAACTCGCTGCGAGCTTCATCTCTGCTGGCCTTGTCGACACAATCGAATGGTTCCGCGCGCCGATTTTGATTGGCGGAGACGGTCTACCTGCCGTCGCGGCTTTGGGGCTTTCCGAGATGAAAGATGCGCCGCGTTGGCGCACTGCCGCCACGGCACGGATTGGGGATGACACTTTGGAGACTTATGTTAGGGCGTAAGCTCGACAGGAGGGCTCCATGTTTACAGGTCTCGTGACTGATATTGGCACCATTCGCAAAGCCGAGGACCGCAATGGTCTGCGCCGGTTTGAGGTGGAATGCGGCTATCCGGTCGAGAATATCGAAATGGGCGCCTCGATCATGCATGCAGGCGTCTGCCTCACCGTCGTTGATTTCGGCGAGACGGGCGACGGCAGCTGGTTTGCGGTAGAGGCTGTTCCTGAAACGCTCTCTCTGACCGTGCTTGGTGATTGGGAAGAGGGGAGCGAAGTCAATCTCGAGCAGAGCTTGAAGCTTGGCCAAGAGCTTGGCGGCCATTTTGTCTTCGGTCATATTGATGGCGTCGGTGAAGTCATTTCGGTGGAACCTGAAGGCCAGAGCTATCGCATCACGATCCGGCCGCCCGCCGATATTGCCAAATATTTCGCCAAGAAAGGCTCCGCCGCGATCAATGGCGTTTCGTTGACTGTAGCCGAAGCGCTGCCAAACGGCGATTTCCAAGTCGCGATCATTCCGCACACTTGGGAAGTCACGACATTGCGAGAATTGCAGCCCGGCGCCCGCGTCAACCTTGAGATCGATATGCTCGCGCGCTACGTGGCGCGGATGATCGGTGTCGACGCACCAACACCGCACGACCCGGAAGGACACAAAAATGGCTGAAGACTTTTCCGGGGCGATCTCGAGCATCGATGAGATCATCGAAGATGCCCGTAATGGGAAAATGTACATTCTGGTCGATGCTGAGGATCGCGAGAACGAAGGCGATCTGATCATTCCGGCCAATTTCTCGACCCCTGAGGCGATCAATTTTATGGCCAAATTTGGTCGCGGTCTGATTTGCTTGGCGATGACGAGTGAGCGCGGCCGAGCGCTCAATCTCGACATGATGGCCCGCGAAAACCGCGAAAGCATGGGCACCGCCTTCACCGTCTCTATCGAAGCGAAAGAAGGGGTCACGACCGGCATCTCTGCGCATGATCGTAGCCATACCGTGCAGGTCGCGATCGATCCGATGTGCGATGCGGACGATATCGTCTCTCCTGGTCACGTGTTTCCGCTGATCGCCCGTGATGGCGGGACTTTGGTTCGTGCGGGCCATACGGAAGCAGCTGTCGATATTTCACGCATGGCCGGGCTCTATCCTGCCGGTGTCATCTGCGAGATCATGAATGATGATGGCACGATGGCGCGCTTGCCAGAGCTGGTTTCATTCGCGCAATTGCATGGCCTCAAGATCGGCACCATCGCTGACTTGATTGAATATCGCCGCAAGCATGACCGCTATTTGGAGCGCCGTGTTGAGGCGCCGCTTGAAAGCCAATATGGCGACGGCTTTAAAACGGTCATTTTCCGCAACGCAATCGATAATAGTGAGCACATCGCCATCGTTCACGGCGTGATTGAGCCGGACAGTACGACGATTGTGCGCGTGCACCGCACCGACGTTCTCTCAGATATTCTCGGTGAAAAGGGCCCCCGCGAGGGTCTGGTCGAGCGGGCGATGAAGATAATCGCGAAAGCTGATGAGCCGGGCGTGGTGGTCTTTGTCAACACAATGCGCCCAAATGCGCTGGCGGAGCGGCTGGGCATGAAAACCTCAGAACCGGCAGATGCGCATGCCCCGCTGCGCGAATATGGCGTCGGCGCACAGATTCTGCGGGAGCTGGGCGTCCGCAAAATGACTTATCTTTCTGACACAGAACCAACACGTGTCGCAGGCTTGGATGGCTATGGCCTGACAATCGATGGCTGGCGACCACTTTCTAACAAGGATACTAATTGATGGCCCGGCACCGCATCTTGATCGTGAACTCTCCTTATTACGCGCACATCTCGGAAGAGCTTGAAAAGGGCGCGCGAGAAGCTCTGGAAGCTGCGGATGACGACTGCGATGTCGAGACGATTATGGTTCCTGGCGCGTTTGAAGTACCGGGCGCAATTGCCATGGCGGCCGATAGCGCTCGATTCGACGGTTATATCGCACTTGGCTGCGTGATCCGCGGCGAGACTTCACACTATGATTATGTGTGTGGTGAGAGCGCCCGCGGCTTGATGTATTTGTCGACAGATCGCCGCCTCGCGATTGGTTATGGCATCCTGACCGTTGAGAACGAAGCGCAAGCGCTGGCGCGGGCTGAACGTGACCGCGGCAATAAAGGCAAAGACGCAGCGATCGCGTGTCTGGAAATGCTGAAACTGCGCAAGAAGTTCGTGCGTTAGAGAAACGCAGTCCGAACACGCAAAAGGCGATAGCCTTTTTTGCGCGCAAGTGGCATGGACGCGCGATGAGCGAACAGAAACTCCCATTTGAGGTCATTCGAGCGCGGCGTGCTGGCGCGCGTTTGGCGGCTGTGCAAGCCCTATATCAAATGGAACAGACCGGTCAGAGCGGCAAAGCGGCGATCCGCGATCTAATGGATGACCGGCTCGGCGTCGGCCCGGACGAAGATCCGGTTGAAGAGGCCGATCCGGATCTATTCAAATCAATCGTCAATGCCACGATTGAGCATCAGAAAGCCGTCGACACCGCCATCCTGGCGCGTTTGTCAAAGGGTTGGAAGCTATCGCGGCTTGATTCAACGACCCGGTCGATCTTGCGCGCGGCGGTGGCAGAACTGGTGGCGCATCAAGAATTATCGCGCCGGATTTTGCTCGATGAGTATGTCTCGCTGGCGCATGATTTTTTCGACAAGACTGAAGCGAATTTCGTCAATGCGGTGCTCGACAATGTCTCAAAGGACTTGCGGCCCGAAGAAGCTTAAGTCTACCTCCCATAAGGAGGCGGCATGAACGAGTCCGGCTGGATCCAAACTTATATTGCGCCGCTCGTGCATGCACCGGGCGCCCTAAGCTTGCGCGATGATGTGGCGCTTTTAACGGCCGATGGTCCGACGCTAGTCACGATGGATACATTGGTTGAGGCCATCCACTTTCTGCCTGTAGATCCGCTCGACACAGTCGGGCAAAAACTCGTTCGCGTGAATGTCTCCGATGTGATCGCAAAAGGGGCAGCTCCGGTTGAAGCGCTCTTATCAATCGCCTGGCCAAGACAGCGCCCCGAGCCAGAGTTTCAGGCTTTAATGGCAGGGATTGAGCGCGATCTGGCGGCGTTTGAAATCGCGCTAATTGGCGGCGACTTGGTCGGCACCGACGGGCCGCTCACGCTCACACTGACGTTGACAGGCAGGTGTCTGGCTGGAGCGCCCATTCGGCGGACCACAGCAGAGCCAGGTCATACCCTTTGGATCAGCGGCGAGATTGGCTGGGGCGGGCTCGGGCTGAACGCGGCCAAAGCTGGCGGCGATGATGGAGCGGCGCAGAGATATCGGGTTCCCGAGATTGGCGGCTTGGCAGAGGCCCGGACGGTTGCGACACATGCGAGCGCAAGCATGGATGTCTCGGACGGCCTCCTGCTTGACCTCAAGCGACTGGCCGATGCGTCTGAATGCGGTGCTGTAATTGATCTGGGCGCGATTCCTCTCGCCGTGCCGACAAAACAGCCACATCACATCATCGCCCAATGCACCTCTGGCGATGATTACCAAATCCTCTTGTCTGCGGATCCGGGCGATCTTGTACCTGGTTTCACCAAAATTGGCGCGCTTACCGAATCATTGGGCTTGAGCCTGACCTATCAAGGGCAGGCCGTTAACGCTCCATCAATACTTGGGTTTGAGCATTAGGCCCAATTGTAGAGTTCAGACTCGCGCCTAGCGCGATAATCCTTGCGAATGCGCTATGGCTGTTGCAGTCATAGTCCCACTAACAAAAATACGGGGCGGAGAGTGCCTCGAACTGATTCAGGGAGGATAGGGCAACAATGACCCTTTGGTTTTGGATAGCCTTAGTCGCGGCGGTGCTCGCGATTGGCTTTGGTTGGCTGCAGAGCCAATCGATTATGAAAGCAGATGCGGGCAATGACCGCATGAAAGAGATCGCAGCGGCGATTCAAGAAGGCGCAAATGCATATTTGAGCCGCCAATATCGAACGATTGCCATGGTTGGCGTCGTTGTGGCGGTGATTCTGTTCCCGCTGCTTGGTTGGCAAGCTGCGCTCGGATTCGTCATCGGCGCTGTATTGTCTGGCGCGGCTGGTTTTATCGGCATGAAAGTGTCGGTTCAGGCCAACGTTCGGACCACTCAAGCGGCCAGCGTTTCTTTGCAAGACGGTCTGTCTATGGCGTTTAAATCAGGCGCTGTGACCGGCCTGCTTGTGGTCGGTCTCGCTTTGCTTGGTGTCGTGGCTTATTACGGCCTGCTCGTTGGAGCGCTGGGCTATGATGAAGGCAGCCGGAAAGTCGTTGATGGGCTTGTGGCCCTCGGCTTTGGGGCGTCTCTGATCTCAATCTTTGCCCGTCTCGGTGGCGGTATCTTCACCAAAGGTGCGGATGTTGGCGGCGACATGGTGGGTAAAGTCGAAGCTGGGATCCCTGAAGATGATCCGCGGAACGCGGCCACGATTGCCGACAATGTTGGCGATAATGTTGGCGATTGTGCAGGCATGGCGGCTGACTTGTTCGAAACCTATGCGGTGACAATTGTTGCGACCATGGTTCTGTCGGCGATCTATTTTGCAGGCACTGACTATCTTGGCAGCATCTTGCTCTTCCCACTGGCAATCTGTGCTGTGTGTATTGTGGCCTCTGTGATCGGGACCTTCTTTGTGAAGCTCGGCAAAGGCTCCACCAATATCATGGGCGCGCTCTATAAGGGCCTGATCGTGACCGGTATCCTGACCGTTGGCGGTCTCGCCATTGCGGTTCACTACGCTCTGCCAAACGGCTTTGGCGAGCTGACAGGGGCCGGTGCGGCACTTGGCTTGCTCAATGCTGATGGCACTGGCGCAGCTGTTGTGACCGGTATGGACTTGTTCCTCTGCGGTGTCGCAGGCTTGGTTGTGACCGCACTGATCGTGGTTGTCACAGAATACTATACTGGCGTCGATTATCGTCCGGTGAAGTCTGTGGCCGAAGCCTCAGCCTCTGGTCACGGTACAAACGTGATCCAAGGTCTTGCGGTGTCGCTAGAGTCGACGGCGCTACCAGCGATTACGATTATGGCCGGGATCATCCTGACCTTTAACCTTGCTGGTCTCTTCGGGATCGCGATTGCGACAACCACCATGCTGGCGCTTGCTGGTATGATTGTGGCGCTCGACGCATTTGGTCCTGTGACGGATAATGCCGGCGGTATTGCTGAGATGGCGGAACTGCCAAGCTCTGTTCGCGATACAACAGACGCGCTCGACGCGGTTGGCAACACGACCAAGGCTGTGACCAAAGGCTATGCGATTGGCTCTGCCGGTCTCGGTGCTTTGGTGCTGTTCGCGGCTTATAATGAGGACCTCAAATATTTCGCAGCGAATGCCGCGGAAGGCAGCTTCTTTGACGGGATCGGTGTGGTGAACTTCTCCATCGCCAACCCTTATGTTGTGGTTGGTCTGCTATTCGGTGGTCTTTTGCCATTCCTGTTCGGCGGTATGTCGATGATGGCGGTTGGCCGCGCGGCGCAAGCTGTTGTGGAAGAAGTCCGGAGCCAGTTCAAAAACGATCCGGGCATCATGGAAGGCACCTCGAAGCCGAATTATGGTAAGGCGGTCGACATTCTGACCTCCGCCGCGATCAAAGAGATGATCGTGCCATCGCTTCTTCCGGTTCTGTCTCCGATTGTTCTGTTCTTGCTGATCTGGTGGATCGCTGGTCCATCTGCAGCTCTAGCAGCCGTAGGCGCGATGCTTCTCGGTGTGATTGTGACTGGCCTGTTTGTGGCCATCTCAATGACCTCAGGCGGCGGCGCTTGGGACAATGCCAAGAAATATATCGAAGACGGCAATCATGGCGGCAAGGGCTCTGAAGCCCACAAAGCTGCGGTGACCGGCGATACTGTTGGGGATCCTTATAAGGATACAGCTGGACCAGCTGTGAACCCGATGATCAAAATCACCAATATCGTGGCGCTTTTGATGCTCGCAGTACTGGCTGGCGGGCACTAGCCCGACGCAAATTCACTCAAAACGAGAAACCCGTGCCAATCGGCGCGGGTTTTTTGTATGCTGCGTTTCCAGGGGACGGAGAAATTAAGTGAGCAGGCAAAGGGTTCGTTATGATGCAGAATTTCGCAGGTCTCGCAGCGATCAGCCTATTAGGTCTGAGCGGCTGCACGCAAACGGATAAGCTCTCGCTCGATCCGAACAGTTGTGAGCTGATCCCGGTCTTCTTGGAAGAGTTTGATAAACTCAGCGTATCGCCCAACCGGATCGGCCCAGCGCGTTGGACAGCGCATACGCCTTGGTGGGGCGACTTTGGTGATGCCAAATTTACCAGCCCTCGGGAAGAGGGGCCGTTTTCTGTAGAGGATGGCATTCTGACGATCAAAGCCTGGATCGATGGGGAAGAACGATGGCGGTCTGGGCTTTTGGCCGCTGCAGATCGGTCCGGTGAAGGCTTCGGCACTCAGTATGGCTATTTTGAAACGCGGATGAAATTTCCGCCCGGCAAAGGTACGTGGCCAGCTTTTTGGCTCATGCCACTGACGCCTGCGCGCGCGGTCGATGGCCGCGTGGAAATCGATGTTGTCGAATATTACGGTCACCGGACCGACCGGTTCTCATCAGTGGTCCATGTCCATTTTGATGATAGCTCGCAGAAGCGGTCAAAAGGCGAGAGAACGCCCGTTCCAGACCACTCTTTGGTTGATCAATTCAATACATTTGGGGTCGACATTTCACCGTCAAACATCGTCATGTTTCTGAATGGCGAAGAGTATTGGCGGCAGCCGACGCCGCCGGAATTGCGCTATTCCATGTACCCAATCATCAACCTAGCACTCGGAAGCGGCTGGCCGATTGATGAAACGCCAGATCCGTCATTGATGGAAGTCGACTATGTCCGCGTCTATGCGCGCAGCGCACGTGACGACTGTCGTCCCGGTCTCGTTTCAGAGCCCTAAAGTAACCGCCTCGGCTGGTGTGACGGCGCTAGTTCCGACGCCCGGTTGGATTGTTCGGTGTGATTTCGTCGGTATTCGGCAGGGTTACCGCGCCAACTGTGCCGAAGATTTGCTCTAACAGACCGAGTTCGCGGCCCCGGGTCGGGGTTTCGCGTGAGGCATAGCGGATCACTTGGCCATCGGTCTCGTCATAAGTCAGCAATTCCTCAACCACGTCATCTTCGCCAAAGCGAATCGCAGTGATCGAGCGTTGCTTGGTGCGCGGGGTAAAAAACGCGATCCGTTCGCGGCGGGTGGTGATGTAGAACCACGTGTTCTCGTCAAACACGCTTTCTGTTGAAGCAGAACCGAGCTGCGCTAGCACGCTGGCGCGGGTATCTTCGCCGACTTCGATATTCTCAGGCAGGACTTCATCTGCAGTATAGCCATGATAATCTTCGATCGGGCTGATGCAGGCGGTCGTGAGAGCCGCGAGCGCAATAGAGGCTAGAATGACACGTCGCGCCATGAAGATACTCCTGATACTTGTGCTGGAGATAAAGCGGAAAGGCGTTAATTGGCAACCTTTAGGACACACCATTTAGATGTTAAAAATAGGGCATTCATGTTTGGTTGGTTGAAAAAAAGCACAGTCGACAAGGACGCGGTTCGGCGCTGGCGCGATGCGGTTACAGCGCAGGCACGGCTTCCCGAACCTTATCTAAAAGGCTGGGTGCCTGACACGATTTATGGGCGCTTCAATATGGTTGCTCTGATGGCAACGCTCGCCTTGCGCAGGTTGCGAACGTGCGGCGGCGAAGGGCGCGCCCTGTCAAAAGCCTTAGGCGAAATGCTGTTTTCTGATTTCGATCACGCCTTGCGCGAGAATGGCGTTGGTGATGCGTCGATCGCGCGGCGGATCCGCAAAATGGGCGAAGAGTTCTACGGTCTCGCAAAAGCGATAGACGAGGCACTGGACGCAGGCGCGCCGCAAAAGGGGATCGCCACCGTCCTGCAGCGCAATGTCCAGCCTGATCGCGAACTGGCAATGGCGCTCGCTGACTATATCTTGCCTTTAAGCGAGCGCGTGGATGCTTTGTCGGATTCTGACGCCTTGGCTGGACCGGACGCGATTTGATCTGCAGCGACGCAGAACTGCCTTGCAATCAAAGACATGCGTTGCCTTTCCAGACAGTCCCGCATAGGTTGCGCCGACTTGAGGCGCGGTGCGGAGTTTCAGCCCAATGGCCAGCTTAATCCTATCAATTGATGCCATGGGGGGCGATGCCGCTCCAACGGTTGTCCTTGATGGTCTGAAACTGTTTGCGGCACGCCGCAGCAATGTTCTGTTCGAGGTTCATGGCCGCGCAGAAGATATCACCGCTGGGCTTGAAAGCCGCGGCCTGATGGATCGCTGCACGATCATGCACCATGAAGATGTCGTGGCGATGAGCGAGAAACCCTCCACAGCGCTGCGACGCGCCAAGACCACTAGCATGTGGGGCGCGGTTCAGGCGGTAAAAGCTGGGCGCGCTGGCGCAGCGGTCTCTGCCGGCAATACCGGTGCGCTGATGGCCTTTTCGATGATGTCTCTGCGCAAAATGGAAGGCGTCCACAGACCCGCCATGACGGCGATTTGGCCGACCATTGAAGGGCGGTCCGTGGTTCTTGATGTCGGCGCCAATCTCGATGCAGACTCTGACCAACTCGTAACTTTCGCGATTATGGGCGAGGCTTATGCTCGGGCGGTGACTGGAAAAGCCAAACCGACCATCGGGCTCCTGAATATTGGATCCGAAGAGGATAAGGGCCGCGATACGTTAAAGCTCGCCGCCGAACGCTTGCGCGCGCCGGAACTCGGATTGAATTTCCGTGGTTATGTTGAAGGCAATGACATCGCGATGGGCGCGGTGGATGTCGTCGTCACAGATGGCTTCACTGGAAATGTCGCGCTGAAAACAGCTGAAGGTACGGCCCGCCTCGTCGCGTCTTATGTTCGCGAGGCGCTGACCTCAGGTGTCATCTCCAAAATGGGGGCGGCGCTTGCCAGTTCTGGCCTCAAACGGTTGCGCGAAAAAATGGACCCATCGAACGTAAATGGCGGCGTCCTACTTGGATTGAATGGGGTTGTTGTGAAAAGCCATGGCGGCACCGATGCGGAAGGCTATGCCACTGCGGTTGACCTAGCCGCAGATCTCGCCGCCAGCCAATATATGCAAGAGGTCGCATCGGGCCTACGCCGTGACCATGTCGAAGTCAGCTTAAGTGAGGCCTCAGAATGACCGGAATTCGCAGCGTCATCCGTGGCACAGGCGGCTATTTGCCGGAACGCATCATGAGCAATGAGGAGATGTCTCAAATCGTTGAGACGTCCGACCAATGGATTCAGGAGCGCACTGGCATTAGACAACGCCACATCGCCGCTGACAATGAAACCACATCAGATCTCGCCACCCATGCCGCTCGTCGCATTCTGAAATCGGCAGGGATCAGCGCGGATCAGGTCGATCTGATCGTATTGGCGACCACCACACCCGATAAGACCTTCCCAGCCACCGCAACCGCGGTTCAAGCAAAGCTCGAAATGGGGGCAGGGGCGGCATTTGACGTTCAGGCGGTTTGTTCTGGCTTTCTGTTCGCGCTGGCGACCGCTGATTCCATGCTCAAGACCGGACTGTTCAAAACGGCGCTGGTGATAGGCGCAGAGACCTTCACACGGATCCTAGATTGGTCTGACCGCGGCACATGCGTTCTGTTCGGCGATGGCGCTGGCGGCGTTGTCTTGACCGCGGAGCCTGAAGCTGAGGTTGGGGATCGCGGAATCCTGACCCACCACATTCGCACTGATGGCACCAAGTCTGATTTGCTGCACGTTGATGGCGGGGTGTCGTCGACGGGCACGATCGGGCACGTTCGCATGTTGGGCAATCAAGTGTTCAAACATGCTGTGACGAATATTTCGAGCGCGATTAATGCGGTCTATGAAGAAACCGGGATTACCTCCGATGAGGTCGATTGGTTCGTCCCGCACCAGGCCAATCAGCGCATTCTCAACGGCGTCGCCAAGAAGATGAAACTCGACGAAAGTAAAGTGATTTCAACGGTCGCAGACCACGGAAACACGTCTGCGGCGTCGATTCCACTTGCTTTACACACCGCGGTCAGCGATGGTCGCATTGAGCCTGGGCATTTGGTTCTCAGCGAAGCTATGGGTGGTGGATTTTCTTGGGGCGCGAGCCTCTTCCGCCTCTAATTTTTCGTATTTCGTTAAGAACTGCCCCCTTATTGTTAACCATGAGGAGCTGATACAGTGACAACAACAACGCTCACCCGTGTAGAACTAACCGACGCGATCGTTCGCGAAGTCGGGCTGACACGGCAGGAATCCTCTTACTTGCTCGACCGTATGCTGGAGATGATCAGCGAGAGCTTGGAAGGCGAAGGGGCAGTCAAACTGTCTCGGTTCGGTAATTTCAATGTCCGCCGGAAAGCGGCCCGCGAGGGGCGTAATCCGAAGACAGGGATCCAAGCAACAATATCGGCGCGCAAGGTTGTGACCTTCAAACCTTCTCCGATGCTCAAAGATCGCGTCGGAGGCTAAACGCGAGACCCATATTCATGCCTAGCTCTGCTGCCCGTAAGATTGAAAAATCCGCTGACGCCTATCGATCTATCGGGGAAGCTGCTGAAGAGCTTGGTTTGCAGCCACATGTGCTGCGCTATTGGGAAACCAAATTCACCAAATATGTGAAGCCGCTCAAGCGCCGCGATGGCCGGCGCATGTTCCGACCAGAAGACATGTCGGCGCTGCGTGCGATCCAGACTTTGGTCCATGATCAAGGCATGACCCTAAAGGGCGCCAGCAAATTATTGAGCGAACAAGGCGTTGAATGCGTACTTGGTGGTCAGGCAAGGATTGTCGCGCCGGCAGACTCAGGGGATGTAACACCAACATCAAGCCCCGCGAGAGATATGCAAGAAACCGTCCGCAAAGCCTTCGAAGCCGCTCCAGCCACCTCCGAAGCCACCGGAACAACCGAACGGCTTGAGACCATTCTGTCCGATTTGACCGACATCAAAGCGCGGCTCGATTCAGTTCGCCTGAACAAAGCCGCTTAGACCGGTTCAAACCGCGATTCCCCATTGCCAAAATTGAAGAGGCGCCTATACCTCCGGCCCTGGTTCGGAGCGTAGCGCAGCCAGGTAGCGCACTTGACTGGGGGTCAAGGGGTCGCAGGTTCGAATCCTGCCGTTCCGACCAGCTCTTCGGCCTGTAAGCGAGAATGCGTGCACCGCAACCACTCTAATAAATTCTAGAAAATCGCCCACGCCAATACTGCGCCTAAGCAAAGCGCGACCGGACCATAGCAGGCCAGTGAAACCATGAGGGCACTGTATCGTTTTTGCTGCATTGGATGGGGCATGTCGAAAACCATGCATAGCAGATGCCAGTGCAGATTTGGTGGCGATCTTTGGGTAACTTGCGGTTTCGCCGTTAAAACCTGGTTGGCAGATCGTGCGAGCCCGGTTAGTCAGAGCGCGCGTGCCCTTGTGGTGAAATTGGTAAACACAGCGGACTTAAAATCCGCCGCCCGTTATTGGGCTTGCCGGTTCAAGTCCGGCCGAGGGCACCACTCTTCCTTTTTTCAGCGACTCTCCGCACTATTCTCGTATGGATCGTGCTTCCATCACTGTTGAATTGGCCGATTACCGCACCGTCTGTTTCGGCGATTTCAAGCATTTCAAAGCCCTTATCCATTTCAATGATGTCGGGATTGAAGACCGGATCGCGCGTACGCGGCTGATCAATTACAATGTCTTTGCCGGCGCACTCTATGGGATTGTCCCTATTCTCCGGATCTCAACTGCTTATGCCGCAGGCGCAGGCATGTGTTTGTCCCAGGTTCTTGCGGGGACGGGGGCCGCGCCAATGATCGGGAAAACAGCGATTATTTCTCCGATCGATGCGACGCTTTTGGAGAATGAAAAGCAGATTGCCGCCTCGGCGTTCAAGCTGGCGCGCGTCACGCTCGAAAAATAAGCGGATTGGCTGGTCCATGGTGATTGACGCTGAGACCGCATCTCCGCTATACGCGCCGTTCACCCACTTGCCCAAGTGGCGGAATTGGTAGACGCGCTACGTTCAGGTCGTAGTGATCTTATGGTCGTGGAGGTTCGAGTCCTCTCTTGGGCACCAGGTTTCCCCTGACGCTAGAAAAAGGCGGCACCTGTCGAAATCGACAGTCTTTGTTGGGGATTTCGCCTTATTTTGGACCAGGCCTTGCAGGTGAATGCGGGTAGAAACCAAGAGCGCCTGTGGTGAGAAAAAAACTGGTTCTAATCGTTAGTCTTTGCTTGAGTCTGCAGATGTGGTCTGCGGGCGCTGAGACCGTGCAGGTTTCCAGCGAAACGGCGACGCCTAACTTGCTCGATCAAATCCAGGATGAGCTCGAGGATCAGGCAGCGCCTGAGACCGAATTCGAAGCGCGGCGACAAGCCCGGCGCGCGGCTGAGCGAATAGAATCCTATTTGAACTCACGCGCCTATTTTGCGCCGGAAATTTCTTACGCGATTGAGCCCGGCGAACGCCCCGTGCCCCGCGTCCGGGTCGAACCTGGGCCAAGATTTGTGATCGGCACGCTCAATACGGATCTGCGCGGCGCAGCGGTCAGCGATGAGGCGGCTGAGGCGCTGGTGAAGGTACAAGACTTGAAACCAGGCGATCTGGCCGAACCTAAGGCGGTTATCGCGCAAGAAGCCGGATTGATCGCGGCGTTGCGCAATGCCGGATATGCCGAATCGCGGGCGCTGGAGCGACGAACCCTCGGTGATCGCGAGGCTGGAACGCTGGAGATTACCTATCGGATCAATCCTGGGCCACGGATCGTCCTGGGAGATGTCGTCTATCCGAGCGGCACGCGCACCCGCCGGGATTATCTCGACCGGGTTATTCCGTTTGAAGCTGGCACGGTCTATCGCCCGAGCGTGCTGAGCGCATTTTCGCGGCGGTTGAATGCAACACGCCTCTACCGATTGGCCAGTGTTCAAATTGATGAGACTGCCCAAGAAACGCTCCCGAACGGGGATGAGGTTCGCGATGTCTTGGTTCAGCTGCAAGAGCGGGAGCGGTACACCGTCGCTTCCGGGACAAGCTTTTCGACCAGTGAAGGACCAGGCTTTACCGGCAGTCTTACGCGCCGCAATGCGACCCGCCGCGGCGATACGATCACCGCGACAGCAACCGTCGCGACGTTGGAACGGTCGCTAAATATTGATTGGCGTGTGCCGAACTTTCTCGCTTTTGACCGAACGCTGTTTCTAACCGCCGAAGCGGGACGGGAGGAAACCGACGCGTTTGATCGGGAATCTCTAACGCTTTCTGGCGGCTACGAAATTCGGGCCTCTCGCCAACGAACTTTTACCCTCGGTGCGGCAAGCGAATTTACGCGCGAAGAAGACGCGTTCGAACAGCGCGATCAGCAGATTTTGAGCGCGTCACTCGGCGTCAGGTTCGACTATGCCGACGATCCTTTAGACGCGACAACAGGCTGGCGCGTCGATACGCGGGCCGAGCCCGGCGTAGTCATTGGCGATCGGGAGGCGCAATATTTCTCATTGAACTCACAGCTCAGCGCCTACAGAACACTTGATGATCAAGCGCGGTTTGTGCTCGCTTCTCGGTTGCGCTCCGGCTTTGTTTTTGGCGCCGCACTGGATGAGCTTCCAGTGAGCCGTCGTTTCTTTGCTGGTGGTGGCGGCAGTGCCCGCGGGTTTGGGTATCAGTCAGTGGGGCCACAATCTGCAGATGGCACGCCTACGGGCGGCAAAGGGCTGCTGGAAGTGTCTGGTGAATTGCGCTGGCGCCGCGAAGGGCCGCTCGGCTTTGCCGCCTTTTTGGATGGGGCCAGCGTCACGGCGGATGAGTCCGCGAGTTTCAATGATGTGCGCTATTCGGCAGGGCTCGGGGTTCGATACGATACGCTGGTTGGGCCAATCCGGTTTGATCTTGCGACGCCTCTCGATCCGCGCGATGGCGACGATCCGGTTCAGGTCTATGTCAGCATCGGGCAGGCCTTCTGATGGTTTGGGCGTCTCTTTTCGACCGGCCTTGGAAACGGATCGCGATTGGGGTCGCGGCTGCCGTGGTTTTCATTCTGATTTTCTTGCGCATCTTTCTAATGACGCCAATGGCGCATGCGATTGTCGAGAGTCGCTTAGAGGCGCTCACCGTTCGCGGGCAAAGCGTCGAGGTCGAACACCTGCGTGGCGATCTCTTCTCTGGCGCTAAAGCCGAACATATTCGAGTTCGGGATGAAACGGGCATGTGGATGGAATTAGACCAGGTCGAGGTTTCCTGGTCGCTCATACCCTTGGCTTTTGGCGAGCTCGATCTCCGCAACGTGGGAGCCGAAAGTGTGCGCGTCGAGCGGCGTCCGGTTTTGGCGCCCGCCACAGGCTCATCTGCCAACTCTCCATTCGATCGATATCGTATTGGACAGTTAGAGCTTTTGACCTTGTCGCTCGCGGACGGCGTCGCGGGGCCAGCGCAGGCCTATCATCTCAGCGGTGAACTGGATGCACAAAAATGGACTGGAGCCCTCAAGCTCAACCTGACGCCGATTATGGTGAGCGGGGATAAGATTGAGGCCGATATTGCCTGGGGCGGCGACACGATGCTCGAGGGCGATTTTGACCTGCTTGCCGCGCCAGATGGACTGATCTCGAAACTCCTGGGGGCGCCCGAAGGAGAGCCTCTGTCGGCGACGCTTACCGCCTCAGGTGGATTGCTCGGCGGTGATTTGGAGGCAGATGCGAGGCTCGGAGGCGAAACGGTACTGAGTCTGACGGCAAATGCTCGTCGGCAATCCTACACCGTGTCGGGGCGCGCCGACTTATCCAGGTTTTCCCGGTTTAGCGCGATGGCCAATCGGCTCGGAGGCGCGGCTGAGTTTAGCGCCGAACTCGATCCCGAGCGTCGTCTATCTGCCCGCATGTCTGCACCCAATGGCGCGATTGAGATAGAAGGTGATGTCCAGGATGCGGAATCCGGCCGCATGCTGGAGAACCTGGTCCTGAGGGCGCGTGGTTTGGATATGCCGGGCCTGAGCGGGCTATCACGTTTAGAGATGGTGGACTTCGATGCGTCTGGCCGAGTAAGTCAGGTCGATGGCAAGATCACGTTTGACGGGCGGATCGAAGCGCCGAGCCTTAAATATGGCGACTATCATATGCAGACCGTTTCGAGCGATGGTCAGATCAGTTTTGGCAGCGGGGTTCTTTCCGTCGATAGCCTGCTCACCGGCACGCCTTTGAAGGGCGTTCCGAGCCGCATTCGGTCTGCGCCGGTGCGGGCTGATTTTGTTGGCCATTATGCTTTGGATCGGGGGTTGCTTTCAGTCGAGCAGATGAACGTTCGAGGGGCAGGCATCTCTGCCGGGGCTATCGGAACTTTTCGGCCCGGTGGCGCCGTGGATTTTTCGGGCACATTCGGCGTCGAGAGTGTCTCGATCTTGGAGCAGGTCACAGGCGTGTTCGAACTGAGCGGAGACGATCTTTCGACGGTCGAGTTTTCTCTTGAGGGCCGGGCGCAGGCGAAACCTTCCGCCCCTCAGATCGTCCAGGCTTTGGCACCACAACTCGAGTATTCTGTCAGCGCCAAACGTGTCGAAGACGGCTTGTCCATCGCCCGGGCTGAAATCACAGCGGACACGATCTCCGCGACTTTGAGGGGGGATCTAGATCCAGATCGGGTTGCACTTATGGGGGAAGTTGAGGCGTTACTTGATGATGCCGTCACTGGCTTCGACGGCCCGGTGCGGTCGCAAATCTCGCTCTCGGGAACGCCGACGCGCCCCGCCATCATCCTAAACTTGGATGGCACGTTTCAAGGAGATCCAGTTGTGGCGGGTATGACGGCGCAATTCGATAATGGGCGGCTCTTGGTCTCCGGAGTCGATGCAGAATGGCGGCAGTTAATCGCCCGCGGCCAGGGGCAGTTCGATTTTTCGGCGATTGAAGAGTCCGTTTTCGAAACGGAGATTGAAGGCGCTATTCCGAACGTGTCTGATCTTCAGGTTGATGTTGACTATGGCGGGCGGGAACTGATCGCTCAGATCGCGATGCGGGATGTGCAAACCGATCAGGTGACCCTTGGTGCGATCGATCTGGACCTATCAGGCAATTGGCCGGAATTCAGTGGAACTGCGACCTATGACGGTGAAGTCGGCGTCCTCGACGCGCCAATGTCGATCTCAGGTGCGCATCCATTGGTGCTCAATGCGGAGAATCGCGAGCTTAGCCTAGCGGGAGATGCGAAGATTGGTGACCAGACGCTGGCGATCAGTGCACCTCTTAGTTTTGCATTTACGCCAAACCTGATGGTGCGCGGAGCGCTCTCTGGCTTTGGCGGTGAAATCGCTCTCGACTTTGATAATTCCGGCGCGCGTCCCTCCACACTCGCGGTCAGCGAAATTGCGCTCGAAGATATAGGCGTGTTTCTACAGCGCCCGGGCTTGCTCGGAACAGCGTCAGGTCGCGCAGAACTGCAGATTGGCGATCTCGGGCTTGATGGTGCGGCGTCGCTCTCGATTACTGGTCTCTCACGGGCCGGTGCAGAGTATGAGCGGGCGGCCTTAACGATGGAATCTCGGGTTTTAGATGGCCGGATCGATGTAAGTTTTGACGTCGACTCCGCCAAATCTGACATGACGCTCACAGGTGCGATTAAGACGGATCTGATCCACTCGGGGAGCTTGCTTTCCATACGAGCAGCGCCGAACGCGCCGATGCCGATTTCTTTGGTGGGCGAGGGGGAACTCGCACCGCTTTGGGCGCTGGCAGCGCCACTCGATTTACGGTTTGGCGGCAAATTCGCACTCGCCGTTTCCAATGGCGACGGTCAGTCCTTCCGGTTTTCAGGACCGGCTTCGGTGACAAATGGCGTCTTCGAAGATGGGATCACGGGGATCTTTCTTGAAGACCTGAACGCGGAGCTTCAGCTCGATCCGAGCGCGATTAAAGTTGAACAAGCATCCGCGCGCGGTGCAAAAGGCGGATCGATTACGGCTAGCGGAACCTACAATTTCAATGGCGATAGCAATCTCGAGATCTCGTTGAACCGGCTCCGCGCGTTGCGCCGAAATGATGTCTCGACTACGCTGACGGGCCAGGCGAAGGTCGATCGCCGCAATCGCCGGACACATGTGCAAGGGGATGTGCGGATCGATGAGATGCGCGTCGATCTCACCAAGCTGCCGCAAGCGGGTTACACGGTTCTGGATGTTCAGTTTGATAACAACCAAGACCTTGACGCTGAAACTGAGACTGAGACTGAGACTGGGCCGGGCCGTGAAGCGATTTCGCTTGATCTGAAGGTTGAGGCGGATCGGCGAGTCTTCATCAATGGCCTCAGTTTCGAAAGCGAATGGGGCGTGGATGCGAGGGTGCGTGGATCCCCCGGAGATCCACGTCTATCCGGCTCGGCGTCTTTGGTGCGTGGTGAGACGAACCTGCTTGGCCAGCGTTTCGCCCTCTCGGAGGGAATTGTCCGGTTTGTCGGCCCATTGCAAGACAGCGAGTTGGCACTTCAGGCGGATCGAACACGCGATGGCATCACCACCATTATTGCTTTAACCGGCCCGCTTTCTGATCCTGATATAGAGCTGAGTTCTGATCCGAACCTACCGGAAGATGAGGTCTTAGCGCGGGTCCTGTTCGGTCGCTCGCCGTCCAATCTCAGTCCGCTACAAGCCGCGCAACTCGCAGGCGCAGCGGCTCAGCTTGCGGGCGGTGACGCGTTCAGCCTAACCGGAGAATTGCAAGATGCCACCGGCCTTGATCGGCTGGATTTCGGATTCGATGATGAGGGCCAAGCGACGCTTTCCACAGGCAAATACCTTGCTGATGATGTGTATCTTGAGATCGAGTCAGGCGCGACCGGGGCGCCAGCGGTTGCGCTGGAATGGACGCCGCTGAGCAATGTTGAAGTTGATGCCGAAGTCGATCCTGAGCTCGGGCCGAAAGTCGCGATCCAATGGAAGCGCGACTTTGACCGTCTGCCGGGGGAGCCGCGCCAAGAATAGCGTCCGAAATTCAGCTCTAGGTAGTGTTTTGTTCACCCAAAACGTCGATATTTCAGGCTCTGAATTACCTCGTTGTAGTGGAAACGATCATGCGTTTAGGACTTTGTATTGCGGTCGCGGCCAGCTTGGTTGGACAGGCTGCTGCGAACAGCGAAGTGTTCCAAATCAATCGCGATTATCTCTGCGCGACGCAGGAAGCGTATTATGCCGCCCCGCAGCTCGCCTCTCATGGTGTTTGGACCGAACCTCCCGCCCGATTTCAAGTGCGTATCCAGGCCTGTGAAGTCTATTGCTTGCCGCAGAAAAGTAAGCAGCGCCCGCTCAGTCTGCACATTTTGGATCCTGGACAAGATCAGGCGCAGAAGTTTGAGGGCTATCGCGGGCAGGCGAGTTTTCATTCGCTATCTGGCGGTTCGGTAACGGTTAGCGCGACGGGGCTTTCAATGACGCGGATGATGGTCGGTTCGATGCCAGGCGCTGAAAATCAGGTTTCCTTGGTTTTGGCGGCGACTTGCCACCCCATCGAAACAGGGCCGGCTTATCTCACGCCTCAATAGCCGCGCAGGCGAACTGCAGAGGACACATCAGGTAAGATTAGCTTTTCTCCTGGCTGTTGGTATATAGCAGGCCAACGCTGCCGCAGGCCCTATGTTTGCGCGAGACCGGAGACAATCATTATGCACCTCATCAACCGCGTTTTGGTGACCGGTGGCGCGGGCTTTATTGGTAGCCATCTTTGCGAAAAACTCCTCGAAAAGGAGTATGAAGTTCTGTGCGTCGACAATTTTTTCACTGGCGCACGCTCAAACATCTCGCATTTATTGGATGATAAGCGGTTTGAGCTGCTGCGCCATGACGTAACTTTCCCGCTCTTTGTTGAGGTGGATCAAATCTATAATTTGGCCTGTCCGGCGAGCCCGATCCATTATCAATTTGATCCCGTGCAGACGACCAAGACGTCGGTACATGGCGCGATCAATATGCTCGGTCTAGCCAAACGCACACAGGCGCGCATTCTCCAGGCCTCCACGTCTGAAGTCTATGGTGACCCGAATGTGCATCCGCAGGAAGAGAGCTATTGGGGCAATGTGAACCCGATCGGACCGCGCTCTTGTTACGATGAAGGCAAGCGCTGCGCAGAAACCCTATTCTTCGACTATCACCGCCAGCACGCGCTCGATATCAAAGTCGCGCGGATCTTCAATACTTATGGGCCTCGCATGCATCCTAATGATGGCCGCGTCGTCTCCAATTTTATTGTTCAGGCGCTGAAAGGCGATGACATTACGCTTTATGGCGACGGTCAGCAGACGCGCAGTTTCTGCTATGTCGATGATCTCGTCGATGGCTTGATCCAATTGATGGAGAGCGGCGACGGGGTGACCGGGCCGATCAATCTCGGCAATCCTGGCGAGTTCACCATTCGGGAACTTGCCGAACATGTGGTGGAGCTGACGGGATCGCGTTCAAAGCTCGTCAACAAACCGCTGCCTCAAGACGATCCGCGGCAACGCCAGCCGGATATTACGCGCGCCAAGTCTCAACTGAATTGGGCGCCGAGCGTCGAATTGCGGGACGGGCTGAAGAAGACGATCGCTTACTTTGATGACTTGCTCCAACGCACGAGCTAGACCATTGATTGCGGCAATAGATGATGAGTTGAAATCACGATGAAGCGCGCATTGATTACTGGAACAACGGGGCAAGATGGATCCTATCTTGCGGAGCTCTTGCTGGAAAAGGGCTACGAAGTTCACGGATTGAAGCGGCGTGCGTCTTCTTTCAATACTCAGCGTATCGATCATATCTATGAAGACCCGCACACTGATAATCAGCGCTTTGTGCTCCATTATGGAGACCTGACAGACACATCAAACCTGACGCGCTTGATGCAAGAAGTGCAGCCCGATGAAGTCTATAATCTTGGCGCGCAAAGCCATGTCGCGGTGAGCTTTGAGGCACCTGAGTACACGGCCGATGTGGACGCGATTGGGACATTGCGATTGCTCGAGGCCATCCGGTTCTTAGGACTCGAAGACAAAACCCGGTTCTATCAAGCCTCGACGTCCGAACTCTATGGCCTCGTGAAAGAGACCCCGCAAAGCGAAACAACGCCATTCCATCCGCGCTCGCCTTATGGGGTGGCGAAGCTTTATGCGTATTGGATCACCGTGAATTATCGCGAGGCTTATGGGCTGTATGCGTGCAATGGCATCTTGTTCAATCACGAATCCCCGCGGCGCGGCGAGACCTTTGTGACCCGCAAGATTACCCGTGGTCTGTCGCATATCGCTCAAGGGTTAGAGCGCTGTTTGTATCTAGGGAATTTGGATGCTTTGCGCGATTGGGGGCATGCGAAAGACTATGTCCGCATGCAGTGGATGATGCTCCAGCAGGATGAGGCCGAGGATTTCGTGATCGCCACGGGCCGACAAATTTCCGTCCGCGATTTCGTGAAAATGAGCGCTCAAGAGCTCGGGATCACACTCCGCTTTGAAGGAGAGGGCGTTAAAGAATACGCCATCGTCGAAGAGGTAACATCCGACAAAGCACCATCGGTTTCTGTCGGTGACCGGATTGTTGAAGTCGACTCGCGTTATTTCCGCCCCGCTGAAGTCGAAACGCTGCTCGGGGATCCATCGAAAGCCAAGTCTAAACTCGGCTGGGAGCCCGAAATTTCCGTCGAAGAAATGTGCGCCGAAATGGTCGCGGCTGATTTGAAAGACGCCCAGCGCCACGCCTTTTTGAAGGCGCACGGCTATGACGTGCCAGTAGCGACGGAAACATAGCGAGATGCCTGCTGGTCCCAGAATTTATGTTGCAGGCCATCGCGGCATGGTTGGCTCAGCCTTGGTCCGCAAACTCGAAGCAGATGGCGCCGGCGAGATCATCGTGCGGTCGCGCCAAGACCTGGATTTGACCGACCAGACCGCGGTTCGCGCCTTCTTCGCGTCGGAGAAAATTGATCAAGTCTATCTGGCTGCGGCGAAGGTGGGCGGCATTCACGCCAACAACACTTACCCCGCTGAATTTCTTTATGAAAATCTAATGATAGAGACGAACATCATCCATGCCGCACATGTGTCTGATGTTCAGAATCTTCTCTTCTTGGGGTCATCTTGCATCTACCCGAAACACGCTGAACAACCGATGCGAGAAGACGCGCTTTTGACCGGCAAGCTCGAGCCGACGAATGAACCCTATGCCATTGCAAAGATCACTGGGATCAAATTGTGTGAGAGTTATGCGCGGCAATATGGGCGCGATTATCGATCGGTGATGCCGACCAATCTTTATGGGCCAGGCGATAATTTTCATCCTGAGAACAGTCATGTCGTTCCTGCGCTCATGCGCCGCTTTCACGAAGCTGCAGAGGCGAAAGACCCAGCCGTCACAGTCTGGGGCAGCGGCACGCCGATGCGAGAATTCTTACATGTGGATGATATGGCAGCAGCCAGCATGCATGTAATGGATTTAGATCCGGCGACCTATGCGGAACATTCCGATCCGATGCTGTCGCACATAAATGTTGGCTCCGGCGTGGACTGTACGATCCGTGAACTCGCCGAAACGATGATGGCGGTTACGGGCTATTCAGGTGAACTCGTATTCGACAGCTCCAAGCCCGATGGCACCCCGCGAAAACTGATGGATGTGTCAAAGCTTCAAAAGCTGGGATGGAGCGCGTCCATTCCGCTGAAGCAAGGCCTTGAGCAGACTTATCAATGGTTTCTCGAGCAAAGCGGCAACGTGAAAAGCGTCTAGTTTCGACCCGAGCCTAGAGCGTCATGCCGCCATCGACAAAAATGGTCTGTCCGCAGACATAAGACGCCAGGGGCGAGGCCAAAAATAGCACGCCACCGGCAATCTCTTCCGGCTGTCCAACCCGGCGAAGCGGGATAGTTCGCAAGGCGCCTTTCAACCGATCAGGGTTATCGGTCGTGACTTTTGTGAGCTTTGTATCCACGAGGCCCGGCGCCACGCCATTGACCCGAATTCCGTCCCGCGCATAGGCCTGACCGAGCGATTTTGTCAGGCTGATAGCGCCAGCTTTCGAGGCGGCATAGGCCGGGTTTCCGATATTTGCGCGGACACCAGAGACCGAGCTGATAATGATGATTGAGCCTTGGCGTTCGCTGAGGTCAGGCCGGAACTTTTCGCTGCAATGGATGAGACTATCGAGATTGACGGCCATGACTTTATCCCAGCCTTCGCGCTCAAACTCCGCGCGTTTGTAAGCAACGATGCCCTGCGACAGGACCAAGACATCGAGCGTCCCGATTTGCAAGGTCGCCGCCGTGATCGCATTGGGGGACCCCACATCGACTTGCTGATAGGTCAGGCCTGTCAGATCAGACCCATCTGCGGCACTATAGTCTTCTGCGCGAGCGCGTGTGCCCCAAACTTCGACGGTGGCGCCGCGGTCTCGAAAAGCATGAGCGATGCCGTTGCCGATGCCGCTGGTGCCGCCCACAACCAGGACGTTCTTGCCGTTAAAATCAGTATCGCTCATGAGCCCGCTCCTCAATTTTCTGGAAATTAGGTGTCACGCCCTCCGCATGGTCAAGCAATTCTATTCTTTGAGCAGCAGTGGGATGATTGAAACGGTTTAGGATCCGATCTTGGGACACTGAGCCAGAGCGAAGAGTGCATCTACATCCAAAGCGCTCTCAACCCCGTCTGCGAGTTCGTCCAAAGCGATATCGACCGCGGCTTCGTAATTGAGCTTGCTCGACATATGGGCGTCCAATCGTGACAGCCAGGCTTGGCGGAACGTGTCGTCTGAAAACGCGCCATGGAGATAGGTGCCTTGAATTCTGCCATTTGCGGATGTCGCGCCTTCGGGGCGGTCGCCGATGTGAGAAAACGGACGCGCCGCATCTGGACCGGCGGTGCGCCCCGAATGGATCTCATACCCAGAGATTGGTTCGCCGGTTTGCGCCGATGCCGCGAGCACTTGCGCCACATGTTTAGCGCCCGTCATTTCGGTTTCCACATCGAGCAGGCCCAAGCCCTTGGCAATTCCAGGCGCGCCATCATAACCGTTCGGATCCTTGATCAAGCCGCCAAGCATTTGATACCCGCCGCAAATGCCGAGCACATGCCCACCGGAACGCGCGTGAGCAATAATGTCGTGATGCCATTTCTGGGCTTTAAGGAAAGCGAGATCCCCGATCGTGGATTTGGTGCCGAACAAGATGACCAGGTCTGCGTCCAGCGGAATAGGGTGGCCTGGTGGGATCCATTCAAAGTCGACATTTGGCTCTAGTCGCAGAGGGTCCGCATCATCGAAATTTGCGAGCCTCGAGAACATCGGCGCCACAATCTTGATCCGGCCAGAATGTGCGGTGGTTTGCTTCTCCAATACGACCGCATCTTCTGCGGGAAGCTGCGCTGTTGCGCGCAACCATGGAACGACGCCGAAGCAGGGCCAATCTGTTCGGGCTTGAATGAAATCGACCCCATCATCGAAAAGCCTCGCATCGCCGCGGAACTTGTTGATGATAAAGCCTTTAATCATCGCGGCATCTTCCGGCGACAAGACGTTTTGCGTACCAACTAGGCTCGCAATCACACCGCCTTTATCAATGTCGCCGATCATGCAGACCGGAACATTAGCGCGCCGCGCAAAGCCCATATTCGCAATGTCGCGAGCCCGTAAATTGACCTCAGCCGGGCTGCCGGCGCCTTCAACCAGGACCAAGTCATGCGTGTCGCACAGGCGTGAGAAGCTCTGTATCACAGCGCCCATCAGCGAGGCGCGTTCGGCCATATATTCCATGGCTTCCATCGTCGTCAGCGCTTTGCCTTGAAGCACGACTTGCGCCGCACGATCGGTTTGCGGCTTTAGCAGAACGGGGTTCATGTCTGTGTTTGGTTCGACGCCCGCCGCGCGGGCTTGCAAAGCTTGCGCGCGCCCAATCTCGCCGCCGGTCGCGCAGGCCATGGCATTGTTGGACATGTTTTGCGGCTTGAACGGCGCCACACTTAGCCCGCGTCTCTTCGCCAATCGGCACAGCGCAGCGGTCAAAACCGATTTTCCGACATCGGAACCAGTGCCTTGAAGCATCAGGGCTTTTGCGGACATAGCATACTCTCCATCGGGCAATCCCGAATTAAACGACATCAAGGCCATTGGTGTTGCCGCGCTTCCGGCAACCGGCCCAAACTCAAGTGTCGTTTCAAAGGAGAGGTGCGAAACCTTCCCGACCGCTGAGACTCTTCCCGGCCTCCGGACGAACGACGCGATGGCAGGTCTCCTGGCTCACCGATCTGCGCTTTTGGCCGCCTTCCCAAGATCAAGTCTCTCAGTGGCATTGTGGCCATCAGCTCCTGGCTGACAGTTGCGGGTACAGCGCCGGATTTAAACCGGCTTCCCTCTTAGCCGCCGACTAAGGCAGCACCATCTGTGATGAGTCATGCGCGAGCCCTGAGGCTTTGTCAAACTGAGCAGGGCGCACGGAGCGCGTTAGAAATCGATGCCGCGTTGCGCCTTTATGCCGGCTTTGAATGGGTGTTTGATTTCCCGCATTTCGCTGACCAAGTCGGCATAATCGCAAAGCTCAGGCTTGGCATCTCGGCCGGTTAGAACAACGCTCGTCTTGTCTGACCTCGCGTCCAATCCTTCCAGAACGGCGTCGACGGTAAGATAATCATAGCGCAGCGCGATATTGATCTCGTCCAAGACGATGAGATCATAATCGCCGCTCGCCATCATTTCGCGCGCCTTTGCGAATGCAGCGGTCGCCGCTTCCACGTCTTTGTCTTTGTCTTGGGTATCCCAAGTGAAGCCATCGCCCATTGTGTGCCAATCGACCTCACCGAGGCGTTTGAAGAATTGGCGCTCGCCGGTGATCCATTTGCCCTTGATGAATTGGACAACGCCAACCGATTGCCCCCAACCGAGCGCGCGAATGATAACACCGAAAGCTGAGGATGACTTGCCTTTGCCATGACCGGTATGGACCAAGATCAAACCGCGATCGGGATCTCGCGCCTCATCGGTTTTGCGCTTTTGCTCCGCTTGCAATTTCTGCATTGCGGCTTTGTGCTTTGACGTATCGCTCATGCGGTCAGGGCTCCTGAGATTTGTGTCCCGATAGCAGAGATAGCGGCTTATGTCAGAATGGCGACCGTCGTGTCCGATTGGAAGCCGTTAAAGTCTGTCGCCATCGCTTGCCCATACGCGCCGAGATGACAGATCTCAATCCAATCACCCTCCCGGATATCTGCGGGCAGGGTGAAGGGCCCAGCCATCACGTCCAAGCTGTCGCATGTTGGGCCGAAGAACCGAAACGCGTCCATTGTTTCGCTGGCCTCGCCGTCGCGGTGCAAACGCACTGGATATTTCCAAGCACACTGGGCGGCATCAAACAGCGACCCATACGAGCCTTCATTGAGATACAGATCTTGGCCTTTGCGAAGCTCGACCCGTGCCAAAGTTGAGCCGCCTTCACCGCAAAGCGCACGACCCGGTTCACCAATGATTTCGAGCTCTTCAAAGCCGAAAATATGGAGGCCTTTCTCGATTCGGTCGAAATAATCCTGCATCGGGGGCGGGGTCATGCCTGGATAAGCGACCGGGAACCCGCCGCCGCAATCGAGGCTGTCGATGCGAACTTGGGCCGTCTCGAGCAGGCCATGAACGTAAGACAGCGCTTGGATATAGTCGGCAGGATCCATGCACTGGCTGCCGACATGAAAACAAACGCCCAGTTTTGCTGTGACTGGCCGCGCGCTGCGCAATAGTTCCACGGCCTCGTCGAATGCCGCGCCATATTTGCCATCAAGCGGCATCGAGGCCGAGCCGCCTTTCGGCAGCGCGAGGCGCAAATGCAGATGCAAGTCTTCGGCGTCTTGAGTCTCGACCAGGATCTTCCCGAGCTCTGCGGCGCAATCGAACGCAAAATGTCGTACACCGGCTTCATAAGCGTGGCGAATGGTGCGCCGGGACTTCACCGGATGCATCAAATAGAGCTCAGCGTCCGGGCAAACCTCCCGCACCATATCCACCTCACGGATGGAGGCGACATCGAACCCGCGCAAGCCGCTGGCCCATAGGATTTTCAGAACCGCCGGGTGCGGATTGGCTTTCACGGCATAGAGCGTCTTGCCGGGAAAATGGTTCAAAAACAGATCAGTCGCCGCGGCGATCCGCTGCGGATACAGCGCATAGACGGCGTCATCGCCTTCATAGGCATCCAAGGCCGATTCAACCGAGTTGAAGGCGGGCAGACCGAATGGGCGGTCGAAATCTGGAAGAAGAGCAGGTTGCGCAAGGCGCGAGGAATGTGAACGAAACATAAGGACAGGATTTCCGAAAACGAGGCGAAGATCGCCTGGAAGGATCAGGGACAGATGCTCGTTGACACGACCATCCGGCTCAGTCGGAATGAGGCGGGCAAGTGGCCCGCTACGGCCTTATAAGTTCAGCCACGGCCGCCATATAATCAGCGTCCTTGGCAAAAGTCCTGTGCACAGTGGTGGTGTCAAACGCAACATCAATGCGCTTGATCAGTGGGACTGGAATCGGTGGGCAGGCGCCCTTCAGGGGATGAGTCATCCAAGTATCCTCGCAAAGCAAGATCGGCACGAAACCGACATTGAAAGAGAAGACAGTTGGGCTCCCCCGTACTGACAGCTCCGAAAAGCTCGTCGTGGTTCGCTTACTTGTCAGGGGCGCACATATGAAATCCACAGGCCGGGGTCAAGGGAGTTTTTGTTTTGGAGTGGGGAGGCTGCTTGGCGCGAAGGTCAATTTGTTATCCGGGAAGGCGCGTCGCGCTGGTCCGAGAGCCAGCTGCCGGAGGGGCCCGGCTCTCCGATCTCGGCGTCAAAGCGGTCGCCGACTGAGCCTCAATTGTCACAATAATTTCTAAAATAAGAGATTTACTGGCGATTTGGCAGATCAGTTTTCGCGTCCATCGATTGACCGCGGGTTAAACACCAATCACCTTAACCGATCATCGAGAGTCTCTACGACCCTCGGATGACGCCATGAGTGTTGGGAGAAATAGTGCAAATGAGATTTCGCGCTTATCTGGTCTGGATCGCTGGTCTGTTGCTGATTGGGGCGGGGTATGCCGATACGTCGGCTGAACCACCAGCTCAGCCGTTTCAACTAGCGGATGAATGGAAGTCGACCTGTCACGCTGACTATCAGGCGCGTGTGGATGAATTGGAGCCGCTGTTGCTTGAGACAGCGGAGCCAAAACGCGCAGAAGCCCATATTCGTGAGCTTAAACAACAAGACGGATTAACCGAAACTCCCCTGATTGTTTCGGATGCTCCATTAGACAAAACCTTCATTGAAGGCATGTCAGGCGAGTTCAGCCCGAGAGCTGTGAAGGAACGGGCCGATGTTCGACGCTCAAACAATTATCGGTCGAGTCGGTTGAGATCCGCCGAGCGAGAATTGCATAAATGCCTGAATCGAACACCGTTCTTGAAAGGAAGCGAGCGGTGTCCGCGGGGGTTCTCAGCGGACCTTGATGAAGGTACGGCACTGGAAATTTGTGTACCCGATGAGCCCGGGCAACCCACCGCGCTTTCGACCGAGAGAGCCTATCGCGGGACCTACCTTCGACCCATTCGCGTCGCCTTTAACGGAGGTTCACCAGCAGTCCGGCGGGAGATCATGAGTGTCGCGCAAGATTGGGCCAATCTGACAAATGAGCAGACTGACGCGCACAGGCCTAAACGAGGTTTTTTCGATCCTTATCGAATTAGGGGCGCCCTCAACTTCGATTTCGGAACAGATGAAGCAGACGGATTCGTGTTCCATACCTGGACGCACGAGGACACGACCTATGCTGCGGATATTCGAATCAGTTTCGAACCAGGGTTAGGCTATTGGTCGATGATCGGGACTGATAGCACCAATCCGGTCTTAACTCCTCCGCACGTCGCTTCCATGAACCTTGAAGGTTTTCATGGTTATTCGCCACTACCGGCCGATTGGAAAAAGATAGTTTATCACGAATTTGGGCACGCGCTTGGATTGCGACATGAACATCAGCACCCGACCAGCGACTGCGGTGGCGCTCTCAGGCTTGAGGATGATGTGGGATACGAACTTACGCTTGATGACGCGCAAAAAGCAGTGCGCGATGGTCGCGGCAATCGACCTGGTGTCCTGACACTTTTGGAACACGCCCCCAACTTTTGGTCTCGTGCAGACGCAGAGTTTAATCTGGAGCGAATGGAGCAAAGCAACGATCTTGCTCTAACTGATTTCGACCCAAAGTCTATTATGCGCTATGAATTTGCAACGGAATGGTACCGAGATGATGCGCCTTCCGAATGCCTCCCGACCGAAACGCATATCACCAGACCTTCGCGCGATGACGTCGCTATGGTCGCTCAAGTCTATCAGCGACTCATGGAAGAAGATATAGATGCGTTCCTGTCGAAGTAGATCCCATGTAGAGGACATTTTCATAGCGACGATATGCAGATGCTTCGAAGATTGTGCATGATCTGAATCAGGGCCGTCAACATGACCCTGTCTCGAGGTGACGGTATAACTCCTCAACATCGAAGTTCAATTGGCTGAGGGCCAACTTAAAATTCCGATCGATGATGGGGCACCGCGACGGGGCAATCCGCCCGGAATTGAAGCGTCTAACGCGCCCAATCGATCTTCCCGTTCTTCGATCGTCTCGCCTCCGTCTCAATAGAGCTTCTCTTGTGCAGAAATTACAGCGCTAAGTGTTTACACGGCATTCGGCTCGGTGAGTTGGAAATTAGCGAGAATGATATTGAAGCCTGACCGGAAACAAACAATCGGCATATCCGCTCCAGCCCCAAAGCCAGACCGTCTCAGTCACCACAACGCCCACACCCAACCAAGCGACTCGCGCCTAGCGGGACCACCAGCCGCGTTTTTTCTTTTTTGGTTTCGCGGTGGTTTCCAGGACTGGTTCAGTGGCGATCGGTCCGGTGGGGGCCTCAGATGCCATTTCGGGTTCAGGCGCCGGTTCGCTTGCGGTTGGTTCAGCTTCTGCCTGTGTTTCGGCAGGGGCTGGGTCTTCCACGAGCTTGATTGGCGGCTCTTCCGGGGTAGGTGCTGGCTCGGCCTCTGCGGGTGTTTCCGCAGCGTCTGCGGCCTCCGTGTCTGCGCCTGCTTCAGTCTCTGCCACTGGCGCGGCTTCGTCGCTCTTGCGTTTGCGGCGGCGGCGGCGACGGCGCTTTTTGCCCTCTTTCGGCTCGTCTTCGGCTGTTTCGTCTGCGGCTTTAGTTTCGGTCGCTGGCTCAGCGCTGCGAGCTTCTGGCACCGCGACGGGTTTGGCTTCTAGGCCGCCTTCGCTGGCTTCAGGAAGATCATCGGGCTCTTCGCCTAGCAGATTGGTGAAGGACACCGCCAATCCGTCCAATAGCGCGCCGCCATCTGATGGCGGGGCGCCTGGATCCAGAGCCTCATTATCTTTGCGGCGGCGACGGCCCCCGCGACGGCCGCGGCGGCGACGTTTGCGTTTGCCGCCCGCGTCCTCGCCATCTTCTTCGGATGTGGCTTCAGACTCGATTTGATCTTCGTCTTCATCCTCTTCCGCGTCAGGGAGCAGGTGATCGTCCTCATCCCCTTCAAGGAAGTCGGCGCGATTGAATTTTTGACGGCGACGACGGCCGCTTGAAGACTTGTCAGCATCAATTTCAAAATCGCCAGGGATCATCGTAGCCGATGATTTGATTGCGATTGTGTAGCCGACCTCCTCTTCAATCGCAGAGATCTGATCGCGTTTGGAGTTGAGCAGATAGAGCGCAACATCTGTCGGGGCCGTGACGGTGATGCCGCGCAGACCGCCATTGGCTGCCCGCGCTTCAACCGCGCGCAGCAATTGCAGGGCTGAGGATGGAATGGAGCGGCGACGGCCGGTGCCGTCACAGGATTCGCACTTCTCGGAGGTCGCCTGTAGAACACCAGCTCGGCGGCGCTGGCGAGAGATTTCCATCAGGCCGAACTGCGAGATACGGTTGTTTTGAACACGCGCTCGATCGAGCTTCAGCGCCTCTTTCATCTTCTTCTCGACGGCGCGATTATTCTTGTTCTCGTCCATATCGATGAAGTCGATCACGACGAGACCGGCAAGGTCACGTAGGCGCATTTGGCGGCAAGCTTCTTCGGCGGCTTCCAAATTGGTGTGCAGAGCGGTCTGTTCGATATTGCGCTCTTTGGTGGATTTACCAGAGTTCACATCGATGGCGACCAAGGCTTCGGTTTGGTTGATGACCAAATAGCCGCCAGACTTCATTTGAACCGTCGGTGAGAAGATGGAGTCGAGCTGATCTTCAACGCCTTCTTTGACGAAGAGGGGCGCCGCGGCTGTCCAGCGTTTCACTTTCTTTGCCTGGGTCGGCATCAGCGTTTTCGCGAGATCTTTCGCTTCGCGATAGGCCCGATCACCTTGCACAACGACTTCTTCAATCTCGCGATCGAACATGTCGCGCATGGCGCGGTGCACCAGCCCGCCTTCTTCATGAATGCGTTCAGGCGCCACGGATTCGAGAGTTTTGCTACGGATCTTGGCCCACAGTTTTTGCAGATAATCATAGTCGCGCCGGATTTCGGACTTGGTCCGTTTGGCGCCAGCTGTGCGAACGATGAGGCCCATGCCCTTGGGCACTTGTAGATCGTCCATAACCGCTTTCAAACGCTTGCGATCATTGCCGTTCGGGATTTTCCGAGAGATGCCGCCGCCGCGAGGCGTGTTGGGCATCAGCACCGAATAGCGACCGGCGAGCGAGAGATACGTCGTGAGAGCTGCGCCTTTATTGCCGCGTTCTTCTTTGACAACCTGAACCAGAAGGACCTGGCGCCGCCGGATGACTTCTTGGATTTTGTAGCGACGGGTGATCGAGGTGCCACGCGATTTGCGGGCCCCGCGGCGGCGATGTTCGGCTTTCGCGCGCGGCTTCTTTTTTTCTTTTTCGTCCGAGTCCGCATCCGCATCTGCTTCGGCGTCAGCTGCGTCTTCTGAAGCGTCCTCGTCGGACTCCTCTTCCTTAGATTCTGCGTCGTCTTCGGTTTCTGCGTCTGTCTCTGACTCGCTATCATCCGCGTCATCTGACTCTTCGTCAGTGTCTTCGGCGTCTAGCTCAGTCTCGTCATCATCGGAGTCGTCATCGAGATCGGTATCGTCGTCATCATCGTCGATATCATCATCGGCTGCGGCTTCTGCCTCACGCGCGGCCTCTTCGAGGAGCGCCTCACGATCAGCTTGCGGCAATTGATAATAGTCAGGATGAATCTCGCTAAAAGCGAGGAAGCCATGGCGGTTGCCGCCATATTCGACGAAACAGGCTTGCAAAGAGGGCTCTACGCGCGTGACTTTCGCGAGATAGATATTGCCTCTTAATTGTTCGCTGCCAGTTGTTTCAAAATCAAAATCCTCGACACGTCCTTTGTTGACGAGGGCGACACGGGTCTCTTCCTGGTGGACCGCGTCGATCAGCATAGTTTTGCTCATTGTAAGCTGCCTTGTGGACTGGCGGCGCTAAGGCTCGGTTGTCATGCGAGCGATGGCGATACGCGCCAGTAAAATTGTGATTAGGGACAGGCAGCAAACCAGCCCGGCCAGCTCTATCCATAGAGCGGCTCTCGGTTCTGAATTTTGCGACCTGTAAGCTCATATTATCCGTTCCGTATCGGCGATAGTGCAGGGGGTTAGGCCTGTTCACCCGCCTTTCGGGGATCCTGTTTGGGCTCATTTCTGAGCGTGAATCCTACATGCCCCCTTTGGCACTGAATTAAAAGACCCAAAATGCGGGCATGCGGATGTTTCTTGTTTCGCTTGGGAAACGACCGGGGCTTTTATTTTGTAGAATACACGCGGTGCGCTTTTCTCGCCTGACGTGTTTAAGGGCGATGCCGCTTGTTTAGAGCCTTATCACTCGGGAAGGCGATAGCTTATCTCATAGACGAAGCGCGCCCGATCCTCGACCGGCTTCGAGATCATTGTGCCCGTGGCGCCTTCGAACTCACCCGTTCCTGCGGTGATGGGGTAGTTCGAAGGGGCTGGTTCTGTTTGCTGAACGCCTTGTCCCGCGAAGATGCCGCGCCCATCGATTGCGATCGTGAACGAGCAGAAGAAGTTCTTGTCCGCGTCGAGTTGGGTGCAATGTCCAGAGCCGACACCAATCGCTTCACCCGTCTCCGTTTGCATATCAGAGTGCCAGACGATTTTATCGCCAATGCCATCGGTTTGCCCAAATGAGAGGTAACCATCGTTCGATGCGTCATTGTAAATCGTCATCGCATGCCTGTGATCATCCGCGGCAGCGAGGGGAGCGTATGCGGTCATGAATATGCCAGCAGCGAGACTCATTTTAGCGATTTGGTATGACATTTGTGGTCCCTTCCTAAACACGGAACCAGGTGAAGCATCATCTCGTGTTCATCGCTATGGGATTACACAAAATAGAAACATTGGGATAATAAAGCGCCTAAGAGCGTGGTGGAACAAAGCCTTTTGATGCGATTGCTGACTCTTTTCTACATGGCAATATTAGCCGCCTTTGTACCCCTGTTCGGGGTCGCACAGGTGCAATCTGTCGGCGTTGCAGGTGATGGCGAGTTCACCCGCATCACCATCACTTCCCAAAGCCAAATCCGCCCAGATGTGTTCTTGCGAGAGACCGATGATGGACTGCTCATCGAAATGGTGCCGGAGACTTTCCTACTGGCGCCGACCCCGTTCTTTGCCGAACCGACGGGCGGCGTGTTTGCGTACACATTGGATACGGATCGGATCATTTTCGAGTTAGAGCAACCGATGATGATTATGCGCGAGATCGACCTGCCGCCATCAGGCAGCGAGCAGCTTTATCGATACATTCTCGATCTGTCTGGCGTTTCCCTGGCGCGGTTTCAATCGGCGGCGCGGCGGGATGCAACCCGGTTTGCGCGATTTGAAGCTGATCGGTTCGCTGTGGCCGAAGCTGAAACGCTGGCGCCATCGTCTCAACCGATCACGCTCGCTGAAACACCAAGCTCCTCTGTGCGCCCAGAATCGCCCTCTGCGAAACCAGCCGGATTTGGCGCGCTGATGAAGATGGCTGCGCAGCAGCGGCGGGTGATCGTCATCGATCCAGGTCATGGCGGCAAAGACCCCGGCGCGATTGCTGTGACCGGGGATGAGGAAGCTGACATTGTGCTGAAGACCTCGCTGAAGCTGAAAAACCTGATCGAGCGAGACTCCCGTTATGTCGTGAAACTGACGCGCGAAACCGATGTCTATGTCGAGCACGAAGATCGGGTCACCATGGCGCGCAATTGGGGTGCTGACCTGTTTATCTCAGTCCACGCTGATGCCGCTGGAAAGCCAACGGTCAGCGGGGCCTCTGTTTATACGATTTCGACCCGTGGCGAGGCGCGGATCGACAAGACCGCAAAGCGATTTGGCTGGAATATGCCGTTCGAGGACGGCACCTCTGACGAAGTGTCAGACATTTTGCAGGATCTGACCGTGCGCGAGACCAAATCGAATTCTGAGATTTTCGCCGAATTCCTGGTTCCGGAACTCAAACAAGCTGGGCCGCTTTTGCGCAATACGCATCGCCGCCAGAACTTTTTTGTCTTGCTGGCTCCAGATGTACCTGCTGTCCTGGTGGAGATTGGTTTTCTGACCAATCGCGCCGATGCGAAACGGCTGAAATCAGAGCGCGGGCGGCGGAAATCCGCTGAAGCGATCAAGCGCGCCATCGACGCCTATTTTGATCGCCAAGATTTATTATTCGCAAGCAACTGACGCGGCGCCTTTTCGAAGGTCCAGAACCGCCTTAGTCTCGCCGTGAAAGCGTGGAATCAGCACGCTGTGAGATAATACGTGAGAGAGCGGACTATGTGGGCCACCTTCAAACAGCATGTATTGACCTGGCGGGTTCTGTTTTGGACCGTCGGTACCGGGTTTGTGTTGGGAATCTTGGCGATTATCGCCTTCATGATTTGGATGGCCGCGCTCGGTCGGACCGTTCCCTCGGTTGAGCAGCTCGCGGAATATAACCCGCCGGTCACCTCGCGTGTTCATGCCGGCGATGGCACGCTGATCTATGAGTTTGCCGATGAGCACCGCGTCTTCATTCCGTTCGAAGCAATGCCGGAACACGTCATCCACGCTTTTGTTTCAGCGGAAGATAAGAAATTTTTTGAACATGGCGGCGTCGACTATGTCGGCATGCTGCGAGGGGTGATTAATTCCGCGCGCAACCGCCTGACCGGCAGCGGCGGATTGCAGGGCGGATCAACGATCACCCAGCAAGTCGCGAAAGTGTTCTTGCTGACACGTGATCAAACCATTGTCCGCAAAGCCAAAGAGCTGATCATTGCTCGCCGCATGGAAGCGGCGTTCAGCAAAGAGCACATCCTCGAACTCTATTTGAATGAAATTTACCTCGGCGGCCGCTCTTATGGTGTCGGCTCTGCGGCGCTCAACTATTTCAACAAGTCGCTGCCTGAACTGGATTATTCAGAAGCTGCGGTCTTGGCGTCGCTGCCCAAATTCCCGGGTCGGGTGAACCCATATACCAATCCGGAACGCTTGCTTCAGCGCCGTAACTATGTGCTGAACCGGATGACCGAGAACGGCTATATTACCGAAGAAGAAGCGACCGAAGCAAAAGCGAAACCGCTCAATACAACCCGCCGCCTGTATGGGCCTGAATATGCCGCAGCGACCTATTTCGTCCAAGAGCTGCGCAAACAGCTGATTGATCTTTATGGCGAAGAAGAGCTTGAGCAGGGCGGGCTATCGATCCGCACAACAATTGACACCAAGCTTCAATTGGCGGCTCAAGAAGCGCTGCAAATCGGCCTCGAAACTTATGATCGGCGATACGATTATCGCGGACCGATCACCGCGGTTGATCCACGCTCAGAAGATGTGCTTGAGCAGCTGAATGGCGTGACGCTGCCTGGCGGATACGGCTCTTGGGAGCGCGCGATGGTGATCAGTCTTTCTGATGATGGTGCGGAGCTTTTGCTTGGGGATGGCGCGAAGATCGGCATTCCAGCTGAGGACGTCGAATGGGCAAAAACCTATGTTCGCGGCGGCGATCAAACCGGCTTACGGGCAGGCGATGTGGTACTCGCTGAAGTGAGCCGCCAAGCGCTCAGCCCAGAAGAGAGTATGCCAACCCGCGAAGGCGTTGCCGCTGACGATGATCAGACCACAATCCCAATCGAGCCGATAATGGTCCCGGTGGGGCAGGCGCAGCTGAAACAGGTTCCAGAGCTTGAAGGCGCGATTGTTGCGCTCGACCCGCATACCGGTCGCGTGCTCGCGATGATGGGCGGCTATTCTTTCTTTAAGAGCCCTTTTAACCGTGTCACTCAGGCCCGGCGCCAGCCAGGATCATCGTTCAAGCCCTTCGTTTATGGGGCGGCGCTCGAGCAAGGCTATACGCCATCGGTTCGCATCCTCGACTCGCCTTACGTCTATTATGACGAGAATACAGGCGAGGTCTGGAAGCCGGAAAACTATGCCGAAGGCCTCAGCTATGGCGAAGTGACGATGCGGGTTGCCTTGGAAAAATCCTACAACCAGGTCACCGCCCGCGTCGCCACCGATATCGGCATGGAGGCCGTGTCTGAATTCGCTGAACGGTTTGGGATCTATGACCGCTTACCGCCTTATCCGGCCATGTCGCTGGGATCAGGCGAGACCTCTCCATGGCGTTTGTCCAAAGCGTATGCGGCGCTGGTCAATGGCGGCAAGGAAGTGACGCCAACCCTGTTGGATCGCGTTCAAGACCGCCGCGGCGTGACGCTGTACAAGCATGACCAACGCGAGTGCGAGGGATGTGATGCGACAGATTGGAACGGGTTGGAGCCTCCGACGCTTCCCGACGATCGTGAGCAATTGGTGGACCCGATTGTCGCTTATCAGCTTGTGCATATGCTGGAAGGTGTGGTCGAGCGCGGAACCGGCCGACGGGCCCGCCGCGTTGGCAAGCCGCTGGCAGGAAAAACCGGAACGACCAATGATTATGTCGACGCCTTATTCTTCGGGTTCTCGCCGGATCTCGTGGTTGGCATTTGGACCGGGTTTGATACCCCGCGCACCCTGGGTGAGGGCGAAGGCGGCGGATCTGTTGCTGGTGTGATCTTTACCGAGTTTATGGAGCGCGCGCTCGCCGACGAGGCGCCAATCCCATTCCGGATCCCGCCCGGCGTACGTCTCGTCTCTGTTGACGCCACCACGGGCGGCGTCCCTACGTTTGACAGCCAAGAAATCATCCTCGAAGCCTTCCGTCCAGGAACCGAACCTGGGCGGGCGTTCGCGAGCACATCCAATCTTAGCCTGTCCGGCACTGGCGATGGATCGATCTTTGGACAGACAACAACGCCGGTCGGTCCGCAAATTGATCCAGAGACCGGCGAGGTGATTGAATCGGATGTGATTGTTGATGACATTGACGAGGACATTTATTGACCTGAGCGCAAAACGCCGTCATTTCCTCCGATCGGATAAGCTTCAGGGAAAAGCATGTCAGCAGAAATTCTCGCCCTCGCGGAACAAATCAAGCAGTCGTCTGAGCTGCTGAGGAGGCGTCTTTGACTGGGACGTCGCATCGAAACGGCTCGACGAGCTAAACGCACTCTCCGAGCGCCCTGATTTTTGGGATGACCCCGACGAAGCCCGCAAATTGATGGCGGAGCGGCAAAAGCTTGAAACCGGCATGCAGACGGTCGTCGAGCTTGAGACCGAAGCCTCTGACGGGCTGGAGCTGTTAGAGCTCGCCGATGGCGATCAGGATATGCTGGCCGACGTTGCAACAAGTCTGCGCCGAGCCGCTGAGAAAGCTGAGAAGGCCGAACTTGAGGCGCTGCTATCCGGCGAAGCGGACGGCAATGATTGCTATATGAATATCAATTCTGGCGCTGGCGGCACCGAGAGCCAAGACTGGGCGTCGATGATCCGCCGTATGTATGTGCGCTGGGCCGAGCAATCTGGCTATAAAGTCGAAGAAGTTGAAAGTCATGAGGGCGAAGAAGCCGGGATCAAGTCAGCGACGCTTTTGATCAAAGGCGAGAACGCTTATGGCTGGCTCAAGTCAGAGCAGGGCGTTCACCGCTTGGTTCGGATTTCGCCGTTTGACAGTTCTGCGCGCCGGCATACGAGTTTCGCATCTGTTGCCGTGTCGCCAGTGATCGATGACTCGATCGATGTTGAGATCAATCCATCGGATGTTCGCACCGATACGTATCGCGCGTCAGGCAAAGGCGGTCAGCACGTCAACAAAACGGACTCAGCGGTGCGGCTTACCCATGAGCCGACTGGGATTGCGGTGGCTTGCCAATCTGGGCGCTCGCAGCACCAAAACCGCGCAACGGCCTGGGAAATGCTGCGCTCGCGGCTCTATGAAGTTGAGTTGCAGAAGCGCCAACAAGCGGCGCAAGATAGTCATGACTCGAAGACCGAGATCGGCTGGGGCCATCAAATCAGATCTTATGTCTTGCAGCCCTATCAATTGGTCAAAGACCTCCGCACCAATCACGAGACGTCGGATACGGGCGGCGTGCTGGACGGCGATCTCACGCCATTCCTGAGCGCAGCTCTGTCACACGCCTTGGGCGAGGCGGAGCCGGCTGAATAGAAAAAGCCGGATCCTAAGGACCCGGCTTCTTTCAAACTTGTTTTCGCGCGTGTTAAGCGTTGCCAGCTGTGCCGGTTGTTGGTGTGACAGGCGCGCCTGTCACAAAACCAGTTGTTGGCGCGGCCGCCGCTGGCTGAGGCGCTGCAGCAGGTTGCGGCGCGCTCTCTTTTAGCGGGTTCTCTTCGCGTTTCACTTGGCCTTCGAAATTGGCGTCCGGCTGGATGATCAAAGCCGCATGGAAAATATCGCCTTGGACGGAAGCGCCTGTTTCAAGCTCAACTCGGCGAGACCGAATAGAGCCGATAATCTTGCCTTTGACACGCAGGGTTTCGGCTTTCACTTCACCGAGGATTTCGCCGGTCGATCCGACCGTGATGTCACCGGCTGTGATATCGCCTTCGACCTTGCCGTCGACTTGCAGGGCACCGCCCGTTTTGATGGTGCCTTTGATTTCCACGTCAGAACAAAGGATCGAGGCCCCCACGCGTGATGCCGCTTTTGAAGATGCGCCTCGGACCGCGTCTTGTGCGGGAGTGAAGCCGGGTGGGGTATCGCCTTTAGTCTTCGTGAACATGTTTGCCTGCCTTAATGAACTCTACTGGATTATACTGCTTTCCATGGAACAGCACTTCATAGTGAAGGTGGGGACCTGTGCTGCGCCCGGTCGAACCCATGGTACCGAGCTTATCTCCGATCACGACCTCTTGTCCCTTCGTCGCGATGATCTTGTTCAAGTGCGCATAACGGGACACGAAACCCCCGCCATGATCGACGTCAACAACGCGGCCATAACCAGACTTTCGCCCTGCATATATCACAGTTCCGGGGCCAGCGGCAACGATGGGGGCATTCCACCCCGCGCCCATGTCGATTCCACCATGCCAGCTGGGGCGTTTCCGGAACGGGTCAATCCGCATTCCAAACGGGGAGGTAACCCGAGACGGGATACCAATCGGCGTCGCTAGCGGCAGGTTGTCGACGAGCTGCTCAAAGTATCGTGCTTCTTCCATCCGCGCCGCAACTTGCGCGACACGAACTGCGAAACGCTCTTCTTCTGGCGTATTGAACTGACCCGACATCAAGCTGGAAAAGCTAACTTCTGGGCCGCCCATATTTTCGCCGCTTGAAATTCGTGCCGCACCAACTTTGGTCAGCTGGAGAATGCCGCGGGCAGCTTCAGCGCGTTCAACGGCCATTTCTTCAATATCGTTCAGGAACTCATTTTGCTCGGCTCGAACCCGCGATACATCGCCTCGCAATCCGACTTGCGGCAATGTGCGTTCGACTTCGGCAAAACGTTGCGATTGCCGAGCGTCTGCCTCATCGATCGAGGCCGTCACCAGGAGAGATGCCGAGTTTCCCCTTAGCGCTGAAACCTCTAGCTCGCCGCCGGTTTGAAGCGCTTCAAGCATGGTTGCGAGCGTTTCGTGTCGGCGTTGGAATTCAATCGTTGCGTCCTGGAACGCTTCGGTCCGTTGTTCGAGTTGCGAGGTCGACAGGGCTTCTTTGGCGCGCAAGTCTTGGACCCAACGTTCAAGACGATTGACCTCAGTCGACGCGGTTCCGACCGTCATGGCTTTTTCGCCAAAAATTACAGTCGCGGATGCAAAAAGCGACCACCCTACAAGAGCAGCCGCGGCACACGTCAGAACAATCTGTTGAAGTGGAGAAATGGTGAAATAGCGAACCGTCCCGCCACTGCGGTGGTAAATCTGCCGCTCTGGAAATGCACGGCGTATAAAGTCTGAGACTTTTCCAGTCGATTTCATTCTACGCACCTATCCGCAGGGTAAGACTTGGTCTCGGGGAAAACGTCGTCTTGATTGGTGATGGGTCACAGTAACCTCATTGTGATCCCGTCGAAAAGCCCCCTTTTGCGTATTTCCGGTCGAAAAATACGGTTGGAGTGTAAAAATCGCCTTAAAGTATTTTTATTTGACGAATCAGGTCGACAAAATCTCACGGACTGTCTCAAGAACTGCTTCAGCGTGCCCCTTCACTTTGACCTTGCGCCAGAGCTCTGCGATCGACCCATCGGCGAGGATCAAGAAGGTCGAGCGTTCAATGCCCATATACTTCTTTCCATACATGTTTTTCTCAACCCAGACGCCAAATTGTTCGCACGCATCATCGTTCTCATCGCTGGCAAGGCGCACCGTTAGCTCTTTCTTGGTTTTGAAATTGGCGTGACTTTTGAGGCTGTCTTTCGATACGCCAATGATTTGCACACCTAGAGCCTGAAAATCCGCCAAACGGGCTGAGAAATCGATAGATTCGGTTGTGCAGCCCGGTGTGTTGTCACGTGGGTAGAAATAGACGACATGGGCCTTGTCCTCCGGAGCGCCCAAATTGACGGATTCTTCATCGCTGACTGGAATTGTTACAGTTGGCGCCTTATCGCCTTTTTCTGGTCGGTTTGTCATGGCATGTCTTTCATGTCTGGCGGGACGGAGCCCGGTTGATGTGCCGCGAGGCAGTAGATTGATTACATGGAGCAAATGACTTGGTTCGCCAGACCACGAAAGTCATAATTTTAGAAACGCTCGGCGTCTTTTCACTAGTTGTGATGGCGGCAGTCGGGATTCTGGCCTTCATGTTGGCGAGCGGTCCTGTCGAGCTGGGCGTGTTTCGCGATGATGTTGAACAGGCGATTACGCGCGCTCGCGGCGATCGTGCGGTCACCGTCGATGAGCTCACTTTGCAATGGTCCCCTGCCGAACGGCGCGTCTTCGTTGTCGCCAATGGTTTGTCTTTGAAGGATGATACCGGACGAGAGGCTGGCTTTGCCGAGCGCGCTGAGTTGACCCTCGATGCCGGGAACATTCTATTGGGACGGGTCGAGCTTCTCGACGCTAATCTCCTGTCGGGATGGGTTGAGGTTCAAAATACCGGCCCCTCGAGCTGGACTCTCGCCGGTGATCCGCTTCCCGAAGTGCGCGCCGCTGCGTCGCCAAAGACCCCTGAAGAGTGGCTCGAGCGTTCCAATGCTGTGTTGAGCGATGTTCTGGTTGGGCTGCAATTTTTCGAAGAAGCCTTTGAGCTCGAGGCCTTGGCGTTCAATAATTTCGAATTCCGCGTCATTGATCCCGAGCGAAATCCCATCGGAACGATTGCAGAAGCCTCTGCCGAGTTTCAGCGTTTGGAGCAAGACGTTTCGATCCAATTCTCGGGTGATGGCCAAGGCTTGGGGCTACCAGAGATTTTCAGCGTCTCGCTGGATACGTTCGACAATTACCAAAGACTGAAAGCGGTTTTTGATGTCGGCGTTTTGCCGATCACGGACCTAGTCGAACGCCTCGGATTTTCTGGCTTTGAAGGAAGTGACCTGAGGCTGGGCACGTCCTTCAATGCTGATGTCACGCGTGATGAAGGCTTAACCCAAGTGGGATTGGTCGCGTCGCGCGAAACCGGAACGCTGCAGCTGGATATGATCAATGAGACGATTGATGATCTCGCTGCCGCCTTGTCGTATTTGCCTGCGGAAGATCAGGTCAGAATAGACTTTCTTCAACTCGAATCCGACCGGGTTGCGGGACGATTTGACGGTCAGCTGACCAATGTGCTTGCTAAGAATGCCTTACGCCGCCTGGAGCTCGACTCTGAAGCGCTGAGCATCGACATAACTGAACTGTTCGAAGCCCCTTGGGATATCGGTAATGTCAGCTTTGCGGCTGATATTGCCGACGACTTCACCATTTTCTCGATCGATAGGCTGGAAGCGGATTTGGGTTCAGCTCGCCTCCGCGCGAGCGGGGAAGTTGATTTCAATGTCGCCCATGAAGAGGGCGAGATTCCACTGACGCTCGACGTCACCGCCGAGCTGGTTGGCGATATTAGTAAAGAGACCATCCTGGCTTATTGGCCAGTTCGGCTCGGACGCGGCGCACGAAACTATGTCATCGAACGGCTGGAATCGGGTATGGCCACCGAGGCAAATGCGACGCTGACGCTGAAACCCGACAGTATGGCAGAGGGCTATTTGCGGGATGAAGATCTGGCAGTGGAGTTTGCCTTTAGAGATGGCGCCTTACGCTTCCTCAAAGATATGCCGCCGGTCGAGAACGTCATTGGAACTGGCCGAGTTGGCGGCAATAGCCTCCACATCGATGTGATCAGCGGTTCTTATGATGATTGGGCCGTGCAATCCGGCGCGGTGGATTTCCCCGCCTTCAATCCGCGTGGCCAAACCTTTACAGTGACAGGATTTGGATCCGGGCCGGCAGTGTCGATCTTGCGTCACCTTTCGGCGTCGAGTTTGCGCTTGGAAGAACGGACGGGCTTCGACCCCGAGCGAGTCACCGGCGACGCAACAGCCACTTTTTCATTAGAACGCCCCGCCTTGAGCGATGTTCCACTCGAAGACCATATCCTAGAGGTTCGCGGCGAGATCCGAGACGGGGGCCTCAAAGACGCAGCCGGTCCATTCGATATCACTGAAGCGAACGTCAATGTCGATTTGACGCTCGAGAGGATGATCCTGACGGGCTTTGGCAATATGGGTAGCTCGCCGGTTCAATTCACATGGCGCGATGCGTTCAATGATGGTGGCAACCCAGCGGATCTCTCGGCTACCGCGGTTCTGACCTCGGATATTCTCAACGTCTTCGGTCTGGTTGGGCGCGCCTTCATCACCGGCGAAGTGCCGGCAGAGATGCAAGGCAAAGTCGGGTCCGACGGTCTTCAGACCGGGACGTTTGCCTTCGACCTTAGCGATGCACGGCTGGATATTGCTGAAATCGATTGGGTGAAACCTTCGGGTCAAACCGCCCGCGCGACACTCAATTATGCAGGCGATTTGCGGGAACAGGCTGCGGCGCTGCGGTTCAATGCCGATGACGCCGCGATTGATGGCGATTTGAGGTTGCAAAATGATGGCCGCTTGGAATCGCTGATTTTGCGACGTTTCTTTATCGAAGACTCGGTCGATGTGGCGGGCGGCATTTCGCGCACAGAAGACGGCTTCAAGATCGAAGTGGATGGCCGATACCTCGATATTTCGGGTCTTTTGACCGAGATTGGATCTGTCGGCGATGTCGGCGGCGAAAGCGAAGGCCTCGGCCGAGATCTCACGGCCACAGTTGAGCGGCTGCGCCTGCGGCGAAACTTGGATTTGATTGGTTCTTCGCTGGCGTTGAACCTCTCGGCCACTGACGGATTTCAGTCCCTACGGGCGAGTGGAAACACGGACAATGGTGCGACGTTCATTGCGCGGCTTGATAATGAAGGCGCGGGGCAACCTCTCGCACTGGAACTCAAGACGAGCGATGCGGGCTATCTTGCCAGCGCCTTCTTTGGCGTCGATTTCATCGAGGGCGGTATCTTGGATCTGCGCGGCGCGCTGGCGACGGAAAATACGCCGGCACGCTTGATGGCTACGATTGAGGATACACGCCTCATCAACGCGCCATTCTTTACTCAAATCCTGTCTCTCGCATCTTTGCGCGGCCTCACGGATACGCTCTCAGGGGACGGTGTCTTATTTTCTCGGATCGAAGCGCCGATCACGATTGGCGGCGGGCGGTACGTGATAGATGGCGGCCGCGCGAGCGGCCCGGCACTTGGTCTGACGGTCAATGGATGGGTGGGAACAGATGGGCGCGGGATTGATTTGAACGGGGTTCTAGTTCCGAGTTTCGGCGTCAATTCCGTCCTGGGCGGGGTTCCGATCATTGGCGACCTAATCGTTGGCCGCGAAGGCGAAGGCATATTCTCGATCACTTATTCTGTCGCCGGGACTTTGGAAAAAGCGCAAGTTGCGGTGAACCCGCTTTCAGCGGTAACGCCTGGTATTCTAAGACGAATTTTTGAGAATCCATCCGATACCTCGATCCCAGAAGCGATCCCGGTGGATCCAAATCTGAAGCCGCCGACGGAGAAACTGCCGGACTTGCCGGATGAGGAAATCCTCTCACCGACGCCGGGTAGTGATGGCTAGACGACTTTCGGACCTAAGATTTTGCCCGTGTCCGGAGATCCCTGCGCAGGCAGGGATCCATAGACTTGAAAGCTCGCTCAGATCTTGGTTCAATTATTTCTCCCTAGACCCCAGCCTTCGCTGGGGTCGGCGGTGAAAATAGGGAACAATAGGTGCGCCTAAACGGGCTTGACCAAAGCGATCCGCTTCTTGCCGACTTGCACTTTGAACGCATCGACATCTGACAGGACGTCGTCCCAAGCATGGGCCTGGTCCGCCGCGATCTTTTCATCATTCACCCGCACGGCGCCTTCATTCATTTTCCGGCGCGCTTCGCCATTCGAGGCTACGAGTTCACCCGCGCGGAGCAGGGCGGTTGTCGTCGGCCCATCAGCATGTTCGGATTTGGCGATCTCGAAGGTCGGCAAGTCGGCCGAGACGCCGCCGCCGGTGAAGGCTTTGCTGGCCGCGGCCTCAGCCTCTTTCGCCGCTTGTTCGCCATGCAACATCGTCGTCGCCGCGTTTGCGAGCGCGATCTTGGCCTGGTTGATGTCGGCGCCTTCCAAGGCGTCCAGTTTGGCAATCTCATCCAGCGGCAAATCGGTAAACAGTTTCAGGAACCGGCCGACATCCGCGTCTTCAGTGTTGCGCCAGAATTGCCAATATTCGTAAGGGCTCCGTTTCTCAGCGTTCAGCCATACCGCACCATCGGCGGTCTTGCCCATCTTGCCGCCGGACGCCGTCGTGATCAGCGGGCAGGTGAGGCCGAAACCCTGATTGCCATCGGCTTTGTGGATGAGGTCCGTGCCGCCAACGATATTGCCCCACTGGTCCGAGCCGCCCATTTGCAAGAAACAGCCATGGCGGCGCGACAGCTCTAAGAAGTCGTAGGACTGGAGCAGCAAATAGTTGAACTCCAAGAACGTGTACGGCTGCTCATTGGTCAGGCGACGCGCAACTGTGTCCTGTTTCACCATCGTGTTGATGGTAAAGTATTTTCCGATATCGCGCAGGAATTCGATATAGCCGATTTTGCTCAGCCAATCATCATTATTGACCATGATCGCATCAGTCGGGCCGTCGCCAAAGGTCAGAAAGGGTTCAAACGCTTTCTTGATGCCGGAAATGTTCGAGGAGATTTGTTCGTCGGTCAGGATTGGACGAGACTTTTCTTTATCCGTCGGGTCGCCAACTTTGGTCGTGCCGCCGCCCATCAGGACGACAGGCTTACCGCCCGCTTGTTGCAAGCGGCGTAGCATCATGATCCCGACAAGCGAGCCGACATGAAGGCTGTCCGCGGTCGCATCAAATCCGATATAAGCCACCGGTACACCGTTCGAACAATAGGCGTCGAGTTCCGCTGTGTGGGTGGCTTGCTTAATGTAGCCGCGTTCCTCTAGCGTGTGCAGAAAGTCGGATTTGTAGTCGCTCATCACATTTGTCCTTGGTGAAGCGGCGCGGTTAGCATGGGATGGCAGGGGTTTGAATACGCCCACGGAAAAATTTGAGCCGATTTGGGTCGCTGGATTCATGTCAGGCACCTCAATTGATGCCGTGGATGGCGCTCTAATCCTCACGGACGGCGAGCGCGTTTTGGATTTTGGCCCGACTGTTGAGCGTAAATATACGCGCGAAGAACGCGAGGTTTTGCAGATTGCGACCCGCGCCGCGCTCGATTGGAATTGGACCGGCCCTCAGCCCGAGGCCGCCTTTCAAGCGGCGCGCGAGGTGGTGGTCTCAACCCATGCGGCGGCATGGGAGGCTCTACGCGAGAAAGCCGACGGCTTTGAGGTCGCGCTGGTCGGTGTGCACGGGCAAACTGTCTTGCACCGCCCGCCAACCGATTTGGTTCCCGGCGCAACCTTGCAATTGATCGATGCGCCGGCTTTGCAAGCAAAGCTGGGCTCGCCGCTCGCCTATGATTTTAGAAGCGACGATGTCGCTGCAGGCGGTCAAGGTGCCCCGCTGGCACCGGTCTATCATAGAGCGTTGCTTGAGCGGGAGAGTGCAGCCGCGGGCGCGGTGCTTAATCTCGGCGGCGTCGCGAATGTGACCGCGTGCTTGGCCGGCGGCGAAATGCTCGCCTTTGATACCGGACCCGCCAATGGACCGATTGATGAATGGGTCGAAGGCCATGAAGCGGGCACCCATGATGCGGGCGGACGACTTGCCGCGCGCGGGCGTGTGCATGAGGGCTTATTGGCGCAGCTCTTAGAGCATCCGTGGTTTCAAACCCCGCCGCCCAAATCGCTCGACCGGTATGATTTTAATGCCAGCATGGCGCGCGGGCTTTCTTTAGAGGACGGCGCCGCGACTCTCACAGCATTTTCTGCGCATGCGGTAGCGCAGTCGCTCAGCCAATTGCCTGAAATGCCAGAGCGTTTGATCGCGTGCGGTGGTGGTCGGCACAATCCAACACTGATGCGGATGTTGGCAGAGGTGGTGCCGTGCCAGGTCCTGACCGCCGAACAAGTCTGCTGGCGCGGCGATTCCATAGAAGCGGAAGCATTCGCGTTTCTCGCTGCACGGACGCTTCGCGGATTGCCCATCTCTTGGCCGAAAACGACAGGGGCGCCTGAGCCGATGAGCGGCGGACGGATCGAACGCTAGGGCTTTGGTAAGGCGCTCTTTTCAAACTCATCCTGAGTTCAATGCGAATATGCGGATATCTGCGTCTTCCTCGACCGCGAAGCGGTCTGAGGATCCATCACGCGAATTTTCCACCCGCGGAAACACCCCGAGATGAGCCCTCAGACAGCCTATGGCTGTCGAGGGTGACGCGCGCGGCGGCGATGTCCCCTTTAAGCCTCATCCTGAGCGAAGTCGAAATTACCTTCGTCTATTTTGGAGCGCGTACAGGACGCAATGCTCGATGTCAGAGTGGCTCAAACTTCAAATAAACATTGAAAGATTGAGGCAGTTTGGGGTTGCCCGGAATTGTATATGTCTCGATGAATTTTTGTTTCGCTGCTTCGGCTTCTTGAATGGTTCTTGCGCCGCCTGGATCGAACCAGCGATGATGGTTCACCAATTCGTCGAGTCGATAGGACGCGCCCCAAAACCCCGGCTCACCGGGGACGGCGCCCACGACTTTTACCTCCGAAATCCTGAACCCCAATTGCTCTGCGGTGTTTTGGGCATAACGATAGGAAAGCGTATAGCGGAACAGTTCGTCCACGGACTTGGTTGGATAAGTGTGCCGCAGCCAGGACAGTTCCCCAATTGTATTCGCGCTAAGCACGTTTTTCAGCATGATTCCCGCAGCTTGCGGATCGGCATAGCTAAACCCGAGCGCTTTATAGGTGTGCATATTGCCCCACATCACGAACGGCACGCCGGGCCCTCCGTCTCGCAACGGCACTTGGACATCTGGGACCCAGCGCGGTCCGGCTCGGTACCGACTGCCCGGCGCGCTGAGGACTTGTTCGCGCAATTGCGGCATATCCAGTCGCGGACTACCGGGCACAAATTTTCCAGGCGTGGCTAAGAGTTCATCCGGCAATGCCATCCGATTGGCCTGCGCCATGTCGAAAACGAAGAAGTCCTTCCCGGTATCGAAGACAGTATCGCTGGTGCGTGCGCGAACAAATTGGCCATAGACGACACCGCTTTCAGCGTGCCCAGCATAAACGTGTGAAACGACGGTTGTTTCGCCATCTTCAAGCGCTGTTTGGGTTCTAAAATAGAGGCCTTCGGGATTGCCATTCGCAGGCGCGGCTTGATCAACGAAAGCGGGCCCCCGCGACGGTGCACGGTTTCGGTGGCGGGCTACGGCGCGTTCGAGATTTTGCAAACTGTCTTGCGGCAGACGGATAATGTCTAAGACATCATCATCCATTAAAAGCCGGTTCATCACGCGTGGGTTTTCGCTTACCAGCCGCTGGATATCGGGGCGCGTTACCATGTCGTCCAAGCGCAATATCGCGTCGGATGTCAGGCCCTGTGCCCACGCAGGACGCACCGGTCCGATAGCACCGGCGACCAATTCTTCCCGATAGATTATGCGTTCGAAGTTTAATGCCCGGAGCTCATCCGCGTTTAGGAATCTACGCCCCAGATCCATTTCTTTATGCATGGCTGAAATGATGGTGCGATGCACATCTTTCTGCGCCCTGGGAGAAAGCTTATTGAATTCTTCCAAGTTCGATGTGCCGCGGTTGGCGAAAATCCGCTTTGTAGTGCGATTGCCGCGTATAATCGAGCGTTGCATTTCCGCCGCTGACCCGATCGATTTTACCGCAAAACCAACCTGAATGAACGACGCCGCCGTTTTGATATACGAGACCAACGCCGAACTATCGTCTCGCATCGCTTGGTGGAGTCTTGCATCGCCGATCGCGACGCGTGCACCGCGGGCAAATTCGAGTTCAACAGATTCAGCATATTGCTTGGAGGATTCTTGCACAATGTTCAGCGCAAGATCGGTGAAATCGAGAACTGCGGTCGCATAGACCACGCTTTCAATGGCGAGAAGTTCTGCGCCAATACCGATCGGAATCGACATCAGGCTCAACGTGAGAAGATAATTGTCCCACTCATCATCGCTCACGCGCTCTTGTTCTTTGAGCGTCTGAGCGTAGAGGGCAACATTTGAGACATGCGCTCGAGCTTGTCGGTTCGCCACCCATTGCGTGCGAGATGTTGGGATCACGGCGCCGCCCGCATCGATCCGATCTTCGGTTATGGTTTTGAGCTTCATCAAGGACGCGTAGGTGCGGCGCCTCAGGACATCTGTTCCGAACCCGGTCAGATAGAGCATGTCTTTTACATCGCACTCATCGGTCTCATCGATCTTTTCGATAGAGCCTTTGATCTCAGCTAGGAGTTTTCGCCGCGCCTCACGCATCGCAGTGATTTGGTATTTGAGCGCTTTGTCTCCCCTGAGGTCATACTTCTCCTCCAAATAGTCATCGTAAAATGTGAGCGACAAAAACAGTTCCTCACCACGAGGATCTTTCACCACTATCTTAGAGAGCGGATGATCCCCTTTGATCACCGCCTGTCGCAGGTTGCTGCGCAAACCGGCTGTCGCTTCATCGCCGAGATCTTCGGCATAAACAGCTTCCGCAGATTTCAACATCGACCGGAATACAGGGCGCAGGGCGATCGTGCCTGCATGTTCCCCAACTTTAATGCGAGTATTGAGGATGGTTTCGACGTCGCGCCAGATATTGCTGATGACCACATCGCTGTAATCGTCGGCTTCTTTGCGCGCGAGTTCGAGATCGGAATATCGTTCCGGATTATCAATTCCGGCACAATTCGCGGACTTGAGCAGCGCGCCGCGCCAGGAAATCATTTCCGGCGCTGCTCCGCCCTCAATGATCTTCAGTAGATTTGATGGTTTATCGAGAACTTTGACATTTGTCAGAGCACTTGAAAGATCTAGAATTGGCGCACCGCCCAGTCTTGCATGCAAGGTGTCACCGTTTACCGCCGGAACCATGAGCGTCCCTGTCGGGTACAGCGCCTCAGTTCCAGGTGTAATCAGGTGAATAGGGGGGGAGCGATAGACCCTGGAATTGCTACGTTCAGTATCTTTCTTGACGGTGATGCCGAGTTGGTCACCGAACTTAAGTTGCTTCCCATTCTTGCCAATCAGAATCTGAAACTCATCAAACGGAAGGTCCGTTTCCGCGTATAGTTCGACAATGATTTCTTCAGGCGTGTACACGAGGTCTGTGAGCTCAGTCTCAAAAATCGCATTGGCGCGAAGCTGCGGCTCCAAATCGATGGTCAAGTCTCGCGCAAAGGCAATGGTTGCGCGATGGTCGCCAAACCGTAACGTCCAAGCCGTGTCGACATCATTGATCGCGAGCCCCTTATAGCCAGGCAAAACGCCCGGCTTGAGCGTCGCTTCAAGGATCATGAAATCGTCACCCGGTTCGCGCTCATATCGCGGCTTCTCTTGTTGGGTTGTGAGATCGACGCGTTCCAGAGCTCGATCAAGCAATTCTCGATCAGCCAGAGCACCATCGCGCTCATACGTGCTCTTTAGCGCATAGACATAGTACTCGACTTTATCGTCTTCACTGGTGATTTCGATGCGCTCTCCACGCCGGTGCGGCAAGTTTTTCCCATACACGAATACATAGCGTTTGGTGTCGTAGACATCGACTTCGCTGCCGGTATTGAACGGGTAAGGATAGGCGGGGCCCAGCAAACCCATGGCAAACTGCTCGCGGATGACAAAAGCATCTTTGATTTCCGGAACAGGCCGCGACCATGCCTCACTTCCAGTCATCATCGCGCCACCAACATTGAACGCGCCAAATTCGAAAAAACCAACTCTATTCGCGCCACCACTCTGAGCGGTCAGTGCATCAACCGATTGCGACCACGTGCCCGCCAGACTGTTATTGGCTGCGTTGTAAACGAGGTCAGATGTAATCGTCTGGTCAAGACCAGGCGGCGTCCCGAGACGGGCTTCATGTGTGCTCTCGCCGAGTTTTAGGGTGAACGTACTACCGGCCGCATTTACGGGCTGACCCACCGGATGAAAGTTTGGATTTACCCCCTCTGTATCGGCAGTCCAAACCACGCGAAAGGCATCGCCTTGAAGACTTACTGATTGCGCGCGAAGGGTTTGAGCGGTTCCATCCGGCAGCTGAAACGTGACTGTGCCGTAATCAATATCCACATCAAAATAGGCGCGGCCTTGAATCAAGCCAGCCTGGTGATCGTTATACGAAATGACCCAACCGCCATTCAGCGTCGAAAATTCCGGCTGAGAGACAGCATTCGGTTGAGCGTATAAAGGCGCCGCTAAGACGCAAAAACTGAGGAAAGCAAACAGCGCGGAAAAACAGGCTTTCATCATGGCTGAGCTCCCGGATCAAACGTAATCATTTCACTGCGGAAGAGTGCATCATCTTTTTTTGTTCGCTTGATCAAGACCGTTCCGCGACCACTTACCTCAACCCGATAAGCTTCCTCCGGAGGTGCCTCTTCAAACTCTGCTTCAATGAAATAAGGATGCCCCGGCCACATCTGATCGACGGGTCGAAACTCGGTGCTAAATGTTCCGTCTGTTTGGGTCGCCCACATTTGCACCAGACGAAGTTCAGGCGCTTCATCCAAGACCGGCCCAGGACAATATGCGTCGGGCAACCGTGCGCTCGCCGGTTTAACCTCCAATTCGATCTCAACGTTTTGGGTGCCGCGATCGATATTGCCCATTTCTGGGTCTGACAGTTCTCTTGAGTATCGCAGTGCCAATTTAGCCGAAACCGTTCCCGATTCGGTCTGAGATTTCAAAAGGTGCATTTTCGGCGCGCGGTAATAGTCAGACAGATTGCCTTGAGACGTGTCCCGAAGATCAGCCTGTTTGAAGACACGCGGGGTTCGAGGTTGTTCCCAGTTGTATCCGATCATACCTGCATCGGTTTGCATCGTGTGGGAATAGGCACCGCCTCTCCAAGCCGGCTCAATCTCAGAGATCTCGTACGTGTTGATCCTGCGATCCCCGTATCTTACGATTTCATATTCCGCGCGGCCTTCTTGAGAATTTCCATATTCCCATGTGAGGATGTCGTGTTTTGTGCCGGGGCTCATCGTCTTTTGCAGAGATACTTGGTTGAACCCTTTATACGTGTACAGATTCCAAAGATCGGCGGGGGAGCGCCCGCCCGCCTCAGCAACATAAACGCGCAAATGCCGACCGTTTAGATCTGTGGGCAGGCGTAGATTTGCCCCATCTTTGATGATCGGAACACCATTATAATCGACCCAAAGCTCTTTGGATGCAGGGCTTTCATATGGGGAATGCCAGATATATTTCTGCTGATCGAACTCCCTCGCGCTTAGCTGCATGTCTGCTGGCATCTCGGCATCCGAAAATGCCCACGCATAGCGCACAGCTTCATAAACGGCTTGGCGATACGTCTCGCGAAATATCCGGGTTAGGATCGGCCGGGTGGTTTCTTCGTACCATTCAGTTTCTTTAGAATCGAAGTCAAACGCCGACACCGGCTTGGGGGTTAGATCGGTGAATCGTTTGTCTAAGCTTAAGAGTAGAATTTCCAATTGATCGCTTTGACATCTACTCACATCGAATACTGACAATGACACATTCGGCACAAACTCAAACTTTGGCGGTGGGCCATCAAAATGCGCAAGCGGCGCGATCTCGGGAATGCCAGGGACGGTCTCAAACTCGGACGAAAGGATCGTACGCTCTACGGTTTGGTCCTGAACGCCGTCGAACTGGCCGAAATAGGTTTTCCCACCTTGGAAGTGTTGACGTACCTGAGCGCCCGCAAAACTAATTTGCGCGGTGAGCGGCGACCGCTCATCGATTGGGCCGTATCGCTCTGTGCCAAGATCATAAGTCCGCTGACCTTCCATGAGGGCTGCTAAGAACGCGACATCATTAGCGAGCAATCGGGCAGCTTCGACGATGCGCCGAATTTCTGCATCAAGCTTCGCATAGTAAGCTTTTCGTTCAGGATCGACGCCGCTATAAGTGCGTGCCTGCGCATAGCTCTCAAGAATATTCAGATAGTGATCGCGATGCTCGCCCCATTGCCGCAAAAACCTCAAAATGGTTTGGCGGCCATCTACCTCGGAGTGATCGGTATTTGCGTATAGACGCGCCTCGAGCGCATAGGGTCCATAGGTCCAGTGTGTCTCTTCATTCGTTCGCCAATATTGTTGGCCCTCATAAAAAAACGTATCTACTTTAAGATCAGCATCGCCACTTCGCGTGACCTTTAGATTTAGCAAAATATCCGCATCAGACGCGTCGGGAATTGGATCCTTGTCGCCTGGTAACAACACATCAAATTCGGCAATTTCTGGGGCCTCAAGTTCGGGAAAGTCAGGCATCTCAAATTCGAATTCTGGAGGTATGGGACCATTTGGTTCATTTTGCGCCGCAGCGACGCCGCCTTGAAGCAGCAACAGCGCTGTACAGCTCCGCCATAACCCCAGCTTACATTGATAACCATTCAGCTGGGCTGGATCTGCCTTGCGTTTATGTTTCCCCACCAATCGTCCTCCAATCGAAGCGATCTTTCCGCGAATTATGCGCCGGAAGGGCAAAAAAGTGAAGTATGGGCCGTTTCCCAACAGCGCTATCGTCTCTGTCCAACAGATTTTTTAGCCGTCAGAACATTCCAATCGCACTGGTGACATTCAGCCTGTTAAAGTATCAACGCACCCAACACTCATCCTTCCGTAATCGCTGAGCGAACGATTCCTTTTTGCGCCACTCGGAAACAGCGAGCGACTTTAGGGCCTGTTCAAAGTTGAATCACATCTACATTTGGTGCGTCACAATCAGGTTCGACATTGTTCAGCACATTAACCGCGTGGTTGATCCGCTTCTTAGTCGCCTTGAGCTGGTTGATGTGTTCGTCAATCGAGCGAACCTTTTCGTGCAGAGCTTCGATGATCGCCGGCCGGGACAATGAGGCATCGAGCTGTTCGGGCAGCAAATTGCGGAGTTCCGCCAAAGAGAACCCCAGCGACTTGCCGAGGTCGAGTATGCGCAGGCGTTCAGCGGTGTTTTTGTCGAACTCTCGATAGCCATTCAATCCGCGTCCAGGCGACGGGATGAGGCCTTCTTTCTCATAGTAACGAATGCGCGAGGCTGAGAGCCCAGTATCGCGTGCCAGTTGACCAATTTTCATAGCGCTTGACCTTAAAGTATACTTCAAGGTTGATAAGGGTTGTCGAACCAACGCAAATGGAATCGACATGACCCCACCAAATCTGTTCTCGCCGCTCATGCTGCCCAATGGGGCCGAGTTGCCAAACCGGCTCTGCAAGGCCGCTATGGAAGAAAATCTGGCCGAGCCCGGCCAAGTCCCAGGTAATCGACTGACAACCCTATATCAGCGCTGGGCGGATGGCGGCGTTGGTCTGATCCTGACCGGCAATGTGATGATTGATCCTGGCGCGGTGACCGGACCTGGCGGCGTCGTGCTCGAACACGGCAGCGACCTCGCGCCGTTTCGAAAATGGGCAGAGGCGGGACGCTCAGGCGGCGGACACATCTGGATGCAAATCAATCACCCGGGGCGCCAACTCTACGCGGCGCTGGGGGAACAGGCCGTTGCTGCCTCTCCGATTGGTGTGGATCTTGGAAAATATTCCAAGATGATGGCGGTACCGCGCGCGCTAGAGGATGCAGAGATTTTGGAGATCATTGATCGATTTGCTACTACCGCCGCATTGGCAGAACAAGCTGGCTTTACGGGTGTCCAGGTTCACGCCGCGCATGGCTATTTGATCAACCAATTCCTGTCTCCCCTCACAAACACGCGAACTGACCGGTGGGGCGGAACTCCAGAAAATCGCGCGCGCTTTCTCTATGAAACCGTCAAAGCCGTCCGGGCCCGGGTCTCTCCTGAGTTCTGTGTTTCTGTGAAGCTGAATTCCGCCGATTTCCAGAAAGGCGGGTTTCAACTCGAGGACGCTAAAGAGGTGACGAAAGTGCTCAACACCCTTGGCCTCGATCTCCTCGAATTGTCTGGCGGCAGCTATGAAAGCCCGGCCATGTATGGGCAGACCGACGACAGCTCGACATCGCGACGCGAAGCGTTTTTCGTGGACTTCGCACGCGATATTGCGACGGTTGCCGAAATGCCAATCATGGTCACCGGTGGCATCTATCGAAAGTCGACCGCGGTTGATGCCCTGGCCAAGGATGAGGCTGGATTCGGCGTCGATGTATTGGGGATCGCCAAAGCCCTGGCGCAGGTTCCAGATTTGCCAAACCAGTGGCGCCAGGAAGGATCGCTCGAGGTTGAAGCTCCAAGAGTCGAATGGAAGAACAAAACCATGGCCGGGGTCGCGATATCGGCAATTGCGCGTCGCCACCTTGTGCGAATGGCAAACGGCAAAAAAGCAGGCGCACGCCTGTCTCCAATGATCAGCTTAGCCTGGGACCGGATGCGCGCTAAACGACTGACCAAGCGCTACAAAGCCTGGCGGGCGAAGCGATGATAACGACCGCCTTGTTTGCCCTTCTCATAGCCCCCGTTCTGAGTTGGATTAGGGGCAAGAGAAAGTGACCTGCTGGTTCTCCGCGAGTGCGGTTTTCCATGGAGGACGCCTTATGTCTCTTAAGGAGTATCCAACAGGGTTGCTGCATCTACCCCTGGTGCGAGCAGGCCGCTATCGATACCGCATTTGATGATGGTGGCGAAGTAAGCATCAATGTCCTTTCCTGTGCCATCGAGCTGGACGAAATAGTCACCTAGCAACACACCGCGCCCATGAAACCCTGGGGGAGTTTTGCGGACCGGATAGTTATATGGCCCGGGCTCTAACATTAACGGCGCAAGTTGTTCGTTTGAATACATGTCTTTTAACGCGTCTACGTCCGGTGTGCCTGAGCTGATACAGATCCCAATATTTTGCTTCGAGGCTCCATGTTCAGGTGTGCCCGGCATCAGGCTTTCATCGACTGAGCTGTAAGTGATCCGCGCAAAATCCGCGTTTTGAGGCCACTCGCCGCGTGGTAGACCAAACAGGCGCCAGCTCTCTTTCGGCGGCGGAATCAACGAGGCGGCATCCGTGCAATTGACGTATGGCCAGCTTACTTCAATCAGCAGTTCGTCGATATTCTGGCCGCTCTGCCCGGCGAGCATGCGACGCGCTTCATCACGCTCATTGATTTGCTCAATTGCTTCGAAGGCATTCGCGGCGTTGATCGGGCTGGTATCGATCGAAACAGGGGATGCGGATGGCGTTTCGGCTTTGTTCGGTGCGGCGCTCGACGCTTCCACCGCCCCAGCCTGGGTAGAGGCTCCGGCGATTTCATTTGGAGCTCCATCAGCGTCAGAACTGCTGCCACATGCCGACAATACGACGGCGGCGACCATTGCCACGATAGGTGACCGGCGTGGTTTTATAGGCATAATTCAGTCTCCTCATCCTTACCGCGCGCGCATTCAAAACGTTCGCCAATTCCAGTCAGTTGCCAGCCGGGAAACTCATCTTCGGGGTTCCAGGAATAAATGGTGCGATAGGCAATACCGATCAGTGCATCATCGTTTATGACAGGATGGTGATAGTCGATCACCATGTCTGTGATCCCGATCTGGCAAAAAGACTTCGTCAGTGGCGCAGGTGTTTCTTCGCGTGACAAACGCCCCGCGAGCCAATGCTCGACCGGAGCTGTGGCGCGAACGGGTTCAGCATCTGGTGCATCGATGAAAACCATCCGGTCCTTTGCTTTGAAGCCCGCCATCGGATTGTTCGGATCAATCTCGCATAGCGGCTGCGGCGCGGGTGGGGCGGGTGTTTCGATGACGGCGGGTGCGTCCGGCGTCGATACATCGACGCCATGATTGTCTTGTTCTTCTGCGAGTGCGGGCAGTGCCGCACCTGCCAAAATGGCGATGGCGAAGGGTGTTGCGTATCGCACTTGAAATCTCCTTTTCAGGTCGAGGCTCGGCGCGCTCTATGGCGTGCACTGTTTCCATTTTTTGCCGCAGCTCAGGCGACACGAGCTCTCCTGCGGGGCGAGTGTTCCTCTGGACTGTTTGCTTTCAAGGCATACTTTCGCCGAACAAGAACAATCGCACGCGCCGGAAGTGGTACGCACGCTACATGTCCCGGGCGGCTGGGTGCCGCCTGTAATCACTGTATCGTCGCGTCCATCGCTCGGCGCTGGTCCATTCTGGCCGGGAATTGGGGGGGTACTGATTGGTGACAGTGCGCCGCCAAATCGCGAATTGATCGCCGCCATACGCAACTTGACGAGCCCGTGATAGGTTTCGGTTTCTTGCGGCTCCAAAGCGGTGTCGCTGCGGCGCGTTGGCGGAAATGCCAGCGTGCCTTGGCCTTTTGCGGTGACCCGTTCACCGTATTCGCAAATATCATCGATATTCTTCGCGATCATCTGTGGAAGGTCCGCTGCGGGGACCATGCAGAAGCCCTCGTCGGCGGTGAAATAGAGCGTGTCGCGCGTATTCTCGATAATCTCGATTGCGCCATTATAGTCGTCGTCCGGGATGCCGATGTAACCGTCCTTCGAAACGAAGGGGATGACCGCATCGGTCTCGCCGGTGAAGCCCGGTTTCAGCACCGTCGGATCGGTCACGATGTAGCCGAACCCGTCGCCCACATCGTCAACGATGGAAAGCATCATATCCAACGTCGCGCCTGCGCCTTGCATGATCTCATCCGATACCGGGGAGGCCATGCCTTCGAAGATATTGGTCCAGCTAAAGTCCGGCGTTTTTCCGGACGTGCTAATTGGTGCGAGGCCAACTTTAGAGCCGTGATCGACAGTCGCCGTCGACATGTCCATCAGGTCAAACTCACCCGGTGAACCATCACCCATATCGGCAAGATCGCCTGGCTCGCCAATGACGGCATCGAGGGACCATGTCAGCTCAACATTCACCCCTGGTCGACTTTCAACTCCGCCAGGACGGACATCGGTCGGCACGTAGGAAACGAGAACAACGGTCCAGCGCTTATCGTCGGGCGACTTCCGCTCTAGCGGCTGGTTGTAGAACGTCTGCAACACACCTGTCTCATCTCGGCTCGGAGGCGTAGAGGGGATATAGATGCAGCGAGTTTCGTGGCCGCTATCGATCGAACTTTTGCAATCGCGCAGAGATTTTACGATATTGTTTTCGCCGTTCGCAGCGCCCGAAAAGAAGACGTCGTCGATGCGATCATCACCTGCCTGTCCATTGGCGATTTGCGCTCGAACTTGCATGTCGCCTTTCCAGCCAGCGTGCTTAGCCTCGTAGCGGATTGTGAAACACCGGGCGGCAAATGGTAGGATTTCGACTGTCCGGCTTTGGCTTCGCTCGACTTCATTGATAATCACTTCTGGGCAATCGCCGAACGCGTCCGATAACCATTTCGAGGGGTTCACCCTGCCTTTGAATTCACTGAAGCCGCGGCTTCCATGATAAGCAACAAAGGACGGGAAAGCGTGCTCCAGCCCGCGATAAAGATCTCCGTCTTGTTCGTCGATATATTGATGAATCGCAGAGACCGGATTGTCGGTATCTGTCGCGGCTTCCAAAATTTTCGGCAGATGGCTCCAATCGTCTTCCAGGTGCACCTCAATCAGATAGCGGATCAGTGCGCCTTTGGTTTCTTCTTCGTTTTGGTCCTGCGCCAAAGGAAGTGGTCCAGCGCTGCCACCAGGTGTGATCGCCATGCCTGTGGTCGCTGGAAGCGGCATCGAAACGGGCGCGACCGTGGAGAATTCTCCTTTCCAGTCCGTCAATCGCCGTGAATAATTCCCTTGAAGGTAAGGAAAGCGCTGCTCCATGTCCTCATAATCACCGAGCAAATATTCTTCGGCATCTTCAAGCGCCGCAACAGCAATTGCATCAATGGCTGCGGCAGTTAGAAACTCTGGAGCAGGACCCGACCCAGTCGCAGCCTGTCTTGAGAAATCCCACAATCGCGCAGTATTCCACGATGCACCGAGAAGCACGCGCGCCCGCCAATTGAAACCCACTGACTTTTCAAGACCGTTATAAACCACGTCCACAACGGCTTTCATGACCGCGTGTCGGTTTGTCGGATCGACCTCAAAATCAAAAAAGACGGGGCGTAGTCGGCCCGACATATCAACGACTTCGCTGAATGGACTTAGCGCGCAAAAGATCGGATAACCGGAAGGGGCGCGCTTGTCGGCAACCTTTAAAGTGGTTCCGGCCTGAGGCTCCAGTCCTTTGTCTTCCATCCAATTCAGACCAATCGCAGAACCACGAACAGCGAGCTCCATATAGTCTGACGTGAAATTGAGCCGCGCGCCCGCAGGAATGCTTTTCGAGCTAAGATTTTCGCAAAGACCGCTCGAACCGATGAGTGGTTCTATTCTCTGCCAAAAAGCAACATTTGTTTCGACGACCAGGCTGTCACCATTTGCGCTCACATGCCGGTCTGCCTGTGCTGGATCAGCACGCACCGCGTAGAAATTGCTTTGGCTGTTAGCGGTTTGAAGCGATCCGGCCCCGATGGCTATTGCGAGCGCGGCGATGAGACATTTCGCGTGCCTCATTGTCCATTCCCTATGTTTGGCATGCCGGGGATACCTTGCATATTGGGGATGCCGCCGACGCACTGCATCATCGCCGCGCCCATACTCATGCTAGCACCGATGATGGCAGGATTATTCATGAGCGCCTGTTCGGCTTCTTCGCGGGTTAGGCCACGCTCCTCTGCAACTTCAGCGAAAGCGTCCTCGGCGCCTCGATGTTCGGCTTCGCGAATATCGACCATGAGCTCGAAATCATCCGGCGTGAATTGTGATTGCATCTTGGTGACCATGCAGTCGCAAAGAGCCTCGTCTTCATTTTCGGCAATGCAGACTTTCAGCATCCGTTCGCGCGGTGTGCCGGTAAGTTTCGGGGCGGCTGCGACTGGGCCTTGGTTGCAATTCTCGCCCATGTCCATGGTTTCCACGAACATCATCGCCGCCGCCTGATTATCGGCCTGCGGGATCGACTGCATCAGTGTGACCTGCTCGCTGCCGGCCATGCCCGACCCGCCACTTGCCATTACCGCCCAAGCCAGCGCAATCCGAGGTGACGCGGCCTTAGCGACGACTTTGGTTTCGAACTCGGCTTTATAGCAGGCGCAGTATTGTTCGCTATTGCCATCACTTGTGCATGCATTGGCGACGATGGCGCGGGCTTTGTTGAGAGGCTCCGCGGCAGCATCTGAGGCAATGGAGCTATTCAGCGATTGCGGTGTCAGGCGGCCAACGAGGCCGGGCTCGAATCCTGCTTCCAGGCGTGTTTCAGCGTCTACTCCAGGCTCTTCGTCGGCCCAAGTTACGACTGCACAATAGGCATCATCTTCATTTTGATGTTCACGCATCTTGTCGCGAGCGCTCGATTGCAAACTGTCGAATCGCGTGGGGCTAATACCCATATTCTTAGCGCGCGCTGCGGTAATCTCCTCATCCGTTGTAGCATCGCTGTCGCTATAATCGGTGAATGACCGGAAATACGCCTCGAACTCGAGATCAGAAACGCGTGATGCCTTGCGCGCAGCATCGCAGGTGCAGAACCGCGAATCGCCCGTCGATGCTGTGCAAGCAGTGATGTATTCGTCGACTGCTGCAGGTTCAGATGGCGCTGATAGCGCTAATGGCGATGCGCCGGCGATCACGCAACCTTCTTCATAATCGTTGATATTCTCCGGGCGCCCCCCAACTTGATCGTACATTTCGATCGCAGCCATAGCCGTCAGAGGATCGCTCATCATGGCCTCCATTGAGGCCTCGTAGGAATTGTCCAACCCAAGCGCGTAGAGATAGCCTTCTGCGATTAGCGGCCGGGTTTGTGCTGTGGAAACACGCTCGTAAACAGCCGCGCGGCTCGCGACGCAGGCGCAATCTATGTTCGGTCGCTCAAAAGAACTGCACGCTTCAGCGACAGTTGGCTGAGCTGAGCTGAAAGGGCTGAGACTTACAAATACAAGGCCGGCAAGAGCTACGAGAATGGCTGCGCGCATGAATTCCCTCCTAAAAAAGTAGATTCCCGAAGAGGGTAGAGAGGCCGCTCTTGAGGCGCATACGTCAAATGACGCATGCGCCTAAAATTATGCCGGGATACCGAGGCGGATGGAGTTCCAACGGAGACGAACATGCGTTTAGAAACAGCCTTAGTATCGGCAGTTGCAACAATAGCGCTCGGGGCGTGCGGAGGCGGCAATGCACCGGGTGTCTCAGGCTCGAAGACGTCCGCAGCAACTGATTGCCCACCGGAGCAGAAAGGCAACGGAGTCATGGTCAGCTCACGGTATGACTATGAGGACCTTATCGAGGCGAACAAATGGCGGACCGAAATGTTCCCAGCGGCGTGTGCAGGATCCTTGGCTGCGCTCGTGCCGGACCTGCCGAGCGGGTTCGGCGTGAAACCGACGCACAAACCATACGTCATGAACGATGAGCAAGTCTATGTGGCTTATGCGCGTCTCGTCGAGCCCCTGTATCTGGATGAAGAGACAGCGAACGTTCCAATTGATGTAGAAACCATTGAATATGAGATCGTCCGATTCACAGATGAAGAAAGAACGACGCTCGCAGATTGGATGACGGCAAATCCCGACAGCTATCTCAGCGGCAGTGTCGCGGGTCACGACGTCTATTTGATCGGCGGTTTTGGCAGTGGTCGCCCGGGTAAAGGCGATCGTTTAGCGACATCCCTACATGCGCTTCTGGATGACAATATCGTTGTCCGAATTAGTCACAAAGACTTGTTTTCACAGCGCGCAGGACTTGACGTCCCGCCATTGGTCGAAACTGTGTTGAAAGATATCATCGCAGGGTCCGGCGCTGGCTGAGACCCGCTACGTTTGGGGGGCGAATGCCGGATCGAGATATGTTGGCGAAGCAGGCAGCGACGCAAGTCTTGAGCGGCCTTTACGAGGCGATCGCCGACCATTCGCAAATTGACTCAATTTTGACCGCCATGGATGATTTCCTTGATGCGAACCCTGACGGTTTGGAAGCAGGTGACGCCGATTGGAAACAGATGTTCCGAGATCATTTTGGGCGGGTTGGGCAATTCCTGGATGTTGGGGCGATAACGACTGAAGAGAGCCCGATTGTCCACGTCGATAAACAAGTTGTTCCGGCAGCTGTCATCGACCGAAATTACCGGGTTCTGGCGCGCAATGAGATGTTCGACAGGATCTATCCGATCGATGAAGACAGTTTGTCCGGACTGTTCACTATGCCCAGTGATCGAAGGCGGTTTGATCAACTTTTGAAAGCCAATGGAGATGCTGAGCCTGTTCTTGTTTCTTTGACGCTGCCAAGGTCGGACACTCCGATTTTTGCGGTCGCGTCCAAGTCTGAGCTCTTGGACCTAGGCGGCAGCGTCAGCGTATTTGTGACCCTTCAAGTCGCAAAGGCGACGTGGAATGCGGATTTAATTCCGCTCTTAGAGTCGGCTTATGGATTGACCGCGGCTGAGATCGAAATTTTAGAAGGCTTGGTAGAGACTGGATCAATTGGCCAGGTGGCTGAGATCCGCGGCCGCTCGGTTCGGACTGTACGCACTCAGCTCACCCAAGTGTTCAGCAAACTTGGGCTGTCCAGTCAAACAGAATTGGCTCTATTCCTGGCGACGCTGACGCAGCTGATGACGAAGACAAGTAAGCCGTCCGATGTTGGGAAATCGTGGATTGACCCGCTCTCGAAAGAACTCACCCAACACACCCTTTCCGTTGGAGATCGCAAGCTCGCTTACGTAAAGTATGGCGCTCCAAAGGGAACGCCAGTTTTGCTCATTCACTCAACCACCCCTCCGGAAATGACGCCGGAATTTCGAAACGCATGCGTGCAAGCGAATATTCGTGTGATCGGCGTGCATAAGCCCGGGTCCGGCGGCGCCAGTCCCCGCTCTGCCAAGGATGGACCGGCGGAACTCAGCAGCGATTATGAGGCGATATTGCAGGCGGAGGATTGGGATCGCGCGCATATCGCCGGGCATTGTTCCGGAGGACTTTATGCTTTGCAGTTCGCGCAAGACTTTCCAGCCCGCACCGCTGGCATTATCTTGATCGATACAGGGGTTCCATTCACCGGTCGCCGTGAGCTTATGGCTCTGCCAAAATCACTCCGCAGAACCTTCTTACCCGCTCGCTACATCCCAGAAGTTCTAATTGTCCCACATCGCATTTTTGCTGCGAACTTCAAGCGGTCGCAAGCTGGTGAAGCGCGAGTTGTCGACTATTTTTTTCAAGATTGCCCAGTCGATCAGAAGCTGACCAGGACGGATCGAACTTTTTATGAGATTACCCGTCAGATCATTGAGTATTCATTCGAAGACGTCGAGCGACTGGTCGCCGATGTGTGTCGCTGGGCACGAGATTGGTCGCCGCTCTTAGAGCAGACTTGCGCGCCAATCGTGTTCTGTCATGGGGATGAAAACCACATGTTCAATGTGCAGAGAATTGAGGCCTTCGCGAAGGAGCGTGAAAACGTTGACATCGTGATTTCTGAAGGCAGCGGACAGTTGCAAGTCTATCGCGACGCAGAATCGTTTCCGCGAGCAGTGCGGGCGAGTCTCGTTCACGCGTAATCTAGGACCTATCGCCCCGCGGGTTGTTCCCATTCAATTGGTGCTGTCAATTGAATGGGAACCATTGTTCGCCATTGTGCGTGGCAGGGGCTTTTCCTCACACATCTCCCGACAATTCGTGCGCGTGTGCGCAGTTGAAACATCGAAGGGGCCGTGATTTCGCGCGATGTGTTGCGCTCCTATTTGCAAAATCCCAGTACGACGCCCATACCGCAGCTCGTAGGTGGGGTCTTTCCCACACCCGTCGTTCCACCTGATTTTGCCTTCAAGACGAAATTCCAATCAACAGGCGCCGAAAACCCAGATCCCGTCGACGGTGACATTTTGACATCGCATGATCTCGCCGTTGCGATGTCGGCCTTTTTGTCGCCCGTGAAGTCTTCTGCGAACGTGTACGCGCCGTCCCCCCACCAATTATTGATTGTTTGTCGATCGACAACAAATCCGGATAATACGCCCTTCTGGCCAACCGGCTGAGCGATCGCGACCGACATCGTGCCGCCACTAGCAGATGCGATATCCGCCTTGCCGTCCCCGTTAAAGTCAGCTGCCCACGTATAGCTTCCGCTGCCCCAAGGCATAGGTACCGAATAATTTTCGCTCTCAAACCCGCCGGATCGACCACCCTTCGAGCGGTGCACAAGAATATTGCTGCCGCTTGCGGTCGCAATGTCCGCGTCCCCGTCGCCATCAAAGTCTGCAGCCCATGAATAATCGGCTGCTCCCCAGCCCCCAGCAACGGTCCATGTGTTGCTGGAGAACGATCCATAATCGTCAGCAATCGTGGAGCACCGCGGATCAGCAGCCTCACGTTCGTAGACCGCTGGGCTCTGATCAAGATCATACAGCCATCGCGTCGCGGGCGTTGTGTAGCCTGTGAAGTCATAGAAATGAAGCCGAACCTGATTTCCTGACGCGGTGGCGATGTCCGCTCGACCATCGCCATCAAAATCGCCTGTCCAGGTATAGCCCGCAGCGCCCCAGAATCCCGAAATCGACAAGGTATCCCGTTGGAAGCCAGAGAGCCCATGCGACTTCATTTCAATGGTCTTTTCACCCCCTCGCGCGATGATCGTTTTGCACTCGTTCACGCGGAAATTGTTCGTCTGCAAACGCATCTGAATGTTGTTTCCATTCGCCGACACGATGTCGTCGTAACCATCGCCGGTGAAATCATCCACCCAATTGTATCCTGAGTTGCTCCAAAAGTTTCCGACTGGTCTTACGCGACCTGGCATTAATTTGCTTGGCGGATAAAGAACCACATCATCGCCAATACCTGTAGCGATACGCGTGCCGTTCGGGGTTTTCATTGCCCATGAGTATCCGGCGGATCCCCACTGACAATCTGTGATGCCTTGCGCCGCCGCAGGACCGATAAAGCCGAGCGTTAAAGCGGTCGCGAGAATGGGAGTGATTTTTGATGAACTAGACATGATTATAACTCTGCTCCCGGGGTCACGATTTGCCGACAATGTCATAAAGATCGAACGGTTCAGCGTCGGCATTGGGCGCATATTCAACTTTGTTGCGCGTCAGATTGAGGATAATCATCACGCCGCGATTAACGTCGATGAGAAATACACAATCGTCGTCGCGATCTAGAACTTCGAACGTAAAGCGAGCGTCCCCGGTCTCTGATAGCTCATTCCAGTAACCATCATCGTTCGATTGAAAAACCGCGCCGCTCGATGTTGTTACCGTAGTGACTGTGTAAGGCGTCACCTCCGTCGGCGTGTTCGTTGCAGGCGGTGTGGAGGCGGTTTGTGTTGAGCCCTGCGGCGTTTCGATGACTGGTTGATCTGTATCGCAGTCAATCGCGATTTGCTCCGTATCTACAGCAGCCACTCGAACGCCTGTATACACACCACTATAGGGCTGCTTCGACACGATGCGGTTCTTCCTGCCTTGTTTGTAGTGAATCAAATCGTAGGTAAATGGGACCGACACATCGGCTTTTTTCATCGTTGTGACGATGGCCTTCTTCTGACCGCCTTCGGCGCGACCTTGTAGCTCGACCTGATAGCCGTAGTCCTTCTCGATTGCGTTTGTCTCTTCAAACGATACTGAGAACTCTGCTTTGGTTCGAGCCGTCGCTGAGGCTATGTCGGGAACCCCGGCCATGACCTCCGTTTCCAGGCCAATCGTCGCTGATCCACCAAACGAGAAGCTATGTGTCTCTTTTTCGTTTACGCTAACCGTCACGGTCTGTTGGGCGAAGGATCCCGGATTATCGCGACAGGCGCTCACGACCTGATAATCAACGCGTTCTGGAGGGCGAGGTTTTATGAACTCTTCAAACTTGCTGGTATCGCTCAGCAGAGGATACTGAAAATTCTCGATATAGTAAGGGTATGTGAACCCAAGCTTCAGGCCATTTATGAAATCGCCGTATTTACCATCAATCTTACGAAGCGATCCGCCTTCAGGATCTTCCCACACTTTCCGATTGCCGCCGGCGCCTCCGAAAGTCTTTTCTTGAAGTTTGTTGGTTCGGAACGTAATCTTGTTCATCCATGCACCGGACCACACTTCTACAGCTTGGATGTATTGATCGGCTGGAACCGGCCAACGCTCACAATCCCCGCCGGCACCGCCAAATGTTGTTCCGCGCATGCCGTTATAATAGGGTGTGATACTGTTGACATATGCGCCAGCGCAGACCTCGATCGCTGTGATGATGCCGCGTTTCCAGTGCACATCCTTTTCGTTGACCCACGCGCCGCCACCGGTTGTGTCACCAGCGGTCAGTGTGGAACTAAAGACGAGTTCATCACCCTCAGAAATCTCCGGCGGTGACTGTTGACTGATGGCTGGCGCTGCGCACAGCCCGATGGCTCCCAAGGCCAGGGTTGCAGGACGATGTGCGGTAAAGAATGAGGCTAATAATTTCATCTTGATTGTGTCTCCCTTGGTCACATCGCGGATCACAGCGTGGGAGACCGAGCACATCTCTGTCGATTACTCGACAACGAGAATTATCGGTCTGATTTCAACGCTCCAGCACGTGATTGCGATGGCTGAGAACAGTTAAACGGCGGCCAAATCAAAAATCCTGATGGAAATATGATGGCGCTGCATCTTCTCGCTGTCGGCATATTGAGGATTTTGCCCAGGTCGCTAACTTGGAAGTGCGTTAAGCGTCGGACATCATTGCGGAAATTAACTCGTTGAACAAACCTCGACTTCTATTTGATCGATTGTCCATCGGTTCGTGTTCGATTGAACCATCAACGTTGACGATCGATGGTCCGTCCGGGAGCTCAACGGTTGAACCCAAGGTCATGGCGTTATTGCAAGTCCTGGCCGAGCGGCCGCGCACAACCGCGAAGCGCGAAGAGCTGATGGATCGTATTTGGCCAGATGGCGACGGCAGCGATGAAAGCTTGACCCGCTTGGTTTACATGCTGCGCAAGTCGTTCGCTGAAGATCACGACTTGAAAGACATAATCAAAACGGTCTCCAAACAGGGGTATCGGTTGGTCGCCGACGTCAAGCGCGAGCCGCTATCAAACTCGAGAGCGAACGCAATCGATCCTGAAACGAACGGTATTGAATCATCTCAGTTCGCTTATTCTATCGCCGTCATTCCTGTCAGTGACGTAGATGATTCTGCCAATACATCCGTTTTGCGCGCTGGCTTAACGCATGATTTGACGACGCTGTTATCGCGCTCCACTCGGCTAAATGTTGCGCCTGCAAGTTCCACAGCCTATTTCGTCAAAAATCTTGCGCCGCACACGGAAATCGCGCGAGCCTTAAACGTACGCTATCTGGTGAATGCGTCGTTACAAATGGCCCGTCAGGAAGTTTCGGTTCGAGTTGAATTGATCGAAGCTGAGAACCAGAAACTGATCTGGTCCGATCGCATAAATGTAAGCTTAGAGGACTTCCCAAGTCTTGGAGATGAAGTCGCTCTTCGCATTGCAACAGCGGTATCAACTTCTGTAAAAGTGCCGATCCGGTATGGTGAGATTGATCGGGAGATCTATTCTCAAGACATCTTCGAAAGAGTGCACTTGTCGCGAAGTTTAAGGGCGAACTACGGACCTGACACCGCAAAGCGCATCGAACAGCTTCTCACGGAAGCCTCTGAATTATCACCAGACAGCGCATTGGTGAAAGCGGAGCTCGCGGTTCAGCTGAGCCAAAACGTGGTGAGCAAATGGACACAAGACGAAGCGGCCACTCGACAGCGCGCCAATCGTCTCATTGAGGACGCTTTAAGTATACGTCCCGCAGATCCGGATGTTTTAACCAGCGCGGGTATCGTTTGTACGATGTTTCATAATCCAGTGAACGCGATCGGGTATTTGAAACGTGCCCTCGAGCTAGACCCCAGCAACGCTCACGCGTTAGCCGTCTTGGGGTGGCAAAAGTGCCTGAAATACTCAGATAGATCAGGCCTGAAGGATATAGAAACCGCCGAACAACGAGCCCCTCACCATCCTAGATTTGGATTATGGGCAACTTATAAATGTACGGCGCATCTCTTCATGCTGGATTTTGAAACCGGCGAATCTGCCTGCCGTGACGCGATTGTTCGAACGCCAAACTATTATCAGCCACATTGTTCTTTGGCTTGGGCTCAAACGGGGCTGGGGCTGCATGACCAAGCAAAATCTGCGATTGTTCAAGCTAGGAATTTTGGCGACGAAAATATCATTGGCCGATTTGTTGAGGAGATGCACGCCTGGATATCAAACTCACCTAATCACTTGCAATCGAAGGAAATTCTCGATCAGTTATTGGAAATATCGGCAGCGACATAAGGGGTGTCGGAAGTTGGCGAGTTTCAAACGATTGATTCAGGCAAGCGCAATTGCAGCATTTGCTGTATGGGCCTGGCCGCAATTGGGAATCGGCTTGGCGATCGCACAAGAGAGGGTTGCGAGCGACGATCTTGAAAAGGCGCTGGAACCGATAATCGTTACGGCTCAGCGGCGGTCGGAAAATCTACAAAGTGTACCCGCCTCCATATCTTCGCTCGACGGAAGCTTTTTGGTCGATTCGGACATCAGAACACTCGAGGATCTTACCGCAACGGTACCCGGATTTGTCGCCACCAACTCAGTTAGCTACGGCGCTGCGCCCTTAAGCATTCGCGGTGTCGGCGGCATCAATGGCGGCGCGAATTTTTTCGCCGACGAGCCGGTCGCGGTCTATGTCGACGACGTCTACGTGGCTCGGCTGAGTTTCACGACAGCGGAACTACTGGATATCGAACAGCTTCAAGTGCTGCGTGGGCCGCAAGGGACCCTGTTTGGCCGAAATGCAACCGCAGGTGCGGTGCTCGTAACAACCGGCGAGCCCACGGATAGGTTCGAGCGCAAATTCTCCGCATCGTATACCGACTTACCAGAATACCGCCTAAGCGCAGTCGTTTCGGGACCGCTTATTGGAGATCGCATACTTGGTCGCCTGGCTGTCGCTTATTCAGACCGCCAAGGTTTCGGAACAAACCTCGCGACTGGAGATAAAATCGGCGGTGCCGAAGATTTCACCATTCGGGGCAAGTTGAATTTCCGCGCATCGGATCGACTGCAGATCAAAACCAGTCTTGAGCATCAAGCCCGCTCAGAAACTCCAGCCACGCTTCAATTGGCCGATTTGTTCAATGGTCCCACCAATCCGTTGCGCCAACGCAGCGACTTAACGCGCTTGATCGATGACAGCGTGTTCAACCTCGATGGCGAGAACCATTTGGACTCAGACGCCACCACCGCTAGCGTCGCGCTGAACTATGATTTGGATTGGGCGTTGCTCGAGTCGATCACAGCCTATCGATCTTACGACTTTCGCGGCGCGCAAGACTCCGATGGCACACAAGCTGATCTGTTTCGCAATCGCGGACGTTTTGACAGCGAGCAATTCACCCAAGAGATTAAGCTGTCATCAAACACCACCGGCGCTTTGTCTTGGATCGGAGGCGCATTCTTAATCGTCGAGGAGTCTGCGCTGAACCCGTTTGTGGTAGATAATGTATCCGGATTGTTCGGCTTGGGTACGCGCGCCGAGTTCCGCTCATTTAACCGGCTGGAGTCATGGTCCGCCTTTTTGGATTCGACTTATCAATTCAATGACAAATTATCGATCACGGCGGGATTGAGATATACCGCCGAACGCAAAGATTTTGAGACGGGTTTCGCGCTTTCAATCTTGAACGGAGGGTCAATTCCATCCATTCCGCAAGCGGGTGCGCTAGGTGGTTTGACGCTTCCAGCCGGCGCGCCATTCCCGCCAGGCTCCGGACCCGTCATCGCGTTTGCTGACGACGAAACATTCACCGACGTGTCACCTCGGTTTGTTGTGGACTATGCGCTCAACGACGATGTCATGCTCTACGCAAGTTATTCGCAAGGGTTCAAATCGGGTGGATTCAATTCCTTCGGTTTGACCCCTGCATTCGATCCTGAACGCATAGAAGCTGTGGAGGCTGGGGTAAAAGCGGAATGGATGAGACGTACGCTGCGCACCAACCTGTCAGTGTTTCACTATGATTACAGCGATTTGCAGGTTCGTATTGGCGTGCCGACCGGGGGCGTTGATATCCAAAATGCTGCCGCCGCCGAAATCTCTGGGGGTGAATTTGAAGTGACAGCGAGACCATTTCCCAAACTGGCACTGTCAGCGAGCGTCGCTTATTTGGACGCCGAGTTTACCGACGGCACGCTGCCAGGGGTCCATGTAGATCAGCTTTATTTGATCGGCGCGCCTGTGAGCCTGGTAGAGCAGAATATCGTCGGCAATCAACTTAGCCGAGCCCCTGAATGGCAAACCTATCTGTCGGCTGATTTGGAGTTACCAAAAACGTCCTTTGGCACGCCTCGGCTTCGGGTCGACATGAAGTCGCAAACAGAGGTGTTCTTTCTCGAGGTGAGCCAAGGCGACAATACGTTCAAGGCTGACCGGTTCACCGAGATTGGCGCAAGCCTAACTCTCACAAGCAACGATGGCCGAACTGAAGTCTCGATCTTCGGACAGAATCTTTCCGACGATCGATACGTCACACAAGTCACGCAGCTCGGCTCATTTCCCAATGGGAGTCTCAACGAGCCAATGAAATTCGGCATCAAGACCCGTATCGCATTCTAGATGCGAGGTAGCGGTATCCGACTAATACCAACCAACGGCCAGCGTCCCACTTCTAGTGGGTGCGTTGGCGCATGAAGTGCGCTCGCCTTATCCAAATCGCGCCAGCTAATATCGGTTCGAAACGATCAACCCACAGACGAGCTGTAGGATCGCGTCACGCTACCCTTGCGGCGTGTTGTCTTCCGGCTTGAGAGGCAGGGCGCGCGGGATTGGCGGCTTGCGGCTACCAGCTTTTGCAGCGGCGGCTTCAGCTTCGCGGCGGAGCTTTTCTTCGTCCTCGATCAGACGGCGATCGACATAGGCGGAGCAGAGATCGATCAGCTCGTCATGCTTGTCTTGGAAGAAGTGATTGGCGCCCGCAATGCTGGCGCGTTCAATTTCTTCGCCTTTTTGAATGCGGACTTTGGTCAGCGCGCGCTCAACATCAGACGGTTTTGAGATCGCGTCATTTTCCCCTGAAATGATCAGGCCAGACGCCGGACAAGGCGCGAGGAAGCTGAGATCATAATGATTGGCGGGTGGCGCGATGGCCAGGAAGCCATCAATCTCTGGGCGACGCATTAGCAGTTGTAGTGTGATCCAAGCGCCGAATGAGTAACCGGCACACCAAACATAGCGCGGGCTCTCGGTCAGGTTTTCCATATAGTCGAGGACGAAAGCGGCATCTTCGAGTTCGCCAACGCCTTGATCATAAACGCCTTGCGAGCGGCCAACACCGCGGGTGTTGAAGCGCAGAACGCCAAAGCCTTTTTGCTCAAACATCTGATACAGGCGGATCGTGATCGGATCCTGCATCGTGCCGCCCGCCCGCGGGTGCGGGTGAAGGATGAGGGCAATTGAAGCGCCTTCATATGGCGGTGGAGTGTAGCGGGCTTCGATCCGGCCCTGCGGGCCTTGAATGAGCATTTCTGCCATGACGGTATGTCTCGCTTATCGGCGGTAAATCTGGGGTCGAGCGGGGGCTATAGCGAATCTCTTTGGGCAAATGCAAATTTTTCTGCAGGCAGCGCCGCACAGTGATATATGCGCGTCTATGATCTATGCCGATTACAACGCAACGGCGCCGGTTCGGCCGGAAGCCAAAGCCGCGATGCTGACCGCGCTCGAGGTCGGCGCAAACCCGTCCAGCGTGCACGGCCCGGGACGGGCGGCCCGCAAACTGCTCGAGCAAGCGCGTGCGCAAGTTGGGCTTGCGATTGGGGCGCGAACCCAGGACGTCATATTCACCAGCGGCGGCACAGAAGCCAGTGCGCTGGCGCTCAATGGCGTTGTCGCGCAATTGGAGCATAAGTGCACTTTGCTCGTCTCTGCGATTGAGCATGAGGCGGTGATCAAGAATGCGGGCTATGCCGGTGTTGCGGTCGAGACTGCTTATGTCACGGCGAGTGGCACGCTTGATTTAGATTGGCTCCGCGACCGGTTGTCAAAATGGGATCAGGCCCGTGATGGCCTGCCGGTGCTCGCCATTATGCTGGCGAACAATGAAACCGGTGTGATTCAGCCAGTGGCAGAGGCGGCTGCGATGGTACGCGAAGCGGGTGGGCTGACCCATTGCGATGCGGTCCAGGGGCTCGGCAAGGTCATGGTCAATGTCGGCTTGCTCGGTGTCGATTATCTCGCTTTGTCCGCGCATAAAGTCGGCGGGCCGCAAGGCGTTGGCGCCCTTTGGGTGCGATCTGGCGCGCCACTGAAACCGGTTCTGTTTGGCGGAGGCCAAGAACGCTCGCTGCGGTCTGGCACCGAAAATCTGAGCGGCATCGCTGGATTTGGCGCTGCGGCCGAAGCGGCCATTCGCGAAATGCCTGCGTTGCAAGCCTTAGCTGGACCACGCGATGCGATGGAGAAGAAACTGGTCGCGGAAGCTGGCGTCACGGTCTTTGGTGCAGACACTGATCGGCTTTCGCAAACCTCAATTTTTGCCATCCCGGGTTTTGGGGCTGAGACACAAGTGATGGCGATGGACTTAGCCGGAGTTGCGGTCTCGTCTGGATCTGCCTGTTCGAGCGGCAAAGTTAAGCGTTCACTGGTGCTTGCCGCCATGGGGGTGGACGATGATCTGGCCGAGAGTGCGATCCGCGTGAGTTTCGGTTGGAACACGCGGGCCAGTGATTTCGATGCGGCAGCTGAAGCTTGGCTTCAAGCCGCGCGGCGCACGGTCCTGAAAACGGCTTAGAGCGATATGGCCGAACCCGATCGTCAATTCTCAGATCAACGGCTGGCGGATTTGTATGATCTCGGAAACGCGGGCTCGGATGATCGCGACTATTACCTGAGTCTAGCAGGAGACCCGCCTCAGAAGGTCTTAGATCTCGGCTGCGGGACAGGGCTCTTATCGCTCGCCTATGCGGCGTTGGGGCACCGCGTGACCGGCGTCGACCCTGCCGCTGCCATGCTTAATGTCGCCCGAAGGCACCTGCTCGGCGACAAGGTGACATGGGTTGAGAGCGCGGCCGAAGACTTCCAGAGCGACCAAAAGTTCGACTTGATCATCATGACCGGGCATGCGTTTCAAGTGCTGCTGACAGATGCGCAAGTTGAAGCGACCATGGTGACGATGGCGCAACATCTGAGCCCCGGCGGCACAGTCGCCTTTGAGTCGCGAAACCCGGTTCTCGATTGGGACGGGATTTGGGCGCCCGCCTATGGCATGGAGACCGAGCATGGCGCCGTTCGTGCCGTCCGACGCTTAACAGACGCGTCCCGTGCGCCGGAATATTTGAGTTTCGCGTGGGACTATCACTTTTCAGATCAAGTGCTCACGTCAGACAGCACGCTACGGTTTTTAACCGCCGACGCGATCTCAAAGTTCGCAGCAAATGCCGGCCTGAACATAGAGCAGATACTTGGAGATTGGGCGGGCGGAGCATTCGATCCCGATCTTTCTCGCGAGATGATCTTTCAATTGCGCCATAAGAGTGCTGAATAGGCGCAGAAACAGGAGATTAGACGATGTATTCCCATATGATGGTGGGGTCAGACGACCTCGACAAAGCTAAAGCTTTTTATGATGCGACTTTCGCGGCTATGGGCGGAAACCCCGGGATCGTCGATCCCAAAGGGCGCCTTGTTTATCTGCACAATGGCGGCGTTTTCCTGGTCACCAAGCCGATTGATGGTGCGCCCTGCAGCAACGGCAATGGTATGACGATCGGCCTGGCCATGGACAGCCCAGAGCAAGCCGACGCCTGGCACGCTGCCGGTGCTGCCGCTGGTGGCAAGCCGATCGAAGACCCTCCAGGCTGGCGCGAAGGCAATGGTCAGCGCATGTATCTCGCTTACCTCCGCGACCCAGACGGCAACAAACTCTGCGCCCTACACCGCGGGTAGATTGAACCCGAAACAATAGCGGCGATGAGCTTGCGAAACAAAGGCATGGACCAATAGGTTTTGCCTCCCGTTTCGGTTCGCTCATCGCCATTTTCTTGCGTTGCCGTCGTCGGCAAAACACTGCGCATCCCGCCAGCCGCGACATTCGTGCGTTTTGATGTCGATTAGGGGTGAAAATTTCGGACAACTGCTCCATATAGAGCTCAACGAGTTAGGAGCACGGCATGGATTGCTGCGGCGGCATCGAAGATCACGACGACGATTGCGTAGAAGTCAAAGTCAAAGACAGCATTGACGAGGGCACAGTTGCGGCCGCGAAAGCGCTCGAGTCTGAGAATTATTCCGCTGGCTTCGAAACTGAAATCGAGACCGAATACGCGCCAAAAGGCCTTAATCCGGATATCGTCAAATTCATCTCCGACAAAAAAGGTGAGCCTGAATGGCTGCTCGAGTGGCGGATGAAAGCCTATGAGCGCTGGCTCACCATGGAAGAGCCCGATTGGGCCATGGTGCGCTATGAGCCGATCGATTATCAGGACATCTATTATTACGCAGCGCCGAAAGCGGGCGCCAAATATGAGTCGATTGACGACGTTCCAAAAGAAATTTTGGAGACTTATGAGAAGCTCGGCATTCCACTTCGCGAAGCTGAGGTTCTGCTCGGCGTTGAAGGTGCAGCCGATACGGCGATCGAGGCCCGCACAGAAGGCGACCGCCCAAGAGTTGCCGTCGATGCTGTGTTCGATTCTGTGTCTGTCGCGACCACATTCCGCGAAGAGCTGAAAAAAGCCGGCGTGATTTTCATGTCGATTTCGGAAGCCGTGCATGAGCATCCGGAATTGGTGAAAAAATATCTCGGCACCGTGGTGCCGCAGTCGGACAATTATTTTGCGACATTGAACAGCGCCGTCTTCTCGGATGGTACATTTGTTTATGTTCCCCCAGGCGTGCGCTGCCCGATGGAGCTCAGCACCTATTTCCGGATGAATGCGGAGAATACGGGTCAGTTTGAGAGGACACTGATTGTCGCCGATAAAGGTTCCTACGTCTCCTACCTAGAAGGCTGTACGGCGCCGATGCGCGATGAAAACCAATTGCATGCGGCAGTTGTTGAATTGGTGGCGCTTGAGGATGCCGAGATCAAATACTCAACGGTCCAGAATTGGTGGCCGGGCGATGAGAATGGCAATGGCGGTATTTTCAATTTCGTGACCAAGCGCGGCGATTGCCGCGGTGCGCGCTCGAAGATTAGCTGGACGCAAGTCGAGACAGGGTCTGCCGTCACATGGAAATATCCTAGCTGCGTCTTACGCGGCGATGACAGTGTCGGCGAGTTCTATTCGATCGCGGTGACCAATGGCCGGCAAATGGCCGATACCGGCACAAAGATGATCCATCTTGGCAAACGCACACGCTCGCGGATCATTTCCAAAGGGATCAGCGCTGGAAAGTCAGACAATACCTATCGCGGCTTGGTGTCTGTGAACAAAAAGGCCGAGCAGGCGCGTAACTTTACCCAGTGCGACAGCCTGTTAATTGGTGATCGCTGCGGGGCGCACACTGTGCCTTATGTGGAAAACCGCCGGGCCGATGCGCAGCTAGAGCACGAGGCCACGACGACAAAATTGGCCGATGATCAGCTCTTCTATGTCCGCCAGCGCGGGATTGGCGAGGAAGAAGCGGTCGCTTTGTTGGTCAATGGGTTTGTGCGGGAAGTGCTGCAGGAGCTGCCGATGGAATTTGCCGTCGAAGCGCAAAGCCTGCTGAAGGTGAGCCTAGAAGGCAGTGTTGGCTAACAGCCCGACGACCGATCAATTCTAGAGCACGGCGGATTTTGCCGCGTGGGTCTCTAACAGCTCAATCAGTGTTTTTGGCGACGCGTATGCGACGAATAAATCACCTGCATTGGCGAACGAAATGGGCAGCTCCAACCGTTTGGCTTCGGCCGCGATCGACGCTTTCCAGGGCGTGGTCGTTTCATGGCCTGATAAGATCACGGCATTGGTGGTGCCTAAGCTGTCGGGGGTCCATTCGGTATCTTCAATCAAAGCCGAACGAAGCTCGGAGAAGTACACATCTGGCGCTAAGTCTTGAAGGAATTGGGCGGCAACTCTGAAGTCAGCCTCATTGGCTTTTATGTAAGCGAGGTCGCCAGCGCTTTTTTGGGCGAATTGGTGATAGAACCATATCGGGTCGCGGCGCAGGACCGCTCGCAAACCGCGAACAGCGATCTTAAGCCCGCTCTTGGATAGGACCGTTTGCCGGATCATGCGCTTTAACCAAGCCGGACGAATCACGTCCCAAATCTCTGGATTGAAGAGCGGATTTGAGAAGACGCAGACGTCGATCTCATCGCCCATTTGGATGAGCCGACGACAAATCGAATTTGATGTTCCCAATCCCAGCAGCCGGATATTATTCAAACCCATTGTGTCGATGAGGCGTTTGATCAGCGCCGCTTCCGTCACGATCGGGGCATGGCGCTTCGTCTCTTGTTTGCTCAAAAGGGCCGCTGGCAAGGATTGCGTATATCCAAACCCAGGCCGCCTAACAAAAATGACCTGGTATCCAGCGTCTTGCATCAAGTCGCAGAATTCGGGTGATGGCGGCATCGGAAATTCTATGGAGTTCATGATCAGCAGGGGCGGCAACTCAGATCGCTCGCCCCCATGGATCATAACCTCAAGTTCGATTGAGCTATTGTCCAAACGGACTCGTTTCAAACCGCGCTCATCGCAAACTTGCTCCGCCCGAGCCGGCTCAACAGGTTTGTGATGTCCCCACGTCATGCGCGCCAGATGTAGCCGTCAGCGCCCCGAATGTCTAATCTCCACTGCATTCGTTCGGATCGGCACGTGTCTTGCTCTGACCTTAGGCATGACTTCGCCTAAGACACGAAAATTAACGAACTTGTGCCGTTTTTGCGTGCTGGTCCCGCTATTTGCGGTGGCCAACTGTATGTCTGGGGCAGGGCCTGCTCGCACTGTGCATGTTGGCGCGTACCAAGAAGCGTCGGCGGTTGAAGTTGCGAATATTGGCGAGGCGCTCGCCACTTTTATGAGTGCAGATGGCGATCGACTGATCCTTTTACCTAATCGTTTGGATCGTTCGAAGCTCGACTATTCTATGGACAGCCTTCTGGTCATCGACCGATGGCTTGCGGATATTCACACGATCAATCGATTGCAGTCAGAAATTGGCGGTGTTGGTGAAACCTTGGTCTTGGATGGCCGCGGCGATAATTCCGTGATGTTCGCGGGCCTCTATTTAGGTCAGGTCATTCGCGCTAACTCTGAGCTCAATTGGCAATGGGAACGCTTCGATACGTTCCTTGCCGCTAATCCGGTATTCGCCGAACATTATGGTCGAGACCCTGGGCTCGACACGTTTGTTCTGGTTGGGCCACAAGGTGCGGCGACGCCGATCAATACCGCACTAAAGCGGGTCATCTATGGCAAAGAGGAAAGTGTGCACTTCATCGCGCAATGGCTCTCAACCGAAGTCGATTTAGAAAAAGCCATGTCGAGCCGAGATTTAATGGGCATGGATCGCCGCGACTGGGCCGGGTGAACCCAGTCTAATTGTCTTTGACCGAACGGCTGAACGTGAACGAGAAAGCCAGCGATAGAATCAAAGGCACCCAAATTGGCAGCTCGCCCAAACCAGGTGTGCTCAGGGCTTCGGCGAGATGATCATCCACGCACCACCATAGCAAAAACAGCCACATATCTTTTTATCCTTCTTGTTTCTTATTGATAAACAATAAGGATTGAAATGCTCCGATTCAAGAGTTCGGGCGATTTTTGGCCCGATAAATCGTCGAAATCGCTCTCGAAAAGAGAGACGCACCTCGATTGGACTGAAATCGCGATCGGTTGCGGCATTTCACCCTTTGAATTTAGCCCATTCGGTTCTACATGCGGCTCATGTTAAGTTTGGATCATCTCACCGCCACCGTTGGCGAAGAAGACGAGGCAAAGACCATTCTAAATGGCCTTTCCTTAGACGTGCCATCTGGCGAAGTTCATGCGATCATGGGACCGAATGGAGCCGGGAAATCCACCCTGTCTTATGTCCTTACGGGGCGCGATGGTTATGAAGTCACAGGCGGCACTGCCACGCTAGAAGGCGTTGACCTGCTTGATATGGATCCAGAAGAACGCGCCGCAAAAGGTCTGTTTCTGTCTTTCCAATACCCCGTGGAAATCCCGGGCGTGCCGGTCATGACCTTTGTTCGTACGGCGATGAATGAGCAGCGCAAACTGCGCGGCGAGGAAGAGATCTCTGCGCCAGACTTTATCAAAAAATCACGGGAACTCGGCGCCAAACTGAACCTGACATCTGACATGCTAAAACGCCCACTCAATGTCGGCTTCTCTGGTGGCGAGAAGAAGCGTTTGGAAATCTTCCAAATGATGATGCTCGAGCCGCGCTTTGCGATCCTGGATGAAACAGATTCAGGGCTCGATATCGATGCCCTGCGCACGGTGGCAGACGGCGTCAACGCCCTGCGCAGTCCCGACCGGGGCATGCTGGTTATCACCCACTATCAGCGCCTTCTCGATCACATCAAACCCGACAAAGTGCATGTCTTGGCGAATGGAAAGATCATCAAGACCGGCGGTCCAGAACTAGCGCTGCGCCTTGAAGAAGAAGGTTATGATGGCGTGCTAGGAGAAGCCGCTTAGTGACCGTCTCTATCGATGCCTTGAAAGACAAGTTCCGCAATCCTGGCCCGGCTGAGCTGGAATTGATTGCGCGTTATGCGATGCTGCCTGAAAGCGGACAGCGTGAGCGCGCCTTCGAAGCCTTTGCTCAGACAGGGCTGCCGCATCGGCGGATGGAAGCTTGGAAATGGACAGATTTCAAAGCGGCGTTGAAACAAGTCGAGGCCCCAGAACAGGATGCGCAACCCGGCGCGCTTGCAAACACAGGCGATGCGGTGATTGAGTTTACACCTACCGGCGTCACGCTTCCCAAAAACGTGCCTGGTGGGATCAAGCTTCACGAGCGCGCGGATGCGCAAGCGCTTGGCGATGCTGAGGAAGTTCCACTCGGCGCGATGACCGCGGCACTTTCAGGGCGCGTTGGCGGGCTCGATACGCTGATCATCGAAGTCACCGAACAGGCATCCGCGCCGTTGCACATCGTAACAAAAGGCGATCGAGGCGAAACCAATTTCTCTCGGATTGTTGTCGTTGTCCGACCTGGAGCAAGCGCGGAGCTCATCGAGAGTCATTTGGGCGGGGCAGGGTTTTCGTCCTTCCTGATTGAAATCAGCATGCAAGAGGGTGGATCTGTCCGCCGGACGGTTTTGCAGCGTGGCAACAAGGATGAGGCGCAAGCGATTACGGCCGTTGTTTCGCTCGGCGATAAATCTGAATACACCCAAACCGCGCTGGCATTCGGCGCCAAAGTGGCGCGACTTGAGACCCGTTTGCGGCATCAGGAAAGCGGTTCTCACGCGACGCTGAACGGCGCTTATTTGTGCGCGAAGGGCTTTCACGCTGACTTTACCAGCCATGTCCGCCATGGCGCCCCGTCTTCCGTCACTCGGCAAGTTACCAAGGGCGCGGTCTTGGACGGTGGAACGGGCGTCTTCCAAGGTAAGTTCCATGTGCCGCGGACGATTGGTCAGTACACCGATGCCGATATGCAGCATCAGGCTCTTTTGCTCGAAGACGGTGCCGAAGTGTTCGCAAAACCGGAGCTCGAGATCTATGCCGATGATGTCGAATGCGCCCACGGGAATACGTCTGGCGCGCTAGACCCGAACCAATTGTTTTACATGCGCCAACGCGGCATTCCCGAAGCGCAAGCTCGCGCATTACTCACTGAAGCTTTTGTGGCTGAAGCGTTGGAAGAAGCGAATGAAGGGGTTCAAGACACGTTGTTGGCGGCGGCACGGGCATTCCTTGCGGATACCGTCCGATGAGCCGGCCTTTTGATGTCGCGGCCCTCCGCGCCGAGTTTCCGATCCTATCGCGCGAGGTGAATGGCAAGCCGCTTGTCTATCTCGACAATGCGGCCAGCGCCCAGAAACCGAATGCGGTACTCGATGCGATGTCAGAGCAGGGTCGAACCGCTTACGCCAATGTGCATCGCGGAATCCATACGCTCGCGAATGAAACGACCGAAGCCTATGAGGGTGCGCGTGAGAAGATCCGGGCATTCTTGAATGCGAAATCGGTGAATGAAATCATTTTCACCAAAGGCGGCACAGAAGCGATCAATCTCGTTGCCAATGGGATCGCGGACAGGATCCAACCCGGTGATGAAATTGTCCTGTCGGTGATGGAACATCACTCCAATATTGTGCCCTGGCATTTCTTGCGAGAGCGCTATGGCGCCGTCCTCAAATGGATCGATGTCGATGAGACTGGCGCACTCGACATGTCGGCTTTTGAAGCGGCACTTTCAGACAAAACCAAACTGGTCGCGGTCACGCATATGTCCAATGTGCTTGGAACCGTCACGGATGCGGCTGAGATTACGCGCCTCGCCCATGCCGTTGGCGCTGAAGTCTTGTTCGATGGCTGCCAAGCTGGCGTGCACTTGGACATAGATGTTCAGGCGCTAGATTGCGACTATTACGTGCTGACGGGACACAAAATTTACGGCCCAACTGGCATCGGCGCGCTTTATGGCAAGTCTGAAGCGCTGGCGCGCCTTCGGCCCTTCCAAGGCGGCGGCGAAATGATTGAAATCGTTGAGCGCGAGCGTGTCACTTACAATGAAGCGCCGCACAAGTTTGAAGCCGGGACGCCACCCATCTTGCAAGCCATCGGCTTCGGCGCGGCGCTGGATTGGCTGGGCCAATTCGATGGCGACGACATTTTAGCCCATGAGCAGGCGCTATATGAACGGGCTTACGAAGCGGTGCGCGGCGTCAATGGATTGACGGTCCACGGAACGGCGAAAGGGAAGGGCGCTGTATTGTCTTTCTCAATTGATGGCGCACACCCGCATGATTTGGCGCAGATACTGGATCGTTACGGCGTTGCCGTGCGCGCAGGCCATCATTGTGCACAGCCTTTGATGGAGCATCTTGGTGTTTCTGCAACGGCGCGGGCGAGTTTCGGCATCTATAACACGCTGGAAGAGGTCGATGCCTTCATTGAAGCGCTACACAAAGCGCGTGGGATGCTTATATAGGCTTTGATATGGCAGACGATATGACCCCTCGCGACGTAATCGACATTGCGCCTTCTGAGCCGGCGCCAGAGCCTGGCTCTGCGATTCCGCAAGCTGAGCTCAATCGAATCACGGATGATTTGATCGCGGCCTTCAAAACCGTCTATGATCCTGAAATCCCAGTCGATATTTATGAACTCGGTTTGATCTACAAGGTTGATATTGACGATGATCGCAAAGTCGACATCGATATGACTCTGACCGCGCCAGGCTGTCCTGTGGCCGGTGATATGCCGGGTTGGATCGAGAATGCAGCGCGCACCGTCGAAGGCATTTCCGATGTTGAGGTTCGTTTGACCTTCGATCCACCGTGGGATCCATCGCGGATGTCTGACGAAGCGCGTTTGGCGCTAAATATGCTTTAATTGAAGCGCAAGCGTTTCGACCTTATGTACTGATCATGGCTAGACGACCCAGACCCAAACTCGTGACTCTTACCGACGCTGCTGCGGCGCGCGTCTCAGAGATCATGTCGGAAAAAGACACCGGCTTCCTGCGCGTTGGCGTGACCAATGGCGGCTGCGCTGGCATGGAATATGTCATGGATTATGTCGACGCGCCTGAGCCGCTCGATGAAATCGTCGAAGACAAGGGCGTCAAAATCGTGGTCGATGCCAAAGCGGTCTTGTTCTTACTCGGGTCTGTCGTCGATTATGAAACGACGCTGCTGCATGAGAAATTCACTTTCTCTAACCCAAATCAAACCGATGCATGTGGCTGCGGCGAAAGCGTTACAATCGTTCCCGCTGCTGCTGAATAGTAGAAACCCGGCACGTGATTCACGCACCGGGTTCGCTGGAAGTTGCAATTTGGATTGAGTTTAGCTCGTTGCAGCGCAAGATCCTGCAAAGCTCTTGAAATGATCATCCACACCGGGAAGGCTGAAAGTCATTTCGCCAAGACGGCTAACCGACATTGTTACTGGGCTGCCTGTGACCGCCGCGTTGTAAATTCTCTTGCCTTGCCAGCCTTTGGTCGAGATCAGAGTTTTAGCCGGGCGAATATAGAGCCAAGTTCCGTCTCTTTCTTCAGTCGTCTCGGTCTCGAGTGAGCCTTTGCGCGCGCGAAGTCCCGAAGTGCTTTTAATTTGCGTTTCGTCGACCGAGTTGCCGTTCAGGTAAACCGTTGCCTGAATCCCGACTTTTTCGGAACAGGTTAGCGCAACACTCGGACCAGCATCGGTCACAGTGTGAAGAAACGCCTTTCCGTTATTGTCCCCAAGAGTCCAAGTGCTCTCGGCATCGGCGGCGCTGGCGGTGAAAGAAATGGTGGTCGCAGCTAGGGCGAGTGCAGCACCGGTCTTGAGAAGATGTTTCATATCGTTCCTCTTGCATTGATTATTGATAAACAATAACAGCTTATCGAATAAAGGCAAGGTTACAATTGTGATAAATTTGCGATTTTTCGGTGCCTGGGCAGATAAACCTTTGTCAGAGCAGCCGAAATTTTGTTTGTAGGGACGAAGCTGGAGGCATGTCATGACAATTTATCTTGCTGGTTTAGCGCTGTTTTTCGGGGTGCACCTGTATTCAGCATTGCGGTCTCGTGAGACGGATAAGGATCTCAGGGAGCGAATGGGCTATGGGCCTTTTATGGGCGTTTACAGCCTGGTGTCGCTATTGGGTTTTGGTCTCATTATCTATGGTTTTGGAGCGACGCGTGGGGCAGGTGTGCTGTACACACCGCCATCTTGGCTCGCGCACATCAATTTGCTGCTCACTGTCCCGGCGCTTATTCTCCTGGTCGCATCGCAAGTGCCCGCCGGTTACATCAAAAAGGTGACGAAGCATCCGATGTTGCTCGCGGTGAAGCTTTGGGCGTTTGGACATTTGCTGGCAAATGGCGAACTCAACTCAGTGCTCTTGTTCGGAAGCTTTCTCGCATATGCGATTTTTGACCGCATCATGGTCAAGCGCCGCGGCGACAATGGCCCGGGCCCCGAAACGACGCTCAAACCGATGATGGACGTGCTAGCGGTCGGTATTGGTCTCGCCGTTTGGGCGGCATTTGCTTTGTGGTTGCACCCGATATTGTTCGGCGTCCACGCGATCCCGCAATAGAAGCTGCTGACAGATCTCTTGTCGTCACACTCTGGTCTGCTAAAGCGCAGATTGAAGTGAGTGTAGGGTGATATCATGTCAGCTCAGACAAAGATCCGGCGGAAAACCGTTAAAGACATCGCCAAAGCGAAAGGCGGAGAACCGCTGGTCTGCTTGACCGCTTATGATGCGCAAGTTGCCAGCATTCTCGACCCACTCTGCGATGTTCTTCTGGTTGGCGACAGTTTGGGAATGGTCGTCCACGGCATGGAATCGACCGTGGGCGTGACCTTGGAGATGATGATCCTGCATGGGCAGGCGGTGATGCGTGGATCATCCGAAGCCTTCGTCGTCGTCGACATGCCGTTCGGATCTTATGAGACCAATTCGGACCAGGCCTTTCTCAATGCCGCACGAATCATGCAGGAAACGGGCTGTCAGGCGGTCAAAATTGAGAGCGGAACCTATGCCGCCACACAGATTGCGCACATGGTCGAGCGCGGCATACCGGTCATGGGGCATGTCGGATTGCGCCCGCAAGCGATCAATGTCGATGGCGGCTTTCGCGCCAAAGGCCGAACCTCGAGCGAATGGGATCAAGCGATCGAAGAAGCGGTTGCGGCCGATCAGGCAGGCGCTTTTGCGATTGTCGTGGAAGGCGTGGCGCCTGAGCTTGCAAATGAGATTACAGCGGCGGTGTCGTGTCCAACGATCGGCATAGGCGCCTCTGCAGGCTGCGATGGTCAGATCCTAGTGACCAATGATCTATTGGGCATGACGGACTGGGTTCCGAAATTTGTGAAGAAAAATGCGGACCTAAAAACTGTGATCGGTGAAGCCGCAAAAACCTATGCCGACGAGGTGCGGTCGCGGGCTTTTCCTGGAGTAGCCCAGACCTACAAAGTGCGGAAAGCTGCAGACAGCTAACCTTGTCCGTTGCGGGCGCGGGCGGGCGCCGCTAGGGTGCGCTCGATTAAAGTAATTCAAAAGACTGGAGACCATTTTTGGCCGACATTTTTGAAGAAGTCGAAGAAGGTTTACGTCAGGATCGACTGACGGGCCTTTGGAAGAAATATGGGATCTTCGCCTATATCGCTGCCGCGCTGCTGATCGGCGGTGTGGCATTGAATGAGTATCTCCAAATCCAGGCGAAAAATACGGTCCAAGAGAACGCTCTGCGCCTCGAAGCGGCCCTCAATGAGGTCGATGCCCGAAACTACGAATCAGCCGCGACACAGCTGTCGGAACTGATTGCCGATGACATCACGCCCGCAACCGTGGCGGCGCACTATCTCGCCGGTGTGAGATTGGATGGAAATGGCGACGCGATAGCGGCGGCAGACGTATTGTCTTCCTCAGTGACCGATCTCGAAGACCCAACGGAAAAACTCGCCTTGATCAAATCAGCTTATCTAAAAGCCGATACAGTCAGCCGGAGTGAACTCGAGGGCATTCTGGCGCCGTTGACGAGTGGTGACGGACCATTTGCGGCGCTGGCAACAGAGCTGATTGCGGCGAAAGCTCTGCAAGATGGGGACGTGGATTTTGCCCGCCGCGAATTCGGTTTTTTGCGGCTTGCCCAAAATGCGCCACCTGGAGTGGTTACACGAGCTCAACAAGCGCTCGCCGCTCTGCCGCCTATCAGCGTCGACGTCGAGCCGACACCGAGCGAAGACCTAGAAACCCCTGCTGCGCCATCCGAAACGGAAAGCAGCACCGAGGAGACGCCTGAATGAACGCGCAATCATTACTCCGACTGACACTGGTATCGGTCTCTGTCCTCGGCCTCTCAGCCTGCTCGATCTTGGATCGCGGTAGCGCTCAAAGAAAAGCCGAAGAAGCCCTCGAAAAAGAGGGGCGGATCACCATGGTCCTGGGGGATGAAAGCCTGCAACCCGACCCGGAATTGGTGTCTGAAATCGTCACCTTGCCGCCGGCGCGCGATTTATCCGATGGTTGGCCACAAGCCGGTAGCCGCGCGAGCAAAGCCATCGGCCATATCAATGCTGCAAACGATTTGAAGGTGGCGTGGCGGTCGAATGTTGGCGCGGGCTCCAGCCGCTCATCAGCTTTGACAACGCCGCCTGTCGCGTCCGCGGATACGATTTATACAATTGACTCCAAGCAAGTGGTCACGGCGACCAATGCTACGAATGGCAATCGCCGGTGGAGCCAAAAATTAGATTCAGGCAGCCGTAGAGACAATGCGGGCATTGGCTCGGGCATCGGCCTTGAAGGCAATACATTGGTGATCGCGAGCGCTTACGGCTTCGTTGCTGCGTTGGATGCCAGCAATGGTAGCGAGATTTGGCGTACATCAACAGAAGCACCAATGACCGGATCGCCGACCATCAAGGATGGCCGGATTTTTGTCTCTTCAAACAATAATGAAGTTCTGGCTCTGAGCCTTGAAACTGGCGCCGTCCTGTGGAGCGATCAGGCGATAGCTGAATCTGCGCGCGTGCTCGGGTCTCCAAGCCCAGCGGCGGTCGAAGATATTGTTGTCGCGCCATATTCTTCTGGTGAAGTCATCGCTTATCTGGCTAGCAATGGTCGTCGGTTATGGGCGGAAGCATTGGCCAGCGTCGGGCAATTCACACCGATTTCTTCGATCAATGATATTGGTGGCCGTCCCATTCTCGGTGGCGGGCTTGTTTTTGCTGCCAGCCAATCGGGTGTCTTCGCTGCGATTGATGGACGGACAGGCAACCGAGTTTGGCAACAGCCGATTGGCACGACCCAAGCCCCTGCGCTTGCTGGTGAGTACTTGTTTATCATGGGCGTCGATGCCGAGCTTGCTTGTATCAAAGCAGGGACGGGCCAAGTCGTTTGGGTCAAAGACCTTGAAAAGTTCAGCAATGAGAAGAAACAAAAAGGTCGTTTGACCTATGCTGGACCGGTGATTGCGTCCGGCCGTGTGCTTGTTGCGTCCTCAAAAGGGGAGCTGATCGCCTTCGATCCGCAGACCGGTGATGAGACTGACCGCTTGAAAATTGGCGATCCTGTCTATATCGAGCCGATTGCTGTTCAGGACAAACTGATTGTCCTGACCGATGATGCGCGTTTGGTTGCTATTCGCTAAAGCGACTCCGGCGCGCAATCTGTTTTTCTGAGGCGCGCGCTATGCCGTTAAAAATTGCAATTGTTGGACGCCCCAATGTGGGCAAGTCGACCCTATTCAACCGCCTTGCGGGTAAACAATTGGCATTGGTCGATGACCAGCCAGGGGTCACCCGTGACCGGAAGGAAGCGGAAGGGCGACTAGCAGACCTGCCACTTATTCTGATCGACACGGCTGGTTTTGAAGACGTGAATGATGGCTCGCTGGAATCGCGTATGCGGGAACAGACTGAGATTGCCATTCGAGAAGCGGAACTGGCGCTCTTTCTGATCGACGCCCGCGTCGGCGTGACGGCAATGGATGAACGGTTTGCGCAACTCCTGCGCCGGGCCGACATGCCGATTGTCTTGGCCGCGAACAAAGCCGAAGGCCACGCCGGAGATGATGGTCTGTTGGAGGCTTGGAATCTCGGCCTTGGTGAGCCTGTTGGCCTGTCTGGGGCGCATGGCGAGGGCTTGTCTGATCTCTATGCCGGCATTCGTGAAGCGCTTGGCGAAGAAGCCTTTGAAGAAGCGCTGAAAGAAGAAGAGGCCGAAGAACAAGACACGTTCAATCACGGCATCCTGGACCAACTGGAAGGCTTGGACATGGATGACCCTTTCTTGAATGAGGCGAAACTCGAAGCCGCGTTTGAGAAAGCGGGCATTGATGATGAGGCTGAAGGCGAAGCGATCGCGGACGCTAAAGCCGAAACGAAAACCCGACCCATCCGGCTCGCCATCGTGGGCCGCCCAAATGCGGGTAAGTCGACCCTGATCAACCAATTGGTTGGAGAGCAGCGCATGCTAACCGGCCCTGAGGCCGGAATTACGCGCGATTCGGTTACCTTGCGTTGGGAATGGGAGGGACGCGAAGTCCGCCTCGTCGACACCGCTGGATTGCGCCGGAAGTCGAAAGTCCAAGAGCGGCTTGAAAAAATGTCGACTGGCGAGACGGTTCGCTCGCTGAAATATGCTGACGTCGTCGCCTTGGTTATGGACCCCGAAGACTCGTTCGAGAAACAAGATTTACAGATCGCCGATCTCGCTATTCGTGAAGGCCGGGCCGTGGTGTTCGTCGTCTCCAAATGGGATACGATCAAGAACCACGGAATGGCGATGAAAGAGCTGGAGCGGCGTCTGAAAGAGCACCTCCCGCAAGCTCGAGGTGCGGCATTGGTGATCCTGTCAGGGCTGACCGGAAAACGTGTCGAACGTCTGATGCCAGCGGTTGCAAAAGCCTATGATGATTGGTGCGCGCGGGTCAAAACGGGCGACCTAAATCGCTGGCTGCGCTACATGATCGAGCGTAACCCGCCGCCAAGCGTACAAGGCAAGCGAATCAAACCGCGTTACATGGCGCAAATCAAAGCGCGTCCGCCGACCTTTGTCTTGATTGCCTCGCGCGGCGACCAAATGCCGGAACAATATAAACGCTATCTCGTCAACGGATTGCGGGAAGCCTTTGAATTACCTGGCATTCCGCTCCGATTGATCGTGAAGCAAGGGGCCAATCCTTACGCCGACAAGGCGCGACGGAAGCACTAAAAGCTTGGTTTCACGGCGTAAACGCCACTTTAAGTAGTTTTGACGATATTGGGTCGAGAGAATCGACATGACCCATACTGCGGCCCAGACGATATTTGATGCGGTCGAACCCTCTGGTTCGAGCGATACACGTATGACTCAATTCTATGCGCAGCTGATTGCGGAGCATAGTACGGATGCGATTGCGATTCTGGATGCGGCGGCGCGGGTCGAATGGGTCAATCAGGCTTATGAAAACGCGACCGGGTATTCGTTCGAAGAAACAGTCGGTCGTATGCCGGGCGAAACGCTAACCGGCCCGAAAACCGATCGCGGGATCCTGCGGGAATTGATGCGGGCGGGGCCCGAACGTCGCTCTATCCGGCGCGAAGTGATCCAGTATCGAAAATCTGGTGAAGAATACTGTGCGGAAATCCTGCTGACGCCCATTGTGGGCGACGATGATGAAATCTCGCACTATTTGGTGGTCGCTCGCGATGTATCCGATCGCAAAGCGCTCGAACGAGACCGCGAGCTGGCGCGCCAGACCGAGCTGCTCAGACAGGCTGAGCGTCGTGTTTTGGCGAAAACGACGGAATGGCTGTACGCAGCGCGATCCCTGGAAGATCTATATGAAGTGGTTGAATGCTGTGCGCCAAAGCTGATGCCAATGAGCAGCGGCGCCCTCTACATTTACTCAAATTCTCGCGACATTCTAGAACTTGCCGTGTCTTGGGGAGAGATGCCGCCGCCTAACTATATCGAACCTGATGATTGCTGGGCGCTGCGCCGCGGCCGAGCCTATCATTTTGGGACCGAGGAAATCGAATTCCCATGCGGGCACTTTCACGAGGAGGTCGATTCTTCGTTTTGTTTGCCGCTGCTCGCTCATGGCGAAACCATCGGTATGTTGTGGTGCCATGCGAGTCAGGAGGATTCTGAACAAGTCCTCGATCATGCGCGATTTTGGGACGTCGCCTTGATGTTGGGCGAGCAGGTCAGTCTGACGATTGCGAATGTTCGCCTGCGTCAAGAATTGCAGGACCGCTCGATCAAGGACCCGCTTACCGGACTTTGGAATCGCCGATATTTCCTTGATAGTTTGCGCCGCGAAAAAGCCCGAGCTGATAGTAATGAGCTTGGGTTTGCAATGATCTCAATCGATATCGATCATTTCAAACGGTTCAATGATCACCATGGTCATGATGCTGGAGACCTTGTGCTGCGGCGCGTCTCGACGGAACTTGTTGAAGCTGCGGGCGTGGCGGGGATTGTCTGCCGGGTTGGCGGCGAAGAGCTTGCCGTGATTTGTCCTGACTTGGACGAACAGGCAGCGATGGTGCTCGCGAATAAACTGCACAATTCGATCAAACGCTTAGAGATTGTCTATCAGGGGGAAATCCTGCCTTGCGTGACCTTTTCGGCGGGCGTCGCAACCTATCCGTCCGACCACAGTTCGATTGATGATCTGATGCGAAACGCAGACAACGCGCTGTATCAAGCCAAGCGTGCTGGGCGTGATCGCATTATCGCTTACAAAAATGATGACGCGCAGCGTTGGGTCCTTGCGAAAGAGACGCGCCGCTAGAGCTGTTAGAGCAATTCTCTGACATCGATGCGCGCATTGTGGCGGTTCTCGGAGGCTTCCAAAAGCGGCACCATATGCGCGGCGACAGCGTCAGGTGCAGGCAAGGTCATAGGATCTTCGCCCGGCATGGCGTCAGCGCGCATCTGGGTTCGGGTCGCGCCGGGATCGAAGAGATTTACCCGCAGCGATGTTTGCTCATTCTCTTCCGCCCAAGCGTGAACCAGTGCTTCAAGCCCGGCTTTAGAGGCTTGATAAGGCCCCCAAAACGCGCGTGGGCGCGGCACGACGCCTGAAGTCACGAACAGTGCGCGCGGGGTGTCCGACCGCCGCAAAAGCGGATCCATCACGCGGATCAATCGCCAGTTAGCGTTGAGGTTCACATCGATGGTCTCATTGAATTGACGCTCGCCGCCAGCTTGCAGTGGCCCAATCGTGCCGAGCACGCCGGCATTTGCCAGAAGGCCATCCAACCGGCCGAACTTTTCAGCGATCGCGTGACCAAGTGGCTCGAACGCGCTGGCGTCTTTTAGATCAAATGGGATCAGCGTCATCGATCCGCCTTGGCTGCGGATCTCATCGTCTAAAGCTTCGAGGGCCTTTTTTGATCGCGCCAGTCCAATGACATGATGGCCAGCTTTGGCGAGTGCGAGACTGGCGGCATGGCCAATGCCCTGCGACGCGCCAGTAACGAGAGTGATGCGTTTATCCATGCGCGCGCCGTAGCGAAGCTTCGGGGACTAGTCCAGCAGCGAAAGCTGTCTTTCTTTGCTGCTTTCATTCTGATCATGGTCGATCAAACGGGTTGGGTAATCGCCGGTGAAACAATGGTCGGCAAATGCCGGTGTTTCAGCATCATAATCGACACCGATGGCGCGATACAGCCCGGGCACAGAGAGGAAGCCAAGGCTTTCGACGTTCAGGTATTCCCGCATCTCTTCCAGCGAGTGATTGGCGGCGATTAATTCTGTTCGGTCGGCCATGTCGATGCCGTAGAAATCTTGATGCGTGATCGGCGGGCTGGCTGAACGGAAATGAATCTCTTTTGCGCCCGCATCGCGAACCATTTGAACGATCTTGCGAGACGTGTTGCCGCGGACGATTGAATCATCGACGAGCAAAACCCGTTTGCCTTCCAGGACCGCGCGGTTCGGTGAGTGCTTTCGTGAGACCGCTTTTTGGCGGCCCGTTTGGGTCGGTTGAATGAAGGTTCGCCCGACATAGTGCGAGCGAATGATGCCGAGCTGGAACGGGATTCCAGAATGCTCTGAAAACCCAATCGCTGCCGGAACACCAGAATCGGGAACCGGTACGACAACATCAATCTCGGCCGGGTGTTCGACTGCCAGCTGATGCCCCATCTTCCGCCGAACTTCATAGACCGAACGGCCCTGCACGATACTGTCGGGGCGCGCGAAATAAACATATTCAAACAAGCACGGCCGGACCGGACGTGATGGGAATGGATTATAAGACTGAATACCTTCGCTGGTGATGATCACCACTTCGCCAGGATCAATCTCACGCACCAATTCAGCGCCCATCAGATCGAGTGCACAGGTTTCAGAGGCGAGAACAAAGGCGCCATTGATCTGGCCCAAGACCAAGGGGCGAAGGCCAGATGGATCGCGGGCCCCGATCAGCTTTTTATTGGTCATGCCGACAAAAGAAAATCCGCCTTCGATTTGGCGGATTGCATCTAGGAAACGGTCTGAAACGGTGTCTTGGTCACTGCGAGCGAGAAGATGTAAAATCACCTCTGTGTCCATGGTCGATTGGAAAATCGAGCCGCGGCTCACGAGTTTCTTTCGCAGGGCTCGGGCATTGGTGAGATTGCCATTGTGCGCAATTGCAAACCCGCCAGTGTCGAGATCCGCATAGATCGGCTGAATGTTCCGTACGGCCGGCTTGCCTTGCGTCGAATAGCGATTGTGTCCGATGCCAACATGACCCGGGAGACGCTCGGAAACATCGCCGCCAAAATTCTCACCAACCAGACCCATATGGCGCTCGCCATGGAATCGCTCGCCGTCAAATGTTGTGATGCCGCAAGCTTCTTGGCCGCGATGCTGAAGTGCATGCAATCCGAGGGCAACGAGAAGAGAGGCTTGGGGGTGGCCGAATACGCCGACTACGCCGCATTCCTCGCGGGGCTTGTCGTCATCATGGTCAAAGAGCATTCGACTAAACCTCGCGATCTATTCGTGGGCGGATTATTCTGCCCTGTCTTCCCCGTCAAGGTTCGATGTCTGTGCGGTCCGTTCGGCGAGCTCTGGCGCGCGTTCGCCGAGATAGTTCGCCCCCGCCGCAATCAGAGGATAAGTCCTTGCTTGGGTTACGAATTCTGGAATTTGATCTCGGTCCATCGCGAGGTTGAGAAGATAGACGAAGAAAATCAAGACGACCCCGCCGCGGGCAAATCCGAACAGGCCGCCAGCGACGCGGTCAAGCAAACCGATTCCATCGACACCTTGGATTGTTCTTGAGAGGTTCGCGCCAAACCAGGCGACAGCAACATAGACCAATAAGAATACGACAACGAAAATTATCGCGTCAGGTAACCAAGCCGGAGAATCAGCGGGCAGCAATGCATCGAGCTGAGTAACGAAAAACTTGCGAGCAAAGAAGGCGGCGGCGATGGCAGCGATAAATGCGCCCAAAGTCGCCAGTTCTCGCATGAATCCGCGAGCAAGTGCCATGAGCGTGGAGATGATGACGATCACGATCGCCACGGCATCAAAGGCTGTAAGGGCTTCCATCATTGGCCAGCTTCCGGCGCGATCAACTCTACTAAGTCAGATAGGCGCTTGATCGGGCTAATCGTCAAGCCTTCAATCGCGGTTGGACTGCCTTCAGGAACATATGCTCGCTCAAATCCGAGCCGCGCCGCTTCTTTCAGGCGTTGCTCCATTCTCGCAACCGGACGCACCGCACCGGACAGTGCGACTTCGCCAAAGTAGATCGATTTTGACGGGCCCGGGTTTCCAGATGCCGAAGTCAGAAGCGCCGCCGCTGCCGCAAGATCACCAGCAGGTTCCGCAATCCGGTAGCCGCCCGCCACAGAAAGATAAACATCCCGGCCGCCTAGAGAAACGCCGCATCGCGCTTCCAAAACCGCGAGCAACATGGCGAGCCGATTGCTGTCCCAGCCGACAATGGAGCGCCTCGGCGTCCCATAGGCAGACGGCGCGACCAGCGCTTGCACTTCTGCCAACACAGGGCGAGAGCCCTCCATCGCCGCAAATACAGCTGCGCCACCGGCATCATCATGTTCAGACGATAAAAAGAGGGCCGAAGGCTCGCGCGCGGGGGCGAGCCCATATTGATGCATCTCGAAGATGCCGATCTCGTCGGTTGGGCCAAACCGGTTCTTGACCGCGCGCAGGATCCGAAACTGGTGGCCGCGCTCGCCTTCAAAATAAAACACAGTATCGACCATATGTTCGACTACGCGGGGACCAGCGATTTGACCTTCTTTAGTGACATGGCCGACTAGGATCAGCGCAGCGCCTGAGGTTTTCGCCCATCGGGTCAGTTCCTGGCCGCAGGCGCGGACTTGGCTGACACTGCCGGGTGCGGCTTCTAAACTGTCAGACCACATGGTTTGGATCGAATCGATGACGACGAAATCGGGTTTGGCGGATTTCAGCGCGGCGAGCACCTTGCGTAGATCGGTTTCAGTCGCGAGTTGCACAGGGCTATCTGCGACTTTTAAGCGTCGTGCGCGATCTTGGATTTGCGCTGTGGCTTCCTCGCCCGACACGTAAACTGAAGTCAGGCCATTACGGGCAAGGCGCGCAGCGACTTGCAAGAGCAGCGTCGACTTGCCGATCCCTGGGTCCCCGCCAATGAGCGTGGCGCTTGAGGGCACAATCCCGCCGCCGAACACGCGATCAAGTTCATCGACGCCCAGCACGATCCGCTCTGGCGGCGCGTCATCGCCATCCAATGCCGTGAACTTGGCCTTGCTTGTTCGCTTCGCGCCAGACTTTGGCGCCTTCAGCCCGCCGGGTGGTCCAGAGCCTGCCTCCTCGGTCAGTGTGTTCCATTCGCCGCACGCATCGCAGCGCCCAGACCATTTGGAATGGACGGCGCCGCAAGATTGGCAAACGAAGACAGACTTAGCCATGCTTAAAGTGGTTAGCGAGGTCCGCCCAAGAGTGGAAGGGGAGAGTTACTGTTTTGAATAGTTGCAGATGTTACAGTTGTAGTAACAAAAAGTTCATATTGTTTTTCGATAAAGTGTGTTATGACCTGAGTCACAGGGAAGAGAGGAAACAGCGACAACCCTCAATAGGAGGAAATAGAATTATGTTTTCCAAAACTCTGACCACCGCCCTCGTTGCAGTTTCAGCAAGTGCGCTTCTTCCGGCCCTCGCCGCCACGAAAACCGCAACTCAAGAAAAGCAGATGGAAATCTCGCTTAGCGGCTATGATCTCGCAAATGCTGCGGATGCTTCAAAAGTGTTTGAGATGATTAATGCCGCCTCTAAGCGCGTTTGCCGTGATGCCGGGACGCGTGAAACCCTACGCGGGCGCCTGGATGAAAGGAGATGTCGCGTCGATGCCGTTATCAAAGCGGTGGCTTCGATCAATGCGCCTCAACTCACCGAAATCATGCACGATAAAATGGACAATTAAGTCGCCTGATCCTCGTCACTTGAAGAGGGCGCGCTTTATTTTGAGCGCCCTCTCGATTTTCTGCCAGGTCTGTCGCACTGTGTCGGCTGAGACAGGAGATCTGCGATGAGAATGCAAGAGCGGGGGCGTCCGTGGGAGGACATTCAGCAAGACATGCAGGCGCGCGGCGCGTCTGATGCGAAATGGCGCGACGGCCGCACAGCCGTTTACGTCTTCAATGCGGGCGAAGAGATCGCAGCGATCCAAAAAGAGGCCTATGCAGCCTTCATGTCTGAAAACGGCTTAGGGCCGCTGGCCTTTCCGTCGCTTGCGCAAATGGAAAAAGACGTCGTATCGATGGGGCTTGGCCTTTTGCACGGGCCCGAAGGCAGCACAGGTGCGATGACGTCAGGCGGCACAGATTCCATCACCATGGCGATTAAAACAGCCCGCGATTATGCCCGCTCAAACGGCCGGGCGCGCGAGAGGTGCAATATCGTCCTGCCATTCTCGGCGCATCTTGCCTTTGATAAAGCGGCCCACTTGATGGACATCGAAGTGCGCCGGATCCCGATCAAAACCGATGGCACTTTTGAAGCCGATGTCGAGGCGATGTCTGAGGCCTGCGATACCGATACGGTTATGATCGTTGGTTCGGCTCCAAATTTTCCGCATGGCATCATCGATCCGATTGAAGCGCTGAGTGAAGTCGCTATTGCGAAAGGGCTTTGGTTACATGTGGACGCCTGTGTTGGCGGCTATTTCGCGCCCTTTGCGCGCATGAATGGGGTGCCGGTTCCGCCCTTCGATTTTGAGGTTGATGGGGTCCACTCAATGAGTGCGGACCTGCACAAATATGGCTATGCAGCCAAAGGCGCGTCGACGGTCCTATTTCGGTCTGAGGCGCTGTTTGCCCATATGCCCTTTGATATGAACGAATGGTCTGGGGCGCCGATGAAAACACCGACGCTGGCGGGCACTCGGCCCGGCGGCGCCATCTCAGCGGCCTGGGCGGTGATGAACCATCTCGGGATTGAGGGCTATAAGCGCCTGCAAGGCCAAGTCTGCGCGACTCGGGAACGCGTTGAGGACGGCGTCAAACGGCTGGGGTTTGAGGTTTTGGGCAATCCGATGCTCGGTCTGATCGCGTTCCGGCATCCTGATCATCATGCCTTTGCGATTTATGGCGAAATATACCGCCGCGGCTGGTTCACCTCTGTGACCAAGTCCCCGCCGAGTCTGCATTTAATGTTATCCCCCAAACACGCCGATTTCATTGATGAATATCTGGCGGATTTGGAGGCAAGCCTTGCTGCCGTTGCGGCTGCAGATGACGCAGAAAAACTGAAAGTCGACGCGCGTTACAGCTGATCTGCAAAAAATCGATTTCTGCATTGGACAAGCGCGGGCAGGGGAGCTAATAGACCGCTTCCCTGTTTGGCCTGCCCGGGTAGCTCAGGGGTAGAGCAGCGGATTGAAAATCCGCGTGTCGGTGGTTCAAATCCGCCCCCGGGCACCAGAACATTTGTGAAAATCAATAAAATCAATGTGTTGCAGGACAAAAGTGTCCCACTTTTCGAGACGCTTTAAAAAAGTGGGACACTTTTGTTCTAGATGAGTTCTGGGGGCCATGTGATGCCAAGTGACGTTCGGTGTTGGTCGGAGATGCTTGGCTTTGTACAACATTCGTGAAAACTGGTTTTGGCTGAGACGCGAGCATCTGTGGACGGCGCCCCCTTGGCAAGAGTTTTTAGTTGGTCATATGCAGGTTGGCCGTTAGCGGGCATCTGTTCGGCCTGTTAGAGCGGCTTTCAGACGCCGCTGGCCATCATGCGTTCCGCAAGATGAGGTTCCTTACAAAAGCACGCACTCCAAGGTGCTGGCTCGCGAGTGGATTGTCCTCACTTGTCAGAAACTCCGGTTCTGCATGACCTCCTTTATGCTCTCACCAATCTCGTTTGCGCCTGATCAGCGCGGCGACTTTATGCCGGCATTAGTTTTGCCGGGTTGAACTTCTCTCCTTTGACCATGAGGGCCCAGATCATTCGGCCCATCTTGTTGGCCATAGCGATCGCGACCACCATCATCGGTTTACGCTCCAGCAAACGGCTGAGCCATGGATGCCGGGTGAAGCCGAGCTGTTTGGCTCGGATGATCATCGACATCGCGCCAGCGACTAGTAAGCGCCTGAGCTCCGGGTTGCCCTTCTTGGTGATCTTCCCGAGCCGCTCTCGCCCACCACTGGAATGCTGTTTAGGCACAAGCCCGACCCAGGCGGAGAAGGCGCGACCGGATTTGAAGATCCCCGGATCGGGTACTTCAGCAACCACGCGTGTTGCGATGACCGGTCCGACGCCGGGTATCGTTTCCAGCCGCTGGCAGATGGAGTTGGCTCTGTGGGCTTTGAGGATCTTGCGATCAGTTTCCAGGATTTGCCGCTTCACGTGTCGGAGCTCATTGGCGAGTGGCATCAGACACTCCCGCGCCAGATCGGGGATGCGACCATCCTGATCGTCAGCCAGCGTGTCGAGGATGGCTTCAACACCCATCCGACCCCTGGCAGCGACGATCCCGAACTCAGCCAAGTAACCCCGCAATGTGTTGATCAGCCGGGTCGATAAGCGCACCCAATGATCACGAACACCATGCAGAGCAAGCAGTGCTTGTTGATCTGGTGTTTTGATCGGCACGAACCGCATGGTTGGCCGGGTGACTGCTTCGCAAATCGCTTCCGCATCACGCATATCGTTCTTCTGGCTCTTGAGATACGGCTTCACAAACTGGGGCGCCATCAGCTTCACTTCATGCCCAAGAGCCTTCAGTTCACGACCCCAATAATGCGCCGTTGCGCAGGCTTCCATGCCAATCAGGCACGGCTCCAACTGATTGAAATAGGCGAGGACTCGCGACCGGCTGAGTTTGCGTCGGACAACAACTTCACCCTCCGCGTTGATCCCGTGAACCTGAAAAACCGACTTGGCTAAATCTAAGCCGATAACTGTGATACTCTTATCCATAGGCGTGCTCCTAATGTTGGCGGTGTGGATACCTTCACATTACCAGCTCAACAGAGCTGGGTGGGGCACGCCGTCCACAGCATCAAAAGCAGACATTAGATGAGCGGCTTGATACGCCCGATACTGTTGAAAAACTCCGAGTCAAAATGGCCGAATTCTGATTCAGTGATTTTCGTGCAGATCGAGGAGATGCGCGATGATGGGACGATTGGAAGAAGACGCTGCAAAGCTCTTCTATGAGTTCTCACTGGATAAGATGGTTCCGGCGGATCACTTGCTTAGAAAGATTGACCGGTTCCTCGACTTCGATGACATCCGAGCGCACTTGAAGCCGTTCTACAGTCACACCGGTCGACCCTCGGTTGACCCTGAACTGATGTGCCGGATACTGATTGTTGGATACTGCTATGGTATCAGATCAGAACGCCGGTTGTGCGAAGAGGTCCATTTGAACCTCGCCTATCGATGGTTCTGCAGGCTTGGGATCGAAGATCCGATCCCAAACCATTCCACGTTTTCCAAAGCGCGCCACGGCCGCTTCCGTGAGAGCGATCTCTTTCGGAAATTGTTCGAGCAAGTGGTGTTCAGCTGTATGTCCGAAGGCCTGGTCAAAGGCGAAGGCTTTGCAGTTGATGCCAGCATGATCCGCGCCGATGCGAGTGAGGACAATGCCGTTGAGGCCGGAGAACTGATTGACTGGTCTGATCCGAAGATCGCGTCTCGTCCAGTCACAGAATATCTCGACGCGATTGATCAAGACGGCACGCCGCGTAAGAAGATCTCGCTGACTGATCCAACCGCGCGTTGGACGGCTGCGATCGGCGGACAGGCCCGATTTACCTGGGCGACCAACTACCTTCTGGATGTCGAGACATCCGTTATCGTCGATGTCGAACCAACACCGGCCTATCGCAAAGCCGAGGTTGAAGCGGCGAAGACGATGATCGACCGAACCGAGGATCGGTTTGGATTAAAACCGAAGCGCCTGATGGGAGACGGCGCATATGGCGCTGCTGAAATCGTCGCCTGGATGGTCGATGAGAAGCATATCGAACCCCATGTTGCGCTGCTCGAGCCACCAGGTGCGCCGACGACAAACTTCACGATCAAAGACTTCGTCTACGACAAGGAGGAAGACGTCTTCACCTGTCCGAACGGTAAAGAGCTTCGTCATCAGAGACGCAACTATAAGGTCCCTCGATCCGGTGTGACCAAAGATAAGAAGCGGATGTACAGATCGAGCAGCTCAGACTGCGCCGTCTGTCCGCTTAAACAAAAGTGCTGCCCGAACGCGCGCAACAAACGCGTTGGTCGATCGATCTATGAACATGCCAGAGACGAAGTGAAACGACTGCGGGAAACTCCCGAATACGAACAATCCAGGCGGGATCGAAAGAAGGTCGAGATGAGCTTCGCGCATCTGAAACGCCTGCACGGCCTGCGCCGATTACGGTTGCGAGGCCCCACTGGGGCCAATGACGAATTTCTCCTCGCCGCAACAACTCAAAACCTCAGAAAACTCGCTAAATACGCCCCAAAACCGTCTACCAAACTCGCAAACGCCGCTTAGAGCCGGCAACGGCAGCGAACACCCTGCAGATAAAGACCGCCACAGGAAATCGGATCGGAGGGTGACCAAAATCGGCACCGACTTTTTCAACGGAATTGTCCTAAACCGGACGCTCAGGCGTTCTTCGAAGCAACTAGAGCGTATCTGCGTTTGCTGATGGAATGATGAGGACATTGAGTATTAGGATCGTCTCTGTCGTTCAACCTCACGTAGCTTTTCTATTAGAGATGCGAGCCTGTCGGGGACTGGCATGGCAGAAATCTTTAAACCCATAGTGTCTTCAAGCCTGGAATGGCGTCCACCGCTTTCGTGGAATTTCGGTTGGCTCGAAGGTTTTGAGCTTGCTTCGCGTTTGTCGTCTTCCACACTTTATCTCTTTTTGGATTCAGGCCTCTCAGTCGGAGAAGCGGCGAGTAGCGTTGTCCGATAGGAAAATGGGGAGCGACCCGTCCACCTCTTAAAAGCACGCCGGAACGCTCGCTCATCTGCATAACCCAGAGATGACGCAATCGCGCCGATACCAATCTCTGCATTCTCAAGTAACTCTTTTGCTCGACGTTCTCGCACTTGATCCATAATGTGTTGTATCGTGGTTCCACGTGCTGCAACCAAGCGCTGGGCCGTGCGCAAACTCATGTTGGCCGCTATGGCAGCTGCCCGAGCGCTAAAGATGCCAATTAGTGCATTCTCTTGCACAGCATCTCTGAACTTCGAAAACTCATCGCGATCGGTGGTTTGCTCGTTCTCGCGCTTTGTGAGTGCAATATGTGTCTCAGCAAATCGAAACAGCTTTAGATTAGCTTGCCGCACTGGCGCGTCTAAAAACGTTGAATCGAATACGAGCCCTGTTTGCTCGTCAAGAAACTCGACTGAACCGCCGAAGAATTCTTCATAATGGCCCAGGTCACAGAACGGAGCGTGTGCAAATTCTGCCCCAATGATACATGATTTTAAGCCGAGTATGTCTGTGAATAATCTTGCCGCCAAAGCCGCTCCACATTCGGCTGAACGTCCTCCATCGATACTGTCCAACGGATGACGCGAGACCAAGTAAGATTTCTCTTTACCTTCGATAAATTCAAGCTGAAGTCGGCTGGTTATGGTTGTGCTATGGCGCGAGAACAGCTTCAAAGCCTGACGCAGGTTTTCAGCGAACTGGACCGCGTGAGCGAGCCCTCCAAAGAAAGAGAAGGGGGCGCCGCGCGCCATTTCAAGCACGGTAGGCTCGTTTGGAAATTTTTCCCCTATGAGGTTCCATAGTTTTGGCAAGAAGTCTTCGCTGACGGAGGCCGAGGGGTTCATAGCCTCATGGCAAGTTACTCCCGTCGCAGCCAGGATTTCATCCTCACTTATGTCTCGTGACAGCGCGAATGCCACGATCGTCGCTGCTGCCCCAGGATTTAGCATTGGTGCGCCGCTATTCGTGAGGGAGGTGCGGTGTCGATTAATTGACAAGCTCTTTCAGCAAGGTCGCACAGTGGGGGCATAAGGCCAGCACCGATGAGCTTGTTTACGCCTTCGATTTCAAAAAATAGCGATACCCACGGCTTAATCATTGCGCGTTTAAACAAGAGCTTGCCTGCCTCAAACAGGACAGCTCACGCCAAATACAGGTCCATTCCCGCCAATCTGAAGGGCGCGCGTTTTTTCGCCCAACGGCTGCCCTCATTCAAAAGGAAGTCACGCTAACTCGCGCGATAAGACCGTCGAGCGAGTGCATTATACTCAGGAGTCCAATATGAATTTTAAGATCACCCAGTTCCTATTATTGTCCTTCTTTGCGTGTGGATGCAGCGCTTCGGAAAGCCCTACTCGTGAAAGCAAGAGCGGCGCTGTAAGCCCGACCGGCTATGTCGACCTTATTCCGCCAACCAACTACTCCCCCATTCGAGGCGTAATATGTGAGTCTCTCAACACTGTTGACGGTGAAGGAGCGGGCGCGTGCTTTGATCTCGATGGCCCATCAGAGCGCTGGACCAGAGAATACATATCGGAACGCGCGGCGACGGATTTGGTCCAAAACTATGAAATCATGTTCGATCGTGAAACGGGAATCTTCCAACTCAAGACCAGGATTGCGTGTAGCTTAGACGACCAAGAATGCAGATCGACAGAAAACGCTGATTATGAAAGCGGCGTGTTGATGGAGGCGCATACTGCCGCCTTGTTTGGTTTCAAACCAGAATACTAGACCTTAGCACCGACTACCTTTCTCCAAAAAGCAGTTTGGCGCAAATTGTCCTCATATTGGCGCGATCGGTCCTCGCTATGGCGGAAAATGTCCTGCTATCTCGGGGCGATCGCAAACGCGAGGGCGATAAAAAATGTCTACTATTAGTTCTGGAGGATCACTGGCGGTTGTCTCGTTTGCACTTTCGCGAGGCTTAACTGTTGCGGAAATTGAAGATGCCTCAGGAGCCTCTTGCAGAGCGCTCCTGGACCCCAATTCGAGGGCTCCAGAAGACATGATGCCCAGAATTCTCAATAAGCTTGGCGACAAGTATCCAGATGAACCCTTCGCCCTAGAAATGGCACGGGCCGCACCGTTTTCTTACTTGGGCGGGCTCGCGGAGGGGGCAAAGTTTGCCGATGACCTTCGCACCGCGATAGGCGTGCTAACAAAGAACAGCGCGGTAATCGCAGACCATCTCGAACTGATTTTTGATGACAGCGCAGACGAAGGTGCCCGGTTGATCTCCCGCCACCCAATGGACGCTATTGACAATGGTCGTTCTCATGAAGTGGGCATTGGACTGGTCGCGCGCCTCTTCACCGACTTTTTAGGCATCAGAGATTGCCTGGATAGCGTGACGTTTACTCATGCCCCGAACTGTTCGGTCGTCTATTATTACGACCATTTTGGCGTGCCAGTAGAATTCGAAGCGCCCGAAATGGCGCTGCACTTCAAGCAGGAGAAACTGCCAGCTAAGATTAAGTGCGCAAATCTTGATCTCTTCAACTATGTCATGACGCATCTATCGGTGCTTCAGAAACAGTCTGAGACGTTTGACGAACCGCGCGAGATGTCCATGCTTCGCAAGGCGGCGGCAGATAATGCCCACGCTGGGGTCTTCTCGGCCTCCAGCGCTGCAGCTGCCGCCAATATGAGCCTAAGGTCAGCGCAGCGGCTGACCTCAGAGCATGGCACCAGCCTGTTAGAGCTTATCGAGACTGCGCGAAAAACGCGGGCCAAGCAGCTCCTCACCGAACCGCGCAACGATATCAGCGCGATCGCATTTTTACTCGGATATTCAGATGACCGAGCGTTTCGGCGCGCCTTCCATAGATGGACCGGCAAGTCTCCCTCTGAATTCAAAAACGACATGAAGAAATAGGAATCAAAGGAGATTCTCATGAACACTTATACTCAGATTTCATCGGTTCTTTTCGCGCTTCTCTCAGGTGGAATGTTCCTCATTGCGCTTGGTCTTGTGCCCTACTGGCAATCCATTGAGCCGGCGCAGTTTACTGAAGTGTTCAATACCAGCTTGCCATTTGTCGGAGGCACGATGGCAGGCCTAACCGTCGTTGCAAGTCTGGCGATGATCATCGCAGCTGGCCTCTCCTTCTGGCAGAAAACACCTGGTCGAACTTGGCTCATCGCGGCAGCTGCTTGCGCGATCGCCATGTTCATTATGGTGCCAATCTACTTTAGCGGCGCCAACCCAACGCTTGCAGGTGGCGCGGGCACCCCAGCTGAAGTGACTGCCGAGCTTGGCCGATGGGGCCAGATGCACTGGGTCCGAACCATTCTCAGCATCATTGGAATGTTCTGCGCGGTCCGCGCTGGATACGCGAAATCTTAGACACGACTTTAGGAGGAAAACGTCATGTTACGTCTTCAAGGGATCAACGCAATCTTAGCAATCGTGGCAGTCTTTATGGTGCTGCACCTGGGCTTTGCTCCGGAACACCACACAACCCGGACCACCCTAACAACCATGCTTGGCGGCGTCGCATTCTTGCTGATGACGGCATCGGTCATCCTATCGACGCGATTGGGCTTTTTGGAAGAGCTCTTCGGCGGCTTAGACCGAATGTATCAAGTCCACCGGATCGCTGGAACGATGGTCGGCATTTTCGTTATCGTACATTTTGTCGGTGTGCCCAAAGTGTTGCCTGAAGGTGTTGATCCGGTTGCCAATCCGCTCAACCCTTCATCGCCGTTAGGCAAAGTCGCAATGGTACTATTGGTCATCGGCATTTTCGTCGCGCTCAATCGCAAGATCAGCTATTCAAAGTGGCGCAATCCTCACAAGATCATGGCGCTCGTTTATGTCCTGACCATTGGGCACTTCATGAACGCGCCGGGCGTCTTTTTCGAACGCTTCAGCGTCTCGGGTTACTATCTGATCGCAACCGCGCTTATCGGAACGATCGCCCTCATTTACACGATGGCGGGCATGAATAAGCGTACGGCAACGGCCTTCACGATTGAAAAAGTGAACCCGCTAGAACGCGCAACAGAGATTGTTCTCAAACCGAAATCCAGCATGTTTGATTTTAAGCCTGGGCAGTTCGCTTTCCTGGAAGTGCAAGGCAAGGGCTGGAACGAACCTCACCCATTCACAATCTCGAGTCCGCCGAGCGAAGACCGTTTGCGGTTCACGCTCAAAGTTCTGGGCGATTGGACGCGCAAAGTTCGCGAGGAACTAAAACCGGGCGGCGATGTAATTGTCCGCGGCCCTTACGGACGCTTCGATGCAGCAACCTCTAAGAGTAAGAAGCAAGTCTGGATTGCAGGTGGCATAGGCCTAACGCCATTCCTCTCAAAAATCCGCGCCATGAAGCCGGGTGACGAACGCGATATCCACTTCGTGTACGCCGCACGCAACAAAGAAGAAGCGATTTTCCTTGATGAGCTTAAAGAGCGCACGGCTGAGCTGAGCAATGTGACGCTCTATCCACTGTTCTCAGACGAAGGTGAGTTCGCTCGTATCGATGTCGCAAAGGACCGGCTGCCGGGTCAGTTGGGCGACTACGAATATTTCATCTGCGGGCCCAAGCCCATGGTTGATGGGCTGATGAAGGACCTTCGCAAAGAAGGTGTTGAACGTCGCAAGATCCATACCGAAGCTTTCGAGTTTCGATGATCCAAAACGTGGCGGAGCTTCACGAAACCTACGGCCCCGTCGTCTCCATCCATCTAAATCTAAAGGAGTTCTCAAAATGAAGACCGCACCATTCAGTTACACCATTCCCACTATGATTATGCTGTTCACATCAATTCTGCTCGGCGCGCTGCTCGGCGGCATCTTTGGAAACATGAGCATCAATCAAACCCTAGGCGCCTTCTTGGTTGGCTTCCTGCCACTGCCGGTAATTTCGTTCCTTAGAATGGCCGTTGGTCAATTGATGGCCAATGCTGTTGGACACAAAGGTGAAGCACCTCAAGCCTTCTCGTTCTGGGGGCGCTATTTGATCGGTGCGATGGTCGCGAGCATCATCGCCTTCGTGGCCATCAATGTGAGCGGGAACACTCTTACTATCTACTCAGGCCTCCTCATCGCCGTACTGTCTGCAAGCATAGTGTCAGTGATCATGGCGCTGAGGATCGCACTGAGCTGAGGCAATCAGTGTTCTAACCAACGAAGCAGATGCTCCTAAGCAATCTCGGCTCTTTTACCTTCACCACCGAAAGGAGAAATCCAATGCGTAAGATCATAATTTCAGCGGCTGCAGCAGCCCTCATCTCTGGCCTATCATGTGCAGACGAAACGGCACAATCTGGCTTCCAAGAATTGACGGATACCGTCTTCGGTTCGGCAGAAGCCAACCCCAACGAGCTGGTTGATATCGCCGAGTTCGCAAATTTCGGAAATCTCATATTTGGTTCGATGGACTATGATGGCGATACTGCGATCACCTTCGAAGAGTTCACGACATTTGATTTTGGCTATAAGTTCCTGGCATCGGAAGCTGGCCAATCGGCCGCCTATCTTGCCGCACAACGTGTTGTCTTTTCCTTTTGGGATAGGAACGCCAACGATGAAATCAGCGCAACCGAGTGGCGCAGCGCAATGAATGCTGATTTTCAGCGCGCTGACCGAGACAGTAATGCGTTGCTGTCACGTGATGAATTCTCGAAATTCTACGTGGTAAATCAGGCATACACTGCCGCGCTAAGCGGAAATACCTCCGCTCCGGAGCCCTGTAGTGCTGACATGGAAGCTCAGAATAAAGCGGTCATCGAAAGCTTTATTCGGGATGGTCAAAGCGCGCGTGACCTAGACGTTGTCGCTCAATATCTCGGCGACAAATTTCAGGACCACAGCGCACCAGTTGGAGCCACTTCTGGTTCTGCGCGCGAGCAATCCCTAGCCTTCCACGAAGCTCTATTTACGGCGTTTCCAGACTTCAGGGTGGAGATACATCAACAAATCGCAGAGTGCGACAAAGTTGTTACATATAAGTCATTCCATGGAACTCACAGAGAAGCGCTATTTGGATTTACCGCCACAAACGAGCCGATCAAAATCGATGTCATCGATATTCTGCGAGTCGAGAATGGCGAAGTGACAGACCATTGGGTCGTCAATAATCTACAAAGAGCGCTGACGCAAACGAACTAGCATTAGCGAAAAGAAATAAGCGGACTCTTGGAGATAGCTACTTTGACTGCTTAAACAGCGTTTGGTCGAATTTCTCCACGATCCGCTTATCATAGCGAGTGACTTAAACTCGCCCCAAGAAGGCCGCTGAGGTTCCATCCACATAGTTAGCATTCGACGTAAATGTGCGTGATCCGGGCTAGGTCGACAGGCTTAAACCCCATGCCTTCCCAAAAAGGAGCAGCAGCGGCACTTGCCTGCGCATTACATGTTAAGGTGCCCGCTGACTTGAGTCCCCAGCTCATGCACTCACGCGCAATCATTCCCGCAACGCCTCTTCGCCTCCAAATAGGGGACACGAACAATCGACGCATTCTCATAGCAGGCGCTGAATAGCCTAGCTCTTTGGTCGTTCCGCCTACTCCAATCAGTTTGTTTTTGGAGAACGCGCCAAAAAGAGCTGCCCCATTCTGATTGAATCGCTCGACTCCAGAGTGCCAATTCTCGCTGAGCATCGACATGTTTCTGATGCCTTCATCCTGACTTAGTTTCAACAGTTCGTGAAAACCGTCTGGCAACTCGTCTTCGATGCGCTTCAGGATGATCGGCTTTCCGATACGATGAACCATTCGCACATACTACGCGCGCAGCGAGAATTGTCATTCCCGCAATCAGTTTCGAGTGGCTTTCTCTCGCCCCATCAAAGACGCTCGTTGTTTCTGAAACGCGAGCAAAAGACATTAGAGAACTTCAATCAAAGCCCCATTTGCCGGATTTCCTCCACAACGTGTTGAATTGAAAAATCGTTCTTTGCAGAGACTCGTACAACTGGTGCGGCGCAAACTGGGTAACAGCCTGCCAGATCATGCATCCAAGCGAGAATAGCTTCTTCGGACTTCGTTGTGTCGAGGTGACCCGGGTGCCGCGTTCGGCTGACAAACCGGCGCGTTGCTAGCTCTGGGTCACACGCGCAATATACTTCAACGGTATTTTGGAAATGCCGATTGACCCAATCCACGGGCGTACCGGTATCCGTTCTGCCGCGTGGACGCCAGTGAGAGACGAGCACTGTATTGGATTGTTCAAGTGCTGTGATTTCAAACTGTTTGTCTGCCTCGATGCTCAGGCGTCGGCGCCATTGCTCGTCGCCCAAACCTTGCGAATCGAACAATGCCTCTAGAAAGTCGTCCTTATCCAAAATTGGCCAACCTAGCTCTGCTGCTAAGCGACGCCCGAGCGTGGATTTGCCTGACCCAGGCAGTCCAGTCACAAATATCGCGCATTCGTTCATTGATATGATCGCTGGGTTGTGGATCTCATTCATTCTGTCATTGCGAGCTTGAAGCAATGAAGTCAAACTGACCCAGTGGATGAGTTTATAATCGACCTGCTGAAGGGAGACCCAGTTCGATGGCACGCCCTCGGACTTGTGGCACGGCTAAACATTGAAACAGCCTGCATCGGAGCCGGGTTCGTACGAAATATGGTCTGGGACGACCTGCACGGTTTGGAAAGCGATTGCCGTGATGGCGATATCGACGTGCTTTGGTTTGATGCCGAGAGAGGCTCCCCACAAGTCGATCTGGAAATTGAGCAAAGCCTGAAGCGCCTCGACCCTAGCTTCGATTGGTCCGTCAAAAACCAGGCGAGGATGCACGTCAGAAACAGTGATCGACCTTATACAGATGTGGCAGATGCCATGACGTTCTGGCCTGAAACCGCGACTGCGATTGCGGCGAAAAGGATTCAGAATGAGTGCGAGTTGATTGCGCCGTTCGGATTGGATGATCTTCAAAACATGGTCCTGCGCCCAACCTCTGAAGAGAAACACAAGCGCCAAGCATTTCAAAACCGCATTCGGACCAAGAATTGGCTCGACCGTTGGCCCGGTGTCCGTGTTGAGCTCTGAGTGTTGCGGGGCAATCCGAAACATTATTTGTAATCAGTCTGAGTCGACGGGTCGCAAAAACTGCCCCAGTCAGACAGAGTGTCTATTCTCGTCGTTTCGCTTCTAATCGCATCCGCGATCGTCCATGCCGGTTGGAACGCTGTCGTAAAAGGAAGTGATGACCGCCTGTGGTCGATCTCTATCATTACGCTCATTGGAGCATGCGCCGCGATACCGTTCGCCCTGGCTCTGAGGCCGCCATCGCCAGAAAGCTGGCCCTTCATCGTCTTTTCGTCGGTGCTTCAAGTCGCCTACTGTTTGTTTTTAATACGGGCTTATCGCGATGGAGACCTCGCAAATGTTTATCCAATCGCTCGCGGCTCAGCGCCACTTTTAGTTACGATAGGCGCAGGTTTGTTCGCACGAGAGGTTCCGGGTGTCGGAACACTGATTGGCATTCTCCTCATCTCCCTTGGCATTTTGGTCCTTACGACAGGATCTAAACGTGCCGATGCGAAAACCACCATAGCGGCATTAATGGCCGGTGGGTTCATCGCCTCATACATGGTGGTCGATGGTATTGGTGTTCGGGTTGGAGAAAACGCACTTGGATATGCTGCTTGGCAGGCGGTCGTGGCCGGTATTTTGATCCCGCTCACTTACGTGTTCATTCGCCGAAAAGCTCTACCCATTCCTCGCGGTCGTGATGGACTGACCGTCCTCGTCGCAGGAGTTCTCAGCACGCTGGGCTATTGCATCGCGGTTTGGGCTATGAGCCTAAACACTATGGGAGGAGTTTCAGCGCTAAGAGAAACAAGCATCTTGTTTGCTGCCCTTATCGGAGTGATTTTCCTCAAAGAAGAATTGTCCGTGCAGAAAATCCTCTGCGCCGTCGCCGTAACGGCGGGTGTCATCGTCATATCTATCGGCTAAGCTGAGCGTCTTTGCGAGCAAAAGGAGACATAAGTTCAGCGGTCTTAGTTGTTCAAAAAGGCCGCCTAGCTATGTCAACTATAGACGTGAAACTCCAATCGCCTAACAACAAAACAGATTAGTACTGCCACCCGATCGAAATTGACCCATAGTCTAAGTCTGCATCGGTGTCGTCGAATGGCGTGGCGCCTCTGCTGAGTCCGAAGCTAGCAACGAACCTTCCATACCTAAGGGTCGCGCCTGCGCTCAGAAAGGCAGCGACAGGATCATAGTCGACCGAACGGCTGTCTCGGAATGCTGTGCCATCCAAGGGTAAGAAGTGTGAGATCGCATTAACCCCCACGCCGCCATAAAATGTATACTTTACTCGATCAGTCGGCTGTGTCCCGACGCCGAGCACAGATCCAAAACCTTGGCCTAAACTGGTGGTCGAAACCGTATCCTCGAGATCGTTCCCGAGTTCAAAGATCGCACCGCCGCCGACGGAGGTTTGGTAATTGCCAAGTGAGGCGTTGCCCAGACCAACGGTGCGCCATTCAAGGCCATTTTCCAGACTGTTCCTCGCCAGTGTTTTGCCTGCCAAATAGCCGATGTTAAAAATCGCTTCATTTGGCAATTGGCTGTCCCACCCAAGCGGTTCTTCAGCCCCAATAAGGTCGTGAAATTCGATTTGGATATGATCTGTTTGTGTGACCGGCCCAACCGCTCCTATCTTTATATCCCAGGCATGCGTCCAATCGTCTTGACGGGCGTAAAGCCCTGTCGATAGGAGCATAATCCCTGAATAAGGCTGATCGTTTGGGTCAGGTTCAATTTGATCTATGCGCGACGGCGTGTTCATCTCGCTGATCAGAGAGAACGAAATATAATTATCGGCGCTTTCATTGCCAAAGCCTGGGAATATTTTCAGCGCCTTGGACGCACCAGCCACGAAACTTGCTTCGGGATATTTCGCAATTTCATCACTCGACCATGTGATCGAAAGACCATTCGTGTAATTATTATCGGAGCCTGTGAATAGGTCATTCTCTACATTTAAAACGATGGTTTCGGTCGTTTCTGCAACGCTCATAGACGTTGAGGCGCATACCGCCGCGCCGATCAGCAGCGCGCGACGGAGACATGCGCGGTAAGGTTTAAAACTGCGCATTAGCGAGTGTCCTTCTTGTTGAAGAGCAAGTGATAGAGCCGTGCGCTCATTTCTTCGGATAGTATCCGGGGTTCCGGGTCGAAAAACCATGAAACGGGCTGATTGTAGACTGTGGCTAGTTTGGCCACCGTTTCTGACTCAATTTTGATTTCTCCAGACTCGATCAGCATCAATTCCGCTTCTGTTATTTGGAGCTGTGAGGCCGCCGCGGCTGCCGAAAGCTGCAATTCTAGCCGTGCAATGCGCGCGCGCATTCCAGTAACCCGGTCCTCCTCATGGTCATTCACGGTAGGTCTTCCTCTTAGTTCGGATGGAATGGGAACGCGCATGCCCTAAAATGACCCATAGGTCAATATATGACCTCATGGTCAATCCCATAACGGGAACATGTCTGGTGCAAATCGTGCATAACGGCTAAAGACTGAACGGTGCCAAGGTATTTCGCCATCGGCGAAACCGGTTAATTGGGTCTGCCACAAGGGTGTCCTGCAGACCGGATGACCTCGTGTGAAGGAGCGCGACATTGCCGAGCGATACCCCAAAACCATCGGAGCTGTCGCGAACGCAAGAGATCCGCAGAGAACACATCGTACAAGCCGCGCTCTTGGTGTTTGAAAGAGACGGGTTTGAAGCGGCACGCATGATCGATATCGCCGACGAAGCCGGCGTCGCAAAGGGAACCTTGTATCTCTATTTCGAAAACAAAGCAGCCTTGCTCGAAGGTGTCATCCAAACTGAAGTTCTGCCAACGATCCAAGCCGTCGGGGATGCTATTGAAGATTTTTCCGGGTCTGCCCGCGACGTTCTGAAGAACCAAATCCGCACTACGGCTGAGCGGATGGCATCTCCTGGAATGAAAATTCTGTTGAAACTTATGATTTCATCGGGTGGTCAGAATCCGCATATCCCTAAATTCTATTATGAGAACGTCCTGGAGCCTGGTGTCCAACTATTCAGACGAACATTAGAGCTTGGCGTCGAGACCGGAGAATTCAAAGAAGACGTTCTAGACCTAGACCCAGTGACTCTGGTGGGCGCGCATGTCTATACGGGGGTGTGGAACATATTGTTCAGTGAATATGCACCATTAGACATTGATGCGGTGATTGACGGTTTCACAGGCACGGTAATGAATGGCCTGCTCGTTACGCCAGATCTTAAAGCTAACAGCTAAGCGGTTTGTCCGAGGAGGCCGGACGTTAATAGTTTGAATTGCGCATCTAGAATGGCTTCACGCTTAACGGGCTCAATCTCATCGAATAGCATGGTCCAGATCGCGGTCATAAATGTAGGCCCCGCGAATACAATCGGATGACACTCGGCGGCCTGAGAGGTGAATTCTCCTGTTTCGACCCCGCGTTCAATCGTTTTTTTGATCATTTGAGCGCCGCGGCCAACAACCTCTTTGAAGTAGAATGACCGGACGGTTGGGTACTTCAGGCCCTCAGTGACAATCAACCTCAATGCGGTGTTCATATCACCGACGCTCAATCGCTCTGACATCAATTTGAGCTGGGTTCTAAGCTGCTCCAATGCGCTGTCGGAGGCCGAGTCTGTTGTTTGTGCTACGTGAGCGACCGCGGGCAAAAGCGTATTGCCAATAACGCCTTCAAATAGGGCATCTTTGGTCGGAAAGTGGAGGTAAAGTGTGCCTTTGCCAATGCCGGCACGATTCGCAATGTCGATCATTCGAGTTGCCTCGACACCATGCTCTCCGAACAAGTCTAAGGCGGCGCGCACGATATCGTCTCGCCTTTGTAATTGCACTTTGTTCGGCGACTTTATGACGGTCAAACCTACCTCCGAATACTCTCGCCTTAGGCTACGACCGAGGACGACGAGAGCGTCACCAAAGCTAACCAAATTGCATCGCCCCTAGATAGCCGCTCTTGGCTCCGACTTGCAAGAAATACAGATATTCACTTGCGTTTGACCACTGGGTCATATAACGACCCGCGGGTCAATTTATGAATTAAAGGTCAAACCGAAACCACTTGGGCTGCTGAGATGAGCCCCAAGGTACAGGCGAAGTTTGAGCCTTCAATTATCGACGTCACGAGCCGCGGTTGGTGACATAAACATGGGGATTTGCATGGCCAGATCGATATCGGCGCTAATCGCAGCCGGTCTAATTACAAGTTGTAGTCCGGAAGCTCCTACGGAACTTCCCAATCCTCGCACTGTGATTGTCGAACCCGTGTCCGCCTTCTACGGCAATCTTGGATTTGCGTTTCCGGGAACAGTACAAACCACCGAGCGCAGTGAAATTGCGTTCGAAGTCGGCGGGCGTGTGATCAGCCTGGACGTTGATCTTGGTGACACGTTTCAGCGCGGAGATGCGCTCGGCCGAGTAGAGGATACGACTCAACGCCTGGATATTCGCGCGCGTGAAGCAGATCTAGCGAGTGCGCGCTCCACCTTAAACGAGGCCCAGCTAGACTATCAAAGGCTGGCCGGTCTCGATGGAACCGGCGCCGTTTCAGGCACTGCGATTGATCAAGCAAAAGTCCGTCTCGATAGCGCTCAGGCCGCGGTCCAAGTGCTGCAGAGCCAAGTTGCGACGGCGCGCCAACGTCTTGCTTTCACAGTACTGCGGGCCCCATTCGATGGGGAAGTAGCGTTTCGACATGTTGAACCATCGCAAGTGGTGGCGGCCGGGCAACCCATATTCAGTGTTGATGGCGCAGATTCAGGATTTGAAGCGCAGATTGCCTTGCCCGACCGAAATTTGTCGCAAGTCTCTGTTGGCGACGCGGTAGAGCTCACGACCTCGGCAAATGGTGAAATTCTGTCAGGGCAAGTTTCCGAGATTGGTGTTCGCTCAAACCAAGCCGGCCTTTATCCGGTCACGATCGACATCACTGCTGATGATAGCGTTCGACTAACCGCGGGCATGTCTGTCGAAGCCACTTTTGTGCAAGCCGCAAACGTAGAAAGCGCCCTTCGGATACCTCTGGGGGGCTACGCGATCGATCCAGATGGCAGCACCTATGTCTTCCTCATCTCTCCGGACAATCAGTCGGTTGTGAAACGCCCAGTCGAGCTTGGCACGCCAAACGGTCGTAGTGTCGAGGTGCTTTCCGGTCTCTCGCCCGACGATTTGATCGTAGTGCGCGGAGCAGATCTCCTGAATGACGGTGAAGCGGTTATCCCCGCTGGCGTCGAGAACGTCCGTTACGACGATTAGAGGCGCTTTTCATGAACCTGTCCAACATTGCTTATCAATACAAACCGGTCGTCCTCCTAGCTGTGCTTGCCAGCATGGTTTTCGGTGCGATTTCATTTTTCACGCTACCTGCGCAAGAAGACCCGAGTATCACTATTCGCGAAGCCATCGTCACCGCGAACTTGCCTGGTCTGCCCGCAGACCGGGTTGAAGATCTCATCACGAAACCATTGGAAGAGGCCATTCTCACCGTCGCGGGAGTCGAAGAAATCCGCTCAACATCGGCTGACGGCTATACAATCATCAAGGCAAGAGCCTATCAGGATACAACTGATCTGGATCGAATCTGGGATGAACTACAAGAAGCCGTCGAGACGGCTCATCCGCGGCTTCCCTCTGGAACGAGTGTGCCGCAAGTGAATGATAATTTCGGCGATGTTGCCGTTGCGACGCTCGCTCTGCATGGCGAAGACTATTCCAACCAGGAACTTTTCGATTTTGCGGAATTTGCCCGCGAACAGCTCAATGCGGTCGATGGAACAAAGAAAATCGAAATCATTGGCGCGCTTGAAGAGCGTGTTTTTATCGAAACAACAAACGCTCGATTGGCCGGTGCGGGATTAAATCCTCAAGATGTTCGCGCAGCTTTGAGAGAGCAAAACATAATTGCATCGGGAGGGGTCCTCGATACAGGCGACCGCGCTTTCACGCTCATTCCATCCGGTGAATTCAAATCGGTTGATGAGATTAGAAACCTCCTGGTTCGCGTGCCTTCGGATGGGACTTTGCTCCGTTTAAATGATATCGCGGATGTGTCTCACGGATATGCAGATCCTGCGCGTCAAAGCGCATATTTCAACGGCCAACCGGCGATCATTCTATCTGTGGTTATGCGCGATGGGCAAAGTGCGCTTGGGTACGCTGACCGATTAGATATCGGCATCCAATCGCTGCGGTCCAATTTACCTGTAGGGTTAGAGCTCGACATCGTCACATGGCAAGCGGAACAAGTTGCTGGCGCTGTTTATGGCGTCACTTCGAACGTGCTCCAAACGCTCGGCATAGTCCTTGCCGTTGTCATCCTCTTTTTAGGATTGCGAACGGGCTTAGTTGTTGGCTCAATTGTACCGGCCGTTGTTCTCGTCACGCTTGCCGTTATGGGCTTTTTCGACATGACGTTAGAGCGCATGAGTTTGGCAACCATTGTCATTGCGCTCGGGCTGCTCGTCGATAATGGCGTTGTGATCGCGGAAGATTTTAAAAGGCGCTTAGCTGAAACCGGAGACCGCGATCGAGCCTTGAAAGAGACGGGAAAAGAGCTTTCGATTCCGCTTCTTTCGTCCTCGCTCACCACCATTTTGGTGTTCATGCCGCTAATGCTCGCGCAGCACGAGTCTGGCGAGTACACGCGCAATATTTCGCTTGTTATCCTGATTACCTTGCTCGCATCCTGGGTGCTCGCCATGACGGTGACCCCAACACTGTGTCACATGTTCTTAAAGGCACCCAAGCCAGGCGAAGCCGCAGACGCCAGTCGATCGGGTGGCATCTTCGGTGCTGTCGAGTTCGCTTATGATCGCATATTGCGCGGAATTCTTCGGATACGGTTCGTGTTCGTGATCGCCATGTTTGCGCTTTTGCCTTTGGGCGGCATGTTGGTGCGCGCAACGCCAGCAAAGTTCTTCCCGGACTCTGACCGCGCGCAAGTTCTGATCTACGTGAACCTGCCAGCCGGCGTCACCACCAGAACCACACAAGCACGATTGAACGACATGATGGACATCATGCTCGATGAAGAACGCTATCCCGAACTCGGTGACATGGCGGGCTATGTCGGTTTTGGTGGCCCGCGCTTTGTGCTTTCACTCGCACCGCTCGATCAAGCGCCGCATGTCGGCTTTATCGTCGTCAACGCAGAAGATCGGGCCGCACTAGATTCCGTCATCCCAAAATTACGAAATGATTTCAGGGCGCAAGTGACCGATGTTGAGGCTAGGGTTTCCGCCATGTTCTTGGGACCGTCCGATCCCAATGTCATCCAGGTGCAAATCAAAGGACCGGATAAGGACTACATCTTTGAGACCTCCAAACAGCTGGAACAAATCCTAAATTCTGTGCCAGGCACAATAGACGTTTGGAGTGACTGGTATAATCCCGTCACCCGCTACGATATTGAAATTGATCAGCAGCTCGCGCGAACGGCAGGCATCAGCTCCACTGACATTGCCAGCACGCTGTCGAACTATGTATCGAGCGCATCCGATTCCCTCTATCGCGATGGTGACGACGTCTACCCGATCGTTTCTCGAGCGATCGCTGATGAGCGAAGTGACCCCGGCCGGATTGGCGCACTCTCTATTTTTAAACGAGGTTCAACCGAAAGCATCCCGCTTGGGCAAGTTGCTCAAATCGAACAGCGTGTTGGTTTTCCTTTCATCCAGCGCGAGGATTTGACCCCGACAGTTACGGTGGAAGCACGTAATTTGCGGCTATCCCCTGAGGACATGGCGCCGATGTTGAAAGGTCCGCTGGCGGAACTGGAGAGAACACTCCCACCGGGGCACACAATTGAGTTCGATGGGATCATTACCGATGCCGCGATTGGTCGCGCCGCGCTCTTCGCGAATTTTCCGCTTTGTATCGGTCTGGCTGTCTTGCTTCTCGTTGCTCAGTTCAACGGATATCGACGGCCGCTCATCGTCATGATGACGATCCCACTGGTTGTCATTGGCGTCGGACTTGGTTTGCGCGCCATGCAAGCAGACTTTGGATTCCTCGTTATCCTAGGATTGTTCGCCTTGGCGGGGATCATCGTCAATAATGCGATTGTCCTAATCGACCGCATCGACATCGAACGTGCCAGTGGAGAGCACTCAGATTGGGATGCCGTCGTAACCGCCTGTGTGCGACGCCTGCGCGCGATTATCATTACGACGATCACGACGATTATTGGCCTTCTGCCGCTCATTATTGGGCGCGATGTTTTGTTCTTTGGAATGGCCTCAATCATGGCCTTCGGCTTAGCGGTCGGCACAGTGCTGACCCTCGGTGTCGTGCCGGCATTGTATTGCCTGTTCTTTGGTATCCGACCGAACAAAAACCCGCAAACTCCACCGATGGATATGGACCTGATTGAGGAACCAGCATCATGACTAAATCCGCTTCTCTCATCGCGCTTCTATTTGCGACACCCGCGGCAAGCTGTGTGATGGGGCCTGACTATGCGCCGCTAACACCGTTGCAGGTTGATGCGTTCAGCTCATTGACTGGGAGTCATCCGGACCTGGTTGCAGAAGGCTTAGAGCTTAAGCCCGATTGGTGGCAATCATTTGGTGATGAAGAGCTCTCTCGCCTGGTTGAAACGGCACTTGTACAAAACCCAGACCTGCGAGTGGCGACAGCGCGCGTTCAACAATCAAAAGCCAATCGGAAGATCGCGTCGGCAGCTCTGTATCCAAGCGTGAATGTCTCTGGGAGCGCGCAAACCTTTGAAAACAGCGAAGTGGCGTTGACGCCTGCGCAAGGGGTATTGAACTCTGAACTGTTTGATGTGAGCGCTGATGCAGCCTGGCAAGTCGATTTATTCGGCAAGGTCCAGCGCAGCGTTGAAGCGTCCGAGGCCTCTTATGCCGCGAGTATTGAAGACCGCCGCGGCGTGATGCTGGTCGTGATTAGCGAAGTGGTCCTGAATTATGCGAACCTCCGCTCATCGCAAAACCAGTTTCGCGTTGCGCAAGAAAATGAGCGGATCGCCCGCAAAACGGTTGAGCTCACTGAACTTCTATCCGCGCAAGAACTCGGCAGTGAATTTGATATCGTTCGCGCCCGGGCGGACCTAAAAGAAACCTTGGCCGTGCAATCGGATCTGCTAGCAGCCCAGCGTATATTTGCCGCCAATATCGCGGCTCTAATGGGGGAGGCTCCATTCGGTTTGGTGGAAGACTTAATCGAGCCCACTGAGACCGAATTGGTTACACCTTCTGTTCCACTTGGATTGCCAAGTGACTTAATTCGCCGCCGACCGGATGTTCGGGCCGCTGAACGACGCTATGCGCAGTCAGTCGCGACCATCGGGCTTGAAGTGGCAGACCTTTATCCTAGCTTCGTGTTGACCGGCAGTGTTGGCACAAACGCACTAGATTTGAGCGACTTGTTTACGTCCCCAAGCCAAGTCTTGTCGTTAGCTGGGATACTTGATTGGCCGGTTTTCGATTATGGTCGCCGGAAAGCCGAGATAGCGATCGCCGAAGCCGGCGCGGAAGCGGCCCTCGCGAGCTATGATGCGAGCGTCATCAATGCCTATCGAGACGTCGAGCAAGCCTTGTCGACCTATGTCTTTGCAGATCAAAAACTCGATCAACTCCAGTCGGCTCGAACCGAACGATTGCGCGCTTTGGAACTCGCTGAGTTGAGATATCAAAGTGGTGTCGATGACTTATTCGTCGTGTTGGAAGCGCAGCGACGGCTCACGGGCTTACAGAGCAGCATTGCAGAAACCGAAGCTGACAAAATTGAAGCCGTTGTCCGCGTCTATCAATCCTTAGGCGGGGGTTGGGACACTGCGGAGCAAACCCTCGCTCAAACAAAAGATGGATAGTGCGCTGTAAATCCCCGCCCGATCAGAGCAGTTCATGAGGATGGCATGATTACACAATTTGCAATCGGCGTATCACTCGTAGCGTTGACCAAGATCGTCGGCGCCTTCTTCATTGTTATCGCTGCTGAAAGGCTGATGGGACATCGCGCGTGGCTTCAGACGGGGAACCTCTTGGTCAGACATGTGCTGACGCTCACCTTTATGACGATCTGGTTGGTGTTTGGACTGATCTTGATAATGATTTTGTGGGCGCTCACACTCTTCGCTTTGGGGATTTTTGGGGCGTTTGAAGCGGCGCTCTATTTCGCCATGATTTCATTCACCACGCTGGGCTTTGGCGATATTATCTTACCGAATGAATGGCGGCTCCTGTCTGGTTTTATCGCGATCGATGGCTTTATCCTGTTTGGACTTAACACCGCTTTCCTGTTCGAAGTGCTGCGTCGCCTTCGCCAAAATGATCTGCCGGTCGAAATGCAAGTCAACACTGATGCTACCCAGAAACGCCGACCCTTTTGACGTAATGCCAAGATGACGAGCAAGGAAAAAAAGCCATCAGAGCGGAACGCGCAGGGAGAAACCACTCTCCAATCGCCCTCCATTCGTCGTCTTCGAGAGGAGTACGAGTCTGTTTTGAAGCAGCCTGTCCCCCAAAGGCTTGTGGATTTGGTGAAGCGCCTAAAGGATTTGGAATGATAGCGCCGGGCTCAATAACGATGGCTCACGCTTTGGTTTGAAGCCTTCAAAGCGAGTAGCGGAATTGACCCTCTTTCGCCAAAGAGTGGCCAGTGTTGCAGCGACATTCAGCTTTGGAAGGCTCGCGAACATCCCAACGCAGGCTCACAGACAAGGAGCAAAGAATGATGAAAATTTTCGCCTATGCAGTATTGGTTTCAATGGCATTGAGCGGGTGTGGAGGCGAGGCCACGCCACCTCTAGAGCGAAAAAGCGGTACAGTCACACCGACAGGGTATGTCGATCTCATCCCGCCAACAAATTACTCTCCAATTCGAGGCGTGATTTGCGAATCCCTCAATTCGACCGATGGTCATCTGGCGGGGGCCTGTTTTGATCTCGAGGGTCCTTCTGAGAAATGGACCCGAAAATACATATCGGATCAAGCAGCGGATGATCTGATGGAAAACTATGGGAGACTGTTTGACCCGGAGCGTGGGTATTTCGAGATGAAGACGAAAATCGGTTGCAATCTGGTTATTCGAGAATGCAGGTCGATAGACGGCACCCGTTTTGAACGCGGAGTGACATTGATCGCGCATACAGCAGCGCTATTCGGGTTTTCCCCGGAATACTAGCATTCTTTACTTTTGAAGATTGAAACCTAGAGGACTCATTGGACTGCCCGGTTTCTGCGATGCGAGCAAATGGAGACGTTAGGATTCGACGACAATTGTTGTTCTAAAGCGAATTAGAGCTTCAAACTGTTAGGGATCAAGGAGGTACATAACCCGATATTGCGATAAGAGAGGTTAGCTCAGAAGTGTCTCTCTCGCTTATGGACGATCTGCACTCCCCGTGGTCGAAGTTTGCAATTTCCTGGAGTTGATTTCTTCACACTTAGAAGTCCATCTCTCAAGTCGTCGAGCGTAGTCAGACGCCGCTGATTCAGCTTTCGGCGCGTTTCTGTTCACGTCCTTGAAGAGCGCAAGCGGACGAAGGAAAGATGACTTTCTCCATGCATCGGGTTTTTCTGGTGTGACCGAGGTTTTTATGGCGGCCCATAAGTCGCGCGCGGATGTAACGAGCTCGGTGTGCAAGTTTTCTAGCTCGTCAGATTGGTCATAAGCCGGAAGTTGTTTTACGGCTGATTTTTGTTTCTCTATCAGCTCCAGGTTTTGCTCGAAGGTGCTCTCAATAGCGGACAAAATCTGTTGGTACTTGTTGCGTTGAGTTTCCGTTTGTAGCTCCTTCAGCTTATCTGAGAACCCTGACTCAAGTCTAATCAATCGATCATTGTAAGTTGTGTATGCACACCATCCCAAAAACCCAACTAACAGTGTAGAAGCGACGCCTGCGCCAAATCTATCGTTCAGCAACTCGAAGGTTTGCTGCCACGAAGACGCGGCTGACGAATAGAGACAATAATACGTAATTGAGAACCCAATCACGAAAATTAGAGTTAGAACCAAGACAGAAAAGTCGATGGACGTGACACTCAGTTTGCCCCGTTGAAAAAGGTATTTTCGAGGAACTAATTCACCCGAATGGCCTCTTACTTTCGCGTTGTGCCTTGAGCCAATGCTCACCAACCAACCGAGGAACATCATAACAATCAGCGCAGCCAGATAGTTCAGCGCAACCAGCGTAACGGAATAGTCGTTTTCTACCCCCGATCCGCTCGTCGATATATCAACATCGAAAGCAAATCGTTTGGTTTCATTGCTTTCTGCAGGCTCGAGTGATGAAAGCAAACACTGAAACAATTCCGTTTGTGCCGCCACATCTCCTACGGGTTCGAATTCAAAATTTATGTTGGGAAAAAGTTCTCGATATCCATAGACAGCCATGCACGCGCTTTGCGTCGCACCGCAAACAGCATCGAAGTCCGACACTACGATCACGCGGGCTGCGTCAGAGGAATGACGGCTACTGATCTCGTCGAGCGCGGCCAGCAGCGGATTGTCTCCATCGGCTAAGAACTGAGGATTGGACAATTGGATTTGCGACTTCAAGACAGGACTAGGAACGGTGACGTCGCTCCGGCAGTCTCCTCCATTGCTTCCGCCAAAGTAGGCAACGGAGATCTCGTCTGAGTCGTTTAAATTGCTCACAAAGTGCTGAAGATCTATCCGGGCTTCCTCTTGTGCACCTTCGTTTGCCATAGACGCTGAATGATCGATCAGGATGTATGTTTTTTCGGCGTGCGCTTGCAACCAAGAAAGCGCAACAAAAGCGAAAATAAAAATTGAGCGTAACATCATGAACCAATCGTGGCTTAGCTGCTAGTTCTTGTTCAATTACATGCAATTCAAGTAGTGCGCAAAAACAAGAATCATGCTCTTAATATAGTCTTTGACTCGATTCTTTTGGTCGGCTCAATTTGATGGCTCCGACCTATGCATGCGAAGGTAGATACTTTGTCGGAAAACCAGAAACACTTCTTCGATCGATATTCAGCGCAAGTCAGGTCGCGTCTCCTTTTCCAGCGCGAGGTCGATTTAGCGAGCGCAGGCGAGAACAAATACTACTCCAAAGAGACTTATGATGGAATCGTTCAGCAACGTGCCGCGATTGAGAAGCAAAGAAACACATTCTTGAGAAATGTCTTCTTTTGCATTTTTGCGATGATCTTGGTCTCAAATGGGCAAGACATTTCGCTGCCGATATTGAATGTTAGCTTAGCCTCGATACCGGGCCTAAACCCTTTGTTGTCGATCTATGCGGCGATCACGATCTTTTTTAGCTGCGTCTATGGGATATCTGTCGGTGCCTACACCGGCTTAATGGATCAGTTCTCAATCAAAATGACGGGGAATTCTAGTGTAGATCCGGATATTCTCAGCGCTTCAAAAGCCCCCCAACAACTGTTCCTCAAAATCTTTCGGGTGCGTTTCAATACTTTCCATCCCGTCCATATTGAACCAACTCCTTTCAGCAGGATCGTTTATTATTCGGCGACATTGCTAGCGTTGCTGCCGATAATGCTAATCTTCGTCTTCATGTACATCTACGTCGTGTATTTCTGTTTGAATCACGTCGGAGACGATTGGATAGGTACTTCGTCAAAGGTGATTACGATCTCCACGCTCGTCATATCCCTTTACCTACACATGATCGCTGATTGGCCATTGAAACAAAAGGTACACCTCATAGAGCCAACGACCACCGCTCAAGCCGCGGCGAACCAAAGCTCGAGCGACGGTAACTAGTCCATTCGACATCGGCAATTACCAGCATCCGTTTGTCGCCACTGAGAACTCGCTGCTAACGTCCGCTAATAGGAATGACGAGCCCTATCTTGGCAAGGTCCGTTGGGAAGCCTATCGCACTGAAAAAATTGCAGTATTGTGAAGCGTGTCGTAGCCCCTCGTAGCTTAACGTAGTAGTTTATAGCCGATTGAAGCGCTCTGTCGTGGCCAGTTCGTAGCCAGGTTGTGCCGATCCATTCAGATAAACCTGGGTGTCTGAGCCTTGTACGCTCGGTACTCATCGCCGTACTGCTGTTCGAGCCATGGCTCTTCGAAGCTTGGGGCGATCCAATACAACACCGCCCAGAGAATGAGTAGAATGACGATACGACTGTCACTCGCGACCAAGCCCCAGCCTATGAGAGCAATCCACGTTGCGACGTAAACCGGGTTTCGACTCCGTGCGAACCAACCAGTCTTCAAAAGGCCGCGTTTTTCCCCGAATGCGTTTCTCCACCCCATCTGAAGCGTAATCCGGAAGGCGAGTCCGAATCCGATCAACATGAGCAACCCTCCAATTGTGTAAATAAGAAATACATCGGGCCCGCTGACCGGTTTGAAAGTGAGGAGAGATAACGCGAGAAGCGGATAAAGGAACAACCGAAATAGAGTTAGAAACGTTAGGTGTTGCCAGCTTTGCTTGCCGGGAGGCGGGAAGAACTGAAAGTCTCGTTTGAGCATGGAAAGAGCGGAAAGAGCGAAGATGCTCAATACTCCAATTAGCGAGAGACCAAACGTGACCCAAGTGATCCATGGCGGTAAAATATTCATACCTCGTTTCTCCTAAATCCAACGCCGCGTCCGTTGGCAATAGTTCCGATATTCATCGCCAAAATTTTCTTCGAGCGCGCGTTCTTCGGGCTGTATTTGGAATCGGGTCATCACCACGACAAAAAGCGCGGTCGTTGCAAATGACGCAATATTTCCAACGAGAAATGCACCTCCAAAAAGGATGATCGCTAGCGCCAGGTACATGGGATTCCGACTAAATCGATAAAGTCCTTTGGTGACCAAGGCTTCTGCATCGTTTGGGCGAATTGGGTTAATCGTGGTTTCGGCACGCGTGAACATCCCTACCGCGAGCAAGAGGAGAATTACTCCAGAGGAAACTAGAAACCACCCTAGAATGCCTTTCATTTTCCATGCAAAATCAAGCTGAGGTAAAAGGATCGAAAGTCCCCATCCAAGGATTGCGAAGATCGCCAAATAAATGACAGGCGGAACACGAAATGTCATGGCGTTGCCTCCGCACCGGGTCGTGAGCTGACGGCGTCGACCTTCAACTCGTGTAACGCTTGAGCCGAAATGGCAGCTGCGGATTTGAGAAACAATCCTGCAAGTAGTGTGGCGACGACAAGATCGGGCCAAGCCGCACCCGTAAATGCCACCAGTCCACCAGCTACTATGACGCCGACGTTTCCGATTGCATCATTGCGCGAGCATAACCAAACGGATCTTACGTTGCTGTCTCCATCCCTCCAGTGCAATAAAATGAACACGCTGGTCAGGTTGGCCGCTAACGCAAGTAACCCAACAATACCCATCGTTCCAGCTTCTGGCGGAGCGCCGTTTAACACGCGCAAACCGGTCATAGCCAAAATGGTGACAGCTATTAGAGCCAACGATACTCCCTTCACGAGTGAGGCGCGTGCCCGTGTTTTGACGGATGCCCCAATAACCATCAGACTCAGGCCATACGTCGCTGTGTCGCTGGCAAAATCTAATGCGTCTGCTTTGAGAGACTGGGATCCAGAAGTTATGCCCGCCGTCATTTCTACGACAAACATGACGGCATTAACGGCAATAACCGCGATAAGAGCTCGCTTGTACCCATCGCTCATCCCATCGAACACTTTGTCATCACAGCAACCGGACATTGGGTCATCCTTCTTTTCGTTTGACCAGAATTTATTAAACCCTACAGTCTACAGTCGCTGTAGATGCAAGCCTTTGAGTGATTTTTGATGAAACCAATGACTATTGGCCGTTTGTCCACGGCGGCAGGTGTGAAAGTCACCACTATTCGCTACTATGAGTCTATTGATCTCATGGGTGAACCCGATCGAAGTGAAAGCGGACAGCGCCTCTATGGCGATGATTCAGTTCATAGATTGTCGTTCATTCGCCATGCACGTGACCTTGGGTTCCCCATGGAGGCGGTGCGTGACTTAATCCAATTACAGGCTGAGCCAGGTGAAGACTGCGCTGCAGTGGACGCCATCGCGAGACGACAGCTCTCCGACGTCCGAAAGCGCCTCAATCAGCTTGAAGCGTTGGAAGCTGAACTTAAACGAATGATTTCCAGTTGCGAAGGCGGCAAGGTTGGAACGTGTCGGGTGATGGCTGCCTTGAATGATCACGACGAATGCTTGGAGCAAGTGCATGAACGATTGCAGCCAATGTAAATTCGCGCTTGACCCTCCAGCCACTGTAGAGGGTAAAATCATCTCATGAGACATTCCATTACGACGATCTTGACCATCATGGCTGGCGCATGCGCTAGCGCGGTTGCATCCGCTGAAACGGTCAGCACACAAATCACGGGGGCCTGGGCGAGCGGGAATACACTCGAGGAATGTCACACCGCTCCGATCACACACTTTATGTCCGACGGCGTTGTCGCGGTGTTCCTGAAAAAGGACGGCGACCTACACAGCGTCGGGGCGTGGTCGGCGAATGAGTCTGAACTGACCATGACGCATAATGATTTTCCATTGAGTGGCGATGGCCGCTCCAAGACACCTGTTGTGCTGGAAATTGTAAAACTGGATGAGACCCAATTTATTACAAAGAACGCAGACGGTCGAGAACGCGCGCGTATACGTTGTTCCGATATTGAGATCACCATGGGGCATGATCATGATGCGCATTAAATCGTCGCACCACCTTAACGGTTCCGTGAATAGGATTTAGTAGTTCCAAAATGATGTTGTCGTTGTTTATTTCCTCCACTCGGCTCGTGGCCGCTGCGCTTATTGCGTGTGCGTTCCTAATCGCGCCTATGGCTGAGGCTGAACACGCCCAAATAGAGACCGCCAATACATGCGACTTGGAGCATTTCGCTGAAACGCATGGCGATGGCGACTCCGATCACGACGAACATGAACATCACGCCCACAATTGCGGGCCGTGCCTTATCCACCTTCTTCGAAGAGACACGACTTCAGAGTGCATCTTCCATGCGGGCATCCAATCCATCCGCCCGCCGATTAGTGAGAGCTTGATATCTCTTCCACCTGGAAGCCTCTACCGACCTCCCCGAGCCTGATCTTCGAAATGTCGCGTTGTCTTAAGCAGCGCGCGAATTCTGAATCAGCTTGAGGATTTTTACCAATGTCACTTATCTTGAAGGGCTCAATAGCGGCCCTCGCGCTTTCCGCCATCTCCATGGGCGCCAACGCTTCACCTTGCGATGGTGGATTGTCCGCACCATCGCAGATTATTGCTGGAGAGCCGTTGACGCTTCGAGCTGTCTTGACCGAAGTGCGTCAGGTCTCACCGGCAGTTCGCGCCGCTGGTCTAGAGACGCGCGCGCTTAACGCTGAAGCTGATCAGGCAAGCCGTTGGCTTAATCCCAGCCTGTCAGTTGAGCTGGAGAATTTTTCAGGAAGTGGTGCACTGTCTCGTTTTGATCAAACTGAAACGACGTTTGCGATTGAACAGACCTTCCGTCTCGGCGGCAAACGTTTCTTAACCGAACGCGCAGCTCGTGCGCGTCAAGCGCTCGCTAGCGCCGAATGCACTCTCATTCTAAGAGAATCCGAGATGGAGGCGGCGATTTCATTTGCCGAACTCGTTGCAGCCTTGGACCTTGTGGAGCTGGCTGAGGATAGCGCCGTTCTTGCCGATCAGCTCGCAGACACAGTGGACCGGCGCGTGGGCGCCGGTGCTGCAGCCCCGCCAGAACTTGCCCGAGCACGGGCAGACGCTGCAATCCTGCGCGCGTCAGTGGTAACAGCCAAAGCCAATGTTGAGCAGAAGAAATACGCGCTTGCTTTGTTGTGGGGTAGCGCGGAGCCGGTTTTTTCTGACCCCAAGAATACCGCGGTAACAGGCCCCGACATCGAGGTTGAGCAGGTCAGGAAGCACCCAGCCCTTGAGGTGGCCGAAGCAAAGCTTCGCAGACAAGATGCTGAACGCAATCTGGCACGTTCTACAGCGATGCCGGATGTTACGGTTTCGGCGGGCATCAGACGCTTTGAACAGACCGGCGACCAGGCTTTGGTGGCTGGTGTCAGTGTTCCTCTGCCCCTGTTTGACAGAGGGCGAGATCAGGTGCGCGCTTCAACATATCGCGGTGAGGCGGCTGCATTAGGACGCGCTGCCACCGAGCAACGTCTTCTGGCCGCGCAGCGCAGCGCAGTTGCAACGCTCAACGCTGCTCAGAACCGGTTGGATATCTTGAACGCCGACGCTCTTCCGGCCGCGCAGGAGGCCTACGATGCTGCTTTGCGCGGTTACGAGGCGGGTCGTTTTGATCTGACCACGACCCTAAACGCCCGTTCAGCACTGCTCGATACAAGACTGGCGGTAATCGAAGCTGGGCTTGCATTGCGAAGCGAAGACTTGCGCCTGCGAGCGCTTGTCGGTGCAGCGCCCTTCGATGGAGATAATAGATGACCACGAGACTTTACGTTCTTGCAGCCTTTGCCGCTGCACTCACCTTGACCGCTTGTGGGAACGAGCAACCCAGCCCTCAAACAGCGATAGACGCCGCAGATGCTCAACACGATGATCATGACGACCACGACGACCACGAAGATCACGAGGGCGATGATAATGAAGACGGTGATCATGACGAACACGGCCATGGAGACGAAGGCGAACACAGCGATCATGTTGAACTTTCTCGAGACGCTGCTGCTGAAGCTGGTATTCGCGTATCGCGCGCTGCACGAGCACCGCTTCAACAGTCCCTTTCGCTGCCAGCAGAACTTCGCTTCGATGCGGACCGAATTGCCGCTGTTTCTCCTCAGATAAGCGGGCGCATTATTAGGCTAACCGCCAAAGAGGGGGACACCGTTAAAAGCGGCGCGACCTTAGCCGTCCTGTCGAGTCGAGAACTTGCAGACCTCAAGGCAGAGTATCTGACCGCCAACACAGCGGAAGAACTCGCACGTCAGGCGTTGGAGCGCGAAGAGACGCTGTTTTCTGATCGCATCACATCAGAGGCAGACCTTCAGGCAGCGCGCGCAGCGGTAGCTGCGGCCAGTGCCAATCGCGAAGGGGTCGAGAACAAACTGCACGCCGTTGGCGTTTCTCATGGAGAGCTTGAGCGTCTAAGCGATGCACCGGACGGAACACTCGCCAATGTTCGCTTGAGCGCGCCGATTGGTGGCGTGATTGCACGGCGGACCGCAACACTCGGCGCATCCGTTTCAGCAGACGATCCAGCTGCACCGGCATTATTCACCATCGTAGATGATCGTGTCCTGTGGGCGGATATCGCGGTGTACAAACAAAGTACCGGATCTGTTCAGGTCGGCTCCATGGTTGTTCTAAAATCGGAGTCGGGCACAGCTCTGTTAAAGGGCGAAATCGCGACTGTGCTACCCGCGATTGATGAAACCTCCAGAACAGCAACGGCGCGAATGATCGTTGAAAACCCGGAAGGCCGTCTACGCCCAGGTCAGTTCGTAACAGCTGACATCTCTGTCGGCGACGGAGAAAGCCGATTGCAGGTTCCTTCAAGCGCAATCGTCGATGTCGAGGGCCGCACAAGCGTGTTCGTGCCCACGAAAGATGGCTTCGAACCAAGCGTTGTTGTTCCTGGCGCTGAGGTCGATGGACAAACCGTCATTCTGTCTGGCTTGAGCGAAGGCGATGAGTTCGTGGCCGATGGGGCATTCACACTCAAAGCTCAGCTCGAAAAAGACGCCTTTGGCGACGATCACGACCACTAGGAGGGGATAAATGCTAAACCTTATGCACCGCCTCGCTGGAGGCCGACTACTTGCGGCAATCGCTGCTCTCGCACTGACGATTGGAGGCTTATTCGCGTTCCGCGCTCTACCCGTTGATGCGTTTCCTGATCCATCGCCATCACTGGTTCAAGTCTTTACTGAGACAGAAGGCCTTTCGCCGGAAGAAGTTGAGCGTTATGTGACCTTTCCGGTCGAGACCGCGATGTCTGGCCTGCCCAATGTCGAGGAAATCAGGTCCGTTTCCAATTTCGGCTTGTCTATCGTGAACATTTATTTCGAGGACGGCACTGATGTGTATTTTGCACGCCAGGTTGTTGGCGAGCGTTTGCCTGAAGCGAACGAGGGAATCCCGGAAGGCTTCGGCACGCCGAAGATGGGACCGATTTCAAGCGGTCTGGGTATTATTATGTATTTTCGGCTGGTCGATGTGACAGGCGATTACAACCTGACCGAACTTCGTGAAATCGCAGACTGGATGATAAAGTATCCGCTTCAGTCGGTTGAAGGCGTCACAGAAGTGTTGGCGCTTGGCGGGTTCGAAAAACAGTATCAAGTTCGTCTCAATCCGGATCTGCTCATCTCCTACGACCTGCAGGTTGCGGACGTTATCGGCGCGCTAGAAAGCGCCAATCGCACAACAGGCGCTCAATTTATTGAAGTGGGCGCTGAGCAATACACGGTGCGCGGAGTTGGCCTCGCACGTTCGATAGCCGATCTGGAAGAAACGCCTGTCAAAACCGTGGATGGTCGGACCGTCCGCGTGAGTGATCTTGGGTCGGTTGAAATCGGCGGCGCGGCGCGTCAGGGCCTCGCCACGGCTAATGGAGAGGGCGAAACCGTCGCTGGGCTCGTGCTTAAACTTTACGGCACAAACACGTCTGATGTCATTGAACGTGCGCATGCTCGTTTTGACGAGATCAATGCTGCGCTGCCGGATGGTGTGCGCGCAGTGCCTTACTATGATCAAGGCACACTGGTTAAACGAGCCGCGTCGACAGTGACAACAGCGCTCTGGCAAGGCGCCTTGTTGGTCGCTGTCGTGGTCTTCATTTTCCTGGGCGGTTGGCGACCGAGTCTGGTCGTTGTGCTGTCGATCCCGTTTTCGGTTGGTTTTGCATTTATCGCTATGGGCGTGCTTGGGATCAGCGCCAATCTCATGTCGCTCGGAGGGGTAGCCATTGCAATCGGCATGATGGTCGATGGGGCGATTGTCATCGCGGAGAACGTCGATCGTAGATTCCGCGAGCGTCGCGATGGCGAAACAGACCGAGATGCGGTTGCGAGCGCAACCGCTGAGGTGATCGCGCCATTGATCGCGGCTGTCGCGGTGGTAATCATTGTTTTCTTGCCGCTCTTTTCGTTGCAGGGCGTCGAAGGCAAAACCTTCCGGCCACTGGCCGCATCTGCTGCGCTCGCCATGACGGGCTCGCTTATCTACGCAGCTTTGGTCGCTCCAGCCATGGCGTTTGGATTGATCAAGCCTCCAAAGCGCGATGTTAGCGCAGGCGACGGAAAGATCGCAGGTCTCGTTAAACCCCTCGCAGGCTTTTTCGTGCGCATGCGCCTTGCAGCGATTGCGCTCGCCATCGGCTTGTTGCTGATCGGCGGATTGGCGGGGTCGCGACTTGGGTCGGAATTCACGCCTGCATTGGAGGAAGGTGATATTCTATTGCGGGTCTCGATGGCCCCGTCAATTTCACTGACGGAAGGCCGAGAAACGTCTACGCGCGTCGAAAGACGCCTCCTTAACACGTTTCCTGAAATCGAATCCGTTGTGAGCCGTATCGGGCGCGGCGAGGTCGGTGCCCATGCTGACCCAGTCAACAGCATTGAGGCCTTTGTCGCCCTCAAGCCTCGATCTGAATGGAGATCAGGCTTAACGCCCGATGATCTGCGAGCCGAAATATCTGAGAACCTGGAAGCGTTCCCCGGCATCCTCGTGAACATTGGCCAGCCCATTGCGATGTCGGTGGATGAGTTGCTGACTGGCACAAAGGCGCAGCTTGCCGTCAAAATTTTCGGGCCAGACGCGAACGTTCTTCTTGAAGGATCGCAAAACCTACAATCGATCCTGCAAGGCGTGCCCGGCGCAAGCGATGTGCAGGCAGACCAGATCACCGGAGCGCCGCAACTTGTCATATCCGTAGATCGCACTGCGCTCGGACGTTATGGTCTTACCGTCGAAGATGCCCTGGACACACTCAGCGCGGCCGTCGGCGGCGCAGAAGCCGGAGCCCTATTCGAAGGCGTGCGCCAGTTTCCCGTCGTGGTCCGATTTGAAGAAAGCCGTCGTGACAGCTCTGAGATGATCGGACGTCTGATATTGGAGAGCGAAAGCGGAGCGCAGGTGCCTTTGTCCAGTGTCGCGACAATTCGGGAAGTCATTGGCCCACGTCAGATAACGCGCGAAAATGGAGAGCGGTTTATTACCGTGCAGTTGAATGTTCGAGGACGCGACATCGGGTCTTTCGTTGCCGATGCGCAAAAAGATACTGACGCAAATCTCGATCTGCCACCCGGCTACCGTGTCGAATGGGGCGGTCAGTTTGAATTGCAACAGCAAGCCAATGCCCGGTTCGCCGTGGTAATTCCGATAACACTAGGCATCGTATTGCTGATACTACTGTTGGCATTTGGTCGACTAAAATCGGCGGTCCTCATCCTGTTGAATATTCCGCTTGCATTGACTGGCGGCGCATTGGCGCTCTGGCTGACCGGCTTGCCTGTATCTGTGCCCGCGACGGTTGGGTTCATTGCCTTGTTTGGAATAGCTCTTGGCAACGGCATGGTACTGGTCAGCTTCATGGACGACTTTGCCCGGGAGGGCCGAGACCGCGATGAACTCGCTATCGAAGCAGCAGGAATGAGGGCTAGGCCGGTTTTGATGACTGCCATCACAACTGCGCTTGGACTGGCGCCGCTCCTCTTCGCAACAGGCGTCGGAGCCGAAGTTCAGAGACCACTCGCAACAGTGGTTATGGGAGGATTAGTTTCGTCGACGGTCCTGACCTTGCTTGTGCTTCCGGCGCTGCATCGCTGGTTCGCTCCCAAGCCGGAAAGCCATCATTCGCTCTTGGAGACTGTGCATGTAGAAGCGTAGAAATTACGAACGGTATTAGACTTTATGAGACGCTGCATTGGGCGTTTCAGACCATCCGATGATGGCGATTGAGCCGGTGCGATGAAGGCAGCAATTGGAATCCAAACCTCTCCTGGGCCGAGGGCGCAAAAAGAGTCGAAACCGTGCCAGGGATTGGGGACGTGGCAGTTTTCTAATGTCCGGTATTAGGAACTAGCAGACCTAGAGGTTTTTCAAGGCGCGCTCTGCACCAACTTTGCGATCAGCTTCCCGTGTATATCCATGCAATTGCTTTACGGTGGTATGGCCGGTCACAGCCATAATATCATGATCCGACGCTCCGCTATTCGCTAGCCGCGTTGCGCCCGCCTTCCGTAAACCGTGAACGCTACAGCGTTCAGGTAAGCCCGCGTCCTGACACCACTTCTTGAACCTGTTCCCGAAACCGTTCGATGTGAACGGCTTGCCGAAGGCAGTTTCAATAAGCGTCAGACCGTTCGTGGGTGTTGCATCAATGATGCGTTGCAGCTCCGGATGTATCCATATCTGCAAATGCACGGGTTTCCGGTTTCGGTTCTTATGCTGCGTTAAGTAGAAGTATCCATCCTTCATGTGCTGTCGGCCAAGCTTCACAAGGTCCGCGCGCCGCTGCGTCGTATAAAGGCCAAGCGCTAGTGCTAACCTGGCTTGTGAACCAATGGGGTGAACCGCCTCAAACTGAGCGATCTCTTCCTCGGTCCAGCAATGAATGCCCTTCGCGTGCTTGTTGATGTTCTTCACGCTCGCTGCTGGATTACGGTCGTGCAGATCGTTTTCGATAGCGAAACTATAGAGAACGCGGATGGCCTTCACGAGGTTGTCCGCTTCTGCAGGTGTCTCCTGTTTCTCATCTCGCCATCTGCGGACATGCCTTGGCTCAAGGAGTGCGTAGGGTTTGTCGCCATCTTTCCGGCCTTTCGTATCAAGCCGATCACAAACACGCTCCAGAAAGCGCCGCCTGATAGTCCGTGTTCGTGGTGCGAGGCGTTTGAATTCGGGCGAGCGGTAATATTCGACGCATAGCCAACGTAAGCTTTTCGGTTTTATCCGCGGAAGTCCTGGGTTCTCGATTGCTTGCTGCACACCTGTCTGCGCGGCCCGATATGCGGCAAGAAATTCTGGTGATCCTATCGGCCCTCGTAAACGGACCTTGGGCTGCCCTTTTCGGCGATAATATAAGCGGACGTTGCCATGCCGATCCACGTCTTCGACAACATACTTAAGTTTTATACGCATCGGCTGTTACCCTTTAATCGTCGAACGGATTGTTTTCTATCTCATCTCCGCTGGGTAGGGCATCAATAGCGGTGTCCAGCGCGCGTATGTCCCAAGCCCTTCGCCTGTCGATTCTTTTCGGTTTGGGCATCCGTCCGTCACCCACCAGCTCATCAAACTTACTCGCTGACAACCCAACGTAAGCAGCAGATGCTCTTCTGTCGAGAAGTCGGGGGGCAAGATTCGTAGGTAGGAACGAAGTGTCCGGCATTCTCACTCCGCGGCCACCGGCGTTCCTTCGATCACCCCGAAATCATCCTCCCTGAAGACTTCGTCCGCGAGCGCCTCTCCGAGTAGTTTTCGACCTGGGGCGAGCCTTTTCGCGAGTTGCATTCGGAAGTGTTCCAGCCCCGACTTCGCCCGAACTTTTGCCGCTTGCTTTTGTTCCGCGGTCATCGGCGGTGCAAAGGCGAGATGATACCAAGCGAGCATGTCCGCCATTTCGATCACGGCATTCTGTTCACGCTCGATCCGCGCGAGCTGTCTCAACGTTTCATCCTGTCTCTGGATTAAAGCCGCGTCTCGCTCATGATGGACGGAAACAGAGAAATACACCGCCAGGGCATCCTCTATCACGGAGGATTGTGTCATGCCTTGCTTCTTTGAAAGCGCGACAACTTTCGCATGAATATGCTTTGGCACATATGCAATAAGACGAGGTTTCATCGGCCGACCTCATTGATTACTGTGGTATAAATTCTACTCATGAGGGGAAGTCTGCGGGCCGAAAAAAGCCCCCGTCAAGCCCTAAACCGCCCAAGTCTTGTAAGCTTTTGCCGCGATTTGTGAGGCTTTGCCGCCAGTTATGAAAATCGCTGATTTTTTCTTGAAATGTTGCTCGCGTTGATCGCCGAGCAGGGCGCTCAAATCAGATTTTTCAAAAACCCAGGCGAATTCTCAATCCAAAATTCGCGTGTCTTATCGGGTCTGGCGGGTCAAGGCCGATCCGCCGCAATGCGGTGGCCAAACGGCCAGCCTTGACGCGCCAGAGCCGATGAATGGAAACTCGTTATGGTCAAATGGCAGATCTTGCCTTTTGACCTGTAGGCCACCCTCTTACCGGCTTAATCCCAGAGAGCGCCCGCGTGTCCAAGTGATCCCACCGCCTGGAGACACGGAGAGCTGGATTTGGCGATTGCGCATCCGCTCCAGGCTCGGCTTCCAGGGAACAAGTGAAAACTCATGACCGCGCTCGATAATCGCGAACTTCGCATTCTGAGTTTGGTAGACCTGCTTGAATGTGCCCTCAATCTCTTGTCCTGGTTTCAAGGGGCGATGTGAGAGACCAGTTTGTTTCTCCACCTCTGAGGCTGCTTGTTTAAGACTGAGCTCCTGAAGTGTTCTGAGCTGCGCGCGCGTGAGCGATGTTGCGCCCGGATCTAAGACGAGCCCACGATCTTTATGAATGGTCATACGCTGTGCCATGGCGCTGCGAACCTCACCGCCAAGCCCGGCCTCACTGAGTGGTTCCTTTGCCGTGCCCGCGAGCTGGCGATCAAGCCAGGTTTCACCTTCCGCCTCAATCTGTTGTTCGAAGGCATGCCCCTCAAGCTTACGAATAATTGTCGGGGAGCGCTTTACCGCTTTGCCGAAGTGATCGTTTACACGATCGATGAAGCCATCGGTGACCAGTACGTCGCCGTCCGAGAAGCGCTCTACGAGTCCGGCCCGTTCCAGCGCTTCAATTCGATTGTTGACCGCTTCCAAGTGGGGCGAACGGATTTTGGGATCAAGCGCGCGGTGGTTTTCTTCTGAATAGACCCCATCGTGCTCAGCCGCGACACGCTCAATCTCGTGGTCCATGTCTATGGCTCCGGGCGAGCGCGGTTTTACCTCAATCATTTGTCCGGGCCGCAAGTCACTTGGGAAATGCGTACCAAGATCAAAGTGATGGACGCGGCCATCCAGACCATCCACGATTGCATAACGCTGATCCTGCAGCTCATCAGCATAACCGATTTTGAGCAAGCGACCTTGCACAGACTGACGGGCATCGTAACCGCCTTGTTCGTGCGCACCAATCCGATCCAGGCCGGAGGTTTGAATGGCGTGTTCTATACGACGTGCGATTGCGTCGGATCTCTCCACGGCTGCGAGCGTAGAATTAAGCTCCTTATCGACGGTCCAGATCGAACCAGACTGATGCTGTGCAAGGCCAAGATCACGCAATAGGTGTAACCGGGCTTGATAGTGCGGACGGTGCCGCTTGAGATTTGAGAGATCGATCATGCCGTTTCGATCCATCTCGCCGCTTAGAATCCGGTCGATACGGGTGACTCTGCGCGCACTGATGTCGCGCTCCAGTTTGGCGGAGACCTCTTGCTCAGTCTGCAGTCCAAGCTCTCGGGTTAGAAGCGCGCTGGCGCGTTCACGCATTCCATTTGAGAGATAGGCGCGGGGGATAACGAGATCCTTGCCGTCATCTCGTTTGCCGCTCATCACGATATGGGTGTGGGGATGCTGCGTGTTGTAATGATCGACCGCGATCCAATCGAGTTTGGTTTCAAGATCGATTTCCATGTTAGAGACAAGCTCACGCACAAAGGGCTTCAGATCCTGCAGCTTCTCGCCATCTTCCGGTGAGACAATGAACCGAAAATGATGGCGCTCATTCGTATGCTCTTTGAGCCAGGCCTGACCGTCGAGCGCTTCTTCGACATCATTATAGAATTTGGCAGGATCGCGGTCCTTCCCAGCGCCATCTCGTTCGAGGTAGGAAACATGCGCGCGTTGCGCGCCGCCGCCACCGCCGCTCAGCCGGTGAACCCGGGCCTTGATCATGACCCGCCGTGCGCCGGCAAAAGCAAAAGCTCGGGCGCTCCCGCCACTCATTTTGCCGGATCGCTTTCTGGCCGACTTCAAATAAGCCTTGATGCTGGAGGGATTGGCGCCGCCCTTTGAACCGATACGCCCAAGTCTCGGTCGGAACTTGAACTCATCTTGCCCGCTCATTGTATGCACCAATTTTTGCGGTGTAATCGCCCGTCAGCATTGACCCACACGAAGCCCATGCACCAGGAAACGGGTAATACATGCACAAATCCGAGTCGGACGTATACGTAGCAATGGCGGGCGATCTCGCAAAATCTGCGACTCGCTGGGCTCGTGTTCATGACTCGCCTGAAAACCCCATCCCCATTGGCAATCTGTGTCTGTCGGACACAGTTGCTTTTATCTTGCGTTACTTCGCTGCTTTGACGTCGAACCGCTGAGCTTGCCTCGAACCATCTGGCCATTATGTGACCGCCTTGGCGCGCGCGAGCGCAGCAAACGCGTCTGGATCATAAGGTTCGAGCTCAAGGTTTCTTGAAATTTGCAGGTGAACATGGCGCCAATAGGCTGGCGCGATCTCATGCAAAACGTGCGCTTCGGAGAGCAAATCAATCACACGAAGCGCTCGTTTTGCACGCGCTTTTCCGAAGGCATGGAGCAATAAGTGCGCGCCAGGTTGGATGCCAGGAATGCGGGTCAATCGCTCTCTTGGAGACCCTGCTTGGGCGACAATCACACGCCAGGTTTGGGTGCCATATTCATCGCCTCGCCAACGGACAAACCCGAACATCTGATCGGGTTCCAAGCTGTGCAAGGTATTCTTAGAACTCAGTTTGATCGTCTTCACCGGTCGACCAAACAGCAGTCGATCGTTCGCATGACGGCCCAAATGCGTCAGTGAAAGTTGCGAAAGCGTCCGAGATTCGGTCGTGTGCTCCATGCACAATGAGAAGCAAATTGAGGGCCAAGACACTAAGTCGCTCAGCTTCTTTCACCCTCAGGATTGGTAAACCGTGCGGTTGAGTACAGACCCTTAGCCGCGCTCCGTGCCGCCTGGAGTAGAAGAAAAATTTCTCATTTTTTGTCGCTCCAACAGTATCAATTTTCCATAGCCTGTTTCTAAAAAACCCAACTTGGATAGCTTTTTGATCGATGTGCCGATTGCTACTCGCGAAACGCCCATCTGGTCAGCGAGTTGTTGTTGGCTGAGCCGAACACAATCATCATCACCGGCGAAATCATCGAGCCGTCGAGCCAAACGTTTTGGGAGTGGAAGATGACGTTCTTCATCGATTACATCGTAAGCCATCGAAAGTCGATCACAGAGATAGGTGACAATTCTTTGTCTTACATCGGCGTCGTTTTCAATGAGACGCCAAATTTCTTTGAAGCCAACGTGGGCTATCTGGCTGTCCTCTACAGCTTCACAATTATGGGACCTCGGCCTCTTCGCTAGCAGCGGAAACAAACCGAACGCGGATCCCGCTCCGACGATGTAAGCCGCTCCAGATTTACCGTGTTCATCAAGCCGATAGCCAGAGATTCTTCCCAACGTCACGATACATAGCGAGTCGGTTGGATCTCCTGCTTGGTGGATAAGCGTCCCTCTCTTGTAGTTCACCCGCCTGCTGACAGATGTAAGCTTTGCGACGATCCCATCAGGAAGCGTGATCCGATCTAGCGATCGTTTGGAATTTACCTGTTTCATCACCAAAACCTAATTGTAAACTTCTTTGCAGTCTATGCCTTCCGGTTTGTCTAACCAAGCAGGACCGGGAGGAATAAAAAATGCGAAAAACCATAAGTGCAGTGGTGCTATCAGGAACGCTCCTCATCAGTTCTTGCGGTCAGAATGCGAATGATGCGGTGGCTGCAGAGGATAAAACCACAGGTATTGATTACGCGGTGAGTGCCTCCAATAGTAGCGCGATTCCAGGGCCGAGAACCTGTTTCTGGGCGCGTGGGCCACACAGCGCCGACCCTTACATCAATATCGCATATCCGGATGCCAATGTTTTTTACTGGGCAGCGGTCTTCACAATGCCTGAGGGGGCTACGCTGAACCTCAACGGAGAGTACCCGTATTCGCGTTACATGTCGCTGATCTCGTATGATGAGCGTGGTCGACCAATCGAGTCGCTGGCAGATTATTTGATCGAGCCGGGGCCGTCACGGAACGACGAAACACAGTCTTCGCTTCCTTCTAAAGAAGATACAAATCGCTTTGCCTCACTTTTTGGTGTCGCTCATGCTCAGCAAGTTGAAGCGAGCGGCGAGCCCGAAAAGTCCATCAATCCATTCATTCCAGGCAATCTTCGCAATTCGCCGCATCGCGGATACTCTGTGCAAATTCTCAATAAAACGCCGGAGGTGGAGCGCGTTATTGGCGAACGCGCGGTTTTGGGGAGCGGGAATATTCTGCATACGCCGGGATATGGGCGCATGAACCAGCAGGTAATTCTCTACAGAATTTATCTTCCAGACGAGGGCACGGCGCCCGCTGGTGGTGTATCGCTACCTGAGCCAGAACTCACGCTAGCAGACGGGACTGTCCTTACCGGTGATGAGGCATGCCAAAGCCTCAGAACGAGGCAACCGCTCGCTATCACGTTGGATGCGGTGGGAGTGCCTCCAAATGAATACCGAGAGCTAATCACCCAGCCTGACAAGCCCGACACCTGGCCGTCAAAAATACCCGCTGAGTGGTTCATTCAACTCGACCGTGAGAGCCTGCTTGGCATTTATACCGGCTTCATTAATCCCGAAGCCCGACGCTCTGAAGGTGGCTTCTACCCAAATCTCGACAACCATTACATACGCACGATTATCAATCGCAAGCATGGCAAAGTGTTCATGGTGCGAGGCAAGGCGCCAACGACACCTAAGACACATGGCGGGGATACCATCATGGGCGATGGTGACCTCCGCTATTGGTCGATTTGTTCAAACCAGGGCCTGTCAAATACACGCGTCAATGACTGCCTCTTCGATGAAGAAATCCCACTCGATCCAAGAGGCTATTACACCGTGATTGTGAGTCGCGAGGAAGACCGGCCACGCAATGCGACACCCGAATGCGGTCTAGGTTGGCTTCCAATGGCTGAGGATGGCGACGGCATTTTCGATCCAGATGTTACCGTCGTTCAAATCCGCCACATGCTGACCGCGCCAGACTTTGAACACTCGGTGCAGAAGGTCTTTCGCCAAGAGGATCTGAGCGAAGTGATGGCGGAGTACATGCCCGTCACTCGCTACGGTCTTCCCAATCAGATCGAAGCCTTCTTCCCGTGTTTGTAGGCCGCCGCTTCCTCGAAGGAGAAGTAAAATGAAAAAAGTAACAAAGCTTTCGTCACAAATTTGCATATTCGCTTTGGCCTCTGTGACTTTTCTTGCAGGCTGTGCGTCGCAAGAGGAGAGGACACCTGCTGCCATCTCTGATGAGGCAGCATCGCAGGATTTATCCGATGAGGACGGTCTAGAGGCACTCGCCTACAGCTACGCCTTGCAGGCGTACCTCTATACCTTCCCGCTGACGATCGTTGATCGTGAAATAAAGCGCCGCGAACAAATCACCGCGCCGATTGGTACGGCGCCGATCGCGCCGATCAATCGCCTTGGTCATATGAGTATACTGGCTGATGCACAGAGTGACATGCCTTACAGCCCGAATAACGACACCGTTTACACGGGTGTGGCCCTCGATTTAACGGCTGAACCCATCATTCTGGAAATGCCGGAGATCAAAGACCGTTACGCGGTCGTGCAGGTCACCAACGCCTATGTGGAGAACATACCTTATGCCTATTCGCCGACGGCGAACGGAAATGATGCGGCTTACCTTGCTTTCGTGGGGCCAGACTGGACCGGAGAATTACCCCCAGAATTAACCCGCGTCGACATCGATACGAACATGTCTTTTCTGGCCATTCGTATAGCTCTCTCCGGGCCCGAAGAATTACCAATCGTGCAGTCTTATCAGGCGCAAATGTCCCTGACCGCTCTTTCAGACTGGGATGGCAGTCCTTCAGACACTCCTCCGACGATCCCACCGAAACGCGAACGCACCTCGTATTCCGGTCCGTTTGCCTATTTTGAGACGGCTGCTGACCTTATGGCAGTTTATCCGCCGCCAAACCGCCACCGCGCCATGAACGCATCGCTTTGGCGCATCGGGCTTGAGCCAGGAAAGCCTTTCGATCCGGACAGTTTGGATCCGGCGACGCGGCGCGGTGTGGAACGTGCCCTTAGAGATGGTCCAGTCGCGATCCAATATTTGCGCCGCAACCGTGGCAAGCGTTTTCCAACCGGTTGGGACGCAGGTCGTTATGCGGACAACATCGTCTTTGATTATGCGGCTCGCGCCGCCATGTCTTTGGTTGGATTGATGGGGAATGACCCAGAAGAAGCGATCTATTTCTACACCTACTTTGATGCCGACGGGGAAGCCCTCAATGGATCAAACACCTACCGAATGCGGTTTGAGCCGGGCACGCTACCAAAATTGAATCCGCTCGGTTTCTGGTCAGCCACAATGTATGACGGAGAAACGTTTCGGTTCATCGACAATCCGATTGATCGCTACAGGCTCGGCAGCTCGAGTAATATCAGCTGGAATGATGACGGCTCGCTAGAGCTCTGGATCCAACCAGATGCTCCATCCGAAGACAAAATGAAAAACTGGCTTCCATCACCGGAAGGCCGTCCGTTTCGCGTGACGTTTCGGATCTATTCGCCAACGCCGGACGTTGTCGAAGAGTTCTACGCCATCGACCTGGCATTACCCCCACTCGAAAAAACACCAAACTAAACAAACCAACGCATCTGGGAGGATGAACTGTGTATAAGCGTATTCTAATGACAGGTGTCTGCTTTGCGATGACACCACAAATCTCACTGGCTCAGGATACGGCTGAGCCCGAAGTGCAGGACCAACGCAGGCTCACAACCGTTACTGTGACCGCGCAAAAACGCGCCCAAGATATTCAGGACGTTCCGATTTCGATTTCGGCCTATGGCGCTGAGTTTATTGAAGAGTCCGGCGTTGAAACGCTTACGGACATCGCCTTGTATTCTCCGAACTTCAGCATCTCTCAATCTTCGCAGAAAACCAATCAACGTATCATTATCAGGGGCGTTGGCTCTGTTGGAAACAACGCGATCGAACCTTCGGTCGGCGTGTTCATTGATGGGGTTTACTACCCACGATCTGGCTCGGTCGTCGGCAATTTGATCGACCTGGAAGCTGTCGAAGTGCTTCGCGGACCGCAGGGTACGCTATTTGGTCGGAATACACCAATGGGCGCGTTGAACATCCGAACAAAATCCGCGTCGCGTGATGGCTTGGAAAGCTCACTCGATCTTGGGTTTGGGTCGTATGATGCATTCACTGTGGGTGGCAGCGTTTCTGCGCCGATAAATGATGCCGTCGCTTTCCGGCTTAGCGGCAAGTATAATGAGCGAGGCGGGTTTGGAGATAACCTCTTCACTGGTGAAGAGTTCGGTGCGCAAGACGACTTTAATCTGCGCGGCAAACTCGATTTCGACTTCGCGCCGAACTTCAATGTTGTGGTCAGCGCGGATTATGGTGAAGTCAACTCCGACGGCACGACGATTGAATTCTTGAATGGAACCGAGTCTCCTCAATTCCTGGGAACGATCAGCGCTTTGTTTGGTCCAGATGCGACGAACCTTGTAACGGCTGATCCGTTTGATCACGACATTTATCAGGATCACCGCGACACGCTGGCCGATGAGCAATGGGGTTTATCCGTAGATGCCGAATACGAACTTGGGTCAGGCCATACGATCAAGTCGATTACATCCTATCGTGAATGGGACGCGGATGTATTTGAAAGCGCGCTAAGACTTCCGGCCCAACTCTTTCCGCGCAAAACGACTTATGCCACCGAAACATTCAGTCAGGAGTTCCAACTCTTGTCTCCGGAAGGCGAAACATTCGAATACGTCGCCGGTCTCTTCTTCTATGACGAGTCCTACTACATTGATCAGGATTTCGACTTCGGTGCACAATTCTGTATTCCGGTCGTGGCAGGACTGGCAGGGTTGCCGGCCGCTCAGGGCTGTGCAGCCGCCCCGCAAATCGATGTCAGTGACAGTGAGTTCAATCAAGATCTGCAAAGCGTCGCGGCCTACGGTCAAGGCACTTGGCACGTAAACGATGCGTGGTCGCTGACCCTCGGCGGGCGTTACACAACCGACGATAAAACCGGTGACTTCACCAACGCAATCAACAATCCGTTTGTTGTTGCCCTCAGCATCAGAGCGCCTGATTCACAACTAGGGCTGGACGCAGGCGACTATGGAGACACGGACGCATTCACCTTCTTCGCGAATGCGAGCCATTTCCCTGCCGATGACATCATGCTCTTCGGAACCGTATCTTCGGGCTTTAAATCAGGGGGCTTCAATTCTGAAGGAGTCTTCCCGGCGCTGACGCGGGAGCAACGTGGCTTCGGTCCGGAAACGACAACCAACTATGAACTTGGCATCAAATCCCAACTGTTTGACAACACGCTACAGCTGAACGCAACGTTGTTCAGAATGGATATTGAAGATTTCCAGGATCGTGCCTTTGACGGCATTTCATTTATTACGCGCAATGCTGGTGAGCTTCGCCAGCAAGGTCTCGAAACTGATTTTGTCTGGGCGCCGTTGGATCAGCTTACCTTCACAGGTGGTCTCTCTTATCTGGATTCCGAGTTTCAGGATTATCAGAATGCTTCGCCGCTTCCGGGTGGATTACCGCAAGACCTCACAGGGCAGTCAGCTCATTTTTCGCCTGAGTGGCAAGGATCGCTTGTTGCCGATTGGAGTGATGACTTAACCTTCTGGAACGGCACCGAATACTTCTTGAGAGGTGAGACCCAATATATGGGCGAGCACAATGCGGGCGGAAACACCAATCAAAATCCGCAAACCATTCAGGAGGCCTACCAGCTCTTCAATGCACGTGTCGGTGTTCGTGCATACGACGGTGCGTGGGAAGTCAGCGCGTTCGGGCGCAACCTTGGCGATGAAGGCTATTGTCGTGCGATATTTGCGCAACCTTTCGGCGGACAGCTCGGCGCGACGAACGCCAACAACAATACCACAGCAATGCGCTGTGCCGTCGGCGACCCTCTAACCTGGGGTTTGCAATTGAAACTCAAGCGATAGCGACATCCAAATGCCGCTGGCCGAAAAGTATCGGCCAGCGGTGGCTATCGAGTGCGGCGCTGGATACGTGCGTCAGCGCACAGTTAAGGTACTGATGATCATCTACGATTTTTCGTGAGCTGCATTTGTTCGTTCTTCGCTCGCAATCGAATAGTTTCAAAGGTTCAACTCATCTTCAACGATGCCGGGACGCTTTTCTATCAGCGCAAGCAGCACGCGCGCGGGGCCATCAGGCCTGCGCCGCCCTTGCTCCCAGCCGCGCAAGGTGCCAACGGCAACACCAATACTCCGCGCGAATTCTGCTTGAGAGAGACCAGCGCGGGCGCGTATCGCAGCGACGTCAGGTTCCGGCACTTCGACTTGGTGAACGCGCGCGCCGACATCTTTGCCGTTTGCGTGGGAGAGGGCGTCTTCAAGACCCTTTTTGATGCTTTTGTAGGCGTCAGTCATTTTTGCGCTCCATAAGTTTTGGCAATCAAGTCGCATAGCTTGATCAAGTCGGCCCGTTCAGCTCGGGTGATGTTGGCCTTCTCGTTCTTGGCAAACACTGACAGTAGAAAGATCGGCATGTCTGGCTCCCGGTAGAAGTGGAGTACACGATAGCCTCCGCTCTTTCCGCCCCCGCGCCTTGCAACGCGCACCTTGCGCAGACCGCCGCCAAGCGAAATGCCTGCTTCCGGATTAGCAGCGAGCTGGTCTATAACGTCCATACGATCTTCATCTGACATACCCACGGCGCTGGCCCGTTTTATAAACTCCGGCGTCTCAACAACCGATTGTTTTGCCAATCTTGATCTCCTCATATATGCGTCAATGACGTATAAGTCAATGACGTATCTTGGCATATGAATATCGCGCTTGGATAGACCCAATGACAGCAATTGAAAATGGAGTGTCCCACTTTCCCCAAGGCGCGATCACCCTCCATGAAGCCGACCCAAACCGGTGGGACACTTTTCCGAGAAAACCCAATAAATGCTGGTAGAAATAAGTGTCCCACTTTCCTGCAAATGGTTGAAATAATACGGATTATTGGTCCCGCCCCCGGGCACCATTTTTTCTTGCATTCACCAGAGATTGATGGCGGCGTTGAGCCCATCTATTTTAACTGGATCAAACGATCATCGACAAAACCAGTGCGACCAAGAATCCTGTGCCGCCGACAATGGTTGAGATCAACGTCCAGGACTTCAGCGTCTCTGCCACCGATTGGTTCATATAGCGATTGACCAGCCAAAAGCCGGAATCATTGACGTGCGAGAGGACGCTGGCGCCGCCGGCAATGGCGATGACTGTGAGCGCGCGATCGAACTCAGAAATCTCTGCGACAGCGAGCAGAGGCGCGGTGAATCCTGCGGCGGTGATCATCGCCACCGTGGCGGAGCCTTGAACGACCCGAACCAAGGCCGCGATCAGAAATGCGAAGACTAAGACCGAAAGATCCATCGCTGAGGCGAGTTCCGCAATCCGTGCGCCTGCTTCAGAATCGATCAGAACCTGTTTGAACGCGCCGCCTGCGCCGGTCACCAGAACGACGATGCCAGCAGGCTCAAGTGCTTTCATTGAAGCGGTGTTGAGGTCAGACGCGCTGAGTTTGAGCGCGCGATTGGCGTAGATGTAATAAAGGCCAACGCTGAGCAGGAGCGCGACGAAAGGGTGGGAGGCGAATTGCACTGCGGCGGGCACGCTGTCCGCGCCAGCTATCATCTTCCAAATCGTGCCGCTCGCGACCAGGACGATGGGTAGCGCCAGTGCGGCAATGGCGGCAAAAGCGCCAACCTGGGGCGCGTCGGCGGGCGGCTCAAAGGCATCCGGATCGTCATCAATGGGAGGCAAAGCCTTAAGCCGCGTCTCTGCGAACACCGCACCGCCTAGCGCCACTGCGGGGACGGCTGCGATCAAGCCGGCAATGATGACCAAGCCGAGATCTGCTTCGACCAGCACCGCCACGGCGATCGGCCCAGGGGTCGGCGGAATGAAGGCATGGGCGGCGGCGAGACCGGCCAATAGTGGACCCGCGACATAAATCGAAGCGCGCTTGAGAGATCTCGCGATGCGCAGCACCATCGGCATCAAAATCACCAATGCGACATCAAAGAAGACCGGGATGGCGACGAGCAATCCTAGCAAACTCATTTTCCAAGGGACCGTTCGATCAGAGTTTGCGACCAAGCGGTCGGCGAGTGTTTGGACTCCACCCGAGCGTTCGAGGATGGCGCCAAGAATGGCCCCGAGCCCGACCACAACGGCAATAAAACCAAGCACGCCGCCCATGCCGCTTTCAATCGCCGAAATTACGTCTTGCGGCGACATGCCCAAGGCGAGACCGGCCAGGAGCGATATCAAGATCAGTGCGAAGAATGGCGGCATCTTCGCTTTAAGGACCAAGACTAAGAGCCCCAGCGTGGCGGCAGCGAGGGTGAGAAGAATGAAGACCGGATCCGATTGCGTCATCGGCTTAGTTCAGCTCAACGGCGACACGCGCCAAGACCGAGGATGATGTCATATAGAGATATTCCTCGGCATCATCCAAGGTGCAGTTCGAGATCGGCATGCCGGTAGAAATCACGCTCAACAGCTTACCCTCTGGCGAAAGTACGTAAACGCCATCTGGTCCCGTCGCGAATATCGTTCCATTGGCGGCAACTGTCATGCCGTCTGGCAGACCGCCGCCATCTTTCAGTTTTGCATTGGCGTCAAAGAATATTCGCCCTCCACCAACTGTGCCGTCCGGTTTTGTATCATAGGCCATGATCACGGCGTTCTCAGGATCTGACACGGCGACATAGAGTGTTTGCTCATCAGGTGAGAGCGCGATTCCGTTTGGAAAGCTGAGCTCATCGATGACGAGGGTCAGGGTGCCATCGCTGCCGCGGAAGTAAACGCCATTGAAGGCGAGCTCCTTTTCAGGCGCGTCATTCAATCCGCGAAGACCATAAGGCGGGTCAGTAAAGTAGAGGCCGCCGTCGCTGCGTTCGACAATGTCGTTCGGGCTGTTGAGCGACTTGCCGTCGAAGCCTGAAGTGATTGTGGTGCGCTCGAAAGTGGTTGGATCTAAGACTGAAAGACCGCGCGCCCCGTGATCTGCGAGGAGGAGTTTTCCGGGCGCGCCAGTCCATATAATGATACCGTTCGCGCCGGGTTCCCGCATGGTTTGGGTGGTCTCGGGTGTTCCGCCGCCCGACGGGGTTAGGAATAGCTTGGCGCCGGTGGCTGCTGTCCAGCGATACATTTTATTTTCGGGCACATCGTTGAAATAGAGAGCGCCCTCCGCCTCGACCCAGACAGGACCTTCGGGCCAAACAAAGCCCTCGGCGAGCACGTCTATGTCGGTACGCTCTAGCGCCGCCACGTCGATCAGAGGTGCGGGCGAAGCGGCTGGCGCCGATTGTGTGGCGGCACAGGCAGCGAAAAGTGCGCAAACGCCAATCGCTAAAATAGTGCTTGTTTTTGAACGCATTAGAGTGTTTCCTCCCGAAAGGTCTCGCAGGTGAATTTGCGTGCTAGCTCGCGTGACTCGGATTTGACTTACGGCTCGCATTATAATCTGTCCAGAAATATTGACAACGTTATCAATCATGCCTACCCGTATTAAATGAAGCGACTGACATATGCATGAATAGCGGGACGCATAACCGGACAAACCAGGCGCAGGGAGGGTTGCCGTGACGAGAAATCTACTCCGAATGGGCATGGTCGGCGGTGGTCAGGGCGCCTTTATAGGCGACGTCCATCGCTTGGCAGCGCGCCTGGATGGACAGATTGAACTGGTCTGCGGTGCTTTTTCGAGAGATCCAGAGAATTGCATAGCAACCGGGCAGCAATTGGGGCTCGATCCCGCGCGTTGCTATGCGGACTATGATGAGATGATGCGAGCGGAAGCGGCGCTCCCAGAAGGCGAGCGCATGGATTTTGTTGCCATCGTGACGCCAAACCATGTTCATTTCCCGGTGGCAAAGGCGGCGCTGGAAGCGGGGTTCCACGTTCTGTCAGACAAGCCTGCAACGCTCAATTTGGAGGAAGCCAAAGCGCTCGCGAAGATCGTTCTTGCTAATGGTACTTTGGCTTACGGTTTGACCCACACCTATCTCGGCTATCCGTTGGTCAGTGCGGCGCGTTCGATCGTCGCCGAGGGCGGCATTGGGAAGGTTCGCAAGGTCTTCGTCGAATATATCCAAGGCTGGCTCGCCGCAGAGGTTGAGAATAAGCAAGCCGATTGGCGCACCGATCCGACGCGATCAGGCATCTCTGGTTGTATGGGCGATATCGGCACCCACGCGCATAACCTGGCTGAGTATGTCACTGGCAAAATCATGACCCATGTCGCGGCAGACCTCTCAGTCTTCGTTGAGGGCCGCCGGTTAGATGATGATGGCTCAGCACTATTTAGGATGCAGGATGGCGTCAAAGGTGTGCTCAGCGCCAGCCAAATCTGCGTCGGCAAAGAGAACAGTCTGTCGATCCGAGTCTATGGTGAGACGGGCGGCCTGGAATGGAATCAAGAAGAGCCGAACACATTGGTGCGAACCTATGCCGATCGCCCGACTGAAATCCTGCGTGCCGGTCAAGGCTATTTGCCAGAACACGTTCAAGCCGGTTTCCGGGTCCCTCCTGGACATCCCGAAGGTTATATTGAAGCTTTTGCCAACATCTATCTGGAATTTGCGGAAGCGCTGCAAACTCAAGGCGGCGTGAAAGCCGGTATCGAAGCTGCTGTGCGCGGCATGGCGTTCGTCGAGGCGCTGGTTGAGAGCAGCAATAACGATTCAAATTGGACGGAGATCACAGCATGAAGACCATGCAAGGCCCAGCCATTTTCTTAGCCCAATTTATGGGCGATGCGCCGTTTGATACAATGGAAAATGCCTGCCGCTGGATGGCTGACGCAGGCTATAAGGGTGTGCAGATCCCGTCGGACAATCCGGCCTGCATCGATCTCAAACAGGCAGCGGAAAGCAAAACCTATTGCGACGAGTTTAAAGGCCAATGCCGCGAATGGGGTGTCGAGATTACCGAGCTCTCTACCCATATCCAAGGTCAGCTTGTGGCGGTGCACCCAGCCTATGACACCGCCTTTGACGCGTTTGCGCCTGCGGAATTGCACGGCAATCCAAAAGCCCGCCAGGAGTGGGCGGTTCAGCAAGTGAAGTATGCCGCCAAGGCGTCGCAGAATTTGGGGCTCGACCGGTCTGTATCCTTCCCAGGTGCATTGGTCTGGCCATTCATGTATCCATGGCCGCAGCGTCCCGCGGGTCTGGTCGAAGAGGGATTTAAAGAGCTCGCCAAACGCTGGCGTCCAATCCTCGACTATTATGACGAGTGCGGCGTCGACATCTGTTACGAGATTCATCCGGGCGAAGACTTGCATGACGGCGTGACGTTCGAGCGTTTCCTGGAAGAAGTCGACGGGCATGCCCGCTGCAACATCCTCTACGATCCGAGCCACTTCATCCTGCAGCAGCTCGATTATCTGTCTTTTATTGATCACTATCATGACCGCATTCGCATGTTCCATGTGAAGGATGCCGAGTTTCGTCCGAACGGCAAGAGTGGTGTCTATGGCGGGTATCAAGGCTGGGTTGAGCGACCAGGCCGGTTCCGGTCGCCCGGCGATGGCCAAATCGATTTCGGCGCGATTTTCAGCAAGCTTGCCGGGTATGACTTTGACGGCTGGGCCGTGGTCGAATGGGAATGCGCCTTGAAGCATCCAGAAGACGGCGCGCGCGAAGGCGCCAAGTTCGTCGCTGATCACATTATCCGCGTCACCGATAAAGCCTTTGACGATTTCGCGGGCGGCGAAGTCAGCACCGAGGCGAACAGAAAAATGCTCGGACTGGCATAAGACCAGCCGCGCGTGGGAGGAAGTATGAGCACCATGACAGAAGCAGCGCCGTCGAGCGCCGGTATTAATCGGAACCAATTGTTTTGGCTCAGTTGCTTGTCACTGATCGTCACGGCAATGACGTTCGCGATCCGCGCCGGAATCCTGACCCAGCTCTCAGAGGAGTTTCAGCTGAGTGATACGGAACTGGGCTGGGTCAACTCCATGGCCTTCTTAGGCTTCCCGCTCGCCATGGTTGTTTTCGGCTTTCTCTATAATAAGCTCGGGCCGCGCCTGATTATGATCTTGGCCTTTGCCGGTCATGTGCTGGGGCTCGTGCTCACCATCACCGCTGGTGGTTTCCTCGGGCTGTTGATCTCGACCTTCTTTATCGGCTTCGCCAATGGTTCGGTTGAGGCGGCTTGTAATCCGTTGGTCGCGGATCTGTATAAAGACGACAAAACCAAGTGGCTGAACCGGTTCCATGTCTGGTTCCCGGGCGGCATCGTCATCGGCGCGGTCGTCTCATACTTGATGACCAATGCCGGGATTGGCTGGCAGCCGCAAATTGCGATCATGCTGATCCCGACCGCCATCTATGGCTATATGGTTTTCACCACTAAATTTCCTGACGTTCCTGAGATCGAAAAGATCGTGGATCTCGACGCCAAGGGCCTATTGCTGATGACAGCAATATTTGGCCTCTTGGTCCTGATCGGGACCCCCAATGATCTGGTCGCAGGACTGCCCGGCACTTTCATCCTCCCCTTGTTGTTGGTGCTGGGCCTCACTTTCTTGCTGATGCTGTTCCGCGCCGGACGGGCCCGCGATGCGGCGCTGCTCATCGTCTTGATGGGGATTATGAGCGTGACCGCCACCTCCGAACTCGGCACTCAGCAATGGGTTGACCGGATCCTCGGCGCGCAGCTGGGCGGTATTCCGGGCCAGGCGATGATTGTGCTCGGCATGGTCACCGGGATCATGGCGGTTGGGCGGTATTTTGCTGGACCCTTGATCCATGCTCTCAACCCCATTGGTGTGCTGCTTTTGAGTGCGATCCTGACCACACTCGGCCTGTTTCTAATGTCGTCGGCATCTGGCGCGATGGTCTATGTCTCGGCCATCATCTTCGCCATCGGCGTCTGTTATTTCTGGCCGACCATGATCGGAGTGACCGCGCAATATGTGCCGCGCTCCGGTGCGCTCGGGATGAGCCTGGTCGGTGCGGCCGGAATGTTCGCCCTGACTATCTGGAACCCAATCATTGGTGGCTGGATCGACAGCGCCCGCGCCGCAGCTGAATCTGAAGGCCTCACGGGCAACGCGGTTGAAGTTGCTGCGGGCCAAGGCGCGCTTTCGCAACTGGTCTATTTCCCCGTCGCCCTCATCGTGGTCTTCGCGGCGCTCTTCATGGCGCGGAACTGGATCAAAGCCACGTCCGGCGAAGACGTTGAGCAAGCGCATTAAAGGAGACCGCAGAGAATGACGGATATCAATTTTGATCGCAGAGACATGTTCAAAGGCTTGCTCGCGATCTCGGCTGCCGGGGCTCTAGCGGCGTGCGGCGGCGCGCAGGGGACTGGGTCGAGCCAAGACACAGTTAGTAATGAGGCAGGGTCTGGCTTTTTCAACGAATCGGAACTCGCACTGATTTCGGCACTTGCCGATACGATCATTCCAACCAAAGAAACCCCGGGCGCAGTGGCCGCAGGTGTCCCTGACACATTGCAAGCGCTGGCAACCGAATGGGGAGATGATGGGTTTCGAACCTATTGGCGCGATGGCCTCAGCACAATGAAGGCTGCGCTGGCGGAACAATCGGGCTCAGAGTTTGAAGCGCTTTCCACAAACCAACGCGAAGCGGAATTGTCGGCATATGATGCGCGCGTCTTTGATGGCGAAACTGAAGACGATTTCTATCGCGATTTCAAATCGACTTTGGTTCAGGCCTATTACATGTCCGAACCGGGCGCGACTGAAGAGCTGGCCTATGAGCCGGTTCCGGGTGAGTGGATCGGATGTGTCCCGCTCGCTGATTTTCCAAAAACATGGGCGACTTAAGGCATGACTGATTTTGATGTAATTGTTGTTGGCTCTGGTATGTCAGGCGGCTGGGTCGCCAAGGAAATGTCTGAGCAGGGCTTTAAGGTCGCCGTAATCGAACGCGGTCGCAAAATCACTGCCGATAAAGACTATTCTGATTTTATCGATCCATGGGATGTCGAGCATCTCAATCGCGACTCCCAGGAGGTTCTTGAAGATTATCCGATCCAATCCACGGTTTATGCGTTCCAATCCTTCACCAAACAGTTTTGGGTGAAAGACAAAGAGCATCCTTATGAGACCGCTGATGGGACCGATTTCACATGGCTCCGCGGGTATCATGAAGGCGGCAAGTCCATCATGTGGGCGCGGCAATGCTATCGCATGTCGGAGATCGATTTTGAGGCCAATGCCCGCGATGGTCACGGCGTGGATTGGCCCGTTCGTTATGCCGATCTCAAGCCTTGGTATGATTATGTTGAGCGCTTTGCTGGTATTTCTGGGTCCATGGAAGGCTTGGACATCCTTCCCGACGGTGTATTTCAACCCCCGCACGACCTGACCTGCGCCGAACTGGACTTTCGCGACAAAGTTGAGGCCGCGTTTCCTGGTCGACGTGTCATACCTGGCCGGGCCGCCAACTTAACCGAACCCACACAAGAGCAAATGGACCTCGGACGCGGCAAATGCCAGGCGCGGAACCATTGTTATCAAGGCTGTAGCTTTGGCGCTTATTTCAGCTCTAATTCGGCCACTCTGCCCGCCGCACGCCGGACCGGGAATATGACACTGATCCCAGACACGGCCGTACATAAAGTCATCGTCGATGAGACCACAGGTCGGGCCACCGGCGTGGAGACGGTCGACACGGCAACGGGCGAGCGTAAAGAAATAACGGCGCGGGTGGTGTTTCTGAACGCAGGCACGATCCCCTCCACAATGATCCTGATGAACTCAGCCTCAAGCGCGGCGCCGAACGGTCTGGCTAATAGTTCGGGCCAGCTCGGAAAAAACATGATGGATCACCATTCTGGCGCGCGGGGGTCAGCGATCTTGCCTGGCAATCTCGACAAACACACATTTGGACGTCGCCCGAATGGCTTCTATATTCCGCGCTTCCGCAACCATACGGAAGAGGCGGAAGGCTTTGTTCGCGGCTTTGGCTATCAAGGCGGCGCTATGCGCGATCGCTGGTGGCGCGCCATGGGGCAGAAAGGCGTCGGCGAGGATTTGAAAGCGGCAGCGCGTTCGCCCGGGCCGTGGCGGATTGGCATGGTAGCCTTCGGTGAAGTGCTTCCGAATGAACGAAACCATATTCGACTACATCCCAACAAGACCGATAAATGGGGTTTCCCAATTCCGGTCATGGATGTGCGCTGGGGTGATAATGAGCGCAATATGGTCCGCCAAGCCATCCGCGATACACGCGCCATGCTCGAAGCCGCTGGCGGGATCGATATCCAAACCGATGATCCCGATACAGCTGAACCGGCACCACCTGGGATTGGTATTCATGAAATGGGCACTGCCCGGATGGGACGTGATCCATCGACATCTGTATTGAACAAATGGAACCAATCTTGGGATATCCCAAATCTGTTTGTCACGGACGGCTCATTCATGGCGTCTGGCGGCTGTCAGAACCCATCACTTAGCTATATGGCGTTCTCAGCGCGCGCCGCGCACCACGCGGCAGAATTGATGAAAGAAGGGGCTCTATAGAAGATGAAACTCAATCGTAGACAATTCGTTGGAGCGTCAGGTGCCAGCCTAATCTTAGGAGCTTGCGCAGGCAAAATTGCACAGTCCCCAATCGCTGCCGCGCCAACCGGGCAGATCGATAAGATTGGAATCCAGACCTATACGTTGCGAGAAGCTATGGCGGAGGATTTTGTCGGCACGCTGCAAATGATCAAAGATGTCGGCTATGATTATGTCGAGCTGAATGGTCGCAACTTTGCTGACAGATCGCCTGCAGATCTGAAACTAATCCTGAATGATATCGGACTTCCATCGCCGATTACGCATGTCGATTATGATAGCCTCGCCAATCGCCCGTCCGAAGTCGCGGATGCGGCGTCTGTGCTCGGCTGTAGCCACGTCATCTTGCCATGGATTTCAGATGAGCAACGCGGGCGCGATCAATATAAGGTCCATGCGGAAATGCTAAACCGCGCCGGCGAGGTGCTCAGCGCGTCAAACATCACCGTTGGTTATCACAATCATCAATTTGAATTTTTTGACCTTGGTGATGGCGAAACGGGAATGAATATTTTGCTGTCTGAAACCGATCCGAACCTGGTCGCGTTTGAGCTTGATCTTTTCTGGGCGGCGCTGACGGGCGCTGATATTGTCGAGCTGTTCAGACAACACCCCGGGCGCTTTAAAATGTGCCACATCAAAGACCTATCGGGTGATGCGAGCCCATACCGAGACAGTCTGGATTTCCCTGCGATTGTGCAAGCTGTGATGGCAAATGTTGGCGAGGGTGATCTGCCGTTCGAACAGTATTTCGCCGCTAATGATGTTTCCGGCATGGTGTATTTCATCGTTGAGCACGACAATCCGCCCAGACCCTTCCGGCAATCGGTGGAGACCAGCTTAGCCGCCGTTCGGGCTATGCGATTCTAGCCGCGCCAATATCGCGCAGTCACAATTGCGCCATTCATGCTCAAATACGCCTTCCGAACTGAACGGAGCGGTAGAGTCATGTTTGAGCATCCAATTCGATCTGGCATTTTCGAGCGTTGCGGGCGATGCGGAAAAGGGCGGCTGTTTCGCGGCTACCTAAAGTTCCAAGAAGAGTGCGATGTCTGCGGCCTCGACTTCCGCAAAGCCGACACGGCGGACGGGCCAGCTTTCTTCGTGGGCAGCCTGACCATGATCCTGTTTGCGCCTTTCTATTTCATCTTGCCAATCGTTGATCTTCCGGTGTTCGCGTTGATCGGCTTGTGGATCCTGCTCATCGGGGGGATGGCGGGGTTTGCTTTGGTGCTGTTGCCGAAATTCAAAGGCGTGCTGTTCAATCTTCAGGTGCGACACAAAGCCGAGGAAGCGAGCTTTGAGAGCACGGGGCAGCACGGGCAACCGCCGCGGAACTGGAAACACTAGGTCATCGCGCGCAAAGAAAAAGCGGCCCACAAGTGAGCCGCTTTTCGAGGTTGAGGTGTTTGACCGCGCTAGCGAATGCGCTGGGCCAAGTCACGCAGCGTGGTTTTCAATTCTGTCATCCGCATCGCCGCAATGCTGTCGGCATTAGATGGCTTCAAGCTCGACGCCAAAGACCGCAGCTTGTTCGAAACGCGGCGGTTCTTTTCGTCCGCTGCAAGCGCTTGTGCGGCCGCTGAAACAGTCTCCGCATATTCGGACGCATCATCCGCCGTCATATCATTGCTTCGCACGAGTTGATCGACAAAAGCGAGGGCGACGGACGGGTCGCCTTCCGGCCAGGTCACCTTGAATTGCTGCTGCGGATTGAACAGCTCACCTTGGTCAGCGACGGCGGCTGCCGCGAGTTCGTTCTCGCTAATCAAGCCGCTGGCGTTCAGTTCGAACACATCCAATCCGCGCACAATTTCGGTGCCGTAGATTTTGCCGTCATACCAGTAAGTCGACCAATAACCGCCGAGGATCAGGCGTTCATCATGGACTGGGCCACGGTCAAAGTAAGCGATTTCTTGTGGGTTCGCGCTATCGGTAAAATCAATCACGGACATGCCGCCTTGATACCAAGCTTGGACGAAAATATCGCGGCCTGGCACCGGCACAACAGAGCCATTATGAGCAACGCAATTCTCTTGTTCGGTTTGCGGGGCTGGTAGTTTGAAATAGCTGCGGAATTCTAACTTGCCGTCGACAATGTCATAGATCGCATTGGCGCCCCAATCCATAGGGTCAGACGCGCGACAGCGCGGACGACTGCCGCCGCCCCATTCATCAGTGAACAGCACTTTAGTGCCATCATTGTTGAACGTGGCAGAATGCCAATAGGCGAATTTTTGATCGAGGACAGCGTCAATCCGAGTTGGACTGTAAGGATCGGAAATGTCGAAGATCACGCCGTTGCCAGAGCACGCGCCCGCAGCGATGTTTTTCTCGGGGAAGACAGTGATGTCATGACAGTGATCTGTCCGGCTGCTGTCTTGCGTGTCTTCGCCATGATCACCGCCTTGCCATAGGCCTGCAATCTGTCCTGAGTCCGCATCTGCGAACACCGCAGGGCTATCGACGATGCGCGCTTTGGAGGGATCATCGACTGGGATCTCAACTACATCAATTCTGAACAGGGCTGTGCGGTCATCACCAGGCACTTCTCCAACGCAACCTTCGAGCTCTTCGCCCTCGCGGATAGACGCGGTGCCAGAATTACAGACGACAATCTTGCCGTCCTCATCTGGACCAGAAACGACGGAATGGGTGTGCGAACCGCGGCAGGTTTGGACAAGACCAACTTGTGTTGGCCGTTTCGGATCAGAGATATCGAAGATACGAAGGCCGCGGAACCGGTCTTCACTAATGTCTTCAGAGATCCCTTGCAGACCACAATCAACCCGGCCTCGCGTCTGCTCGACAGACATAATCAACAAGTCGCCAACGATCGAAACATCGCCTTGGCCGCCGGGGCAGACGACAGAGCTGATCAATTGCGGCGCCGCGTCTTCCACTAGCGTGTAAATGTTGAAGCCGTGATAGTTGCCAACGACGAGCATATCGCCCGCGAAGGCCATGTCGGTGTTTGAGAAACTGAGAAGCGGCGACCGCTCGCCCCATTCTGTTTCTTCATTTGTTTGATCCTCTTCCCGATTAGCCTCATCTTCCGCCGCAGCCATTTCCATGTCGCCATGGTCAGCATGATCATGATGACCGTCATGCGCGGCCATGTATTCACCGTCATCTTCGCTGTCATCTGCTTCAATCACAGGCGGAATACCTGCGGGGTTCTGAGGGTCGAAGAAGCCTGGAGGCTTGGGTAAGGAGGCCGTTTTGGTGAGATTAGAAATCGCTTCGCCAGCATCTCTGAATCCGGCAGACAGGGCTGCTCTCGGATCACTCGATAGGCCTGAGAGCATGTCATTCATACGCTCAATCTCGGCGCTTTGATCGTTTTGAATGTCGGTGATGAAGTCGAACAGGACGGGATCGTATGCCGAGCCGGGCTGCTCGAGCAGATCCTCAACCATGGTCAGCGCCCCTTCATGATGACGGATCATCAAAGTCAAAAAGAGCTCGTCAAATGCCACGCCTTCTGATGCGGCAAGGTCTGCCATTTGCTCCGGCGTCGCCATGCCCATCATCTCATGTGACATGTGCGTGGCGTGATGCGCGTGCGCGCCCGGAAGGCCTTCCCCGCGATCGGCCAGCCAGTCTTTCATGAATTGGATTTCGTCCGCTTGAGACGCATCGATGCGTCCGGCAATACCGACGAGCGTTTCACTATTGGTGCGCTCGGAGACGAGCGCTGCCATTTCGACCGCTTGGGCATGATGCGGGATCATGTCCTGCATGAATTTCACATCATCGTTTGAATAGCTCGTGTCCGCGATGGCGGAGGCTTCTTCAGCGCTCAACTCTTTCGCGGGTTCGCCAGGCGCGCCCGGTTGAATGATGGCAACGTCTTGCGCAGCAGCTGCGGTACATGCCAGCGATAAAGCAAACAGGCTGGTTGCCGCTTTCAAGATCCAACGATCCGAAACGGTTTTGGTGAATGAAGTCATGATCTACCCAACTTAGCTCTTTTGTAATGAGACATAGTGATAATCTTGCGCAGCAAGACTTGGCAATTGGAAACGCCAAATATTTCAAATTCAATCCGCGCCATGAGCTCGATCGAGAAATTTTTGCCTGAAAAGCATCAAGGCGCGCAAGAATGTTGTTCGCGGGTGTTGGTCAGTTTTTCCTGCGTGTTTGAGAAATTCTTCTCAGTCGAATCCTCATCAGCGCTTAGGATTTCAAACAGACTTGTCGCTTCCGCAACGGTTCCACATACGGTGTCATCGGTTTCTGACGCGGCGGCGAAAATGAGAAGGGAGTTCATCAGGATGCGTTGATAGTACGGATCATCTGGGAACTGCTCATCGAGTTGCCGAGCGAGTGATAGCGCTTCCGTGGCGGTGATAAGTGATTCTTCCGCTTGGCCCGCATTGAACAGGAAAGAAGCGTGGTTTAGCAGAGTGGAATTGAGCCCTTCGATGCCGCCTGCATCTTCTGGGTCTTGGGCCTTAATGTTGCGCGCAAGATCGATCGCTTTGTTGCTCTCTAATACCGCTTGAGGAAAGTCTTTGGCTTTTTCATAGGCCCTGGCCAATTCCATATAGGTGACCATAAGCTGGGTCTGGTAATAATAATTGTCGGGCGCGTTTTCGAGTTGGGTCACGCGATGACCTTCAGACACTCGCAAGGGCGCGATGGCTTCTTCAGGCCGGTCGAGCTGGTTTAAGAATTCCGCTTCTTGAACCGCCATGTACGCCGCCATTTCTTCGCCGCCGCCGCCAAACCGTTCGTTCAGCTCTGGCGTCAGTTCGGTCTGCCACTCCCGCACTTCGGCCAAGCCCGTTTCGTACTCTTTCATGTCGTGCAGGATCTGCAAACGGTCGGTGCGGCCGCTCCAAAAATGGCGCAATAGCGTGCGTTCATTCTCGTCCGCAAGGGCGACGCCGCGCTCTGCCGATTCTAGGACTTTTGCATTATATTCCAGGGCAGTCTCTGGATTGAGCCTGTAAATCAAATTCTGCATAGTAAGCCCGCGTTGCACAAAGATTTGCTCGGCGAGCGCACTTGTATTGTTTGGATCTTTCTCAATCAGGCGTTCGAATGCGGCGTCGGCTGCAGTGAGCAATTCTAGCGACTTGTCCGTATCGCCAAGATTGGACATCCCCAGGCCACCATACATATCGGCGAGGCGGCTATTGAGCTGACCGACATCAAATAAAACATCGTCGGGTGCATGCTCATCCTCAGCAAGTTGCGCCACATATTCTGACAAAAGGTCGGCGAGTTTCTGGCGAGGCTTTAGCGTGCCTGAGACTTCCGCGAATTCATCATAGGCTTCAAACACGAGAGATCGGCTGAGGGTTCGAGCTTGTTCAAACCGCGCATTTGCGCGATCGAGGGCGGCTTCTGCACGTTGGTACTGGAGTAATGTGACGACGAATGCGCCGGTAAGAGCGAGAACGCTGGCGGCAGCAAAAGTCACAAGCAAACGACGGCGACGAAAATACTTTCCAAACCGGTACCCTGCCGATCCGTTCCGAGCCTCGACCGGGTATCCAGTTCGATAGGCATGGATGTCATCATACAGCGCTGAGATCGAGGCGTAGCGATGTTCGGGCGCCGGAGCTGCGGCTTTGGAAATGATCGCCTCTAGATCATTATCAAGACCCGCTTTTTGAAGCATCACTTCGAGCAGTTTGCCAAGCGAATAGACATCCGAAAGCGTATTTGCTGCCGCGCCTTGGCTCCGCTCAGGGGCCGCGAAGCCTGGTGTAAAACTCAGTGAAGCTAGTGAGTTAGATCCAGCAGCGGGATCAACATCTTCACTTGATTGGGGTTTGGCGATGCCGAAGTCGATGAGTTTTACGTCAGCCTCATTCGTTACCAGCACGTTTGACGGAGTCAGGTCACGGTGGATGATCAGGTTTTGGTGCGCATGTGCGACAGCATCGCAGACTTTCTCAAACAGCTCCAAACGCGTGTTTTTATCTTTCGGGGCGGTCTCAATCCATTCGCCAAGCGAGATGCCATCCACCAGTTCCATCACGATATAGGGTGATCCATCTGGCAAGGTGCCGCCGTCAAAAAGCTTGGCAATCCCTGGATGGTTTAAGCTGGCAAGTGTTTGACGTTCGCGTTCAAATCGAGCGGTCAGCGCTTCAGAGAATAATCCCGGGCGGACGATTTTGATCGCCGCGATATGTTCGAAATCACCTGTATCGCGTTCGCCTTTATAGACGGCACCCATGCCGCCTTGGCCAATTAGATCAGTGATTTTGTAATTGCCGGCGCGTTCGGGGATTTCAGGATCTTCTGCATCGGCGCGGGCGCCTCCCGTACGCAAGAGAGAGGAGGCCGATTGATCTTTTGCAAGCAGCTTTAAGACCCGTTCGATCAATTCCGGCTGATCAGCAAATTGGTGCCTGAGCCAGTCTTCGCGTGTGTCCGAGGGTTGATCTAGCGCCGCGGACAGAACACGCATCACTTCTTGTTCGAGATCATCTGAACTCATTGCGGCATACTTTCTAAACTATCGAGCAACCAGAGGCGTGCGACTCGCCAGCTTCGCTTGATCGTGGATTTGGAAAGGTTTTTTACGATCGCGATCTCATCGAGGGAGAGCCCGCCAAAATATCTCAGCTCAACAATATCGGCTTTTTCTTCATCAATGATTTTGAGGCGGATGAGGGCTTTATCCAGCGCATCGAGTTCAATGCGCTCTGCACCGGCGCCCGCAAATTGCGTGATCAGCGTGACCTTTTGATGAGATCTTTTGTCGGTTGATTTCGCGCGTGCGTGATCCACCAAGACCCGGCGCATCGCGCGCGCGGCGAGGGCCAGAAAGTGCGATTTGTCAGCCCAATCAATCTTGCTCATACGCACTATTCGAAGGACCGCCTCATTCACCAAATCACCGGTTGAAAGGGATGAATTTCGTTCGCTTCGGAGCAGCGCGGCTGAGATTTGTCGCAGCTCTGAATAGAGGAGTTCAAACAATTCATTGCGCGCTTGCTCGTCTCCGGCGCGCCAAGCGTCAAGCAATTCATCAATTCTAGAGCCTTGATTTTCCGTCATAAATAACCCCACACGCGCCAATAGTGTCGAATTCTAGCGGGCTCGACAAGGCCTCGTTTGCGAGTTCTGGAAAATTTTCTGATCCCGAGCTGACCCGTTTCCCGCGATTTCCGCGCCTTCAACAATAGACACAAATATTCTCGAGGGGATTGGAATGGACGAGGCGCTTAATCAAATTCCTCCAGAGGCGTGGCCGCTGGTCGAATTGCTTCTGAACACCACGATGGTCAGCGTTGCGATCTGGATTGCGGTGACCATTTTCGTCTGGTGGCGCAGGCATGCTTCTAATCTCACGCCGGTAAATGCGGCGCAGGCGAATGACAACGCCGCGCCCGATTTTTTGTCCGTCGATAAGAAAGCGCGCGACCAAGCTGAAAAGCGCGGCGAAGCTTTTGAAAAGGCACTTGAGGAAGAAGAGCGCGCGGCCGCTATGGCCGCTGCCCGTGGGGGGCGCACGCAACGGACCGTGTCGCAACGGCTCGCCGGGTTGTTGAGTTTCTTTATGTCACTCTTCACCCTGGCGACCATGATCTTCGGAGCGATCTGGCAGGTCTCTCGAATGGGTCAGTTGATGGAAGAGTATTCGACCATCGAACGAATTGCGACCGTTGTCCAAAATCATCCGATTTCATTTTCAGTCGCCGCTTTGGTGATCGGTTTTCACGTCTTTCGGTTCGTCACCGACCGTCAATGGAAGGAGGGCTGATCCATGGCCTCACAACCTCTTGTTCTTTCAGATCCAAACTTGTTGGCGGAATTTGTTCGCGAAGAAGAGCTTAAGTCGTTCTTTGAAAAGCGATTTGCCGCGCCGCCAGATCTTGCTGCGCTCTTGTTCAAAAATGGCGAGCTGATCGACTCCTTCAAAGGGGCTCATTTCTCCGTGGGCGGTATCGCAACCGCCATGAAAAGAGTGATCGGCGGCTCGACGCATGTCGCAATCATGCTGGCAGATCTCAAACCGTTTCCGGCGCAGATCCCGGTCTCGGCTTTGTCGAAAGACAATGTTGAAATTTCTGGCGTCGCGACGCTGGAATTACAGCTCAACCCGGATAAGCCGTCAAACATTCTGGGCCTAATGGGCGGCGTCTCGCGTCAGCAAACCCATGCGGCCGCGAGCGATGGTCCGCCAACGGGCCGCCGCGCGCTTTCGCGGATCGATATTGTCGATCGCATCGCGCCGCATTTTGCAGACCGTGTGATCGAAGCCGTTATTGGCCGCATGGATGCGACCGAGATTCGAGGCGAAACCGGGCTGCAGGATAAGATCCAAGCGGACATGATGCTGGAAGCCGAACGGATCTGCGGCGATATCGGGTTGATTGTCAGAGCTGCGTCGGTCGAATGGGCGATGAATGCGGCGGAGCAAGAGGCGCTCGAGCGCGCAAACATCGCGCGGCAACAAGAGGCGCTCGATTATCAGCTTGAGCTCCTCAAACGCGAAGTCGCGCGCCAATCCGAAGCGACAGAGTTTCAGCTGACCACGAATGTCGATCTCGCAAAACTTGAGACCGCTTCCGAGGATGAGCTCGCGCACATGGTGCTAAACAGCGAAGTCAGCTTCTTGGATGCCCGCGAAGATGCGACGCGCCGCCAAGAGATGCAGGCTTTGGCGCATGAGATCGAAATCCTCCGCACCGAGACTGCGTTCAAGATGCAGAGCCGGCTCGATGAAGCGACGCATCTGACCGATCTCACAAAAGAGAATGCAACGCTCCGTAAAGTCGAGCGTGAAATCGAAATGCTTGATGCCAAGCATACGGCAGAGATGAAAAAGGTCGGGAAATTCACCGATCTTGAAATCAAAGACCGTGAGCAACGCCTGGAGATGGAGCTGGCGCGGATCGCTGGGCGCGACGCAGCAGAACGGCTTAAGACCATCCAAGATATTGAGCATACCGGCAAAGACCGCGACGCTGATCGCGATATCAAATCCGCTGATGCGAAGACCCAAAGAGACATCAACGTTCAAAAGGCGGAAACGGACAGTCGGATCGCGCAGCTTCAAGCCGGCGCGAAAATGACGCCTGAGCAAATCCTCGCGATCAATGCAGGGCTTTCCACTGACGTCGCCGATGTCCTCAAAGAACAGGCCAAAGCCAACTCCAACCAGACGCAAATGGATGCGATGAAAGATCTCATCAAAGGCGCGGCGGAAGAACGCGAAGCCAGCCGAGCGCATGAATTGAACATTCTAAAAGCAGGGATGTCAGGCGCGAGCGGCGTGGCCCATGGCGCGGGCGGCAAATCTGGCGGAGGCGATGAAGCTGATGCGGCGCCGACAACGGTGGATTGCCCGAAATGCGGACGCACGCTGCCGGCCAAAGCAAAGTTCTGCACCGGTTGCGGCCACCGGATGAGAACTTGATCGCATGAGCGAGCCATTGACCCACGCCATTGTTCCTCCTCGCACACAAAAAGTGTGTTGCTATACGTCTGCCATAGAAGATGACGCAACGTATTGCGAGGATTGCGGCAAGCCCCTCATACGGTGCATGGCCGCCGAAGAATGTGGTGGTTTGCTGGACGACCATGGTCTCTGCACTGTCTGTGTGAGTCCTCATTTACAGGTGGATGCCGGGGCCATGGTCGCTGCGCGGGTCGGCGGGGCTGTATCGCTGCCGCTGTCAATTGCCAACCTATCTGTGGTCGGTCGGCCGATCTTTGTCACAAATGTTTGGACGCTCGAGGCCGGCGGTGAATGGCGCGAGCAATCCCTGGGTTGGGAGCGCCTTGCGGCTGGCGAAGTGAGTCCTGTATCGATCATTGCCGACAAGTTTGACCGGGCAGGCGCGCATAGTATTAAAGTGCTCGTCGCGCTTTCGAGCCGCTGGCGCTGGCGAGAGGAGCGGTTTGCCTTTGAAGCCACGCTCCGGCTCAACATCGAAGAAGACAAGTCTGGCAATGGGCCGGTTGTCAATCTGGGCAAAGAGTCGGCAGGGCACGGCAATGTCGTTTACATTTCTGGCCAGGACAAAAACCAAAATGAGGCCTCGACCGCAAAAGAGGCGATCACCCTCGCAATGGTTCGCGCTGAGCTCGAGGAACGCAGTCGCGGGCTTCGCGGCATAAGCAAAAACCTGTGGGTGCCGAAATCCACTCAGTTTCAATGGCGCGGTTTTGATACCCAAAGCGCGCCGCATGACGGCCCGCTTTTAAACGCAGATGGAATGCTCGCTTTTGGCCGTTCGCGCGCAAAGGCTGGCGACGGCCCGAATGATGCGCGCCTGCTTGTTCAAGACACCGACGGCAAGGTCGACGAAGACCTGAGCCGCCTGATCTCGAGACGTCATTTTGAACTCTATATCGAATGCGACCGCCTCATGTTGCGGGTCGAAAGCGAAGCCGGCGTTCGTGTGAATGGCGATGCGTATGGGCGCGGAAAAACCGTAAGCCTCAATGATGGCGACCGCATTTCGCCGCTCGTGAAGCACCCTGATCTGCTTGCCCTAAAACTGGATTTTCAAAGCGAACATGGCGCGGTTCGGACGGTGGCCGTCACCCGCCAACCGAAGACTGCGTAAGGAGATTTAGCCATGGCCAGTTGCCCGAAATGTCAAACCGCAGTCGAAGCCGATGCTCGATTTTGCCCGGAATGCGGACATGATTTGCAGGCCGCCGAACCTGACTTCGAGGCCATGCGGACTTTGGGTGGGCTCGAGACGTTCGACCACACGATCGTGCGCAAAGACAGCAATTTTGTCGTCCTCGAACCCGGCACTGTGTTCGCTGACCGGTATGAAATTCAAGCCGTCATCGGTCGCGGCGGAATGGGCGTCGTTTATAAGGCAGCGGATAAGCTGACCCAGCAGACGGTTGCCTTGAAACTCATCCGACCCGAACGGCTGACTGGGACGAATGCGATTGAAAAACTGATCGCTGAAGGCGTCACCGCGCGAGACATTCGTCATTCCAATATCGTTGCAGTCTATGATGTTGGCCAATCCGATGGCCAGCCTTTTGTCTCGATGGAGTATCTTGAAGGCCAATCCCTACGGGCGTGGCACAGAGAGCAAGTTCAGAATGGGGAAGACATTCCGCTTCGGGTTGCGGCCCGGATCATGGCGGAGATCATGGATGGCCTCAAAGCCGCCCATGCCGCCGGGGTGATCCATAGAGATCTGAAGCCCGAGAATATCGTGCTCGTTTCCGATCCTAATGAAGAGGCGGCGCCGCTGAAGATTCTCGATTTCGGGATTGCGCGGGCGACAGGCGCAGCGCTGGAAAGTGGAACGGGAACAGGTTTAGGCACGCCGCGCTACATGGCACCCGAACAGATCACAAATGCTGACAGTGCGGGGCCGCCCGCTGATATCTACTCCTCCTCGGTGATTTTCTACGAGCTTTTGGTCGGCGTCTTGCCCCAAGGCCATTGGCAGCCGCCTTCCGGTGGGCGCGCTGATGTGCCTACAGGGATCGATGAGTTGATCGAAAAAGGGTTGTCCAATCGCCCGGCCACCCGCACCCAGTCTGCAACGGCCTATCGAAAAGCGATCGTCGATGCGGTCAACATCCCGCAATCGAATGATATGTTCGATTTCAATTTCGACTGGGATCCCAAATATACAAAATGGGGCGGCATCGCAGCGGCGGCGATCATTGGCTTACTGATCATTGATGCAATGTTGCCCGACCCTAGCGATGACCCTTGCGAAGGATTGTCCGGATACGACTATAGAGAATGCCGCGGTGAGGTGTTGATTGGGCCAGGCTCTGAAGGCCCCCGTCCGTTCGAAGAACCGGAAACGATCATTCCGTCACCACCACCGCCTCCGCCTCCGCCACCCCCGCATCCCTACGAAGCACTGAACGGCCGGTGGCTGCATGAGCTTGGCGGATACAGCAACGTCACCGTTAGTCGCTCAGGCGTGATATCTGGGTCCGGAGTTTCGTCGGACGGTTTCAACTCGACCATGCGCGGTCAAATGTCGGGAACCAGCGCGACTTATACGGTGACGGCGCCGCAACTCGGGCTGACGATGAATGGCCGGTTTGTGTGGGATGGTGAATGTCATCTCAACTATCAGACATTTGATCCCAGCGGCTCCTTTATCGCCGACCAGGGGCAATTGCACATCAATCACCAACCAGGCGCGCCGTGCCCATCATGATGATCTGCAATCCTCTTCCGTTCGTCTTCACTTGCTGCCTTGCCAGCGTTCTAGAAAAGGAATTCTCAAATGTCTGATCCCTTAGCTGGTTTCTCGCTCGGCGGCTGTTTGGTAGATCCAAACCAGCCAGCTATGCCAATTGTTGAAGGGCAGGCAGGCAACTTGCCGGAACGGGTTGACCTTCGACAATTTTGTTCGCCCGTAGAAAACCAAGAAAATACGAACTCTTGCGTTGCCAACGCTGTGGTGAGCGCGCTTGAAATGCACCAAATCAAAGCGGGTCAACCGCTGACGGATATGTCCCGCTTGTTTGTATATTACAATTCTCGGGTCGTCGGAAATATGCAAAACCAGGATAAGGGGACGTTCGTGCATCATGCTATGGCGGCCTTGCTTGCCCATGGATGTTGCGAAGCCAAGTTTTGGCCATTCCAAAAATCCATGGTCAACGCCAAACCAAGCCAAGCTTGTTACGTCAATGCCTCATTCAACCAGGCCGTTCAATTTGCGCGTACATCGCATGGACAACAAGCGCTCACGGTGCTTGCGGAAGGCTTACCGATTGTGTTCGCGATGATGGCCCCAATCCAATACTACGCGATTGCGAATGAAACAGGAGTGATGCCTAAACCCGATCAGGTTCAAGTGCCGCCGGTGCCAACGGCGCATGCCATGCTTATGGTCGGATATGATCTAACAGATCGAACTTATTTGGTGCGAAACAGCTTTGGCACGGCATTTGGCGAAAACGGTTATTGCCGGATTCCATTTGAGACCATGGATGTTTGGGGAATGCCGACTCAATATTGGACGATCGGCGCGATCGCACAGGCCAATTCACTGACGGTAACAGGCCCGTCTATGAGCAGCGCTGCCGAGGGTCTTGGAGTTTCAGTATCCGCATCTGTGTCAGAACCTGAAGCGGGAAATTTGGATCAGCTTCGGTCTGATATCCGCTCTCGAATGTCATCAGACCTGGAGACCTCCAAAAGAGATTTCCGCAGCCGCTTGCGGGGCAAATAGGCACCCGCCGATTTACCCAAACGCCCAAGGAAAGGATTTCTCTCATGAACCGTTGGCTTACGATTACGCCATTCATGGCGATCCCAGTGGTTATCTATCTGCTGATTGCGCTCTTTTCGTCTGGGTCCGATGCGGCGGGTGTGCCGAACATTGTCGGCAAGCTCGACGCCGCTCTGTTCAATATGCCGATGATCTCTGGCATTAAGTGGCAGTTCCGTCTCGGTGATTTCATTATGCTGATTGGTCTGGTGACGCTGTCGATTGAAATCGTGAAATCAACCAGCACCAAATCAACCGCAATCGCCAATCATGCCACCTCGATCGGCATCATGGTCGTGAGCTTGATCCTGTTTCTGGCGGTGGGGAATTTTTCCACGTCGGTGTTCTTCTTCATCACCATGATGTGCGTGCTGGACGTTCTCGCCGGTGTGATGGTGTCAATTGTAGCCGCTCGCCGCGACTTTGGTGTGGGCGACGGATTCGTGGGGTAGGGGATTATGGACCGCATTATTGCACTACTGGCGGTATTGATCGGACAGTCGATTTTGACGGCCTGCGTCGCGCCGCGCGGTGCGGCGACGGTTAGTCCATCGGGCTACGCCTATAATGAAGCGATTGCGCAAACCAAAAGCGAGCAACTCTTGCTCAATTTGGTCCGATTGAAATATCGCGACGCGATTGTGTTTATGGATATTGATGGTGTCACCACGCAGCATCAATATGGCGCAACCCTCTCCGCCGAAGCGTTTCTGCCGTTTCAGAACGCGACCAGAGGGACAGGCCTCCTCGTTCCCGGCATTGGAACCAGTGAGACGCCAACGATTGTGTATAAGCCGCTCGATGGTAGCCAATTTGCGCAGGACATGCTGGCACCGATAACGCCTGAAACGATTGTGCTTTTGGCGAACTCTGGGTGGAGCATAGAGCGTTTAATGGCCTGCTGCATGGAACGGTTGGGGCAATTGTCAAACGCGCCAAGCGCCTCTGGCCCAACCCCGGATACGATCCCCAATAATGCCCGCTTCCGTGAAGCCACGCGCCTCATGCGTGACCTGCAGCGAACCGAAAAAGTACATGTTGAGCGCCTTCCGGGCAGCGAGGATGAGCCAGTCGAAACCGTGTTGCACATCAATGCGATCGATACGCCCGCCTGCGCCCGGCTGCAGACGCTACTTGGCAGCCGGGATTGTGAGATGCGCTACCAACTTGTCGCAAAAGGCGGCGGGTTAGATCAGGAGGAGTTGTTCGCGCAGACCCGAACTGTGCTTGGCGCGCGATATGCGCTTTCACATGTGGTCGAAGTACCGAGCGCGCATAAAAGCGGCGGATTGACCACAGCCAGCCGCGTTACGAGCCCAGAGACGCCAGATTGGTTGAGCTTTACCAGCGAATTGTTTCGCGTCGACTCCGGGATCGCGCCGCCAGCGGATGCGGCCGTAAAAGTGTTCTATCGCGATCACTGGTTCTGGATCAGTGATGATGACCTGGAGTCAAAAACTACATTCAATCTCTTGCTGTTCCTGCTTGCTTTGCAATCAGCCGCGAGTGATGGCGCGTCTCCGCTGTTGACGATTGATGCGGGGGGATAAGCGGCGACCGCTTGGGAGCCACGCTAGTCGAGGCTCTTTGGCGAGATAACATCCAAAGCGCCATCCCCATGTCGCTTCAGAAAGCCCCGTTTTTGCAACAAAGACAGCGCCCTGGAGGTCGATTCACGGGCCGCGTGTATTCGGACAGCCAATTCAGACACGCTCGGCGGGCTGGTAATCGTTGCCCGCTCATCATCCTGACTATCCTGTACGCCGAGCCGGTAGAGTTCCGAGTGTAAACGCGCAGAAGTTTGAAGCGTCGCGAGCTCTTCAAGATGCGTTGACGTATTGCGAACCCGTTCGGCCAATAGACGCGAAAGTTTCAACCCAAATGCCGGATTAGAAAGTACAGCTTGCTCAAAATCAGCAAACTCAACCGCCAGAACGGTGGATGGTTGCACGCAAATAACCGTCGAAGAGCGCGGCGTGCCGGTTAGGCCGGACATCTCGCCGATCAGGGCGTGGGGAGCAAAAGAAGACAACCAAATTTCATGCCCATTTTGGGAGTAGCGAACCGCTTTTAGCCCACCATCAACCAATAAGAACACCGTTTGCGAGGTATCGCCTTGGCTGACCAGATAATCGCCCGGTTGGAGATGAATGGCGCGGCTCGCTTGGGCAATATCATCAAATAAAGGACTCGCTTCCGTGCCGCCGATAAAGGCTGCCCAATGTTGTTTGAGTTCTAGCACCTGATCCATTTGCTCATCGGCATCCCATCGCAGACTTCAAGTCTTATTCGCTATGTTGCAGTATTCAAAGCGATTTTCTGGCTCAGCACGCAATAATCGCCGGTCATGATTGGGATTGTTCAGTGACACGCGCGAACTCGAACACTTCTTCGGCGAAGAGAGCTGGTTGTTCTAAGGCGGCGAAATGTCCGCCATCTTGGGGCTCGTTCCAATAGATCAGATTGGTCAGCCGTTTCTCCGTCAGCCGACGTGAGACCGAAAGGATTTCACCTGGAAACCGGCTGAAGCCGGCAGGCGTTTCCACGATTGAATAATCCAACGGCGTATAGTTTTTCCAGTAAAACCGCGCAGAAGAGGCGCCAGCATTGGGGATCCAATACATCATCACTGCATCAATCAATTTGTCGAAGGGGACCTGGGCCTCAAGCGCGCCATCATGGGCGACACCGGTCCAATAAATGTCCATAATCCACGCAGCAAGGGCGATGGGGGAGTCTGCGAGCGCATACCCTATCTTCTGCGGCTTATGGGTTTGCAATTGGGCGTAACTCGTTTGGGTCGACGTGAAGTTTTGCAGCTTTGTGAGGTCACTGATCTCAGCTTCGGTAAGTTCACCTGGCACAAAATTGACCGGATCAATCCACAAAGCGTTCAAGTGGATGGCCTTGCAATGATCCGGATCTTGTTGCGCCAGGGCGATCGTAATGGCGGAGCCCCAGTCGCCGCCTTGCGCATAGTATTCGCTATATCCCAAAGCCTCCATCAGGGCGGCCCATGCTTTTGCGGTTTGTTGAATGCTCCAATCCGTTTTTGGCGCAGACGAAAATCCAAAGCCTGGCGGCGCTGGGATAACAACGTCGAACGCTTCATCCCGGCTTCGCCCGTATTGGCAGGGGTTTGATAGACGCTCCGCAGTGTCCAAAAATTCCAAGATCGATCCTGGCCAGCCATGGGTCATAATGATCGCGCGTCTGGCTTTCTCGGGCGCACGGATATGCAGGAAGTGGACTTCCTCATCGCCGATCGTCGCGGCAAAACTACCCGCTTGCTTCAACGCCTCTTCAGTCCGGCGCCAGTCATATTGGTTGAGCCAATAATCGTGAAGCCTCTGCATCCATTCTAATGGCGGGCCTTGGTCCCACCCTTGGGCGGTCTCTCCACTCGGGAATCGGGTATCGCCTAGTCGTTTATACAGCTTGCTCAATTCACTGTCGCAGGTGATGATGGGTTTGGGTCGAATGTGGTTTATCACGTGCCAGCGCCTTGTTTTTGGGCAATAAGTCTAGAGCCAAGTCTAGTTTTGGAGGTTTCGCAGAATAGATCAATGTCTGAGCATGATCGTACAATTGCGGCGCGTGAACCGATGAGAAAAACAGATCAATCCGCAATCCTCTGTGCCGACATTGTTGATTCAAGTCTTCTGATCGCCGCCGATGAGGCATTTGGCGTTGAAACGGTTATCTATTGTCGAGACACGATCACGGCGCTTTCTAAGGCGCATGACGGGCACTTATTCAATATGGCTGGTGATGGATTCATGCTGTCTTTTGAACAGCCTGATCGGGCTGTCGAGTTTGCCCTCGATTTGCAATCAGAGCTGCGGAAGCGCAACGAAAACCTGGCAGATCAGCGCCAAGCGTGGATGCGGATCGGCATCGCATATGGCGGTTATGTCAGAAATGACGATCAATTATATGGCGATACCGTCAATGTTGCGGCGCGTCTGCAAGAGGCTTGCTCGCCTGGTGCTGTGGTTTTCACAGATCAAATCCTGGAACGATTGCAGTCCCCAATTGAACAACCATTGAGCGCGCTGGGTGACCTGCTTTTGAAAAATATCAGCCATGATGTCCGGGCGTTCGAAATTGTTACCACACGGCCCAGCACCAATCCGCTCGATTTCAATCCGGCTGCACTGAATGGTCATCCAAGCGGACCCTTTGCCGATCGATCCGCGATTGCAGTCCTTCCGTTTGAAGTAAACTCATCGGAACCCGAACTCTCTTATTTGGCGGATGGGATGTGCGAAGATTTGATCACGTCGCTCTCGCACGTCCGACATTTCCCGGTGATCAGCAAAGCGTCGAGTTTTGCAGTCGCGGCGAAAGAGCAAGACCCCCGCCGGGTCGCCGATCTGCTTGGGGTCCGATATCTTGTCTCGGGAAGCCTGCGGGGGTTTGATCAAACCGTCCGTCAAACCATTCAGCTGATTGACGCTAGCACGAACCGGATCCTCTGGAATGAGAAATACGCGCTTAAGACGCCGGAACTCCTTGATCGATTGGATGACCAAATCGCGGAAATCGTCGGCACGCTGACCACGCGCTTGGAAGGCGCTGAAGCGGTGAAAGCGCGCGGGAAAAGGCGCAGCCAGGCGAGTGTACATGATTTAGTTTGGCGCGCTCGCTGGCATTTCAATCGCCTTGGCGGCGATGATGCGGCGGAAGGGAAACGCCTATTAGACGAAGCCTTGAGACTCGAACCCGACAATGCGGAAGCTCTGATACAACGAGCGTTTTGGCACCATTTAGATGCCTGGAAAGCGCAAAAGTCGCGGGACATCATTGCCAATAATTTGCGTCTGGCGCACCGCGCGATTGCGGCCGATGAGTTTGATAGTCGCGGACACCTGGCGGCAGCGCTCGCTGAAATCCTGTTGCGCAACTTTGATCGGGCTTTGACCCATTGCGAGCGGGCGATTGAGCTTAATCCGAGTTATGCACATGCATATGCGGAGGTAGGGACGTGTAAGCTTTATACCGGCAAGCCAGAAGAAGCGCTGGCGCCGTTCGAAACTTCGTTACGGTTCAATCCGCAAGACTATTATGTTTTCAATATTTTGGCCCAGGTTGCTCAGACCCATTGCCAACTTGGCAATTGGGAAGAAAGCCTAAAATATGCGCGGCGTTCGTCGAGTCTGAAACCAAATTTCTGGCTCGCCCATTTATGCGAAGTGACCAGCCTTGTCCGCAGCGGAGAGCTACGCGCCGCCGCGCATGCGTGCGCAACGCTTCTGAAAACGTCCCCGTCCTTTAGCCGACACACCATCGCTTGGTTGCCGTTCAAAACTGATCCCGAGATCGACTATTTTTATGAGAGCTTTGAAGCGGCCCGGCTCGAGGCTCAGAGCGCTGGTTTAATTGGCGAAATCCGACCGAACTCTACAGGCTCGAATGTGACGCGCATCACTTCGCGATGACAGGTGTGGTGCTAGCATCGCACCAGCGGAGGGCATGGATCGAGATCGGGTGAGGGCGAAGATGGGCACTAAGTGGTACAAAAAGGTCGAGGAAAATATTGCGGAGATCAAACCGGACACGAGTCCGTTTAGCCTCGGCAAAGAAAGCGGTTTCTGGTTGCGAATGGCGTCGCGACTGACGCAAAGTCGGCGTGTGCACGCCTTTTTTCGGCGTTTCTATCCGATCGGCAAAATCCCTTTCACGGGCATGTATTGGGCGTTTCGCTATCAGCATGTCCGCGAAATCCGCGACAATAGCGGCAAACATTTCAAGGATATCGAGGTTTTCGAAACACCTTATGGGCGGGAGATGCGGGCGCTGCTGGGCGGCAATGTTGAAGCCGCGCTCGGGATGCGGGACGGCCCGGACTACCGCTTCTTTCTGAACACGATGCGGGCGATCATTCATCCGAACGACATTGAAGAGACAATCAAACCAAACGCCAAACGCATTGCAGAAGCTTTGGTCGAATACAGTTCAGGCGAGATTGATGCGATCAAGGATCTTCAGACCCGTGTGTCTGTCGAAACCTGCGCGGACTATTTTGGCCTGACCATCAATCATCCAGATGAGTTCGCTCAGTGGATGATGTCGATGAGTGCGGTCTTGTTCTCTGACCCATTTGGCGATGCGCAAATGTGGCGGACGGCGCTGAAAGGTGCGAAGAATGTCACTGACATCATCGATGCCGCGTTTGATCGCACACTTTCTGTCTATCTCGCCCAGCACGGCCATCGTGGAGACTGGCCAGATACGCTGATGTGGCGCTTGGTCAAACTTCAACAGGAATCGAACCAAGACCCGGCTCTGCAGCGCCCGACCAAAGAAGAAATTCGTTCGATAATGGTGGTGTTGGCGACGGGATGGGTGCCAACGGGGGCGGCCGCTGGTGGTAATATTCTTGAAGTCTTGCTAACCAACCAAACCGCGTTGAAGCTGGCGCAGCGTGCGGCCAAATCGAACAATGATGAACAGCTCGCCCAATGCCTGCTGGAGGCTATGCGGTTCCGCCCGCCAATCAATCCAGGCCTGCCGCGCTATGCGAGCGAAGATGTGGTGCTTGAGCGCTGGACGCTGTTAGGAAAACGAAAAACGCGGATCAAAAAGGGCGAGGTGGTCATGGCGGCGGCGGCGTCTGCTATGTTTGATGGTCGAGCCAAGGGGCTCAAGAACCCCGGCCGTTTCGACCCATCCAGACATACCCCGGAATTCTCAAAAGAGGTCGACCTACAATTCGGCGGGTTTGGCATTCTGCACTATTGCATCGGGGAAGAGATCGCCAAGACGATGCTGACCCAAAGCTTCAAGCCACTACTCAAACAGGAGCGGTTAAAGCGGGCTCATGGCAAACGCGGTAAGATGCGGAACATCGGCGCGTTTCCGCAAAACCTTTTCGTGACGTTTGAGCCTAAGCACACACGGCAACAGCATTCAATTGTAACCATCACCATCCCACTGCCGGGCGCGCCTGATCCCAATCGCATCGACGATATTGATCGGGCGTTGGACGGGTTTGGAAATCCTGCAAATCCCGACCTAGAGGCGGCTCTACGCGCCACGGAGATCATTCATTTCACGCATGTCTCTACCATTCCTGGCACGCCAAGAGATGACACCCGCAAGGCGCATCAGGACATCTTGCTGATCGAGATCAGTGTGGATGGCGATGTCGAACTCGGCGTTGATGCCTTTGTCGATGCTTGCGGCGAGCACTTAGAGACCGTGCTGAAGCGCGCAGGCCTGCCGCACGAATATGATGGCGTGCGGGCCTCCTTATTGAAGCGTAGCATCACCAAAATTGACGCATCGCCTTTTCCTCTGGGCGATAAGAAAGCGTCAGGTCTCGAATTCTATGGCACGCCAGATTTGACCGTCCGCGCGATTGAACGAGACAAAGCGATCGTTTCGAAAGCGCGCGAACACCTGGACGCGTTTCTTGAACCCAATGCTCATCGCAATCCGGCGGGATCTGAAGCCTTGGCCTATGTGCGGGAAGCGCTCAACCGAGATGGCACTCATCGCGCAGATTTGGTGCGTCCCAGCAATTCCGTTTTGGCAATCAATCGCCAAGACGATAGCGCGTTCTCGACGCTTTGGGGGTCTCTAGCGACGGACCGAGATGTGATCGGGATGGGCGTGATCTTGCTTGGCGTCGGTGCCGTGCTTGGCTTGATGCCCATGCTGACCCAGATATTCAGCAAGAGCCTCGGCACCGGGTCGGGTGGGAGCCTGATCCTCGGTTCAATCGGATTCTCACTCATAGCCACATGGCTCGGCGCGATCTCGCTTTCGCGCGGGGCCAAAACACTGCCGGGGCATGAGCATAAGCGCTATTGGAAATTTCTCGCGCAGCACAAATTCGCGCTCCTGACGTCGTTCTTGGCCCTCTCGGCCATTGTGATCGGGGGCGCAACAAAGTTCGGCGCGGTCGATTGGGGAAGTCTAAGCTGGCTCGGTAAAGCTGAGAGCATGATGGCGCTGTTCGGCGGAATTGCTGGGCCCATCCTTATCGGGGTGATCGTTGTGGCCGCTTTCTTAGCAGCTTGGCTTGCCTATGCAGCGGTTTTGCTGAGGCGCAGCGAGACAGCGGATAAAGGGCGAGACATCGATCCAGACTTGGAACATGTGCGCGAGGTTACCGAACTCGAAAACCCAGACGGTTTTGTGCAAAACCACATTGTCGCGGTGACGGAATTGAAAACCGATCCGCGATGGCTGCGCCGGTTGACGCTTGGGTTCGGCTTCTTCTGGGTCGAGAAATTGGTGACTTATCTTTATCGTCCTGGGTTGATCATCGATATGGGCACGATCCATTTTGCCCGCTGGTTCCGCATGCCCGGCACCGACAAGCTGATCTTTAGTGCCAGCTATGATGGCAGCTGGGAGAGCTATCTCGAAGACTTTATCACCAAAGCGCAATGGGGTCAGACAGCGGTTTGGGGCAATGGGGTCGGCTTCCCAGAAGTTGAGTGGCTGTTTTATAAAGGCGCCGGTGACGGGGCGCGGTTCAAACGCTGGGTCCGGCGGCAACAAAGGCGCACACGGTTCTGGTTTAGCCGGTTTCCAGATCTTTCCACCGATCAGATCCGCAATAATTCGCTGATCTGCGAAGGGCTCGCCAAGGCTAGCACGGAAGCGCAAGCAAAGGCTTGGGTGGACCTATTCGGCTCGCGTCCACGGCCGGCTGAGACGCTCGAATATTCTGAGATCCAATCCTTGATATTGAAGGGGCTTGCAAAATACCCCTCTGCCGAACTGCTCCCCATTCGTTTGCCAGACGATGACAGCACATCCTGGATGTCTTGGCTGAACGAAGTGTCAGGCGGCGATACGCAGAATGGGTTGGTGCCGGTCTCTTTCGGTGAAGACCCAGCCGAGAAGACGGTGATGACTTTGGCGCTGTCGGCGGAAGGGCTGAAGCGTATGGGGCTGGAAGAACAGCGCTACACGTCTCAAGGGCATGAGAGCAACACGCTCGCCTCATTCCCCGAGGCGTTTGTCAGCGGCATGGCCAATGAGGCGCGATCACGTATTCTTGGCGATCGCGGGGATAGTCATCCCGAAAATTGGCGGTGGCGATCGACCGATCCTGATACGCCGGACTGGCAAGTCTCTGAAAAGCCTGCGCATGCGATCCTGATCTATTATGGCAAGGAGCGTAAAGCGCTTGAGCAGACGGTCAAAGCTGAGAAAAGTAAGCTGAATACGCAATTCGGGTTTGAAATTGGCCCGAGCATTGTGATGCAAGACATCCCCGAGGACCTGAACAAGTTCCGCGAACCATTTGGGTTCCGCGATGGGATTTCTCAGCCGGTTATTGAGGGTACGAAGCGCGCCCGCCGCGAGACGAATGATTTGCATCTCGTCAAACCGGGCGAGTTCATTCTTGGCTATCCAGACAATCGGGGTGATTTCCCGCACTCGCCGGTTATCGTGCAATCGCCGGCGAACATGGGCGATCTCGAGAAGCGCCCACAGAATACGCCGAACCGTTTTCCAGATTTCAATCACAGTGGCGCGGGCCAGCTCCTCGATTTCGGGCGAAACGGATCCTTTTTGGTGATGCGCCAGCTGCGGCAATATTCCAAAGAAATGGACGCCTATTTGAAGGCGAAAGCAGAACGCTTCAAAGCCGATTATCCGGGCTTGTCGATCTCATCGGAATGGCTCGCCGCGAAAATGGTGGGGCGGCAAAAGAATGGCGTGTCTTTGCTCGTGGATCCCGCAGGAACGAGTAAGGAGGATGCGCAACCTGATAATGATTTCCTCTTTGGGACGGAAGATCCGCAAGGTATGAAATGCCCTTATGGCGCGCACATTCGGCGGGCCAATCCGCGCGACAGTCTGTCCCCGAAAAGCGAGTATCAAGTTGAGATTTCCAACCGGCACCGATTGTTACGACGCGGCCGGACCTATGTCTCGGATCCAGCGCGAGCGACGCCGAATGATGACCCGGCAGATCCAGACAATGTTGCTGATGGTCTGGTATTCATGTGTTTCAACACGGATCTGGAACGGCAATTTGAGTTCGTGCAACAAACGTGGATGTCAGCCCGCATTTTCCATGGTTTAGAGGACGAGCGCGATCCGATTGTCTCCGCGACTAGCGCGGCGGATGAGGTTGGGACGTTCACAATCCCCACAGAGTTCGGAGCGATCCAATTGCGCGACTTGCCGTCATTTGTGTCGGTGATGAATGGCGGATATTTCTTCGTGCCGAGCCGCGCAGCCCTGCGGTTCCTAAGTAAGATGGACCCTTCTTGAGGGGGCTTCGGTGAGCCCTAGCGCGAGAGGGCTGTTTCGAGCCCGCCAAGAAACGTCTCAGGCTGATCGAGCATGACAAAGTGAAGCGCATCGTCGATTGCGATCAAAGCGCCGTTTGGCAGCGGCGCGTAGAGGTCTTGATAAAAGGCTTCGACATTGTCCATGTTCGAAATAGCGGGGTCGCGGGCATAGATGACCGTGGTGGGGATTGTGATTGCGGATATATCCTCTCGCAAATCGGTGACTAAGACTTCCGACATAGCTTGCGCCATCACAGCGCGATCACTGGTGAGGGACCATTCTAAAGCAGATTGCAGATCTGTTTCGCTCTTCACCAAAGCGCTGAGGGCTTCTGCTTGCCGGGCGGCAAAGATCTCATCCGACTGGCCCAGAAGCGACGCTTTCATGAACGCGGCGATGGGGGTCATTGTCTCAGCCGTTGCCGCATCATCCATCAGCACCGAGAAGAAGGGAAGGACATCGATCACGACGATCCGTTCGAAATCTGCGCTAGAGTTGAGCGCAGCCTTCAAGGTCACCAAGCCGCCCAATGAATGCCCAACCAGCGCAGGCGGCTGTTCGAGTTCATTGGCATAAGCAACCAGATCAGCCGCTAGGTCATCAAGGATGGTTTCGTTATCGGCATTGCCACGCGGCGCTGCCCCCGCGAAGCCGCCGACTTGGATCGCATGTAGCGTGTAGGTGTCCGACAGCGCGGCGACAGTCGCATCCCAAACCGCCGCGCTTGACGCCAGGCCTGGGACCAAAATCACATCTGGTCCGGAGCCGGTCACAGAAACGGTGAAATGAGCGCTCTCAATCCGGGCATCTGCGGCCGGTTCCGTCGGCTCAATTGGTGTCTCCGTGCACGCACTTAAACCGCTCAATGCGAGCGCGAGCCCCGCGATGAAAAAGTGCCGCATCTAGTTCACTTGCGCAGCGCGTGCTGCGTCCTTTTCATAAGTTCTCGCTGACATCACTAATGCAAATACGCTTATCAGGTTCAGCGCAAGCATGATCTCCAAAGCTGATTTGAGCGGCATCGGGTCACCACTGTTAGCGAAAGTATCACTTAGCCATCCGACAATGGTTGGGCCACCGCCAATTCCGATGAGCGTGAGGCAGAATAACATAAAAGCCGATGCGAAGGCGCGCATCCTGAGACCGACCAATTCTTGCGAAGCGGTATAGGCGATGCTGGCATAGATCAGGCCTATAAAGCTTGGAACCACGTTCCATGCATAGGCCCCATTGATCGTTTCGGCTTGCAAGAACATCCAAGCGAAAGGGAGCGCGAGGGCGGCGCAGATCGCGATCATCAAAGGCCGCCAAGCCAAGTTCCGGCTGGACATGTGATCGCAGACCCGGCCGAGCAGGATTGCGCCAACACTGCCGACGCCGCCAATTAGCAATCCCAACGGCACAGCGATGTCAGCAGGCCCAACATCATAGGTTCTTTGCAAATGACTAGGGGTCCAAGCGAGGAAGGCATTTGCCGAAACGCAAATCAAACAACACCCTGCCAGCAGCCACAGAAATGAGCTTTGCTTGGCGATAAAGGCCATGGTTTCCCCAAAGCTTGAAGCCGCCTCATTGCTTTCGCGCTGTTCTACGGCGCCGCGTTTGGGCTCCTTGATGGTTAGCCAAACGAGCAGGGCTAAAATTAGGCCTGGCACACCGGCGACGAAAAAGGCGACCCGCCAACCAAAGGCTTGATAGACATAACCGCCGATCACGAACCCAGCCAGGATGCCAAGGCCAATTCCTGACGTGTAGATGCCGAGCGCGAAGGCGCGTTCTTTGGGGGCATAGAGATCGGAAATCATGGAGGTTGCGGGCGGCGTACCGCCAGCTTCACCAATGCCGACACCCATGCGGGCGACCAGTAAATGCCAGAAGCTAAGCGCGAACCCAGATAGGGCGGTCATGCCCGACCAGATCGCCAGTGCGAGAGACAGGATGTTCTTGCGATTACCGCGATCGGCCCACATCGCGATCGGAATGCCGAACGTGGCGTAAAAAACCGCAAAGGCAAAGCCGGTCAGCAGGCCAATCGCGCTATCACTAATCTGCAGGTCAGCTTTGATCGGTTCGACCAGGATCAATAAGATTTGCCGGTCAATATGATTGAACGTGTAAACGAGGGTCAGAATGGCGAGCACATAAGCTCGCCCGCCAAACTGACCCCCATTCTGGGAGGAACTCACTGCGGTCATTTCCCGTCTCGTGAGGTTAGAAGTCGACAGACAGTGACGCCGTCACAGTCGTTGGGGCGCCATAGAAAGCCGAATAAGCACTGTCGACGCCAAGCTGGCTCGGCGTGACGAAATTATACGCCGCGACGCGATACTCTTCGTCCGTCAAGTTTCGGCCATGCAGACCCAAGCGATATTTCTCGCTTGGTGAAGTCCACACAATGCTCAAGTCGGCAAGCGTATAAGATTCTGGATCAAGCGCCGGACCCCCATTCGGGAAGAGTGCGTTTTCGCCCGGACCGAATCCTGGGTTTTCAACATTGAACAAGAAATACTCGTCCCGATAAGACAGCGCGCCGGTGACAGAGATCTCGCCATTGTCGCCTAGATCATTTGTATAATTCAGTGAGAGCTGACCCTGAAGCTCTGGCGTGTTTTGCGTCACGAACTGGTCGGCAATATTCACATCCGCAGACAGGATCTCTTGGATCTCAGCATCGATGATGCCGAGATTGCCCGACAGCGTGAACAGGTCGTTGATGAACCATGTGCCTTCAAGCTCGAAGCCGGTATATTCCGACTCGCCCGCATTGAAGACGGATGAAACGAATGTGTCATTGGTGCCGTCTCCGTCTGAATCAGCGCCGCTCTGTACGGTGATTTGCTGATCCGTGTATTCCGCGAAAAAGACAGCGGCATTCAGGGTCAACGCATTTTCGAAGAAGGAGCCTTTGGCGCCGATTTCAAAACTGTCCACGGTTTCCGGCCCGAAGCCTTGCTCAGAGAGCCCCAGCGGATCCAAGTCCGCCCGTGCCCGCGGATCAAAGCCGCCAGCTTTAAAGCCCTGCGCGTATGTCGCGTAGAGGTTCACATTGTCTGTTGGCTTGTAGGACAGCGAGACGCGCGGCGTAAATTCTTCGTCGGACCGGGTCAGGCCTTGGAAGTCGGTCTGGGTGACGAAGAAAGTCGACGCGGTATTGGCGGGGTCGAACGACCCTGAACCAAGCCCTAGCCAAAGCTCACGCAGAACGTCTGCTGTGGTTTCGTCTTCGGTGTAGCGTCCGCCAAGGGTCAGCGCCCACTGGTCGTTGAAGTCATAGGTGAAGTCACCATAGATGGAGAAGTTCTCTTTGGTCTGGTCGCCGCCTTGGAACACGGTCAGACCGAGACCTCCGAGGATAACGTCAAACGCGCCATTGGCATTGCCGTCGAGATAATAGACCCCGGCGACGCCGTTTAGCTTGTCGCCGCTATATAAAAGCTGAAACTCTTGGCTGAACTGGTCATCCGCATAGACCGCTGGAACATCAAAATCGGCCTGGGGCAGGGCGTCGAAATCAATCGGCGTAACCGTTTCGCCTTCACGATAAGCGGTGATCGACTTCAATGTGACCGCGTCATTGACCGTCCATTCTGCGGTTAGCGAGTAGCCTTCTGTTTCAACTGAATTGTCATCGCCGAGGCCAGCGCGCGTGTCGAATACATTGCTGGTGACAGGGATTGAACCATCCGCACTCGGTAGCAGGCGATGGCCGTGCTTAGCATTCGAATCGTCTTCTGACCTGTCATAAGCAAAGCGAACGAAGAAATCGTCATGCGGCATCCACTCGGCGCTTAAGCGATAGGCAAGCACGTCTTTGTCATAATGTTCCGCGCCGGTATTGAGGTTTTCGCCAAACCCGTCGCGGGTATATTTGGCAATCGCGCCGCCGACGGCAAATTGTTCACCAATCGGCGTCGAGCCTGAAACGATGACGTCTGCCTGATTAAACGTGCCGAGATTGACCTTAGCCTTGAGATCCGGCTCATCGCCGAGGCGGCGGGTGACATATTTGATCGCGCCGCCAATCGTGTTGCGACCATAGAGTGTGCCTTGCGGACCGCGCAAAACCTCGATCCGGTCAATGTCAAAAATGTCGAGAATGGCGCCTTGCGGGCGAGCGACATACACATCATCGACATAGAGACCAACGCCCGGCTCAAAGCCCCAGAGCGGGTCTTGCTGACCGACGCCGCGAATGAAAGCGATCAGGGTGGAATTTGAGCCGCGTGCGACTTCGATCGTGGCATTCGGTGTCGCGCGTTGGATGGTTGTGATATCGACAGCGCCGGTCGCCTCCAGATCTTCGCCGCTGAAAGCTGATACAGACAGCGGTACGTCCAAAGCGCTTTGCTCACGGCGTTGAGCGGTTACGGTGACAGTGCCAAATCGGCGCGCATCATCTTCGGCACCATCTGCATCCTGGGCGGTTGCTAGACCATGTCCAAGGCTCAAGGCTAAGGTTGATGCCAGGCTGAGGTTCAACCACGATTTAGGGTTCACGCGCATAGTAATCCTCCCATAGAATTATGTCTTTTTCGACGTTTAGGAGGGCGCACGCCCACGCGACTATGACCCATTAGCTTTTCAGGAGTGAACAGTTTCGCTCAGGCGTCTTCCGCGAGTTGCGATAATCGGCGGGCATATTTGGCGGGCGTTTCGCCTTTCCAGCGCTTGAACGCGCGATTAAACGCGCGAATGTCTGAATAGTCTAAGGCGTCGCTGACTTGCGCGACCGAATAGCCTTTTTGGAGCAAGGATGTCGCCTCATTCATCAAGTGATCATTGATCAAATCCCGAAAGCTTGTGCCTTCGTCTTCGAGGCGGCGTCGCAATGTGGCCACGCTAATCGAGAGACGGTGGGCGACATCATCTTGTTGGGTCATGCCATTGCGGATGAGGTCGAGCGTCCGTGCTTTAAATGAGTGATGCCCGTTGTTCGGCGTTTTTTGTTCGAGATAGGCGATGACGCGGCTAAACACGCCTTCGGAGCTTAGGTCGATGGATCTTGGCGTTGGCATTGGCGACTGGGCAAGATCGCGATCGAAACAGAGCTCATATTGGGCCTGTCCAAACGAGATCGGCGCTGTCCAGAATTCTAGATGGCTGGGGTTATTTGCGGGCAGTGGGCGTTTCAGCGAAACCCGCCGCAAAGCCGCATCGGCGAGGCCTGCACTAAAGCTGTCTAAAAGGCACTGCACTTTGATCAGGACACATTCCCCGACAAAGTGAACCATGTTTGGGTTATCTTTCATCGTGTACGGGAAATCCGCATCATTGATGATCAGTGTGATCGTTCGATCGGTCGTTCTGATCGTATTATAGCGCTCGCCATGCATCATATTGAAATACTGGGCGAGATTGGTGAGCGCGTCGCCCAGCGTGGTCGACTGGTTCATCTGCGCCGTGACGAAGGCACCGGTTTCATAGGTCAGCTTGCGTTCGGATAGATGGGCCGTCAGATCGTCCATTTGCCGCGCAACTTCGCCTTCGATCCGAAAGAAATCGATCAGCGAAAGTGCGGCCGTAACCCGCACATCTTCGTCGTACAATGCCCCATGCCCGAGGTCGCGCAGGACATCACCAACATTGATGCCAGCGCGGGCCGCTTCCTGCAGGATTGGCTCTAATTGCCGCCCGGTTATCTGGGTTTGATGCTGCAACCGTATAAACGCTCCGCGATGATGACACCGATTTGTCGGTATCCATTACCACCTAGCACGGGCATCTAATAGGCGACAGAACGCGCCGCGCGATAAGGGCAGAGACAATTGTCTCAGGCCCGTATGAGCTTTTGTTTCGCGATCGATGCATTTTTGATTGTAATGGCATTCGAATTGTCATTAAATTGATCCATAAGGGAGGAAATCGATGGAAGTCATCAATGAGGTTCGGCCTTCTGACCCGAAGCAAATAGAACAAATGGCCGAGAAGGGACCTGACGGCCCGATCTTCATGGTCAACCTGTTGAAGTTTAAAGACAAAGCCGAATATGCAGATGGGCGCGACACCGATCTGACCGGACGAGAAGCCTATCAAGTCTATGGCGCAGGGGTCTCTGGTTTGATCACCGAATATGGTGGGCGCATTGTTTTCGTGGCGGATGTGACCTTCCTGTCTTTGGGGCAAGTGGAAGAATTGTGGGATGAGGTTGCGATCGCGGCCTATCCTGATCGGAACGCTCTTCTGCGCATGTCCACCTCACAGGAATGGCAAGACCTGTCTGTGCACCGAGCAGCAGGACTGGCCGGACAGCTCAATATCGAGAGCGTGATGCCGAAAGGCGCGTGGGGCTTGCCATGGATGCAAGTTCTCAAAAAGGAGTTTGAAGGATGACCCTATTTCGTTGGATAGCACTTGTATTTGTCGGGCTGATCGCGCTTGCGGTGCTCGGCTTCAATCTGTTCAAGCCGCAGATCGCGTCAGCGGCTTTCAATCGCGTTTTGGACCAACGCGTCGGAGTGGACCCGAGCTTGGAATTGCCAGACGGGCTCCACGTCTATCTGTGCGGGACGGGGTCGCCAATGCCAGACGCGACCCGCGCTGGGCCTTGCATCGGCGTCATGGCCGGTACGCGAGCCTTTGTGTTTGATATCGGATCTGGCGGCGCGAGAAATCTCGGCGCGATGGGCTTTCCGTTGACGCGTTTGGACAGCGTCTTCCTGACCCACTTACACTCTGACCACATTGATGGGCTCGGCGAGGTCCTGACCCTGTCTTGGATCGGCGGCAGCCGGACTGAGCCGACGCCGGTTCGCGGCCCGGCAGGCACGCAAGAAGTGGTTGACGGGTTCAACGCGGCTTACCGGTTAGATAGCACTTATCGCGTGGCCCATCACGGCACCCAAGTCGCGAATCCGAACGGGTTTGGTGGTCTTGCCGACGAGATCACAATCCCAACCGGCCCAAACGGGCAGCAAGTGGTGCTTGATGACGGTGATCTCAAAATCACGGCGATCCGAGTCGACCATACCCCGATTGAGCCGGCCTTTGGGTATCGGATCGATTATAAAGATCGGTCCATTACGATTAGCGGTGATACGATCTATCAGCCGCGTTTCGTCGCCGCCTCACAAGGCGTTGATGTGATGTTCCATGAAGCGCTCGACAAGGAAATGGTCGAGACGATTGGCGCTAAGCTTGGCGAACGGGGGCAGGCCAATCCGGCCAAGATCTTTGAGGATATTCTAGACTATCACACCGATCCCGAAGAAGCGGCGCGCGCGGCTCAAGAAGCCGGCGTCGAGCAGCTGGTCTATTATCACATCGTTCCGCAATTGCCGGTGAAGATGCTTGAATCGATATGGCTCGGCGATTCTAAAAAGCTATTCGATGGCAAGATCACCGTCGGCCAAGACGGCATGGTTTTCAGCCTGCCATCGGGGAGTAATAAGATTGCGATGAACGAGGCGCTCTAAGGGTTGATTTGGCTAGGCTCGGCGGCGGCGATCTCGAACGAAATTGATCGCTCGCCACCCAAGCCCACCAATCAGGATCAGCAGCAAGGCCATCATCAGCCGAACGTGCACGAAGGTGATGGTCGGGCGCGTGATGAAGACTTCGGTATGGTCGAGCGCTAAGAATTTGGCGTCACTGCCTTCGATCATTGAGGGCTCAAGCGTCATGGTCAGAAGGTCCCGCAAGGAGCGATATCGGACAACCACCACGCGATCGACTTGCTCGCCATATTCACCAAGCATCAGCCCTGCGCGCTGTGAGACGAATACGGGATGACTGGCGCGCTTAAATAGGAGCGGCATTACCGTTCTCGCATAGGCGTCGTCGGCAGCGCGCGCCGCGTCTCCAGTTTTGAGCTGCTCCAGGTTCACAGCATAGAATTCTTTGCCATCATCATTGGCAATCATTGATTCCATATTTTCGGCGAACCCGCGTTCATCTGTGTCTGACGGTCCATAGCTCGCACGGAGCTCAGCGATCATTGCGGCGCCGTCTTCAGGAGAGATCGGTTTTCCATTGCCGCCATACCAGGTTGAGAATCCGAAGAAGACGATCGCGAGGAACCCGATCCATCCGAGTTTGAGTGATAAAGACTTACTGGGCATGAAGTGTCTCCTATTTGAGGATTATTCAGCTGGCAGCGATGGCGGTGCATCGCGGACAATTCTGAAGCCGATATGGTTGGACGAGAAATCTGATTCCTGCGGTTGGCGCGCGGCGGGGCGGTAGCGCCGACAGAAATTATTGGCGCAAAGGAATGATCCGCCTTTGATCGTGTGGGTCGCATCGCCATAGGGCGTATCAGTCCATTCCCAGACATTGCCGATCATGTCGTAAAGCCCGAGCTGGTCCGCTTCAAAACAGCCAACGTCGGCAATCCCTCGGAAGCCATCATCACCCGTATCGGCAATGGGGAAGATGCCTTGCCACGTATTGGCGCGAGGGGCTTGTCCATCATATGCGCCGGAGACAGGGTCGTCTGGATCAGGCAGGCCCAGCTGCGCGGCATATTCCCACTCAACCTCGTTCGGCAGGCGCCCACCCGCCCATGCGGCATAGGCTTCAGCATCCCCTTTTGTGATGTGGACGACGGGCGCGTTGGCGCGATCTTGTGCGGATTTCCAAGTCGCTTTCGGATCAAGTGTCCAAGTCGCGGAGTTTGGGTCTGCCTCGTCGGGATGCAGGAAAACGGCAGAGCCTGCGCCGATATCGCCTGCGAGAATGCCTTGCTCAACTTCCGTCACATAGAGTGTGGCGTCGACAAAGGCTTGATACTGTGCATTCGTCACTTCGTGGGTTTGGATCCAGAATGCGTCGACCTGGAGGCGCATGTCAGACACTTCTTCGGGATAAACAGCTCCGCTGCCTTTCACGAAACTGCCCGGCGTGATTTGCACGAATGCGCCAATCTGTTCTGGCGTTAAACCGCACGATGACGCGCTCGCGGATTGCGTTTCGGTTTGGGAGCAGCCGGTCAATAATATGACCGCCGCCGAAAGCAGAAGTCCTGCTCGGAGGTGCGGTTGAGGTTTATTCCGCATCAACATCGGCGATGAGGCCTTCGACCATCAATTGCACCGTCTTTTTAGCCTGTCCGACTGACAACTTTTGGTCTTGTCGCAGTCGCCGCCAAGTCGGGAAACCCAACGTGACTTCGAGGGCCGCAAATAGCGTTCGATCAGCGGCGATACTTTCTGGAATAATCGCTTTCAGGGTCGATCGCTCCATCGCCACGTCTCGCTTATATTGTTCCTGAATGAATTCCGATTGGTAATAGCGCAGGGTCATGCAGACGCGCATCGGGAAAACCTCTTCATAAATTTCTGCGCGCCGGTCGACACATTCGATTAAACGATCCCGCCAAGTCGTAGCCTGAAATGGCGCTTTCACTTTCGGCATGACGGCCGCCAACAGCGCCCCCGTCATCTCATCATAGATGCTGTCCATATCCTCAAAGTGGCGAAATACGGTGCGCAGGCCGACATCGGCGCGTGCGGCAACCATGGCGGCGCTTGGGGACATATTGCCCTCGGAAATCAGATCGAACAAAGCCTCAATGATCCGTCGGCGGCTGCGATCGCTGCGCTGGCGCCTGCCATCTTCGGTGCCGACTTCAAATTTCGGCCAAGGACTTTTCTTTTTCACTGCTGTCGTCAAGGTCGCAAACCTTCTATTCTTAGTTCGGCCACATCACGTACTCATCGTCCGCGGTTGGCAATTGATCCACCGTTTTGTCGATCAAAATCGGGCTGGTGATCTTATGCGGATATAGCGGTTCGACGGCATCTGCATAGTGGTCAGAGATCAGGGCGGTGAGCTCTGCCACTTTATCAGTGCGCGTCTCAGCGAGATTGATTTGCTCGGTCGGATCAGATGCGAGATCAAACAGCCAGGTTTTGCCTTGTTGCGTGTCCACTTGAAGTTTCCAATCACTGGCCCGAACCACGCGATAGCTTCCAGACGACCAGAATATCGCATCATTCGGTCGTGCAATCAGTCCTTCTCCTGTCGCTTCCGGCAAGATGTTCTGACCATCGATAATGCGATCGCTGGGCAGGTTCACATCAGCCGCAGCGGCGAGTGTTGGCAACAGGTCGATATGCGCCACAGGCGTATCGACAACTGTACCCGGCGAAATCTTGCTCGGCCATTTGACGAACATTGGCACGCGGATGCCGCCTTCAAACAGGGTGATTTTCCAACCGCGAAAAGGTGCATTGACCTCGGGCAGGCCGATATAACCTGCGCCGCCATTGTCGCTGCTGAGGACGATGATCGTGTTTTCAGCCAGACCTTCCGCTTCGAGTTTGTCCATGACCCGCCCGACACTGCGATCGAGCGCATGGATCATCGCCGCATAGACGCGTTCGCGATGCGGTTCGATGTCGCCAACGGCTTCATAGTCTTCCTTTGTCGCTTGCAGCGGTGTGTGCGGCGCCCAATGCGCGAGATAGAGAAAGAATGGACGGTGTTTATTGTTCTCGATGACTCGCAGGCTTTCATCGGTCCACCAATCGGTCAGATAGCCGCCCGGTTCAAATGGCTCGCCGCCATTGAATGAGGCCGAAAACTGCATCGACGCCCAAAGGAATTGATCGATCGGATCAAAGTCGAGCTTGGCGTTCACGACATTAGGATCGTCCTCGGCGAGAAACAGCCCGCTATCCATGAGCAGGCTTTCGTCAAACCCTTGCGCGTTTGGCAGGGAGTCGGGTTGTCTCCCCAAATGCCATTTGCCGATATGGACGGTGTGGTAGTCTTGATCTTGCAGCAGTTCCGCAATCGTCACTTCCGAACCGGGTAGGCCCTGCTCTTCATAAGGAAGCGCACCTTCGCTGAGGTCGCGATTAGGGGTGATTTTTGGGATGTGGGGACGATTCTGTCCGTTCGCGATCGTGGCGATGACATTGCTCATGCCATCAGGGGTTGGTGTGAACTCAAATCCGGTGCGCGTGGGATAACGGCCGGTCAGCAACATCGCACGCGAGGGCGCGCAGGTGCCGGTGCCGGAATAGGCCTGCGAATAAATCGCGCCCTCCGCAGCCAACCGGTCAATGTTCGGCGTCGGCACGCGGCCATCCGCAACGCCGCCACCAAATGTGGACAGGTCATTATAGCCAAAATCGTCCAATAGAATGAAGACGATGTTTGGCGGGCGCTCGGACACGGGCGTGCTCGCCTCGCTCGGCCCCATCTGCCAGGTCACAGGCTGATGTGGGGCGACAAAGTCTTTGTTCGCTTCGGCGCGGTTTAAGACAATATGGGTCAAGATCGATGCTCGGTTGAGCCAGACCAGCGCCGCAACGGTCGCAAGGAAGACCAGTGTTCCAATCAGTATTTTCTTGAGCATCGCCGTATCCTTTAATTAAACAAAGCTTCGCAGCCCGTCCCCGATAACAGAGCGTCGACCGCAGCGCGTGCGTCGCCTGGCAAAGCGGCATAATCTTCACGAAGCCAGTGTAGGCATTTTGCTTGGTATTTGAATGTTGGCTGAGTCCAAGGACGGCCATCAATCTCGGTGTCGAATGTGTCTGCGCCACTCATCACCGCTTTTCCGTTCGCGATCATAGAAGGCGTATAGGTGCGCCCGATTTCTGTGAGCAGCGGTTTGAGCGCCTCGCCAGCCGCGTCCGTTGAGAACCAATCCTCTTCTTGCGGCGACACCCCGGAGAGATCTTCCATCAGGTCGACCCAGGCACGGACCCGGTAAGAGGTGCTGGTTGTGATCGCTGCGGATGTGGGTTCAATAATGGCGAGCTGACTGAGCTGACCAAAAATCGCAAAATCGGCAGAAGAGGGGCGCGCACCTAAGACGAACCCTTTGCGTGAGATCAATGCGTCGAGAATTTCGATTAGCCGGGTATAGGAAGACTCAATCGTCTCGGCGGTGACTTCATTTGAGCCAACGACATAGAGGCGGTCGATCTGACGTGTCGCAAAGTTCGCCGCAAATTCTTCAGCGGCCTCTGCAGGCGCTGTGTTCATACCCCAATAGACCAGCAGCGGTGCCGCGTTTTTCGCATCAGCCTCATGCGCCCAGCGAAAATGGAACATGGCTTTGGTGAGCCATTCATCGGCATAATCTTCGATCAAATCATTGATGAACCGGATGACCGGATCTGAGGGAATAACCGATCGTCCGGCATAGTCATTCTCAAGTCGGCGGATAATTGGCGTTGAGTCTGTGACCGGGACGAGTGCGCCATCTTCGCCGTCTGGAAAAAAGAAGGTTGGCAGCAGCCGAACTTTCGGTTCCGGATAGCCTTTTGGGATGTTTCCATTTCCCCAGAAGACCGAATAGGGCAGGTGCCGATATCTGAGAACGCTGAGCATTTTTCGCGTGTACGGCGAGCCTGCTGCGCCGGTGAGTTCGAGCCGCTTCGTCTGTGTCACAATTGGTTTCCTCCGCATAGAAACCGTAATTATGGCAATTTAAATGTCAATACATTTGGTCGCGCGATTAAGCGCCCTAAGCGACTTCATGACCAAGAGCTGCGGTGTAGATCTCAAACCAAGTCTGCCGGTCCATCTCAACCCGGGTCGCATCCGCAAGGGTCGAGATCCGCTCTAGCTTATTCGTGCCGAGCACGGGAACGATCTTTGCGGGATGCGCCAGCAGCCAGGCAATCGCGACCGCCGCGATATCAACGCCCTGATTTGCTGCGATTGTCGCCAATACCTCTTTCACTGCGGAGTGATCTCCCCCGAACAGAGCACCGCCGGCTAGCGGGGACCAAGCCATCGGAGACACGCCTCGTTCTTGCAAGAAAGCCAGATCACCATTGGTGAACGCCTCATGAGCAATGACGCTCATCTCGATTTGATTGGTGGCGAGTTTCGTTGTCATCGCTGATTGGAGGAGCTGCCAATCCCATGGCCGGAAATTCGAAACCCCGACGGCTTTGACTTTGCCGCTGGCGACCAAATCATCCAGCGTCGATCCGGTTTCCACGTGATCCATAAACGGATCCGGGCGGTGGATCAGAAGCAGGTCGATTTGCTCAATCCCCATAAGTCTTAAAGACTGCTCGACAGAGGCTTCGATATGGGAGCGGCTGGTATCATAGTATTTCACCCGCGCGCCGCTATGGCGTCCCATGGGGGCGACGATATCGCATTTGGTGACAATCTCGATTTGATTGCGCAGCTGAGGCGCATCGCGGAGACAATTTCCTAAAATCTCTTCCGCACCATAAGCGCCATAGATATCGGCCTGATCCATGGTGGTGATGTCTTGGGCCAGGCAGGCCTCGATCTTCGCCTGCACATGTTTGGGTGATGTGTCAGCGTCGTCACCTAGGCGCCACATGCCGTAAACGAGCTGCGAAATGCTAATCGATGAACTGAGATCGATCCGTTTCATGGTCAGTTTGCTCCACGGCCAAAACCGCTATCTGGCATGCTTCTCGTGAACCGGCTATCCTGATCTAGCGGTCATTCTGCGGGCTGCACGCACACACGCCGGACTAGTTTAAACCGGTAATTCAGTCGTGTTCTTCAAGCATTCCATCGCGAAGGTGGCGCTTACATCGGCGACTTCGATTTTTGAGATCAGCGCTTTGTAGACCCGGTCATAATCGGCGACTGACTGAACCGCGATCTTCAATAGATAGTCCACGTCTCCGGCCATGCGGTAGAATTCTATCACTTCCGGGATTGCGGTCACGGTCTTTGCGAACTTCTCCAGCCAGGTCGATGAGTGGTCATTCGTCTTGATCGCGACGAAGACGGTTTGGCCTAATCCAAGCATTTCCGGGTCGCAAATAGCAACGCGGGCCTGAATGATGCCATCCTCTTCGAGACGCCGGACACGCCGCCAACATGTGTTGACAGAAACGCTGAGCTTCTCTGCGATTGTCTCCAATGAAACAGTCGAATCGTTCTGAAGAATTTTTAGGATCGACCTATCGGTGTCATCAATATTTTTCATAATGATCGTATATAGCCGAAAAATGTTACTAAATAACCCGGGTATCTCATAATTTTTGCAATGAGTTTCGATATTCATGGGGCTAGGTTGCACGTAAGAGGAGATCACGATGGCTTTTTCGGGTTCGGTGCAGATCGAGTTTTGTGAGCAAAAGCGGTTAGAGTCGCTGGCCGGAATGATCGGCCGCACGCCATTGCTTGCCGTCCATTTGCGATGGAAGGGTGAGCGCCGCGTCATCTTCGCCAAAGCCGAGCACTATAATTTGACTGGCTCGATTAAAGATCGGATGGCGCTGAACATTTTGCGCTGCGCTTATGAGACCGGCGCCTTAAAGCCAGGAGACATTATCGCTGAAGCGACGAGCGGGAATGCTGGGATTGCCATCGCCTCCTTGGGGCGCGCGCTTGGGCATGAAGTGCGGATCTATATGCCGGATTGGATGAGCGATGAACGTAAGTCTTTGTTGCGGTCTTTAGGCGCTGACCTGCATTTGGTCTCACGCGAAGAGGACGGGTTTCTCGGCGCGATCGCGGCAACCGAGAAGCTGGCCGCAACGCGCGATGATGTCTTTCTGCCTTGCCAATTTGCCAATTGCGAAAATTGCAATGCGCATGAAACAACGACCGGTCCCGAAATTCTGAACCAACTCGCATCGATCGGCCGAACGCCTGATGCGTTTATTGCCGGCGTCGGAACCGGCGGGACCGTGATGGGGGTCGGACGGTCGCTTCGCGAGGCCGCGCCACAAGTAAAAATCCATCCGCTCGAACCGGCGGAATCGCCAACGCTTTCAACCGGCTACAAAACCGGTTCGCATCGGATCCAGGGCGTTTCTGACGACTTTATTCCATCCATCGTGAAGTTGGATGAACTCGATTCTGTGGTTTCCGTGAATGATGGTGACGCCATCATCATGGCCCAAAACCTCGCTTCCAAGCTTGGTCTCGCTGTCGGCATATCCTCAGGTGCCAATTTGATTGGTGCACTGGCCGTCCAAGACCAACTTGGAAGCGAGGCAACAGTGGCGACCATATTTTGCGATGATAATAAGAAATACTTATCGACAGACTTGGCGCGTCAGGAACCTGAAAAGCCAGGATATATCTCGCCAAATGTGGAACTGATTGGGTTTGAGAGTGTGCCGTTTTACGCGGCTGAGCCTGCCGCGGCTTCGATCACTGCATAAGCAGCGCGTTCGCTGCACTTCATCGCGATCCGCCGCTTATGTGCATTTGCGATGGCACGGATGAGATGCAGCGCATCATCATTGCCAAACAATTGGTGAAACGGAATCCGATTTAGGTATAAGGACGAGGGCGGGGTGGGGAACCGCCGCTAGGCTTTGACTTCTCTCAGGATGAGGACCGCGATTGTGGCAAACTCAAATCAACGCCCGCTCAAGGGCATTCGCATTCTATCCGTCGAGCAATATGGCGCGGGCCCTTATGGCACCTTGTTGCTGGCGGACCTCGGCGCCGAAGTGATCAAAATCGAAGACCCCTCGCGCAGCGGTGACGTTTCGCGTTCGATAGGGCCTTATATGTTAGGCGAGGGCGATAGCGAGTTTTTTCAAACTTTCTCGCTCGGCAAAAAGTCGGTCACGCTCGACCTGAAATCTGAGACCGGACGAAAGCAGTTTGAGGCTTTGGTCAAAACCGCCGATGCTGTCGCGAACAATCTACGCGGCGATCAACCGGACAAGCTCGGCCTGACTTATGAGGCGCTGAAAGCGGTCAATCCGAAAATCGTCTGCGCGCATCTATCAGCTTATGGCCGCAGGTCAGAGCGTGCGGCTTGGCCGGGCTATGACTATCTGATGCAGGCTGAAGCAGGGTTCATGTCGATGACGGGCGAGCCGGACGGCCCGCCAGTTCGGTTTGGTCTCTCAATGGTCGATTTCCACACCGGCAGCCATATGGCGACGGCTTTGCTCGCGGGGCTGCTTGGCGCGAGCCGCACAGGTGAAGGCTGTGATCTTGATGTTTGCCTGTTCGACACTGCTTTGCACCAGCTCTCTTACCCCGCAACATGGTACCTCAATCAGGGGCATGTTACGGGCCGCTTGCCGCGCGGGGCGCACCCTTCGATTGCGCCGAGCCAATTGGTAAAGACGAGCGATGGTTGGGGCTTATTGATGTGTCAGACGCCGAAATTCTGGCAGCTATGGTGTCAGCTTACCGGGTCTAACCTCGACCAAGATGAGCGCTTTACCAGCATTCCAGCGCGGCGCGAGAATCTAAGCGTGCTGAGCGATGCGGTCGATGATGTGATGAGCGCGAAAACCACAACCGAATGGGTCGAGATACTGGGCGGTTCAGTGCCGTTTGCGCCGGTGCTCGACATCGGACAAGCGCTCGATAGCGACTATGTCCGGCATGTTGAAATGACCGCAAATGTGGCTCATCCCGAGGCGCCATCTGGCGTGCGAACATTGGCCTCGCCGTTCCGCGTAAATGGCAAGCGACCGACCCTCACGCGCGCGCCGAAAATGGGCGAACACAACGGTGAGCTGTTATCAGAGGAGACACCCGCATGAAGCTTGAAGGCGTTAAAGTTCTTGACCTGTCAGCCTTTCTGCCAGGACCTCACATGACCATGATGATGGCGGACCATGGTGCTGACGTGATTATGGTCGAGCCGGCCAATGGAACCGGCGAACCAAGCCGCGCGCTCGGTGAGACAACTGCGGACGGCACGAGCGTTTGGTTCCGCAATATCGCGCGGGGCAAACGTAGCCTGAAAGTGAACTTGAAAGACCCTGATGGCCGAGACCTATTATTGCGATTGGCAGAGACCGCTGATGTGATGGTCGAGGCGTTTAGGCCTGGCGTCGTGAAACGCCTTGGCGTGGACTATGATGCGGTCGCCGCGCGCAATCCTAAAATTGTATATTGTTCTATTTCTGCGTTCGGGCAGATGTCATCTCTGGCGAAGAAGCCGGCCCATGATGTCGCCGTGCAGGCACTTGCGGGATTGATCGACCTCAATCGCGGCAAGACGGATCACCAGCCAACTTTGCCAAATGTTCCCTTTGCCGATGCGAGCGCCTCTCTCATGGCCTTGTCCGCAATCCTGATGGCGCTCTATCGGCGTGAAACGACGGGTGAAGGCGACTATATCGATCTCGCCATGTATGACGCGGCGATCGCTTGGACGCCAAATGTACTGGGTCCGACCTTTGGTGAAAACCGCCCTCCGCGCCCGAAAGAGATGCGCAGCTTTGGCGGCTCTGCGCTGACAAATTTGTATGAAACCTCGGATGGAGAGTTTTTAGCTTTCGCCGGACCCGAGATTAAGTTCGCGACCAATTTGCTCACCGCGCTTGGGCGTCCGGATCTAATCGAAGTCGCGAAAGTGCCACCCGGCCCAGGTCAGGCAGATCTGTGCGCCTATTTCACTGAGACTTTCAAAACCAAAACGCTCGAAGAGTGGAAAGCCTTTTTGGAGCCAATCGATTGCGCCTGGTCGTGGGTGCGGGATTTGAAAGATGCATTCGATGATCCGTATACGGCAGAACGCGGAATGATCTTTAAAGATGACGATGGCCACCGCCATGTCGGACCGCCCATCAAGTTCCTAAACGAACCGCCTCAACCAAACCCGAAAATCCCAAGTTTTGGCGAGCATAGCGAAGCGCTGGCGCAGGAAGCCGGGCTGAGCGTCGAGGCGGCGAAAGCGTTGAAAGAAAAAGGCGTGATATGATGGGTTAAAATTCCCGGCGCATTGGGCCCGCACTTGGCGCCGGTTCAAAAATGGTCGCCTTTGTCCCTGGGCACTGTGCGACGAGGTGCGCGTCGCCTGGCTTATACTTTCCGGTCGTGATTTCCTTCCGGAACTGATCGGCCAGCTGGCGATATCGAGGTTTGGTCTGCGGCATATTAGAGGCTCTTTCTGATCTCGCGCCAATCGGAGGCGAGCTGATCGCGATAACTTGGATCAGCAATACCGATCAAGGCGTCTGCGCGGGCGTCAATGGATTTGTGTTTCAGTTCTGCCACGCCGTGTTCGGTCACCACCATATCGACATCGGCGCGTGAGATAGACGTCGCGTTTTGAGGAAGTCTTGGGATGATCCGGCTGATCGTTCCTTTCCGGGCTGTCGAAGCCAAAGCCAAAACACTGCGTCCGCTTGCTGAGGCAGCCGCCCCGCGCAAGAAGTCGACCAGTCCGCCTGTGCCAGAGATTTGCCGGCCATTGATGAATTCGGCATTGGCCTGACCGAACAGATCAATCTCTATGCAAGAATTTATGGCCTTGAAGTTGGAGAGCTGGGCCATTGTCGAGATGGCGTGCGTATAAGTCACGGGCGCGTATCTGATCCGGTCATCTCGCGCCGCGCGATCATAAAACGCGGTCGTCCCAATCGCCACGCCGGTGGTTACCGCGTCCTCTGTTTCCGCAATCGCGCCTTGGTCCATCAGGTCCGCGAGCGGAGTTGAGATCATGCCAGCATGGATCTTCAGATTGCGGTGATTGCTCAGCGATTTGAGAACCGCTTGTTGGACATTGCCGAGGCCAAATTGAAGCGTGTCGCCGTCGCCGCAAAGCGCAGCAATGCGTGCTCCGATTTGAGTGAACGTTTGCGGCAGGTCATTCTCGCTGACATGAGCCAGAGGGTGCTCAGCTTCGACGACGGTGTGGAAACGATCAATTGGAAACCGCTCGGCATTTGGAGGCGCCTGAAGGCATGCGTTCACGATACCGAATAAGGGGATATCAGGACGCGCCAAAATCAGCTGAGAAAAGTCCGCAGAAACACCGAGCGTAACCATGCCATCCGCATCAGGTGGGCTTATCATAATCACCCCTGCATCAATCTGCGTCTGAGATAGCCAGGTTGTGCTCTGAGTATAGCTGAGCGGATGAAAGCGTGTTCGCCCTGCCTCGAACGAAGGGCGCAAAGCTGGTGAGATAAATATGCTATTGGCGCTTGTGCTTGAGTGCAGGCTGGCCCAGTCGGTTCGGTTGACGCCCGGAATCCAAATCCCGAGAAACTCTAAGCCTTTGGCCAGCTCTGGATCATCGCGAAAGAGATCGACCAGGGGCAAGGGTTCGCCGCTGCATCCCGCGACATAGAGACGAGCATGGTCTGGCAGGGATTGCCGGAAGGCCGCAAATGCACGTGCAAGAGATTTAGAGCTCATTTTTTGACCGGTGACGTAAGTTTCGGGAACACTCAACCACATTCTTTGCGTGGGCAGCAGAATATGTCCGGACAAATTTCGAAAACTCCAATTCTGACGGCACTTTCGGGCATCCATTCGCGACCCGCGAATGAGCAGGCGGAGGTGCGCGGCGGTTGCTGCAGGCCTACGCGATATCGCGCTCGGCGCAGACGCCATGGGAAGCGGCTGCCCATGCTGCCTGGTTTAGAGTGGTAGCTATTTGAACTTAAACACCGGCGCGCGCTTTTCGAGAAAGGCGCGGTAGCCGTCTTGGAAGTCCTCATTGGCGAAGCCTTCTAAGAACAAGTTCGCAGCCGGTTCGGCATCATCGCTCCACCCGGATTGAAGGCCAGCGATCATCTTTTTAATGGCCCGTGTTGACCATTGCGAGATGGTGCCGATTTCTATCGCGAACGCCCGTGCCGCTTCAAGAGCGCCACCCGTATCCACCAAACGATCGATTAGTTTCATTTCCTTAGCTTCGTCAGCCAAGAAGATGCGGCCAGTGAAGAGAATGTCTTTCGTTGCGCCCGGGCCGATGGCTTGCAGAAGGCGCCTCGTATCGCCAGCAGGATAGACGAGACCTAGCTTGCCTGGCGTGACTCCGAACTTCGATTGGGCGCTCGCGACTCTTAGATCACACGCCATCGCCAAGCTGACACCGCCGCCGACACAGGCGCCATCAATCGCTGCCATAGTCGGCTTTGGGCAGGCCTCTACCGCGTTCAGCGCCGCAGCGATTGTGTCGCCCGCAGCTTTGGCGCTGTCTTTGGTGGCATAAGTTTGCTCAAATTCTGAGATATCCGCGCCCGCTGCGAACGCGCCTGCATCGCCGCCATGGATGAGCAGGACTTTGGTCTCCGGATCACGCACAGCCTCGTCGACCAGGTTCGGAATAGCCGCCCACATGTCCACGGATAACGCGTTGCGCTTTTCAGGCTTGTTCAAGACGATTTCCGCAAGCGGAGCGGCGCGGTCTAAGCGAATAGAAGCGGTCAAGGGGCGTCCTCGGCAAAGGCTCCAATTGGAGCGGGTGCGCCTGTATTCGCAATTTAGGCCGTGCGACGCAAGAAGCCTTGAAACCCGGCCGGCCCCATGCGGCGGCCGCCCATGCCGGAGAGCTTGAAACTGTGCTTCTCGGCCTCATGGAACAGCGCGGTGAGGGCGGCGTCATCAATATCGCCTTGCTCCTCAAAAATGACTGGACCGAGATGGCCTTGGCCAATGTCTGGCCAGTTCAAATCTCCGATATCGCGCTGTTAAGCCGCGCTAATTCGCTTGCATCGGCGGGGCAGCTTAAATACATGGGCGCTGAGACTCTCGATGACTGGCGCGACGGTTTCCGCGCGGCCGCATCGTAAACGGACATAAAAATAAAGGACGCCGTATAGATTATGAGCCTGTACACTGAATATTTAGAGCAAATCGAAGCCCGTAAAAAAGACGGATTGCACCCGAAACCGATCGAAGATGCACCACTGGTCGCTGAGCTTATTGCTCAGATTAAAGACACCGGAAACGCGCATCGCGAACAGTCTCTGAATTTCTTTATCTATAATACGCTTCCAGGCACCACCAGTGCCGCTGGCGAGAAGGCCAAGTTCCTCAAAGAGATCATTCTCGGTCAAGAAACGGTAGCTGAAATCAGCCCAAGCTTTGCGTTTGAGCTTCTGTCTCACATGAAGGGCGGCCCTTCGATCGACGTTTTGCTCGATCTCGCACTAGGCGATGATGCGGCGATCGCAACAGAGGCTGCAAAGGTTCTGAAGACCCAAGTCTTCCTGTACGAAGCGGATACCGATCGTCTCGAAGCGGCGCATAAAGTTGGGAATGGTCGCGCGACTGAGATCTTGCAGAGTTACGCCAATGCGGAATTCTTCACCAATCTTCCGGACATTGAAGAAGAGATCAAAGTTGTTACTTTCGTCGTCGCGGTCGGCGATGTTTCAACAGATCTGCTGTCACCGGGCAAAGATGCCCACTCTCGATCAGATCGTGAGCTGCACGGCAAATGCTTGTTCGAGCATGATCAAGAGAAGCAAGCCGCGCTCAAAGCGCTGCAGGCGCAACACCCAGATAAGCGCGTCATGCTGGTCGCCGAAAAAGGCACGATGGGGGTTGGGTCGTCGCGGATGTCAGGTGTGAACAATGTGGCGCTATGGACCGGGGTTCAAGCCAGCCCATATGTGCCGTTCATCAATATTGCACCTGTCGTTGGCGGCACGAATGGCATTTCGCCGATTTTCTACACAACGGTTGGTGTCACCGGCGGGATCGGTGTCGATCTGCAGAACTGGGCGCGGCAGCTCAACCATAATGGCGCGCCAGTTATTGACGAAGATGGTGAGCCGGTTCTTGAGCAGCTTTATTCGGTCGATACAGGCACCGTCCTGACCATCAATACGAAAACCAAGAAGCTCTATAATGATGATGGCGAAGAATTGGTCGACATCGCCAATGCGCTGACCCCGCAAAAGGTCGAGTTCATGAAAGCCGGCGGTTCCTATGCCGTCGTGTTTGGCAAAAAGCTCCAGACCACAGCCGCTGCTATTCTAGGCGTCGAAGCGCCAAGCGTTTACGCGACTTCGAAAGAGGTCACCCAGGAAGGCAAGGGCCTGACCGCGGTTGAGAAAATTTTCAATCGCAACGCCGTCGGCGTCACCCCAGGCAAGAAGCTATATGCTGGCTCAGATGTCCGCGTCAAAGTGAACATTGTTGGCTCGCAAGACACCACCGGCCTGATGACCTCGCAAGAGCTCGAGATGATGGCGGCGACGGTGATTTCTCCAACGGTTGATGGATCGTATCAGTCGGGTTGTCACACCGCGTCTGTTTGGGACATTAAAGCTCAGCGCAATACGCCGAAACTGATGAGCTTTATGAATAAGTTCGGCCTGATTACCGGCCGTGATCCGAAGGGTGTCTATCACCCGATGACGGACGTGATCCACAAAGTTCTGAATGACATTACGGTTGATGATTGGGATGTGATCATTGGCGGAGACTCTCACACACGGATGTCAAAAGGCGTCGCATTCGGCGCTGATTCCGGCACCGTTGCTCTGGCGCTTGCGACTGGTGAGGCGACCATGCCGATCCCGCAATCGGTAAAAGTGACATTCAAAGGAACGCTGAAAGATCACATGGATTTCCGCGATGTGGTGCACGCGACGCAGGCTCAAATGCTTGATGAGTTTGACGGCGACAATGTCTTCCAAGGTCGCATCATTGAGGTGCATATTGGCACCTTGCTCGCCGACCAAGCATTCACGTTCACCGACTGGACGGCTGAGATGAAGGCGAAAGCCTCGATCTGTATTTCAGAGCCTGAAACTCTGATCCAATCGCTTGAGATCGCTAAGAGCCGCATCGGCATCATGATCGAAAAGGGCATGGACAATGAGATTGGCGTTCTGAAAGGACTTGTGGCTAAGGCGGATCAGCGGATTGCTGACATTCGCTCTGGCGAGCGCCCACCGCTAACGCCGGATGCCAACGCTGAGTATGTCGCCGAATTTGTTGTTGATCTGGATAAGATCAACGAGCCGATGATCGCTGATCCAGACGTGAACAATGACGATGTATCGCGTCGCTATACTCACGATACGATCCGCCCAATCTCTTATTATGGCGGCACCAAAGAGGTCGACCTTGGCTTTGTCGGTTCATGTATGATCCACAAAGGCGATATGAAAATCATCTCGCAAATGCTCAAAAACATCGAAGCGCAAAACGGAACGGTTGAATTCAAAGCGCCGCTCGTGGTTGCGCCGCCGACTTACAATATTGTCGATGAGCTCAAAGAAGAGGGTGATTGGGACGTGCTCCAGCGATATTCTGGGTTTGAGTTCAATGATGACTCGCCGAAGAGTACGGCGCGAACTGAATATGAGAACATCATGTATCTCGAGCGTCCTGGTTGTAATCTCTGCATGGGGAACCAAGAGAAAGCTGAGAATGGCGATACGGTGATGGCGACGTCGACCCGCTTGTTCCAAGGCCGGGTTGTCGCCGACAGTGATGAGAAAAAGGGCGAGTCATTGCTAGCGTCGACGCCAGTGGTTGTCCTCTCGACCATTCTGGGCCGGACCCCGACCATTGACGAATATGTTGCCGCCGTGGACGGGATCAACCTCACCAAATACGCGCCGCCGCGCCCTTAAGGCGGTTATAAAAGCGCACAAAAAGAAACCCGGCCCCAATCATGGCGCCGGGTTTTTTGTGTCCTGATCTTGTGAACCTTAACCGCGTTCCACCCTGACGAAAGTCATGGCGAAGGCCGCAAGGCAGAAACTCGCCGCGCCGAACAAGACCGCGAGCAAAGGCACGCCGCCGACAGCTGGCGCGAGACTGCTCTCTAATGAGCGCAAGACTGGGCCCATCGTGCCGCCAACAAGGATCTGTGGCAGGACGATGAAGAAATTGAAGATCCCCATACAGATGCCCATTTTCTTGACCGGCAAAGCATCGGCGAGAATGGCGTAAGGCAAAGCCAAAATTGACCCCCAAGCCATGCCGAGCCCGATCATTGGAATGAGCAAGCCATATTGCGATGCAAACAAATGGTATCCAACAAAGCCCGCTGCACCGGCCAGCAGATTGAAAGCATGAAGGCTGCGCGTGCCGACCTTGCGAGCGATGCCGGCTATGACGAACGCGTAGAGCGCCGCCACGCCATTCTGAACTGCGAACATGATGCCGACCCAGTCGCCCGCATCTTGATAGGCTTTCGAGCTGGCATCGGCGGTTTCCCAGGCCTGTAGGGCGACCGCTGGCGTCGTGTAGATCCACATGATGAAAAGGCCGACCCACGAGAAAAACTGCACGAAGGCCAGACGCTTCATCACACTCGGCATCGTCGTCAAATCCCCAAGCACATCCGACAAGAAGTTCCGGGCATTGCGATCTGTTCTGACGAGCTGGCTGTTCCACAAATAAAGCGCACCAAGAAACAGGAGCCCGCCGCCTAGGATGTAAAATTGTTGGTCGCCTTTTGCGGCATAAACGGCAGCGGTGAAAGCGGCACCGATGGCGGCGATGATGAGGCCCCATTTTGTGAAAAAGCTGGAAGCCGGGCGCTCATCTTTTTCGATCCCGCCTTCTTGTTCAAAAATATTATCCTCGTCTTTACCGAAGGCTTCAAGCTGATCGGGAGAGTATTCTTTGGTTGAGAAAACAGTCCACATCACTGCCATGAACAGCGCCGCGCCACCAATATAGAAAGACCATTTCACATTGTCGGGGATGACGCCGTCTGCGGCTTCATTAGAAACACCAAGCGCGTTGAACACGAACGGTGCGATCGATGCCAGCACAGCCCCCGCGCCGATAAAGATGGTCTGCATGGAATAGCCAAGCGGGCGCTGTTTGCTGGGTAACATATCCCCCACAAAAGCGCGGAATGGCTCCATCGTGATGTTCAAACTCGCGTCTAAGATCCACAGCGTTCCAGCCGCGACCCACAGCCAAGGCGAGTTCGGCATGATGAAGAGCGCGAGCGTTGTCAGAATGGCCCCGACCAGGAAATAGGGGCGGCGACGCCCAAGCGGTCCCCAGGTCTTGTCACTGAAATACCCGATGATTGGCTGCATGATCAGGCCGGTAATCGGGCCAGCGAGCCAGAGCAGCGGCAGCGTGCTCATGTCCGCGCCGAGCGTCTGGAAGATCCGGCTCACATTGCCGTTTTGCAGAGCGAATCCAATCTGAATTCCGAAGAACCCGAATGACATATTCACGATCTGAAACAGATTGAGTTCCGGCTTTCGACCAGAATCTTGCGCGGTGTCGACGCCTCCTGCGACTGCCATGGCGATCCTCCCTTATTCTTGATCGTGGTTTGAGATCAGAACTCTGCCTTGCCAAGCTTTGAGTGTGCGGTTCGATCCCAATTGAAGTGTCTCTTGCGTGTCGGTGAGCGCTTCCGTCCAGGCTCCAGCGACAGGGCCGTCTGTTAGCTCAAAAGAAGCGTCTGTGTCTGACAGGTTGAACAGAACCAATACCCGATTGCCATCTTTCTCACGAGCAAAGCTCAAGACTTGGCTCGGATTATCCGTCGATACCGGAATGATCCGCCCGCCCGCCGCGCCATTATGGAGTGCGCGATTGTTCTTCTTGACCGCAATCAAACGTTTGATCAGCGAACCGTCGGGATGGTCAGCCTGGCTCCAATCGATCGAGTCTCGCTCGAAAAATTCGAGCTGGTTCTGATTGCCGACTTCCTGGCCGTTATGGATCAGCGGAATACCTTCAGTCACAAAAGAGAGGGTCAGCATGGCATGATAGGCGTCGCCATAAATTGCGCCGGTGGAGCCATCCCAAGCGTTTTGGTCATGGTTCTCGGTATACAGCATGCGATAGGCGTCGAGTGGCCAAGTCGAAATCTGTTCGCCGAGAAAGCCTCTAAGGTCGCCCGCATCTGATTGGCCTTTTGCAATCCGCTGCGCGGCCTCCTTCCAGGCCCAGCCATAAGTCGCATCGAACGCGTGTCGATGCAGGTCTCTCTGTTGCCATTCTGCAAGCATGAAGACCGGCTTGATTGTCTCAAGTTCAGCGCGAGCGGTTTCCCAGAAATCGAGCGGTACAAAGCCAGCCACGTCGGCGCGATATCCATCCACGTCGAACTCTTCGACCCAATAGCGCAGCGCGCGTGTCTTGTACTCGCGGAGGGCGGCTTGGTCATAATTCAGATCGATAATGTCGGCCCAGTCCGTCCAGGGTGTGGGATGGAAATCGCCTTTCCAGTCGGTCTCATACCAGTCTGGGTGTTCGGTCACGAGCGGATTGTCCCACGCGGTGTGATTGGCGACCCAATCTAAAATGACTTTGAAACCATGCGCATGGGCGGTGTCTACGAATGCGCGAAAGTCGGCTTTGGTCCCGAACTCGGGGTTTACGCCAAAGTAGTCTTTGACGGCATATGGGCTACCCAAGCTTCCTTTTCGGTTGACCTCTCCAATCGGGTGAATGGGCATGAGCCAAAGAATATCGACGCCGAGCGCCTTCAGGCGGGGGAGGTGGGATTGAGCGGCATTGAAAGTGCCTTCAGGCGTGAATTGCCGTGTGTTGATCTGATAAATCACCGCGTCTTTGGCCCAGTCTGGGTGCTGAATTTGCACATATGGGGTGGGTTTATAGGGTGAGATGTTGCTCAGATTTGCAGGATTTTGCGAAACCACGATGTTTTGAGTGCAAGCCGCGGCACACAGAAATAGGGCGAAAGCAATAATGCGGCTGGTCATTTCCCTAATTCCTCCCGATACGCTTGTTTAAATATGTGAACGTCTTTGAGCTATAAAGCGCAATTCTGTCGGTTTGGCAATTTTGGTTCTCGAAAGAATCCAGTTGACCTCGTGCGAGAGGTTGAGGAGTATGGATAGGAAATTGCAAAAATTTGCGGGAGTGTTATGTGACTCGAACGAAGACCTTTTTGATTGCGGGAGCCGTCGCGCTTTTAGGTGCGTGTTCGGCGGGTGAGCCACCGGCGATACGCTCCGACGCAAGCGCGCCAGGGGCGCCGGGCGCGGCTCCGACTTGGTCGAATGCCGAGAAAATTGCGATCGGCTCATCTTACGAGGCTTATGATGAGACCGGGCAATATTCTGCTGCTAGCCCAACCGCGCCAATCTCCAAAGTCTGGTTCTCGCTTGGCAAGGATCGGATCACCGAGGTGATGTGGGGATTGATCCACGAAGCGCAGTTACGTGAAATCCAATTCCTGCTTGTCGGCCCGGAAGGAATATCGGCGCCCGCGTCTGTCGAAATTGCAATTGAAGGGGGCGATCGCCCGATTTCACCGGCGCCGACTTTGGTATTCGAGTATCCGGATTTAAGTCGCTCGATAAGCATCACGACATTCGCAGATCCCGACCGCGATGTGTTGATCATGAAAGCGAGCACCTCTGAACCACTCCCAGATGGCGTTCAACTGTTCGCCTATCTAGATCCGGCGATGGCGAATACAGGCAACGCCGACCAGGCAAGAGTGATCGATGCCGGTCTTCATGCCTTTGAAGGCGAAGCGCACCTCTTTGCGCGGCTCGCCGATGCGCCATCTGAGCAAGTGTCGGTCGGTTATGTGGGGGAATCGGATGGATTCGCGGATCTCACAGTTGGCGGACTCGATGCGGTCTATCGTGAGGCCGACGAAGCCGGAAACGTTGCTGGGGTCATCGCATTCGATTTTAATGAGATTGAAGGTGCAGCGGCGCCTTTGGAGTCGACCCTCCTGGTCGGGTTTGGGGAAACGTTTGAGCAAGCAAAACAAAGCGCAGACGAAGCTGCGGCTCAGTCTGTTTCCGCGATTCTCCAAAAATACTCAGATGAGTGGCGCGGATATTTGGATTCGCTTGAAGGCTTGCCTGAGATTTCCGAGGCATCGGGCGATGGCGGTGCGCTTGCTCGCATGTCCGCGATCAATCTTAAGATCATGGAAGACAAAACTCATGCCGGGGCATTGATTGCCTCACTGTCGAATCCATGGGGCGAAACGGCGCCAGCTGATCAACCGCAGACCGGTTACAAAGCCGTCTGGCCTAGGGATTTCTTCCAAGTCGCGTCGGCCTTCTTGGCGCTGGGAGATGCAGAAACTGCGCGCGCGGCCTATCGCTATTTACCCGCCGTGCAAGTGACTGAAGATACGCCGGGCAATCGTGGCGTGACCGGCTGGTTCCTTCAAAAAACCCATGTTGATGGCGAGATTGAATGGGTAGCGATCCAGCAAGATCAAACGGCGATGCCCATCATGCTTGGCTGGAAGCTGTGGCAAGCCGGCGTAATTTCTGATGCGGAGATGGGGCAATCCTACCAGGCCATGTTGAAGCCAGCGGCAGATTTCCTCGTGAATGGTGGCCGACCAAATATTCTTTGGAATACGGAGTTTGAGGCCCGGCTCGGCTATACCCAGCAAGAGCGGTGGGAAGAACAAGAGGGCTACTCGCCATCAACGGTTGCCGCGGTCATCTCTGGACTGGTCTCTGCCGCAGATTTGGCAGAGCGCTTCGGTGATCCGGCAGATGCGGAAACCTATCTCGCGGCGGCGGATGAGCTTGAGGCTAATCTTGAGCGCTGGATGTTCACGACCAATGGTGATCTCGGTGACGGGGGCTATTTCATCCGCGTCACGCGAGACCAAGACCCGAATGATAAAACGCGCCTAGGTGACAATAATGGCCGTCCCGGCCTGGCCGAAGATCAGATCGTTGATGGCGGCTTTTTGGAGCTCGTGCGCTATGGTGTGCGGGCGTGGGATGCGCCGAGCATCCAGGCGACGCTGGACGTGCTTGATGCGGCCCACGCTGACAATTTGCGCGTGCGGTATGAGTTTGGTGACGGGCGTCTGGGTTGGCGACGCTATGGGAATGACGGCTATGGCGAAGATGGCGAAGCTGGCACCAATTACCACGAGATTGACGGCGGTAATACGCCCGGGCAGCGAGGGCGCGTCTGGCCCTTCTTCTCGGGCGAGCGCGCGCATTTCGAGCTCGAGGATCTTCGTCATCAAAGAGAGAAATTCTCGCCCAATCATCCAGAAATCCAGCGCGCTCAACACACAATCCGTAATTTGGTATTGAGCATGGAGGCCTTCGCGAATGAGGGGCTAAGCCTGCCAGAGCAAGTTTGGGACGGCATTGGAGAAAATCCGTTTGGCTATGAGCTTGGCGAGGGCACAAATTCTGCGACCCCGCTCGCCTGGACCCACGCGGAATATATCAAGCTTCTAAGATCGATCGCGGATGAAGGCGTATGGGATCGGTATCCGATCGTTGAGGCGCGCTATTCTGACAGCCCGGCCAATCAGTCGGAGGATTGATCTTCCGATAGGAGGAAGGTGAGGATTTGGTCGGCCCGGGCCGCCCAAGCGCCTTCACTATGATCGGTGTCGGGAAAGTCGCGAAACACCGCTTGGGTTTCGGTCCAGCCTTGCGCGCGGAACCAGGTTTCCATCGCTTCTGCATGAGGGGGGTAGGCGGCATCAAGCGTTTCTGTGCCATGGTCGAACCAGATTGTGTGCTTGAGCGGGTCCAGGCCGCTTTCGCTGAGATAGGCTTGCATGGCGGCGTCCGCTTGTTGGGCGATCGCGCCCTCTGGTTCCGTCAGCGGCCAGTGGATCGATACGGCGGCGGCGCGGCTGAACGTATCAGGATACTCGGCCAGGGCATAAAGCGATATCAGCCCACCCATGCTCGAGCCCATTATATAAGTTGTCTCGGCCTCAGGGCGGGTCGCAAAAGTCGCGTCGATATAGGGTTTCAATTCATCGATGATAAAAGTCAGATACGCGTCGGCTTTAAGCTCGGGTAGCGTAGGGCCAAGCCATTCAGATGACGTGTCTCCAGACAGGCTTTCGATGACGTGCTGCGGCGCGTATTCTTGCCAGCGCTCATCGGTGTTCCAAATCCCGACAATGATGGCTGGGGGCACTGTTCCGTCACCTATGAGCTGTGCTGCGGTCTCGTCGAGACCCCACTCAACGCCGCCATAAGAGCGTCCCGGCTCAAACAGGTTTTGGCCGTCATGCGCATAGATGACCGGGTAGCCGGTCTTGCTATCCGGCGCATAATTGGGTGGCAGCCAGATCGAGATGTTCCGCGCTTGAACGTGTTCTGATCCGAAATTAGAAATCTCGACAAGCTGTGCTTCGGCCGGACTCAGTGCGTCTGTGTCCGAAGTGGAGTCCGTGTTGGTGGAGGTGGTTGGTTCGAGGCTGCACGCGCCCAATGCGATGGTGATGGCGGCAATTCTCAAAAAGGGTTTCATTGCTGTCTCCGCGGCTTATTCCGTTGGCGTGAATTCGATCGCCGCTCCGCCGCCGGGTGCGAGATTTAGAGTAAGCTCGCTATTTCTATTCACCGGTTTGGTCATCACATTTAAAGGATAAGGGTTGGTCCGCCAGTCGGCCGATGCGCCATCCCGATAGATCCTGGCCTCGTACGACCCGTCCTCCAAAAATGAGAGCGGGAGCGTGATTTCGCGCGGCGCTTCGTCCGCCACGGCGCCGACATACCACGCTCCGGAATTTCGGTCCTTGCGCGCCATGATCGCAAATTCGCCGGGGTAGCCATCGAGCATGATCGACTCGCTCCAATCGACCGGAACCCGCTTGATAAACTCAAACGCTTCAGGCTGAGCCTCATAATTGCGCGGTAAGTCGGCGGCCATTTGGATTGGGCTGTGTAACAAGACATAGAGGGCGAGTTGTTTTGCAAGCGTGGTTTGAACCCGTGGGTCTTGGTCAACCGGATTGCCGAAACTGAGATCGAAAATGCCCGGCGTGAAATCCATCGGCCCTGAGAGCATGCGCGTGAAGGGCAGGATGGTTGTGTGTGCTGGGTCATTCGGCGGCTGACCCCAGGCATTATACTCTTGGCCGCGCGCGCCTTCTCTCGAAAATGCGTTCGGATAGGTACGGCGCAAGCCGGTATCTTTCACCGGCTCATGCGCATTGATCGTGATCTTGTGCTTCGCCGCAAGTTTAAGGGCGCGCAAATGATGGTTCACGGCATATTGGCCATCATGCCACTCTTTGTAGACTTTGCCATCTTCATCGCGCCGAGTGATCTCGCCGCCATCGGCGACATATCCGGTCTTAATCGCGGGAATGCCAAGCGATTGGTAGAGGGTATAGGCGTCGACGATCTGTTCTTCATAATTGGTGATCGCGCCAGATGTCTCGTGATGACCAATCAAGTAAACCCCGCGGGCGGCGCCATAGGCGGCGAGGGCCGCTAGGTCGAAATCGGGATAGGCAGCGGTGAAGCTGAAAATTTCTCCATTTGAAAACCAGTCGCCGTCCCAGCCAAAATTCCAACCTTCGACGAGCACGCCGTCAAAGCCATGCTCTGCGGCGAAGTCGATATAGGCTTTGGTGCGCTCGGTCGTGGCGCCATGGTTTTCGCCTGATCCCCACGTGCATTCATTGATGTGCATGCACCACCAGATGCCGATATATTTGCTGGGCTTGGCCCACGAAACATCGCCCAAGGCATTGGGTTCGTTGAGATTTAGGATGAGATCTGAATTCGCCAGCCCGGCTGCGGTGTCTGCCACTTGTACAGTGCGCCATGGTGTCTTGAAGGCGCCATCGGTCTTAACTTTGGTGCCATCCGACCAAGGCGCGAGTTCGGCTTCGATCGTGCCGGGGCGTCGCTGGTTGAGCCACATGCCCGCATAGTCGACGAGCGCGGCCTCGTGGATGGAAAGGAATGGGCCTTGGTTCGGCAATTCCATCGTCATTGGCGTATGGGCGCGCGGGACCGCTTGGAGTTCAGTCTCTTGATAGAGTTCTTCGTACCGGTTCCAGCCGGCGGCAGGAATCCACCAAGTTTTGGCGGTCGGGTCGATGCGGAATTCAGTCAGTTCATCGGTTAGCGCGCGGGTGCCAAAATCAGCGACTTCATAGCGAAAGCCCAAACCGTCATCGAAAACGCGAGCGCGGAGCGTGAAGGCGGGTGAGCCATCTTCGAGCGTGATCTTAGCGGCAAGTTCATTGTGATGGTCGCGGATGAATTGCCGCTCGCCCCAGGGCTGTTCCCATGTTTCATCTGCGGCGGCGTAGGTGACCGACGCGATCTTCAAATTATGATTTAGATCCGGTCCGGACGCGAATGCCAGACCAAGCTGCGACGGTGCGATGATCTGCTCGCCAGACCATTCCGCGGACCAGGCGAGTTGGCCATTCTCCGCTTTCAGGGCAAAATTTAGCTTTCCAGATGGGGAGCTTATGTGGGCGCGATTGTGTTCGCCGCCGTCAGGCGCATCAGCGGCGGCGTCCAGTCCAGATGCGCCGTCGATCACGCAGGCGGTCAGGGCTAACGTGATCAAGGCGGCCGCGCCTGTATATATCTTCCGCATCTCTTTCTCCTTGAGCTTGGATCGAGTTTAAGGCGCGCCTGCAAATCAATGCAATAAAAAAATTGGAAGCTGAGAAAAATGCACTCAGAATTAACATATTCGAACGGTGAGCGGCTTGTCAGTGATGCAAAATAATGAAAAAACTAATGAGATTAGTTCAATATCGCGCCTGGAGGATGCAATGAGACGACAAGGTGAAACGCTAGGAAAAAGCGTGCTGGGTATTGCGCTCACCGGCTGCCTCGCAGCGTGCTTCGGGAGTATTAGTCCGGATGCGCCCAATGGTGTCATTCCTACTGCAAATGCTCAAACCCCGCCTGTCGAAGAGCGCCGCATCGAAGACGAGATCATCTATTTCGTGCTGCCTGACCGGTTCGAGAATGGCGATCCATCAAATGATCGCGGCGGCATCGAGGGCGGTCGGTTAAAAGACGGTTATGACCCCGCTGATTTTGGCTTCTATCATGGCGGCGATTTGAAAGGTTTGACCCAGCGGCTCGATTATATTCAAGGCCTGGGCATGACCGCGATTTGGCTGACGCCGATCTTTGAAAACAACCCGGTCCAGGGGCCGGGCGGCAAAGAATCGTCCGGCTATCACGGTTATTGGATTACCGACTTCACCAATGTCGATCCTCACATTGGTACGCGCGAGGATTTCAAAACCTTCGTCGATGCCGCGCACGCGCGGGGCATGAAGGTCTATATGGACATCATCACCAATCACACTGCCGACATTATCAATTATCGCGAGTGCCACGACCCGGAGGTGACAGGTGGGCCAACCTTTAGGTGTGAATATCGCTATATTGGCGACTATCCATGGACCCGGCGGGCGAGCGATGGCGCGGCGATCAATGAGGGATTCTTGGGCGATGATGGTGTGCATCAAACGGTCGAGAATTTTTCCAAACTCACCGAGGCGAGCTGGGCCTATACGCCGTTCGTGCCGGAGCAGTTTGAAGGCGTAAAGGTCCCAGAATGGCTGAACGACCCGATCTATTATCACAATCGCGGTGATACTGACTTCGTCGACGAGGACTCACTCTATGGCGATTTCGCCGGGCTTGATGATCTCAATACCGCGCATCCCCGGGTGCTCGAAGGTATGATTGAGATCTATAAGGATTGGATCAGCGCCTACAATGTCGACGGCTTCCGGATCGATACTGCCAAACATGTTCGCGATGAATTTTGGCAAAGTTTTGCGCCAGCGATCCTGGAGCATGCCGCCGACCTCGGCATCGACCATTTCCACATGTTTGGAGAGGTCTATGTCGACGGCCAGAAACCGCAAGATCTCGCGCGGTTTACGACTAATGCCGGATTGCCGACGGTTCTAGACTTTGCGTTTCAGTCGAGCGCGCACGGCCTGATTGTCGAGGGTAAGCCAGGTCTGCACATGGAAGAGCTTTATCGGGCCGATGTGATCTATGACAAAGGCGAAGAGACCGCGCGCCAATTGCCGACCTTCTTAGGCAATCACGATATGGGCCGGTTCGCGGGGTTCTTGCGCAAGGCCAATCCCGAAATGAGCGATGAGGAATTGTTCGCGCGGGTCCGGCTCGCCAATGCGCTGATGTTCTTCGGCCGAGGTGTGCCGACTGTCTATTATGGCGACGAGCAAGGCTTTGTCTCAGATGGCGGCGACCGGCTGGCGCGCGAGAACATGTTCCCAAGCCAAACAGATCTCTACAATGACAATGACCTGATCGCGACGGAGGCCACAACGGCGGAAAGTAATTTCGATACTCAGCACCCGCTCTATCTTGCGATCAAATCCTTTGCCGATATCCGAACGCGTGAAAGCGCATTGCGGCGGGGTAAGCAATTCACCCGGATCGCCCATCGCGAAGATAGTGTGTTTGCGTTTTCGCGGATTGATTATGAGGCCGGAACTGAGATTGTGGTAGCTATAAATGCCGAAGATCAGCCGCAAAAAATCAATGTCGCCGTAGATGGTCGGGCGTCGACATTTTCCGCTTTGTTAGGTCAATGCCAAGTGAATGTGCGGGCGCCAGGAAGCTATGCGATGTCGATCCCGGCATTGGACGTCGTTGTCTGTAAAACAGAGTTTGGGGCCGAGTAATGGTGGATATCTCAGAGTCACCTGATGCAATCGAGACGAGCGCGATGTCTGATCTGCCTTGGTGGAAAGGTGCGGTCATATACCAAATCTATCCGCGCAGCTTTCGCGATACGAATGGCAACGGGATTGGTGATTTGCGCGGGGTGCTGCGTGGGTTGAATCACATCGCGTCGCTCGGCGTCGACGGGATTTGGATCTCGCCATTCTTCACTTCGCCGATGGCTGACTATGGGTATGACGTTGCTGACTTTTGCGGTGTTGATCCAATTTTCGGAACGCTTGCGGACTTTGATGCGGTCGTCGAAAAGGCGCACGCGCTCGGTCTGAAAGTGATTATCGACCAAGTCTATTCGCACACTTCTGACCATCATGATTGGTTCATTGAAAGTCGATCTAGTCGGCATAATCCGCGCGCGGATTGGTATGTCTGGGCGGATCCGCAAGTCGACGGGTCTCCGCCAAATAATTGGCAATCAGTTTTCGGTGGCGCGAGCTGGGAATGGGATGCGCGCCGGGGTCAATATTACTTCCATAATTTTCTGAAAGAGCAGCCTGATCTCAATCTCTATAATGAGGAAGTTCAAGCTGCTTTGATAGAAGCCGGACGTTTCTGGCTTGATCGCGGCGTCGACGGGTTCCGGCTTGATGCGCTCAATTTTGGCATGCATGACCGCGCGCTGCGAGACAATCCACCATCCGGCGTGCAGGCGCATGAGGCGACCCGACCATTCGATATGCAGCTTCACAAATATAATATGTCTCAGCCGGAAATCGTCGGCTTTATTGAAGCGTTTCGTGAGATGCTAAATGAGTATCCTGGGACGTTTACCGTCGCCGAAGTCGGCGGGCCTGACCCGATCGCTGAAATGAAGGCTTTCACAGAAGGCGAAGCGCGTTTGAACTCAGCCTACAATTTCGATTTCTTATATGCGCCAAAACTAGGTGCGGAGCGCGTGCAGAAATCAGCGAACTTGTGGGATCAGTCGGCGGAGGAGGGGTGGCCGAGCTGGGCCTTCTCCAATCATGATGCGCCCCGTGCCGTGACGCGTTGGGCGCCAAATGATCAGCGCGATGATATGGCGCGTCTCTATATGCTGCTTTTGCTGACCCTGCGCGGTAATCCGATCATCTATCAAGGGGAAGAACTTGGGCTGCCGCAAGCCAATGTTCCATTTTCGCATCTCAAAGATCCGGAGGCGATTATGAACTGGCCGAAGACCTTGGGGCGAGATGGTGCGCGAACCCCGATCCCGTGGCAGGCGTCGAAGCCGCATGCAGGATTTTCATCTCACGAACCATGGTTGCCGGTGGATCCAGAGCACACCAAGCTCGCGGTTGATCAGCAGCAGGGCAATGACAGCATGCTGCGCTTTACAGCGGAGGCCCTTAGTGTGCGCAAACGCCATCAGGCGCTGATAACCGGGCGCATGACGTTCGAAAAAACGGAGCAAGACACGGCTTTAATCCTGCGGCGTGCATCGTCTGAAGGAGAGATTGTTGCCTTGTTCAATTTTGGCGATGCGCCGATTGCGATCCCCGAGGGCGTTGTTTCTTCAGGAAGTTTGGTGTTGTCTTCAAGGCCTCTTAAGGAAGATTTGTTACAGGATCAGGCTGTTCCAGGACGTGTTGGGGTATGGGTTCGCCCGACCTGATAAAGGAGTGAGCCATGGAGACTAAACCGACCACCCGTCTCGAAGATCTGGCGAAGCAGGCTGGGGTGTCGATCTCGACCGCCTCGCGTGCGCTCAATGATAGTCCTGCCGTCAACGTTCGGACTAAGCAGAAGATTTGGAAGCTTGCGCGAGAGCTCGATTATCCCTTTCGCGCCTATATGCCGGCGGGTCCAATTGGTGCCAACGCGACGATTTCGATCGTGGTGCCGCGGCCGCAAAGCCGCGAAGGGCGTATGGCGGATCCGTTCTTTTTTGAACTGCTTGCAGGTATCGGTGATGCCGCCCGAGAGCGCGGATGCGATATCCTTCTCAGCTATATTGCGCCATCGTCTTATGATGAGTTGGCGACTGCAATGTCGACAAGCCGGTCGGACGGCGTGATCTTCCTAGGGCAATCGACATTGCACGAGGCGTTTAACCGGCTTTCTGAAGTGGAAGATCGTTTTGTCGTTTGGGGCGCGTCTTTTCCGGAGCAGTCTTATTGCTCCGTCGGAAGTGACAATATTGCCGGGGGTCGGCGAGCGGCCTCGCATCTCGCGCGCCTTGGGCGTAAGAAGATCGTGTTCCTAGGAGATTCCGATGCCCCCGAAATCGCGCGCCGGATGCGCGGGTATCGCGAGGGATTGGAGTTGTCAGGGCTGACTTATGATGACCGCCTCGTTGTTCCCTCTCATTTCCAAGTTGCGTCGGCGCGAGCGGTTGTCGAAACCTTGATCGCGGAAAAGATGGAATTCGACGCGATTTTCGCCGCGAGTGACTTGATTGCGCTCGGCGCGATGCAGGCGATTCGGCGGGCTGGCTTGTCGGTCCCCGAAGACATCGCAATTGTCGGTTATGATAATGTCCCATTCGGGGTTTATGCTGAAGTGCCGCTTAGCACGATTGATCAGGACACGAGCAAAGCAGGCCGCGTTTTAGTGTCCAAACTGCTTGATTCGTCCGGTCATCGCGGCCCGGATAATGATCGGATTCCCGCCGAATTGATCATTCGCGCGTCATGTGGGGCGCCTTAGCACTCGCTCAGCGAGTGGAATTTCATGAATTTGCGATTATTTTGCAAAATTTTGCATATTCTTGCAAGGGGTCTCAATCGCATCGGTGTCCCAGCAAATTGGCGGGTTTGCTATACGTCATAGCGAATAATACTGGGTGTTGTGATCAAAAATGATGCATTTTCGCCACAGCCGCCTCTCCAAAATGCATAACAATCCAGCAAAAGGGCTTGGCGTTTTCATAAATTTGCAATAGGTAGGCACGGTCAGAAAGTGGCGGAGTGCCATATTTCCTGTGTGCGAATTTAGGGAGGAAGAATTGAAAACGACATTCACGAATAAGAAGAGTTGGTTGCTGGGCACGGCGGCATTGGCGCTTGTTGCAAGCGTACCGGTCTATGCGCAAGACGCCGCCGGCGACGATGCAGAAGATGAGCAAGCAACGCTTGACGTGGTCACCGTCACCGGTATCCGCGGTTCGATCCAAAACTCATTGAACGCAAAGAAAAATGCGACCTCGATTGTCGAAGCTATTTCGGCGGAAGATATCGGGAAGTTGCCGGACCTCTCGATCGCTGACTCGCTCGCACGCTTGCCAGGTGTCACAGCGCAACGTGTGCGCGGCCGCTCACAGCAAATCTCAATCCGCGGCCTCGGCCCTGATTTCTCCTTGGCACTGTGGAATGGCCGCGAAGTTGTTTCCGCCGGTAACAATCGCGGCGTAGAGTTCGACCAGTTTCCATCAGAGTTGGTTGCTCAAGGCGTTGTTTATAAGACTCCGGATGCGTCACTTGCTGCAACCGGTATCGCTGGCGCGGTTGATCTGCGTACCGTGCGTCCGCTGGATTACACAGAACGCAAACTCAACGTTTCCGGCAAGTACGTGTTCAACGACAACGATCAACCAAACCCAGATTTTGATGAGGACGGCTATCGTTTATTTGGATCTTACATTGATCAAAACGAGAATGGCACAATTGGTTGGTCGCTTGCGGCGACGATCCAATCGAATCCGACACAATTCACGTCGCGCGAGCTGAAAACAAATAGCGGTCAAACCTCAATCGATCCAGCAACGGGTTTGGTTTATCCGAGTGACAATCCACGGACCGGCGTCGTGTCTCGCGAATTCGAGCGCACATCAGTCGCGGGTGCTTTGCAGTTTGAGCCTAACGATCGCTGGCAAACAACCATCGACGCGTTCTACACAGATACAGAAGACGCTGGTATTTTCCGCGGTGTCGAAACCCCGATCGCCTCTTGGTCTTCCGCGCAATTCCAAGGCGCTGCTGGTACGAGCGGATTTGCCGATGCGGCGACTTATAACAATGTCACGACGTTCCTGCGGACCGATACCGAGGGCAACACAGCTGAGATCTTCGCGATCGGTTTAAACAGTTCTTACCAGGTTTCGGATCGTTTGAAGGTGACGGGTGACTATGCGCGTTCGACGCTTGACCGGAACGATATCGATTATGAATCCTACGCTGGTACCGGGTTCGCTGGGGCCGGACCGACAGATACACTTGGTTTCGGGTTTGATGAAGATGGCGAATATGGCATTGCGTCCGGTCTAGACTACACAGACCCCGGCGTTGTCGTTTTGACGGATCCAGGCGGCTGGGGCCAAGTCGGCTTCATTAAAGAGCCAAAGATCGAAGACGAGCTCAACCAGCTTCGCCTCGAAGCTGAGTATGAGCTTGATGGCAATATCTTCAGCGGTGTGAAAGCGGGCCTTCTGTTTACAGATCGTGAAAAGACATTTGATTCAAACGAGAACTTCATTCGTGCTGGCTCAAGCTTCGTGAATGGCGAATTAGCCATCCCGGCCAACCGCATTCTTGGGTCAACAAATTCCGGAAACATTGGTTTGGACATCATCGCTTATGATCCATCCAGCTTCCTGACAGACGGCACTTACAACCTCGAGAAAGCGACCTTCGATACCGAATGGGTTGTTGAAGAGGAAATCACCACTTTCTATGCGATGGCAGAAATCGCCAGCGAGTTTAATGGTGTTCCGGTGTTTGGTAATGTCGGGTTCCAGTATCAAGACGTCGATCAATCCTCGACGGCCAAGCTGCAGGGCGGGGGCGAGCGCCAACAAACGCTGGGAACATCTGAAAACTACTTCTTGCCAAGTGCAAACTTGTCATTCGAAGTGTCTCCAGACACCTTCTTGCGGCTCGCTGCAGCGAAGACTGTGACGCGCCCACGCTTGGACAATTTGGCTGCCAATCAGACCGTTAGCATCAATAATCAAGTGTGTGCGGATACGGATGGCGATTTCGTTCCAGATTCTTTGAGCGGCTTCACGCTTCCGACAAATGCTTGTTTCAACATTAGTGGCGGTAACCCGCAGCTGGAACCATACCAGTCGACATCGTTCGATGTGTCGTTCGAGAAATATTTTGGACCTACGACCGCGGTTTCTGTGGCCGTATTCCATAAAGAGCTTTCTGACTGGGTCGAAACGGCATCCGATACGTTAGACATTACGGAACAGCTGACATCGATTGGTATCCCGGCACTGGATGCGTTCGTCGCAGCCAATCCGCAAGTTGCCACGGCTGTGACCAGCTTCCCGGAAAATATTTCTGATGGCTCGATCACCGGGATCGAAGCCACGCTTCGTATGAGTCTTGATGATTACCTGCCCCAGCAGTTTGAAGGCTTCGGCTTTAATGCCAGCTATACCTATGCGGATAGTAGCCTGTCTGGAGCGATCACAGGGAGCGACATTCGCATTCCTGGTTACTCTGACAATGTCTGGTCGGGTGATATCTATTATGAGAACCATGGCTGGCGGTCACGCATCAGTGCGCGTCATCGTTCAGGCTTCCTGTCAGAAGTACCGCAGTTTGACGGTTCATTGACCGGCGCCGAAGCGCGCGACGAAACGATCGTCGATCTTCAAATCGGTTACGAATGGGACAGTGGCCCGCTTGAAGGTTTCGGTGTGAATTTTGAAGTGTTTAACCTCACCAACGAGCCATTCGTGACCGAAGCGGAAACCGCCGACCCAAGCGTCGTCTTCCCAAGTCGTCACGAAGAATACGGCACGACCTACAATATTACGGTCTCTAAGAAATTCTAACCAAGTAAGCGTTAGGATCCTCCCGAAGGGGCCTGCTTTCGAGCGGGCCTCTTCTTTTTTTTGGGGCGCGTGGGCTCTGGGCGGAAAGGATTGGGCGGGCTAAGACGGACGGATGCAAAACCAACATATTGAAAATGTCGTCATTGTTGGCGGAGGAACAGCCGGATGGATTGCCGCGGCTGCGATGGCGCGCCTGTTAGGCAGCGCCGTCAAAATTACGCTGATCGAATCGGAAGCCATTGGAACGGTTGGTGTTGGTGAGGCGACGATCCCTCAAATCCGCCGGTTGAATGGCGCGCTTGGACTGAATGAATATGAGTTTGTCCGTGAAACAAACGGGACGTTCAAGCTCGGCATAGAATTCAATAATTGGGGCCATGTCGGCGAGCGTTATCTACACACGTTTGGAGATGCTGGGATAAATCTCGCAAGCTTGCATTTTCATCATTATTGGCTCCGTGGTCGCGCTGAAGGCGGCTCTGAAAACCTTTGGGACTATTCTCTTCATCACAAAGCCGCTTATTCGAACAAGTTTGGCCGGTTAGACCGCGTCGGAAAGACCTCGATGACGGGCCTCGCTTACGCTTTTCATTTCGATGCTGGGCTCTATGCGCGCTATCTTCGCAAACATGCAGAAGCGAACGGCGTTACGCGCATCGAGGGGAAAGTCGTTGATGTGCTGCTGACGCCTGAAACCGGGTTCATCGAGTCAGTAACGCTAGAACGTGGTGAGACGATTTCGGCCGACCTATTTATCGACTGTTCTGGGTTCCGCGGATTGCTGATCGGTCAGGCCCTTGGCGTTGAGTATCAGGATTGGTCGCGCTGGTTGCCCTGTGATGGCGCGGTTGCCGTCGGCTGCGAGAGCACCCAGCCGCTATTGCCTTACACAAAAGCCACAGCCCATGAGGCGGGTTGGCAATGGCGGATCCCGCTGCAGCATCGTACGGGAAACGGGCATGTCTTTAGCGAGCAGTTTACCAGCGAAGATCGGGCGACTGAGCTCTTGCTCTCAAACCTTGATGGCGCTCCGATGGGCGAGCCGAAACGCTTGCGATTTACAACCGGACGACGCCAGAAGTTTTGGCACAATAACTGTGTGTCGCTGGGGCTAGCGAGTGGATTTTTGGAGCCCTTAGAATCGACCTCCATCCACCTCATTCAATCAAACATCTCGAAACTGATTGAACTGTTCCCGGATAAGGGATTCGATCCGTCGACTGAGCGTGAATATAATCGCCAAGTTGGCCACGAATATGAGCTTATTCGGGATTTCCTGATCCTCCATTATCACCGTACAGATCGTGAGGATTCTGAATTTTGGCGCTATTGTAAAAACATGTCTGTGCCAGATAGTTTGACGGAGAAAATGGCGCTCTTTTCAAACAATGGCTTGCTCTACAAAGACGTTGAAGATTTGTTTCGCGAGTCGAGCTGGGTGCAAGTGATGGTCGGCCAAGGCCTTGTGCCAAAGAGCTTTCACGCAATGGCAAACCGGCTCTCATCTGAACAGCTCATTGCGTTTCTAAAAGACGTCCAAAAACTGATCGCGCGCGCCACAAATGAGCTGCCGCAGCATCAAGACTTTATCGACGCTCACTGCAAAGCAGATTTGCAATAGTCATCTATGAACGCCTCATGGGTGGGCATTGCGTCTACGGCTTGGGTCATCGCTTCGAGGATCGCACGCATCCGATCTTGCACAGGAATCCCCTCTCGATGATGCGTTATTGCCGGCGCGCGTTCAGGGACGATATCTTGGCCAAGATAGACTGCGATCCAGCTCGGATTGTGAAACAGTTCTCGCTCATCGGAGACGACCATCCCGTGCAACCGGAAATGGTCGATTTTATACTGAAGCCGATCCGGAATTGGCATGTTCGCGCAATAGCGCCAAAACTCTGAATCGTCTCGTTTGGTGGCGGTGTAGTGCAGGATCAGGAAGTCGCGAATTCGCTCATATTCTGCGATGGTAAGCGCGTTATATTCTTCAGCCAGCAAAGGCGACATAGATTTGCTCGGAAATAGCGCGAGCAGCCGCATGATGCCATACTGAATGAGGTGTAAACTGGTCGATTCTAGGGGTTCCATAAAGCCCGCAGACAAGCCAATGGCGACGCAGTTTTTATTCCAAAACTTGTTGCGGCGACCTGTTATGAAGCGAAGATGCTTCGGGTCGGCCGTCGGCGTGCCATCTAGAGAAGAGAGCAGGACAGCTTCGGCCTGATCTGCCTCCAAATGCTCACTGCAATAAACATAACCATTGCCGGTGCGATGCTGGAGCGGGATCCGCCATTGCCAGCCCGCGCTTTTGGCGGTGGATTTTGTATATGGAATGGTCGTTGACGTCTTTTCGCAAGGAGCGGCAACGGCGCGGTTGCAGGGCAGCCAATGAGACCAATCTTGATAGCCGGTCTGAAGTGTCTTCTCGATCAAGAGACCGAAGAAGCCTGAGCAGTCCACAAACAGATCCGCTACAAAGCTCCGTCCATCTTCCATGGTTACTGATTTGAGGAAGCCATTTTCGGGGGCCTGTTCTGCAGAGGTTACGCGCCCTTCAATTCGGGTCACGCCGCGGGCCTCCGCATAGGTTCGTAAGTACGCGGCATAGAGCGTTGCGTCGAAGTGATAGGCGTAGTCAAAGCGAGATTGCACATTGCGTCGATCGGCCAGCGGGTGGCTGAATTTTCCAGCCTTCGACGCAGCCCAGGCCATCGAATAATCATCGATTGGCGTCGGATCTCCTTTCAAATGCTCGTGCATCCAATGTTGATAAAATGGGACATTATCGAACTCAGCGCCATAATGTCCGAATGGATGGAAATAGGCGTGGCCGATCCGCGACCAATCTATGAACTCAATGCCGAGCTTGAACGAGCCATGTGTTTCGCGGACAAAGGTCGCTTCATCTATGCCCAGGCGCTGATTGAAATAGCGAATGGGCGGGATCGTTGCCTCGCCCACGCCGACCGTGCCGATGGCTTCAGACTCGATCAATGTGATCTCGCAAGATTGGCCCAAATCGTTGGCTAAAGCGGCGGCCGTCATCCAGCCGGCAGATCCGCCGCCAACAATCACAATTTTTTCGATCGAATTGTTTGAGGCCGTCATCTGTACTTCACCGAGATTTGCAGTTATTCGCAGGTTGCATCTATCCCAAACTGTAGCAGTTTTTTAAGATCGCGAAAGCCGCCAAGGGCCAGTTTTATCTGCCTGTTTTTATTGGGGATTCACTTTGAGCGCGTTTGAGTTGAGCCTCTCCAATTCAAGTCTCGTCCAGATCGGACGAGAAGAGACGAAAATCGTCGAAGTTTCTGAGGTTTTCAAACAGCCAAATGCGGTGATTTCGACAGCTGCCGAGCAGAGATATGCGCACATCAATCCGCACTATCCGGGTCTTCGAGCGCAGGTCGAAAGTGCATTGCTGTCGGCCCTGTGCGAAACGGTTTCTAGACTCGCAGCGGCGAATCTCGGGCGGCCGAAAATGAACTGGGTAGGTCAGGCTTGGTACTCTATCGTGACGACGCCCAAAGAACGTCTCACGCCGATCCAGCGCCTGCCGCACTTTGACGGCTTTGATGAAAACCAGCTCGCGGTGATGATTTACTTGAACCGAACTGCTCATGGCGGGACAGGATTCTATCGCCACCTCGAGACGGGATTTGAATGCGTAACCGAGCCGCGATATCCGACTTACAAGACGGCGCTAGAGCGCGGCGTACAAAAGACAGGGCTACCGCCCGCCCAGTACATCGAAGATGGCGCTCCGCATTTTGAGAAGCTGACTGAGCTTGGCGGCGCCTTTAACAGTCTGATTCTGTATCCAGGCGTGTCGCTCCATAGCGGCGTGATCAACAATGCGGAACCGCTGCCGTCTGACCCATTGCGAGGGCGGCTCACCATTAACGGCTTCTTTCGCCCGGTGCCTTAATTCCAAAATCTAGTAGAGATCGATCTCTAAAGCGTCACGCAGTTTAAGATCCGTTGCCAGCTCCTGCGCTTCGATCTCGATCATATACGGCCCGGTGCCGAGTTTCTTCAATTGTGCGAACGTCGCGTCTGCGTGGTCGGTCCGAATGAGACCTTTTGCGGTGACCTGAAAGGCTGGGGTGAGGCAAGCACTGACACTAATCGGCGGGGCATAGCCGTCGACAAATGTGTGGCGTTTGATCCGCCAGGCAAAGATCTTCAAATTTTCGGTAATTCGAATGGGTTTTCGCTTAGGTCCCACAAACGCCATGGTGAGGAACGGGTCAGACAAATCTAACAGCCCATCCGAGGCTCCGCGAATGCGCAGCTGGTAATCTTCAACACGATAGAGCGCTAAGCCCTGCATTCGGTGGCCCTTCGTTCGCAGCGCAGGATCGCGCCGACGCAGGTGGTTATTTCAAAAACACGTAAACCAAAGTTTCGATCGATTGATCGAACTTCACCGAAGGCTTTAAGGAATGTGGGTGCCTGATCGGCTAGGCGACTGAGGCGTTCTCGTCAGGCGTGCTCATAAGCTCTTCAGGATAAGCCATGACCCGGTTGCGGCCTAAATCCTTGGCCTGGCGCAAACAGAGATCCGCGCGCTGTACCGCTTGCTCGAGCGGTTCATCTTTGCGGCAAACGATCGCTCCGATACTGGCCTGCAATCGGATCGGAACATCATTGAAAGCAAGCTGCAGCGTCTCGATTTGGCGACGCAGGCGTTCTGCGGCGCGCAATGCAGATTGATGGCCTGAATCTGAGAGCAAGACGGCAAACTCTTCGCCGCCCCAACGCGCGACATCGTCTGTTCCATAGCGACAGGTTGTTCGCAAATGGTCTGAGAGTATCTTTAGCGCGGCGTCGCCACCTGCATGGCCGTGCTTGTCATTGATTGTTTTGAAATAATCGAGATCAATCAAGAGAAGCGAGAGCGGCCGGTTGGTTCGGCGATAGCGCGCAGATTCACGATCATATCGATGCGCAAAGGCGCGGCGATTCAGCAAACCGGTAAGTGGATCTGTGGTCGCAAGCTCGAGCAATTGCTCTTGGACTTTGATCAATTTGTGGGAGTAGATCGCCATGATGATTGACGCGGGCGGCGCCAGCACACACGAAGCGATAACGGCCGTATAAGTTACCGTATTAATTCCATACGCCGTCAGATACGGCGCTATGAATGCCGTGAAATGCACAGTCGCGCTAATCAATACGACCGACAGTAGGATCGCATAAACAGCAGTGTGTAAACGTGATGACGTACTCAGCATTACTAAAGTCCCTTGTAGCACCTGTACAAGGAAAGTCCGAAATCACGGTTCATTTGATCTATGAAATTTGATCGATCAGGGCGTTAATTGCCTCTAATCTTCAAAAACAATATTCGGGGCGGGTTTGGTTTGCAGCGCATCGAGGCTGAGCGCGACTTCTCGGGCAACAGATGTGAAGAGCGCGCCGACAGGGCCGTCATCTAAGGCGGCAGGAGTGCCCTGGTCTCCGCCCTCGCGAATGCTCTGGACCATCGGGATCTGGGCGAGCAGCGGTAAGCCAAGCGCGCGTGCCATGTCGTTGCCGCCGCCTTGCCCCATCAAATAGTGTTTCGTCCCAGCAGGGTCTTCAAACCAGCTCATCGTTTCGATGATGCCAAGAACTGGCACGTGGGTCTTAGCAAACATGGCGGCTCCGCGGCGAACATCAGCAAGTGCTACTTCTTGCGGAGTGGTGACGATCACCGCGGCGTCGACAGGCACACGTTGCGCCAGAGTGAGCTGCGCTTCGCCGGTGCCGGGCGGTGTGTCGATGATCAGCAAGTCCAATGGATTCTCGCGCGTGCCCCATGCCGCGTCATTGAGCATTTGCGTGATCGCGGATTGCACGATTGGCCCGCGCCAGATCATAGGCGCATCAGGATCTGTGAGAAAACCGATGGATAGGGTCTCAATGCCATGCGCGGCAACTGGGACGAGCTTCTGGTTCGCGTCGCTGTCAGGGCTGGCGTCAGGTACGCCGAGCATGGTTGGGATGGAGGGGCCATATATGTCCGCGTCTAGCAGCCCCACGCGCAATCCCTGTTTCGCAAAGCTTGCCGCCAGATTCACCGAAACGGTGGATTTACCGACCCCGCCTTTCGCGCTGGCCACGACCAGGATCCGCGAAATCCCTTCAATCGGCGCAATTTGGGAGGTTTGGTCCGGTTGCCCTTGAGACAGCGCCTCATCAGACAGGCGCGCCCCTTTTTTAACGCGCCGTGCGCTGGCATGGATTGGCACGCTTGGCGGACTTGCTGTACCGGGCGCTGCCTCCGTAGTGAGGACGGTTCGGACATCGGTAACGCCATCGATTGTTGCGGTCAGTGCCTCTGCATCGATGCGGATTTTCTCGGCGGATGCGAGATCGTCAGCGCTGGTTTCGATGACGAGAGTTACTTGACCATTCTCACCGATTCGAACCCCTGAGAGCCATTCTGGTGACCCGAGGGCAGTCCTTATTGTCGCATCTGATAGAGGAATACGCTCTTTCTTGTCCCAAAACATGGGCTATGTCCTTGATGAAGGGGCCGATAGAACGCAAATAGGCACCAGAGAGATAAAAAGCCAGAGATCTGGTGTGACCAAAAGGAGGGGCAATGCCCTGGAACGATAATAGTGGAAATGGCGACGAGCCTCCCAAGGCCAATGGCGGGCCGTGGGGCAGTGGCGGTTCTGGCGGCAATGGCGACGGCGGCTCTCCCTGGGGACGACCCGGCGGCGGTGGCGGCGGTCAGGGCGGCGGCTCCGATATTGAAGAGCAAATGCGCAAAATGCAGGAACGTTTCTCACGCCGCGGTCGCGGTGGCGGCGGTGGCGGTCGAGGCGGCCCAAATCTAGGACCAGGCGGTTTCTTGGTTCTCGGCGTCGTGGCCTTAGTGGCTTGGTTGGCCACTGGTGTCGTAATCGTAGACGAAGGCGAGCGGGCCGCAGTGTTCCGGTTTGGAGAGTACCAAAAGAACTTCGCACCAGGCCTGCACGTCCATCTGCCAGCGCCAATCGAAACCCACGAAGTGTTGCCATCTGAGCGTCAACAAGACACGCAGATCGGGATCAATCAGGCTGAAAGCTTGATGCTGACGGGCGATGAGAACATTGTCGACGTCCAGTTCCGCGTGTTCTGGTATTATGATGGTGAAAATCCGCAGGATTTCATTCTCAACATCGATAACGGCACGCCGTTGGTAAAAGCGGCCGCGGAAAGTGTCATGCGTGAAGTGGTTGGTAAGTCGACCCTTGATGCGGTGCTGACCACTGGCCGTGGTGAGATCGCGAGAATTGTCCGGGATCAGCTTCAAGAATTGCTCGCCGATTATGGCGCAGGGGTTCAGATCGAAAACGTTGAGATCCAAGAAGCACTGGCGCCAGCTCCGGTTCGCGCAGACTTTATCGACGTTATCAATGCCGGTCAGGATGCCGAGCGTCTGGTCCAAGAAGCCAATCGCTACGCCAACGATATTGTTCCGCGGGCGCGTGGTGAAGCGCAGCAAATTCTGCAGCAAGCGCAAGCCTATCGAGATCGTGTGATCGCCGATGCGACGGGTGAAGCCGATCGCTTTGTGCAGATCTTGAACGAATATAGAAAAGCGCCGCAAGTCACGCGAGAGCGTATGTATCTTGAGACGATGGAGCGTGTTCTGAACAGAACAGACAAGCTGATCCTCGATAGTGATTCTGGTGCGGTGCCATATTTGCCCCTGGACCGGGTCAACCGAAGCGGCGGAGGGAATTAGTCATGAAACCGTTTGGAGTTATTGGCATTGTTGCTGTGATCGCTGCGCTTGTTGCAGTGCTCAATTCATTCTTCATCGTTGACCAACGCCAGCAATCTTTGGTGCTGCAAGTTGGTGCGGCGGTGGAAGCCTACAATGAACCTGGCACAGACGAGGCGGGGCTCAAGTTTAAGATCCCATTCGTTCAATCTGTTGTCACTTATGATAAGCGAAACCTTGGCTTGGACGTTCCAGACATCGAAGTCTTCGCGTCAAACCAAGAGCAGCTGATTGTTGACGCCTTTGTGCGTTGGCGGATTTCAGAACCCCTAGCGTTCTATCAGCGATTGGGCACGCAGCGCGAAGCGCAAAATCAGCTGCTTCGATTCACCGATACGCAAATCCGAAACGCGCTCGGTAATAAATTACCAGAAGAGATTATCTCTGGTCAGCGTTCTGAGTTGATGGATCAAATTCGTGACGAGCTAAGCACCGCGATTGCGGGACGCGGCATTGATATTATCGACGTTCGGATCAAGCGTGTCGACCTGCCGCCAGATGTATCCCAACGCGTGTTCGACCGGATGGCTGCAACCCGAAACCAGCAGGCCGAGCAAATTCGAGCCGAAGGTGACGAGCGCGCGAAGCTTGTTCGTGCGGAAGCCGAACGTGAACGGACAGTCTTGCTGGCGGAAGCCCGTCGAGAGTCGGAGCAAATTCGAGGTGAGGGCGACGCGCAACGGAACGAAATTTACGCTGAAGCCTATGAGCAAGATCGTGAATTCTTCCGCTTCCAACGCGCCTTGATCGCCTGTGAGCAGGCTTTCACGCAAGGCACGCAATTGGTGGTTGGACCAGATAATCTCGGCATCTGTGACGAGTTTATCGACCAAGCGCGTGTCAACGGCACAGCACGGCGTTAGGTAAAATAGCCATATTCACTGAGCCCCGCCCAGCCTATGCTGCGGCGGGGCTTTTGATTCGGGAGCGGCGAAAATGCTCACAATAATTCTGGCGGGCATTGGCATGTGGTTCCTGCTTGAGGGGGCGATCTATGCAGGCATGCCGGACGCCATGAAACGCTTTGGCGCTTGGCTTTCAGAGATGCCGGAAGCGACGATCCGCCAATCAGGTCTATGGTCGATGGCGATTGGTGGGCTGATCCTTTACGTAATGGTGAGGTTTGGCGGGTGAGAAAGGCTTGCACGCTGCCCAGATAACGCCTTAGTTAGGGATAAGATGTGTTACATCCTTAGGAGAACCGTTTGATGCGTAAGACCGTCTCTGCCCTTGCTCTTGTCATGCTCGCCGCCCATCCCGCGGTTGGACAATCCTTGTCGGATATCCTTGAGCGCACAGACACGCAGGACCATCAAGCGCGTCCTGATAGTTTCACCCAGCTGTCGAAGCAATTAATGCCAGCGGTGGTGAACATCACCACTTCAAAAGTCATCGCCAATGATTTGCCAATGTTTGAAGACGGTGAACCGCTCAGCGAGTTCAATCCGTTTTTTGGTCGTGATCCTGAAGGCTTTAGTCAAGAAGGCGCATTGGGTTCAGGCTTCGTGATTTCAGCCGATGGCCTGATTGTCACGAACGACCATGTGATTACCGGTGCGGATGAGATCAATGCCGTGTTCGCTGATGGCCGCACGCTGCGAGCCGAGCTGATCGGAACCGATGAAGCGACTGATATCGCTGTGCTCAAAGTCGAACGGGACGAACCGTTTCCGTTTGTCGAATGGGCAGATAGTGAAAGCGCCCAAGTCGGCGATTGGGTGATGGCGATTGGTAACCCGTTTGGGTTTGGTGGATCTGTCTCCGTCGGCATCGTGTCGGCGCGAAACCGTGACATTCAATCGGGCAATTACGACAATTATATCCAAACCGATGCCGCGATTAATTCGGGCAATTCGGGTGGGCCGCTGTTTAATCTAAATGGCGAAGTGCTCGGCGTGAACACAGCGATCATTACGCCGACCGGGGGCTCGGTTGGGCTTGGCTTTTCGATTCCTTCCAATCTCGCCCGCCAGATCAGCGAGCAGCTGATTGAATTCGGTAAAGCCCGCCGCGGCTGGTTCGGGGTGAACATTCAAAACGCGGATAGAGATCTCGCCAAAGCCTATGGCTTGGACGAAGGCACGGGCGTCATCATTACCCGCATCACCGATGACGGGCCAGCCTCAAAAGCCAACTTTGAAATCGGCGACCTGATTGTCAATTTCGACGGCCGCCAAGTCAAAGATGAGCGGGCGCTCAGCTTGATCGTTGCGGATACAGAAATCGGTAAGTCGGTCGAAGTTGAAATCATCAGAGATGGTCGAACGATCTTGGTCGAGTTCGAGCTTGGTGAGTTGAATGCAGACGACGACACCGATGAAGAAGAGGTGATCGACACTGAAAGCACACTGACCGACAATCTGCTTGGGGTTGATTTTGTTGAGCTGACGGAAGATGAGCGGCGTCGCTATCGCATTCCAGCTGATATTAGCGGCGTTTTGGTGCGCTCTGTTTCTCCACGCGGACCAAGCTTTGGTAAGCTGCGCAAAGGGGATGTCGTCATGGAAATGGCGTTCGAGGTTGTTGAAACCCCCGAAGACGCTCTTGTGGCGATGGATCAAGCCGCCGGTCGTGAAGGTCAGCCGCTCTTGGTGAGGGTCTACCGGAACCAGCAAACACGGTTCCAAGCCATCGACGTGGATGTACGCGGCTAGACTCTAACTGCGCCAGACGATTTCGCTGTCTGAATAGCCTTGGAAATAAAGCGCCGTCGTCAAATCGGTGACATTGATTGCGGCATCAGCGGCTTCGGCGACGATTGGTTTTGCGTGCACAGCAAGGCCCAGGCCCGCCGCTTCAATCATGGCGAGATCATTCGCCCCATCGCCCATCGCCACGGCATCTTGGCGGTTGAGCCCATTGGCGAAGGCGGCATCGTCTAGCGCATCCAGTTTCGCCTCGCGCCCTAGGATGGGCCTTCCGACTTCGCCGGTCAGCGCGGCGCCATCATCAAGCAAGACATTGCCGCGATCTCCCTGGAAACCTGCGGCTTCGGCAACTCGTTTCGTGAAATAAGTGAACCCGCCGGACACCAAGAGGCAATAAGCGCTGTTCGCTGTCATGGTTGCTGTGAGGGTGGAGCCGCCCGGCATCAGAGTAATCCGCTCGTCATAGCACTGGCCAAGCGCGTCTAAGGATAGGCCTTTCAGCTTTCCCACCCGCTCGGTGAGCGCGCCTTCGAAGTCCAATTCGCCCGCCATGGCGCGCGCTGTGATTGCGGCAATCTCGTCTTTCAGGCCCGCATAGGCCGCTAGCTCATCAAGACACTCTTGCTGGATAATGGTTGAATCCATGTCTGAAATCAGCAGCCGTTTCTTGCGATTGCGGACTGGGAGGAGGGCAACATCCGCGGTCCCAGCAAACGTATCACGCAGTTGCGCGCGAACGGTTTGAATATCTGCGTCACCAATCGAGACCGCGATCTCGACCGCTGCCCATTTCTCTTCCGCCCCCAAAAGCCTGACCTGGCTGGTTTGAGTCAGTTCCGCCTCGTGGCAAGCAGACTCGAGCTTGGCGCCAAGTTTCATAAAGCCGTGACTCACCGGAGCGACAGCTGTCGCGACATGTGAGGAGCGAGGAGAATTGTCGGTCATCGCAGCATTCCTGGCTTTACGCTTAGCGGCCTGCTTCTTACGACTAATCCTATGAAGCCTGCAATCCTAATTCATGGTCCAACCGCGAGTGGCAAGTCAGCGCTCTCTGTCGCGCTGGCCAAGCGTTTGGATGGCGAGGTCATAAACGCCGATTCTATGCAGGTCTATCGCGATTTACGTGTGATATCCGCGCGTCCCGCAGTCGCCGAAATGGAGGGCGTTGAGCATCATCTGTTTGGACATATCGCCGCGAGCGAGCGGTATTCCACTGGAAAATGGCTTGAAGATGTCAAACCGGTCATCACCAAAGTGCAGCGCCGGGGAAAAGTTCCAATCATCATTGGTGGAACGGGATTGTACCACTTGGCCTTGGTCGAAGGCCTGTCTGAGATTCCGCCAGTACCGGAAGATATTCGCAGTGATGTGGCCGAGATTTTTAAAGCGGGCGGTATCCCAGCGCTGCGCGAAAAGCTTGAGCAAGTGGATCGAGAAACCGCCGAGCGCCTGGGCGAAGGGGATAGGCAGCGCTTGTCCCGGGCCTTGGAAGTCTGGTTTGCAACTGGAAAACCCATCTCGAGCTTCCAGGGCAAGAAGGGCCGCCCGATCCTCAGCGAAGGCGAGTGGTTGGGCGTGGCGTTAACACCGACCCGGTCCCGACTTTATTCGCGGATTGATCGGCGCTTTGAAGGCATGCTGATGGAAGGCGCGATGGAAGAAGCGCGCGGGCTGGCTTCACAAGGGTTGGCCGAAGACCTCCCAGCCATGAAAGCCCATGGGATCCCGTGGTTGATCGCTTATTTGCGTGGCGAGATGAGCGCAGAAGGGGCGGCTGAGAACGCCAAGCGCGATACCCGCCGCTACGCGAAGCGGCAATTTACCTGGATTGGTCGCCAGTTTCCGTTTTGGCCGCGAATTCCAAGTCTTTCGATTGAAGATCGATTACGGGTAATTCATGCCCTCTATAAGGAGGTTGACGGGGCATAATCGGTAAGTTATGCCCCAATTAACTTTTGGGAGGAAACGCTTCATGCGTCCAACAGTCGTACTCGTTATTAGGCACCTGCGCTGACGTCATAAACCGTCAGCCGCAGGTGCTTATAACCGGGTCTCTTCACAGAGACCCTTTTTTTTAACCTGAACTAGACCCACCAAAACCTGCCAACCCTTAAGGATCAAGATCATGGAAGCGCAGACCAAGCCTGAGGCCAAGACCGAAACTGACCAGATGACTGGTGCAGAAATCGTCATCACCGCGCTAAAGGAACAAGGTGTGGAAGTGATGTTCGGGTATCCGGGCGGGGCGGTGCTTCCAATCTATGATGCGCTCTTCACCGAACCTTCCATCCGGCACGTGCTGGTGCGTCATGAACAGGGCGCCGGACACGCCGCTGAAGGCTATGCGCGATCGACGGGCCAAGCCGGTGTGGCGCTGGTCACATCAGGCCCAGGCGCAACCAATATGGTGACGCCGATTACGGATGCGATGATGGACTCGATTCCAATGGTCGTCATCACCGGCCAAGTGCCGACGCATTTGATCGGAACAGACGCGTTCCAAGAGTGCGATACGGTCGGCATCACGCGCTGCTGCGCCAAACACAATTACTTGGTCACAGACGTCAATGAACTGGCGCGAACGATCCATGAAGCGTTCTTGATCGCGACAACCGGGCGACCCGGTCCGGTCGTGATCGATATTCCAAAAGACGTTCAATTCGCCAGCGGATCCTATGTCGGAAAAGACGGTATTCACAAAGCGACATATAAGCCGCAAACCGAGCCAGATCCGAAGGCGATCAAGCGCGCGGTGGAAATGATGAAACAGGCGCGGCGCCCGGTTTTCTATACAGGTGGCGGCGTCATTAATTCCGGCCCAGGCGCGAGCGAAGGTCTGCGCAAGCTGCAAAAGCTTACCGGATTTCCGGTCACCTCCACTTTGATGGGGCTTGGTGCGTTTCCAGCCAGCCATGAGGATTGGCTCGGTATGCTCGGGATGCACGGATCCTACGAAGCCAACAATGCGATGCACGATTGCGATTTGATGATCTGTGTCGGCGCGCGATTTGATGATCGCGTCACCGGCCGGATTGATGCATTCTCCCCGGGCTCAAAAAAGATCCATATTGATATTGATCCCAGCTCGATCAACAAAGTGATCCGCGCAGACGTGCCGATCATCGGCGATTCCGGCAAAGCCCTAGAGGCGATGATTAAAGCTTGGGGCAAAGCCAAATCCAAAGACATCTCGGATTGGAAAGCGCAGATCGATACCTGGCGGGCGCGAGATTGTTTTGCCTATGCGGCCAGCGAGACCGAGATCAAGCCGCAATACGCGATTGAACGGCTATATGAGCTGACCAAGGACCGCGAGACCTATATCTCAACCGAAGTGGGTCAGCACCAAATGTGGGCGGCCCAGCACTTCCATTTTGAAGAGCCAAATCACTGGATGACCAGTGGCGGATTGGGCACAATGGGATATGGCTTGCCCGCAGCGGTAGGCATTCAGGCGGCGCATAAGGACTCTTTGGTCATCGATATTGCCGGCGAAGCGTCTGTTCAGATGGTTCTGCAAGAAGTCTCAACCGCAGTGCAGCACAATTTGCCGATCAAAATCTTCATTCTCAACAATGAGTGGATGGGCATGGTGCGACAGTGGCAGGAATTGCTCCATGGTGAGCGCTATTCGCACTCTTATTCAGAGAGCCTGCCAGACTTCGTCAAACTTGCTGAGGCTTATGGTGCCTTAGGGCTTGAGTGCAGCGACCCAAAAGAGCTCGATGCCAAAATCCAAGAAATGATCGATTTTGATGGACCTGTGATCTTCGATTGCCGGGTCACCAAAGCCGAAAATTGCTTGCCGATGATTCCATCAGGCGCGGCGCACAATGAGATGATCTTGTCGGAGATCACGGGCGATGAAATCGATGAGGCTGGCCGAAAGCTTGTTTGATGTCATTTGGCCTCTTTCCGCTCGCCTTCGCCTCTGGCAGAAGCGTCCCCTGGCAGGCTGGGATCGTCAGAGGGATTGAGAACATGTTGGCATGGCTCAACAATCATATCGAAATTGTCGTTGCTGTTTTGTCGGCTGTGATCGCCGTCTTCGGCGCGTTGGTTAGTCGCAATGAAACGCGCAAACAGCGGGCGCTACAGATGGAGAATTTGCGCCATAGCATTGATGCGCAAAGCCTATCCTGGGGCAATGCCTGTATCGATACGCTGAATCGTGCGGCCATGTTTGCCCGCACACGCCAGCATCAAGCCAATGACCAAAGCTTCTTTCAGCAGCGCGTGAACATGCTGCTCGCCATCTCGTCTCTCGTCGAGCGCGGACGGTTGTTTTTTCCAAATATCGACCCAGGCAGCAAAGGCGGCGAAAAAGAGGGCGCTTATCGCGGCTCCCGGCCCCCCATCTTGGATGCCCTCATGTATGCCTATTATGAAGTGGAAGCACTGTCTCGTCAGGGCGGGCCGACTGCAGATAATAGCGCAGAATATATCGAAGACTGCCGCCGATTGCTGGTGTCAGAGCTGCAAGCCCATCTTGACCCGCGGCGCCGCGATACGGTGATCGATCGATATGATGATCAACGGCTCGATCAGCGCGGGGATGCTATTGAGCGCGCTGAGGCGCTTCTAACCACGCTAAAATCGCGTCGCCCGGGCGTGCAGTTCGGGGAACGCAAGGAGACCGTACAGTGAGCGATAGCCCAGCCAGTGCCTATGATATGAGCCATGTCGAAGCAGATGATGAGCGCCGCACCCTCGCGGTCATCGTCGACAATGAACCCGGCGTATTGGGCCGGGTCGTCGGGCTATTCTCCGCGCGCGGCTATAATATTGAGAGCCTAACCGTGGCCGAAGTGGATCGTGATCGCCACCGCTCGCGGATCACCATCGTGACTGCCGGGACGGCGCAAACGCTCGAACAAATCGAAGCGCAGCTTCTCCGATTGGTGCCCGTCGCCAGCGTTACCGATATCACGCGATCCAAGCGCGGCATCGAGCGCGAGCTTGCTTTGATTAAAGTGGCTGGTGAAGGTGAGAAACGCGTTGAAGCGTTGCGGATTGCCGAGATCTTTCGCGCCCGCGTAATCGATACGACGAATAAGAGCTTCATCTTTGAGCTCACTGGCGCCAGCGACAAGATCGACCAATTTTGCGCGTTGATGGACCCGCTGGGCCTGGTCGAAGTTAGCCGTACCGGTGTCCTATCGATTAAGCGAGGTGCCGAAAAAGGATGAGCTCACCGTTCGACCGCGATGTCTGGGCTATCTTTGGGATGCCGCTCGACAATGTCACTCTTGATGGGGCCGCGCGCCTGATCGAGCGGGCGGTCGAGACGCGAACGCGTTTGTCTTTCGTGACACCGAATGTGAATTGGATGGTCCGCGCGCTGAAAAATGACCACGCCCTGCGCCAAGTCATCAACGCTGATCTTAGCCTACCCGATGGGGCGCCTGTGGTTTGGCTGGCGCGTCAACTTGGGATGCCGCTAAAAGAACGCGTGGCCGGAGCGGATCTGTTTGAGCGGCTACGCACAGATGGATCAGAGGCGGCGCTGCCGATACGGATCTTCTTTTTTGGTGGACGCGACGGGGCAGCAGAAGCAGCGCACGATACCCTTGAGCGAGAGCAGGGGCGTTTGATCGCGGCCGGATGGCACAATCCAGGATTTGGAGACGTTGAGAGCATGAGCTCCGCCGAGATCCGCGAAAAAATCAACCAGGCCAAACCCGACTTCGTCATTGTCTCCCTCGGTGCTGCGAAAGGGCAAGATTGGATCGAACGCAATCAATCCGAACTCGACGCGCCGGTGATCGCTCATTTGGGCGCCGTCGTCGATTTTGTCGCTGGATCTGTCCGGCGGGCGCCGGGATGGGTATCGCGTCTGGGCTTAGAATGGGCGTGGCGGATTTGCGCAGAGCCCGCGCTTTGGAAGCGCTATTGGAGTGATGGCAAAGATCTTCTCGCGATCATTCATGGCAATCTGGGGCCGCTCAAGAAAGCATCTCGACCGAAACGTGACGTACAGCCCATAGAAGCGGCCTTTAATGGTTCCGCGCTTTCGCTGTCCGGTGATCTGGTGGTCGAGACCCGAAATGGATTGCGAGAGAGTTTGGCTCTGGCTGCTGAAAAACCAAGCGATTGCCAGCTTGATCTGACTTCAGTTCAAACAATCGATGCCTCAGCGCTCGGCCAGTTGCGAATGCTGGAGCAAAGCCTGGCGCGACGCGGTAACCGCCTCGAAATTTTACCTTCAACCGAAATTGAACCGGCCCTGCAGGCCGCGAGAATGACCCTCTAAGGAGTAATGTAGAGATGAATATTTATTACGAGCAGGACGCAGACCTGGCCCTGATCCAGGGCAAGAAAGTTGGTGTTGTTGGCTATGGCAGCCAAGGCCACGCCCACGCACTGAACTTGAAAGACAATGGTGTGGATGTCCGCATTGGTTTGCAGGCCACATCAGCGTCAAAGCCGAAAGCGGAAGCCGAAGGCCTGACCGTGATGAGCCCAAGCGAAATCACCCAATGGGCTGACGTCGTGATGATCCTGGTGCCGGACGAGAAACAAGCCGTCCTTTGGGCTAATGAGATCGAACCGCATGTCCGCGACGGTCAGCACATCATGTTCGGTCACGGCTTCAACATCCACTATAATCTGATCCGCCCGCCAGCCGGTGTGGATGTGTCTCTGTCGGCGCCGAAAGGCCCAGGCCACACGCTACGTGCGCAGTACCAGATGGGCTTTGGTCTGCCTGGCCTGGTTGCGATCCATCAAGATGCAACCGGTACGGCGAAAGATGTTGCGCTGTCTTACTCAAAGGGCATCGGCAATACCCGCGCAGGCGTCATTGAAACCTCGTTCAAAGAAGAAACAGAAACCGATCTGTTTGGTGAGCAGGCTGTTCTTTGCGGCGGAATTGTCGAACTGATCAAATCAGGGTTCGAAGTTCTAGTGGAAGCCGGATACAGCCCTGAAATGGCGTACTTTGAGTGTCTTCACGAAACCAAGCTGATTGTTGACCTGATCTATGAGGGCGGCATCGCGAACATGAATTACTCGATCTCGAACACGGCTGAATATGGCGAATATGTCTCCGGTCCTCGCGTCGTCGACAGCGAGAGCAAGAAAGCCATGAAGGCCGTGCTTGATGATATTCAGTCGGGCAAATTTGCTCGCGATTGGGTGCTCGAAAACCAAGCTGGCGCGCCATCTTTCTTGTCGATGCGGGCGCGCACCAATGACCACTTGATCGAAGAGGTCGGTGAGAAGCTTCGCGGTATGATGCATTGGGCGCAGAATGACCGTTTGGTTGATAAAAGCCGGAACTAGTATCAGCTGAATTAAACCCAAATATGGGGCCCGGCCTGCGCAGGTCGGGCCTTTTCTTTTTGGCGCTCTATGAATTGGCCTTCGGGATCCCTCTGAAGCGTTGACACCGCTGTCACATCGGCGCATACCGAGCCTGGAAAAACGATATAAAAAGGGAGCGGTATGGCGGAGTTTATTCCCGTTGGCTCGTTCGACATTGTAATATTTGGCGGCACTGGCGATTTGGCGCGCCGGAAGCTTTTGCCGGCCTTGTATCATCGCTGGGCGGATGGACAGATCCCCGAGGATTCTCGAATCATCGGTGTCTCACGATCGGAGATGGACGATCAGGCGTTTCGCGCGTTTGCCTTTGAGGCTTGCGAAGAGGCGACACCCGATAGTCTCAACAAAACGGAGTGGAAGAAGTTCGAGAAGCACCTTCACTATGTCGCTATGGACGCGACGCAGCCCGATGCGGATTGGGACGATCTGAAAAATCTGCTAACGATCCAAGATGATCGGCCGCTGGTTTTCTATCTGGCGGTAACGCCGAAAATCTATGTGCCGATCTGTGAAGCGCTTGGCAAAGCTGGGTTGAATGCGGGCACGTCTCGCGTGGTTCTTGAGAAGCCTGTCGGCACGGATTTGACATCTGCGCGCGCGATCAATGCTGGTGTCGGCGCCGTGTTTGCTGAGGAGTGTATCTACCGGATCGACCACTATCTCGGCAAAGAAACGGTTCAGAACCTGATGGTGCTGCGATTTGCCAACTCATTGTTCGAGCCGCTTTGGAATCGCACCGCGATTGATCACATTCAGATCACCGTATCTGAACATTATGGGGTCGGTGATCGGGTCGGCTATTATGATGGCTCCGGTGCTTTGCGCGACATGGTTCAAAACCATTTGCTGCAATTGCTATGCTTGATTGCGATGGAGCCGCCAAACTCGATTGATGGCGATGCGATCCGCACCGAAAAGATCAAAGTCCTTGAGGCACTCCGCCCAATCGCTGCAGAAGATGCCGGTGAAAAGACCGTTCGCGCGCAATATGTGAAAGGCGCTGTGGATGGTGAAGCGGTGCCGGGTTATATCGACGAGCTTGGCGAGAAAAGTAACACTGAAACTTTCGTGGCGATTGAAGCGGCGATTGATAATTGGCGCTGGGCGCGCGTGCCGTTCTATCTGCGCACCGGCAAAAGGATGAAGGACCGGCATTCAGAGATTGTCGTCCAGTTCCGGGATACGCCCCATTCGATGTTCGGCGGTATTGAGAGCCAATCCAATCGCTTGGTGATCAATGTCCAGCCCGATGAAGGCGTGAGGCTATATCTACAGATCAAGGAACCGGGGCCGGGCGGTTTGCGGATCAAATCGCTGCCGCTGAACCTGTCCTATGCGGATAATTTCTTGGTTCGTTACCCAGATGCCTATGAACGTCTTTTGATGGATGTCGTTCGCGGAAATCTCTCGCTGTTTATGCGCCGCGAAGAAGTCGAAGCGGCTTGGAAATGGGTGGACGGTTTGCTCGCTGCTTGGGAGCAGGCAGATGTGCCAATGCGATCCTATCAGGCAGGCCTTGAAGACGGACCGGTCGAAGCCCGGCTGATGCTTCGCCGAGACAATCGAGATTGGTGGGAGGCTTAAGCCCAATGACCAAAATCCATGACACCATCGCCGAGGTCACAGCGCGGATTGAAGCGCGCAGCAAAGACAGCCGCGCGGCTTATCTTGAGATGATCCGGGCCCGGCGTCCCTCCGGCTTTGCGCGGGCAAAACTGACTGAGGGCAATCTGGCGCACGCTTCTGCTGGGTGCGCGGTCATGGATAAAACGCAAATCCTCGGCAATGGCTGGCCCAATATCGGCATCGTCACGAGTTATAATGACATGCTCTCGGCCCATGCGCCGTTTGAAAACTATCCTGAGATTATCCGCGACGAGGCACGGAAAAATGTCGCCACCGCGCAAGTCGCAGGCGGCGTACCGGCTATGTGTGACGGGGTTACTCAAGGCCAAGACGGGATGGAGCTCTCGCTCTTCTCTCGCGATGTGATCGCGATGGCGTCTGCTGTGTCGCTGAGCCATGATGCCTATGATGCGGTCCTTAATCTCGGGGTCTGCGACAAGATTATTCCAGGTCTAGTAATTGCCGCCTTGCGCTTTGGCTGGCTGCCGCACCTCATGGTGCCAGCGGGGCCAATGCCATCCGGTCTGCCCAATCCAGAAAAGCAGCGTATCCGACAAGAGTTTGCCCTCGGCAATGTCGGTCGAGACGAATTGCTTCGCGCCGAATCCGAGAGCTATCACACCCAGGGCACGTGTACGTTTTACGGCACCGCGAACTCGAACCAGATGCTGATGGAAGTCATGGGCTTCCATATGCCGGGTGCGGCGTTTCCAAATCCCGGCACACCGCTCCGCGAGGCGCTGACGCGCGCGTCAGTTCGCCAAGCGCTCTCGAATTCGATTAAAGGCACCTATCGTCCGACAGGCGAGTTGACCGACGCGCGAACCTTCGTCAACGCACTGGTCGGCTTGATGGCGACTGGCGGGTCGACCAATCATGTCTTGCACATTCCGGCTATGGCCGCAGCGGCGGGATATGAGGTCACGCTGGAAGACTTCGCGGATGTCAGCAATGTGGTGCCTCTACTCTGCCGGATCTATCCAAACGGGCCTGCGGATGTGAACCATTTCCACGCGGCTGGCGGCATGGGGTTTGTGGTCGGACAACTTCTGAAGGCGGGCCTCCTGCAAGGGGACGCACAAGGCGCCTACGGTCCGATCAGCACATATTCACAAGAGCCTTGGCTTGATGGCGATGAGTTGAAATGGCGCGAAGCCCCGACCGAGAGCGGCGATCTTGATATTATCCGTCCGGTCGAAGATCCGTTCTCGACCTCTGGCGGGCTGCAGATGCTCGATGGGCCACTCGGGCGCGGCGTGATCAAGACCTCTGCCGTCAAAAAAGAGCGCCATACTACCGAAGCGCCCGCGCGTGTTTTCGAAAGCCAAGATGCAGTGAAAGCCGCCTTCCAAGCCGGAGAGCTTGATCGAGATGTTGTGATTGTGGTCCGCTTCCAAGGCCCAGCTGCGAATGGCATGCCTGAGCTGCACGGCCTGTCCGGCGCGATCGGCGCCCTGCACGATAAAGGGCATAAAGTGGCGCTGGTAACCGACGGCCGCATGTCCGGCGCGTCGGGTAAGTTTCCCGCTGCCATTCATGTCGGTCCAGAAGCCAGTCGCGGCGGCCCCCTCGCGCGGGTTCAGGACGGCGACATTATTCGACTGGATGCGGTTGAGGGACGGCTCGACTTGAATGTCGACGAACGCGAATTTGAAGGCCGCAAGCCGGTGCCGTTCCGGCCAAATATATCGTCCATGGGATTGGGTCGAGAAATGTTTGGCGGGTTCCGGTCTTCGGTCAGCAATTCAGAGCAAGGCGGCAGTGTCTTCTCAATGTTGGGGGAACATAGTGCCAGATAGTGTATTAGTCGGGGATATTGGCGGAACGAATGTGCGCTTTGGGCGCGCGCGCCTTGGCTTTGCTGGCCATCCCGAAGTTGAAGATATCACCGTTTTACCAGGAGATGATTTCGGCTCATTCGATGACGCGCTGCATGTCTATCTTGGCCAATTGGGGAATAACCGGCCGCACCAAGCGCTGTTTGCGTTTGCGGGTCCCGTGCGGGATGGCGTGGTCCGTCTCACCAATCGCAATTGGACAGTGAATAGTAAGGAGATCGCCGAGAAAACGGGGCTAGAACGCGTACGCCTTGTCAACGATTACGCGGCGATGGCGAGATCTATTCCGGAATTGGGGGATGAGAGCTTTCGGGTCCTCAATGCCGGACGCACACCAGATGAACGCGCGCCGATCTTAGTGGCTGGCCCTGGCACGGGGCTTGGCATGGCGACTCTTCTACCGGAAGGCGAACGCGGCTGGCGTGTGATGACCGGTGAAGGCGGGCATGCCGCTTTTGCGCCGCGCTCTGACCGCGAATGGGAACTCACCAAACGCCTCCAGCAGCGCCATGGATATGTCTCGAAAGAACTCGTCTTGTCGGGCTCTGGCTTAGATGCCGTGCACGAAGCGCTGTGCGATATTGATGGTGTTGATTGGGTCTGCACCCCGCCAGCGGAAATCATGCGCCGGGCTGCGGAAGGCGATCAGATCTCGAGAGATATTTGTGAAATTCGTGCCGGCGCCACGCTAGATGCGCTTGGCGATGCAGCCCTGATCAATGGAACGCGGGGCGGCGTGGTGATCACGGGCGGTGTGGCGGAGCGATTGGTGGAATGGTTGGCAAGACCCGCAGCACTTTCACGCTTCTTCGAGCGTGGACCCATGAGCCACTACATGGAACCCATTCCAATTCGGCTATTGATGCAGGGCGAGGCGGCGCTTATCGGAGCGGCAGCGCTACATTTTGATGAGGATGCCGACATATGATCAATCTCGCTAGTTTTCGTGAGGCCCTGCACGGCGCACCCATCGTTCCAGTTCTGACGGTCACCGACGTCGCGCATGCAGCGCCGCTCGCCTCAGCGCTTATCAATGGCGGCTTGCGCAGCGCGGAGGTCACCCTTCGGACGCCAGATGCGCTGGAAGTCATCACCGAGATGAAAGCCGCCGAGCCAAGCCTTGTTGTCGGGGCCGGAACCATCTGTTCAGAAGGCGACGTGGATGCAGCGCTGAAAGCGGGCGCAGACTTTTTGGTCTCACCGGGCGCCGGTCCCGAGCTGCTCAAGGCTTTGGCTTATCATGATGGTGTGATATTGCCGGGTGTTGCGACCGCAAGCGAAGCCATGGCGCGGTTTGAAGAAGGCTATGGTGTGCTCAAATTCTTCCCGGCCGAGGCGTCGGGCGGCGCGAACTTCTTGAAGGCTTTGGCAGCGCCGCTGCCGCATATCGATTTTATGCCAACCGGCGGCGTGAAACCGCATAATGCAAAAGACTATCTGTCGCTTCCGAATGTCATCGCGGCTGGCGGAACGTGGATTGCCTCACCAGCGGAAATGGAAGCTGGCGATTGGGCTGGAATCGAGGCCAAGGTTCGAGAAGCGGCGGAATTGGGCAAGGATATCTAGGATGAATAGGCGAGCAGAAGGGCTGCGAGGACGATGCGCGAAAATCGTGGCAACCCTAGGACCCGGAAGCTCAGCCCCCGGCACAATCCGATTGCTGGCCGAAGCCGGTGTCGATGTTTTCAGACTGAACTTTAGCCATGGTGAGCAGGAAAAGCACAAGCAAACCTGCGAGACGATCCGAAGAACGGAAGAATTGCTTGGCCGCCCAATTGCGGTCCTCGCCGATCTTCAAGGTCCGAAAATTCGCGTCGGCAAGTTTCCGGGTGGAGCCCTGAAGCTAGAGATGCGCGGCGAGTATGAGTTGGTCGTGGGGGCCGAAACCGATGCGCCCAACACGATCGCAGTGCCGCGCAAGGAAATCCTCTCGGTCTTGGAAGAGGGCGACACAATCCTCGCCGATGATGGCTTGTTGATCTTCACAGTGATTGAGGCGGGTAAGAGCCCGAAAGTTCGTTCCGAACTGCCCGGCGTGTTGAAAGACCGAAAAGGCTTCACAGTGCGCGGCAAAGCGCTGCCAGTACCAGCGCTTTCAGAAAAAGATCGGAGCGATCTCGCGTTCGCCCTCGAAATGGGGGTGGATATTGTCGCGCTGTCCTTCGTGCAAACGGCTGAGGACATTCAAGAGGCCAGGAGCTTGATTGGTGATCAGGCGATGATTGTAGCAAAGCTCGAAAAACCTGCGGCGATCGACAATTTGGATGCCATTGTAGACGCCACGGACGCGGTGATGATTGCGCGCGGCGATCTGGGGGTAGAGTTCCCGCCCGAAGAAGTGCCGCTGATTCAACGCCGTATTGTTCGTGTGTCTCGCAATGCGGCCAAGCCGGTTATCGTAGCGACGCAGATGCTAGAAAGCATGGTCGAGAACGCCGCGCCGACGCGCGCTGAGGCCAGCGATGTTGCCACAGCCATCTATCAAGGCGTTGATGCGGTGATGCTGTCCGCTGAGACGGCTGTTGGACGCCACCCGGCGACAGCGGTTGCGATTATGAACCGGATCATCCGTGCGGTCGAAAAGGCCGACGATTATCGCCAGGCGTTGGTGCAATATGATGGCGGCGGCGAGGCCTATGACGATGTCGACACCACCGCGACGGCCGTGATGGCAATCGCCGAACGCAACGACACGCCGCTCGCATTGCGGACCGGAGACATTTTCCGCCTCGCACAATTCTCTCGCGTTCGTGGTACCAAACCCATTCTTTATGGCTCACTTGACCAAAAGCGCCTGCGCCAAGCGCAGCTTTTATGGGGCGTAAACTCAGCAAATATGGCGCCGGGTGACGACTGGGCGCGCCGATTGATGAGCACAGCGTCGCTCGAAGGCCCTGTGACTTATGCGATGTGGCGGGGATGTGAAGGCGTATGGGCTTGGGAAATGGGCGTTGAGTCTTAAGCCCAGCTTCACGCGGCTGTGAGGTGATTGCCCTCTTTATTATCTCTGCGCGAATCCCCATAACCAGCGCTGAACTGATTTGCGCCTTAGAACAGGCAGATGGAGAGCGTTATGGCGGATACCGCTGGCGACACACGTCATACTGAGATTTTGATTATTGGCTCGGGCCCAGCCGGCTGGACCGCGGCCGTCTATGCTGCTCGCGCGATGCGCGACACGCTCGTCGTGGCTGGATCACAACCCGGCGGACAGCTGACCATCACGACAGATGTTGAGAATTATCCCGGATTTGCCGAAATCCAGGGCCCCGATCTGATGGAAAAGATGAAAGAGCACGCGCTGAAAATGGGCGCTAATCTGGCTGAGGATCACATTACGACGATCGATCTCGAGACTCGTCCGTTTAAAGCGGTTGGTGATAGCGGTACGGTCTATACCGCAGATGCCGTGATCATTTCGACTGGCGCTCAGGCCAAATGGCTCGGCCTTCCGAGCGAGCAAAAATTCCAAGGCTTTGGCGTTTCCGCCTGTGCGACCTGTGATGGCTTCTTCTATCGCGAGAAGGATGTTGTGGTCGTCGGCGGCGGAAACACAGCGGTTGAGGAAGCGCTGTTCCTGACCAATTTCGCGTCGAAAGTGATCTTGGTTCATCGACGCGACAGTCTGCGCGCCGAAAAAATACTGCAGCACCGTTTGCTCAACCATCCTAAGATTGAAGTGCGTTGGAATACGACGCTTGATGAAGTCGTTGGGGATGAAAACCCGCTCGGCGTCACGGCAGCGCGGTTGAAGAATGTCGAAACTGGCGCAGTCGACGACGTACCGGTGCACGGGATCTTCATCGCGATTGGACATGCGCCATCGACCGAACTCTTTGTCGGTAAGCTCGACATGCACGATAATGGGTATTTGATCACAGCGCCGGATTCCACGGCGACAAATATCCCGGGCGTGTTTGCTGCCGGGGATGTGACCGACGAGACTTACCGCCAAGCCGTTACGGCGGCAGGCATGGGCTGTATGGCGGCGCTCGAAGCTGAGAAGTTTCTCGATGAAGTGAACGCTCTGGAGTCGATTGCCGCGGAATAGCGGTCAGAGCATTTGCGCGGCGGTTTGTTCCGCTGCTTTCCAGTTTTTCTGATGAAGCTTCGCGCTGAGCCATTCGGCGCGTTGCTTCATCACGCCTTCAAGCTGGGATTCTGCTTGGCAATCGAGCGCCACGGATAGGACGGCATGAATCTCGTCCCGGTGGCGTTTGGCATTGAGCGCTGTCAGGGCTCTCGCATATTGCCAGTGAATAGCGGCATCGTCCGGAGCCGACTGAATGGCAGCCTGATAATGCGCACGCGCTTTGCGGACCGAAGCGCCCATAATCGAACCACCGATTGCCCCTCCGCGTCGGCGTACCTCCAAATGCCAAACAGCGAGAAACCCGTGTGCGTATTTATTGTCAGGGTCGTCGCGGAGGGCGGCCTCGGCGAGCCGTTTGGCCTCTTCGCCATAGCCAGTCCGCATCGCTGCACGCGTGGAGAGTGGACGTGCCTTTAAAGAAAGGGCGATGGCGAGTTGCAACCGGGCTTCGACATGATTGGGATCAAGCGCCAGCGCTTCTCGCGCATTTGCCTCAGCCGCATCCAATAAGTGTGGCGGAGGCGCGTAGTCAGGCGCGCTCACTGCTTCAGCGAGGAGGCTGCGGGCAGAAAAGGCTAGATTATCGGCGGTGGGCAGGGTCGCAGAAAGCAGAACAGCCTCGTGATATCGCCCTTCAGTGAAGGCAACCCGTTGCGCCTCATCCTCCGCCATGGCGGCCGGTGAGGCGAGGAGCAGTGCAGCGATAATCCACCTCATTTGAAGGAGGATAACCCGATTTCGATGACGGGCTAATCACAAATTCGCGTGGCGCGCGAAATCGGTCGGGGATCCAATTAGTATGCGTTTTCTAGACATTTCGAATATCTGAGGCGCCAATGAGGAATGGCAAAGGGTCGTTCCCCTATTTCAACGGAGCCTAGACATGGCGAAGAAAGACAAAAAAGAGAAGAAAGCGAAGAAGGCCGAGAAAAAGGCCAGAGCGCAATTCATGGGTGCAGCCATCGAAGCTAAAGGCTTTGACGTGGCGCACAAGATTTGGCTTGCCGGCGTTGGCGCCTATGGCAAAGCCTATGACGTTGCCACTGAAGGTGTTGGCAAAGTCAGCGGCCAAGGCGAAGTCATGTTTGAAGATCTCGTAGCTCGCGGCGAAGAAATCGAGAGCGATGTTCGCGCGCGCCTGACGTCTAACACTGCGATCGCGAAAATGACTGAGCAGATGGGCCGTGTTGCTGAAGAAGCTGCTAAGGTTCGTGGCCGTGTTGCGGAAGCAACTGGTGAAGCGACTGAAGTTGTTTCAAAGTTCCAGTCTGAGCAGCGTGAGCGTCTGGAAGCCCGCATGGAGCGCATGCGCGAAGCTCTCGGCATCAAGCAGTTTTCTTTGAAGTCTAAGAAAGCTGAAAAACTGCACAGCAAGCTCGATGAGCTTGAAGAGCAGGTTGCGGACCTTCGTGCCAATGCGGACGGCGCTGACGACAAAGTCAAAGCCCGCGTCGAGCGTTTGAGCGAAGAAATCGCGTCAGTTGGCGGAAAAGCTAAAAAGGCCAAGAAGGCCAAAAAAACCAAAGCTAAAGTGAAAGCTGCTCCAAAGGCTGCGCCTAAAGCGGCAAAAGCTAAAGCAGCCCCAAAAGCCACGACCGCTCCGGCAACGGACGAAAATGGCGGACTCAAAAAGCCACTGGGCAAAGCTGATGATTTGAAACTGATCAAAGGCGTTGGTGCGGTGCTTGAGCGTCGTCTTAACGATGCCGGCATCTATCACTTTTGGCAGATTGCGAAACTTCGCAAAGCCCAAATGGATTCTCTCGAAGGATTACTGCGTTTTCCAGGTCGTATGACCCGTGACAACTGGAAAGCTCAAGCGCGTGCCCTCGCAAAAACGGTTGCTGGTTAAGCCATACGTTTTTGTCATGCTGGACGGTATGGGTTTCCAAATCTCATACTTTCCGGTATGAACGCGCCTAGTAGAGTATCGGTAGAGTGTAGAGGGGAGGTCTTTTTGACCTCCCTTTTTCATATTCTACGGGCGGTTCAGCCGAGTTTTCTCATTGTCTCAAAAATTGATTCTATCGAATCGGAGCGCGCGCTTCATGCACGCCATTGCTGGACCCTGTTTCCGCGTTTTCCGGCTCTTCGTCAGCCATTGCCCGAACGAGAGAGACGAGCACGCCTTTGAGGCGTTCGTCTTTGATGCGGGCAAAACTGCGAACAAATTCCATCAGTAGGCGCGATGATCCAAGCTCGTCAAAATCGTCGCTGGAGGCATCAGACTTAACCGGGTCGAAGAACCAACCGGGTGATACTTCAAGCCGCGATGCGATCAAATAGAGGCGACCCGCGCTAACCCGGTTTGCGCCGGTCTCGTATTTTTGAATCTGCTGGTACGAAATCCCCAGGGACTCGCCGAGCTGATCCTGGGTGAGGCCCATCAGAATTCGACGACGCCGGATGCGGTCACCAACCAGGCGATCGACTTCACTCGCTGTCAAATAGGTGTTTTCTAGGTCTGTCATAGCGGCCTCGCGTGGGCGCACGGAATAGTGCGTACCCTCTCAGATGGAAAACTAGGTCGATCCAAGTTTGTGACAAGTATGTAAATCACAGTCACATTGCGGGTCTTGGCACAGTGTTGCACTTTACAAATTTCGCCCCGTGGGGAAACTGGCGCGAAACCAACAATGGGCCTTACATCTCATGCGTAAAGTACACTTCGCTCTGCTTACGACAATGGCTTCGGTGCTTGCAATCACAGCCTGCCAAAACTCCAATCGCCGTCAGGAATTGGCGTATGTCGAGCGTCCGGTTGAGCAGCTCTATGCGCGCGCTGTCGATGAGCTTGATCAGCGCGATTTCCAGCAATCAATTTTGCTGTTTAACGAGGTTGAGCGTCAGCACCCTTATTCAGAATGGGCGCGTCGGTCCTCGCTAATGTCCGCATTCGCATCTTACGAATCACGCGCCTATGACGAGGCGATTGCAACCTCGCAGCGTTATTTGTCGCTTAATCCCGCCGGGCAGGGGGCGTCTTACGCCTACTACCTGATCGCGGTGAGTTATTTTGATCAGATCATGGATGTTGGTCGTGATCAGAAAACAACTGAACTCGCGCGCGACGCCTTGCTTGATGTTGTGCGGCGCTATCCTGAGTCAGACTATGCCCGGGACGCAACGGTAAAGCTTGATATGGTTCGTGATCAGCTGGCCGGCAAAGAGATGGAAATTGGCCGCTGGTATCTTCGCCGTAACCAGCATTTGTCTGCCATCAACCGATTCCGTACCGTTGTCAGCGAGTATGAAACCACTAGCCACACACCCGAAGCGCTTCACCGTTTGGTTGAGGTCTATTTGTCCACCGGCCTCAAGCAGGAAGCGCTCGCGGCAGGGGCGGTCTTGGGATATAATTTTCCCGAAAGTGTATGGTATGAGTATTCATATCGCCTCTTGAGCGGGCAAGGCCTCGATCCAGAAGGGGCCACGGAAGCGCAAAAAAGAACGTGGCTTCAACGCCTTATCCCAGGTGGAAAATAGAGCTTGTTCTCATTTTGTTCTTTTGGTAATAAGGGCGCATGTTATATGCGCTTTCGATCCAATCTTTCGTTCTAATTGATCGTCTCGATCTCGAGGCGGCGGATGGTTTTACAGCCCTAACCGGTGAGACGGGGGCGGGTAAATCGATCATTCTGGATGCTTTGGGCCTTGTCATGGGTGGGCCGGCTGACCGGAAGCAAGTCCGCGTTGGTGCCGAACAAGCGAATATCTCTGCGGAATTTTTGTTGCCGCCGGCGCATCCGGCTTGGGATGTTCTGGCACGGCATGACCTTACCTTCGATCGCAATGAGATGCTGGTCCTTCGGCGGACCGTGTCGCAAAACGGCCCCTCACGCGCTTTCGTGAATGCACAATCAGTGGCAGCAGCGATTTTGGCTGAATTAGCAGAAGTCTTGGTCGAAATTCACGGCCAACACGCCGCCTCTAGCCTGATGCGGCCATCGACTCATTTGGAACTTTTAGACACCTATGGCGGGCTAGACACCCTTGTTGAAACGTGTCGGAAATCTTGGCTCGCTTTTGACGAAGCGCGAGCCGCTCGCCAGCAATTGGAAGCGGATGTCCAATCTGCGCGCGACCGTCAAGAATGGCTCACTTTCGCCGTCGAAGAGCTGTCGAAAATGGCGCCTGAACAGGGGGAAATTGAGGCTTTGACGACCCGTCGCGGGGCGTTGCTACAGACCGAGCGGATTACAGATGCGGTGGCCGAATCGACCAAGGCCTTGTCTGACCCGAAACTTGAAGACGCGCTGATGCGCGCTGCGAAGGCGGTCGACCGCATTGTCCGGATCCCGGGCCTTGAGAGTTTAGACGATAAGCTGCCCACGGTGGCTGGCGGCGCTTCGGAAGCGTTAGAGCGGACGCTGATTGAGCTTTCAGAAGCCCAATCCTGCGTGTCGACTTTGGCGCAATATGCCGAACATGATGCGACCCAGCTCACCATCGTCGAAGAGCGCTTGTTTGCGCTGCGAGCCCTTGCGCGGAAATATGACAGCCAGCCTGAGCATCTGGCTGAGACTCTCCAGAGGTTTCAACAGGAATTGGCCTTATGTGATTCAGATGCCGAGGCGTTTGAACAAGCGGTCCAATGTGAAACGGACACGCGAGCAAAATGGCAAGCCGCGGCGGACCGTTTAAGTAAGTCGCGGCAGCAAAAAGCGGTGCACCTCGAAAAAGATATTCAAGCCCAATTGGCACCTTTGCATCTGGGCCGAGTTCGTGTGCGCGTCGCCTTCTCACCCATAGGGGAAGACGATAGCGGGGCCCGCGGCTTGGAGCGCGCTGCGTTTGAAGTGCAAACCAATCCTGGCGCCAGCTTTGGGCCATTGAAGGCTATCGCGTCAGGCGGCGAGCTGGCGCGGTTCTCCCTCGCGCTGAAATGCGCTTTGAGCGAATCGGGCAAAGCCTGCACGCTGATTTTCGACGAGGCCGATCAAGGCGTTGGTGGCGCGGTCGCCGCGGCAATTGGAGATCGGCTCGGTGACCTCGCAACAGATCGGCAAGTCTTTGCCGTCACCCATAGTCCGCAAGTGGCGTCTGCGGCAGCCCGGCAATGGCGGGTGATGAAAGAGATGAATTCCAAAGATCAAGTTTTCACACATGTTGCGCAATTAGATGATGGCCAACGGCTTGAAGAAATCGCGCGAATGTTGTCAGGCTCCAGCATTACCAATGAGGCGCGCGCCGCCGCATTGAAATTGCTGGAGGCGGCATGAATGAAGAAATAGCGGTTGAGGCGCTGACTGAGGATCAGGCGCGCAAAGAGCTTGCGCGGCTGGTCACGGAAATCAAACTCGCTGATGCGTCTTATTATAGCGAAGACAATCCGCACCTCAGCGATGCAGAATATGACGCCTTGCGTCGCCGCAATCTCGCGATCGAGGCGCGGTTTCCGCATCTGAAACGCTCTGATAGCCCGAGTGACATTGTCAGCGGCGGAGTCAGCGATGGATTCGGAAAGATTGAGCATGGCGTTCCGATGCTCTCCTTGGACAATGCGTTCACCGATGAAGATGTCCAAGACTTTGCAGACCGTATCCGGAGGTTTCTTGGCCTCGAAGCGGATGAGCCGCTCGAAATCACTGCCGAGCCCAAAATCGATGGCCTGTCTTTGAGCCTCACTTACCAGGATGGAAAGCTCGAAAAAGCGGCCACGCGCGGCGATGGTCAGGTCGGTGAAGACGTTACCGCGAATGCCCGAACTTTGGATGATGTACCTGACACCCTTCTTGGAGAAGGGTGGCCGGCCCGGATCGAAATCCGCGGTGAAGTCTATATGAGCGATGAGGCGTTTGCAGCGCTCAATGAGGTCGAAGAAGCGGCGGGGCGCAAACTTTACATGAACCCGCGCAATGCCGCGGCGGGCAGCCTTCGCCAGAAAGATCCATCCGTGACCGCCCAGCGGCCGCTCAAATTCTTCGCCTATGCCTGGGGCGAGGTGTCGGAGTCATTTGCAGAAACCCAAGTCGACGCCGTGCGATCCTTGTCCAATTGGGGCTTTGACACGAATGCGCTGTTTCAAGCGCATGAGCGGGTTGAAGGATTGCTCAAGGCCTATCGCGATATGGTCGAACGCCGCGCCGGTCTGGGATACGATATTGATGGCGTCGTCTATAAGGTGAACCGCCTTGATTGGCAGCAACGGCTCGGAAAAGTCAGCCGGTTCCCGCGCTGGGCCATTGCTCACAAATTCCCCGCAGAGAAAGCGGTAACTGTTTTAGAGGCGATCGACATCCAAGTTGGGCGGACGGGATCGCTGACGCCTGTGGCGCGTCTGAAGCCGATCACGGTGGGCGGCGTGGTGGTTTCGAACGCCACATTACATAATGAAGAAGAAATCGAGCGGCTCGATGTCCGCGTCGGCGATCAAGTCGAAATCCAGCGCGCTGGCGATGTGATCCCACAAGTTTTGCGCGTGCTGGATCCAGACCGCGCGGATCGCTCCGCACCGTTTGAAATGCCGATGACCTGTCCCGAATGCGGCTCAGCGGCGATCCGCGAGGTCGATGATAAAGGCAAAGAAGACGTGCGTCGGCGCTGTACAGGCGGGCTCATTTGTCCGGCGCAAGCGATTGAGCGGCTCAAGCATTTTGTATCTCGCAAAGCGCTCGATATCGATGGCATTGGCGCCAAACAAATTGAGCTTTTCCATGAGCGCGGTATTGTCAGCGCCCCGCAACACATTTTCCAGCTTCCCATCCGAATCGAGGCGGCTGGATACCCGCCTTTGGCGGAATGGGAAGGCTTTGGCAGCGTCTCTGCAAACAAACTGTTCGCCGCGATTGATGAGCGCCGCAAAGCTCCATTTGCGCGCTTCCTGAACGGGCTCGGTATCCGGCATGTTGGCCAAACGACATCGGACTTATTCTCTCGGACCTTTGTGAAATGGGCGGAGTTTTGGAGCGCAGTCGAATCGGCGCGCGATCATCCCGAAGGTGAGGCCGAACAGGCGCTGGTCTCGATTGATGGCATCGGCGGCGCTGCGGTGGGGGCGCTGAAAGCGTTTGCCGCCGAGCCACACAATCAGGAGATGATGGCTGAGCTTATGCAAGAGCTAGACATCCAAGATGGCGAAGCACCCGCCAGCGAAAGCCCGGTTGCGGGGAAAACCGTCGTGTTCACCGGGACGCTGGAAGCCATGACACGCGATGAGGCGAAAGCCCGCGCGACGGCGCTCGGCGCAAAAGTCTCTGGTTCCGTCTCTGGGCGGACTGATATTCTCGTCGCGGGCCCAGGCGCCGGATCGAAACTGAAAAAGGCGCAAGATCTCGGCGTCTCTGTGATGACCGAGGCGGAATGGATCGAGCTGATCAGCGACCTCTAGAGGGGCTGACAGGCGGCCTGCATCCAGGTCGCGGCTTTGCCATCGATAAGCGGGCCGAGTTCGGTCATCACGCGCTGATGATAGTCATCTACCCAGTCGCGCTCTTCTTGAGAAAGCAGACTGATATCGATGAGGTCTCGCGCGAGTGGCGCGAAAGTTAGGCATTCAAAGCCCAACATGGCGCGATCGCCGCCCTCAATTTCTTCTGGCGGGGTGACATATTGCAGGTTCTCGATCCGGATGCCGTACGCGCCTTCTTTGTAAAAGCCCGGCTCGTTTGAGACGATCATTCCCGCCATTAGCGGAATAGCGTTCCACGCTTTTGCGATGCGTTGAGGCCCTTCATGCACGCCGAGATAGACGCCAACCCCGTGGCCGGTGCCATGATCATAGTCCAAACCAGCCTGCCATAAGGCGTGGCGCGCCAACGTATCGAGATGCGTGCCCGTCGTGCCGGCGGGGAAGCGCACGCGATCAAGTGCAATATGGCCCTTCAAAACCAATGTATAGTGGCGCCGCATATCCTCAGACGGCTCCCCAATCGCAACGGTACGAGTGATATCGGTGGTGCCATCAGGATATTGGCCGCCACTATCGACCAGATAAAGCGAGCCGCGCTCCAGCTTGCGGTTGGATGCGGACGAGACACGGTAATGGGGCAGGGCGCCATTTGGACCTGCGCCGGAAATGGTCTCAAACGACATATCTTTCATGCTCGTATCCACCGATCGGAAGTCGAGCAGTTTCAGAGCCGCGTCGATTTCGGTATAGGTGCCGGATTGGGCGTCGGTATCGAGCCAATGGAGAAAACGGGTTACGGCGACGCCATCTCGACGATGCGCGGCGGCTGTACCAGCGAGTTCCTCTGCATTTTTGCACGCTTTGGGGAGCAGCACCGGATCCGGCTGACGTACAAGCGTTGCCCCAGCCGCCTCTAAGGCTTGGAAGAACCATGCAGATGCCAGTGCCGGGTCGAGGCTGACAGATTTACCGCTCAGTTCAGAAAGGGCGTCAGGCAGGGTATCGATGGGCGCCAGTGTGACTTGATTGCCGAGATGTTCCCGTAAGCCTTCGCTTTCTTTGGCAGGGTCTGCGAACAAGGTTGCGCTGCCATCGCTGCGAACAATGGCCCGGGCAAGCGGCAGCGGCGAACAGGCGACATCGCCGCCGCGAATGTTGAAGAGCCATGCAATGCTCGCTGGCGCCGTGATCACTAAGGCATCCGCGCCGCTTTCTTTGAGCGATGTGGCAATTTCGGCGCGTTTTTCAGTTGCGCTTTGTCCGGCAAATTCGAGCGCGTGCGGTTCGATCAATGCGTGCGGTTGGTCAGGGCGATCCGACCAAGCGAGATCGACAGGATTGTCGGCGACGGCTCGGATTGTTGCTCCGGCTTTCGTGGCAGCCGTTTGGAAGGCCGCGACATCATTCGGTGTCATCAACGCGGCGTCATAGCCAAGCGTTTTTCCATTTAGGTCTTGTGCGCTCAGCCAGCCGAAGGGGCCGGGGTCTGGGACATGAACCCGCTCGAATAAATCATGGTCGGTTTGTTCCGCGGCTTGAATTGTGTAGCGGCCATCTGCGAAGAGGGCGGCGCGGTCCATCAAGATCATCGCGGAGCCAAAGGAGCCAGTAAATCCGCTCACCCAAGCCAGGCGCTCATTTGCATCGGGCAAGTACTCGTTTTGGTACTCGTCTTCATGCGGCACGTAAAATCCATCGAGCTGCAGGCGCTTCATCTCGGCGCGCAGTTTTGGAAGATTCTCGCGGCCAATCTGTGGGCCGCCTTTGACGTCAAAGTTCTGTTTCATGCGATTTGAATAGTCCTGAATGAAGCGAGGTGCAAAGCCGAAACTGAGCTATGCAATAATGCATGATAATTTACAGTTTTGTATATTCTTTTGCAACAATCATTACCTATATAGCGGTCACAATAAAAAACCTCCCAGGACGAGTATAATGAAAATCAACTCTATTTTGCGCGGCCATTCTGGCCTTCAAGCTTTCATTCCGAGCATTTCAAAAAATGTTCAGGAGATCATCCCTCATAGCGGCGTTACAATCGCTGTCAGCGATGAGGATCTGGCCGCTTCTAAACCACGGCTTTTGGCGACCCGAACGGCGCGCCACGCACGCCGCCTATCGCACTAAGCACTGCGCTTTAAGACTAAGGTCGACCAGCCGTCTTTGCGGATCCGTTTGACCAAAGATAGGCCGCGCCCGGTATAGGCGGCGCGGACCAAAGGTTCCTGTCGGGTCAAAAGGCCCGACAGGATGATGTGGCCACCAGGGGCTATCATCGGCACCAATTTTGGCGACAATCGTGTCAGCGGGCCTGCCAGGATATTTGCGAAAATTAGGTCATACGGCGCCACCGATTGAATGATCCGATTGGTCGCTCCGCGCGTGTGATACGTAACAAACTGATTTGCGACATTGTTTTTACGCGCGTTCTCATTGGCGACGGTTACGCTCTGTTTGTCGATTTCGGTGCCAATCGCGCGCTGGGCTCCCGTCTTTATCGCCGCGATGGCGAGCACACCCGATCCGGTCCCAACGTCCAAGACTTTCGAGGGCACGCCTGATTTCAATACATGCTCATAGCCCAGCAAACAGCCAAGCGTTGTGCCATGATGCCCTGTCCCGAAAGCGGGACCCGCTTCGATCAAGATATCGGTTTTGCCCGGTGCGGTTTGCGTAAGCGCGTGACTCCCGGCCACGATAAAACGCCCCGCACGTACGGGCGGCAAGCCTTCGAGTGACAGGGTCACCCAATCGCGATCCTCTAAAGCTTCGATGACGGGATTGAGTTCTGGGGCCACTTCGCGGATCAGCGCGGCGCTGGCCTCGGCATCTTCTTGCGTCTCAGAATAAGCGTCCAACCGCCAAGTGAGGCGCGTGTCTTCTTTCGCGTCAACGGCGCCTGCGGGAGACGGATCCGTCCAAGCAAGCGTATCCCAAGCGGTTTCTATGGCGGCGCGCGGCCCTCGAGCAGAGATTTGGTACATGCGCGCGGCCTTAGCAGGGCAATCAAAGACTGCCGAGTGGCGTTTATCGTTGGTGCGGGACCGCCATTTCCGGTCATAATGCGCCCACGCCCGGGCGCGGTCATCATGGCCATTGCCAGCCAGGGCATAGTCGCGCTCGCGCCGTTCATCGTGGGACAAGACGTGTTTGTGTTCGCGGCTGTGGTGATGGTGTGGGCGGCTGTGGTGATGATGCTGGTAATGGCTGTCGACGCGGATGATGCGCCGGTGCGCGGAATGGGAGACGTGCGGCTCGACGACGCGTGAATAGGTACGGCGCTCGATGACAGGGTGGGTGTAGCGTCTGACATAAGTTCGCGTGGAATGATGCGTTGCGCCTGAGAGCTCCACACTTGAATGGGTTGGGCAGCAACAGCTGCCACTCACCGAATAAGTCGTGATGTCATGGCTATGATGGCCTTTGGATCCGTGGGAGTGGCTGAATTGTTGAGCCAGGCTCGGGAGGCTGACACACAGCGCCGAGGCCAATCCAGCAAGAGCAAATCTGATCATTTTTCCCTCCATCATCCGCCAGTTTCGGCTTTACTCATTATGCTTAACACAAATGCGGGCGCTGCCCAGGGTGTCGACATCTATATGGCCAGCGAGCCGAAGCTCTGTATAAGGCGGGCATGACGAGAATATTGAATATTGCGATTGCCGGATGCGCCGGCCGGATGGGGCGCCAACTGGTCGAAGCCGCGCACTGCGCCGGACACAAAGTCTCGGGCGGAAGCGAGGCGCCAGGGTCTGACACGCTTGGCAAAGACCTGGGCGTTCTGGCAGGGCTGGAGCCTATCGGTGTGGCGGCGCAAACGGATATCGTCAGCGCGGCTCAGACGGCAGACGTGTGGATCGATTTTACGGTCCCTGCGGCGACGCTGGCAGCGCTTTCGGAGACAGGTGCCCCCGCTTTTGTGATCGGAACGACCGGATTCTCAGACGCAGAAGAGCGGCAAATTCAGGTCGCGTCCAAAACCGCGGCAATTGTCAAAGCGGGCAATTTTTCACTGGGCGTAAATCTGCTCGAGGCTTTGGTGAAACAAGCCGCGGCGCGATTGGGGACTGACTGGGATATCGAAATCCTGGAAACCCACCACAAGCACAAAGTGGACGCGCCTTCGGGAACAGCGTTGATGCTCGGCGATGCGGCGGCCGCAGGTCGCTCGAAATCACTCTCAGAGGTACGCGCAGAACCGTATAACGGTCCAGATGCACAACGCGTCCCAGGTGAGATCGGATTCTCCGTGCGGCGCACGGGCGGCGTGATTGGCGATCACGAAGTGACGTTTGGCTCAGAGATGGAGATCCTATCCCTCCGCCACACCGCTCTAGATCGGGCCGTATTCGCCTATGGCGCCATCAAAGCTGCTGAGTGGGTCGCGAGCCAGCCCTCCGGGCTCTACGATATGAGCGACGTGCTCGGTGTCTAAAGATAAGCCTCTGGCATAAATGGAATGTCGGTGTCTTCGGGGCTGGCGCCTGCGGCTGTCAGCATGGCGTGTACTTGTCCGCGGTGGTGGGTTTGGTGATTGAAGACTTGCATGATGCAGATCGCCCGCGGGCTCGTCATGCCGCGTTGTAGCGTCCCGGAATACCATTCCAGATCGCCGTCTAGGTCTGCTTGAGCCGCGCCATCTGCCCAATTGAGGAAGCGTTGATCCGCTGCCGCGCGCCGGTCTTTTAAGGCGTCCCAATCATTATAGAGCGGGACTTCTCGTGAGGTGCCGGTTGGGGCTTCCCAGTCAGAGAGGCGGCTCATCCAAAGCTCATCTGCCCAAAGCACATGGGACAGCGTTGCGTGGATCGATTGAAAGAAGCTGCCGCGGTCTTTGCGTCGCTCAGCGTCACTTAGGTCATTGGCGGCCGCGTAAATGCTCTCATTCTGCCAACGATTATAGCGCGCCATGCGCTGCACATATCCAGGATTGATCATGCTGGGAGTTTAGCGCTGTAGGGCTAGCCCGTAAACTTGCCGGAGCGTGGGAAGCCGCGCATCGCCACTTTGCCAGCCTGTGCCCGTTTGCCGATCCATTCGCGCCATTCTGGGAAACCGCGCATTCGGCCCGCACTATCAGTGACAATCAGACCATCTTCGGCATGGAAGACGATGACATCTGCCAGCTTATCGGTGCCGCGATAGTTTTGCAGTTTATTGCCCTTACCGCGCGACATTTCCGGCAGCTCATCAAGTGGGAAGATAAGCAGCTTTTTGTTCGTGCCAATCACTGCGACATGGTCGCCTTTGGCCAGGTCCACGCTCAGAAGTTTGCCGCCATCAGGGACGGAGACAACCGATTTCCCGGCTTTGCGGTTCGATTCGAGTTCGCCCTCTTGGACGACAAAACCATAGCCCGCATCCGACGCCATGATCCGTTTGCGTGATCCATCGAGCTTGAACATGCCGACAATGTCTACGCTGTCTTCGAGATCGATTGAAATTCGGATTGGCTCGCCATGCCCACGTCCGCCCGGGAGTTTATCGCAGGTGAGCGTGAAGGCGCGGCCATCAGATGACATCAAGATCAGCTTATCGGTCGTGTGCACTTCCTCTGAGAAGAGCAGGGCATCACCGTCTTTAAACTTCGCAGAGGCCAGATCGATGCCGTGGCCTTTCATGCCACGGATCCAGCCTTTGGTCGAAAGCACCACGGTCACCGGCTCTTTTGGCATTGAGGCTTCGAGCGCGGCGCCGACGTCAATGATCGGCGCTTCGTCAAAGTTCGCGCGGCGGCGACCCAGTTCGGTGTTCGGATCGAAGACTTTGCGGGCTTCTTTCAGTTCTTTTTTGACCTTGGTCCACTGACGCGCTTCTGAACCTAGAAGGGCGACAATATCGCTGCGCTCTTCACTCAGCGACTCGTGTTCCTTACGGATCTCCAATTCTTCAAGTTTCCGCAAAGCGCGGAGACGGAGATTGAGGATGGCTTCAGCTTGGATTTCGGTGATCCCGAACCGGTCGATCATAACCTGTTTTGGATGATCCTCCTCGCGGATGATCCGGATCACTTCATCAATATTGAGATAAGCGATCAAATAGCCGTCGAGCAGGTGGAGGCGTTTTTCGATCTTATCTAGGCGGAATTGTGAGCGACGCACCACGACTTCGCGTCGATGGTCGAGATAGGCGCGCAGCACTTGGCGTAGCCCCATAACTTGCGGCGCACCTTTGTGCAGCACGTTCATATTGAGGCTAAAGCGCGTTTCGAGATCACAGATCCGGAACAGGCTTTCCATCAACACGTCGGGTTCAACCGTCTTCGCGCGCGGTTCTAGGATGAGGCGAATATCTTCGGCGCTCTCATCCCGAACATCGGCGAGCAGAGGCGCCTTCTTGCTCTCAATCAAGTCAGCAAGGCGTTCGATCAGTTTTGACTTCTGAACCTGATACGGGATCTCGGTAACCACGACTTGCCAGGTGCCGCGACCAAGATCTTCGACCGACCATTTGGCCCGCATGCGGAAGCTGCCGCGTCCGGTCTCATAGGCGTCGAGGATCGACTCCTTCGGTTCGACAATCACACCGCCGGTTGGGAAATCCGGTCCCGGCATCACTTCGAGCAGCTCTTCTGTTGATGTGGTCTTACGATCGACGAGTAGCAGCGCCGCATCAATCACTTCAGCGACATTGTGTGGCGGAATGCTTGTCGCCATGCCGACCGCGATCCCGGTGGCACCATTGGCGAGGAGATTGGGGAAGCCAGCCGGCAGAACCACAGGCTCTTCATCATTCTCATCATACGTCGGTTTGAAATCGACTGCGTCTTCGTTCAGACCGTCGAGCAGCAATTGCGCTGCTTCGGTCATCCGGCTTTCTGTATAACGCATCGCAGCGGCGCTATCGCCATCAATATTGCCGAAATTGCCCTGACCATCGACCAAAGGATAGCGAACAGAGAAATCCTGGGCGAGGCGAACCATAGTGTCATAGATCGAGGCGTCGCCGTGCGGGTGATAGTTACCCATGACCTCGCCGACGACTTTGGCGCATTTGCGATATCCGCCGTCAGGATTGAGCTTCAGTTCGCGCATACCATACAGAATGCGGCGCTGGACCGGCTTCAAGCCATCGCGGACATCCGGCAGGGCCCGAGAGGTAATGGTCGACAGCGCGTAGGCGAGATAGCGCTTGGTGAGCGCTTCGCTGAGCGGTTCGTTGATAATGCGATCGTCTTCTGGTTCCAAAAGATCGGTCATGCGCACCTCTAAAGTCTGCGATGGCGTAGAATCGCCACACTGATGTACACGTTAACAGAAAACGCCGATTGGTTAACGAAGGAATACCATGCGTCATTGGCGACTGATTTTATTGGGATTGGCCGTCATAGGATTGGCGTATCTGGTGCACCGGTTTTTGCCGTACCAGCACAATCCGCTGCGCCCGCCAGACCTCACAGAGCCTCTTGGGCTTGCCACTTATGGGAAGCTGACAGATCTCAAATATGACGAGGCACTGTGCCGGGCCAAACTGGAGGAAGCGGGGGTCGAGTTTGAGGTGGTGCGCGCCGACGGCGCTGAAGCCCGATGTCCGCTGGAGGAAACGCTGAGCTTAAAGCGTTCCCTGACGCCGTTTAATGCGGCGCCATTGCGGATGACCTGTCATCAGATGGCGGCGTTGCACATCTGGGAGCGCAATGTGTTGCGACCCGAAGCTGAAAAGATCTTTGGTTCCCCGCTTCGGCAGATCCAAACTTATGGCTCGTTTAGTTGCCGCAATATCGCAGGCACCGGCGTGCGGTCACAGCATTCTTATGCCAATGCGATCGATATTTCGGGGTTTGTGCTTGAGGACGGGACGCAAATTAGCGTCCGGCAGCATTGGCGTGAGAAAAGCGATGCTGGAAAATATCTGTCCCGGGTTCACAAAAAGGCCTGTCGATTGTTTTCGACCACTCTCGGCCCAGATTATGACGCTGCCCATGCCGATCATTTTCATCTCGACATGGGCAGCGTTGAAACTTGCCGTTAAAACAAAGCTCTAAGCTTAGTCTTGCTTGCAGGTATATCCGTCTTCGGTAACTTTTTCGACTGTTCCTGGACCGCCGCAAACGCGCAGAGCGGTTTCGGTGTTGCGGGCAATCTCTTCAGAATCTGACCAGTCGCCTTCATCCACGTGAACGCAACCAACAAGACCAAGGAGGGCGACGCTCATGGCGCCAAAAAGTACTGTTTTCTTCATTATCAGCCTCTAATCTAATCTCTATCCCAGAACACATTTCTCCCATGCGCAGATGAGTCTGAACGAAAGTTGAATAGGGCGGGATTTAGCCAATCAATTTTGGCACTAAACGGGCGCGCGATGGCGGCACCGGTTTGTGGACCGCGGAGAATAGACGTTCTTCCAAGAAATAGCCGGTCAATTGCAAAGCGGCTTCAATGTCTTCGGCCATGGCGAGGGCGCGGGGGTCGAGCAGGAAGGATGGCAGCGGAAATAGCCGATCAACATAGTCTTCGGCCTCTGATCCGCGCACCGCACGGCCGGTTTTGGGAGACACATGCGTGAGGCCATCATTTGCTCCCGAGAGCGCGCATTTATCCAAATCGAGTCCGAACCCAAGCGCCGATAGCAATCCTAGCTCCCAGCGGGCATAAAGCGCTGGCCAAACTGGCCAGGTGTCGAGCGCGTCAAGCAGAATGACTGTAGGGCCAAAAAGAGTAGAGCCCGCTGCATCGCCTTCATCGACAGCGCCGCGGAGCAAGGCAGCGATCGTGTTAATGGCGGCTAAGGCCTCTGGCCGGTCGAGATATCGTCCGGCACGGCTGGTGATGACCTCCGCCACGGTAAATCGCCCCAATTGTTCCTCGAGCCGGCCAGACCAGCTGAGTTCCACTGTGTTGCCAGGTTCGAATTGAGCGCGTTTCTTCTTGCTTGCCCCGCCATAGACCAAGCCAGAACGGCGTCCGCGTGTGGCGGTAAGAACATCGAGAATCAGGCCGCTTTCGCCAAAGCGCCGCCCGCCTAGAATTAGCGCTTGATCACGCCACTCCATGCCGGGCCTCCTCCTTAGGCTTGCGGCTCATCCTGAGCGAAGTCGAAGGAGGAAGAGCAAAATCCAAACATCCTTCGACTTCGCTCAGGATGAGGTCTGGATGAAAGGCTCTTTTAAGCATCAAACTCCAAGCCGACCGATTGATAGGCCTCGCGTCGCTCCATCCATTTGGGGTCAACTTTGACGAATAGGAAGAGATGAACCTTCTGGCCCAAGAGCTCGGTTAGCTCTTCTCTTGCGGCTTTGCCGATCGCCTTGATCGCCGCACCGCCTTTGCCGAGGACCATGCCTTTATGTTGTTCGCGCGCAATGATGACGGCTTGTCGGATACGGACCGAGCCATTGTCGAACGGTTCCCAGCTCTCTGTCTCGACCATCAATTGATACGGTAATTCCTGGTGCAGGCGCAGCATCAGTTTTTCGCGGGTCACTTCTGCTGCCAAGAGACGCATGGGCAAGTCTGCGGTTTGCTCTGGCGGATAGAGGGCCGGGCCTTCTGGCATCCGTGACGCAAGTTTGGTGAGCAAAGGCGGGACGCCGTCTCCGTTCAGCGCAGAGATCATAAAGATGTCTTCATAGACGCCTGCTTCATTCAGCTCCGCCATGATCGGCAGCACTTTATCATGCGGGAATAGATCAATCTTATTCAGCGCCAGAAAGGCTTTCTGACCGGTCTCTTTCAGGGTTTCCATCACCCGGCGATCATCTTCGACAGAGAGCTTTTGCGCGCCACTGGCTTCGCCTGCTTGGTCAGCGACCCAGGCTGAGGCGTCGATCAAATGCACCACCGCATCAGCTTCTTCGGCGCCCGACCAAGCCGCTTTCACCATCGCTCGATCAAGTCGTTTCTTAGCGCGGAAAATTCCCGGCGTGTCGACCAGCACTATTTGCGCGTTGCCAGCGTGCGCGACGCCGCGGATCGGAAAGCGCGTGGTCTGTACTTTATGGGTGACAATCGCGACTTTGGTGCCGACCAAAAGATTGGTCAGCGTCGATTTCCCCGCATTCGGGGCGCCGATAATGGCGGTGAAGCCAGCATGGGTAATGTCTGCTTCAGACGGCAGGCTAGGATCTGTATCGCTCATGTTTTGTCCAGGAGATCGAGAAGGGCGCTGGCGGCGGCGCGTTCAGCTTCAGCTTTGTTACCACCTTTTGCAGTCGCTTCGCCATGGCCTTCAACAGAGGCTTTGACGGTGAAGACAGGATTGTGCGGTGGCCCGCTGGTTTCGATCGTTTCATATACGGCATACGCTGATTGATTTGCGCCGCACCAATCGCTCAATCGGGTTTTGGGGTTGGTGTTTGGATCGACAACGTCTTTGGTCAGGCTGTCAAAGGTCCAGCATTTTTTGATAAAGCGCTCGGCGGCATCGATCCCGCCATCCATATAAATCGCCGCGATCAAAGCCTCAATCGCATCCGCGACAGCCTTGTCATATCGGGCTGGCTTACTGGATTTCATGGTTGAATCCATGAACAGATAGTCGCGTAGATTGAGTGCTGTGCCCACATCTGCGCACGTATGCCCACTGACCAGATTGTGGAAGTGTTTGGTCATAAAGCCTTCGCGCTCTTTGGGGTATTTATTGATCAAGATCTCAGCCACGACGAGGCCGAGCACCCGATCCCCGAGGAATTCCATACGTTGATTGGAAAAGCTGGCATCGCCGCGAAACTCATCAATCAAGCTGGGATGGGTCAGCGCTTGGTTCAGCAGGGCGCTATCCTTGAAATGGTACCCAATGGCGGTTTCGAGTTGGCGCTGTTTCTCGCGGTTGAGGGTTGGCTGTTTCACAGCTTTCGCTGCCGCGCGGAGCCGAGTGCGCTTTGGTCGGGACGGACGTTTCATGCGGGCAGGGCCTCTATGATAACTTGCGCTTCGGCCCAAGGATGATCGTCAGTCATCGTTAGGTGAACGTGCGCAACAAGCCCCTCTGGCGTGATCTCTTCGAGGCGTTTTAAGGCGCCTTCTGTCAATTTTAGCGTCGGCTTGCCTGATGGCAGATTAACAACTTCCATCATTTTCCAATGAACCCCGCGGCGCGGAACGCCTGTACCGAGCGCTTTGGCGCAGGCTTCTTTGGCGGCGAACCGTTTGGCATAGGTTTCAGCGGTGAGACGGCGGCGACGCGCTTTGGCGATTTCGCCTTCGGTGAAGCAGCGTTTCTCAAACCGCTCCCCAAACCGTTCGAGCGAGCCTTTGATGCGCTCAATATTACAAAGATCATTGCCAATGCCGATGATCATGCGCGCGCCTCATCCATCAGCTGACGCATTTTCTGAATGGCGGGTTCCAGGCCCGCAAAAATCGCCTCGCCCATCAAGAAATGACCGATATTGAGTTCGGTGAGTTCTGGAATGGCGGCGACGGGCTGGACCGTATCATAAGTTAGGCCATGCCCGGCTTGCGGTTCAATTCCGATATCAACGGCGCGTTTGGCGCAGTCTGCGATACGCTCGAGCTCTGCGGCTGCGAGTTCTTCTTCGCCAGCGAGGCGCAGCTCGACATAACGGCCAGTGTGAAACTCGGTAATGTCCGCGCCCATTCTCTGGGCTGCGATGAGCTGAACCGGATCGGGTTCAATGAACAGGGAGACGCGGCTGCCATTCTCTTTGAGTGCCCGGATCATTGGCACCAATTTGTTGTGCTCGCGCGCCGCGTTGAGGCCGCCTTCTGTTGTGCGCTCTTCGCGCTTCTCGGGCACGAACATGACGGTTTCAGGCTTATAATCCATGGCGATGACATGCATCTCGTCCGTCGCCGCGGTCTCCATGTTTAGCGGTAAGCGCGTCGCGGCACGGATGGCTTGCAGATCTGGATCCATAATATGTCGGCGGTCTTCGCGTAGATGGAAGGTGATCCCGTCTGCGCCAGCCTTTGTTGCAACTTCAGCGGCGCGCGCGATGTCCGGATGAGAACCCCCGCGGGCGTTCCGGATGGTCGCGACGTGATCAATATTGACGCCGAGCCGAATGCGCCGCGTCATTGTTTTAGGCCTCGGCTGCCAGGCTTGTAGGCTGGGATCGCCGCAAGCTCGGGCGGCAGATCGTCCGCGTCATAGTCAGGAAACTTGATCGCCGCCAGCGAAACGAGATCGCAGCCGACATCGGCTTCTCCGCCGCTGCGATCAATGATGCAGGATCCGCCAACCACGGTGCCCGGAAGCTTGTTCAGGGCATCGACGGTTTCTCTAAATGACAATCCCGTGGTGACGATATCCTCGGCGATGAGCACGCGATCAGTCTCTGCGATTTCAAAGCTGCGTCTTAATTCAAAGACGCCCTCAACCCGTTCAACAAATACCGCACGACAGCCCAGATGCCGGGCCAGTTCATAGCTCGGAATCACGCCGCCCATGGCCGGTCCGACCACGACATCAATTTTGCCGAGGCGCGCTTTTACTTTCTCTGCCAAAGCTTCGCAGAGTTTGGAGGATAATTCAGGCTGCGAGAAAACCAGCGCTTTTTGCAGGAAAATCGGGCTGCGGCGCCCCGATGAGAGGATGAAATGGCCTTCTAAAAGCGCACCGGCTTCGCGGAACACCTGCAGCACCTGATCATTATTCAAATTCACTCTCCTCGATCCGCTCCACGCGCTCAACGACAGCGAGGGCGCGCAGCGCAGCTTTGATCTGTTCTAAATGGCGGAGGTCTTCAACTTCGATATCGAAGACAAGCTCCATAAAACCGGGCTCGCGGGCATGGGTCGAGACGCCGATAATATTCCCGCCAGCCTGAGCAACGACACTACATTGCTGCGCGAGGACGCCTTTACTGTCCGCCGCATTGATTGAGATCCGCCCAACCGCACGCACGCCGGATTTGGCGAGCTCAGTCCATTGCAAGTCGACCCAAAGCTCTGGCCGGTCATCAAATTCTGCGACAGTGCCGCAATAGATTGTGTGGACGACCAGGCCGCGATCCGGTTGGCGGAGACCAACAATCCGATCGCCTGGAATAGGGTGGCAGCATTCGCCCAAGTGCAAGGTTACGCCGGGGGTGAGGTTCTCACCGGCAATCATGCTCGAGGCATGCTCGTCGTCCAACGTGACTTTGTCAGCGGGCCCGTCTTTGACGAGTTCAAGGCCTGGGAAGGCGAGGTTTAAGATCCGATCCACCTCATCATGGCTCCGACCCAGCGCTTCGAACATGGCCTGAACCCCATCAAAGCCTGCGCGTTCGGATATTTTCCGCATATCCACGCTGACCGGATCAATCTCATGCTGGCGAAACGCGCGCTCAAGCATGTTGCGACCGAGATTGGCAAATTGCTTGGTCTCGAGTTCGCGGCGAAGTTTACGTTGAGCGGCGCGCGCCCGGCCCGTCACACAAAGTGTTTCATATCCAGGCAGCGGTCGTGGGTCTTCACGACGAACAATCTCGACCACATCGCCATTCTGGAGCGGCGTCCGCATATTGCGCGGTACGCCATTGATTTTCGCGCCGTCGCAGGTGTCGCCGATCGCCGTGTGAACGGCATAAGCGAAATCCAGCGGCATCGAGCCTGCCGGGAGCAGAACCAAGCGCCCATTCGGCGTGAAGGCGAAGACGTGGGTGCGATACATCTCCATTTTGGCGTGCTCGAGAAAATCCTCGGCATCACCGCCATGGGTGAGCAACTCACCAAACGCCCGCAGGTTGGCGGCTGGGTCAAGGCCCGCCGCACGCGAACTATCAATATCGAAGCCATAAGCGCTGTTTTTGTAATTCCAGTGCGCTGCGACCCCGCGCTCGGCAGTATTGTCCATTTCCGCGGTGCGGATTTGCAGCTCGACCAAGCGGTTCCCGCTGGCACGGACCGTTGTATGGAGTGAGGCGTAGCCATTCGGCTTTGGCACTGAAATAAAGTCTCGGAACCGGTCGGGGAGACACGCCCATTCGGTATGGAACGCGCCAAGGGCTTTATAACATTCTGGCGTCGTGTTGACGATCACGCGGAACCCAAAAATGTCGGCAACGTCTTCAAATGAAATCGATTTTTTCTCGAGCTTGCGCCAAATCGAATAGGGTTCTTTGCGGCGCCCTTTGATGCTGCACTCAATGTCCTCGCGTTCCATCACTTGGCGGATGGCGAGGCGAATGCGCTCAAGGTCATCTTTGTTGCGCGACTCGAGCGCCTCGAGTTGTGAGAGGATTTGCGCGCGTGCTTCAGGATTGAGATGTTGGAAGGACAGGTCTTCCATCTCAGAAGCAACATAGTGAAGGCCAATCCGACGCGCCAACGGGGCGTAAAGGTCCATCGTTTCACGCGCCACACGGCGGCGAGACTCTTCTTTTTTCTTATAATGGAGCGTCCGCATATTGTGCAGGCGATCGGCGAGTTTTACGAGCAGCACGCGGGTATCATTGACTGTGGCGAGGATGAACTTCTGGAAATTCTCCGCCTGTTTGCTGGCTTCACTTTGGTATTCTAATTGTCCGAGTTTGGTGACCCCATCGACCAGTTCAGCTACATCTTCGCCGAACTGAGTCTCGATCATCGCGAGATCGACATCGTCACAATCCTCGACTGTGTCATGCAACAGGCCCGCTAGGATGGTGGCTTGATCGAGACGGATGGAGGCGAGCAGAGTCGCGACCCGTACCGGATGAGAATAATATGGGTCACCGGATTGGCGTAGCTGGTCACCGTGCTTTTCGCGCGCAAAATCATAGGCGGCGTGCAGCAAAGCGCGATCCGCATCTGGCTGATAGGCCAAAACCATACCCGCCAGCTCTTCTTTGGTTAGAAAAGGCTCGTCATCACGTATCCCGCGCGGCGGCCTAGAAGCGCGCGACCGGTCTTCAGATTTGACGGTCGCAGTTGCCATTCACACCTACATTCGGTCGTCGCGGCCGGATTCCAGTTCGGCCTGGTAAGCGCGCATGACGTCTTCTTCGGTAGCAGCTGGGCCAGACTGAAGGGCGATTTGATCTGCTTCGCGCTCTTCCTCTTCGCCTGGGCGAACTTCTTGGAGTTCAGCAACGAGAGATTCTTTGACCACTTTCAGATCAATCGACTGTTCTGCGATTTCGCGCAGAGAGACGACTGGATCTTTATCATTGTCACGATCAACCGTAAGCGGTGAGCCTTCACGGATCATGCGCGAGCGCTGAGCCGCCAAAAGGATCAGATCAAAACGATTTGGGACTTTGTCGACGCAGTCTTCAACGGTCACACGTGCCATGTAAATCTCCTGTAGCCCGCCCTTATATGCAGTGCAGCACGCAAGCGCAACCCGGACTTGCATTGAAAAATGAGCTCATTTAGGCACGGCTGGCCTGCAGGTTCGAATAGCGAGACGATGAGGTCTAAAAAGATGACAAAAATCGCCGCCGAAGCGCCCAAAGATTGCGATCTGTGCCCACGTCTCCGCCAGTTTATCTTGGATCAGCGTGTCAAAGAACCGGACTGGTTCAACGGCGCGGTATCGAGCTTTGGAGACGAGCAGGCGAAGCTTCTGGTTATTGGTCTGGCGCCTGGGATGACCGGTGCGAACCGGACAGGTCGCCCATTCACCGGCGATTGGGCGGGGGACCTGCTCTATGCGACGCTCGGAAAATTTGGATTTACCCGCGGAACTTATGACCGAAGACCCGATGATGGCTTAACGCTAGAGGGCGCTATGATCACCAATGCAGTGCGCTGTGTGCCGCCTCAGAACAAGCCAGTTGGCGCGGAAATCAATCAATGCCGTCCGTTCCTGCAGTCTAGAATTGAGGCTCTGAGCCAAGTCAAAGTTCTGCTTTGTCTGGGCAAGATCAGCCATGATTCGACGGTTCGGGCGCTTGGGTTGCGCCTCAAAGACCACCCCTTTGGCCATGGATCGGAGTACAAGGTCGGAGATCTGACGCTGCTCTCAAGCTACCATTGCTCCCGCTACAACACCAATACGCGCCGCCTGACCGAGGAAATGTTCGAGGCCGTGTTTGCCCGAGCGAAAACCCTGATCGAGGCTTGAGCCTTGCGCGACGGCAAGAGCGCCATTAGCTATTGTTCGGGATCGAATTTATAGGGAGACTCCTCAATGACGCCGCTTCTGGTCGTGCTCGGACTTGTAGTCCTACTCGCGTTTTTCATTATCGGGATTTACAACGGCCTCGTCGCGAAGCGTCAGCGCTGTAATCAAGCGTTTGCGGATATCGATGTTCAGCTCAAGCAGCGCCAAAACCTTATTCCAAACCTGGTTGAGACGGTAAAAGGCTATGCTGCGCACGAGAAAGAAACGCTCGATGCGGTCATTCAGGCCCGGCAAGGAGCGGTCAGCGCGAATACGCCCGGCGAAATGGGCGCCGCCGAAGGCATGCTGGGCCAAGCGCTGGGACGTCTCTTTGCGCTCGCCGAAGCCTACCCAGATCTGAAAGCCAATGAGAACTTCAAGGATCTTCAGGACGAGCTGTCTGTGATCGAAGATAAGATCGCCGCCGCCCGCCGGTTCTATAACTCTGCGGTACAGGATTATAACACGGCGCGCGAACAATTCCCGGGCTCTTTGGTGGCTGGCAGCTTTAACTTCGAGCCGCGCGAATTCTTCGATCTTGGCGAAGATCGCGTGACCATGAGCACGCCGCCAGAGGTTAAGTTCTAGGACTTCCCTAATGAGATCTAAGCTCGAAACGCCGTTCGCCATATTGACGATGGCGGCGGCGCTTTTGCATTTTGCCGGTGAGACCTATTATCACGTCCTCTATGGCCAACCCTTACCCGCCTATCTCGTTGATTTGATCGCGATTGGGCTGATGCTATTAGGGTCGGGCAGCTCGCTCTTGCGCCGCGAGATCAGTTCAGCCGGATGGATTGCCGCTGGATGGGCATTCACGCTCTGTTTGAACTATCGTTCTTACTTCAATCGCGTCTATCAAAAGCAAGCTGGCGGGGAGTTGGACGAGCCTTCCGTGGTGCTCACCATTCTCGGCGTGACTTTGGTGACGAACGCCGTTGCGTGCCTGTTTGCGCTTTGGTTGGCGCGTCCGCGCAAAGGCTGAGCGATCTATCCTGCGATGGAAGGAAGCCAGGTTGCGAGGGCTGGGATCGCGGCGACCAAGCCGATCATGATCAGCTGCAATCCGATAAAGGGGATCGCGCCGCGCCAAATATCCATCGTCTCAACCCCTTCGGGCGCTGCGCCGCGTAGATAGAAAAGCGCAAATCCAAAGGGCGGCGTCAGGAAGCTGGTCTGAAGGTTGAGCGCCATCAAAATTGCGAGCCAAACCGGGTCCGCGCCTAGGATGATCAGAGGCGGCGCAACGATCGGAACGACGACGAAAACAATCTCGATAAAGTCGAGAAAGAAGCCCAGAATGAACATGACGAGCATGGTGATCGCAAGCGCGCCCCAAAGCCCGCCTGGGATACTGGTTAGCAAGGCCTCAACATAATGCTCGCCGCCATAAGCGCGGAACACCAAGGCGAATAGGCTCGCGCCGATCAGGATCAGAAACACCATGCTGGTGATTTGAACGCCGGATGTCAGCGCGCTGCCAAACTGTTTGGCGCGGATCAGAACGCGCGCCGCGGAGAGGAGACCGCCCAAAAAGACCAAGCTCAGCACGCCAGCGAATATGATGCCGATGAGGTCTGTGGTTGGAAGATCTTCCCGATTGACTCGAAGGTCCATCATATTGGCCAAGAAGCCGAGAATGATAAGGCTGATAAAGGCGCCCCAAATGCTGCCCAAGTCGCCCGTTTTGCCGTAGTCTGGCGCGAGCCGCAGACCGGCCAAGAGTAAGGCGCCGCCAGCACCGATGGCTGAGGCTTCTGTCGGTGAGGCGAGGCCGCCCAGGATGGAACCGAGCACTGCAATGATCAAGAGCAGAGGGGCGCCAAGACTGCGCGCGATTTCTGCGGCTTTCAGCGGCTCGGCATCATCGTCGAGCTTCGCGGCGGGGCTGGCGCTTGGGTTCAAGATCGCTGTGATGACCAGATAGAGCAGATACAGCCCAACCAGCATTAGTCCGGGTAAAAGCGCACCAGCAAACAAGTCACCAACCGAAACAACGCCCGCGCCGCCACCCGACCGCATAGCGGCCGATTGATTGGCGTTCGAAACCGCGTCGGCTAGCAAGATCAAGACGATGCTTGGCGGGATAATCTGTCCCAGTGTGCCGCTGGCCGCGATGGTTCCGGTTGCCAGTTTAGGGTCATAGCCCTGGCGCAACATGGTTGGCAGGGCGATCAGAGTCATGGTGATCACAGTGGCGCCTACAATGCCAGTGGACGCAGCAAGCAGCGCGCCAACAATGACCACGGCATAGCCCAATCCGCCGCGCACCCGCGCCAGCAAGCGGCTGGCAGTCTGAAGCAGATCATCCGCCACGCGCGACCGTTCTAGAATGACGCCCATCAGCACAAAGAGCGGGACCGCAATCAGAACCTGGTTTTCCATCGAGCCAAGAATTCGGCTCGGGAGGTTACGCAAGATCGGCAGCGGGATGAGCCCGAGCTCGACGCCAATCATCCCGAAGATGAGCGCGACGCCGCCTAAGGTCAGCGCAACCGGATAGCCCGCGAGCAGCGCCAAAATCGCTGTTAAAAACATGCCGAGGGCGAGGATCAGTTCCAATTCCATCAGACAGCGCCTCCGGGTTGAGGGGCTTCAGAGGGTTCGGCTTCCAGACCGCGAACAATCAATGCAGATTTCAACGCCTGGCTCAGTCCCTGTGAAATCATCAAAACGGCAAAGACGGGGACCAGTGTTTTGAACAGATACTGGATCGGCAGTCCGTCGCTTTCATTGAATGGCTCAAGATCGAGCCAGGTCCGCGCGATGAGGCCTGAGGCTGAATAGAGGATGAGAACGCCAATCGGTGCAATAAACACAAGCGCGCCAAACAGTTCGATAGCCGCTCTGGTGCGGGGGCCAAAACGCGGGCGCAATATATCGACGCGGACATGTCCATCATCGCGCAATGTCGCCGCTGCTCCGAGCATGAAGATCATCGCGAAGGAGAAGATCACACTGTCATTCAACCAGCTAAAGCTGAGCCCAAAGACATAGCGAAGCAGCACCGCAGCGAGCTGGATTAGGATGATTAAGAACGCCGCCGAGACCGCGAAGGCCATCGCGATGCCGCTGATCCGGTCGATGACCCGGCTGACCAGTTTGGAAGGGCCTGCAAGCGGCCCTGGTAGCGCGAGCAGAGCCAGCGGCAAGACTAGCAATGGCATCATGACATAGCCTGCATAGCGCAGACCAGTTCCTACGAGTGATACAAAGGTCTCCATGAGCCCGCCCGGTTATGCCCCTTTGAATGTTCTCTGTTTAGAGTTCGCGTGACGCCAAATATGGCCCATCTGAAATACTTGCCCATCCCCGCATCTTTTTCAGCGCGTCTTCGAAGCTTTCATAGATTCGCCGCTCTAGATCACCGCCCGATCCCGCATCGCTGCGCACGTCGGCAGAGGCTTCTTTCATGCGCGCCATGACCTCATCAGGGAAGCGGCGCAGCTCGACGCCTTCTTCGTTGACGAGTTTTTCGAGATAAACGCCGTTCTGATAGGTGAACTCTCCGACCGACAAATGGTTCACCTCATTACAAGCGCTGCGAATAATCGCTTGCTCGGTCGGGGTGAGGCTGTCCCATTTATTGCGGTTGATGCCAACAGCGAGGGCGCTTCCCGGTTCGTGGAAGCCTGGGCCGTAATGGTATTTTGCTTCGCGATGGAAGCCGAGGAAATAGTCATTCCAGGGGCCTACCCATTCGGTGGCATTGATCCGGCCAGTTTGCAGCGCTTGATAGATCTCGTTGCCGGGGAGCGCCTCGGCGGCACCGCCTAGCGCTCGAATAACGTCACCACCAAGCCCTGGGATGCGCATTTTAAGCCCGCGAAGATCGTCTAGGCTGTTGATCTCTTCACGAAACCAGCCGCCCATTTGGTGCCCAGTATTGGCGCCTTGGAAAGCGATAATGCCATATTGGCCAGACAGTTCTTCCCACAGAGCTTGTCCGCCGCCAAAGTCGATCCAACCCATGATCTCGGGTGCGGTCATGCCCATCGGAACAGCGGTGAAGAAATTGTAGGCTTTCGACTTTGATTGCCAATAATAGTCCGCGCCGTGATACATATCGGCGTTGCCAGAGGCGACCGCGTCGAAGGCCTCAAACGCTGGGACCAGTTCGCCCGCCGCATAGACGTTTACTTCCATCTGTCCGTCTGAGAGCACGTTGATGCGATCTGCAACCCGTTGCGCGGCGATGCCAAGCCCTGGCAGGTCTTTTGGCCAAGTGGTGGTCATTGTCAGGCGTGTTTTGCGGCGGCGCACAGCGGGTGAGGCAACGCCATCGCCTTCGCTGGTTGATTGGCTACATGCGGTTGCGGCAAGGCCTGCTGCGCCGAGTGTGGCCGCACCTAATAGCTTTCGGCGGTCAATCATCCGGTTTCTCCTGTGGAATTATTGATCATCTTCTAAGGGGCGCCAGCGTCCGCCATCAAGCACCTCAAGCGGTTTGAAGCGCCGCTTGTAATCCATTTTCTCGCTATCTTTGATCCAGTATCCCAAATAGAGATGCGGCAGGCCGAGTTCGCCTGCATGCTGGATATGATCTAAGATCAAGTAAGACCCCAAGCTTCGACGGCGCATGGCTGGATCGAAAAACGTGTAGACCATGGAAAACCCGTCCCGCAGCACGTCTGTCAGCGAGACAGCGACCAGCGGCGCGTCTTCCTTGTCGCCAATGCGATATTCAAACATCAAAGTCTGAACCGGACTGTCATTCACCATCGCGCAAAACTCGCGATAGCCCATGTCGGACATGCCGCCGCCATCGTGTCGGCTGCGGAGATAACTCTTGAGCAAACGGAAATGCTCACGACTGGCCCGCGCTTCGACGGGTTTACGCACCAGATCAGAGTTCGCGCGAATGACTCGGCGCTGGTTCCGGCTCGGCACAAAGTTCGGTACATCAACGCGTACAGACCGGCACGCATTGCAGGTCGGACAGGCGGGCCGATAGGCCACGCCTTGGCTGCGCCGAAAGCCTGCGCGGCTTAGCTGATCATGTAAGGCGTCTGGATTTTCTTGGGTGAGATGGGTGAAGCCCTTGCGCTCAAGCTGACCTGGCAAACAGGGGCAGGGCCTAGCGCCTGTTACGTAAAAGCGCAGCCCGTGCCGGATGCCCGGAAGTAGAAAGAGCGACTCATCTAACTTCATATCGGTATTTTACGCATCTAAAGGCCAAAGCGCCAAGGGGCGATGATGGTAAACGCCGCCCACATTAAGATCACAAGTGGCCCGCCAAATCTCAAAAAATCCCCAAATCTATAGTGTCCTGGACCCATAACCAGCATATTTGTCTGATAGGCAATGGGTGTCGCGAAGGCACAGTTTGCGGCGTAAATAACCGCCAGTAGGAATGGAAACGGATCCGTTCCGATCTGTTCTGCCGCTGAAATCGCGATCGGTGTGAACAGAACAGCGGTGGCCGCATTGCTTAGAATATTGGTTAAGATCGCCACCGCGAGGAAGATGGCCGACAAGACCGCCAGTGTACCATATGGCGATGCCAGGAGCACGACCAGTTCTGCCAGCATTTTCGCAGCGCCCGTGCTTTCTAGAGCCGCCCCCATCGCGAGCGCAGCCGCGATGACGAGATAGATTCGCAAATCAAGCGATCGCGCGGCTTGTCGATGGTTCAAACACTGCAGCAGGATCATCAGCGTCGCTGCGACGATGGAGGCCAGGGTAATCGTTGCCAGGCCCGTCGCTGCGGCAATGACCATGCCGACCGTGATGAGGCGCGCAACTTGCGCGCGGGTCGTCGTCGGAAACTCGCTTTGCGACCATTCCAACAAGATCAGATCGCGGCTGGTGCGGAGATCTCGAAAGGCGCTGATTGGGCCGCAAAGTAAAAGCGTGTCGCCGGCTTCTAATCTGATCTCGCCAAGCTTGGTGCGGATCATGCGGCTGCGCCGTTGAATGCCCAGTGTCACAGCGCGGGTGAGGCGGCGGAAGCCAAGCATTTCGACGGTCCGCCCAGCCATGCGGGAGCCCGGGGCAATCACCGCTTCGACCAGGCCAAGTTGGCTTTCACCGGTATCATCGGTCTCCGGGACCCCGGTTTGCCAAATATCTTCAAGCATCGCCGGTTTATCGGAGAGAAGATCTGTCAGGGCTTGCCGGGTCGCCGCCACAATGACCAGATCACCTGGTAGGAGCCGGACCTCATCATAAGGCGGCAACAAAGCGCGTTCGCCGCGCTGGATCATCCGGACCGTCATGTCTTTGAGGTCGGGGAACATGCCCGCGATGGCTTCTTTACCGTCTAGAAAATGGCCTGGTGTGACTTCAAATTGTGCGACGAATTGCTTGCCGGACTTCATCATCGTTTCGGTGAAGTCTTCGCGGTTCGGCAACAGCACGCGTGAGGCAATCAAGATGTAGACCATGCCAACGCCGGCGAGCATGAGGCCAAAAACCGATTGATCGAAAAAGCCGAGCTGTTCGGTCGTCAATCGCTCATACGCATCCGCAGCAAGAAGATTTGTGGACGTCCCAATTAGCGTCGTCATCCCGGCAAAGATTGAGACAAAGCTGAGCGGCATCATCAAACGCGACGTCGACGCGCCCATTCTGGCCGCGATCGCCGACATAATCGGCAAGAACATGATCACAACCGGCGTATTATTGGTGAAGGCGCTGATGAAAAAGACGGCTAGAAACGCGCCGAGCAGTGTGAGCGCGGGGCGCCGATCATAAGACCTCACCAGCGCTTTGGTGGGGCCTTCAAGCGCGCCGGTTTGGAACAGGCCTTGCCCGACGACCAGAAGGGCCATGATCGTGATCAAGGCTGGATTGGCGAAACCGGATAGCAAGACCGCAACGGAGATCTCGGAGCCGTCTGAGGCTGTCGCACCCGGCAAGCTGAACAAGAGGAGAAGCGCCGCGATCACGCAGATCGAAACCAGCTCCATCGACCAGCGATCGAGCATATAAAAGATGATAGTCACCCCAACGGCCGCTAGGCTCGCCCACATGGGCCAATGAGCCAATAAGTCTGCGGTCATTCCGCCTCCTGGATGATTCTCGACATGGCCTTCTGATTAGGCGGTCTTGTCGCGAATGACCAGAACTATTGAGATACGACGATTGGCGGCATCTTCGGGGGCATCCTGTAGAAGCGGCTGGGTATGGGCGAGACCGGCGACACCGAGAATGCGGCGCTCTTCGACGCCCGCTGCCATCAACAATCGACGGGCAGAATTGGCACGATCGGCGGACAATTCCCAGTTCGAATAGCCCTGAGTAAGGCTTGGATGAGAATCAGTATGCCCTTCGATCGTGACCGGAAGGTCCAGCATCGCGATCGCACGCCCGGCGAGATGGGTGAGGCGTTCGCCCGTAGGATTGAGGCGACCATCGCCAGTTTCAAATAGCGGCCGTTCAGCCATGTCTGAGAGGTCGATGCGGATGAAGTCTGGGTCTTCGGTGATCCGGACCGAGGCGCCGAACGCCGCCAGCGCCGGATCGCTGCGCAATTGAGCGGCGATGGTTGACGCAAGCGGTTCTTCGATTGAAGCGGTTACCAGCTCGGTGGTTTTCTCAGAGCCAAATTGCTGTGCAAGGTTTTCGCGTTCGCCAGCAGAGATGCCGTGAATGATCCACATGATGAGGAAAAATGCACAAAGCGCGGTTAGGAAGTCTGCATAAGCGAGCTTCCAAGTCCCCATCTTGCGGGCGGACGCAGCGGGCCTTCTGCCCCGAGTGCGCCGGGATGAATAAGCAACAGCCATATTTTTCCCTATAGACCCTTCTGGTCTGGTGACGTGCAATAGTGCATCAGGGTGAATATCCGTTTTGAACCGGTTGTTGGATTTAAATGAAATTTATTCGATTTAATCGGTGTTTAGGTTGAGGAGAGTGCGAATGGCGCGCGTGGCATTTTTGGGATTGGGTGTGATGGGGTATCCCATGGCGGGGCATTTGGTGGCGGCGGGGCACGAGGTCACCGTGTGGAACCGCACCCATGCCAAAGCAGAAGCCTGGGCGAAAGATCATAAAGGCAGCGCCGCCGGATCGCCTGCTGACGCGGTTTCAGACGCTGAGTTTATTCTGCTTTGCCTTGGCGATGATCCTGATGTTCTCGCGGTTTATGATGCACTCGAACCAAATATCAGCTCTGGCGCGGTGATTGTTGATCACACGACGGCCAGCGCAGGGCTCGCGCGTTCTTTGTATGCCCGAGCCGCACAGAAAGACGCGGCTTTTGTTGATGCGCCGATCTCGGGCGGACAGGCCGGGGCCGAGAATGGACAGCTTACCATCATGTGCGGCGGCGACGCTGAGGCGTTCGGAAGAGCCGAACCGATCATGATGGCTTATGGAAAACGTATGACCTTGATTGGCGATAGCGGTGCCGGGCAACTGGCGAAATCGGTGAACCAGATTTGCATTGCGGGGATTGTTCAAGGCCTCGCAGAGGGCATGCACTTTGCCGATGAAGCGGGGCTTGATGTCGCGAAAGTTATCGAGGCGATTAGCGGCGGCGCGGCGCAAAGCTGGCAAATGGAAAACCGCTGGGAGACCATGCGGGACGGCCATTATGAGCATGGCTTTGCCGTCGACTGGATGCGCAAAGACCTGCGTATCGCGCTAGATACCGCACGAGAGAATGGCGCCAGCCTGCCGGTCACGGCGATGGTTGATCAGTATTACGCGGACATCCAGGCGATGGGCGGTCAGCGCTGGGATACGAGCAGTCTTCTCGCGCGCATGGGACGTAAGCCAAACTAGATGCGACGCCTCGATCTTCATATGCGCGAAGGCGAAGCCTATGAGACAGCTTTGCGCGCCATCCGAGCGGCGGACCCGATTGATTATGTTGTCGTCCCGCTAGAGCAACAGGATCGGCGATTGATACTTGTCTTCCTTCGTGACGGCACGCGACAAACCCTGGTGGATAATTTGCAAGCCTGTTTGGAAGGCGAGAAAGACTGGCGGATATCGCTAGTGCCCATCGAAGCGACCGCACCGGCGATCCCCGAAGACAAAGACCTCAAAAACAAACGCGCCAACCAACGCAAATTGGCGCTCCGCGAAGAGATTTATCAAGACGTGTCCACCGATGCGAAGCTGGACAGAGACTTTTTGATCTTCGTGGTGCTCTCAACCATCGTGGCGGCGATTGGCCTTCACTCAAACAGCGTTGCTGGCGTGATCGGCGCCATGGTGATCGCGCCGCTTCTAGGGCCGATTCTTGGCTTCTCGCTCGGCGCAGCGCTCGGTGACAGAGACTTGTTGTTTGGGGCAGCGAAGACGCTGGGCGTTGGGATTGCTGTGGCTCTGGGGTGCGCCATCCTGATTTCCTTCATCATTCCCGTGGATCTTGAAAGCCGAGAATTGATGTCACGGGCGGAAGTTCGCCTCGATGGCATGGCACTCGCGATCGCTGCTGGAGCTGCCGCGGCGCTGTCGCTCACAAGAGGCGCGAACGCGACTTTGGTCGGGGTCATGGTGGCGGCTGCGCTTTTACCGCCCGGCGCCGCGATCGGTCTGTTTATCGGCGCGGGTGAATACGCCTTAGCGTCGCGCGCTGGCCTGTTGCTGTCGCTGAATATCGCAAGCTTAGTGCTGTCTGCTTTAGTTGTGTTCCGATTGCGTGACATCCGACCGCGCACCTGGCTTGAAAAGAAAGGCGCAGACCGGGCAGTGGCGATCAATATGGCGCTTTCGGTTGTGCTGTTGCTGATCGCGATTGCGCTGATTCTTGTGCTCGATCTGGGCGATACGGTATCCATCGGCTAAGCTCAGGAATGGGAGTGTAGAATGGCGAAAACAGAAAACAAAACGCAGGTCACGAAAGTCGATCCAAAAGACTTCGTCGCATCAGTTGAAAACCCGAAAAAGCGCGCAGACGCTGAAGTGCTATTGGAGTTTTTTGACCGCGTGACGGGCCTAAAGGCGAGCATGTGGGGCCCCAGCATTATCGGTTACGGGCGCTATCATTATAAATATGAAAGCGGACGCGAAGGGGAGTTCATGCTAACGGGCTTTAGTCCGCGCAAAGCCAATTTGGTGTTCTACATCATGCCCGGCTATCGCTCAGACGAGATGCAGGACATGCTGGCTCGCCTTGGAAAGCACAAGCTTGGAAAGTCGTGCCTTTATGTGAACAAGCTCGCTGATATCGACATGGATGTGCTGGAAGAAATTGTCCTCGATGGCGTCGCTTATATGCGCGAGAAATACGAAACCTGGGATGAGTGACCGACAAGAAATTATCGCTTATTGGCTCGTTCCAGCGGACCAGGATGCAGCGCGCTTTCAGGCCGTGGTCGATGCGCTCGCCGATCAACAAGGCGCGCCGCGGTTTCGGGCGCATCTTTCATTCGGGTCTGTGATCGGAGAAGAGCCTGAATTGGGCGCGGTCTTGGAGCAGCTCAGCGGCCTGACGCTTAATCCGATCGAGATTGCACAAACGCCAAGTTTCACGATGTCACTCTTCGTGCGGTTTGCACCAACCGAGCCACTTCTCGGCGCGCGCAAGCTTTTGGAAGAGAGCCGTAGTTTTCAATCCAGCCGCGATTTTGATCCGCATATCAGTCTTGCTTATGGGGAGCCGAAAGATCTGGGCGCGCTCAAACCGGAGATGGACGACTTGTTGCAAGCGCCGGTACGGTTTGATTGGTTGATTGCCACATCGATTTGGTTGCCGGTGGAGACATATGCCGATATCGCGCGCTGGAAGCAGCGATCCGAATATCAGATTCCGTAATCTTCCTAGGCGGTCCGCGCGGCTTCGATTTTCTTAGCAAAGCCCGGCGCGCCATAGCACCGCACAGAAAGCGTGCCGATAGCGGTTTTGACGTCTATGATTTGCGTGCCGATGCCAAATCGGGTTTCGACGGATGTAATGCTGCGCAAGGGGAGAACTACGCTCAGCGAGTCTGGATCCTGGTGTAGGGCGCGATTGAACCCATTGGGATGAAACTCGACAGCATCCTCAGTCAAATAGGCTGTGCCGCCGACCCAAAGTCCGCCCATCAGTTTCTTCATCGCATTGGTGCCCAGGCGCCCGCCAGCCCCCATGAAGCGCTGCGCGCGATCGCCGATTTCCGCATCTTTCATAAGCGCGTTGACCATTTTCTTGGCGATGACGTTTTCCGGTTTCGACATATTTACCTCTTCTCTGCAGGCATCGTAGCACTGAACCTCACCAGGGTGAAATCCCTGTCGGGTCTGACAGGTGATCTCCTCGGACACGTCGCTAGGGTCGAAATTTCACGCAGACAATTTAGACAGGTTCGGACCATGACACTTGGAAAATCTACGCTTCTCACTCTCGCATTGGTTGCGGGCGCTGCGATCGCGCCGGCGTCGGCGTGCGATATTACGGACCTGCCGTGTTGGGATGGCGGAAAGTGCAATATTAAGTTCAAGAATCACACAGCCAAATCGAGTGGTGAGGGTGATCCGAGCGTGTCTCAGTCTTCCTCTGCACAGACCATTCGCGTTACCGCGAAAACCAGCGACGGTAAGAAGACCGGCAATGCGTTTTCGATCACGGCAGGAGCCAGCAAAACCATGAACCTTGAAAAGAAAAAAGACTTCTCATTTGTCCGGATTACGTCCGAAAATTCTGGTGTTCACGCGATCAGCATGCAGTGCGGCGCGATCCGAAACACGCTGCTCGGTAACGGCAATTGCAATATTTATTATGGGTTCGAGCCGTCCGTTCGATCGACGCTGGCTTACAGTTGCGACAATGGCGCGGTGACCGGGCCTTACTAGGTCAAACGCTGCGCTGCGGTTTCCGCAAAATAGGTGATGATGCCGCTCGCGCCTGCGCGTTTAAAACTGAGCAATGTCTCCATCATCACTCGGTCGCCATCAATCCAGCCATTTTTAGCCGCCGCTTGGATCATCGCGTATTCGCCGGAGACCTGAAAAGCGAAGGTTGGAATTTGGAACGTCTCAGAGACGCGACGGACGATGTCGAGATAGGGCAGGCCAGGTTTGACCATGACCATGTCCGCGCCTTCTTCGATATCCATCGCGACTTCTCGCAATGCCTCGTCACTATTGGCGGGATCTTGTTGATAGGTCTTCTTATCGCCAATCAGCGCGGTCGCAGAGCCAATCGCCTCGCGATAAGGGCCATAAAACCCGCTCGCATATTTCGCGGCATAAGACAGGATCAGCGTATTTGTGTAGCCATTTTCTTCAAGCGCTGCGCGGATTGCGCCGATACGGCCATCCATCATATCGGACGGCGCCACCACATCCGCGCCAGCCTCCGCTTGAACCAAAGCCTGCTCAACGAGGACCGCACTCGTTTCATCATTGAGGACGTAGCCCGTTTCGTCAATCAGTCCGTCATGGCCGTGGCTGGTGAAGGGATCGAGCGCGACATCGCAGATAATTCCAACCTCAGGCGCAGCATCTTTCATCGCTTTGATGACCGTTGGGATGAGGCCATCTGGGTTGAGGCTCTCGCTGCCTTCATCATCCTTATGCGCCGGGGTGATATGCGGGAAGATGGCGATCGCGGGGATGCCAAGATCGCTCGCCCGTTTTGCCGCTTTGGCGGCTTCAGCGACGTTTAGCCGTTCCAAGCCGGGCATGGCCGAGACCGGGATCCGGCCTCCCTCACCATCATGCACCACCATAGACCAAATTAAGTCGGCAGGCGTCAGCACGTTCTCTGCGGTGAGGCTGCGGATCCAGCTCGATTGCCGCAGGCGGCGCAGACGGGTGGCGGGGAAAGATTGGTTGAACGGAATGCTCATGCGGTCTCCGGCTTTGGGGCGCCAAATCGAAACAGCGCACGGCGAACTTTTCGGCGCATAAAGCAGCGCTTGGTCACGTCCATAAACGGTCTCTGCGCATCTTCAATCTCTAGCATATAAGGCTCGAGCTTATCGTACGGAATTTCTTTGAACCCCATGGAGGCATAAAAGGGGCCGTTCCATGCGACATCGCGAAACGTCGACAAGCTGACATGGGGGAGTTTCCGCAACTCGGTCTCTGTGAGGACGCGGATCACGAGCGCGCGACCAATTCCCTTTTTGCCATGATCCGGATGCACGCTGACCTGGTCGAGATAGAGCCCGTTGCCGCGCAATCGGATCAGTGCGAAGCCAACGGCCCAACCATGTTCGTTACGCGCGACGAAGACATTAAATAGCGGAATTTCTTTCTCAAACACCTCAGCCGGGACATGATCAGCGAGGGCGTCCTCACCCAGCAAACCCGTTTCCGCGAAGAGGGAAGAGGCTGCCTTATCAACTGCAATAAGAGCAGGAATATCATCGAGCTCTGCAGCTGTGATAGAATATCCTTCCGGAAGGTCAGACATTGACGAACGAATCCCCTATGGCATCTCTTCCGCCTAATAAACATAAAGAAGGCTAATTGCTATGACTACTCGCCTGACAGAAGAACAGGTTATGATTCAGGATATGGCGAAGCGATTTGCCGCTGATCATCTGGCGCCACATACTCAAGACTGGGACGCGCAAAAACACTTTCCGATCGACGTGATCAAAAGCACTGCAGAGCTTGGCTTTGCCGGCATCTATGTCGACGAGGCTGTGGGCGGCTCGGCGCTCGGTCGGCTGGATGCGGCTTTGATCTTTGAGCAACTGTCTTATGGCGATGTTTCGACCGCCGCCTTTATCTCAATCCACAATATGGCGAGCTGGATGATTGACCGGTTTGGGTCTGACCAGCAACGCAAGGCTTGGTTGCCGAAACTAACCTCGATGGAGCTTGTTGCGTCGTACTGTCTAACCGAGCCTGGGTCAGGCTCGGATGCGGCAGCGATGAAAACGACCGCGGTTCTCGATGGTGACGCCTATGTGCTGAATGGCTCGAAACAGTTTATTTCCGGCGCCGGCACCAGCGATGTTTACGTCTTGATGGCCAAAACGTCCGACGAGGGCGCGCGCGGTGTCTCTGCTTTTATTATTCCGCTCGACACGCCGGGCCTGAGTTTTGGCGCGAATGAAAAGAAAATGGGCTGGAACTCGCAGCCGACCCGGCAGGTCCTGCTTGATGATGTCCGGGTTCCCGTCGCCAATCGGATTGGGGAAGAAGGGCACGGCTTCAAATTCGCGATGGCCGGGCTCGATGGCGGGCGTTTGAATATCGCGGCGTGTTCCTTGGGTGGGGCGCAACGCGCGCTCGACAAGGCGCTCGACTATGCCAAAGAGCGCCAACAATTCGGTCAGCCGATCGCAAATTTCCAAGCCACGCAATTCAAGCTCGCCGACATGGAAACAGAACTCCAAGCGGCGCGGGTGATGCTTTATGAAGCGGCCGCAAAACTCGATGCAAAAGCGCCGGACGCCACCCGCTGGTGCGCGATGGCGAAACGGTTTGTTACCGACACGGGATTCAAAGTGGCGAACGATGCGCTGCAAATCCATGGCGGCTATGGCTATCTCGCCGAATATGGCGTCGAACAGATTGTTCGCGACCTGCGCGTGCACCAGATCCTAGAGGGCACCAATGAGATCATGCGCGTGATTGTCAGCCGGGATATGCTGAAGGGATAGAGTATTGCGGTCCCGCTGATCGAGCTTCGCGGCGTCGAAACCACGCCTTGATCGACGCAACGGAAGGTTCTTATAACTCCTCGTGAGTTTCCGATAGATGAGGCCCGAGGAGGAAATGAGAAGATGGAAATACGGACTGTCGATGGGTTAGGCGCTGAGATTACTGGCGTCGATATCAAGAATCTGAGCGCGTCTGAGTTTGATGCGATCCGTGATGCTTTCGCCGAGCATGGCGTCATCTTTTTCCGCGATCAAGATACAAAGGAAGATGATCATATCGCTTTTGCTGAGCGGTTTGGTGACATTAATATCAACCGCTTCTTCGCCGCGCATCCTGACTATCCGCAGATTGCTCTGGTCGCCAAAGAAGCGGATCAGAAAGACAATATAGGCGGCGGTTGGCACACCGATCATTCTTACGATCATGAGCCTGCGCTCGGGTCGGTTCTTGTTGCGCGCGAGCTGCCCGAAAGCGGCGGCGACACCATGTTTGCCTCTATGTACAAAGCATATGAGGCGTTGCCTGATGCGCTCAAAGAAAAAATCGAAGGGCGCAAAGCGGTGCATTCGGGAAAGCATATTTTTGGCGAAGGGCCGGACAGCTATTACAACACATCCGATGCCGGCTCGCATGATGAGGGCACCAACCGGATCGGCAATTCGGCTGCGGCCGATCAGCTAACGGACCCTGAGCATCCGATCGTCATCACGCATCCCTTGTCTGGCAAGAAAGCGCTCTATGTGAACCCGGCATTCACGCGAGAGGTCGTGGGCATGGAGAAAGCCGAGAGCGAAGAATTGCTCTCAGAGCTCTATACACACGTCTTCACCGGGCATGATTTTCATCACCGGTTCAAATGGGAGCCCGGTTCGATTGCGATGTGGGACAATCGTTCGACCTGGCATTGGGCGCTGAACGATTATCAAGGCCAGCGCCGGATCATGCACCGGATCACCATTGATGGCTGTCCGCTCAGCGCTTAGTCGCGCAGGTCGTTTAGGGTTTTCGCGATCTCGAACAAATTGACCCCCGCACCGACTGTGAAGACCCGATTTCCTCGGGCCTTAGAGACATATTGAGCATGATCGGCCCTGACATAAACTGTGTCAGAGAGATCGAATTTCGTGCCGAACCCAAAGGCCGGTCCGTGAAATTGTTCGACATCTCGATTACCGTCGTGGGTCAGATTGACTGTGCTGAGTTCAAGCGATCCATAGCCAAGACGTCCATGCGCGGACAGTCGTTCGCTCAACGGCGCGCTGACGCGCCCGAACACCGCAGCGTGCGATCGTAACTTGATATCGAGATCCGAGCTTTCGGTCACATCGTGAATTACCGTCGACCCCGCGCCGGTCATCAGTTCACCTTCGATCGCCAAAAATTCGTTGAGTTCGTAGCCAGCACGCGCGCCTAGCGTGAGATAGTCGAGCTCGGGCACTCGGTCTTGAGCATCCGAACCAAAAGTGTCGAATCCGCCAACCAAGCCTTCAACATAGACTTCCTGTGCGAAGGCGGTGGGGGGCAGTGCGCACAGTATTAGTGCGGCAACTAGCGTTCGGGTCGAGACCTGCATAATCAGAACCTTTCAAGAATTCAGTTTTACGCAGTGCGGTGAGCTTATCGAGCTGCCCCTGATCTTCAAGACCTATCCCGACTCTAAAATCTCAGGCCTGCGCCAATGGCGAGAGAGTCAGACTCGAGCAGGCCGGTATCATATCGCGTGGCGTCGCCTCGGATATAAATCTTATCGGTGAGGTCGAACGATGCGCCGAGGCCATAGGCGCCGCCATCTAGAGAGTCGGATACCTCTCCTAACGAGCTCGTAAATTCAAATTCTGTAGAGGCATAGCCAATCCGGCCGTACAGGTTCAAGCGTTCGCTGACCGGTATCGAGAAACGACCGAATATCGCTGCATTGTACTGCAAAGATATTTCTGTCACGACGGGAAATGCTGCGAACTCTTCGTCATCTAAGCCGGTTTGCAGTTCACCTTCGAGGCTGAAATTTTCATTGAACGAATATCCGCCACGTGCGCCGATCGTGCCGAAGTTCAGATCCGAAACGCCAGCGACACCCGCAGCTTCATCCGTGTTGAAAGCTGAGGCAAAGCCTTCCGCGTAGAAATTTTCCGCAGAGGCTTGAGGGAGGACCACGATTGCGACCATGGCCGCCGAGAGAAGGAGTTTATGAGGCTGCATTACAGATTGCCTTTTGCAATAGTTGTAACGCAGCGCCCCCGCCCTAGGAGGTGCCTGGAACCAGCTCAAGTTAACAAACGGACACGCGCCCTAAGAAAATGTTAGATACGATATCGCAATGAAATCAGCCTAAGCGATTGCGCCGCCATCGAGTACAATCGTGTGGCCGTCCACCCATGCGCCGGCTCGAGATGTTAGGAAGATGGCTGTGCCAGCAATGTCCTCAGGCTCGCCTGCGCGGCCACGAGGAATTTGCGCCACGGCCATTTTGTAAATCTCATCATTGCTGACAGCAGCTTTGGTCATATTGCTTGGGAAAAAGCCCGGCGCGATGGCATTCACATTGATCTGATCTTTCGCGAGATCGGTGGCCAGGTGTTTGGTGAGGTGAACCACACCCGACTTACTCGCTGAATACGCATAAGCCGGCATGCCCGGATTATCGAACCCGTGGATCGAGGCGATATTCACAATGCGAGCAGGATCTTCCTGCGTTCCATTCTTGCGCAGCAGCGGCAGGCATTTCTGCGTCATGAAGAACATGGATTTGATATTGATCGTCATCACTTTGTCCCAGCCATCTTCTGGGAAATCATCGATCGGCACGACCCAATTGGCGCCCGCATTATTGATTAGGATGTCGATATGGTCTTCGCGGTCTGAAACCTCGGCGACGAGGCGTTCAATGCCTTCAACGCTGGAGAGGTCTGCTTGGATGGGAATACAGGTGCCATATTCCGATAGCTCTTCGGCTTTTGCCATCAGAGGACCTTCTTTACGGGCCGAGATATAGGTTTTCACGCCATTCTCGACGAAGCCGCGCGCGATCATCGCGCCGATGCCGCTGGAACCGCCGGTGACGATTGCCGTTTTACCCGAAACATCAAACAGAGCTTTCATATGCCTCTCCCAATTTTGTTTCTGCTAAGCTGGAGTAGGTGCCGACCAATGTCCATCTTCACCGAGCGTGAAATGCTGCTAAACCGCGCGGGCTGAAAGTTTAGGGTGGCCGCTGGCCTTGAATTCGCCTACGCACCCGCTCGACTTCCCCGCAAACTTGACCCGTAACTTTGAGAAGCGCGCATGGCCCGTACGACATTTTCTGCCTATGCAGACCGTATTAATTTGACCAATTGGGCGCAGACCCAGCGCGCAACCTTCACGCCGAGCCGAATTAAGACCGAAGTGCTTGCGGGTCTCACGGTCGCTCTGGCCTTGGTGCCGGAAGCAGTAGCCTTTGCGTTCGTTGCAGGTGTGGAGCCTCTGGTTGGGCTTTATGCGGCTTTCCTCGTTGGATTGATCACTGCCGTCATCGGTGGCCGACCGGGCATGATCTCGGGCGCAACCGGCGCCTTGGCGGTCGTCATGGTCGCCCTAGTGGCCCAGCATGGCGTGGAATACTTGTTTGCCACCGTCGTTCTGATGGGCATCCTACAGGTTGGGGCAGGGGTGTTTAAGCTCGGTAAGTTTATCCGCCTGGTGCCGCACCCGGTCATGCTCGGCTTCGTCAATGGCTTGGCGATCGTGATCTTCTTAGCCCAGCTGGGACAGTTTCAAGTGCCAGGCACGGCGACAGCTGATGGTCACAGCTTCTTACCAAATGGCGATTGGTTGCCGGGCGGGGAAATGGCGATCATGTTGTCTCTGATCGGTGTCACCATGCTGATCATTTGGGGGCTGCCCAAGCTCACAAAAATCATCCCTGCGCCCCTCGCTGGGATTGCAGTCGTGGCTGCTCTGGTCATTGGGCTAGGCATCAATACCCCCGTTGTTGGCGATCTTGCCAGCATTCAAGGCGGGCTGCCGAGCTTCCATATGCCAGTGGTGCCGCTCAATCTTGAAACGCTTGAAATCATCCTGCCCTACGCCGTGATTCTGGCGGCGATTGGCCTGATCGAAAGCCTACTGACACTCAATCTGGTTGGCGAGATCACCAATCAACGCGGCGGCGCTTCTCAAGAATGTGTGGCGCAAGGCACGGCCAATGTCGTGACCGGCTTCTTCGGAGGTATGGGCGGCTGTGCAATGATTGGTCAGTCGATGATCAATGTAAAATCGGGGGGGCGGACCCGCATGTCGGGTATCTCTGCGGCTTTGTTTCTGCTCGCCTTTATTCTGATCGGCTCGCAATGGATTGAAATGATCCCGCTCGCCGCCTTGGTCGGGGTGATGTTCATGGTCGTGATCGGCACGTTCGCTTGGAACAGCTTGCGGATCATGTCCAAAATCCCGTGGACGGACGCGTTTGTCATCATCCTCGTGACCGCTGTGACGGTCTGGAAAGACCTCGCTGTTGCGGTGGTTGTCGGCGTCATTGTGAGCGCGCTGGCTTATGCGTGGAACAATGCAAAACGGATCCGCATCATTCAGCGCGACTCCATTCGCACCCCCGGCGCAACGGTGTATGAGATTGAAGGCCCGCTTTTCTTTGGCTCAACTGAGGGCTTTGCTGAACTGTTTCACCCAGACGAAGATCCTGATGTGGTGATTGTCGACTTCATGCGCTCACGCGTGGTCGACCAATCTGCGCTCCAGGCGATTGAAGACCTGGCGGCTAAGTATGAGGCGAAAGGCAAGACGCTGAAGCTGCGTCATCTTTCAAAAGACTGTCATACCCTGCTGAGCAAAGCCGGTCAGTTGATGGTCGATAGTGTCGATGACCCCGATTATGAGATCGCAGCCGACTATAATGTCCGCACTGGGATTTTTGGCGGCGGGCACTAGCGCGCTCTAGACCGCCCGGCGTCGCCACGCTAACGCCATGGCATGACAGATTCAGTTCTTACCAAAAACGAGGGTGGTGTCGGGTACATCACTCTCAATCGCCCTGAAGCCTTGCACGCGCTCAATTTGGAAATGTGCGAGACCATTCTTGCCGCCCTGCGCGTTTGGGCGCTCGATCCGAGTGTTCAGATCGTGATGATTGATCACGCAGACGGAACGCGTGGGTTTTGTGCGGGCGGCGATATCGCCATGCTCCGTGAAAGCGGTATCAGTGATGGCAAAGCGGCGCGCGCCTTCTTTGCCGAAGAGTATCGCATGAACGCGGCGATTAAGGCCTTCCCGAAGCCTTATCTCGCCATCATGGACGGCGTCACGATGGGCGGCGGGGTCGGACTATCAGTGCATGGGTCGCACCGGATCGCCACAGAGCGGACTTTGTTTGCGATGCCGGAAACGGGGATTGGCCTATTTCCAGATGTTGGTGGCGGCTGGTTCTTGCCCCGGCTTAAAGGGGAGCTCGGCACATGGCTGGCGCTGACGGGTGAACGACTCAAGGGCGCGGATGTTGCGGCGGCAAAAGTCGCGACCCATTTTTTGCCATCTGAACTTGTGCCCAATCTGAAAGCGCAGATATCCGAGGCGGATTTTTCAGGCGGCGCGGCAGAAATGCTCGGGGAAATTCTCTCACGGCTCACCCATGATGTGCCTGCAGGCAGCTATGAGGCCAATCGGGAGTTGATTGATGCCTGTTTCGCCCATGACCAAGCAGAAGAGATTGTGGCCGCACTGACGGCGAATGGATCCGAGTGGGCCGTAAAGCAAGCCGAGACCATCCGCTCCAAATCTCCGGAGACCGTCAAAGTCGCTTTGCGCCAAGTCCGCGATGGCGGGCGGTGTGAGACGTTTGAAGACAATATGCGAATGGAATACCGGATTGGCTGGCGGAAAGTGCAGTCGCCTGACTTTATCGAAGGCGTTCGCGCCGTAATCATTGATAAGGACCACGCGCCGAAATGGTCGCCGGGAACCTTGGAAGGGGTGAGCGAGGCAGATGTGGCGCGCTATTTCGAACCGCTGGGCGAAGATGAGTTGAGTTTTGACTGATTTACGTTCTGAATTGGAAGCTTGGTGCCGGTCCTATGTCGACGCATTTGAGCGCTATGATGCCAACGCCATCGCAGCCCATTGGACCTTTCCGGCGCTGACCACTCAAGCCGGGCGATCGTTCGCATTCCAATCAGAGGAGCACTTTGCGAAGAACACGTCACGATTGCTCGGCTTCTACCAGGCCCAACACGTTGAGCGCGTTCATCGAGAGGTGGACGATATTCTGATCATGGGCCCGAATGCGGTCTCGATGACCGTGAGCGACCAAATGATGGATGCTGCAGGTGCTGGGATCGCGTCCTGGCAAGCAGCCTATGTCCTTCAGCGCGTGGATGGCGGCTGGAAGGCTGTGGCGGCTGTGGCTGATGGTGAAGTCGATGCCTGGGCCGCGAGGGGAACACCTTTGGGTGGCTAAGTGGTTATTATGATGTGCTGGTAAGTAACCGGAATTCACGCTGAAACTCTCGGTTTCAGGTAAAACAGGTCGGATTCAGGGTAAAAAGTAACACTTTCGGCGCTTTTGTTAACCAAAAAGCGCTTCGAACAAGATCTGTTTAACGAAATATAAGTCTCGATCCTGTAAATCTACTCAAACTACAACAAAAGTTGAGTGGTGATGGTAATGACAATTTCTTATAACGCGGCTGAAGCCGTGAGCGAGCCTGTGAGCGTCGCTGAATCTTTCGTAAAGTCTCTTTCGCTTCTGGAGCAGGCACACCGCCGTCTTCATGATGTCGTCAAAGACGATCTTGAGCGGGGTGGCGAGCGTCACCTGACTGGTGTTCAAGCGCTTCTTCTTTATGAAATTGGTGAGCACGAAACACCAGCTTCTACCCTGCGTTCACGCGGTGCATTTGCTGGAACGAGCCTGTCTTACAACGTGAAGAAGCTTCAAGAAGGCGGTTACCTCGTACAATCGCGTTCAGAGCGCGACAAGCGTACGGTTCGTCTGAAGCTGACCGAGCGCGGTCACAAAGTTCGCCAGCGTGTGGTTGATCTGTTCGACCGTCAGTCTGCGGCGCTTGAGCCAACGGCCAGCGTTCGCCAGGACGATTTGAGCCAGTTGAACAAGACTGTATCCCGTCTCGAGCGTTTTTGGACAGATCAAATCCGCTTTCAACTGTAGATAAGTGTACTTTATCCCGAATATTATCTAAATATTCGGGATGTGGGGGAGAATACTTATCTTTTCCTGCGTGCTGCCCTGGCCTATGGCTGGGGCAGCGCCTTGGATTCAGGACGAAGGTGGCTGGTACACCCGTGTCTCCTTAGTGAGCGAAGAGGTTGAGGGCCTGCGAGGCTATCGCCGTGACGCTTATCTCGAATATGGCTGGACTGCGGACTGGACCCTCACGCTGAAAGGCGAAGAGGTTAGCTATTCAGAGGCTAATGGGTTTGACAGCAAAGGCTGGCGCGCGACCGCGCGGCGACTGCTCTACAGCTCAGATTCTATTAATCTATCTGCTGAGTTGGGTCTGCTTCAAGGCGCGGCGATTGGCGGGCGAAACGGCTGCGATCGCCTGGGGGTAGAGGCCCGCGGGGGGGTCTCTTGGTCCGGCACGTGGCGCAAACAAACAACTTTTGCTTTTGTAGAAGGCGCCGGTCGGTTTCACGATACCTGTGATCGCCAAAGACTTGAGGGCGGCTTTGGTGTTGAGTCCTACCCGACCGTCTGGACGATTACTCAAGTTTGGATCGAACGCGGCGCGCCGGATGCGCAATCGGACAAGATCCAAACCGAACTGCTTTGGCGGACCGATCTCGCAGACTGGTCCGCCGGATATCGTTACGAAGTTGGGAACACTTTCCAAGAGGAAGGTGTTTTCCTAGCCATCGCGAAACAGTTTTAGACCCGTTCGCCAGCGTTATTCTGCGGTATAGCCCGTTTCCGCCATGATATAGGCGATGACCGCGGTGCGGTCTTCAGGACGGCGAACGCCGGCAAAGCTCATTTTGTTGCCTGGAAGGAAATTGCGTGGGCTTTCAAGCCATTCCGCCAGAATCTCCGGAGTCCAAACTATGTCGGACTCCTCAACGGCTTTTGAATAAGTGAAGCCTTCGACTTCGCCGATGCCGCGTCCGAAAATGCCGTACAGATTGGGGCCGACCAGGTTCTGTCCGCCCTCATTCAGAGTGTGACAAGATTGGCAGAGTTTGAAGGTCCGGCGTCCTCGATTGTAATCTGCAGTTTGATACGGCTCAGGTAGCGCGGCAAACGCGTCTGTACCTTCAATCGCCTCCGCTTCAACTGGAGCGGTATTTTCCGAGGAAGCATCGGCAACTACCGGTTTTTCAACAGTTTTTTCTGGAGTTGCTTCGGTGTCGCTGCCACCACCTCCGCACGCTGTAAGGAGGAGGGCAGAGCTCGCAATGATGAGGCCGGGCTTCAAAAAAGTCATTTAAAAACGGTCCTTTAGGGGTAAATGCTGTTCTATAATGCCAGCATTCCCTAAGGGCGCAAGCGTCCATTCTGTCTCAGCCCGGCTTTTTATGAACGCGCCCATTTACGAGGCGGATCAGCCGCGATCACGGCCTTAAGGCGAATATTAACCATAGCCATGTATTCACGAAGTATAACAAAAAATACCGATGGTGGTTGAAAATGAGATGGGCGATGACGGGGTCTGCCGCGATAGCGGTGGCTCTTGCTGGGACGGCGTATGCCGGTCCCGAAAGCTCCGATGTATGGATCGGACTTTCAGACAATGTAAGCGGCTTTTTGCTGGACGAAGACACAGGCGAACTGTGGATGACAGGTCCGTGTTTAAAGTCTTTGAGTGCTGCGCAAGGCGTGGGCACGCAATGGTCTTCCAGAACGATTGAACTGGTCTCGATTGGGCGCGGCTATGCTCAGCTCGATCAGCATTTTGTGTTCGACTTGAGCGAAGGCGCTGCGCAAATTACGGTGACTTCTGCCGGGCGAGGTGGCGCGCAAGCGTTTCCAGCGCAGATTGATCGTGAATGCGAAACGGGCGGCCTATGTGCTAGCCTGATCGCCTCACAAAGGGCCTGTCAGGACTAATTCGCCGTAAAATGCGTCTTCCGTCCGGTCTTCTGTACGCAATTATTGCGGCTTACTCTGGTGCTCAGCTGAGCGCCGGAGCCCAGACTGTTGCGCCTGCGCCTCATGACGAGGTGGATGTTTTGGCCGCGCCAGTATTGGCTGTGCCGGAGCCAATCGAGTTTGAAGAAACGCCGGAGACCGCGGAAAGCGTTGAATATGTCGATCTGATCATTGAGGGCGCACTGACTTCTATCCGAAGTCGCGAAAGCGACGCAGGAGGGCGGCTCTACAACCTGACGGACATCTCCGAGCCATTGCTTAGCCGCATCGAGCTGCATGATACGCTGCTTGGCTATCACCGCCGCCAGGATGGCGTGCTGATGTCGATCAATATGGCCGATGGTAAGGTTCGTTCGAACAAGACGGTGCTTGGTAAGCTGCCTGGATTTGAGCCGCGCGAGACGGCTGATCCCTGGATCGACATCAATGCGGTGACCATTCTAACCGGCACCCATGCCTCTGAAGATGATCAGGGGCGCACCGTTCTGAAGCTTGATGAGCAGCTTTTGCCGAAATTCGGGCTTGAGCTCTGGGTGAATGGCGAGCCGATCGATACGTTTGGTGATGAACCTCGAACGGTCGGTCCGGTGCTGCTGGTGCCGCTCAAGCCGATCGTCGAAGCGCTTGGGCATGAGCTCACGGTTGAGAATGGAACGGTTACGGTTCGCCGCCAACAAGACCAAGCGGCGATTAGTTTGGAACTGGCGACCGGTTTGGTTTCCGTCAATACGACGCCGCGCGGGGTTGCGCAGGATATGCAGCTGGCTGATCGTGAAGAGCTGGTTTTGCCCGTCAGCGCGATTGAGAGCCTAACCGGCACCCACATCAAGCTCGTGCCGATGACCAGCCGCATTGAGGTCAGCCTAGACACGCGCCTGGATACAACGTCTTTGCCGGGCGCGGACATCGCCGAAGAGGCCAAAAACACCCCGCTGACGCTGGAGCAGTTGACCTATAATGTCAGCGACCGAGGCCCGGTGCGCGTCGAAACCGTCGGTCATTGGAGCAAATATAATTTCCGCACCCAAGTCGAAACTGCGGGCGGTTTGCAAAACCTCGCCAACAAACAGCCGGGTTGGGCGTCGGTAGACATCGCGTCGATGGACGGCTGGAGCGCGACGCTTGGCGATTATAATTCTGGCCTGCGTGAGCTAACCGGCGTTGGGGCTAATCGCGTGCGCGGTGCGGCTTGGCGCAAGCAGCGCGAAAGCGGGTCTGTCGTGGCGCTTGCTGCCGGTATGCCGCTGACGGGCGCGAGTGAAGACAGCGCTACTGTGTCTGTTCCTGAGTTTGGCGGGTTTGCTGCTGGCGGGCGCCTCATCTCCAAGGATCAGTCGCAGGATATTGGCGTTGCGGTCGGTCTGTCCGAAGATGGCGAGCGCGGTGCCCTGGTCGCCAATGGGCAGAAATCGTTTTACTTCGATAATCGCGAAAAGGGGCTGCAGTCGGCCTTTGTGTCAGGCGATGTCGGCGTATTTAGCGGTGAAGAGAGCGGCGTGGATCTGCAAGCACGCGGATCATTGAACTATGCGATCAATGAGCAGCTGGGGCTGACGGCTTCAGGCAGCTATGAAGGCGAAAAGTTTGCCTCTGGCATCAACCGTCCCTCATTTGATGGCGTGTTTGATCAGAGAAATGGCGCCCGGACCAATCTCGCGGTCGGTGCCAATTGGCGCGCAAAAGAAAAGATCGGCGCGTTTCACCGGGTCGCGATCAGCACCCGTGGTACGGTACGTCGGGAAAGTGGTGAGACGAGCAAAACAGCTACAGCGGTCAGCGCTGCGGTAAACGCTCAAATCGGCGAGCGCGGTCCTTTGGTTTCAGCGGTTGTTCAGCGTAGCAGCGATGATTCATCTGGAGAAACTCGCGAAACCGACTCCATCCGTGTGCGCGCGCTGCAGCGTTTCGATTATGGCTCGGTGACAGCGTCTTATGGGTACTCGGTGTCAGATGCGGCTGGAAAAGTGCAGCAATTTGTGGCGACGGCCCAAGGCAATGCGATCAAACGCAACTTGCCAAAGGGCGCGAGCGTCCAGGTTGTTCCAAACGCTGCCCTGAATTGGGATGGCGACAAAACCCGCGTTAATGCAGGCGCTTCTGTGATCGCTGACTCAGGGTTGGCGTTCGGCCAGCGTCTCAACGTCCAGTCGCGTCTTTCAAGCTTCGCTGATTTCACGGCCGAGGATGAGAATGCCCAAAACACCCGTTTCCTTGGGTCGGTTGAGGCGCGCTATCAAGTTTCGAAACACGCGCAACTAACTGCAATCTATACCGATGATTTCCAAGGTCGGTCGGATGTTTCGATTGGTCTGCGCGGTGCCATTCAGTTCAACCCGCCGCGCGTTCGCCGACTTCCGAGCGAGGGACGCGGTGTCCTAAATGGCCGAGTTTTCCTCGATCGAAACCGCGATGGGGTCCGCCAGGCCAATGAACCAGGCGTTCCTGGGGTTCGCGTGAAAGTCATCGGCACCAGAATGGGGCTAAACACCACGTCAGAAGGGTATTTTACGATCCAAAACATCCGTCAGGGCCTTTATGCGGTGACGGTTAGCCGAAAAAGCCTGCCGCTCGGCTATTTGGTGCCGGAAGATGCGCAACCTCGCGTCACTGTTGGCGATGGGCGGCGCACGGATGTCGATATTCCGCTCATTCTCTCTGGGCAGGTCCGTGGTTCGGTGTTCATCGACGACAATGCAAACGGCGAAACCGATCCTGGCGAACAGCGTCTTGAGGGGCAGTGGATTACGCTGATCCCAAAAGCGGGCGGCGAATCCTTAACCGTTCATTCGGCGGCGTTTGGACAATACGGCTTCGAGAGCGTGGAGCCCGGCGAGTATACCGCGCGGACGACCGTTGCTGGTCAGCCGGTTGATGTCGACATTGTCGTCGATTTGGAAACCCCGTTTGTCATCGCGCCGATTCCGGTTCCGCCGGGCTTTTCGGAGAAGGGCGGGGGGGTAGACCTTTCGGCCGGCGTTTTGGGAGCGCCATAAATTCAGGAACGAAAAAAGCCCGCTCGAAAAAGCGGGCTTTTGTGATTTCGTGGAGCCGATCGAGTGATTTACTCGTCGTCTTCTTTCAGGAGCTCGTCTTTAGAGACGGTCTCGTCTTTGACTTTCGCCACTTCAAGAATGTGGTCGACCACTTTTTCTTCATAGATCGGGGCGCGAAGTTGAGCCATTGCGTTCGGATCTTTCTGGAAGAATTCGATCACTTGGCGTTCTTGGCCCGGGAAGTTGCGGGCTTCGCGGATCAGCGCTTGCTGAACTTCTTGCTCTGAAATTTGAATGTCCGCGACGCGGCCGATTTCGGCCAAGACAAGACCGAGGCGTACGCGACGCTCGGCAATGGTGCGGTATTCTTCTTTTAGCTCGTCGTCAGACTTGCCTTTGTCCTCATCCGCTGTGCGACCAGCATCCATTTCAGCCTGAAGCTGCTGCCAGATTTGGTTGAATTCTTGATCAACCATTTTCGGTGGCAGTTCAAAATCGTGCTTCTCGTCAAGGATATCGAGCAGATTACGCTTGGCCTTCGCGCGAGACGCGCCGCCAAACTCATTTTGAATTTGCTCATTGACCAGCTCTTTGAGCTTGTCGAGATCGTCCAGGCCAAGGCCTTTGGCGAACTCATCGTCAATTTCTGGCGTTTTTGGCGCGCGAACTTCGTGAACTTTGACTTCGAAAACCGCGTCCTGACCGGCGAGATTTTCGGCCTGATAATTCTCAGGGAACGTCACTTCAACGTCTTTTTCGTCACCGGCTTTGACGCCAATCAACTGGTCTTCAAAACCGGGAATGAAGCTGTTTGAGCCAAGCACCAATGTGTGCTCTTCGGCTGCGCCACCGTCAAATGGCTCGCCGTTCAGCTTGCCAAGAAAGTCAATAACGACCGCGTCATCCTTGCGCGCTTTCGCTGTTTTGGCGCGCTTATCATATTTTGGATTCGCTTCCGCGATCTGGGTGAGGCGAGCTTCGACTTCTTCGTCAGTAATGTCAGCAACGGGCCGCTTTACCGAGATTTTCTTCACATCAACCGGCTCGAAATCCGGCATGACGTCGACATTCATTTCGTAGGCCAGATCCTCTTCGCCTTCGAGGACCTTTTCCATGTCGCTTTCCATCTTCATTTCCGGCTGCCCGGCAGGACGAACATCCGCGTCCTCGATGGTTTTTTGGCTGGTTTCTTGGACCAGCGCTTGAACGACCTCACCCATAATGTCTTTGCCAAACATCTTTCTGACGTGAGAGGCTGGAACCTTGCCAGGACGGAATCCTTTCAGGTTCATTTGCGGGCGGATTTCTTCGATCCGTTCGTCAAAGCGCTTTTGCAGGTCAGCTTTAGGGACGTTGACCTTATAAGTGCGGCTCAACCCATCAATGGTCTCAACGCTTTCCATACTGGTTATTCCTTGTTGCGGGTCGGGTTGGCAAATTTTAGCGAAAACCCGCGCCATGATTGGCGTTTTGTGATCTGAAACGGCGCTCTATAGGGCAGGGGAGCTTTTGTGTCCACGCTGTCTGTATGACCTTTTGCAGAGAAATGCAGAAGGAGGGGTTGAGGTGGCTTAAATCGCCCGCTAAATGCCCCCTTCTACCTGTGCGGATGTGGCGGAATTGGTAGACGCACTGGTTTTAGGTACCAGCGCCGCGAGGCGTGGGGGTTCAAGTCCCTCCATCCGCACCAAACTCACGTCGTGTGAGGGGTGTCTTTAGTAAAAATTTTGTCCCTAAATCTATGCATCGAGCAGCGTTCGGCGAGCGGCCTGGCGCATTAATCGATGCACCGAAGACAGCGAGTGCGGCTCAACCCAATCCGATATTGGCAGTTGAAACAGTCCGCCCGGCGCCACGCCAAATTCCCTTTTGACCATTCGATTAAAGCTCGCGCCAGACGAAAACCCCCAGCGTTCAGAGACTTGATGGATTTTGCCATAAGTGTGTGGTGTCAGCGCCAAGTCGGTGACCGCACGGTGCAGGCGTCGCCGACGAATATAGTTTCGAACGCCGTCCTCTGTTTCAAACATTCGATAGAGCGACGCGCGAGAGACTCCGAAATTATGCAATATGAGAGAAACGCAGAGATCGGGGTCATCCAAACGGAGTTCGACAAAGTCTTGGATCGCGCGTTTTAAGCTGTCTCTGGCCTGGGCTCTCGCGCTTTCATTGGCGGTTTGTGGTGACATGGCGAGTTCCACACAGCCGAGGAACCGATCTACGTCTTGCGGGTCGATGAAGGTCGCACCGTCGTCCAACGCCCCGAACAAAAAGTCCATTTCGCGCGTTAACAGTCGACCCAGGGAGCTGTTCGCAAGATAAACAAGCGCATGGCAGGCGTCGGAAGCCTGGTAATGAATGGCGCTGTGCGGCACAAAGATGCCTTCGCAGACATTGTCTTTGTGTAGCGCCGAAAAGGGTCGCGAAAAATCTAAGAGCGTTATGTTTCCCGGATGGCCTTCGATTGCGGTGCCGTCTGCGTCGAGCGCGGAAAAGCCTTGTTTAAGCCGATACACGTGAATAAGGCCGCCGATTTCTTCGACATGCCATCTCGAATGGTGATTCACCATGCCGCAATATTTCGACCGGCTGATGGTGATCGGCGCGACATGACAGGAGACGGTGCTGTACTCTTTTTCGGCGTCTTGTTGGTTGAGCGGGATAATTCCAAATAGGTTGCCGCAGGCGGCGATCCAGAAGTCCAGATTTCCGGAGCTCATCGATTTGTACACCGGAGAACCGGGAGCGATTTGGGCGTGATTGATTGCTTCCATGCGTTCGACCCCATGCCGACTCATGCGCTGTTTCACCAAATGAGCGGCGTCGTAATGCTAATCAGTTTACGTCGAGACCCGATGTGCTGTCGAGCACGCGTGATTATCCCAGCGTCTCATTTTAAGGCTGCTGCGTTTTTTTGCTGCCCGCGATTTGTGTGAATTGGGGGATGTTTTCTTCGCGAATCCTAGCGCTGTCAGGGTGCGCGCTTTCTTGTTGCAAATGGTTCTCAGCGACGTGACGCCTGGTCGCATCATAAGAGGGAAGAAAAGCCACTGAAAAAGGCTAGGATAAAGCAGCGAGTCTATGTTGCGCTGGATTCAAAAGCGTCTTATCCGGACGCAATCAAATGTCCGCCACACTCACTGGGAAGGTGCGCGAAATGTCTGAAGTTGAAAGCCTGGCATTAGATTATATGCCGGTCATCTTGTTTCTCGGCATCGGTCTAGCCGTGTCGGTACTGTTTATTGTCGGCAACGCGATCTTGGCGCCAAGCAATCCGGATCCGGAGAAAAACTCGGCTTACGAGTGCGGGTTTAACGCGTTCGACGATGCGCGGATGAAGTTTGATGTCCGATTCTATCTGGTCGCGATTCTGTTCATCATTTTTGATCTCGAAGTCGCGTTCTTGTTCCCATGGGCGGTAAGCCTCGGCGCAATTGGCGTGTTTGGCTTCTGGTCGATGGTGATTTTTCTCGGCGTGCTGACCATCGGCTTCATCTATGAGTGGCGTCGCGGCGCCCTCGAGTGGCATTAGGAGTTCTCAAGACATGTCAGGGGAATTCAAACCATACGCATTAAGCTCCGGTCGCGCCGGGATCGAAGGCGGATTCGATGTTCGGCAAGACGATCCGTTTTATGCGGGGCTGTCTGACGAGCTTGCGGACAAAGGGTTCTTCACAGCGAAAGCGGATGACCTCATCGCATGGGCGCGCACCGGCTCGCTGATGTGGATGACATTTGGTCTCGCCTGTTGTGCGATCGAGATGATGCAGGCGGGCAATCCGCGCTATGATCTTGAGCGGTTTGGAATGGCGCCACGTGGGTCGCCAAGGCAGTCAGACGTGATGATCGTCGCGGGCACGCTGACCAATAAAATGGCGCCAGCCTTGCGCAAAGTTTACGATCAAATGCCAGAGCCGCGTTATGTGATCTCCATGGGATCCTGCGCCAATGGCGGCGGTTATTATCATTATAGTTATAGCGTGGTGCGCGGCTGTGACCGGATCGTACCTGTCGACATCTATATTCCTGGCTGCCCGCCCACGGCTGAGGCGCTGGTTTATGGTCTTTTGCAGCTTCAGAAAAAAATCCGCCGTGAAGGCTCGATTGATCGCTAGAGGGCGTTGAACATGGTAGATCAAACCGAAGCGCTGACCGAGCTCGGCGAGCATATCGCCAGCAAAATGCCGGATGCGGTGCGCAAATTCGAAGTTCGGGTTGGCGAGCTGAATGTCTATGCAGAGCGCGATCAAATCGTCGCCTTGCTCGACTTCTTAAAGCGCGATTCAATGTGCATGTTTGAGATGGTCGTGGACGTTTGCGGCGTTGACTATCCTGAGCGCAGCCAGCGATTTGAAGTCGTCTATCACTTGCTGTCCATGCGCCTGAACCAGCGTATGCGCGTGAAAATTTCGACCGACGAAGACACACCTGTGCCAAGCATTGTTGGTCTGCATCGGGGCGCCGATTGGTTTGAACGCGAAGCCTTCGATATGTATGGCGTCGTGTTTTCCGGCCACCCGGATATGCGCCGGATCCTGACCGATTATGGCTTTGAAGGTTATCCGTTGCGCAAAGACTTCCCGCTAACCGGCTTCACCGAAGTTCGCTATGATGACCTTGAGAAGCGGATCGTGCATGAGCCGGTGCAGCTGACCCAAGAATATCGCAACTTTGATTTCCTCTCGCCGTGGGAGGGGATGACCTCAGAGATCCCGGGCGATGAAAAAGCGACCACCCAAGAGGAGGGCGCCTAATGGCTGATGATATGAAATCCGTGCCGGAGGAAGACCGAACCTTTACGCTGAACTTTGGTCCCCAGCACCCGGCTGCGCACGGCGTTTTGCGGATGGTGATGGATCTGGATGGCGAGTTGGTTGATCGGATCGATTGCCATATCGGCCTGCTCCATCGCGGCACTGAAAAACTACTCGAATACAAAACCTATCTGCAAGGCCTGCCTTATTTTGATCGGTTGCACTATTCCGCGCCGATGAACCAAGAGCATGCTTGGTGCTTGGCGATTGAGAAATTGATCGGGCTCGATGTGCCGCGCCGCGGCAGCTTCATTCGCGTGCTCTATTGCGAAATGGGCCGCATTCTCGAACACTTGCTGAATATCGGAACCTTCATTCTCGATGTTGGTGCGCTAACACCCATCACTTGGGCGTTCGAAGAGCGCGAAAAACTGATGGGTTTTTATGAGCGCGCTTGCGGAGCCCGCCTCCACGCCGCTTATTTCCGTCCCGGCGGCGTTCACCAAGACCTGCCCCAGGACCTGATTGATGACATCATGACCTGGTGTGAAGAGTTCCCGGCGGCCATGCATCGTCTCGAAAGTCTGATCACTGAGAACCGCATCTTCAAACAGCGCAATGTTGATATTGGCGTTGTGGATGAGAAGACGATCATGCAGTTCGGCTTCTCTGGCCCGATGGTTCGCGGTTCTGGGCTCGCATGGGACCTGCGCCGCAGTCAGCCTTATGAGATCTATTCAGAGATCCCCTCTTCCGTCTTCCCTGTTGTGGTCGGCAAAAATGGCGACAATTACGATCGTTATGTTGTGCGAATGGAAGAGATGTTGGTCTCTTGCGACATCATGAAATGGTGCATCGAGAATATGCCGAAAGGCCCTGTGCTCGCGCAAGGAACGAAAGTTTCGCCGCCGCGCCGGGCTGAGATGAAAAACAGCATGGAAGCGCTGATCCACCATTTCAAACTCTACACTGAAGGCTTCCACGTGCCGGAAGGCGAAGTCTATGCTGCGGTCGAAGCACCTGCCGGTGAGTTTGGGGTTTACCTCGTCTCTGACGGATCGAACCGTCCATATCGCGTGAAGCTGCGGGCACCGAGTTTCGCGCACTTGCAGGCGATGGATCACATGTGCAAAGGCCACCAGCTTGCCGATACGTCGGCGATCCTGGGCTCGCTTGATATCGTGTTTGGTGAGGTGGACCGCTAGTGCTGCCAATCCCAGCCTCTTCAGCCATTTACTTGGCTTATCTGACAGGCGCGTTCCTGGCGCTGCTCGGAATCGTGTTTGCGATTTCTCCGACGCGCGGTTTGGCGATGACCAAGCACCGTGCTGAGAATTTGCCGACCATTATGGCTGGTCGGTACTTCTTTATGGTTCTGGTCGCGGTTGGCGTCGCACTGACAGGAACGCTGCAACAAATCGCTTTTGTGTTTATGGGGCTTGCGGGTGTCGCATTCTTTGATGCGGCGACATATGCCCGCGCGAAGACCGCCGTCTTACCGCACATTCTCGCAGGCGTGGGGGCGTTGATCGTGGCCATCATCGCCTTGCAGGGGCAGGTCTGATGAGCGTTTTCCCTGAGCACCGCCTCTCTATCATCACGCTCGGGGTCCGCGATCGTGCCGCGATGACGGCGTTCTATGAGTCTGTGATCGGCTTTAAAAATGTCGGGCCTGAAGGCATGGCGATGTTTGATATGGGCGGATTTATTCTTGGGCTTTGGGAAGCGGATAAGCTGGCTGAGGATGCTGGCCAAGAGGCGCGTCCCGCCGAAGGGTTTCGGAATATGGCCCTCGCCGATAATGCCCGCTCGATCGAAGAGGTCGACGGTATTTTTGCTCGCTTGAAAGAGGCTGGTGTTGAGGTCACGACCCCACCGCATAAAGCCTTTTGGGGCGGATATTCTGGTTATTTTGCGGATCCTGAAGGCAATGCTTGGGAAGTCGCATTCAATCCATTTTGGAACTTTGACGAGGCAGGCCGCGTGGTTTTGCCAACCGGGGAGACAGCGTAATGGCGCTGAGACGATTTGATCTTGAAGCCGGTGGCGATAGTTTTGCCTTCAAGCCGGAAACCGAGCCAAATATCGCTTTTTGGCTGGGGAAATACCCTGAGGACAAAAAGCGCTCGGCGGTGATTCCGCTGCTCTGGCTGGCGCAAAAGGACAATGCCGGTTGGCTGTCAGAACCTGCCATGCGGGAAGTCGCTGATCGGCTGGAAATGCCCTATATCCGGGTCTACGAAGTTGCGACGTTCTACACGATGTTCCGCCTTCAACCGGTCGGCAAACATCACATCCAGCTTTGCGGCACGACCCCGTGCATGCTGCGCGGCGCGAATGATCTGAAAGAGGTTTGCTCTAAGAAAATTGGCAAGCCGATGCATGTCACCGATGATGGCCGGTTGAGCTGGGAAGAGGTCGAATGCCTCGGCGCTTGCGTGAATGCCCCGATGGCACAGATCAATGACTATTATTACGAAGACCTGACACCAGAGAGTTTTGGCGAGATCCTCGATAAGTTGAGCAATGGGGTCGATGTGCCGCCAGGGCCATTTGTGGACCGGCTGAATTCTGCGCCGGAAGGTGGTTTGACCAGCCTGACCGAAACGGACCTGTTCGATGGCTCTCGCAACGCGGTATCTGTTCTGCCGAACCTCCCGGCCGATGCGCCAGCGGAACCTGAGCCGGCCCCAGCGCCGGAGCCGAAGACCACGCTGATCAAAGATTCCAAGCCGGCGCCAAAAGCGGAAGACAAGCCTGAAATCCTTGAGATTGCCGCTGGCGAAGAAGATGATCTCAAGCGGATCAAAGGCATCGGCCCGGTCAATGAGAAGGCCCTGAACGAGCTCGGCATCTACAAATTCACGCAGATTGCGGCATGGACGCCTGCAAACGTCGATTGGGTCGAGGACTTTATGTCCTTCCCTGGACGGATTGAGCGCGAGGATTGGATCAACCAAGCCAAAACGCTCGCCGAAGGAGAAGAAACTGAATTCTCCAAACGCGTTGATGCGGGCGAGGTCGAGTCCTCGAAAGATGAGGGGGACGAATGATGGCCCTCGCTGAAAAACCAGACCCCCGCAAGAAATTGATGCTCGCTGGGGCGCTCGACGGAATCGTGATCCTCACAGGTGTCGGCCTGTTCGTCACTACGGGCAGCATGATGTGGATTATCGGCGCGGTCATCGCAGGCGCAGCGATCAGCGCGCCTTTGATCTTCTCCGCCATTCGCGAACTTAAGGAGCAAAGCAATGCTTCAGGATAAAGATCGTATTTTCACCAATCTCTATGGTGCGCATGATCCGGGCCTAGAAGGCGCCAAGCAGCGTGGCGCGTGGCATTTGACCCGCGAAATGCTCGCTCAAGAGCCAGATTGGTTGTGCAACCAGATTAAAGAAAGCGGCCTCCGCGGTCGCGGCGGGGCGGGCTTCCCGACTGGCTTGAAGTGGACCTTTATGCCGAAATCTGTCGGCGAACGACCGCACTATCTCGTTGTAAACGCTGATGAATCTGAGCCAGGCACGTGTAAGGACCGCGAGATTATGCGGCATGATCCACACCTCTTGATTGAAGGCTGCATGGTGGCGAGCCGGGCGATGCGCGCACACGCTTGTTATGTCTATCTGCGCGGCGAATATATCGCGGAGCGCGAGGCGCTCGAGAAGGCGGTTAAAGAAGCCTATGAAGCCAAACTGATCGGCAAAGACAACGTGAATGGCTGGGATTTCGATCTTTATGTCCACCACGGCGCTGGGGCTTACATTTGCGGCGAAGAAACCGCGCTTCTGGAAAGCCTAGAAGGCAAAAAAGGCCAACCGCGCCTGAAGCCGCCATTCCCGGCCAATGCAGGCCTTTATGGCTGCCCAACCACTGTGAACAATGTTGAGTCGATTGCGGTTGTGCCAACCATTCTGCGACGCGGCGCCAGCTGGTTCGCTGGCTTTGGTCGTCCAAACAATACCGGCACCAAGCTGTTCTGCGTCTCAGGGCATGTGAACAAGCCGTGCAATATCGAAGAAGAGATGTCGATCACGTTCCGGGATCTCATCGACACCCATTGCGGTGGTATTCGCGGCGGCTGGGACAATTTGAAAGCCGTAATCCCTGGCGGCTCATCTGTACCCATGGTGCCAGCTGAGCAGATCATGGACGCGCACATGGATTTCGATACTTTGCGCGACCTCCAGTCGGGTCTGGGGACAGCTGCGGTGATCGTTATGGATCAGTCGACCGATTTGATCCACGCGATTGCCCGGATCGCCTATTTCTACAAGCATGAAAGCTGCGGCCAGTGTACGCCGTGCCGGGAAGGCACCGGCTGGATGTGGCGGGTCCTTGAGCAAATGGTCAAAGGCGACGCCCATCACGACGATATCGACAAATTGCTCGATGTCTCGAAACAAGTTGAGGGGCACACAATCTGTGCACTTGGCGACGCCGCGGCCTGGCCTGTTCAAGGCCTCATTCGCCATTTCCGCCACGAAATCGAAGACCGGATCACGCAGTACCGCGCTCCACGCGCCCTCGTGCAAGGCCACACAGTGGCGGCGGAGTAAGAGATATGTCTGACGATCTTTTCAAACTGAATATTGACGGTGAAGAAGTCGAAGTGCCGCGCTCTTATACGCTCATGCAGGCGTGCGAAGAAGCCGGCGCTGAGATCCCGCGCTTCTGTTATCATGAGCGTCTGTCTGTGGCGGGCAATTGCCGGATGTGTCTGGTTCAGTGGCATGGCGCACCGAAGCCGATTGCGTCTTGTGCACAGACAGTGGGCGATATGCGGATGAACCCGGATGGGACTCCGCCAAATATCTCGACCAAAGGCGATTATGTCGAAAAAGCCCGCAATGGGGTGATGGAATTCTTGCTGATCAACCACCCGCTGGATTGCCCGATTTGTGACCAAGGCGGCGAATGTGATCTACAGGACCAAGCCGTCGCTTATGGCCGCGCCGATAGCCGCTATGAGCTGAACAAACGCGCGGTCGAGGACAAGAATATGGGGCCGCTGGTCAAGACGATCATGACCCGCTGTATCCAATGCACGCGCTGTGTGCGCTTCGCCGCAGAAGTCGCAGGCGTCGAAGAGATCGGTATGATCTCACGCGGGGAAAGCGCTGAAATCACGACCTATTTGGAAGAGAGCCTGACCTCTGAACTATCCGGCAATGTCATTGACCTGTGCCCGGTCGGCGCGCTGACTTCGAAGCCGTACGCCTATAATGCGCGGCCTTGGGAGCTTCGGAAGACTGAAAGTGTGGACGTGATGGATGCGATGGGCGCCAATATTCGCGTCGATGCAAAAGGCGATGCGGTGATGCGCATCATGCCGGTCATCAATGAAGCGGTGAATGAAGAGTGGCTGTCAGACAAGTCTCGCTTCATTTGGGACGGCCTGGCCCGCCAGCGCTTGGATAAGCCTTATGTTCGCCAAAACGGCAAGCTCACACCGGTGAACTGGGGGCAAGCCTTTGACGCCGCGAAGGAAGCGCTGTCTGTCGCGCCAGAAAAAATCGGTTTCGTCGCCGGTGACTTGATCGAAGTTGAGCAAGCAAAAGCCGCTTTGGATCTCGCCCGCGCGCTGGGTGTTCAAAACACGGACTGTCGTCCTGCGGGCGCTTCATATGGCGCTTCTGGCGTGCGAGAGCACTATCTCCTCAACGCGACGCTCGCAGCGGTCGAGGAGGTTGATGCGCTCTTCTTGATCGGCACAAATCCGCGGGTTGATGCTGCGGTTTGGAATGCCCGGATCCGAAAAGCCTGGCTGTGGAATGAGCTGAAAGTCTTCGTCGTCGGCGAAGCGGCAGACCTGACTTATGATTATACCCATCTCGGGACAGACCCGTCTGCGATCGCAGAGATTGCCAAACAAGCTGGGTTCAAAAAGCCAATGATCGTGGTCGGTGAAAACGCTCTGATCCGTGAAGACGGCGAGGCCATCCTCGCGGCGGCAAATGATGCGGCGCACGCGATCGATGCGATCAAAGAAGACTGGGCGGGCTTTGGTGTGCTGCACACGGCGGCTGGCCGCGTTGGCGCGATCGATACCGGCTTCATCCCGGGTGAGGGCGGTGCGGACACTGCGGCGATCCTGGGCGGCGGCATGGACACGATCGTCCTGCTTGGCGCAGATGAGGTCGACCTCACCAATACTGGCAACGCTAAGATCATCTATATTGGCAGCCACGGCGACGCAGGCGCGAGTAAGGCGGACATCGTCCTGCCGGCAGCCGCATACACCGAAATGGCAGCGACCTATGTAAACACCGAGGGACGCGTGCAGATGACGCGTCGCGCGGTGCAGCCGAAAGGCGAAGCGCGAGAAGGCTGGGCCATCTTGAGAGCGCTCTCCGATGTGGTTGGTAAGAAACTGCCCTACGATTCGGCCGACGAATTGAGAGCCGCACTCCGCGAAGCCAACCCGGTCTTTTCGGGTCTTGGATACGCGCCTGGGCATGAAGGCGCTGATGCGTTGAAAGAAAAAATCTCGTCAGGCGGCAGTTCAGTCAGCAACGCGCCATTCGCGGCGGCTATTGGTGATTTCTATATGACCAACCCCATCGCCCGCGCGTCAAAGACGATGGCCGAGTGTTCTCTACAGAAACAGGGTCTTGAAACCCCAGTGGCAGCGGAGTAGGGCGGCGCGATGAGTGGTTTGATCGAACAATATGGTGCGCTGACAGGCTGGCTTTTGGTGCTCGGTCAAATCGGCTTGTTCACGCTGGTCTTGTCGCTTTCGATTGCGTTCTTGCTTCTGCTCGACCGGAAGGTCTGGGCGGCGGTGATGATGCGCAAAGGCCCGAACGTTGTCGGTCCGTTCGGTCTGATGCAGAGCTTTGCGGATTTCGGAAAATTTCTTCTCAAAGAGATCATCATCCCTGCAGGTGCGAACAAAACAGTCTTCTTGCTCGCCCCGATCCTGACACTAACCCTCGCCTTCGCTGCGTGGGCCGCGATCCCCGTCGCTCCGGGCTGGGTGATCTCAGACATCAATGTCGGGATTTTGTACCTGTTCGCGATCTCATCGCTCGGTGTTTACGGCATCATTATGGGCGGCTGGGCGTCGAACTCGAAATATCCATTCTTGGGATCCCTGCGCAGCGCCGCGCAAATGGTCTCCTATGAAGTTTCTATCGGCCTGATCATCATTACCGTGATCTTGCTGGCGGGCTCTATGAACCTCACAGAGATTGTCGACGCGCAAGATGGTGGTCTGTTCACCTGGCACCTTTTGACGCTCGAACATGTGCTGGTCTTGCCGGTGATGGTTGTGGCGTTTGTGATGTTCTTCGTATCGGCTTTGGCCGAGACCAACCGGCCACCATTCGATCTGCCAGAAGCAGAATCTGAATTGGTCGCAGGCTATCAAGTTGAATATTCCTCAACGCCGTATTTGCTGTTCATGTTTGGAGAGTATCTGAACATCGTTCTGATGTGCGCGATGATGGCGCTGCTCTTCTTGGGCGGCTGGCATGGACCGGTTCCGCTCGGCGCCGATTTTGTGAACATGTTCCCAGCTTGGATCGTCAATCTTGGCCACTTGGCCTGGTTTATGGCCAAACTGGTCTTCTTCTTCTTTCTGTTCGCGCTCGTGAAAGCGGTTGTCCCGCGCTATCGCTATGACCAGCTGATGCGCTTGGGGTGGAAGATCTTCCTGCCGACCGCACTCGCAGCGGTCGTTATTGTTGGCGGATATGTTGTCTACGCTGGAGTTCAAGCATGATCTTTTCCAGCATTTTTGTCTTAGCACCTGTCGTGAAAGTGATTTACCCCGCCTGGTATCTGGTTGGGCATGTCGCCGTCACGTCAGCTTTCCTGGGAGCGCTATAAATGAGCCTCGTGCAAACCATTCGCGGCGCCTTGCTGACGGATTTCATGTCAGCCTTCGGCTTGGGTTTACGGGAAATGTTCCGCCGCAAAGCGACGGTGAATTATCCGTTTGAGAAAAACCCAGTCAGTCCGCGCTTTCGCGGCGAGCATGCTCTGCGCCGGTATCCAAATGGCGAAGAGCGTTGCATCGCTTGTAAGCTTTGCGAAGCGATTTGCCCGGCGCAAGCGATTACGATTGAAGCGGAACCTCGTGAAGACGGGTCGCGCCGCACAACGCGTTATGACATCGACATGGTCAAATGCATCTATTGCGGCTTCTGCCAGGAGGCTTGCCCAGTGGATGCAATCGTCGAGGGGCCGAATTTCGAATTCGCCACCGAGACGCGCGAAGAACTTTATTATGACAAAGAGAAACTTCTAGCGAACGGGGATCGTTGGGAGCGGCTCATTGCAAAGAATTTGGAACTGGACGCGCCGTACCGGTAGCGCCCATTAATGAGGGGCGGGTAACCGCCGGAAGGGAACTGGGGCTTAGCTCGTGGAACTGATCGCCTTCTATATTTTCGCGGCCATTGTGACCGTGTCGGCTCTGGCTGTGATTATGGCCAAGAACCCCGTGCACTCGGTGCTTTGGCTGATTTTGACCTTCTTCACAGCGGCGGGATTGTTCGTCCTGATCGGGGCTGAATTTATCGCCATGCTGTTGGTGGTGGTCTATGTCGGCGCGGTTGCCGTGCTCTTCTTGTTTGTTGTGATGATGCTCGATGTCGACTTTGTCGAACTCAAACAAGGGACGTTGCGATACTGGCCCTTTGCGACGCTGATCGGGCTCGCCTTTATCGCTGAAATTGCGCTCGCGAACTTTGCGCGTGAAGGCGGCAATACCGCGACATTTGACGCCGCACCTGGCGCGGACACAAATGCCGAGGCGATCGGGCAAGTCATGTACACCGATTACTTCCTGCTGTTCCAACTCGCCGGGCTTATCCTGCTCGTTGCGATGATTGGCGCGATTGTTCTGACGCTTCGTGAGCGTCCGGGCGTCAAGCGCCAGAACATTGCGAAGCAGACGTCGCGCCGCCGCGAAGATGCGATTGAAAAAGTCGCGGTTGAACCAGGCCGGGGGATCTAAACATGGACCTGACGATCAATCACTTCCTGACCATTTCGGCGATCCTATTCACGATCGGCGTGGTTGGCATTTTTGTGAACCGCAAGAACATTATCGTCATTCTGATGGCGATCGAATTGATCTTACTGTCGGTGAACATCAATCTGGTCGCTTTCGCCGTCTATTCGGGCACGATTTCAGGCCAGATTTTCGCTATGTTGGTGCTCACCGTTGCAGCCGCTGAGGCGGCTGTCGGGCTTGCCATCCTTGTCGTTTACTTCCGCAATCGCGGAGACATTGCGGTCGAAAGCGTCGACCTGATGAAAGGGTAAGGGGCACAGATGTTACCTGATACATTCATCGAGTTTATCGTTCTTGGGCCGGGCCTCGCGGCTTTGGTCGCAGGTCTATTGATGCGCTTTATTGGCGATCGCGGCGCAATGGTCATTACGACCGGCACCGTCGGCCTCGCCGGGATCTTGTCGCTCTATCAACTCTTCGTCTATGCCTCTGGCGCGGGCGGACATGGTCATGTCGAACATGCCGCGCTTGCAGCCGATACTGGCGGCGCAGCGAGCTATGTCGGCCAGCACGTGATTAAGCTGATGACATGGATGGATGTCGGCGGTTTCAAAGCCGATTGGGCGATCCGTGTGGATGCCATGTCCATCGTTATGATGGCGGTCATCACCAGCGTTTCCGGCCTCGTACACCTGTATAGCTGGGGCTATATGGAAGAAGATCCGCACCGGGCGCGCTTCTTCTCTTACTTGTCCCTGTTTACCTTCGCGATGTTGATGCTGGTGACCGCCGACAATTTCATCCAGCTCTTCTTCGGCTGGGAGGGCGTCGGCCTCGCCTCGTATCTTTTGATCGGCTTCTGGTATCAGAATAAAGCCCCGAACGATGCGGCGATCAAAGCGTTCGTCACTAACCGCGTTGGCGATTTTGGTCTCGCGCTTGGGATCATGGCGATCTTCCTGGTGTTTGGATCGGTTGAGTTCGAACCGGTTCTCACCGCCATCAAAGAGAACGCTGAAGTGGTGCCGCTCGCCTTTGCCGAGGCCGGCAATGTCCGCGACTTGGTGATCCCATTCTTGAACTGGAATGTGCCGGCGCTCGAATTGATCGGCATCCTGCTCTTCATCGGCGCGATGGGGAAATCAGCGCAATTCTTCCTCCATGTCTGGCTACCAGATGCGATGGAAGGCCCAACTCCTGTCTCCGCGTTGATCCACGCTGCGACTATGGTGACGGCAGGCGTCTACCTCGTATGTCTCGTCTCGCCGATTTACGAATATGCGCCTTTTGCCGCGTCAATCATTGCGCTGACCGGTGCCGTAACAGCGCTTTATGCGGCCACCGTCGGCATGGCGCAGAACGACATCAAGCGGGTCATTGCTTACTCAACCTGTTCGCAGCTGGGCTATATGTTCTTCGCTGCCGGAATTGGCGCATACGAAGCGGCGATGTTCCATTTGTTCACCCACGCTTTCTTTAAAGCGCTTCTCTTCCTCGGCGCGGGCTCAGTGATCCACGGCGCCCATCATGAGCAACACATGCGAAATATGGGCGGCTTCGCGAAATATATGCCGTTGACCTATGGCGCGATGATGATTGGAACGATTGCAATTATCGGCCTGGGTATCCCGCACGTTTGGGGACTTTCTGGCTTCTTCTCAAAAGATGCGATCATCGAAACGGCGTTCGCGGCCGGGATGAACGGCGTGCCGTTCGGCCAACTGGCCTTCTGGTTCGGGATTGTCGCCGCCTTGCTCACCAGCTTCTATTCATGGCGCCTAATCTACATGACCTTCCACGGCCCCCGCGCCGAGGTGCACCATGACGATGCGCAGGCGCACGATGACGAACACGCAGACGACCACGCTTCTGACCATGATCACGGGCACGATCATCACCATGGCGATCCACATGAATCGCCAATGGTCATGCTGATCCCGCTCGGGCTGTTGAGCATCGGCGCAGTGTTTGCGGGTTGGTATTTCTACGACGCCTTTGTCGGACATGACTATAAGGCCTTCTGGGACGGTGCGATTTACACCGCGAAAGAGAACACGGTGCTCAAGGACAAATATAATGTTCCTGAATGGGTGTTCTGGGCGCCGCTCTTTGTGACGGTGACCGGTTTCCTCATCGCGACCTTCACCTATCTGTTCAATCGCGGCGTCGGCAAACGGATTGCCGATGGCGGCGGACCATTGCACGCGCTGTTTGCCAATAAGTGGTACTTTGACGAGATCTATAATGCGACGCTGATCCGCGGATCGGCTTGGCTCGGCGATATCTTCAAAGCTGGCGATAAGAAAGTCATCGACGGCGCTGGGCCAGACGGCGTGGCCGCCTTGGTGCGTTGGGGATCTCGACGTCTTTCAGCAATGCACACCGGATACCTTTACCATTATGCGTTCGTGATCATTGGGGCAGCCTTGATCTTTGGCGCGATACTGTTCTGGCGCAGCGGAGGCGCGGGCTAATGGATTTCCCAATTCTCTCTGCGGTAACGTTTACCCCGCTTGCGGGCGCGATTCTAATCCTCTTGGTGCGGATGCTCACCGGAACAACGTTCCGGTCTGATGGCACTGAGGATAACCGCGCGCTTTATGCCGGATTAGGCTTTTCGATCGCGACGTTCATCATCTCGATTGTGATGTTCTTCAGCTTCGATACCCAAGGTACAGGCTATCAGCTCGTCGAAGAAGTCGATTGGTTCGCGAACATCAAATACAAGATGGGCGTCGATGGCATGTCGGTCTTGCTGATCTTGCTGACGACCTTGCTCACGCCAATTGCGTTGATCGCGAGTATCGGTTCGGTCAAGCACCGGCTGACTGAGTACACAGTTGCCTTCTTGGTGCTCGAGACTTTCATGATCGGCGTCTTCTGTGCGCTCGATCTGGTTGTGTTCTATGTTTTCTTCGAAGCTGGCCTGATCCCGATGTTTATCGTCATCGGTGTGTGGGGCGGGATCAATCGCATTTATGCGAGCTTCAAATTCTTCCTCTATACGCTGCTCGGTTCGCTCTTCATGCTGGCCGCAGTGGTCTATATGTACTTGGTCGCGGGCACGTCAGACATTGTGGTTCTGGAGCAGTTTGAGTTTGCCAAGTCGGCACAGATTTGGCTGTGGCTCGCTTTCTTCTCCTCGTTTGCGGTAAAGCTTCCGATGTGGCCAGTTCATACCTGGCTGCCCGACGCGCACGTACAAGCGCCGACGGCCGGTTCGGTCATCCTGGCGGCGGTACTCTTGAAAATGGGCGGCTACGGGTTCCTCCGGTTCAATCTACCAATGTTCCCGGATGCGAGTGTGTTCTTCCAGCCATTCGTCTTCACCATTTCCGTGATCGCGATTGTCTATGCCTCGCTCGTGGCGTGGCGTCAGACAGATATGAAAAAGCTGATCGCGTATTCCTCGGTCGCGCATATGGGCTTTGTGACGCTTGGCATCTTCTCCTTCACCGAAGTGGGCGTGCAAGGCGCGATCTTCCAAATGCTCAGCCACGGCCTGATCTCTGGCGCGCTCTTCTTGATTGTTGGCGTGGTCTATGACCGGATGCACACTCGCGAGATTTCAGCCTATGGTGGTCTCGTCCATCGAATGCCGGTCTATGCAACCTTCTTCATGTTGTTCACGATGGCAAATGTTGGACTGCCAGGCACCAGCGGATTTGTCGGGGAAATTCTGACCATGGTCGGCGCGTTCCAAGCCAATACTTGGGCGGCAGCAGGTGCGGCACTCGGCGTGATTTTCTCGGCCGTTCATATGCTCACGCTTTATCGCCGAACCGTATTTGGAAAAATCACCAATCCGGATCTCGAGACGATTGAAGATGTGAACACCAAAGAGTTGATTTGTTTGATCCCGCTCGCATTCGGCACGATCTTGCTTGGGATCTTACCGAACCTGATTTTCGACATTACGCGTGAATCATCGCTTCACGCCCTCGCTCAATTGGCGGGAGGATAGAGCTCATGTTTGATCTTGAATCGATTTTGAACGCGGTCGCCCCTGAGCTTCTTCTTGCTGCGGCGGGCCTTTTAGGCGTTACCGTTGGCGCGTTTCTGGGTGACCGGTTTAATGGCCTGTCCTTTAAGTTTGGTGCCGTGGTCTTATTCGCCGCTGCCGCGCTTGCTGGAAATTATTGGGAAGGCGGACGCGCATTTGAAGGCTTGGTTGAGACTTCAAGTTACGCCAATTTTGCGAAAACCGTTAGTTTCATCTGCGCCGGTATCGCGCTTTTGATGGCAGAGGGTTTCCTCAAGCGTCACGACACGATGCGCTATGAATATCCGCTGCTGGTGATCTTCGCCGCTTTGGGCATGGGCGTTATCCTGTCTGCGTCTGACTTCATGACGCTCTATCTTGGCGTTGAGACCCTCAGTCTGTCATCTTATGTGCTTGCCTCATTCCACCGCGACAGCCCGCGCTCAGCGGAAGCTGGGTTGAAATATTTTGTGCTGGGCGCGCTCGCCTCAGGCATCCTGCTTTATGGTATTTCGCTGGTTTACGGCTTTACCGGCAGCACCAGTTACGAAACCGTCGCCGACACAGACGCGTCGCTCGGCTTTATGTTCGGCATGGTCCTGATGATTACGGGGCTGGCTTTCAAGGTCTCAGCCGCGCCGATGCACGTCTGGACGCCGGATGTTTATGAAGGCTCGCCCAGCCCGGTTGTCGCGTTCTTCGCGACGGCACCAAAAATGGCCAGCATGGCTGTGTTTGCGATCATCCTGTTCACGGCCTTCCCGCAAGCGATGGCGTTTGACAATTGGCAGGTCATCGTCGGTATCATTGCTGCTGCCTCAATGATTATCGGGTCCTTTGGCGCGCTGCCGCAGAAGAATTTAAAACGGCTGCTCGGCTATTCTTCCATCGCCAATATGGGCTATGCGCTCGTCGCTGTGGCGGCTGGGGTTCAGTATGGCGCTGGATCGCTGCTGATCTTCATGACCGCCTATGTGATCGCCTCCCTCGGTCTGTTTGGTGGTGTGCTTTCAATGCGCCGCGAAGGCGGCATGGTTGAGAATACTGATGAGCTCGCCGGCCTTATTCGCCGTCAGCCAGGTCTTGCGACGGCGCTGACTGTGCTACTCGTCTCGGTGTCTGGTTTCCCGCTCGCCTTTGGGTTCTTGGGTAAACTGGCCGTGCTTGAAGCTGGTTGGAATGCGGGCTTGATGCCGTTGATCATTATTCTGATCCTAAGCTCAGTGATCGCGATGTATTACTATCTCCGCATCGTCAAAATCATGTGGTTCGATGAACAGGCTGCGGACTTTGAGCCAGTTGATGGCTGGGTTACGACAACGGTCTATGTCACCGCACTTGTCAGTATCGCGCTCCTCATCTTTGTCAGCCCATTCAGCGAGCTTGCAGCGTCGGCGGCTGAGAGCCTGATCTCGTGATCGAACGCGCACCAGTTTACTGGTATGATGATATTGATAGCACCAGCGAAGAAGCCAAACGGCGCGCCCGTCGCGGCGAGCTAAGCCCGGTTTGGATCGCTGCACGATCGCAATCGGCAGGTAAGGGCAGACTCGGCCGTAGCTGGGATTCGCCGGTTGGAAATCTGTTTTCGACGATTTTATTTCCAGAGCCAGACGGCCTCGCCATGGCGGCGCGGGTGCCGTTTGCGGCAGCGCTGGCGGTTAGAGAGGCTTGCGCGCGGGCGGTGCCCAGCCTTGAGGCGCAGCTGAAATGGCCAAATGACGTGCGGGTCCGTGGTCACAAACTTTGCGGCATTCTCACCGAGTCGGGCGAGACCAATAATACAGTCTGGATTGCTCTAGGTATCGGGATCAATGTGCAAACAGCGCCCGATGGCACCGGACAAGAAACAAGCTCCCTGGCGAAAGAAGGCGCCCCGTCTGGGCTGACGGCTGAAATGGTGCTTGAAGACCTCCGCGAGACGTTGAGCGCGCGCTTAGAGCAAGCGCGACAAGACTTTGAAGCCCTACTGACAGACTGGATGCGATACGCTGAAGGCCTCGGTCAGACCATACAGGCTGGGCCGGTTCAAAACCGGGTCGAAGGCGTATTTGAAAGCCTCGCGCCGGATGGAGGTTTAAACCTGCGTTTGCCTGATGGCGCGCTGCACACCATAAGGGCGGGTGATGTTGAACTGGTGAAACGGGTAAGCTGATGCTGTTAGTGATTGATGTCGGCAATACAAACACGGTGTTCGCGCTGCATAGCGGCACCGATTGGATCTCTAGCTGGCGGAGTGCGACCGACGCCACCCGTACGGCAGATGACTATGCGGTTTGGCTCGGAACGCTGATGCGGACGGAAGACCTCGAGCTGTCGCAAATAACTGGCTGTATCATTTCGTCTGTGGTGCCGCAGGCAAAGTTCAATTTCCGGAACCTGTCGCGTCGCTATTTCGATGCAGAACCAATTTTTGTCGGTGAACCCGAAACAAAACTTGGCGTGCCGATCCGGATCCGCCGCCCAGAACAAGTCGGCGCCGACCGCCTCGTCGCCGCTATTGGCGCCCACATACTGTACGAGGGCGCAAAGCTTGTGATTGATAGCGGCACGGCCACAACGTTTGATGTCGTTGGCCCAGATGGCGGCTTTGAGGGGGGGATCATTTCGCCCGGGATCAACTTGTCGATGCGCGCGCTACACGATGCGGCGGCGCAATTGCCGCGGATCGCCATCCAAAAGCCGCCGCAAGTGATTGGGCAGGACACGGTCTCGGCGATGCAATCCGGCGTCTTCTGGGGCTATGTCGATTTGATTGACGGGCTCGTAAACCGCGTGAAGGAAGAATATTCCGGACCGCTAAAAGTTATTGCAACTGGCGGGGTCGCGTCCCTATTTGAGGGCGCCAGCGACACCATCGACCATTTTGACCAACGCTTGATGGAAGTCGGCCTGCTCGAGGTCTATCGCCGGAACAAGAAAGACTGACGGTATATATGACCAAAAAAAGCGACGCAGAACTCGTTTTCCTGCCCCTCGGGGGATGCGGGGAAATCGGTATGAATCTGAATGCGTATGGCTATGGCCCGGCGCATAATCGGCGCTGGATCTTGATTGATGTAGGTGTCACTTTTGGCGGTGAAGATACGCCCGGCATTGATTTGATCACGCCAGATCCTGCTTTTCTAGAGGATCAAGGTGATCAGATTGATGCGATCTTCCTGACCCACGCCCACGAAGATCATATCGGCGCGATCGGGCTGATCTTGCCGCGCCTGCAAACCAAAGCGCCAATCTATGCGACACCGTTTACGGCGCACCTGGCGCAGGCCAAGTTGATTGAGCGCGGGCAGAAGAATACCAGCATTAATGTCTTACCGCTCGGGGCTGAAGTCGAAGCCGGGCCTTTCAAAGTCCGCTATATCACACTGACCCATTCGATCCCTGAGCCCAACGCGCTCGCCCTGGAGACGCCGCTTGGGACGATCCTGCACACCGGTGATTGGAAGATCGATCCGGAGCCTCAACTGGGTGACGAAACCGATATTGATGCGCTCTCGCGTCTCGGGGATGAGGGCGTGCTCGCTATGGTCTGCGACAGTACCAATGTGTTCGTGGACGGCGAAAGCGGGTCAGAAGGCACGGTCCGTGAAAACCTAATCAAACTGATCGGCAGCCTCACCGGTCGCATCGCAGTGACGACATTTGCGTCTAATGTGGCGCGGGTCGCGAGTGTGATCGAAGCGGCGCGCCAAGCTGGGCGAAGCGTCTGCTTGGTTGGGCGCAGCATGCACAAAATCACCGATGCGGCGATCGCAACCGGCGTGATTGGCGAATTACCTGATCTGATCAGCGAAGATCAGGCGGGCAGCCTGCCGGATGACAATCTGCTTTTCCTCTGCACCGGATCTCAAGGTGAACCACGCGCCGCGCTGGGGCGTATTTCGCGAGACGATCATCGCCATATCAGTCTCGGCGAAGGCGATACAGTGATCTTCTCGAGCCGGGTCATTCCCGGCAATGAGAAGGGCATCTATGACATGCAAAATGCCCTTGCTGAGAAGGGCGTGCGGATCATCACCGATCGGATGACAGAGGGGCCAATCCATGTCTCTGGTCATCCCGCGCGCGACGAGTTGCGCCAGATGTATCAATGGGTGCGACCTAAGATTTCCGTGCCTGTGCATGGTGAAAGACGCCACATCGTAGAACACGCCGCTTTTGCCAAAAGCTTGCAAGTGAGCGAAGCGGTCACCCCGCGCAATGGCGATCTTATCCGATTGGCGCCCGGCAAAGCGCAGATCATCGACAATGTCCCAAACGGCCGGTTGTATCTTGATGGCAGCCGTTTGGTGCCGGCCGAAAGCGAAGGCATTCGCGATCGCCGCGCATTGGCCAATTGGGGCTATGTCAGCGTTGCAATCGCGATTGATGAAGACGGCGATGTGGTCGATGGCCCGCTTTTGGCCGCGCGCGGCCTGTCAGAGCCGGACGGCAGCACGGCCGATGAAAGCCTGATTGATGTGGATGAGGCCGCTGAGCTCGCCATCAGCGAAATGAAGCGCCGCAAACGCCAAAGCGATGAAGAAGTGGAGCGCGTCCTCGCTCGCGCCGTCAAAAAAGCCTGTGACCGGACGTTCGGTCGCAAGCCTATCGTCGATGTGAGTGTGCTACGCGTATAAGTCAGGAGAATTCTGGTGACACAAGATTTCAAAATCGGCCCGCTTAATCATGTCGGCGTGGCTGTGCCCGATATCCAAGAAGCGATGGAGACCTATCGCTCGCTGTATGGTGCAACGGATATAACCGAGCCGTTTGATATGCCCGCGCAAGGTGTCAAAGTTTGCTTTGTGAACCTGCCAAACAGTCAGATCGAACTGATCGAGCCGCTGAATGAAGACAGCCCGATCCATAATTTCATTCAAAAGAACCCCAGAGGCGGGCAGCACCATGTCTGTTTCGAAGTTGACGATATCAATGTCGCTGTTTCGGAAATGAAGGCGCGCGGCGCAACTGTGCTCGGCGAGCCACGGATTGGCGCGCACGGGACTATGATCATATTCGTCCACCCTAAGAACTCGAATGGCGTTCTGGTCGAGTTGATGGAAACGCCAAAGGACGGCCAGCATTAATGGACCCGGTTGGTTTCATCGTTGTCTTTATCATCACCTGGTGGCTGAGCTTCTTCTGTGTGCTTCCGATTGGCGTCCAAGGCCAGTTCGAGAATGATGGCGACGTGATCGAAGGCACCGAAGCGGGCGCTCCTAAACAGCCCATGCTGAAGAAGAAAGTGCTCTGGGCCAGCTGTGGTGCAATTGTACTGACCTTGATCGCCCACTTTGTCGTCGTGCCTTGGCTCGCCAGCCAGTAGAGCTGATTCAGAGAGAAACTTAGCTGGCTGACCGACGCCGCCGAACTGTTGGGTGCCTATAGTTGCGCTCTTGGTGATGACAACGATATCATTTTAGGGTCTGATAGAACTGAGTTGGACCCTCCAACCAATCCAACATTCGCAAGAACGGGTGTCGATGTGAGCAAATTATCGAATGTTTGCATTCTAGGCGGTGGCACGGCCGGTTGGATGACGGCCGCCGCGCTGTCCCATAAGTATGGCGGCCTCGGCGTCAATATTACCTTGATCGAGTCCGACCAAATCGGAACCATCGGGGTTGGTGAGGCCACCTTGCCGCATATCCGGTTCTTCAATGAAACGCTTGGGATCGACGAACGCGCCTTTATGAAGGCGACAGAAGCGACGTTTAAATTGGGGATCGAGTTTTGTGATTGGGGGCAGCTCGGTGACCGGTACATTCACCCATTTGGTGATTATGGCCTGCCTCTAGAGGGGATCGATTTTCATCAATACTGGCTGCGCCTCAATAAACACGGACTTGTCTCGCGTATGGATGACTATTCCTATCCTATTCTCGCGGCAGAGGCGGGGCGGTTCCAGATCCCAAAATCCGATCCCAATAAGATTGGCTCAAACTTTGGCTATGCCTATCAATTTGACTCAAGCCTCTATGCCAAATTCCTGCGCCGGTTCAGTGAACAGAATGGCGTGACGCGGATCGAAGGCAAGGTGACCCACACTGCGCTAGACCCAGAGTCTGGGAATGTCGAAACGCTGACGTTGGAGTCGGGAAAGACGGTTCAAGCCGATCTATTTATCGATTGCTCTGGGTTTCGTGGTGTGTTGATCGAGCAGGCGCTGGAAACAGGCTATGATGAGTGGACACAGTGGTTGCCGTGCAATCGCGCTGTTGCGGCGCCAAGCGAGGCGATCGGAACACTCTTGCCATACACCCGCGCCACGGCTCGAAAGGCTGGGTGGCAGTGGCGCATTCCGCTGCAGCATCGAACCGGCAATGGGCACGTCTATTGGAACGAGTATATCTCTGATGATGAAGCCGCTCATCAATTAATGAGCACGCTTGAGGGACCCGCGCTCGCGGATCCCAAACAGCTCTTTTTCAAGACCGGGCGGCGAAAGAAATTCTGGAACAAGAATGTCGTCAGCATTGGACTATCCGGCGGCTTTCTCGAGCCGCTTGAATCGACCTCAATCCATCTCATTCAAGAGGGGATCACAACGCTGGTCGAACTGTTCCCAGATGAGAAAATTCATCCGCTCGATGTTGAGGAATATAATGCGCGGATGGCGCTCAATTTCGAGCGTGTTAGAGACTTCTTACTGCTCCATTACATCGCGACCCAGCGCGACGATAGCGAGATGTGGCGCTACTTCCGCAACATGATCTTGCCCGACAGTCTGCAGGAAAAAATCGATGCCTGGACGCAGCGCGGATATGTGCTCCGCTACGAGTTCGGAGTGTTCTTGCCGCCGAGTTGGGTGGCGGTCATGCTGGGCCAAAACTTGGTGCCGAGCGCTTATGATCCGCGCGTCGATCGATTGCCGATAGAGGCGGCAAATGCCGAACTCGCCAAAATAAAATCCGCAACCGTGGCCGCAGTTGGATCAACACCAATGCAGAGCGATTTCCTAGAGCGATATGGCGCGGCCTCTGAAACAAAGCCGTTGATGGCGTCTTAGCGTACAGGGACCGAAAGATTGGCAGTAGCGACCCAAGATTTTGACGATACGATCGTGGTTTGCGGGGGCGGTTTGGCCGGCCACATGGCGGCCTTGTATCTTTCAATCCGATTGGGGCGGGCAAGACGCCTTGTCTTGCTACCGGATGCAGGCACGTCAGAGCACGATGGCATGTATGGCAGCGTGACCGCACCCAATGGCTACGAGTTTTTCCGCCTACTCGGATTGGATGAACCGCGCTTGATCCAGCAGTCTGCCACCTCGTATTCATTCGGGACGCATTTCAGAGCGTGGCCAGCGCCAAACCGTGAATGGGTGCAGTGCCATCATGCACCGCTTGCGGGCGTTAAAGGCGTGGCATTTCAGGACCATCTCACACGCCAGAAGCTCGACTTGCAGACCTTGCTGGTCTCAGCCGCAGCGGCGCGCGCGGGTGTGTTCGCCCACCCGCCTCAAGATCCGAGAATACCGCTCTCTCGCGCCGAATATGGTTATCAGTTTGATCCGGCGGAGCTGGCGGGTCTGCTCGCAGGTCGAATCCCGTCCGCAGACATTAATGTTGTTTCTGGCGAGATTGCGGATGTGACTGTGTCGAATGGCTCGATTGAAGCGCTCACACTCTCCTCGGGCGACAGAATTACTGGCGGCCTCTTCCTCGATTGTTCAGGACCTTCGCGCCTGCTTTTGAGTGCTCTGCCGTCGGCATTTGAGGCAGAGCGATCCGTATCCGCGGAAAGAGAATCGACCCCATCCGAAACCCTTGGAGGTTCGGCGCGTTTGCTTGAAGCGACCGACACAGGCTGGGCCGCCACGACCTATCTTCAAGACAGATCTGTGCGGCTTTATATTTCCGATGCCGATCACGGGAACGGCGTCGAGATCGGACGCGTGCCCGAAGCGTGGACGGGAAACTGCGTCGGCATCGGTCATGCCGCTTACGTCATCGAGCCGCTTACACCCGCCCCGCTTATGCTCTTACAGGCTGATCTTGAGCGTCTGATAGAGTTGATCCCTGTTGCGCCAAATATGCAGATGGAGCGGCAGGAATATAATCGACGGTTCGACAATGATGTCCTGCATGCTGGCCTGTTTCAAAGCGCGCTGTTCACAGGACTAAACCCGCCAACATCTCCATATTGGCAGACGGTCGTCGCGTGCGCGCCGTCAGAGGCGCTCGATCGCAAGATCTCGCAATTCGAGCATCGCGGCGGGCTTGTCCGTTACGACCTCGAACCCTTCGATGATGCCGACTGGCTGATCCTCCACAATGGGATGGGGCGCAAGCCAAGCCAATATGACCGGCAAGCGAACGGCACACCTCAAGATGTGATGAATAAACAGTTCGCGGGCTTACAGAATTCTATTCAGCAGGTCGTCTCCCGCATGCCCTCGCACCATGACTATGTTCTTAATCTCAAGCGCTATTTGGCAAAGCAATCGAAGTCCTGACTCGCGCGCGCAATCAGCCCTATGCCAACCCCTATCCAGCATCGTTCCGGATAGGGGCTGTTCTCCAATCAGTGAACGCAGATGGATTAACCCGCGCAGTTTTGGGCCGCGTCTTCGTCTTCCTGCAGACCGATGTCTGAGATGCCAATTGTTTGACCGGTCTCACCCGCAATCATGATCGCACTTTCAACACTCGTCATGTCCACGCCGAGCTCCTCGAAGCAAGAAAGGCTGAGGCGAACTTCGCTCCAATCCTCTTCGAACGTGACCGGGAGGTATGCGTCGCAGTCGTCGCCTTCGCAGCCCATGCCAACTTCGAAATCGTTGGCGCCAGCGATCGTTTTGGCTTGGAAAACCAGTTCCATCGCGCCATTGGCTTCGCGAGAGAGGTCGACGCCATAGCCGGAGGCAATGACGAAGTCTTCTTCACCCGTCTTGAAGTCGACCTTGAGAGCGTCTTCTTGGGCCGCACGATCATAGGCGGCTACGATCAGACCCGCCGATTCAAACGGCAGAGCGGTGACCGGAGACCCGTAGCGGTTGATTTGCCATGGCGCGGGGAATGTGCCCTTCGAGAAGAATACGCCCTTATTGGTCGACGTGCCTTCTTTAAGTCCGGAATCTTCAGATAGGCGCTCAAGGTTGCCATCGTCGCCATAAGACAATCCGTACCCAAAAGCGAAGAGCGGATCATAAGGCTCTTTGTTTACGTTCAGCTCAACTTGAGTGGCATCTTTCGGCCAAGAATAGGACAAGCGCCCGGTGAAATCGAAGGATGGATCGGATTGGAAGAGCATGTCCGCAATACCGCCGCCTTCGCTGCCTGGGAGCCAAGCTGCCACAAACGCATCTGAGTCATTGATCTCAGGATTGGTCCAAAGCGGACGCCCAGAGAGGAAGACAGAGACCGTCTTCATGCCCTTTTCCTGATACGTGCTCAAAAGCTCGGTATCGAATCCATTGGGCTGGAAATCCATATTCGCAACATCGCCTTGGAATTCCGCATATGGATCTTCACCATAGACCGCGATGACGACGTCGGCCTCCGCGCTTGCTGTGCCGTCGGCATCAAACAAGAGCGTGCCGCCCGCAGCGCTAACGGCTTGAGAGAGTCCAGAAAGGATCGTCTCGCCATTCGGGAATTCTTCGTTCGGATAACCGCCGCCCTGCCAGGACAGGGTCCAGCCGCCTGCCACTTTTGAGATATTATCGGCACCATCGCCAACCACCAAGATCGTCTGGCTTGGGTCAAGCGGCAACAAACCGTCATTGTTTTTCAACAGAACCAGCGACTCGCGAACCGATTGGCGCGCAATCTCGCGATGTGCTGAACTGCCGAGAAGGCTTTCATCGCCAGCGAGCGGCCGCTCACTAGGTTTGACCTGGTTGTCAAATAGACCCGCAGCGATTTTAACTCGCAAAATGCGCCGGACGGCATCATCCAAGCGTTCCATCGAGATCTCGCCGGATTGAACATGGGCGTAAGTCGATTCCCAAAGGCCCTTCCAGCTATCGGGGGCCATAAACATATCGACCCCAGCATTAAATGATTCAGGGCAATCGGTGGCCGTACAACCTGGAATTAGGGCATGTCCGTTCCAGTCGCCGACAACGAACCCATTAAAGTTCATTCGGCCTTTGAGGACGTCGGTCAGCAACTCTTTCTGGCCGTGCATGCGCTCGCCATTCCAAGCTGAAAAGCTCGCCATAACAGTTTGAGCGTTCGCCGCGATTGCGGTTTGGTATCCAGCGCCGTGAATGTCGCGAAGCTCTGCCTCACTGATTTGCGCATCACCTTGGTCGACCCCGTCAGCGGTGCCGCCGTCGCCGACAAAATGTTTCGCGCTGGTCAAGACGCGTTCGGCGCCAAGATAGTCATCATCGCCAAAATGACCTTGCAGACCAAAAACAATCCGGTCGCCATAAGAGGCGACAATATCAGGGCTTTCAGAGAAGCCTTCATAGGTGCGGCCCCAACGATCATTCTGTGGCACGGCCAAGGTTGGCGCAAAGGTCCAGTCATGACCGGACACGCGAAGCTCTTTCGCTGTGACCGTGTAGATCTTCTCAATTAGGTCGGGATTATTCGCTGCGCCGAGTCCGATATTGTGCGGAAACACTACGGCGCCTTTTAGATTGGCGTGCCCGTGGACAGCATCAATGCCCCAAATTGTTGGAATTGCGATTTCGACCCCTTCAGGATCGATGGAAGCTTCATAATAGGCATCTGCCGCTTCGAGCCATGACTGCGCGTCCGCATAGGGATGCGGGCCAGGGGCTGAGTTACCGCCGCTAAGAACAGAGCCGAGTCGGTATTGTTTGACCTCTTCTGGCGTGACCGAACCACTATCCGCTTGAATGACTTGTCCAACTTTTTGCTCAAGCGTCATTTTTGCCATGATCTCAGTAATCTGAGCTTCAATCGCCGGATCGAGCGGCGCTGTTTCAACCGTCGGCCAATTTTCAGGCGTAATCGTTGGCTTTGCATCTGCGACGACAGTTTCGGTTTCTGTCGGCGCGTCGGCAGGAGCGGATGTGTCGGCCTCGACATCGCCAGCCGGAGCAGGGGCCACACTCGTGCATGCGGTCAGCATTGCGGCAGCGGCTAAAGTCATGGCTGAAGCGGTTGCGGTAAATTTGAGTTTCAAGCGTAAGCTCCTGGATCGGTGTTCTTATTGGCTTCTAGTTTTAGAAGCATGGTTCGATTTCGGGGAGGATATGCAGGGTCGATCGGACAGGAGCCCGCCGACATTACTTCCTCCCAAGTTGGGCGCCTCAGTGAGGCGCGATCGGTAAGCTTCGGGGCTCACTCATGTTCTGGTTTCACTGCCTTCCAGCAGCACGAAGTCCTTATAGCAGCAAAAATTGATAGCGCTATCAATTTGTTCGGTGCGAATGGTTTTCGGGGCAAAAACACTGCGTCAATGCCAATGAATACGGGGCAATGCGGCTTGTGTGCTTGGGGCTGAAATCGAACGGCGCGGCCCTCTAACATGCCGATTCTTTCGACCGAAATCAGCTCGTTTTTAAGTGCGCGACCAAGGCATTGAACACATCAACGCCCTGGCTGAGCTGAGCTTTGTCGATGAACTCATTCGGCGTATGGGCCTGGTCAATCGATCCCGGCCCGCAAATCACGGCCGGCATTCCGGCTTGATGAAATTGTCCTGCTTCGGTGGCGTACGCGACCGCGCGTAGCGCATTGTCTCCGGTGAGGGCCCGCACCAAAGATTCTGCGGCATTGCTTTCGCCTGGGGTCAGAGGCGGGACATCCGTGTATTTGGTGACCGTCACGCCGCACTCAGGAAATCGCGATTTCAGCGCCGCGTCTTTCTCAGCAGCCGCCTCAAGAAACGGCGCTAAGATTGCGTGAGGATCATAGCCAGGGGGGCAGCGTAGATCGAAATGGAACTCGCATTCCCGCGCTAGAATGTTGGTTGCTGTCCCGCCATTTAGTTCGCCAATGCTCAAAGTCGGGTAGGGTGGTTCGAATGGGGAGTCTGGGTCAGCGTTCGAAGGCAAGTCGCGTTCGATGTCGCGCAGGACACCCATCAAGTCGACCGCTTCCCAATTTGCTGACACACCGAGATGCGGCAGGCTTGAATGCGCTTCGCGTCCTGAGACGACGGTCTTGGTGAGCAGGATGCCCTTATGCCCTGACACGACTTGCCACAGCGTCGGCTCGCCCACCCAAACCGCATCCGGGCGTGCGCCGCGTTCCACCATATCCGCAATCATCAAAGGTGCGCCTTGGCAGCCGACTTCCTCATCATAAGAAAACGCGAAGTGAATAGGGCGCTCAAGCGAGAGGCTGGCAAATTTCGGCGCAAAGGCCAAGCATAGCGCGATGAAGCCCTTCATGTCCGACGTGCCGCGGCCGAACAAGCGACCATCAATCTCCTGCATGTCGAACGGGTCCGTGTCCCATGGTTGTCCGTCGACAGGCACGACATCTGTGTGGCCAGACAAGACGAGCCCGCCTGGAACATCCGGTCCAATCCGCGCCCAGAGATTGGATTTATCGCCGTCACTGTTCTCGATCCGCCGACACTCAAACCCTAAAGGCTTCAGCTGATCTTCTATCCAGGCGATCAACTCGAGGTTTGAATTGCGCGATGTCGTGTCGAACGCGATTAGTTGAGTGAGCAGGTTTGTGACGGTGGTGGTATCAGTCATATAGGTGCCTATCGCGGAGCGCGGCCAAATATCAATCGATAATTCTTGTTAGATCAGGCGTTTGATCTGCGGCTGAAGATATCGAACCAGCGCTCGACACAGCTGCAGCGTCGTGAGAAGGGCACGTCTCTTTCCAGTCGAGGTTTCTCTCCATGGTCACCGTACTTGCCGCGTTGTTCCCAATCGCCGCCATTCTGGCGCTCGGAAAATTCTCAGCATCGCTCAATTTGCTCAGCCGGGATGGGTGGATTGGGCTCGAACGGATCACTTACTTTGTGCTGTTTCCGGCTTTGATTGTTAGCAAGCTCGCGGTCGCAGACTTTACCGGGATTGATTGGCGTATGCCGACCGCATTGATCGGCGCGCAACTCTCCTTGTCGCTATTGACGATCATTGCGGCGGGCGTTCTGGGCGCGCCGCGGGACCGCATTGGCGTTTATGTGCAATCGGCGGCGCGGTGGAACACATTTATTGCCTTGGCGCTGGCGCAAGAACTCTTCGGGGCGCAAGGCTTGGCTTTGGTCGCGGTGAGTGCAGCGGTGATGATCCCAACCGCGAACGTGGTTTCGGTTTCAGCCTTGATGCACTTTTCGAATGAGGCTGTGAAACCGGTTCAGATGCTGAAGCAGCTGGCGGTCAATCCACTTGTACTGGCTTGTGTCATCGGGATTGGCCTCAATGTCTCGAATGTTCCCGTGCCCGGTCAAGCCTTCGAAATCTTGGATTTGCTCGCCCAGGCGACAATTGCCTTGGGGCTGCTGACCACGGGCGCGGCGATCGAATTGAAGGGGCAAACGCGGTCTCTGGCCGCCGTCACCATCTGGTCGGCGGTGCGGTTGATTTGCTTACCTTTGATTGCTGGCAGTATCGCCGTCGCGCTTGGATTATCTTCCGAAATCCTTTTCGTGATCCTGATCGCGACAGCCGTGCCCACCGCGGTAAACGGCACCATTCTCGCCCGCCAACTCGGCGCGGATGCTACGCTCGCCGCGAATCTTATCGCGTTTCAAACGATCGGATCGATCGCTTCAATCTCAGTGGTTCTTTGGATGGCGGGTATTGGTGCGTGATGAGTATTTATTGGGTGGTAAACAAACCCAATTTTGCTTTCATTGCCTCATTGTGTTTGCAGGTTGAGGCGTTACATCCCGGGCGATCATGCTGACAATATCAAACCTCGATTTTCGCGTCGAAGCGCGGCCGCTATTTGAAGGCGCGTCAGCGACTATTTCTAGGGGATGGAAAGTTGGTCTTGTCGGCCGGAATGGCACCGGCAAGTCAACATTGCTTAGGCTGATAAGAGAAGATGTTGAAACCCCGACCGCCGATAGTTCCATTCGGTTGAGCACTGGAGCTCGGCTCGGCTGGGTGGCGCAAGAGGTCGCTCCCACTGATGACACGATCCTAGATATCGTCTTGGCTTGTGATGAAGAGCGCGCCGCGCTGATGGCTGAGGCCGATACGGCGACGGACCCGAACCGGATTGCCGATATTCATACGCGATTGATCGATATCGATGCGTGGTCAGCCGAAGCCCGCGCGGCAGAAGTTCTGATGGGCCTGGGATTCAAGCATGACGACTTGGCTCGGCAAACGCGAGAATTCTCTGGTGGTTGGCGGATGCGCGCAGCGATTGCGGGGGTGCTGTTTTCTGAGCCTGACCTTCTATTGCTCGACGAGCCGACCAATTATCTCGATCTAGAGGGCGCGGCGTGGCTTGAGACTTATATCAAGCGCTACCCGCACACGGTGATCATCGTTTCGCACGACCGTGAATTGCTCAATAGATGCGTCACTCACACGATGGCGCTCGAGCACCGAAAACTCTCACTCTGTCCCGGCGGCTATGATGACTGGCTAAAATTGCGAGCGGCGAAGGCTGCGCAATTAGAAAGCCAGCGCGCCAAACAGGAAGCGGACCGGGCGCACTTGCAAGCCTTCGTAGACCGGTTCCGCGCCAAAGCCTCGAAAGCCCGTCAGGCGCAGTCTCGGGTTAAGATGCTAGAGCGGATGCAAGACATCACCGTGCCGATCAGCGAACGGACAACGCCTTTCTCATTCTCGACACCGGAGGGAAAGCTTGCGCCGCCTATGCTGGAATTGCAGGAAGCGACTCTGGGCTATGGCGATGACGCTATCATTCTAGAGCATGTGAACCTGCGGCTTGATCCTGATGATCGCATTGCAATCGTTGGCACCAATGGCCAGGGCAAGACCACTTTGGTCAAATCCATCGCGGAACGATTGCCGTTAATGGGTGGAAACCGCGTTGTGCCGAAAGCCATCAAGATTGGCTATTTCTCTCAAGATCAAATGGATGAGCTGACGCTCGGCGAAACCGTTTTGGATCACGTCCGGCGCGCATTGCCGCGGGACACTAGTATTGCTCGCCAACGGGCAGTCGCGGCCGGTATGGGGTTCTCGCACGAGAAAGTCGAAACCAAGGTGGAGAAGCTCTCTGGTGGAGAGAAAGTTCGATTGCTGCTCGGGCTGATGGCCATCGAACAGCCGCACGTCTTGATCTTAGACGAGCCAACCTCCCACCTTGATATCGATAGCCGTGAGGCGCTGATCTATGCGCTGAACGATTTTCAAGGCGCTGTCTTACTGATCACCCATGACGTGTATTTGGCCGAGGCCACCGCTGATCAATTATGGCTCGTCAAAGATGGCGAGGCGACCCGCTATGATGGCGACTTGCAAGACTATCGCGCCCTCGTGCTGCGAGCAGACCGCGACCAAGCGGAACCAGTCTCCCAAAAAAGCAAACCCAAGACGCAGGCCATCGAAAAAACCAAGGCCGCCACTTCTGGGAGCGAGAGAGCGGAAGCCCGGCGCCGCGCCTCGGACGCCCGCAAGGCGGCGCAACCTTTTAAAGACAAAGTCAAGCAGGCTGAGCGCAGAATGGCGCAAGCGTCGAAGCGAATCGAAGATATCGATTGTGACCTTTCAAAGCCGGGCCTCTCCTCCGAAGCGTTGCAAGAGCTTATGCGCGACCGCGCAACTTTGGTCGGCGACTTAGAACAAGCAGAGATAGATTGGCTTGAAGCGTCAGAAAAATATGAGGAAATTGTCGGCGGATCGTGATGGCGTGAGGAGAAGAGGTTCTCATCTCTTTGCGAGCGACATCTATGAGCTGCGAGCCCTTTATCGCGTCAGGTTCTCTGCGGAATCAGAAAATTATTCCGTTTATGATTTTTGTATGTTACCGCAAACCAAACCGAAAGTTTGGGAGGACTTTTTATGGATTTGCGGACCCTCTTATTCGCGACAGCCAGCGTGGTCTTGGTCGGCTGTGGGCAAAGCGGAACAGACACAAGCACAAACACCGAAACTGCTGAAGTTGAAGCCAGCGTCGAAGAGCGGCTGATGGAGCAATTGATCGACGCCAAAGCGGGCGATGTGATCGAAATTCCAGAAGGCACGTTCAACTTCACACGCGGGCTCAGCCTCACCGCGGACGGCGTCACCATTCGCGGGCAAGGCATGGACAAGACCGTGCTCAGCTTCGCCGATCAAATCGCGGGCGCCGAGGGCTTGCTGGTTACGGCGAGTGATTTCACGATCGAAGACCTCGCCATCGAGGACGCAAAAGGCGATGGCCTTAAGATCAATGAAGGCGAGAATATCACCATTCGTCGGGTTCGCGCCGAATGGACCGGCGAGCCGAAAACCGAAAACGGCGCTTACGGGATCTATCCCGTTCAAACAACGAACGTTTTGATTGAGGATACAGTGACTATCGGCGCGTCCGATGCCGGGCTCTATGTCGGTCAATCCAAGGACGTGATCGTGCGCCGCAATCGCGCGGAGTACAATGTCGCTGGGATCGAGATCGAGAACACCGTGAATGCGGATGTTTATGACAATGTCGCAACCAATAATACGGGCGGCATCTTGGTCTTCAACATGCCTCAGCTGCAGCAGGAAGGCAAAGCGACGCGCGTGTATAATAATCGAGTCTTTTCCAATAATACCGGAAATTTCGGCCACCCCGGAACCCCGGTCGCGAGCGTACCAGCGGGCACGGGGATCATCGTAAACTCAAACGATTTGGTTGAGATTTTCGAGAACGAAATTTCAGACAATCAAACCGGTAATATTATCGTCTCGAGCCTACATACGACCGGCTATTCTGAAGAATCTGCGAGTGCATCCTTCGATCCGTATCCGGAAGGCATCTATATCTATGACAACACCTTCTCTGGCGGTGGGGATGTCCCGGACACGCCCGAATTGCAAATGGCTTTGCAATTGATGTTTAGTGATGAAGGCCGTCTACCGGACATCGTTTGGGATGGCTATTTTGACGAAGCCAAGATGGTGGATGGTGTGATGCCGGATGCGCTAAAGATCTGTATCGATAATGGCGATGTTGGTGTTCTGAATGCCAATGGACCAAGCGGTTTTACGCAACCGTCCACCGACATGTCGCCGTTCCAGTGCACCTTGGAAAAGCTGCCAGCTGTCGATCTCGGGCGCTCATAAGCCGGCAATTCGCAGCAATAGGAGCGATCCATGAAGGCAGCGATTTCGTCTGTGCTAGGTGCCCTTTTGGTTGGCGCTTTGGCGGCGTGTGGCGGGTCTGGCACACCATCTGAAGCCGTGCCAGTCTTTCACCCAGACGAGAACCCTGCCGCTATAAGCGACTGGCAGTTGATGAATTGGTCCAGTGGTGCACTCGAGTTGAACGAGGGCGTCGTCCCCTATGATCTGAATTCTCCTTTGTTCACAGACTATGCGCACAAGCTGCGGACGATCTGGGTTCCCGCGGACGCCGATCCGGCGGCCTATCGCGCGTCGGATTATCCGGATTTTCCAGTCGGCACGGTGATCAGCAAAACCTTCTATTATCCCAAGGGTGAGGCTGAAGGCTCCGTCCTGAAAGCCGAAGATCCGATAGGGCGCCTCAATCCGATTTTGGAAACGCTTGACCAAGTCCGACTTATGGAAACGCGGCTTCTCGTGCGTCGTGATGTGGGATGGGAAGCAGTGTCTTACGTTTGGAACGAAGAACAAACCGATGCGAAATTGACCAAGATTGGGGACGCACAAGCTCTGACGCTGATCAATCAAGATGGGGCCGAACAAGAATTCACCTACATCGTTCCCGACATCAACCAATGCGCAGGGTGTCACGCGCCAAACAATACCAGTCGTGAGATTGCGCCTTTAGGGGTTCGACCTCGGCACATAAATAAAGACTATCGCCATGATGGTCAGGCGGTGAATCAGCTCCAGAATCTCCAACTTGTTGGCTATCTAAGCGGGTATGATGCAACGGCGCCTGTGGTTCGAAATGCGGATTGGAGCGACCCTTCCGCTCCGATAGATGCGCGGGCACGATCCTATCTCGATATCAATTGTTCGCATTGCCATAACCCGGTCGGTCCGGCGGATACGTCGGGTCTGGATTTGACGATGGAGGCCAGCACAGGGCCTGAACTCGGGGTTTGTAAATTGCCAATCGCTGCCGGATCGGGAACCGGCGGGCGAGCGTTCAGTATCGTTCCTGGGGCTCCAGACGAGTCCATTCTGGTGCACCGATTGGAAACCACCAAGCCCGGCGCGATGATGCCAGAACTGGGCCGTGCTTTATCGCATCAAGAAGGCGTCGAGCTGATCAGAGCTTGGATCACCGAAATGGATGGTGCATGCGCCTCTTAACGCTCATCGCTGAGATAGTTTGCCAAATAACTTTCGAGGTTGAGAGAAAGTTCGCTCAAATAGGCATCCACATCCGTCGGCGCGATATTCGAAGCAACAAAGCCTTCGATGGCCAAGAAGGTTTGCATGGTAATATGGGCGACGATTTTCGGGTCTCCACCGCGAAATCCGTCTCCGCCCTCAGCCCAACGACTGGCCAAATACCCGGTCAGGCCTGGGCGCTCCGTGAAATCGATGGTTTCCGGCCCAAATCGCGAAATCGAGTATTGCAGCAAGCTCATATAATAGGGGTGTTCCCGGCAAAAACTTCGGAACGCGGTGTAGACGCCCCGATGGCGATCGCGCCAGCCAGGATAGGTTTCGGAGTCTTCCAACAAGCTAAACACTCGCGCTTCAAAATCGCCGCTGATCTGCTGATACAGTTCTTCGAAAATGTCTTCGACTTTCGGAAAATACCGATAAATCGAGCTGACAGGGATGTTCGCACTCTTAGCGATCATGAGCGCAGAGACATCATGCGGCGGGCTCGAGCACAATTCATCAGCCGTCGCGTTGAGGATTTGATGTACGCGCTCCTGCGCCCTCAACTGGCTTGGCGTAATGCGGGTTTTCAAAGACCCAAACCGAATCTGCGTTTTAGTTGGCATCAGCTTTCTCGTCCCAATGTCGATCAGTTTTACCGATCCGACAAGGTCTTTCCATTACGGAAAAATCTATTCTCAACAAGGCGATTGCTCAGCTGGTGCTCCGAGAAAATACCAGCACACGAGAGAAGAAATCAATGAAGTCAATCGGTCAAAAGCTAAGCACAGCATTAGCGATGAGCGTAGCAAGTGCCGCCCTTGTCGTCCCGACAGTGCACGCACAAAGCGATGATGAAGCGTCTAATTCGCGGATATTGGATAAGGTGACCGTCACCGCCCAACAGCGAGAGCAAAGTCTGCAAGATGTTCCGATTTCGCTGCAAGTCGTCAGCGCGGATAATCTTGAAGCGCTGGCCGCCGATGATATTGGCGACATTGATGTTTTCATTCCGGGCTTAGAAGTTTCGAATGGCAGCCCAACCCAGCCAAGATACCGCATTCGCGGCGTCTCAACATCCGATTTTGGTGTCGGTACCGACCCGGCTGTCGGGATCTATGTCGATGGTGTCTACGCCGCGCGGTCTGGCGCATCGCTTCTGGCTCTGAATGATGTCGAGCGTATCGAGGTGATCAAAGGTCCACAGGGAACTCTGTTTGGACGAAACAGTGCCGCTGGCGCCGTCTCCATCACGACGCGCAAGCCGAGTGATGAGTTTGAAGCCGAGCTCGGCGTTCGGTTTGGCGAGTTTGATAAACGCCGCGTCGAAGGACTGATCAATCTTCCGATTAGTGACACGCTTGCCTTGCGTTTCAATGGCGTGATCAATCAGCGCGATGGCATATTCGAAGATGCCGTCACCGGCGAAGACTATAAGCGTGAAGACAATTGGGCGCTCAAAGGCGCCTTGCGCTGGGACGTGACGCCAGACACACGAGCCATTCTGAGCTACACACATGATGAGCTGGACCAAGACGCCCGGCCCGCGATTGGGATCGTGAATATTCCCGATGCTCCCGGTCAGCCGCCTGTGCCGGTTGATACGGATACATATCTGAACCCGTTCAATGTCGATATTCGTAATGACGTGATTGGCAATAGCGAAACTCGCGAGCTCGACGAGATAGTCCTTTCAATTTCTCATGACTTCAATGGCATTACGCTGACTTCGCTGAGTTCATATCGCACCTTCGATACGAATAACCGCGAAGACGAAGACGGTACCAATCGGATCGACCTCTATTTCGACACCAATAATGTCGAGAGTAATGAGAGCTTTTACCAAGAGTTTCGCGCGGCCGGTGAGACCGGCGCGTTTAACTGGATCATTGGCACGAGCTTTTATGATGAGCAGGCTGATCAGCGCAGCGACACATTCACTTTCACCGATACGGTCAATACAACGCTTGGAAATGTCGGTGCCGGTACACCGTTTACCGATTTAGAGTTCGGTCTTCTGGTGCCGTTCGACGCGCCTGGTACCGTGCTCGGCCACGGCTGGGCAGAGAACATGATCAATAGCGGCGATTTCCAAGCATTCGCCGTATTCGGCGACGTTATATGGCAGGCGACAGACAAGCTTAGCCTGACTGCAGGTGTGCGATACACCAAGGATGAGAAGTCTTTCACATGGCTAAACGGCCCACGCATCGCGCCGGAGCTTGATGCCAATCTGCAGGCCCTAGATCAAGCGGGTGTGCTCGGCGTCGCGGGCGTTTCTCCAGATGATTTTGGGTTCGATTTCATCTTTGACCTAAGTTCTCTCGCTGGCGTGCCATGCGATAATGGTGTGACCATCCGGGAAGGCGTGACATGTCAACTCGATGATGACTGGTCTGACGTCTCACCGCGTTTTGTTGCGGATTATAAGATCAATGACGATGTGTTGCTTTATGCTTCTTACGCAAAGGGCTACAAAGCCGGCGGGTTTAACAGCGTTGAAGTTGCATCTCGGTTCGACAATGAAGATGTTACAAACTTCGAATTCGGCGTTAAATCGACCTTCCCCGAAGCCGGCGTTCGGTTCAATGCGTCCGCCTTCCAATATGTTTACAAAGACAAGCAGGCGATCCGCTTGGTTGCCGAGGCTGGCGGATCTGGCATTCCGCAATATCTCGTCGAAACCAGCGATGAAGAAGCGTTCGGGCTTGACCTTCAGCTGGAATGGGCAGCGACGGATGAGCTGTTCCTGTTCGGAAATGCTCAGTATATTGATGCGACGTTTAAAGAGCGAGTGACCCGTTCCGGTACCGATCTTTCCGGAGAGCCGACCGGCGAACCGGAGTGGTCCTTTGCGGTTGGCGGAAACTATACATTCGACCTCGGTGCGAACGGTGAGATCGATCTTTTGGCGTCGCACGCCTATACGGGGGAACGTCGCTGCAACTCAGAGGCGCTCACGCAAGGCGACTGTTTAGGGTTCCCGGCATTCGCGGTCGGCAAAAGCCAAGAACGCACAGATATTCGCGTCTTCTGGAACAGCGACAGTGGCCGCTACAAAGTCGGCGCGTTCGTGAATAATTTGTTCGACAATCAATATGTCGGCGGCGTCAACAATCTCACTTCCGCAACCCTCGGCACCCCGTTTGTCAGTCTCACGGAACCGCAAACCTGGGGCGTGGACCTCAAATGGACCTATTAGTCAGAGACGTCGCCGGGACCTCATAAATCAATCGTTTCAGCGCCGCGGCAAGCCGACACAAGCCGATCTGCGGCGCTGATTTCATTCTGCTGCACCTCAGCCACGGTCGGGGATCAATCGCCTGACGACTTCGATCAAGAATGCCGTGTTTAGACTAAACAGTATAAGTCCGTTCGCGGCCATGAGCGCCGAGGCGAGGCGCCAATCTTCGCCCAGGGTTATGTCGCCAAACCCCAGTGTGGTGAAGGCAACCGTGGAAAAATAGACCGCGGTCTCGAGCGAGTCGAAGACCCCGAGCCAAAGATACAGAAACGCCCAACACCAAACCGCGACGGTGAGGCCAGCGAGCAGCCAGAGTGTCAGCGCCAGTAGGGCGGAAATGCGTTTTGCGCTTGCCCACCGTGATTGAAACCAGGGCCCGAGCGCGATCAAAGTTTTCATCGCTACTCCAATGAAAACCACCTGCACCAATAGGGTTATGATGACCACTGATGACGCAATGAGCAGTTGAGCAATCAAAACCTATCTCCTCCTTCGCGTCAGGCAAAAACCTATGCAACACTTTCAACTCGTTTATAGCAAATTGGAACGTTCGAACGGCAAAAGGATTTCTTATGATTGAGTCGTCAAACCGCCCAAAAATTCTCGCATTTTCAGTGACCGCAGCGTTTTCCATGCTTCTCACGGCCTGCGGAGGACCCGCAGAGGTCGAATCACCAGACCCAATCCGGCCGGTAAAACTGGTTGAGGTCGAATCGAGCTCCAATGTGTTTCAATTGAATCTGCCGGCGGTGATCGAAGCTTCGAATACCAGCATCCTAACGTTTCAGGTCGGTGGGACACTCGATCAGCTAAATGTCACCGAAGGCCAGGAAGTGACGCGAGGCACCGTGATCGGGCGCCTCAATCAGCGCGATTATCAAAACGCCTTACAACAAGCGCAGGCGCAGTACAGTTCAGCGGATTCCGAATTTCAACGCGCGGCGCTTCTTTTGGGCGAAAATGCCATCTCCAGGAGTGTTTACGAGCAACGTGAAACCCAAAGAGACATCGCGCGTGCGTCTTTGGACACCGCTCAAAAAGCACTCGACGACACAGTTCTGAGAACACCCTTTGAAGGGATCATCGCGACGGTTTCAGTCGAGCAATTTGAAAATATTAGCCCAACCCAGGAAATCGTCACCTTGCAAACGACCGGGGCTGCAGAGGCGCTGGTTCAGCTGCCAAGCACCTTGGTCGCAAATGTGGAACGCGTTGTTCCGTCAGACGCATACATCTCCCTAGATGCGGTTCCCGATTTGCGTGTACCGGCCGAGTTTCTATCCATCTCGACACAGGCAAACTCATCTACCCAAACCTTCCCCGCGCGGTTTAAGTTTACCCCTCCTGATGAGATCAATATTCTTCCGGGCATGTCCGGCTCATTGCATGCGCGAATGGAGATCTTGGACGAAGAGGGCACTTCCGACGCTCAAATTAAAGTCCCGCTCGGCGCGATCCTTTCAGAAGGGGGTGAAACATTCGTTTGGGTCGTCGACACAGAGGCTTACACCGTTTCAAAGCGGAACGTCGTCATTGATGCCGGAATTGGCGAGGAATTGGTGATCCTGTCTGGCTTGGAAGAAGGCGAGACGATTGCAGGTGCAGGCGCGTCCTACTTGTTCGACGGCATGCAGATCCGTCCCCTCGAAGAGTAGGGGCTTAGACCATGGGTATCGCAGAATTTTCGATCAAGAATCGCTTGATCATGTTCATCGTCATCGCTGCATCTCTGATTGGCGGTTGGTTCGCGTATGAGAATATGGGACGGTTTGAAGACCCGGAATTCACGATCCGGACGGCTGTGGTCGTGACCCAATATCCCGGGGCTTCGCCGGAAGAGGTTGCCCGCGAAGTCACCGATCCATTGGAAACTGCGATCCAGCAACTCCAAGAAGTTGATGAAATCAGCTCCGTGTCATCAGACGGTCTGTCGCGGATCAATGTCGATATCAAATACGAATTCTCGCCAGACAAAGCGAGCCTTCAGTCGCTTTGGACGAAATTGCGGAACAAAGTGGCGGACGCATCGGCTTCGCTGCCGCCTGGCGCCGAGACGCCAATTGTAAACGACGATTTTGGCGATGTTTATGGACTTTATTATCTCGTCACCGGTGAAGGTTATTCGATGCGAGAGCTTGAAGACTATGGCAAGCGCTTGCGCGGCGAGCTGTTAACGGTCGACGGTGTCGCCAAAGTGACGCTGCATGGCGTTCAACGCGAAGCGATTTATGTTGAAATTTCGCGAGAGCGGGCCTCTGCGCTCGGCGTTTCCGTCAATCAAGTTTATAGCGATCTAGATCAGCAAAATGCGGTTGTCTCTTCGGGCGATGTTCAAGTGGGCAATCGCCGGTTGATCATCCAGCCTTCTGGCACCGTCGATTCGGTCTCGGCCATCGAAAATCTTGAAGTGTCTACGGGGGCGGAGGGCACCGTCGTCTACCTCAAAGACATTGCCACGGTCACGCGCGATTATGTCACGCCGTCATCGCTTGAGCTGCGCTGGAATGGCCAGCCAGCAATTGGGTTAGGGGTCTCCAACGTCTTAGGCGCGAATGTCGTCAAAATGGGCGAGGGGATTGACGAAAAGCTTGTCGAAACGCTCGAAAGCCGCCCGCTCGGCATCGAACTGCATGAATATTATCATCAAGGCAAAATCGTTGAAAAATCGGTCGCGGACTTTGCGCTCAACGTATTGGCGGCGCTGGCAATCGTCCTGGTGACGCTGTTGATATTTATGGGTCCGCGATCGGCGATCATTATTGGCGGAGTTCTTATTCTGACCATCGCGGCGACGCTCTTGATCATGTTCCTATCGGGTATTCCGATGCACCGGATCTCGCTCGGGGCTTTGATCATCGCGCTTGGCATGTTGGTCGACAATGCGATTGTCGTGACTGAAGGGATATTGGTTGGCGTTCAGCAAGGCCGCAAGAAAATCGACGCGGCGAAAGACATTGTCGGACGCACAATCTGGCCGCTTCTTGGTGGGACGCTGGTCGGGATCATTGCCTTTGCTCCGATCGGCTTCGCGCCTGGATCAACGGCGGAATATACCGGGCATCTCTTCTGGGTGATTTTAATCTCCCTCCTGTTGAGTTGGGTCTTCGCGTTGACCGTGGTTCCGCTGTTCGCAGACTTATTGTTTAGCGAAGTAAAATCCGGAACAGAGCCGAAAGGCGACGGCCGGTTTATGCGATCATATAAGAATTTCATGCGTTTTGTGCTCGGCGTGCGCTGGATTGCAATCGCTGCGGTCGTTGGCTTATTCGCGACAGCAATCTGGGGATTCCAGTTTGTAAAATCTGGGTTCTTCCCATCCTCCACCACGCCGCAAATCGTCGTCGATTATTGGCTGCCGCAGGGCACGGATGTCAGCGTGACGAAAGCGGACATGCTGGATCTCGAGCCCTATATGCAAAGCCTTGAAGGGGTTGAGGATGTTCAAACCCTGATCGGCGCGGGCGGGCTTCGATTCATGCTCGTTTACTCAGCAGAAAGCGGGAATTCCGCTTATGGGCAGTTCCTGCTGAAAGTTGAAAACTATGACGCGGTCGCGCCGCTCATCCCAAAAATTCAGGCCCATATCGATCAGAACTATCCTGATGCACAGGCGAAGGCCTGGCGGTTCCAATTAGGGCCAGGTGGCGGTTCGAAGATTGAAGCGCAGTTCAGCGGGCCAGATCCGGCTGTGCTGCGCAATTTAGCCAGCCAGGCGAAAGCCATTCTCGCGGCGGACCCCAAATCCATTGCTATCCAAGATGATTGGCGCCAACCGGTCAGCGTAATCGTTCCTGAATATTCAGAAGCGCGCGGCCGGCGATTAGGAATCTCAAGAGAAGACCTTTCAAACGCGCTGCAAACAAATTTCTCGGGCAAGACTGTTGGTGTTTATCGCGAAGGCGATCGGTTGGTACCGATTGTCGCGCGGGCGCCTGCGAATGAACGCTTAGATGCGCGAGAAATGCCGGGCATCCAGATCCCGAGTTCAACCACTGGCGGAGTTGTGCCGCTGATTGAAGTGGTCGATGGCGTTGAAACTGTTTGGCGTGATGCCATCTTGCGCCGGATTGACCGGCAATGGACGATCAAAGCTCAAGCTGACCGCACCGCGGGCGAACTCGCTTCAGATTTACTGGATCGAGTGAGGCCGCAAATCGAGGCGATCGAACTTCCACCTGGTTACAGCTTCAAATGGCAAGGCGAGTATGGCGATAGTGCTGAAGCCAATGGGAATCTGGCATCGACATTGCCGCTTGGCCTCCTGGCCATGGTATTGGTCGTTGTGATCTTGTTTAACGCCCTGCGCCAACCTCTATTGATTTTCCTGGTCGTGCCACTCGCTCTGATCGGCGTGGTTCTAGGGCTTGTCATGACTTACACAGCTCTGGAATTCATGGCGATCTTGGGGCTGCTTTCGCTCTCCGGACTATTGATCAAAAATGCGATTGTGCTTGTCGATCAAATGGATCTCGAAATCAAAGAAGGTATCCCGCGGTTTGACGCTATTGTTGATAGCGCCGCGAGTCGTGTGCGACCCGTGATGATGGGATCTTTGACCACAGTCCTTGGCGTGATCCCTCTTTTTGGCGACGCCTTTTTCAAATCCATGGCGGTTGTGCTCGTCTTCGGTTTGAGTTTCGCGACCCTGTTGACCCTTATCATCGTGCCTGTGCTGTATGCCGTTTTCTTCAATGTGAAATCGTCCGAAACCGCCATCGTCTCCAGCGAAGGAGCTCCATAAAATGCTCAGAATTTCTCTTCTTGTATCGACAACGCTCCTGATAGGCGCCTGCGCCACCGTTGAGCCTGGCCGCGAAGAAGCCCGTGAGATCGCCTCAGAACAGATTGCTGACCGCCCTGATGCGTGGACCGCGGCAGCGGCTCGCGTCGGCGATGTGGAAGCGGGGTGGATCGCTGCGTTTGATGACGAGCAGCTCTCGGCACTGGTGGAAGAAGCACAAGCCAACAATCGCGATCTCCGCGCGGCTGCACTAAATGTCGAACGGGCCTGGCTCCTCGCCGATCAATCGGGTGCCGCGCTTAGTCCGCAAGTCAACGCGACGCTTGGAAGTAACTCGCAGGGGAATTTTGATGGCCAGAATAGCGACAGCCTCAGCCTCGGTACTCAAGCCAGCTGGGAGTTGGACGTTTGGGGGCGCATTCGTTCTGGTCAACAAGCCGCGATAGAAAGTGCCGAGGCCGCGGATGCTGATTATCGGTTCGCCCAATATTCCATCGCCGCGGGTGTCGCGCGCGCCTATTTCGGGACAATCAATGCCGAACAGCAAAGGCAAATTGCCCAGGACATCGTCGATGCATTGGTAGAGACCGATCGGATCGTAAATGTGCAATTCGACAATGGGTTTGCATCGGCGCAAGACGTTGCGCTGGCGAAAGCGAACCTCGCAAGCTCCAATGACACGCTTGAGAGTGCAACAGCGGCGCGCGACAGCGCTATTCGGTCGCTCGAAGTTCTGATCGGCCGCTATCCCGCGACTGATCTCTATGTCGGCTCAGAATTGCCTGCAAAACCGAGCGAACCGCCCGCGGGGCTGCCATCTGATCTGCTTGAGCGCCGACCGGATCTGATCGCCGCGGAACGTCAGATCGCAGCGGCAATAGACTCTGTTGACCAGGCGAAAGCGGCGCGGCTTCCCAGCATCAGCCTGACCGGCGGTGTTAGCGGCGTATCACCTGAGCTCTCCAATATCCTCAATCCAGCCAACCTGGCATGGCAGGCGGCCTCCAGTCTCCTCGTTCCGGTGCTAGATGGCGGCGCGCGTGAAACTCAAGTCGAGCTGAGCACGGTCGAGCAGCGTGCCGCGGTTGAGGCTTATGCGAACGCCGCCCTAACGGCATTCTCTGAGGTTGAGTCGGCGCTGGCTGATGGCGAAACCTTGCAACGCCGCAAAGGGTTCTTGGAACAGGCCTCAGTGGCTTCAGACGAAGCCCTTCGCTTAGCGCAATTACAATATGACGTTGGTGAGATCGATTTGCTGTCCGTGCTTCAATTGCAACAGTCGGCATTCGTCGCGCGCAGCAATTTGGTAACGCTCCAGCGGCTGGAGCTGGATCAATATATCGATTTAAATCTGGCATTGGGCGGAGATTGGCAGACGGGCTGATCGATACAAATCCTGCAAATTTCGCGGTCTAATCAAATGTGATTGTCCTGTGATTGCAGCGACGTATAGACAAAGCTTCAATTTGACTCACGTCTTGGAGCCCCTGCAGAGATCTATCAAATGTTGAGAGACTTGAACGAAAATGAACCCGGTGACGCTGTCCGCGCTGATGTTTGCGTAATTGGCGCCGGGGTCGCTGGGCAGACACTGGCGATGCGATTAGCGAGCGCCGGTCGACGTGTCATATTGGTCGAAAGCGGCGGTCTTGAGTTTAGCGACAAGTCTCAAGCTCTGTCCGATGGCGATGTGAGCGGCGAGCCATATTATGATTTGATTTCGTCTCGCCTGCGCATGTTCGGCGGCACGGCAGCGATCTGGGGTGGGCGGTGCGCCGAGCTTGATCCAATCGATTTCGAAAAGCGAGACTATCTTCCTCATAGCGGCTGGCCGATTGGGAAAAGTGACCTTCAGCCCTATTATGATCGCGCTTATGAGGCCTTGAATATCGAGCGACCTCGGACGACACCACCGCTTCCTAAAAACAGCGTCGAACAAGCGTGGGCACGATCAGAGGCCCTTGAAGTAGGGTTCTGGAGATTTGATGAGAATGGCGAGCGCTTCACCAATATTCAGCGCGGAAATCTCTCAGACGTCGAGATCCTCATCAATGCAACGATGACCGAAATGGATGTCGCTGAGTCCGGCAAGGTCAACGCGATCACCGTCTCGGGCTTGGGCGGACGGACTACGCAAATCGTAGCCGATGATTTTGTATTGGCCGCCGGCGCCATCGAAACGGTTAGGCTGCTCATGGGCGCGGTCCCTAATCGCTCCAACGGATTAGGAAACGCGCAGGATATGCTCGGCCGGTTCTTCATGGAACACCCCCACGCGAGAGGGGGGGAGATTGTCTCTGACAGGCTGAAGATCCCACTGCGGGCTATGCCGCGCATGAAATGGTCTCAAGGACAACGGTTTGCAGCTTATCTGAGGTTGTCTGAATCTGAACAACGCCGACAGGGCGTGTTGAATAGCGCGCTCAGCCTCGCGCCACGCCGGCATGAAGGCAATTCTCCCGAACTGATCAGATCTATGAAAGAGAAACTGAAACACGACCTCCCGAGCACGCGGTTTTGGCGGACCAGTTATAAAGGGCTTAAAAACCTTGCGACGCGGGCGAGAGAAAGCGTTGATCCTTGGGCGTCCGTGTGGGCGGTGAAACAGCCTGGCAGCAAACGCGGGCTCTACGCCGTAATTCGCGCTGAACAGGCGCCGAACCCGGACAGCCGTATCCGCTTGAGTGAGAGAACAGATGGGTTTGGACTGCCATTGGCCGATTTAGATTGGCAGTTTTCTGACATCGACAAGCAGAGTGTGAAAACCCTCATGCAAACCCTCAAGGCTGTGGTTCAAGATGCCGGTTGGGGAGATGTTGAGCTAGCGAAATGGTTGGATCAAGAGTCCGGCAAATGGCATTTCGATCCGCTCATTTCTTCGCACGCTATTGGCGGATACCATCATATGGGCGGAACACGCATGTCGGATGATCCGAAGACGGGCGTCGTCGACAAAAACTGTAAACTGTTCGAAAGTCCCAATCTCTATGTTGCCAGCAGCTCTGTCTTCCCCACAGGCGGCTGGGCCAACCCAACCTTGACAATCATGGCGCTCGCTGAACGGCTCGCGGATCATTTGCTGTTAAAGGCGGAGCGGGTGTAAACCTTAGGGAGATTAGCGATCTCTCGCGTCGCCCGCTACGATCAGAAACTTTGCAAATCGTCCCACCAAGTTTGCAAAATTGCTCGAAGAGCACAATTTCCCTTCGCAGGATCAACAATCTGTCGAATGATATGAGATTGTCTTAATTTACGCTGCCGGTGCTCGTGATGGATATTTTAGATGATGTGCTCAAAACGCTCGATATGCGGGGGGCGCTATATTTTCGAACAAACTTTAGCGGCAGCTGGGGCACGACGGTGCCGGACTATGAACAAGCCGCTCGCTTCCATTTGGTCGTTCAGGGAACCTGCCACGTCACCTTCCCGACCGGGGAGCATGTTACATTAAGGCCTGGTGATCTGATTTTAATTCCGAATGGGGTCAGCCACGTCTTATCCGACAGTGGATTGGCGAAGGCGCCACCTTTGGAGACAACTCTTAAAGATGCTGGGTATGATGGGCGAGGCGTGCTTCGGGTTGGTGAGGGCGATCCGGCTGCCGCAACGCAAATGATTTGCGGTCACTTCACTTTTCGCAAGGGCGGTGATCATCCATTGATCTCGACCTTGCCAAAATTCATCCATGTCACCGGCGCTGGTCGAGCGCGTGAGCCTTGGCTCGATGATACGCTCAAATTGGTGAGCCAAAGAATGTTCTCGCCAACGCCGGGAGCAACAGCGACGGTCACACGGCTCTCCGAGATCGTGTTTATTGAGCTCCTGAAATCAAGTCTGGTCGATACGGATGAGGCGCAATCGGTTATTCAGGCTCTAAAAGACCCGCAAATCGGCGCGGCTTTATCGGCGATCCACGAGAATCCAGCATCGAAGTGGAGCGTCGACTCTTTGGCCCAGCACGTGGGCATGTCGCGCAGCAGATTTTCTGATCGCTTCAGCGATCTTCTGGGCGTCGGGCCGATGCGTTATCTCGCGGATTGGCGTCTTCAGAAGGCCCTCGTCTTGCTCGATGAAGAGAGAGCCAGCGTGCAAAAGATCGCCCGGGAAAGTGGCTACCAGTCTGTCGCCGCTTTTAGTCGCGCCTTCTCTCATAAGTTCGGCATGTCTCCCCGGAGCTTTCGGCGCCAATTGGCTCACTAATTTGCAGTAAGTACCAAAAACTTGCTTCATCATACCAATAATAGCGCGGATTATTGATAATAACGCCCAACCGAACTTTCTCAGCCGTGTCGGATGACCGACCAAACAATTTGGAGAAAGTTATGAAACAAATCCTCGCTATTTCAGCCATCGCCCTGTCTGTCGCATTGAGCGCAGCTCCGGCTTTCGCCGCGGACGAAAACAATACCGCACCTGGCCTAACAGCAGCAGGCGCACCTTTGGGTCTGCATGGCGTCGACCCTGTCGCGTTCATTGAAATCGGTAATCGTGTCGAAGGCCGCGCCGAGTACACCGCCGTGCATGACGGTGTTGCTTATTATTTTTCAACCGAAGCCAATATGCGCAAATTTAAGCGCAAAGCCGCAGACTATACCCCTCAGAATGGCGGGTTCTGCACATTTGGTGTTTCTGTCGGCAAAAAATTCGATGGTGACCCGCAATTCGCGGACGTGCGCGATGGCAAGCTGTTCGTTTTCCTGAACGAAGAGATTTATAACGCGTACCAGAAAGACAAAGCTGGTACGATTTCTAAGGCCGATACGCAGTGGACCAAAATCATCCACACCGCGGCCACTGATCTCTAAGCCAACATGACGTCGATCGATCCGAAGGTTTGCCTTGGATCGATCACAACAAATCTAGGTCGGCGCGGAGCTTTCCTTTGATGGGGAGCGTCCGCGCCCACCAAACTTCCGAGGACATTATGGAAACCGCTTATACTTATCTGGCGTTGAGTGGCATGCTCACGCTGCTACTTTGGACGCCCTACATTCTCGCCCGCGTATTCGTGTGGGGGCTGCCAACCTTTTTGAACAATTACCCTGAGGGCTTCCCAGCCCAAGCACCGGTGCCGCCGCTTTGGGCGCAACGAGCACAGCGCGCTCATTTGAATATGGTCGAGACTCTGCCCGCTTTGGTCGCGGTTATCGTGGCTGCAACTTGGCTTGCAGGTGACGCGAAAGGCGCGTTGATCGGGATGCTGACGCAAGTCTTCTTCTTCGCACGTGTTGCGCACGCGATCGTCTATACGGCAGGCATCCCGTTTCTGCGTACCCCCGTTTACTTGGTCTCTTGGGCGAGCGTTCTAGCAATCGGCTATCAAGCGATTGCCTAGTTCAAAGAAACGAACACTGATGAAGAAGTGTCGGGGCAGGGGAGCCGCGTCCCGACATTTTTCAAAATGGCCTAAGCGCTTTGTTTGAGCAATTGATCCCGAACCGCGCGTTTGAGGAATTTTCCGCTCGCATTTCGCGGAAATGGATCAGCACAAATCCAAACATGGGTTGGGACTTTGAATTTGGCCAATCGGCTGGCGCAATGGGCTTTGAGTTCTTCGACCGTGATTGATGTGCCCGGTTTCAAATAAATCGCGGCGCCGACTTCTTCGCCTAAGCGTTCGTCTGGCACGCTAAAGACACAGCATTCCGCAATGGCGTCGTGGTGATAGATCGCAGCCTCGACTTCCACGCAGTAAATGTTTTCGCCACCGCGCAGCACCATATCCTTCTTACGATCCACCAGGAAGATAAATCCATCCTCGTCCAAATAGCCAATATCACCGGTGTGCAACCAGCCATCGGTAATTGATTCAGCAGTGGCTTCGGGGCGATTGATGTAGCCTTTGATCACCGAAGAGCCGCGCACCCATAGCTCGCCGAGCTCTCCCGTCGGTACCGACTCTCCAGCATCATTGACGCATTTGACCTCGAAGTTTGGCATGGCGGGGCCAGCGGATTCTGGTTTGTCGACGAAGAAATCACCACTGACAGATGTGATGATCCCGCACGTCTCTGTCATGCCATAGCCGGTGCCGGGGCGCGCGGTCGCGATCTGGTCATCAATCTTTTGAACTTGATCCGGCGGAACTTGCGCGCCGCCGCAGGAGATCGCCATCAAGCTCGACGTATCGGTTCTGTCGAAGTCTGGATGATTGATTAGCTCGCGCCCCATCACCGGCACGCCGCCTGCTGATGTCACCCGCTCGCGTTCGATCAAGCGCAATGCTTCTCCTGCATCCCAGCGATACATCAGCACAATTGTGCCGCCGACTGCGGTCACACGGTAGGCGCCGCAATTATTTGCCGTGACATGAAAGAGGGGCGTCGTGATTAAGGCGACAGGAAGCGGCGGGTTCTCTGGAGGGCCGACCCCGGTCGCGCTCTCGACCGCATGCATAGACGATGCAGCGGCGTATTGCATGTTGAGAAGGTTCGCGACGCATCCGCGATGGGTCAATTGGGCGCCTTTGGGAAACCCGGTTGTGCCGGACGTGTAGAATATGCACGCGTCGCTGTCGGGATCGACATCGATTTCGGGTAAGGCCCGGGTCTCTCCGATGATTGTGATCCAGTCGGTTGCCCCGTCCACGTCGCCATCAACGCGAACCGTGATCAAGCCAGGCGGAGTCTCAATTTCCGGATTATCCTTGATCCGCACCAGTCTTTCGGCGTCGACAAAAACGAACTTTGGCTGCGCATCATTGATGCCATAAGCCATTTCGGACTCGGTCCACCATGCATTCATGCCCACCACGGCGACACCGATCGCGGTGCATGCCCAATAAATCAGCATCCATTCGGGGTAGTTGCGCATCGCGATCGCGACGCGGTCGCCCGGACGCACGCCGTGTTCAAACAGCCAGCCAGCGACGCTGCCAACGATCTGGTGCGCCTCACCATAAGTGATCCGCTCTTGCTGATAGACGATGTAATCACGGTCAGAAAACTGGGCTGTCGATAACCAAATCTCGCGGACACTATTTGGGCGATTTTTAAAATCTCGAATACGATTGCCCAGGATCTCCGTTTCTATGATTTCAAAAGCGCCGCCAGGTCCCGTAAGCGTCTCACGCGCCGTCTGAAGTTCTTTATAATGCATAAACGTAGCCCATCTTCTTATACTACAGGCCTACGCCGTGAGCCGAGTAGAGGAAGACATCACGTCGAGGCAAGCGGGCGGAAGGCTCGATCGAGCCTTTCATCCACTTGTGATCCTTCACAAGATCACGGTTGCGGCGCGATCCAAACCGGAGAAGACCAAGCTCGTTCTTGTAGTGTCATAGGCAATTCTGGATTTGGCGGTGTGCCAGCCCGAACCGCGTCCCATGTGCTCCAACGGCAGGTTGGGTTCTCTAAGACACGGACATAATATGCGCTGCTCTGAGTTGGGTCATAAGCTGGATCCTGCCAAAGCGCTTTGAGTTCAGCGACGCCGGTTCCTGGCTCGGTCGAGCAGTCGCTCGTGTCAACTGATGCGCCATTGTCGGCGCAGCGATGCGAGTCCGGATCAGGGGCGCTACCATCCGAGCATGCGACGTCGTAAACGGCTTCTTTAGCAGCGCCGTTCTCAGCCCAAACTTTGACGATTTGCAGCCGCTGAAGAGGTGCGGAAATGGGGTCTCGAATGGCCCATGCTAAGAGACTGGGCGCGTCTTCTGCGGGCGCTGTGAGATTGCCGCCCATTGCGACGCCATTGGCATAGGCTTGTTCAAGCAAATCCGGAGCTGTTAGAATATCTTGATCATAGTCGCCCGCAAATAAACGAACTTTCAGGCGGGGGCCGGTGGTCCCGAAAGTCTCGCGTTTGCGCATACCGTTGAACACATCTTCGCGCGTATTGGCTTCCGCCCAAACACCAATCAAACCTGATGCGCTGAATTTAGCGCCGGTCAGAATTCGGCGATTAGTGGCGTCTGGTACGTCTGCCCAATCTGTATAGCCATCCGGCGGTACTGAGCTTCTTTGTTGGGGATTTGCGCCGTCGGTGGGAAATTTGCCCCAATGCGTTTCTTCACGCAGGGTCGCGGCCGCAATATGCGTATCGCTGGAGCCGATAAAACCGAATTCATAAGGATTCGCGCCGAGCTCGTCACCCAAAGCAATCCCGCGCGCCAAAGACGGCCTGACAAAGTCGCCAACATTCACAGTGGATTTTGCGCTGCTTCCAATGAAGTAATCATATTGCTCGAAATCCGCCCATTCATCCGTCGGAGAAAAGATCGGATGAGTTTCCGACGTGCCTTTGATCTGTGTGATTTCAACAATCGGCTCGTTGCGCAAACGAGTCAGTGCATAGAGCTTGCTGAGCGGCTCGCCATCATAGGTCTGAAGCGCAAACATCTCTCCGTTTGAGCCGTTCGAATTATGCGGAATGGCCAAGGAGTCGATTCCGTCCTCGCGCTGACCGTCCATCCAATCCCACAAGTCTTCTGGATTGGTCGAGTCGAGTGTTGAAAAGATTTGATCTGGCGCTTGGTCGCGGAAGATCACATTTCGGTGGAGGTTGGCGGCAGAGCCTTCCTCCTGGCTGACGACGGTCATCGCGGTAAATTCATAGCCAGCAAATGTTGTGAACTCGCCAGGCTTATAGTGACGGTCCGCTGCATTTATTGTTTCCGCCCAGATTTTGTTCATGTGGCTCTGGTCACGGATTTCTTCGATCGGTTGCCCTGTTACGAAGGAGATGCCGATGCTGGCAAATGTATCTGCTGACGCAGCCGCATCATCGCCAAAAGCGGCTTGTGCCGTCAGAGTTCTCGAGAGGGGATGATTTGGGTCGTCCATAAACGGAATGACCCCGAGATACTCGCCATGATCGGTCACGGCGAGAAAATCGAGCGGTGGACCCTCGAGTTGAATGTCATAGCCGCCATCATGCGGGATTTTCTCGCCTTTGGCGAAACGATAGGCGTCGTCAGGCGTACGGCGTGTCGCGAAGATGTAAGCGTCAAAACTATTCCGCGTATGGACGTGTAGATCGCCAAAATAAGCGTTCTTCGTCGGTGATCGCTCAATCATGTTTTCCGCTTCGGCGACGGGAACCGGCTCTGTCGGTTGAGCCGTCTCGGTCGGCGCAGAACATCCCGTCACGATGATACCCGCGAGTGCTGTAAGACTTACCTTCTTCATTTTGACCTCCCATCGCCATGTCGTTCACAACGTGCGCTGCATTTCGCCTTTTGTCCATGTTGGCCAGAATTTCGCTCGTGATCGGAGCCTCCTCGTTTCCCCGGCGCGCCCACTTGTGATCCACGCTAGCCGGTCTACAAATCACGTCGACGTTTTTGGAGGATTTTCCGTGCATACCGATACACCCGACCTTTTCGACCTCGCCATGTCAGATCAAGCGCGACCGCTTATGGATGCGGTGCTCAAACATATCGAAGACAATGTTGTGCCGATCAGCGAGGAGTTCTTTGCGCTGGATAAAGAGAAAGAGGACCGGTGGACCTGGCACCCTCGCCAATTGGAACTGCTCGAGGGCGCGAAGAATAAGGCGAAAGAATCTGGGCTTTGGAACTTCTTCTTGCCAGAAACCGAATATGGCACTGGCCTGACCAATCTCGACTATGCCTATATCGCGGCTGAGCTTGGCAAATATCCGCTGGCGTCAGAGTCGCTGAATTGTAGCGCGCCAGATACCGGGAATATGGAAGTTCTGGAACGTGTCGGTACGCCTGAGCAGCAAGAGAAATGGCTCAAGCCTTTGCTGAATGGCGAGATCCGTTCCGCCTATGCGATGACGGAGCCAGCCTTGCCGTCTTCTGACGCCAAAAACATCTCCACTAGCGCGGTGTTAGAGAATGGCGAATGGGTGATCAATGGCGAGAAATTCTATATTTCTGGCGCCGGCGACCCCCGCTGCAAGATCATGATCGTGATGGTCAAAACCAGCCCTGATGCCGCGCCGCACAAACAGCAAAGCCAGATCCTCGTGCCGGTCGACACGCCGGGCGTGAAAATCCTTGAAGGCATGCAAGTGTTTGGCGAAGATCACGCGCCGCGCGGACACATGCATATCGTGTTCGATAATGTCCGGGTACCAGAGGAGAATATTCTACTCGGCGAAGGCCGCGGGTTTGAAATCTCTCAGCTTCGCCTCGGGCCAGGCCGCATTCACCACTGTATGCGCTCGATTGGTAAAGCCGAACGGGCGCTGGAGCTGATGGTCAAACGCGGCGCCACGCGCGAAGCTTTTGGCCGGCCCTTGATCAAGCTCGGCGGCAACCTCGAAAAAGTCTCCCGTGCCCGGATCGAGATCAACGCGATGCGCTTGGCCGTGCTTCAAGCGGCGAAAGCCATGGATGTGCTCGGCAACAAAGAAGCACGCGTCTATGTCAGCGCGGTAAAAGCGATGGTGCCGGAAAAGGTCTGTCAGATCATCGATGATGCCATCCAGATTCATGGCGCGACGGGGATCTCACAATGGAGCCCGCTCGCAGGACTTTATACCGACATGCGGCACCTACGCTTCGCCGATGGTCCTGACGAAGTTCACCACATGGTGGTCGGCCGCGCCGAAGTGCAACGCTATGGGCTCTGGTAAAGGCGCGACCGCCCCACTGGCTCGAGCATCGGTCAGTGCTGGCCTCGCCGTCTTGCTTGATAATCAAATCAAAACGGTAAAGCGTCACAGTTGCCAGCGATCGTATCGCCGCTGAATGCTGCAGACGCAAACGCTTTTGACTTCGTTTGGGAGTGATTCAGCACGGTCAGGTGATCAAAACCGTCAAACAAATGGGCTTCAATCGCCGACCCAGCCGCACATGCGGCTTTTACAAATCCGGATTGCATGCGCGGGGGCGTATCGCGATCGTCTGAACCGACTCCGACAAACACAGGAACAGACAGTTGAAGTGACGGAAACTGCATGCGCTCGAATGCCTGCCGCAGAGGCTCTGTTGGCGCAGTAGTGAAGGTTTTGTCGTAGGTTAGTCCTGCCTCGGTGATCTTTGCCCGCATGTCTCGATTGCAGATTTCTGTGACCGCGCGCGCAAGTGGTAATGCTTGTTCTGAAACATAGTCTTCTACCGCAAAGTTTGGGTCGATTTGTTCAATGAGCGTCAGAGCCAGAAAATTGTAACCCAGCATCGGATCGACCACATCATTTGGACGCGCTGCCTGAACTGCGAGGAGCGCATCGGGTGTGAAAAATGGAACACCGGTTGCGATCACCGCGCGAATATCGATCTCCGGCGCATAGGTTGGCGCATATCCAGCCGTCGCGATCGCAGCGCCTGCGCCTTGCGATTGCCCCGCAAGGACAACATGGTCGGAAACCGGAAAGTCCGCTGATTGGACCGCGCGAATGACATCCAGATTGCTGTACGCTGCCGGACGCGTTGCAAGATAAGGGTGTGTCCCTTTGGTCCCTAGGCCTTGATAGTCTGAGGCGACGATCGCGTAGCCCTCATTTAACCACTCTGAAAGATGCTCATCATGAAATGGGACATAGCCAGTCCACGTCGGTGCACACTTATCGGCGATCCCGACGGTTCCGTGGGACCAGAGCAGTAAAGGCCATCCGCCTTCTGGCGGCTCGCCTTCGGGAAAAAACAATGCCCCTGACACGACAAGCGCACCGGTGCCCGCAAGGCCATCACTGGATGAATAGAGTAAGCGGATCGCTTTAGCCGCATTTGGAACCCGTTGCTCTGCGTTGAGCGTCTCTTGCCGAAGCAATTGACCGGGCGCGGGTATTTCATCTGAGAAGGTGTAGAAGTCCGAAACGCCCCCATCGCCTAATGTAAAGCGAGGATCCAAATCGGCGGCGTCCCGTGGACCGAGGCTCATCGCGCATCCGGCAGCTAAAAATCCGAGAAAACAGGCGAAAAGTATTCGGGTCATTGCGATCGGGCTCCAGGTTATGCGTTTGTTGCAATGAGGAGCGGTGTTGACCTTACTGCCGTCAACCAAAATTACTTCTATGCGCGATTTCAAATGATGGCTTTTAGATCGCCGAGAGGATGTTTGGACACTCTGGCTAACTTTGAGCGCGCAACTCCGATCTTCGCAGATAGTATCCGGCAATGCCGCAAACCAATATCCCAAGGTTGCCGACGAAATCTATAAGCATCAGGGGCGTGAACATCTTCACGACGAACACAAAATACCAATTAAAAATAAAGAATGGCAGCGAACCGACCAATCCGAAAATGAGAAATGTCCTCGGCGAGAATGTGGAAAATGCAATCACAGTGGCCACAAGCACCGCCTGAGCACCGAAGCAAGCCATTAACAAAGCGGATGTCCCTGATAAGTGCTGGAAGTCCGGTCTCAACACCAGCGATTCCACGTGATGCGGGGCGATGAGGCACCAAGATCCCAAGATCAAGAATATGGCAGCGAGCGCGTATTGAACGTATTTGGCAGTCATCAGAACCTCAAACTTCGACGGTTCACGCGTCAGTATAGGCAATCAGGCTAGCCTTCAATCCGTCCCTTTTGAGTGTCGTAACATTGAAGTCGGCACACTGAAACAATTGAAACACGATTGGCCCTCTGCAGACATCCAGCAGAAATGTGGCTGACCTATCACAGGCTCATCAGCGATGTCGCTGAGCAACCATTTATAGGAGGCAAGACCATGCCACTCGTAACCATTGATTTGATCAAAAACGTATTCACCCCTGCTCAAAAGCAAGAGCTCATTGAACGCGTCACGGACGCCATGATTTCAGTTGAAGGCGAGACGATGCGTCCCGTGACTTGGGTACGCATCAACGAAGTCGCCGAAGGCGATTGGGCGATTGGAGGACAAACTCTGACAGCGTCTGCCGTGCACGCCATGGCGGCCGGTGAGCAAGCGGCCTGACGGCATTCAATTCAAGGCGCTAAAGCGCGCAAATTTTGGAGGGATCCATGTCGAAAACTATAATTCTTATATACGGCGTCGTGTCTTACTTTATCGGGGTCGCCGGGCTTCTCAGCATTATCGCCGTTCTCGCCGGACTGGCACCTTATGGCTTTTTGTGGGGTGGTCAGGCGATCGCTGTGAACGCTGTGGTTTGGAACTTAGCACTGGTTGCCATTTGGGGATTCTTTCATTCCTACATGGCGCGGCCGAGCTTCAAAGCCGTGCTGACCAAAATCATTCCAGAGCCGGCGGAACGCCCGACTTATGTATTGGTTGCTGGGATCACCAGCCTCCTACTAACAGGATTGTGGATCAATATCCCAGGTGTGATTTGGTCAGCGAATGGAAGCGTCGTGATCTATTCGCTTCTGGCGGTGTTCTGGTTCGGTTGGGCGTTCACCTTCGCGTCGACTTTTGCGATCAATCACTTCGACCTCTTTGGGCTGCGCCAGGTCTATGTTCACTTTAAAGATCAACCGCGTCCGCCCCTGACCTTCGTGAAACGAGCCATGTACAAGTACATTCGCCATCCTATTCAAACAGGGGTCATGATTGGGATTTGGGCAACGCCTTTGATGACCAATACGCAGATCATCCTGAGCCTCGGTTTCACCGCCTATATCTTCATAGGATTGTGGTTTGAGGAACGAGATTTAATCCGGGAGCATGGCGAGGAGTATCTCGCCTATAAGCAAGAAGCCGGAATGTTGCTGCCCAAAATAGGATAGTCATTCCTTCTCAGCTTAAACGATATGAAGCCGGCCCTCGAAACAAAGAGGGTCGGCTTTTTCAGTCGGCTTGATCAAAGATATAACCGAGGCCGCGAACCGTGCGGATCAGAACTGGATGGCTCGGATTGCGCTCTATTTTACGTCGCAGACGGGAGATGCGAATGTCGATGCTCCGATCGAATGGATCCCAATCTCGATCATGCGCCATCTGTAGAATTTGATCGCGATTGAGCACGCGGCCGCGATGTTCGACAAATGCACGAAGCAGGCTGAATTCCATCGCCGTCAATGGGATATCCTCGCCATCGCGGCCTGTCAGTTTGGCGCCTTCTAAGTTGATCGTCAGGCCATCCACGAGAACATCACCATCCGTTTTCGGATCAGCGGAAGCATTGCTCTGTGCGCTGCCGCCGCGGCGCATAACGGCCTTTATTCGCGCTTCGAGTTCGCGCAGATCCACGGGCTTTGCCAGATAGTCATCTGCGCCTAATTCCAATCCTACGACGCGATCAACGGTGTCGCCGGCCGCGGTTGACATGATGATCGGGAGAGACATTTCGGTTCTGAGGCGCCGCAGAACGGACAAGCCGTCTTCACCTGGCATATTAATGTCTAGGATGATGAGTTGAATATCGTCATTTTCTTCCAGCGCGGCGTCGAGCGAGCTGCCACTTTCAGCCGTCGATACGGTGTATCCGCGGCGTTGCAAATAAGTCGACATCATATCCCGAATGTCTGGTTCATCGTCGCAGACGAGAATGTGGACGGGGTTGGCATCATTTTCGGCCATTACGCGCGCTCCCCAAGGCTTGTGATCAGATCAATCAGTTCCGATGGCGAAAAGGGCTTCTCCAGGATTGGTCGATTGGACAGCGACTTATATTGCGACAAAGCATTCCCCATGGAGTCTCCCGTGACGAAACATGAGCGGTCTCGATAAACCGGCCACTGAGCGTCTATTTCGAGCATCATATCGATGCCGTTTAGCCCTTGCATTTTGAGGTCGCTGACAATGACATCAAATTGCTGTCCCCTTGTTAGAGTGGCCAGGGCGTCATCGCCGCTTTCGCAATGCGTCACCGAGATATTCTTGCTGCGCAGAATGCGCGTGATCATATCAGCAACATCTTTTTCATCTTCGACCAGGAGCACGTTCATCGGCATCTCTTGTGTCGAGGTTCGCGCGGGTTGGTCGGGCGCGATCGCGGCGTTGGCGGCAGCAACGCGCGGCAAACTGACGGTAAAGCACGCACCGCCTCGCGGGTTGTCGCTGAGTTCTAGATTGCCGCCATGAGCAGAGGCAATGCGGTGGCTGATCGACAGGCCTAAACCTGTGCCTTCGCCAACAGGCTTGGACGTGAAAAAGGGCTCGAAGATGCGGCCTCGAATCTCTTTCGGAACGCCTGGTCCGTTGTCCGAGAACACGGCGGAAATCATTCCGGTGGCCGGGTCGATACGTGTCGAAATATGGACTACGGCACCCGAGACACCCTCAAGGGCGTGTTCAGCATTGGTCAAAATGTTGATCAAGATTTGCGCAATTTGATCCTCATCGACGTGTATTTCCGGAAGCGTATCTGCGAGGTCAATTTCCAACGTGACGCCGGCCTGTCGCAAGCTGTGACCGCAAACGTCTAACGCGGTCATGACGATCTCGTTCATGGATGCCGGTACCAAGGTCATGGGCTTTTGACGTGCGATCGCGAGAAAGGTTTTGACGATCCGGGCGCAGCGCTCCGCAGAGTGGGAAATTTTATCGAGCGGCGCTTTCAGGGAGGGATCGGTAACGTCCTCTTGCAACATCAAGGCGTGTCCAACGACGACGGAAAGGGGATTGTTCAGTTCGTGCGCGACGCCCGCCAATAGGCCACCCATAGCCGACAGCTTTTCGTTTTGGTGCGCGATGTCCCGGATGCGAATAAGTTCATCGCGTTGGGCGTGAAGTTGCGTCAGATCATAGGCCGAGGCCAAGATCACTTTCTCCTGTTCGTATTCGATCAACCGCGCGTGTGAGATGACGGGTACACGTTTGCCATTCCTGTCGAGCAAGTCGCACTCGAAGTCGTCGACGGCGCCGGTTGGCAGTAATTCTGCCAGGAGCTCAGAGCGTTTGTCAGCGTCGGCATATAGCGTTCGAACATTGTCCAAAGTGCCAAATTGCCCGGTGCTGTAGGGCGTTTGATAGATTACTCGCCCATCATCGACGCTGCTCATCAAGATGTTGGCGGTGCAGGCATCGAGCACGTTTCGCAAAAGGGCCTCAGTTTCCACTCTTAAGGCATCAGCTTCATAAGCGTCGGTCACATCAGATGCGGTGAGGATGAAGCCGCCCTCTGAGAGCGCCCGCGCGTTCAAGCGTACGCGTTGACTGGTGCCATGCGTCACATCTTGGGAAAAAGGTTCGATGAGACCGCCAATCAGCTGGAAGTTCAATTGATCAAAACCCGCGCCTCGCCTTTTGCGTTTGGCTTCATCCATAAACAAGCGCCACGCGCCGCCGGGGATCAAATGCGATGTCGCCCCGTCGAAAATCTGGTGGAACGGACGGTTGGCCAAGACTAAGGCATAATCGGCATCAAATACCGCAATCCCGTCCTGTAAGGAGTCGATCGCTCGGGTGAGAAACGCCGCCGTATCGCTGGTCATAATAGGTCCCTAGTTGGGGCTAATAGGTTCCAGGTATTGATAATTGTTCCCATCTAAGCGCCCCTATCTTTTTCAAAATGACAATAGTAAGAAGTAGTTAAAGTGCAAAGCGACGGACTTTGTATCGGGGACAATCACATGGCCAACTCGCTGTTTGAAAAGTATGGTGGCTTCTCGACCATACACAGCATCGTCATTGAGTTTTACAATAACGTCTTGGATTCCGACGTTGTGGGCCCGTTCTTTGACGGTACTGATATGGAAAGTCTTATCGACCATCAAACCAAGTTTATTTCGTTCTTGCTGGGCGGCCCCGTCTCGTACCCAGATGCAAAGCTGAAAGCGGCGCACGCGAATTTGGATATCCAGGACCCGCATTTTGATACGATCAAAGCCCTGTTGGGTGAGACCTTGGTCGCCTTCGACGTTGAGCAGGCGGATGTTGAGGCTGTACTGGAAAAGATCGAAACCTACCGATCTGTGATCGCGGCCTAAGCGATGGCCATTGCATCGATCAATGAACAACTCTTGCGTGCCGTCGGCGTCGGCATTGCGCTGTTCGATGCAAAGACGGGAAATTTGCAGTTCTGCAATGACGTGTTCGGCGAGTGGTTTGACGAGGCTGGGCCGGGTATCCCAATCCAAACCCTGTTTCCAGAATTGGATTTCGCGGAGCTGAAAGCGAACATACAAGCAAGCGGCCGCCAATCCGGTGAACTCAGCTTTCGCCGCAACCGCCGGACCTTGGTTCTTGCGCAAATCATTTCGCAAGCAACCGTCGGCGATGAATCTGTCTATGTGATGGAATGCCAAAACGTCACACGGATCCGTGAGCTTGAATCCATGCTCGCGAGCTATTCCAAAATGGTCGAGCGCAACACACGCGAAATCAAAAAAGAAAAAGACCAGGTTGAAGAGCTGTTGCTGAACATCCTGCCGCGTGGGGCTTATGACGAATACAAATCTTTCGGTGTGATTACACCCAAACGCTATGAAGATGCGTCGGTGCTGGTCCTGGATTTTGTGGGTTTTAAAAAAATGGCCGAACAATTGGCGCCAGCCAATTTGGTCAGTGAGTTGAACGAGCTGTATACAGCATTTGATCAAATTGGTGAGCAGCTCGGGTGCGAGCGCATCAAAACCAATGGTGATACGTATTTTTGTATTGCGGGTTTGGAAGATTCTGAGCTCGATCATCGCGCGTCGATCATCAAAACAGCGTCTTTGTATCGCCAGTTTTTGAAGAAACGGAATGAGAACTCGGAAGTCGATTGGGTTTGCCGGATTGGCTTGGGAAGCGGCGCCGTTATTGGCTCTGTTGTCGGCGTGAAGAAATATGTGTTTGATGTGTTTGGGCCAGCGGTCAGTGATGCCGTCGCAGCCAATGCTGGCGCTGGCGATTTCGAGATTATCGCTACTGATGCGTTCGCTGCAGAAGGTCCGCACGCCGCTCAATTCGCGCCCTCTAAACCTGGCATGAAGGTTCTGATCGCGGACTGATGGGTGCAGGTGAGACCTGAGCCCATCAGCCATCGAAATTTATCTGCATGAACATGTTGCGACATAGCAAAACAAGCATTGCAGATTAGTGGCGACCAGCGAGGCGGGCGCGGCGGCGGCGACGGCTCACCAAGATGCCTGGACGCTGCGTTTCCTCTTTGGCGGGCTCAACGATTGGCGCAATGACTTCGTTCGGCTGAACAGGGCGCAGATGCGTTGGTGTGATCTCAATGACTGGGATCGGCGAATAATCAGTTTGGACTTGGTTCAACATTGGGTTTCTCCATATTCATGTTCACGGCAACAGCGCCGATGAGATGAATTTAGAAGATCAATGTTTCTGCTGAACGTCGCCAAGCTCAGAGTTTTGTTTCAATTGTTTCAGAACCTGGCTGAGACTGTGTCGAAACAGCCGTCTCAGCGGTTTTCAATCGAAAATATTGGCCAGTATGGTGTGCGCGAGTTCGCCGCGTGTTTGCCACGACATGCATCTAACGCCGCCGCCCATTTTGCACACTTGGCTCGATTGTACTGGAACGACTTCACGGTCCGTCCAGCTTCTAACGCTGGCCAGCGCCTCGGTGTCTTCTGGGATACCAAACTGGGGAAGATAGATCCGCGACGGGGTCACAAGCATATTGGTGTAGAGGCCACAGGCCGAGCCAAAACGTTGGTCATAGATCTGACTGCCATCATAAGGCGTGACGATTTCATGCAGCACGACGCCCGGTAATCCCGCTTCTAGATCGGCTTTGAGATCCGCCGTGTAATCGGGATCTTCCGGATAGGAATTTATCACCAGTGTGTTGTCGCCAACAAAGGCCACGACGCCGTCTGCATGCTCCAGCCCGCCTTGTTCATCAGCCTCGATAAAAGCGATCTGTTTGACGCCTGTGGCTGTTCTAATGCGTTTGCGGGCCTCAGCTTCGCTGAGTTTGTTGTCGCGCAAAAACTTTCGGCTGACGACTGCATTACCAGCATAATCATCAACGAAATTTCCGCCATCATTCAGCAGGTCACTCTCCGGAACGACGCCACCGGCAGCTTCAATAAGTTCGGCCAAAGCATCTTGGACATAATCGGCTTCGGATTGACCTTTGCGGCCACCGCCTTGTCCTGCAGCTGTATATCGGAACATCACTGGATTGATGGCATTTAGGGGGCTGAAGTCTCGCATCCAAATGTCTAGCATTTCCACATTCACGACTTTGTCGGCGCCAAGGTCGTCGACATAGGCCTGATAATCTTGCGACCCGGACAGGATAAGAACATGATCGCGGCCCGCGATCTGACGGGCATAGGAAATGTGGAAGTCGTAAATATCCCGGCGCACCGCCGCATAATATTCATCTCCATCCGGCGGAGCCGCCAATACGATTAATTCTTTTTCGCCATCTGTCACATGTTTCGCCATCTCGCCGTCCTCGATCGGGGCACATGATGCCAAGGCAAACAGGATTGCCGGTAGAATAATATCGCGCATGAGAGCCTCCACCAAAGGCCGTATACTTTTGCTTTCGGGAAGTCACTCGTCTGGGCGCTTTAATCTCATCAAACTCGGCCCATTCTAGCGGTTCCAGTATCGAACAACCGCGAACGCATTAGAGCTGGTAATGCCTCCCATAACGACAAACGATTTGAGCGATCATCGGCGCTACGGAAAACTTCTCCTAATTGAGGAGTATGGCGGGTTGAGCGCGGAACAGAAAACCAAAAAAAGGCGCATGGCCCTGGTCATTACCGCTTCTACAGCGGGGACAGCGTTCGAGGGGTACGACTATTTTCTATTTGGCGCGCTTGCAACGATCTTGTCGGCGAAGTTTTTTAGCGGCGTAGACGAAACCAGCGCCTTTATCTTCACGCTCCTGACATTTGCGGTGGGCTTTATCACTCGGCCGCTCGGCGCCATCGTGTTCGGGCGGATTGGAGACCGTATTGGTCGTAAACAGGTGTTCCTGATCGCGATTGCGTTAATGGGTGTTGCGACGGTTGCCATTGGACTTTTGCCGACATTTGAACAGGTTGGCATCGCGGCGCCGATCCTGCTCTTGGTCTGCCGGCTCCTGCAAGGGTTTGCGCTGGGCGGCGAATATGGCGGGGCTGTGATTTATGTCGCTGAACATTCCTCGCATGAGCGGCGCGGATTCAATACAAGCTGGATTCAGACCACGGGCGCGCTCGGACTGATTTCAGCCCTCAGCGTCATCCTCATCGTCCGGCGCTCCATGGGTGAAGCGGCCTTCCAAGACTGGGGGTGGCGAATTCCATTCCTGCTCTCAGTGTTCCTGCTCATAGGTACAGTTTGGCTGCGCCTAAAACTGGCAGAAAGTCCGGTCTTTGAGAAAATTCAGGAAGAGGGCGGCGTGTCCGAACACCCGGTGCGGGAGTCTTTCTTAGAGTGGCGTAATCTGAAGATTATCCTGCTGGCTTTGTTCGGCCTGGTCATGGCGACGGGCGTGATGTTTTACGCTGGCCAGTTCTTTGTACAGTATTATTTGGAGCGAATTTCGAAGGTATCACCGGACGTGGTCAATGGCTTGATCGTCGCGTCAGTGGCGCTGAGCGCGCCGCTATTCGTGGTTTTCGGCGCCCTGTCAGACCGGATCGGTCGCAAGCCAGTGATGCTGACCGGTATGGCGGTGATGGTGATCGCCTATTTTCCTGCATTCTCAGCACTCTCGAACGCGGCAAATCCAGCATTGGTTCAAGCTGAGCAGTCGCACCCTATTAGCATTCACGCGGCACGTGGAACGTGTTCCTTGCAGTTCGATCCCCTTAATTTGCGGGAATACTCCAAGCCGTGTGATGTCGCTCGCCGCGCGCTTTCAGGTCTCGGTGTCAATTACACGCTGAAACTGGATTCCCCGACAGATGCGTCTGAGCTGCGTGTGGGTGAAGTAAGACGCATCGACCTTGCCCGCCAGCACATCGATTCAGATGAGCTCGAGACCGAGTTGCAGGCCGCGCTGGCGATCGCAGGTTATCCGGAAACGGCCGATAATGATGAGGTCAATTACCTTCAAATCGTCGGCATCATCATGTTGTTCGTGGTCTGTATCGCCGCCATCTCAGGTCCCCAAGCGGCGGCTCTAGCAGAACTCTTTCCGGCGCGTATTCGGTATACCGCACTGTCATTTCCCTATCATGTTGGTCTGGGTTGGTTTGGCGGCTTCATGCCAGCCATTGCGTTCACGATCATCGCGCAAACCGGGAATACGATGTCAGGACTGTGGTACCCATTCGTTATCACGCTGACTGCGCTGATAATCGCCGTACTGTTCTTGCCCGAAACCAAAGACAGAGATCTGGTGTGACGCAGAAGCGTACCCGTCGGATTGTTTTGATCACCGGATGCTCGCGGGGAATCGGCTTGGCGAGCGCCATTGCCTTCGCTGAGAATGGCGACAAAGTCTATGCATCTGTGCGGGATATCGATCGCGCCAGTGAACTCCGAGACGCTGCGAAACGCCATGATGGGAACATCATCCCTATCGAGCTTGATGTAACGAAGCCTGCGACGATCAAAGCCGCAATCGACCACATTACGTCGCATGAGCGCGTACTCGATATCGTCGTGAATAATGCCGGGACTCTGCAGGCCGGAGCGTTTGAGAGCCTCACAGATGCCGATATTCGGGCGGTTATGGAGACGAATTTCTTCGGCGTTCTGAACGTGACTCGCCAAGTGCTCCCGACGATGCGGGCACAATCTCGCGGATTGATCATGATGATGAGTTCGGTTTCGGGTTGGGCTGGTCTTGCGGGAGATTCAATCTATGCCGCGAGCAAGTTTGCGCTGGAGGGATTCACCGAAGCAATTCGTCACGAAGTTGCGCGCTGGGGCATAAAACTCGCGTTAATCGAGCCTGCAGGCTTTCGCACGGATCTCATTTCGCGGGGACTAGAGGCGATGCCTGGTGATGTCGATCCATATGCCGAATTCAATCAGAGGCTTCGCCAAAACTTAGCGCAGAATGCGAAGCGCGGCGGAGACCCCGACGAGGTGGCTCGACGACTGATCGCGATTTCAAAGTCAAGCAGTGAGCAATTTCGTTGGCCGGTTGGAGGTGTCGCTGAGCAGGTCCAATCTAGTTTGTTTGCTGGCGATGACACGCAGCGAGACAACCTTCTCAAATCAGCCGCTCAAATCGAGTGGTGGTTGGGTTCCGGTGGTGCCGAAGGCTCCAATTAGCTTCGATAATCAGAACCATGAGATTATTCGATTTGAGTTTTGAAAGGATATTGAGGAGCCTGTCTGGGGAGGATCTTAGGAGACGAGGATCCAATAAAGGGTTTGATTGAAAGTGAGCAATGTAAATGCTTGATGCTGTGCGAAAGAATGCAAGCAAAGACACGCAGAACAATACGCGCCGCGAGAAAGGCGCTGATGCTTTGTTGCAAAGTCTGCAGGCGAATGGCGTCGATACCGTTTTTGGGCTGCCAGGCGGTCAACTAAATGATTTCTTTGACGCCATGCAGCGGGCGGGTGACAAAATTCGCTATGTCGGGTCGCGCCATGAGCAAGGCGCCGCCTATATGGCGTTCGGCTATGCGAAATCTACGGGAAAAGTTGGTGTGTACACCGTGGTCCCGGGACCGGGTGTGCTGAACACCGCGGGCGCGATGTGCTCAGCCTATGCCAATAGCTCGCCAGTACTGTGTGTGACGGGGCAGATTCCATCTCACGCGATTGGCAAAGGCGTCGGTGAGCTGCATGAGCTCCCAGATCAGCTCGCAACATTGCGCTCAATGACGAAATGGTCAGAGCGCATTTCTCATCCGAACGAAGTCGCTCAAAAGGTTCATGACGCGTTTCGCGAGTTGAAGTCGGGGCGGCCGCGCCCGGTGGCGCTTGAGATGCCGCCGGACATCATGGCGCAAACAACTCGGGTTGAAATCGGACGCGTCTATGACGAAGCCGACGCTCGGGTATTTGACGAAGATCTCGTGAAGCAGGTCGCGAAAGCTTTGGCCGCTGCGAAGAAGCCGATGATCGTGGTCGGTGGCGGCGCTCAGCATGCGAGTGAAGAAATCTTGCACCTGGCAGAGATTGCTCAGGCGCCGGTCGTGTCCTTCCGCAATGGCCGGGGTGTGGTCAGCGACGCTCATTATCTCGGACAGAATTTTGCTGCCGGGTATGAGCTTTGGAAGGACACTGATTGTGTCATCGGTATCGGCTCCAGAATGCAGCCCTATTTGCAGGAATGGGGGATCGATGATGACATGACATTGATCCGGATTGATTGGGACCCGACCGAGATCAATCGTATTGTCAGAGCCGATCTCGGTATTTGCGGCGACGCGAAAACAATTGCCGGAGCATTGGCCGATGAGCTCTCCAAAACGGCTGGCAAGCGCGCCTCTAGAGAAGAGGAATTGTTTGCCCTCAAAGCGCGTGTGGCCCAGCTGCTCTCGTCGGTTCAGCCGCAAATGTCGTATTTGCAGGTGATCCGTGACGTGCTTCCGGAGAATGGCATTCTTGTCGATGAAATCACGCAAGTCGGCTTTGCCTCATGGAACGGGTTTCCAGTTTACAATCCGCGCTCTCTCATAACCTGCGGCTATCAAGGCACGCTCGGCTATGGCTATGCGACCGCGCTTGGCGTGAAGGTCGCGAACCCCGACAAGCCGGTTGTGGCGATCGCTGGTGATGGCGGCTTCATGTTCAATGTGCAGGAACTGGCGACCGCGGTTCAATATGGCATCGATATGCCGGTCATCGTGTTCAATAATGGCCGCTTCGGAAACGTGAAACGGCATCAGACGGAATGGTATGACGGGCGATATATCGGCTCCGACCTACAGAATCCGAAATTCGCCGAGATGGCGACAGCGTTCGGAATGGAGAGTTTCAAGGCAAATTCTCCAGAGTCTTTGAAACCCGTGCTGCAAAAAGCGCTCGCATTGGGCGGGCCAAGTCTCATTGAAGTTCAAGTTGATGAGATGAGCTCGCCTTGGCCGTTCATCTTGCGGGATCGCGTTCGTGGTGTGAAAGCGCGTCACGCGATTTAGGGTAGGGCGAATGAGCATCAACAAACACGAAGCAGACGCGGCGCTGGCCGAACTCCTCCCGAACGAACCAGTGCGCTCTCTTGCGCCCTATAAGCAGGGCAAATCGGAAGCAGCAGGGCATTCTGATCCGATCAAAGTGTCATCAAATGAATCGCCGCTTGGTGCGTCTCCACGCGCGCTTGAAGCGTATCGCAAAGTTGGCGAGAGCCTGTTTCGGTATCCGAATGGCGCGCAAACGGAGTTGCGAGAGGCGTTAGGTGACGTATTCGATCTCAATCCAGAGCAAATCATCTGCGGCAATGGATCAGAAGAGGTTCAATCCCTGCTGATCCGGGCGTTCGTCGCGCCTGGCGATGAAGTCATTGTGAGTGAACATGCCTTCGTGATGGCGCGCATCCATGCCACGGTACAGGGCGCTAAAATCGTCGACGCACCGGAACCCAATCACCGCACAGATGTGGATGAGATTCTGAGCCGGGTGACCTCGTCGACCCGTATGATCGTCCTCGCCTCCCCAAACAATCCGATCGGGGACTATTTGCGGAAACCGGAATTTGATCGCCTCGTAGCTGCGGTGCCGCCACATGTGATTATTGTCTATGACGGCGCTTATGCGGATTTTGTGACCGAGCCGGACTTCACTCACGGGTTTGAATACGTTTCGAAGCATCGCAATGTCGTCGTGACTCGGACGTTTTCAAAGCTCTATGGCCTCGCGGGTCTGCGCATTGGTTGGATGTATGGCGACTCGTCGGTGATCGAGCCGATGCAGCGCATTCGCACGCCGTTCAATGCCAATATAGCGGCGCTCGCGGCGGCGGAAGCGGCCGTTCGCGATGTCGATCATGCCGCCCGGGTGAGGGAGCACAATTCGGTTTGGCTGAAACGGATTCGCAGCCATCTCGAACAGATCGGGCTGGAGGTTTTTCCAACCGTGGCAAACTTCTACCTCATCCGTTTCCCGGATGAAGGTCCGCACACGGCGCAAAAGGCGTATCAGCACTTAATGGCGGCTGGCATCATTCCGCGCCCAGTCAATGCTGGTGGGCCGTCTGGGAGCCTGCGTATTACGGTTGGGCTTGACCATGAAAACGAAGCTGTCCTGAATGCCCTGACGGCATTTATGGAGGCCTGAAGCGAAGAGTGATGGTGAAACACAGCCAGTTAGATTTCGTCCAGGCGCGCACGAAAAGCTATATTCAAGGCCCTCATCGGTTTCAGATCGGAGGAAAGTCGATCACCCCGATGGCAACGGCTGAGTTTCACATCTCAGACCCGTCAACAGGCGAGCTTTTGTCTGAATTTGCATCAGCAACGGAAGCTGAAACCGATGCTGCCATCAGCGCCGCCCGTCATTCCTTTGATACAGGGATTTGGCGCAATGAGTCCCCAGCTCAGCGCGCGCAGGTGCTCTGGCGGGTTGCGGAGTTGATCGAAGAAAACCGCCAATTGCTCGGTGAGCTCGAGGCAGTTGAAGGCGGCAAACTGATTGGCGCGGCTCTGCACGGAGAAGTCTGGGCTGCTGCAGAGGCGTTTCGGTATCATGCCGGTTGGTGCACGAAGATCGAAGGTAAGACGTTTAAGCCATCAATCCCCGGACTGGATTTGGAAGGCACGACGCGCCTGGAGCCGATTGGAGTGGCGGGTTTGATCACACCCTGGAATGGCAGTCTGGTCATGTCCGCTTGGAAACTTGCACCGGCGCTCGCAGCGGGTTGCTCGGTGGTTTTGAAGCCATCAGAGAACACGGTCCTGTCAGCCTTGCGATTGGGCGAGCTTTTGGGCGAGGCTGGCATTCCAGCGGGTGTCGTCAATATTGTCTTGGGCGATGGCCGCTCTGTCGGGGCTCAGATTTGTGAAGACAAGAGGGTCGATAAAGTCTCATTTACGGGGTCGACCAGTACTGGGCGCGCTTTGATTGATGCGGCCAGGGGCAATTTGAAAAAGCTATCTCTGGAGCTTGGTGGTAAATCACCCGTGCTCATCTTCGATGATGCCGATATAGGCGCCGCAATTGATGGGGCCGCGGAGGGCATATTTTCGAATGCCGGACAAGTCTGCGTCGCCGGCTCCCGTATCCTTGTGCACGCCTCGAAATTTGATGAAGTGGTCGCAGGCATTGCCGGGCGCGCCGACGCTTTGGCAATCGGCCCGACCATGGACGAAAACAACTCGCTTGGGCCACTGATCTCCGAACCTCACAGGAATTCCGTAAGCAATTATGTCGAGCGCGCGCGGACGCAGGGCGTTGAAGTGGTGACCGGCGGGAAACTGGGCGACGGCGACGGCTATTTCTATCAACCTACCGTACTAATCGATCACGATCGGACATCATGTGCCTGGTCGGATGAGATCTTTGGCCCGGTCGCGACAGTGACTCGGTTTGAAACAGAGGCCGAAGCCCTGGCGCTCGCCAATGATACCCAATATGGGCTTGCGGCCAGTGTTTGGAGCGAGAACACGTCCCGGGTTCAGCGCGCGACAAGGGATTTGCGCGCTGGGATCGTCTGGGTGAACTGTCATGGCATCCCAGACATGTCGATGCCCATCGGCGGCTACAAGCAATCAGGGTGGGGGCGGGAGCATGGCTGGAACGGTGTCGAGGCCTTTCTCGAGCACAAATCAATCATGCAACGGGTGATGCCAGATCCCAGCCTCGAGTCTTAAGCCGTTTTCGCAACAGCCCCCTCGAACACGTCAGACGTCTGAGCCGCTTGATCTGCCAGCCACTCATAGAATGATCTTATCCAAGGTTTCTCCGCCAGATCTTTCGGGCAAACCAAGTAATAGGAAAAGTTCGATTTCAGCATGGTCTGGAACGGCGCAATCAACCGCTTTTCCGCCAGATCATTGGCGACCAGGAGACTGCGGCCGAGCGCAAACCCGTGACCGGCAATCGCGGACTGAAATACCAGATGCGAGTGGTTATAGTGCATGCCCTTCTTGGCACCTTCCGGATCGCCGCCCGCTTCCTCTAGCCAATTAGGCCATCCGATTACCATGCGGTCGTGGATGAGTTCGAAATTCTTGACATCATTGACGTCAGAAAGAGCGCTGTCCGCGTCCAAAAGAGTGGGGCTGCAAACCGGGAAGATAAATTCATCTGCAATCTTCTCGACACTCAGGTCAGGCCAATTGCCATCACCATACCGAATTTCCACGTCGATTTCGTCGCTCTTAAAATCGGAGAAAGCGCTGTGGGTAAACAAAGTCATCGGAATGTCAGGCACGCTCGCCTGATAGGCCTTAATCCGCGGTGCGAGCCATTTGGTGGCGATCGAGTCATAGGTTGCGATATTGAGAGACTTGGATGCGTCTTCGCCGAGAACATGGCCTGTGGCATCGGCGATGATCTTGAACGCTTCGGTTAGCGGCTGGGCATAGGCTTCGCCCTCTTTGGTCAGTTTGATCGACCTGTTCATTCGTAAGAACAGCGTGACTTGAAGCCATTCTTCGAGTTTGCGGACTTGGTGGCTGACCGCCGCTTGCGTGACGTGTAGTTCCTCTGCCGCCTTAGTGAAAGATAAATTGCGCGCGACGGCTTCAAACACTCTCAACGCTATCAGAGGCGGCATTCGCTGCTTCATTTCAATCAGGCTTTCCGGTTGTTTTTAGATGGATTTTGTGCCGTTCGCATAAGCCCACCTTATGAGTGAGATGACGGACAATCAATTGCTTTGAGGGCTGGATTCTTTTTTAAATTCGAAGTGTGTTCAGACGACCACGTCTGGATCCACCAAGCTCCGAAAGCCCGCAGCCCCAATGTCTGCCTTTTGGAAATGAACAGAACGAAGGCAGCATGAGGCAAGGCTCCTAATGAAAATCACCAACGCCAAGGTTATTGTCACCTGCCCAGGTCGGAACTTCGTCACCCTCAAGATTGAAACCGATCAAGGCCTCTATGGGATTGGTGATGCGACGCTCAACGGACGTGAACTTGCCGTTGTTGCCTATTTGCAGGAGCATGTTGTGCCATGTCTGATTGGGCGGGATGCCGGTCAGATTGAAGACATTTGGCAATTCCTGTATCGCGGTGCTTATTGGCGACGCGGCCCGGTAACCATGTCGGCCATTTCCGCTGTCGATACCGCCCTTTGGGACATCAAGGCGAAGGCGGCGGGCATGCCGCTCTATCAATTGCTCGGCGGCAGAAGCCGATCTGGCGTGATGGTCTATGGCCACGCCAATGGCACGACGATCGAAGAGACCACCGCGGAAGTCGCGAAATATATCGAGCTTGGGTATAAGGCGATCAGGGCGCAAACTGGCGTGCCTGGCTTGGACACGGTCTATGGCGTGTCGAAGGACAAAATGTATTACGAGCCAGCCGACGCTGACCTGCCGAGCGAAGCTGTCTGGTCTACGCCCAAATATCTCGATCACGCACCGAAGCTGTTCGAAACGCTGCGAGAGACGTTTGGCTATGAGCCGCACTTCTTACACGATGTGCATCACCGGCTCACGCCGATCGAAGCGGCTCGACTAGGAAAGTCACTAGAGCCTTATCGGCTGTTCTGGATGGAAGATGCGGTGCCGGCCGAAAACCAGGACAATTTCCGCCTTATTCGCCAGCACACGACAACGCCGCTTGCCGTCGGTGAAGTGTTCAACACGATTTGGGATTGCAAAGACCTGATCGAAAACCAGCTGATCGACTATATCCGAACCACGGTGGTGCATGCGGGCGGGATCACGCATCTCAAGCGAATTTTCGACTTTGCCAGCCTCTATAATGTCCGATCAGGGTGTCACGGCGCAACCGATCTGTCACCGGTTTGTATGGGCGCAAGCCTGCACCTTGGGCTCGCCATTCCGAACTTTGGTGTGCAGGAATATATGCGCCATACCGAGGAAACCGATGCTGTGTTCCCGAGCAACTATACGTTCGCAGACGGGTCCCTCTATCCAGGCGAAACACCGGGGCACGGGGTCGATATCGACGAAGAGCTCGCCGCTAAATATCCTTATAAGAGAGCCTATCTACCCGTGAACCGTCTTGAGGATGGCACTTTATGGAATTGGTGATTTAACAGAAGCGAAGACACAGAGACTCAAAAGGGTCCGTATTTGGGAGGAATATTCATGGCCGACATTTTTCAGGCTCCGCTGCTTGATGGAGGGAATGTGTTTGCCATGGCCACGCTTGTCCTCGGACTCGCTTGGTTTGGGTTCTGGGTCGATCAAACCGAATTTGGCAAAAAAACATCTGGCGTCGTTTGGGTACTGATCGTGGCCATGGCGCTATCGAATTTGCGCTTGGTTCCATTCTCATCTCCGACATATGATTTTGTCGGGGCTTATCTGGTGCCAGCGTCAATCCCACTCTTGCTTTATAAAGCCGATCTTCGCCGCGTTTTTCGAGACGGGGGACCCGTTCTGCTGGCCTTCTCGATCGCCTCGATCGGCACAATTCTTGGCGCCATCACGGGCGTAATGCTGCTCGACCTCGGTGATATCGGTGCAAAAGCGGCAGGCGCGTATACCGGCGGGTGGATCGGCGGAGCGGTCAATCTTGTCAGTGTTAGTCGCGCGGTCGAGATGACGCCGGCAGAAAGTACGGTCGTGATTGGCGCCTCCAGCGGGGTCAGTATTATCATGCTGATGTTCTTGATGGCATTCGCATCATTTAGCTTTGTGAAGCGCTTCATTCCATCGGCAATTATCGATGAAGCCAAGGAGCAAACGGAAGCTGGCGACGACAAGGCATTCACGGTCGAGTTTAAACTGCCAACTATTTCCGGAGCCTTGGCGCTGAGCTTTTTGATCTGCGCGATTTCCGAAGTCGCCGCCCAAGCGATAGGGATGCCGCATTTCTCAATTCTGATCATCACGGCTGTGACGCTCCTGCTGGCAAATTTGTTTCCTAAAGTGGTTGGTGAGTTCGAGGGCGATTTTCAGCTCGGCATGTTTATGATGTATCTGTTCTTCGCCGCTATTGGTCTTGGCACCAATGTCACAACATTCTTGAGCGATGCGCCTGTCCTGTTCTTTTATGGCTTACTGATTATGGGCGTTCACTTCTTGGTCGTGCTCACCGCTGCGAAAATTTTCAAGATCGATTTGGCGCAAGCCATTGCCGGATCCGGGGCCGCTTTGGTGGGACCTGCCGTGACCGCAGCTATTGCGTCGACGCAAGGATGGCGCCGGCTCGTCACACCATCGATAATGTGTGGTGTATTGGGGTATGCGCTGGCGACATTTATTGGTGTCGCAGTTTCGGCGATATTGTCATAAAGCCCTGATTAATAAACGAATAAAGTCGGATTAATCGTGCGCGATTTCCCATTAGATCGAGTTATGCGCAGCATGAAAAACTATGATTTGTGGCGCGACTTTCCTGCTCGTAGCATCGCGATAACCCCAGCTATTCGGGGGCAGAAAAATCGTATATCGGGAGGAAGTACGAATGAAATCAGACTTGCGGAATAAGCTGCTGATCGTCGCGTCGTCATTTGCTGTTGCGACCAGCTTGAGTTCAATGTCACTCGCCCAGGAAGCGGACGCGGATGCGGAAGCCTCCGCCGAGAATGAGCGACAGCTAGATGTCGTAACCGTTCACGGGCAAAGAAAAGAACAAACCATTTTGGAAGTTCCGATCAGTGCCAGCGTGTTTACGGACGACTTGATCGACACGGCTAACGTTCAAGAAGCTGACGATTATTTGCTGCAAACCCCGAACGTAACCTTCTCGAAATCAGGCCGGAATGGCGCGCGCGAGATCGTCATTGCTATTCGCGGTGTTTCTGATGTTCGTGGCGGCGAAAAGGTCAATAGCATCAGCGCCTTCGCGACGTATTTCGATGAGTTAGGCCTGGCACAACTTTCAAGCGGTCAAGCCAACCCGCCGACATATGATGTTGAAAGCATCGAAGTTCTGCGTGGACCGCAAGGCGTATTTTTCGGACGGAACTCAGAAGGTGGTGCGATCAATATTCGGACCAAAAAGCCTGAGCAAGATTTCTATGGCCGAATTGATGCCGGTATGGGCAGCTTCAACACGTTTGAGCTTGCTGGTGTCGTCAATGGCGGGATCACCGACACGCTTTCCGGTCGTCTGACGGTTCAAGCAACGACAACTGATGGTCCGCTGGAAAACCGTCACCCTACAGGGGGTGATACCGGTAATGATTATTTGGCGATGCGCGGCCAATTGCGCTGGCAGCCTTCGGATGCAACGACAGTAGATCTGTCTATCAATCGGATCACGGACAATCAGGATTACACGCCAAAACTGGCGACCTGCATCAATCCAACTTTCGGGTTCAACCCCTTCGACCCAAATGTTGTCGGCCAAATTGGTTGCTATGATTTCCGCGGCGAATTTTCCGATCGCGTAAATAGCGGTGACATCACATTGCCGGATGGCGTCTCACTTTCGAGCATATCAGACAATGATGATTTCATTTTCCAGAACACGGCAGAATTCACAGACAACACTGCGAGCATTCTCACTGCTCGCGTCGAGCATGATTTTGGCGATGTGACCCTGGTTTCTGTGACCGGCTATTCGGACAGTGAAACAGATCAACTCGTCGATTTGGATAAATCAGGGTTAGATAGTGTCGACCGTGCTGGAGCCTTCGAAACAGAAGCGTTCAGCCAAGAGTTTCGCTTAGGGCCATCTAATCCAGGGCGCCTTGATTGGACCGTTGGCGGCTTCTTCTACGATGAGAGCGCGCAAGCAGAAAATAAGATCATCATCAAAGACCTGATCGGGCCATGGCTTCGAACGGACTATGCCAACGAAAACATGATCCTTCAGGAGCGTGACGGCTGGGCCATCTTCGGCAACATTGAGTATGACCTGACGAGCGAGTTATCTGTCATAGCAGGTCTCCGCTACTCTGAAGACAATGATGATAATGAATGGTCAAACGTCTTTGCTGCCTGTCCGCGCATTCCATTGGGTGATGCTCGCGCGCCAGGGTGCGAGTTGCGTCCGGATCAAGTGCTGAACGTGCCCGTGCAAGTGGCTGGCGATGGCACGGTCTTCACATCGGGTGGCCGGAGCTCTCAAACGCTCGGCACCGCGGGTGAGAACAGTTCCGAGGATATCTCTCCGCGCCTGGCTTTGAACTGGCAACCGAACAACGATGTGTCGGCCTATGCGTCGATCGCGAAAGGCTACAAGCCAGCCGGTGCTCGCGCGAACCCAGATTCTGGTTTCTCCAATGTCAGTGTCTTCGACAAGGAAACACTGTGGAACTATGAGATTGGCGGTAATGTCTATCTCGCTGACCGGACAGTCCTCGTGCAAGGCGCTGTGTTCTACATGGATTGGCAAGATCTTCAGGTTGAAACACGTCAATCATTCTGCCGTGTCGGAACTGAGTTGATCCCGATTGATGAGTTCACCGGAACCGATTGTACCATCACGCCTGTCGACAATACGTTCAACGCAGACAAAGCGACGTCTAAGGGCGCAGAATTCTCAGTCACTGCACGTCCAACGGATCAGCTAACCATTTCGGCGGCCGCAGGATATGTCGACGCAAAGTTTGAAGAGTTCATCGCAAACCTTCGCGGGACAGATCAGGATTTGTCTGGCGAGCGTCTCGGGCAAGCGCCGAAATGGACGGCCTCTGCAAATGCGCAATATGACTTCCCATTCTGGGGCGGCGAGGCCTTCGTTCGAGGTGAATGGTCATATCGCTCAAAAGGTGCGGTTGGCATCGTACAAGCCGCCGGCAATACATTCCCGCAAGAGGTTCCTAGCTTTGATGTTGTGAACTTCCGTGTTGGTCAGGAATGGGACGGCATTCGAGTTATCGCATCTGTCGAAAACCTCTTCGAAGAAGAGTATTTCACAGGCGTAGATGGCTTTAGTTGGGGCGGAACCACCTTGGATTACAATCCACGACGGTTCTCCATCCGCCTCACTAAAGAGTTCGGCCAATAGTTGAAATGGCCTAACCTCCGCTGACTAAAGCGCCCTGGCACATTCCTCCGCCGGGGCGCCTTTTTTTATTCTGAAATTCTGGGAACACGAAATGACTGTGAAGACTTACATCTTGGGTTTGTTATGGGTTGCGAGTTTGTCCATGATGGCAAGTGCCGCTCAAACGGCAGAACAAACCCGGCTGTTAAGGCATCCGGATGTGTCGCAGACCCAAATCGTATTTTCTTACGCAGATGATTTATGGTTGGTCGACCGGGCTGGCGGGCAAGCGACGCGACTGACGTCTGCAAAGGGCGTTGAAACGCATCCGAAATTCTCGCCAGATGGCAAGTTCGTTGCGTTCACGGCGCCTTATGCTGACGGCAATGAAGATATCTATGTGCTGCCTGTGACGGGCGGGGTGCCCCAACGTGTGACCCGACATCCTGCATATGACAAAATGATCGATTGGCATCCGGACGGGTCTCGCATTCTTTACGCGAGCGACATGAACAGCGAGCGTAAGCGCTACAATCAGCTGTTTGTGATTGAACGTTCCGGCGGGATGCCAGAACAATTGCCAATGCCATATGGCGAAATGGCGGTTTTCTCTCCCGATGGAACCTCAATTCTCTACTCATATCTCAAGGATTTTCAGAACCAGCCGGATCTAAATCGAGAGACGTTTAAGCGCTATAAAGGCGGGCGTGCACCCGATATTTGGCGGTATGATTTTGCGACGAAATCATCGAGTCGACTGACGGATAATGAGTATTCAGACTCCGCGCCTATGTGGACCGATCAAGGGATTTTCTTTCTGTCTGAACGAGATAGCCAGCGCTCAAATATTTGGACCATAGACCCGTCCGGCGAACCGGCCGCACGTCCAGTCACGCACATGACAGAAGATGATGTCACGCGGCCATCGGCGGGACCAGGCGCCATCGTCTATGAGTATGATGCCGACCTCTATTTGCTTGATTTGACGTCTCGTGCGTCGACGAAGGTCAATATTAGCGCGGTCGCCGATCATCTTATTTTGAGCGATCTAAAACGGAATATCGGCGACCGAATTCTCTCAACAGACCTATCTCCGGACGGGCAAATTGCATTGTTTTCCGCGCGCGGGGAACTGGTTTCCTATAAAAGCGAAAGCAAAGTGACGCGTCTCCACGCGCCCAATAGCGGTATCGCTGATCGTTATGCGAGCTATTCGCCCGACCAGAAATCGATCGCATATGTGAGCGACGCTTCCGGCGAGTATCAGCTTCACGTCCGAGACTTGAGCAGCAATACCGTCCGACAGCTCACACATTTCGATTCTGGGTTATTGTACCGCCCGTTTTGGTCGCCCGATGGGAGCAAGATCGCGATATCGGATAGTCGCCAGAAGCTCTACATTATTGAGGTTGTGTCCGGGGCGATGACCGAGATCGACCAAGGCCTCTGGAATGATCATTTCGGCATGGAAGCCTTCTCGGTGAATTGGTCACCGGATAGCCTTTGGCTGACTTGGTCCCGAGGAACCGAAAACCGCAATCAGGTTATTTTTGCGTACAACACTTCGGAAAAAGCCAAGCACGCTTTGACGTCTGGCTATTACAATGATGCCCATCCGGTTTTCAGCGAAGATGGAAACTACCTCTATTTCCTGACGCAACGACGGCTGAACCCTATCTATTCGGATATCGATTTCACTTGGGCATACGCAAACTCGACCGTCCTCGCGGCCATGCCATTGCGAAAAGGTTTGCCCGCCCCAGGGGGCACTGAGGCGGTGGATCCGCAGACTGATATTCAAATTGATCTTGATGATCTGGAAGCGCGGATCGTTTTGCTTGATGCGCCTTCTGGCGCCTACACCGCCTTATTCTTCGACAATGGAAATCTGATTGTTCACCAACGTGCAAATGCAGGAGATTTGAGCGGAAAATCCATGCTTGGATTGGTGAATCCTGACGGCGGAAACGTCACGAACGTCGCTGAAGGGGTGGACCGCTTGTTGGATGTCGCCAGCGGGACGGCGCTGGTTCAAGCGCGCGGTGAGTATTTCCGCGTCAAATTGGCGGCGGATCAAAAACTCAATCAGGCCCTGCCAGTGAAAGACTTCATTGCGCCTTACGATAGGCAGGCTGAAGCGCAGCAAATCATATGGGATGCATGGCGGTTCCAGCGTGATTATTTCTATGATGATGGTCTGCACAAAGCCGATTGGAACGGGGCGCGCGATCGCGCATTGGCGCTCGTTCCGCATATTATCACGGAGTCTGATCTCAGCTTCGTTATCCGCGAACAAGCGGGTGAATTGTCTGCCGGACATGTCTGGGCGGTTGGCAGTCCGCGTGTGCGCTACACCTACAATAAAACCGGATTGCTCGGCGCCGATTTTGAACGGCAGAATGGCGCGTTCAGGCTATCCAAAATCTATGATGCAGGTCCGCGATCTGCAGAATGGCGATCGCCGCTGCATGCGCCAGGAATTGATGTTGATGAGGGTGACTATCTGCTCGCAGTGAATGGCACGCTGTTGGCCGATGAGAAGGACCCTTGGGGGGCGTTTGAGGGGGTATCTGGCAAGGCTGTCGAGCTCACGGTAAGCGCGACACCGCGGATGCAGGATGCCCGCACCGTTGTTGTCGAGACACTTGAGAATGACGACAAGCTTCGCGAACTCGCTTGGGTCGAAGCTAATCGGCAATTCGTTGACGCCGCTTCGGATGGTCGGATCGGCTACATCTTCGTTCCGGACACCAGTCGCAACGGCCAAGACGAATTGATGCGCCAGTATCGCGCTCAATATACAAAAGAAGCCTTGGTGATCGATGAGCGATTCAATAGCGGTGGGGCCTTAGGGGACCGCCTGGTCGAACTCTTGAATCGGCCCCCTCTCGTCTATTTCAGCGTCCGCAACGGCCGGGATTATCCTTTGCCAGAACTCAGCCATCGCGGACCGAAAGTGATGCTCACAAATGGCTGGTCCTATTCAGGCGGTGATGGGTTCCCATTATTGTTTAAGCAGGCCGGGGTCGGGAAACTGATTGGCACGCGCACTTGGGGCGGATTGATCGGCCCAGCGATGAGTGTGCCTTTTGTCAGTGGTGGGCGGGTCGCAGCGCCGCCGCAGCGTGTCTACACCCCCGACGGGGAATGGGCTGGAACGCATGGGGTTGTCCCAGATGTGTTCCTTGAAAACGACCCAGGCGAACTGATGAAGGGGCGAGATCAGCAATTGGAATATGCAGTTGAGGATCTATTGCACCAGCTGGAATCGCTGGCGCCCCGCCAATATCCGACCTTCCCATCTGAACTCCCAGACTAAAGGCCCAGATTAAGGGCCTAGACCAAAGGTAAAGTGTCATGAACTTGAGAACGATTTGTAGCCTACCGCTGATGTTGATTGCGCTATCATGTGCGGCGATCGCCTCGCCTGATGAGACAGAGGTCGAACCGGACGAGTGGACGATTATTCATGCCGGGACATTGATTGCCGAGCCTGGGAAGTCGCCTAAGTCGCGCCAGACAATTATCGTCAAAAATGACAGGATTGATCGAATTGCATCCGGGTATAAGTCCGCCTCAGATCTTCCCGATGCAAATGATGCCAAGGTGATTGACCTTAAATCGTCTTACGTGATGCCCGGGCTTATGGACGCGCATGTGCACCTTGGTCTTGGCGGTGAGTTTGGCCAGGACCGGCCATCAGAGCGCGGCAAAGATACTTACCGACTGCTCGATGTCCAAGCGAATGCGGCTAAGACTCTAGAGGCTGGGTTCACGACGATTCGTAACGTTGGCAGCTATGATTGGGCCGTGTTTGCGATGCGAGATGCGGTGAAGGCTGGCGATGTGATCGGGCCGCGGATATTCTCAGCGGGCCACACGATCGAGATCGGCACGTTCAGCAGCATGGGTTCTGGTGCCTGCTATGATGTCACCTCGTGCCGCAAAGCGGTTCGGCGGCAGATCGATATGGGGGCTGACTGGATCAAGGTTTACACAACCTGTAGCGGATCAAAGCCATGCGGGCGAGAATTTGCGCCTGCTGTCTTTTTGGAAGACGAACTGCAAACGGTCATCGACACCGCCGCCTCATTTCAAATTCCCGTCGCTGCCCACGCTCATGGGACCGACGGCATCAATAAAGCGATCAAAGCTGGTGCGCGCTCAGTGGAGCATGGGTCATACAATAATGAAGAGTCGCGTCGGTTGTGGATTGAGAACTCGGCTTATTATGTTCCAACGCTTGCCGTTCAAGACAATATCATCCGCGACTATGAGACCGCCGGAGACGATATGAAGCCTGTCATGGAGGGATTCATGGCCGAGCATCCAAAACGCGTCGCAGCCGCCCATGAAGCGGGTGTCCAAATCGCGGCAGGCAGCGACGCAGGCGTTGTGCCCCATGGGGAGAATGCCAATGAACTCATCTGGTATGTGAAGATCGGAATGACCGAGGCTGAAGCCCTACGAGCCGCAACTGTTGTGAACGCCGAGTTGCTGAAAAAGGAAGATGAACTCGGGACCATCGAGGCGGGCAAATATGCCGATATCATCGCGATGGATACGAATCCGCTCGAAGATATTGAGGCTCTAAAGGACATCACATTCGTGATGGCGGCGGGAAATGTCGCCAAACACGACCATGAGCGGGAGTAATGTGAACCATCAAGACTTGTCATTTGTTGGGGCTCGCGGCGCCAGATAACAAGATTAGGGGAGGTTCTGATTATCCGGTCAGCCGGACATCGCTCCCATTCTAACCATTGTTTAGGGATGCAAAGAACAACCAGATGAGTCGTTATGATGTCGTAATTGCCGGCGCCGGCGTGAATGCTCTCTCCTGCGGGGCCTTGTTGACGAAGTACGGCCTGAAAGTTTGCCTGGTCGAACGCAATCCTTGGGTCGGTGGCGGTGCCGTGACGCGGGAGGTCACCGAGCCTGGTTTCAAGCATGACCTGTTCGGATCATCGCATGTATGGATCCAAGCCAATCAGGATTTTAAAGACCTACTCGAACCTGAATTGGTCAAGCATGGTCTCAAATACATTCCCTCTACAGACCACATGACGGGACACCCGGACAAAGCCGGCGGACCCGGTATTGTGATCTATCGGGATATCGACAAAACGGTTGAAAGCATTGCGCAATATTCTGAGGCGGATGCGAAAAAATATCGCGAAGTCTATGATCATTTCGCGGCCGTGAAAGACGGATTTGTTAAAGCCTTTTTCTCTCCACCAGCAGCGCCATCCACAACAACGCGCGCGCTTGAAACGAGCAAGGAAGGCTTATTGCGGTTGCAGGAATTCAATCTCAGTGCCCGCGCCTGGGTCGAGTTCAATTTTGAGAATGAGTTCGTAAAATCTGTGATGTTGAACTGGGCGCTAGCGCCGCAGATCCTTCCGGAACAGGAAGGGGCAGGGCAGTCCTTCTATATCATGATCCCAGCCGTTCATGTCTACGGTCAGGCGATCCCAGAAGGCGGAAGCCAAGAGCTGCCAAATTCGATGGTCCGGTATATCGAAGCCTGCGGCGGCCGGGTCATAACTGGCGCGACTGTTGAAGAGATCATCATTGAGGATGAAGAGGCACGCGGCCTAAAGCTCGATAATGGCGAGGCGATCATGGCCTCTCGCGCCGTCGTCTCGTCTCTTGACCCGAAACAAACCTTCCAAAAACTTTGTGGCGAAGACAAGCTCGATCCGGAGTTTTCCAATGCAGTGAAACGGTTCTCCTTCGGCAAGGTCACAATTTGCCGGATGCATCTCGCCCTGAGCGAACCTCCGGCCTTCTTGAATGGCGAGGATATGAGCCAATGCTCATTCCACCGTATCGTCGACTCCATGCCGCAAATGATGCAGCAATATGCCGACATCTCGCTTGGCAAACCGCCGCAAGATCCTTTCCTGTGGTCGGCTTGCTGGACCCTGCTGGATCCGACGCGGGCGCCGGAAGGCAAACACACGCTGATCTTTGATACCTATGTGCCGAACTGGCTGGCCGACGGTCGCAAGTGGGAAGATATCGCGGAAGATTATGCGCACAATGTATTGCTGAAGAAGCTCCAGCAATACGCGCCAAACATCAATGATGACACCATTCTCGGCAAATATATCGAAACCAAGGAAAGCCTTGAACGCGCCAATCTGTCCTTTGTTGATGGCACAACAAATGGCGGCGAACGTATCGCGGCGCAGCTCGGCGCGTTTCGCCCATTCCCGGGTTACGCCCATTATCGATCACCTATCAAAGGGCTCTACATGACGGGGCCACATTGCCATCCAGGTGGCGGCATCTCCGCCGGTGGCACTGTCGCCGGAAATGTAATGCTCGAAGATTTTGGTCTGAAGCCAAAATCGAACTGACACGAAATCTAGAACTCAAGAAAGCGGTCTGACATGACGAAGAAAATCGACAAATACACGGCTCTGGTCATCCAACCTCATGTTGAGGTTGCCGAAGATCGTGATGGGATCAAAAAGAATCTCGAACGGGTCTGTAACATGATCGACTTTGGGGCTGGCTATTTTTGGGAATTGCCTGCGCGCCTCGTCGTCTTGCCTGAATATTTTATGCAAGGCGTGACGACGCCGGGCAAAGGCGAGCACGGCATTGAAGGCTTTATGAAGAAGGCGATCACGCTGGACGGGCCTGAAATGCAGCGCCTTGGTGAGAAGGCGAAAGAGTATAATCTCTATATTGCCGGTGGCGGCGTCATTGAGCAGGTGCCGGAATTCCCAGATCGATGGTTCAACACGGCCTTCATTATCGGGCCAGATGGCAATGTCGCGCTGCGCTATCACAAATGGCACATTCCGGCCTCCATCGGTCTCGGGACGAGCCCGCACGATATTTTCGATGAGTATTGCGAAGTGTTCGGAGGCGACATCAAGGACCTGTTCCCGGTCATCGATACAGAGATCGGTAAGCTCGGCACGATGACCTGCCATGATGGCTGTACACCCGAAGTGAGCCGCGCGCTGGGGTATAATGGCTGCGAGGTGATCTGCCATCCGGTTGCCTTGCAGGAAGTCGAAGGCGTGTCCGAGCCGTGGGATTTCTGGATGTTCACCCGCCGGGCGCGGGCGCATGACAATATGGCTTATGTGCTGGGCTCCAATTGGGGCACGGTCGATTATGATTACTACCCGCGTTCCTTCTGCCCCGGCGGATCGTTTGCGATCGATTATACCGGCATGGTGATGCGCCACGTCCCTTATCCAAGTGAACAGGTCATGGCCGCGACCATAGATATCGAGTCGCTTCGCGAGCACCGTTCACGCTGTAATCACAATACTTGGGTCGACGTTCGGACAGAAGGCTTCAAGCAGATTTATGAAAACCCGATCTATCCAGCCAACCAATTCCCTAGCGGTCGTCCGCCGAAAAACTTAGCCGACAAAATGGGCCCCGTGCGGGACGTGTTCACCGACTTGTATGGACGCGGACAGTTCACACCGCCAGCCGGTCACAGCGTTGAAGATATGGCGAATATGCACGCGCGCCGGGTAAAATTCGCTCAAGACATCGGGACCTTGCGTAAGGACTAGATCATGCAGGTAAAAAGCCCACTCGCTGATATCGATTTCGTGATTGGCGGTATGCGCAAAGAAGGACGTAATCTTGTCTTCAAGAGCGACCCTTCAAGCTCGTTAGAAGCGACGGTGAAGATGAGTCCAGGCGATGCCTGGACCATGATCAAGGCGTTTTTCAAGAGCCCGTCGGCTATTGGATTTGCATTATGGCTGCCATTCTCTTGGATGACCGGAGGCGGGCAAAAGTCGGATGATGCAGGCGAGGCTGCGCACCCGTTTGAATCCGTAAACAATCCCTGGGTTTAGGGTCTATCTGGCATCAGGGCGGGGTCTATAATTGCGCCTCTTTGGGTCACGACCAAACTGGCGAGTCTGTGGCCCGCCTGTGCGGCGTCTTGAGGGGATCGTCCTTGAGCGAGCGCGGCGAGGAACCCGCCATTGAAACTGTCGCCTGCCGCGGTGGTGTCGGTGACATTCTCAGCTGCGGGGTAACACATTTCAGTCGTCCATCCGATTGGTGCCGGGCCGAGTGCAGACCGTTTGAGCGCGCCAAAAGCGACGCCATATGTTTGCAACCGATCTAGAACAGCCTGCTCGTCGGCATCGCCAAATAACGCCATCTCGTCATCAAGCGACGGCAATGCGATGTCGCACAGGCGCCAGGCTTGCGCGGTCACCTCGCGTGCAACGTCCTGACTGGTCCATAGGTTCGGGCGATAGTTAGAATCGAAAATGAGGAGCCCCCCCTGGTCCCGAAACGATTTGATCGCATTGAACAGAAAGGCTCGCTGCTCGGCATCGAGAATGGCCAGACTGATGCCCGACAGATACCAGGCGTCGAATTGAGCCAGCGCCTCCATATAGGCGGTGCTGTCATCGGCGAACAATTGGCGGGCGGCTGATTGCTCACGCCAATAAAGAAATGAGCGCTCACCAGATTGATCATTTACAATCGCGTAGCATCCCGGAAATTTGTCGCCGACACGGCGCACCAATGCCGTGTCGATATTTTCTAATTGGATCACTGAGATCATCCGCTCAGAGACTTCATCGGTGCCTAGCGCGGTCGCGTAAGCCACGCGTAAATCCTGAGATGCAGATCGCTTGGTATAGATCGCGGTGTTTAAGCTATCGCCTGATACCGAAACCTCTGCCGCTGTGGTTGTTGTGCCAGACAGTCGTAATTCCAGCATACACTCGCCGATACAGGCCATAGATTGAAATCGCCTGTTCACACCTATGCCCCATCTACCTCATAGGCATTGTAATTTGTGCGGGTCGCAATGTGGTCAGCAATGAATTTCGCATCATGCCAGACACCACAGATGAATGAAGACTTGCGCGCTGTCTGGAGCGGTAGGCCGAGGAAGAAAAGTCCTGGTTGATCAGAGATCCCGCGATGGTGTTTCGGCTTTCCGGTCTCGTCGAGTGCGCCCGCTTCAAGCCAGGAGAAATCCTGCGCATATCCCGTCGCCCAGACGATCGATGTCACATTCTCTTTGTGGAGATCAACTTGCAAAATCGGGTTGGTGACGCAGTCCGGCATAGGACCTAGATTGTGGGCGTCTTCCTCGAGTGGAAGATCAAGTCCGAACCGGTCTACATATGCGTCCGCTTGTTCCAAGAATGAGACATAGTCTGCGTCAGCATGCGCCATATTCTCTGCAAGATCATCGGCGAGCGTCAATGTCCCATTATCGTAGCCGCTGGTCAGTCCGAGCAGGGTCACCCCATCTGCAGCCAATGCTCTGAAATCGACGGTCTTACCGCCATCGACACCACTCACCGCGATGGCAACATGGCGTCCGCCCGACGGTGGGGGCAGGGTATCCCACTTGCCGAGAACTCCGAGCCACCAAACACAATCCCGGCCGCGATAGGCGCGCGGCGGACGTTCGGTTGGTCCCAAAGAGAGGAACACAGATCTGCCAGAGCGTTGAAGTTCTTCCGCGATTTGCGCCCCAGACGACCCACCGCCGACCACGAGCACATTGCCTTCTGGCAGCTGTGCCGGGTTTTTATAGTCTGCTGAATGGATCTGCATCAGGTCAGCGCTGTTCGGAACAATCGGCGGAATAACCGGCGTTTGAAACGGCCCCGTCGCAGCGACGACATTTTCGGCTTCAAACAGACCGTCTGATGTTTCGATTGTGTAGTGCAGCGTGTGAGGCGCGCGATACACGCGCTCGACATTCACCCCGCATCGGACGGGCACGTTAAACTTTTCTGCGTAGGCCTCGAAATATTCAACCACAGTGTCTTTCGAAACAAATGAGTGCTGATCGCTGACATTGAACTTCATGCTCGGGAAACGATCGTGCCAGGCAGGGCCGTTTTGAACGAGTGAATCCCAGCGTTCACTGCGCCAGCGTTCGGCGATCCGATGTCTTTCCAGGACAATGTGGGGCACGCCTGAATTACTCAAATGCTCGCTGAGCGCGAGACCCGCCTGACCGCCTCCGACGATGACCGTGTTGGTTTTCGTCACCTGCATTCCACCCTCGCAACATCATGACTTGAATATGCCCGATCAGGACAAACATCGCGCGGGAGGCCGTCCACAATCAAGGCTGTTTGATCTGACCTAGCCAGACGCAATTTTAAAGTAAAACTGTATAAAATAATGTTTGTGATGACTCTTATTGATGGGTGCGGTCAGTTGCGAGGTCGCGGTCATATAAGCGCTGCGATCGTTGGCAATACATTGGAAAGAAGGGCAATTTCTAACTCGGACCCGTGCCCGCTGCGAATGGCTATTCGAGCAAAAGCGTTCCCGGCCAATCGCCGTTCTCGTGCACCTGACTCACGGTTTCGCGCAGTACATCCATGACCGCAACGGTCGCCGGCGTCAGTTGTTCGCGAGAAGGGTAGGCGAGATATAGCGTCGAAGTGACTTTTGGATTCACGATCCGTCTGATCGATAGATGACTGCTCTTCATGCGTCCATGAAGCGCGGACATCGGCAGAATGGATGGACCAAATCCCGATTCGATCAGCTTGATAGTCGGGTGCAAGGCGCCGCGATGTGGGGAGCGGGTGATCGAAAATCCTTTCTCGCGAGCGATAGGTTCGAGAACGCCAAGCACGCCATGGTGCGCCTTGGGGAGCATGAGAGGCAGGCCTTTCAAGTCTGAGAATTCGATCGGCTGGCCATTTGAGTCACCCTCGTCATTTGCGGCTGTGACCAGGAACATCTCTTCTTCGATAATTGGTTGTGCGATGAGGCTTTCTGAGGGGGGCAGCAAATAGTTGACCACCAGATCGAACCAACCTGCATCCAGCCCCTGCAAGATGCTGCCAGCTAAACCTTCTTCAAGGTTAAGCTCAATGTCAGGGAATCTAGAACCGATATTCTTATTAAGAGGGACAGTGAGAATTTCCAGCGCGCTCGCCGTCATCGCGACAGAGACAGCGCCTTTTGGGGCGCCGCCAATCGTCGAGATGGCCTCTTTCGCGCGATTATACTGGTTTAGAATCCCGTATGCATGATGCAGAAAAATCTCCCCTGACTGGGTGAGCTTGATGCCGCGTCGACTGCGTTCAAACAGCGTCGCGTTCAATTCGTCTTCCAGGCGTTGGATGCTTTGGCTCAGCGCCGGCTGAACAATATGTAGCCGGTTCGCTGCGGTGGAAATACTGCCAGCTTCTGCAGCATGGATGAAGTGCTGTAAGCGTCTGAAATCCATGGTGAAAATAACCAATAACAGATATAACAAAAAATGATATATAGCATCAAACCATAATATTATACAATAAGGAACATTGCTTAGATACTCGCCCCATCGACAATCTGATGAGGCCGAGCCATGGCTGGACGAAAAGACAATGCGATCGAGATCGAGCAGCACGATGTCTTCAACGTGCAACAGCTGACCCGAGACACACCGATCGAAGAAAAAGTTGGCGCGGATCTGGTGACGATGGACCCCGGAATGTCATCCAAACCCCATCGCCACAACTTTTCCGAGACCGTGCTCTTCTTCACCGCAGGCAGAGCGACAGTCCATGTCAATTTCGAACCCATTGATGTGGTCGCAGGCGACCGTCTGTTAATTCATAAGGGTGAGTTCCACAGCGTTGATACACCAGCCGAAACAGGCTGCGCGTTCTTGTCAGTGCAAACCCCGCCAATTCTTTCGAAAGCAACAGGATTCCGCGACTTCGAAACGCACGAAGCCGCTATTGCCACAGGCTCGATCGAGAAGGCGTGATCGAGATGTTAGGGCGCCATTACCTCGACAACGGACACGGCGGACAGTTGCACTACGCGCGTGCGGGGCTTGGACCCACAATCATATGTTTGCACCAAACCCCGCGCAGCTGGGATGAGTACCGTGAAGTCATGCTGCTCTTGCAGGATCAGTTTCAAATCATCGCCATGGATTTGCCAGGTATGGGCGGCTCGTCGAGCCCTGAAGAGGGCGCATCGATCGAAGCGTATGCGAAGGCGGTTATCAAGCTGGTCAAGACGCTCGCATGCGGCCCCGTCATTCTGTGCGGCCACCATACAGGTGGTGTCGTCGCGATCGAGGCGGCCGCGAAGGCGCCTGATCATTTCGGCGCGCTTGTTTTGTCGTCAACGCCTTGGGTGGATGCAGAAGAACGGGCGGCGCGAAAACACAAACAACCGATCGATACGGTCTCACATAAACGGGACGGGACGCATCTCGTTGAGCTGTGGCGCCAGCGCAGCGAGTATTATCCCGAGCAAGTTGAGTTCATGGATCGCTTCATCGCTGACGCGATGGCGTGTGCCAATCCGGCGGAGGGGCATATCGCGGTTGGTCGTTACGAGATGGAAAAGACGGCCCCACTGATCTCGTGTCCGATCTTGCTCGTCGAGCATTCCCAAGATCCTTTTGCCTGCCGCCACTCAGAGCATTTGCGGGAGGCGTTCCCCGACGCAGACGTCGAAAGAATTCCAAGTGGACGTATCCCCTTAGAGGCCACAGCAGATCAATTTGCACAGATCGTTCGGGCTTGGGCGCGCCAACATTTTCAAACAACAACTCAAAGAGAAGGGGTCACCTCATGACTGAACTTCTTCGTCACCCGGATATTGATCCCGAGAAAGCGGCAGCTGAAAAACGCCGGAAACTAGACTTCGGTCGCGATTGGAGCGCCTTTCCAGACTATGAGGCGGCGAAACAAGGCCTCCGCGACTATTGGTATCCGGTCCTTTGGGCGCGCGAGCTCAAGAAAAAGAAACCCAAGGCGGTTAAACTGTGCGGCGAAAATATTTTGCTTCAGCGTGATGCGGACGGCAATCCTCGCGCCCTTCATGACCGTTGCCCCCACCGCGGTGTACGCCTTTCGCAAGGCAAACAATGGTGGCCAAATACGGTGTCCTGTCCGTATCACGGTTGGACGTTCGATCTTCGAGATGGCGAGCTAAAAGCCGTCATCACGGATGGCCCGGATAGCCGGATGTGTGGCAAAGCCGCGGTGAAAACATACCCCGCCGAAGAACGCATTGGCCTGATTTGGGTGTTTATGGGGGATGGCGACCCGCACCCGCTGCAAGAGCAATTGCCAGCCGAGCTGGTAGATCCACCAAAATACGCTGTTGGCGGTCGTATTCAGGACCGCAAAGGCGATTGGCGGCTTTATGCTGAAAACGGGTTCGATGAAGGGCATGCCAAATACCTGCACCGCACATCGATCTGGCGGATCATGAAAGTCATGCCGACATGGAACAAGATCCATATCGAACGGCATGGACGGTGGCTCTATCGCGTTGAAGATGAGCGCCATTGGGAGGCGGAGTATCCGGGCCTCGGAAAATGGACGAACGAGCGCTGGTTCAAGATCAAGCCAAAGCAGCGCCAAGGCAAATTCATGGGCAATACGGGCGGCGGAAAGACCAACCCGTATATCAAAGAGCGCGACTTTCCAGGCTTCGCCTCTTTGTCTCTGCCAGGCGTCCTGCGCATCGCGTATCCGCAATTCATTCACTATGAATTCTATGTGCCGATCGACGTTGATGAAACGAAATATGTTGGCGTGATGATCCAGTTCAAAAAGGGTCTGAGCAAGTGGCTGTATTACCTCCACTACCTCACCGCGATCCGCTGGATGTTCCATGGCCACTTCTCGAGCCAAGACCATTGGATGGTTGAAGAAACAAATGCCCCGCCGGAACGATTGTACCGGCCGGATGTGTCCATTCTAGAATGGCGCAAGCTGTTTACTGAACCAAATCCTTTTCAGAATGAGGAGGAAAAGGCGGATGCTTAACCTCAACCCAGGTCCGGCGCCTGAAGGACGAATGATCCAAGCCGGAGATGACGAATATTATACGATCGAGCTTGGTAGCGGCGAGCGCACAATCTTCTTGCTGCATGGCGGCGGGCCAGGATGTACCGCCTGGTCGGATTTCGCCGTCGTCTCAAAGATGTTCGCGGAACATTATCGCGTCATCATGCCCGATTTGCTTCAATATGGACGGTCCTCGAAGAACACTATCAAAGGGCCGATGTGGGACTATCATAGCGGTTCGATCACCAAATTAATGGACAGTCTCGGCGTCGAGGAAGCTGATTTCATCTGCAATAGCTGGGGCGGGACGATCGCCCTTCGCCTGGCATCACGCTTTCCGGACCGCGTCCGTTCGCTGACGATCACAGGTTCGATGCCCGTCTTCCGTGGTCCGCTTTGCCCGCTCCCTGAGGGCGGACGCAGAGGGCGGAATGCGCGGGACATTTATTATGGCGGCGACGAAGGGCCGACGCTGGACAAAATGCGTGCGCTGATGGCGCGGCTGGAATGGTATAATCCAGACCTCATTCCCGAAGAGACAGTGAAGATGCGGTTTGAGCAAAGCCTCAATCCTGAGGAAATGGCGCTTGCGGCCATGTCGGACAATCCGCGTGGTGAGTGGCAGGAAATGGAACCTGTGCTCAAAGATGTCGCGTGCCCGACCCTGTTTTGCTGGGGGCTGCAGGATGATTTCCTGACGCCAGACTATCCGCTGATGCTGATGAACATGGTCCAGCGGGGGCAGTTGCACCTGCTCGACGCCTCATCTCACCATTTGCAAGAGGAACGACCGGAACACTATTTCCACATCGTTCACGGCTTCCTCCAGCAACCAATGACGCATTGAGGGGAGCAGCCGATATGAATCCTATCCGTTTTCTGAAGAACATTTTCGTAGATATCTTGCTCAAATTATCCGGCACCTGGGTCGGTGCTCCGAAGGACAATCCTTGGCCAGATACGCCTCACTGGAAAGAGGAGTAGCCTTTTTGCTGTCTCCCGCATCCATTGATGATTTAATCTCGGACGAAGGGCTGACCGAGACGCTTTGCGAGCTCGTGGACACGCCGTCCCCGACGGGCGAAGAGGCCGAGCTGGCGCGCAAGATTTGCGCGCGCCTCGAGCGGTATGCGGTTGCATCTGAGATTCAGCATCTGAACGGTCGGCAAGCAAATGCGCTTGGACGGATCGAAGGAGACGGAGATCGGTCGCTCCTCCTGTACGCGCCGCTCGATACAGTGACGAGCAATTCTGCCGACGAAGATTTACCCTGGGCTGGAGCCGAACTCAGAGACGACATGCGCGCGAGCCCTTATGTTCGCGACGGACACATCTTTGGGCTGGGCGCGCACAATCCGAAGGGTCATGCTGCCTGTATCCTTGAAACGGTTCGCGTTCTTAAAAAGATGGGTGTCGATCTGGCGGGAGATCTATTTGTCGGGTTCGGCGCGGGCGGTATGCCGACGCATAGCCGCGCCGGCATGCCCGCAGACACCGGACACGGGGTCGGGTGCGCCGCGCTGGTCAAATCATTGCCCAAAATGGATGGCGCGATCATTGCCAAGTCCGGAACGTCAGTGACCTGGGAAGAGGTTGGCTTTCTATGGTTCGAGGTGACGGTCGCCGGAAAACATAATTATGTCGGTGCGCGACACCTGATGCCGTATGACAACGCCATCGCAAACGCGGCGAAGCTGATCCTGAAACTGGAAGACTGGTTCGAGGACTATGCAGAGCGACACGCATTCGGGTTTTGCCGCCCGCAAGGAACGGTCTCGCACATGTCTGCAGGGTGGGAGCGGATGCCAGCCTTTACGCCAGAATGCGCAAAATTCTTGATCGATTTGCGCTTCACGCCAGAGCAGAAATCCGCAGATGTTGAGCGCGAGTTTGCTGAGGCGCTGGCGCAAATCAGCGCCGAGCTTGGCTTGGAAACCAGCTACCGCTGCACGCAGACAATCAATGCGTCTCGAACCCCGCCAACCGACCCAGTCGTCGCCACCGCGATCTCGGTCTGGGAAGAGTTGCATGGGCGACCGCACGAACCGTTCACAGTCATGTCCGGTGCAACGGACGCGAACATTCTCCGCGGATTGGGTATCCCAACAGCCCGTATCGGGCTGGCCAAGGCCAAGCTACCAGACGTCGACTTCGCGCTCGGCATGAATTGCGTCGCGATTAGCGAGTTGCGGCAGCTGACCAAATTTCTCGTGCTCAGCACGCTCGATTATCTTGGAGGCGCGGCAAATGGGTAAAGTTACGATGGGCATTGGCGCGTCGCACACGACGCTCATGAACACGCAATGGGCGAAGGTCGATCATCTTGATGAAGCGCACAGTTTCAAGAACGCGCTCGAACAAGCGAGCCAAGCGCTGCATGCGAACAAACCGGATCTCGCCATCATTATCGGTTCCAACCATTTTCGCGGACATTGGCTCGACCTGATGCCGAGCTTCGCGATTGGTGTGGATGAAATCATATCGAGCGGCGAACATGGCACGCCGGAAGGGCAGCAAAAGACCAGTCCGGAACATGCGCTCGCAATCGCCAATGACTTGCTCGCAAGCGGGTTCGATATGTGTTTCTCAACACGTTTTGTTATCGATCATGGGATCAGCCACGCCATTCAATACTTGACCAAGGAACACCAGATTCCGGTGGTCCCAATCATGGTCAACAGCTTCGCGCCGCCGCTTCCGAGCCTGGCGCGTTGTCTGGAATTAGGCGCCGCAATCAGAGATGCCGTCGAACGGCTTCCTAAACATCTGAATGTCGCCGTGATCGGCAGCGGAGGCTTGTCACACCAATTGCCATTCCCAGATTGGCGCGCGCCCAAATCAGACAATGACGACTTCCTTGTCGACAGTTGGAAAAACGGACGCGGTGATTGGCAACGGTATGAGAAGCGTCGCCGTGCCATCATTGTCAATGCTCCGCCTGATCTGAACGAGGAATTCGACCAGGATTTTCTTGCCGCGCTGTGCGACGGAAAAACACGAGACTGGGCGTCCGGTATATCCGAAGACGAGCTTGTCGAAACCGCGGGCAATGGCGCCAATGAAGTTCGCAATTGGCTGATCATGCATGCCGCAACAAATTTTGCTCAAGGGCAAACACTCGCTTACGCGCCGATGCCGGACTGGCTCACGGGTATGGGCGTTTTCATGTGTCAAACGAATGGAAATTAGGAGATCGAAATGACGATATGGGGAGACCTTTTGGGTCTGGAATTCGAAGTAAAACATGTAGACGCCAAAGGCGTAAAAACGCGTGCGCTGATTGCCGGAGACGGCGAAGACGTGATCATGATGCATGGCACGTCCGGTCATATGGAGGCGTTCACGCGAAACATCCGGGCGCATGTCGAGGCAGGGTTTCGCTGTCACTCCATCGATGCGCTGGGCCACGGGTTTACCGGCAAGCCGGACTATAATTATGAAATCCCACGCTATGTCGAGCATGTGGTCAATTACATGGACGCGATGGGGATCGATAAAGCGCACTTGGCGGGCGAGAGCCTGGGCGGCTGGACCGCTGCGATCTTGGCGCTCAACCATCCGGAACGCGTGCGTTCTTTGCAGCTGATCGCGGCCGGGGGCACCAAGGCCAATCCTGAAATTATGGAGCGGATCAAGAATTCGACCACGGCGGCGGTGATGGAAGACGATATCGATCTGACGCGCAAGCGCCTGCAATTGCTGATGCATGACAATGCTGATGCGACTGAGGAGCTCGTCGAAACGCGTTACACGATTTATCACCAGCCGGACTTCCAGAACAATCTCCACAACCTGCTCTGCTTGCAGAATATGGAAATTCGCCAGCGCAACATGATGCAGCCCGAACAGTTGCAACAAATCAAAGTGCCAACCTTGATCATCTGGGGCCGCAACAACCCATTCGGCGAAGTCCCAGAAGCCGACAAGATGCACGAGAATATCGCCGGTTCGAAACTCGAGCTTTTTGATGAGTGTGGACACTGGCCACAGCACGAATGCCCTGAGCTCTACAACCGGATCGCGATCGCGTTTCTCCAGGAAAACAGCGGCAACTAGGAACCAGCAACTGGCTCCAAACGAGACGAGGACTGCACGTGACACAGCATGAAGACATGGCGAGCGCGCTACGGGCGGCGTATCAGGGCCAGACCATCCCGCCACTTAGGCCGGGATTGGATCCAACCGATATTGATGGTGCCTATGCGGTTCAGGCGATCAATACCGAGTATTGGATCGCTGAAGGGCGCGCCATTACGGGGCGCAAGATTGGTCTGACATCTAAGGCTGTGCAGACGCAGCTCGGAGTCGATCAACCTGACTTCGGTGTCCTGTTCGACGACATGCACGTTCGGAGCGGCGACACCGTAGATGCGAGCCGATTGATCCAACCAAAGGCAGAAGCTGAAATTGCGATCGTGCTCGGGGATGACATTCTTGATCCAAACTGCACGCCAGAGGCATTTGCTGCGGCGAGCGATCACGCCGTCGCTGCGATCGAGATTGTCGATAGCCGTATTAAAGACTGGGCCATCACGTTCGCAGATACGGTCGCCGACAATGGCTCCTCGGCGCTTTATGTGCTCGGGGATGACAAGCGCAAGCTTGACGGACTCGATCTCTATTCCTGTGGGATGGTGCTCGAGGTTGACGGTGAGGTCGCCTCGTTAGGGGCAGGCGCTGCTTGTCTTGGTCATCCGTTAAAAGCCGGAGCCTGGCTGGTTCGAACTTTGGGCGCGCGCGGGATCGGGTTGAAGGCAGGCGATGTCATTCTAACCGGCGCCCTCGGTCCGATGGTCACCCCAGAGCCCGGCCAGACCATCGCAGCGAAAATTGGCGGCGTTGGGTCATGTCAGTTTACATTGTGTGAGGCATAGATGAGCGCCAAAGCGAATGTTGCAATCATCGGGTCCGGCAATATCGGCACCGACTTGATGATCAAAATTATGAACATGGCCGACAATCTTGAGCTGTCGGCTATGGTCGGGATCGACCCGGAGTCTGACGGGTTGAAGCGCGCAGCAGGACTTGGCGTGCAGACCACATCTGAGGGAATTGATGGCCTGTGCAAGATGGATGCGTGGAGCGATATCGACATCGTGTTCGACGCAACATCCGCTAAGGCGCACGCCTATCATAATGAGGTGACGTCCAAGGCTGGCAAAGTCATGGTTGATCTCACTCCGGCTGCGATCGGGCCCTATGTGGTCCCTGTGGTCAATGGTGATGAAAACCTGGACCAGTCTAACGTGAACATGGTCACATGCGGCGGTCAGGCGACCATTCCGATCGTTGCTGCTGTCTCTGAAGTTGCGACAGTTCACTATGCAGAGATTATCGCCTCGATCTCCTCTAAGAGCGCAGGGCCAGGCACCCGCGCAAATATCGATGAGTTCACCGAAACCACCTCGGCCGGCATCACCAAAGTCGGCGGTGCGGAAAAAGGCAAAGCCATCATCATTCTCAACCCGGCTGAGCCGCCAATGATCATGCGCGACACGGTGTTCACCTTGTCGTCCGGCGCTGACGAGAAAGCCATCGAAACGTCGATTTTGAATATGATCGAGCGGGTCCAAAAATATGTCCCAGGCTATCGCTTGAAACAGGACATTCAGTTCGAGCGGTTCGGTGCGAACAATCCGATTCATATCCCTGGGCACGGCAGTTTTGAAGGCATCAAGGCGACCACAATGCTGGAGGTCGAAGGCGCCGCGCATTACCTGCCCGCCTATGCCGGTAATCTCGACATCATGACCTCCGCGGCGATGGCGACCGCGCAGGAAATTGTGCGTAAACGCAGCACAGGTAGGCCAATTCAATGACGTTCGATCCAACCCAGACACCGCTTTACATTCAAGACGTGACGCTCAGAGATGGCATGCACGCCATCCGCCACCAATATGGCCTCGAAGAGGTGCAGGCGATTGCCAAAGCACTCGATGATGCCGGCGTGGATGCGCTCGAAATCGCCCATGGGGACGGCTTGAACGGCTCGTCCTTCAACTATGGCTTCGGCGCGCATACGGACCGGGATTGGATCGCGGCGGTTGCCGATGTGACCAAGAATATCCGCCTGACGACGCTTTTGCTGCCTGGCATCGGCACGGTGCATGACCTCAAAGAAGCTTATGACCTCGGTGTTCGTTCCGTTCGCATTGCGACGCATTGCACTGAAGCCGACATCTCGAAACAGCATATCGCGGCGGCGCGCGATCTCGGCATGGACACGGTTGGGTTTTTGATGATGAGCCATATGATTGAACCGGAGGCGCTGGCTGAACAGGCCAAGCTGATGGAGAGCTATGGCGCAGAATGTATCTACGTCACTGATTCAGGCGGGGCGCTCGACATGGACGGCTATAAGGCGCGCCTCGAAGCCTATGACCGGGTCTTGAAGCCGGAGACAGAGCGCGGAATCCATGCCCATCACAACCTGTCTTTGGGTGTGGCGAACTCGATTGTCGGCGTGCAGGCCGGTGCCGTCCGCATTGATGCCAGCCTGGCCGGAATGGGGGCAGGGGCAGGGAATGCCCCTCTAGAGGTGTTCATCGCTGCCGCCGACCGTAAGGGATGGAAGCATGGCTGCGACTTGTTCAAACTGATGGACGCTGCCGAAGAATTAGTGCGCCCACTCCAAGACCGCCCGGTGCGCGTTGATCGCGAAACGCTGAGCCTGGGCTATGCCGGCGTTTACTCGAGCTTCTTGCGCCATGCCGAGAAAGCGGCCGAGGATTACGGCATTGATGTAAGATCGATCCTAGTCGAGCTCGGCAACCGCCGGATGGTCGGCGGACAGGAAGACATGATCGTCGATGTCGCGCTCGATCTAACGAAGTAAGGGGCAGCGTGTGTTGTCAGCTTGAAGCGACCCTGCTTCCAGCTGACAACACAGCATTTCTTTTCTGCGCACAGGTCGGTGGCTGGTCCACGTGGAACCATAGAGATGTCGCCTCCCTTTTGGCGATCTCGTCTCATGCCACCTCTGTCCGTTGCAAATCTATTCAGACGGTTTCGCTGATTTAATGTTGCGCGTTTTACCGTGCATATAGGTTCGCCGTGTGTTGCGGTTCTGCGGTGTTGGGACCGCCGACACGTTTCCGATGGCGCGATAGGCCGCCCCTTGCGCCCCAGCATTATAGGGCACCGTCTGAGCTTGCTGAACAGGAACGCCTAAACGATTACGCCGGGTTCTTTGGAGTTCGACACTGGCATCAGACTCGCGTCGTGCTCTTGGTGGCTGTGGCCCTTTTTTCGCGGATTTCGCGCGTTTGCGCTTACCATCGGCCCCGCGCTTGGTTGTCCGCTTAGGGCTGCGGCTGGTTGGTACTGGAGGTCGATTGGTTTCCATGCTCCAGCGCCGGGTCGCACTGCCTTGCTCGCCTGCGACACCGCGGTCCGTGTTGCGGAATCTTACTCTGCGGGGCGCAGTATTGGTCCGTCCCATCGAGGTTCCTGCTGCCGCGCGAGCATTGCGAATGTTTGTGTTCGCAGCCCTTCGAGGGGTTCTCACATTACGGACACTTGCGGGTGGTTGGGCGAATCGGACGGCTTTTGGACGTCCGTTCGTGGCATTTGGTTTTGGTTTGGCGGCTGGGGGCTTCGGTTGAGCATCTGCTGAACCCATCGACATGGGCGAGATAGATAGCCCGGCTGCCAGCACGAGTGTTGCGATCAAGGACCGGGTCATTGAGCCTCCTCCTCTTCAACGTCGCCTTCAATCACCAAGACATCGAGATCCTCGAAATCGCTGACCACTTGCAGATAATCGATGTCTGGGTGGTTGCCCTGCGCTTCAGATAGAACGTCCTTATAACGAAACTCGTCGATCACTTCTGGCTCTACCGGAATCCCCCAAATGCGGAGCGCCGCGATCGCGCCTGTAAACGAACCGATTTCGCCATTCGCAGAGCCGACCCAAATTGCAGACGGTAGCGTATCCGCAGGTGTAAATTCATCAACGCCAATGACTTCGCCGTCGACGATGAGGGCAATTTCTTCTGCATAGAAATTAAACGCGACATGGTGCACCTGACCGTCGGTGAAATCGAAACTCCAGACAAGTTCATCATCCCCGCTGACAATTCCAATACCGTCGCGGCCGCGCAGCAATGAGATCAGATAGGCTGACCCTTCTTGACCAGTGGCAGAGAGAACAACCGGATCAAAGTCAGGGGTTTCAGTCCAATCGGGCTGCACCCAAAACTCAATCGTGCCGCCGCCGACGATTGAGAATTCGGGATCAGCGATCAGTGTTAAGCCATTGCTGCCATCGAGCTCTAAAAAGTCTGGTTGCCAGGCCAATTCAGCGTCCTGAGCAGAAGCGGGGATCGGCGCGATCGCCAATGAACTGAGCGCTAGAAGCCCTACTAAGTGTTGTCGCATGTGTCGTCTCCTGTTTGGGTCTCCGAGTGAGTTATATCAACTCGGATTATTGTCTTGCTCAGCTTGGGCCGCGGTTTTGAGGGCGGTCCTTTTTTGTCGATAAGTCGCGAGTAATGCCGCGGCTTCGCGATCTGGGATTGGCATGAATGTCAGCTCTTTGCCGACCTGGTTCCAGTGCGTTTCGTCGTAAATATTTGTGTTCCGCTCAAACGAGCCGCCTTCAAAATCTAAAGGCTCATAGAAGGACAGCTTCAAGCTCCCATCCGGCTTCAGCGCGATTTCGGGCATCGCCTTGCCAGTCGCGAATAATTCGTCGGGATCTGCGCCCATCAAAATGGTCGGCGCAACGCCTAATGGCGCGTCTTCACCGAAGAGACACTGCACCAATTCTAAGTTTAGTTTTTCTTTGTGAGTCAGATTTTCCTTGGCGGCATATTTGGGAAGAGCAGAGTGGAGCATTGTGCCGACAAACCATTGGATGAAATGAAGCCGGTGCCGAGCATCCAAGGGGTCAACATTGTGAAAAATAAGTTCTGAATACCCTGCAACCTCATTCAAGTCTTTGGCTGAGCGCTGTTGGAGTGCTGCTTCGTCAATGCATTGAAGGGTTGCCGGCATTCCGTCATCAGAGATCACAACCACTGACGCAAACTCATGTGCGACGTCCGCCCAGTCGTCCGTATCCCCTTGACCGCTATCGGTGATCTCTTGAGACAGGACCACCAGGCCGGGCCACTCAGATGAGCGCCAACCGCCGGATAAGCGACCGGCCTCGGCTTGAGCCACATCGTCTTCGGTCCATCGGCGCAGGATGATAGGCGGAGCGTTTTGATCTTTCGAATGGCCGTTCAGAACGACCGATCCATCCGGTAGAGCGGTCCAGGACACATCTCCCTTCAGGCGATGCTGCAAGCTAGCGCGCTCGACAACGCTATTGGGAACTAAACCCTGGCTTGATGCCTCATAAGATCTAGCGGGAGAATCGACCTGCCGATAGGCGCCGCTCTCAATGCGCTTTTGTAAGAAGGGACGATCTTCGTTTTTGATGTCTTCATAATTCGCTGGGCGCACCATCATGTGTTGTAGCTGAACCCAGGATGACCCGTTTATTGATCTGACGCGCATTTCGCTTTCGACGAAATTTTTGGGCGTGAAACTAAAGACTAAGGCGGGGTATTTCTCGGTAAAATAGTCACCGTCGAGAACCGTATTATAGATCGGCCACTTGCTCAGTCCCCCAGCGCGCAAATCGAGATAGTCTTTGATCTTCGCTCGCAGTTTGGTTCTGACAGTTTCATAGACATCTGGCTGTCCGGGATAGTTCAGCGGATTGAGCAATTGATCCAATGGCCGTAGATCGAGCAAGATCGGCGCCGCACGATCACCGGCAGCGTAGCCTTTCTCATCCCATGATCCATTGCCGCCAACGGCTCGGAACATGGATCGTTCTTCTCCCGTCATATTCGTTGTTGCGGTGCCCAGCTCAGCCGCGAGGGACGCATATCCAGAGACCGCACCTTTTACAGCCTCGATTTCACCCTCTACCCGAGCTGAGGCGCTGACGTCGATGCGTTCATAGGTTTCAGATTCTGAGAGTTCGACGCTGAGCTCGGCGTTGGCACCATAGGTGACCGCATAAGGGTAATGGGTCCCGAATTTTGTGATGATGTCTTCATAATAGCGAACATCTTCATCGCCGTATCGGCGAGCATCCTCGATCGCTGCCCGAAAATCATTAGAGAGCTCAATATAAGGATGATCGACGACAATCGCGTATTTCTTGGTCATCGAATAACCAACAGCCCGAGACGAATATTGGTTCGTACGCATATCCGTTGCGATCGAAGCGGTAACATCAACCCCGGCACTCGCACTAGGCCCGGGAATGATGGCCGTATTCACGCCAACCCGCGCTTTACCGCCAAATGCCGCCGACAGTGCCGCCTGCAATTGCGCCTCGGTTCGTGCAAACTCGCGCGTGTACAGCATACCTTGGTCTGTCGCAGGAACCAGATCGAACCCGAGCGGAACCGTTCGCTTTTCTAAGATCCGATATTGTCGCCCGAAGACTTCCTTGAACACTTCCTTTTTTGCGGTGCCCACAAAATCAAATGGGTCAGCCGAGGAGATGTCATACCCCGACCGTGAGACGACGACATTGTCGAGATTGGCATTATAGACAAAGGGCGCGTCGATATTGAAATCATTGGTATCGAACGATGCGATCAATCCTGGGCTAGGGCGCCGATAAACCGTATTGTTCATGCGTAAACGAACAAAGCCATTGATGTCGACGTCAATGATTAGCTCCGTCCCCAAGCCTGAATCTTGCTGCGCGGTGTAGACTTTGCGCGGCCCGCGGATCTTGAGCGCCTCTGAGAGCGGCGTGTCGTCATCGCTAATAAAGGTCGTGCGGACACTATTATTGAACGCATCGATGACGCTGATTTCCCGCGCTGTGTCTGTGCCGGGAAGAATGACGACAAGGTTTGTGTCTGTATAGTTTCCGTGCGCTAAGTTTTTTAAATTTTGCTGATCTCCCGCCCAACTGCTGATTTCGATACTGTCGTCAAACTTAATCAGGGAATCATCTTGCCAAACCCCGTCGAGCCGAGCCCAGCACGCCTCGTTCGCTTCCCCGGTGCCAACGACATCCCGAGCGGATTGGCCTTGCAGGATCCGCGTCGTTTTCTGAGTTTCGACTTGGAAGGCTGGAGGGAGTCTTTGGTAAGACTGTGCGTCTGAGGGGGCGCGATTGTCGACGGTCGCTAATTGGATGTCCGCACAGCCGACATAGGCTTGGGTATCGGAATTTTGCGCCAAAGATACAGGGGATGCAGCAAGACCAATGCCTATTAGAAGCAAACAATAGGAGCTCGGTCGCGTGATCACTGGCATGATTTCTCTTCCCCTAACGCGGTTGATTTCCACGCTTTGTTTTCTTCTAGGAAAACCCTAGGTCGACTTTCGATGAAGCGCAATCTGTAGACAAATTTGGGTCAAACTATGTCTGAGGGGTTCATGTTCGTGTCAGCCAACTGGACAAAACTGAATTCGCCCCGCAGCTATTTTCGATGACATTGCGTTCGCGCAGACATCCCACCTGTTCGACAACGAGATCTAATGCAACAAGTAGGGCAACCGCGCATTCTGATGGAGATGATACAAAATGACCGCATTCGACGACGTTGTGATCTGTGAGCCATTGCGAACGCCTGTAGGGGCATTCGGAGGCGGCTTTAAAACGGTGCCTGCACATCATTTGGCGACGCGTGTGATATCCGAAATTCTGGAGCGGACCAATTTACCTGGTGAAGCCGTTGACGATGTCGTGTTTGCGAATTGCTACCCAACCATGGACGCGCCCGCCTTGGGGCGAGTGGTCGCGCTGAATGCTGGCCTGCCAGTGACGGCCGGAGGGCTACAACTCGATCGTCGCTGCGGATCTGGACTGCAAGCGGTCATCTATGCTGCGATGACTGTGGCGACCGGCGGCGCAGAAGTAATTGTTGCGGGAGGCGCAGAAAGCATGAGCCGCGCGCCATTTTATTCTTCCGAAATTAGATGGGGCGTGAAGTCACCGAACATACAGCTCGAGGATGCGCTCAGCCGCGGTCGCATCACGGCTGGGGGCGAGCATTATCCAGTACAGGGCGGGATGATCGAAACGGCGGAAAATCTTCGCAAAGAATTTGGCATTACGAGAGACACTCAAGACCATCTGGCCGCAAGATCGCAGGCCCGCGCTGCAGCAGCGATGGAAAGCGGCGCGTTCGCGGAAGAGATCGTACCTGTCACCGTCAAAGCGCGTAAACAAGATACGATCATTGATACTGACGAGCACCCACGTCCGGGCACCACAGTCGAGAAACTGTCAGCGCTTCGGCCGATCATGGCGCACTCAGATCCTGACGCGACGGTGACGGCGGGCAATGCATCAGGACAAAATGATGGAGCCGCCGCATGTCTCGTCGCCTCCCGCAGCGCTGCGGAAAAATACAATCTCAAACCGATTGGGCGCCTGGTGAGTTGGGCGCTTGCCGGGGTTGCACCCGAGACGATGGGAATTGGTCCCGTGCCTGCCACGCACAAGGCGCTTGATCGGGCCGGGCTCAGCCTAGCTGACATGGATTTGATCGAATTGAATGAGGCCTTCGCCGCGCAAGTCCTCGCCTGTACAAAAGCGCTCGAGCTCACCGATTCTGACTTCGATCGCATCAATGTAAACGGATCGGGAATTTCACTTGGCCACCCTGTGGGCGCCACCGGCGTGCGCATTCTAACCACAATGCTGCGAGAGATGGTTCGGCGCGAGGCGCGATATGGTCTCGAAACCATGTGCATTGGCGGCGGGCAGGGGCTGGCCGCTGTGTTTGAACGACTTTGAGTGAGGTTGCTTACCAGGATGGTCTGAAGGGGCCGATATTAAGTATGCTAGCAAATAGACGAGGCTAAGGTCTGGTGCGCGGGCAAAAGGACCGATCAGCCTTGAATGATGAATCGCAAGCCGAGCAAGGCGCCGTTTTTACGCGTCTCGATGACATCATCACTTCGGATATCTGAAACAAAGTTCGTTGCATCAGCTGCTTCAAAGCGCGCGAAACCCTCGAGCGTCAGCTGATCAGATATTGGCCGCGCGGCGACGCCCTCTACACCGCCATAGGAATAGCTCCCATCATCAGACGAAACGATTCCGCCTCGAACAATCCCGGTTAGAGTCCAAGTACCTGATTCAATTGATGGACCGATGGCCGCTTCCAGACCATGGATCTCTGCATCGACATCATAGAACGCGGCGAGAGTCGGCGAAAGCGCGTGTTCAACGCCCATTTCGACCGCCAGTTCGAGACTGGCGTCTTCAGTAGAGCCTGGATAGGTCAGGTAATTCGCGCTGGTGTCAAAAGCGATGCCAGAATTTTCGAATGCGAATCCGATCGAAAAAATTAACCTCTTCATCGAATGCACTGGCGTCGCTGCCGAGTGGGGTAATGCGGTAGATGCCGCCATAAACGTCACCCAAATCGAGAGAACGGGTGAGCGTAACACTGGTTTCATTATTTAGCGTTGCGAGCGACTCACCCCGGTCGATGAGGCCCGATGAAACGCTGGTGCTCGCTTCGGCGCTCCATCCTTCAGCAGTTGCCACTGGCGTTCCCGCCAGCACCATGGCGGCACAAATCATCCCGCATCCTCTTTTACTTACTCGCATCGCTGTTTTTCCTGCATACGCCTTTACAGCGCATCCTTTATCGGGAGCGCTCTGAGATTGGAAGTGTCCGCTCAGCAGGAAAAACCGCATTTCATCAATGATTTGGAGTGGTGCCGCGAGGGAGAATTGAACTCCCGGCCTCATCATTACCAATGATGCGCTCTACCACTGAGCTACCGCGGCCTTTTGTGTTGCCGGGGATTAGCTTATGAAGATGCAGATGAAAAGATGGTTTCTGGACAAAGACTGCAATCATGGCTGACAAAACCAAGACCCCCGAACGTGATGCGCGGCTAAAGTCGGCTTTGCGGGATAATCTCAAGCGGCGCAAAGCGGCGTCACGTAAGGCGCAACCGGCGGCAAAACCGGCGCCCTCTAAGTCTTAGCGCCGTCCGCCAAATACCATATCGGACAGCGTGCGTAGGGTCGCGGACGCCACTTGCACCGAAGTTGGCTTCTGCCTGTGGCTCCAGCGAGTAAAGTGTGCGCAGTTTGATTCGTGTAGGCTATAGGATCGTCCTTTGGCTTTGCGGGCGCGAGACACCGCGGCGGCGCCTTGTAAAGCGTCCGTCCGCTCGCACAATCGGACCCGCCGGCCATTCGCGAACGCGCTAAAGCTTTGCTCGACAACGCCGCCATGTTTCCGTGAGTTGGAGATAACCGTGCCGGACGCGGTCACAATGCCATAATGAGAAAGGCCGATGCCGAAGGGAATCGCAACGACGTCGCCAGGTTCAAAGCCATAAGATCGTGCAGTCATGCTTCTCATATATCGATATTCGATAATTTGTCAAAACCTTTGCCCGGCGCGTTACGAAGCTGCCGCAATTGCGCCTTTCGTTCGCCGTGCGCACCGGTATAGAACCCAGATATGGACAGTTTAAAAATTACGGGCGGGCGGACGCTTAACGGCACGATCCCGATCTCTGGAGCTAAGAATTCTGCGTTGAAACTGATGGCGGCAGCGTTGCTGACGCGTGATCCATTGACGCTGACCAATATGCCGAACCTCGCCGACACACGCTTTTTGAGCCAGCTGCTGGCGAGCCTGGGTGTCGAAGTCTACTGGCCGAAGGGCGATAATGAGTGCCGGTTGAATGCGGCTGAGTTGACCTCAACCATCGCGCCTTATGATCAAGTCCGGAAAATGCGGGCGAGCTTTAATGTGCTCGGCCCGATGCTGGCCCGCGAAGGACATGCGACTGTATCGCTCCCCGGCGGTTGCGCAATCGGCGCCCGGCCAGTTGATCTCCATTTGAATGCGCTTGAAGCCTTAGGGGCAGATCTGAAAGTAGAGGCCGGCTATGTAAAAGCTGCGGCTATTCACGGCCTGAAGGGCGCGAAAGTGGTGTTCCCGTTCGTGTCTGTGGGTGCCACCGAACACGCGATGTTGGCCGCGACGCTTGCGAAAGGCGAAACGGTGCTCGAGAATGCCGCGCGTGAGCCAGAGATTGCGGACTTGGCCGATTGTCTCAACAAAATGGGCGCCAAGGTTAGCGGTGCGGGCACGGCGACGATCCATATCGAAGGCGTTGAGACGCTCTCCGGAACCCAGCATTCTGTGATGCCTGATCGGATCGAGACCGGGACATATGCGATGGCAGCCGCCGCAGCCGGTGGGGATGTCACGCTCGAGGGCGCGCCGGTCAAAGCGCTAGGCGCAATGATTGACGCGATGCAGAAATGCGGCGTCACGGTCGATGCTGATCAAGACGCGGGGACAATTCGCGTGCGGCGCAATGGATCAGCGCTCCAAGCGATCAATGTTGATACTCAACCCCATCCGGGGTTCCCGACCGATTTGCAGGCACAATTTATGGCGCTGATGTCGGTTGCCGAAGGCACCAGCGTTATTCGCGAAAACATCTTTGAAAACAGGTTCATGCACGCCCCGGAACTGTCCCGCCTCGGCGCAGACATTCAGGTGCGCGGCAAAGAGGCGATCATCAAAGGTGTTAAACAATTGCGCGGGGCGCCGGTCATGGCGACGGATTTGCGCGCCTCTGTCTCACTGGTCATCGCTGGACTCGCTGCCGAAGGTGAGACACAGGTGAATCGGATCTATCATTTGGATCGCGGTTTTGAACGTTTAGAAGAGAAACTCTCTGGGTGCGGCGCTCAAATTGAGCGCGTCGACGGGGAATAGAGGCAGATATGGCTGAGGGCAGGGCATTGCGATTAATCGCAGAAGAGACGGCTGACTTGGAAGTGATTTCAAGCGCGGTCCAAGATGCCGTTTTGAAAGCCGAGAATCTCAAATTCGATCGGAAACGGCGACGGTTCACGCTCGAAGTAAACCGGTTCCAGTGGGAAGACTCAACCTCGAAGCGTGGCCCTCAAGGCCGTGTGCGAAGCTTGCTGGCGTTTGATGGCGTTTTGGGTGTGAAAACCCGCGCTATCACAAAAGCGGATCCTGACCTGGTTCTATCAATCCTCGCCGTGTCATTTGACCCCGCCGCTGAGCCTCCGGGCGGGACGATCAAAATCCTATTTGCGGGCGACGGCGAGCTTGCGCTTGAAGTTGAGGCGATTGATGCCACTTTGCTCGACAGCGCATATGAGTGGTCGACCCGGCAGCGCCCGGATCATGATAAGAAACGGCGATAGGCATGGCTCGCACTTTTGATGCTCGCAAAGCGGACTTTGCGTCAGAATTTTCTGCATTCCTCGCTGAGCCGCGCGGCGCAGTCGACAACGTTGCTGAAACCGTTCGCGATGTGGTTGCCGACGTGCGCTCAAAAGGCGGTGAAGCGGTGGCGCGCTATACGGCGAAGTTTGATGAACTGGTCCTCGATCCGACAACTCTGCAGTCAGATAATGTCGACTTGCATCGCTTGGCGCACGCCTGTCCGGAAGACTTAAAAGCCGCCGTGGATTTTGCCGCAGCGCGGATCGCTGCTTATCACGAAAAGCAGCGACCAGCGGATCATCAATTTACCGATGAAGCCGGCGTCCAGCTGGGATGGCGCTGGACGGCGCTGGATAGCGTCGGCGTGTACGTGCCAGGCGGCCTGGCATCTTATCCAAGCTCTGTCCTAATGAATGCCGTTCCAGCAAAAATTGCCGGCGTCGAACGGGTCGTCATGGTGGCGCCAGCGCCAAAAGGGCAACTCGCGCCTGCCGTTGCTTATGCCGCTTTGAAGGCGGGCGTCGATGAGTATTATCCGATTGGTGGCGCGCAAGCGGTTGCCGCTTTGGCGCATGGAGCAGGGCGGCTAAAGCCTGTGGACAAAATTGTCGGGCCAGGAAACGCCTATGTTGCCGAAGCAAAGCGCCAAGTCTTTGGTAAAGTTGGCATCGATACAATTGCTGGACCGTCTGAAATCCTCGTCATTGCCGATGAATCCGCTAATCCAGACTGGATCGCGGCAGACCTGTTGAGCCAATCAGAGCACGATGCGAGCTCGCAATCGATCTTGATTGCGACAGACCAAGCTGTGGTTAAGTCTGTGGAAGAGGCTGTGGAAAACCAGTTAAAATCGCTCTCAACTGAAGCGCGCGCGCGTCAGGCTTGGGACACGCATGGCGCGTTTATTGTGACGGAAACGCTAGCGCAAGCCGCAGATGTGGCGAATGAGATTGCCGCGGAACACTTAGAGCTAGCGATTGCAGATCCAGAAGGCCTCCTGCCGCTGATCAAGCATGCGGGCGCGGTCTTCTTAGGGCATCACACACCCGAAGCGCTGGGCGATTATGTGACTGGATCAAATCACGTTTTGCCGACCAGTCGCGCGGCGCGATTCAGTTCAGGGCTCGGTTTGTATGACTTTCTAAAAAGAATGAGTGTACAAAAGGCGAGTCCGGAAGGATTCGCCGCTTTGGCGCCCGCAGCGCTCCGCCTCGCCGAGGCTGAAGGTCTGCCGGCACACGCGCGGTCGGTTTCGATCCGGACGAATAAAAGCTAGATCGCGAAAGAGCTCATGGCCGAACACAGACTGGTCAGCGTGGATATTGATGATGCAACGCTTGCGGCGTCGGGGCCGGATGCGGAGCATGAGCGACGCGTCGCGATTTTCGACTTGCTAGAAGAGAATAGTTTCGAAGTCGATGGCAAAGACGTCGGCCCGTACGCTCTCAAACTTTCGATGCAAGAGAGAAAGCTGGTCTTCGAAATCAAGACAGAAGAGGGCGAACCGGTCCATATTTTCTTGTTGTCGATGACCCCGTTTCGAGGGGTCATCCGCGACTATTTCATGATCTGCGAGAGCTATTATGATGCAATCCGCAGTTCGACCCCGCACCAGATTGAAGCGATTGATATGGCCCGGCGCGGCATCCACAATGAAGGCTCAGACCTCGTGGCCGAACGGCTTGAGGGCAAAGTTAAAGTCGATTTCGACACTTCGCGCCGACTGTTCACGCTGATCTGCGCGCTCCATCAGGGCCAAGTGCGCGGGCAAGTGCGCTAGGCGTGCATCACCGCGAAAGCTTGTTCTAAATCTGCGATGAGATCATTCGGATCCTCCAATCCGACATGAATGCGGAGCAGTGGACCTTTGCGATCATGAATCCGGTCGCCGTCGATCCGTTCGAGTTGATCATCGCAAGGGATGAGCAGGCTCTCAAACCCGCCCCAAGAAAAGCCCATACCAAACAGTTTCATTGCTTCGAGGAACGTATCGAGCTGCGCGTTTGGCGTTTCTTTCAGGATGACCGAGAACAAACCATTCGCCCCCGTGAAGTCCCGTTTCCAGAGCGCATGATCTGGGTGGCTCTCAAGGCCCGGATGCAAAACGCAATCGACTTCGGGGCGTTCGGCCAGCCATTTAGCGACCTGGTAGCCGCTGTCTTCATGTTGTTTCAGGCGCAGGTGCAGACTGCGCAGTCCGCGTAGTCCCGCATAAGCGTCATCGGGGGCCAGGCTTATGCCCCAATCCTCGCTACACATCGCGATTTTGTTGGCCAGCCGCGCGCTATTGGTCAGGACCGCGCCGCCTAAAGCATCCGCATGGCCAACTGGATATTTGGTCAGCGCCTGCATCACGATATCGACCCCGATGTCGAGCGGGCGGATCAAAACCCCCGCGCCCCATGTGTTGTCGAACAGGGTCAGGAGATCACGTTCCTTGGCGAGGGAAACCAAAGCCGGGGTATCAATGATGTCCATGGTGAGGGAGCCGGGCGACTCTATCAGGATCGCTTTGCTCGTATCTTGTACCAGATCCGCAATATCAGCGCCGATGGTCGGATTATAGCGCGTGGAGCTAATCCCCATTGCCGAAAGACGCCGGGTGCAGAACCGTCGGCTTGGTCCATAGGCGCAGTCGGGGATCAGAATGTGGTCACCCGCTTCGAGGACAGCACCAACCGCAAGCGCGATCGATTGCAAGCCATTGGACGTGAGGCGGCAATGCTGCGCGTTTTCCAGCAAGCACAACGCCGCCTCGAGCTCGCGATGCACAGTCAGGCCCATGCGGCCATAGACTTTGCCATCGCCATAAAGGATTTCCCGGGTCGGCAGCAGCACCGTCGAGCCGCGCTCAACGGGCGGGTTTACGGTCTTAACTGGCCCCCGTCCGCTGCGCGTGTGGATGATTTTGGTTTCGTCTTTCATGGCATCGTCGCGATCGGATTATCAGAGTTCGCGGCCCACTCGCTCCAGGAGCCATCGTACAGCGCCGCGTGCCAATTACCTGCGCGCGCCAGGGCGAGGGTGATCACGGCGGCGGACACACCCGACCCGCATGAGGTCACGACTGGCTCGTTCACGAACGCCCCAACCACGGCGCTCAGCTCAGTTTTCGATAGCATGGTGCCGTCCGCGTTGAGCAAGGCTGTTGCCGGCACACAAAAACTTCCCGGCATATGTCCAGATGGGAGATCAACGCGCGGTTCGGGACTGATGCCATCAAATCGGCCTTGTGCGCGAGCATCGAGGATTTTTGCGTCAGCGGCCGCGATATGGCCGCGCATCGCGCTTTGATCACGGACAAGCTCGGGTCGATAGGTCGCTGAGAATGATGTCGGTACGGGTTCGCTCGGGTTAGTTTCAATGCCCCCGCCAACTGATTTCCAAGCCTTTAGGCCACCATCCAAAACCAACACATTGTCATGTCCCATCGCGCGGAACATCCACCACGCTCGCGCAGAGGCGAAGAAGGAATTGCTATCATAGACGATGACGCGCGTGTCGTTCGAGATGCCGAGCGCGCCGACTTTTGCCGCGAAAACATCCTCTGGCGGCAGCATGTGCTTCAGTGTGGTCGTCTTGTCCGCGATATCGTCAATGTCGAAATAGCGCGCGCCAGCGATATGCCCGTTTTGATAACAGGTCTTGCCGTCGGGCCGGTCTTTCAAAAAGGGCGGCACCCATGTCGCATCCAGCACGCAGACCTCCGGCGACGAGATCATGTTTTTTACTGCGTCAGCGGAGATCAGCGGATCTGGGCGGCTCATGATTTAGGCTTCCAACCACGCTGGCACAGGTAGGTCTTTTGAGCGCAAGAATTCCGGATTGAACAGCTTGTCCTGATAGCGGTTTCCATAGTCGCAGAGAATGGTCACGATCGTATGGCCAGGCCCCATGTCCTTAGCGAGTTTGACCGCGCCGGCGAGATTGACTCCAGCCGATCCGCCTAAGCAGAGGCCTTCATTTTCGATCAAGTCAAACAGGATTTTGAGTGCCTCGCTATCATGAACGCGATAGGCATAATCGACGGTGAGATCTTCCAAGTTCGCGGTAATCCGGCTCTGGCCAATCCCCTCTGTCATTGAAGTCCCTTCGGACTTAAGCTCACCAGAGGTGTAATACTCGTATAGCGCCGCGCCGCCTGGGTCAGCGATGCCGATTTTGACTCGGCCGTTAGATTTGTCCCGGAGCGACATTGCGGTGCCAGCGAGCGTGCCGCCGGATCCAACCGCGCAGATGAAGCCATCCACTTTGCCGCCGGTTTGCTCCCAAATCTCGGGACCCATCGTTTCATAGTGCGCTTTGCGGTTCGCCTGATTATCGAACTGATTGGCCCAGATCGCGCCGTTCGGTTCGCTCTCATTCAGCTCTTCGGCCAAGCGGCCTGAATAGCGCGCATAATGGTTCGGGTTGGAATACGGGACGGCATCAACCTCAACCAGTTTTGCGCCAAGGTTGCGGACCGCATCCTTTTTCTCTTTCGACTGTGTGCGCGGCATCACGATGACGACTTTATAGCCGAGCGCTGCGCCAACCATGGCGAGGCCAATGCCGGTATTGCCAGCCGTGCCTTCAACGATTGTCCCACCCGGCTTCAGACGCCCAGAGGCCTCAGCATCGCGGACCATTCCGAGCGCGGGCCTGTCTTTGACGGACTGTCCGGGGTTGAGGAACTCGCATTTTCCGAGGATTTCGCACCCCGTCTCTTCTGAGAGCTTATTGAGCCTCATTAAGGGCGTGTTTCCGATCAAGTCTAAGACGGAGGTCGTGATGGTCATATTGGGCCTTTTCTCGTTCTGCGGCACGCTAGGCTTTGCGCTGCAGGAATTCAACTGGGTTCGGTGATCCAAATGGGGATGACGTGCGTACACTGCTATAGAACAGACTTATGAGTTTTGCTGAATGAATTCTGACGCTTATCACGCATTTATGCTCGATCATGCGAGCGGCACCTTATCTACGGATATGGCGCTGGCTGCAGAGCTGCACATTCTCTTGTCTGAAACCGGCAAAACGACCTCTGACATTTGGCAATCAACACGCGACGCGATTGGCCTACGGGTCAAGGATGGTCGGGCGATAGAGCATGAATGTTTGCCAGAAGCGCTCGAACTCGCGCGCGGCAATTTTGAAACCGTGCCTTGGAAGAAAGGCCTGTCGGGCGTCCACTATGCGAAGCGCGGCAAGGGCAAAGGCAAGCTTATGCGTCTAGATCCCGGACAAGCGGCCCCAGAACACAGCCACTCCGCTTTGGAGGCTACCGTTGTGCTTGAAGGACAATTTGAAGACGGTCACGGATTCTACAAACGCGGCGACTTGGTGCTTGGGCGCCCCGGTGTGAGGCACAGGCCTGCCGCCCATGGGGACGAGATGTGCATTTGTTATGTGGCGCAAGATGCTCTGTCATTCTGGAGACTGAGTTGATGAAACGAATTGCGATTGCGGGTGTTTTGGGGGCCTTTATCGCATTTGGCGCGCAAGCTGAACAAACTGCTGAATTAGCGTCTATACCGGCGCCTTGGGTGGCTTCTGATGGTGCGGTGATCGACTTTACAGTGCTACGCAAAGGAAAACCCTTCGGCAGCCATGTTCTGAGTTTTGAACGCGACGAAGCCGGACAATTGACCGTTTCCACCGATGTCGACTTGCAGGTCAAATTCGGCCCAATCACAGCCTTCCGCTATCGCTTAGACAGCGTCGAAGAGTGGATCGATGGCCAGCTTGTTTCGCTGTCCGGTAAATCCAATAGCGACGGGCGCAAAGGCGCAGTGAACGCGAAATCGAATGGCGATGAGCTGGTCGTCGATAGTACGAAATTCGATGGTGTCTTGCCGCTAACAACCATTCCTTCAAGCCATTGGAATCGGTTGCAGGTCTATCAAGCCCAAATGTTATCAACTGAAACCGGCGAAGTGTTGGACATTGAAGTTGAAAACCTGGGAGAAGCTGTTGTTCAAGTCGACGGCCAGGACGTTGAAGCCACACATTACCGCCTGGTCTCAGATCTGACTGTAGATCTCTGGTACGATAATCAATCGCGCTGGGTGAAACTGGCCTTTGAAGTGCGCGGCCAAGATATCGAATACGTGCTCAACCAGCTCTATTAGCGCTGCGCTTTTAGGGTTTAGCCAGTGTGAAGTGGCCGACATTGATCCGGCCATTGTCAAAACCAGCTTCGCAATAGCTGAGATAGAAGCGCCACATGCGGCGGAACCGTTCATCAAATCCCAATGGCGCGATCTGGCCCCACTTCTCTTCAAACGCCTTCGCCCAAATTCGCAGGGTTTTCGCATAGTCGGGTCCGAAATAATGGGTCTGTTGGATCTGTAGTCCGGCATCCGTCACCTGTTCGCGCAGCGCCAGTTCACTCGGCAACATCCCGCCTGGGAAGATGTAGCGCTGAATGAAGTCAGCGCGCTTGCGATAGCGCGGAAACAGTGAGTCCTGGATGGTGATGATTTGCAGTGCTGCTTTGGCGCCGTCGTTCAAGCTCTCGGAGACTTTTGAGAAATAGCTCGGCCAATAGCTTTCACCGACCGCTTCGAACATTTCGATTGAGGCGACGCCGTCATAGCGGCCTTCATGATCGCGATAGTCTTCCAGCCGGATTGTGACTTTCTCACCGAGTCCCTCGCGCTGCATCCGTTTGAGCGCCCAATCGCGCTGCGAAGGCGATATGGTCAAACAGGTCACGTCGGCGCCGCGCTCTTTAGCTGCATATTCCGCAAACCCGCCCCAGCCGCAGCCAATCTCCAAAACTGATTTGCCTTCAGACAGCGAAAGCTCATCTGCAATGCGGGCATATTTGGCGGTTTGTGCCTGCTCAAGGCGCATACTCTGATCCGTATACAGCGCGGAGGAGTAGGTCATCGTCTTGTCGAGCCAAAGCTCGTAGAACTCATTGCCGAGATCATAGTGCGCCTCGATATTGCGCTTCGATCCGGCTTTCGAGTTACGATTGAAGACATGGCGGATCATATTCGTCATCCGAACCATGAAGCCGCCCACCGCAAGCTGTCCCGCGGCCTCGAAATTTTCAGAGAAGAATTCGAGTACCGAAGTCAGGTCCGGCGTCGACCATTCTTGATCCATATAGCTTTCAGCAAAGCCGACATCGCCGCCTGCAATGGCGCGATTGGCGAAATCAAACTTATGCACCCCGACAACCGCATTCGGCCCAGGCTCACCATGATCGAAAAGGACGCGCCGACCGTCTGGCAGATCGAACCGGATTGTGCCGCGCTTGGCCCTCAAAAGCATCATCCCCGCGAGCCTAAATCCAGCTGGGATCCCCGCCAGCCTGCGCAAAGCGTCGGCAGACGCATGGATCAGACTGGTTTGCTGTTCAATGTCGTGATCGAGGGTGGTGAAGCTCATGCCGTCGTCTCCGATATAGGTGCTGTCTTAGGCGCAGCACTTCTTGGGGTTGCAATCGTTGTACGCACGGACGACTGCTTTGGTTTTGAATGATATTTGGCACCCTTCAGCCAGAGTTTGAGGGCTTGCCAATGGATGGCAAATGTAACCCCCAGGCTCGATAAGGGTTTGGTGATGGCCAGGCCCACAAAGGCTGCATTGGTTGCCGGTACCGTTTTCGCAGAGATTGTTGCGACGTGCGATTGGCCGGTTCTGGTTTGTGTCGCTACCACCAGACTCAAATGTTCTGATGTTCGTTTCAGCGTAAACTCATAGGCGCCCGAAATGTCGAAAAAGGGCGAGACGTGGAAGACTTTATCGGTGTCGTGTTTATGGCGGTTTTGTTCCGGCGTCGCGGCGACATAAGTATGGCTCTCACCGAACGTGTTATTGACCTCATACAAGATCCCGCGAAGCGCGCCGTCTGGGCCGTGACCCAGCCACAGGGAGATCGGGGCGAATTTATAGAAAGCGTGGCGAGGGAATGTGACCAGCCGTATTGCGCCCCCCTTGAGGTCGATGCCGCCTTCTTCAAATTTCTGCTCTGCCCAGGGGCGCAGCGGGGCATTTTCGCGCGCGCCATGGTCTTTCCGGTTGAACGAGAACAGATCTGAGCGATCAACAGAGAAGCGGCGGGTTTGCTGATCCGCTTCGTCTAAGCGATCGATGTCGATATCGATCAGGGCGAGCGCATATTTGAACCGATGCGCAAACGGAATCGACCGTTGATGCACAGTATGTCCTTTGAGGATCTGAAGGGCCGGCTGCTCCGTCACAATTAAAGGGCTCCAACCGCGACTTTATCAGTTTTCGGCATTTCCGTCACGGCGGCGCTGATCTCGACGCCTTCCGGTGACCATGGCACCTGGCCGCCCAGTGAAAGGGCGCAGGATAGACCTGATTTCAAACCGTCTTCATGGAAGCCGCTACCCATCCAGGCGCCGGCCAGCCAAATGCGATCTTGGCCTTGCTCGCGTTTTAGGGCGCGAACAGCGGCCTCGGCTGGCGCATCAAATTGCGGATGGGCCTTTTCCATACTCGCAAAAGTGAGATCGGCAGCCGGCGGCTTTTCAGGGTTTAGTGTCACGAAAAGCGGCTTGTCATTGGGCAGACCTTGCAGCCGGTTCATCCAGTAAGTGAGGCACATTTCTGGCGTGTTTTGTTTGATCACATTCCAACTTGCCCAGGCCGCTTTCTTCTTTGGCATGAGGCTGGCGTCGCGATGCAAATAGATCGTGTTTGGCCGGTATCGGAGAGATCGTAATAGGAAGGATTTGCTCTCAAACGCAGGATCCAAGAGCTGAAGCGCTGTATCCGAGTGCGTCGCGATGATCACATCATCATAGACCGAGGTTGGCCCATTGATCAGATCGATCCGGACCTTGTCGCCAAACGGACGAACGGATTTAACACCGGCACCGAGCTTTAATCGATCTCCGAGCAAATCGACGAGCTTGCTGACATAATTGCGGGATCCTCCCGACACGGTCCGCCATTTTGGGCGCTCCTTATGCATCAGTCGGTGGTTTTCAAAGAATTGGAAAAAGCTGATCGCCGGATAGTCCATCATTTCCGCTTCAGGCGTCGACCAAATCGCGCCGCCCATAGGTAGGATATAATTGTCCAGGAAATCCTGATCGAAGTCGTGCTTGCTGAGCCATGACCCGAGCGACACATTCTCGATCTTGCCAGCGTGTAACTCTTCACGAGCAAGATCGTTAAACTTCAAAATAGTACGCCAGAACCGATGGAACTTCGGGCGGAACAGATTGCGTTTTTGCGCGAATATCCCGCTCAGTGTAGAGGCCCACTCATATCCATCGGGATTAGAAACCGCGAAGCTCATATCGCTCGCTTCGGTTTCCACGCCGAGCGCGTCAAAGAAGCCAATCAAGTTCGGATAGTTCAGCGCATTATAGACGATAAAGCCGACATCGACGCTGAGTGGCGTGCCATCATAATCGACATCCATTGTATGCGCATGGCCGCCAGCGCGATCATTGGCTTCATAGACCGTGATCTCGGCTGTATCTTTTAAGGCATAAGCGGCGCCTAATCCTGAAATTCCAGATCCGATAATGGCGATTCGTTTCATGCAGCTTCGCGCCTTTCTTTGAGGGTCGCATAAGCCGCTAGCGCGCGTTCGCGCCCGGCTTTATGATCTATGATTGGAAGAGGATATGTCTCGCCGAGCTTGATGCCCGCCTCGTGCAAGATGAACGGCCCAGCTTCCCAAGGCTGATACAAATATTTCCGTGGCAGGCGCGCGAGTTCGGGGCACCATTTGCGGACATAATCGCCGCTCTTGTCAAACTTTTCGCCTTGCGTGATCGGATTAAACACGCGGAAGTAGGGCGCTGCATCTGCGCCAGATCCGGCGGTCCACTGCCAGCTCGCGCTATTGGAGGCCGGGTCAGCGTCGACCAGCGTATCCCAGAACCATTCCTCGCCATGCCGCCAGTGAATGAGCAGATGTTTGGTTAGGAAGCTTGCAACAATCATCCGAACGCGATTGTGCATCCAGCCTGTGTGCCAAAGCTGGCGCATGCCCGCATCGACAATGGGATAACCCGTCAGACCTTTTTGCCAGGCGATCAGGTCTTCGCGGTCTTCGCGCCACGGCATCAAATTGAAATCAGGTTTGAAATTCTCGGTGGCGAGGTCTGGATTGTGATAGAGCAAGACGTAAGAGAAATCGCGCCAAACCACTTCTGACAAAAAGTGATGGCCGCCTTTCTCATCAATCTCACCCGCATCCATTTTGGACTTGGTGGCGCGCCAAATTTGGGCGGGTGAAATTTCACCAAAAGCGAGGTGGGGGGAGAGGCCAGATGTGCCGTCTTCCAGGTCTGGCCGGTTTCGGTCGTCTTTATAAACAGAGACACCGCCGTCTAAAAACCTCGCAAGCCGCGCCTTTGCGCCCGCCTCGCCGGGCGTCCAAAGAGCATTGAAGCCTTTCGACCAATCAGGCCGTGTCGGGTGGAGTTTCCATTCTGAGAGCTCTTCTGACCGAACCGTGGGAGAGTTAAGCTGCGCTGGTGCCGCAATTCGCGGCGGCATTTGATAATTGGCTTGAACCGAGCGCCAATAGGGCGAGTAGACTTTGTAATATCCACCAGAGCCGGCTTTTTGACTCCAAGGCTCAGTGAGAACAGATCCGTTAAAGCTCTCAGCGGAGATGCCTCTATCTTTCAAGTGAGACTTGATCTCGGTGTCGATGTCACGACCGGGTTGTTCGTATCGCCGGTTCCAAAACACAGCCTTCGCGCCGGTTTCGGTGATGACCTGATCCAAGATTTCTTTGGCTTTTCCGGAACGGAGGAGCAGGCGCCCCCCGATCTTCTCAAGATCACTCGCAAGCGCGCGAAGCGACTTATCGAGCCACCATTGTGTGGCGGCGCCCATCGCGCGACCTTCTTGCATTTCTTCCAACACGTAGAGGCAGACTACATTGCCGCCCGAAGCCGTAACCGCCGCACCAAGAGCCGAATTGTCATCGAGGCGCAGATCGCGGCGAAACCACATAATCGCAGGCGCTGTTGATGACTTAGAAATGACCGATCCTCCACGCGCTTAGGCTGTATAGTCTTGATACGACACACTTTCCGGATCGGATTTCAAAAAATGTAGGAAACTGCAGTCGCGCGATTCTGGTGGTGGCGCCTGGCCGTGAAACGGATTAGGCAAGAGCGATGACCAAGACCGTGATCTGTATGAAGTGGGGCGAGCGCTACCCGGCGCATTTCGCCAACCGGCTCTACAATATGGTGCGCCGAAATGTGACCGGTGACCTCCGTTTCGTCTGCTTCACTGATGATAAAGAAGGGCTGCTGCCGGAGGTTGAATATCAACCGCTGCCGCCAATTGAGTTGCCTGAAAAATATCGCTGGTGGCCATGGCGGAAAATCTCTCTTTGGCAAGCCGGACTGGGCGGTCTCGAAGGCGAGGTATTGTTCCTAGATGTCGATCTGATCGTTACGGGAAATATGGATCCGTTCTGGGAGTTCCATCCCGGCGAAATGTGCATCGCCGAGAATTGGACGCAAAAAGGCATGGGTATCGGAAACACCTCTGTCTACAAATGGACAATTGGTGAGCACACAGAGATCTTCGAGAAATACATGCGTGACAATCAGCCGATCCACGCTGAGTTTCGCGCAAGCCAGCAATACGTATCGGCAATGATCCCAGACAAAGTCTATTGGCCAGAAGAATGGTGCGTGAGTTTCAAACACTCGCTGATGCCGAAATTTCCGATGAACTGGTTCCAGACGCCAAAACTACCGCCAGAAACAAAGATCGTCGCTTTCACAGGACGGCCAGATCCGGATGAGGCGCGAGACGGCAAATGGCGAGCGCCATTGCATAAGAAAATCTACAAACATGTGCGGCCCACGCCCTGGATCGAAGAGCATTGGCGGTGAGCGCGAGCGAAATAAGCGCGAGAGATGCTGCAATAGCTTTGCTCACGCAATATGGCGAAGATGCGAGCGTGATTGCCACCCTACGCGCAGCCGAAGTTGCGGCCATGGGTGATGTCGATGCGCTCGCCCGCTGGGATGCCGTGATTTCCTTCCTGGAAGAGGGGCCCGCGCCAAAACAGTTAAGCTAAGAGATGTCAGTGATTAACGCCTTTGTGACTTCGCTTTTTAGACAAATCGCTTAGACACATTGCATGTCTGGCACTGTTCTTATTGAAAAATTTCAAGATCCACGCGTCACTATTAAAGGTGAGCCGCGCGCAACAGTCTCCTACAATCAAACCAAGACGCTTTGGTTCAACACCGGTACGCTGTGCAATATCGAGTGTGTGAACTGCTATATTGAAAGCTCGCCAACCAATGACCGGCTGGTCTATCTAACGGTCGCGGACGTCGTTCCATTTCTGGATGAGCTGGATTCCGCTGGAGAACGCGGGATCGAAATCGGGTTCACCGGTGGCGAACCTTTCATGGCGCCGGAAATGCTCGACATTTTGGAAGTTGTGCTGAGGCGCGGCCATTCGGTCCTGATGCTGACCAACGCCATGCAGCCGATGATGCGGCCAAGGGTCAAAGGCGGCTTGATGCAGTTGCGAGAAGACTTTGGTGAGAAGCTCACAATGCGGGTTAGCCTCGACCATTTTTCCGCTGATTTGCACGATCAAGAGCGCGGCCAAGGATCTTATGACCTGGCCATGAAAGGCCTTCGCTGGCTCTCTGAGAATGGCTTCAAATTGGCCCTCGCTGGCCGCACGATTTGGGGCGAAGACGAGCAACATTCCCGCATTGGCTATGCCGATGTCATCTTGCGAGAGAAACTCGCAATTGATCCGTCAAATGCCAGCGAGTTGGTATTGTTTCCCGAAATGAAGCCGGATGGCGATCCGCCGGAAATTACGACGGCCTGTTGGGGGATTTTGGATAAAGATCCAAATGAGCTGATGTGCGCGTCGCAACGCATGGTGGTGAAGCGCAAAGGGGCGAGCAAGGCCTCCGTCGTAGCTTGCACGCTGCTTCCCTATGACGAACGTTTTAATCTGGGTGAGACGCTAGAAGGCGCACGCCAGGACGTGTCTCTAAATCACTCTTATTGCGCAACCTTCTGCGTGCTCGGCGGCGGCAGCTGCTCCGCTTAGCTTTTCGCTGTCTTCAGGCCTGAATAGCGCGGTTGATCAATCTCGACCTGCGCCATGGTGGTCGTTTTCAAATGTGCCAATAGACCAGGCGTATCGGCGGTCATTTCTCCAGATCTGATGAGCGCGCTCAGCTTTTGATTGAGCACTTCAGTACTTTCATCGCCCGCTGCGTCCAGCAGGTCGATCAAGCCTTGGCGCTCTTCCAGATCGGCTTTCGGTCGCTGTTCGAGATCGCGCAACACGGTGGCCAGCACATTGCTCGCCACGCGCGCATGAAACGCCGCATGCCCAGTCAGTTCCGGTCCGGCGGTCTCATCGATGAAGGATTTCACCGCTGTGACCAATTCTAACACGCTCGGTTGATCATGCATGTGCGGTCTCCAATAGGTTGATGAGATCGATTTCCGTCTCAGAGACACGCCGACCGATCGCCGCGCGCTCGACACTGGGATCGGCGCCAGAGCGGAAGGCTTCATACATGATCATGCACATGATCCCCCATTTCAGGGTGCCGAGCATCTCCCACCAATCAATGTCTTTCGCGGTGAAAGCCGAGCCGGCCTGGCCATTATAGACCGCTAATAGATCTTCGAGTTGTCCGAAACCACCAACCCGATTGTGACTCTGACCGAAACGCCACGAATTGACGCAGAGCCAAGCGATATCTTCTCGCGGATCTCCTAGATGTGCGAGTTCCCAATCGAGAACAGCGACCAAGCCGTTCTCATCAATCATCAAATTTCCCAGCCGAAAATCACCGTGGACCAGAACCGCATCAAGCGGCTCCGGCGCGTTTGATTTGAGCCATTGTAGAGCAAGCTCAAAGACTGGGCGCGGGACATCAAACCCGCGGTAGATGTCTTCATATTGGGCGATTTGTGCGCACCCATCGCTCTGCTGCAATGCTTTGGGCAGCCCGTCCAATTCTATTGAGTGGATATTCGCGAGCGCATCTCCGCATTGCGCCGCAAGTGCAGAACGGGCGCTTGTAAATTCGTCATTGCGGAGGATTGGCCGGGCGATGGTTTCACCCAGCACGCGGCTCATCAGAAACCCATCTCCAATACCATCCTCGGGCGCTAGGACGTGTAGAATTTTCGGAACCGGAACACCGGCCTGTTCGGCGGCCTCTATCAGTTTCGCTTCAGTAGGTAATCCAATGGCTGCTGATGAGCGGGCTTTGCTGGTGCCACCTGGCGCGCGGCGGAGGATCGTCGATTGTCCACTGCCCGCCAGGGCCCAAGTTTCCTGACTAGCACCCCCGGAGAGACGCTCGAAACGCTCTAAAGCGTGGGATTCTCCAAAAACTCTTGTGAAAAGAGCATGAAGTCCGGTTTCAAAATCAGATTTGTTTCCCATCTTCGCCACAATTAACGTCAAACTAGGTAACGCCAAGCTATAACGGCGCGGTAGGCGAGGCTGAGGATTAAGCAATGTCGAAGGGTAAGACCCCTCAAGAGATGATTTCTGACGTGAACAAGCCCAAACCATTGGGGCTTTTTGCATGGCTGCGGGGACGCTTTTTTGCCGGGATGGTGATTGCTGCGCCTTTGGCCGCAACCTTCTTCATTCTGCAGTTTTTAATAACGTTCATTGATAACCGAGTGAAGCCGCTCCTGCCGCCGCTGCTGCAACCTGAAACCTATACCAATTATGCCATTCCAGGATTTGGCGTCCTGGTCTTGGTCATCGCATTGACAATTCTCGGCGCCGTGACAGCGAACTTGATTGGGCGATCCCTTTTGGCCGCCACCGACCGAATTCTCAGCCGTATACCGCTTGTTCGGAACGTCTATGCAGCGTTGAAACAGCTGACCGAAGTGCTCGCCAATAACCAACAAGCGAGCTTTGATCGCTGTGTCATGGTCGAATATCCCAAAAAGGATTCGTGGTGCATCGCCTTTGTTTCGTCCAACGCCAAAGGCGAGATTGGAACAAAGCTTGGCACGACAAAGATCGGTGTCTTTGTGCCGACCACGCCGAACCCGACATCAGGGTTTCTGATTTATGTCGAAGAATCTGAGACGATTGCGCTCGATATGACCGTCGAAGAAGGCGCCAAGATGATTCTGACGGCGGGACTGGTCGTACCGGACTTTGAGCCGGATGGTGCCTTAGAATCAGTCGCTAAACCTGAGATCGGGACTGAGAAGCTGACTGAGCAAGCCTAAGCCATCGGCACGGGCTTTAGAGATTTCATCCGCCGATTCCACTGCACTTTGGGCATCTTTGCGCGCGATATCGATCAGGTCGGAATGTTCCGGTAAATTGATCAGGCGGTAGTCGACGAGGCCAGACTGGGCCTTGCCGAGCAGATCTCCCGGCCCGCGTAAACGGAAGTCGGCTTCAGCGATCTCAAACCCGTCCTCAGTCTGGCGCAGCGTATCTAACCGTTCTCTCGCCATTTCAGTCAGCGGCGCGCGATAGAGGAGCAAGCAGAAGCTCTTCTTGGATCCGCGGCCAACCCGGCCGCGCAATTGGTGTAATTGCGCCAGGCCAAAGCCTTCGGCCCGCTCAATCACCATGATGGTCGCCTCGGGAACGTCAACGCCGACTTCGATGACGGTGGTCGCCACTAAGACTTGGGTTTGCCCCGTTCGGAACGCCTCTAAGGCCGCGTCTTTGTCTTCGCCTTTCAACCGGCCATGCACGAGTCCGACGTTTGTCTGTAGCGCGTCTTGAAGCATGGCGGCGCGGGCAACGGCGGAACTTGAGTCTTCTTCATCGGCATCGACCCGTGGGCAGACCCAGAAAACCCGCTCGCCGCGAGATAGGGCGCGTCCGACTGCATCGACCGTATCGCCGAGCCGTGTGTCAGGGATCGCACGCGTTTCGACCGGCTGTCGACCTGCGGGTTTTTCGTCGAGGATTGAGACGTCCAGGTCGCCATGGACGGTTTGCGCCAGCGTGCGGGGGATCGGCGTCGCTGACATGACCAACATGTGCGGGGCTTTGCCCTTGCTCATCAGTTTCATGCGATCAGCCACGCCGAACCGATGCTGCTCATCAACAATCACCATGGCGAGCCGTTTGAAGCTGACGCCCTCTTGAAACAGCGCATGCGTTCCTGCGATGACTTGGATTGTGCCATCTGCTAGGCCCATAAGCGTGGCTTCACGGGCTTTTCCCTTGTCGCGACCGGTGAGTACAGAAACCCGGTAACCGAGAGGAGAGAGCAGAGCGTCCAGTGTGTCATATTGCTGGCGCGCCAAAACCTCAGTTGGCGCCATGAACGCCGTTTGAAACCCGCCCTCTGCAGCTTGTACAGCGGCGAAGGCGCCGACCAGCGTTTTACCGGCACCGACGTCCCCTTGCAGCATGCGTCGCATCGGATGGCTCTCAGCAAGGTCTGCCATGATCTCTTTGGTGGATCTGATTTGGGCGTCTGTGGGTTTGTAGCGCAGGGTTTTGACGAGGCGATTTAGCGCCTCACTCTGGGGCGGAACCGAGTTCGCCGATTGCGAGCGACGTGTGGTGCGCACGCGCGCGAAACTGAGCTCCCGAGCAAGCGCTTCATCATAGGCAAGGCGGGTTCTGGCGTGATGGATTTTCTCTTCGTCAAACGCCTCTGGGGCATGAACCCAAGTCAGAGCGTCGACGAAACTCGGCCAATTTTGGGCCTCTAGAAGATGCGGATCGACCCATTCTGGCCAGCTCGCGTCGACAAATTCCAAAGCGGCCTTGGCGGAGGCATGGACGCGCTTATTGGTGAGGCCTGCCGTCAACGGGTAGATGGGTTCAACTGGTGGCGGCAATTCACCCTTGGCAGGATCCATGATGAAATCAGGATGGCTCATCTGGCGTTCACCCTGCCATTCGGTCACTTTACCCGAAACGATCCGTTCCTTCCCGACTGGAAATTGGCTTTGCAGCCAACGACCATCGGCGCGGAAGAAAGTCAGCGTCAAAAACCCGGACCCATCAAACATCTGCACCCGTGTCGGTGCCCGGTCATTATAGGGGGCTTTGACCGCATGAACCTCGCCTCGCACCGTCGCGACTTCATCTGGAATGAGGTCATCGAAACTATCGCGCGGACGTCGGTCTAGCCAACGCTCGGGCATATGCAGCAAGAGATCCCAAATCGCTTCCCCTCCGACCAATCGCTCGAGCAAAGGCTTCAGCTTTGGTCCAATGCCAGGCAGGGCGTTCAACTGCTGAAACAGAGGAAAGAGACGCTCATCACGCATAAAACCTTTATGCGACGATCTGAACCTTGCTTACAAGGGGCTGCTGCGCCCGCGACAGGTTATCCCTGTGCAGAATGAGTGCGCTGATCTATCTCTGGTGTGAGTAGGAGAATTTGCCATGAGCAGTGCTGAGTTGGACGAACGTCGCAGGAAGCTGAAATTTCGGGCATGGCGACGCGGGTTTCGCGAGATGGATTTGCTCATGGGGTCGTTCGCTGATGCTCATATTTCAGGATTGAACGATGATGATCTTTCGGAGTTTGAGCGCTTGCTGTCGACGCCGGATTGGGAAGTCTATGCCTGGCTGATCGGGCAGAAAACGGTGCCCGGGAATTTCCAAAGCGACTTGCTTACTCGGATGATGGAGTTTCGCTATGAAGCCCATGCGGGCTAGTCGGAAGGTTTCAGAAATTCATCAAATTTGATGTAAATTCCCACATGCAACCTAAGGTGGATATTATTCATTCTTAGGTAGGTCATTCCCCAACGTGGGATGACAAAATGTTAGATAAGCTATTCAAAAACGAACGCGGCAATGTGGTTATGATCTTTGCCTTGGCATTGATTCCAATCCTCGCCGTGGCCGGTTCTGCGATTGATATATCGCGCATGCAATCAGCTAAGATCCAAATGGCCTCGCTTTTGGACCAAGCGGTTCTAGCGTCTGCGAACTTATCCTACACGGACGATCCAGAAGTTTTGATCGAAGACTGGATGAAGTCGCAAGTTAGCCAGTTTGGCTATGATCCAGATGATCTGGAGGTGACCGTCGTCTCAAACGTCAACCTCAATGCGAAAGATGTCTCTGCAACAGCGCGCCTGACCTTGGACACGGCCATCATGTACATTTTTGGTCAGGACCGGGTGACGATTGAGGTTGAATCCCAAGCAGTTCAGTCGATTACAAATATCGAGATCGCGATGGTCTTGGATATTTCATCCTCTATGCGGGGCAATCGCCTAACCAGTTTGAAGACCGCGTCGACCGACTTTATCGACATCATGCTGACCCCCGACACGCTGAATACGACCTCCATCAATGTTGTGCCGTTCGGCGGAACCGTGAATATCGGTGACAGCTTGTTTGCCAAATTCGCGGTTCAGACGACCGATTCATCGACCATTATCGATCCCGATGAGGACGAGTATGATATCGGTACCAATGTCGAAACCACTCCCTTCCGGTTCTCGGATGGAGAGACCTGTATCGAGGCGGTTCAGGACGATTATGACACGGAAATGATCCCTGACTTCAGTCGCGGCCAGGTTCCAGATTTCTGGCGCTGGTGGAATAATCACCCGTGGTGCCCGGAAGATGCGAGCGCGGTATTTTTGAACTCAAACAATCCAACCGCATTGAAAAACCACCTGAACGGAATGGTCCTGTCAGACGGCACGGGAATGGATATTGGAACGCTTTGGGGGCTGAAAGTGCTGTCACCGAGCTTCCGGGGCGAACTTGGAGGCGATTTCGCTGGCCGACCGCTGGAATATGACATTCTCGAATCGCAGAAAGTTATGATCATCATGACCGATGGGGCGATCACGGCTCAGAACCGCCCCGAAGATCCTGCAATCGGCAATGTTCACACCAACCGCCCGACAAATCGAGAGCCACACACCAATGCGATCTCGAATCAAGGCAACCGTCAGAACATGCAGACCACGCGCGGTCGGGGCAGTGCAACAACCTCAGCGATGAATGATAGCGGCGTTGGACGCTTTAAAAAGGCGTGTAACGAAGCCAAATCCCGCGGTGTTCAAGTCTTCACGATCGGGTTCCAAATCAGAGCTGGGTCTCTACCAGACCGGATCCTGGAAGAATGCGCGACCAGCATTTCTTACTATTATCACGTGGAGGGCTTGGACCTCAGTGCCACGTTCCAATCGATCGCGGCCCAGGTGAATGCTCTGCGGATTACGCAATAAGCTTCTAATCTATATCTCAAAGAAAAAGGCCGCCCAGAAACGAGCGGCCTTTTGAATTTTTGGGCTACTGTCAAGCCGACTTATTCGTCACCTTCAGGCGCCGTATCGAGCTCAGCGGCTGCTTCAGCCATTTCTGAAGCTTGCTCTTCCGCTGCAGCAGACTGTTCCGCTTGCAGCGTCTGGATAATGTCTTCACCAGCGGCTTGACGCTCTGCTTCATCTTCAGAACGTGCGACGTTGATGGTGACGTCAACACGAACTTCAGCGTGAAGGCGAATGCCAACTTCATGTAGGCCGAGCGTTTTGATCGGCGCATTCAGGCGAACCTGCTCACGCTTGATTGCATGCCCAGCATCGCCGGCAGCTTCGACGATATCACGTGCAGACACGGAGCCGTAAAGCTGTCCTGTAGCGCCAGATTGGCGGATTAGGATGAACGTGTTGCCATCGAGCTCTTCGCCAGACTTAGTCGCGGCGTCGCGCGCTTCCGCGTTGCGCTTTTCCAGCGCATCACGTTCCGCTTCGAACCGCGCACGGTTCTGGTTGTTAGCGATCAGCGCTTTGCCCTTTGGCAACAAGAAGTTGCGAGCAAAACCGTTCTTGACGCTAACCTCGTCGCCGAGGCCGCCAAGATTTTCCACGCGTTCGAGGAGAATAACTTGCATTGTCTGTCTCCCTTATTTCACGGTGAATGGCAGCAGAGCGAGCATGCGAGCCCGTTTGATCGCTTTTGCCAGTTTGCGCTGGTTCTTGAAGTTCACAGCGGTGATCCGAGACGGAACAATTTTGCCCTTCTCAGAAATATAGCGCTGCAGAAGCTTCACGTCTTTATAATCGATTTTCGGAGCTTTCGCGCCGGAAAACGGATCAACCTTACGGCGACGGCCAAACGAGCGGCGTGCCGGAATGTTGGTGATGTTCATGCCCGAAGTGTTTCTAGAAGCCATGATGTCTATTCCTTCTTCTAGTCGTCGCGACGATTTTTACGGCTCATCATCGGAGAAGGGTTCTCATCGAGCTCTTCTACTTTGATGGTCATATAGCGCATGATGTCGTCGGAAATCCGGTGCTGACGCTCCAATTCGTGGATCGCTTCAGCTGGTCCGTCGATGTTCAGCAGGGAATAGTGTCCCTTGCGCTGTTTATTGATCGGATAAGAAAGGTTGCGGAGACCCCAATATTCGGACTTCGCGACTTTCGCGCCTTGCTTGTCGAGGAAGGTCGACAATTCTTCCATCAAACCTTCAACTTGTGCAGGTGAGATGTCCGGCCTCGCAATGAGGACGTGCTCGTATAGTGCCATTATGTCTTTCCCAAAGTTCTGGTTTGCGGCGCAGATGGGCGGGAAGACCCTTCCACGATGGCCCCTCTTGCTCGGCTCATTCCGAGGGCGAGGACCGCAAACCGTGCGAAGCGCGGCTTAAAGCGCAGACAAAGGCGAAAATCAAGTCCGTTCTTGCAGAGTGGAAATACCTGAAGCGCCTTTATTCATCGACCATTAGCTTAATAATCTTGGCAGCCGGAGTTCCGTCTTGCGTAAAGTCAAAACTGCCTTGATCGAGTAGCTCTCGTCCGGCCTTGTAAACTGCATCCATAGCGAGGATCCCGAGCGACCCACCGAGGCTAATTCGTCGGACTCCCATATTGGCCAATTGGGCGATCGGGACGAGCCCCTCTTTAGGGCCACGCAGGACATTGATAGGACGATCGACTGAATCAAGCACGCTTCGAATATCGGCCAGACTGCGAAGGCCGGGAGCATAGAGAACATCCGCGCCCGCTTCTTGATAGGCTTGCAGACGTTTGATGCTGTCAGCGAGATCTCCATCACCCGTGAAGTGGTTTTCCGCACGAGCGGTCAAGACAAACGGAAACGGTAGGCTATGGGCGGCTTCGGCGGCAGCTGCCACGCGCTCTTTCGCGAGCTCGATGTCATATAGTTGCCCCGGTGTGCCTGTGAAATCCTCGATCGAGCCGCCAACGAGCCCTGCATCGGCGCCCAGCCGGATCGTCTCTGCACACGCCTCTGGTGAGTCTCCAAATCCGTTCTCGAGATCCGCGGAAACCGGGAGATGGGTTGATCGGCAAAGCTCGCCGACATGGGCAATCACCTGATCGCGACTGAGTTCATAATCATTCACGCCGGTCGAGCGAGCAAAGGCCGAACTCGTACTCGCCAGAGCCTTGAATCCCATATTGGTCATCAATTTTGTGGTTCCGACATCCCATGGATTAGGAATGATAAAACACCCAGTGTCATGCAGCGCCTGGAAAGCTTCGCCTTTGGACTTTTGATCAATCATCTTGCGCCTCCATTCGTCATCAGGAAAGTAAACCGTGACCAAAGCGAACGCCACCTGATACTTGCGCATATCGGCGCAGCGTCTTAAGCGGGCGCCAAATCGAGTATAGGAGCGCATATGAGCAAGTTTGCGTTTATCTTCCCCGGACAGGGCAGCCAGTTCATCGGGATGGGCAAAGACCTCGCCGACAATTTCGCGTCTGCGAAAGCTGTTTTTGAAGAAGTAGATGCGGCCCTTGGTCAGGACTTGTCGGGTCTGATCTGGTCCGGGTCTGAGGATGAGCTGAAGCTCACCGCCAATACCCAGCCTGCATTAATGGCCGTCAGCGTCGCCGCGATGCGCGCTCTGGAAGAAGCCCATGGCATTGGCGCTGATAAGGCCGCTTTTATAGCGGGCCACTCGCTCGGTGAGTATTCCGCGCTTGCATCGGCTGGCGCGATTTCAGTTGGCGATTGCGCGAAAGTGCTGCGGATCCGGGGCAATGCGATGCAAGACGCTGTCCCCGCCGGAGAAGGGGCCATGGCTGCGCTTTTGGGCGCGAGCCCTGAACAGGCGGCTGGTCTGTGCGCAGCAGGTGCATCTGAAGGGCCTTGCGAGATTGCGAATGACAATGCGCCGGGTCAAATTGTGATTTCAGGTGCCAAGGCCGCGGTTGAACTGGCGATTTCTGGCGCAAAAGAAGCCGGCGTGAAGAAAGCGGTTCTGCTGCCTGTGTCCGCGCCCTTCCATTGTTCATTGATGCAGCCGGCTGCGGATGCGATGGCGGAAGCTCTGTCCAACATTAAGATCAAATCACCTTCTGCGCCGCTTGTGGCGAATGTCACCGCGGCCGCAGGATCAGATGCCGGTGCGATCCGCCAGCAATTGATTGATCAGGTTACCGGACAGGTTCGATGGACCGAATCGGTTCAATTCATGGCCGCAGAAGGCGTAGAGGTCACCATCGAAGCTGGCGCCGGAAAAGTTTTGAGCGTGATGAACCGCCGCACGGTTCGTTCGCTCGAGGGCCTCACCATGGGTACACCAGAAGAAATCGAGGCCGTCGCAGAACGGCTAAACGCTGAATAAAGGCAGGAGAGCGAATATGTTCGAACTGAGCGGAAAAACCGCGCTCGTCACAGGCGCAACGGGCGGCATTGGCGAAGCCATCGCCCGCACCATGCATGCAGCAGGCGCAGAAGTCGTTCTGTCAGGACGCCGGGTTGAAAAACTCGAAGCTCTTGCCAGCGAACTCGGCGAACGAACGCATATTGCGCCTTGCGATCTTTCAGATCCAGAGCAAGCCGATGCGTTAGTCGGCCAAGCAATCGAAGCCGGCGGCAAGCTAGATATTCTCGTCGCCAATGCTGGGGTGACGCGCGATAAGCTGCTCATGCAGATGAAAGATGAGGATTTTCAAGACATTATCCGTGTGAATTTGGAAAGTTACTTCCGGCTTTGCCGCAAGGCCGTACGTCCAATGATGAAAGCGCGTGGCGGCCGGATTATCGGAATTGCATCCATTGTTGGGGTCACCGGAAACCCAGGCCAATCGAATTATTGCGCATCAAAAGCCGGCATGATCGGCTTCACCAAATCGCTCGCCCAAGAAGTTGCGAGCCGCGGAATAACGGCGAATACAATCGCGCCCGGATTTATCGAATCACCGATGACGGATGTGCTGCCAGACGCTCAAAAGGAGCTGCTTCTGGGCCAAATTCCGTCTGGGCGCCTTGGGGTTGGAAAAGATATTGCAGCGGCAGCTGTATATCTCGCCTCTGACGAAGCTTCATATATGACGGGACAAACCCTACATGTGAATGGCGGAATGGCGATGATCTAGGGGATTGCCCCATCGTCATTACACTTTCCGCAGTATGCAGGGCTTGGCGTTGTCGCAAAGTGTGTGCTAACGGCAACACCATGGCCCACAGAAGCCTATCCATCAGACAATATCAGAGAGGTATCCATGTCTGACGTTCTTGAGCGTGTTAAAAAAATCGTTGTCGAAAATCTCGACGTTGAAGGTGACAAAGTTGTAGAGAGCGCAAGCTTTATCGACGATCTCGGCGCAGACTCACTCGACCTGGTCGAGCTGGTCATGGCGTTTGAAGAAGAATTCAACATTGAGATCCCTGACGACGTGCAGGAAAACATCCGCACCGTTGGTGATGCGGTCTCTCACATCAACGCCCATATCGGATAGAGGTTGATAGATGCGCCGCGTTGTCATCACAGGAATCGGAATCATTTCGCCCCTCGCTGCAAATCGAGAGGCGAGCTGGGAGCGTTTAATCGCTGGGGAATCTGGAGCAGGACCGATCGATACATTCGATCCGGAAAACACTGCTTGTAAGATTGCTTTCCAAGTCCCCTACAAAGATGGCCGCGGCGGCGGATCTGAAGACGACCCGCATGCGTTTGACCCAGATAGCGTGGCAAGCGCGAAAGAAAGACGACGCATTGATGAATTCATCCTGTATGCGATTGGCGCGGCTGAAGAAGCTGTCCAAGATTCAGGTTGGGTTGCTGAAACCGATGAGCAACAAGAGCGCACAGGCGTTCTGATTGGATCGGGTATTGGCGGTCTGCAAAGCATCTATGACTCGTCGATCAATCTATACGAGAACGGGCCGCGCAAAGTGAGCCCTTTCTTCATTCCCTCGGCATTGATCAATTTGGCCTCAGGCCAAGTTTCGATCAAACACGGCTTTAAAGGCCCGAACCATTCGGTCGTTACAGCTTGTGCGACCGGCGCCCACGCCATCGGTGATTCAGCGCGTCTGATCCAATACGGCGATGCGGACGTCATGGTGGCTGGCGGATCTGAAGCTGTGATTTGTGAGCTAGCGATTGCGGGTTTCTGCTCAGCCAAAGCGATGTCGACCAAATATAATGATGAACCCAAACGTGCCTCGCGTCCTTATGATGAGGGTCGTGATGGTTTTGTTATGGGTGAAGGTGCCGCTGTTCTCGTGCTTGAAGAATATGAGCACGCCAAAGCCCGTGGCGCTAAAATCTATGCTGAGGTGGCCGGATATGGCCTCACGGGCGATGCGCACCACATCACAGCTCCTGCGGAAGGCGCTGAGGGCGGTTACCGCGCCATGAAAATGGCGGCTGGTCATGCCGAGCGCAATCCAGGCCTCACGCTTGACCAAATCGACTATGTCAACGCCCACGGCACCTCGACACCACGCGGTGATGAGGGTGAAGTCGGCGCCGTTGAGCGCCTATTTGGCGACCACTCGAAAAACCTGTCTCTGTCTTCTACGAAATCTGCGGTCGGGCATTTGCTCGGCGCGGCTGGGGCGATTGAGACGGCGTTCTGCGCCTTGGCCATCCGCGATCAGGTCATGCCGCCGACTTTGAACTTGGACAATCCAAGTGTTGAGTCGCCGATCGATTTGATCCCGCACAAAGCTAAGAAGGCTCCGGTTCGCGCCGCAATGACCAATTCATTTGGTTTTGGCGGAACCAACGCATCCTTAATTTTGAAGCAGGTTGACTAGTCGCCCGACTAAAGCGACCAAAATAACGCTGGGGCCCTGAGTTTTGAGAAGGTCTAAATGCGTTTTATAAAAGCACTCTTCGCGCTGGTTCTGGTCGGCGCCATTTTAGGTGGCGCGGCGATCGGATATGGCTGGTTCTGGTTGCAAGGCGAAGTCGCAAAGCCAGGCCCCCTTAGTCAAGAAATGGAATTTACGATTGAGCGGGGGGAAGGCCTTGCCAGCGTTGCTAACCGGCTTGAGAGCCTTGGCCTCATTGAAGATAGACGGATCCTGCGTCTGCAGGCGCGATTGGATGATGTTGAGAGCGACATCAAGGCGGGCTCCTATGTTGTGCCGGCCCGGGCCAGTGTCGTGGAAATCCTCACTCAATTCGTCGAAGGGAAGGTGATTGAATTTCGCCTCACCATTCCTGAGGGCCTGACGACGGCACAAATCCTACGCCGGGTCGAGGCGGCCGATGATCTTGTTGGCGATATGCCGGAACGGAGTTTCGAAGAAGGCGTTCTGCTGCCTGATACCTATGCGTTTGGGGCTGGAACAACGCGTACGCAGTTCATTGAGCGGATGGAGGCGGCCCAGGACGCGTTACTCGAGCAATTGTGGGATGACCGGCAAGATGGTTTGCCCATCACGACGCCGTATGAAGCGGTCATTCTCGCCTCCGTGGTTGAGAAAGAAACGGCCAGTGCCGATGAGCGCCCATTGGTAGCGGGTCTCTTTGTTGGCCGCTTGAAAAAGGGCATGCGTCTAGAGAGCGATCCGACGATTATTTACGGCGTTTCCCAAGGCGAACCACTTTACAATCGCCAGGGACAGCGCCGCACGCTGTATCGCTCCGAAATCGATCGCAAGACCGACTGGAATACTTATCAAATCGACGGTCTGCCAAAGACCCCGATTTGTAATCCCGGACGGGACGCGATTGCTGCCGTGCTCAATCCACCGGAAACCGATTATGTGTTCTTCGTTGCTGATGGCAGAGGTGGACATCTCTTCGCGAAGACCTATGCCGAGCATCAACAGAATGTGGCGGCCTATCGCCGCTTTGAGCGGGGCGAGATTGCCCGCGAACGGGAGAATTGATGGCCTTATCAGGGATGACCGGCTTCGCGCGAGAAAGCGGCGAAGCGGCATGGGGAACATGGAGTTGGGAAGCGCGCAGCGTAAACGGTAAGGGCCTTGATGTGCGCTTAAATGTGCCGTCTGGGCTCGAAGTGATTGAGCAAGCGATGCGCAAAGCCGTCAGCGCTCAGTTTCATCGCGGCAATCTGCAAATCGGGTTGCGGATCGAGCTGACGGGATCTGACAAGATTGCGGTCAATGAGTCTGTATTACAGACCCTGGTAAAAGCCTATGAGACGGCAGATGGAACGATGGCGACTGGACCGGCGCTCGCAACGCTGATGGGCATCAAAGGCGTTGTGGAGGCCCAGTCGACGTCAATAAGGGATTTGGCGAAGATTGATGGTGCGGTCGATGCCTTAATCGCATCAGGGCATAAGCTGATCGAAGGCTTAGCGTCAGCGCGCGGCAAAGAAGGCGAAGACGTGCACGGCATGCTAACCGGACATTTGTCCGAGATGGCGAATTTTACTAAACAAGCCACTGAATTTGCTGAAGAACAAAGGAAATTGATCGCAGATAAATACCGCGAACGGATCGCGGAGTTTGACAGTGAAGGCGCGGTTTCGGACGAACGTTTGGCGACGGAAATCGCCGTATTGGCGGCGAAAGCAGACGTCACGGAAGAGCTTGATCGCCTTGGCGCTCACATCAGCCGGGGCGAAGATCTGTTGAAAAGCGATGGCGCCGTTGGCCGAGACCTTGGATTTCTGGCGCAAGAACTGAACCGAGAAGCCAACACGCTTTGCTCAAAGTCTGCATCCTTAGATTTGACGAATGCCGGTCTTGCGCTCAAAAGCGTGATTGATCAGTTCAAGGAGCAAGCCGCGAATGTCGAATAGCGCTGACCAAGACCCGCGCCGTGGCCTCATGCTGGTCATTTCCAGTCCGTCAGGTGCTGGAAAGACCACGCTCGCGCGCATGCTCATGAAAGAGTTTGAAGACGTTGTGCTGTCGGTCTCTGCCACCACCCGCGAAGCGCGCCCGAACGAGAAAGACGGGATTGATTATCATTTCCGAACTGAAACCGAGTTTCGCGAAATGATAGCTGGCCGCGAGTTCTTAGAATGGGCGAAAGTCTTCGATCGTTACTATGGCACGCCGCGCGCGGACACGGTCGCGCAACTCGAGATCGGCAATGACGTTCTTTTCGATGTGGATTGGCAGGGCGCTGACGCTTTGCACGATCAGATGCCGAATGATTGCGTCTCGGTCTTTGTATTGCCGCCGAGCATTGAAGCGCTCGAACAGCGCCTCGCGGCCCGCGAAGGGTCGACGCCGGATATGGTCGCGCGCCGGATGCGGGATGCCCAAGCTGAGATCTTGCATTGGCGGCGATATGATTACTGTATCGTCAATGACGATTTGCAAGAAGCGTATGAAAAGCTCCGCCGAATCCTACTGGTTGAGCGCACAAAACGTCTGCGTGAACACAAGCTCGAAGATCACGTCCGGCGTTTGCTGGGCGAGCTCTAGCGCGCCACAGTTAGCCTAATTGTACCGCGTAGCGTTTCACCTGGCGCGAGCCAGCGTTGCCCTGTCACATCGTCTGCAAGCGCACCGTTCACCGCATTCGGCGCATGCGTGATCGGCTCAGCGCAGAAATAGTCTTCGCCGGGCGGCACATAGATCGTCGCATTCGCAAAGACTGGATCTGAGACCATCGTCACAGCGTGTGTGGGCCACGACATCCGAATGACCGGCTCAGCAACTCGAAACGCTGTGTCCAACTTTAAATCTTCCACTCGGCGCCCTGGCGTTAAATCGGCCTCAGGCTCGATCGGCACCGGTAGGTTTTCACCGGTCTCTTCATTTGGCTGCCATTCGTGCGTGGTCGGAAGCTTGAGCGTTGCGTCTTTGCGATAGAAATAGGGATGCCACCCTAATCCTGCAGGCATCGCATCTGGGCCTTGGTTGGTGAGCTCCATGTCTAGGACTAAACTCTCATCCTCCAACTGGAATGTCTGCGAGGTGGTATAAGTCCAAGGCCAAGCATCGGCGTCGTGAACATGAACAAGCCGCGCGCTGGTCTGCGTTTGATTCTCGATTTTCCACGCTGTCTGCCATCCAAAGCCGTGGATGGAATGGGGTTCGGGAGGCAGGTTTGGATGCAATTGGATCTGGTTTCCGCTGACATGGCAGCGCCCATTATGAATTCGCCCAACATAAGGAACCATCGGAAAAGCCGAATAGTTGCGGGGATCAAAAGCCGGTCCGATGCGCGACGGCGCAGACCGGAGGATCTCTAAATCGTTATGTTTGAAGCTGCTCACCGACCCACCCGCGGCAGGATCGAGCTCTAATGAGAGGTCCCTGTGATCAAGCCTTATGCGCATGCTGCGCCTCCCCAAACTTACCTGCCAAAGCTCGAAACTGAATCTGGGTGAGCGTTTCGGCGCGTGCGGTTGGATCTATGTCGCAGGATTCTAACCATTGCACAGCGTCAAGCTGGACGGTTTTAGCGAGTGGTTTGAGTGATGCTCGCAGCATTTTTCGCCGTTGCCCGAAAGCTGCAGTTGCCACTTTCTCGAGCGCTGCGAGATCTTTGACACGCGCGTTTTTGCTTAAGGGCCGGAACACCGCCACAGCGCTGTCGACTTTCGGTGGCGGACGAAATGCACCAGGCGGTAGCGTGAACGAGATCGCGGCATCGCAAACCCCGGCGGTAAGAACCGCAAGGCGACCATAGTGACGGTCGCCGGGTCGCGCGCACGTCCGCTCGGCCACCTCCTTCTGAAACATCAAGGCCATCTCGCCGCGCCAGTCGCCGGCTTTGAGCCAATCCACTAAAAGCGGTGTGCCGACATTATAGGGTAGGTTGGCGATAATCATTACCGGCTGCGTGGCTTCGGCTACGGCGTGAAGGCGCTCCCATTCCACTTTGCGCGCATCATGTTGCAGCACGCGCAATCGTCCGCTTTCAGCCTCCGGCCAAGCATTCAACGCGGCGGCAAATCTTTCATCCGCTTCGACGCAGGTGAGGGTTTTCGCGCCGGCATCCAGAAGCGCGCGTGTCAGCCCGCCGGGCCCCGGACCAACCTCGATGACATCACGACCCTCAACTGAGCCTGCCGCGAGCGCGGTGCGCCTCAGGATATCTGGATCGAACAGGAAATGCTGTCCCAGCGCTTTGCGCGCGCGGGCTTGAGTCAGGTCAGGGCGGTCAGTCATGCGACTGCGCTCGCTGTTTCGCCATTTTGTCGGCGAGCCTCAGCGCCGCGATCAAACTGTCAGGGCGACAAGTGCCCTCGGCCGCGGCCTCATAGGCCGTGCCGTGATCAGGGCTGGTGCGGATAATGGGCAGACCCAGCGTCGTGTTCACGCCGCCCCACATGTCGAGTGTTTTCACGGGGATAAGGCCTTGATCATGGGTCATCGCGATGACGGCGTCGAAGGCGCCGGACAGGGCCTCATGAAATACGGTATCGCCGGGACGTGCATCAGAAATATCGACGCCGCGGCTTCTCAGTGCTTGCGCAACCGGATTGATAATATCGCGCTCTTCGGAGCCGATTGTTCCGCCTTCACCCGCATGCGGATTGAGGCCGGTAAATGCCAATCGCGGCGAGGCGATACCAAAATCGTGTTGCAGGGCCTGATGGGTGATTATGGCCGTCTTTGTCAGCGTATCCGGAGTCAAGTGATCGAGCACGCGCATCAAGGGCACGTGGATCGTTGCCAGCGCAACATTGAGCCCGCCGCCGACGAGCATCATAACCGGTTTGATCGACTTGTCTGGCGTTGAGCAAAGGTCTGCGATGTATTCGGTGTGGCCGGGAAACGTAAACCCTGCCTCATATAGGATGGCTTTGCTAATCGGATTGGTCACGACGGCCGCTGCGTCTCCGCTGAGGCAAAGCTTTGTGGCGGTGGCGATACTCTCTGTGATCGCGCCCGCATAGTCCGAGCTGGGATGACCAGCTTTAACACGATCACCGGCTTCCATCTCGATCGGCAGGACGGGCAGGACAGATCCGAATGCTGAGCGCACATCGCTTGGTTTGGAGATTTCCGTGACCGGCACGTGACCCGCGAACAGGCGAGGGTCGGCGATGACGAAAAAGGGCGGGAGGCCCAGCGCGTCGCGGTCCTTCCATGCAGATACGGTAATTTGTGGCCCGCACCCAGCAGGGTCCCCCATCGTGACCGCGAGAGGTGTCTTAGCCCCGGTCACATCCAAACTACTGTCTTCGGATGATCGTCGCTTCGCGGCGAAGATTTCGCAGGCTGCGCTCTGAAATCATGCCGAGTTGTTCGCTGTAAAGGCGATCTTCGATCTGATCCCGATTTGGTAGCGCTTCAACATTGTCGCGGCGGCCGCAGACAAACATCGCGGCAAGGGTTCCTGACTGCGCGAAAATATCCGTTGATGAACCAATTTCGGTGTTGAGCACCATAGAGCGCCCTTCAGGGCCGAGGTCTTCGACATCTAGATCGTTCAGCCCGACGGAGCGCAAATTGGAGTCGGCGCCGACCACATCCTCAATCGCGTCGCAATCTTCGATCTGATCAATCGCGGCTTGCAAGCTTTGTTCGGACCCATCATTCACCGTCACGCGCGTGACATCGACCATCGTGGTCGAATCAGAAGGATCGCGCTTGCTACGGACATTAATCAGATAAACACCATCTTCTACGGCAATCGGTTCCGTTAGACCTGGTCCCGGCAGTGCAGAAATGGCGGCTTTGCGGGCATCATCAAACTCATCGAGCACGATCCAGCCCATATCACCGCCTGTCGCGGCGGTTGGCGCGGAAGAGAATCGCTGCGCCGCCACTTCAAACGGCGCGCCGGCCCGCAATTGCTCCAAAATCGAATTCGCCGCGAGAAGCGCTTGTTCTTTATCGGTTTCCAAGGGCGCGTAGAGGAAGATTTCTGAGGTGAGATATTGTTCTTTTTTGGCGTCGGCCTGCAAACGTTTCAATTGTTCAGAGATTTGGTTGTCCGAAATCCGAATACGCGAGCCATACAGGCCGCCCATAATCCGGCGCCAGGCAATATCAGCGCGGGTTTGTTCTTCAAGACTGTTCGGGTTTACGCCAGACTGGATCAAACTCTGCATTAGCGCGTCGCGCGACACCCCAGATTGCGAAGCGAGCCGATCGATTGAGTTTGCAATATCGGCATCGCTGACCTGCACCTCATATTCTGCCGCTTCTTGTAGTTGCAGCGTTTCATCGATTAGCTGTTCAAGCGCTTGTGTGGTGAATTGTTGGATCTGTTCTTGGGTTGGCTGTTGCCCGCCCAGGCTCAAGAGCAGCAAGCGTGCGCGTTGTCTGACATCGGTAAAAGAGATCGGATCGTCATTTACGACCGCCACAATGCCTTCAATTTGCTGCACTTCAGGCGCAGCGGGAGCGACCTCTTGTGCTGACAGCGTGGCGCATCCGGCGAACGCCATAATTGAAGCAAGCGTGATTGATCGAAGCATACTCTATCTCCTGCAGGTCCCAGACCCACGTAATCTAATGCGCGAAACATAACGTCTGCTGAACAATGCGCAACGGACGTGGCTGTAATGTGTCGAGACTGCGATGGATACTCTAATCGACGTCGGCTGAGCCGAAATCTCCCAGCGTTTTTAAGGCGAATCGGAACTTGATGGAATCCTCGGGACCGAGATCTCGGTCGCGTGCCTCTGACCGCTCGAAGAAAATTTCAAAGCGTGAGCAGTCATCTTCATAGGCAACCCCCACGGTTTGGCGGATATCTGCAGGATCACTGATCCGTCCATTCAGGTTTGAACGCCCCGAAATGTCGCGGTTGAGACTGTAGAGAAGGTAGTAATTATCAGTGACTTTGAAGTCGGCTGAGACTTCGATGCCCTCATCGCTAAAGCCAGAATCTGTAACGTCTCCAGAAATGCTGTAATACCTTGTATTGCTACGGAAACGCCAAAGATTTGTTCTGAGCCGCGCATCAATTCGGTTCAGAGCGAAACTGTCATCATCGAGACGGACGCGTGTTTCAATTGTGAGCCCTTTTCCAAAATTCGCCGAGATGCCAGCGACCCAGTCCGAGACCGTACCATCCAAGTTCGATCCGACATCAAAAACCGGATCTGACGTATCCCGCCAACGCCGACCGCCGAGGGCCGAGATCGACATGCCGTTTTTCCACCGCGCAGAAATAGAAGCGCCGAGAGACGCTTTGCTGCCGCCCTCATAAGTGTCGAAGCCAGAGGCAGCATTCGCTTCGAACAAGGAGGTTTCGTCTAGCTCATAAAATAAGCTGTCTTCCACCGGAATATCTGGGTCATTGGTCCCTGCGGTACCGTAAGCAACAAGGGCTTCGGGTTCGATGATGATGTCGACAGATTTACCAGGCCGATAAAGCGGATAAGACACGCGTGTTCCGAGGGTTGCGACCCCGCGCGACACATTCGACGCACCGCTGGGAACATTGTCGAGTTGATAATAGTCGAACCGCCCTTCGGCGAATGGGGAGAGCAAGAGGCCATTATTCATGACATGCGACGTCGACCAATCCGCTCCCGTCGAGGCGCGATAGCTATCAACGCCCAGCTCACGCTCGAGAATGGCGGTTGAGCCTGATAGCGCCAGCTGACCGAAATCACCGAAATCATAGAGCTTCTCACCAAACATCAGTGGCAGCGCCCGCGGCAAACGCGCATCGCTATCGCCTTCACGATTGGTTTCGAAGGTCAGTAAGGCGCTTTCAACATACCAATCGGTGCTTTGCGCTTGGGTATAGAGTTGGTTGAGCAAATAGCGCGGTTGTCCGGCATAGAGCCCGCGTTTGTCATTTTCGCCCTCAATATCGTAGCGGCGGGTATAGAGGTCATCGCTCACTTGCTCGAGGGCAAAGCCCCAGCGCCAGCCGGGTCGAATCGCAAAGCCGCCTTCCGCAAACAAGTGGCCGCGAAACTCGTTATCGCCGAACTTTTCACCGTCTGAATCAAATTCTTGTTCTTGGGTGAAGCTGAAATTCGCCGACAACGAACCAGACCAGAACCGCTTGCGATATTGCATCTCGACCAGCGGATTAACATTGGCCATGACTTTCGGCGAAATGGTTAGATCTTGGTAGGGCGAGATCGCCCAATAATAGGGTTGTTCGTAAAATACGCCGAGTTTCGATGAGGTTCCGAAGTCTGGCTGCAAGAGGCCAGAGCGGCGTTCAGAATTTGGATCTGGGTGCGCGAAGAAGGGCAAATAGAAGACCGGGACACCGGCAATCTCAAGCACCGCATCGCGATACGACATCATTTGCGCTTCTTCATCCAACACCGCGCGCCGCGCTCGCAGCGCCCAGGTTGGGCGGTCATTCTCGTCGCAAACTTCGCACGAGGTATAAACAATCTTATCAAGCGCGTTATAGCCCTCGGCGGTCCGGACCGCAGATTCCGCAACCGCCAGACCGCCATCTGGCATCCGCGTGGAATATCCAATGACGAAGCCGTCTGCGAGGCTGGAATCGGTTTCAATCTCGTCGGCAAAGCTCTGTGATCCATCTGCATTGATGATCACGATATTGCCCATGGCGCGGACTTTATCGGTGTTGCGGTCATAGATGAGCCGGTCCGCGATCAGGACCCGGCCTTCATATTTCGCTTCAACATTGCCTTCGGCAACAACCGTATTCTCGTCTTCATTGACGAAGATATTGTCCGCATCGAGCACCACCGTGCCGACCTGGCGCGATATTTGTTCGGCATCATCGATGGGCGCATCTTCGACAGGTTCTTGTACGATGACGTCTTCAGCCGCTTCCTGAGTGGTTTCTGGAATGGGATCTTCGGCCGGTTCTTGAGCGAAAGCTGCTTCGATTTGCGCAACGCTTGCTGCCAAAAGCAGAAAACAAGTCCATTTGCGCATGCCGTGGCTCCGTACTCTAAGGTCCATTCCGCTTAGAACGTGCGCTTGCCAGCGTCCAGTGATGCGAACCCGCTTACGCGTTAAATAGCAGTCAGCTGTGGCTTTCCAGCGCCAATGAGGCAAACCCGCCGGCATAGGTCACCGCCATGCCAGAGAGTTCTAGCTCGACCAAGATCATCGCGCATCTTGCATATCCAATGTTCGCGACCCGTGCGATTTCAGCGATCGGCATCGGGTTTGGACCGAGCGCGAGCTTCACCGCTTCGACTTGATCGGCTGGGAGCGGTTCGGTCGCATCGAAATCTTCGAAATCGGTTGGCGGCGGCGCCTGAATGGAACGCATAAGGGGCGCAGCGAGCGCTTCGATCACGTCTTCAGCGTTGCGTACGAGGATCGCGCCTTGGCGAAGGAGTCGGTTGCTCCCAGCGGACCGGGCTTCTAGCGGCGAGGCCGGCACCGCCATCACTTCCCGGTTCTGTTCCAGCGCTGTGCGGGCTGAAATCAGAGATCCAGAGCGCTCCGCCGCCTCGATAACGACGACGCCTTCGGACAGGCCCGTAATGATTCGGTTACGGCGAGGGAAATCTTTCGCGGTGGCGCGGTGGCCGATTGGGCTTTCGCTGACCAGTAAACCGTATTGGCCTATCGCGTCATAGAGGCGCTGATGTTGCGGCGGGTAGATGTGATCCAAACCGCCCGCCAAAACGGCAATAGTTCCTCCTTCTAGGCTGGCGGCATGGGCTTCGCCATCAATCCCGCGCGCCAGTCCAGATACCACGGCATAGCCAGCCTTTGACAGATCGCTAGCGATGTCCCGCGCCATCTTTCGACCCGCAGCCGAAGCCTGGCGCGCGCCGACAATGGCCACCGTTCGCTGGGTGAAAATGTCCATTCGCCCTTTAACGGATAAGACCGGCGGCGGCGGAGAAAGCTGTTTTAAAAGAGGCGGATAATCTGTCTCTGCGGCGCACAAGATCCGTCCGCCCATTTTGTGTGTTTCTTCGAAATCACGCGCGATGTCTGCTCGTGCAGCGACCGCTTTCGCGGCTCGCCCGCGTGTGAGCGAGGGCAGGGCGTCGATCGCATTGGATGCCGACCCAAACTTTGCCAGGAGTTGGAAAAACGTGACCGGCCCAATGCGCGGTGTGCGCGCCAGCTGCAACCAATCGAGGATTTCTTCTGTGCTCAGTCCCCCAAGACTGTTAGCTATTTGGTTTTACTCCCAAATTTAGGCTCAGTCCCCGCGAGAAGCCGTTTGATGTTTTCGCGATGTGTCCAAAACACCAGCACACTTAATCCTAAAAGCGTGGCGGCAGCAAATTTCGTCTCGCCGAGTAGATAGGCGCCGAACGGAACAATCGCTGCGGCGACCAAAGCCGAAAGGGACGAAATTCTCGTCAGAGCGAACAGGCCGAGCCATATCGGCGCGCCGACCGCTAAAGCCAGTGGAGAGGCGAAGACGAGCAATCCCGCATATGTCGCCACGCCTTTGCCGCCCTTGAAGCCGAGCCAAATCGGATAGCAATGGCCCAAAAAGGCGATGGCTCCAGCAATCAATCCGACATTGCGTTGCCCGCTGACGGTTGCCATCAGCCAGACCGCAAGACCCGCTTTAAAACTATCGAGCAAGAGCGTTGCCAGCGCCAAGTCCTTGCGACCTGTGCGCAAAACATTGGTTGCGCCAATATTGCCGGAGCCGATCTCTCGAATATCCCCGAGACCTGCCACTCGTGTGATCAGCAGCCCAAACGGGATGGAGCCGAGCCCATAGCCCACAATTATTGCAGCCAGATACCAAATCATGCTCAGCCCTCATTCATTGCGGCTCATTGAACGCGCACCGCTCGATGCGTCAAGGGACCGACAACCTTCGTTCAGATGTGAGACTTTGCTTGCATCGCTTGTCAAATGCGCCCCATTTCTTATGAAGCCAGAAGCGGAAACAATACGAAACCGTAATGATCGCACATTTGTACTAAAGGGTCGAAAGACATGTCCGAAGCAGGCACGCGAAAATCTGGCCCAAGAGGCGCTAATCGCGAGCGTATTCTGCGTGCGGCCTTGGAAATCATCTCGACCAAAGGCGTCGACAAAGTGACTCATCGTGCAGTCGCAGCAGTAGCGGGCGTGTCGCCTGGCACCACAACCTACCATTTTGCAACGCGCGAAGATCTCGTGCGGGATGCGTTCTCGCTTTATATCGATGATTATCAGCGCACCTTGGTCGAGACGCTGACCAATCGCCCCGTAGAGACCAAAGACGATTTCATTCGGTTTCTTGGCGGTATGACAACGCTCAGCCCAGCGCAGTCTGGCTTAGAAGCTATCGAATATGAGATGGTGCTGTTCGCTGGGCGCGATGATGCGATGCGGATGCGCGTGGCCGCTTGGTCGCGAACGCTCGAGAGCTGGTTGTCGGATCCATTGGAGCGATTAGGAGCGAGCCGCCCACTGGAAGCAGCGCGGATGTTGGTCGCCTTATCTCGCGGCAGCGAGTTCGAGGTTCTATCGCGCAGTCAGGAAATCCATCGCGATCAATTCGCCAAACGGCTCGGCGCCTTGCTCGACGCCGTGTTGCGCTAGCCAGCGTTAGCTAAACGATCTAGCGCGGTTTGCAGGATGATTGCCGCCGCTGACGCGTCAATCGCTTCAGCGCGCCGCGCCCGGCTTAGATCCGCATCAATCATCACCCGCTCAGCCTCAGCGCTGGATAAACGTTCATCCTGAAAGGCTAGGGGGACATCGCGGAATTGCAGAATATTATGGACCAGCGCTTTCGCCGCCTGGACGCGCGGGCCGGAGCTGCCATCGAGATTTAGCGGCAGCCCAACAATCAGGCCGCAACAGCCGCGCTCATCATAGAGGTCAAACAGCGTCTCCAGAGATGGCCGCAGCTTGCGTCCTCGCGGAATAATCTCAATCGGGGTCGCAATCATCCGCAAACCGTCAGAGGCGGCGATGCCAATTGATTTAGCACCTGGGTCAATGCCGAGCAGGGGGCCGGATTTCGGAAACTGGGTGAGGTCGAGTTCAGGCATGGGCTTGTCTTCCCGCTCACTGGCGCGTATCGCTGCGCCGGTCAATCGGAGTTGCCAGTCGATGAGTGTTACCAAAGACGATGTTCGCAAAGTTGCGCGCCTGAGCCGGATCGCCGTGCCTGAAGATAAGCTCGAAACCCTCGCGGGTGAGCTAAGCGGCATTATGGGCTGGATTGAGCAGCTCAATGAAGTTGATATTGAAGGCGTCGAGCCGATGACCTCCGTCGTCGCAGCGAAACTGCCAATGCGCGACGACGTGGTCAGTGATGGCGGCATTCAGGACCAGGTTTTGGCCAACGCACCGAAGACCGATGAAGGCTTCTTCGTTGTGCCGAAAGCCGTCGAATAGAGGCTATTTGGCCTCTGCCGTTTCGACGTCTTCCGCTGGTTCATCAGAACCCTCAGACTCGACATCGCCTTCTTTGTCGGCATCCCGATCCCATTCATAAATCGCTTTAACGCGGCAGGATTGTTGGATCCCGCTGCCAGAATGATTTCCAAACGGCGAGTCGAAAGCAAACAAGCGATCGCCTTTGGTCAGGCAGCTCGAGGTCGAATCGATTGCCAAGCCTTGCGCCCAGTCCAAGTCGAAACAGCCCGGAAAGGTCTCGATCAAATAGTCGTCTAATCCTTCGCTGACGACGACGGCGCGTTTGGTGGTTTCTCCAAAGCCATCAATCTGGCTCGCGAAACAGAGCCGTTTAACTTCGTCGCCGCGCCGTGGATCATTCGCGAAAACCTGTTCGGCTTTCTCTTTTTCGCGCGCTTCGAGTTGTTCGGGTGTGAGGTCAGTGGCACATGCCGAAACGACAAAGAGCGTGGCGGCAAAGGCTATACGGTGGGACAACATAGCAGCTCCTTTGGCTGTGATAGATGATACGGTTACGCTGGGAGCTTTCCAATCAAATCATAGTGACCCTGAATGCAAGACAACGATGAACTGGAAACAACCGCGTTTAAAGCTTGTATTTAGCCCCCAAGGCGGCATACGAAGTCGCCTGAATTTAAGATTTGAAGACGGGAGCTCGCATGAGCGATCTGACAAAACTCACTTTAACGTCAGCCTTAGATGGTTTGGACAAAGGCGACTATTCTAGCGTCGAGCTAACGCAGGCTTTTGTTGACGCGATTTCGGCCTCAAATGCCTCACTGAATGCCTATGTGGTTGAAACCCCAGATCAGGCGCTTGCAATGGCCGCTGACTCAGATGCCCGGCGGGCAGACGGCAAAGCGGGCCGACTTGATGGCGCCCCGCTCGGGATCAAAGACCTCTATTGTACCAAAGGCGTCCGCACCACGGCGTGCTCAAACATATTGGGCGAGTTCACCCCGACTTATGAAAGCACTGTGACCCAGAATCTGTGGGACGAAGGCGCTGTTATGTTGGGCAAGCTCAACATGGATGAGTTCGCGATGGGCTCGTCTAACGAAACCTCACGGTTTGGTCCGCCGTCTAATCCATGGCGCCGAGGCGGAAGTAATGCAACGCTGACCGCTGGTGGATCCTCGGGCGGTTCAGCAACTGCCGTGGCAGCCGATATCTGCCTGGCGGCGACAGCGTCCGACACGGGCGGCTCCATTCGCCAACCCGCTGCATTTACAGGAACCGTAGGGATCAAGCCCACCTATGGCCGAGCCTCGCGCTGGGGCATGGTCGCGTTTGCGAGTTCCCTCGACCAAGCTGGCCCTATTGCGAAGACCGTCACGGATGCAGCGCTTCTCACAGAAGTCATGTGTTCGCACGATGAGAAGGACTCAACCTCGCTCAATGTCGAGACGCCAGATTGGGTGTCAGAGGTTCATAAAGGCGTGAAAGGCATGAAAATTGGCGTGCCGAAAGAGTATCGCGTTGATGGCATGCCGGAAGAGATCGAAAAGCTTTGGCAACAGGGCATTGAATGGCTCAAATCGATGGGCGCAGAGATCGTCGATGTCTCGTTGCCACACACGAAATATGCGCTGCCGGCCTATTACATCGTGGCGCCGGCGGAAGCCTCGTCAAACCTCGCTCGGTATGACGGTATGCGTTATGGCGCCCGGGAAAGCGGCGATGGGCTAATCGGGACCTATGAAGGCACGCGCGCATCAGGGTTCGGCGCTGAAGTGCAACGCCGCTTGATGATCGGGACTTATGTTCTCTCGTCAGGATATTATGACGCCTACTATTTGCGCGCCCAAAAAGTTCGGACGCGGATCCTTCAGGATTTTGAAACCGTGTTCGAAACCGTTGATGCGCTGCTCACGCCAACCTGCCCAAGTGCCGCTTTTGCCTATGGCGAGAAGACCGATGATCCGGTTCAAATGTATCTCAACGACATTTTCACGGTGACGGCGAACCTTGCGGGACTGCCTGGCATTTCGGTGCCAGCTGGCGTCGACAATGACGGTCTGCCCCTAGGGCTTCAGGTGATTGGCAAAGCGCTGGATGAAGCGGCCTGTTTCCGCGTCGCTGGCGCAATTGAGGAGGCGGCAGGGTTTGTCGCAAAGCCGGAGAAGTGGTGGTAGACTAGCGCGATGAGCCGACGCTTTCTCATCCTGATGGCATCGATCTTTGTCATATGCGTGGGCATCATGCTGCTCGCGGCGTTTAATTTCGGAGCGGATCCATTTCATGAACGGTCGCGCCATATTTGGGCGATGACCTTGATTGCGGCGGCCTATGTTGCTTTCCGAATTGCGATGATTGTTGATCGGTATTTGGAGAAAAAAGAATTCCAGGAGGGCACATCCTTTATGACAGGTTTGCCGATCTTTGGACGAAAAGAACACGCCATCGATCGCCGCCTCGCGGAAAGACGGGCACGGGTTGAAGCGGCTGAGAAGCGCGCTAAACACACAGACGAAACGAATGAGGAAAAAGGCGATGAGTGATCGTCCGACATATACGCTAAAAGGCGACACGGGTGACTGGGAAGTCGTGCTCGGGCTTGAGGTTCATGCGCAAGTCGCGTCGAATGCCAAGCTGTTTTCAGGCGCCTCAACTCAGTTCGGTGCAGAGCCGAACCAAAATGTCTCCCTGGTCGACGCGGCGATGCCTGGCATGCTGCCCGTGATCAATAAGTTCTGTGTTGAGCAGGCGGTTAAAACCGGCCTCGGCCTGAACGCTCAGATCAACAAATATTCACGCTTCGATCGCAAGAATTATTTCTATCCAGATCTGCCGCAAGGCTATCAGATCAGCCAGTTTGCGCACCCAATCGTCGGCGAAGGCGAGATCGAGGTAGATGTGGAGCCCGCGCATGGCGACCCGGCTTATGCGTTTTCTGTACGGATCGAGCGCCTTCACCTCGAGCAAGATGCGGGCAAGTCGATCCACGATATGGATCCGACCGCGACTTATGTCGATTTGAACCGGTCCGGCGTTGCCTTGATGGAAATTGTCTCGAAGCCAGATATCCGCACGCCCTTGGAAGCTGCTGCTTATGTCAAAAAGCTGAAATCCATCGTGGTTGCGCTTGGGACGTGCGACGGTGATATGGAAAAGGGCAATCTGCGCGCAGACGTAAATGTCTCGATCTGTAAAGCTGGTGCCTATGAGAAGTTCCGCGAGACTGGCGATTTCAGCCACCTCGGCACGCGTTGCGAAATCAAGAACATGAATTCGTTCCGATTCATCCAAGCCGCCATCGAGTACGAGGCACGGCGACAGATCGAAATCGTTGAAGGCGGTGGTGGGGTTGATCAAGAAACGCGCCTCTATGATCCTGACAAAGGCGAAACCCGCAGCATGCGGTCAAAAGAAGATGCGCACGATTATCGCTACTTCCCGGATCCGGACCTGTTGCCGCTTGAAATTGATGATGCCTTCATTGAAGGGATCAAAGTCAACCTGCCGGAACTGCCGGATCAAAAGCGCGCGCGGTTCGAAGCCGATTATGGCCTTTCACGCTATGATGCTGGGGTTTTGACCGCAGATGCGGAAAGCGCTGATTTTTACGAGACGGTTGCGACAGGTCGTGATCCTAAGCTGGCGGCAAACTGGGTGACGCAGGAGCTGTTCGGCTATCTCAACAAAGCCGAACTTGAACTTGCGACGAGCCCTGTCTCGGCTGTCCAGCTTGGCGGTTTGATCGATCTAATCAGCAGCGACGTGATCTCAGGCAAAATCGCTAAGGACGTGTTCCAACGCATGATTGATGGCGAAGGCGATCCAGCTGACATTGTCGAGAAACATGGCCTGAAACAGGTCACCGATACAGGCGCGATTGAAGCGATTGTCGACGAGGTCATCGCTTCAAATCCGGATCAGGCTGCGGCGGTCAAAGAGAAGCCAAAGACAATTGGCTGGTTCGTTGGCCAGGTCATGAAAGCCTCTGGCGGCAAAGCGAATCCGCAAGCCGTGAACAAGATCTTGCGCGAGAAGTTGGGGCTTTAAGAGCTCACGGACCGAAACAGCCCTCATCCTGAGCGAAGTCGAAGGACGAGGGCGGAGCGGCTCGGAGAATCATCCTTCGACTTCGCTCAAGATGAGGCTCGTTCAATCGAGGTGAGAGCGGATCTTCGTGGCGAGCGCTTCAAGCTCGCCCATATCTGCCATCTGTCCGCTTGCGTGACCCGCGAGTTTCTTGTCGATCCAGCGCGGAATAACATGGAAATGGAGGTGGAAGACGGTTTGCCCAGCGGGCGCGCCATTAAATTGGGTAACAACGACGCCATCTGGCGTCAGCGCTTTCTCAACGGCGCGGGCAACCGTTTGAACACGCTCCATATAGGCACCCAGCTTGTTAGTGGGCATGTCTAAAAAATTGCGAACCTCAACGTCTTTTGGAATAATCAGCGTATGGCCTTCGGCTTGCGGGAACACATCCATGAAGGCGAGCGCGACATCGTCTTCATAGACTTTCACGCTCGGCATCTCTCCGCGCAGGATCTTTGCGAATATATTATCGGGGTCATAGGCGGCGTGCAGGGTCATGTTGGATCCTTTTTAAACGGCGTGCGTTTTTCCAAATAAGCAGATTCATGTTCAACGGCTTGGCGTTCGCGCTCAAGATAATGGTCGATGGCCTCTCTCAGGCCCTTATGCGCGATCCAATGGGCTGAATGCGTTGTCACAGGGGCATAGCCGCGGGCGAGCTTGTGTCCGCCTTGAGCGCCAGCTTCGACGGAGCGCAGGCCGTTCTCGATCGCATAATCGATGGCTTGGTAATAGCAGGTTTCAAAATGCAGGAAGGGGCGGGGGTTGGAACAGCCCCAATACCGTCCATACAAAGTATCTGAGCCGATTAGGTTCAACGCGCCCGCAATCGGGACATCACCATCATAGGCCATGATCAGCAGGATCTTATCCGCAAGCCTTTCACCAAGCAGGGTGAACGTGTCTCGGTTGAGATAGGGATAGCCCCATTTGCGCGAGCCGGTGTCCATATAGAACTCAAAGAACGCGTCCCAATCCTGTTCCGTGATGGCCTCGCCAGTCAGGTGTTTGAACGTCAATCCCGCCTGCGCTTTTGCGCGCTCCTTGCGCAGATTTTTGCGTTTCGCGGATGACAAGGCTGCTAGGAAATCTGAAAAATCCGCATAGCCATCATTGTGCCAATGAAATTGCTGAGCGGTGCGAACGAGGAGGCCGGTTTCACCCATTTGATTGGCGAAGTCCGGCTCGACAAAATTGATGTGTAGAGACGAAAAATCGTTTTGTGCTGCGATCTGGATGGCTGCCGACAAAAGCGCATTCTCGAGGCGGCCCTGGTCTGGCCCAGGCGGGACCAAAAATCGGCGCCCGGTCACGGGCGTGAATGGCACCGCGCTCAACAGTTTTGGAAAGTATGAGCCGCCAGCACGTTCATACGCGTCAGCCCAACTGTGGTCGAACACAAACTCGCCTTGGCTGTGGGTCTTTGCGTAGAGCGGCATGGCAGCGAGCACGTCTTCTCCTGGCCCTTCCACCAGTATATGACACGGCGACCAGCCGGTTTCGGGTTGGGCAGCGCCAGACGATTCCATCGCTTCTAGAAATTCCCAGGTGAGGAACGGATCGAAGGGTAGGGATGGCGGATTTGCGAGGCGGTTCCAGGTCTCTGGGGCAACTTCATCCAGCCCAGAAATGATACGCGCTTTGAAAACCGTCTCGTCCATATTGTTCTATGTATTGAAAATATGGCGTTTTGCGAGCGCTGGATCGAAACCTTCGAAAATTTGACTTTCCGTGAGCGATGCGAGCGTCTCGCACGCCTCCGCACTTTTCACCGTCCATGTGATTAGTGGCAGAGTAGTGCGAGCCTCCTGAAGCGAGGCATTTTGCGCATCGCCCGTGTGACAGGCGAGGTAATCGACAGAGACCTTTGGCGTTGCGGCCAGGTTTTTCGTGGCATTGCCCTCACTTGGCGCAATCAACTGTCCGCGCATGATCGTCTCGGGAATGCTCGCCACGGCCAGGGTCGAGAAACTCATCATCGCCGCTGGACCTTCATGAGCGTCGATCAGTGCTGCTACAGCAGCGCAGAAGACGACTGGATCAGTCTCGCCATCGATCTTTATCTCGCACAGCAGGGGTGTTTGTGCTGGCCAGTCTGACAGAAGGTCTTCGAGCCGAATGATTTCGCCGCCGCCTCTCAAGGGGAGCTCCACCAAGTCACTGGCGCGTCTTTCCTCAACTTTGCCGGTTTCCTGGGTCATCCGATCAAGCGTCGGGTCGTGGAAGATGATCGGTACGCCATCAGCAGACGGGCGAACATCAAACTCGATCCCGAGCCCTTGCACGGCAGCGGCTTGGAATGCTGCCATGCTGTTTTCCGGCAGACCGTCATTCGTCCAAAGCCCGCGATGGGCATAGGCAAAGTCTTGAAGCTGGAAGCGCTTAGCCAATTTCGAATATGCCGTCGACTTCCACCGCAACGCCTAGCGGGAGCACGGGGCTAGCTACGGCGAACCGCGCATGACGTCCGGCGTCGCCAAACACGTCAACCATCAGGTTCGAGCAGCCATTGATGACTTGCGGGATCTCCACAAAATCGGGGTGGGCGTTCACGAACCCGCCCAATTTCACGACGCGTTTGATCCGGGACAGATCACCCACCGCCGCTTTGCATTGTGCGAGCAAGTTTAAACCGCAGAAGCGCGCGGCGGCTTGGCCTTCTTCCACGCTCATATTCTCACCCAAGCGGCCGATGACCCGTCCGTCCGGACCGGCACTCACTTGGCCAGAGACGAAAAGCTGCTGGCCGCTAATGACGAAGGGGACGTAATTGGCCACCGCGGGCATCGGCTCTGGCAATGTGATTCCAAGGTCTGCGAGACGGCTTTCAGGGGTCGACATACTAGCACTCCATAATTTTCGCCCAGCTAGCGCGCCTGCCTGCCCATGTGCAAGCCTGATTACGATTTACGGGCTTTTTCTGCCGCTAGTTTGATCGAGCGACCCGTCATCACAGAGGCGTTTCCGAACTTCGATCTTGCTGCATCACTGGCGCGTTCTGCTTTCGCGCGTTTTTCGACGCCGGGGTCAATCAGGTCGCGGGTGTCAAATTTCGCTTCCTGGAGATGTGATAGGCCAATACCAATCAGTCGATACGCGCGCTCGCCGGTGCTTTCCCGCTTCAACATAGGCTTCATGACGCGGAACATGGCGTTTGCCAGATTAGTGGCCGCTGGCAGCGTTGCGGACCGGGTCAGCGTCCGAAAATCCTTGGTCTTAAGCTTTAGCGTAATGGTCGAGCCTTCGACATTGTGGCGTTTGGCCCGAATGGCGGTCTCTTCACAGACTTGCCACAACCGATCTTCGAGAATGTCATAGGAACGAATATCGGTTTCAAAGGTACGTTCCGCCGAAACGGATTTGCGAATCGTATCGGTGCGTACTGGCCGATTGTCGATGCCTTGCGCGCGTTGATGCAGCCACAGCCCGGTCTCGCCATAATGGCGGATAAGCTCTCGTGCTTCGCTGGTCTGCAAGTCACCGACATAGCGATATCCGTCTCGTTCTAGCTTCTTGGCGAGCTGTTTGCCGACGCCATGCAGGAAGCCGACAGGCTGCTCCGCGAGAAATGCCATCGCCTCAGATTGGGCGATCAGCGCAAAACCCCTCGGCTTATCTAGTTCACTCGCCGTTTTTGCGAGGAATTTGTTTTCTGAAAGCCCAATCGAAATCGTGATGCCGATATCTTTCTCCACCTCTCGTGCCAGCCGGCTCAGGGATACCGCCGGAAAAGCGCCAGAAAGGCGGGTTGTGCCGGACAGGTCCAAAAACCCTTCATCAATGCTCAGCATCTGCACGCGGGGGGTGAGCGAGCGGAACTTTTCTTGGATCTGTTTCGAGGCGGTGGAGTAAGCCTCCCGCCTTGGCCTGATCACGATCGCCTCTGGGCACGCTTTAAGCGCCTTAAACATCGGCATCGCAGACCGCACGCCATTCAGCCGCGCGATATAGCAGCAAGTCGTCACCACGCCTCGTTTCCCGCCGCCGACAATTACGGGTTTGTCTTTCAGGTCTGGATTGTCGCGCTTCTCGATGGCTGCGAAGAAGGCGTCACAATCGATATGAGCGATGCAGAGGGTTTCAAGCTCCGGGTGCGAAATGATGCGATAGGATCCGCAGGTCTGACACTGATCAATTGTGTCAGAGACATGGGCATCGCAGTCTCGGCACAGGGAAGGCATATTTGTTCATGCCATGTTCTTGGGTGTGGAGCAATTGGAAAAGAATCGTTAACGAAGCTATTGTTACAAGCAAGCGGGGCAAATGAACGCCTTGTATGATTCGGAACCGAGCGCATGGCAGAGCCGATCTCTCGCAAAGTCCTGATTGTCGAAGACAATGCGTTGAACATGCGCCTGTTCAGCGACTTGCTGGAGGCGAGTGGCTACGAGACGTTGCAATGTGTGGACGGCGCGAAAGCTGTCGGCATCGCGCTCGAAGAGAAACCGGATCTGATCGTCATGGATATCCAGCTACCTGAGGTTTCAGGCCTCGATATTACACGCTGGCTGAAAGACGATGAGCGGACCTCTGGCATCCCTGTCCTAGCTGTCACTGCGTTTGCCATGCGGACAGATGAAATGCTGGTCCGGGAAGCGGGGTGTGAGGGCTATCTCTCGAAACCCATCCAAGTGCGCTCATTCCTGAAAACCGTTGACGAACTCGTGTCCAGCCAAGCTGCGGCATAAAAAAACCGAGCACGTGGCTCGGTTTTTCGTAATCTATTCAAGGCGTAGAGATCTTATTTGATCTTACCTTCTTTGAACTCGACATGCTTTTTCGCAATCGGATCATACTTCCGCTTGACCATTTTCTCGGTCATGTTGCGTGGGTTCTTTTTCGTGACGTAGAAGAACCCGGTGCCTGCAGTTGAATTCAGGCGAATTTTAATCGTTGCCGGTTTGGCCATAACGGTGCGCCTTTAATTTAGGGCTGAAACTCGAAAACGCGTCTAATGATGGGTTGTGAGGCTGAAGTCAACCGCTCTCTCGCATCAAATTCGGTCGGCTGAGTGACCAGACCGCGTCCACCTCAAAAATGGTGGTCCCAATTCGTCTTTTTTGGCGAGCCGTTCTTCGATTTCACCAAGCATAAATCGGGTCACATTCGGTAGATCGAGCGCCAAGGCGTCGCGCAGCGAGACCCATTGCAGATCATGCAGTTCGGCGCCGTCGAGCGGCGGGCGGTCGTCGATCAGAATTTTTTCGGCTTCTGCCATGAAGAAGCGGGCATCAAACCGCTTCGGGCGATACGGCGGTGTCACAGCCCGGCCGATGAAGCGTAAATGCTCCAAACAAGGCGCGATATCCATATCATATAAAGGTTGCCACCCTTGTGGCGCTTTGCTCGGCATTTCAGCTTGCCGACCCAGCAAAAGGCCTGTTTCTTCGAACGTTTCGCGAATGGCGGTCAGGGCGAAAGCACGCGGAAGGCGGCGGGCTTGGTATTGGAGGCGCGCAGCTTCAAGATCTTGCAGTTCGCTATAACTGACGACACGTCCATCTTGAGGATCAACCCTCCCGCCTGGAAAGACATATTTGTCGGGCATAAAGTCATGGCGACCGGATCGCTTACCCATCAACACGCGCGGTTGAGTTTGGTCGCGGCGGACGAGGATCAGCGTCGCGGCATCCTTCGGGCGAGGGCTCGGCTTGTTTTCTAGAATGACTTCGCCGGCATCTTCGCGGTCATAAGCCGTGCCTAGGTCAGGTTTACTCATCGCCGTTTTTTGCCTTTTCCGCCTGATTTTCCGCGTCCCCGGTTCTTGTTGCCAGAGCTTTTACTGCGATCAAAGCGCTTCCCCCGCGTCCGAGGCTGTAATTTCTCGCCTGGTTTACGGGGCTTTGGGTCGGATGTCAGTTCGACGAGCAAGCCGCCCTCAAGTGGTGTCACTTCGCGCAGTCGCACAGTGACAGACTGGCCCAACTCATAGCGTTTGCCGGATTGGTCGCCGATAAGTGCTTGGGCGGCCTCGCGATAGCCCCAATATTCGTCAGAGATCCTGGAGGCGGGACAGAAGCCGTCGGCGCCGGTTTCTTCCAGTCGGATGAAGAGGCCCGATGCAGTGACGCCGGTAATCCGTCCAGGAAACTCCGCGCCGACTCGGTCAGCGAGGTAATGGGCAAGATATCGGTCCGTCGCGTCGCGCTCTGCAGCCATGGAGCGGCGTTCGGTTTGGACCAAGTGTTCGGCAGTTTCGTCTAGCTGGACCGCTTGTTTCTCATCCAGTCCGTCAGGTCCAAATTTCAACGCCTTTATCAGAGCTCGATGCACAATCAGGTCGCTATAGCGCCGGATCGGGCTGGTAAAGTGCGCATACTTTTTCAAGTTGAGCCCGAAATGACCGATATTTTCGGGGCTGTAAATGGCTTGGCTCTGCGTGCGTAAAATGATCTCAGACACTGCTTCCGCTTGATCGGTTTCAGCAAAATCAGAAAGCAGGCGATTGAAGCGATTGGTCTGGGTCTTTTCACCTAAGGGCCACTTCACATCGATGGTCTTCAAGAACTCCGCCAAAGCTGCAATCTTCGCATCTGAAGGCGCATCATGGACGCGATAAAGCAGGGGTGTGTTTCGGGTCTCGAGTTCTTCGGCCGCACAAACATTGGCTTGGATCATAAACTCTTCGATCAGTTTATGCGCATCAAACCGTTCTTTTGTCCGAATCCCCGCAACTGTACCATCTGTTGCGATTTCGACTTTGCGTTCGGGCAGATCCAGTTCAAGCGGCGCGCGCCGCATCCGCGCCTTCGAGACCGCCTCATAAGCCGCCCAGAGTGGTTTGAGCACGGTGTCCAAGAGCGTTGCAGCTCGATCACTCGGATTTCCATCAATCGCTTGTTGCGCCTCTTCATACGAGAGCGCCCCGGCCGACCGCATTACAGCGCGCAAGAAGCGGTGTTTGCGTTTGGTGCCCGATTTATCGAACTCGATCTCGACCGCCATACATTGGCGATCTTGTCCCTCTTTCAAAGAACAGGCATCGGCGCTGAGCTCAAACGGAAGCATTGGTACGACCCGATCCGGGAAATAGGTTGAATTGCCGCGTTTCAACGCTTCTTGATCGAGTGCGCTGCCAGGCGTCACAAAGGCCGCGACATCTGCGATGGCGACAATCACGCGGTATCCCTCCTCCAGCGCTTCGGCATAGACCGCATCATCATGATCCCGCGCATCGGCGGGGTCGATTGTGATCAGGGGCGTCTCGCGCAGGTCGGTGCGTTCTACGTCCGCCGGTTTTGCGGATTGGGCCTGTTCCAGCACGGCCTCTGGAAAGTCGGTGGGAATATCATAGGCCGCGATTGAGATAATAGAGGCCGCGCGCGGATCTTCTCGGCGCCCGAGGATTTGTGCGATTTCAGCCCGCACCGGGCCATAGCCGCGTTGTGGGAATGGGGTCGCCATAACCAGATCGCCATCTTCGGCGCCGTTTCGGTCGGCCTCGCGAATGTGCAGCTCGTGTTTGATCTTACGGCTCGCAGGTTTGACTCGGCCGCCGCGATCGGTGCGAATATAGACGCCGGTGACTGGCCGTTCTTCGTCGCGCGTTTCAAACAGTTTCATCAGACGCGCAGTCCAGACGCCATCGGTCTCTTTCAGGCGCGCGAGACCGCGATCACCGACCCCTGGCGCTGGGCCGCGAGATTTGCCCGAATAGCCGTCATAGAGCAATTGTGGACCATAAGCGCCTTGCTTGCCAAAGGCGCGCGCGATCAGTTCACCATTCTCGTCTGTTCCTTCAAACCGAATGACAGAGGTCGGCGGCGGTGTATCAGATTGTGCCCAAGCCCGGCGACCTGTCTTGGTCAGCGTGCCATCGGCTTCTAACTCTTTGAGAATGGCGCGTAGAGTCTGGCGTTCACGCCCTTTGACTTTAAGGCCGCGTGCGATTTCTTGTTTGGTGGTGGCGTCCGGGTTGTTTTTAAGAAACGCGAGGACGGTATCTCGATCTGGAAAGCTCATTGCGCGCGCCATACAGGAAGTTGCGGCGCTTGGCTCGTGCTAATTTTCAGACAGGCGCGCAAACAGATTAAACGGCGTCAACGCAAACGATCCCGCCGGCTGCGTCCATTCTCCGACCAGCACTTCATAATGGAGGTGCCGAGGGATGCGGTACGAAGCGGTATTTCCCATTATTCCGAGAGGGGCTCCGACGCTGAGTTCGTCACCTATAGCGATACCAGCGCTGAAGCGCTCAAGATGGGCATAGCGCGTAAACACGCCAGATTCGTGCTCCAGCACGATCATATTACCATAGTCATCGCGATATTCTTTCTCGCGAACAACTCCATCAGCGGCAGCATAAATCTCGACCGCGTTTCGATGGTGGAAGTCGACGCCTTTATGAATTCTTTCGCCTCGCAGCCCGAAGCCGGATGAGAAACAGCCCTTTTCAATCGGGGCCATCGCAACATTGACCCCATTTACGGAGATGAATTGACGATACCCGGTGATCTCAAGGCCCTCATTCGTGTTCGGCGCGTGAGATACGGACATTAAGGCGCAAATGGAAAGCGTATCGGGGAAGGGGAGGTCGGTTTCAGGTGCGGGCGGGTCTTGCGCGACGTCGATGTCTGGAAGCCTAATCTCGAGCGGACCTTCGATCAGCGGGGCTTGTTGATCGGTGGACGCTTCCTCGGTGCCGCTGGCATCTGTTTCTGTTTCTTTTTCGGACTTGAGAAGCTTTGGCAGAAAGAAAAACGCGATTGCCACTGCGCCAACCAAAATCCAGTTTCCGATTACACTCTTAAGCGCCATGACATGCCTCATCCGCCCCGGGGTCTAGGTTTTCTCATCGAGATTCAGCCTCATCTCGAGTATGTAACGGTCAAATCCAGCTTTCTCATAAGCCCGAACGGCCGCATCATTATCGGGATAAACGGTCAGATGGATCTCTGGGAGATCATTCGCCTTCGCCCAGGCGAATAAGTGGTCCAGCACTTTCTTGTTCACGCCTCGTCCGCGAAAGTCGGGTTCAACATAGAGAAACCCGATATAGGCATGGAATGGCGGATGAACGTAATGCCGGGAGGCCTTCTTTGCGGCATATCCCGAGCCGATTAACTGTCCATCTACCTCCGCAACTGCGACTTCGCAGTCTGGCGCTTCAATCATCGCACCGACATCATAATAGCTGATCGGATCGGGCTTTAGGGTGTGATCATAAGGCCGTTCGGCCGTGACGATACCTTGCTCAAACCGTAGCAGTGTCGGCAGATCGCGTGGAGTGGCAGGGCGTATCAGGATCTCATCACTCATCTTAAGAGCTTAAATCTCAGACCGCCAACTCGTCTAGTTTTAATCGCGAAATACCTTGATGCGAAAGGATTTAACTCGTTCAATGTTTTAAATAGCACGCGAATACAGAAATGCATTATGTAATTATAAATCGAATCTGTTCTATACTCATCCCATCGTTGCAAAGAAGAAGGGCACCATTTTACTAAGTCTGCGTTATAAACCGTCGCTCAATATGGAGCGCGGGGACAAATTGATCGACGGGAAAATGAAGAGGGGTTTTGACAAAAAAACCTATCGGACCTGGCGTATGAATTTAAATCTAGAGCTGTTAAAGCTATATCGATGCAAACAATTAAATGATCTCCTCGCGCAAGCAGGGGGGCTGTTTACGAAAGCAGGATTTGAGCATGTCTCGCTCGATTGGCGTCCTGCACCTGGCCCTGTTCAGGCGATGCGCGAAAACCTATCTCCTGTGTGGGATAATTTTGAAGACAGTTTAGGAGACGATGCCGAACGTTTAAGATCGGATCTCGTTCAAATATGGGAGACCGCGCTTGAAGCCGACCCAACCTCCATACGGAATTTCTTGGCCTGGCAAATTGCACAAGATGACGTTTATTCGGCGGCGGCATTCGAAACCCCGATCTGCTCGGAATTGCTTGGCGCGATTTCCAATTACCAAAACCCGCCATGGGTCGATTGCCTGTCCCAAGCCGTCTCTTCGGAGCGGGATCGCGTACTTCTCCTCACAGCGAGGACTCGCCAGCCGATTTGCCCGCAGCGCAACGAGACAGCGAGCCTGATCTTCGACACATTTGTGGCGGCATACCGCTATTTGCGCAGTCAATCACCGACGATCGGAACTGCGCCAGATCAGGTAGCATTGAACAGCGCACTTTCCAGTCGCGAGATCGAGTGTTTGCAATGGTTAGCGGTCGGGAAAACCATTTCCGAGGCCGCCTGCATTCTCGGCATATCGGAGCGCACGCTTCGCTTTCACGTCACCAATGCACGTGATCGGTTGGGGGTGAGTACAACGATGCAAGCGGTGGTCGCAGCGGCCTTGCGGTATGGTTTCGATCCGAGTGATCCCAGACGGTCGATCTACACAGCCTGTCGGGGACCTCTCAACTTGTTTGCCTGAGGCGTTCGTCGAGACCTATTTTTCTGAGTACACGATGGTCGCGTGCCCGCTAATGTGGTTGCCATCGACGGTCAGGCCCTGGGCGGGATCGCTCTTGGTGTAGCTGTTATGCGTGGATTTATCGATGTGTTTATAGTGATTGGTGCCCTTACCGCCGCCATGATCAAACGCCCAGTTTGAGGTATAGGTCGTGATTGGTTTGGTGCCGGCAACGCCGCAATATTCAAAAAACTCCACCGTCGCTTTATAATAATTATTGCGGACTTCCTCGCCCGAGCTGTCTTTGTACCAGGCGTAGACCTTGCCAATAGTCGGCGTGCAAACGCCGCATTTGGGGTCACATTTCGCACCGGTCGCTTGCACCCCGACCACATCATAGGTGCCAGCTTAGATCGTGTGAGAATTCACTGATTTCTTATTATAAGTCAGCCGAGCATGCTTGGAGTGACCGTCCTGAAGCCGAAAGGTGAGGTCTGTGTTTGTATCATTGGTGATGCGCAGCTCGAAAATGGAGGCTTCGGCCATGGCAGCAGGAGCGGTGAGCGTTAGAGCAGCCAGACCCAGCAATATGGTTTTGCCCAACAACGCCTGTTTGAGAGGGGATCGAGCCATGAGAATCTCCTTGTCCGAAACGCAATAAGGCAAGCGATTTTTTGTCCGTTCGCAAACTGTCCAATGTGACAGTCGATACCTTACCGATCGTGTTTTATCGAAAACCCATGGGGACAAGACACAAGGGATTACTATGCCTAGGATTTTCCAAAAAGCCGGCTTCGTTCTTCTTTCGGGCGCGATGATTGCCGGCGTCACTTCGATTGCTCCTGCCAATGCGTCGAGCGTGAACAAAGAATATGTCCACTCATCATGCGAAGGTGCGAATGCCGTTTGCGGCGTTATCATTATGGGGAATGCTGGTTCGTTTTCCGTCGATTGGGTCTCAGTTAGTGCCCGCGATTCGCAGCCAGGCGGCGACGCCACCCATCCTAAATGTTCTGAGGTCAACAAGAAACTCGATTCTGACCTCTTGCAGAACAAGTATGATAGATTCATCGTGCCTGCAGCCTGCGCCTATAAGCTGAAGCTCAAAATCCACAGCGGAAACAGCAAGGACCAGAACCTTTACTTGACCCCCGGATGTTCGATCGTGACCGTAGTGAAGGGGACATCGTCGTCTAATAGCTGGAAGGGCAATGAAGTCGCGGCGTTGAACGAAAAAGTGTCGACCAATTCTGATGGCGTTCCCATCGATAAAAACGGTCACAAGTGCGGCAAGCAAAGCAGTGCAGGCTTTTAGAGCGGCCGCCGCAATTGCGTCCGGTTTAAGCGTAAAGCACTAACTTTGAGAGGGGTCGGCATTTGGTTATGACTGACAGCAAGCGATTGGCTCGTCATGAGCGACGTAGAGGAATGACGCATTGGCTCCCAGCTTCATTTGTCTTCGCCCTCGCAAGCTGTATTGCCGACCCTAATCTGCAAGGTCGCGGCGACCAAAACGCGCTTTTAGACGCCTATCGTGCGCAGTCAGAACGAAGCGCCGCGGCTCAGGAGCTGCAAAAAGTACAGTCCATTCAACGCCTGGACGTCACCACGAATGCGGCGGGCACCGAGGTTCTTCTATCGGTTGATCTGGTCCAAGCGGATTTAAGGGCGGTGCTCACCGAAATTCTTGAAAGCCCGCTCATTCAATATGCCTCGGAAGCGGTATCCTTGAATGGCAGCGTCTCGGCGCGCTTTTCGAATGTGCCGCTGATTGACGGTATGAACGCTCTCTTGGCCTCATCTGGTGTATTTGCTGAGGATGTGAACGGCGTGCTGACCTTCCAGACAGGCCTAGGCATCGATACGACTGGGGACAGTCTGACACCGATTAATGGCTTCATCAGCCGCGAAGTGGCGGTGAAGCATCTCGCCTCCGCCGATGTCGTCGAACTCATCTCTGAATTATTCCCCTATGCCGAGTTTTCTGACGAAGAGGGTCTCGCCGCCAGCAGCGTGGAAGAGACAAATTCTGTTTTCCTCGCGGGCCCCGCGACAGAAGTCGCCCAGGCCCTAAACATCATCGCCCAAGCTGACCGTCCGGTGGCGCATGTGATCATCGAAGCCCTTGTGGTCGATATCAATACATCGACGGTTGAATCACTCGGCTTAAACTTCGAAGACGCTGCCAGCGGAAAGTTCAGCATTGCCAGTCTCATCCCCGGGCAAACCGGCGGCAATATCGTAGCGACTTTTTCAGACTTGGCCTCTGATTCAGCACAAGTCACCGCCACGATTGACTTCCTAGCGGCGCGCAATGCAGCGCAAGTCCTCGCCCGACCATATATTGCGACCCGAAGCATGCAGACCGCAAGCATCGCGATCGTCGATGATCAATTCGTGCGAGTCAGCACGGCGGACACGTCCGTGGTCAGCACAGACTCAATCACGGCTGGGATCTCAATGGAGATCACGCCAGCGGTCATGGCGGACAATTCAATCCGCGTCGATCTCACGCTCGAAGATTCGCGATTTGGGGCCACGGCCGGGGAAGTATTGCTGACCAAACAACGTAATGCGGCCTCCACCTCGATGATTGTTGGGTCAGGGCAAACCATCATGATTGGCGGTTTGAATTCTCGCTATCGAATATCTGCCAAGTCAGGCATTCCATGGCTTCGTCATGTACCGATATTGAATGCTTTTGCGAGTGACCAGAGCGCGCTCGAAACGCGCACGCAATTGGTCGTCTATGTGACGCCTTATATCTGGATCCCGGGCATGGAAACGCCTTTACCGCTGCAGGGCACGCCGGATCCCAATATCTCAAAATTGGTCAGCCTCGAAAAAGGCGGCCGGGCGGATTAGCCCGCCTCAGACTATTTCTTCGCTGCCGCTTTCTTTTTCGCGGGCGCTTTTTTCTTGGTCGTACGCTTCTTCTTGCCGCCTTTAGCTTCTTTTGCCGCTAAGAGTTCAAGCGCCTGATCAATATTGATACTGGCAGGCTCCATATCCTTAGGCAGCGTGGCATTGGTCTTCTGGTGCTTGATGTAAGGCCCGTAGCGGCCGTCCAAGACTTGCACCGGATCCCCGCTTGAGGGGTGCGCGCCAAGATCTTTCAACACTTTCGCTGCCCCGCGACCACCGCGGCCACCGCCAGCGCGCTTATCCGCGATCAGTGACACGGCTCGGTTGAGACCGATCGTGAACATCTCTTCGACGCTCGACAGGTTCGCAAATGTCCGTTGGTGCTGCACATAAGGGCCATAACGACCAAGGTTCGCCAGGATCGGCTCTTCGTCTTCAGGGTGTTTCCCGACTTCGCGCGGCAAGCTGATCAGCATGATTGCTTTGTCGGCATCCAGCTCTTGCGGCGACCAGCCCTTTGGCAGGCTTGAGCGTTTCGGCTTGTCTTCGCCGATATCCATTTCAAGGTATGGTCCGAACCGGCCGGATTTGAGCATGATTGGTTGACCCGTATCGGGGTGAACCGCAACTTCCTCGCCGTCCGGATTGATCGCATTCTCAGCCTCTTCTTGGGTTGAGAAGGGTCGTGTGAATTTACATTCGGGATAGTTGGAACAGCCGACAAAAGCGCCATGGCGACCGAGCTTCAAGCTCAACTCACCGACCTTGCAAAGCGGACATTCGCGCGGCTTTTCTTTGATATTGCCATTCTCGTCGACCGGCGGGAAGACGTGAGAGCCGAGCGTCTCATTAAGGACGTCCAGAACTGCTGAAACGCGCAAGTCTTTGGTCTCATCAATTGACGCGGTAAACTGGGTCCAGAACTCACGCAGGAAGGCTTTCCAATCGAGCTTTCCATCAGAGATGATGTCGAGCTTCTCTTCGAGATTGGCGGTATAATCGTATTGGACATAGCGCTGGAAAAAGTTCTCGAGGAACGACGTTACCAGGATCCCTTTGTCTTCGGGAATCAGCTGTTTCTTCTCGATCCGGACATAATCGCGATCCACGAGGGTCGACATGGTCGAGGCATAGGTGGAGGGGCGCCCAATCCCGAGCTCTTCAAGTTTTTTGACGAGCGAAGCCTCAGTATAACGCGGCGGCGGGTTGGTGAAATGTTGCTCAGACTTGGCTTCAAGCAGGTCAGCGTGATCGCCTTCTGAGACTTTCGGCAGACGCGCTTCAGCGTCCTCATCCTTATCAGTATCGTCCCGGCCTTCTGTATAGAGCTTGATAAAGCCGTCAAAGATCAGAACCTGGCCCGTCGCGCGCAGGGTTGCCGTTTTGTCTTTATTGAGCAGGTCAATCGTAGTGCGCTCAAACTTTGCCGGTTCCATTTGTGAAGCTACAGCGCGGCGCCAGATCAGCGCGTAGAGCTTCCACAAATCGCCGTCGGACTGTTTGTAATCGTCTGGGCGGAGGCTGAAATCGGTTGGGCGGATCGCTTCGTGCGCTTCCTGAGCGTTTTTTTGCTTCGAAGAATAACGGCGCGGCTTCTCAGGCAAATACTGCGCGCCATAATTGCCTTGAATATGTTCCCGCGCGGCATGATAGGCCTCTTCAGCCATGTTGACGCCGTCGGTCCGCATATAGGTGATGCGGCCTTCTTCGTAGAGTTTTTGCGCCGCTTGCATGGTCCGCTTGGCTGAGAAGCCGAGCTTGCGGGAGGCATCCTGCTGCAGCGTAGAGGTAATAAAAGGCGGCGGCGGGTTGCGCTTCACCGGCTTTGCTTCAACGGTCTCAACCGAATACCCGCCAAGCTTAACCGCCTCGAGCGCAGATTGCGCTGCTGCGGCATCTGGCAGGTCAAACTTTTTCAGCGTTTTGCCATTCAATGCATGCAAGCGGGCTTCGAAATCTGTTCCATCAGGCGCACGGAGCTTTGTGCCGATTGTCCAATATTCTTCTGGCTTGAATCGTTCGATTTCGAGCTCACGGTCGACCACGATACGCAGGGCGACGGATTGAACACGACCCGCGGAGCGCGACCCAGGCAGCTTCCGCCAAAGCACCGGCGAGAGATTAAACCCAACCAGATAATCGAGCGCGCGACGGGCCAGATAGGCGTCGACTAGTTCTTGGTCGATCTCACGTGGATTTTCCATCGCGGTTGTAACAGCAGACTTTGTAATCGCGTTGAACACGACCCGCTCAATCGGCGTGTCTTTCTTGATTGCCCGGCGCTTTTTTAGCGCGTCGAGCAGGTGCCAAGAGATCGCTTCCCCTTCGCGGTCCGGGTCGGTCGCGAGGATCAGTTTGCCGCCAGCTTTTACCGCCTCAGCGATTTCGCGAATGCGGGCCTGACTCTTAGAGTCAGCTTGCCAGATCATCTCGAAATCATTGTCTGGATCAACAGAACCGTCTTTCGATGGCAAGTCTCGGATGTGCCCATAAGAGGCGAGCACTTTATAGTCTTTCCCGAGATACTTGTTGATTGTCTTCGCTTTGGCGGGGGACTCAACAACGACTACATTCATGGAAGGATGGCTCCAGACTGGGCTTCAAGGCGCCGGAAAGTGGTTGGGGCCGCGCCCGCTGTCAAGCCGGGAAATGATTAACCGTCTTCTTGATAGGCCAAAACTGTCAGCGAAATGAAAAGCGCGCAGAGGGCAGGGGACCAGGCCGCGATCAGCGCTGGGATCGCGCCCGACGAGCCGAAGCTCGAGGCGATTTGGGTGACAAAGAACAGCGCCACAGCCGCCCCTGCGCCCACCGCGATCAAGCGGCTGGTGCCACCCAACCGAGAGAGCCGCAGGCAGACAATCGCGCCGATGAGAGCCATCGCTGTGTACAGGACAGGAAGCGATGTAAGCCCGAACCAGCGCATCGAGAACCGGGACGTATCCAGCCCGGCGCGGCTCGTTTGACTGATAAACGAGGGTAGACCCCAAAACCCGATCGTATCCGGGGACGTGAAGCGAGAGAGTAGCGTATTGGGATCAAGATCGGTCTCAATCGCTAAGCTGGCAAGTTCTTGCGGCGGGTTGCCTGGTGTGTTCTCGATCAGATTGGAAAGCTGCCAGAAGCCTCCTGATATACGTGCGGTGTCAGCATCGATGCGGCGCGTGAACCGAAATCTTGAGGTAGGCCGCGCGCCTTCATAAATGCGGCCTTCCTCCAAAAATCGAACCTTGGTGAACACCTGGCCAGTGCTGTCGACCGTCGCAGCATGGATGACGATTTGGCTATCATCGGTGCCTTGACGCAGCCAAACGTCTGACCGCTGCCGCTCGACCACTTGCCCGCCCGCTTGCAATAAATTGGCGCGGGTTGTTTCGAACCGTTCAGACAAGTGAGCGCCGAGAGGATTGAGCACCATCATTGCGAATAGGCCGAGACCCGCTGCCATGACCATGACTGGCGCCAGGAATTGCCAAGCCGATTGCCCGGTAGCGCGGATGACGGAGAGTTCCGAACTTTTCGAGAGCTGATTGTACGCAATCATCGCCGCAACCAGGACCGCAAAGGCCAGAGTCTCTTCCAGAAGGCCCGGCAATTTCATCAAAGACAATTGAACCGCTGTCAGGGGCGAGAGATCTATATCGCCGCCTACTGTCCGTAACTGTTCAACCACATCGACGAGCATAATGGTAATCGCGAAGATCCCGATCACCAGCCCGAGCGCCATCAGGCAGCGCATAAAAACATAGCGTTGGATCATCGAGCCCGTCACGTTTTCGGGGCTCCTTTGATCCGATTGCCGCTGACGAAGAGCACATAGGAAAGCCCGCCGATTGCCGCGATTGGCACGATCCATTGGCCAATATTCATCATCGCGTCACTGCCGCTTTGCGACTGGACGGAGAGTTGCACGATGATCAATAGCAGCGCTCCGCCTGATGCGATGACAATCCGTCTCGAATACCCGCGACGACTAAAATTACCGCCCATCACCGCGAGTGCCGCCAATAAGGCCATAGCGATACTGATCAGAGGTGAGGACAATCTCGAATTTGCCTCGGCGAGGAATTCCACTTCGTTTCGGCGCTCATTATAACTTGAGCGATCAATGAATAGGAGTTCGTGCAAGAATCGGTCTGAGGCCTTTAAGACCAGTTTCCCATCCTCCCGCGTGAACGGGGTGAGATCAAAGGTGGATTGGTCGGAATAGAGGATATTCAAGATCCCATTTTCATCGAAAAAGTGAATCTGCACATTGAACATGACAATGGCGGGCTGGCCGTCAATTTCGATAAACCGGCCACGTTCCGCCAAATAGTCTCGGGCATCGGGTTGCCCCACGCGCTCGGCGATTTGCACGCCAATCAGGTCGGCGCCTTCTTGCTCTCGCGCGAACACAGTGAGATTGGCATCTGGCGTTGTAAACTGTCCCGGACGCACCAGCGACGAAGCGAGATCGGCGCGGGCTTCGCTAATTGTTTCGCGCATTTCGCGTTGAGCTGAGGGTTGGATCCAAAGATTGACCCCCAAATGCACGACAGCGCCGAGAACCGAGAGCCGGATGATTGGCGAGGCCACCTGCCAACGCGTCATCCCAGCTGCTTGGGCGACAACGATTTCGCTGTCCCGATGCAATCGATTGAGCGCCCAAATCGTCGCTACGAACATCGCCATCGGTGTGAGCAAAGCGACGATTTGCGGAACGCCCAGGGCGACGATTTTGAAAAAGGTCAGCGCACCTTGGCGATTGTCGACAATAATTTCGGTTTGAGACAGGCCTTGAGCCAAGATTGCAAGAACGGTGAGACCGCCCACAATTATCAGCACAGATCGCAAAACGCGATTGAAGAGATAGCGCTGGACTTGGTTCATGGGTGTTTTTTGTTTGTTTTCCTGTCTGTTTTTCCTGACTAGCGAGTTGCACGCGGCGCGTCGATGCTTACTTTGCGGCTCAAACGGAGTTGTTGCATGAAAATTACATTCACAGATGCCGCAAAAGGTGACATCCACGGATTCCTCGTCGATCAGGGCGGAAAATTGCCGCAAGCTGCAGAAGCGCTGGACGCGGAATCAGGCGGTCTGATTACAGAAGCCATGAAGTCTGGCCGCTTTGAAGGCAAAGAAGGACAGCAAGCGATTGTTGTTCTGCCAAAGGGTAGCGCAGCCAAACGCGCGCTCTTGGTCGGCGGCGGCAAAGCCAAAGCCCGCTCAGATCGCAGCCTCGAGCGGATTGGCGCGCGGGTCTATAAAGCCCAAGCCAATAGCGGGTTTAAAACGCTCGCCCTCACCGTCGACGATCCAGACGCAGGGGCGCGCATCGCTCTGGGTGCAAAGCTCGCGGCCTATCGATTCGATGATTATCGCACCAAGTTGAAAGAAGAAGACAAGCCGACATTGGCGACCGTTTCAATTGTCACAACAGACACCAAAGCTGCGAAAGCCGCATTCAAACCGCTCGATGCCGGTGCAGATGGCACCTATCTGGCGCGCGACCTGGTCAACCTGCCGCCAAATGATCTCTATCCAGGCAGTTATGCCAAAAAGATCGAAGAACTCGCTGAGCATGGTCTCGAAATCGAAATTCTCGGTGAGAAAGAACTCGCGAAACTTGGTATGAATTCGATGCTCGGCGTCGGCCAAGGCAGTGTTAAAGAATCAAAGCTCGGGATTATGAAATGGATGGGCGGCAAAGCTGGCGAAGCACCAGTCGCGCTGGTCGGTAAAGGTGTTTGTTTTGACACTGGCGGCATTTCGCTCAAGCCTGGCGCAGGCATGGAAGACATGCGCGGCGATATGGGCGGCTCAGCAGCTGTGGTCGGCACAATGCTGGCGCTGGCGAAACGCAAAGCCAAAGCGAATGTGGTCGGCTTGGTGGGCCTGGTAGAGAATATGCCAGATGGCGATGCGATCCGGCCCGGCGACATTCTAAAGTCCGCATCTGGCCAGACCATCGAAGTTCAAAATACGGACGCCGAAGGACGTTTGGTTCTCTGCGATGTGCTTTGGTACACACAAGAACACTATAAGCCTTCGACAATCGTTGATCTCGCCACGCTAACTGGCGCGATCGTCATTGGCCTGGGGCATCATCATGCGGGCATGTTCACCAATAATGACGATTTGGCTGACCAACTAACATCTGCTGGGCTTGCCGAAGGCGAGCGCGTTTGGCGGATGCCGCTCGGGCCGGAATATGACAAACAGCTCAAGTCCAAATTTGCCGACATGCGTAATATTGGCGGACGTGCAGCAGGTTCGATCACCGCCGCGCAATTCCTTCAGCGTTTCATCAATGAAGGTCAAACGTGGGCGCACTTGGACATCGCTGGCGTCGCCTGGGTTGAGGGCGAAAAAGCGCCAACCGATCCAAGCTGGGCGAGTGGGTTCGGACCGCGCCTGCTTGATCGTTGGATCGCTGATAATCACGAAGGATAATCTATGAGCGAGGCCCCAAAGCCAGAATGGTGGTTCTACCATCTTCAGCGCACCACGCTGGAACGGGCAGTGGGGCCTTTGCTTGAGAAATGTCTAGAACGCGGCTGGCGGGTGCTGGCCGTTAGTCCTGAGGCTGCGCGACGGGCCGCCCTGGATGAGGCGCTTTGGACCTATGATGATCAAAGCTTCCTGCCCCACGGCCAAGCCGAAGCAGAAGGGCTTGAAGCTGGCAAGCAGCCTATCCTCATCACGAAAGACACTGACAATCACAACCAAGCCGCCGTAGCGCTTCTCATGGATGGCGTAGACTTGCCAGTCGATGCCGCCTTTGAGCGCTGCATGGTGATGTTTGACGATGGCGACGGTGCGACCCGTCAAAAGGCCCGTGAACAGTTCAAAGCCGCCAAAGATGCCGGCTTAGTCGCGCGTTATTTTCAACAAGGTGGACGTGGCTGGAAGGAAGCTGGAACCTAAATGGAACTCATTCTCGGGAATATGAACTACTCGTCTTGGTCCATTCGAGCGGCTTTGGTGGTGCGAGGAAGCGGCTTGGACATTCCGGAACGCATTGTGCCTCTGGGCTTTGCGGAAACGCGGGAGACATTGATCAAGGAGACGGGCTCGCACACAGTGCCGGTCTTGCGCTCCGGCGCTCTGATCATTCGCGACAGCCTCGCCATCGCTGAATGGATCGCGGAAAAAGCTGCGCCAGGGCGTGTCTGGCCAGAAGACGAAAACCGCCGTGCCGTCGCGCGATCAGTCTGCGCTGAAATGCACTCGAGTTTCACCGGCCTGCGCAGTCAAATGCCCGTCGATATCCGGTCACGACATGAAACGCCTGCGATTGAAGGTGATCTGGAGACAGATATTGAGCGCGTTAAAACGATTTGGGCGACGCTCAGAGCGGAGCACCATGGAGCCGGGGACTTCCTATTCGGCGCTTGGAGTGCGGCAGACGCCTTTTATGCACCTGTGGTAACGCGATTTCGAACCTACGGTTATGCGCTAGAGGGGGCGCTTGCCGATTATTCTGACGCTGTGTGGGAGCACAAGCTGTTACAAAATCTTCGCGCACAAGCCGAGGCCGAGCCGTGGGAAATAGAAATGGGGTATCTCGGACCTGCGCGCGCTTGGGTCCGCGAATAGGCTAGTGCTTCTCACCAGCGGGTTTGGTGATCAGCGTGATGACAAAGACGATAAGCGTCAAAATCCCATAGCTGCCGACAACTTTGAGCGTGTGGTCCGGCAGTGATCCGGTCCACAAAAAGTAAATCCCGTAACCGGCAGCGATCACTGCAGCGATAGCAAGCATCATTCGTAGTGTTCCGGCCATAGAAAGCCTCCTCTTGTCCGGCTCGAATTTAACAGACTTACATCCAGTTATGAAGAATTGATGGCATCCTGCGTCCAGCGGTTGCCGGGGACACATTGCGTCGTTATAGGCGCGCCAAACCTTCATATAAATATTACAGGAGCCCGGCATGGCTGGCACTCGCACATTTTCGATCATCAAGCCTGACGCGACTGCGCGCAATCTCACCGGAGCGATCAATAAAGTGATCGAAGAGGGTGGTCTTCGCGTCGTGGCTCAGCGCCGCATTCAGATGACCCAAGCGCAAGCTGAGCGTTTCTACGACATTCACAAAGAGCGCCCATTCTTTGGTGAGCTGGTTGAGTTCATGACCTCGGCGCCAGTTGTGGTTCAGGTCCTCGAAGGCGAGAACGCTGTTGCGCGCTATCGTGATGTCATGGGCGCGACAAATCCTGAAGAAGCTGCAGACGGCACGATCCGTAAGCTTTTCGCGAAATCTATCGGCGAAAATTCTGCGCACGGTTCAGACAGCGACGAGAATGCCGCTCTCGAGATCGCGCAATTCTTCAGCGAGGCTGACATTGTCGGCTAAGCGTCTGATTGAAGACAGATAAAGAGACGAGCTGTGTCACCGCAGCTCGTTTTTTTGTGCCCGATTTTGGCGTGAGATTATCCGCGCGCTAAGATGTCTCTGGCTGCGATTGCCGCAGCTTTGGGGTAGAGCATATGTTCCGCTGGCAGCACTCTGGCCGCTAATGAATCGGCAGTATCATCCGGTAAAACAGGGACGCGCGCTTGGGCAATGACGTCTCCTTCGTCGACACCTTCAGTGACCCAATGAACAGAACAGCCCGCCTCTTTATCAGCCGCATCAATCGCGCGCTGATGGGTGTTTAAACCCGGATATTTTGGCAGCAGCGATGGGTGGATATTGATCATTCGACCTGACCATAGGTTGACAAACCATGGCGTGAGAATGCGCATGAAACCGGCGAGAATGATCATTTCGACGTTATGGTCAAGCAGCGTGGCTTGCATCGCGCGCTCAAACGCTTCCCGATCTTTGCCGAAGGCTTTGTGATCCACCACAATCGTATTTGTGCCGGCCTCAGACGCGTGTTCTAAGCCTGCCGCCTCTGGCCGATTTGAGAGTACGATCACTGGTGAGATGGGGTAGTCCGCCGCGCTAGCAGCTTCCAAGATCGCCGACATGTTCGTTCCGCGACCCGAGATCAGGATGGCCGTTCGTAAGCGCGTCACGCGTCTACCAAATCACCTAGGACAACCGCCGGTTCGCCCATTTTTTGAAGTTCAGAGAGGACTGCGTCCACTTTGTCGGGGGAGACGGCTAAGATCATCCCAATCCCCATATTAAATGTGCGGTGCATTTCATCATCATTGGTTTTGCCGACATCTTGCAGCCAATCAAAGACAGCGGGTGGTTGCCAGGCAGAGCGATCCACACGCGGGACCAGATGATCCGGACACATGCGAGGCGTGTTTTCGGTGACCCCGCCACCGGTAATGTGGGCAAGTCCGTGAACCAGGTCTTGCTTCAGCAAAGGCAGAACCTGCTTTGCGTAGAGGCGCGTTGGCGTCAGCAGCGCTTCTCCCAAGGCTTGCGCATTCGAGAATGGTGCAGAGTCGGTGTAAGAAAGCCCCGAGCGCTCGACCACTTTTCGGATAAGCGAATATCCATTCGAGTGCGGTCCGCTAGACGAAAGACCAATCAGGACATCGCCAGCCGCCATATCCGCATGGCGCGGCAATATGTTTGCGCGTTCAACCGCACCGACCACAAAGCCAGCGAGATCATAATGTCCTGGCGGGTACATGCCCGGCATTTCTGCTGTTTCGCCGCCAATCAGCGCGCAGCCAGATTGTTTGCAGCCTTCCGCGATGCCAGAAATCACTTGTTCAGCAATCCCGTTCTCGAGCTTGCCGGTGGCAAAATAATCGAGAAAAAACAGGGGTTCAGCACCTTGCGCGAGCACATCATTTGCGCACATCGCAACCAGGTCTATGCCAACCGTTTCGTGAATGCCGGTTTCAAAGGCCAGCATCAATTTTGTGCCGACTCCATCGGTACCAGACACCAGAACCGGGTCATCCCAACCGTCTTTTTTAAGATCAAACAGGGCGCCAAAGCCGCCCAGGCCGCCCATAACCCCCGCGCGTTTAGTCGCTTTTGCGAGCGGGCCAATCGCTTTGACTAAGTCTTCGCCTGCCTCAATATCGACACCGGCATCGCGATAAGACAGGGAATCAGATGTGTTCGTGCTCATGGCGCGCGCGTTAGCATGCAGGCTGTCAGGTGACCAGCGTGCATATACGGTTCACGTTCACTCTGACACTTGGTAAGAAAAGATAAGTTAAGAGGCTCAACACTATGATTCGTCTGCTCATCCTGGCGTTCGCGCTGATCACTTTCGGGGCCTTCGGCTCACAGGCACAAAGCCGAGATGCGTACACAATTAACGGCATCGCTGTTGACGAACGCGCGCCAACAGTCGGCGAGGCACAGATGAAGGCCTTTGCATCAGCTAAATTGATTGGGGCACGCCGCCTAATCGAGCGACTCACTTTGCCGGAAGACCGTCAGGCCGCAACAGATCTGATCATAGATCAAGCGTTAGCCGACCGGATCGCAGCGGCCGTTGATGTTGAAGAAGAAGTTGCCGGGGCAGGGCGCTATCGCGGCCAACTCGCTGTGGTCTATAATCCAGCGCAAGTTCGCGCCGCGTTGAGCCAAGTCGGACTGCCTTACACCGACAGTATGGCGCCGCGCGCAGTTCTGTTCACCACCGCCTCCAACGGTATGGACCTAGCCTGGAACCTGGCCTGGGAAGGCCCGCCCAAAGGCAGCCTGGTGCCGCTCATCGTCAGCCGCGCGACTGGATACTCATCGGAAACGCCTTGGGAAACATTGGAAACTGAAGTCGCGATCAACGGTGCTCAGCGCGCCATTTTCGCTGATTTGCGAGGATCAGCAGGCGGATATCGGGTTGATTTGGTCTCGGTCACGCCATCCGGTCCGCGTCGGATCGGGATCACGACCCGAGCGGCCACCCTGCAAGGTGTTATTGATGCGGTTGCTCTTCGATTGAATGATGATTGGAAACAGACCTCAATTGTTCGCGACACGTCACGGACCCTGATTGAAGCGACCGTCAAATACACTTCTCTAACCGAATGGATCACGCTTCGGAATGCGCTCGCGCAATCGCCGCTTGTCTCGAACTTCCAAACCCGCGCGATCTCGACAGATGGTGCGGTGGTCGCTTTTGCGTTTGCAGGCAATGGTGAGCGCTTGACGAAAGACCTTCGCGATCGGGGCGTGGTGATCAATGCAGACCCAATTGGATGGGTTATGACCTCCGCTATTAGTCCCGGACGCCTGATCGAAAGCCAGTAAAGTATGCCGCCTTCGAGGCAAATCCCAATTCAATACCCGGAGGCGCGGCTCAGTTTTGAGAGCATGGCGATGACCCCTGCCAACAGGTCGATCTGCGCCGCGCTGCGAAAGCCCGACCGATGGCCATATCATGCCTTTTGTTTGATTGGCGCGGTCGGCAGCGGGATTTCGACAATTGCTCAAGCATGGGCGGACGAGAGAGAGGCGCGTTATCTTAGCGCCAAAGCCTTCTCAGACCTCGGGATCGGCGAGATCGAGGCTTTGACCGACAAAGACCTCGCCATCGATGATGTCGAATCGCTCTCCAATGCGGAGACTCTGTTACTGACCCTGAGCAGTATCAAACGTCATGAAACGCGGATCTTGCTCGCAGCGCACAGCGTGCCGAGCCTTTGGCGTATTCAGTCTCCCGATCTCAGGTCTCGTCTCCAAGCGGCGCCTTTGGCCGAACTTCCAGCCCCAGATGAAGAGCTTATGCGGGCCCGTTTGCGGCGCGCATTTGCACGTACCTATTTAGACCTTCCAAAAACCGTAGAGGACTATCTTGTCACGCGGATTGGCCTGGATTACTCGCTAATCGAACAATCCGCTGAGATTCTGGCAGGAGCGAGTGGAGATCGCGCCCTTACCATTCCGTTGGCGCGCGAAATTCTCGGGGAAGAATAGACTGCATCATCGCAGAAAGAGTTGATCACATGAGTGTTGCGAGCAAAGCGCCAACGGCCGCCTCAGAGCGCTACATCAACCGGGAGTTGTCCTGGCTGAAATTCAATGAGCGCGTTTTGGAAGAAGCAAAGAATGGTCAGCATCCTTTGCTCGAGCGGCTACGTTTTCTTTCAATATCGGCGAACAATCTCGATGAGTTCTATATGGTTCGCTATGCCGGGCTGCGGGAGCAGGTACGGGCGGGTATCCAAAAGCTCAGCATCGAAGGCCGTACTCCGGCAGAGCAAGTTCGCGATATTGAGGCAGCGATCAAGCGGCTGATCAAGGATCAACAATCGTGCTGGGCGGAGCTCAGGTCTCAGCTTCATGATGAACAAATCGAAGTGCTCTCGATCTCCGATATGAAACGCACCGACATGACCTGGCTGAAGGAACTGTTCGAGACCCAGATTTTCCCAATTCTCACGCCACAAGCGGTTGATCCCGCGCATCCGTTTCCCTTCATTCCTAATCTCGGCTTCGCGGTCGCATTTCAGCTCAATCCGAAGGATGGCGCCGGTGAGTCTATGGTTGGCCTTGTGCCGATGCCGGCATTCTCAACGCGGTTCATTCGCTTGCCAGACAAGAAATCCGGGCTGTTGCGCTATGTCCGGCTCGAAAGTGTCATCGCGCATTTTCAGGACATGTTATTCCCGGGCTTTGATGGCGTAGGCCATTGTGTTTTTCGGATCGTACGCGATAGCGATATCGAGATTGAGGAAGAAGCCGAAGACCTGATCGCTGAGTTTGAGATTCTGCTTAAACAACGCCGCCGGGGTCGGATCGTCAGGATCCACATTGATTCCGACGGTCCAGAAACGCTGAGAAATTTCGTTGCGCGGGAAATCGGGGCTGAAAGCCGGGATGTCACGCTGATTGACGGCATGCTGGGCATGAAAGATCTTTCAGGCTTGATCGCGAAAGATCGACCAGAACTTCTGTTTCAGCCTTTTGAAGCGCGTTTCCCTGAGCGGATCCGAGAGATGGGCGGCGATTGTTTCGAGGCGATCCGCGCCAAGGATATCTTGGTTCATCATCCTTATGAATCGTTCGACGTGGTGGTTCAATTTATCCGCCAAGCCGCGCGCGACCCAGATGTGATTGCGATCAAACAAACCCTGTATCGCACGACTTTGAATTCGCCGATTGTTGCGGCGCTGATCGAAGCGGCTGAAGAGGGCAAGAACGTTACGGCTTTGGTTGAAATCAAAGCCCGGTTTGATGAGGAAACCAATCTGCGTCTCGCGCGGGATTTAGAGCGGGCGGGCGTCCAGGTTGTTTACGGCTTCATAGATTACAAAACCCACGCAAAAGTTTCGCTGATTATCCGGCGCGAGCAGGACGGCCTGCGGACCTATACGCATTTCGGGACCGGAAATTATCACCCGATCACGGCGAAGATTTATACAGATTTGGCGCTGTTCACCGCTGATCCCGCCATGGGCCGGGATGCTGGGCGTCTGTTCAACTATATCACCGCTTATAAAGAGCCGCCCTCTGTGGGGCCGGGGCTCGAAAAAATCATCATGTCGCCGTTCGCCATGGAAGCCTATTTGATCGAGCAGATCAAAAAAGAAGAGAAGGCGGCGAAAGCAGGCAAGCCGAGCGGCATCTGGGCCAAGATGAACTCGCTCGTCGATCAGGACGTCATCGACGCCCTATACAAAGCGAGCCAAGCTGGGGTTCCGATCCGCCTGGTCATTCGCGGTATCTGTTGTCTTCGCCCCGGCGTGCCGGGCCTATCCGAAACGATCCAGGTAAAAAGTCTTGTCGGCCGCTTCCTTGAACACTCTCGGATCGTCTGTTTTGCGAATGGGGAAACGCTTCCGTCAGAGCAGGCAAAAGTCTACATGTCCTCGGCGGACTGGATGGACCGTAATCTGAAACGCCGAGTTGAGGCTTTGGTTCCGATCGAAGTGCCAACCGTTCATCGCCAAGTGCTCAATCAAATTATGGTTGCCAATCTAAACGACGACGCGCAGAGCTGGGATATGGGCGCAGATGGCAATTATAAGCGGATCAGCAATAAAGGGTCCGATGGCGGCTTCAGCGCGCACAAATATTTCATGGACAATCCGAGCTTATCTGGACGCGGAAGCGCGCTTGTGGTCAGCGAACCCCCGCGCCTGGCGCCGCGAAAACGTGAGCGAAAAGCCAAATGAAGTCCGCCGAAAAGATTGCAGTCGTCGATATCGGGTCAAACTCGTGTCGAATGGTGATTTACGAGCAATCAGGCGCCGCGCTTATCCCATACTTCAATGAAAAGGCGATGGCCGGCCTTGGACGGGACTTATCAGAGACGGGACGGCTCTCCCCCACCGGATCTGAACTTGCGCTGCAAACGTTTCACCGGTTTCGAGCCATCACCGCCAGCTTAAACATCAAAAACGTTCGCGCCGTCGCCACTGCAGCCGTACGCGAAGCCTCTGATGGGCCTGAGTTCAAGAAACGCGCAGAACAGATCCTTGGCGCGCCGATCCAGGTGCTCAGCGGCGCGGATGAGGGCCGTTTGTCCGCTCTCGGCGTGTCTATAGGTTTTATCAATCCAAAAGGTCTGATTGCGGATCTCGGCGGCACCAGCATGGAACTTCGGCCCGTCGAACGCGATGCAGTGGGCGAGTCCTTTCTTTAAGGGCCCTTAGCACGCGCTATGGATGCAGATCTCCCGTTCGATAAACGCCGCAAGGCGATGCGGAAAATCCTGTCTGACAGCAGCCTCGTCAAACGTGCCTCTGGGCAGGATCTATTCGCGGTAGGCGGCGCCTGGCGCAATGTTGCCGCGGTCCATATGATGCTGCGAGACTATCCACTGCGCGTCGCGCATGGCTACAAAATGTCTCAGGCCGATGTCGAGAATGTCATCGAAGCCTCGGAACTCTCGCAATCAGATAAGCTAACCCGTGAGCAGCTTCTGGGCGTGTCTAAACGGCGGTTCGAAACACTCCCGCACGCGGCCCTACTGCTCAAGACGCTTATGGAACGGCTCGATATCGAAAAGGTCACCATTTCTTCCTTTGGCCTTCGCGACGGGGTCGCAGCGGACGGGATAAAAGTGGACGGTGCGAGCGGTCTGCTCGATGCCGTGCCGCTCTTCCTGCGATCGACGCCGCAAAGCCTGAACTTTGGGCGTGAGCTCTTTAGTTTTCTCCAACCCATCTCAAAACAGTTCAAGAAATCTGAGACCCTCTTGCGGGCGGTTTGCGCGATGGCGGACGCAGGAGCGCGTATGCACCCTGATCACCGGGCGCAACTGGTCTATGAGCAAGTCCTGCGGGCGCCGGTGCCATCAATGAGCCATTCTGAGCGTCTGTTCGCTGCCTATGCCGCCGCCTCACGTTATACGTTCAAATTCATTGAAGACCCGCGCTATGCTCGCTTGCTTGGCCTCGCAGCAAAACGCCGCGCGAAAGTGCTCGGGACAGCGATGCGTTTGGGTTGTGTTTATTCCGGCCGCTCAGGCAGCATTCTGGCGACGGCGAAACTAGCGATCAAAGACCAGTCTCTGCACATGATTGTTGATAAGAAATACAGCGATCTTGTGTCCGAAACAGTTGAACGCCGTCTCGCGCAACTGGCAGGGCTGATGCAATTGCAGCCACGTTTATTGGTCGAGTAAGCGCTACAGCTCGAATAGGCGAACTTGCCCGTTTTCAAATGATAACGCCAATTTGCCCGACAAAAGCGCGAGGGCTTTTTTGCCGAATAGCTCATGCCGCCAGCCATTTAGAGCGGCGATGTCTTTTGACGTTTCACCGCGCGCCAGCCGCTCTACATCCGCTGAATTAGCAATCAAGCGAGGCACCACATTCGCTTCATCGCTAACCGCTTTGAGGAGCACTTTCAGCATTTCCGGCGCGCCGGCGGGCATCTCTGGATTGTGCTGCCGCTTTGGCAGTTTCGGCGCGTGCGCATCGGGATCTTGGATGGCGGCATAAACGGCGTCCATCAGGCCTTCCGCATATTTCGAGCGAATGAACCCTTTTGGAACCGCGCGTAGACGCTCAAAGGCTTTCTCAGATTGCGGTTTTTGATCGGCAATCTCTTGGATCGCGTCGTCTTTTAGGATCCGGCGCCGTGGTTTGTTGAACACTTGCGCTTTGTCTTCCCGCCAACCCGCAACCGAGGCGAAAACGGCTGCATATTCCTTATTGGGCTTGCGCATTTTAAGGCGCTTCCAGGCATTTTCTGGTGATGTGTCATACAAAGCGGGATCTTCGAGATCCGCCATTTCCGCTTGTGCCCAGCTCATCCGGTCTTGTTCTTTCAGCCGGTCGAGCATGATCAAATAGGCGTCGCGCAAGTGGGTAACGTCACCCATCGCGTAGACCAGTTGTTTGTCGGTGAGTGGACGCCGCTTCCAATCGGTGAACTGGCTCGACTTATCGATCCGGCGTTTAAGTACGCGTTGGATGAGATTGTCATAGGAAACAGAGTCACCAATCCCCAGCGCCATGGCCGCGATTTGCGTATCGAATACAGGGCGAGGTGGATGCCCAATCAGTCGATTGAAAATCTCAAGATCCTGCCGGGCGGCGTGGAAGACTTTTGGCCGGCTCTCATCCGCCAACAAGGTCAAGAACGGCCCAATGTCCAAGTCTTCCGCCATCGGGTCGATAATGACCTCATAGCCTTCGCAGGAGGCCTGTATCAGGCAAAGCTCAGGCCAATAAGTTGTTTCGCGGTGAAACTCGGTATCGACGCAGATGAAGCTGCCTTCAGCCAGACGCTGACAGGCGATATCAAGTTCAGATTGTTGGGTAATTGGGGTGAGATGCTCTCGATTCATTCGTGTGCCCCTAAATGAAGCCGCGCGGAATTGCGACCCTCATTCTGCAAATTAGGCACGACTAATCAGATTTGCGTTTCAGCAAAGAGCGCGGTTTGAGCGTAACATCAGACTCATGGTTCGTATGCGACGGTCGCGTCGGCTCAGGCAACGGTTCTTCCATCAAGACCCATTCTTCTGCCTCGCCAGCAGCTTGATGTTCTTGAGACGTAGTCCCGCGTAGCGAGGTAACGATGTCCATCATATTGGTGTCAGCTTGCGCGACGACGCTATCGCCGTCTGAGACGTTCTGGCTGGATGGGCGGGCGCTCACAGCGAGATTGCGGAACCGCATCCGCATTGGAGTCGAGACAGCACTCCCAAAGGCAATACATTCCCGGTCTGCGAGAGAAGACAAGAAAGCCAAAGTCGAACGCGAGCCATTCGAAATTGCTTTTCGCATTACGTTTTGGTCTTCATCATTACCCAATCGTAGAGAGAACACCGTGTTACACTGCGAGAGAATGGTCGGATCGAGCTCGTTCGGGCGTTGGGTAATAATCGCCAGTGAAACGCCGTATTTCCGGCCTTCTTTCGCGATCCGGGCGATGGCATCGCGGGTAGGGGCGAACGCGCTGCCGGCATCGCTTGGAATATAACGGTGCGCCTCTTCGCAAACCACCAAAGTCTTCACTTTTGACTGGCTGGCGAGCGCAATATCGAAGGCCAAGCGGCAGAGTACGGATGCGACGGAATTTACAACTTCGGACGGGATACCGGACATCTGGAAAACGGTGATCGGTTTTCCGGCGATTGGCACGCGATAGATATTGCTTAGGACGCTATCAATTCGGTCGGTCGCATCATGCGATCCAAACAAAAAGGCAAATCTCGGATCATTGATCGCCGCTTCAATCCGCGATTTTAGCAAGCGGAGCGTCAAACGTCTTAGTGCGCCGTCCAGAGACCCAATTTCTTCTTCGATGAGTTTGAGCAGATCTGCGAGGCGATAGGGGACCGGCGTGTCCGCCGTAAACGAGCCGCCGCTTCCAGCTTTGCGGCGTACGCCATTGCCTGCGCCATAGCGATAAATTGTCTTCGCCTTGGGAATGAATTCGCGTAGCGCATCGACTTCTTCTTCAGAACCTTCGCGGCCGCGAAACACAACCTGTTGAAATTCTTCGAGATTCAGGAGCCAGAAGGGCAGGTCCAAAGACTCTGCTGTAATCGTATTGGCTTTGTCGCCAAACGCGCTCGTATATTCATTGTGCGGGTCGAGGATTAGGATGCGCTGGTTCGGCTTATGCTTAGCGATCAGGTGCAATAGCAAGGTTACCGCGGTCGATTTACCTGTACCGGTCGTCCCCACCACGGCGAAGTGACGCGACAAAAGGGCGTCGACAGAAACGACTGCTGGGATATCGGCGGCCTGGCTGAGCGCTCCGATGGTAACCGAAGATTTATCGCTTGATCGATATATTGTTGTCAGATCCTTTTTGCGGATCCGGTGCGCGATCGCGCCTATGTACGGATATTGCGTAATCCCGCCAGAAAAGACCATGCCGCGATGATCATCTGCTCGGACTTCCCCAGAGAGTTCAACACGCAGTAAGATAGTGTTCTCGCCGTCTGGATTCCAGCTGTCTGACTCGTTCTCGACGGTGTGCAGCAGGCCAACGACGCGGTTTTTGCCAACTTGGATAGAGATCAACTGACCGACGGCCCAATAGGAGTCTGAGGCTTCTGTATTGCCTGCAACGGTCGAGATCGTAGCCTCGGTACCATTACATTCAACGACAATGCCCTCGGCGCGGTCGCGCAGCAAAGGACCAACATTTTCTGCTTCAACAGGAATCGGTGACTGATTCGACATAGGTGCAGTTAAATAAGCAGGACTGAAAAAGCCGTTAATATCTCGCTGTCTCATGTCCGGTGCTGGTGGGCCTTGACATTCTGAGCCCACGAGCGCCAAAAGCCGCCTTTATTTCTCCTCCCAAACGGAGCGTATCATGCACGCCTATCGCAGCCATACCTGCGGCGAACTTCGCAAGTCCCATGTCGGGAAAACCGTCAAACTCTCTGGCTGGCTTCACCGCCGCCGCGATCACGGCGGAGTAATGTTTATCGACCTGCGCGATCATTACGGCCTGACCCAATGTGTGTTCGATCCCGACTTCCCGGCTTTTGCCGTGGTTGAACGCCTTCGCACGGAGAGCGTGATCACGATTGAAGGCGAAGTCCTGGCGCGCGACGCAGAACTCGTGAATCCAAATCTCGACACCGGCGAGATCGAAATCCGCGTGAAAGAAGCGTCGGTTCAGTCTGAAGCGGCAGAATTGCCGCTGCCTGTATTTGGTGAGCCTGATTATCCTGAAGATATTCGCCTGAAGCACCGTTATCTCGACCTGCGCCGGGAAACGCTGCACGCGAACATGATCTTGCGCTCCGAAGTAATCGCTTCAATCCGCCGCCGCATGGTGGAGCAGGGGTTCACGGAGTATCAAACGCCGATCCTTACTGCATCTTCGCCAGAAGGCGCGCGCGACTTCCTCGTGCCATCGCGCCTGCACCCAGGCGAGTTCTATGCGCTGCCGCAAGCGCCGCAGCAATTTAAACAGCTGCTTATGGTCTCTGGCTTTGACCGCTATTTCCAAATCGCCGCCTGTTTCCGCGATGAGGATGCACGAGCAGACCGCTCACCCGGCGAATTCTATCAGCTCGATATAGAGATGAGCTTCGTCACCCAAGAAGACGTCTTCCAAGCGATTGAGCCTGTTATGGCCGGCGTGTTTAACGAGTTTGCGGACTGGCAAGGCAAAGGCCGCGTGGTGCCGGAAGGCCCGTTCCCTCGCATTCCATATGCTGAAGCCATGGCCAAATATGGCTCGGACAAACCGGACCTGCGCAACCCGATTGAACTCGTCGATGTCACTGACTTCTTTGAAGATGACAGTAAGACCGGCTTCTCGATCTTTGCCAAAATCATCAAAGGCGGCGGCAAAGTCGTTGCTATTCCGGCGCCGAAGGCGACTGAGACCCAATCTCGGAAATTCTTCGATGAGATGGACAAATGGGCGAAGAAAGAAATGCAGGCCCCAGGCCTCGGCTATGCACGTCTACGCGCCGGCGAGGATGGCACAGTTGTCAGCCAAGACCCGGTCCTCAAGAATTTTGACCCTGAGCATTTGAAGGCCTTCCTCGAAGCCACAGGGCTCGGTGATGGCGATGGCATCTTCTTCTCAGCCGGGATGAAAGGCGACGCCTATAAGCTCGCTGGCGCGGCGCGGACGAAAGTTGGCCAAGAACTCGACCTTATTGAATCAGGCGTGTTCCGCCTTTGCTGGATCGTGGACTTCCCGATGTATGAGTGGGACGAAGACAATAAGAAAGTCGACTTCTCGCATAACCCGTTCTCGATGCCGCAAGGCGGTCTAGAGGCTTTGGAAGCCGCTAAGACAGACGAAGACCTGCTGGCGATCAATGCGTTCCAGTATGACATTGTTTGTAACGGCTATGAGCTATCCTCAGGCGCGATCCGGAACCACCGTCCGGACATCATGCTGAAGGCCTTCGAAAAAGCTGGCTATGGCCCAGAAGTGGTCGAAGCTGAGTTTGGCGGCATGCTGAACGCGTTCCGTTATGGCGCGCCGCCGCATGGCGGGATCGCTCCTGGTGTTGACCGGATCGTCATGTTGCTCGCGGATGCGGATAATATCCGTGACGTCACGCTGTTCCCGATGAACCAGCAAGCGCGCGATCTGATGATGCAAGCGCCAAGCCCGGTTCGAGACGAACAGCTGCGTGAGCTTCACATCCGCCTCGCACCGCAGGTGAAAGAGAAATAGCCGTCGTTCCGAAGATACCTGCGCAGGCAGGTATCCATGGACGGCTATCTGCCACTGCGCACAGACTTTCTTTCGGTCCATGGACCCCAGCCTTCGCTGGCGTCTGCGGAGATCGTGATCGGTGAATTCCGCCACCTCCTGTGGACGAATCCGGTTCAGGCGCTTAGGAGCGTCATCGCACATAATACAAGGTCGATCCCATGTTCGATATTCGCGCCATTCGCGACAATCCTGAAGCGTTCCGTGAGGCTTTTGAGCGCAAGCAAAAAGGCTTAGGCGAGGTGGTCTCGCACATGTTGGATCATGACGCCGCGGTCCGCAAAGCCGTCTCGGATAAGCAGGAAGCTGAAGCTGCGCGCAATGCGAAGTCGAAAGAGATTGGCAAGGCCAAAGCCAGCGGCGATGAGGCTTTGTTCGAACAGCTGCGCGCCGAAGTTGCTGCGGCCAAAGATGTGATCGAAGCGGCAGGTGAGCAAGAAGCCGCCGCCCGCAAAGAACTCGATGCATTGCTCTATGGCACGCCCAACATTCCGATGCCGGAAGTGCCGGAAGGCGAAGATGAAGCGGGCAATCTTGAGCAACACAAATGGGGGCAGCCGAATGCGCATGTCGGCGGTCGCAACAATGTTCAGGATCACGCAGATCTCGGCGCGGCGCTGAAGAACAGCATTGGTCAGCCTTTGATGGATTTCGAAGCGGCGGCCGCGATGAGCGGCGCGCGGTTTGTTGCTCTGCGCGGACAAATGGCGCGCCTAGAGCGGGCTTTGGCGACCTTCATGCTGGATATTCAGACTGGTGAGAATGGCTATGAGGAAGTCAATCCACCGCTTCTTGTGCGCCCGGAAGCGTTGGTCGGGACAGGGCAGTTACCAAAGTTCGGGGAAGATTCCTTCGAGACCACCGATGGCCATTGGCTGATCGCAACGTCTGAGATTTCGCTCACCAATCTTATCCGCGAACAAATCTTGAGCACCGCTCAACTCCCAATTCGGATGACTGGCCACACACCCTGCTTCCGCTCTGAAGCGGGCAGTGCAGGGCGGGACACCAAAGGCATGATCCGCCTGCACCAATTCAACAAAGTCGAAATGGTCTCTATCGTCCGCGATGAAGAAGAAGGCCTGGCCGAGCTTGAGCGAATGACGAAATGCGCTGAGGGCATCCTCGAAGCGCTCGATCTGCCCTACCGCCGGATGCTGCTCTGCTCAGGCGATATGGGTTTTGGCGCGCGCAAAACCTACGATCTCGAAGTTTGGTTGCCGAGCCAGAATACTTATCGCGAGATCAGTTCCTGCTCTTATTGCGGTGACTTCCAAGCCCGCCGCATGAGCGCCCGCTGGCGTCCCGCGCCGAGCGAAGAGAATGCCAAACCGAAACCAGAATTCGTCCACACGCTGAACGGTTCTGGCCTCGCGGTTGGGCGGACGCTCGTGGCAGTGCTCGAGAACTATCAGAATGAAGACGGCTCGATCACGATACCAGAGGTGCTGCGGCCTTATATGGGCGGTCTAGAGGTGGTCTCTTGAGGATCCTGCTGACCAATGATGACGGTATCAATGCGCCTGGCCTTGACGTCTTAGAACATATCGCGCGCGAACTTAGTGATGATATCTGGATTGTGGCCCCAGAGCTGGAGCAATCCGGCAAAGGCCGCGCGATCTCTCTGACGGAGTTTGTCCGCGTTCGTAACATCGAACCGCGGCGCTATGCGGTCAACGGAACGCCCAGCGATTGCGTGCTCTTGGCGCTCGACGAGTTGATGCCCGAACGGCCTGACTTGATCTTGTCTGGTGTCAATGCTGGCCAGAACATCGCCGAAGACACAACCTTTTCCGGTACAATTGCGGCCGCGCTGTTCGGGATGCAGCATGGTGTGCCGAGTATCGCCCTCAGCCAGTCGCGTGGCTTTCAAAACCCGCATTCCTGTCCATGGGAAACACCGACCGAATGGGGCGCCAAAGTGCTGCGCCCGATCATCGACAAAGGGTGGCCGAATGATCTGGTGATCAATGTTAACTTCCCTGATCGCGCGCCGGACGATGTCGCTGGTATCAAATTTACGCGCCAAGGGCTCCGGGATGAGCGGATCATTCGCACAGAAGCCCGCGAAGACCTGCGCGGCAATGATTATTACTGGATCGGTTATCGCGGAAAACTCTCAAATCCGGACGAGGGGACGGATCTGCGCGCAATCTATGATGGTTACATTTCTGTATCCCCCCTACATGTGGATTTGACGCATGAGGCTTTTCTCGCTGAGATGCGAGAGACATGGCCGACCTGATTCCTGACCCCTTGCGCGCTGCGCGACTTGTCCTCTCTTTGCGACGCCAGGGGATCACAGATGATGGTGTCTTAACCGCGCTCGAAACGGTCGATCGCGGGGTTTTCGTTTCCGATGACTACAAAGCGATGGTGGCAGAGGACTGCATGCTGCCAATACCATGTGGCCAGAGCATTCCCCGACCGATTGTGACGGCGAAGCTGCTCCGCGCGCTACAAATCCCGCCAGGTAAAGAAACCCGCGTTCTGTTGATTGGGTCAGGTAGCGGATACACAGCCGCGTTGCTGAGCCAGACGTGCCGGCATGTCTATGGCGTCGAACGCTATGAACGGCTGGTTGAGCAGTCCAGAGCGCGCCTGGAAGAGCTTGGCGTCGACAATGTCACCATTCGACATGGCAATGGCCTCACAGGCCTCCCGCAGCACGGACCTTATGACCGCATTCTTCTGGCTGGGGCGATTAAAACGATTCCATCCGTACTGATCGATCAATTGGCGAAAGATGGATTGCTCGTCACCCCGATCGAACACAGCAATGGCCCGCAAATTCTGAGAACCGTTAGCGATACAAAAGAAGTGTTAGACGAACCGATGCCGGATCGGTTGGCATTATTGTCTGAAAGCAGCGCTCTAACGCTTTAGCTTAATCGGTATCCGGGCTGTCACACTCGCCTTCGATGGCGACGCTCACACCATTCGCTGCGGCATCGCAGGCATTTGGATAGGTCTGACCATCACAGCCGCAGACAGGCATGTATTCGCGGGTGCAGATTTGCGGAATAGGCTGGCAGGTGCCGGCGCCATCCATCACCTCAAGACATTGCCCAGGCTCTTGTTTGCAATAGTAATTTTCAGGACACTGTAGCGCGGCGATCCCACCGCAGGCCTCTCCCGTTGGGTCGATAACCGGCTCTGGGGTCTCAGGTGCGGAGACCTCGGTCACTTCTGGTTCGGAAATATTCTCTGTAGGCTCCTCCGCTCCGCCGCAAGCGGCAAGTAGAACGAAATAAGCTGATAAGACTAGTCGACGCATTTGTCGCTCCCCGTCAGGCCCATGCGACTCTCTAATAAATAAGAAAAACCGGCGAGGCTATAGGCCACCGCCGGTTTCGTTAATTTTAATGAAAATGCTGCAGAATTAGGCTTTAGCAGCGGCCTCTTGCAGGCGGGCAAAGATATTGGCGCCGTGACCAGAGCCAGAATCAAAGTGCGTTTGCGTGCTCGTGTCGGTGATTTCGTCCCATTTCGCTGCGACCGCTTCAGCCGTCAGAGCCTCGCCTTGGCCAACAAAAGCGCCATTGGTTTCAACGATTTGCGCCATTGAGAAGGCGCCAGCGCCGGCTGAGAGGATCATTCCGGTTGGCGCATCTTCCTTGACCAGGTTCATCACACCCGGTGTGACATATTCAGGCTTGAGATTGTCGAGCATCGCTTGAGGCATCAGGCCTTCGGTCATGCGGGTTGCCGCAATAGGACAAACAGCGTTGATTTTGATGTCGTTTTTGGCGCCTTCAATTTTCAGCGTGTTCATCATGCCAACGACACCGAGCTTGCCTGCGCCATAATTGGCTTGGCCAAAGTTGCCATACAGGCCGGTGGAAGAGGTGGTCACGACGATCCGGCCGTAATTTTGCTCTTTCATGATGTTCCAAGCGGCGTGAACCGGTTTGAATGTCCCGCGCAAGTGTACATCGAGGACCAGATTGATGTCGGCAGTCGTCATTTTGGAGAATGACTTGTCGCGCAGAATGCCCGCATTGGCGATGATGATATCGATCCGGCCAAAGGCATTCATTGTGTCATCGATCATTTTCTGAACGCCAGCATCATCGGCAACAGAAGACCCATTGGCGATCGCTTCTCCGCCCATGGCTTTGATCTCAGCGACAACCGCTTCAGCCGCCTCAGAATTTCCACCAGAGCCATCCATTGACCCGCCAAGATCATTGATCACGACTTTTGCGCCGCGTCGGGCGAGTTCGAGGGCGTGCTGTTTGCCGAGGCCGCCACCAGCGCCAGTGACAATAGCGACGCGGTCATCAAAACGAATGGACATAAGTGTGTCTCCTAATACTTTTACTCATTGTGCGAGTGCGAAGGCCTTCCACCATCCGCTGACGTAAACGTCAAGCTGCGACGCTGCGTTACCTCTTGCCTTCGAAATTGGTGCGTGGTCCGTACGGCCAATAGGCATTACAGGAGGACACCATGCTCGCTTATGTTACGCTCGGGTCGAACGACACGAAAAAAGCGCTCGAATTTTATGACCAAGTGCTTGCCGAGCTCGGGGCCAGCCGGTTTTTCGACAATGGTCGCCTCTACTTTTACGGCACCGGCCCAGGCCAGCCCATGCTCGCCATTGGTGGTCCGTATGATGAAGCGGCCGCGACAACTGGGAATGGCGTCATGCCCGCGATCGCAGCGCCAGATAATGAGACGGTGGACCGAGTATACGCGAAAGCTATCGAACTCGGCGCCGCAGATGAAGGCGAACCGGGTCAACGCATGCCGACTTTCTATGGCGCTTATTTCCGCGATCCGGACGGTCATAAAATTTGTATCTGTAAACTCGGATAGGCGCCTCGCTGACATGTGGACTAGCCCGCGCGGAATGTGCGGGCTAGGTCTTAATCCGGGAAACGTAATGAAGAGGATTGGCGATGGAATGGGGTTGGGACAATGCACGCGCGATTCTCGGAATCGTGATGATTTTTGGCATCGCGTGGGGGCTGTCGAGTAATCGAAAAGCCTTTCCATGGAAGATTGTACTCGGTGCAGTGTGTATCCAGTTCGGGTTTGCGCTGATCCTATTTGGTATTCCGATCATTCGTGAGGCGCTCTTCGCCGCCAACGTGGTCGTGGATAGCTTGATTGCCGCGACAGCCTACGGCACCGCGTTCGTCTTTGGCCCAACCTTCGGCACGCAGGCCGGGTGGGAGGAGCTTTCAGGACAGCCTGGGCCGATTTTTGCGGTCCATCTCTTGCCCCTCATTATTGTTGTTGCGGCTTTATCAGCGATCCTTTGGCATTGGCACATCTTGCGTTGGGTGACCAAAGGCTTTGCCTCAATTTTCCGCCGCTTCATGGGCCTAGGCGGGGCGACCTCGCTCGCTGTCTCGGCCAACGTGTTTATGGGCATGACCGAAGCGCCAGTTCTGGTGAAACCCTATTTGAAAGGTATGACCCGATCAGAGATCTTTATTCTGATGGTCACGGGCTTTGCGACTGTCGCAGGTAGCGTGCTCGTTCTTTACGGCGTTTTCCTGCAAGACGTGTTGCCCAATGCGCTCGGACAATTGCTTGCCGCTTCGTTGATTGCTGCGCCAGCAGCGGTGGCTCTAGCGCTGGTGATGGTTCCGGAAAGTATCGAGGCGAAACAGCGCGCGCATGAGCCTGATTTCGAGTATGAATCGACCATGGACGCGTTTGCGACCGGGGCTTCTGATGGTCTGAAAATCCTCGCGAACATTGTGACGATGTTGATCGCGGCTTTCGCGTTACTTTATCTCGTAAATGCAGGGCTTGGCGCACTGCCAAACGTTGGCGGAGAAACCTTGTCGATCGAACGGATCCTGGGTTGGGTCTTCGCACCGATTATGTACATGGTGGGTGTGCCGATGAATGAAGCGGCGCAATCGGGATCGCTGATTGGCATCAAGACGGTGCTGACCGAATTTGTCGCCTTCCTTCAACTCGCTGGAGAAGGCGGAGAAGGCCTGTCACAGCGCACATCGATGATCACAGCGCACGCCATTTGCGGCTTTGCGAACTTTGGGTCGATAGGCATCCTGATTGGCGGTCTTTCAATCATTGAGCCAGCCCGACGGACGACGTTCCTTGAGCTGGCATGGAAGACTTTGGTCGCGGGGACACTCGCAACATGTTTGTCTGGTGCGGTGGTGGGCGCGCTGCCAGCCGCACTCTTCTTCGGAAGCTAAAAGGACCCCGAATGCTGAAACACTCGCTTTACGCCTCGGCGGCGCTCGTGCTTGCAGGTCAGGCGCACGCGCAGTTTGCATATGATGAAGCCCAGCAAGAGGTGTCAGCGCAAGTCGCGGCCTGTTTAGAGGAGCGAGGCTTACCGGCCGATGCCAGCTCCCCTTTCTGCCCCGAGCGGACCAATCGTGTATTGGCGACCATTACAACCTTTGGGGATCGGAGCCCAGAAGGTGCCGGTGCGGTTTCGATCTTAGATGCAGACGCGATTGCCTCGATCGCGGCAGATCATCCAGCAGAGATTCTGAACACGCTGCCGGGCGTAAATATTCACACCAATTCAGGGCAAGAGCATTTGATTGCTATTCGCTCGCCGGTGCTGACCGGCGGCGCGGGGCAGGGGAGTTTCCTGATCCTAGAGAATGGCGTCCCAACGCGTTCGCCTGCTTTTGGCAATGTGAACAGCTTGCTTGAGCCCCATCACGAGACCGCTGAGGCGATTGAAGTTGTACGAGGGCCAGGCTCGGCCAAGTATGGTTCAAACGCCGTGCACGGCCTGATCAACGTCATCCTGACAGACCCCAGCGGCGAGCCCCTGCGCCAAGCCAATGCCTCTTATGGCAGTCTCGGGCGGTACAAAACTGATCTGATCTATGACCAAGGTTATGTCGGCCGGGCGTCGCTTTCTGTGCAAAAGGACACGGGCTGGCGGGACAATACGGGCCTGTTCCAGTTAAAGGGGTCGGGCGTGGCTGAAACGGTCTATGCGGGTTGGAATGTCACCGCTTGGGCCTCTGCCTCCTATCTCGAACAAGAAACCGCCGATTTCATTCAAGGGCCAGACGCCTTTGAAGATCGCGACATTGCCAAAGCGAATGATGATCCGCTCGCCTATCGCGACGCTTGGTCAGCACGTGGTGCGCTTCGTTTAGAGCGTGAGGTTGCGGAAGGTACGCTAACGCTGACGCCATTTGCGCGCACCCAGCAAATGGATTTCCGCCAGCATTTCTTGCCGTATCGCGGCTTTGAAAAGAACGGCCATACCGGGATTGGCGTTCTGAGCCGATATGAGCGTGCCCTATCAGACGCACTGACCTGGCGTGTCGGGGTCGATATCGATCTCGCGACAGGCTATTTGCGCGAAACCCAACCTGCACCTTTTGGTTTCTTCCCGGGCGACTCACGGTTCCCTGTTGGCGTGCATTATGACTATACGGTCGATACGATTGTTGGCGCTCTTTGGGGAGAGGCGGATTGGGCGGTATCTGAGGCGCTGACAGTCTTGTTTGGACTACGCGGAGAGGCTCACGCCTATGATTACTCCACTGATGCGGCAGTCGGTATCAATGGCCGCTTCAATGTGCCCGCGGATCGGACAGACGAATTCGACTTTGTGACGCCTAAGATTGGGCTGGTCTATGAGGCCACCGACGCGATTAGTCTCTATGCAAACTACGCGCGCGGCAGCCGAGCACCTCAGGCCAGCGATCTCTATCGGCTACAGTCTCAGCAAGGTGTGGCGGAAGCCGAAGTCGAAACGCTGGACAGTTTCGAAATTGGCGCGAGAGGCTCTTTGGCGGGCGGCGACCTGGTCTTTGATGTGACCGCCTATACAGCTGAGAAGGACAATTTCTTCTTCCGCGACTCTGATGGCCTCAATGTCACAGATGGCGAAACCCGTCATCAAGGCGTAGAAGTCGCGGCGCAATGGCAAATCAGCGATCAATTCGTCTTAGGCGGTAATGTCAGCTGGTCGGATCAGATCTACACCTTCGATCGCGTGGTCGGTAACGGCTCCGAAGTGATCCGAAATGGAAATCAAATCGATACTGCGCCGGAATGGTTGGCAAACGGATCGTTCACATGGTTACCAAACGATAAGTTCAGTCTGCAAGTATCGGCCAATTATGTTGGCGAATATTTTACCAACCCCGCGAACACCCAAGACTATGATGGGCACCTGATTGGCAACCTTCGCGCCGCTTATGCGGTCTCCGATGCGCTCGAAACCTATATGATTGTTCGGAACATCACGGATGAGAAATATGCCGACCGCGCCGATTTCGCATTCGGCAATCAACGCTTCTTCCCGGGTGAGCCGCTCAACCTTACGGTCGGCATTCGCAAAACGTTTAACTAATCGCTCTCAAGGAGAGAAAGATGCAACTCTATCACGCCCCCAAAGCCGTAAACCCCGAACGCACCTACAATTTCCTCAAAGCCAAAGGAAAATTGGATGCCGTAGAACTGGTCGAGATCTCGATCATGAAAGGCGAGCACAAGCAGCCTGACTATCGCGAACTCTCTCCATTTGCGCAGGTCCCGGTCCTGGTTTTGGATGATGGCACTACGATCACCGAGAGCCGCGCGATTTGCAGTTTCTTTGAGCATATGTTCCCAGAGCCGAACCTGATGGGATCAGACGCCAAAGAAAAAGGTCTAATCGAGATGTGGGATCGCCGGGTTGAGTTCATGATGATGATGCAATTCGCCACATGGTTCCGGAATGCGCATCCGATCATGGCCCCACTCGAAAACCCGCAGCTTCCAGACGCCGCCGCAAAAGCCGAAGCGAGTGTGAAAAAGTTCGCCGAGCGGTTGGATCAGCATCTTGATGGCAAAGACTGGATTGCGGCAGATCGGTTCTCGATCGCCGATATCACGCTCTTCCTGACCTGCGGCTTCTGCGGAGTCATGCAATGGAAGCCTCACAAAGAATATGAGCACATTTCACGGCACTTCGGCACAGTGAAAGAACGTCTAGCTTAAGATTTCTCGCAAAACCCGGCCAATCTCTCCGAACAGGTCCTGTGGCACTAGTCCAGGACCAATGCGTTCGGCCGCTCGGCCATGGACCCAAACCGCAGCGCAAGCGGCTTCGAATTGAGGCATCCCTTGCGCGACAAGACCGGCGATGAAGCCCGCTAAAACGTCTCCCGTGCCAGCCTTGGCCAGATAAGGCGTGGCGGTCTGGTTTTCGACCGTTCGACCCGATGGATCGCAGATCAGAGTCTGCGCGCCTTTTAGAACAAGCACGCATTGATTACTCCGGGCGGCATTACCGGCCGCTTCGGTGCGATTGTCTCCGATGGGGCAGAAATAACGCTCAAACTCACCCGCATGCGGCGTGACGATGGAATCGCGAAGCGCGACTTGGCCCAACAGTCGAATAGCATCTGCGTCCAGCACAAAACGGACGTTCGCATCCGTTCGATTTAAAGTGTCCGCTTGTGCCTCAGAGATTCCGCCAGGCCCCGCCAGAACCGTATTTACATTCCGGCAATTTGAAAGCGTTTCCGCTTCAATCATGATATCTGGAGGCAAACAGGTGCGGTACAAGTCTAACCGTGCGGTATTCAACACTGTCACCAATCCGCTGCCGATGCGCGAGCACGCTTCAGCCGCGAGCCGGGTGGCTCCTGTATATCGGTCAGAGCCGACAATGACCGCGTGCCCGCGTGAATATTTGTGGTCGTCAGGGCCAGGGACTGGAAAACTATCACGCCAAAGCTCAGGAGTGTTGATCTCGACCATGGCTTACTCTGCCGCAACAGGCTCCGTAGATTGCGCCTCGAGCCAAGCAGACACATGTTGCAAGGCTCGTGCTGCTTGCACGCGTTTCTTGGCGCGACCTTTATCTTTGCCGCGCAGGCGTTTTCCGGTTTCAGGATCCTTCGTCGGAACCAGATCCGGATCAGCCGGTGGGAAGAGGCCGAAGTTGATGTTCATCGGCTGGAACGTCGCTTTGCCTTCGAGATGCCCGCCCGTGATATGTTTGACTAGAGCGCCCAGTGCTGTGGTTTCCGGCGGGTTGGGAAGATCCAAGCCAAGCCGATCCGCGGCCGCAAATCGTCCTGCGAGTAAGCCCATCGCTGCGCTCTCGACATAGCCCTCAACGCCGGTGACCTGACCCGCAAAACGCAATCGCGGCATCGATTTGAGGCGCAGGCGCTGATCGAGTAATTTCGGCGAGTTCAAGAACGTGTTGCGATGGATCCCGCCAAGACGCGCGAATTGCGCATTTTCTAGGCCAGGGATCATTTTGAAAATATCAGACTGCGCGCCATATTTCAGCTTGGTCTGAAACCCGACCATGTTCCAAAGGGTTCCAAGCGCATTGTCTTGACGCAATTGAACAATCGCGTGGGCTTTGACGTCAGGATTATGCGGATTGGTGAGGCCGACAGGTTTCATGGGTCCAAAGCGCAGCGTCTCCCGCCCACGTTCCGCCATTACTTCAATCGGCAAACAGCCTTCGAAATAGGGCGTGTCTTTTTCCCAGTCTTTAAACTCGGTTTTATCGCCATCGATTAGGGCGTCGATAAACGCGTTATACTGATCTTCATCCATGGCGCAGTTGATACAGGCCGCGGTGTCTCCGTGCGGGCCTGGTTTGTCATAGCGCGACTGTCGCCAGGCTTTATCCATATCGATGCTCTCGAGATAGACGATAGGCGCAATGGCATCGAAGAAGGCGAGATCGGCTTCCCCGGTCTCTGCGCGAATGGCTTCTGCCAAGGGCACAGATGTGAGCGGGCCGGTTGCGATAATCACGCTCGACCAGTCCTTCGGCGGCAAACCTGAAATCTCTTCGCGCACAATTGTGATCAACGGATGCGCTTCAAGTTTCGCTGTGACGGCTTCAGCGAAGCCTTCGCGGTCGACAGCCAGCGCGCTGCCGGCTGGCACTTGGTGTTGGTCCGCGGTTGGAATGATTATCCCATTCGCCCGGCGCATTTCTTCATGCAGAACGCCGACGGCGTTTAACTCATGATCATCAGAGCGGAACGAGTTTGAACATACGAGTTCGGCCAGCTTATCGGTTTGATGGGCATCGGTGCCTTTAACGCCGCGCATTTCGTGCAGGATGACGGGCACGCCCATATTGGCCGCTTGCCAGGCTGCTTCCGAGCCCGCCATGCCGCCGCCGATAATATGAATGGGATCAATTTCAGCCATGATCGGGGATTTGCGTCTGATCCTGAGCAAGGTCAAGCGTAACGTGGCAGACAAGGGCTAGGCATAGCGTTAGACGCTCTCTAAATGGGGCGAATGACACAAACTGAGCTTTCTCCCGAATCCGTCCTCTCCACCCTAGTCGAGGCCTGCACCAAAGCAGGCGCGAGCGCAGCTGATGCCTCGTTTGGGCGCTCGGATGACGTTAGCGTTGAAGTGCGTGAGGGCAAGCTCGAAGGGATTGAACGCTCTGAATCGCAAGGCGTCGCGTTGCGATGCTTTTTTGGGCAGCAACAAGCTTCTGTTTCCGGTTCAGATACCTCGCCCGAAGGTCTAGCAACCCTGGCAGAGCGCTGCGTCGCCATGGCCAAAGTCGTTCCAGAGGATCCTTATTGCGGTATCGCTCCTAAAGCGGACCTTGCGACAGATCTGCCAGCCATAGACGTGACTGGCGACGGGGAAATCGCGACAGAGGTGTTAGAACGCGATGCTCTTGCAGCAGAGGCGGCAGCGCTTGCGGTTGAAGGCGTTCAACAAGCCTCGGGTTGCGGGAATGGCTGGAGCACCAGTGAGCGTTGGGTCGCGACAAGTAACGGTTTTTTCGCCACCCGCAAAAGCGGATCAACCGGTCTTGGTTTAGCCGCTGTTGCTGAAAAAGATGGTGCGATGGAGCGAGACTATGAGAGCCGATCAGTCCGTCGTCTCGAAGATCGCCCTTCGCCTGAAGACATTGGCCGGATTGCCGGCGAGCGCGCAGTCGCACGTTTGGCGCCGCGCAAGATCAAAACCCAAACTGGGGCGGTTCTCTATGATCGCCGCGTAGCTGGTAGCCTGATCGGCGCATTTCTATCCGCGATCAGCGGCCCCAGCGTCGCCCGAGGCGTTTCGTTTTTGAAAGATCAACTGGGCGAACAAGTCTTTGGCGATGGCATTAACCTGGTCGATGATCCGTTTCGTTTGCGCGGCATGGGTACCCGCGCGCATGATGGGGAAGGGCGTGCGGTCTCTAAGGTGAATTTGATCGACAATGGGCGCCTCACGCGCTGGCTCTTAAATGGCGCCTCTGCAAAACAGCTCGAGATGTCACCGAATGGCCATGCCAGCAGTGGCTTCGGCTCGACGCCGGGTGTCGGTGTCTCAAATGCCTATATTGAAGCCGGCGCGAAAAGCCCTGCTGAGCTGATGGCGGATGTGGGGAAAGGCCTTCTTGTGAGCGATATGTTCGGCCCGTCGATCAATCCAAACACTGGTGACTATTCCGTCGGTGTCGCTGGATTTTGGTTTGAAAACGGAGAGATCCAGCACCCTGTCTCAGAGGTGACCATTGCGGGCGATTTGCCGGGTATGTTTAAGCGCCTTGTTCCTGCCTCCGATCTAGAGTTCCGCGGCACGCGCGACGCCCCATCACTTCTCATCGAGGATATGTCGATTGCAGGGGAATGATCTCGACAAAGAAGATCTAGACATCCTGAAGCGGGTTGCCCGGGAAGCCGGTGAACTCGCCCTCGACTATTTTGAGCGCTCCGACGTGCGCTTCTGGGATAAATCGAAAGACCATCCCGTCACCGAAGCAGACCTGGCCGTCAATACGTTGATCCGAGACCGACTGATGGAGGCACGCCCGGACTATGGCTGGCTGTCGGAAGAAACAGCGCTGTCCAACGAGACGCGGACCGCAAATCGCGTCTGGATTGTCGATCCAATAGACGGCACCCGCGCCTTCATGCGTCAGGAGCCTTATTGGTGCATCGGAATCGGGGTCTTGGAGCGCGGGTTGCCACGGGCAGGTGTTATTCACGCCCCCGTGTTGAAAGAGACTTATTCGACTTATTCAGGCGGCGGCGCGTTTCTGAATGGAGAGCCCATCCATGTCAGCGATTGCAGCCAAGAAAAAGGCTGCCGAATCATCACCAATGAAGGCATGTTGACCCATCCTGCTTGGCCCGTCCCGTGGCCCGAAATGGAGCTTGCCAAGCCGAAGCCTAATGCAACGCTGCTCCGCCTTTGCTGGGTGGCTTCTGGGAAGTTTGATGCGGTGGTGACACTATGGCGCAAATCTGATTGGGATTTGGCGGCAGGCGCTTTACTCGTTCAGGAAGCGGGCGGTGTCGCGACAACCCATCTCGGCGAGCCGTATCTGTTTAATCGCGGGGAACCTGCACAAAGAAGCCTGTTGGCGGCTGGAAACACCCTGCATTCCCTGTTATCAGCGCGAGTCAAAGGGGTGCGCTTGCCAGATCCGAACTGGACGGTTCGCCCATTCGATTCGACACAGACGACGGAGCGCCAAATCATGGCCGAGACATCTGAAGCTAAACAACTTCTCCACATTGTAATTGGAGGCGAACTTAAAGACGTAACCGATGTCGAGTTTGAGGATCTCTCAAAAATCGATTTTGTCGGTGCATTCCCGAGCTACAAAGCCGCATATGACGCCTGGAAAGGTGCCGCGCAGCGGACTGTAGACAACGCTGAAGTGCGCTACTTCATCCTGCACGCCCACAAGCTGCTCGACCCAGAGACGGGTGACCACCATCACGTCTAAGACGTCCGAAACGCTTAAAAAATCGGGCAGTCTGTTCAGGCTGTTTACGACGTATTTTCGTCCGCACTTGGGATGGTTTCTTGCCGGAACGTTGTTCGCGGTTCTCACAGCATTGTTCGCCAATGCCTATGCCGCTATTTTGGCCTTTGTCGGCAATGGCATTCAAGGCGCGATAGAAAACCCAGATGGCAGCACGGATTGGGTCTGGTGGGCTGCGGGCGGCATCGTCGCGCTAGCAAGCGGGCGCGCCTTGTCGCTCTATCTGATGACCATTCTGAACAATACCGGCGTACAGCGCGCCTTGGTGGATGTTCAGCAAGTGCAATATGATCACCTGATCGACGGTGATTTTGCGCGGTTAAGTGGCGATGCCTCGGGCGGGTTCGTATCGCGCTTTATCAATGACGTGAATGCCATTCGCGATGCCGGGCTGCGTTTCGCCAATAATTTCACCAAGAGCGTCGTCACCGTGGTTGGCGCATTCGGCATTATGCTCTGGCTCGACTGGCAGCTGACACTGATTCTGCTCGTGGTTTACCCGATAGCGTTTTGGCCGGTTATTGCGCTTGGAGAGCGGGTGCGCAAACGCGCGAAACGGGCGCAAAAGCAAGTCGGTGATGTAACGGCGTTGCTCTCTGAGGGTTTCCAATCGCACCGGATCATCAAAGCTTATGGGCTCGAGAGCTATCAGAAAGACCGAGCCAAGCTCGGCTTTGTTGAACGCTCACGTCTATTCTTGAAAGTTCTTACCGACAAAGCGGCGGTCGATCCGATTCTTGAAGTCACCGGCGGTGTCGCTCTAGCGGGTATCCTTGGCTTCTCCGCCTGGCGAATTGCTAGCGGTGACAGCTCGCTGGGTGCGCTGCTTGGCATCATAGGCGCTATTGGTATCGCTGCGCCCGAACTTCGCGCGCTCGGAACCCTTAACGCTGTTGCGCAGGAGGGTGGGGCGGCTGCGGATCGCGTTTTCGAAGTTGTCGACCAAGTTCCAACGGTCGCTGACAAAGATGGCGCCATGACCCTGAGCAAGGTCAAAGGCGACATCCGGTTCGAAAATGTTGCTTTCAACTATCCTGATGGCACGCCCGCACTGAAAGGGTTGTCTTTCGATATCGCTGCGGGCGAGACCGTCGCCTTTGTGGGCCCAAGTGGCGCGGGCAAGTCGACCATCTTTAACCTCATCCTGAGGCTGTACGATATCAATGACGGCACGGTTGCATTAGATGACATGGATTTGCGGGACTTGGATGCCGGTGCCTTGCGCTCGCTGTCCGCGATTGTCTCGCAGGATACCGCGTTGTTCGACGACACGGTCGGCGCCAATATTGCGCTTGGCCGGATTGGTGCGAGCGATGAAGAGATTCAGCGCGCTGCAGAAGCTGCGAACGCGCATGGCTTCATCTCAGAGTTACCAGATCAATATCGTACTGAGGTCGGCGAAATGGGGCGCAACCTGTCTGGTGGCCAAAGACAACGCGTGGCATTGGCGCGTGCCATTCTGCGTGATGCGCCCATTTTGCTGCTGGATGAAGCCACCTCAGCCCTAGACGCAGAGAGCGAGGCCAAAGTCCAAGCCGCGCTGTCAGAGTTTGCGCAAGACCGCACAACATTGATCATCGCGCACAGACTATCGACGGTCCGCGCGGCCGACCGCATCATTGTGCTCGACGATGGCAAAGCCGTCGAAAGCGGCACACATGATGAGCTTATGGCGCTGGATGGTGCTTATAAAAAGCTGGTTGAGGCTCAACTCAACTAAGTCGGCGCGCCAGCTTGCGGGCGTTCGCCGGGGACATGCTCGGCGGCTGATCTCAGGAATCGCGCGATTTTTTCAGATGTCTCAGCGCCTTGGACCGCGATTTGGCGATGCGCGATGAAGGTTGGCACGCCGGAAATACCCATTTGGCGGAAAAAGTTTTGCTCATTCCGGGTGTTCTCAACGTCGGCCTCGCCGGCGAGTAAATCAGAAACCAAATTGGCATCCAGTCCAATCTTGGCGGCGATGGTCACCAAGGTCTCATGGTCGCCAATGTCTTGGCCGTTTGAGAAGACGGCCTCGAACAAAGCCTCTTTGGCTTGCAGGCCTTTGCCTTGGCCTTGCGCCCATCTCACAACACGGTGGGCGTTAAAGCTGTTGGCGCGACGGGTGATACAGTCAAAGTGGAAGGGGATGCCTTCTTCCTCGCCATATTGGATGAGCAGATCGCGCATTTGATTGGATTTCTCGCGGCCTTGGTCGCTGCCGAAGCGCGCTTTCATATATTCCTTATAATCGGTGCCACCTGCGGGAACGGTCGGATCGAGTTCAAACGGGCGAAACAGGATTTCGACCTCGAGCTCTGGCACCAGTTCAATCGCGCCTTGTAAGCGCCGCAACCCAACCCAGCACCAAGGGCAGGCCAGGTCCGAAACCATTTCGATATGAAGTGTCATCTGGTGGATCCTTCCGCGGCGTGGGCTTTTAAGTGAGCAATGTCGACAATGGCGAGCGTTTTACGGTGCGTCGCATTGAGACGTACAGGCGGCGCAACGCCCATTTGTCGAGCTTCTTCCCAGCGTGAGGCACATAAGCACCATTGGTCGCCTGGCTTTAGGCCCGGAAAACGATATTCAGGCCGCGGAGTGATCAAATCATTTCCGCGATTGAAACTGTATTGGAGAAAGTCAGCTGTCACCATGACGCAAACGGTGTGCATGCCATGATCCATCGGGCCTGTATTGCAGCAGCCATCGCGGAAGAAACCGGTCAGCGGCTCGTGGCTACATTCCTGTAGCTCGCCGCCAAGCACATTGCGGGCTTTGATTTTGGTCTCATTCATGCGGGCGCCATCGCTTCGGGTTTATTCGAGGCAGATTTCAACACGCGCCAATAACTCTCTTGGACTTCCATACGCTCTGTCACGCCTCTGCGTTCGAGCAGCTGGTGCGCTTCGGCGAGACGATAGCAGGGCAGGTGCATGAACATATGGTGCTCGCAGTGATAGTTCACCCAATAGGGCGCTAGGAAGATCCGCTCCAACAGGGTCGCATGGGTGGTGCGGGCATGGCGCATTGGGTCATTATGGTCGGGCACGACGGCATGCTCGGCGATGTTGCGTAGGCGTGTGACCATCATGTTCCAGGTCGCCATCGGCAAAAGCCAAAGCACGAAGAAAGCCCACCAATATCCGATCACGGATAGAAAGATGAGCAGCACTGCATTGGTCAGCAAAAAGGGGACGGCGGCCTCACGCGCCGCTTGCATCCGGTTGCCGGCACTAGCGCCTGTCCGAATATTAAACCCCATCGCATTGGACAGCTGATTATAGCGTTGTTTGAAGAAGGTTTGGCCGGTCAGGTCGCGGAAAATTTTTCGCTTTAGCGAGGTGCGCGTGATGGGGAAGGGGGCCGATAGCACCAGATCTGGGTCTTCCGGTTGTTGGGCATATTTGTGATGCTGCAAATGGTAGGGGCGATAGGCTTTGAGGCTGCCGCCAATCGGCGCGCCAGATAACCAATGACCAAAAAAGCTGTTCAGAGCTCTGTTTTGCGACAGGCCGCCATGTGCTGCCTCGTGCATAAGCACGGCGAGACCGAGTTGCCGGGCGCCAATGATAGGAACAGCGACAATGATCAAAAGCGGCTGCCAGATTGCTGCCGCCATCGCTAAGCCAATAACCGCCCAGCAATGAATGACCATGCCCAGTCCGATCAGATCGGATCGACGAGACACATGCTCCCATTCCTCACGGGAGAATAGATCAAGCGGGCGGATTCGTTTTGCAGCAGCCATAGAGGGGAGTATACAGCCCTCTCCTTAGGTCAGACAAGAATAGGCTAGAGGAAAGCCGCGAGGCAAAGCCCGGCGAGCACAATCAAGCCAGCATAAATGTTTGATTTAAACACGCCGAGCGCGCGCGCTTCTCGCTCATTTGAGAGGGTTGAGACTTGCCAGACACCGTGGGCGAAGAATCCGAGCGCGAGGAGCGCACCCACACGGCCAGCACCGGCGAAATAGGCGCCCAAAAAGATCAAAGTCGTCGCTAACATATGGAACACAAACACACCGGTCAGTACTTTGTCTCCAAATAGGCGCGCGGTTGATTTGACACCAAGCATCGCATCGTCTTCGCGATCTTGCAGGGCGTAAATTGTGTCATACGCGACCGTCCAGCAGACCAAGCCGAGATAGAGAACGACTGTTGCTCCAGTGACGCTCGTGGCCGTCGCAGCGCCAACTAGCGCGCCGAAATTGAAGGTGAAGCCGAGCCAAGCTTGCGGCCACCATGTGATCCGCTTCATAAATGGATAGGCCGCCACCATCGGGATCGCCAGAAACGCCACGATTTTTGCGTCATTTGGCAGGGTCAGCCAGACCAAAAAGCCGACGCCGATCTGAGCCGCCAAGAAAATGTAAGCCTGTTGAAGTGTGACTTCGCCGGCTGGAATGGGGCGAGACGCGGTCCGAGTCACTTGGGCATCGATATCTTTGTCTTGAATGTCATTCCAGGTACAGCCAGCGCCCCGCATCGCCACTGCGCCGATGGCAAAGAGCGGGATCCATAACAGATCCATCCATTGGAACCCCGCGGGGATACGCATTTGCGCGAGCCCGATCCAGCATGGGATCAAAAGCAGCCAGATCCCCACTGGTCGATCCCATCGCGCTAAGGCGGCATAAGGCCGGCTCGTATCCGGAAGGCTCTTCAACCAATCCGGGAGCGCGCTATCCATAGGGATGGCGCGGCGCGGCTCTTGATCAGGGTCGATCGACTCGTTCATTTGGCCTGTATAGCGATTTTTATTTGCGGTGCCATGACTTAACCTGCGTCGCAGTGCGCCCTATAGAGCCTCGAATGAGCCATATCGCCCGCCTTTTCGTTCCAGAGCCGCTTATTGCGGGGCAAGAAATCAACCTTCCCCAAGACCAAAGCCGCTATCTAACCCGTGTCATGCGCCTTCAAACTGGCGCCATAGTACGCGTGTTTAACGGCCAGGATGGCGAATGGCGTTGCGTTTTGGCCGGGTCACCTAAATCTGTTGCACTGGTCCCCGAACGCCAGATGCGGTCACAGATTGAGGGGCCAGACCTCCAACTCCTCTTCGCGCCAATCAAAAAGACGCGAACAGATTTTATCGTCGAAAAGGCCACTGAATTGGGCGTGAGCGCCATCCAACCGGTCTTTACAGATTATTGCCAAACCCAACGCGTTCGAATTGATCGGTTTGAAAGCCTCGTCATTGAAGCGGCCGAACAGACTGAGCGTTTGGATGTGCCGCTGATCCATGAGGCGAGCGCGCTCATGAAAGTCCTGGCTGATTGGGACCCGGCACGGCCACTGATCTTCTGCGATGAGAGTGCAGAGGCGGCGCCATTGTCGAGTTTTTCTCATAGGATAAATGAGAAACCTGCCGGGGTCTTGATTGGCCCGGAGGGCGGATTCTCGTCGAAAGAGCGAGAAACCCTGCGCGCTCTCGAATTTGTGATCCCCATTACGCTGGGGCCACGCATCCTTCGTGCAGAAACTGCGGTTGTATCTGCACTGACACTTTGGCAATCGCAGGTTGGCGATTGGCAAAAATCTCCCTATCTGCCTGAAAGCTAAAAACTATGCGAGGAGGGCAGGGACGTGACAACGCCCACAAAAGACATTGATGAATCCGCCCCGCGCATATCGGGTAAAGCCGAGCTGGTCGAATGGTTTGAAGCTGGCGCGAAGCCGAAACAAGATTGGCGCATTGGCACTGAACACGAAAAGTTTGGCTTCACCTGGAATGACTTAAAGCCGCTGCCTTATGATGGCGCCGCATCTATCCATGCGATGCTTGCCGGCTTGCGCGATCAATTTGGTTGGACGCCTATTGAAGAGAATGGCTACCTGATTGGCCTCAAAAAAGATGGCGCCAGTGTCAGCCTAGAGCCCGGCGGCCAGTTTGAACTATCCGGAGCGCCGCTCGAGCACATTCATGAGACGTGTAATGAGGTGGGGAAACACCTCGATGAGGTCCGGCAAATCGCCGACCCGCTCGGGATTGGTTTTATTGGTCTTGGAGCGAGCCCAATCTGGTCGATGGAAGAGACCCCAATCATGCCTAAAGGCCGCTACAAGATTATGCGCGCCTATATGGAAAAGGTTGGGCGATTGGGCCGTCAGATGATGTTCCGAACCTGTACGGTGCAAAGCAATCTCGATTACGGCTCCGAAGCCGATATGGTCAAAAAGTTCCGCACCTCCTTGGCCTTGCAACCGCTTGGGACAGCTTTGTTCGCCAATTCTCCTTTCTTGGAGGGACGTCCGAACGGGTTCCTGTCTTATCGTTCACAGATCTGGACAGATACCGATCCTGACCGAACCGGCATGCTACCTTTTGTGTTTGAAGACGGGTTTGGGTTCGAGCGCTATGTTGATTATGCGCTTGATGTTCCGATGTATTTTGTCCGCCGCGGCGGCACATATATGGACGCCTCTGGTCTCAGTTTTAGAGATTTTATGGACGGCAAACTGCCTATCCTGCCAGGGGAACTGCCTGCCATCGATGATTTTGAAGACCACCTCTCCACCATTTTCCCCGAAGTGCGCCTCAAACAGTTCTTAGAGATGCGCGGCAGCGATTCAGGCCCCTGGTCTCGCCTTTGCGCCTTCTCTGCCTTCTGGACCGGTATTTTATACGATGACGCCGCGCTCGAGGCTGCATGGGAACTGGTCAAAGACTGGACTGAAGGCGACCGCGAAGCCTTGCGGCAAGCTGTTCGCACCATCGGTCTGAAAGCGCCCGTACCAGGTGGCCGCACCCTTCAAGATTTTGGCAAAGACATCTTAGACATCGCGCGTGCGGGTCTCCGTTCCCGCGCCAAATTCTCGGTCTCAGGCGACGATGAGACCGGCTTCCTCCAAGAGCTCGACCGAACCCTCAGCTCCGGCAAAACACCCGCCGAGGAATTGTTGGATGCCTATCACGGCGAATGGGCAGGTGACGCAAGTAAAGTATTCAAGGCGCTCGCTTACTAGTATAGCATAAATACAACACCCATTCTTTTTGTTAGTTGCATTCGCAATTGAGACAATGAGACGATGAGTGCCCTGAATATTACCTCCAATGCTTGAGCAGCAGCGGGAGAGAGCTCGGCCTTGTGTCGGGACCGCATGCTTTGTGTTCAAACATCGCGAGGGAAGCAATGAACAACTCAAACCTCAAAACAAAACTAGCGCAAGCAACAGCGCTCTCAATCCTATTTGGCGGGTTCACTCTGCCAGGCGCATTGGCGCAAGATGAAACGAGCGCCCCTGAAAGCGACGCACGCCAAGAGACAATCATCGTGACCGGTTCGAGAATTGCTCGGACCGATTTGTTGGCGGCTTCGCCCGTAAATACGGTGACCGCTGAGGCGTTCGACATTGCAGGTGCCACCAACCTACAAGACATCGTCAACGAGCTACCTTCGGCAGGTGTGCCGGGTCTAACAGATACAAGCTCAAACTTTACTTTGAACGGTGGTGGCGTCAATTTCGTCAACTTACGAAACCTCGGGGACGAGCGTACGCTTGTTCTAGTGAATGGCCGTCGGCACGTCGGCGGCCTTGCTGGCGATCCCACGGTTGACCTAAACATGATCCCTTCAGCGCTGATTGAACGGGTCGATATCGTCACGGGTGGTGGCTCGGCGGTCTATGGATCGGAGGCGATCGCTGGTGTTGTGAACATTATCTATAAAGACGACTTTGAGGGCGTAGAAACAAACCTTCGCTATGGTGAATCGATAGAAGGCGGCGCATCCGAAACAGATTTCAACATCCTAGCCGGATCAGATTTTGCAGACGGTAGAGGTAACGCGGTGGTTTATCTCGGCGTTTCAGATTCAGGCCAGTTGAGCGCGTCGCAAAGAGAAATTTCGGAAAGCGATGCGACAAACTCCTCTTTCGGTCCGTTTAGTTCGTTCCAAATTCCCGGTGGTGGCTTTATCACGCTAGATCGAGACACTGGTTTGTTTGACAAGGATTTCGTCAATTCTGAAGACGGCTTTGATCGAAACGCAGTTCGCTTGATTCGTGTCCCAACAGACCGCCTGCAGTTCGCGAGTAATCTCGATTATCAAGTCAATGATTACGTGAATTTCTTCGCTGAAGCGAGCTATAATCAGGTTGAGTCTTATCAACAGCTCGAACCAACCATTATGGGCCAGTTTATCTCCGTTGGCTCTGTTCCCGATGTTAACATGCCGGTCGATAACCCATTCCTGCCGGATGAGCTACGCGCAGCAATTCTAGCGGCGGATCCGGATGCAACGGAAGTCACGTTCAGGAGGCGATTCACAGAATTGGGGCCGCGCACGACTGACCAACAACGTCAAACATTCCGATATGTAGCTGGCCTTGAAGGCACAGCACCTGACGAATGGGGCGGATTTGATTGGGAAGTCTACTATCAGAATGGTCGTCAAACACAGGATCGCGTCAATGGCGGCATTGCAAACACCTTAAACGTGTATAACGCGCTACGCACCGAGCCTGATCCAGCTAATCCTGGTGAATTTCGCTGTGAAGATGAAATTTCGCGCAGCCTAGGTTGTGTTCCAGTGAACTTCTTCGGGACTGGTACGGTCGACGGTGCAGCTCTCGACTTCATCCAAACGACCGCTCAAACGACGTCTCGTGCTGTGCAAGAAGTGTTTGGGGCGACAATTACAGGCCAAGCCTTCGAGCTGCCAACGGGATCTATTGGATACGCTTTTGGGGCAGAGTATCGCAGCGAAGAATCTGACTTCGTATCGGATGGCCTCGCGGCGACAGGACTAACGACGGGTAATACATCACCGAGTGTCCGCGGCTACTATGACGTAACCGAGTATTTCGGAGAAGTATTGGTGCCGATTCTGTCGGAACAACCGTTCTTCCATGAGCTTTCATTCGAAGGCGCCTATCGCGTCGCAGATTATAGTACAATTGGGACGACAGATTCCTACAAAGCGTCGTTGCTCTGGAAGCCGGTGAACGATCTTACATTCCGAGGGGGAGTTAGTACCGCGACGCGCGCTCCGAATATCGGCGAACTTTTTGACCCAGGTTCAGAGACGTTCCGCACCTTTGAAGATCCCTGTAACTTCGGCGGTGCCGGTGGTGCATCCGCCGATGGCCTTGTGACGTACGCTGCTCAATCGTCGACGGTGCAAGCAAATTGCGCAACGTACACAGGTTCAGCGACTCTCGATCAGGGCGCTGTTAACATTCGATCGGCTGGCGGGTTTCAAGCCGGCAACCCGGACCTGACAGAAGAAACTGCTAAAACAAAAACAATTGGATTTGTATATTCTCCTTCACAAATTCCAGGTTTGAATATCACGGTCGATTACTACGATATCCTCGTTGAAGACGCGATTGATACGTTTACCGCTCAAGACACAGTTGATCAGTGTGTTCGGCAACCAAACTTCCCGGATAACCCATTCTGTGGCCTCATCCAACGCGATCCAAATACGGCACTGGTCCTTCGGATCGATGCGTTAGAAATCAACGTTTCAGAGCTGAAAGCGGAAGGGGTTGATTTTGCCGTTGATTACACCACTGAGATTGCCGGAATCGATTGGTATGGAGCGCTGATCGCGAACCATACGATGGAAGACTCAATTCTTCCATTCGCAGGAGGTGATATCGTAGACGATGCGGGCGAAGTTGGGTCACCAGAGTGGTCTTTCAATACTCAAATCGTCGCGAATTACGATAAGTGGCGTGTCGCATGGTCGTCGCGATGGATTGATCAGGTCAACATTGATAACGAAAATCCATCAGCGGGACCGGCCGATGCTGGAGGTAAAATCGACAGTTTTTGGTATCATGACATCAATGTAAACTATGAGGTCAACGAGACATTCGACGTAGCAATTGGGATCGATAATCTGTTCGATGAAATTCCGCCATTGTTAGGCCAAGGGACAAATGGCGACGTCACTGGAACGAATACCGCTTCGGATGTATATGACGTATTGGGCCGTTACGCGTATGTGAACCTGAGGGCGCGTTTCTAGTACCTTTCGAGGTAAAATCGCGAAAAAGGAGATCCAAAACCAGAGATGGCGGGCCGATTGGTCCGCCATTTTTTATCTGCGCACAGCCGGCACCTCGATCTCTAAGCCTTGCGCTCTTGTCGCGAGATAGAGTTCGACTGCTGTATAAGTCGGGTCGCCATAGGGGAGGGGCTCGGCGCGGACGCCGGTGTCGCAATCGCGTAATCTGCGTTGCAGCGATCCAAGAGCTTGCCATTCCAAACGGTAGGCCGGAAAGCCATTGCCATGGCCTTGGCTGAGTGTGTCACCGCGCAATTGTTTGCCCCAATTTTCGGTATGGCATTGTTGGCAGGACAGGTTGAACTGTCCGCGGCGGGTCAAGAAATAGTCGCGCCCTTGTTCGTAGAAATGTCGATTGTTGTCGTCCACTGTGATTTCGATCGGCATGCCCTGAGATTGTTCGGCCACATATGCCGTGACAGACAGCAATTCCTCGCTCTCATAAGGCCACGGCGCCTCACCTTGGTGCTCTGTGCGGCATTGATTGATCCGGCCTTCTAAATTGAGCAATTCGCCAGAGGTTTTATCGACTGCTGGGTAATTCGCGGCCACGCCAGATAGCCCATCGGAATGGCAAGACACACAGGATGGAGAGTCACCGGTAGTGGTTTGGAATAATTCTGCGCCCCGATCGACCCACAAATAACCTGGATTCTCAAACGGATCGCTTTGAAGGATCTGGGTTTCTGGCGTCAAAAACGCAAAGCCTGATTGAAGATCTTCCTTGGATAGTTCAACTGCGTCACCGGCGTCTTGTTCGGCAGCGCATGCGACCAACCCTACTACCAGCGCTGAGGCAATAATTCGGATCATGTGACAGAAATGGAGGCTGTATCGCTCCAGACTTCACCCTTTTGATCGGTCCAGCGAAAGGTTAGCACGCCGCTTTGCGTCGCGCGCATGTAGAACGTGGTGAGCGGATTTGCGGCGATGCCTGGTTGAAAGTCTGAGGCAAACACCAAATCGCCATTCAGATCACATTCGAACCGTGTGATAATATCCCGTTCGATGACCTCTCCTCGAGATCCGCGCCGAAATCCGCTCTCCATTGGGTGGCGGATTAGGGCTTTGATCTCGACCACTTCGCCCTTGGCGGCGGTTTCGGGAACGGCGAGACGAATACCTGTCATAATCCTCTCCTAAAGCACCACACACGCGGCAAGCGTGACCAGGGTTTCCATGCGGCCAGACCAGAGCGAGCCGTCACTCATTTCTGCGACAGCTTCGATGGCTTGCGTGCCTGACAGTCTAATCCGCGACGAGACCTGCGCCCGACCCGACAGCGGCGTTAGGTGGTGCCGAGCGAGCAAAGGCAACGGATTGCGGGGCGAGAAGATGGCGATTTGTTTGACATAGTCATCCTCGGTCATCGGGCTATCGACACTGACAGTGAGTGGCACCGAATGCCCATTCTCTGCAATTGGCGGCAGTTTTACCGTGACCCGTCCTTCTTGGGTGGCGCGATCGCCAAACAGTTCGGCGCGGGCTCTGAGGAGATCAGCTTCATCTGCGTGTGTTTTGAGAGGGAGGGATGAGATTAGGATGGCTCCCCCGCCAGCGGCGAGGAGTTGGCGGCGAGTGGCCTTGAAAGCGGGATTGTCACGCATGCTTTATCTCCTTTCGCTCAAATAGCTGACCAAGTCTTCAACCTCTTGGGCGCTCAGGACAGGGGCGCCTTCATAGGCTTCACCCACCTGATACAAGTCATGAATGCGATAATAGGAGGGCATCAAGGTGCCTGGCCGTACAGTTTCATAATCAACAATTCGTAGCCTGATCTGTCCGGGGTTCAAGCGGGCGCCGACAAAAGTGAGATCTGGGCCGACGTTGCCTTGAAATTCGGCGTCGAGGCCATTCACCGCGTGACAAAGAATGCAATGGCCGCGCTCGCGGTCTGTGAACACGCCTTCGCCTTGGTTTGCATTTCCGTGGGTTTCGGTTAGCGAGATTGGGATCGCATCACCAACGATCTGATCAGGGGTGACGAGCTGCGGCTTTTCCCCGCCACATGCTGCGAGCGAAACCATAACGCAGACCAGCCAAGGTTTCACCCAAAAGCCTCGGCAGTGATCGTCTCAAACCAGTGCGCTGCCTGGGCCGCTTCGGCATTGCGGGTGGCCTTATTGGCGGCAAGCGGACTAATTCCGCCTGCGCCTTCAATGCTCGCGAGTTTTCCGTCCGCATTTGAGTAGACCCCAGCGATTGAAATCGCTTCATTTGGTGTCGTGTAGGAATAGCATGTGTTTGCGAGCACGGTTGGGGCCGGGTCCAAATCCGACAGCATGCGCGCCACTGCATAGGCGCAGATTTTGGCTTGAAGGTTGGCCGAGAAGGCAGATTTCGGCATCGGCGCGGCGATGGTGGCGTCGCCGATAACATGGATCTTGTCTTGCAGGGTTGAGGAAAATGTCAGCGGATCAATGGGGCACCATCCGGTGAGATCTGTCGCTCCGGCGCGGTCTGCGATACTGCCCGCTTTTTGTGGCGGGATGACATTGATAACGGGCGCGCGGATCTCATCAAAATCAGTGTAGACCATCCCAAGTTTGGCATCGACGCGAGTCACGGCGCCATCATCGATTGCGCCGCGCCATTCCAAATGATCGGGATAATGCTCCGCCCAAGCTTCTTGGAAGAGGGCCATTTTCGAAAACTGATCTTTCGCATCGAGTACAATCAATTTCGAGCGCGGCTTTTTCGCTTTGAGATAGTGCGCGATCATTGAGGCGCGCTCATAAGGCCCAGGTGGACAGCGATACGGAGCAGGGGGCACGGTCATCACCACCGGAGCGCCATCTTCCAGCGCGACAAGCTGAGCTTTGAGTAACTCGGTTTGCGCGCCAGCTTTCCAAGCATGGGGCATGATCTCGGCGGCGGCCTCTGAATAGCCCTCTCTAGCGCCCCAGCGCATGTCGACACCGGGCGAAAGAATTAAGCGGTCATAGGAAAGCTTGCTGCCGTCTTGCAGCGTGACGAGCTGTTGATTTGCATCAACTTCCGCAGCGCGCGCAGTAATCACTTCGACCCCAGTCGAGGCGATCGAGTCATAGGCAAATTTCTGCGCCGAGAGCGAGCGATCCGTCCCAATCACGAGATTGCTGAACGGGCAGGCGGTATAGATGGGGTTAGCTTCGATCAGAGTAACTGTGGATGCGGGCAGCAATTGCTTCAGCACCCGTGCCGCACTCGCGCCGCCGAACCCGCCGCCGACAATGACAATCTTTGCGCGGACTTGGCTAATGGCGGACAGCGGTAGGCTCGCTGCCCCCGCGCCGAGTAGAGCGCTTTGCAACAGCGTGCGGCGGGTGAGCGATGCGGGCATCAAGAGGCGTCCTCCGCGCCGAGATAGGCGCTAATCAGCTCTATGTCGGCGTCCGAATACCCTCGGGCGAGACGATGCATCACTGTCGTCCCATTAGGATCGGTTTTATAAGCGAGAAGACTGTCTCGCATGAGGTCAGACGGATAGCCCGTAAGAGATGCGATTGCTCCGGATCGATCGCTGTGGCAACCGCTACAGGCGAGCGCGAGGACGGCGGCACGGTCAGTTGATTGGTCTAGAGACGAGTCTTGAGTTGCATTTTCTGCATTTCCGCATGCCGCTAAACCAAGAAGGCTTAGCGGCCAGATTGCGGTCATCAGAGATGCATTACGCATCCCGAAGGTTTTGATCCTTAATCGGAAGTTGGCGAACACGCTTTCCTGTCGCCGCATAAATGGCGTTCAAGACCGCTGGCGCGGCCACCGCAATGGTTGGCTCACCAACGCCGCCCCAGAAACCACCGGACGGCATGATAATGGTTTCGACTTCTGGCATGTCTGCGATGCGCAAGGAATTGAACGTATCAAAATTCCGCTCTTGGACTTCGCCGCCTTCATAGGTGATTTCGCCATACAGCATCGCGGATAGGCCGTAGACAAAGGAGCCTTCAACCTGCGCTTCAATTTGTTGAGGGTTGACCGCATGGCCTGGGTCAGTCGCGGCAACAATGCGATCAATCGAAAGCGCGCCATCATTGCTGACAGTGACTTCCGCACAGGCGGCGACATAGGCGCCAAAGCCGTACATCACGCACAGACCGCGCGCTTTGCCATCGTCTTGACCCCAGCCTGACTTATCCGCAACCGCCTGCAATACCGCTGCGGCGAGCGGGGCGTCTTGCAAATGGGCGAGACGGAATTCAAGTGGATCACGACCCGCCGCGTGGGCGAGCTCATCCATGAAGCATTCAAGGTAGATTGCGTTCTGATTGAGGTTCACCCCGCGCCAGAATCCTGGGCGCACAGGCGGATTCCGCATCGCGTGATCGATCAAGAAATTATCGAAAGAATATTTTAGCGTCTGATCTTCCAGACGCGGATCGACGCCTGAAGGCAACAAGCCCTGGAAGGTTGCATAGTCGACACCATTCTGGAGCGCTTGCGGGATCAGAGCCGCCAAAATCGACTGCCCGGAAATTCGCATATGCAAGCCGGTTAAATTGCCATCCGCGTCCAAAGACCCGCGCACCTTAGCTTTCGTTGTTGGATGAAAGAAGCCATGCATCATGCTTTCTTCGCGGGTCCAAAGCAGCTTGATCGGCGTGCCAGGCATTTCCATCGCAACCCGCACGGAAAGGTGGACATAATCAGGCATACCGCGCCGACCAAATCCGCCGCCGAGATGGATTTTATATACTTCGCACTGTTCGATTGGGAGCCCAGACGCCTCAGAAACGGCCGCCAATGCAGACTCGCCATTCTGAGTGGGACACCAAATTTCGCAACGATCTTCGGTATAGAGGGCCGTCGTATTCATCGGCTCCATACAGGCATGGTTCTGAAGCGGCATATTGTAGGTCGCTTCAACCATCTGAGCGGCTCCTTCAAACGCGCCGGCCAGGTCTCCGCCGCCATTGCCGACAAAGGCTTCGTCTGCGGTGAGACCTTCATCCAATTCCGCTTCGAATTCAGCTGTTGAAAAATCAACGCCGCCTTCCCACTCGATTGGAAGGGCTTCGAGCGCCTTATTGGCTTGCCACCACGTATCAGCGATCACCGCCACGGCATTATTGTCTTCGCCGAACGGGTTTTTAATCGCCGCAACTTTGCGAACGCCGGGCATGCTTTCAACCGCTGAAGCATCAAATGATTTCAGTGTCGCGCCAATCTTCGGCGCCTGCTTGATGGATGCGTTGAGCATGCCCTCGAGCTGAAGGTCCGCGCCATAGATTTGCTTCCCAGTCAGCTTATCAGCAGTATCAAGGCGTTTCTTAGCTTGACCAATGATCTTCCACTCACTGGGGTCTTTGACCCTGACCTCAAGTGGTGGCGCAAGCTCTGCCGCCGCATTGGCGACTTTGCCGTAAGTCGTCGTCTGACCACTTGGCCCATGTGTGATCACGCTATTTTCTGATGTACACTCGCTTGCCGGAACGCCCCATTCATTTGCAGCGGCTTCAATCAACATCGCTTTAGCCGCCGCAGCGCCCTCGCGGACATAATCCTGCGACCCGCGAATGCCTTGGCTTCCGCCTGTCGAGTAATCCCGCCAGACGCGCTCACGGGCAAGGTTTTCGCCTGGTGTTGGGTATTCAGTGGTCACCTTGTCCCAATCGGCATCGAGTTCATCGGCCACCAATTGCGCGAGCCCGGTCAGCGTCCCTTGACCCATTTCAGAGCGGGCGATGCGCACCGTAACGGTATCATCGTGATCGATGTGCACCCACGCGTTTACCTCTGGATTTGGCGGCAAATCTGAATAATCAGGCGCCTCTGGTTCATTTGAAGCTGGGGCGCAGCTCGCCAAAATACCAATTGTGAGTCCCGTAGCGCCGGTTCCGACAATAAATCCGCGGCGGGAAAGTAATCCTGTATCAGCCATGATGTTTCCCCTTATGACTTATCGACGGCGAGTTTGATGCCTTTACGAACCCGCGCGAGCGTGCCGCACCGGCAAATGTTCGTAATCTCGGCATCAATGTCTTCGTCGGTTGGATTTGGATTGTCATTGAGCATGCCAGCGACGGCCATGATCATGCCAGGTTGGCAATATCCGCACTGAGGGATGTCCAGTTCTGCCCAGGCCTGTTGAACTGGGTGGCTGGCATCGTCTGAAAGGCCTTCAATTGTGGTAATTTCTTCTTCACCGCTCAACGCGCCGACGGGATAGACGCAAGAGCGAACGGGCGCGCCATCAACATGGATGGTGCAGGTCCCGCATTGAGCAATGCCGCAACCATATTTTGCGCCGGTGAGCCCGACTTGTTCACGGAGCACCCAGAGCAGAGGCGTATCGTCCTCCACATCTACCGTCACCGATTCTCCGTTTATCTTAAGTGTCGCCATTGCGTGCAGCCTCCAGCACTTGGCGCGGTCGTCCCCTATAGAACAAACCTTCGCGCGTTAACCTAAATAATGATCGAAACGTTCAGCGAGTAAAGTGCAATCACGAGGAATTAATCGATTATCTTTGCAGATGCGTCACATTCGCAAACTGTAATGTTCAGGTCAGAAGCGAACCGATCACCAAAGCGTCTGCGGTTTCCCCAGCCGCCAGGGTAGGGGCGTTCGGCAGACGGCGTAGAAGCGCGTTACATGTTAGGAATGGACGCAACAAAGAACTATCCTGATTGATCGTCGGATCGATCTCAAAACCGCCATCTGCTGCAACACTTAAACGGGCGCGCATCAAATGCTCCCGCGGGCCATTTGCTTCGACACTTTTGATCAGTTTGCCTTTGACCAGCGACTGATACGGGTCGTGGCCCACGAGTGTCGATAGAAACATGTGCGCGCAGACCATGGCTGAGGCAGGGTTGCCCGGCAGGCCCAAAACAAGGGCATTAGTTGATTTGGAAAACCAAGTGGGTTTTCCGGGGCGCACGGCAATCTTCTCAAACACAGGTTCAAAGCCGGCATTCCCAAAGGCGGTCCGCATGTGATCATGATCGCCCACTGAAGCGCCGCCGATCGGAACGAAAACATCTATATCTTTCGCGCGAGAGATAATGGTTTCGATGGCTTCAACACTGTCGCCTGCGATACCTAGATCAACCGCTTCTCCGCCCCAATGCTCGACCAAGGCTTTCAGCCCATAAGGATTAGAGTTGATAATCTCGCCGGGCCCCAGATCCGAGCCTGGGGGGCGCAACTCATCCCCATTGGCGAGCAGGCCAACTCGGAAACGTCGCTCGATGACCACGTTCGCATTATTGCTAGCCGCCGCAGCGGATAGATGAGGCGCTTCAAGCTTAGTGCCTGCTTCGATCAAAACATCGCCAGTCCTGAAATCCAAGCCTGCCGCCCGGATATGGCGTGGGTGATCATAGGCCTCCAAACTGACAATCTGATCGCCGTCGCGCTCAACATTTTCCTGGATGATAACCGTGTCAGCGCCTGCGGGAATGACCGAGCCGGTAAAGATCCGAACCGCCTCAGCAGCTCCAATTTCCCCTTCAAATGGACGCCCAGCGGGCGCCTCGCCAATCACTCGAAGTTGAGCGTTTTCTTTGCAAACGTCACTCAGCTTTACAGCATAACCGTCCATCGCCGACATGGCGGCAGGAGGATGCGTGCGTTGAGCAATCACCGGTGCCGCGAGCCGTCGTCCCAATGCTGCTTCGAGCGGGACGGATTCCTTTGACAAAGTCGGGCGATGCGCTTGAACGAGCGTGAGCGCTTCAGAAACGCTGATCATGCCGCTCATGCATCTAGCTTTCGATATAGTCCCGATTTTCCGCCAGATTTTTCCAGCAACTCTATCCCATGAATGACCATGGTTTTGTCCACGGCCTTGAGCATGTCATAAAGCGTGAGACAGGAGGTGCTGACGCAAGTGAGCGCTTCCATTTCGACGCCTGTCTTACCCGTGGTTTTTACCCGTGCAACCACTTCAAATGCACTACGATCAGGGTGTGGAACAATCTCGACTTTCACACCAGTGATCGGCAGCGGATGGCAAAGTGGAATGAGATCTGCGGTTCGTTTCGCACTCATAATGCCCGCGAGTTCAGCAATTGCGATCGGATCGCCTTTTTTCGTATCGCGCCCCTGGGCGAGGTCAAATGCGCTCTTGGAAACAGTGATGAACCCATGTGCGATCGCCACGCGGGCTGTGTCATCCTTGTCGCTCACATCCACCATGCGCGCGCGCCCGTCCGGTCCAATATGCGTCAGGTCACTCACTTAAGTCTCCATCAGTCGCGGCATGATCTCGACCAGATTGCAGGGTTTGTGGCGGCTATCGAGTTGTAGAGAAATAACTTTATCCCAACCATCTTTTACCGCGCCATTCGAGCCCGGCAGACAGAAGATGAACGTCCCATTGGCCAGGCCTGCAATCGCGCGAGACTGCAGCGTGGAGAGGCCAACGCTTTGATAGCTGACTTGGTGAAAAATCACAGAGAACCCATCAATCGTTTTCTCAAACAGAGGCGACACCGCCTCTGGCGTCACATCCCGGCCCGTCAGGCCGGTTCCTCCGCTAGAGATGACGACATCGACTTCCGGGTCATCAATCCAGGCTTTCACAGTCTCTCGAATTAAAGCTGGGTCATCGACAACAATTTTGCGGTCTGCAAGCTCGTGCCCCGCCGTCTGCAACCGATCCACCAGTAACGCGCCAGATGTGTCTGTATCGAGGGTCCGTGTGTCACTGACAACAAGCACTGCGATCCGCACCGGCGTGAAGGATAGGGTTTCATCTATTCCAGCCATTCTTAACTCGCTTTCTCGTCGCGCCAGCGCGCGGCATCTTGATAATCATCAGCGCGCGGTTCGATCCAATCCGCGCCGTTGTCGGTTGTTTCTTTTTTCCAAAAAACAGCTTCAGTTTTGAGATAATCCATCAGGAAATCCGCCGCCTCAAAGGCCGCGCGCCGATGTTTTGAGGCAGTGGCCACGAATACTATTGTTTCGCCGGGCAGCATCTTGCCTGTGCGATGAAGAATGTGGGCATTCGAGAGTGGCCATCGGGTTTTAGCTTCTGAAAGCGCTCCTTCGATGCCGTTCTCCGTCATCGGCGAATAGGCTTGCAGGGTGAGCGAGGTGACGCGTCCTAATTTCGACTCCGGTCGAACCTGGCCCGTGAAAATAACAACGCCGCCCGCGTCGCTGAGGGTCTTTTCGAAAGCTGCGATTGCTTTGCCTGCGTCAATGGATTTATCGGAAACTTGGATCATACTATCCGCCTCCAACCGGCGGCATGAAGGCAATCTCTTGCGCGCTGCCAAGCGGCGTCCCGTCGAAAATGATCTCTTGATCAAGCGCGATGCGTACTGTGGGCTCTAAGAGTGCGCCTTTGGCGTCAAAGCGTACATCTAGCCAGTTGCGGAGATCGCCAGCCGTCTCAACGGTATCGGGCAGGTCCAGCATTTCTTCTGTTTTGCCCGTCACGTCACTCAAGCGGCCGAAATAAATCAGTTTGATCATCCTAGCCTCCTGTCACGGACATATGACGCGGTAAGGACGGATCTTGGCCTCGACGGTCGATTGCGAATTCATGCCGTTCGGGTTTCTTAAATAGCGCCCGGTCGAGACACGCATTTAGAGCCTCATCTGGCGCAGCGCTGTCGCGCAAAGCGCTGCGTAGATCAATATGATCGTCTTGGCCGAGGCACATATAGATCCGGCCCGTGCAGGTTACCCGAACGCGATTGCACCCGGCGCAGAAATTATTGGTCAAAGGCGTGATGAAACCGAGTTTTCCGCCGGTTTCCTCTACGCGGACATAGCGAGATGGGCCCGCATTCACCCGCGTTTGGTCATCGTCGGTGAGCGTCCAATTCTGCTCGAGCTGATCCCGCACCATGGGGAGCGGAATGTATTGATCGATCCGATCTTCACCGGTTTCGCCAAGCGGCATCACTTCGATCAGTGTGAGCTCCATGCCTTTGCTATGCGCCCATTCGATCATTTGCGGCAGCTCATTCATGTTCTCATGCTTGAGCGCGACTGTGTTGATTTTGATCTTCAAACCAGCCGCGAGTGCCGCATCAATTCCGGTAAGGACTTGGTTGAGTTTTCCGCGCCGAGTTACGCGTGCAAACACTTCCGGATCGAGCGAATCGAGTGAGACATTGATTCGCTTTACACCATTCCGTGCCAGCATATCGGCATATTGCTCCAGTAGCGTGCCATTGGTGGTCAGGGTCAGCTCTTCTAGACCGTGCCCCAAATAGGACCCTAACCGCTCAAACAATTCAGGCATGCCTTTGCGGACGAGCGGCTCACCACCTGTGATCCTGATTTTCTGCACACCCCGCCGAATGAAAGCTTGAGCGACGGCGTCCAATTCCTCGATGGTGAGCAGTTCGCGCTTCGGTAAAAACTGCATCTTCTCGGCCATGCAATAGGTACAGCGAAGATCGCAGCGATCGGTAACCGACATACGGAGATAGGTCACCTGGCGTCCAAACTGATCGACCAGTGGTGCGGGGCTTGGTTGAATGAGGCCCTCAGGCATGAATCACCTCTTCGGCTTCTTTTAAATCGGCAACACAATCGATGTCTCGACCGTGTTCTGCGTCGAGGGGCAGCGTCGCGGCGCCAGAGTTGAGCGCCATAAACACAGATTTCGCCCCGCGATCGCCCTCCAGCGCTGCGAGTTCTTCAAAGTGTACGCGCTTAAACAGAGCAGGGGGGCACAAAACCCCTTCACAATCGCTCATGATCGCCGTCACCCGATTTTGTTCAGCCAAGGTCAGCATGTCTTTAAGATGACTGCTGGGCACGTGCGGCATGTCTCCTAAGAGCAGAATGACCTGGTCGATGTCTTTGTTGTGTTTAATCTTGTCCAAGCCGCATCTGAGCGACGAGGCCTGCCCATTTCGATGGTCAGGATTGCCGACAATCTCCCATCCTTGGGTTTGCAGCAGGTCAGAGCGTTTTGATCCAGATCCCGGTGTGATGGCGAGTTTGGCAGCGTAAGCGGTTGTGGCGGCTACGGTGCTCGCATGCTCCAATACAGACTTTCCATTCAGGTCCGCGAGTAATTTGTCGCCTTCTTCAAACCGGCTTGAGGCGCCAGCAGCCAGCAATATAACGGCTGTATTCTGACGCGCCGCCGTGATCACGCCAGGGAATGCATCGACAATCTCCGCAAGCGTGGAGATCGCAAGAAAAGAGGCATCTCGAAGCGAAGGAACCAAGCCAATCGGTCCACGCACGCGGACAATCTCGGAAGCATCACTCCCCGCCGTTTTGAGAGCTAAACATCTTCGCTCATGGGTGGTTCGGCTCCCTACGGCGCCAATGTAAAATGCGGATCCGGTAAGCGCCTGTTGAAGCAGCGGGATTTCCCAATCTTGGTCATGGAACAGCAGCACGAAGGCGGTCCATTCATCGTCTTGGGCGAGTTTCAAATCAGTCGGAACGGTGAGGCGCTGGACCTGCTTCAGGCCCGCGGCTTTGGCGTCATTAATGTCGTCATCGTCCAGCAATTGGCAAATAGTATCATAGCCCGCCGCTTCACTAATCTTCGCGAGCGCAAGCGCATCTGCGCCGCGTCCGGCAATGCGCATTCGCAGCTTCGGCGCGTAATGAAAAAATTTGCGGGTCGAAGCGCCATCGATACGACCAGGTCCGATTTGAAGCAAACCCTCTGGCATGAGTGAGAGATGTAGCTGTTGCCTGCCAACCAGTGTCTTGAGCGCCGTCTCAATCAAAAGGCGGTCAGGAGCAGGAATAATCTGCACCTCAATGGCGCCGCCACAGGGGAGGGGGAGATCGACGAAGGGTGAGCCAGCGCCATAGCGGAGCTGTTTGTGTTCGCTCAACTCACACGCTTGTCTCGCTTGAAAACAAACATCGGCATCAATGCAGCCGCCTGATATATAGCCAATATGTTGATCCGGTCCGACGGCCAATAGTGCCCCCGGCGCGCGGACCGCGCCGCCGGTCGTGTCTGTCACTACCACAAGCGCACAGGATTGACCGGTTTCAAGCCAAGCCAAGAGCTGTCTCAGCACGTCTTCCGCGTGTTCGCCGGTCATTGCCATCGCTGCCATAGAGGCGATGTAAACCACGATTTAGATCGAGGCCAGTCTAATCTCGAATATAACGGGACAATTTTTGGAAGGCTTCCGTGCTAGCGGCTTCCGCGGCCTGGCAAATTGCTTCATAGAGACCGAGCACGTCGCGTCCTTGTGCTGTCACATGTGTTCCGCCGCCATCCGCACCGCCATGTTTTGTTTCGACCAATGGGGCGTCGAAACTGTCATTCATTTGCTCGATCAGCTTCAAGGCCCGAGGATAGGACATTTTCAAACGCTCAGCGGCCGCCCGAATCGATCCAGTTTCAATCAAGGTCGAGAGTAGGGCGGCTTTGCCAGGTCCGAAACGTGTTCCGTTGGGCAAGTCGATCCGGAGGCTTAGGCGGGGCGCGGTCATCTTAGCTATTAAACAGGCCAAGGATATCAGCGCAAATCCGCTCAATGCTCTGCTCGCCATTGATCCGATGCGCCTCATTGGGTGCGGATAGGGCCTCAAGCTGATCCTGAAGCAAAGACGCTGGCATGAAATGATCTTTGCGGGACGAGAGCCGGCGCGCCAATTCTGCTTCAGAAACCTCCAGCAGGAACCAATGACACTCGGGCTCTAGTTCGCCGCTCAACCGTTCTTGCACATAGGGCGTCAGCGCAGAACAAGCGAGCAGGGTGTTTGTTTCGGTCCCGCCATTGACCGCGTTCACGATGCTGTCGATCCAGGCGGCGCGATCCTCGTCGGTGAGCGGATGGCCCGCCGCTTGTTTGGCGACATTCGCGTCTGAGTGATGATCGTCAGCCTCAATCATCGGCCAACCGGTCGCTTCACTTAGCGCCTCTGTGATCGAGGACTTCCCGCAACCAGCTGGGCCCATAATGATATAGAGTTGCCGCAAAACACATTTCTCATCAGCTGCTTAGGGTACATATCTAATCCGAACTGAGGTGTTTGAGAACTAAGCCTCTGCCGCCGCTTCGTCCTCGACCGCGACATCGCTTGCGGTTTCCTCTTGGAGCAATCCAGCCTCAATCGAAATGAACGAGTTAAACTCCGCGGTTTGTGGCCCGATGGTCAGCGCATCTTTCACGCCAGCCAAGACACAGACGTCGAAGAATTCTTGGATCAAGCCATCAAATCGGATCCAGTGTGCAACAGATCCATCGGCGAGGGAGATGACTTGCACGCCGCACCATGGATCAGCGTCTTTTTCTTCCAATGTGTCGGCCAGCGCCAAACCGTCAAAGCGCTTATAGCGCGGCTTGGACAGGGTCACGATGGCGTACCCATCTACAAATGCCAATCCGCGGATAAAGCCAGGGCAGAAGGCGACTGGTTGTAAGGTTTTGCTGTCTTCATCAATCCAGCCAATTTCTCCGGTACCCGAATTTGCCACCCATAATTTGCCGTCATAGACCCGCGGCGAGTGCGGCATTGAGAGCCCCTCTGCAACAATCTCGTCGGTCTCGATATCGATGATAACCCCGCCATCATGCCGCCGGTCACGCCAACCATCGACAACATCAGACCGGCATACCGCGCTGGCATATTTCGGTTTGCCGTCGAGCATAGCGAGGCCATTCAAGTGGCAGCGATCCTCGGGCACGATTTGGCTGATGAAAGAGGGCTTCCAGATCGGCTTGAAACTGTGTTTGAGGCTGAGCTCGCAGAGGCAGGAATATTTGGTGTTGATGAACACAACTTTGCCTTCGCTGGTCACGCCGATTTCATGCAGATCCACTGCGCCTGTGGTCTGAAAGTTCCGCGGGACATAGACTTTATCAAATTTAGAATTGGCGATTTGATCTGGCCCGAGCACGTTTTCGAGACGGATAATCTGATTGAGTGAGGCGAGATATATTCGTGCACCGTCACCCACCACGCCCATAGCTTGCGGATAGCGGGCTTGATGCAGCGAGAGTTTCCGATCCAGACCGTGGCCAAGAATGTAGAGAATGCCGGTCTGATATGACGTAAACGCCAGCGAAATCTGACGCGAGGCGAGAAAATTGTACAAGTCGCCTGAAAAGGAAATATCCGTCGTCTTTTGCTCGGATGGCGCAGTTTCTGTAGCCGCATCTGGGCTTGCGCCTCCATCAGGCGCATCGGGGGTTGGCTCTACGTCAGGCGGGGAGACGTCTGTTTCTTGGACGGCCATGGGCGTATCTATCTCGCTATCTCGGTTGGATTTGCCGAAGAGTTTCATCGCAGTCGTCCCTCTGGTTTGGATGGTGTGCAGAAACATCGACTAGAAATTTCTGGCCGCTTCAAGAGCGCCGAGAAAGATTGAGACACTGCGAGAACTACGCATCGATTGCGGACGTTCAGCGCCTCCGTGCTTTCTTAACGAAGCCTGAATCAGAGAATGAATCAGAAGAGGGGGGGAGGTAGCAGCGCTAGCGACAGAGTAAGCGATCACACGACCAGACTGAAGAAACTCGTGAATTTACGCCGTCCTCGGATCCATAATGATCACGGGAGGTCTTGTGATGAATATTCGATAATCTACATTATGTGCAATTATGGATCACACAGAGACCAGAAAACTAAGCATTTTCTGGTTTCGGTGATTGGTACGCCCAACAGGATTCGAACCTGTGACCTACTGATTAAAAGTCAGTTGCTCTACCAACTGAGCTATGGGCGCATCCGAACGGCCCATTTAGTTGAGTGCCTGGGCGCGGTCAACGTCTTTTGCTGCGGAAATAAATCGCAAAGACAGAAACTTGTCTTTCAGGCGTCTTGGTTTCAAAGTGAACGCATGACGCGTATATTTTTACCCCTTGTTTCGATCGTATCTTTTGCCGCTTGTGCGACCACCACTCCCCCACAAGAGACCTCTGCTGACCCCAACTCTGTGAGCGCTACCGAGCGGGCTGTGCAGCAGTCGCAAGATGGCTTCGGCGATGCCGCCGCCTCCCCTCTTAAGGACGTCAATTTGATCCGCGAGAATGCGCCTGAAGAGTTTAAGAAGATCCATAACCCATATGCCGTCGACTTAGAGATGACCTGTGATGAGATTGCGACCGAGGTCACGCGGCTCAACGAGCTCCTAGGCCGTGACTGGGACATTCCGCCGCCTGACAAGAAAGGCATGAGCGAACAGGCCGCAGACGGCGCCTCAACCGCCTTTCTTGATACAGTAGCTTCAACCGCTTCGGGTTTCATTCCATATCGCGGCATTGTCCGCACGGTTAGTGGTGCCAACAGCCACGCGAGCAAAGTCCGTAAAGCCTATGAGCGCGGTTCTCACCGGCGGACATTTTTAAAAGGCATCGGATTGATGAAAGAATGCCCATACCCTGCGGCGCCGCTGCCGATCCCTGAGGTCGAACCGAAAGTAGTGTTTCGCTAGGCTTTCGTTTCGGCTTTAGGCTTGGATTTGGTCGATGCCCAACGGGTTGAGAGCTCTGCGCGTAAGGTTTGGAACTCTCCGGCCGTTATCGCCTCGCGCATTCGTTGCATCAAAGCTTGGAAGAAGGCCGTATTGTGCCAGCTGAGCACCATAGAGCCGAGATATTCACCGGACCGTATCAGATGATGCAAATAGGCTTTGCTATAGTCCTGGCTCGCTGGACATGGCACCGCCTCATCGAGCGGCGACTGATCTTCGGCAAAGCGCGCATTTTTGAGATTGATCGGCCCATCCCAGGTCCAGGCCTGGCCATGGCGCCCCGCGCGCGTCGGCAGCACGCAGTCAAACATATCCACACCGCGTGCGACCGCCTCGACCAAATCAATCGGTTTGCCGACGCCCATCACATAGCGCGGATAGTCAGCTGGCAGGTGCGGCATGGTCATATCGATCGTGCGGCACATTTGGTCATGCCCTTCACCGACCGCCAGCCCGCCAAGCGCGATGCCGCCAAAGCCTTGCGTTGAAACGGCCTTGGCCGAGGCCTCCCTCAGGTCAGGAAAATTGGAACCCTGAACAATGCCGAACAAGGTCTGCCGGTCGCGTGTTCCGAATGCTTCTAATGACCGTTCACCCCAATCGAGTGAAAGCTTCATAGAGCGCTCTGCTTCCTCATGCGTGCACGGATAGTCGGTACACTCATCGAGCTGCATCGATATGTCCGCGCCGAGCAAATCGGCTTGGATCTCGATGCTGCGAGCCGGCGTCAACCGATGCTCAGAGCCATCAATATGGCTGCGAAACGTGACGCCGTCCGCGTCCATTTTGCGGAGCTGTGACAGCGACCAGACCTGGAAGCCGCCACTATCGGTCAACATGGGTCCCGACCATTTGCTAAACTCATGCAGCCCGCCAAGCTTTTTCACCCGCTCGGCACCAGGCCGCAGCATTAAGTGATAAGTGTTACCGAGGATAATGTCGGCACCGGCTTGTTTGACTTGATCGGTGTAGAGCGCTTTCACCGTGCCGGCCGTGCCCACCGGCATAAACGCTGGCGCTCGAATGTCACCGCGCGAGGTCGATAGTGTACCGGTTCGCGCGGCGCCATCTGTGGCGGCTATTTTGAATGGAAAGCGTGTCATCGCTTACGCCAAGCCGCCCAGGTCGAGCACTCCGAACAGTCTTTCACGTGCGGTGAGACACTCTTCGGCAAAGGCGGGATCAGTGAGATCCTTCGCCGAGAGTTGATCGCGATACGTCGCGCGGACAACTTCCTGCAGCGCATCGATTTTTCCTTCGTCCAGCAGCACGCCTTGATGGCAGGCAGCACGCTCTTCCGCCGTCATCACCACGCGGAGACGCAAACAAGCTGGGCCGCCACCATTGCGCATGGATTGGCGTACATCAGCGAATTGGACCCGCCCGATCGGGCCATTCCCGGCGACCAGCGATTCGCAATAGGCGCGGGTCTTTGCATTGTCTTCTGTTTCGGTCGGCGCGAGCAGCACCAAGCGGTCTTCGCCGGGCCATTGCAGCAGTTGCGAATTGAACAAGTAAGACTTGATCGCGTCCTCGAGCGGAACTTGATCGCGCGGCACCATGACCGGCTTAAGCTCAAACAAGCCATCGGCAGCGCGGCGAATATCTTCCAATGTGGCGTCATTGTCCTCAAACGCGTCTTCGTGGAAGAATAAAGTGTCCAGCGTTCCGACGCAGACGACATCATTATGAAACGCGCCTGCATTGATCGCCGTTGCCGATTGGCGCGCCATGACAGTGCGAGCGCCGTTTAGGCCATGAGCACGCGCAACGCTTTCGCAGGCGAGTTTGGTTTGCCGCGCTGGGAACCCGTCTACGGATTCACCCGCTTCGCGGCCATAGACGAAGAGCTCGACGCCGCGCTCGCCATGGGCGCTGCATAGCCGGACATGGTTTGCGGCGCCTTCATCAGCGAAATCGGCATGCATTGGCAAAGCCGCGTGAACCGCAAATGCGTCTTCAGCTTCAAAGATCGTTGCGAGCGTGCTGGTGGTTTCGGGATGTTCGATGGATCTGTGCAACATGGAGGACAGATTGGCACTAGTCAGGTGTAATCGTCCGTCTTCGGTATCCGCCGAGGGAGAGACAGTGGCCGCATTGGCGGTCCACATCGAGCTGGCTGAATACGCCGCTTTCAAGAGCCGCGGGGCTTGTTTCGCGGCAGCTTCTATGATCGCAGCATCAGTTCCGTGAAAGCCTGCATCGACCAGGAATCCCAAATTTGGTCGCGCCAGCGGCGGGATTACGCCTTGGATAAAGCCCGCTTTGACGAGCATGCGCATTTTCTCGAGCCCCTGCAGCGCGGCTTCGCGCGGGTTGGAGACATCGCCTGCATTGGTCTGACTGGCGAGATTGCCGTCAGACATGCCGCCATAATTGTGGTTAGGCCCGATCAGGCCGTCGAAATTGACTTCAACAGTTTCGGTAGAAGACATGGGAACCCCTGCCTTGTGCCTGTCGAAGGGCGTCCTTTTAACGCCCGAATGATATGGTCAGCGTTCGCGTCTCGACAGGCTCAGGGCGAAGCTGAAAATGGATGCGGGTTCTCTACTTCGGGAATCCGATTGCGCCAAGACGCTGGGCTTGATCCGACACCTGGCTGGCTTGCGGCCATGCACAATAGTCAGCCGCATAATATGCACCCGGACGGAAATTCCCTGAATGGCCAGGGCCGCCAAAGGGCATTGCCCCACTGGCGCCAGCCGTTGGGCGATTGCGATTTAGAATGCCTGCTTTCATCTCGGCATGCGCCCGCAGCCACAATGCATCATCATCGCTGACCAGACCGCCAGAGAGCCCGTATTTGGTGTCGTTCGATCGCCGGATCGCCTCATCAAAATCATCCACCCGGATAATCTGCATCAAAGGCCCGAACAATTCTTCATCGGGAATTCCGGTTGCGTCGGTCACATCGATTACGCCGGCGGTCACGAACCCGCCGCCGCGTTCCATGCGTTTTAGACGTCGGAGCGACTTACCGCCCTTTTTAGACAGCATCATTTGGAAATCGATCGCATTCTGGGCCGCTTGCTCAGAGACGAGTGGGCCCATAAAGGCCTCGTCATCGCTGGCGTCGCCAATCCTAAGATCTTTGGCCCGAGAAACAATCGCATCGACAACTGAGTCGCCCCATTTGCCAGTCGGCAGAATAACCCGGCGGGCGCAGGAACAGCGCTGACCTGTTGTGAGAAAGGCTGACTGTGCTGCGACATCAGCCGCGGCATCGACATCAGCCGGATCCCAGATGATCAATGGATTGTTGCCGCCCATTTCGAGCGCCAAGATAACTTCTGGACGGCCGGCAAAATGGCGATGAAAGAACAAACCGGTCTGAGCCGAGCCTGTGAACAGCAAGCCATTGATGTCATCATCGAGCAGCGCGGCGCCAGTGTCGCGGCCGCCTTGAACGACATTGAGCACACCCGCAGGCAAACCCGCCGCTTCAAACGCATCGACCATGATGTGCGCGACCGATGGAGCAAGCTCTGAGGGTTTCAGAACGCAAGTGTTCCCCGCCAGCAGCGCCGGAACGATATGCCCGTTCGGCAAATGGCCGGGGAAATTGAACGGCCCGAACACGGCCATAACGCCGTGTGGCCGGTGGGTTAAATGCATGGAGCCAAAAGCGGCCTCGGAAAATGCTGTTCCAGCGCGTTCGACTTGCGCCTTTATCGAGATCGCAACTTTACCCGCCATCGCGCCAGCTTCCGCGCGCGCATCCCAGGCTACTTTACCCATATCGGCGCTGATCGCAGCGGCGATTGAATCAGCACGCTTCTTCAGCTCTTCAGCATAGGCCTCAAGGATCGTTGTACGATCGTGTTGCGGGCGGCGGGCCCAGTCTGTTTGCGCCTTTCGGGCAGAGGCAACAGCGTCGGTGACTTGATCGCCGCTCGCCGATTGCCCATCCCAACTCGTTTCACCATTGGCTGGATTGGTCTTTTCAAACCAATCATCGGTTCCATCCGACCAGCGCCCATCAATATATACGCTTTTGGCCATGTTAACTCCTCAGCCAAATGCGGGCTTTATCGCCCCGCTTAAGTTTAAGTTTGTCGAGCGTTTCTTGCGTCGTCATAAAGCGTTGTTCGCCAATAATCGCGCCCTCAATTAGGCAGGCGCGGTAATGCTCTAGGTCCATACGCGCTGCAATCCCAGTCGAGCCTGTAGCCGCGCCGACATCGAGTTCCATCACTTTGCTTTCGCGCGCCGTCCGAATATGGGTTTGGCTAACCTGCATGATCGGCCCGCCATCGAAAATATCGACGACATTCTCGAAATTAAATCCTTCCCATTCCAGCAACTTATACGCCGGAACACCATCAACATGGCACCGGCCAATCACTTCCCGCGCCTCATTGGGCAACAGATCCACATAGATCGGATATTTCGGCATCAAGTCGAGAATGAACTGATTATCGGTGGTGGCGGAGAGATAATCCGCCTCGGTGAAAGACATTTTGAAAAAGTGCCGTCCGAGACACTCCCAAAACGGCGTTTCGCCTTCGTTAGAGACGACACCGCGTAGCTCCGCGATGATTTTCTCGCCAAACCATTCCGGCTTCGTATTGATGAGCAAATAGCGCGATTGTGCGAGCAAGCGTCCAACGCCGGCGCCGCGATGTTCTGGTCGTAGAAACAGTGTTCCGACTTCAGTGCACCCGACAAATTCATTGGTCAGGATCAAAGCATCCATATCGAACCGGCGTTCGGCCTCTTGGCTCGCTTGAGCCAGCGTGATGATGCGATAATTGAAGAAAGGTGATTTCACGCCAACGCCGGCTTTAACCGCGCTACAGCCGCCGATTTCGCCGGTTTCGGTATTTTCCAGCATCATCAGATACTTACCGTACTCGGGTGTCTCTAACCGTCCGGCAAAAGAATCGACAGACTTTAAAAGTTTGTTGCGCAAGATCTCTTCATCGACAGGCAAGGAGGTGAAACCTGCCCCTGATTCAACAGCCATTGAGCGAAGCGCGTCATAATCCGACAACTCCGCTGGACGCATTACATATGGCGAACTCATCCCATCAGTGCCTTAATTTTCTTGGCGTCGAGGCGCCCATCCGCAATCCGATTTAGCAATAACGCAGACAATTGTGCACGCTCCACAAAACTCGACATGACCACATATTCTTCGTCTGAGTGGATCCGTCCACCCATGACGCCAAGCGTATCCACATTCGGGACGCCCGCCGCGAAGATATTGTTGCCCTCGCAGACACCACCGGTGTCAACAAATTCAAGCTCAAGCCCGATCGCTTTGCCGGTGTCAGCGACCGCGTCGAACAGCATTTGCTGTGCTTGGTTTCGTGGTTTTGGCGGGCGATAGAAGCCGCCATGTATGTGGCCGCTAATGCCATCCCTTGCTTTGGCTTTAGCGAGCAGCGCGTTGACTTGTTCAGTGGCCCAAGCGGCGGCCTCTGCATCGGGTGCGCGCGCGCCAAAACGGACAATGGCGAGATCTGGAACGATGTTTACGGCGCTGCCGCCATCGATCGAACCAACATTAAAGGTCACCCCATCGCGTTGGCCATTTAATTGCTCTAAGGCGACGACCATGGCAGCGGCCGCTTCTACCGCGCTGCGCCCCTCTTCTTTCGCTCGTCCGGCATGCGCTGAACGGCCATGCAATACAACATCAAAGACCGCTGAGCCTTTTCGGCCGCCCGACATCGCGCCGGTGTCCATACATGGCTCGTAAGTCATGCCGATCATGGCGCCGGATTGTGCCGCTTCGGTGAGGAATGGCGCGCTGGCGAAATTGCCGGTTTCTTCGTCTGGCGTGATCACGATTTGATAGCCGAGCTTGTCTTTTAACGGCCCCGCTTCAAACGCTTGCAGCGCGCCGAGCATGACAGACAGTCCGCCTTTCATATCAGCGAGGCCTGGTCCGTTATACTTGTCATCGCCAATATCTTTGATGTCGGTAAAAGTACCCGGTGGGAAGACCGTATCATAGTGCCCACTCATGATGACTTGCATGTCGGCATCTGGGCGAGACGAGATGCGAATGACTGGACCGGTCTCGAAGGCTTCAATTTGGCCATTGTTGGCGATTTTCTCGAATGGCTCAGTGGCTATCAGTTCAATATCTGCTTCCAGCGCACTATAAGCATCGCCCAATTGCGGTGCGAGCACATCTAAGCCTTCGCGGTTCCAGCTGCCGGTGTTGATTTCGGCCCATTTGAACATCCGCGCTTGCATGTCTGCATTTAGCCCGAGCACGCGCTCGCAAATCGCTTCGTCCTCGGTGTTTTTTATACTGAGATCGACCATGTCGCTTTGGTTTCACGCTTTTTCAAAAACAACAAGCCCCGGACATGAAGTCCAGGGCTCGCTTAACTTAGATTAGAAAGGTTTAGACGTCGCCTTGCAGTTCCCGTAAAGCTTGTTCGGCACCCGCCAGACGCTCGTCAACGGTCAAGCAAGACTCAGGCGCGTTGCCGATGACTTCGAGGTCTTTGCAGCGCTCTTTCTCTTTCTTGTAGTCGTTCACTTCGTTCTGGGCGTCGAACAGGACCAGGTCGCGCGCTGTATTGTCTTCAGCCGCCATAAAGTCGATCCAGCCGCGGCCACCGCGATTGTTTGCGTTTCGGAACGCCTCGCGTGCGCCAGAACGATCTTCACGCTCATAACGAGATTGGCCGACTAAGACCCAAGCGAGACCAGCATCTGCCAATCCGCCTTTATTGATTGCGCGGACCAAGGCTTCCTCGGCTCGATCCCAGTTTTGCAGCTCGCTATAAGAGCGCCCAAGACGCTCATACATTTTGCCGTCTGGCGCCATTTCAGCGGCACGTTCAATCACCGGAATGGCTTTGTCGAACTCGCGCGCCACTTGGTACAGGTTCGCCAGCAGTTCGAGACGCTGATAGGTAGCGTTGATCCGGCCAGCGTTCATTTCTTTTTCAAGAATTTTAGCCGCCGCATATGGAACGTCGAACGAATTGTAGAAGTTTACGACCCGCATCAACTCGTCTTCGGTTTGCAGGATGCCGCCCAAATACATGGCTTTCTGAACTTCAAATGCTTTGCGATCTTGGCCGCCGCGGAAATAGTCACCCGCAATCGCGTCCCAGAGACGACGATCAGACGGATCCCGCGCCAAAAGCAATTCAAGCAGTTCCGCTTTCTTCGCGAAATCGCCGGTTTTATCATACAAGAAGATCAGGAAGTCATACACGGATCGCTCCGCATTCGTGCCATCCATCTGCAAGACTTTTTCGGCCCATGGCAGAGCGTCGTTAAACCGGTCCATTTGCTGATAAAGAACCGCCAGCGTCCAGCTTTGGTTGCGATCAGGCACACCACCTTGTTGCATCCACTTGTCGAAATATTCGAGAGCCTTGACCTTATTATCAGCAGAGAGATAGATCTGCGAGATATTATAATAGGTTGTTTTGAGCTCTGTCGCTGGAATGTAGCCGCGATCAATCGCCAGCAAGAGGTCTGCAACCGCGCCATCAAGATCATTGGTCTGGATCTTGATCGCTGCGCCCAAACGAAGGGCTGCGCCCTCTTCATAACAGTTGAGTTGCTGCGCCCGTAGCGCCGTCAAAGCCACAAGCGCCGCTTGTGGGTTATCATTCACCAGCAGTTCCGTTTCAGCGTTGAGATAATTCTCTGCATTGGTTGAACTAAACTGGGTTTCTTCGCACGCTTGAGCCGTAGCAGTGCTGACACCGATTGATGCCGCAATCGCAATAGTGGCTGCGCTTTGTAAGATGCGCTTCATCATTTCGTTTCACTCCTCTACGCCTATTTGGCGTCCTATTTCTTTGAACCGGAAGTTCGCTCCGATTTCAAGCGCTTCAAACGATAAGTTGAAGCATTTTCCCAGTCTTTTATGAAAAGACATTCCTACGGTTCCATCCGGAACTCAAGGGGGTAGACCACACCATTTACGGTTACTGGCAGTCCATCACGAATTTTTGGCGCAAACTTGACCCTTTTGACGGCCTTTATGGCGGCGTTACGAAACACACGATCCGTGCAGGTCGCATCGACGTTAAACGGATCTCCGCGGATTGAGACCGAGAAAAAGACTTCGCATGTCCCTTCCAAACCGCGCGACGCCGCCGCGCTGGGATAGGCTGGAATGGGCGGTGTTAAGGGCTGCAGGTTCCGAACCGAAATGGCGGTTGTGCGTTGGGGTTTGAGCTTGCGAAAATCGGCTTGGCCATAATCCGCGGGGGCCGTGCCCGAATAGTCAGAGAACGGCACTTTCGGGTTATTGACTGAATTCACCAGCTTAGGCGGCGGTGGTGGCGCCTTAATTGGCGTTTCCCGGACCACTTTTTCGCGAGGCTTATCCAGCGGCTCATCAATCTCCTGCTCCATGAGCGCTTCAACCGTGTAGAATGTCTGCGCTGGTGGCTCGAAGTCTTCCACAGCCACGAGTTGCTGCATGGTGGCGAAAAGCGCCAAGGTCATCGCCCCGGCAGGGATAACGACCGTGCACGTTCGTTTTAGAGAGTGTCTCAGAGATTTATCCAGAATATCAGCCATACGAAACCTCTTTTTGTTATAATATGACAATACGTAACTTTGTTACATTGTCAAGACAAAAAGAAAGGGGGCTCGCAAAAGCCCCCTGCCCTCATTTGGATTTACGTGACCTTTAGTCCGCCAGCGTAAACTCTAGCGGGTAAACCACGTTCCGGCGCTCAGCCGCTTGGCCGCGAATGATCTTCGGTGCGAATTCCACTCGGCTCACAGCGCGTTCTGCTTCGCGTTTAAAGACGCGATCTGAACATTCTGCCTGAACATTATATGGCTTGCCGCGCGTGTCCACGTCGAAGCGAACATCGCAAGACCCCTCAATTCCGCGCTCAGCCGCACGAGACGGATAAGTTGGAACCGGTGGACGGATTGGCTGCGCGTCACGATCAGAGATCGCAACTGGGTCAATCGCCAGCGAGTTCAACCGCGTTGGTGGCAGCTCGCTTGGAGGCGCCCCTTGGATGTTCGGGGTCGGAAGATCGATGTCATTCTTGCTCGCCGTCAGTTTTGGAGGTGGCGGGGGCTTGTCGGCATTGTTGAGCTTCCGCGGCTTGTTTCGAGCTCGCCGCGTAACTTCTTCTTCCTGCGCTTCAGGGGTGATGCTCTCAAGATTATACTCGCGTAGATTTTCGGGTTCTTCGAAATCTGCGCTGATCAAGAGTCGCATAGAGTGAAAGAGGATCAGCGTAACGACAATCGCAACTGGAATACCAATCGCAATACGGATCAGTGGATTTGCAAACATGTAAATCCCTCCTCTATTGGTTCACGACCGACAATGGGACACGTCCCAGATTGTCGACCTCGTTGACGACCTCCATAAGGTCGATGAGCACCCCAGCCTGAGCTTCCGCGTCCGCTTGTACGACGAGACGTCCTTTCGGATTGTCTTCGCGCAGTTCCCGAATTCGGAACCCAACCTCTGACAGCGGAACCACTTGTTTATTCATGTAGATTTCGCTGTTGGCGTCGACCGCAATCAAAATACCGAGCGGGTTTTGACGCTCTTTATTGTTGACCTCGATCCGATCAATTTCAACGCCTGGCTCACGAATAAACTGAGCTGTAACGATGAAGAAGATCAGCAGAATGAACACCACGTCGAGCATTGGCGTGAGGTTTACGTCATCTTCGGCGCTGCTCGCTGCTTCGCGTGCTTTACGTGCCATGATTAGCCTCCTCTAGCCTGCAGAACGGACGATATTCACCCGCTCCATTTGTGCGTCATACGCAATGTCACGCACTTCGATAATCGTGCCGGTCCGCGCAAGCGGGTGAGCTTGAATGATCAAAGCACTCTCTGGGTTCTCAGCGCGGGCCCGCTCCATACCGCCTCGTACCGCTGATATGTCGGTCAGTTTCCGGTTCACGCGGATCTGATCTGACTCATCAATGTAAACGATAATGGCAGGCGCTGGATTACTCGGCGCATTTGACGATGGTGGTGGTGGCTCAGCTCCAAGCGCTTCTTCCTGAATGAAGGTCGAAGTCACGATAAAGAAGATGAGCAGGATGAAGACCACATCAAGCATTGGCGTCAGATCGACGGCAGCTTCATCGCTTGGGCGACTTGCACGTCCTCGCATCAGCCAATCTCCATCTTATCTTCGACTTCCTGGACAACTCGGCGAACCTTTTTGTCCATGCCACTCGCAAATGGAATGCCTGAAATCGATGCTACCATGCCCGCCATGGTCGGAATGGTCGCTTGTGATACGCCGCGCGATAGCGCTTTAGCGTCTGCACCATCCGTGATCGCCATATTGTCAAACACGGTGACCATGCCAGTCACGGTACCAAGCAGTCCGAGCAGCGGCGCGAGCGCCACCATAGCTTTTGCAAATGAGACATTTGCTTGTGCTTTTTGACGGACTTCAGAGACCAATTTGTCTTTTACCCAGTGCGCGAGTTTGGACTTCCGGTCGGAGCGCGAACGCCACTCCGAAAGAGCCTCCTCTGCGACAGAAGCATGTGCGACGCGGAAGTAAAACAGACGCTCCAGGATCAGGGCCCACATGATGAATGTGGCGCCCATAATCCATAGAAGCACCGGCCCTCCGCGGGCCAAAAACTCCTGAAGTTCGGTCATTCCCAACATATATGGGCTCCCGATCTCAGAGGCGGCCTACGCCGCCCCTCCACGCTCAGCGCGCTCTGCGACAAGGCCAGCAGCCTGCTCATCCAGAATCTGCTGGTTGCCACGTGCCATCGCAGCAGCGAGGGCGTGTGTCAGCAGAAGTGGGATCGCAGCCACCAGACCAAGCACTGTGGTCATAAGCGCAACTGAAATACCGCCAGCCATCAGCTTAGGATCGCCAGCACCGAAGTTAGTGATCGCGGTAAAGGTAATGATCATACCGATAACCGTACCGAGCAGACCCATAAGCGGGGCCACAGCAGCAAGCACTTTAACGATGTCGTTAAAGCGTTCGATTTTTGGAGACTCGCGAAGGATTTGTTCGTCGAGTTTCAGTTCGAGCGTTTCAAGATCAGCGTTCTTATTGGTCTCATAAGCTTCGAAGACGCGTGCGAGCGGGTTGCCGTCGCCTGCTTGCTTCGTTTTTGCGGTCGCACGGATCGCATTGCCCATGAAGAAGAGCGTGATGATCTTATACAGCGCAACTGTCAGACCGAAGATCAGAAGACCGATAACGATGTAACCAATGGTTCCACCTTGCGCGATACGCTCGGAGAAACCAGGCTTGTCGCCTTCGATTTTGAACAGTTCGCCGCGGTTCGGATCGAACGGAACGGTCAAAGTTTCACCTGGTTGTGCATTGATCAAAGCGTTGAACGCACTCCGGAAACGGCCGCCTGGCTGACGCTCAAGCTTTTCAAGGAAGTAATCGCCAGATCCTGCACGTTCGATCGTGACGAAGCCTGCATCATTATCTGTTGCCGCAATGAATGTTCCGACGCGGGTAACTTCGACGTCTTGAACAGACTCATCAGAACCGCCCATTGAAACAGGAGCGGTGAAGGTTTTCACCTCCGACTGAGCAATCATCTCACGAAGGATCGCTTTTGGTAGACGATCAAGCTCTTCGCGGGTTGGAAGCGCAACAGCTTCAGCAACTTCAGAAAGGGCTTCAAAACGGCCAGGATAGTCGAAGCTTGCGAGGCTCTCGCGCATAAGCGGCTGAACTTCACCAACAACGGCACGGAATTCACCGACCAGTTGTCCAAAGTCACCCGCCTGCTCTTGCAGCTGGGCGTCGAGGTCATTGATTTCTGCTTGGTAGGCGTCGAACTGCGCGCTCAAGGCATTTCCGCGAGAATTCGCAACCGCGAGCTCGTTACGAGCTTGAGACATCAGTGCTTCTTGCTCATTGACGCGCGTTTGGAAGTCGCGAAGGCGCTGTTGGCTTTCAGACGACATTTCTTGGCTGTCTTGTTGAACGCGATTGAGAATGTCTGACAGGGACTGAGCAGCCGCCGGCAGAGATGCTACCATTGATGCGCCAGCAAAAGCTGCCGCGATCCCAATGGTTTTAAGTGATTTTGTGAACGGTTTCATGTGTTCTTTCCTCAACTCCATTGGGGCTTACTGAACAGCAAGCTTGGTGGCTGGTACGTACATGACATCCTGGGTACGCTTACCCTGGATGATGCGAATGGCTTTCTCGATTTCAGCTTTGTATTTGCTTTCGAGATCGACCCAAGAGGCTGTTTCGCGATCGTAGCGTTTCGCGTAACGACCAGTTGGATCCATATATACCAGAGCGACACGACCGAAGAGGACCATGTCTACGGTGACTTCTTTGTCGTCTACCGTAATGGTTTCTTTCCAAGTGTCCGTTTTACGACCAACTTCCATTTCAGCCGTGTAGGCGTCCATGATTTGGCGATAACGCTCTGTCACTGAAACGTTCGGATCGACCAGATAATCGCGCAAACGAGCGATACGATCTTTGCGCTCTTCCAAACGGAAAGGCAGATCAGCGTCGATAAAGGCGTCGAGATCATCGATCAGGGTTTCAAGCATTGGGACGGTCTGAGAGGTGATCTCGTCCACACGGCTCAGCTGATCGGTCAGAGAAGCGATTTCCCGCTCCTGGCTTTCGACGGCTGCAGCTTGCTGGCGCTCATACAGTTCGGCGGCGGTCTTGCGCTGTAGTAGCGTCCGGAACTCGCCAACCATGTCTGAACGCTCGTCATCGAGCTGGTTGATTTGTTGTTGTACTTGTTCGGCGCGTCGTGTCGCCTGCTCGCCGGTCGCGATCGCGCGGTCCAGTCCTTGAGCAATTGATGGGGCGGTAAACCCGACCATCAATCCCGCTAGAATGGCTCCGCGAGCCGGTGTCAGAACATTCTTCATGAAGTCTGCCTCTCACTCTCCAAATGGTGCGTCGCCAGATGACGGCGCATAAAACTCTTCAACGCTTCGACTCATGCCGAAACAATCTATGCACGGGACAAACACACCCCGCAAAGGTAACAAAGGAAAACGGGCTTGGCCCACATCCTCCCAAATTCTGACCTCGAGACTTTTTCGTCTTCTATGATCGCTTTGCGAACGGAATTACCCGTAGGTCATAATCGCAAGCCGTCCCACCTCTGCAAAAAGCTAAACTGCTTGTCAAACTCTCATTCATAATTGAGGCAGTTGCAAGGCAATTTTGCAATATTGTTACATAATAGTGGCGTGTGCGCAATATTCCCATCACGCGTGTAACGCGATCTGCGCAAAATCTGGCATTATCTAGAGAGAGTGGCTGGGGTGCCAGGATTCGAACCTGGGAATGCCGATACCAAAAACCGGTGCCTTACCACTTGGCGACACCCCAACTGAGCGGCGGACATAGCCAATCCGTTTTCGGCTTGCAACACCCAAATCACCGCAGCCGATCAGACAGCTGCATTTTTGCCAGCTCGAGCTCCTTTAGAGCCCCACTTTTGTTAGACTTAAAAGAAACATGTGATCTTTGTGTTTTGACAAACCGGATCTTAACGCCCATATCGTTATCCGATAAATATCAAAACGGAGCCCACCTCCCATGAAAACCTTCTTTGCCTCACTCGGCGGCGCTGTAATTGGATCCATTGTCGGCTTGTTCCTGCTTTTCTTCGTCGGCATGGCCTTGATCCAGTACGCGATTAATGACGCGGTCCAGTCTGCGTCCGGCCCTGAGACTGGCCAAGATGATGGCAATCCAATTGTCCTGACATTGGATTTACGAACAGGATATGCTGATCAAGCACCGACCACTGGGCCTGAAGTCTTATTTGGCGGCGGCACAGGTTTCGTCGACATCATCACCAAGCTGGAAGCCGCAGTGAACGATGACCAAGTCAAAGGCGTCTTCATTCGTGCCAGTGATTTTGGTGTTGGCTCTTCTCGCGCCGGCGAACTCCGCGACGTGTTCCACAAGTTCCAGGATGCCGACAAATTTATCGTCACCCATTCTCAAGGATCTTACGGCGCCACTTCTGGTTATCGTGCCATCGCCATGTCAGATGAGATTTGGGTTCAACCTGGCACGACAATGATTGCCAGCGGCTTGGCGCTCGAAACACTCTTCCTGAAAGGCCTGTTCGACAATCTTTCGATCACACCTGAGTTTGAAGCGTTCCACGAGTTTAAGAGCGCGGTGAACACATTCGAAGAAGAAGACTACACCGAGGCGCACAGAAACAATCTCACCCAACTCGCAGAATCAATCTGGTCGATCACGCTCGGCGATATCGCAACGGATCGTGGATTGCCGCTGGCAAGCGTTAAGTCTGCGCTTGAGTCCGGCCCGATTAGCGATACGCAGATGATTGAGCTTGAACTCGCGACCAATTCCGGTTGGCCAGAAGATGCGCGCGATGCGGCGCTGGAGCTCGCAGGAGATGATTCGATTGATATCGACATCACATCTTACACGGCGCCAAGTTCAGAATTTGGCTCACCAGTTATTGCGATCGTCGGCGGACAAGGCGGCATTGTCACGGGCGGTTCGGGCGGCAGCCTGTTCCAAGAAGGTAGCGGTTTTGCATCTGATTCGATCGCCGCAGCGCTGTTAGAAGCAGGCCGCGATGATGATGTCGAAGCGGTGATCTTCCGAATCGACAGCCCTGGCGGCTCACCATCAGCTTCTGATCAAATTTGGCGCGCGGTACAGCGGATCCAAGAGGAGGAAGAAAAGCCGGTCATCGTGTCGATGGCTTCTGTAGCTGCCTCTGGCGGTTATTATGCCGCGACTGGCGCTGACTGGATCGTCGCGAACCGTTCAACCATCACGGGATCAATTGGGATCTTCGGCGGCAAGTTCGCTATCGAAGAAGGACTTGCCCGGATCGGTATCAATGCGGAAACGATTGTCGTTGGCGGCGAGTTCACGGGTGCCTTCACTACGACCCGCGCTTTCACTGATGAGCAACGCGCACAATTCCGTGAATTCCTCAAGCAAGGCTATGATCGCTTCACGACATTGGTTGCAGAAGGCCGCGGCTTGTCTGCCGAGGAAATCGACCGGGTTGCACGCGGCCGCGTCTGGAGCGGTGAGGACGCCCTGCAAGTCGGGCTGGTCGACGAGCTTGGTGGTTTGAACACGGCTATTGCGAAAGCTCGCGAACTTGCAGGTATCGAAGCAGGTTCCGATATCCGCATTAAGACCTATCCAATGCAATCTGGCGGCCTGCCTTTCTTGAGTGCGTCCAGCAGTGCCTCTGCGCAGGAGCTCAAAGCCATTGGACAACTGGCTCAAATCGTAAATGACCCTGAAATTCAGGCGCTCATTACAGAAGTCGAAGCGGCTCGAACAAGCAAAATCCAGGCACGTATGCCGAACCTGATCGAGCGATAAACACAATTAGTCACTGCAAGCATGGCCTTCCGGTTCTCAATCGGAAGGCCTATTCGCATCTATAAATGCCCCGCGTCGTCGCACCACATCGCTAAATGCGCCTGACGCACAAATATACGGGACAGAAAAGGGCTTTGGATGATGTCTGACACGCTTAAAGATCGCAGCACACGATATCATAATTCGGAGACGGCCGAGACGATGGCAGATGTCCGGCACGAAGTTGATAGGATTGATCGCCTGCTGGTCGAGCTGCTCGTCGAGCGTCAGTCTTTTATGGATGCGGCGGCTCGGATCAAAGGCGCCCGCAAAGCCGTGCTCGATCGCCCACGAATCGAAGATGTTGTCTCAAAGGTGAAAGCCGAAGCTGAGCGCCAAGGCCTTTCTGCGGCCATCGCGGAACCGGTTTGGCGAACCCTCATCGATCGTTGCATCGCTTATGAGTTTGAATCATTTGATCGCCTCAAGCCAGGTTTGGACAATTCATAACTGGCTTTGGCGCAGGCTTCGACCGTTTGCACCAATCCGTCCTTGAGCGATGAGAGCAGCGTTGCCGTTTCTACGCGACCGAGCGTTTCTTCGCCCCTACCCTTCTGCTCTACGGTCGCGCATTCCTCGGCAAATTCATGTGCGCCGATACTAAGGGCTGCGCCCTTTAATGCATGTGCGGCGTCAGCCCATTCAGTCTGTTTAAGCTCCGGCGTCAGCATTCGCCCCCAGGTCTCAGCTTGGTTGCGAAAGATGTCTAACACCTCATCTGCAAGGTCGGCGTCACCACCGGTCATGCTCATCAAATGATCGATATCAATTTCCATGACCGTTCTCGTCCTAAGATTTGTGGCTAAAAAATGCGCGATTCGCGATTTTTCTAGCATGTTCCCTCTTTTCGTGCAGGAGAATTTGGTTTAATGTTATTCGATATGAAATTGGGGTTAGACCATGGTCAACTTTCTCGTTGCTGTTCGAAATTTCACAATTGCTGTCCTGCTCGCCTGGATGGGCTTCTCGGTCGCGCCTGAGTCTGCGGACAAAGAAGAAGCAAATTCTGGATCGCCTTCAAACGCGATTTCAAGCATCTTCGTACGCTGAAACAGCAGTGGGCGAACGGCCCACAATCTGTTTATAAGAGCGCAATGCCGCTCGGACTTTTTTTATATAAGTTTTTGACCACTTTGCTCGCACCCTTTTTGGGTGCGTTCTTTCGTCGGCGGGCGCGGTCTGGAAAAGAAAACGCAGACCGAATTCATGAGCGTTTCGCGAAATATGTGGATGTTAAAGCAACGACCAAACTGATCTGGTTTCACGCGGCCAGCGTCGGCGAATCGCAATTGCTTCTTGAAATGGCGCGACGCTTAGCCAAACAGAGCGTCGCTGACACAACGCTGCTCTTTACCTGTCAGACAGAAACCGCCTCCGACCTAATCGCGAAAGCCCTCAAAGACGATCCAGACCTTCAGTCGCTTGAGACGGCGCACAAAATGGCGCCGGTCGACACACGCGCCGCCACACATCGTTTTCTCGATCATTGGCAACCAAATCTGGTCATTTATGCCGAGGGTGAAATCTGGCCCAATCAGCTCTTAGAACTGGAAACCCGCCAGATACCTGCTATCCTGGTCAATGCGCGGATGACTGAGAAGAGCATCTTGGGCTGGCTGCGGTGGAAAAAGACAGCGCGCTCTGTGTTTGCGACTTATGATTTAATGATCGCCGCAGATGTTCAAACCAAAACCGGCCTGGAAGAGCTTTCAGGGAAATCCGTTCTCAATCCAGGCAACCTAAAATCCGCCCTCCCTGCCCCATCGGTCGAGCCGCAAATTCTGGAACAAGTCAAAGCCGCCATCGGTGATCGCGAGGTGCTCCTCGCGGCTTCGACCCATGCCGGGGAAGAGGCTTTGATCCTCGACGCGCTTCTGAAGCTCACACCGCAACCCTTTTTGATTATCGCGCCGCGCCATCCAGAACGGGGCGACGAAGTAGATGCGCTGCTCTCCTGCACCAAACTCAGCATTGCGCGGTGGTCCGAAGCGCGAACCATACCTGAGGGCACTGATGTCTTGCTCGCAGATACAATGGGCGAAATGGGGCTCTGGTATCGCGTCGCAGACAGCGTATATCTCGGCGGCGGGCATGCGCCGGGCGTTGGTGGCCACAATCCGTTGGAAGCCCTGCGATTAGGCAGGTCAATCCTTACCGGCCCGAGCCTATTTAACTTCTCAGACCTCACGGAGCGTCTTACTCCGCATGAAGGATTCACAATCATCGCGGACACAGACGCCTTAATTGCCGCCTATCCGCCCGTACCGGTCTCCAATGAGATGATGGCGCTCTTGGAGACAGATGCGAAAGGTCCGATGTCGGCCACGTTGGATGCGCTCGCACCGTTGTTGAAACAAGCGGGCATCACCGTATGAGAGAGCCACGCTTCTGGTCACGAGAGGTCGACCCCAAATCACGGGAAGCGGCTCCGCTTTTGCGGTTTCTGCTGACGCCTGCCGCCTGGCTCTATGCCGATATCACGCGCCGTAAGATTAAGGGCGCAAAACCTCTTAAAGTGGCGCCAACCGTCATTTGCCTCGGCAATCTCACAGCCGGCGGCGTTGGCAAAAGCCCGGTTGTGGCCGCGCTGCGAGACAAGATTTCGCAGGACTATGGTCTTCGCGTCGCAACGCTCAGCCGCGGCTACAAAGGCAGGCTCAAGGGTCCGCAGCAAGTTGACCCCACCATCCATTCAGCCGCCGATGTTGGTGATGAACCTCTGATGCTGTCTCACCAAGGCGAATCTTGGATCGGTGCGGATCGTGCCGCGGCTGGACAAAAGATGGCGGCGGATGGCGTTGAGGTCATCTTGATGGATGACGGCCACCAGAATCCGGGGCTCCATAAGGACTTCACCTTTGTCGTCATCGATGCGCAGGCCGGGTTCGGAAACGGTTATGTCATCCCTAAAGGCCCATTACGCGAGCCCGTCCATGCCGGGCTTTCACGTGCGGATGCGATCATCGTCATGGGCAAGGCAACACCGCCTCAGGCTGTTCAAAAATCTGACCTGCCGCGTCTGAATGGAACGATTGTCGCGAGCCAGCGCCCTGCCCCAGGGCCTTATGTGGCCTTTGCGGGCATTGGGCGCCCCGAGAAGTTCTTCGATACGCTCAAGGCCCTCGAAGTCGATGTTCGGGATGCTGTGCCCTTCCCCGACCACCACACCTATTCTGCTGCGGACCTGAAATACCTCCATCGTCTCGCTGAAGATCATAAGGCGCGTTTAATTACGACCGAAAAAGATCTCACGCGATTGAGTGCGGTCCAAGCGGAGCGCATACAAACGTTACCAATCCAAGTTCAGTTTGAGCCGCAACCTCTGCTCGACAAGCTATTGGCAGATGTGATCAAACGCGGATCCGATGGCTAAAACGGCGCAGCAATATATCCGTCCCAAAGACATTGATAACCGCTCCACATTTGGTCAACGCCTGATGTGGCGGATTGAGGCGCTAGCTTGGGACGTCATCTATTGGGCACCGATGAAAGCGCTTGGCCCAGACCGTGCCTCAAATTTTCTCGGTTGGCTTATGAAACGCGTCGCGCCCCTGCTCTCACAAAACAAGACGGTGAAACGCAATCTACACCTCGCCTTTCCCGATCTCCCTGAAGCTGAGCGAGATCGTATCGCGCTCGCCTCATGGGAGAGCGTCGGGCGCACAGCCGGCGAGCTGCCGCATCTGCCGAAGATTGATCCTTATGCTGGCGACCGCGTTGATGTGATTGGCGCGGAGCATCTTGATGCCATTGAGAAATCCAACAAAGGCGCAGTCTTCGTCTCGGGTCATTTCGCCAATTGGGAGGTGATGGCGGCGGTAATTTGTAATCGGCCGGTGGACTGTTTGATCACTTATCGGGCGCTCAATAATCCTCATATTGATCGCAAGCTCAACAAAGTCCGGCACGATTACGGAATTGGGGTGCTAACACCAAAAGGCATTGGTACTCGCGAAATTATGCGCGCACTGGGCAAGAATCGCAGTGTTGGTCTGATGAATGATCAGAAGTTCAATCAAGGCCTCGCCATTCCATTCTTCGGACATGACGCGATGACGGCGCCCGGTCCTTCGCGTTTGGCATTGAAATACAAAGTCCCAATCGTTCTGATGACGACGCGGCGAACCGGTCCTGCGCGATTTGCAGTGACCGCTCATGAACCCTTCATGCCTGAGCAAACCGGCGACACAGAAACGGACGTCAAAGCCTGTGTTAAGCGCATCACCACTCTAATTGAAGCCGAAGTGCGCGCCAATCCTGAGCAATGGTTTTGGCAACATCGGCGCTGGCCGAAAAACGCTTGGCGCGATGCCAGCGTGATGTAAGCGCTGTCCAAACGCTACAGGCGAGCTATGTTGTCTGGTATCGAACTGAGGACCCAAAAATGCCGCCACTCTTAGACATTATCGCAATTGTCGCGCTTGGCTTTTGCGCAGCCCTTGGTCTAGGCGCCTTATTTGCTCCGTCTTGGGCGGCAGGCGTCGTTCGGCTCGTCGCAGATCCCGATCCAGATAAGCCAGGCGGATTTTCCGAGTTTCGCGCCACTTATGGCGGCCTCTTGCTACTGATCCATCTCTCGGTTCTGATCATCTTACTCCAGGGCAGTTTGGACCTGACCTATAAAATCTTCGCTCTTTTCCCGGTCGCCATGGGCTGGATTGGTGCAGGGCTTGGGCGTTTGCTCTCGCTTTTGCTCGACAAAAAAGAAAACCGCTCAAACGGCCTCATTCCCATTTGGATTCCGATGGAACTGGCCTTAGGGTTTATGATCTTAGCGCCCGTATTCGGGCTGCAACCCTAAACGGAGACGCCCATGACGGACCGTCGAGAGACGAACCGCAAGTCAAAGCGACGCCCCCATCGCAGCAAACGCCCAGCAAAAGGCGTTGAAACTGATTGGAGCGAAGGCGAGCGGATCGCGAAATATCTCGCCCGTGCAGGCGTTGCCTCACGAAGAGAAGCCGAAGCGATGATCGAACGTGGCGAAGTCCGCGTTGATGGCCGTAAACTCACCACTCCCGCTTTCAAAGTGACTGGCCGCGAAGATATTCGCGTACACGGAAAACGCGTCCAGGCGCATGAACCGGTCCGTGTCTGGAGATACCATAAGCCATCGGGCTTGATTACAACGACATCCGATCCGGAAGGGCGCCGGACGATTTTTGATGAGCTACCAAAGTCGCTACCGCGGACGATCACGATCGGCCGCTTGGACCTGACCACAGAAGGTATTTTGCTACTCACCAATGATGGCAACCTCGCTCGCGCGATGGAACTACCAAAAACCGGCTTTGTCCGCCATTATCGCGCCCGGGCGCATGGCGAAACCTCACAGGAAAGTTTGGACACGCTCAAAGGCGGGATCACGCTCGACGACGGTACGCGCTACACGTCAATTGAAGCCGAACTTGAGCGCCAAACCGGAACCAATAATTGGATTGATGTCCGGCTGACCGAAGGCAAAAATCGCGAGGTTCGTAAAGCGCTCGAACATTTGGGCCTGCAGGTGAACCGCCTTATCCGCACACAATATGGCCCGTTTGAACTGTCCGATTTGCGCCCAGGCGCCGTCGAAGAAATCCCTGCCGATGTGTTACGCGAACAGCTCAAAGATGTGATTCCAAGCAAGCTCCTACCTGAAGAAAATGACGAGCGCCCAGCCCGCCGCCGTCCTCCCGTGGGGTCACGGGTTCACAGACGAAAACGATAAGCTAACGTGCACGTAAAGCAGCCAGAAAGCTGCTTTGACTCACAGGGCTATATCGCGGGAGAACCAAATGGGCTTTCAGAACGTCACTGAGACTTATCAAGAAGAGTCGCAACCCGCGCCGCCGTCCCATCCGCCCATCTATTCGCTTGAGCCGCCCGTGCGTCTCGACACACCCGATGTATTCTCCAGCCGCGGCAGCTACGCCTTTGAGGCCTTTGACAAAATGCGGGCTGAAGCCCCGATTATGTGGCACCCTGAAGAGCATGGGCGCGGGTTTTGGGCGCTCACCAGTCATGAATTGATCAAAACGGTTGAAATCGACCCGATAACCTATTCCTCACAGAAGGGCGGGATCCTGATGACTTATGGGATGCCGGACACACCGCGCCATCCCCTGCTCCATTCCTCGTCTCTAAATTCATTGATCAATCTCGATCGTCCGCACCATACGCCGCTGCGCATGGAGCATATGGCGTGGTTCCGCCCAGACTATGTCGCGGAGCTGCGGAAGAAAGTGGACGTGAAGGTCAATGAATTGCTCGACGATATGCAGGCCAAGGGGCCGGTCGTGGATATGGTTGAGAGTTTTTCAGCCGAACTACCTCTGTTCACACTCTGCGAGATTCTCGGCGTGCCTGAAGCGGATCGCCCGAAACTCGTGCACTGGATGCACTTCCTTGAGAACGCGCAATACCAAGCGCAGCAAGAAGGCCTCGGCAATCTCACTGAAGCGCAAATTCTCGAATTCATGTCCGAAATCCAGGCTTTGTTCGACTATGGTCGACATCAATTGCTTGAGCGCCGCGAGAACCCGAAAAATGATCTTCTGAGCGCAATCGCCAATTCGAAAATTGATGGCGAATTGCTGTCCGACGAATTCCCAGACGGATCCTGGCTGCTCATCGTTTTCGCCGGTAATGACACGACGCGTAATTCCCTGTCCGGCACGATGAAGCTGCTGACCGAACATATGGATCAGCGCTCCAAACTGATCGCCAATCCGGAACTGTCATCTAATTTCGTCAATGAAGCGATCCGCATGGTCAGCCCCGTGACCTATATGCGCCGCACGGTGACAAGGGAAACCGAACTCGGCGGTCAAAAGCTGAGCGAGGGCGATAAAGTCGTGATGTATTACGCTGCGGCGAATCGCGACCCTGCAAAGTTCGAAAACCCAAACCAGTTCGATATCGAACGCGCCAATGCCAACGAGCACCTAGCCTTCGGAAACGGTCCGCATGTCTGCCTCGGCAAGCGCGTTGCAATTATGCAGCTTGAGACAGCCTATAAGAACATTCTCGGACGGTTCCCAAATATTCGTTGGACGGGAAAATCCTCACTGGCACCGAGTAATTTCGTGCACGCGATCTCGACGCTAGAAGTTGACTTGGGCGCTTAGCCGCGCAGCAACGCTTCAGTTTGATCTGCTGGCAAAGGGCGTCCGAGAGCGAAACCTTGGGCGTGGTCGAAGCCGAGCGTCCTGAGGCGCGTCAGCATAGACAGATCTTCAACCCCTTCTGCGGTGGAGGTCATGCCGAGCCGGCGCGCCATCAAGGTTAGCGCTTCGAGAATGGTCTCGACGCGCGGATTGTCGATCTGCTGCACGAGGCTGGCATCAACTTTCAGGGCATCTGCAGGCAAATCTGCGAGCCATTGGAAAGAGGAGTGGCCGGACCCAAAATCATCCAACACGATCCCGGCCCCTGCCTCACGAAGCTCTTGCACGCGTCGCAGAGACTGTTCGGTGTCTCGCAGCGCGTCTTGCTCAGTGAGCTCAAATCGGATCACGCCTGGCGCCAGATCATGACCAGAGCGAATCGCTGACACGAGATCGACTAATTGCGCATCTGCCAGATCGTGGCTGGTAATGTTGACTTGAACGAACAGGTTCGGATTGCGCGCGATCTCGCGAAACGTGCTGAGCGCATCCGCCGCAAAGATCAGCATCGAAGTCGCCAAACCTTGCGTATCGCCAACAGGGCGCTGCTCTTGGTCTTTGCCCTGCCAGCGCGCCAGGGCCTCAAACCCTTCTATCCGTTGGCTGCGGAGGCACACAATCGGTTGAAACACCGGTAAAAGGTTTGCACCCGGTTCGGCGCCGAGTTCAGCGCTTTCGGAGACCGAGAGAATCACCCCGCGCGACCGTGTCTCATCAACCGGGCCGCCCGCGAGGAAGATTGCTTCGCCTTCTGCGGTGATCAGTTCAAACCCAACATCGCCATTTTGGCTGCTGAGCCCCGTCTGCAATCGCTGGCGGCTCAGGCCGTCCAATACGTGCCCTAGGTCTTCGAGCGCCCAATCACCAGACAATTGCCGTCCGAGCCGCGCTGGCTCTAGCGTCAGCGTTAACCGCCTGGTCGCTTTATTCCATTGCCATTCACCAATCGGAGCGCTCAACAGCCTATGCCTCTGCAACCATATTGGCGCGAACATAGTCCTTTACGGCGCCCAGGTCATTCGAAACCCGCTCAAACACTTCGCCGCGTTCAAGCAATGACTGCGATCGCGTGGGCAATGGGGCATCCGCGCCAGTGGCTTCTTTGACCGTTTCCGGGAACTTAGCGGCGTGAGCCGTCGACAGGATAACGGTCGTCGCCTCAGTCTCAGCCAGGCGCCGCACAGCTGCAGTCCCAACCGCAGTATGGGGACAGATGAGCGCGCCGGTTTGATCCAGAAAGATCTGCATTTCTTTAAGCGTTTCGGCATTATCGACCATCGTTGCAGACAATCCGGTGCAACTCAGAGGACCACGGACGGAGTCTGGAAGTGTCGCAGATCCAGACTGCCGATATTGCTCATAAGTCCGCCGGACCATGTCGCCATCGCGTCCAGCGACCTCAAAGAAGAGGCGCTCGAAATTACTTGGTACCGAGATATCCATAGCGGGACTTGGCGTTGGTACGGCCTGCTCGCGCTTCATCTCCCCATCTTGAAGTAGAGTCGCGAGCGTTTTGTTCTCGTTCACCGCGCACACCATTTCAAATCCAGCCAGCAAGCCGCAGCGTGCCGCGACATAGCCTGCAAAGGCATCGCCCATATTCCCGCTTGGTACGACGAACCGAATTGGGCGATCGGGTCCGACAGCCGCCTGCGTTGTCGCATAATAAACAGACTGCGCCGCAATCCGCGCCCAATTGATTGAGTTCACGCCTGACAGTTGCACATCGCTGGAGAACGCCGCGTCAGCGAACATGGATTTGACGATGGCCTGGCAATCATCAAAGTCGCCATCAATCGCCAGGTTATGTACATTGCCCGCCCCGGTCGTCGTCATAAATAGACGCTGGACGGGCGAGACCCGCTCATGCGGGTGTAAGATATAGAGATCGACTTGAGATGCCCCTGCGAAAGCTGCCGCTGCTGCGCCGCCTGTGTCCCCGGAGGTCGCACAGACAACGCTCATACGCTCACCGCGGCGCGAGAGGACGAGATCATAGAGCTGTCCGATAAACTGCATCGCTACGTCTTTGAACGCGAGCGTGGGGCCGTGATGCAGCTCCATGACATATTCATTCGGCCCGCTCTGGACCAAAGGCGCCACCGAATGGTGGGAGAAGCTCGCATAGGCGCGCTCACACAGCCCGGCTATGTCGGCTTCACTCAAGCTTTCGCCAGCAAAAGCTTTCAAAATGCGGGTCGCAACTTGCACATACGACTCGCCAGGTGCCGCCGGAGTTATTTGCGACCAGCTTTCGGGGACGTAGAGACCGCCATCTGGCGCCAATCCCGTCAAACAGGCTTCAACAAAGTCGACGGGCGCCGCTTGTCCACGAGTCGAAACATATTTCATTGCGAATTGGCCTTTACTTGAACTTCAAACGCCCGCGAGCGCGATGCAGCGCCACATACACACCAATCAGCCCCAAGGCCATCCCCCACCATGTCAGTGCATAGCCAAAATGGCGCTCAGGCGGCAGCGGATCGAGCGGCTTAGCAAACGCATATGGGTTTAGCGTTTGGCGAGAGCGTGAAAGGTCGACGGCATTGCGCACGGTCATCATCACGGGTTCCACAACCCTTGGTGTGTCGCCCATTTCAAACTTAGTGGCGAGCTGTTCTGGATTGAGACTGTACCAGATATTCGCGTCTGGATCGTCGGTTGATGCAAAACTCGAATTGCTAGGCTCTTTACGCGAGATGACGCCTTCAAAGGTCGCCGTCTCAGGCAGCTCCGCCAAACGGATCGGAACCGGCTCAGCACCGCCTGTGGCTTCAACCATGGCGAGCACAGGCTCGCTGGTTGCCTCGAGTGTGCCTGGCACGTAGCGGCGCCAGATTGGTTCACTGTCCGCGAACCCATAAACTTGCTGGGCATATCCGGGATGATCTGTGTCGATCAGGATGCGAACGAGTTCGCGCGCCTCGACTTGTTGCTCAAACGCTGGCGCGTCAATTTTCTCGGAATAGCGGGCATATTGCCAATTCCCGAGCAAGACCAGAATGATCAAGCTCACACCGCTTAGGACGGTTAGCAGAGGCATAGGGCGAAAGCTCATTCGCCAATCTTTCGGGTAAAGTGAAATGGGCCCGCCTGGTCTAAGCGAGCCCATATATTCTTGATGTTAATGCCCCAAAACGAGGTACGGTAACACATAGACGAAGGCAAAAAGGAACAACCAAACCACGTCAACAAAGTGCCAATACCAGGCAGCAAACTCGAACCCGAGATGTTTCTTCGCGGTCATGTTTTTCGCATACAGCCGGAACAGACAGACGGTGAGGAAGATCGTACCGATGACCACGTGAGCACCGTGGAAGCCGGTCGCCATAAAGAAGGCTGAGCCGTAAAGCGTGCCATCAAAGGTGAATTGGGCTTCTGAATATTCGTAGACCTGCAAGCAAGTGAACGCGACCCCGAGAATAATGGTCAGGATCAGCATAAATTTCGCATTGTCCATTTTGTCATGCTGCAGGGCATGGTGCGCAGCTGTGACGGTCGTTCCTGACAGCAGCAGGATCAGTGTATTGATCAGCGGCAAGTGGAATGGATCAAAGGTCGTAACGCCAGTAGGTGGCCACTGCGCGAACGCGTTCAGGCCTTCCCAAACAGGGCTCGCGGCATCGAATGTTCCGCCAACCCGTGCTGGATAGAAGATGGCGAGCTCAAAGAAGCTCCAAAACCATGCGGCAAAGAACATGATCTCTGAAACAATGAACAAGATCATCCCATATTTGAGGCCAATCTCGACAACCGGCGTGTGATCCCCAGTGCGACCTTCTTTGACGACTTCACGCCACCAACCGGCCATGGTCCAAATCACCATCAGGAACCCAGGGACAAGCGTCCAAAGTTGGCCTGCTTCGATCCCAAAAAGACCTTTCATATAGGTCACACCGCCAACCGCGAGCGTCAGAACGGCGATTGAGCCGATCAACGGCCAAGGCGATGGGTTTACCAGATGATAGTCGTGTTTGACGTCTTCGGCCATGACGGGGCGCCCCTTGTGGCAATAGTTATTACAATCTCAGGCGCTTTTAGACTGCACTTCGAGGATTCTGCAACCACTCAGTTAAGCGATGCCGTTTTCGTCGCACCTGTAAATTCGTCGGTATTGAAGAAGGTATAAGAAAGCGTAATCGTGCGAATGTCCGCAGCGTTGCGTTCTTCTTCCATGGCAGGGTCCACGAAAAAGATAACTGGCAGCTTCTTCGTTTCGCCCGCTTTGATGATTCGTTCTTCAAAGCAGAAACATTCAAGCTTAGAAAAGAACCGCCCAGCTTTGTGCGGCGTGACATTGTAGCTGGCAATAACACTGACATCGCTCGCTGATGTGTTCGTCACCTCATAAAAGGCGAGGCTGTGCGCACCGAGCTGAACTGGCAATTCTGTTTGCGAGGCTTTGAACTTAAGCGGCGCGTTTGCGACATTGGCATCAAACCGCACCGTGACTTCGCGCTCGCTGATTCGGGTCGGCGCCTGCTGGGCGATTTGAGTCGTACCGCCAAAGCCGGTGATCCGACAAAAAGTGTCGTAAAGTGGCTTAGACGCGAAGGCGAGCCCGAGCATGAACAGCGCGCCAAGCGTTGCAAGAATGGCGATCCGCGAATTATTCATCACTGGCGTCCTGCGTTTCAGCCTGTGCGGCCTCTTCGGCGCGCATCGCGTCATATCTGGCTTCCGCATCGCGATCGGCTTTCTCTTTCTCCGCCTCATCGAGATAGCCAGAGAAATAAAGGCGATCGCCGCCTGAAAAGTCTGTTTCCTGGATGCGGAGGGCGGTTGAAACGCCGACAATCACCACGAACCCGACCAAGGCCAGGGCCAGCCACGCATTCCGGCGCTTTTGGGCTTTTAGCTGCAGCGCTGCGTGCTCTTCAGTGGGCGTTTGTGTTTCAGTCATCAGAGACCTCCGATGGGGAAGTATAACCCGAAACCATGCTCAATGATGAGTGCGGCAAAGAGGCCGAACAAATACAAGATCGAAAAAGCGAACATGCCCATGGCGAGTTTGCGCTCAGCGTCGCCAGCACTCGTATTGCCCGCCTCACTGCGCCAAACTTTCACAGCGAAATAGATGAAGGCCAGGGTCAGCGCACCGCCAATGATGCCATAGATAAGACCACCCAGTCCGGTCAGCAAAGGCGCAAGCCCCACCGGGGCCATGATCACCGTGTAGAGTAAGATCTGATTGCGGGTGGCTTTGGCCCCGCTGGTCACCGGCAGCATTGGCACGCCGGCTTTCTCATACTCTTTATGCGCAACCAGGCTGAGCGCCCAAAAGTGCGGCGGCGTCCAGAAGAAGATGATGGCAAACAAGATCCACGCATCAAGGGGTGTGTTGCCAGTGACAGCGGCCCAACCAATGACGGGCGGAAAAGCGCCTGCGGCCCCACCTATGACGATGTTTTGCGCGGTCCGACGCTTGAGCACCATTGTGTAGAACCAGCCATAATAAGCGATTGAGAGCGCAAGGAGTCCCGCCGCCAACACATTCGATGCAATCCACATCAGCAGCACGGAAACCGCAGACATGATCAGGCCCATGGTCAAAGCTTCGTCCTTAGGAACGGCTCCAGATGGGATCGGGCGGGTTGATGTCCGCGTCATCACCGCGTCAATGTCGGCGTCATACCACATATTGATCGCGCCAGCGGCACCAGAGCCGAGCGCAACTGCGAAGATCGCCACGGCGGCTAGAACTGGATTAACCTCCTGCCCTGTCACACCTACCGCCGCGACCAGTCCCGCCAGCGCGGTGAACACGACTAGCATCATGATGCGCGGCTTCATCAGCTCAACATAATCACGGGCAGTGGCGAATTTGGGGGTGGCAGGCTGTGCAGTCATGTCGACGGACATAGTACGTTTTCTTTCGCTGTCCTATGGAAACGGCCCTCTGCGCTGTTTTGCGCAAAGGGCCGCCCGTTTTTCAGTTCCGGGCTGGCTTAGTGGCCGCCCTCAGTTTTCACCACTGGAAGTTCGTTGAACTGGTGGAATGGCGGTGGGCTTGGCAGCGTCCACTCGAGCGTCGTGGCGCCCTCGCCCCAAGGATTTGCGTCTGCTTTGCGACGGCGGATCATAGATTCGACCATGCCAAAGAAGAAGAGCAAGGTTGCAACCATCGACAGAGCATAACCCCAAGACGAAACATTGTTCCACAGAGCGAACGCTTCAGGATAATCTACATAGCGCCGCGGCATACCGTTCAGGCCAAGGAAGTGCTGCGGGAAGAAGATCAGGTTCGAAGCGATGAACATGGTCCAGAAGTGCATATAGGCGATGAACTTATTGTATTTCAGACCGAACATCTTCTCGTACCAATAGTACCAACCGGCAAACAGACCGAAGACCGCACCGAGCGACAACACATAGTGGAAGTGCGCAACCACATAGTAAGTGTCGTGCAGCGCATGGTCGATGCCCGCATTCGCAAGCACAACGCCGGTTACGCCACCAAGCGTAAACAAGAAGATGAAGCCAATCGCCCAAACCATTGGTACTGAGAAATCGATAGATCCGCCCCACATGGTGGCAATCCAAGAGAAGATCTTAATCCCCGTCGGAACCGCGATCACCATGGTCGCCGCAACGAAATAGGCCTTCATGTCAGACGGCATGCCAACGGTGTACATGTGGTGCGCCCACACGATGAAGCCGATCGCGCCGATAGAAACCATCGCATAGGCCATGCCGAGATAGCCAAAGATCGGCTTCTTGGAGAAGGTCGAGACGATGTGTGAGATGATGCCAAAGGCCGGCAAAATCATGATGTACACTTCTGGGTGACCGAAGAACCAGAACAAGTGCTGGAACATGATCGGGTCACCGCCGCCGGACGGGTCGAAGAATTGAGATCCAAAGTTCCGATCGGTCAGGAGCATGGTCAGCGCGCCCGCTAGGACTGGAAGCGCGAGCAGAAGAAGAACTGCTGTCACCAGAACAGACCAGGCAAAAAGCGGCATTTTGTGCAGCGTCATACCCGGCGCGCGCATGTTCAGAATGGTCACGATAAAGTTGATCGCGCCCAGGATGGAAGCAATACCAGCGGTGTGCAGAGATAGGATCAGAAGATCCATAGACGGGCCTGCATGGCCTGCTGTGCTTGAGAGTGGCGGGTAAAGCACCCAGCCGCCGCCAAAGCCGTTGACGCCATTACCGCCTGGGACGAGGAATGAGATCATCGCAAGAACGAAGGCGATCACAGTCAACCAGAAGGAAATATTGTTCATCCGCGGGAACGCCATGTCCGGCGCGCCAATCATCAGCGGCACGAACCAGTTCCCAAAACCGCCAATCAAGGCGGGCATGACCATGAAGAAAATCATGATCAGGCCGTGATACGTAATCACGACATTGTAGAAGCTTTTCGCCTGCTCAATCGCCTGCTGACCGGTTGTTCCATAGAGAACTTCCATAAGACCTGTAAGCGGGCCAATTCCAGGTTCTGCGAGTTCCAACCGGATAAGACCAGAAAGAGAATACCCTACAACACCTGCAACCAGGGCAAATACGAGGTAAAGCGTACCGATGTCTTTATGGTTGGTCGAGAAGAACCAACGCGTGAAGAAACCTGGCTTGTGATCGTGGTCGTCGTGGCCGTGAGCAGCAACTTGATCCATAGGCATGATCTAAATCCCTCTCTTACTCGACCGACGCGAGACGGGTAGTCTCATCCATCGGATCAATAACTTGCACCAGCTCTGTCGCGGCATCGACATCGCCAGTTTTCATAACTTCAATCCAGCGATCATACTGATCTTGCGGCACCACGCGGACTTCAATTGGCATGAAGGCATGGTTCTTACCGCACAGTTCCGAACACTGACCGTAAAAGACGCCGGTTTCTTCCACCAAGAACCAGCCTTCGTTCAGGCGCCCAGGCACCGCGTCGGTTTTGACGCCAAAGGCGGGCACGGTCCAAGAGTGAATCACCCGGTCAGACGTGGTCTGGTAGCGAATGTAGCGATTGACTGGAATCACCATTGGATAATCGGTCGCGAGATAAAGCGGCTTTTCCGGTGTTGGTGCTGGATCGCTTGGCAGGCCAAAATGGATGCCGTTTGAAACATATTGGATCGGATACCCGTCCGCATCGACTTCATCCATATAGTAATAAGTCCAGGCCCAGTTTCCCATGCCTTCGGCTTTGATCGTGATCCAGCCTTCTTTGGCCGCATCAACAAAAATGTTTGGGTCATCCAAGTCGCCGCTCTGAGCAATGGCCGCAAGATCCGGCTCATTCTCCTGATAGAATAGGTTCGAGAATGATGGCCCAGCAATCAATACGAGAATGATGACTGGAACAGCCGTCCAGATTATCTCAATCGTCGTGTTGTGGCTAAATTTGCGCGGCTCAGGATTGGCCCGCTTATTATAGCGTATGCCAACCCATATCAGTAGCGCGAGTACGAAAATTGTAATCGGAACAATGAACCAGAGCAGGTAATTATGGAAATCGTTCACACGCTCCATAATCCGCGTTGCTGCGGGTTGAAATCCAATCGCACCAGGGGTCGGCTGTCCGACTAATTCTTGTGCTAATGCCGATCCTGACATCAGCGCCGCAGAAATCCATGCAAGAACGTAACGCAAGAGTCACTCCATCCAATCTTGGCTGCAGCCATATATACGGGAAAGCCGGAGGTCCAGCCAATACAACCAGCTCTTATAAAATGTCGCAGTCTGTCGCTAATCCTACGATATTAGTGTATGGTTAAGCCAACAAAGCAGGAGATATGTTATGAGACTGAAGCTCATCGTCGCTGCAGCAGCTATGGCGCTTGCCGCAGAAACCGCGTCCGCACAGGTATTTGTCATTGGAAAGGGACTTGGCGGCGAATGTTATCAGAAAACCAAAGATCGCTATTCAAGCTTCCGGGCCTCTGACGAGATTTGCACGCGCGCCCTCCGCGAACAGGCCATGACGCGCAAGAATCGCGCTGCCACTTACGTGAATCGTGGTGTGCTCCGGATGCGCGAAGGCAAATATGAGCAAGCCCTCGCAGATTATGCCGATGCCGTCGAGCTAATGCCGAATCTCGGCGCCGCCTATCTCAATGAAGGCGCTGCGCATATTTATCGTAAAGACTTCCAACTGGCGATTGCGCCGCTGGACCACGCGATCGCGCTCGAATCACCTGATCTCTTCGCGGCGTACTACAATCGCGCGATTGCCCGCGAAAACAGCGGTGATGTCGCTGGCGCCTATTATGATTTTCAGAAATCACTCGAACTAAAGCCGGGCTGGGAGCTCGCAGAACGCCAGCTGACCCGATTCTCTGTGGATTCCGCCGGATAATCTAATTGTTGTCACCGGAGCGCTTGATCCAGCGCTCCGGCAACGTCAAATACAGGTCATGACCTATACAGACCTGCCTTTTGACACCCAAGACGCCGCCAAAATCCTCAGTGAGGCTGCCTCTGGCGCCGATGATGGCGACATTTACGTTCAACGCTCGCGCTCAGAAGGCTTCGTATTTGACGATGGCCGCTTAAAATCTGCGACCTATGATACAAGCCAAGGTTTCGGAATGCGCGTCGTGGCGGGCGAAGCGAGCGGAAACGCTCATTCAGGTGAGCTTTCCATCGAAGCGATTCGCCGCGCTGCTGAGACGGCACGGCAAGCCAAACGCGGCCATTCAGGAACGCTTGATACCGGCCCTATTCCGTCCAACCGTCAGCTCTATAAACCAATCGACCCGACAGAATCCCCTGACTTCACCGTTAAGACCGGCCTCCTTGCAGAAATTGATGCCTGGGTCCGCGCGAAAGATCCGCGCGTTGTGCAAGTCTCTGTTTCTCTCGCTGGCAGCCATGAGCAAATCGACATCCTGCGACCCGCGGGAGAAACCTTTCATGATGTCCGTCCGCTGGTGCGATTGAATGTGTCTGTGACCCTCGAGCAAAACGGACGTCGCGAATCAGCCTCAGCTGGCGCGGGAGGCCGCGCGGCCTATGATGAGTGGATCACACCTGAACGGTGGCAAGGACTTGCGACACGCGCGCTCCGCAAAGCCGAGGTCAATCTAGACTCAATCCCTGCCCCCGCAGGCGAAATGGAAGTTGTGCTTGGGCCCGGCTGGCCAGCCGTCTTGCTGCATGAAGCTGTGGGTCATGGCCTTGAAGGCGATTTCAACCGCAAAGGGACCAGCGTCTATTCTGGCCGCGTCGGCGAGCAAGTCGCCTCAAAAGGCGTCACCATCATTGATGATGGCACCATTGACGCGCGCCGCGGCTCGCTTTCGGTAGATGATGAAGGCACGCCCACAAACCGCACCGTGCTAATCGAAGATGGCATCCTGAAAGGCTATATGCAGGACCGCCAGAATGCTCGCCTGATGGGGGTCGCCCCCACCGGCAACGGCCGGCGCGAATCCTATGACGCGACCATCATGCCCCGGATGACCAATACGGTGATGCTGGGCGGCCAAGACGACCCGCAAGAGATCGTCTCATCGATCAAAAAGGGTATTTGGGCCGTCGATTTTGGTGGCGGCCAAGTTGACATCACATCGGGCAATTTCGTGTTCCAGTGCACCGAAGCCTATTTGGTCGAGAATGGTAAAGTTGTTGCGCCGGTGAAAAACGCGACCTTGATCGGCCACGGCCCTACTGCGCTTAGCCAAGTTGAGATGATCGGCAACGATTTCGCCATGGATGACGGCGTCGGCACCTGCGGAAAAGCTGGCCAGTCTGTGCCAGTTGGCGTTGGGCAACCGACATTGAAAGTCGGCGGTCTTACGGTGGGCGGCGCGGGTTAAGAATCTGCTTTTTGCTCGCAGAGCTCCAGCGGCCGCGGGTCTTGGTCTTCGTCATATGGAGATCTCTCAAACGCGAATGTGAGTGGAAAAACAAGATTTGTACGTATCCTAGGAATTCCATTCACTCTGGCAGGATCGAAACGGGACTCCGAAACCGCCCTTTTGGCTTCAAAGCAGAATATGCGTCTGGTGCAGGACGGAGTTACGGCGAACGGATAGCCCTCTTCATCGACGCTAAATCGCACATCACAATAGCCTTCTAAGCCGAGCCAACCCGCAATCATCGGAAACTTCGCATTCGGCCATTCGAGAATTTGAGCGTCATTGGTTTGCGCGCTCAAAGCAAGCCAATTGCCACTAAGCATGAGCGCAGCGGCGATTGAGCTTCTGATCCCAAGTTTTTCCCCGAACCAGCGGCGAGTGTCACGCAGGCTTTTCACCAGAGGCCCGGAGTTCATCATCGAGCGAATCAACCAAGGCGGTATCGTGTTTCATCCAGCTCTTAATGATCGGAGAGATCAGGAGCATGAAAATACCAATACCCATCGCAACATAGGCGACGTTGGTGTAAACACTGACATAGGTCGCTTTAGCGGCAGCGACGTCCGTGATCTGCCCGCCAATCGTTTCAGCACCTGTTGTGCGGGCGATCACACCCGCCAGGTAATTGGAAAGGCCTGAATATAAGAACCAAGCGCCCATCGTCATGCCGACGACGCGCGCGGGAGCCATTTTGGTCACAGCAGATAGCCCAACCGGCGAAACCATGAGCTCACCCATGGTGTGCACCCAATAGATCAAGAAGATGAAAACGACCGCTGTCATTCCGGCACCCGACATCCCGATCCCAGCCACCAAAGACAGAAAGCCAAGTCCAGCCAAGAACACACCAATGGCAAACTTCACCGGTGTCGAGGGCTCCATGTTTCGCTTCGAAAGAGCCAACCACATCCACGCAAAAATCGGAGCAAAAACTACGATATATCCCGCATTCAAAGACTGAAAGACGGGGGTTGGAACGTTCCAACCGAACAATTCTTTGTCGACCAAGCGATCTGTGAAGAGCGTCAAAGAAGAGCCTGCCTGTTCGAACAGCGCCCAGAACGGGATTTGCGCAAGCACGAAATAGATCGCTGCGAACATGCGCTTTCGTTCACTACCTTTCAAAGTCATGAAGGCGTAAGCGACGAGACCGATAAACATCAGAATGCCAAGGCCTCCGACGAACCCGTCTGGGATGATTTCTGCATTCATCACGATCAGCATCGAAACGCCGATGACGAGCAGCGCTGCGAGATAACACGCGATCTCAACCGTAATTGGTCCCAAGAAAGACTTTTTCAAAAGCTCAGGGTTTGGCGCATCCGCTTTGCCATCAAGATATTTTTGTCCCCAGGTGAAAACGAGAAGACCAAACAGCATCCCAATGCCAGCAAGGCCAAAACCCCACTTCCAGCCATAAGCGATCCCAATCCAGCCAATGGTCAGTGTCGCGAGCAGCGAGCCAAGATTGATTCCCGTATAGAACAGGCTGAACCCAGAATCTCGGCGCGGATCGTCGTACTCATAAAGCGCCCCAACAATAGTTGAGATGTTCGCCTTAAGGTAGCCAACACCAGCAATAATAAGGGCCAGCGAGAGATAGAGAATGTTCGTATACAGGCTCTGTTGTTCGACCCGGGTCGTATAGTCGGGTTTGGCGATGGTTTGATAGACAGGCGCCGTCGTTTCGCGCTGACGGTCGGCAGTCTCGAGAATTTGCAGATCACCAGTGCCTTGCTCAAACACAACGCGGCGCAGGGCGCCGTCGACTTCAACGAATAGCTGGCGATTGTCGCCCCTGCCCTCATGTTGAATTTCAATCTCGGCGCCATTGGAGACGATGTACTCTTTTGAGCCACTGCCTTCGAAAGCCATACCCAAGTGTCCAAGACACAGCAGTATAGCGCCAAAGGTCACCGCTTTGCGCTGTCCCAAATACCGATCTGCGAGTGTCCCGCCGATAATCGTCATTACATAGACCAGCGCCGTATAGGCGCCGTACATGATCGAGGATTTCTCGTCAGAGAACAGAAAGTGCTGGGTTAGATACAGAATCAAAAGCCCGCGCATGCCGTAATAGGAAAAGCGTTCCCACATCTCGGTGAAGAACAGAATGGCGAGTCCTTTGGGATGGCCAAAGAAGCTCGTATCGCGCGGTTTTGCAGCGGTTGTGTCGGTCAAATAAGCCTCCCCGGCCTTATGATTAGATCTGCTTTACAGAATTTGTTTCAGACACAACCATGACGCCCCCGCGCACTCAAGTCACAAACTGCGCCCGATTTGATCGATTGTTGGTATCCCCCAACAAAAAACCCCGCAGCTTTTGCTACGGGGTTTCTTTGATTTTGAAGTGTGGTTGTGTCTCTTATTTAGAGACAGAGGCCACAACACCCGCGCCGACTGTGCGGCCACCTTCGCGGATCGCGAAGCGCAGGCCTTGGTCCATGGCGATTGGCTGGATCAGCTCAACGCTCATTTTCACATTGTCGCCTGGCAGAACCATTTCTTTGTCCGCTGGCAGCGTCACAACACCGGTAACGTCTGTTGTACGGAAGTAGAATTGTGGACGATAATTGGTGAAGAATGGCGTGTGACGGCCACCTTCTTCTTTCGTCAGAATATAGGCTTCTGCTTCGAACGTTGTGTGCGGGGTGATTGAACCCGGCTTACAAAGAACCTGACCACGCTCAACACCTTCACGGTCGATCCCGCGGATCAGAGCACCAATATTGTCGCCGGCTTGACCTTGGTCGAGCAGCTTACGGAACATTTCAACACCGGTCACAGTGGTTTTCTGTGTGTCACGGATACCAACAATCTCGACTTCTTCGCCAACTTTGACGATGCCTGTCTCAACCCGGCCGGTGACAACCGTACCACGACCAGAGATTGAGAACACGTCTTCCACTGGCATCAGGAAGTCCTGATCAATCGGGCGATCTGGCGTTGGGATATAGTCATCCACAGCCGCCATCAGTTCGATGATCTTGTCTTTACCGATATTGTCGTCACGACCTTCAACCGCCGCAAGCGCAGAACCAGCAATGATCGGAATATCGTCGCCTGGGAATTCGTAAGAGCTCAGAAGCTCACGGATTTCCATTTCGACGAGCTCGAGCAGCTCTTCATCGTCAACCTGGTCAACTTTGTTCATGAACACTGTCAGCGCTGGAACACCAACCTGACGGGCAAGCAGGATGTGCTCACGAGTCTGTGGCATTGGGCCGTCAGCAGCGTTCACAACCAGGATCGCGCCGTCCATTTGCGCCGCACCAGTGATCATGTTTTTCACATAGTCAGCGTGTCCAGGGCAATCAACGTGAGCGTAGTGACGGTTTTCCGTCTCATACTCAACGTGAGCGGTATTGATGGTAATCCCGCGCGCTTTTTCTTCTGGCGCAGAATCGATGTCCTCATAAGAGCGCTTCTCAGCACCCGTAACATCCGCCAGCACCATTGTGATCGCTGCGGTTAGCGTTGTCTTACCGTGGTCCACGTGTCCAATCGTGCCGATGTTCACGTGCGGTTTTGTACGCTCAAACTTCTCTTTGGCCATGCCAGGCCTCCTTTTCTCAGTGTCCGGCCCACCGGACGTTGGTCCTTTCTCAAAGCGGGCCAGAAGAGTCCCGTTGAAGCGCGCCACATACACATGCCCGCCGCAGGTTTCAAGCACCATTACTGCTGACATATGCGAACAAATTTACCACACACGGGAAAGCGCTTGACAAAGGCCGCCAATCTGAGGCCTAGCGTGCTGCCATGACGCAAGGATATGTCTTCGAGACCTTTGAGAACAAAGGCGCCTTACAAGCGGCCGCCGCCGAGTGGTTGGCAACCGCTTTAAAGGACGCAATCACCCGCCGCGGCAGTGCCGTATTTATGGGCTCAGGCGGCACCACACCCGGCCCCATATACGAAACCTTGTCAGAAGCTGATTTGGACTGGAACAGTGTCCATGTCGGTCTGTGTGACGAACGATGGGTGGATGAGACCCATCCCGCCTCGAACGGCGCCATGCTCGAACGCACGCTGCTTCAGAATAAAGCCGCACTTGCCAGCTACACACCGATGAAAGTTTCAGGCGATGATCCGTTTGCTTCCGTCGAGGTGGTGAATGAACTCTATCTGGAAGCAGGTTTGACTGATGTGATGTTGCTCGGCATGGGGCCGGATGCGCATACATTGTCTTGGTTTGCAGGCGGCAAGGGGTATGATCAGGCGGTCGATCCAGACACGACCTCTTTGGTGGCGGCTGTACGCGCCATTGAGAGCGACGTGACCGGTCCCAACTTATTACGGATGACCTTAACCCAGCCTTGCGTCGCCTATGCCCGCAATGTCTTGCTCCTCATCACCGGGGAAACCAAACGAAAAGTCTTTGAGACCGCGCCCGATGACGCGCCTGTTTCTATTGTGAAACGTGCGGCCGGTCAGGCGCTTACGGTTTTCTATTGCGATTAAGGGTGATTGTTCATGACTATTGAAAGGCTGAAATCTCTCGCCCAAAGTGCTCGAACGCAATCTCTGCGAGATCTAGCATCACGTTCAGATCAGTTGGTTGTCTCCGCGGCCGGATGGACTGCCGACACGTCTCGGCAATATGTAACGCCCGACGTGGATGCGGCACTGCTCGCCCACGCAAAGCAGGTTGGATTGGGCGCGGCGATCGATCGCCTCTTCAATGCCGAGATCGTCAATCCGTCAGAAGACCGCCCTGCCCTCCATTGGGCCTTACGCATGGCGCCAGAGAGTGACCTGACGCGAGCCGAGCATGACACGACGGTGCGCGCGCTCGCCAAAGCCGAGTCTCTGATTCGCGATCGGGCGTTCTCAGCCATCGTGCATATCGGGATTGGCGGATCAGACTTTGGCCCACGCCTGTACGCAGACGCCTTCGCGGACCGACAGCTGGAAGGGATCAATTTAAGATTTTGCGCGAATGTTGATCCACTCGACTTAGAACTCGCGCTGACAGGTCTCGCCCCCGAAAACACGCTGATCATTGGCATCTCGAAATCCTTCGGAACTGAAGAAACGCTCTACAATCTCGGCCGCGCGCGTACCTGGCTGGAATCGGCATTAGGCGCTGGCAAAGCGGCGGAGCATTTATTGCTGGTCACGGCAAATCCCGAGCGCGCAAGCTCATGGCTCGATGGCCGGGCGGCGACCACACTCGATATGCCGCTCAGCGTCGGCGGACGCTACTCTATCTGGTCGGCGGCTTCTGTCGCGGTGATGACCAGTTTTGGCGCGGATACATTTAGAGCCTTCCTTACTGGCGCGGCGAAGATGGACGCTCATGTGAAGTCCGCGCCGGTTGAAACCAATCTCGCGGCCCGGCTTGCGCTTCTAGACTATTGGAACACGAGCTTTCTTGGCTTCTCCTCGCGTGCGGTGCTCGCCTATTCCCGCCGCTTGCGTATGCTGCCAACTTATCTCCAGCAATTGGAAATGGAATCGAACGGCAAATCCGTTGGGCCTGAAGGCGAAGCAGCGCCGCTACCGACAGCCCCTCTGCTTTGGGGCGGCGAAGGCTCTGTTGGGCAACATTCGTATCACCAATGGCTGCACCAAGGCACTCACATCGTTCCCGCTGAGTTTATCTTATCGCCGGGCAGTCGCCGCGATACTGACGGTGTCGAAGCGCTCACCGCCCACGCCTTGGCGCAAGCCGAAGTCATGGCCAATGGACGGAGTCTTGCAGAAGTGCGCGCTGAAGAACCCGATCTTCCAGACCATATCGCCCGTCAAAAAGTGCACCCAGGTGGCCGCCCATCGATTTTCCTCAGCACACGCGAGCTGACGCCCGAACGCCTCGGCGCGCTGATCGCTTTGTATGAGCACCGCACCTATCTCGCCGGCGTTCTATGGGAGATTAACAGCTTCGACCAATGGGGCGTGGAACGCGGAAAGACCATGGCAACGCAGCTGAAGCCTGCTTTGCGCGGTGAGGCGAAAGCTGAAGACCCAGCGACACAACGGATTTTGGATCAGCTGTCTTCGGACCTACGATCTCAAATCGGTGCTAGGTCCATTACTGATGCAGGCGAGAGGGTTAAAACGCCCTAAGTAAGCCGTTGGCGGAAGTGCTTATTATGCGCAAATCTTGTGGAAACAGTTCAATGCGATGGCGACAGTGTCACGTCATTGTCGCGACACTGTCGTGTTCCGTCAGTTAGCTTTTTGTCATAAACTGACTGCAGTTAACGAGGCGGGACTAAATGAGTGTTCAAAAAAGAAGGTTAGAAAACGGCTGGTCCCAAGAGGAGTTGGCCCGGCATTCTGGCTTAAGCACTCGCACAATCCAGCGCATCGAAAGTGGTCAAAAACCCGGATTGGAATCGCTGAAATGCCTTGCTGCTGTATTTGAAACATCCATCAGCACTCTGGCACAGGAGCAAGCAGTGACCGAACACAATGGACCTGACCCCACCGAGAATATAATGCTCATGCAGATTGAACGTGAGGCAATCGAGTTCGCCCAATCCATCCTCATTGGACCTAAAAAAGGCTCAAATGACCCGCTCTCAAAAATCGAGAGACAAGCAATGGACTATGCTAAAAAGCTTGTTGCGAAGTTCGCACCTTAGCAGGGTTGAGCGCCCAAAACTCACCCAAGAACGGACGTTCCTTGAACGAGGCTTTGCTCAAAGGCCGAGATAACACTTTGCCAAGCATCATGCTTTGTTTCATGCTGCACAACGATGCAATGACGCGTGAGTCTCAAGGGGGGTATGAATGGCTGATCAGGTCAGCATATTGCAAGGCGTAGTTGAGGCCTCTCTCGTACTACTCGGCTTTTCAGGAGCAGTTGTTGCATTGGGCAAGACACCGCCGCGAGAATGGACAGGTGTAAATCGTATGCGAATTTGGACGTTGATCGGAGCGTCCATAACTCCATTAATCATCAGTGCAGGTTTGCTTGTCGCTATCTATGCAGAAGTTACCAATAAGCTCACCATGCAAATAGGTTCACTTATCACTGCGGCAGCGGTCCTATTCTTTGCGATTCAAATCTTGAGGTTGAACCTTAGGATACCGAAAGATGATCCAGATCGGATCCCGCGATTACTGTTGTTCTTTTTTCAAGCCACCGGGTACGCAGCTGCAGGATTGCTCATTTGGAATGCTTTTTTCGGGGCAGAGTTTTGGCCGATACTTTTGACACTTTTCCTCTCCCTCATACATGCCGCTCGTATGTTTGCCCGCTTATTGTTTAGACCGCTTTGACACGGAAAGCTGAGTCGTAAATTACTCGGCCAAAACTCGCCCCGAAATGGTCGCTCTTAGTGTCTGCATTGGGTCGATAGCGGGTGGTTCCAAAGTAGGCCCTCATCCTCAGCGAAGTCGAAGGATCAAGGGCCGTGCTTCCGGGGCGTTGCAGAGAGCACGCCTCGTCCTTCGACTTCGCTCAGGATGAGGCTTAGATAGAACGCTAGCTTCCGCCTTGAAGACCCATTTCCAAAATTCTGTGCCTAGAGTGAAAGCCTGCTCTGGCGATGGCTTTTTGCGCGGGAACATTCTCCATTTCAGTCGAGCACACAAGGCGATATCCGCGTTTCTGACCATCATGTCTCAATTGCTGGAGAATTTGTGTGGCTAGCCCCGCTTTACGGGCGACCGGCGCGACGATCATGCCGACATCTGCAACACCTGGCTGACTGGGACTCACGCGCAATTCGCCGGCGCCTATCATTTCATCCCCGCGCCAAACGCCAAACAATTCCTTCTTCGCGATGCGCTCCGCATAATAGCCTTCCAACCAGGCGCGGTTGGCGCCGATAGCGTCGAGAGCGAAGGCGATCGCGGTCTCTATTTCTGTCTGTTCGACGACCCGAAATTCCATACCGTCTGAAAACTGACCCGGCATCGCGTCGGTGCCATCATCCTCATACATCAGTGCGTTGACTTTGAGTGACGTCTGACGATCGAGACAATGGCTGAAATAGGCGGGCTCCACGGTGCTCACAAAGGCCTGCTTGAACGCGAACCGGTCCATGCAGGCTTGAAAACAGGGCTCAGAGGCGTGTGGGTCGAAGACTTGAAAGCCTAATAGCGCGTTTTGCTCATTCGTTCCGCAATAACCAACCGCATCGCCCCCGATTTTGATGTGCCAATGTTGGCCGCCTGCGAAGAACGCGTCCTCCCACATACCATCCAAAGGAGAGGCTAGCGTCTTGAGATATGCCAACCGGGCTTTGGCCACGTCTGAATAATTCGCTGAGGCAAATTCGATCATGACTCACTCAATCCCAATTTAAAAAGATGGATACCGCAAGAACGCCAAGGGCCGAGGCAACAATCGTCACCTCGGCCCCAAGTACAGCAATTACTGAAAATAGAAACGCGCCTATGCGATCTTATCAACCTGGGTGAAGTCCAAATCGACCGGCGTGGCTCGGCCAAAGATTGAGACGTTCACTTTCATCCGGCCCGTTTCTGGGTCGAACTCTTCCACAGTGCCTTCGAAGCCTTGGAAGGCGCCTTCGTTGACTCGCACTTCTTGGCCGATCTCGTAGACCACGGTTGGCTTTGGACGATCCTCGATTGGCTCGTCTGCCGTACCTAAAATGCGGTCGACTTCGCGCTGCGGGACCGGAAGAGGCTTCTTACCGCCATCGGCGCCCAAAAAGCCTGTGACTTTCGGCGTGTCTTTGACCAGGTGATAAATATCGTCGGTCAGTTTCGCTTTCATCAGCACATAGCCGGGGAAAAAGCGCTTCTCGATCGTCTTCTTCTTGCCGCGGACGACTTCAACGACTTCTTCAGTCGGCACTTCCAGGTCCTCGATCATATCTTCGAGACCTTTCATAGCCGCTTGGTCGCGGATCGCTTGCGCAACTTTCTTCTCGAAGTTCGAGTAAGCGTGGACGATGTACCATTTTGCCTCAGCCATGGGCCAAGCACTCCTTATTGTTCTTATGCTTTAAGCGCCGAGACCGGTGATCCAGCGGATAACCATGGCGATAAACTGATCTGACAGGAACAAGAATAAGGCGACGATAATCGACATCACGACCACCATAATGGTCGCTTGAATTGTTTCCGGCGTAGAGGTCCAAGTCACCTTGCGGCCCTCGGCTTCCACTTGGCGAGCGAAGGTAATCGGACCAACGCTTTTCTTTTTGTCCTTGTCGGCCATTCTCGTGCGTTCCTGACTTTTAGGGGTAATCCGGCTCCATACTGCGCATTTCTACGCTTGTGAAGTCACTTGGGTGCAAAGGGTGTTAAACGCAAGTTATTGCTGCCGCGGCTTTCCGAATTCAGGGATCGCGAGACCAGGGGTTTCAACCTCGATGGCGAACAGGCTACCGGCCATGGGCTGTCGATCGAGCGCGGCATCGCTCAGTCCTTCCCGGGCAGATGTAATATATAGCGTCTGCAAGCTCGGGCCGCCAAAGGCACAACTTGTCGGGCGCGACACGGGCAGCTTTATCACCCGGTCTATGTTGCCATCCGGGGCATATCGCACAAGCCGAGACCCGGCCCACTGCGCGCTCCACAAATAACCATCAACATCTACCGCCGAGCCATCGGGATAACACCCAGCCTCCAGCGTCGATGCGAACACCCGACGATTCGAAAGCGCACCGGTTTCAGGGTCATGATCAAAAGCGAGGATCATTTGTTCGGCGCTATCGCAGGTATAGAAGGTTTTGCCGTCGGGCGAGAATTCCATCGTATTGGTGATCGAGACTTCCGGAAGCCCAATGCGCTCGATGTTCAGATCAGGGGTCAGTTTGTAATACTGGCCTTCCGGAATGGGTTCGCTTTCATTCAATGTGCCGAACCACAGGCTGCCATCTGGAGCGATCCCAGCATCATTGGTTCGAAACCCTTCCGGCTCGTGAATATCTGCGACCTTTTCATAGCTTTCGGTCGCCGTGTCATAACGTCCGACTTCGCGATCACCGATCATGATTAAGCCGCCATCCGCCAAAGCAAGCGCACTGGCATGGACCGGGAGATCATAGCGACGTGTATTGCCAGTCTTGGGGTTGTGGCGATGAAGCTTTGCGCGCTTGATATCGACCCACCAAAGAAAGCCTTCTGAGGCACTCCACAAGGGTCCCTCCCCCAAAACACACCCGGTCGGGGCGACACATACTGCTTCAGTCACTTCGATTCTCCGGCGCCGGATCCGAACGCGATCTCATCGCACTTGCTGCGCTTGTCAATTGGGGCGTACAGACGCCTCCAATCCATTTAAGAACAATTCGACATCCGCGTCGAAACAGGCACCCAAATCTAGCGTTTGAAAGGAATAGACGCTCAATCGGATGAACTTTTTGTCGCAAAAGAGTGGCGACTCTGTTCTCAATGCTTATGCGCAAACCAGAACACCGAATTGGATAAAATGATCATGCCCGCCTCACCCCTCAAGCCTCCATACGATTTTGATGATCTATTGGAGATTATGAAACGCTTGCGCACGCCTGTGACGGGATGTGCTTGGGACCTTGAGCAGAGTTTTGAAACCATAGCGCCCTATACAATTGAAGAGGCTTATGAAGTCGCGGACGCAATTGAGCGCAACGATATGACCGATTTGAGCGATGAGCTCGGCGATCTGCTGCTACAAGTGGTATTTCACGCACAAATCGCTTCGGACGAAGGCCACTTCACTATTTCCGACGTTACCCAAGCGATCAGCGAGAAAATGGTCCGGCGGCATCCCCACGTCTTTGGCGAAGCAGCGCAACGGACCGCCGACGCCCAGACCGGCGCCTGGGAAGAAATCAAAGCCGCTGAGCGCGCGCAAAAGTCTGAACAAGACCCGAGCGCCCTATCAGGCGTCGCGCTCGCCCTGCCCGCTCTGATGCGGTCAGATAAGTTGCAGAAACGCGCCGCCCGCACCGGATTTGACTGGACCGACCCCAAAGACATTTTCAACAAGCTCGAAGAAGAAATGGATGAGGTCAAAGAAGCCATCGAAGAGGCAGACGAAGGCCATATCGAAGAAGAGGTCGGTGACTTGTTGTTTGTTGCCGTCAATCTCGCTCGCCGCCTAAGCGTCGATCCCGAAATCGCCTTGCGCAAATCTAATGCGAAATTCGAACGCCGCTTCCGAGCCATGGAAGCCAAGGCCGACGGGAAAGAAGCCGGATTTGCAACTCTGTCCTTGGACGATCAGGAGAAGCTCTGGCAGGCGGTGAAAGCGGATGAAAAGGCCTGATCCACTTAGGTTTTGTCTTCGATGCTCGTAAAAATGTGATCCAGCGTGTTCGACTTTTCGGTTGGGATCAGCCATCTTTTTTGCCACAAAATCCTTCAAAATCGGAGGGTGGCTGATGAAATTGTTGAATTCTATGATGGCGCGGTTCGTCAAAACGGGCACCTTGATCATCATTGATGCTGATGGACTCTCACACCAGCATGGAACTGGCGAAGACCCAAAATCTACGGTTCGCCTCAAAGATAAAACGCTATATCGCAAACTATTTCTCAATCCCGAGCTCTATGCCGGTGAAGCCTATATGGATGGGACGCTGGTCATCGAAGACGGCACGATCCGGGATCTTTTAAAGATCTTTGCGCTCAACCGAACGGGGCTCCGCGGGCATCCAATTCAAAAGGTTTTGAAGGCGTGGCTCAAGCGGATTCGTAAATGGCACCAACGTAATCCCGCGACCGCCTCACGAAAAAATGTGCAGCACCATTACGACCTCTCAAACGAGTTCTACAAACTCTTCCTCGATGAAAACATGCAATATTCTTGCGGCTATTGGCCGTCTGAAGACATTACATTGGAAGAGGCCCAAGAGCTGAAAATGGCGCATATCGCGGCCAAGCTGAACCTCAAGCCGGGGATGCGCGTGCTCGATATTGGTTGCGGTTGGGGTGGGCTTTCAATTTACATCGCTCAGAACTTTGATTGTCAGGTCGTTGGGGTGACCTTGTCCAACGAGCAATTGGCTCTTGGACAAGCGCGGGTCAAAGCTGCGGGTCTTGAGAACAAAGTGTCTCTGCGCCTGCAGGATTATCGCCATGTACAGGAGACCTTCGATGCGGTCGTCTCCGTCGGCATGTTCGAACATGTTGGCGTCGCTCATTATCAGGAATATTTCTCGGCCATTCGGGATCGATTGACCGATGATGGCTGCGCGCTTGTGCATTCTATTGGCCGAAAAGGCGGCCCGGGAACAACCGGCGCCTGGATCCGCAAATACATCTTTCCGGGCGGATACTCTCCTGCCCTCTCCGAAACCTTTGCCGAAATTGAGAAATCAGGCCTATGGGTCACCGATTGCGAGATCCTGCGGCTTCATTACGCCCACACGCTTTATGAATGGGACAAACGATTTCAAGCCAATCGCGACAAGGTCGCGGAAATGTTTGATGAAGCGTTCTGCCGGATGTGGGAGTTCTATCTAATTGTCTCTGAATTCACGTTTCGGCATGGCAAGCACATGAATTTCCAGATCCAACTTAGCAAAACGGTCGACGCCTTGCCCCTCGCACGCGATTATATGCTGGAAACCGAGCGCCTATTGGCCGGCTGAGATTAGCGCCGCCGCGCCGTGCATTTAACGCGACAAAACCCTACAAAAAACACCGGAGCTCTGATGAGCTCCGGTGCCTTGGCGTACGCCACGTCCCCCATGACGTGAAGTTGGGTCTTAGACCTTGTAGTACATGTCGAATTCGACAGGGTGCGGGTGGAGCTGAAGGCGCTCAACTTCTTCCTGCTTCAGTTCGATATAGGCGTCGATTTGATCGTCATCGAAAACGCCGCCCTTTTTGAGGAAGTCACGGTCGCCATCGAGGGCATCCAGTGCTTCAGCGAGTGAGCCACAAACTTGTGGGATCGCCGCGGCTTCTTCTGGCGGAAGATCATAGAGATCTTTGTCCATTGCGTCGCCTGGGTGGATCTTGTTCTCAATTCCATCAAGGCCAGCCATCAGTAGCGCTGCAAATGCCAAGTATGGGTTCGCGGTTGGATCTGGGAAGCGTGTTTCAATCCGCTTCGCCTTTTCACCGGTGCCGAATGGGATCCGGATCGAGGCAGACCGGTTACGCGCAGAATAAGCGAGCATAACGGGTGCTTCGAAGCCTGGAACCAAACGCTTATAAGAGTTGGTCGAAGCATTGGTCAGCGCGTTCAGAGCGCGAGCATGCTTAATGATGCCGCCGATATAGTGAAGGCAAGTTTCAGATAGACCGGCGTATTGATCACCAGCAAATGTCGGCTTGCCGCCAGACCAGATCGACTGGTGCACGTGCATGCCTGAACCGTTATCATCGAAGTAAGGCTTCGGCATAAAGGTCGCCGTTTTGCCATAGCTCGCCGCAACATTGTGGATCACATACTTATACAGCTGGAGATGATCCGCCATGGTGACGAGCGTGTTGAACTTCATGCCAAGCTCGTGCTGGGCAGGTGCCACTTCGTGGTGGTGCTTTTCTGGTTCGAGGCCAAGCTCGCCCATGACAGACAGCATTTCTGACCGCATGTCCTGTTCTGAATCGACTGGTGGGACTGGGAAATATCCGCCTTTAGGACCAGGGCGGTGGCCCATATTGCCCATCTCATACGACTTACCGGTATTCGCAGGCAACTCAGTTGAGTCGAAAGAATAGCCGGTCATGTGTGGCTCAGTATTCCAACGCACATCATCAAAGACGAAGAACTCCGCCTCTGGGCCGAAATATGCAGTGTCACCTACGCCAGTCGATTGCAGATAGGCTTCCGCTTTCTTCGCCGTCATCCGCGGGTCACGATTATAGGCCTGACCCGTGATCGGATCGAGAATATCGCACATGATCGCCAGCGTGGTTTGCTGGAAGAATGGATCAATCTTCGCTGTCGCCAGGTCTGGCGCAAGCGTCATGTCCGACTCGTTGATGGCTTTCCAACCGGCAACAGAAGATCCGTCAAACATTTGCCCGTCTGCGAAAAAGTCTTCGTCCACCATGCTCTTATCGAATGTGACGTGCTGCAGCTTTCCGCGGGGGTCTGTGAATCGAAGGTCAACGAACTCAACGTCGTTCTCCTTCATCATTTTCAATACACTATCGGCCATTTAGCCCTCCAAATTTTCCTGTCTAAAACCTTTTCAGCGCTATAGGGCGCCGTCTCCTGTTTCGCCTGTACGGATACGGACCGCTTCGCCAATATCCGAAACAAAAATCTTACCGTCGCCGATTTTTCCGGTTTGCGCGGCTTTTGTTATGGCTTCGATCGCGCCTTGCACGCTGGCATCCGCAACCACTGCCTCAACTTTCAGTTTTGGTAGAAAATCGACGACATATTCTGCGCCACGATACAGTTCCGTGTGGCCGCGCTGACGTCCGAAGCCTTTTGCTTCAACAACCGTCATCCCTTGAACGCCAACCTCGTGAAGCGCCTCTTTAACATCATCCAATTTGAACGGCTTAATGATGGCTTCGATCTTTTTCATACCCGCAACCCTTCCGATAGCTAACAACCGCTTCGGCATAGGCGGCCCCTCCTTGAAGGGCGATAGAGGAAAGACGTGTGAGCGCAGGGTTCGCAACACCTGCTCACTAATTGATCACGCCTGCTTCATTATTGTGCAGAACGCACTCTCAAAAGATGACGCATGCGTCATTGTTTCCTTTAACAAGGTCTGGTAAGAAGGACTGGAAAGCCAGCAGGAAAGACTGACATGCCGACCGCCGCCACCTATATTCATCCGGATCGCCCAATTCCACGTCGCCGGCCGCTTAAGGCGTGGAGGCATATGCAAAAGCTGATCGCGGACAAAGAAGATACTGCGCAGGTGTTTCACATCATAGAGGCCTTAAACGGCAAATCTACTCGTAAAGATTTTGCGCGCTTCATGCGGTCTGAAATCGGGCCAGATCTGCTTAATAAGCGGACATTCCTACCAGATATTCTTGATGATCACGCGCCCCTTAAAGCGCTGCCAAAAGGCTCAGTCGGTCGCGCTTATGTCGAGTTCATGGAACGCGAAGGCTTAACCGCGCATGGTTTGGTTGAAGAAAGCTTGCAGCAGCGCGCTCACCACGCCCAGTATGACGATGACCTCTTATGGTATTCAAACCGCCTTCGCGACACGCATGACATGTATCATGTACTGACTGGATATGGCCGTGACGCGCTCGGTGAAGATGCCCTGCTCGGCTATACACATAGCCAACATGGCGGACTGGGCGTCAGTTTTATCGCCTTTATGGGCAATCGTCAGATCGCCAAAGAAGCACCGAGAGAAGCGCGTGTGAAAGAAGTTCTGGCGGAAGGCCGGCGCAATGGCAAAGCCGCAAAACGGATCATCGATCAAGATATTATCGCCCTGCTCGATCAGCCGCTTGCCGAGGTGCGGGAACGTCTCAACATCAAGAAACCTGTCCTGTACCGGCAGGCGCTCGACGTCTTCAAAGCCTATGATCAAGATCCGCAGCTCGTCGCCGCATGATCTATCTAATACGCCATGGTGAGGCCGCCGCGAGTTGGGGCAGCCATCCCGATCCTGGCCTCTCAGAGACCGGTCGCGCGCAAGCCGATGCCGTCGCTCAGAAACTCCTAGCGGAACCGATTTCCCTAACCATCACCAGCCCGATGGCACGATGCCAAGAAACTGCTTCCTTTTTTGCGAATACCTCAGGCCTTGACTTGGCGATTGAGCCTGCCGTTACCGAAATCCCAACACCTTCGGATGTCACCGACCGGGTGCCATGGTTACGCGGGCTAATGTCAGGTGAGTGGAAAGACGCGCCAGATCTCGTTCGCGCCTGGCGGCAAGGATTAATCGATAAGCTCTCTGGCTTGCCGGACGGGACTGTCGTCTTCACCCATTTCGTCGCCATCAATGCAATTGTCGGTCATTTAGAAGGTACAAACACCGTGACCGTATTCCGCCCCAACTATTGCAGTGTCACGAAGATTCAGAAGCGTGATGGCGCGCTAAAGCTCGTCGAACGCGGCGATAGCCTCGAGACTAAAGTACTATGAGGAAAATGGTGGGCGGTAACGGGCTCGAACCGCTGACCCTCTCGGTGTAAACGAGATGCTCTACCAACTGAGCTAACCGCCCTTCCGGGACGCTTCCTTTGCCCCGTCTGAAGCAGAAAAGCAAGACGGCCACTGTCAGAAAAAACAGGGGCCGCTGAAGTTTTATGAATTGTGTTTAGTGACGAACAGACGCGCTGCCATCATTTGAAGATGGTCGCCCGGCAAGTGTCGCCGCCAGAGCTTCCTCGTCAGCTTCTGACCATTCAATCGGCGCCAGTGGACGCACCAATGCGCGCTCCAGCACTTCATTGATGTCAGACACTGGAATGATGTTCAGACTATTCTTCACATTTTCCGGAATGTCCGCGAGATCTTTCTCATTTTCTTCTGGGATCAGCACCGTTTTGATGCCGCCGCGAAGCGCTGCGAGAAGTTTCTCTTTCAGCCCGCCAATCGGTAGAACACGGCCGCGCAGCGAGATTTCGCCCGTCATTGCAACATCGCGGTGAACCGGGTTCGCGGTCAAAAGCGACACCATAGCTGTGGTCATAGCGATCCCAGCACTTGGCCCGTCTTTCGGCGTTGCACCATCCGGCACGTGGACGTGAATGTCCGTCGTGTTGAACGCGCTTGGCTTAATCCCGAGCATAACCGCCCGTGAGCGCACCAGAGATTGCGCCGCAGAAATCGATTCTTTCATCACATCGCGCAAGTTTCCGGTGACCTTCGTGTTGCCACGACCGGGCATCGAGACCGCTTCGATGGTGAGCAAATCGCCCCCGACTTCAGTCCATGCGAGGCCGGTCACGCCGCCGATTTGGTCTTCCTCATCGGCGAGGCCAAAGCGGAACTTCCGAACGCCGGAATAATCAGCCAGATTCTCAGGTGACATAACAACTTGGGTGACGCCATCATTGCCAAGTTCTCGGACCGCTTTGCGCGCAAGTTTGGCGAGCTCTCGCTCCAGAGACCGTACGCCCGCTTCCCGCGTATAATAGCGCAGCAAGTCGCGGATAGAGTCCGATTGGACCACCCATTCCGTCTCTTCCAACCCGTGATCAGCACGGATCTTCGGCAAGAGGTGACGCTCGGCGATCTCCAGCTTCTCATCCTCGGTATAGCCAGCGATACGGATGATCTCCATCCGGTCCAGCAAAGGCTGAGGCATGTTGAGGCTGTTCGCTGTCGTCACGAACATCACGTCTGAAAGGTCATAATCGACTTCCAGATAATGATCATTGAAGGTCGAGTTCTGTGCAGGATCGAGTACCTCAAGCAGCGCCGCAGACGGATCGCCGCGATGGTCCATGCCCATCTTGTCGATCTCATCCAGCAAGAAGAGCGGATTGCCCGTCTTAGCTTTTTTGAGGCTTTGAATGATCCGGCCTGGCATCGAACCGATATAGGTCCGGCGGTGGCCGCGGATCTCGCTTTCATCCCGTACGCCGCCAAGAGACACGCGCACGAAATCGCGTCCGGTCGCTTCCGCGATCGACTTACCGAGAGAGGTCTTACCAACCCCAGGAGGACCAACAAGACATAGGATTGGGCCGCGCAGTTTGTTCGTCCGCTTTTGGACGGCAAGATACTCGAGGATCCGTTCTTTGACTTTTTCCAACCCATAGTGGTCGTCATTCAGCTGCTTTTCAGCGGCCACCAGATCGGTTGAGATGTCTTTGCGCTCGTCCCACGGCAGCGCCAAAAGCCAGTCCAAATAGTTCCGTACAACCGTCGATTCGGCTGACATCGGGCTCATCTGGCGAAGCTTTTTGACTTCTTGTTCGGCTTTGGTGCGGGCTTCTTCAGAAAGACCGGTCTCTTTGATCTTATCTTCGAGTTCAGCGACCTCGTCGCGTTCCCCTTCGCCCTGATCACCCAGCTCACGTTGAATGGCTTTCATTTGCTCATTCAAATAATATTCGCGCTGAGACTTCTCCATCTGACGCTTGACGCGGTTTTTAATCTTCCGCTCCATCTGCATCATGCCCATCTCGCCTTCCATCAGCGAGAGGACCTTTTCGAGGCGGTCTTTAACGTCGGAAAGTTCCAGCAGACCCTGTTTTTCAGACAGTTTCACCTGCAGCTGAGACGACACCGCGTCCGCCAGCTTTCCGGGCTCAACAATGTCCGAGATCGTGGAAACAGATTCAGGCGGGATTTTGCGGTTCAGTTTGGCATAGCTTTCGAACTGCTCCGTCACTGCGCGCATCAAAGCTTCCAGCTCGCTCGTGCTGGCATCGACCGGTTCGATCACGCCGATCTCAGCGACATAATAGTCGCCTTTATCCTCGAGCTCATTCAGCCGAGCGCGCTGACCGCCTTCGACCAGGACTTTCACCGTCCCGTCGGGCAATTTTAGCAATTGCAGGATCGTGGCTGTCGTTCCGACCGCGTGCAAATCGTCTGCGCTAGGGTCATCCGTTGAAGGATCCTTTTGCGCGACGAGCATAATTTCATTCTGGCCTTCATCGACCATTTCAAGGGCTCGCACAGACTTGTCACGGCCCACAAAAAGTGGCGCCACCATGTCTGGGAACACAACAATATCCCTCAGTGGAAGAACTGGGAGGGTTTTCGTCGTCATATCTGACTCCTTCAATTCAGGCCCCGCTCAGCGGCGACCATCACCTTCACCCTGTTGTCGGGTGATTCTGGCGTCTACTTCATGTGATAACCAAGCAGCCGCACTTCAACCACTAAATAGCGGTGGAATTCTGCGAATTTAATATTATGAGCGCGTCGAAACTATGACGCTTCGTTCGGCTGAACCTGTTTGGCGTGCACATAAAGCGGCTTAGCATTGCCATCGACCACTTCAGCGTTGATCACAACTTCATCAACACCGCGGAGACCTGGCAGTTCAAACATGGTGTCGAGCAGAATTGATTCCATGATCGATCTGAGGCCACGAGCGCCCGTTTTGCGAATGATCGCCTTCTTTGCCACCGCGGTCATCGCATCCGGCGTGAAGGTCAGGTTTACATCCTCCATTTCAAACAGTTTTTGGTACTGTTTGACGAGCGCATTCTTCGGCTCGGTCAGGATGGTCACGAGGGCATCTTCATCCAGATCTTCCAGCGTCGCCAAAACCGGCAGACGTCCGATGAATTCTGGGATCAGGCCGTAGCGTTGCAGATCTTCTGGCTCCACGGTGCGCAGGATTTCACCAACACGCCGGGCTTCCGGATCTTGGACGTCAGCACCAAACCCGATTGAGGTCGACTCACCGCGAGATGAGATGATCTTATCGAGCCCGGCAAAGGCCCCGCCGCAGATAAACAGAATGTTTGTCGTATCCACTTGCAAGAATTCTTGCTGAGGGTGCTTCCGGCCGCCTTGCGGAGGCACCGCCGCAACCGTGCCTTCCATCAGCTTCAGGAGTGCTTGCTGCACGCCCTCACCGGAAACATCACGGGTGATGGAAGGATTGTCTGATTTGCGCGATATCTTGTCAATCTCATCGATATACACGATGCCACGCTGCGCCCGCTCGACATCATAGTCAGAGGCTTGCAGCAGCTTTAGAACGATATTCTCGACATCTTCACCGACATAGCCGGCTTCGGTCAGCGTCGTTGCATCCGCCATTGTGAACGGCACATCCAGGACGCGCGCCAAAGTCTGCGCCAGCAACGTTTTACCGCACCCGGTTGGGCCAATCAGCATAATGTTAGATTTGGCGAGCTCGACACCATCGGCGCCGCCTGGGTTGGCCAGACGCTTATAATGGTTGTGAACCGCGACAGACAGAATGCGCTTCGCATAGGCCTGCCCGATGACATAATCATCAAGCACGTCGCAAATCTCTTGCGGGGTCGGAACGCCTTCTTTGGCTTTAAATCCGGAGGCTTTATTCTCCTCGCGGATAATATCCATACAGAGCTCAACGCATTCATCACAGATGAAGACGGTTGGACCCGCAATCAGCTTCTTAACTTCATGCTGGCTCTTTCCGCAGAAAGAACAATAGAGCGTATTCTTTGAATCGCCACTGGAACCGTTTTTACTTGCCATGGGCAACCTCTATGACACGCATGCCTTAACATGCGATTTACTGGGACCGAATCCCAGCCACAACACTTAACTTAGACCCCTCACGGGCACGCGCAAGTCTTAGCTCACATCCCCCGCAAATGCAGGAAAGATGCCGCTTATTCCTCACCCGCCTCCGTGCGGCGCTCATAAACCGTATCGACGATGCCGAAATCGCGCGCTTCTTCCGCGGTCATGAACGTGTCCCGATCAAGCTTCTTCTCAATCGTGTCATAGTCTTGACCGGTATGTTTTACGTAAATGTTATTAAGACGCTTTTTTAAGTCGAGAATTTCTTCGGCATGGCGCTCAATGTCAGTTGCAACGCCTCGATAGCCGCCAGACGGCTGGTGGACCATGATCCGCGCATTCGGGAGCGCGATCCGGCTTCCCTTATCGCCCGCCGCCAATAGCAGTGAGCCCATGCTCGCGGCCTGGCCAATACACAGCGTTGAGATTGGGCAGCGGATATATTGCATCGTGTCATAAATCGCGAGCCCAGCCGTTACATAGCCGCCGGGGCTATTGATATACATGCCGATATCTTTTTTCGGGTTTTCCGATTCAAGAAACAGAAGCTGCGCACAGACCAGAGACGCTGTCGTGTCGTCGATCGGGCCGGTAATAAAGATCAGGCGCTCTTTCAAAAGTCGGGAAAAGATATCGAACGCACGCTCGCCGCGGCTGGTTTGCTCAATAACAGTTGGGACCAGGTTCACATCAGTCGGGCGCGGATCGAACATAAAATTACCTTCAAGCGGAAAAGAATGAGCCAAGAACTGGCAGACGGGGACATATTTGTCCATTCGCTAAGAGTTGCAAGGTGTGGATGTCGCTTAACCTTGTTAAGATTAGCTTCCTCGCGGCATCGCGGTGCCGAATTTTGCGGCGAAATATTTCGCAATCTGCCGGGCTGAATCCAAATAAGTCACGCCATTGGCTGTCTTGGCGCGAAACTCACCGGTAACAGCTTCCGGACTAGCCAGAAACAAGGTTGGCGCGTTCCAATTCCCCTCGCCCAACACTTGGACAATTGGGCGACGCGGATGTGAAATTCCGACATAGCAAATCTCGAGCGACTCTTTGATCGCCGGGTAATAGCTCAACACGCCCCACATTTCAGCGCATTCGGGGCAAAACTCCCGGCGGTCATTGTCTTCAAATCCCGGCGGCAAGAGAAACAGCGTGTCTTTTGTCATGGCTCTATTCCATATGCTCAAATTGGGTGGATGCAGCGTCCGGGAAGCGCGCGGCGAGACGACCGAACTCATCCTTGGTTAGGCTAACACACAATTGAACGTCTCCGGCTTCGTCAAACGCTTCGTCTTCGACTTGGCTATGCTCGTGCAACCAAGCCCGCAGTGCGCCATCGCGATGCGAGAGTGTTGCCCGAAACCGTTTGCGTCCAGCGTCCAAGAGTGTCTCGATCGCCTGTAGGAGATCTTCCATCCCCTCCCCTGTGATCGAGGACACTTGCAACGCCAGGATCTCATCCGCAATCCGTTCTTGCTCCGCATCTAAACCCGCGCGGATATCTGGATCGACGAGGTCGATTTTGTTCCACACCTCAATCATCGGCGGCAAAGGTGTCTCCATCAGCTCGGACAATTGCTGCAGGACTTTCAAGACATCTTGCTTCTGTTCAGCATCTGACTCGCTCGACCGATCGCGTACATGCATGAGCAAATCGGCCGACAAGGCTTCTTCCAAGGTCGCACGAAAACTATCGACCAAATGAGTCGGCAAGTCTGAGATAAAACCAACCGTATCGATCAGATTGGCTTCGCCAAGATTGGGCAGCTCGATCTTGCGGATCGTCGTATCCAGTGTCGCGAAGGGCATGTCTTTCGCCATCACATTGGCGCCCGTCAGGCGATTGAACAGCGTTGATTTGCCCGCATTCGTGTAACCGACTAAAGCAATGATCGGGCTTTCGCGCCGCTTGCGACCTTGGCGCTGCACTCGGCGGGTGCGCTGCACATCGGCTAAGTCGCGCCGGAGGCGGCCCACTGCGCGGTCAATCATCCGCTTATCGGCCTCAAGCTGCGTCTCCCCGGGACCGCCAAGAAAGCCATTGCCCCCACGCTGGCGCTCCAAGTGCGTCCAGGTGCGAACCAGACGCGAGCGTTCATATAAGAGCCGCGCCAATTCGACCTGCAAGGTGCCCTCTTTCGTCCGCGCGCGAAGGCCAAAGATCTCGAGGATCAACCCGGTTCTATCGATGACTTTCACACCAAGCCGTTTTTCAAGGTTCCGTTGTTGGATGGGAGACAAAGCCGAATCAATAATGATCATCGAGCAGCCAAAGGATTTCACATCCTCTTCTAGCCGCTCAAGCAGACCGCCCGACAGCAAATAACCAGGGGTCGGCTTGCGCACTTGTTCAGGGCGCAGAAAGACTAAGTCACAGCCGAGCGCATCCACCAGGCCGGCTGATTCTTCAATACGGTCTTGGCTTGGGCGATCGACGACTTGCGTCCATGGGATAATGATGCCGGCCTTTTCAGGCGGCTGATCAAGATCAATCGGTGTTTGTTTCAAGTGTTCTAGCTATCTTCTTCATCGAAGAGCTGAACGTGTGCACCTGGTGCGATCGTGGAGATTGCGTGCTTGTAAACCAGCTGCGGTGGGCGACCATCGCCGCGCAGCAACACACAAAAGTTGTCGAACCATGTGACCACGCCCTGCAACTTCACGCCATTGACGAGAAATATCGTCAGGGGAGTCTTGGATTTGCGGACTGCGTTTAGGAATGTGTCCTGGAGGTTCTGCTTTTTATCTGAAGACATGGTTTGCCTGTCCTTCTCTTATACAGAAGCGGCTATAACGATTGGAAGAATTTGGCAACCATAACTGAAACTAGTTTTGCCAAAATCCCGGATTTAACGCCGGAAGCAGCGCCACAACCTCCAAACGCCCAAGAATCATGCCGAGGATGACGTATATTTGGGCCACGCCTTCTAGTTCTGCATTCATGCCCGCTAAAACGTGTCCCGCGTTTGATAGGCTGCCAATCCCCGCCCGCACAGCGTCATCGAATGACAGGCCCGATGTGCTGAGTAAGAGCGTGCCGATCGTGCAGGCGACAATATAACCAACCAAATAAACCCAAACGCCCATAATTGTGCGGTCAGACTGCCTTCGGCCTCGGAATGAGAAGTGTTTGATACTGCCGCGATATCCTAATTGCGCAAACTCAAGCGCCGCCCGTTTGCTCAACACAATCAGGCGCGCCAGTTTAAACCCGCCAGCCGCTGACAAGGCCGAACCGCCTATTAGGACAGGAAACAAAACCAATACGATTGGAAGTCTTGCAAACTGTTGCGGGTCGCTCAGCGCGATGCCACTCGTTGCAATTGAGGAGGTCGCCCACCCCAGGCTCTCGAACAGAGGAAGCCCTGCGAACACTGCAAGCACAGTGACCAATAGGAGTGATCCAATCCAAGCCAACACTTCAGCATCAAACGGCAAGGAAAGAAGTCGCCCTCTGCCGGCTCCGTCCACGGCGATCAGGCCAAGCGTGCCAAAGACCAGACCTACCCATAGGATTAGCGAATGAAAGAAACCGGCCTGCGGAGCGGTATTATAAGACAATGGATCGACCATGCCTGTCGTGACCGCACTGACCGCGCCAGCAAGCGCATCCCGTGGTGTGAGACCTAGCGCCAAAAGAAGGGCAGCCAAAATAGCGGTGCTGCTTAAGATCAGCACGCTGCTCACGCGCACCACGCGCATAACGGGGTCGAAAAAGCTTCCCTCCGGCTCACTGAAGAAGCGATTGCGATGAACGCCTGGCCCGCCAAGATTCAGGCCCGAGAAGACCGTTGCCGCAATCGTAATCGTTGCCACGGCGCCGATCAGGTGAAGCATCGCTCGCCAAACAAATATGCTTGTCGGCATCGGGTTCGCGATCGGGTCTAGCCGCGTATGCCCCGTCGTGGCGAGATTGGATACGCTTTCATACAGCGCTGCCAGAAAGTCGGGGCTGCCCAAATAATCTATAAATGGGATCGCAGAGACAATGCCGCCCAACGTCCAGAATAAGACGGCGACGGCGAGACCATCTTTCGCATGCGCCCTGCGGACCGGCTTATCGGTGAGGAGAATAACGGTCGCACCTAAGCCGCCGATCGCGAAGGCAGTGCCCGCAAACACCATCAATTGTTCGCGCTCGCCCGTCGCCAAAGCCACGGCGAAGCAAATAGCAAACAAGCCCGCAAAGCCTAAAGCGATGGCGGAGACGATGCGAACGATTGCGAGATGATTCACTGCTTCATCCTCGCCTAGAAGAAATCGGCGCTAACCCTAAAGAATTGCTCGACTTTTCGCGTCGCGCTGGTCTCATAGAATAAGAACAGACGGTCATCTGTATGGATCATCGTCTCTGCATTCGGAAAGATCACCTCATCATTGCGAATAATCGCCGCTGCAGTCACTCCATCTGGCAAATGGGAATAATCGACCGGTTTGCCGATGAGAGGGGATGAATCCAGCGTCACACCCTCGGCGATCTCTGCAGCACCATCTTCAAGCGATTGTACGGAAACGATTCTCCCGCGCCGCAGCTTGGTCAGGATTTTAGAGACACTTAACGCCCGCGGATCGAGCACGGCATCAATATCAAGATCTTGAGAAATGGCGACCAACTCATAGGCGTTGACCAGGGCGTGCGTCCGCTTGGCGCCGAGCTGCTTAGCGAGTTTCCCAATCAACATATTGGTTTTGTCATCATTGGTGATCGCAATCACGATGTCCGCCTGATCAGCGCCGGCTTCTTCAAGCATGTCGCGCGACAAGCCATCTCCATGGATCACAATGGTCTGTTTTAAAGCTGACACGGCTTTATCGGCTTGCGCTGCGTCCGCCTCGATGATCCGCACGCGAACTCGGCCATCTTTTTCAAGCTCGCTCGCTACATACGTCCCGACATTGCCGCCGCCGACAATCACAACGCGCTTATGCTCTTCAACATCGCGATTGAATAATTTGTTGAGCCGCGGGGTCGAGCGGCGCGTTACCGCAACATAAGCCATATCGCCAGGCTGGAGCTGATCATTGCCGCGCGGCGCAAACACGGAGGCGCTGCGCTTAATCCCGATCACCCGCGCGCCGAGATCTGGAAACAGACCTGAAATCTGATCCAAGGCAGTTTCTAAGAGCGGACTATTGTCTTGAACCTTCATGCCCAAGATCTGCAACTCACCTTCTTCGAATGAGATGCTTGATACCGCACTCGGCGCCCGTATGCGGCGCAGAATGGCATCTCCGACCTCGATCTCTGGCGAAATGATCAAGTCAATCGGAAGCGCGGTCTTGGAGAAAATCTCTGCATTGACCGGATCCAAATAGGCTTGCGCGCGCACACGCGCAATTTTCGTTGGAACCGAAAACAATGTATCGGCGATCTGGCAGATCACCATATTGATCTCATCGAAATGTGTCACTGCGATCAGCATATCGGCAGCATCGACACCAGCTGCGCGCAAGACATCTGGATGCGCGGCATGTCCTACGACACCGCGGACGTCAAAATCGATCTGAACCTGCTCAATCAGAGCATGGTTTTCGTCGATCATAATAATGTCATGATGCTCTTGTGAGAGGTGGCGAGCAATGCCCTGGCCCACCCGTCCGGCACCACAGATGATGACACGCATTTAGCGGGTTTCCGTACGACTCGCCGATGCGTTTACACCAAGCGCCTTTAATTTTCGGTGTAGAGCTGACCGTTCCATGCCGATGAACTCCGCTGTACGGGAAATATTTCCGTCAAACCGAGTGATTTGCAGGGTCAGATAGTCCCGCTCGAACTGTTCACGCGCATCACGAAGCGAGAGCCCAACAAAGTCTGCTGACACGCCCATACCATCGCCGCTTTCACCGACATCACGATCTAGCGGCAGCTCCTCAACCGTCACCACACTATTGCTGCTGTCGCGCGATAGAATCAGAACCCGCTCAACCACATTCCGCAACTGCCGAACATTGCCTGGCCAATTCATCGATTGCAGCACCGCCAGCGCCTCCTTGCTGAACAAACGCGGCGTGAGGCCAGAAGAGTCGGCGATCCGAGAGCTAAAATACTCGACCAAAGCCGGGATATCGTCCCGCCGCTCTGCCAAAGACGGGACGCCAAGCGGCACAACGTTCAACCGGTAATAAAGATCTTTGCGGAAGGCCGACGCCTCAATTGCTTTTTCAAGGTCACGGGTCGAAGAGGACATTACGCGCACATCCACCCGCACATCGGAGCCGCCACCAACACGTTGGAAGCGTTGCTCGGTCAAGACCCGTAGGATTTTACTCTGCGTGCCGAGCGGCATGTCGCCCACTTCATCGAGCAAGAGCGTGCCGCCATGGGCTTGCTCGAACACGCCAATCTTGACCGGCATGCCAGAAGAATCTTCTTCCCCGAAGAGCTCTCGTTCCATTTGCTCTGGTGCAATGTTCGCAGCGTTCACAGCCACAAACGGCCCACCCGCGCGGCGCGAATAATCGTGGATCAGTTTGGCGCATAGTTCTTTGCCGACACCGGCCTCGCCTGAGACCAGAACCCGAGAATTCGTCGGCGCCACTTTCTCAATTTGAGCGCGCAGGGCTTGCGCTGCGCCGCTGGCGCCAATCCATTCTGAGACCGAGAAATTGTGCGTACGAAGCGCCTCATTCTCACGTTTCAATTTAGCCGACTCAATCGCGCGGGAGACGAGATGCAGCAGGCGATCGGCCTTGAACGGCTTCTCTATAAAGTCATAAGCACCCCGGCGGATTGCGGCGACAGCAGTTTCGACATTGCCGTGTCCGCTGATCACAATCACTGGTAGGAGCGGATCAATCGCCTTGAGATATTTCAAGACCGATAGGCCGTCCATATCGCTGCCTTGCAGCCAGACATCCAGGACAACCAGGCTCGGCGTGCGCGATCGAACTTCTTGAATAGCCGATTCAGCCGTGGCGGCGGTCCGCACCCCATGACCATCATCTTCCAATACGCCCGCGATTAGCTCGCGGATATCGGGTTCGTCATCGACGACGAGGATATCAGTACTCATTCGCATACTCCAAAGTCTGCTGCTCCGCTCCCGAAGAGTCAGTGATGCTCAAAGGCAGAACAATTCTCACGATTGCCCCGTCCGCCCCAAATTCTGGTTCTAATAATTGCACGCTACCGCCATGATCCATGATGACCCGGTTCACGATGGCAAGACCCAGGCCAGTTCCGCCTTCGCGCGCGGTCACATAGGGCTCTAAGAGCTGTTCGCGCGCTTCTTCCGGGAAGCCAGGACCATTGTCCTGTATTTCGATCAGGATGAAGCCTTCATCATCTGCTGGACGAACGGCGATCCGAATCTGCCCTTGCGTTTCGTCATTTTCCGGCCGCCGCGACAGCGCTTCAGCAGCGTTTTTGACAATATTGGTGAAGGCTTGCCCCAGCAGACGCTCATCGCCGCGAATGGCGAGCCCTTCTGGCGGCATATCGAGCTGGAATTGATAGTCCGGATTGACCACACGCTGTGCGAACACGACATCTGTAATCAATGCCGCGAGATCGAACCGGCTCGGGGTTGGCTTCGGCATCCTCGCGAAGTCTGAGAATTCTTGCACCATCCGACCAATGTCTGAGACCTGGCGGAGGATCGTATTGATGCAGCGCTCGAATACGCCGTCCTTATCATCGATCTGCTCACCATAGCGGCGCCGTATGCGTTCGGTTGAGAGTTGAATCGGCGTCAACGGGTTGCGGATCTCGTGCGCGATCCGGCGGGCCACATCGCGCCAGGCCAGTTGGCGTTGCGCGGAGATCAAGCGGGTCGCATCATCAAGTGTTACGACGTGTCCGCCAACTGTGTCTGAGGTCACTTTGACCCGGACATGTTTCAACCCGTCGCTGGTCATCAAATTAATAAAAGCGTCATCGCGGGCGCTAAGCGCTTTTTTGGGGTCGACGCAGTCCCAGATTTCGGGGCTGATTTCAGCCAGAATACTGCCCTCAAGCGCGCCCATACCGAGCAAGTTTTCCGCCGAACGGTTGGCAATCGTAATGATCCCAGCTTGATCAGTCCGAATGACCCCGGCGCTCAACTCCACCAGGAGCGTTTCTAAGAATTGGCGCCGTTCTTCCGCCTCTTCCCGCGCAGAGATGAGATCGTCCCGCCGCTCATCCAATTGCTGGGTCATGATGTTGAACGAGTTGGATAAAAGCCTGACCTCATCTTCTGGGTCCGGCAGAGGCACAGATACTCCTCGCCGTCCCTCACTAACTTCAAGGGCAGCGGTGGCGAGGCTGGAAATGGGTCGCGATATTCGGTCGGCAATCTCTTGCGCCAATCGCACTGAGAGCAATAGCGCCAGCGCCACGATCTGCAAATATGAGATCACAAACAGCGTCTCAATCATGTTGCTTTGATCTTGCGCGAGCCGATACTCAGCCCCGGCTGCGCGCGCGCGCTCCAAACGGGCGAATAATTCGGGATTAATCGGCCGCGCCAAATAGAGGTAATTTTCCTCAAAGCTCTGCAGCTTGATCAGCGCGAATGTGTAGCCTTGCTGTTGCCGGAGTACCGCGACCGTCTCACCCTGATCAGCCGCTTGATAGAAGCTCTCTGCCGGTCGGCCATAATGTTGGGGCGCACTCATATTCTCAGCGCGGGCAATCGGCACGCCGTCACGATCGATAATATAGGCCGCCGAGAAATCGCGATACGTCGCGAGAAGACTGAAGATTCGCTCAAAGGTTTCAGGATCGGCTTCAAATTCGGAGACAGCGGAGTCAACGTCATCTGCCACGGCCTGCGCGTCGGTTTCGAACCTGACAGCGAACTCTTCTCCGCTTTCAGCTGAGATCGTGGCAATCTCGTCGACGAGCGTAAGGACGGTCTCGCCCAGCCAAGTATCGATGCCTCTTGTGGTGGTGAACCAAAGAAAGAGCGAGACAATGATCGCTGGGATCATTGCAACCGTTCCAAAGAGCAGCATGAACCGGCGGGTCAGTCGTCCACCGCCCGCGCCTTTATCAGCGTGGGATTTGCGGATCGCGAGATAGCGCGTGATCACCATCCAGGCCAAAACCACGATGATCAAAGAGTTGATGACCAGGAATGTCATCAATGTGTCTGGAATTTCTTCAGTTGGTCCGCTTCGGTCGAGCAGGATCACCGTCGCTGTGGCACAGAGAATAGCCGCGAGCACAAACAGGCCTTGAAACCAAAGCCCTCCATTGCGACGAAGAGTAGCCAGTACGCGGGAAGCCAAATTTGGGACCTCAAATACACACTGTCGCCATTCAGCAACACTGGTGATTTAGAGCAACACTTGCCCCTAAGGTCAATCAGTCTTCTGTCATTCCCAAAACCGTCATTCGGGCACGTAAAGTGTTGCGATTAACCCCGAGGAGAGCTGCGGTCCGTAATTTATTGCCGGATGTGACGCTTAGAGCCAGCTTGATGAGCGGGCGTTCGACTTGCTCAAGCACGGACTGATAGATCTTCTCGCCCTGTTCCTCACCCTTGAGCAAGTCTGCCATCACGTATCGATGTAGCAGGGTTTCAATCTCGCCCTCTAGCGAAGCTTCTGGGCTTAACTCTTTCAAGCTTTCCGCGCGCAGTTCTCGCTCGATGTCCCGCTGAGAGATTGTGGCATCCGGTGACAGTGCGGCGAGGCGGAATATCAAATTCTCCAATTCGCGAACATTGCCCGGCCAGTCATAGGCCATCATCAGATCCATTGCGGGTTGTGCGATTTGCTTTTGCGCTAACCCGCGCGCCTCTGCTCGGATTAAGAAGGCTTTGACGAGTTCCGAAATGTCTTCTTTGCGGCGCCGGAGCGGCGGCATTTCAATCCGCACGACATTCATGCGGTAGTAAAGATCCTCGCGAAAATCGCCGGCTTCGACGAGCGCAGACAAGGGTTGCCGCGTTGAGGCAATAATCCGAGCCCCGCCCTCTTCTCGCATCAGTTTGACCAATTGAGTTTGAGCCTCCTGGCTAAGATCGCCGACCTCATCCAAATAGATCGTCGCTTCGGCATCAAACGCGATACCAGGCTTAGCGTCGGACCCAAAAAGCTCAGAACTCACATCTTGTGCCGGTCGCGTTGCCAAATCGAGCGAATGGAAAGACCCATTACGGGTATGACCGAGATCATGGATCGCGCGCGCCGCCAGCTCTTTCCCAGTCCCAGACTCGCCTTCGACTAAGACGGTCAGGTCTGTATTCATCACTCGCGAAATGATGCGATATACATCCTGCATCACCGCCGAGCGACCAACCAACGGCAAGCCAGTCCCGCTAGCATCACTGTCGGTCTTCTTCGCAGCAAACCCTGCGGCTGGTTTTGCGTCATTCAACGCCCGACCGACTAAATCGGTGAGCTGATCGATATCAAACGGCTTCGGCAAATAATCATAAGCGCCGTGTTGAGCGGCTGAGGCCGCGGTTAGAATCGTATTCTGCCCGCTCATCACAATGATTGGCAGCTCTGGCCGGACGAGTTTGAACGATGGGAGCAATTCAAAGATCGGTGTGTCGGTCAGGTATACGTCGGTGACGACGATATCGCCTTCCCCGTTGCGGACCCAACGATCCAGCGCTTCCGGAGAGCTCGTGGCACGTACGGCATAGCCCGCTGTGACGAGTGTTTGATTGACGATCAGACGGATGCTTGCATCGTCTTCAGCGAGAAGAACGGTTTTTTGACTCATGACTTGCTGGTTCGCGGCAATGGGAGGAAGAGAGAAAAGCGCGTGAGACCGGGCTTGCTGTCGACTTTTATGCGGCCATTATGCGCGGAGATGATTTCGTTGACGACGCTCAATCCGAGTCCCCGCCCTCCGGATTTCGACGACATGAACATATCGAACATGCGAGCTTTCTTTTCAGGCGGCACGCCAGGGCCATTGTCTTCAATCGTCACCCGGATCGCACGACCCAGGCGCTCTGACCCGCCTTTGCCAGCGATCGCAAAACTGGTTTCAAACGCCGTTTCAACTTGAATCTGTAGACTTTGCGTATGCGCCAGCGTGGCTTCGACAGCATTCCGGAGAATGTTTTGGATGGCCTCGTGCAAATGATCTTGGTCGGCCTCGATATCTGGTAGAGAGGGGTCGTAGAACCTGACAATAGAAACTTTTCCGCGATGCGCGGCTTCTTCCGCAGCGATCACTCGGTCGAGCAGCTCGTGAATATTGAGCACTTCTTTCGCGGGAGATGAAAACAACTCAAAGGCTGATAGGCGCGAGACCAAACGCTCAATCCGTCGCGTCTCGCTCAAAATGATATCGATCATCGCCGACTGATCATCCCGAGAATTGCGCGACAGCAATTGAGCGGCCCCTGAAATCCCTGCGAGCGGGTTCTTTACTTCATGACCGAGAATCCGACCGAACGCGGCAACGCCCGCCGGATTATTGTTCACAACCGTCGCGTCATTTGCCTCGGTCATGCCAATAATGATGCTGCCATCCGCGAGCGGGCGCAGGCGCAGGTCCAAGACGCGGGGTTTGCGAAGCGACGGACCACTTAGCGGAATGCCGTGAGCCGAAACATCCCCATTCAAAGCCTGAGCTTTATCGATCAATCCGAAAATCGGTGAATCATGAAACAAGATCTCGCTGAGCGGCTTGCGATACATGGCCCGCTCAGAATGGCCCAAGAAAGATTGCGCTTCCGGGTTGGCGGCATTCACGCGCCGGCGCTCATCTAGCCCCAAGAGCGCGAACGGCGCCAGTCCAACAAGATCCAAAGCTGTCATCATGCTGCCACCTTAAAAATTTGCGCCTCATAGACTTGTCGCAGCGCCGCCTTCAGTGCGTCGGCGTCTTCCATGCGACAGAGATCGGCTCGCAAAGCGCGACGCTCCGCGTCCGCCATCGGTAAATCGACTTTATCGATATGCGCCGAGACGTGTTTCCGGACGATCCTCAGCCCAAGCGCTGCGCCATAAAGCGATTGACTATCATCGATCTGCTCGCACAATCCTTCGACTTGTGCGGTTAGAGATGGCGACTCAAAAGTCTCCCCAGAAAGAGAGGCGGCGATTTCGCCGACCAACCAAGGCCGCCCCATTGCGGACCGACCGATCATGACGCCAAAAGCGCCAGACGCCTCAAGTGCAGTTTGGGCAGCTTCTACGGATTCGATATCGCCATTTGCGATCACTGGCACCGGCACCGCATCTACTGTGGTCTTGATCGCTGCCCAATCTGCCTGTCCTTTATAGAACTGGCAGCGAGTCCGGCCGTGTATGGTGACAAGCTCGACACCGAGATTAACAGCGGCGCGGGCAATCTCAGGCGCATTTAGGAGATCGTGATCCCAGCCAAGACGCGTTTTAAGGGTCACAGGCGTGCCGCGCGCACCCTCGATCGTCGCTTTAATGATCTCAATCGCCAATTCTGGTTCCCGCATCAGCGCGGACCCAGAATTTCCGCCCGTTACTTGGCGAGACGGGCACCCCATATTGATATCGATAACATCGACGCCAGCATCGATCAGAATTTCAGCACCTACCCGCATATCTTCAGGGCGTCGGCCAGCCAACTGCACCACCCAAAGGCCCTTACCTTCATGACGGCAAGTCTTTCGAACCACGTCCGGGCGCGCTGCAGCGAGCGCTTCTCCAGCGACCATTTCAGACACGACAGTCGGCGCACCATAGCGCACGGCTTGGCGCCGGAAGGCAGCATCCGTAGAACCCGACATCGGCGCGAGCCAGACGCGCTCTGCCTGAAAAGAAGGCATTTTCTTCATGCCGGATTTAAAACCACATTTTTGCACTGCACAAAAGTGCGGCACTGAAATACGCCACACCTTCCTGCAAGGCCTGTGGCTTTTTTATCGCAAGCGGTTATTCAGCCTGCATGAGAATTGCTGCGATCATAGTGGCCGCGGGCCAAGGTCAACGTGCAGGCGGCGAGCGCCCCAAACAGCTTCGCCTACTCGGCGGACGACCTGTATTCCAATGGTCATTGAAGGCACTTCAAAACCATGATGCGATCGGTCAATGTGTGCTCGTGGTCCCAGCGGGTGAGGCCGAAGCTTATCGACCTTTTGCGAGCACCAATGTCTCGATCGTGGAAGGCGGCGCCACACGCTCTGCCTCGGTGCGGGCTGGGCTCGACGCTTGTGAGCTCGGCGCGGATGATCTGGTCCTAATCCATGATGCCGCCCGCCCTGGCCTCTCCTCAGACGTTATCTCTTCACTCATCGAAGCATTGGAGACCGCGGACGGCGCCGCCCCTGCGCTTCCGGTCGCAGACGCTTTGAAACGCAAAACTGGCGAAGCGCTCTCGACCGTGGACCGTTCAGAACTTTATCGCGTGCAAACCCCGCAAGCCTTCCGGTTCGAAGCGATAAGGTCAGCACTCAGCGGCGAGCACGACTTGGTCGATGATCTTGCCGCGATTGAAGCGGCCAATGGCAAAGTGACGCTGGTCCCGGGTGATGAAACGCTGGCTAAGATAACCTATCCAGGAGACCATGCCCGTATGGAACGCCTCTTAATGCCCCCTTCCCCTACGCCGCGTTTTGGCACCGGATATGATGTGCACGCTTTAGAGCCAGGAGACGGCGTGACGCTGTGCGGCGTGTTTATTCCGCACACCCGTAGCCTTGTCGGGCATTCGGATGCTGACGTCGCCTGGCATGCCCTCACCGACGCGATCCTCGGCGCGGCGGCGCTCGGCGATATTGGCGATCATTTCCCGCCCAGTGACCCGCAATGGAAAGGCGCTCCGTCTGACGTGTTCTTAAAACATGCCGTCACCATCGTGCACGATGCGGGTTGGGCGCTCACAAGCTGTGATTTGACCCTGATCTGCGAAGCGCCAAAAATCAAACCGCATCGCGAGGCCATGCGCCTGCGCACCGCTGAGGTGACCGGGCTGCCGGTTGAGGCGATCAGCGTCAAAGCCACGACAACCGAGGGTCTGGGTTTCACAGGCCGCCGCGAAGGCATCGCTGCCCAAGCCAGCGCAGTATTGGCTCCCCTCGCGTCATAAGACTAAGGTCATTTTTATGTTCCCAGATCGTATTCGAAACCTCGCGCTTTTGATCATGGATGAAGCTATGGAGCGGCGAGTCAAAATCGTCACCGCTGAAAGCTGCACAGGCGGGCTGATCGCTGGCCTGTTCACCGAGTTTGCGGGCTCTTCTAAAGTGTTAGAACGCGGCTTTGTAACCTATTCCAATCAGTCCAAAGCCGAAATTTTAGGCGTGGCGGGTGACGTGCTCGCTGATTATGGCGCGGTCTCCGAACCCGTTGCACGGCTGATGGCGGAAGGCGCTATGGAACAAAGCCGCGCCAATCTCGCCATTGCAGTGACCGGCATAGCAGGGCCTGGCGGCGGCACGCCAATGAAACCCGTCGGTACGGTGCACATCGCCTGCGCGCGCGAAAACAAAGCGATGATGCACGAGATGCTGGCACTCGGTGATATTGGTCGCTCAGAGATTCGCATGGCGACGGTTGAAGCCGCCCTGAATATGATCCGCGCGCAAATTTAAAATCGCGCTAGGGCCTGCTGCTCTGCTGTGTTACTCTGAAAGAAAATATCGGAGGAAACATGGCCTACGACGCCAACACAGAATTCACGCGCTTTGAGCCGCATTTGCTCTCCCCCGCGATTGGAGCGGAACTAATTGGCGCTGATCTGGCGAATTTCGACGATACGCTCGTCGACGAAGTCCGGGCGGCCTTGCTCAAATATCAAGTCGTCTTCTTCCGCGACCAACATGAGCTGACCCGCGAGAAGCATATCGAGTTTGCCAGCCAATTTGGCGGTCTTGAAATCCACCCGGCAACTCCGAAGGATCAACCTGATCCCGAAGTCCTCCGCATCGCCCATGGTCCAAACTCGAAGGGCCAAGAGAATAATTGGCATTCAGATGTGACCTGGCGCGCCGAGCCGTCTCTGGGCTCCATCCTCCGCGCGATTGAATTACCCGAGATTGGTGGCGATACACTCTTCTCAAACATGGTCATGGCCTACAATGATCTCGACGAAGATCTGAAAACTCGGCTGTGCGAGATGACAGCCGTCCACGACATAGCACGGGTGTTCTCGAGACGCCTCAACAAAGAGGCGACCAAGCTACACGAAAAGTTCCCGCCGCAAGAACACCCCGTGATCCGAACCCATCCTGAGACCGGCGAGCGCAGCCTTTACGTGAATATCGCCTTCACCGACCATATTGTCGGCATGGACCGCGCGGAGAGTGACGAGCTTCTCAACTATCTCTATCGCCGTGCCTGGTTGCCAGAATATCAGTGCCGCTTTCGCTGGGCCCCAGGCTCCCTTGCCTTCTGGGACAATCGCGCCTGTCAGCATTACGCTGCCAGCGACTACTTCCCAAATATCCGCATCATGGAACGGGTCACCATCGCAGGGGACAAGCCTTTCTTTGCGGCGTGACCTGGCAGCCTGATCTGAGGGCATAGCTTTTCAAACCTATTCGCCTATATAGGCGGCAAACTCATCTGCTGCGGGCCTTGAACCCGTTTGGAGACATTTATGTTAGACCTATCAGCGCTCGCCGCACGCGAGCCCGGTCCTGCGCCTGGTGCGCTCAATTCCCTTGGCTTTCCGAAGCCGCCTTCAGAAACGCGCGTGGTTGCGGCGATGTCGGGCGGCGTCGACTCCTCTGTCGTGGCCGCTCTGCTCGCGGCGCGCGGTTATGATGTCATCGGGATCACGCTGCAGCTTTATGACCATGGCGCCGCGATTGAGAAGAAAGGCGCCTGTTGCGCCGGGCAAGACATTCACGACGCGCGCAATGTCTCCGATCAGATCGGCATTCCGCATTATGTGCTCGATTATGAAAGCCGGTTCAAAGAGCAGGTGATGGAAGATTTCGCCGACACCTATTTGTCGGGCGCAACGCCGATTCCGTGCATTCGCTGCAATCAAACCGTGAAATTCTCTGACTTGCTGCGAACCGCGAAAGACCTCGGCGCGGATTGCCTGGCGACGGGTCATTATATCCGCCGAACAGATGGCGCACATGGGCCAGAGCTGCACCGCGCCGCGGATGCAAGCCGCGACCAATCTTACTTTCTGTTTGCTACCACAGCGGAACAGCTCGACTATGTGCGCTTCCCGCTAGGCGACCTTCCAAAGACGGAAGTGCGCGCGCTGGCCGATCATTTCGCGCTGCCGGTGGCGGCGAAGCCCGACAGCCAAGACATCTGTTTTGTGCCCGAGGGCTCCTACGCAAAAGTCGTTGAAAAACTGCGCCCTGGCTCAGGACGCGGCGGCGAGATTGTGCACCTTGATGGCCGCGTCCTGGGCGAGCATCAAGGCGTCATTCATTACACGATCGGCCAACGCCGCGGCCTCGGCGTCGCGACGGGTGAGCCACTTTTTGTGGTCAAGATCAATGCCCCCGCACGCCAAGTCATTGTCGGACCCCGTGAAGCCTTGCTGACAGCAGGGCTCACGATGGAAGAGCTGAATTGGCTCGGCGATGGCACGCTTGAAGATGCATGCATCCGCGGCGAACCCGTTTTGGTCCGCGTGCGTTCAACTCGCGAACCCGCACCCGGACGTCTCGGCTTTGATAATGGCCAACCCGCCGTCTGGTTTGATCGTCCGGAAGAAGGCGTCGCGCGCGGACAGGCGAGCGTGCTTTATGACGCTTCTGGTTCAACCCGAATTCTAGGCGGCGGCTTTATCGCAACCACGATTGCGGCAGACGAGCGCCTACGCACTTAAGACGCAGACTTCACAAATCGGCGATCGGCTTCGACGCGAAAGGCGTCAATTATGCGATCGACCGCAATCCGCGAGTTTGCGCGTGCGAGGAGCCTCAAGACGGGGTTTTTAAACTCGTAGTCGATGAAACAGTGCACTCGTGTCTTACCATCTTCGCGCGGGTCGAACTGCCATCGATTGCGCAAATGCCGGAATGGGCCCCGCTCGAGTTTTACGTCAATTTTGCGGGCGACGGGATCGCCTTTGACATGGCTTGAGAATTTCTCGTCAAACCCGCTAAAATGAACAGAAGCCGTTCCCAGACATGTGTACGAATGGTCGCGATCGCCGTGTTCGTGGGTAACAGTGACACTCGTGATCCATTTTATGAACTCTGGATATCTCCGGATATCGAGCACCAATCCGTATAAGTCATCAGCATCATGCGCGATGAGAACTTGTTCGGAAACTCTAGGCATCGCCGCTAAGCTGGGCCTCTCGCGCCGCCCGCAGCCGCGCAAAGTCCTCGCCTGCATGATGGCTCGACCGGGTTAGCGGCGAGGAAGACACCATCAGGAATCCCTTCGAGCGCGCAATCTCTTCATAAGCGGCAAACTCATCTGGACTGACATAGCGATCTACCGCGGCATGTTTGCGGGTTGGCTGCAAATACTGACCAATGGTCAGGAAATCGATGCCCGCCGAGCGCATATCATCCATCACTTGCATGACTTCTTCTTTGCTCTCTCCCAGCCCGACCATCAGACCCGACTTGGTAAACTGGTTGGGATCGCGGTCTTTGACCTTTTCGAGCAGACGCAACGAATGAAAATAGCGAGCGCCTGGACGGATTGAGAGATAAAGCCGAGGTACAGTTTCTAGATTGTGGTTGAAGACATCCGGCTTGGCGTCGATGACTTTCGCTTCCCAGCCATCTTTGCGTAGAAAATCTGGCGTCAAAATCTCAATCGTCGTCTCCGGAGAGGCCTCACGGATCGCATGGATTGTACGCACGAAATGCATCGCGCCACCATCTTCCAGATCATCCCGATCAACCGATGTGATGACCACATGCTGCAGCCCCATCTCTGCGACGGCTTGGGCGACCCGCTCAGGCTCATCTTCTTCTAATGGCGCAGGCTTACCGGTGATGACATTGCAGAACGAACAGGCGCGGGTGCACGTGTCGCCCATAATCATCATGGTCGCGTGTTTCTTGTCCCAACACTCGCCAATATTTGGGCAGCCCGCTTCTTCACAGACCGTCACGAGGCCTTTCGATTTCACGATCTCGCGCGTTTCAGCATAGCCTTTAGAGGTCGGCGCTTTCACACGGATCCAATCCGGCTTGCGCAAAAGCGGTGTGTCCGGGCGGTTCCGTTTTTCTGGATGCCGAAATTGCGGCTTGTTATCGATGAGCGTTGCCATGGCGTATAAATGGAGCGGATCGCCAAAAACTGCAAGCTGCAGAGCGGCATAGCTCCCCTGCTCGCGGATGGGAATGTGAGCAAAAAGCCTTGCGCTGTTCAACGACTGTGACACTTTGTTGCAAACCGTTAAGCGTTAAGGCCAGAGCAAACCAATGACCGCATCAACAATTCCTGCTCCGCTCGAGTGGAAAGCCAACCGTGCTAAAACTGATATTTTCTCTGCGATCATAAGGGCCGCGAAACAGTTTGGCGGCAAGACTATTGCGATTGTCGATGGCGATGGCACCGAGGTTGACTATAAGACGATCCTCCGCGGCTCATTTGCGCTCGGATCAGCCCTCGGCAAGAAATTCAAAAAAGACGAAACTGTCGGCGTCATGCTGCCTACTGGCGCGGGTGCTGTGATCGCCTTTTGCGCGGTACTCGCCTCAGGTCGATTGCCGGCTATGCTGAATTTCACCGCTGGGTCTGCGAACATCAAATCCGCAATGAAGGCGGCAAAGATCACGAAAATCGTCACGGCTCATAAGTTTGTGGAACTTGGCGGGCTTGAAGCTCTGATTAAAGAGCTGAGCGACGTTGCGGAGTTCATCTATCTCGAAGATGTCCGCGAAGAGCTTGGCTTGATGGACAAAGTTGCTGGCGGCCTCGGTCCCGTCATGCCAAGCCTATTCCATCGTAAGAAAAGCCATACCAAACCCGGCGTGGTCCTTTTCACGTCAGGCACAGAAGGCGAGCCCAAGGGCGTTGTGCTGTCCCACCACAATATTGTCGCCAATGTCGAACAGGTGCGTGCGCATATCGGGCTCGATCCGAAAACCGATAGCGTGTTTAATCCGTTGCCGACATTTCACTGTTTTGGCCTAACCGTCGGCGCCATCTTGCCACTGATAGCTGGCGTACGCGCCGTGTTCCACCCTAGCCCGCTACAGCCGCGTGAAATTGCCGGGCGGATTCACGAGACCGGTGCCACCATCCTGCTGGCGACAGACACTTTCATCGGCCAGTACGCCCGCGTCGCCAAAGACGGCGCGATGGATTCCGTACGGCTCGCCGTCTGCGGGGCAGAACGCGTTCGCGATGAGACCCGCGCCTTTGTCCGCAAGAAGTTCAATATCGAAATCCTGGAAGGCTATGGTGCGACAGAGGCCTCTCCGGTCGTCGCGGCCAATCAGATGGAGTTTAACAAGCCTGGCACGGTGGGCCGGTTGATGTCCGACATGGAACATGAATTAGTCCCGGTCGAAGGCATTGAAGAAGGCGGGAAACTCCGCATTCGTGGTCCAAATATCATGCTCGGCTATATGCGCTCATCGGCCCCCGGCGTCATCGAGCCGCTTCCGGATGGTTGGCACGATACGGGCGACATTTGCGTGGTCGATGAGGATGACTGCATTCGCATCATGGGCCGGGTCAAACGGTTCGCCAAAATTGGCGGGGAGATGGTCTCCCTCGCGGTGGTCGAAAATTGCGCCAGCGCGATTTGGCCAGACGAAATGCATGCCGCCGCTGCGATCCCTGATCCGCGCAAAGGCGAACAAGTCGTGCTGCTCACGACCGCGAAAGACGCTGACCGCAGCGCCCTGCTCGCCTGGTGTCAGTCGCATGGTGTGTCGGAACTTTCAGTGCCGCGCAAAGTCTTCCACATCGAAGAAGTGCCTGTGCTGGGAACCGGGAAAACTGACTATGGTGCCGTCGGCAAAATGGTCCGCTCTCTGACGGAAACGGCTTAAAGCGGCGCCTCATAGGCCCAGCCGTCAAAACCCGGAATCACACGGTCGGGCAGCTCTGCCTTCAAAGTTTTATAGTCAAAATCAATGTGCAAATTGGTTAACACAGTCTGCCGTGGACGGAGCAAATCAACCCACTCCAAGGTTTGCTCTAGATGGGCGTGAGACGGGTGCGGCGTGTAGCGTAAGGCGTCGATCACAAGCAGGTCGAGCCCTTCTAGCGCTTCAAGACTCTGATCCGGAAAACCGTTCAAATCGTTGCAATAAGCGATATTGCCAATGCGGAAGCCCAAAGAGCGAATATAGCCGTGCTCCTGGTCAATAGGCAGGACCTCGATCTTCCCGCCAGGACCAGTTAGTTCAAACGGTTTTTGGGCTGTCAGCAGTGGCTGAACATCATAGATGGGCGGATAGCCATTCTCACCATGAAAAACGTATTTGAATTTCGGCAGTAAGGTCCGCGATGTCGGTTCATCCATAAAGGCTTTAACCTGCGCACGATTGCGAATGGCGAGCGCGCGCACATCATCGATGCCATGAGTTTGATCGGCATGATCATGGGTAAAGACGACGGCATCGAGGCGCGTCACTTGCGCCGCTAAAAGCTGCTCGCGCATATCCGGTGAGGTATCGATGAGAACAGTCGTGGCGTCATCTGGCGCGGCTGCATCCCACACTTCAACTAAAGCCGAACAGCGTGTCCGCCGGTTTTTTGGCTCGGACGGATCGCAAGCGCCCCAATCGCCGCCGACACGCGGCACACCGCCGGATGAACCCGTGCCTAGGAGCGTGAGCTTGATTCGCCGCTGGCTCATGACACCTGCGCAAAGAGCCGAAGCGCGTTGGCTTCACACAAGGCTCCCACCTCGTCACGGCTTAGCCCATGCAACTCAGCGAGCGCATCGGCGACATAAGGCAAATAGGCGGGCTCATTCCGCCGGCCTCGATAAGGCATTGGCGTCAGATAGGGGCAGTCGGTTTCTAGGATGACCCGATCAAGCGGCACGTCTTTGATCACCGCTCGAACCTCTTTCGCACTTTTGAACGAAAGGATCCCTGAGACCGAAACATAGGCGCCCAAAGCCAGACCGCGCTGACACAGATCCGGCCCTCCCGTATAGCAATGCAATAGGATCGGAAACGCCCCTCGTGCCGTTTCGTCTTCAAGAATGTTTGCCGTTAAATCATCTGCTTCGCGCGTATGAACGATTAGCGGCAGACCCGTCTCACGTGCCGCCGCAATATGCGTCCGGAAGCTCGCTTCTTGCTGATCTTGGGGGCTGTATCCATAATGTAGATCCATGCCGGTCTCGCCAATCGCAACGACGTTCTCGTCTGCCGCTAAATCGATCAAGTCTTCAGGCTGAGTTTCGATAAAATCCTTGGCGTGGTGCGGATGCGTGCCGACACTGCACCAAATATCGTCATTATCGCGCGCAATCTCGCTGACCCGCGGAAAGCTGTCTAAGCGCTCACAAATCGCAAGCATCCGTGTCACACCGGCCTCGCGCGCGCGGGCAAGTACCTCGCCTAAATCATCCTCATAAGCCTCAGCGTGCAAGTTTACATGGGTATCAAACATGGGCTCAGGCGCTTACAGCCTTCACACCATCTTGCAAGACGGAAAACAGCTTTGTCGCGGTTTGTAGCGGTGTCAGATTGAGCTCATCTGCTGTCGACCGCACCTGATGCATCTTGAGCCAGGTTTCGCTCAGCTCGGCATCAGTATCGGCTTTCTCCGCCACCCAGAAGAGTAAGGTGTCTGTGAACGCGTTGAGGGAGCCCTCATCCACGAGCACAGACGTCAACGCGGACGACACCACGCCGCCTGTAGGCTTCCGCACATTCCTGAGCAGCGCCCGTGCGGCCTGCACCGCCTTGGCTCCAGCGGTTTGAGAAAGCTCCAATCCATAGCCCGGCCGCCCTGGCGCGAGATCACAGGCGAGATCTGCGTTGCAATCATGCTGGCTCAGCACCGTTTTGGTCTCGTCTTCGGTCAGAGGATAAAGTCGTAAGACCTGGCAGCGCGATCGGATGGTCGGCAGGATCGGCTGGCGCGCATGTGAGATCAGGATGAGCAAGGCATTATTTGGCGGCTCCTCAAGCGTTTTCAAGAGCGCATTCATGCCGGAGACGTTCATCTCGTCCAGCGCATCGATCACGCCCACGCGCCATCCCGCCATGGCTGGGCGCAGCGTGAAAAACTGATTAAGCTCGCGGATCTGTTCGACCGTAATATCTTGTCTGAGTTTGCCCTTATCGTTCAGCCCCCGCGTAACCCATTTCAGATCAGGATGACCGCCGGAGAGCACAAGCTGCATGGTCTTGTCGTCCGGCGTCGAATCCGGCGCGCTTGCACCCAGCATTAGGCCGGCAATCCGTCGCGCGAAAATTGATTTGCCAATCCCAGAGGGCCCTTGAAAGATCCAGCCATGATGCAATCGGCCCGAAGCCCGCGCCGCTAGGAATCGATCCTCTTGCGCGCGATGCCCTTCTAGCGGAAATGCCGCAGTCATATCGCGCCCAACCGGGTCTCGATCTGCGTCAGAGCAGACGCCAAGACCAGCTCAGGAGTCTGGAGTGCATCAATCAAAACACAACGGTCTGGATCTTGTTCAGCAATCTCAAGAAAAGCCGCGCGAATTTTAGCGTGAAACGCCAAATCCTTTTGCTCGAACACGTCCTGAGTGCCGCGCACACGGCGTCGCTCCGCAAGATCTTCTGGCGCAGCATCTAAGATCAAAGTCAGATCCGGCTTCGTCTCGCCGACCACGGCCTGCTCAATCATCAACAGCGTTTCAGGGCGCTCACCATCAATGCTCTGATAGGCGCGCGTCGAATCCGCGAACCGGTCACATAAGACCCAGTCGCCGCGGGCCAGCGCCGGACGGATCCGCTTATTCAAATGGTCATCGCGCGAGGTGTTCATCAGCAAAGCGTGCGAAAGCGGCGACCAGGCCTCCCCGGCGGGCGGGTTCAAGGCTAAAGCGCGGACCGCTTCGGCTAATGTCGTGCCCCCAGGCTCGCGGGTGACGACAACGGTGTGGTCCCGCTCGCGTAACGCGTCTGCGAGACCCGCAATCAGAGTGGATTTACCGGTTCCCTCGCCGCCTTCCAGCGTGATGAAGCGCCCGCCCTCGGTCAAATGTCTATGCTCCGCCTTCCAGCATCCGGCTAAGGCCCTCAATTGAGCGCCCGAGGAACCCGAGCCGCGCAACATCTTCAGTCGCGACCAAAGGCAGTTCGATCGGGTCCTTGCCTTCAATCGTCACAACCAGAGTCGCAATTTCGTCTCCCGCCGTCACAGGGGCTTGGATCAAGCGATCATAGACGATTTCAGACGTCCCTTTTGCGAAGGCGCGTCGGTGGGCGGTGACGCTCATTGGCTCGGCAAGCTTCACGCCCACAGAGCGAGACTCCCCCATCCAGACATCGAGCTCGGCCAAACGCTTATCGCCTGCCTCTATCGTGCGCGTCTCAAACGCGCTAAACGCCATCCGCATTAGTCGCTCTGCTTCCTGCGCGCGCGCTTGTTTGCTCGGCAGGCCATTGATTACGATTGTGCGCCGCGCCCCATCGCGAACAGCCGATGCGGTGAGGCCATATCCAGACTCATCCAAATGGCCGGTCTTGAGCCCATCCGCGCCTTCCATCGTGCCCAGCAATGGGTTTCGGTTCGCTTGGGTGTATTCGCCCCATGTGTATTCTGGCTGGCTGTACCAGTCATAGTATTCTGGATAATCGTCGATGATCAGCTTTGCGAGCCGCGCAAGATCAGCGGCCGAAACCACATGCCCTTCGCCTTCCAAGCCCGTCGTATTGACGAAATTTGCGGTGGTCAGTCCAAGCTCTTGCGCACGTTCTGTCATTTGCCGCGCAAACGCCTGTTCAGAGCCAGCAATCCCTTCGGCGAGCACGATACAGGCATCATTGCCTGACATCACAATCATACCCTGTAACAGTTCGCGCACGGTCGGGCGCTCTTTTGGACGGAGGCCCATGGTCGAGGTCCCCGATGGAAAACCGCCGCGCCGCCAGGCATCATCGCTGACAGTCATCTGTGTATCGAGCGTGATCTCGCCATCATTTATCAGATCGAACACAAAGTAAGCCGTCATCATCTTGGTCATTGAGGCGGGCACCATCGGCACATCCCCATCTTTGGACCACAGGATTTCGCCCGACTCATGATCGAGGATCACGGCATATTCAGCATCTGTTTCAAGGATCTGCGCCTGCGCGAGGCCCGGCCAAACGGCCAATAAAATGATCAGAGCTGCCCTGCGCAAAACCTTCATATCCAGAATCCTTTCGACCAAGAAATTAGCCCTTTTTCCTGCCAAGGAAAAAGGGCCAGTTCGTGACGAAGGTCAATCTTTGTTGCAGGGCGCCTCTAACGCCGTGTGAGGAACCCTTCCGCGATCCCAGCACGTGCCAATGCGGCACGCTGTACCTCTGCCGCGTCCATGCTGGCAAATGGTCCGATCAAAACACGGAAATAGTCGCCGCCATTGACCCGCGCTTCTTCGATTTTCACGTCCATCGTGCGATCGAAGGCAAAGGTAAGCTGCTGTGCATTGGCAATATCAGCGAATGCTCCGGCTTGGATATAAAAACCCCCGGTCGGCGCAACACTTGGCGCGGATTGGTGCACAGCAGGCGTCGCTGGAAGGTAAGTTGGGCTCTCGAGTGAGGCGGTCGGATAAGTAGGCTCCACCGGCGGCATCACATCATCTTCAATCGCATTCGATGCGTAGGAATTCGTCTGCACCGGCGCTGGCCCAAGATAATTGAGCTTAACCCGCGCAGAGTTGCCTTTACTGAGGCCGAGCACCGAGCCCGCCCGCGGCGACAATTCCATGATCCGTTTGCCGTCAAATGGGCCGCGATCATTCACGCGCACCACGATCTCGCGACCATTATCCTCGTTCACAACTTGCACGAGGCTTGGTAGCGGCAAGCTTGGATGCGCCGCTGTCATTGCAGTCTCATCAAAGATCTCACCATTGGCGGTTGGCTTACCATTGAAACCATCTGAATAGACACTGGCGAGGCCGGTCTCTTGAGTGATCGCGGCATCGCGGTTCGCGCGAACCCGACTCAATGTGAGAGGCTTACCCGTGCTCACCGCAGATTGGGTTTGCAGAGACGCGATCCGGATCGGTTTAACGGGCGCTTTTGCAATATCAGCTGCTGCGCCTGCAGCGGAGACGCCGCCGGCGAGCAGTGACACAGGACTTGGCGACGGCACCGCAGACGAAACCGTTGAAGCCGCGGACACGGCCGACTCAACCGGAGAGAACGTGATTGGCGAATCAAATGCTGGCTTTGGAGCGCTCAATGCTGGGGCGTTTGAAGGCACCTCGAAGGCAGGGGCTTGGGCTTGCGCTGGTTGCATCGCAGGGCCCTGGGCCGAAAAGAAATTATCCGGTTGATCCGGATAGCGGAACTCAATCCGCTGTTGACTGTTTACAGATACACGGCTCGGCGCTGCCTGTGTGGGTAAAGCTTGCGACTGAACAGAAGAGGCGTCGCCAGGTTGCGCATATCGAATCGGCGCGCCGCGATCGGCATTCGCGTTTCCAGCTGTCACAATGGTCAAGATACTGGCCCCTAAAAGGGCGTAACAAACAGAATTGGAGACTGACGTCTTCATCTCTTACCTCTTTCTGCGGTCCCTGCTCCATTCTTGGAGCGCGGGCAGAGCATTCAGCTCTTTCTCGATGATGCCACGTTTACCATAGCAAGCTGCATGTACGGTGAATGGGAACAAAAACTTAGGCGCATCCTCGGAAAGACCTGATTAACCATAAACCGACCAAAAGCAGGCAATTTCATGACAGGGCTTGCAATCTTTCGCGGACTGTAGAAAAGGAAGCGTCCTGCTGCGGAGGAGTGGCAGAGTGGTTGAATGCGGCGGTCTTGAAAACCGTTGAGCGTGCGAGCGTTCCGGGGGTTCGAATCCCTCCTCCTCCGCCATCTGGCTTCTGAACATTGGTGTATAAAAAAGGCGCCTAAGCCTGAGCGGCGATGCCGCGCAATCTATGGGATTGACGGCTGCTGTTTGGGCGATGATTAAGGGTCATCTTGTCGACGGAGGACGAAGCGGGGTCTCCGGAAAACTCCAAGAAAGCCTAACCTCATTATTATTCAACTGCGCTCAGAATGAGGGACTCACAATATTGGGGTTGCGAGTGGCCCATTCCTAATGACCGCTTCAGGCGTCAAAGCGATCCCTTGGGTCATGCTCCTGATCAATCATCAGTGACCGTCAGATCCAATGCGAGCAGCATCAATAGCGATGCTGCCTGTACGATGGAAAAGACAAGCGTGGTGGCGTATAGAGGAAATGATTGGGCCTTGAAAATGGGTAGCAAGACCAGAAACAGAGGAACTTCCACCGCCATTTCCATGCCAAAGATCAGCATGATTTCCCACAGGTTGCGGCGTCTGAGCGCGTTAAGGAAAGGCGCGCGCTGAGGCCAAATTGTCGCCCAGTTAATCGCAAGAATCACTACGGCTGAAACCGGCCACACGGTGTTGGGTGACACGCCATAAGCAAACAATAAAACCGGTAGCAGCGCCGCCACAATTACAAGAAGTCCTGCCATGACGGTGGCAGTTAAAGCTTGTTGTTGTGCGGTAGTGACGTGTTTGGGTTTGGTGAAAGCGATAAGCGTACCAAAGCCAACAAAAACGCCCGCAATCTGAGCCACGGTATAGAATAGCGTGATATGATTTATCATAGCAGCAACCCTTATCACGACAAGGCGACTATGTCCGCTTATTGGCAGTGGATTCACCCGGTCATTGCAACACAGGCATTTAATCGCTCAGCTGGGGTGTCATAGTCCAGCGTTTTTCTTGGACGCTCATTCATCTGTCTTGCGACAGCGTTGAGTTTAGCCTGCGAGTGGACCGACAGGTCCGTGCCTTTCGGGAAATATTGGCGCAGCAGCCGGTTGGTGTTCTCGTTCGATCCGCGCTGCCAGGGACTTTTCGGATCACAGAAATAGACCTGGATGTCAGTCGCCAGCGTGAAGCGCTTATGATCCGAGAGTTCCTTGCCGCGGTCCCAGGTCAGCGACTTGTAGAGTTCTTTTGGCAGCTTCTTTGATTGTTTGATCAGCGCTGCGATGACCGTCTCGGTGTCGCGACTATCAACCTTGGCCAGCATCAGATAGCGCGTGGCGTTCGACCAGCGTGACGATGTGACTGCCCTTTGAGCCAGCGATGAGATCCCCTTCCCAGTGACCTGGCACGGCGCGATCTTCCACAGCGGCCGGACGCTCACGGATTGAGATCATGTCCTTGATCTGCCCGAGGCCCGACTGGCGCAGGCTGGAGGCACGCGGCCGTCGCATCGAGCGGGGAGACCGTAAATATGCAATCAGCTCTTTCTTCAACGCGCCGCGGGCCTGCACAAACAGGCTTCGATAGATGGTCTCATGTGACACGCGTTTCGCCTCGTCTTCCGGATGCTGCTTTTTCAGCCAGCCTGCGATCTGCTGCGGTGACCATTGCTGGCGAAGCTTGGCAGAGACTGTCCGGCAAAGCACTTTGTTGCAAGCCAGTTTGTTGAGCTTGGGGCGCTGCGCGCGTGTCCAGGCGGCTGTATCTGCTTTGGTCGCGCGATAGGCCCTGCGGCCGCCATTGCGCATCACCTCCCGGCTGATCGTTGATGGCGCTCGCCCCAGATGTTTGGCAATGCACCGATACGATTGATCCGCCCCAAGACCGCGGGAGATTTCTTCCCGCTCTGAAAGACTCAAGGCCAGGGGTCCCCGCTTGCGTGGCTCTGGTCGAAATCCGCCGGTGCGAGAAATCAGCGGATGGATCGAAGAGGAGTCCCGCTCAAAGCCGCGCCCGATCGAGGACATCGACTCCCCGCGTTGCCAGCGATCCCAAATTTCTGCCTTTTGAGCCTCAGTAAAATATATTCGACGACGTCGTTTCATCGCTCCACTCCAGTTTTGAAATCAAACTAAAGTGTTGCAACGACCTGTTGAGCGCGCCGGCCCAAACAAGACATTGCGAGCGCCTGGAGAAGAACGACTTTTGCCTCCCTACCCCATCTCAGGCGCGTCAAACCGCTCCTGCAGCGTAAACACCTCTTTCGAAGGCCCTTCCGCACGCAGTTGTTGAAGTTTCTCCCAGCCCATGCGGATCGTGATACGTTCAGTCTTCGGTGCCCACCACATGGCGAGGGTGGCGCCAACCGAACGGTCGCCCCAATTTCGTAACTCTTTCATCCCGTCGCGGTGCCGGTCATAACGATAGGCGAATTGATGCAGCGCGGCGACGTCTTTCCACCCCGCCATTGTGATCACGTCGGGGTTCACAAAGCCTTGGTCAGCGGTCGCAAACGCGTCTTCGAAGGTGAAGAACTCGCCGTCCTGCGATCGGATCGCGTGATTGTGCCACGACAAACCCTCATACGCATCGGCCTTCGCAAATATTTCTGGCAGCTGACTAAAGAAAAACTGCGCGTTGGCGTCTTCCGACGATATCAAACCGAGCGGACGAAAAACGTTGATATGAATAAGTGAATATTGAGCCAAAACATCCCCACCCGCCAAAATTCAGATCGGGCAAGGCTTTATTGTGACTCTTTGGTTTGAACATCCCTAAAATTTAAAAAGTTCAAGTCTTTTTGTGCTCACTTCAAACCGACCAAAAATCAGAGATGGAAATTTCACCGCACTTCGCCTCGATCAAGAACAAAAGCGACTCGCAGGCAGGCTGCGAGCCGCTGCCAGGTTTAGCTGGCTTCTTTTTTGGGATCCTGTTCGAGCCCGTATTCACGGACTTTGCGGTACAGGGTCGAACGGCCAATGCCGAGCCGGCGGCTAACTTCGCTCATATGTCCAGCATAGTGTTCGATCGCAAAAGCGATCAGATCGCGCTCAACATCTGCAAGGCTGCGGACTTCACCCTCTTCCATCACGCTCACCGGCACGGAGCCTGGTACGCCAATCGGAGCAGGTGCGACATCGTTAGCTGGGGCTGCTTTGGCAGGGACTTCTGGCAAACTAGCAATTTCTGGCATCACGCCGCTGATTTGCGGGAAATCGTGCGGCTGTAAGTATTCGCCTTCACACAACACGACGGCACGGAAAACTGAGTTCTCGAGCTGACGCACATTGCCTGGCCAGTCAAAAGCGCAGAGCATTTTCAGTGTTTCTTCCGAGGCACCGAGAATCCGCGTGCCTTCTGAGGCATTGAACCGGGCGATGAAGTGATCAACCAAGGCCGGCACGTCTTCTGTCCGCTCACGCAGGGCTGGCATCTCAACTGGGAAGACATTCAAGCGATAGAACAAATCTTCGCGGAAACCGCCTTCTTTTACGCGTTGAGCCAGATCACGATTGGTCGCGGAAATGATCCGTACATCCACTTTGACTGGACGGCGCGCGCCGACAGGGTCCACTTCCCCTTCCTGCAGCGCGCGGAGTAGTTTGACCTGCATATCGAGCGGCAATTCACCCACTTCATCTAGGAAGAGCGTGCCGCCATCAGCCTCAACAAACTTACCAGCAGAGCGCGCGACAGCGCCGGTAAACGCCCCCTTCTCATGCCCAAACAGGATGCTTTCGACGAGATTTTCTGGGATCGCGCCACAATTGACAGAGATAAACGGTTTGCCAGAGCGATCAGACGCACCCTGAATACAGCGAGCGATCACTTCTTTACCGACACCACTTTCCCCCAGGATCAGCACAGGAATATCCGACGCCGCAGCGCGTTGGCCGAGACGAAGCACTTGCTGCATGATCGGCGCACTGGCGATCATATCCTCAAAACCCATCCCACCTTCGGCTTTTCGGGTGAGACGCTTCACTTCACCGGTCAGTGACGACAGTTTCAACGCGTTGCGGATAGAGACAACCACACGCTCGGGATTGGCAGGCTTAACAACAAAGTCGACAGCGCCCGTCCGCATGGCCGCGACAATCGTATCGATCCCGCTGGTTGCGGTAAGCATAATGACAGGGAGATCCGGCCGACGCTCGGTCAGCATTTCAAGTGTCTCCATGCCTGAAAGACCAGGCATTGTGAGATCCAGCAGAACGACATCTGCGCCAGCATTCGCATCGGTCGCAATCGACACACCGGTTTCGCCATCAGGTGCTGTGCGGCAGGCAAACCCAGCCTTCTCAACGGCTGCAGAAAGCAAGCGGCGTTGGGTTGGGTCGTCATCAATTACCAATACGGTCTTGGCCATAATCTATCCCTCAATTAGGCACGCGCAGCAAACGCATGGTTCATTTCGCTACGCCCCGATATGGCACATAGAGATGAGGTTATGGTTCAGATGATCGTTTGAATTTTATCGAGTTTTATTCGATTTCTGGTGCGTCTTTGAAGACCAGCTCTCGCCACCCAGAACGGTCGAATGGTGCCCATTCCCCTTCGGGTTGGGCCAAACGATCGGCAACAGCCACCATGACAAGGGGGTTCACACCCAGACCCACATGGCTTGCTGGCACGACGATATTTTCTGTGTCCGCGCCTTTTTCTGGCGCCTGGACAGACCCGCGCCATGACACAACACCGTCCGTCTTGGTCAAAATAGAAGTCGTTGGTACCGGTGGCGCAGATTCCAGGTCTCGATAGCGCCCTTCGGCTTCAGGCTGGGTCTGTTTGCCATTAATCGCTTCAAACAAACGGCTAGGCGCGGAATGACGTCGATTGTTACTGATCGGACTGCCCAGAGAAACAACAATACGGATGATGTCCGGGTGCATTTTAGCCAGTTCGCGGGCAAAGACACCGCCAAGACTCCAACCGACAATCGACAGCTTCTGACCGTTCTCTTCATAAATCCGCTCAACCAGCTCGGACATTTCCTGCTCGCGCTTTTCGTTGAACTTGACGTTTCGACCAAGGCCCCAGCCATAAGACTTGTAGCCAAGGTCATTAAACAGCTTACGCATCGGACGGGTCGAATGATCGCTGGCCATAAAGCCCGGGAGAACCAAAACGGGATGACCATCCCCTTTGGGCAGATTTTTCATTTGTTTCCGAAACAGGCCAAAAGCCCCAAGCTCAAAAATTGCTCGGCCTTCTGTCAGAGTCCAAAACGGATGTGGCGGTCTCGCCATGGTCGCAGCAGCCAAATTTACCTCCCGTTTGCCGTGTTTGCACGGCTGTTTTCACAACCATGCTCTGTAACGGTATACGTGACAAGGCTAGAAATGGATGCCTAATTCTTAGCTGGCTTTTGCTTTGGCCTTGTTAGTACTGGCTTTCTTAGCCGTTGAAGCTCGAGGTTTGCGTTTCGTTGTCGCCCGACTCTTGCTTGCCACAGCCGCCTTCTTGCGCGCTGGTTTTGCTTTTGGTTGCGCTTGCGGTGGCGTCAAATCTAGCCCAGCGAGCGCTGCGAGTTCTTCGAAACTCTCTTGCAAACATTGACTGTAGAATTCGGGGTCCGGCATCACATCGCGGTCCGCAGTAAACGTAATGGTCGCTTCGTTCACATAGCTTTGCACGACGTGCCCAAGAGCCATTCCGTCCAACAGACAAAGCAAACCCTGCATGCTGACCAGTTTTGCGCCCGCAGAATAGATTGGCACTGGCGGCCCAGGAACGTTTGTCACCACTGTATTGATGACGGGTCGGGCCATAAAATTCGCGACGCCGAGGCGAGAATAAAGCTGTGCGCCAAGCGCCATGAACAGCGCTGGAGACACTTTACTGGCTTCCGTCATCTGACGGGCGCCAAGTGCATTGGTCATCTCTTTCGAGCGGCTCGTTTGATCAAATACATAAGCCATCCGCTCGGCGGCGTCAGAGATGTGGGTTCCAAGCGGCGCGATCATCGCGGAGACTTGATTGCCCATCGTATTCTTTTCGCCCTCAGATCGGACGGAAATCGGTGCCATGGCCGTCATCGTTGTCTTGGGCAAATCATTGTGATGGCGTAGATATTTATTCAAACCGCCGCCGATAATGGTCAGCATCACATCATTGACTTTGGCACCTTCGACGATGCTGCGCAGCGCCTTGATATGTGACAATTCAAATATGCGCCCCTCAACAACCCGGTGCGGAGAGATCTTTGTATTGAAGCGAGTCTTCGGCGCTTCAATCGCAGCTTTCAAACCAAACTCGCCTTTGATCATACCTTTTGCGGCGCGGTAGATTCCAGGCACGGCTTGCGCTGAAACACCCATTTGGCGGATTGGGTTTAGCCATGCCCGCACATAGCCTTTTGCGAACATACCCGCTCGATTTGGGAACTTATCCGGCTTCCAAGTATCAGGCTTGTTCGGCGGGGCAACGCTTGGCGTTGGCGTATGCAAGGCCTGCATCATATCGATCCCGGACATGCCATCGATTGCGGCATGGTGAACTTTTGTCACGACTGCATAGGATCCTTTTGGAACACCCGGAACATTGTCCAAGCCTTCCACAACGGTGAATTCCCAAGGTGGCCGGTTCAAATCCAGAGGGCGGGCAAAGATCCGCGCCGCCTGGATGCAGAGCTGGCGCCAATCACCAGGCTTAGGAAGCGCGACGTGACGGACATGATATTCGAGGTCAAAATCCGCATCTTCCACCCAATAAGGATAGTCGACATTGAACGGCACTTTTACCAGCTTCTGACGCATCGTCTTGGAGAGCTGCATGCGATCCTCATAGAACCGCAAAATGTCTTTATACCGTACGAACCCGCCCGGTGCTGTTGAAGGATCATAGATCAGGATCGATCCAATATGCATTGGTGAGCTTGGTGTTTCCAATGCTACAAACGAGGCATCCATACCCTGCAGCTGTTCCATCATTTCCTCCCAGACCGCGCGCTTTCGAGACAATCCTGCCTCGTATCGTAAACCGGTTCAGAAAAGTATGACGCGTTGTATTCAATTTGACCAGTCTGACTCGCCTGTTTGGAGAAGAATACGATCACGCTCTTGGTTCGGTTGTTACGACGGACGCCGACACAACCAGACTGTTTCACTAAAACCACAAAGACAGCATTACGATTAATACAGTGGAACAAGCTGCTTGATTTTGTATTTCTCAAGAGAAAGATACACCCACCATAAAATAAGATGTGAGCAACACATCGGTGGGGGAGAGAATAATGCGAGACAACCCGTCCAAGGGCCGTGTCTTATTTTTCGTTTGCAGCGTGGTCTTCTTAGACGCCGTCGGCTTCGGTCTGATCATGCCGATTATGCCGGCCCTTTTGGAAGACATCGCAGATCTGTCTATCAGCGATGGGGCGACCGTTGCAGGGCTGCTGCTGACGACCTTTGCGATTATGCAATTTGTGTTCGCGCCGATACTGGGTGGGCTCAGTGATCGCTTTGGGCGTCGACCCATCTTACTTCTCGCATTGTTTGGGTTCGCGATTGATAGCTTCATCATGGCCTGGGCTCCCACGCTGACCTGGTTGTTTATTGCAAGACTGATCTCGGGCGTGTTCGGCGCCACTTATGCGGCTGGGTATGCTTGCATCGTCGATGTGTCCGAACCTGAAGAGCGGGCAAAGCTTTTTGGTTATGCTGGCGCCGCATTGGGCCTTGGCTTCATCTTTGGACCCGCATTTGGCGGGCTTCTCGGTGAATATTGGGTCCGGCTTCCATTCATTGTTGCCGGTGGATTGATCTTTCTGGTCTTTCTGGTCGGGTATTTAACCTTCCCAGAAACACTCAAGCCAGAGAACCGGCGGGCCTTCTCATTTGCCCGCGCCAATCCTCTGGGCAGCTTGATTTCGATCGGTCGTTATCCAGCGGTCTTGATCGTGCTCGCCGCGTTGTTCCTCATTCAGCTCGGCAACCACTCCTATTCCAGCATCTGGTCTTTTTACGTGACAGCCGTCGCCGGTTGGACGCCGTTCCTCATCGGAATATCCATAAGCGTATACGGGTTCGGCGTTGCGGGCGTCCAAGGCGGCCTGACCGGACCCGTGGTTGCAAAGTTTGGAGAAGTGCGCGCGGTCACATTCGCGATGATCGTTGGCTTGGTCTCATTCCTAATCCTGGCTTTTGCTCAAGACGGCGCGCAGATATATATGGCGATCGCTATTGGCGTGTTCGCCGGCTTTCTAAGCCCGGCCCTGCAATCATTGATGACAGAGCGGATTCCAGCCGACTCGCAAGGCGAACTGCAAGGCGCGATCACCAGCCTCTATAGCCTGGCGTCCATCATCAGCCCTGCAGTGATGGCGATTATTTTTACCGCCAATACAGATGACACCGGGCCTTACTTGCCCGGTGCCCCATTTTTATTAGCCGCTGCGCTCGGCCTGCTGGCAGTGATTATATTTGCGTATGGAGCAAAAAGGCTCGGTAACCGAATGCCTGCTGACGGAGCAGTAGTGCCCTCAATCATCAATCCTTCAGATTAAATCCGCTCGATCACCACCGCAGGCGCCATGCCTCCAGCAGCGCACATTGTGATCAAGCCGTATTTGCCGCCAGAGCGTTCGAGCTCATCGAGCGCCGTGCCGATCAAGATCGATCCCGTGGCGCCAATCGGATGGCCGAGCGCCATGGCGCCGCCATTAATGTTCACCTTCTCACGGTCGAGATCGAGATGACGGATAAAGCGCTCAGCGACGACAGAGAAGGCTTCATTGATTTCCCAGACATCAATGTCGTCCTTTGACAGACCGGCCTTGTCCAAGACCTTTTCCGCCGCTTTGACGGGCGCATTGAGCATCAATGTTGGGCAGTCGCCCATATTCGCCGTCGCAACGATACGAGCGCGGGGTTTCCAACCATTCTTATCGACCGCACCTTGCGAAGCGATCAGCAGCGCGGCCGCCCCATCAACGACGCCGGACGAGTTCCCCGCATGGTGGACGTGATTGATTTTGCCTTCGAGCTCCGGATATTTCTTGGTCACCATCGTGCCATATGTGTTGCCCTGATCATCGACGGGAATATCCATGAACATGTTGAAGACGGTTTTTAGACCGCCCAGGCTTTCCATTGTCGTGCCGGGGCGCGGAAACTCTTCTTTATCGAGCGCCAAAGAGCCATCGGGATTGTGCACAGGAACAACTGACTTATCGAAACGTCCCTCGGCGATCGCACGCGCGGCGCGCTCCTGGCTAACGACCGCAAGCTGATCCACAGCCTCACGATCAATGCCTTCCAACGTTGCAATCGCATCCGCGCAAACGCCTTGCTGAGATTGCGGGTGTTTCTCACGCAAACTCATATTACCCGCGTCCAGCATTGGCGGGACTTTCGGATCTGCCGTGGCGGACGTGTAGCTCATCATTTCTGTGCCGCCAGCAATCACGACATCTTCCATGCCTGACATGACTTGCGCTGCAGCAAGGTTCACAGTGGTGATGCCTGAGCCGCAAAAGCGGTCTAGGGTCACGCCAGAGGCTTTGACATCATAGCCTGCGTCCAACGCTGCCATGCGGCCAAGGTCCGCGCCTTGGGCGCCGCGCTGAGAGCTCGTGCCCCAAATAATGTCATCGACTTCCGCCGTATTGATGTCGTTACGGTCTCGCAGAGCTCCGAGCACCGTCGCGGCGAGGTGTTGCGGGTGAAGGTGGGCAAGCGCGCCCTTCCCTTGTTTACCAATTCCGCGGGGCGTGCGACACGCATCAACAATATAGGCTTCGGCCATTTGAACTCTCCAATCTGTGATCCAATGGTATTGATATGCTTTACGTGCACGTCAACGACAAGCCGTGACGTTGCGTGATCGAGCCATCAACACTCTGCCCCATCGGTTGCGCCGCATCGCCGAATAGGACATCTTGTTAACCATGATCCTTGGGGGATGCATGAAAGGGAATAACCATGCGAACACTGTCAGCGAGCCTTTTCGCACTTTGCATTGGCGCGGCACCAATTGGTCTCGCCCAAGCTCAAGGCCTGGTTACGTCAGAACCCGGCACTGGTCTTATCCCGCTCACCGATGAAGAATATGAAGCGCTAGAGGAGCGGGATCCCCTACTCCGAGGCGCCCTGCCGGAATTCATCGATTTGAGCAGTTTTTTGCCGCCCGCGGGCCACCAGGGCGCGCAAGGCTCATGCGTTGGTTGGGCCGTTGGGTATGCCCTTAAAACCTATCACGAAGCCAAAGAAAGCCAGACGGTCCGGCCAGACGAATTCTACCATTTCAGCCCGGCCTTCATTTATAATTCGATCAAGCAAGGCGACGATTGCACAGCGGGGAGCCGGATCACCGATGCGCTTGATTTTGTTCAAAGCACCGGCGCGGTCTCCATGCGAGATTTCCCTTACATCGAGGCCAGTTGCGACTCTCCTCCAGAAGACATCAACGCCCGCGGCGAAGACTTTAAGATCAAAGACTATAACCGTTTGCAACGCGGCGATCTGTTCGGAATCCAAGAAGCGCTTTCAAATGAGAAACCGGTGGTGGCGGGCATGTATGTCTATCCAAGCTTCTATACTTGGGAAGGCAATGGCGTGTACAAGCACGACCCCGATAATGAGCGCGCCAAGGACTATCACGCGGTTACGATCGTTGGGTATGATGATGCCAATGAGGCGATCAAGATCATCAATTCCTGGGGCCCAGACTGGGGCGATGATGGCTATGTCTGGATGCATTATGACACGGCCGAAGAAATCATCCGCGAAGCCTATGTCACCACCGATCGGATGTTCGGCGAAACTGATACAGGCGAGCCAGGCATCGTTCTGGCTGAAGCGCCGACCAGTGGTTCAGAGACGGCGGCAGCTGCCGGTGCGCCTGACACCCAGCTTGAAGTTGAGGATGCAGGACCGGCGCCAGTCGAACCTCTGAATGAGAAAATGCTCGCGGCTGCGGTGACGGGCCATGTTGGCAGAAGTTCAGAAGGCCAGACCCCAAGCGGCTATGACTATTATCCGGCGTCGGTTTGGCTCAATCTAGAAGAGCCTCAACTCGAGCAGATCGAAAGCGCTGAATACTATTTCTACCATCCAACCTTCTTCAATCCGAAGCTGCCTGTGGATGACACAAATGTCTTCCTGGCCACCTGGAAGGGTTATGGCTGTATTGAGGAAGCCGAAGTCAAAGTGACTCTAAAGTCTGGCGAGCAGCTAAGCGCGCCGTTTAATCTCTGCACGATCTGGGATCGGTTTCATCCCGGTGCTTTCCGCAAAGACGGAACGCGGCGCGGGTCGACACCGCTCGATGGGAAAGCCAGCTTTCTAAAGAATGGGGATGAGAACCAGAAGAAAGTCCCACTCCGGAAGAAAGAGGGGTAAGAGCGAAGACAGCCTTTAGGCTTTGTCGTGCTTGCCACCGCGCAGGATGAACACACGGTCGCAATATTTGCATTCCGCCATGTCATCATCGCCCATTTCGTACCAAACGATCGGATGCCCGAGGGCGCCGCCACCGCCATTGCAAGAGACTTTGCGCTCATCGACTAAAATGGTTTCAGGCGTTTCAAAGGATGGTGTTTGTGTCATGGGCTGGCTCACATCTTCCGCAAGGTGAAATTGCCAATCTGGCTAGAGTAGCGGTAGCTAGGCTGGAGCGCGATCCGCGTCAATGCGGCAAGCGAGTTTGACCTAAGGAGCCCAATCGCATGCCGATTACGCTATATCACTGCGCCGACGCACGTTCTCTTCGCCCGCTTTGGTGTTTGGAAGAAATGGGGCTCGATTATGAGCTGGTAAACTTGCCATTCCCCCCGCGCGTGTTTGCCAAGGAATATAAAGAGATCAATCCCTTAGGCACGATCCCATTCTTAGTGGATGGTGATACTCGAATGACCGAAAGCTCCGGAATTTGCCATTATCTCACCCAGCGCTATGGCCCGACAGATCTCGCTCTGAACGTTGAGCACCCAGATTATGGGAGCTTCTTAAATTGGCTATATTTCAGCGATGCCACGCTGACCTTTCCGCAAACACTCGTGCTTAGATACACCGTACTCGAACCTGAGGAGCGGCGGATCCCACAAGCGGCCGAAGATTATGCGGCCTGGTTTTCCGGCCGTCTTCGCCACGTTGAAACGGCCCTGAACGATCGCGAATTTCTCGTCGCGGACCGGTTCACAATTGCCGATATCGCCATTGGCTATGGGCTCTTCCTCGCATCTACGCTTAAACCCCTTCAAGATCGCCTCGGTCCCAATGCATCCGCCTATCTAGACCGATTGAAGAAACGAGACGCCTTTCAGCGCAGCCAAGAAAAACAAAAGACTTGAGCGAATCCCCCTGCCCTTCCTATATCGGTAACCTTCATCGGATGGAGCCGTTATGAGCACACCAGACTATGCCATTGAAGCCATTGGGCTCGAGAAAACCTATCGGGCGTCTGGAAAGCTGCCAGAAATGCGGGCGCTCAAAGGAATCGACCTGAAGATTGAGCGCGGATCTATTTTCGGCCTGCTCGGCCCGAATGGCGCTGGGAAATCGACCTTTATCAACATCCTCGCAGGCCTAGTCACAAAAACCGGCGGTATGGCGAAGATCTGGGGTCTGGATATTGATCAGCATCCACGCTCTTCGCGGGCAGCGATTGGTGTCGTGAACCAAGAGATCACGATGGATCCATTCTTCACGCCGATCCAAGCGCTGGAGCTACAAGCTGGATATTATGGCGTGCCAAAATCTGAGCGCCGAAGCTTAGAAATCCTCACCGCCGTCGGCTTGGACGATAAGAAAGACGCGTATGTCCGGCAATTATCTGGCGGTATGAAACGGCGCCTGATGGTGGCGAAGGCGCTTGTTCACAATCCGCCTGTTTTGATCCTGGATGAACCGACTGCTGGGGTCGATGTCGAGCTGCGGCGATCGCTCTGGGCCTATGTGCGAGAGCTCCACGCTAATGGCACAACCATCATTCTGACCACTCACTATCTCGAGGAAGCTGAAGAGCTTTGCGATGAGATCGCGATTATCAGTCATGGCGAGGTTCTGGCCCAAGAACCGACGCCGCAACTCCTAGCGCGACTGGATCAGCGTCTCCTCAAAATCACCCCAAAAGAAGCGCTCACAGCCCTGCCGGCGGGATTAAGGGACCTGAACGCTCAAATCACCGAAGATGGCGGATTGGATATCACCTTCCGAAACACTGAAACCGGCATAGGCCGGCTCCTCGAACAAGTCCGAGAAGCCGGAATTAGCGTTGCGGATCTGTCGACAGAACAACCCAACTTGGAAGATGTGTTCGTCGCCATGACCAGTGAAGACGCTTAGGCGCTTTTGACCATGCGCAGCTCGATACGTTTGAGCTCGCGCAAGACGTTTAAGTGGTTCATGCGCATCCAGAACCAAATCTTGATCATGCCGACCGACAGGCTGCACCAACCGACCAGAGCGCCCCACAGGATGACGTGTTTCAGGTTCTCAGCCTCAAACATGTGGAACACAGCCCATATGCCGAGCCCGAAAAAGAATAGGCTGAAGAAAAAAGCGAAAGCGGTCCAATAACGAAGCGGTCCGGTAAAAGTCATCCCCATCTGTTGGAACAGGCCAGCATCCTGCTCGAGCTCCTTCAAAAAGGCCTCGTCTTCGGCATTCAAACTCGTCATCAGACGATCTTCAAAACTACTCATTGGTTCTCTCCTTTCAGTCGAGACTTTAAGTGTTGGCGCGCATGGAAAATGCGCGATTTGGCGGTTCCGACCGGTACGCCCGTCACAGCCGCAATTTCATTCAGGCTTAGCCCCTCGCCAAAGAATAGAATGGCGGCGAGGCGGTGATCATCGCTGAGACTGGCCAGCGCTTGATCGATTTCGACTTGCAGCTCGCCGCGCGCAGGTTCAATTGGCTCAGGCGCGACCTCCATCGGCGCAGACCTTGTTCGAGCGGTTTGTGCGGCTCTGATCCGATCGCTGCATTTGCGGCGCAAGATGCCAAAGGCCCAGCCGGGAAACATTGCTGAATCTGATAGGCGCGGCCATCCGCGGCAAATCCCGGCCCAAGCCTCTTGTACCGCTTCCTCCGCTTCGGTGCGGTCACGGAGCAGTCGAAGCGCTGTCCGCATCAATCGCGGATACCAGCGCGCCGCCAATCGGTTAGCCGCCCGGGCATCGCCGGAACGCGCAAGCGTGACGAGCAATTCGTCATAGACGCGTTCTGTTTCCTGCCCTGCCATCAGCGGCCTCCTTTTGGCTTGCATAGTGATAGTCGCTGGCTCTGCCAAAAAGGTTCACTTCACGCTGAGACATGGCTTCACGTCGTCGTCCTGTTCGATACGTAGAAAACCGTAAGAGACGTGAGGAGACACGCCATGGACTATAAAGACGTGGTCATGGGCCGCCGCAGCATCCGCGGCTTCCAAAAAAAGCCAGTATCGAAAGAGCTGATCACTGAAGTGCTCGAAATGGCAATGCGGGCCCCCACCTCACTCAACACACAGCCATGGAATTTCTATGTGGTGACCGGTGAGCCACTCGACAAAATCCGCAAAGGCAATGTCGAACGTAACCTGGCGGGCGTGCCGGACACGCGCGAGTTTCGGCGCGGTCCTGGTTATGAAGGCGCGCACCGAGAGCGCCAAATCGAAATTGCCATCCAACTCTTCCAAGCCATGGGCATTGAGCGTCATGACAAAGAGAAACGCCAAGACTGGGTCTTGCGCGGGTTTCGCCAATTTGATGCGCCAGTGTCGATTGTGGTGACCTATGACAAGTCGATCCATGGTTCTGATATCGCACCCTTTGATTGCGGCGGTGTCGTCAACTCTCTGGTCAATGCCGCTTGGTCGAAAGGTCTTGGCTGCGTGATCAATTCGCAAGGCATCATGCAGTCTCCCGTGGTGCGCGAGCATGCTGGTATTCCAGAAGATCAAGTGATCATGATTTGCGTCGCCATGGGTTGGCCGGATGAGAGCTTCCCCGCCAATGCTGTCGTCTCGAAACGCAAGCCTGTTGAAGACGGCGCAGTGTTTGTCGGCTTCGACTAAGCGCTTTTAGGCTCAACACGCCTGCGCGAGCTCTTCGATCCAAGGCAAGTGCTCGCGCCCGACGAAGATCTGATCCGCGATGACATAGGCGGGCGCCCCGACAATGCCGGACTCTTCAGCTTGCTCTTGCGCGGTTTCGAGAAGCGCTCGAACGTCTTCGAGATCAATCGTCAACGACGTCCCACTCTGATCGAGGATGGATTGGAGCACTGACGGATCGTCTAGGTTCGCGTGAGCTTCCCAATAAGCTTCAAACGCCTCTTCTATGTATGGAAGCGGGTCTCCCTCAATCGCACTCAAAGCGCCAAGCGCCAGATCAGTGACGCCAGGCGTTTCAGGAAACTTGAGGTCTATCCCCTGATGCGCAGCATATTTGATGGCGAGTTGGCGTTGTGACTCCGCGCGGACGCGGCGATGGCTTTCGCCAACGGTTTCTTCTTTGCCAAGCTTCGGGACATCTCGCTCGACGACGCGAAACGGTTTCCAATTCACTTCAAGCGATCGTCGCTGCGCCAAAGCCAAAGTTGGCGCCATGGCGAGATACGCGCCAGGCGATTTGAAATCCAAATAGACGGTCAGCATGCGGCAATCTCATAAGCAATATCTGGCGCCGGACCGCTCTTTCCGGTCAATGCCCAGCGCAAATAGGGAATATGCTCGCGCCCGAAAAAGATCTCATCGCCCAGCACATAAGTCGGAACGCCATAGATCCCGTTTGAGTGAAATTTCGGTTGACGTTGATCATGCTGATCGCGTCCATCGCCGATGGCAAAGTCCGCAAAACCTTCTGCGTCCACACCTGCTTGCCGTAAGCAGCCTTCGACCACCGCGATATCTTCAATATCTAGCTCGCGGCGCCAGAATGGCGGATAGACCGCTTCAAAATAATCACCAAGGCGATCTCGAGCGGCCTGCATCACCCAGAGGATACCGATATTGGGCAATGTCGAATCCCAAATCTTCTCAGTCCCTTTCAAAATCAGGCCTTGGCGCTGGGCATAGCGGCGGGCGTCCCGATACGAATAGCGGATGGCGTTCCAGGTGCGTTGGCTCCGCCCTTTCGAGGCGACGACTTTACCCTTCTTCTTTTCCGCCGACCCGAGATAGCTGGGAATGTCCAAAGTGAGCGGGCGCCAATCAAATTGGAGCCCGAGTTCGGCCTCGAGTGCTAAAGTCGGCCGGATCGCGACAAAGGCGTATGGGCTTTTAATATCGACATAGACGATCAAAGGGGCATCGCTTTGAAGAACCTGCATGATCAATGCTCCTGATATAGGCTCAAATTCATCATCAATCTCAGGTCATGCAAGCCCTCTCGCCGCGCCACCTGTAATTTCACTACCCGAGCAGAGACAATCCCATTAGCATGGCCGGATCGGAGGATTTGGATGTTAGACACCATTCGCGACTTTGGCCAAAACGGCGCTGCATTGCTGATCGGCCTTTCTGTAGGGGCTGCGTGGATCGCGGCGATTGTTTCACCCAACACCTCTTACGATCACCTGACCGCTACACAGGCCGAGAAACATGTGCGTGAATTGCTCAAATCGGCCTCTGACCCGATCGCCGTCATCCTGCTCGTGGCCGCCGGGCTCGCCATCCTTGGCGGCGCCACAGTTTCCGGAATCCTAGCGTTGATTGCTGCTGCAGGGTTTTTCTCTAACCGTTGGACCTTGGGGTCGATCAAATCCAGCGATGGAAAAGAAGAAGCGCCGGGAAAGACCCAGCGCATCCTCGCGGTAAGTTTGACCCTTCTGTTTGGTTTGGCGGCCGCAGCTGCGGCCATCCTCGCCGTCCTCGGGCTTTAAGAATCGGCCGCAGCTGCCTCAGCCTCGCTGTCTACTGGCAACCATGGAGCCGTCAGCTCCTCAAGCACTTCCAAATCTGACCGCTGGTTTGATAGCTTTCTCAGCGCTTTCAAAAAGTCGCCACCTGCTGTCACGCCATCGGAACTAAATTTGACCGAAAGCTCTGCCGCTTTGGCATAATGCCCTTGAGCCGATTGGAAATCCGACGTTGCTTCGGCACAAGCGCCCAAATTGTGGATCACCGCAGGCGCTTCTGGATATTCTTCGGCCATCCCCGTCCACATCGCACAGGAGGTAAAAGGATCTTTAGACGAGATGTCCAAAGCCTGCTGAAAGCGTGGATCGGCGCGGGCTACTGGGTCTAGCGCCTCGGTAATAAATGTCGCGCGAACGGTCGCGTTTCGCGGCGCAATATCTCTGCGGATCGGCGCGAGCGTTTCGAACAGAGCGTCTCGAACCAGATCAGCGGGCGCGTCTAAGCCAGCAAAGCCGATTGAGTGATAGCCGGACAGACCGTGCCGACGGCGCTTTTTCTTGATCTTCTTGTTGAAGGCGCCGTCATAAACGCCAGTTTCAAAGCAGTTTTCTCGGCTTGATGAACCGCCATATGAACCCGAGAACACGACCTCACCTGTGTCGGCATCGATTAAGCGTGGGTGGGCACTGACATTCACGCGCTCTTCGACGCAAAGCTCTTCAACATCGACGCGCGTCTCGCAATCAAAAAGGCCATCCCATTCGATACACTTGCTCGTCGTGCGGTGATATTCATGCCAATCATAATCATCGATATCGACATGTCCGGTATAGGTGCCCGCTGGGGTCCCTCCGGGAACGCCATATTCAAAGTCTGCAAGCGTAAACCAGGCCGCGCCATCAAACACGGTATTTGCGATCATGGTTTCGAACTGGCGCGCATACCAGCCGCCGCCAGGACCCCGAAAGCGATCGACCTGCACCGTACGTGTTTCAGCAGCTGCAAGGCTCTCTGGCATGAGGCGCGCCTCATAATTAATTCCAGGCGTCGTACATGCGGCAGCACCGATTAAGGCGCATGTTGTGGCAAACAGGGTCTTTTTCATCGCTTTCTTCCCGGCAGCTTGCGATTCACTAGGCGCTCGCTCGCCTGAATAGGTTCTGAATACATTAGGAAAAATAAAGGGCAGAATCTTGCCGCGGGGTCAAACTTGCGAGTGGAATGCTCTGCCCGCACATACGGCATCTGATTGAAAAGGGATCTTTCCATGTCCAGCTCTTCACCTTTGTTCGAACCTTACAAGCTTCGCGGCCTCACTCTCCCCAACCGCGTCGTAATGGCCCCAATGACTCGCTCATTCTCGCCGGGCGGCGTTCCAGGAGAAGATGTGGCAGAATATTATGGACGTCGCGGCGATGCCGATGTGGGCCTGATTATCACCGAAGGCACGACGGTTGATCGCGGTGGCGCATCCAGTGATCCGCGGGTTCCGAACTTTCACAAGTCTGATGCCCTCGCCGGCTGGTCGAATGTGGTTGACGCTGTGCACAAAACGCCGGGCAAGATTGCTCCGCAGCTTTGGCATGTCGGCATGATGCGTAAGCCTGGCACGGGCCCAGATCCAGACGCGATCTCTGACAGCCCGTCTGGTCGCACCCATAAAGGCAAGCAAGTACAGCCTGAGCCAAGCGAAAGCGATGTTGCTGACATGGTCATGGCGTATGCAAACGCCGCCGGAGAAGCCAAACGTCTCGGCTTTGACGCGATCGAAATTCATGGCGCGCATGGTTATCTGATCGATGAGTTCTTCTGGAATGTGATGAACACGCGCGAAGACAAGTATGGCGGCGACCTCGCCCAACGCGCCACCTTTGCGGGAGATATTATCAAAGAATGCCGCAAACAGGTTGGCGACGATATGCCGATCATCCTGCGCTTTTCGCAATGGAAACAGCAAGAGTACACCGCGCGCCTCGCGGAAACGCCGCAGGAGCTTGAAGCATTCCTAAATGTCTTTGCTGATGCTGGGGTGGATGCGCTCCACGCCAGCCAGCGTCGCTGGTGGGAAGCGGAATTCCCAGAAGTCGATGGCGATGACGGTCTCAATCTCGCTGGCTGGTGTAAGAAGATAACCGGCCTAACCTCAATCACGGTCGGCTCGGTTGGCCTGTCCTCAGACTTTATCGGCGCTTTTGCCGGTGAAGATTCTAAAACACGCCCAATTTCTGATGTGATTGAGCGTCTCGACAAGGGCGAGTTCGATCTAGTCGCTGTTGGCCGAGCCCTGCTGCAAGACCCATTCTGGGCCCAAAAAATCAAAGACGGGCGCACCGATGAGCTTGCAGATTATGACGCGAAAGCACTCGCAACGCTTTACTAGGCGCACGCCAATGTAAACCAATCCGGATTGAGGCGCGTAGACAGGACAACGATAAGAAAGTCCTGCTCTATGCGCCTCTCAGATTTATTCGCTCCAACACTCGCTGTTGCCACCAGCGCTGCTGTTGCAACAGGCTGCGTTGCTGGCCCTCAACTCGAAGAATTTGCGCAAGCACCCCGACAGCTCGTCCTGGAAGACTATTTTCTGGGCGAGACGACTGCTTATGGCGTGTTTGAAGACCGGTTTGGCAAAGTTCGGCGCAGTTTCAAAGTCGATATCACCGGCACGGTGGAGAATGGCGTTCTAACCCTTGATGAGCGCTTTCTCTACGATGATGGCGAACGGGATACGCGCGTTTGGACCATCGATATCCTCGGAGATGGCGCGTATCGCGGAATTGCGGGCGACGTCCCAGACTATGCGCAAGGCAAAGTTGTCGGCAATGCTTTCAATTGGAAGTACAAAGTCGATTTGAAAGTTGGCGACAGTGTCTGGAATGTTGGTTTCGACGACTGGATGTACCTGCTCGAAGACAATGTCTTGATCAATCGTGCTTATGTCACACGGTTCGGGATACGTATTGGTGAAGTGACGATCGCGTTCCAGAAGGAGCGCTCAATTTAGAAAGTTGACGCCTGCGTCATTTTTTGCAATAAGAGCGCATGATTACGGTGCTCAAAACGATCTTCTATCTCGGTCCTTTGCTCTTTGGGCTCGCGTTTCTCGCGCCCCTGACCTCGCAAATCATTCAAGCCATGGCCTGGACGCCGCCTTTCGGCCTGACGCCACTTGTGACCGGACTGTTGGTTGGCGGCACTTTAGGGCTCGTTGCACAATTTAGAGGGAGATGGGTATGAGTTCCGCGCAAGACTTGTCGCAACTTTCGGAAGGAGAGCTGTTGCGGATGGAGCGCGATATTGCCGCTCGGCATATCGACAAATTCCCCTATTTAGCTGTGATTTGGGCGTTCACCAATTTCTTCGTCTGGCTCAGCCTATGGCCGCTGGTGATGTTTGGGGTCATCCCGCTTTGGCTCGGCTTCATCATTGCGACCGTAAATATTGCGCTTTCATATCTCCCCAGCCACGAAGCCCAACACGATATTATTGCCAAGCCTGGCAGCAAACTGAGATGGCTTAATCAATTGGTTGGCCACATCTCGATCATTCCGCTCGTCTTGCCCTATCGGGTCGCGAAATACACGCATATGGAACACCATAAGCACGCCAATGACCCTGAAAAAGATCCAGATTATGCCAGCCATGCCAACGGCCCGCTGGATGCGATTTGGAGAAGCATTTACTACCGCCAGCCGCGCGCGGAGGGCGGTTTAAACGCCTATGGCGCCATCCTCGAACGGATCGGACGTCAAGACGTTGTTCTAGACGGCGTGATTTACCAGCTGATCCATTTCGGCATTCTGTTCGCCTTGGCATGGTCAGGATATGCGATCGAAGCAGCGCTATTGTGGTGGCTGCCCCGGCATATCGGCCTGACCTATATCCAATTCTATTTGAGCTGGGCCCCGCATCACCCTGGCGACACAACTGGGCGCTATCGCGATACACGCAGCTTCCGGTCTGTTCTCGGAAATATCGGATCTTTAGGGATGCAGTATCATATCATCCACCATCTGCATCCACGCATTCCGCTTTACCGGACGCCACGCGCCTATTGGGAATTGAAACCGATCCTAGAAGCCCGCGGATGTAATGTTCACGAGCTTTGAATATTCCGCTTAAGTCACCAAGCGCCAATATTTTCCATACTTGCCCAAGGTTCTTCCGGCGCGAGTGGCTGGCCTTTTTGTAGGAGCTCGACAGAGATCCCGTCCGGTGAACGGACGAATGCCATACGACCATCTCGCGGCGGACGGTTAATCTCCACACCAAGCGCCTGGAACCGCTTACAAGCTTCATAGATATTGCCGACTTTATAGGCCAGGTGCCCGAAATTTCGGCCACCCTGATAGTCTTCTGGATCCCAATTATAAGTTAGCTCGACCATTGGAATGTCCATTTGCGTCGGCCGCACACCTTCCGGCACACCGCCGCAGCGTTCAATATCATCAGGGGACGCCAGGAAGACCAATGTGAACCGGCCTTCTTCGCTGTCAAAGCGCAGCAACTCTTTTAGTCCAAGCCCATCGCCATAGAATTTTAGCGCCGCATCAATATCGGTCACCCGCACCATGGCGTGTAGAAATTCAACACTCATTTATATTGCTCCTCAAGCCGGCGGATTTCTGATCTCAGCGATGGCGGACGGTTCCGATAATAGAAATAGGTAACCGCGGCGAGGAGAACGACATTGACTGCCATAATGATTAGAATGGTCATGAAGTCGCCGAGAATATTGCCCAGGTTCTGCTGGCGGACAGTGAACTGAATGTTGTCTTCACCCCAATTATTCATCCGCTGCGTCATGCCGTAAAAAGCCGACACGATCATCGGAAGAATGAGTAAGGCAAACAACGCTACACCGCATTGATAGATGCCGAGACGCGGGCGCTCAGCGTTCGCAAAACTGCGCACAAATTCATGTCGCGGAATTCGATCGCTGATCAAACCCTTCTCGACATTCGAATCATAGACCTGCTCGCCGAGCGCGGGGGCGTTTATCCAACGCCAGACCAAAACCGCCGCCCAGATCGCGATTGGCGCAAACATCAAATAATAGATCGGTGTAAAATTATCGACAAACATCCGTCCACCTCCCTGCGGTGAACTTGCCGACCTCTAGATCGCCGTGTGCACCTTTTCATACGTTAGCATGGCGCGTTTTCGCGCCGTACCCCAATGGTAATTATGTAACCTACCGTCAGATGCAAGCGCGCGATGGCATGGAATCAGCCATGCGATTGTATTTGCGCCAATTGCTGTACCCGCCGCGCGAGCCGCTTTCTCGTTTCCGGCGGTGCGTGCCACCTCACCATAAGTCCATGTTTCTCCTGCGGGAATTTCCAACAGTGCGCGCCAAACTTGGCGTCTAAAGGGGGTTCCATAGAGCGCTAAAGGTATCTCCCCTCCATCGCCAAAGACTTTTGCGGCCCAACGCGAGGCCTCTGTATCATCGCGCTGGATGTCTGCATTCTTGTATCGTGCAGCCATATCCGCGAACACTTGGTCTTCCTTATAGCCCGGATGCTCAAATCCAGTTTTTTCCACGGCCGCGTCGTCGACGAAGCCGAGACCACATAGGCCTCGCGGAGAAATCAAAAACACGCCCGTTCCAAACGGCGTCGACGCTTTGCCGATCGAAAGTCGCGCCCCCTGCCCTGACGCTTTCGCCTCACCCGGAGACAGCGCCTCGTGGGCAATGAACAGATCGTGGAGCCGAGACGGCGATGACATCCCGGTCTCAAAGGTTGTGTCTAAAACACTGGCGCCTTGGCGGAGCAGGTCGCCCGCCTCAGCATGCGCCAAACTCGCTTGATACTGTTTCGGGCTGATCCCGGCCCATCTCGTAAATTCACGCTGAAAATGGCTGGGAGAAAGCCCCACAGCGGAAGCGCAAGTTCTTAAATCCGGCCAGTCTCGCCAGGTTTCACCAAGGTGTTCTAGCGCGTCCGCCATACGGTCATAGGCCGCGCATCGTTCGTTCAAAGGCATCAATACAGTCGTCATATGCTGACAATGCCAAGCCCTTTTGCCGGGCGCCACCCGTTTCTTGCGCCAAAATGGGGAGCTAGATGAGAATCGTTCTTGACAATCATTCGCAGATGATGCAAATCATTCTCATGATCATTTGCATCTGCCGCCGTATCAACGAGACTGGAGTTCGCGAAGCCGTGGAAGCTGGCGCGCGCTCACCAGAGGCGGTGCAAGCTCATCATGGGTGTCAGTTTAATTGCGGCAAGTGCCGTTGCGCAATTGGTGAAGTGATCTCAGACACGCTCGAATCACACGGCTCAGAGCTCACGCTCGTTGCAGCTGAATAAGCGTCAACGCTTACGCCCCTTCTTCATCGTAACCGACCAGCCGAAGCGGCCTTGCTTTACGTCCTTCGAGTTCCGCCCAGCGTACAAGCGCATCTTCACGACCATGTGTGATCCACAATTCTTCTGGATCTACGTCTCGAACCGTTTGCGTCAACTCGTCCCAATCCGCATGATCAGATAGAATCAGGGGGAGCTCGACCCCGCGTTGTTTTGCGCGCTGACGAACGCTCATCCAGCCTGATGCGAAACAGGTCACCGGGTCAGGAAATCGGCGACCCCATTTATCATTGAAGGTCGCAGGCGGTCCTAAAACGATCTCTCCCGCGAATTGCGCGCTCTCCCCGCGCTGACCATTCTCGAGCGTCGCGGGTCGCAATTCGCCGAGTTTGACCCCGCTTTGCTCATATAAAGTGCAGAGCTTCTCTAGGGCGCCATGAATATAGAGCGGGCGATCGTATCCCGCCTCCCTCAATAGAGCGATCACGCGCTGGGCTTTGCCTAAGGAATAGACCCCGACCAGGTGGGTTCGCTCGCGAAACAGTTCGACGCTGTGCAGAAGCTTCGCCATCTCGGCCCGGTCATCGGGATGGCGAAATACCGGCAATCCAAACGTCGCCTCGGTGATGAAGACATGCGTGTTCGACACCACTTCAAACCGTTTACAGGTTGGGTCCTGCCGGCGCTTATAATCGCCGGTGCAGACCATCCTCAATCCGCGCCATTCCACGACAACTTGAGCCGAACCCAAAATATGTCCTGCGGGCGCCAGCCAGACCGTGACGCCATTGATCTCAACCGTTTCGCCAAACTCGAGCGGCTGACGGCTTGCGGTAAACGCTTCACCATAACGGGCCGCCATAATTTTGAGCGTGTCAGGCGTCGCCAATACAGCGCCATGACCGGCGCGAGCGTGGTCAGCGTGACCATGCGTGATGACCGCCCGATCAACCGCGCCACGCACCGGATCGATATAGAAATCACCGGGCGGACAATAGAGCCCCTTTGGCGTTTCGTGCAGCAATAAATCTGGTCGGATCATGGCCTTGTTATATCTCGTTCGCGACGTTCGAACACTGCCCCATTTCCGCCGCTTGCAGCCGATAAGCAAACGCGCATAAGTTGGTTTGATACCGTTCACCGAGGAGTTTGAAATGCGTGGTCTTGCTGCCCTAGCCGCTGGAATAACACTAGCTTTGAGTTCGGTCGCCTTAGCACAAGACTATGCCCCAAGTGATACCACGAAACGCGCGCTAGCAGCAGGATACAAAGCCCTGTTCACGTGTAGCGGTTATTTCAACGCCGGTCAGAGCCTCTCAGAGATTGCTGCAAATGAACTCTCTGGCATCTATGTCGATTATCGACCGGTAATGGACGAAATCGGTGACGCTGAGATCATCGCCGAAGAAAAGACCGTGATCGTTGAGTTTGATGGATATTTGAATCCTCGCGCTGCAGTCTGGCGGCCAGGCATCGGGTGCTCTTTGCTGCCAATCGGGACCCCACCGACGGCAACTGATTGGCTCCCAAGCTTGCTCAATATGCCAAGCATGGATGCGCCGGATAACACCACCGCACTTGGCGACAATGTTACCCTGACTGAGAACACGTTCGCCCTCGATTTACTTGGCGTACCTGTCAGTTTCGCCTTCGATGGAAGCACCTATGGCGAAGGCACGCGGACCAGCGCCGTGATCGTGCTTCACAAAGGACAGGTGGTAGCGGAACAGTATGCCCGCGGCATAGATCGCACCACGCCGCAGCGCACCTGGTCTGTCGCGAAATCGCTTACATCCACCATCATCGGCGCAGCTGTATATCAGGGGCTTCTTGGCCTCGACAATGAAGCGGTGATTTCGGACTTCAACAAAGGGGGAGACCCCCGCCGATTCATCACCCTTCGCAATGTCCTCAATATGACCAGCGGCCTGGAATCGAATTCCCCAGGCTCTCGAACCGATCGACTTTATTTCGGCGGGGCAAGCATCTCTGACACGCTCGCTGCGCGTTCTATGGAAGCCATTCCTGGCTCTCGGTTCAAATACTCCAACGTGGATACACTGATTGCGATGCGCTCTTTGCGTGAAGCGCTGAATAACGATGCCGCGTATCGTGCATTTCCCTATGCGAGCGTGCTCCACAAAATCGGCGCCCGCCACACAACGCTCGAAACCGACTGGAACGGTGATTACATGTCATCATCGCAAGTCTGGATGACCGCTCGGGACATGGCCCGTCTTGGTCAACTTTATCTCCAAGACGGGATCTGGGGCGGCGAACGCATCTTACCGGAATGGTGGATGGATTTCGTTTCCAACCCCTCATCAGCGCAACCTGACGGCGATTTCGGCTATGCGGGATCGTTCTGGCTGATTGGCGGCGTCGATGGTGCCCCGATTGATACGATTGCAGGCCTTGGGAACCGCGGACAACATATGGTCATTGTACCGTCTAGAGATCTGGTCATCGTCCGCCGCGGCTTTGATGTCGCGCGTGAGCCGCGCTTTGAAATCGCGAAACTCACAGGCGATATCGTGGCGTCATTCGATGCGGCCGAACGCGCCCGCTTGGCGGCTGAAGCGGCCGCCGAAGCCGAAGAGGATGACTAGCCGACGGGATCCAAGAGTTTGGTGATTTGTCGAGTGACGGTTTCTTCAAAGCTCTGCATCATCGCTGAACCTGCGATATCGAAATCGAACCGCTCAACATAAGTACGGCCGTCCGGTGCGCGGGTACAAGACGCGGCCATCTCGAACCGATTGATTTTAGCTACCATGGCCGGCTTATACGGTTTTGGGAGCCTCATATTGAAAGCCAGAACGGCACCATCGGTTTTGTCGAGAGTCACCTGACCATTCAGCTTCTTCATCATTTTTTGCTCAGTCTTATCGGCATCCGCGTCTGGGACCGGTGTAAAAGCATATGTGACTGTGCCTTGGTCTTGAGACACGGTTTCGGCATCCAGGGGCACCATCTCGGCAAAATCGGTGCACCAGATGTCGCCATCAGCCTCAGCATCGATTTCCTCCAATCCTTCGCGGAACTCGTCCGACAATTCGCTCTCTTCAGGCGTGTACAAGTCAACGCGCTGTCCTTCGGGTTGGCTCGGGTCAATTTTGCCGGTCGCGACGACGCCCTCACCTGAATAAGTCATTTCATAGGCATAGACTGGCCCCTCTTTCGAGACGCTGCGCATCATTTCCAAGACCGGGTCTGCAGAAGCGGAAAGCGCTGACGAAACGGCGAAAGCGGACAGGATAATTGTTCGGGACATGGAGGCTCCTAATACTCAAACCTCTTTAAGACCAAGTCCTGGCTGAATGTCAGATGAAAAATCTGCAAAAGACCAGAAGAGTGCGCTAGATGAGAGGAGATGCCTGACACAATCGCTCCTCCGTTCGTTCTGCCAGACGTGTTCGGCCGCTGGTTTAGTAAGCGCGGTTGGGCGCCCCGCGCACATCAACTCGAATTGACGGAAACCGCCCTACGCGGAGAGAGCGGGCTTCTAATCGCCCCCACAGGTGGCGGCAAAACGCTGGCAGGCTTTCTCGCCAGCCTGATTGAGCTCTCCGACAAATCTAAGCGAAACAGTGATCGCCCGGCCCTGCACACGCTGTATATCTCTCCGCTTAAGGCTCTGGCCGTTGATGTCGCCCGGAACTTGATGACCCCCGTCGAAGAAATGGGCCTCGACATCAAGATCGAGACGCGGACCGGCGATACCCCTGCCCATAAACGGCAAAGGCAGAGACGAACGCCGCCGGATATTCTCCTCACGACGCCAGAACAACTCGCGCTGTTCATTGCCTCTGATCATGCGGCGGAGTTTTTCGCAGACCTAAAATGCGTGATCATTGACGAGATCCACGCCATTGCGCCGAGCAAACGCGGCGATCTATTAAACCTCGGCCTCGCGACTCTTGCACAATGGGCGCCCGCGTGCCGGTTTATTGGTCTTTCAGCGACGGTGCACGACCCAGCGGTTTTGCAATCCTGGCTCGGTGTCCGGCAGGACCAACCAAAACTGATTGAATCTGAAGGCGGTGTTCACGCCGATGTCGACATTCTGATCTCTGACGAGCGCATTCCTTGGTCTGGCCATTCCGGAAGATTTGCAGTCGGCGAAGTGTATGAGCAAATCAAAGCGGCCCGCATGTCGCTGGTCTTCGTCAATACGCGCTCTCAAGCTGAACTCATGTTCCAGGAATTATGGTCGGCGAATGAGGATGGCTTGCCGATCGCGCTTCATCATGGCTCACTTGCCAAAGAACAGCGGAGAAAAGTCGAAGCCGCAATGGCTGCAGGCCAGTTAAAAGCCGTGGTCTGCACCTCCACGTTGGACCTCGGCATTGATTGGGGCGAGGTTGATCTAGTTATCCAGATGGGCGCGCCTAAAGGGGCGGCGCGCCTCGTCCAACGCATTGGCCGAGCCAATCATCGGATGGATGAAGCAAGCCAAGCGATGCTGGTTCCGACCAATCGCTTTGAAATTCTCGAATGCCGCGCCGCTGAAGCGGCGGTCGAAGCGGGGGAAATCGACGGCGAACCCATCCGCCAGGGCGCGCTGGATGTTTTAGCGCAGCACATTTTGGGACGCGCCTGCGGTGAAGGGTTTGATTTGACCGCTCTGTTTGACGAGGTCCGCGCCGCCGCCCCTTATCGAGACTTAGATTGGGAGACCTATGAGCGGGTCGTCGATCTGGTCGCAACCGGCGGCTATGCCCTCAAGACTTATGACCGATTTAAACGGATCACGCGCACACGCTCAGGGGTTTGGTTCGCCCGCACACAGCGCGACAAGCAGCAGCATCGGATGAATGTAGGCGCCATCGTTGAGGCCCAGCACCTAAACGTCCGCCTCGCCAGCCGCATTGGCAAAGATAAAGCCGGACAGACGACTGGCCGTACCGCCCTTCGCGCCGGGCGAAAACTTGGCGAGATCGAAGAATATTTCATCTCAACGTTGACCCCTGGCGACACCTTTCTCTTTGCAGGCGAGATTCTTCGCTTTTTAGGCGTACGGGAAACAGATTGCCTGACGATACGGGCACCAGTCGACACAAATCCCGCCATTCCGAGCTATAATGGCGGAAAATTTCCCCTGACACAGTTTTTGGCCGGGCGGGTTCGGAAAATGATCCATGATCGCGATGGCTGGCCTGCCCTCCCCGATCAAGTTCGAGAATGGTTTGAAGTCCAAGACGAGCGTTCGACTATTCCGGACGAGAATGAGCTGCTGGTGGAAACTTTCCCACGCGGAGAACGGTTTTTCCTAACTTGCTATCCGTTTGAAGGCCGATTGGCACATCAGACACTGGGAATGCTGTTGACCCGCCGGCTCGATCGCATGGGCGCGAAACCTTTGGGGTTCGTGGCCTCCGAATATGCGATGGCCGTTTGGGCGATGGAACCAATGGGTGAGCTTGATATGGATGCCCTCTTCGCGCCGGACCTGCTCGGCGATGATCTCGAAGAATGGCTCGAAGAGGCTGTCTTGATGAAACGCCATTTTGCCCATTGCGCGCAGATATCGGGCCTGATCGCACGGCGCATGCCGGGGGCAGAGAAGACCGGCAAACAAGTCACGTTTTCAACCGATCTCATCTATGACGTCCTAAGGAGCCACGAACCAGATCATATCTTGCTCCAAGCCGCGCGCCACGACGCGGCGACTGGGTTCTTAGACATTAGACGCCTGTCCGACATGCTCACGCGCGTCCGAGGTAAAATCGTCCTCAACGACCTGCCCAAGATCAGCCCGTTTGCAGTGCCGGTTATGCTTGAAGTCGGCAAAGAGCCTGTTCACAGTGCGGGCGTCGAAGAAGCCATCCTGCGTGAAGCTGAGGCGGATCTGATTGCGGACGCGATGTCGATATAGACGGATAGGCCTTAAGCGCTTGCCTTCAACATCCGGCGACGTTGAACAGAACTCGGAATGCCCAGGCTTTCGCGATACTTCGCCACGGTCCGACGCGCGATCTCGATGCCGAACTCGGTGAGAATTTCGACAATCTTGTCATCTGACAGGACCTTCTCGCCTTCTTCATCGATCAATTGCTTGATCCGATAACGCACGGCTTCGGCAGAGTGAGCTTCGCCACCACCCGTCGATGGGATCGCCGCCGAGAAGAAGTATTTGAGTTCAAACAGGCCACGCGGAGTAGCCATATATTTGTTGCTCGTCACACGGCTAACCGTCGACTCGTGCATCTCGATCGCGTCCGCGACTTGCTTCAAATTGAGCGGGCGAAGATGCGCGACGCCATGCGCGAAGAAAGCGTCTTGCTGGCGAACGATTTCGCTTGCGACTTTCAAGATGGTGCGAGCGCGCTGATCGAGCGATTTGATCAGCCAAGTCGCATTCGCGGCACACTCAGAGATAAATTCTTTCTCTTGATCCCGCATCGGCAGCGCACTGACTTCGGCATAATAGGCTTTGTCCATCAGCACTCGTGGCAGCGTTTCGCTGTTCAGTTCGACAGCAAACATGCCGTTTGGCATTTCCCGAACGAACACATCTGGCGCCACAGCAATGGTCGCTTCCGTCGCAAAGCCAGATGCTGGGCGTGGGCTCAGCGAGCGCAGCTCTACCAGCATGTCCATAACATCTTCTTTGTCGACGCCGCACGCTTCGCCTAAGCCCTTAATATCATGCTTTGCCGCAAGATGGAGATTGTCCAAGAATGCCTGCATGGCAGGGTCTAAGCGGTTCTGCTCTTTCAGTTGCAGCGCCAAACACTCAGGTAAATCGCGCGCCATGATCCCCGTCGGGTCAAAACCGTGACAAACCTCTAGGACAGCTTCCACATTGGCGGGATCGGCGCCAAGCGCCTGCGCCACTTCGTCGAGATCGACTTTGCAAAAACCAGCATCATCGGTCTCGTCAATCAGACGCGCCGCGATGAGACTATCGGCTTGGCTGAGGCCCGCCATCGCGAGTTGGTCATGCAAATGCTCATGCAAAGACTTATCGCTTGAGAGAGACCCTTCGAAATCGAAATCATCGCTCATGCCGCGTCCAGATCCGACGCTTGACCAATCGGTGCTCGCAGACGGGCCTGATTGGCTATTCGCGGTCCGCGCTTCGTCTGAGCCGGTTCCCGCTTCATACATATCCGCGTCGGAGGCATCGACGGCGTCCCGGGCGTTGCCCATGCCTTCCGATCCATCCAGCGCAAGTTCATCGCGGCCTTTAGACTTGTCGGCTTCGCCTTCGAATTCGTTCTGAGTTGAAGTGTCACCGCGCTCTAGCAGCGGATTTTTTTCAATCTCTTCAGCAACAAATTCGGCTAATTCGATGTTTGAAAGCTGCAACAATTTGATCGCTTGCTGCAGTTGCGGCGTCATCACCAGGGATTGCCCCTGGCGCATGTCTAAACGTTGATACGCACTCATGGCTCTGTCCCCTACGCCGCAAATCTCTGGCCGAGATAGACTCGGCGAACATCGTCATTGTTCAGGACGTCTTCCGGCGCCCCTTCGAACAAAACGCTGCCTTCATAGATGATCGACGCTCGATCAACGATTTGCAGGGTCTCCCGCACTTGGTGATCTGTAATCAAGACACCAAGACCGCGGTTTTTGAGATAACCAATCAGGTCAGAAATATCAGAGATCGCCAAAGGGTCGATCCCGGTAAAAGGCTCATCCAGCAGCATGAAGGCTGGTCGAGACGCCAAAGCGCGTGCGATTTCCACACGGCGGCGTTCCCCACCCGACAGGCTGGTCGATGGCTGTGACCGCAGATGAGTGATGTGCAGCTCATCCAGCAGAGAATCGACTTGGTTTTGACGTTCCGACTTGTCTTTCTCGACAAGCTCGACCACCGCCATAATGTTCTCTTCGACGCTCATGCCGCGGAAAATGCTGGCTTCTTGCGGAAGATATCCAAGTCCGAGGCGCGCACGCTGATACATTGGCAGTGCGGTGACATCTGCGCCGTCGATGCGGATAGACCCGTCATCGGCGCCGATCAGCCCCATAATCATGTAGAAACAGGTAGTTTTCCCCGCGCCATTCGGTCCTAACAACCCAACAACTTCGCCCCGCTGCAAACTCAGCGAAACATCATGGACAACTTGACGCTTGCCAAAGGTCTTGGCGAGTCCAGTTGCGACGAGGCCTTGGCCAGTCTGATCCATATGTTTCAGCTCCCTAGTGATTAGCTCTAGGTCTAATCTCCTATAATAACAGCCTTAAATTCCACTTATGTCGATAGATTGAATTTTATCGACCGTCCCCTTCGCCAGGGACGATAACCATATTGACCTGACTGTCGCCGCCATCAAGGGTTGTCTTTCCGGCTTCGAGTTCCATGACCAGCCGTTCGCCTTTTGCAACATCTTCACCGCGCACCAAAACGATGTCGCCGGTCAGCGTAATTGTGTCTGTCGAGGCTACATAAACGCCGAGGTCGCCGTTCGCCTTAAGGTCTGGCGTCACATAGAAAACATTCCCGCGCGCGGTCATAGAGCGGATGTCACCGAAATTGGACCCAAGCCCCGCTGTCGTCGTGTCGCCAGTCGCTCCATATTCAATGGTGACAATATCTGCCCGCAGTCGCGCATTGCCTTGGGTGATATCGACATTGTCGATCAGGATAACTTTGCGCTCTTTATCAAGCACTTCAGATCGATCAGCGTTGACGCGGATCGGCCCGCCTTCGCCTGATACTTGCGCCATCGCAGTTCCACTGGTCAGAAGCGTCAGGGCGCCTATCGCGGTCATTAGTTTCTTCACGGCCATTCTCTACTCTTCTACTGCACCCGCGTCGTCGTCGCCATCTCCGTCGGGGTAAATCGTTAAATCAACATTCCCGCGAAAGATGACCCGGTCGCCATCATCTTCAATTTCATACGAGTCTGCGCGCACATAGCCAAGAGGGCCACTGCCGCTCAGCGGTTCTAAGCCCTGCACCCGGCCATCCAGAACGAACACACGTGCCGCCGTGGTCTCAAACTCATACCCTTCCCGATCGCGGACTTTCACCGCTTGAAAGAGGTCGAGATATTCTGCGTTTTGATAATACACACCCACCGGCGCACTGACCTCAGTGCCTTTATCATCAACCAAACGTGGCCGCGTGAGATTAATCACATTCGGATCGGCGCGGCGGCGATGCGCTTCGGCTGCCGTAATCACATAGGCTTCGCCGGCTATATTGCGTCCGGTAAAGCGCGCATTGACCATCGTGACCACTTCATCACCGGCCAGCTGATCGACCTGTTCGCCCGGCCCGGTCAGCGTAGTCGCCGCAATCGGGCCGATAATCACACCGGCCGAGATCGCTGCACCCGCAACGAACATCATCCGCAAAGTCCCAACAAATTTCGACCGCCGCCGCGCTTGCGCCAGGGTCATCTGGCGCTGCGGGGCCCATTGAGCCAACATTTCAGTGTGGGCGGTATTCATATAACTCTACTATGCGACAAAATTCAGCGAGAACAGCGCTTTGACATGACAGTTCCGTCACACTCTCGCAAGCATCGATTAGCTGTGGGCGAAGATATCGGTCTCGTCCCAACCCTGAAGATCAAGATCAGCGCGGACCGGCAAGAAGTCAAAACAGGCTTGCGCGAGCTCAACCCGCCCTTCCCGCTCAAGCATTGCGAGTAATCCCGTCCTGATCTCATGCAAATGCAAAACATCGCTGGCAGCGTATTGCAATTGTTGGTCACTGAGCTCTTCCGCCCCCCAATCAGAAGATTGCTGGGACTTATCCATGTTCGCGCCAATCAACTCGCGCGTGACATCTTTCAGGCCATGGCGATCAGTATAAGTCCGCGACAGTTTCGAAGCGATTTTCGTACACCAAACCGGCGCGCACACAACGCCCAGCCATTTCTTCATCATGGCCACATCAAAGCGCGCAAAGTGAAAGATCTTGAGCACTGCCTGATCTGACATTAGCGCTTTGAGGTTCGGGCAATCATAAGTCCGCTCGAGCTGCACGACATGGGCTGAGCCATCACCGGCAGAGATTTGGACAACGCAAAGCGCATCTCGCACGGGATTAAGCCCCATCGCCTCTGTATCGACGGCGATGATCGATCCCAGATCCAAGCCTGCAGGCAAATCGCCTTTATGTAGGGTAATATTGTTCATGCTGGCGGAATAGGCCCGCTCTCGCCCGCTTGCAAGCCTATCTGCGAAAAGCCGCCACCATAGCCACATCCAAGCTTGCCATCCTGCAACGATATTATTAGGGGTTTGGGCCTCGCGGAGAGGTGGCCGAGTGGCTGAAGGCGCTCCCCTGCTAAGGGAGTATACGTGATAAGCGTATCGAGGGTTCGAATCCCTTCCTCTCCGCCA